>OZ245893.1:0-3254998 GCA_965229645.1 Alphaproteobacteria bacterium
TGTCAAACTTCACAGCGGTTGGCGACGGAACTTACACAGCGACGGTTCAAGCCAAGCAAGCCATAGAACACTTCGTGACGATCAGTTTGGATGGCGCTGCCATTACAAACGCCAGTAACCCTGTGAGCATGACGTTTGTGGCAGGTGCGGTTGATTTGGGTGTGACGACATTGAGCGTGGCCGCAACGGCCAGTGGCTCAACGCCTGCAGCCAATGATAGCGATACCTTCACGATCACGGTGGCGGCGTTGGATGCGAACAGTAACCCAGTTATTGGTTACGATGTTGCGAAGATCAGCGGTTCGATAAGCGATGCTGCATCGGAGGGGGTAGCCATTACAGATGCGGCATTGTCAAACTTCACAGCGGTTGGCGACGGAACTTACACAGCGACGGTTCAAGCCAAGCAAGCCATAGAACACTTCGTGACGATCAGTTTGGATGGCGCTGCCATTACAAACGCCATAACCCTGTGAGCATGACGTTTGTGGCAGGTGCGGTTGATTTGGGTGTGACGACATTGAGCGTGGCCGCAACGGCCAGTGGCTCAACGCCTGCAGCCAATGATAGCGATACCTTCACGATCACGGTGGCGGCGTTGGATGCGAACAGTAACCCAGTTATTGGTTACGATGTTGCGAAGATCAGCGGTTCGATAAGCGATGCTGCATCGGAGGGGGTAGCCATTACAGATGCGGCATTGTCAAACTTCACAGCGGTTGGCGACGGAACTTACACAGCGACGGTTCAAGCCAAGCAAGCCATAGAACACTTCGTGACGATCAGTTTGGATGGCGCTGCCATTACAAACGCCAGTAACCCTGTGAGCATGACGTTTGTGGCAGGTGCGGTTGATTTGGGTGTGACGACATTGAGCGTGGCCGCAACGGCCAGTGGCTCAACGCCTGCAGCCAATGATAGCGATACCTTCACGATCACGGTGGCGGCGTTGGATGCGAACAGTAACCCAGTTATTGGTTACGATGTTGCGAAGATCAGCGGTTCGATAAGCGATGCTGCATCGGAGGGGGTAGCCATTACAGATGCGGCATTGTCAAACTTCACAGCGGTTGGCGACGGAACTTACACAGCGACGGTTCAAGCCAAGCAAGCCATAGAACACTTCGTGACGATCAGTTTGGATGGCGCTGCCATTACAAACGCCAGTAACCCTGTGAGCATGACGTTTGTGGCAGGTGCGGTTGATTTGGGTGTGACGACATTGAGCGTGGCCGCAACGGCCAGTGGCTCAACGCCTGCAGCCAATGATAGCGATACCTTCACGATCACGGTGGCGGCGTTGGATGCGAACAGTAACCCAGTTATTGGTTACGATGTTGCGAAGATCAGCGGTTCGATAAGCGATGCTGCATCGGAGGGGGTAGCCATTACAGATGCGGCATTGTCAAACTTCACAGCGGTTGGCGACGGAACTTACACAGCGACGGTTCAAGCCAAGCAAGCCATAGAACACTTCGTGACGATCAGTTTGGATGGCGCTGCCATTACAAACGCCAGTAACCCTGTGAGCATGACGTTTGTGGCAGGTGCGGTTGATTTGGGTGTGACGACATTGAGCGTGGCCGCAACGGCCAGTGGCTCAACGCCTGCAGCCAATGATAGCGATACCTTCACGATCACGGTGGCGGCGTTGGATGCGAACAGTAACCCAGTTATTGGTTACGATGTTGCGAAGATCAGCGGTTCGATAAGCGATGCTGCATCGGAGGGGGTAGCCATTACAGATGCGGCATTGTCAAACTTCACAGCGGTTGGCGACGGAACTTACACAGCGACGGTTCAAGCCAAGCAAGCCATAGAACACTTCGTGACGATCAGTTTGGATGGCGCTGCCATTACAAACGCCAGTAACCCTGTGAGCATGACGTTTGTGGCAGGTGCGGTTGATTTGGGTGTGACGACATTGAGCGTGGCCGCAACGGCCAGTGGCTCAACGCCTGCAGCCAATGATAGCGATACCTTCACGATCACGGTGGCGGCGTTGGATGCGAACAGTAACCCAGTTATTGGTTACGATGTTGCGAAGATCAGCGGTTCGATAAGCGATGCTGCATCGGAGGGGGTAGCCATTACAGATGCGGCATTGTCAAACTTCACAGCGGTTGGCGACGGAACTTACACAGCGACGGTTCAAGCCAAGCAAGCCATAGAACACTTCGTGACGATCAGTTTGGATGGCGCTGCCATTACAAACGCCAGTAACCCTGTGAGCATGACGTTTGTGGCAGGTGCGGTTGATTTGGGTGTGACGACATTGAGCGTGGCCGCAACGGCCAGTGGCTCAACGCCTGCAGCCAATGATAGCGATACCTTCACGATCACGGTGGCGGCGTTGGATGCGAACAGTAACCCAGTTATTGGTTACGATGTTGCGAAGATCAGCGGTTCGATAAGCGATGCTGCATCGGAGGGGGTAGCCATTACAGATGCGGCATTGTCAAACTTCACAGCGGTTGGCGACGGAACTTACACAGCGACGGTTCAAGCCAAGCAAGCCATAGAACACTTCGTGACGATCAGTTTGGATGGCGCTGCCATTACAAACGCCAGTAACCCTGTGAGCATGACGTTTGTGGCAGGTGCGGTTGATTTGGGTGTGACGACATTGAGCGTGGCCGCAACGGCCAGTGGCTCAACGCCTGCAGCCAATGATAGCGATACCTTCACGATCACGGTGGCGGCGTTGGATGCGAACAGTAACCCAGTTATTGGTTACGATGTTGCGAAGATCAGCGGTTCGATAAGCGATGCTGCATCGGAGGGGGTAGCCATTACAGATGCGGCATTGTCAAACTTCACAGCGGTTGGCGACGGAACTTACACAGCGACGGTTCAAGCCAAGCAAGCCATAGAACACTTCGTGACGATCAGTTTGGATGGCGCTGCCATTACAAACGCCAGTAACCCTGTGAGCATGACGTTTGTGGCAGGTGCGGTTGATTTGGGTGTGACGACATTGAGCGTGGCCGCAACGGCCAGTGGCTCAACGCCTGCAGCCAATGATAGCGATACCTTCACGATCACGGTGGCGGCGTTGGATGCGAACAGTAACCCAGTTATTGGTTACGATGTTGCGAAGATCAGCGGTTCGATAAGCGATGCTGCATCGGAGGGGGTAGCCATTACAGATGCGGCATTGTCAAACTTCACAGCGGTTGGCGACGGAACTTACACAGCGACGGTTCAAGCCAAGCAAGCCATAGAACACTTCGTGACGATCAGTTTGGATGGCGCTGCCATTACAAACGCCAGTAACCCTGTGAGCATGACGTTTGTGGCAGGTGCGGTTGATTTGGGTGTGACGACATTGAGCGTGGCCGCAACGGCCAGTGGCTCAACGCCTGCAGCCAATGATAGCGATACCTTCACGATCACGGTGGCGGCGTTGGATGCGAACAGTAACCCAGTTATTGGTTACGATGTTGCGAAGATCAGCGGTTCGATAAGCGATGCTGCATCGGAGGGGGTAGCCATTACAGATGCGGCATTGTCAAACTTCACAGCGGTTGGCGACGGAACTTACACAGCGACGGTTCAAGCCAAGCAAGCCATAGAACACTTCGTGACGATCAGTTTGGATGGCGCTGCCATTACAAACGCCAGTAACCCTGTGAGCATGACGTTTGTGGCAGGTGCGGTTGATTTGGGTGTGACGACATTGAGCGTGGCCGCAACGGCCAGTGGCTCAACGCCTGCAGCCAATGATAGCGATACCTTCACGATCACGGTGGCGGCGTTGGATGCGAACAGTAACCCAGTTATTGGTTACGATGTTGCGAAGATCAGCGGTTCGATAAGCGATGCTGCATCGGAGGGGGTAGCCATTACAGATGCGGCATTGTCAAACTTCACAGCGGTTGGCGACGGAACTTACACAGCGACGGTTCAAGCCAAGCAAGCCATAGAACACTTCGTGACGATCAGTTTGGATGGCGCTGCCATTACAAACGCCAGTAACCCTGTGAGCATGACGTTTGTGGCAGGTGCGGTTGATTTGGGTGTGACGACATTGAGCGTGGCCGCAACGGCCAGTGGCTCAACGCCTGCAGCCAATGATAGCGATACCTTCACGATCACGGTGGCGGCGTTGGATGCGAACAGTAACCCAGTTATTGGTTACGATGTTGCGAAGATCAGCGGTTCGATAAGCGATGCTGCATCGGAGGGGGTAGCCATTACAGATGCGGCATTGTCAAACTTCACAGCGGTTGGCGACGGAACTTACACAGCGACGGTTCAAGCCAAGCAAGCCATAGAACACTTCGTGACGATCAGTTTGGATGGCGCTGCCATTACAAACGCCAGTAACCCTGTGAGCATGACGTTTGTGGCAGGTGCGGTTGATTTGGGTGTGACGACATTGAGCGTGGCCGCAACGGCCAGTGGCTCAACGCCTGCAGCCAATGATAGCGATACCTTCACGATCACGGTGGCGGCGTTGGATGCGAACAGTAACCCAGTTATTGGTTACGATGTTGCGAAGATCAGCGGTTCGATAAGCGATGCTGCATCGGAGGGGGTAGCCATTACAGATGCGGCATTGTCAAACTTCACAGCGGTTGGCGACGGAACTTACACAGCGACGGTTCAAGCCAAGCAAGCCATAGAACACTTCGTGACGATCAGTTTGGATGGCGCTGCCATTACAAACGCCAGTAACCCTGTGAGCATGACGTTTGTGGCAGGTGCGGTTGATTTGGGTGTGACGACATTGAGCGTGGCCGCAACGGCCAGTGGCTCAACGCCTGCAGCCAATGATAGCGATACCTTCACGATCACGGTGGCGGCGTTGGATGCGAACAGTAACCCAGTTATTGGTTACGATGTTGCGAAGATCAGCGGTTCGATAAGCGATGCTGCATCGGAGGGGGTAGCCATTACAGATGCGGCATTGTCAAACTTCACAGCGGTTGGCGACGGAACTTACACAGCGACGGTTCAAGCCAAGCAAGCCATAGAACACTTCGTGACGATCAGTTTGGATGGCGCTGCCATTACAAACGCCAGTAACCCTGTGAGCATGACGTTTGTGGCAGGTGCGGTTGATTTGGGTGTGACGACATTGAGCGTGGCCGCAACGGCCAGTGGCTCAACGCCTGCAGCCAATGATAGCGATACCTTCACGATCACGGTGGCGGCGTTGGATGCGAACAGTAACCCAGTTATTGGTTACGATGTTGCGAAGATCAGCGGTTCGATAAGCGATGCTGCATCGGAGGGGGTAGCCATTACAGATGCGGCATTGTCAAACTTCACAGCGGTTGGCGACGGAACTTACACAGCGACGGTTCAAGCCAAGCAAGCCATAGAACACTTCGTGACGATCAGTTTGGATGGCGCTGCCATTACAAACGCCAGTAACCCTGTGAGCATGACGTTTGTGGCAGGTGCGGTTGATTTGGGTGTGACGACATTGAGCGTGGCCGCAACGGCCAGTGGCTCAACGCCTGCAGCCAATGATAGCGATACCTTCACGATCACGGTGGCGGCGTTGGATGCGAACAGTAACCCAGTTATTGGTTACGATGTTGCGAAGATCAGCGGTTCGATAAGCGATGCTGCATCGGAGGGGGTAGCCATTACAGATGCGGCATTGTCAAACTTCACAGCGGTTGGCGACGGAACTTACACAGCGACGGTTCAAGCCAAGCAAGCCATAGAACACTTCGTGACGATCAGTTTGGATGGCGCTGCCATTACAAACGCCAGTAACCCTGTGAGCATGACGTTTGTGGCAGGTGCGGTTGATTTGGGTGTGACGACATTGAGCGTGGCCGCAACGGCCAGTGGCTCAACGCCTGCAGCCAATGATAGCGATACCTTCACGATCACGGTGGCGGCGTTGGATGCGAACAGTAACCCAGTTATTGGTTACGATGTTGCAAAGATCAGCGGTTCGATAAGCGATGCTGCATCGGAGGGGGTAGCCATTACAGATGCGGCATTGTCAAACTTCACAGCGGTTGGCGACGGAACTTACACAGCGACGGTTCAAGCCAAGCAAGCCATAGAACACTTCGTGACGATCAGTTTGGATGGCGCTGCCATTACAAACGCCAGTAACCCTGTGAGCATGACGTTTGTGGCAGGTGCGGTTGATTTGGGTGTGACGACATTGAGCGTGGCCGCAACGGCCAGTGGCTCAACGCCTGCAGCCAATGATAGCGATACCTTCACGATCACGGTGGCGGCGTTGGATGCGAACAGTAACCCAGTTATTGGTTACGATGTTGCAAAGATCAGCGGTTCGATAAGCGATGCTGCATCGGAGGGGGTAGCCATTACAGATGCGGCATTGTCAAACTTCACAGCGGTTGGCGACGGAACTTACACAGCGACGGTTCAAGCCAAGCAAGCCATAGAACACTTCGTGACGATCAGTTTGGATGGCGCTGCCATTACAAACGCCAGTAACCCTGTGAGCATGACGTTTGTGGCAGGTGCGGTTGATTTGGGTGTGACGACATTGAGCGTGGCCGCAACGGCCAGTGGCTCAACGCCTGCAGCCAATGATAGCGATACCTTCACGATCACGGTGGCGGCGTTGGATGCGAACAGTAACCCAGTTATTGGTTACGATGTTGCGAAGATCAGCGGTTCGATAAGCGATGCTGCATCGGAGGGGGTAGCCATTACAGATGCGGCATTGTCAAACTTCACAGCGGTTGGCGACGGAACTTACACAGCGACGGTTCAAGCCAAGCAAGCCATAGAACACTTCGTGACGATCAGTTTGGATGGCGCTGCCATTACAAACGCCAGTAACCCTGTGAGCATGACGTTTGTGGCAGGTGCGGTTGATTTGGGTGTGACGACATTGAGCGTGGCCGCAACGGCCAGTGGCTCAACGCCTGCAGCCAATGATAGCGATACCTTCACGATCACGGTGGCGGCGTTGGATGCGAACAGTAACCCAGTTATTGGTTACGATGTTGCGAAGATCAGCGGTTCGATAAGCGATGCTGCATCGGAGGGGGTAGCCATTACAGATGCGGCATTGTCAAACTTCACAGCGGTTGGCGACGGAACTTACACAGCGACGGTTCAAGCCAAGCAAGCCATAGAACACTTCGTGACGATCAGTTTAGATGGCGCTGCCATTACAAACGCCAGTAACCCTGTGAGCATGACGTTTGTGGCAGGTGCGGTTGATTTGGGTGTGACGACATTGAGCGTGGCCGCAACGGCCAGTGGCTCAACGCCTGCAGCCAATGATAGCGATACCTTCACGATCACGGTGGCGGCGTTGGATGCGAACAGTAACCCAGTTATTGGTTACGATGTTGCGAAGATCAGCGGTTCGATAAGCGATGCTGCATCGGAGGGGGTAGCCATTACAGATGCGGCATTGTCAAACTTCACAGCGGTTGGCGACGGAACTTACACAGCGACGGTTCAAGCCAAGCAAGCCATAGAACACTTCGTGACGATCAGTTTAGATGGCGCTGCCATTACAAACGCCAGTAACCCTGTGAGCATGACGTTTGTGGCAGGTGCGGTTGATTTGGGTGTGACGACATTGAGCGTGGCCGCAACGGCCAGTGGCTCAACGCCTGCAGCCAATGATAGCGATACCTTCACGATCACGGTGGCGGCGTTGGATGCGAACAGTAACCCAGTTATTGGTTACGATGTTGCGAAGATCAGCGGTTCGATAAGCGATGCTGCATCGGAGGGGGTAGCCATTACAGATGCGGCATTGTCAAACTTCACAGCGGTTGGCGACGGAACTTACACAGCGACGGTTCAAGCCAAGCAAGCCATAGAACACTTCGTGACGATCAGTTTGGATGGCGCTGCCATTACAAACGCCAGTAACCCTGTGAGCATGACGTTTGTTGTGGGTGATGCGAGTGCTGCCAATTCGACGATTTCGGTTGCAGAATCCAGTTTGGTTGCTGATGGCACGACAACGGTTGTGACGGTTCAGGCCAAGGATGCGACTCGACCCTCACCGTGACCCTTAAGGACGCCAACAGCAACGCGATCACGGGGCTGGCGGATCAAATTTCTGGCAGCGCCACCAATGGGGCCAGTGTTGGGGCTTTCACAGAAACGAGCACAGCAGGCGTTTACGAGGCCAGCCTTACCTCTGACACCGCAGGGGAAACCGTGGTGACGATCACCGTCGGTGACACTCCGATTGATGACAAGCCAAGCGTGACCTTTGTCACCTGGACCGCGTCAGCGACGGCCACAACCGTCGAAGCCTCGCCGTCATCGGATGTTTCTATCGAGAGTCCCGTCACGATCACCGTGACCGCCATAGATACAGAGGGCAATCCGATCCAAGGGGAGGCTGGCAGCGTCAGCGCCACCGCCAGCAATGGCGCTCAGGTCGGGGCCTTTGCCGAAACCGCGACCAACTCTGGGGTGTATCAAGCCAGTCTGACATCCACATCAGTGGGCACCACGCAGGTGACGGTGCGCATTGGCAATGTCGAAATCGATCAAAAGCCGAGCGTAACTTTTGTGGCCGGCGCCGTTTCCGCTGCTGAAACGAGCGTGACAGCTGACCCCGCCTCTGGCTTGAGCGTCGATGAGCAATCGACCATCACGGTCGTGGCTAAGGACGCAGGGGGCAATACCATTGCTGGATTGGCGGATAAAATCACTGGGGCCGCAAGCAATGGGGCGGTCGTCGGGGACTTTACCGAAAGCGGCAGCGAACCGGGAACCTATACGGCGACCTTAACATCGACCAAGTCTGGGCAGATCGTGGTGACCATCACCATCGACGGAACCAAGATCAGCACAACGGCCACCGTCACCTTTGGTGCGGGCGGTCCCGACCCCAGTCAATCGACCCTGACGACCAGTGAGACCAGCATTCTGGCGGGGGGCGACGCCACCGCCACGCTGACGGTCCAGGTCAAAGATGCCAACGGCAACAATGTGACCCTTGGGGGCGACCAGGTCGTCTTTGACACCACGGCGGGAACCGTAACCGAGGCGGTCGATCGGGACAATGGCACCTATACCGCCACGCTGACTTCCAGCGAGGACGAAGGGACAGCCACCATCAGTGCAACGGTCAACGGTTCTGCCATCGCCAATACGGTGCAGGTGGCCTTTGTCACCGTCCAAGCCCAGCCCGAGGATAGCGGTGCCCTGGTCTCCTCCATCGCCACCAGCAGCGTCATGAGCGCGCAACTGGGCAGCTTGGTCAGCGATGCCGCCATCGGCGGGCTGTCGAGCGGCGCGGGCCCTGCGGGTACCGCCCCCTCTCCAAGCGGGGGAAGTGCCGCCAGCGGGGATGAAGCCGTCGCATCGCTTGATACCAGCGCCTACAGCCGCCTCCATGTCTTCTCGGCGCGCGAGGGCGATCAAATGCCGCTGGTCGATTGGTTCTCCATGGGTCTGTCCAACGCGTCGGTGGATGCCGAGTTGAAAGGTGACGGCGATTTTGGCTATGCCGTTGTCGGGACCGAGTTGGACAAGAACGAAACGAGCGTATCGGGCTTGCTCTACGGCGCCGAGGCGTCCAGTTGGAACTACGAGGGCGAAACCGATGTCGATCGGGCAGGGGTTTCCATCGGCTACTACAGCGCCCGTCGCGAAGGGGGCCTGATTTACACAGGCTCCTCCATCCTCACCGCCTCGCGCAATGAGTTTGAGAGCGTGTCGGACGCTACGGGCAATGCCGCTTCACTCCGGTTGATCCTAAAAGGGGAAATCAGCGGCCAGCACGATTTGGAAGACGGCAGCAGGCTGACGCCGTTCGTCGATCTGCTCTACTCGACAGAAACGCTGGAGTCTTTCAAGTTCTCCGACGGGGTCAGTTCTGACCAGGCCGAAGCCAGTTTGGGCCGGTTGGGCCTGGGGGTCGAGTACATGACCATGCCAATAGAAGACATAGGGCGAATTACCCTGCGCGGGGAACTGAGCCAGGTGTTCGGGGCAGAGGACGTGACGCTCAACGACGGTACCGTCTATTCACCCAACGAAGACCCCGTGGGGGCAATCAGCGTCGGCTGGATTGGCAACAACGACGACGGCTCGACCACGCGCATCGACCTGACCTTTGGCGAGTTGGGCAACGGCGAAAATGAGGAAATCCGCATCGACGGCACTTGGGACCGCCGTTTTTAGGGATCTTTCACAATACCAGCGGCGGTTGAAAATGACTCTTATGTTCGCTGGTATTGGACCCGCTCGCGCGAATTTTCAACCGTGACCGCTTTTGTTTGCCCCATCGCCCTCCTTTCGGAAGCTAAGACTGCGGCCTCTCGGCTTCAATTCTAGTGGTGAACCCGCCGCTCTTCAGCTCGTGACTGACTGACCTGATTGACCAGCTGCCGTCGGCACCTAGCTTGAACCCCGACAGTGTGATTTGGCTTTCGGCCGAAAGTTGTGGTTGGGCGGGCATGGTTAAGCCTAAGCGGTGCCCGCCGCGCTTGATTTCGTCGAGCTTAGCCGCCGCCGCGACCTCGGCCTCGGCTTGGCTGGGATAGATGTTGCGAAGGGCCTTGGTGGGTGAGTCCTGACCGACCTTAACGATCTGGACGGTGCCATCATCAGTTTCACGCCACTTTGCAGTGACCGAACCGAACTCATCGGCGTCGGCCATGGTGACCCTCCAAGCGCTCACGTCGCTCTTATAGATGGTGTTGGTCGGCATGACTAAACCACTTAGGCTCAATCCATGGCCGCGCGTGCCAAACAAAAGTGACCCACCCTTAACCGAAAACAAAGCATCATGGTCTCGGCTAATGCGATTTAGAAAGTGCAAATCGCTTTCGTCCGTCTGGGCAATGCTGTCATATTTGAAATCAGCAAAGCGTTCTGCAATTCGCGGAGTGATTCCATGTTCTGCTGCGATGGCTTCGACCAAGTCCTTGAGACTAATATCGGACCAGGTGCGGGACCTTTGCTCGCGCAGTTTGCCACTCATGTCAGCCGACTTGCCGATGACGCTGATTGTTTGGGGCGCGCCAAACACAGCGACCTCGGAGGCCGTGTACGTGCCCATGTGGACCAGGTTGGTCTCCTGAAAACCCATAGCAACGCTAATGGCGGCCCCCGTCGGCGGTAGCGCAACCAGGCCGTCACGATCGTCAAAACTGAGTTCAACCGCATCTGCTCTAACGCCAGCCTCGTCAGTTACTCGGAGTATGAGCAAGCGATCAGCAACAATGGACGTGATGTTGCTCTCGCCAACGCGAATATCAAAGATCGGCCTCATGCCAGTCAGTCCCAAAGCCGCACAGTCTCTGAGACGGGATCAACTTGCTCGACGTTGGGCAAGTTGATGATGACGCCTGAGGCATAGACAGGACCTCGAGCAGCAAGCCCTGGGTTCGCTGCGTATATAAGGTCAAGATCGAAATTCCCTTCCCCGTAGTATGCAATGCAGACCGCATCAAGCATGTCGCCCTCTTTGGTTCGATACCTCATACGAACCTTTCGAGCAGCGCGGCCAAGGCAAGATGCGCCAGGCTAAGGCTAGCCAGGCTGAGACCTCTCTCGTCACCGTATTCTTGCAAGGATATTTGAAAATCGATGCGCTTTGGTGCGCCCGTGGGCATGAAGTAGGATTGTGTTTCTGTGAGGTTGGTGATGACGAAATCACCCCAAACGTAGCCACGGCCGTCAACCAGTTTGAGCGGTTCGCCACCATCACCAGCGGTGCGGATCTGCCCCATCTGGGTCTGACCGCCAGCAAACTCTGGCAGCACAAAACCGTTCATATTGATGGTCTGAGCATCTGGGCCGAGATACTGGCTTGCGGGCTTGCGGCCGATGCGAGCTTGCGTTTTCCAACGCCATGAGCTCTCGCGGATAAGCTGATCATAAGCCGCTGTCTCGATCATAAACGGGTATGCACCCAGCATCATCATGACCTGCGACATGCTCAATCACTCAGCATCCGCCGCAGATCAGCCTGTGCCCGTTGTTCGTGCTCGTCGAGCGCTCGCCGAACCGCCGCCTCTACGCCCGCAGCATCTTCTGCAGATGCCCCAGACAAATTGATGGTTATCTGTGGACTATAGCTGATGGTACCGCCTGGACCAGGTGACGCGCCAACGGCGTCGAAGGGACTGGCGAGCGCAGGTCCGCCCCCAAGGGCAAGCGCGGTACCGCCGATCCCTGCTGCCATAGGCCGCGTGATGTTGGCTCGGATGCGGTCCATGGCGGCGGTCACTTGACCTTCCTGCCTCCCGATCCCAACGGCCAGGCCCTCGCTTAGGTGCCCGCCCAGCCCCGCAAATATCTTGGAAGGAGACTGGATGCCCATTTCCGCGCGAAAGGTCGCCACCATGTCCTCTGACATCCGCCGAAGAGCGCCTTTAAGGGCACCTGATCGACTATTGATGCCATCAATGAGACCATCGACAACGTCTCGGCCCATGGTCTTAAACTCTTCGGACTGCCAAAACCCAAGGCCAAGCGCTTGCTTGATCGTGTTGATGATCGTTTCACCTATTCTGTTCACAGCCCGCTCGAGCTGACCCAGCTTCCCGTCGATCCCCTCGACAAGCCCGACGATCACTTGTCGGCCGACATCTTCAAACTGCTGGATTTCTTCATTTTCTTGGCCGAAGCCAAACAGAGATTTGAAACCGTCAATGATGGACTGGGTCAACCCAGCGACGGTGTCTGAGACGCTCTCCCAGCCCGAGCTCGCTCCGCTTTGAACGCGTCCCCAGAGCCCCGAAAACCAGCCCGAGGCACCCTCCCAAGCGCCCTGGACCGTATCCCAAGCGCTTGTGGCATTTGCCGAAATCGTTTCCCAGACGTCCCCGCCTTCGCCGCCCGTCAGGCTACCCCAAATCCCACCAAACCAACTGGTTGCTGCTCCCCACGCACCCTTGACGCTCTCCCAAGCGCCAGACGCAGAGCCCGAGATCTTGTCCCAGGTTCCGCCTGCTTGACCTTCCACATCCCCGAACAGCCAACTGAACCACCCCGTTGCGCCTTCCCAAACGCCCTTTATCCAATCCCAGGCGGCCTCGAAAATCGAGACAACGCTATCCCATAGACCAAGGAACCAACCCACGATGGTCTCCCAATGCGTGATGATCAGGCCGTGGGGTGTGTAGTTGAAGAAGATGTTTTTGATCCATTCCCAGGCCGCGCCAAAGATCCAAGCGACGCTATCCCAGAGACCAGAAAACCAACCCACAATGGTCTCCCAATGTGTGATGATCAGGCCGTGGGGCGTATAGTTGAAGAAGATGTCTTTGATCCATTCCCACGCAGCCTCAAACACCCACTTAATCTTGTCCCACAAATTCAAGAAGAACGCTTTGATCGGCTCCCAGTATTGCACGATCAGGAAGGCCGCGACCGCTATACCCGTGATGATCAGCCCAATGGGATTCATGAGCATAGCTCGGCCAACAGCGGTGAGAGCAACGCGCATCATGGCAAAGCCGCTGATCGCCGCCGAAAGGCCAAAAGACAACACCGCTAAGCCCGCTGCTAGTCCACCAATCACCCCAACGATCGTGCCCAAAGTTGCAAACAGCCTGGGATTGGCTTCCGCCCACGCCGTCACCTTCACCACAACGGCCTGGATCGCGCTGGCGATTGATCGAACCATGGGAACAAGCGCCACGCCGATTGTTTGGCGCAACGTGCGCAAACTTCCATTCAAGCGCCCCATCTGACCCGCGAGGGTATCATCAGCGATAAGCGCCATGCCCTCAGTGAAGGCGGCTCCTTGATTTGCGGCGTCTTGCAAGGCTTCCGCGTTGGCGCGCACGGCGGCCTCTTGCCCGTAAAGCGCATTGATCATCTTCATCGCCTCGTCGGTTCCGAAGGCCTTCTTGATCTGATCGGCTTCAAATGCGTCTAGGGTGTCGCCGTAGCGAGCTTTCAGATCATCAAGAATCAGCGGCATGGCGCGCAAACGGCCGTTCTCATCGAGCACGCGAACGACGACAGGGTTATCGGTCTCGACCGCAAGACTGGCAAATTCTTCATGGGCCTTGGCAGCGTTGGTGGCAAAGGCGCGCAGCGCAGTGCCAGCCTCGCCCGCCTGCATCTGCGTCTGCATCATTCCCAGCAGGGTGAGTTGCTCATTGAGGCTCATGCCCAAATTGGCCGCACCCGCACCTGCGCTTTCGATGGCTTGCTGCATCTTGGCACCGTCGGTCTTGAAGGCCTGAACCGCCCCTGCCAGTGACGCACCAAACATATCACCAAACGCGCCATCGTCCATGTCTTTGAATTGGTCTTTGAAGATCCCGTAACCCGTTGCAAACAAAGACGTCATTTGCTCTGGAACGCCTTTGGTCGCTTTGGCGACGGTGACGGCCGCCGCCGTCATTTGAGCGACCCCCTCGTCGCTTAAGGTCGAGATCCCCGAGCGAATATCATAGGCCGCGCGAACAAACCCTTCCGAAGTGACTTCGGAGAATTGGCTCTGCATGCGCATTGCGGCCTTGGTCACAACGTCGATGTTTTCGACGCCTAAGCTGGCGAGCTCGCCTTGCGCTTTGGAGAGTTCCATGACGCTGTCGGTGAACCCCGTGACCATGCGCTTGGCCCCGTAAGCGACCCCCGCCGACGCCGCGCCAATGCCTGCAATTTTCATCGACAGCTTTAAGCTGTCTTGCATCCGCTTGGCCGATTGGCTGACGGTGTTCTCCGCCTGTCGCATCGGGCCAGTGACCTGGTCCACCAGGCGGGTAACGATGCCGAGGTTGATTTGAGTCATGGCTTGTTTGCGGCCTTGTGCAGTTTCAGCGCCTCGTCATAAAAGGCCATCAGCTCGTCGATCTCTAAGGCGTCCATCTCCGAAGGTTGCCAGTGAAACAGATAGGCGATGACCGACAAGACGGGTCGCAGCTGTTCCCAGCTTACGAGCCCTCTGGGGCCAAAAACTTTCCCACAACTTGGCTCACCTTCGCCATGTCGGCTGCATCCATCTCTTCTAGTTCCGAAGGAGAAATTTGCGCGAGATTTGCAGTCATCTGCAGGAACTTGTTGAAATCGTCCTTGATCCCGTTAACCGCCTTAATGTCGCGCACCTTTGGTCGACGCAGGGTCAACTCGTTGACCGTTTTGCCATCGACGGTGATTGCATGATCGAGCTTGACAACTTCAGACATGACGCTCTCCCCTTAGATGCCGAGCGCCGCGCGCTGATCAGAGAGCTGATCTTCGCCGCCCACAATCGCAACGGTGTTAAGCGGATCCAGCTCGATCAAGGTCTCATCGTCGCGGACGTAGCGATAGTAGCTCAGCGAAAGCGAAACCTTCAGCGTGGCCTCTTCCCCAGGTTTCCAAGAACCCATATCGAGCTCTTTGACCTTACCACGGAGGGTGATAGCAATAGCATGGACGCCGCCGTCCATATCCTCTGCCGCCCCCCGCAAGTTAAAAGGCACATCCTTGCCTTCGACGACACCAAACTGACGGATCACATTGGGATCGAAGCCGCACAGACTGATGTCAGCCTCCAACTTCTCGTGAGCGCCCATGGCGACATCGATCGGCGCGGACATCCCGCCCGCCGAGTACTCCATGAGCTTAGCGACCAGTTTGGGCGGCGTGTACTCCTTGACCTCGCCGGCGTAACCACGGCCGTCGATGAAGGCGTTGATATTTTTAACGATTTCGTTTGGCATGTTAAGTTCCTTCTTGGCTTAGGTCTGAACCCTAGAGAATTTCGGTCAGGTATTCGTTGGTGAGCTGACTGCGGAAGGTCAGATGCTCGGCGGGATAGTTGGCCGAGAATTTGAAATCGATCGTGACCTTGCCTTGCTCGATCTGCGTGGCCGTGTTCAGCTCGGGATCGGCCCACGCCTCCCCGTTGATGATCGCCCCACGCGCCTTAAGGTCGCGTAGATAGGCATTGACACCCTCAACAACCTCATCGAGATAGGTGCGCGTGATGTTGCGATCCACGGCCCAAAGATGGGCTTGCAAGATGCTCTCGTTGATCATGTCAGCGGTACGGCGGACATTGAGGAAGGCCCACTTGGCATCGCTCGCACAAGTGCGATTGCCCCAGAGGCGATAGCCATCTTTACGAATGATCGTCGCAACCTCTTTTTCGTTGAGCAAATTAGCGCGGGCATTTCCATCGCCGAGCGCAAAGTCCACCGACCGAGCCGTGCCAGTGATGCCCAGCATCTCGCGATTGGAAGGTGACCACCAGAACCCGCGCTCGCTGTCGGACTTGGCGATCATGCCAGCTACACGCGCAGACGCAGGCTCAATGGTTTCGGCGTCGGCCTGCGTGTCCCAGACCTTCACCCAAGGATCGACCAGATAGAGCCGCGCAGATCCGAAGTTGCCGCGATAGGCGATCGCGTCGGCATCGTTAGTGTTGGGACCATCGGCGATCACGACCCCGCGCAGTCTTTCAGCAACCGAGATCATCTCGGTGACCAAGGCCTGTTCTTGGCTAAAGCCTGGGGCGATAAGCAGACGCGGCGTCACGCCGAGCGTGCTCTCAGCTCCTAGCAAGGCCTGAACGCCCTGGTACTGTCCGCTATCTGTGTCAACGCCGCCGATGATGGCTGAGAGTGTAGCGGCTTCATCGGCGCCTTCTTCAACGCGCACGACCACAACCAAGGCACCAGTCTGATCGAAGATCCCGTCCATAGCGGCGGGTAAGGTGCCCGTTTCGCCGAGTGCTGCAGCTTCGGTGCGACTGCCAGCGATCAGGACTGGTGTGTTGATCGGAAATGACTCTGCATCAGCTGCAGGTGCGGTACCGACCAGGCCAATGACCGACGCGCGGACGGTGCTGATCGGGCGACTGCCCGAAGTGAGTTCGACGACTTCAATTCCGTGAAGAAAAGACATGAGGATGCTCCTTTATGGTAGGCGGCCGCTGAGCGGTGCGGGGTTGGAAAAAGTGCTAGGCATGGTCTGAGGCAGGCTCTCCAATGGCGGGCCAGTGCGCGGCGTCACTGACATCGATGGCGGCGAGCGCATCCAGATCTGCGCAGAGTTGGATTTGCTTCATGAGCGCCAGGAACGCCCGCTTGTACTTTGCGAAGTGGGCGATCATGGCAAAGGCAAAGGCCTTCGCCTCGGCCATCGTTGGCAAGGGAACAGCGTCATAGCTAAGCTCTGCGGCTTCCCAAACTTCGCTGCTGTCCCACTGGTCTTCGGCCTGGAGCGTTAGGGGAAAAAAGGTGTTGATCGACTGCTCGTCCAGCTCACCGCAGCGCACATGGGCGTCGACGACGGCACCATTGGCGCTTGTGTACCAAAAACTTGGCGCCTGCTGAGCGTATTGCTCATCGCGCGCTGCCGCAATCTTCGAGGCGATCGCGGCTTCAAGCTCGGCCGCCTGCTCGTCTTCGCTCAAGGGCGCGGGTTCCGCACTTAGCCCGAGATCTGCCAAGCTCCCAAGATCTGTGATGACAAGGGCTTGTCGTCCATCGTCTCCACCATAGGCGGTCTCGCCGCGATGGTCTTCAACGGCAACCCAGGCATCGTCCTTTCGCTGCCATTTTGAACCTTCAGGAAGGCCTTCAGGCAGCGGATCCTTTGTGAAGGTGGAGCTTGGATAAACACACTCAACGCCGTCAACCATCTGGATGGGACGCGCGCCCAAAAATTCGCCTGTTTCGGGATGGAACTTAAGAATATCTGGCATAGGATCCTCCTAAGCAACCAAGGGCAACCAGGCGGCCCAGATGCTGGTTTCAGGTCGGTTTTCGTTGCCTCCTGTTTTGCCTGTACTAAGAGCGTTATCCGAGGTCGCGCCACTTCCATAAAAGGCGGTGTATTTTCCATTTGAGCTCGTGGCTATTTGAACCGTACTATTGATGTTCCGACTGCTCGGCCGATGATCATGCGATAGCAACTGTTGTGCCATTGCGTCACCCGGCACTGGCGAAGGCGAAACGGGATTGACCAAGCTGGAAGGGTCCCAGAACCTCGGATACCGACCTGCGATATTGAGACCCAAGACCAGGTCATCACCCGAGACATATTCTGGAAAAGCCGCTGCCGTGGAAGGATAGGCAGCCGCGCCACCTGGCAGCACGCTATCATCTAACAATGCAAACCCAGTCATAGTTGCCTTTTGGTTGGTGATGATAAGACCCATGTGACAGGCCAATTCTGCGGCGGACATATTTGCCAAACCTTGAGCTGCTGATTGGGCTTCAATCGCTTCAGAAATCGCGCTGTCCGTGCCCGCCTTTGAATAGACAAGCAGGCTGGTTTCCGCGTCGTCTGAGAGGCTCCAAACCTCACCTCCTTGCGGTGCGAATACCGCGTCGGTTTCGAGTTGCCCAGCCACTTGGCTGGCAAGGGCCAAAATAGCGGTCTCGACCTGCACGGCCAGCGATTGTTCGCTGACAGAGTTAGTTTGACTGACCAGGTGTTCGAATACGCCGCGCAATAAGCCCGTTCTATTGGCGAGCTGCAAAGCCTGGATGTTGGCTATGCCCAGGCGAGCCTCCAGATCGGGCGGACCGCCCAAAACAGGATCTGATGTCTCTATCTGGTAGATGCCGTCTTCCCAGACGCCTGTTTCGTTGAGATCGCTCATTGCACAGTCCCGTAAGTCGCGCTGCCGTCAAACGTGATTGCGCCTTCATAAGCATGGGCAGCTTCGGTAAAGTTAATTTCGCGCAAGTGACAGCGCGCTGGAACCACCAGGTCCACAATGCGCCGCATCTCGTCTGCGCGCGCGGCCGTCAAAGGGTTCGTGACTTTCAGGGCAAAGGTTGCCCAGTGATCTTCCTGCCCGCAGCGCTTGCGGCCGTCATAGCTATGAGCGCCGTCATAAAAGACAGTCTCATGGCCTTCGATCAGCTCAACTTCGCCAAATCCCGCCACCCGCAAGGCCTCACGCAACCCCGCGACCGTGCCGCCTTGGCGATGCACCTCAATCGAAGCGGCAATCATCTGCCGCTGATAGGTCTCTGGCCAGTCGGACCGCCACTCATTGATCGACAAGGCCCAGGCCAAGGTCGGCAACAGATCCTTAGGACAGGTCCAGGGATCCCACAGGCTGGCATTGGGCAAAGCAATGTCTGTGGTCCGCGCCACGGTCTGCTCAATCGTACGCTGTCCCGCGCTGGCGTTGGGCGGCAGGAGGCTGATGTAATCAGGCATCGGTCCCTGCCAAGGTTAAGGTGATGCTCGTCTCGGGATCGCAATAGGCCGCCGCTGCCGCCTCAATTGTGAGATCGGTCGAAGGGCTGATGAGCTCAACTCTCTCGACCGCCCCATCGACATGCAAAGCCGCGTGCAAGCCCGAGATCGTCACATCATTTCCCAACTTGTGACGATCGGCCACATAGGCGCTAACCGACGCCAAGGCCGACGCCATCACAGTCGCTGTGTCAGGTCCATCGTAAAGGGTCAGACGCGCGTCAACGCTATAGGCCTGGACTTGAGCCGCTTGCACCAGGACGGTATCGCACAGAGGCCGAACCTCTTCGGCATTGAGGGCTGCAGCAACCGTGTCCAGCAAAGCCGGGTCTGGGGTGCCATCGCCGATACTTGACAGCACGGTCACTTGCACCTGCCCAGGCGCTGGGCTCTCGACGCTGATGTCTTTGACATGAGCCGACGCGTTCAGACCCCAGAAAATGTAGGCCCCTTTTGGACCTGCAACTGAAAACCCCTCAAGGGCCAGTTGCGCGCGTTGCCTCAGGCGCTCATCGTCCTCGTCCTCATCTCGCTCGACGCCGTAAAGCGCCGCCAGGTTGTCCAGATCGCCGCCGACGGCATGGGGCAACATGACCGCCTTGGCGGCGTCGTTGATCCGCGCGCGCAACACGGTCTCGCGGTAGGCGGCGACCTGCAACGCAATGAGCAAAGGCTCACTCTCGAGCTGGAGCGCGTTCTCCAGCTCGGGCGCTCGAGCAACCAGGTCCGCCTTCAGCGCTTCCAAGATCGCTTCAAAATCGAGTGTCTCCACCACTTGAGGCGCGGGCAGCTTTGAAAGGTCAATCGCAGTGAACGAGCTCACAGAATCAGCCCTTCCATCTGGATCGTTTGGCCTCCTGGTAGATACTCACCTTCCAGGTCGATCGTGATCTTTCCCGCGCTCAAATCGCTTTCGTCGGCATGGGCCTGCACGCGCGTTACTTTTAGGCGCGGCTCCCACTTAGCGAGTGCGTCGGCCACAGCCGCGTAAATCTGCACCAGTGTCAGCGCGTTCAAGTTGCTGTCGATCAGCTCAAACAAGCGCGACCCATAGGTGCGCCGCATGACGCGCGTTCCAATCGGGGTTGTGAGAATATCGCGAACCGAGGCGCGCAGATGCTCCGTGTCAACAAGCGCATGGCCTGTATCGGGATTGAGGCCGATCACATCGCTCATGTCGGTCCGCCAGTATTTGCGCCGCCTGGCAGCACGCCGCTGTGAGTGTGCGTGGCAAGCGATACGCGCGCTCCGATCACATCACCGCTCGCTTCAACCTCGCCAGTGACGGTGACATTGCCCGTGGTATCGACATCACCAACGATGACCAGGCCTTTGGGCGCATTGAGCCGCATCTTGCCGCCATCGACCTCCACTGAGACGTCATTGGGAAAAGTCACGCGGTAGGATTCAGGTGCGGCCGCCACCGCATGGGTCCCATTGGCGATCGCGCAAACAATCACGCCTTGGGTAAGGTCGCCCGAAGGACTTAGGATCAGGACCTCCTCGCCTGGCGAATAGGCCCAGCTCTCCGTCGCATCGCCCGCGCGACGCATCCCCATGCGTAACCATGGCGTTTCAAAGTCCCCGATCTGCACTTTGGCGCGCGGCTGCGCGCCATAGTCAACCTGGGTCACAATCCCCGAGGTCACCATGTTGGCAAAGCGTCGGTCAAGCTCCGCTGTTTCAAACCGCGACACTTAGACTTCCCCTCCTGATGAAAGGGCGAGACCTTCGTTGATTTCAGGATCGGCAAACTCGGTTTGACCTGCCAAGCGACGCACCCATGAGCCTTTCAGGTCGAAGCGCACGGTTGTGATCAGCCCCTGGTCGGTCCAGTTTTGGCGCATGGTCTCGAAAGTTGCCCGCACGCGCGACGACAGGCCGCCGACCTTGACAGCAGTCTCGGGCGTCAACACCAGGGACGTCTCGACCAAATCCACCCAAAGCGGATCAAAGTTGAACTGGTCGAAGCTATCGGATTTCAGCACCGTGACAGCCGCGCCCGTGAAGGTCGCGATCCGATGCCAGTCACCGTCCTGCTTTTCACCTGTTTTCAGATCGACGATGGACTGCAGGCCATCGCTCGATTGCGGGCTCAACTGCTCGATGAAGGTGCTCAAGCGCGATGCATCCCACACCGTCTTCATGACATCGGGCACCACGGCCTGGATGCGGTCATTGACCAAATTTTGCAGGCGGACGACCAGACTCATAGCGCCGACCTAGACCGCCATGAGGGAGACAGAGCCGAAGGTGGTTTCTTCAGCTGCCTCTTCCTCATCGTCACCCTCGACGAGGGACAAGATGACCGACACCAGCCGATCAAACTCGGTCCGCAATTCATTGACCCGCTCATTGGTATCGCTCGCGTCAAGAAAGCGCGCATCGACAGCCCCTTCCAGCCGTCCAACCTTGGCCGCGCCCTCAAGCGCAAAGGTATTCAACCACGGAAACACACTAGCCAGAGCGGAGTGCAACGCCGCATCCTTCCAAACCAGCTCTGCAAACTCGGGAGCTGCATCCAAGCCCGTGACCTGCTTCAGCTCCCGCTCGCCGCGTTCGGCGTGCTGGGCAAGCAAGCCTTCGGGGACTTCGCTTGGGAGATTAGCGAAGTCCCGAAGGTCTTGGGCGGTGAGGAGGGGCAGGGCCTCGGACATGCTTAGGCGTCGGCAGGCTTACCCAAAACGCAGGCCTGCTTTACCGCAATTTGGTAGTCGAACGCCTGGTCGAAGGTGAATTCCAAGGCTCGCTTACGCGCCACGAACTCGCGCGTGCGCTCTATGCGATCATGCAAACCGAAAGCCAAGTTGTACATGGGCGTGAACAAGACGTGGCCCCTCGGCATCTTGTCATGCCCGTGGATTTGAATGCCGTCGAACCGCCGCAAGGGGTCATCTGCCGCCAAGGGTCGGCCCGTGACGTGTCCGTTGATCTCATAGGCGTAGGCATCAGCGTCGGCGGTGTTCATGACAAACTGGCTCTCGCTGCGATAATCGCCATTAGCCGCAGCTTTGATGCCCTTGAGGGTCTCCAGCCAAGTATCCGTGATAGGATCAATGTCCAGCTTCGGCGTCTTTTCCGCCTCCTTGGCGAGTTGGATCCACCCTTTGTTCAGGTTGAAAAACCTCTCTTCGCGCGTGTCCCCAGAAGCGTCGTCTTTCAAACCGTTGAAGCCCAAATCGACAAAGTCACGCTGCATAACCTTGATGAATATGCCCTCGAGTTTCTTTAGCAGCTTCGGGTCGGTTTGGTGCGCGCGCAGCCAAGTAAGGCCTAGCGAATAAAACAGCTGGGCAGGCAGAGCATTGAACTGGTCACCGGCCTCAAAGGCAGACGCCAGATCGCTATCTGACGGATCAACCCCTTCGGCGACCCGCACCATTTGCCGACCTTCGGCCCCAAGAACCTCGACGTTCATTTGCAGTTTCATCATGCGCTGCGTGGTGATTTTGGAGAGGAACGGATCCTCAAACACCATGTCGATGATTTTGCTGGCCTGCTGCGGCGGGACTGTGCCGCCGTAGGAAAGCTCGCCAGGTTCAATCAGCCCTTTGGCGAGGGCAAAAAGCTCGTGCATTTGCGCGCCCTCTAAGGGGCCTGATTTGGTGATCGTTACAATCATGCGAACGTCTCCTCACTTTGTGGCGCGATCGTCCCCGCCTCGCCCGCACCTTTGGCGAGGCTTTTGGTGACCGCGTCGTCGATCTTGGCCTCAAGACCTTCGAGGCCCTTGGCGACCGCCGCTGCGACGGCCTTCTCAAGATCAGCGGGCTCACTAGATGCCCCAGGTGGCGTCGCGGGCGGCGCCTCCTCGATCAATCCTGCTGATTTCAGAGCCTGCGTGACAGCTGGTCCGACCTCTTCGCGCACGATCGCGCGGACTTCATCCTTGTTCATTGGGGTCTCCTTGAACGTTTGGGGGGAAAGGGATTTGACGAAACTGGCAAACCAACCTGGGGCTTGATCGTCCTTCTCAGCCCACTGAGTTCGGGGCTCGGAAGGCGCGGTGGTTGCCACGCCTGCAAGCGACAGACCTGTCAGCTCGCCCGACTTCAGCATGTTCCAAATGTCGGGGTCGGCGACTTGGATGCCCACGGCCCAGGCACCTTCGGGCTCCTCACCGAACAGCTCATCGCCTTTGCGCACGAGCCAGGATTCAGCCACATAGGCTTGTTCCGAATTGAATGAGTGCTCGGCGTCGATGTTTTCGACGCGCTTTTCGCGCATAAACTCATACGCGGCCTTGCGGATTGCATCAGCGCCAGCATGATCTCCCTGGCTGTCGATTTGCCCCGGAGCGTAGACGACGCCGTAAGCGACCATGCGATCTTCGATCATTTTTGTGATCGAGAACACCTGGGGTCGTTGCCCGTTCTGTGCCGATTTCAACACCAACCCCTTGCCCGTGGCAGGGGTCTTCACAAGTGATATGAAGTCGACTGACAGAGTTAGGAGCTCGGCCATGGGCTTGGTCCGCGGGGCGTGATTGCGCTTTGCATGCCCAAAGCATGGACCAAGCTCGGGGCTGGTGGAAGACGGGCACCTTTGAGTTTGTCCAGTACTGGACATTCAGTCGGGGCACTCAATTCTCGGGGCCGATCTTAGCCTCTAAGGTCGGCCCATGCCAACGGCTCCCGCCATGTCTGCGCCTTCAAGCGCACACCCTCCAACCAGACCCGAAGCAGGGGCAGGCGTGTCGGTTGAGGTGCTTAAATTCTCCATCCCCGAATTGCTTTCTGGGCAAAGCCATGTCTCGATCGACGGCGAGTACGTTTGGCCCTTGCCCCCCCATGCCCTCCTAACCCTTTACGAGAGCAGCGCAGAGCACAACCGCGCCATACATGTGAAGGGTGAGGGCGCGTTTGGCCGTGGTCTAACGGGCAAATTTGTCAGCCGACTTGACGACCTAACAGAGGCGAGTTTTGCCGAACTGGCAATCGCCCTCGATGTCGATTGGGAGACCTACGGCAATGCCTTCTGCCAGGTCATCAGATCCCGCGATGAAAAGCGGATTTTGAAGCTGCGCAGGCTGCCCGCGATCACCATGAGCCGCTTCCGCAAGGGCTACCTGCAGCGGATCTGGACCTCAGACGGAAAGGAGAAAAAAACCACCTTCACAGCCCGAGAGATCATCCACTTCCGAAACCCTTGCCCAAAAGGCCAGGTCTACAGCCTGCCGTCCTGGATCGGTGTCAAGGGCATGATGAAACTGGCCCAGGCCGCCATCAAGTACAACGAGGCGTTCTTCGAGAACAACGCCATGCCCGAGTACGCCATGATCTTCTCGGGCACCCAGCCGACCAAGGAACACAAGGCGACCATCAGAGATTACTTCCAACAGAACTTCCAGGGCCTCGACCATGCCCACCGCACGCTGATCTTGAACGTGCCCGAGGGCAGCGACATCAAGATTCAGAGGCTCACGGACGAGGTCAAGGATGGGGACTTCTTGAAGCTGTTGGACGCCACGCGCGACCGCATGCCCGTTGCCCACGGCGTTCCACCCCGCTTGATGAGCATCATGGCTGCGGGCCAACTTGGCGGCGGCGGCGAAGTCACAGGCCAGCTCTTCATGTTTGAGCATCTGACTTGCAAACCTAAGCGCAGCAAATTCTTGAGCCACCTACGCCCAGTCCTGAAGGAGCTGGGCTTGCGTCCAGGCAGCTTGGAGGAAGGGCTAAGCGACGATCAAATCGCCTTCGTCCCGCTCGACCTGACACCGCCCAGGGATGACGCCGAGGCACTGCCCGACCTGGTGGGCGCAGGCATCCTGTCGGCCGAGGAGGCGCGTGCATTTGTGCCCATCCTTCAGGGGTCCCATAATCCAACGCAGAGCGATGTTTCTAAAAGCGGTGACGGTACCAAGGCTGATCAGCTTTTGGCGCTCCTGAAGGCCCTGTGAGGGACTGAAAGGCGAATGAACGTGCACCGCAGCAAGAACAAAAGCGGAATAGAGGCCCGTACAGGCACCTTGGGTGCTGGCGGCAGGGTCACTAGGGGGAAAGCCTCAAAAGCCTCTCATATCGAAGATATGGGGCACCCAGGGCCTATTCAGGCAGCAACCAAACCTCGCCGCTACACCGATCAGGATCGCGAGCGCGCCTATCTCGAATACCTGGCAGGCGATAGCCCCGCCGAAATCGCCGCCCGCCTAAGCTGCAACCCGCGCACCGTGCGCAAGTGGGTCACCAAAGGCGATTGGGGTCAAGACCTGCGCGCGCGACGGGAAACCCTCCAGGGGCTGGAGGCCGAGATCCATCGTCTCTCGAGGCGCAAAAACCTCAGCACATCCCAGACGCAAAAATTGGCTATGCTGACCCGCTCGCTCGATCGGCTCAAGAAGGCTGCCCCAAAACCCAAACCCCGACCCAAGGTCCAAGACGCCGTCAGCCAAGAGCTGCTGGCGCGCGTTCTGGATCCTAACTACGGGCTCTATCCCTACCAAGTCGCTTTTTTGCAATCGGATGACCGTTTCCGCTGCATCTTGAAAGCACGCCAGACGGGGTTCTCCTACGTCGTTGGCCTGGCGGTCTTGCTGGGGGCTGTGGCGGGACGTCCGCAGGTGGTTGTCTCCGCGTCCGAAACCCAGGCCAAGATCGTCCTCAACTACGTCCGCCACCATGCTGGTCGTCTCAGCGTAGCCCTTGAGGAAGACAAGACCAACAGCATCACCGTCATGGGCACCAACGTGCAAGTGGTCTCCACCAACTTCCGCACAGGCCAGGGCTTTCCTGGCGACGTCTGGTTCGATGAATTCGCCTGGGTCCGCAATCAAACCATGCTGTTCGCCGCCATCGTTCCTTCAATCACCGCAATCGGGGGCCGCGTGACGATCTTCTCGACCCCTTTCATGCCAGGGTCCAAATTCTGGGAGATCGCCACAAATCACCAGGGCAAGCACGACCACTGGTGGCGCTTTACCCTCACGATCCAGGACGCTGTCGATCAAGGCATGCCGCTACCAGGCGGCTTGGACGAGCTCCGCTTGCTCTTCGACAGCGAAAGCTGGGCCATGTTCTACGAGTGCCAGTGGGCCGAGGATGGATCTAGCCTGCTCTCCTGGAAACTCCTGCACGAGCTGACCGTCGATCAAGTCCCCGTCAATCGCTATGGGCGACTGCGTGGCGGCGTCGATGTCGGCCGCATCAACGACCGCACGGCAATCGCTTTGGTCGGCGAGGAGTTTCAGAAGCTCGGCCGCCGCAAAAAAGCTTCAGGTCAACCCGTAGGCGACTTTATGGACCGCTTTGCCCTGGTCCACCACGAGCTGCACAAGGGCATCCCGTTCGAAGCACAAAAAGCCGCAATCCTAAACGTCGATCGGCGCTATGAGATCGAGACTTGGAAAATCGATAAAACAGGCCTGGGCATGCAGCTGGCCGAGGAGCTGCAACAGGCCAGCCCAGAACGTTTTGAGGGCATCTGGTTCAACGCCGCTCGCAAGCAGCGCTTGGCCCTGAACCTGCTCAAACTCTGCGAAGACCGACGCCTGACATTGCCCAACGACCCCGAGGTCTTAGCCCAGCTGCATGCGGTCAAGAAAATTAGCTCGGGCACCGCGATCAAGTACGATGCCGATCGCACCCAGGACGGCCACGGCGACCTGTTCTGGGCTGTGGCCATGGCCGCCGATGGCCGCGCACGGGGTGCTGAGCAATCAGGAATGGGCGTGGAGACGCTGCTGTCATGACCCTGAATGCCCAGCAAATCTGCCTGCAAGTCGCCGAGAAACTCCGCGAGATCGCCACGCGCCAAGGCCATGTCCCGTTCAAAACCGGAGACCTGCGCAAGGCGCATGTCGTCGAACCCCAGGGCCAGGACGCCGCCATCCTGTCCGCGAATACGCCCTATGCTCGCGCGGTCCATGACGGCCGCCCCGCGATCGTCATTCGCCCCAAACGCGGGCGCGCGCTCAATTGGCCAGGCGCCGCCCATCCCGTCAAATCCGTTCGCCAGCCAGCGCGCAAAGGTAAGCCCTGGATGCAGCAGGCCGTCGCCGAATTGCACCGAGAAGGCCTGGATTTTCTAGCCCCAACCGTCGGCCAGCAAGTTGCCGATGATCTAACCAAAGCCCTGCGCAGTCAGGGCCTCACCGTCACCAAAGCCTAAAGGAGACTAACATGAACCCAACCCAAACGCCGTTCGACAAGGCTCTTAAATTCTTGGGCGAGTTCCCGCCCGTGGATCCTGCCCTTCAAAAAGAGCTAAGCGACCCATCCAAGTTGCAAGCCCTTTGGGAAAATATCTCAGTTGGTGAAGATCTCCCGCTACTGTCGATCGCTTACTTTGACGCGGTGCTTTGCCACGGCCCAATCATCGCACGCCGCTTACTGTGCAAACTCCTGGTTCTGAAACCCGACAGCGATGCGACAGCCCTGAATAAAGCCCTAGGTTCCGTGATCAAAGAGGTTGGCGAGGACGGGCTCACGCGCGCCTTCCTCGCCCTTCGCCTGCGTCGCTACGCCTTCTCGCCTGGTAAGGAATTGAAGTTTCAGAGCTGGGCCGATCGCATTCTGGCCCTGATGGAGTTTTTGATCCATCAGCGGCCTGATCAAGCCCGAGATGAGCCCTCGACTGAAGACGCCGAAAGCAACCAGGGCAACGAGGAAGAAAACAAGGCAAAGAAACCTGCCAAGCCCAAGGCCCCAACGCCTCGAAAGGCCGCATCCAAGGCCAAAACTACGGCAGGTGCGTCATGAACCAAAAGTACTTTAAGCCGCGCTCGCTCACCTGGTGGGCAGGGGTCGCCCTGGTACTCATGGGCGGCCTGGTCGGCATGGCCGAGGCCGTCAACCTCGGCGGCTGGGATCGGGCCATTAACGCCTGGACGGGCAATCTGCCCCCCGCTGCCCTGATCGCCCAGGGCGCGGGGCTCATCGGCCTTAGGGGCGCCTTCGCGCGATGAGGTTCCTATCGAACCTATCCGCCGCTGCCTGGGGCGTCCTCGCCGCCCTGGGCGGCCTCGCCCTTGTCTGGCTTCGTCGTGACGCGGCCAGGGATGCCCAACGAAACCAACAACTGAAGGACCTAAAACATGCACAAGACATCCATGATCGCGTTGATCGCAGCCGCGCTAACCCTGAGCGCGTGCGAAAGCACCAGGACCGAGGCTACCGCGACTGAGGAAACCCTCTGCACGGTCTGGGGCCAGAGCTTGCCGACCCGATCGCGCTCGGACACCGCGCAAACGCAAAGCGAAATCGGCCAGGCTTACGCTGACTTTGAAGCCGCGTGCCCTGACTTCGCCGATCTCATCCCTGCCTAAACGAGGCTCATTATGCCCACCAGCTACCATATGCTCGATCAAACCTGGACCGAAATCGCCACCGGTCCGCTCCTTGCCGACATCAAGTCGGGCACAGCCCTGATCCATTTTGGCGATGAAGTGCCAGCTGAAGACACGCTCGCCTTCCACCAGGTCAGCGCCGCCGACGCTGTCCCGCGCGTGGGATACGAGGGCACGCGGAAAATGTTTGCCAAGACTGGCCCACGCGGCTGCGAGCTGGTCGTCACGGAAACCGCTTGATGGTCGCCAGCATTCGCATCCCTGGCCCTAGCCGATACGCTCAAGGCGCACACACCTTCGCGCCCGCTCCCGATCTCTACGATGAGGCAAACACCGTCAGTTTCTTCTTTGGTTGGGCTGATCTGGGCGGGGGCTGGCGGATCGAACGCCAGAATAGGGCCGATGCCAGCTCAACCTACGCGTCTGCTGGACATCCCTCTCTTGCAGACGCCTGGGAACAGCGCCTGACCCTGGATTACGCCTAGGACGCGGACCAGGTCATGACCTTCAGCCTTGCGGGCACAACCCTGAACCAAACAGGGATCGACACCGATTTGAGCGGCCTGGCTGCGATCGAGGGCGTCGGCTATACGGAATTGAGCGCGGGTACCAACGTCTTTCGCCAGGCGCTCCTCCCCGCCAACATGAAACTCGCCGTAGCCGGCGAGCTAAGCATCGACGCTTCAACCGATCAGCTGCTCGTGACCCAAACCGCCGACAGCTTCTTGTGGCTCGAAATCAACGACGGCGGTACCCTCAAAGTTACCGACACTAGCACCGACGGCCAAGTCGTCCAGGCTTATCAGAAGATTGCCATACGCGCCATAACACGCACCGCAAACCACTGGGCCACGGGTCAGGGCGTTCATGTCAACAACGGCGGCACCCTTGCCCTGGACGGCGGCGGCATTTGGACCAACTCACACATCAACTTCAATGGCTCTGATGCCAAGCTCCTGGTGACGCGGCCGTCGCTGATCCGTCTGGGAACCGCCGCCAACGGCCTGAAGAACATCTTGCGTGCGTCAGGCAGCCAGTGCGACTTCGATATCGACGGTCTCATCTTGCTTGATTCAACGTCGGGCGTTGAGACGGCGGACATCATAAAGATGGACAACTATTCGCCGCAATTTTGCGCAGAGGGCATCATGGCCTACGGCGGGGCGGCGGGTGGGCGGTTGACCCTGAACGGTTACAACCCAATCGGTTGCATCATCGACTTTGCCGCTATTGCCTCGGGATCGTTCTACACGGTCTATGGCTACGCCGATAAGCCCGTGACCTTCACCGTGCACTTTGACCACGGTTCCGCTAGCGGCGGCGGATGGGTCAAGATCCGCAAGCTGTTGGAAATCACCGCCCTGGACGAAGCGGGCGCGCCGATTGAGGGCGTCAAATCCTACTTCATCGACGTCGATCACGGTTCAAGGCAAAACAAGATTGAGGATCTGACGGCCTCCCTGATCTATCGCCAGACCTCCGATGCTGACGGCAAGGCCGTGCACGACGTGTTGCTCGCCAATAGTCAACTGGGCGCAGGCGAAAATGTCGGCCGCGAGAGCGGGTCTCGGCCGATCGACTACCGCACCAAGAACAACTCGCACGACTACAAACTCGACGTGCAACTGATCGGCTACGGCTACGCCGTCAAAACCCTCACCGATGTCGATCTGCGGGGCTTGGAAACCACCACAAGCCTTAGCACCGTCCTATTGGCCGATGCGACCATCACCGAGCCCGACGGGGCGATCGTCGAAGCTTATACAAGCATCGACACGTCTGCGCAGCTCTACGATCGCGCCAAGGCCTTCCTGGTCGCGGCCTATGCAGGGGAAACCGCCACCTTGCTCACCCGCAGTGGTGACACGGCTGACCTAGGCACCTTTGATCTCGAGATTGACGCCAACGCCAGCGAGGCCTTCGCCTTTGATGGATCGACAATCAGGATCCGATCAACCTACTTTACGGGCAACATCACCACCTCAGGCACCGTCACCCTTTCCAATGGCGCGTCCGTCACGGGCGGGGTCATAGACGCGCAGGGCGATAGCTTCCTTGCGTTCGACAGCGTCGATGGATGGGAGATCTACGAGACCGCTTACGATCGCGACATCGATGTGGACGAGCTCGGCAGGGGCACTGCGACGCAAACTTACCGCTTCAACTTTGCGCCCAGCACAACCTACTACCTGCGCCTAACCCTAGGCGAGGAAATCTTCCTGCGCCAAGTAACTCCCGCGCAAGCAGGGGAAACCTTGATTAGCTTGAGCACCTCAGCCCAGCTCATGCAAATTCTGGACGGCATTGCCGATCTGGACACCAAGTCTGACGTTCTTGCAACCGAGGTCGCAACTGCCCGCGATCATGCCCGCGCCGCCAACATGCAGACCAAGCCATCAAACCCTTGAGCGAGATCGATCAATGACTTTTGAAGTTCGCGAAATCCTCCAGCTGATCGGGCTGCTCTTGTCTTTTGGCATCGTCATCAGCGGCGGCATGGTGGCCTTCTTCCTCCTACGCGGCCGCGTCGGAATTTTGGAGGCGCGCCAGACCGACGACCGCCTGCGCACGAAGGAAGGCTTCGAACGCATCGAAGCCCAACTGCGCGAAGACCGCGAAACCAACCGCCAGAACTTTGATGAGCTCAAAGACATGATCCGAGCCATCGCCCAAGATCTCAAACGAAAGGCCGACAAATGAACCAGATCATCGCAACCCTCCTCAAGCTGTTCAAACCCACCACCAAACGACCTACGCCAACCTTGTCACCCGATGGCGCCTGGTTGCTGGGCCTCGACATCGTCCACCGCAAAGCCGACGCAGGTCGGGCCTTTGGTAAATTTGCCACTCGTTCCCAAAAGCCCTTTGTCGCCGTGGTCGCCCATCACCCAGCTGTGCCGCAACATTGGTTGATTGAGAACACCCTGAGCCTAATCAACAGACCCAGAGCCGACGGTCACATGTACGGCTACCACTTCCTCATCGATGTCGACGGCACCATCCACCAGGCCGCACCACTGACCAAACGGACCAACCACGTCAAAACCAAAGCCAGCCGCCGCAAGTTTGGAAGCTTCGTCACCAACCGCAACGCTATTGGTCTTTGCTTTCAACACGCTGATCACAACCCCAACATGGCCCCGAACGAGGCGCAGATGAAAGCAGGCGCGCGCCTGTTGGATGCTCTCCAAATCGCCTGCAAGTGCGAGCTTAGCCTATTCGGGCACGGTGAGATTCAAACCGACAAAAACCCTTTTGAAGGTGAGGCCTTCGCCAAAAGGTACCGCCAACACGGTCCGTAAAGCCCGTTCAGGGAGGTCACAGGCCGTAGCAGCGGCCTGCAACACGGGGCATGAAGTGAGAACCTTGTCCCCGCCGACCAAGAAAGACTTATGGCCGCTCCCACCCGAGCTCGGGCAGCGGCGCAAAAGCACGAGTCTATCCATGAACACAAGCACCCAAGCGCCCAAGGCCTTGCCCGTCGCCCCGTATCTTGGCGGCAAGCGCAAGCTCGCCAAAACCATCACAGGAATTTTGGATGCCACCAGCCACGAAACTTACGCCGAGCCCTTCGTCGGTATGGGCGGCATCTTTCTGCGCCGCACCATGCGGCCCAAAGCCGAGGTCATCAATGACTACGGCCGCGACGTGTCCAATCTGTTTCGGATCCTGCAACGTCACTATCCCCAGTTCCTGGAGGTGTTAAGGTTTCAGCTCACCACCCGCGCCGAGTTCAATCGCCTCACCGACACCGATCCAGAGACCTTAACCGATCTCGAACGCGCCGCGCGTTTCCTCTACCTCCAGCGCACCGCCTTTGGCGGCAAGCCATCTGGCCGAAACTTTGGCGTCGCCAAAGAACGACCAGGCCGCTTCAATCTGATCACGCTCGAACCCATGCTTGAGGATCTCCATACCCGCCTGGCAGGCGTGGTGATTGAATGCCTCGACTATGCTGCCTTCATTCCGCGCTACGATGGCCCAAAAACCCTGTTCTACCTCGATCCGCCATATTGGGACTGCGAAAGCGACTACGGCAAGGGACTGTTCAACAAGGAAGACTTCACCAACCTCGCGGCCATTTTGAACCAGCTCCAGGGCCAGTTCCTCATGTCGATCAATGACACGCCCCAAGTGCGCAAGATCTTCTCAAACTTTCGCCTTCGTGAGGTACGCGTGTCCTACTCGATCTCGACGCGCAATGACGCAAAGGGCGCACGCGGCGAACTTCTGGTCAGCAATTTCCAGATTTAGACTTAAAACTCTTCGAGTTGCTCTATGGTCCAAGGCCCATCTTGTCCTGGCGTCGCTTTACACAAATAGGATTTGCGCACGCCGTTCACAGAAAATGCGTTTCGGACCGTATAATAGTCAACCCTTTCGGGCGTGTCTGATATCTCGGACCTTCGACCATCGCTGAGAAATCCAGTCACTATCGGGTCTGGCTCAAACTCAGGCGATGCAAGCGCATAATGATCGCGCACAGACTGCTTGCACTCCAACGCAGCAGTTGCTTCCAAATCAGGTTCGCGGTCGAAAACAACCATGAGGACGGCGACCGCAATTAGACTAAAGACGATCACTTGCAGTGCTCTGACATATCTTTTCATTGGCTTTGGATAACGTGGATCGGGCTCTGGGCCAATGCCAGATCTGGTGATTCCTCTGGCGTGTGGCAAAACCATCATTGCTGGCTAGTTCTGCCAACTGCTCCTTCAGAGCAATTTCCTCTCCTCTTCGCGGTTCTTCAAGATTTCTAGTATTGAGGCGACCTCAAACGTCTCAGAGACCAGCTCGTTGTCATAGCCATAGGAGGAGACGACGACGGTATCGCATTTCAGGCAATCGCCTGGACGCAGGTCAATTTCTCCAGCCTGATACGACTTTAAGAAGGTGTCGTCCGTTACCTTAGCGGCTATGGCTCGACCGCCATGGCGAAACTCCCATTTGCTATCGCCCAAAAAATCCGCCTTCTTCACAGCCAAAATCATGATCCGAGACTGGCTTGTGATGACCTCCTTAACGCTCTCTGTATCAACAATCGGATCCCCTGCCACGATATAGTGGCGCTCACCCGTTTCTCGATCCTCGACATAAACCACATCTCTATCGCGAAGCCTGTCTATCCCCTTCTGAATCGTACGTGTGGAGCCCCTCAGATCCGTCAGGTCTGGTTTGTCATAATCGGGCAAGTGCTTGATGTCGGTCTCTTTCGCGAGATTTTGTATTTGATCGCTCAAGTTCTCCAACTCATCTTCTTTGCCGCCGCCCTCCAGCCAATCAAGAACCGCGTATTTTCCTCGAACAACATACCTGCCTACGGCCTTCTTCCAGCTCAACTCCTTTAGATCGTCATCATTTGTGCGCTTCAACACATTGCACAGCCAGATCCTAATGGAACCCGCTTCAACGTCCTCAAGGGCAATAAGGGGTTCGATTTTTGAGTCCACAGCCCTCACCAGGACCTTGTCTAACTTGACAAAGCCCTCAATGATGTCTGCAGCTGCAGAAAAAACCCGCGACGGGTTCCCAACGCCCTTCTCGAAGTCAATCACCAGCGCGAAACTGGCCGCCTCTGGCACCGCAGGCTGGGTATCAGTGGTGGTTACGGTGACCATCCATACCTTCTAGGGAGTTGGCGAGAAATTTCCAAATGAAAATTAGAGTGGGCAGGGGCGTCAAGTTTCCCTAATCGGCCACCACCACCAATGGCTCTCGGGGATCGACGGAACCTTGCCGTTCTCATCCGCCACCCAGCCATCCAACTCTGATTTATTGGCGTAGGGTTTGCCGTTGCGGCCGTGATATAGGCGGAAGACGTTGTTGAACGCCTGGGCCTTGCTCCTCCAGTACGCATCCACTTGGTCAAGTTCCGCACGCTGCCCATCTGTCAGTTGCGCACGCATAAACTCTAAGCCAGAGCGCTCATAAAGCAAAAACTCCCAGCTGCCATAACCAGGCTCAAAGGCCTGATCGTCGATAGTATTCCAGAAAAGGAGGATACCGTCCAAAAGCGAACCCCAATCGGTGGGCTCACCTGGTTCGGTCACTAGCCGATAAGCCATTTTGCAATCCCCCTGGCTGGTTGTTTGAAATTTGGCACCTCGTCACCCCTTGTCTCAAGTCTGTCTCGCCAATGATGCGTCGTAATCTTATTGTCCACCAAATCCACAGCCGTTATCATGAATCCATTTTTATCCTGGATCTTTTTTGAACGGACAAAGGTGGCGTTGACCCGCCCCCGACGTACAGAAAGATACACGTCGCGATCCCCGCGACGTATCAAGTCAATAGCAGATTGATTGAAGTCGGCTTGGTTGGAAAGGCCCAAGGTACCACCATGCTTCCGATAGTGACCCCGAACCACCTTGGTGTGCGGCCACTGCGCCGTCTTTGCCTGGTCAATCAGCTCACCAACCTCACGGCGGCTAAGGGGAGACCGATTGAGTGCCGCGCGCTGCCAAGATGCAACCTGGTCGTTACCCGCTTCGACATAAAGCACGGTGATCGTCCGACACCTAAAATGATACGGCGGGCTTGCGGTCGAGCTGCCCAACTTCGACGTTGGCGTGGCGCTTAAATCGGCGCCCGCTCCGTGCATGGTCCACGCCGCCTTTGCCGAAGCATCGTCGCGACGCGAAACTGCGTCCAGGTACGCATCCCGCTGCGTCCTCATAGTCGCCACCTCGATCACGCGGCCATGCATATGGCGGCAGATCTCCGAGGTGTTGCGATCCAGCTGCGCGCGCACCTGCACATACTTGACGCCCGCCCGCTCATAACCCGACACGCGGCCCATCTCTCGCGTCTTTGTCGCCGTATGGTCAGCGAGCAACTCCCAATAGCGTTGCCCCCGTTCACTCAAGCCCGCAAAGTCCTCGGCAAATCGGCGCGTCAGATCCTCGCGCGTCATCCCCGCGCTGAAGTACTCCTCCAAGGTTTTGGCAAACAGCTCCTGGGTATGGACGTTCCAGGAGTTGCCAATCCAAAACAGGTTGCCAGTTTTCAAAACGTCCAGGGCGTCTAGGTCGGGGCGCATAAAGTTGATCGCGACACCCGCCGCCTTGCCCACCTCCTCCGCGCCCGCTCGAAACAGTCCTTCGCTCAAGTTGATGATCGGTCGGCGCATCGCCGCCTGTATGGCCTCAGCCCCCACTGACGCCTCCAGAACCCGCATGATCATCGCGCCGTCTTCTTGTGTAAAGGACCCATCGCCCAGATCCCGCAGGCGATCTAGCGCCGCCGCGATCCCTTGCCGCGTCGCATCGGTCCACGCATTGGTCATGGCTTCCTGGAGCTGCCGATACAGCCGCTCGAACGCCCGCGTGTCCTTGACCACGGCCTGAACAACCAATCGGCGCTTGATCGCCTTCAACAGAGCTTCTTCAGCCAGGCTCATAGCTCAATCTTGGAACAAACGTTGTTGGCGATCATCGGGCTTGGCGCTAGCAGCACCATAGGCGCGAATGGCCCGATCTTCTCGCTCCTCCCACGAGGACCAGCGATGTCCGCACTTCTGACACTTGCGGTACCGCTGCTTCGTATCGCCATGGCTCTTGGTGCTGTAACAAGCCCCGAAACCGTTACACTTAGGGCACTGCATCCGCCCTGCTTTCTCGTGCCTGCTTCGCCCAAAGATCGCCGCGCCACCTCGCCAGGCCATTGATCACAGCCGTGGCCTGGGAGCGGCTCAAAAACCGTGTCGAGCTGATCTTCGCCGTTCGCATCACGAACCCCCGCAGCCGCCGATCTTCCAAGCCCTTCGACCACCCCATATCGCGCGCCAGCGCCGCCATCTTGGCCCACTGCTGGCGCGTAGGCCGCAACTCGCCCGCATTGGTCACGCCTTTGCCCCCAGGCACCCGATCCTCAACCAGGTCCTGGCTGCGCAGGTGCGCGATGAAGTCGATACGCTCTTGGGTTGTGAGCTTGGCGGCTGAGCGCTTGCCCGTGAACAACTCGAGCCAATCTTCATACTGGTCGCGTCCGTCACCGGTGCGGGACACATCCCCAAAAAGGCGCTTGCCCGCCATGTGGATCATAGCCAGGTCAGCGTTGCGGCGGGGATTGGTTTTGGTCATCCCTCTTTCACCTTGTCAGCACGTGTGACACTGCGGATCTGTGAGTCCGCAAACACGTCCGCGTCCCAATAAACTTCTTGATCAAGGCCATCTTCTGGATCGAATAGCCGAGCTTCTGCGATACTCACGGCTTCTTCAGCGGATCGAGCCCGCACCGTGACGAAACCTACCGTCGCAACTTGTCCCTCGACTTCGACGCTGTAGTCCGCTTCGCTGCCGCGGGGATTAGATCGGGTCATCCCAAATCCATCTCTTGCGCTGCCGTGACTTCAACGGGGTCAGGATCAGGATCGCAGTTAGACCGATCCCACCAGATCTCGTCGTAAATGGGATCTTGTGGATCAAAGATCCGATCTTTCGCCTTCCACATGGCTTCCGCCCGTGAACGAGCATTTACTTCGACGTAACCCTTGACTATGATTTCGCCGACGACTTCAACGTTGTATTCGGTTTGGTCTAAGCCTTGGAGATCGCTCGACCGAAAGAACTCGGGCACATCCCGTTGAACAATCTCTACGCACTGGCCGTAGCCTGGGGCGTTGACGGCTTCCCAGAATGTGGTGATGGGAACCTTGCCGAAAGACGGGTGCCCGCTCATGACCGCCTCCCCCCCAAAGCAACACCAGCATCGAAACGCACCTGGTTGAACTCGTCCTGCGCTGCACCTTGGCTGTCCACGCTCGCGAGCAGCTGCTCGTACTCGGGGCGTATGAAACCCCTTTGATTGAGACGATTGCGGTGCAGGCTATCGCGAACCATCAAAAACTGACGATCGGTCAGCGTTAACTGAACATCTTGCATGTGATTTTCTCCCTTGGCGCTTGACGTTCGCGCATGAAGCGCGCCTCCAATTTGTGCAGGGCCTGCAGCGCCGATCGCAGACCCAACAACTGCGCCCAGCATCGGCGCATCTCATCCAATTCACCCTGATCCGCCGCGTGATTCCAACTCATCTTGAACTCGAGCTTCAGGCGCTGCGCTTCGCCTATGTCCTCACGAACATCGGCCAGAGCCTTCGCGCTCGATTGAAACTGCGGGCGGATGAAGCGAGCCATCAGGCGATCGCCAAACCACCCGAGTGCGCGACGGCGGATCGCAATCGCGCTAGGTCACCCTGGTGACGACGGACTTGCTTAGTCAGACGCTGAACGCGCGCTGACGCCTTGCCAAATTTTTCCCACGCCGCCTTCGCCTTGCTCTCATCGCATTCCAAGCATGCCTCCTGAACTTCGGCGCGAACCCTGTTGAATTCGCGCCGCGCCTCCGCCAGCGCCTCTTGGGTTTCGTCAACGGCTTTTTGCTTTTGGGCCAGAGCCCTTGTAACTCTTTGAATCATATCGTTGGTCCTTTCTTGATCGACCAGGGCCGAGGCCCTGATCCACTTTAGGTTCTCAAGTGTGCTTATGAGGTGACGGCGTCCGTCAACGCTTTGCTGGGCTTGAAGCTCACAACAGTTTTTGCTGGGATCTCTGCAGGTTCACCCGTTCTGGGATTGCGGCCAGATCGGGCCGCTCGTTCCCTAGTGCTCAGTTTGCCGAGGTTCGGGAGTTTGACCTCCTTGCCTTGAACCAAGGCCGCATGAACTACGGACGTTAAAGCATCTAGTGTTCGGGCCGCTTCAGGCACGCTGATGTCAGCCAAAACTGAAACGCTATCAATGAGTTCACGTTTATTCATATCCTTCTCCTATGAGTTTTGAGGTTAAAGGGATCTCGGCTCCCCTAGGCCGTCTCGGTCAGCTCGGTCTCCGACGGTTCGACGATAAAGTCTTCACCGTCCGATCCGATCGTCACGCCCTTGATGGCTCCCGCGATCGACCGCTCTTCGAGCATCGCGTCTTTGTTCAGCTCTTCCTTGGTCCGGACAAACCGCTGAAGGCCCGCCGCTTTCAGCGCCTGGATCACGTCGGCAACACCGCGCACGCTCACCTTCGCGGGTTTCAATCGCCAAGAGATCTTGCCCGTTGAGTATTCATGGTACTTCACCTTCCCGCCTCGCGTCAGGCGATCGCGGTTTGCCTCCGCGAATATCGCGAGGCCATCCTTCAAAATGCCGATCCGCTCGTTAATCGGCTCACACCGATCGCCGTAGTCCTTCTTAATCGCGGCCATCTGGTCGTTCATCTCCGCCTGCAGGCGGACGACCTCACGGCTCTGATCGCCGATCTCCTTGATGGCACCGCGCGCGTCATCGTCGTTCTGAGGAACGGGCAGATTGGTTGCTGCGGTCTTGGTTCTGGTTCGGGACATCACTGGTTCTCCTTTGGTTGTTGTCCATGTACTAATTCGAGAAGGTATCGACCGATGCGTGAACCGCCCAACAGCTCAATCGTGCGGTCGATGAAGAGTTGCGCGGCCACATCAGGGTCGGTGATGGGCTCAATCCGCAGGTCGGGAACTGGCGCTTGCAGGCACCAATCGCGCGGAGGATCTGGCATCAGCACTGCTTGCTCGTTAGCCAAGATACGCTGATCAATCTCTTCGACTTCCTGCGGCATCGTGCCCTTGAGGCCGAAGCGCTCACGGATCGCGAGCATGACGGTTGCTTCAATCTGCTTGTACTCCGCCAGATAGGGTTTGATCGGGCGCGGGACATCGACCAGGTACGCCTCGGCGGCATCGTGCAGGAGGCCCCAAAGGGCATGTTCTGGGGCAACGTGGAGCGACACGAGAACGCTGTGCTGGGCGACCGAATAAAACTTTTTGCAGTGGCCTGCGTAGCGGCACTGCTTTGACAGCGAATAAGCGATGTCCCAGAAATTTACCTCACTCGGCCGTGGATCCATCGGCCAAAAAACCCGACCCGTGTAAGTCTGGATCCAATCACCTCGTCTATCGGTCACGACAAAGCCTCCTCTTCGTCCGCCGCGTCGGCCGCTTCGATTTGCGGGGCGATCTGAGAGACCAGGTCCGCGAGACCAATGCTAAATGTCGGCCCTCTTCGGCCGTCGCCCTTGGGAACGATCTCTAAAAATCCGCCTCCGATTTGTTGCTTAACCCTCCACTCTTTGCCGCAATCAGATTTGAAGGTTGCGATCTCTTCATAAAGGAACATCAGCTCCTTCTCGTTTCCTTGCCAGCCTGCAGGGAGATCATTGAGATCACTCATGATGACGCCTCCACTTTCGGCCGCTGGCCCGCCATAAGCGCCCCAGCGGTATTCACCACCTCCACCGTCAGCGTGGTCAGGTTCTGCGTCTTCATCAGGCGTTCGCACGCGTCGCCCAGCTCCAGCGCCCCGCGCCAATACCCCTTGCAGACAACGCGAAATCGCGTCGCGGTCTTCTTGTTGACCGCGCCGAAACGCGGCTGGATCACATGGGCAACGATCTCTTCGTCGTTGCCGATTGGGGCAAAGGAGATGCGCTTGGCCCCGATCCGATCTGTCATCTGACGTAGATAAACCTGGATGCGCGGGTCCTTAAAACGCCGCTCCAAAATGTCGGTGCCAGATAGGATCAAACCACACCCGCCAAGATCCGAGAGTGCGCGTAATCTCTCCAAGACTTTCCAGTTGAGATGGTTCGCTTCATCCACCAGGATCAACTTGTCTTTGCAGCGGTCCTTGATGCGCGCAAACAGCGTATCTGCCGTTCCCGTGTCATTGATGAAAATTCCGCGCTGACCCAGCCCAGCGGCGATCTCGAGCAGAAGCGATTTTGCACTAATACCTGCCCAGCATTCAATCCGCACGCCGTCGAATTTCTGCGCCAACCACTTTGTGGTGGCGGACTTACCCGTGCCAGGTTCCCCGATAATCTGACCGATGCGCGCGTAGTCCCGCGCGTCCAACGTGGCTTGGCACACCTCGGCCGCACGCTGCGCGGTGCTTGTCACTATGAACTTATCCATGGGCCTGAGCCTCCTCTTCTTCGTCGTCGTCCAGGAAGACGACGCCTTTGGTGAATTCACTGTCATCAACGCCCCACTGATCCACGACCTTCAAAGGCGGCGGGGTTGCGGTGAGCTGTTCGGTAAGGCGGGCACGTTCTTCGGCTTCCAACGCCCGCATCTTGTCGATCATCTCAACGTTGATCGTCTTGGCTACTGGCGCTTCAGGTGCGTCGGGCAGATGCTTAAGGTGCCGGGCCGTGTCCTCGACCAGCGACAGCAACGCCGCGCTCTTCCGCTTCTCCGAGATATGGCGGTTCAAGGCCGCCCGCCGCCGCGCCACTTCCTCCGCGCCGCGACCATCAAGCGGATGATAGGCCTCCTCGGGCTTGGCTAGGCAGACCAACTCGTCGTTCTGAAACACGAAAACGTACTGCGGATCATACGCGGGCACCTTCACGGTGACCTTGGTACCGCCCAGCGGCAGCAGATCGTCGTGATAGTAAAAGATCGTGCCTTGTGATTTTCGCGGGGTGAACTGGACGCGGCCGCGATCGACTGTACGCGTCTCCGTGGTCGCAAAAGCCAATGCCATCACCTCAGGCGAATTCAACTGGGTCATGCCCCAGCCGCCTTCAATAAACTTGTTCAAGGTCTCGTTGGGCGAACGCCCATTCAACCGCCCCTGCTGCGGGCGCTTATGATACCATTCCAGCGCTTGCGCCGTCTGCTCCAAAAAGTCTTGCGGCGTCCCGTCGAACGGCTTGGGCGCTTTGCCCTTTTGATGCGTCTTCTTGTTCATCCGATCGCCCGCCGTCCAGCCCTGGATGGTCGAGAAGAACACTTGTTCAAGCATCGAGAAAGCGCCTTCGATACCAGGCTTTCCCTTGGCGTTGTAGGCAATCGAGCGGATCACCGCTTCGCGCCCACCTTGCACCCGCTCCTCAATCTTGCCGTCGAGATCTGGGGAAACTTTGAACAAAGCCTCACCACCGTCATCAGTGTCACCAGCCAACTTGGTTAGCATGGTGAACCCCGAGATCATCTCATCCCATTTGTATTCCGACCCGTTGTCGAGATAGAGCAGGCGCGGCAGCCCCCATTCCTCAACCATCGCCCCAAACGACTGCGCCACATGCTCGCGGCGGATACCTTCGCCCTTCTCGCATATGACGAAGGTCATATGGATTTCGTTGGTGGCGGGATCGAACCAGGCGATTGCCTTGGGATAAACCTCCGTGCCGTCGGCCCGCAGCATCCGAATATCGACGGGATGAACATCCCCCACCACCATGTCGCGCGGCTGCAACCCATCATAGTCGCGCCGTATTGAAGGCGCGTACTTGTCTTGAAACAGCTTGTTGTCGCGGTCCTTGATCGCGATACGGACGTACTCGCGCTCCTTCTCCACGTGCCGCCTAGGCAACCAGCACGTGCCAAACTTGGTACCCGCTTTGTGCAGGTCGCCCAAGCGACCCAGCGGCAGCCTTTCGAACGCAGGAACGTTCAGCGCTTCCGAGATCTCCAGCAGCCTGGTCGTTGACTGCTCGGAAACGATCCGATGGCCTGGCGCGCCGCCAGCCCATAAACCGCGTATATGGGCTTTGATTGTTTCCGCGGCCTTCGCATACTCATCTTCGGAGATCGCGTCTTTGAAGCACTTGTCCCAAACCGTTGTGATCGGGCACCGCCAAGTGTTCGTATCCACGCGCTTGGCTCGCATCAGCCCATTGATGCCCTGCTTTTCATAGGCCCTGATCCAATTATAGATCGTCCGCATCGTCGGTTCGATCTGCTTGCCATCGGGAAAAACCAACCGCTGCCCCAGCAACTCCTTTACCGCTTTCCCACGCTCATCGCTGCGCAGGTCTTCAAGATTAACAGCGGGCGCAATGAACCGATGGATGACACACGCCCGATCCCGCGACCGCCTTTGTATGGGATCCGCAATGAACTTGAACCCATCGCTATCCACCATCCGCTTCTGCGCCCAAGTCGCCTTAGCGTGGATGTCTATGCCGCGCTCAAAATACCACCGCTCGCGGAGGTCGGCAGGCAGGCTGTCGACGTGGACCTGCAAGGCCTTACCGCTCGCCCCCCCGCGACCGATCTCAACCTCCCGAACCTGGAGCTCGCACCCCCTCCAGCGGCGAGATTTAATCGCTTTCCTTGCACCTCGGCTCGCAATCCCTGCAAGGGTACTTAGGTTGTCTGCCGTCAGCCATTTCTCCAGGGTCCGCAATGGGTCCGCAACGGGGGCCGCAATAGCGATTTCGTCAGAACTTGCGGACCCATCCCAATCTACCTGGGCAATCGCCAAATTTGTCGAATGCAAACCCATGTTTAGGCTGCCTTCAGCCGTTCCGCCTCTGCAAGCATTCGGTGGCGATAGGATAATTCGACGACTTCCCGACCAGCTGCATTTATCATTAAATCAAGGAGAGCCTGACCCCGCTCTCCACGACACTGACCAAAGGCCGCTTGGCGCGCTTGAGTGGGATGGATGCCCTGCTCCTTGCACCACTCACCCATGGACGAGCCGCTAGCCCGAAAGGCTCCCACAATGACTTCGTGCAAAATTGCACCAGGCAGGATCAATTTGCTTTTCACTAGGTGTCTCCGTATGGACTGAATTAACTACGCTAGACCATATAGCCACTAAATTTGGTGGTCGTCAACAAGAGATATGAAAAAAATGGAGATTTTTGACCGAATTAGGAATTTTATGGGGGAAAAGGGCCTTACTGTTGCCAGTATTTCTCGTGACACTGGTGTAAATAGGCGCACTATTGAGAACTATCTGGGGGGAGTTAGCGCCCCTGGACCTGCTTTTCTGGCTGCAATGTCCGAAAAATTTGGTGTTTCCGCTTCCTGGCTTCTGACCGGAAAAGGCCCAATGCTATTGCCACAGAATGCTCCAGGCCAACCTCAAGCTCCATCTGGGTTCTTTAAGGTTCCGATTTTGGATATTGACGCATCTGCAGGTGGGGGCGCTCGTACCGATCAGGAGCTAGTTTCTGGCTCTTACGCTTTCAGTCAAGCGTGGATAGAGCAGCGAGAGCTGGTCGCTTCTCAGCTGGCCGTCATTGGCATCAGAGGCGACAGTATGGAGCCTGAACTCAAAGACAAAGACTTGATTCTGCTTTCCCGTGACGTGCGCAACCTGGACCTGCACAGCATTTACGTCGTGCAGTACTCGGATTCTCTTTATGTGAAGCGGATTCAGCGGAGATATGGGGGCAGTATTCGTCTTATCAGTACAAACAAAATTTATGATCCGATAGAAGTTGACAATCCCGAGGAGGAAAATTTGCAAATTGTTGGCCGCGTCGTAGCCTCAATGCATGAGTGGTAGGGCCGCTTTAGGATCAAAGCGGCCCAAAACGGCCCTTGAGGAAATTTACAGCGGGCACTCCCCTCAATCCAACCCTCCACCCCCCGCAAATCCCCCAAACCCACACCCCGCCCAACCTTACCCCCCCAAACCCCTCAACCACGCGTGTCAGCCCTATTGAAAAAAAACACGAGCCACTAATGAAAAAAGGGCCGATCCCCCCCAGTATAAGGGCCGCGACTGCGGCCCCCGTAGCGGCCCCGAGATGAGCTAAGAAAGCGCCTCGGGGTATAAGCGGAGGCCCCGTCCTGCGGTCGGGCTGAGCGAGCACAGCGAGCGAGTAGAGATCGCCACCCAAAAAAGCCGAAACGCGAAGCGTTTCTGCCGTGAGACACAAAACGGCCAAAAAAGTGTCAACTTTTTTCGCCGTTGGTATAGGGGGCGGCGGCAGGGTCACGCCGCCGCCCCCATTTCAGTTCAAACCTCGAGAAAATCCAAATCCCGCCGATCAGAACAGGGAAAAAACCGATTGAGCGCCCCGATTTTCCGAATAACAGGAAACTTGTCAAAACTCCGCCTAGAATAAGGCTTTCGGGTCCGTGGACGGGCCCAAAAACCTCCAAAAAGCCGCCCAAAACCCCGAAATTTAACAAATTTCCCTGTTTCCGCTATTTCCCCTCCCGCAAACGCCCTCGGCGATCACCTATTGGCAAGCGCGTCGTGCTGGATCATGTCGGCAGCTTTCTCCGCGATCATGATGGCGGCAGCGTTGGTGTTGGAGGAGATGAGCTGGGGCATGATGCTGTTGTCCACCACGCGCAGGCTCGCGAGCCCCTTGAGGCGCAGGCGCGGATCGACAACCGCCCCCGCGTCCGCGCCCATGCGCGCCGTCCCCGCCGCATGATGCGACGTCTTTGAATGCTGGCAGACGTGATCGAAATAGGCCTCGTCCGAGACCACTTTGGGCCCTGGCACGCGCACGGCTTTGACGAACGGGGCCAAGGGCGCCTGCGCGAGGATTTCTTGGCTGAGTTTCAATCCGCGGATCGACATGTCGCGATCTCGGTCGTCGGCCAGGTAGTTGGGGTCGATCAGCGGCGCGGCGCTAGGGTCCTTGCTCGCAAGGCGCACCGTGCCGCGTGCGCGCGGGCGTAGGTAGCACGTATTGAGCGTGATCCCGCCCTGGGGCATGGTTGCCACGCCCGCTTCGATGCCCGTGCCGAGACCCAAATGAAGTTGCAGGTCGGGCGAGCGCGCCTCTGGGTCGGCGTACCAAAACCCGCCCGTTTCAAACAGAGACGAGGCCACAGGACCCCGGCGGAACAGGAGATAGCGCAAACCCGCGAGCGCGGCCCAGTGCGGTTTGGCGTATCGATCATAGGAATAGGGGCCCTTGAGTTCGGCAAGGCAGTACAGGTCCAAATGATCCTGGAGGTTTTCCCCCACCTCTGGACTGTCCAGGATCGGGTCGATCCCCACCGACCGCACATGATCGGCGGGCCCCAAACCCGAGAGCAGCAACAGGCGCGGCGTACCGATGGCCCCCGCGCTGACAATCGTCTCCCGACGCGCCGTCAAGACCGTGCCGTCCAACAACTGCACGCCCAGGACCCGCTGGTCCTTCACGACCAGCCTATGGACCTGGCATTGGGGACGGACGTGCAGGTTGGGCCGCCGATGCAGGATCGGGTCGATGAAGGCCATGGCAGCCGAACACCGCCGAGCCCTGCGTTGGGTCAGTTGATAGAAGGTCGTGCCGTCCTGGGTTTGGCCATTGACGTCGGGATTGAAAGGGATGCCCAGCGCGGCGGCGGCGGCAAAAAACGCCTCGCAAACGGGCAGGGGGCTCAGGGGTTGGCTGACCCCGAGGGGACCGCCTTGGGCGTGGTAGCGGTTGGTGTAGGTGTCGTTGTCCTCGGATTTTTTGAAGTAGGGCAACACATGATCATACCCCCAACCTGTGCAGCCGCCCTGGCGCCATGCCTCATAGTCCTGGGCGTTGCCCCGGGTATAGATCTGCGCATTCAGCGTCGAACCGCCGCCCATAATTTTGCCTTGGGTATAGGCAAAGACGCGGCCCTGCATGCGGCGTTGCGGAACCGTCCGCCACCCCCAAGCGCCGAGACCTTTGGTCATGCGGGCAAACCCCGCAGGCCAGTAAAACAGCGGATGCCGCGCGCGCGGCCCCGCCTCCAATAACAAAACCGAAACGCTAGGGTCTTCGCTCAAGCGCGAAGCTAAGGTACACCCCGCCGTGCCGCCACCGACAACAATAAAGTCAAAGCTATCGGGAACTCGAGCCAAATGCGCTTACCTCCCTGGCCTCTAAACTGCAGGGGTATCATACCAGCGGCGGCCAGGAAAGACTCTTCTGGTCGCTGGTATAAGGGCCGCGACTGCGGTCCCGAGATGAGCTAAGAAAGCGCCTCGGGGTATAAGCGAAGGCCCCGTCCCGCGGTCGGGCTGAGCGAGCGTAGCGAGCGAGTAGAGACCGCAACCCAAAAAAGCCGAAACGCGAAGCGTTTCTGCCGTGAGACACAAATTGGAGTCAGGCCTTAATCAGGGCCTCGGTTTCAGGATCGAAGAACAGGGCCTTGTCCATATTGAGCGCAAAGTCGAGGGTCTCGCCTGGGGTGACAGCGGTTTCCGCGCTCAAGCGCGCGGTGGCCGCGACCCCGTTCACCGTCGTGGTAATGAAGGTATCGGCGCCTGTGGGTTCGCACAGGTCGACGCCATTTTTGAATTTGCCAATCAAATGCGCCCTGGGGTCGAACGCGCCCGCTTCGGCCATGGCCTCCGGGCGAAGCCCCATTTTGATCTGCTTGCCTTGCCACGCGGCCAAATAGTCCTGGGCCAGAGGCAGCTTATGGGTCGTGCCCTGCGCGTTGGTCAGGGCGACCGCCGGCTTGCCTTTGACCATCACGATTTCGGCGGGGATGATGTTCATGGCGGGCGATCCCATGAAGGTCGCGACAAACAGGTTTTCGGGCTGGTCGTAGATCTGCTTGGGCGTGCCCAACTGCTGCAGCACGCCGCCGTACATGACGGCGATGCGCGTCGAAAGGGTCAGGGCCTCGATTTGGTCGTGGGTGACGTAGACGATGGTGGTGCCAAGCGTCTTGTGCAGCTTCTTGATCTCGGTGCGCATATCGACGCGCAGCTTTGCGTCAAGATTCGACAGGGGTTCGTCGAATAGGAAGATATGGGGGTTGCGCACCAGCGCGCGGCCCATGGCCACCCGTTGCCGCTGACCGCCCGACAGTTGCGAGGGCTTGCGGTCCAGCAAGGTTTCGATCTGCAACAGCTTGGCAACCTCCGCCAACGCCGCCTCCCGCTGCGGCTTGGCGACGCCGTTCATCTCAAGGCCGAAGGTGATGTTGCCGCGCACGGTCATGTTGGGGTAGAGCGCGTAAGATTGGAACACCATGGCGATGTTGCGTTGGGCGGGATGGATCCCGTTCATGGACCGGCCGTTGATGCTGATGTCGCCTGAACTGAGGTCTTCCAACCCTGCGATGATGTTGAGCAAGGTCGATTTGCCGCAGCCCGAGGGGCCAACCAGCACCAAAAACTCCCCTTCCTCCACGCTGATGTTGATCCGCTCCAGGACTTGCAGCGCCCCGAAGGACTTGGTGACGTCTTGAATGGTCAAAAAGCTCATGCGCTTATCCTTTCACGGAGCCGGCCATGAGGCCACGGACAAAGTATCGGCCTGCGACAATATAAACCAAAAGGGTCGGGAAGGCCGCCATCAGGGCACCAGCAAAGTGAACATTGTATTCTTTGACGCCCGTCGAGGACTGGACCAAATTGCTCAAGGCCACGGTGACAGGCGCGCCGCCGCCCGAAGCGTAGGAGACGCCGAACAGGAAGTCGTTCCATATATTGGTGAACTGCCAGATGATGCAGACCACGATGATCGGCCCAGAGGAGGGCAACAGAATGCGAAACAAGATCTGAAAAAACCCCGCGCCGTCGATCTGCGCGGCGCGGATCAGCTCACTGGGAAAAGCCGCGTAGTAGTTGCGAAAGAACAGCGTGGAAAACCCAATGCCATAGGTCACATGCACCAGCACCAACCCCGGCACCGTGCCGTAGAGGTTCAACCAGCCCAGGACTCGCGCCATGGGGATCAAAATGGCCTGAAACGGAATGAAGCAAGAAAACAGCAAGAGGCCGAAAATCAGGTTCGCGCCTCGAAACGACCATTTGGTCAGCACATAGCCGTTGACCGCCCCGATCAGCGTCAGCAGCGCCACGGCGGGCACAACCACCAGAATCGAGTTGATAAAGTAAGGGCGCAGGCCCGTCGCCTCCACCCCAATTTGCGCGCGCGACCAGGCATCCAACCAGGGCTCAAAGGTCCAGACTTGCGGCAAGGCCATCATGTTGCCGCTGGTAATTTCTTGCAAGGGCTTCAGCGAATTGCTGAGCATAACCAACAGGGGCAGGGCATAGAACAGGCCAGCGACCAGCAAAAAGCTATAGATGGCTCCCTGGACGAGGCGTCCGTTGCGGATCGTCTGGGTATGGGCGGATTGGTTCATGACCTTTTCTCACGAACCTCCGCGTAAACGTAAGGCACCATGATCGCCGCGATTGTCATGAGCATCATGATCGCCGAGGCCGAGCCAATGCCCATCTGCGCGCGAGAAAAGGTATATTCGTACATGAATGTCGCGGGCAATTCCGTCGCGGTGCCTGGCCCGCCGCCCGTTAAGGCAATGACGAGGTCGTAGGATTTGATCGCCAGGTGCGCCAAGATGACGATGGCCGACAGGAAGGCGGGGCCCAGCTGCGGGATGATGATCCGGCGATAGAGTTGCACGTTCGAGGCGCCGTCGATCTGCGCGGCTTTCAGCATCTCGCTGTCGATCCCGCGCAGCCCCGCCAGAAACATGGCCATGACAAAGCCGCTCGATTGCCAAACCGCCGCCAGCACGACGGTATAGATGGCGTAGTCGCGGTTCTTGATCCAATCAAAGTCAAAACTGGTCCAGCCCCAAAGGTGCATGGTGTGTTCGACGCCGATGCTCGGGTCCAAAATCCATTTCCAGGCTGTGCCCGTAACGATGAAACTCAGCGCCATGGGGTAGAGATAGACGGAGCGCAAAAACCCCTCGCCCCGAATTTTTTGGTCGAGGAATATGGCGAGCCCGAGGCCCAGCGCGATTGCAATCCCGATGTACCCAAAGGCGAAGATCCACAGGTTGTTCAGTGAAATTTTCCAGGTGCGCAAAGACCAGAGCTTGTCGTAATTCTCAAAACCGACCCAGCCGTAAGAGGGCAGCAACCGACTGTCGCTAAAGGAAAGATACAAGGTAAAGACAATGAACCCGTAGACGAACAGCAGCACCAGCGCCACCGATGGGCTCAGCACCAAGCGCGGCAACCAAAGCTGCAGGCGTTCGCGGGCGGACAAGGATCGCATATGTGGTGCCTCCTGGGCGCGCGGTCCAAAAGGGTGAGAGGCGGCGGACGCCGCCTCTCACGTATAGATCGCCTATTGCGGCTTAGAGCGCGAGTTCAACCGCGGTGACCATTTCTTCGGCGGCGGTTGCAGAGTCAAACTCGCCGTTGAAGTGGGCGGTGATGACGTCGGTCATAGCGTTCTTCACCGCTGCACGGTTGGCATGGCCGTGGGCCATCGACCCGACAAGACCGCCAGAAGCCGCGGCGGCCGCAAGCTCGGCCATGCCTTGCTGACCACAAGCGTCAAAGGCATCGTTGGGCACGTCGGTGCGGGCAGGAACGGACCCTTTGACGACGTTGAAAGCCGACTGGAACACGGGCGACATGATGGCACGGGCCATTTCGGCTTGCGATGCTGCATCCCCTTCACCTACGTCAAACATGGCGAACTGGTCAGAGTTGAAGGACACTGCGCCCGCAGACCCAGGGACGCGGAAGCACAAGAAATCCTCGCCCGCCGTTTGGTCGGCGTTGACGAACTCACCCTTAGCCCAGTCCCCCATGATTTGGAACGCAGCTTCGCCGTTGATGACCATAGCCGAGGCGAGGTTCCAATCGCGGCCCGAGAAGTTATCGTCCACGAACCCAGCCAAGATGGCCATGCGGTCAAAGGTTTCAACCATCATGTCGGAGCCCAGCGCCTCGGGATTTAGGTCGATGAGGGCGTCGGTGTAAAAGTCTACGCCGCCAACTGAAAGGGCAACCCCATCAAAGACGGTCGCTTCCTGCCAAGGCTGCCCGCCGTGGGCCAGGGCCACATAGCCAGCTGCTTGCGCGGCCTCCATCGCGGCGACAAAGTCCTCCCACGTTTCGGGAACGCCAAGGCCCAACTCCTCCAGGATCGCGGCATTTGCCCAAACCCAGTTGGTCGAGTGGACGTTGACGGGCGCGGAAATCCAGTTGCCATCGTACTTGGCAAAGGCCTGGAGCGCTGCGGGGACGACAGCGTCCCACCCTTCCTGCGCGGCGACCTCGTTCAGGTTCGCCAAGGCCCCTTCCGCGGCCCAATCCTGAATGTCGAACCCGAGCATTTGCACCGCCGTCGGGGCATCGCCCGCCGTTACACGGGCCCGCAGAACGGTCATGGCGCTTTCGCCACCGCCACCGGCAACGGGCATGTCCATCCAACCAATGCCTTGGCTCGACAAGTCGTCCTTAAGAACGTTGAGGGCAGCCGCTTCGCCGCCAGATGTCCACCAATGCAAGACCTCCACCTCTTGCGCGGCGGCGGTCGATGCAAAGCTAAGGGCAGCGACACCTGCCATGAGGGATGTTGAAAAAGTACGCATAAATTCTCCTTTTAACAGTCAGTGCGTAGCCGAGGGGGCAAGGCGCGCAGGAAATGACTCTAGCACGCAAGCCAGCGGCGGAAGTTCGCGGTGTCAGCCGCGACCGAGGCAGCGCCCAGTAGGGACCAATGTCCTTCTTTTATGATCAAGGGTCGGTTCCTCCTAGAAGGTTAAGGGCGGATCTACCGAGGCGCTCCCGCTTAGGCTTCGACCCATTTGCCTGTATAGGGTCTATTGCGAGCGACTTCTGCGGCAAGTTGTCGCCCAAACTCGGAACTCTGGTCTTGCGAAGGTTGGTCATTTTTTACGAATAATTCTTGATCTCTGCGTGTTATGAGAGTTCAACCACACTTATATGGAGGCTCAAGATGGCAGGGTTTAACTTTCTTCGTCGTACCAAGCAGGTGCTTCTTGTAACGGCGTCTTTTTCGCTGAGCATAGCGAGCATTGCGTCGGCGCAGGGGTTTCAGCGTGGCCAGGGGTTCGGCGGCTTCTCGGGCGGCTTTGGTGGGTTTCAAGGCGGCGGCTTTTCAGGCGGTCCTCCCGAGGGGATTGCTGATCAGTTCGCCGATGGGTTCCCCGAAGGCTTTCCTGGCAACTTTTCTGAGGGGTTTGCTGACGGGTTTCCCGAGGGCTTCCCCGAAGGGCTCGCAGATCAATTTTCTGGAGGATTTCCTGAAGGCTTTCCCGAGAGTTTCTCCAACGGCTTTCCCGAGGGCTTCCCTGAAGGGTTTGCCGAGGGTTTTTCGGAAGGATTCCCCGAGAATTTGCCAGAAGGCCTGCCCGAGGGCTTCGCCGAAGGGCGCGCGGCTGCTTTTTCTGAAGGAGTGCCCGAGGGCTTCGCTGACGGCTTTCCAGAAGGGTTTCCAGAAGAATTGGCGGAGGCCTTCGCCGATGGGTTCCCCGAAGGCGCTCCAGAGGGATTCGCGGAGGCGTTCGCGGATGGATTTCCTGACGGCGTCCCAGAGGAGGTCGCTCAGAATTTCCCTGAAGGCTTTCCAGACGAGCTTCCAGAGGGATTTTCAGAATGGCTAGCGGCGGAGTTTTCGGGCGAGTCTTTCGAAAGCTTGCCTGAAGGGTTCGATGAGAATGTTCCAGAGTGGTTCGCAGCCGAATTCTCTGATTGAGCCCCTATAGCGGCTTCTAAGTTTTCCTGACTCCAAGGGACATCCGTGCTGACGGCCCCAAAGAGCAACATGCTTTGGGGCCGTTTTTGATTTTGCAGCGGAAGTGCCTAGGGCCTTTGGGTCGCGTAATACCAGTGGCAACTCAGAACGCCTCATTTGATCGCTGGTATAAGGGCCGCGACTGCGGCCCCCCCCAAAGCGGACTCCAAGCCCGAAGGGCGCAGGGAACGCCCGCGCTCCAAACGCGCGGCCCCGAGGCAAGCTAAGAAAGCGCCTCGTCGTTGCGATTGGGTTTATGGCAGTTCTGCCCAAGCAAATTTTTTCATGCCCTCGCGAAAAAATATCGAATAAAAACAACTGCTAGGTGTTTTGTTCACGCAACTACTTTTTACAGGAGGCATCACATGTTTCGATCGAAACGTATTCATCGCGGGAAGCTCGCCCTTCTTGCATCAACGACAATCTCTTTGTGCTTGGCGAACTCTGCTTCCGCGCAAGAGTTTCAGTGGGTTGAGGGCATTGACCCCATCGCCGCCAACTCGAACGGTTCGGTAACACACGGGTCTGTCAACACCGCGGACGGCGCATCCGTTGATCGCGACGTGTACTTTACCAACAACTTTTACGATATCCCCGCGGGCACCGAGGTGGGAACCTACTTTGCGACTTGGGGGGTCTATGGCCGAGACTATGCGCCGCAGAACGTTCCAGTTGAGCGTTTGACGCACATCTATATCTCCTTCGGCGTGGTTTGTGGCGACCACCCTGGCGCTTACGAAGGCGGACGTGGTGCGGATCGTATGTGCGACGATCCCCAAATCGGTGAGACGGCGGCCTACTATGTGCCCGACCTGAGCGACCCCATGGCAGATGATGAAGTGACTTTCGTCGATGATGAGTGGGCTTGGTTCGATCGGCCCGTGAACGGCAACTTCAACGCCGTTCCCGACTCCATGGCAGGTGCCATGATGCAATGGAAAGAGCGGAACCCCAATCTAAAGATTGTGATTTCGGTCGGGGGATGGTCCTATTCCCGCCCATTCTACGATGTCTTGCCCGATCCTGATCGCCGCGCAACCACCATTGCCAGCTTGATCGAAAACCTGCGCCAGCCTGGCTTTGACATGATCGATGGTATCGACATGGACTTCGAATTTCCAGGCGGCCTTGGCTTGGATACGGACAAAGGAAATCCGTCCGTTGACGGTGCAGCCTATCTCGAGTTCATGAAGGAGATGCGCGAGGCACTGGATGCGCTTGGCGAAGAAAAGGATCGCTACTACGAGTTGACGGCGGCCATCGGTCTCGGTGAGCAGCAACTGGCGAACTGGGCGCAAAGCTCCAAAATCGGTGACTTCTTGAAGTACATCGACCGCCTAGGGCTCATGACCTACGACTTTGAGGGTGCTTGGTCACCGCATGCGGGTCTCAACTCTGCTCTGGCAGAACCCTTCGATACACCGCAGGTTCAGTCCATCGACGGGGCGATCAATACTTTGATCACCAAGCACAATGTCACCCAAGACCAGTTGGCGAAAATCTCCGTTGGGTATCCTTCGTACTCGCGGTCCAACATGATCGCCTCGGGTCTGACCGATCCTTCTGAAATCCTGTTTGCCCCAGCGCGAAGCGAAGGCGGATCTTTGGGAACGGTCGAATCGGGCATCATGTCCTACTTCGATCTTGTGGCACGTGTCATTGGACCGAACGGTGAGGGCATCAATGGATGGAAAATTTACAACTACCCAGAGTTTGGGGCAACGGTTGCCTACAACCCGTCTAGTGGTGAATTCCATAGTTTCATGTCTCCCCAAGATGTTCAGGCCGTCTCAGAGTACGTGGTGGCGAACGGATTGCACGGGGTCTTCACCTGGCAGGGCGATGACGACAATGGCGAATTGCTGGAAAGCGCGCTCGTCGGTCTGAACTTGCAACGTGGATCGGCCCCGCTGGGTCAGCCCGTTGCCTACGCGCCCTCTTGTGAGTCCATGATCGACAATGTGGTGATCAAACCAGACATGACGTTCTCGGCTGGGGGCAATGTCCATAAGGCAACTTCTTGGGCAACCACTTGTCCTGGTGAAGGCGAGGCTTGGCAACAAAGCGGTTGGCAAGATCTGGGCCCCATCAGCAACTTCTTAGCCTTCGGTGTTGATGGCGGTGGGTCTGGATCTCAGTCCAGCGGCGGAAACACAGGTTCGGGCGGTGACACTGGTGGCGATACTGGAGGCGGCATAATGGAGGTCGATTCCACACCCATTCCCAGCGAAGAAGACAGTGGCGGTGACACGGGCAGTGACACCAGCGGCGACACGGGCTCCACTGACACCAGTGGTGACACGGGCTCTAGCGGCGACACCTCGCAGTATGCAGAAGGTACCTCCTACGCCAACGGTGACATCGTGTACAACGACGGTGCGAACTATCGCTGTACCCTCAGCGCTTGGTGTTCGGGACCTGGTTGGGCCTATGCTCCTGGTGCGGGATCAGCTTGGGAGCAAGCTTGGGAGTTTGTCTCCGAGGCCGCTTCTCCTGATGCAGGCGGTGATACTGGCGGTGACACCAGTGGTGATACTGGCGGTGACACTGGTGGCAGCAGCAGCGACACTGGTAGCAGCGGCTCTAGCGGCGGCGGTTCCAGCAGCGGCGCTGATGGCTGGTCAGCAAGCACGGTCTACACCCAGGGCAAACAAGTCTCCCATGACGGCAAGACTTGGGAAGCCCAGTGGTGGACGCAAGGCGAGGAACCAGGTTCCTTGACTTGGGGCGCTTGGAAAGAGGTTGCTGGCGGCAGCAGCGACGCTGGCAGCGGTTCCGACACTGGTAGCAGTGATACGGGCGGCTCTAGCGGCGGCGACACCAGCGGTGATACCAGCAGCGGATCCAGCGGCGGCGATACGGGCGGTTCCAGCAGCTCTGCCTCTGGCAGCTGGTCGGCAAGCTCAGTCTATACCCAAGGTGACCAAGTCACCTACGACGGTAAGACTTGGGAAGCCCAGTGGTGGACGCAAGGCGAGGAGCCTGGCTCCTTGACTTGGGGCGCTTGGAAAGAGCTCTAAGCCTCTCCCCAATCGATCCGAAACTTAAAATTAGAGGGTTGCCCTGTTGTCGCAGGGCAACCCTTTTTTGCGTTGAGCGTCGCCGCCGCGCCTTAAAATCAGTCGCATTTGCATTGAAATCGGGCGAATGGCTGTCGGGCCAGGAAAATGCGTCCGAATTGGGTCTTCGGTGTCCTGGTTTTCTCCTCAACGAGAGGGTTGCCTCGTGGCAACAGACCAGCCTTGTATCTGGCTTTTTTACAAACACGCCTTTGAGAAGACCCTCATCTATCAGATAAGCGTTCCTGATCTGGAATCCAATCCAGGTTGCAAAAGGTGTGTTCGATCAGTCAGTTTAGGTGGTTTGTGCCCAAGATTTCTCATATACTCGCTGTACTCTTAGGTGCGGTCCTCATCGTCGCGTGCAACCGAAGCGAGCCTGCCGTTGAGCAGTCGGGGTCTTTGCGCCCGCTTGGCGCTGACTTTGACGAAAATACCAGCGTGCTCGAAGTTGTGGAACAATACAGGCGCATCTCAGAACAAGAGGGGACCCCTGTCTCGTTCTTGGACTACTATATTGTGCGCGAATCGGCCATTCAATTGCTGGTGCGGTCGGTTCAAAACCCTGAGACCGAGAACAGTGTGCGGACCACAGCGCTCAGGGAGCTCAGGGTTTTGGACCCTGAGAACCGTTTGCTCATCGTTTCGGGAACTCAAGAGACCGTCCTAAATTCGCGCCAGCGGTCCATCGTGTCGCTGTCAGGCATTGCGGAAGTTTCTGCCTTCAATCTCGCGCTCTATGATACGGCGCAACAAGATGCTTACTTGACCAGCTCAAATCTAGAAAGTGGATTTTGGAACGGTGAGATTTTCGACCGGCTGTTTTCAGCTTCCTTAAGGGATACGAGTTCTTGCACATCGACGAGCAGCAGCCTTGAGTGCGTGGTGGAATTTGTCAGATCGCAAGGGGTGCCCGTTATTTTGCACCCGTCGGTCCAAGCCATTTTTCAACAAGAATCGGATATCTCGAGTCCCCCGCCTAGGGGGCGAAGCACCTTAGCGGTCATGAACGACATTGCCGACGAAGCTGTTTCTTTTCTATTTATTCCCAATGGCCTCTATGTTTTCATCGGCAATTCGATCCCTGAAGGCTGGCAAACTGCGCAAGTCTCAGGGATCTACAATATTCAGTCGAAGTACCTGAATGTAGAGGCCCTGGTGAACGCGATTGGCGCAGCGGGTTACAGCAGCACAGTTCGGTCAATCGACAAGCCCAGCAACAGTATTCTCATTTCAGCGACCCCGCGCCAGTTCGTCTATATTTGGTTGGCGACCAATCGACTGGATGTGCAAACGCCGCGGCTTAGAATCGATGTTGAGTTTTTGGAGATTCAGGACAGTTTTTTGCGCGACGTTGGATTTAGGATTCCCCAAACCATTGGCGCGGCCTTTGGTGATCCCATCTATCGGGTCTACGATTTTGGCGACGACATCACGATTCCAAATGATGGGTTGGTGACGCAGATCGGCAGTACAGGGGGCGTAACTCTGGCAAATTATCTCTCGGGCAATATTCAGAACATTGTTCGGTTGCTTGTTGCCGATGAGTCCTTCCGCGTGTCGGCTAAGGAAGCCAATATTTCGCTCGACATTAGTGAACGGCCCTCGATCCTCATTGATTCGGGGTCTGTTGGAACCTTGGGCGTTACCCAAAGAATCCCAGTTACATCGCGACAGGTTACCCCTACGGGTTCGGTTAACGAGAACGTTCTGACCGTTGAGACGGGCGTAAATCTCACGGTGAGTGCCAAGGTTTTGGACCCGCGGACGATTTCCATGGGGATTGACATGTCAGTGAGTGGGTTTACACCCCAGGCCCCAGATGCGCGGACAACGGCGTTGCCCGCGGTGAGCAGCCGCACCATCTCGAGTTCATTTACCGTCGGACATCGCGAGTCGATTATTTTGGGTGGTATTGTCTCCGAGCGTAACGAGCAAAGCTCCGACGGATTGCCAGGATTCAGCCTGGTTCCGTTCTTGGAAGTGCTGGGAGGGAATAGAACCAACAGAACCAGCGAAACGCGCGTCATTATCTTGCTGACGCCCAGCATCGATGGAACGCAGCAACCCGAAGGGTACCAGTACCTGACGGCATTTGGTGGGGACGAGAACATTGCATTCCCACCCGCCGTCAACGGCATTATCAATTCCTACAACATTCAAACCGCCACCCAAGCGGGCAATACTGTTGGCACAGGGGCGGCCACGCCAAATCGCGGGAGATCGCGATAGCGCGGCGGGAGATAGGGGTCGTAGCCTGTGGCGGAGTCCAAGTCGATTGTTCCAATCGGTTTGGGCGCCGCTTTGGCCTGATTCATCCAGCGATTTCGGATATTTGTTTTCGCGCGTTTGAGAGGCGGCTCATGATCGTACCCACGGGTACAGAGAGAATATCGGCGGCTTCGGCGTACTTAAACCCCTCGACATAAACCAGGTAAACCGTTTGTCGTTGTGCCTCGGGCAGGGTTTCGATCAGGCGCAGTACTTGGTTCACGAACACGCTCTTTTCCATGGACACCTTATCCGAGGTCATGGTTTCTACATCGACCTTTTGATTGACATCGACACGGCTATTCTGCGAGCGGATGGTGTTCAACCACAGGCGGCGCATGATCTTATAGACCCAAGATTCGAGCTTTCCATCTGGTTTGTACAAATGGGCCTTGTTAATGGCGCGTTCGCATGTGTCCTGTAGAAGATCCTGCGCGTCCGTGACGTTGCCAGCTGTTAACTTCGCAAACCGCCATAGCTTGGGATAGATATGTTCCAAGCCGTCCCTGACGCGATCGATGGATCCATGATCTGCCGTAGTTTCAATCATCATTCCCCCCAAACTTATCCCCAATTCGCATATGAACTAATAAGTAATACAATAGAGCGCTTTCAATAGAGTCATTAAGCGGTTACGGTTTCAAATGCTAGATGTATTTTTCTATTTTTCACGAGGACGTATCGCAGTGTACCAGAAGACTGATTGTGGGCCGTTTCTGCTCACCCAAATGGGATGCAGCCTGCGCTCTGCTTGCAAGAGTCCTCATTCTGGGTGATCCTTGCTCTGGCAGGCTAGGCCTACCAGGCTAAAGTGTTTACGAACTCGAGTTTGGCTTAGAAGACAAACTGGACCATGGACCGGGAGTTTTTTCGTCCCGCCGATGACAAGGCCGTTTCATGAAACTTTTGAATGCGCTTTTCCGAAACATCTTCGCCGCGGATCTGCATCTGATCTCTTGGCTGCACCAAAACTAAGGTTGAATCATTCAAGTTCCAGTATGAAATCAACTTCCCGTCCACGGTGGTTGACACAGGGTCTGCGTTGGTGACGTGCCCACCTTTTTGCAAATAGAAGGCGATGTCCTCCCCATACGGAGAGATAAAGGAGACTTGGATCACCGAGTTCCCTTCCAGATTGAGGAACTTGGCCTCCAAAAATGAGAGTTCGTCCATCTTGGAAAACCGAGTCAGGTCGATTTCTGCTTGGTTGCTGAAAAAGGATAAGCGCTCGAATTTCTCGCGGTCGGTCCCAAAAGCCGATCGCCATTGGGTTTGCGATACGCGTCCTTGTTGTTCGTACAAGGTTGCGTACATCTGCGTGAAGTTCGGTTGGCCAGTTTCGTTGAAAGTTGGCAGGGTGATAAAGACGGCCGCAACCATGAGGCAAAATGCGGTGACGGCCCCCAAGGGAAGGGGCTTGCGGATAAGGAGGAGAACTTTGGTCAAAGTGTGAGCGGGGCTTTGCTCGCGATCCGCCTGCGGCTGCCCAGGATTCAAGGTATCAAAATTAAACGGGGGAAGGTCCGCGTCGTATTCCTCAAAGGCTTGCATGACTCTTTGCTTCATGTGCCGAATTTCCTGCACACGAGCCTTTAAGTCATCTGACTGACCAACGGCTGCCGAAATTTCGGCCTCAAAGCTCTTGTCCAACTCATCATCAACGAACGCTGCAAGCTGTTCATCGGTATAGGTATAGGGCATGACACGACTCCCGCTCTGGTGCATCGGTAAAGCATGTTCCAAAGATCTGCAACCTTGAGCAAGGGCCTTGTCGGCCCCCAGGTTTTGAGGCGTCAATCATCTCCGCAGAGATGTGACCCCTCGATGTGCGTTGCGATCTATGGAATTCCTTTCCCGATCTGGGGTTAACTAAGCGCCCCTGCGACTTAGGGGCACCCTCAATCAGAAAAACACCCCTTGGGCCAAAAAATTCGCTGCTGCAGAAAATAAAGGGTGCGCAAAAGTGTCGCATCCGCCTGCCTTCTGGCGTGGGCACAGGGCGGGTCTTTGGTTGATGCTGGCATAAGGGCCGCGACTGTGGCCCCCGCAGCGGTCCCGAGAATTGCGGACATGCGCCTCGGGGAATAAGCGGTATGCGAATTCCGCTCTCCGTGGCCGCCAGTCCGATCTGCGCCGCGAAGAGTCAACTTTTCGCGAGCTACTTTATACCAGCGGCGATTGAAAATGACTCTTTTGATCGCTGGTATAAGGGCCGCGACTGCGGCCCCCGCAGCGGCCCCGAGAATAGCGCGAAAGCGCCTCGGGGTAAAGCGAAGGCCCCGTCGGAGGCGAAACGCGAAGCGTTTCTGCCGTGAGACATAAATTAGTCCTGGTGCCAGGGCAATCCTGCGGCGATCCAGCCGTTGGTGCTTCGGCGTTGGCCCTGGGCATTTTGATCGCCGTCGAAGCCATGGGCGACGTTATAGACCTCGCCGTAGCCCGCAGCTTGCAGCAGTTGCGCTGCCGTTTGGCTGCGTCCGCCGACCTTGCATAGGCAATAGATGGGTTGATCCTTGGCGACGCTCGCCTCGACCTGGGCGACGAAGCTGGGGTCAACTTGCGTGGGGGGGAAGGCGGTAAGGGCGATGCGCAGGCAGTTGCTCACGCTCGGCGTTCCCACATAGGCCCACTCGGGCGGCGTGCGCACATCGACCAAGACCGCGCGCGGGTTGGCTTGCAGGGCAGCGTAGGTCGCTTGAACACTCACATCGGGTACCATGATCTGGCTCCTTTTCACCTTGATTTCGCCCTATAAATCAGGCCAAGGCAGGGGAACGTAACCCCCAAAAACAAGGACGCCTGCATGCGCTGGTCGCAGTACTTTTTGAAAACCATGAAGGATCAACCCAAGGACGCCAAGGTTGTTTCGCACAATCTGATGCTGCGCGCGGGGATGATCCGGCAAATGTCGGCGGGGCTCTACACGTGGTTGCCGCTCGGGTTACGCGTCCTCAAAAAAATTGAGCAAATCGTCCGCGAGGAGCAGGACCGCGCTGGCTTTCACGAGGTCCTGATGCCGACCATCCAGTCGGCGGACCTGTGGCAAGAAAGTGGCCGCTACGACGCTTACGGCCCCGAGATGCTTCGTATCAAAGACCGTCACGACGCCGACCTGCTTTACGGTCCGACAAATGAGGAGGTCATCACCGACATTTTCCGGCGCGAAGTGCAGTCGTACAAGGACTTACCGCTCAATTTTTATCATATCCAGTGGAAGTTTCGGGACGAAGTCCGGCCGCGCTTTGGCCTCATGCGCGGGCGTGAATTCTTGATGAAGGACGGCTATAGCTTCGACATCGACGCTGCGGCGGCCCGGGTCATGTACCAGCGGGTTTTGATGTCGTATTTGCGGACCTTCAACCGGTTTGGGGTCACGGCCATTCCCATGCGCGCCGATACGGGGCCCATTGGGGGCGACCTGAGCCACGAATTCTTGATCCAAGCCGCAACGGGCGAGTCCGACATCTTCTTTGACGCCAAGATCGCCGACCTAGACGCCTTTACCGCCGCCGACCAAGACCCAGCCGCGACGTACGAGGCCTTGACGGGGCTCTATGCGCGCACCGATGAAACCCACGATCCCGCCGTGTTCGCGCAAGTGCCAGCAGAGCGTCAAGTCACCTCCAAAGGGATCGAGGTTGGTCACATTTTCACCTTCGGCACCAAGTATTCTGAGCCCATGGGCGCGACGGTGCAGACCGCCGACGGTGGCAACGTGCCCGTCCATATGGGTTCCTACGGCATTGGGGTCTCGCGCATCGCTGCGGCTTTGATCGAGGCCAGCCACGACGCGGCGGGCATCATTTGGCCTGCGGCCGTCGCGCCCTTTGACGTTGGCATTTTGATCCTCAAACCTGGCGACGCCGCCTCGCAAGCGGCGGCAGAGGCGCTGGAGCGGGACTTGGCAGCCGCAGGCAAAACCGTCTTGATCGACGACCGCGATGAGCGGCCTGGCGCCAAGTTCGCCGACATGGACTTGATCGGGTTGCCGTGGCAAATCATCCTGGGTCCGCGCGGGCTAAAAACTCGGGTGGCGGAAATCAAGAATCGCAAAACGGGGCATCGCGCCGACGTCGGCCTCGGGGACCTTGTCGCCAGGATCGCGGGGTAGGGGCCTTGTCCCTGACGTTTTTGCTGGCCTGGCGGTACTTTCGTGCGCGGCGCGACCGAGGCCTCGTTTCCCTGGTCACGGGATTTTCGGTCGGCGGGATTACCTTGGGCGTCGCCGCCCTGATCATCGCCATGGCGGTCTTTACGGGGTTTCGCTTGGAACTGCGCGAGCGGCTGTACGACGTGGAGGCGCCGATCCGCATTCAAGCGCTGGAGCGGCAACCCTTGCAATGGCGCCAGGCCTATACGGACCTTGTGCGCAGCGTCCCGGGCGTGCGCGAGGTGGTCCCGTACCTGAATGCCCCGTCGATCGTCATGCACGGGGGCCAAGCGCAAGGGGCCCTGTTTCGGGGCCTGAACCTGGAGCAGTTTGCCGACATTCCCTTCGCGGCTTACGTCCAGGAAGGTCAGAGCGTCTTTGATCGGTTGGACGCGCAGATGACGCGCCCGTCGCCCGCCCTGATCGGCGCAGCCATGGCCCAATCCATGGGCCTGAAGATCGGCGATGAAATGCGCGCCTACGAAGGCGGGGACATTCAACAAGACGACCAAGTTCCCGCCTTACCTGGCACCCAGTCCTTTTTCGTCATGGGCATTTTTCAAACGGGCATCGAGGAGGTCGATCAGGGGCTGATCATCACCTCCGACATCGCGGCGCGGTCGCTCACGGCCCTGCCCGACGGCCCGATCTTTGACGGGGCGCAAGTCTATTTGGACGACCCGCTGCGCGCCTTGCCGACCCTGGGGCATGTCGCCGCCGTAACGGCGGGGGAAGCTCTGTTGTCCTATTCCACCTTGGCCTACAACCCCGCGCGCGATGGCCGCCTCGGGTTTTCGGTTGCCGCGCATTTGCACCTTGCCCGAGAGCAGGAGGCGGCCATGGTCGTCATCTTGACCCTCATCGTCATCGTCGCCGCCTTCGGCGTCATCGCCGCCCAGGTCATGAAGGTGCAGGAGAAATCGCGCGAAATCGCGGTCTTGCGGTCTTTTGGCGCAGGATCTGGGCTGATCCTGCGGGTGTTCTTGCTGTTGGGTTTGCTGATCGGCCTGCTGGGTGCCCTTGCGGGGCTGCTGATCGGCCTGCTGGTGGCCCTGAACCTGGAGAGCATTCGGCTCATATTGGAAGGGTGGTTGGGGCTCAGCTTGTTTCCCGCCGATCAGTTTCGCCTCGCCTTCTTGCCGTCGCGCCCGACCTTCGGGGCAGGCTTTACCGCAGTTGCCGTGGCGCTGCTGCTAACGCAGGTGGCGGTGCTTTACCCCGCCCTGCGCGCGGCACGGCTCAGCCCCGCGGAGGCCTTACGCTATGCCTAATCCTTTGGGCGTTCTAGGCTACGAGGGCGGTCTTGCGCTGCGCTATTTGGCGGGCGCGCGTGGGCAGGGGACGTTCTCGCTGCTGACCGTGTTGGCTTTGCTGGGCACGCTGATCGGGGTCGGCTCTTTGGTCGTTGGCCAGGCCATCACCCAAGGGATCCAGGTGCAGGCGCGCGACGCCTTGGTGCGGCGCGAGCCGCACCTCTGGGTCCTGCCAGACCTAGAGGCCTTGGAAGACGACGGTACAGGGCAGGACGTCAGTACCCTGGGGTTGGGGGCGGAGGACTTAGCCGTCTTGGGCCTCTCGGGCACGATCCAAACCGCCCCGCCCGTGCGTCCTTGGTTTGACTTTGACATGGGTCTGCTGACCCAACTGGACCAGGTCGCGGGCTTGCAATCGGCCCGACCGTCGCTGAGCGTCGATGTATTTTTGAATCGTCAAGGCCGCTATAGCTTGACCTCCTTGCGCGGGGTCACGCTTGGGGAACTGCTCGATCGCGGGGCCTTGCTCGACAGCGCGCCCCAGGCCCTGGATTGGGCGCTGGTTGTTCCCAACGAACTGCTTTGGTCGGGCGACATTTTCTTGGGCCAGCGCCTAACCTTGATTACGACGCAGATGGAACCGACGCCCGTGGGTCGCTTGCCTTTGACCCAAGACTTTGAAGTGGTCGCGACCTATCCAGGGTCGGCCAGCGACCCTTTGCTGACCACCCTGGCGACCAATCAGTTGCTGCTCAACGCCGACGGCAAAATCAGTGGGCTGGAGGTCTATGTTCAGGACCCCTTTGCCCTTGCCCCCGCCCGCGCCGTGCTCGATACCTTGCGCGGCCCCGTCCTGGTGCAGGATTGGCAGGAACGCCGCGGCAGCGTCGCCGCCTTTTTGGGGGTTTTACGATTGGTCATGGTCGTGATTTTGGGGCTGATCTTGCTCGTCGCCGCCTTCAACATCTTTGCCAGCCAGCTCATGTTGACCGACGCGCAGCGTCAGGCCATCGCGCTCATGCGGGCGACGGGGTTTGGCCGTGGTAGTATTTTGCGGATTTTTCTATTCGCGGGCCTGTTCATCGGCCTGACGGGGGCAACCCTGGGCGTGCTTGCGGGGCTGGCGGTGACGTGGAACTTCCCGTTTTTGATCCAGATCGGGGTGCCAGGCCTCAGTTTCTTTGCCAACAGCCCACCGATCATTTTCGCCGCCGACGTGGCTTTGGCCTTTTTTCTCGCCCTGGGCATGACCTTGATCGCGGCCCTGCTGCCCGCCTGGTCGGCGGCTTCAATCCCGCCTGTGGAGGCTTTTTCCTATGGTTAGCAGACCCCCATACCCCGCCCATGCGCCCGAGGACTCGGACCATGGGTCTTATGCGCACGACGATGCCGATACTCAAGACGGCTATGTCGCCCCAGAGATATGGCAAGAGCCTGCCCCCGACGACGCCCTTGGCGACTTGGACGCGGTTGAGGCGCGGGATCCTGATCTGGCGGCGGGGGACGATTTTGGGGACGATCTCGGGAATGACCTAGGCGATGACCTAGGCGATGCAGGTGCGTTCGACGCCGAGGAACCCTGGCCCCCTTTGGCCGACGACTTGGTTTTGGAACTGACCGACTTGACCAAGACTTACGGTCAAGCCGATCGACAGGTTCAGGTTTTGAGGGGCGCCAACTTGACCATCGAGCCTGGGCAAATTCTGGGCCTGATCGGCCCCTCGGGGTCGGGCAAGACCACCTTGCTGCAAATCGCGGGCCTTTTAGACGTGCCGACATCGGGGACCGTCACCATCGCAGGCGCGGCAGCGGAGGATTTGGGCGACCGTGCCCGTACACTGCTGCGCCGCGATACGGTGGGGTTCGTTTATCAGTTCCATCACCTGTTGAAGGAATTCAATGCCCTCGAAAACGTCATGATGCCGCAACGGGTCGCGGGTATCCCCCAGGCCCAGGCGCGCGCGCGGGCCGAGGAGTTGCTGGTACGGGTGGGGTTGCAAGACCGTCTGACCCACCGCCCCGCCATGCTCTCGGGCGGGGAACAGCAACGCGTCGCCATCGCTCGCGGCCTTGCCAACCGCCCCGCCTTGCTGCTGGCCGATGAGCCGACGGGCAACCTGGACCCCGATACGGCGGAAACCGTCTTCCAACTGCTGCTGACCCTAACGCGGGAGGAGGGGATGGCAGCCCTGATCGCCACGCACAACCTGGACCTGGGCGACCGCATGGATCGGCGCGTGCGGTTGGACGGCGGGCTGCTCTATGAGGCCTGAGCTGAATTTCTATCAGATTCGGCTGATTCGCCGCGAACTGAAGTTACTGGCGGCTTACGCGACTGAGGGGCGGCAGCCGCGCGTTTCCAAGGGTGCTTACTGGCGCGCCAGCACCATTCCCTTGGCCCTGGGTCTGGCCTTCTTCCTCGCGCGCGCCCTCGGCCTTCCCGACCCGCAGGCGGCCATGGCGGCCGTCGCCTTGCTCTTGGGCCTGATTTTGGCGGACCTGCACATGTTCGTCGCCAACGCGCCTGCATGGATTTTCGCGCGCAAGACCCTCGATTGGCAACGGGTGGCGGACTTGCACCTGCAATTTGTCGGCAGGCCGCTGGATCTGACCAACCCGCCGCGGCAAACCCGATGGGATCGCGTGCGCATCCCGCCCGCCTACACAAAAAACCTCGCCCGCATGTATGAGGGGTTGCGCCGCAACCCCATGCGGCTGTCCCAAGTTGTGGGCACGAACCCCGAGTTGCGCATCCTGATCGTCTTGACCGCGCTGACCTTGGCGGCGCTGTGGCTAAGCCCTGAGTTACGGGGATTCACCTTGAGCCTGTATTTTTTCTTGAGCGCTTGGAACGCCAAACGTATCAAGGCCGCAGTCGATTTCCATATGACCTGGCCCGTCCTCTCGCACGCTTTTACTTGGGACAAGATCCGACGGCTGAGCGAAACCGCGCGCGCCTAGACCCCGACGGTCGGGGGTGCAGGCGGTTTGCGGCGTGGATGCAGCGGGTGCGGGATTCCGCGACGCCGCTTCGCTACCCCCACCCGACGTCATGCTGTGCCAAGCGGACTCCAAGCCCGAAGGGCGCAGGGAAGGTCCGCGCCGCAAAGAGGGTCGCAGCATCCAGCACTGAACGCCCAGGGGAGAACAGAAGGTACCAACTTCGCGCCGACTCGAGCCTGCCTTGTGCCAAGGTTCCGCGCAGGGTGGATGCAACGGATGATGGAGCCTGCGACGTCGCTTCGCTTGCCAGCCTTGCGCGGGGGGCTCCGTGCCCACTTTACCATTGCGTAGCGGGAAGGACGCGCAAGGCCCGACAAGGCATTGGCCCCCGCCACATTGTCAACGACGCCAAACGTGCAGCCTCCACCGCTGCAAAGTAAGATCCTGGTCTCTCACGTCACAAATTCGCGACCAGCATAGTTACATATTGATAAATATAGTCGTTAATGTAACGTATTATGCGATATTGTAACCAATAACGACGAAAATGACTCCAAAAGTGTCGTGTGGGTTACGCTCAGTCAAGAGGAGCCGTTCTATGAACATTCCAATATTCGCTTCACTAATCGAAGTTTTGGGGAACGGGCGCTTGTTTCGATGGAGGGGGGCTTGGAACGGAGGTCGTCATTGGACGGAGCCGTCCAGTTCTTGGATCTTGAGGGGGGCCGTAACCTTTGGGTCAACGATGCTCGGGGTCCTGATCTTGGGGATCGCGCCAGTTGCACGAGCGGAGGTCCCTGCGGAATGCTATCTTGATCCTGACGGACCTGCAAGTGATGTTTACCGAGGAAATTCTGGTGTTTGCAACGGCAAACTCGTGATCAACAATGCCGCTGGCAAGGCTGCTACGGGGTATCAGGGAGATTTTTTTATTTACTCCAGTGGCAACTACTATCCAGATGATTGGTACGTTGGGAATGTTACCGACATGACGCAGTGGTTTTACCTTTATGGGGACTATATTGGTTCAAATGGCGGGAAATCGATTTCTTGGGATCTCAGTGATTGGGATACTTCAAATGTTATTAGTATGAATGGAATGTTTCGGGACGTTGCTAACAATGTTACGTCAACTATCAGTGGTTGGGATACGAGTAACGTTGAGGATATGTCATACATGTTCAACGACTCTCAGAATTTCAATGTTGATATTAGTAATTGGGATACAAGTGAAGTACAAGACATGCACGCTATGTTTTTTGAGGCAGAGAGGTTCAATTATGATATAGGCGACTGGGATGTATCAAAAGTTACTAGAATGACCTACATGTTTCATGATGCGAGCGCGTTCAATCAAGATTTGTCGGCTTGGGACGTTCGGAATATTGAAACAGAGCCAGGTGATTTTGATAGTGGATACACAAACTCATCTTGGACAAATGATGAAAAACCCGTTTGGGGTGGGTATGATACCTGCATAACTGATTCTAGGTCGTTTCACGGTTCTGTTGCTCCTTGCGAGAACATGTTAGTTATAAGCCAAGATGACTTTAAGAGTGTCGGTTATAAGGGTGACAAGACGTACGAGTTTGAATTAACGAGCGTAACATACCCTATGGAGCATTGGTACACGGGCAATATCACCGACATGGAAGAATTCTTCCGTTCATCGAATATTGGCGACGGCACTGGCGCTGATGCAAACAATGATATCTCGGGTTGGGACACCTCAAACGTCGAGACGATGCGCTCACTGTTCTTTGATGCCGCTGATTTTAATCAGAATATTGGGAGTTGGGACACCTCTCAGGTTAGTAATATGTCGAACCTCTTTGGTGATGCCGTGACCTTCGATCAGGATATCAGCGGCTGGGACACTTCAAAGGTAACCAACATGAATGGTATGTTTGATAGTGCTTCTAGCTTCAATCAAGACATCAACTACGATCAGGTTTCAGGCGCTTGGGATACGTCATCCGTTACCAATATGCAAAATATGTTCAGACGGGCAACGGCGTTTGATGGTTATATAGGCGATTGGAATACAGGAAACGTCACCACGATGAGCAGTATGTTCTCTTATGCCGAAAATTTCAATCAAGACTTAGGGAGTTGGGACGTTTCAGCTGTCAACAATATGCAGTCCATTTTTTCTAACACAAATAAGTTTAATCAGGATTTGACGTCATGGACCCTGACGGGGAACGTGGCCCTTTCGTCTGCCTTTTCAAACACGACCAATTTCAATGGTGATGTGAGTACGTGGAACGTTTCAGGTATCTCCCAGGAAAACATGAGATGGATGTTTGAAAATGCCTTGGCTTTTGATCAAGATCTTTCTGGATGGAATGTAGAGAACGTTCCAACGGAACCCGATAGTTTTTCAAACAACGCTAATCCAACCTGGGCGTCGGACACCACTCGTCAGCCGCAATGGGGCGTTCTTTACACATGTACGTTCCAGACGGGCTATACGGCGAGTTTTCGCGGCTTGCCCGCTGAGTGTTCTGGCAAACTTGTCATCAATCAGAGTGATTTTTCCGCTAAAGCGGGATCGGGTAGCAAGACGCATACCCTAAATGGCATCACCTACGATCTCGATCAATGGTACACGGCCAACATCACTGACATGTCCGAATTGTTCGCAGACTATACAGGTGATATCGCGGACATAAGCGGCTGGAACACCTCCAACGTAACTGACATGTCGAGCCTGTTCTCAGGGGCGAGCACTTTCAACCAGAACATCGGGTCTTGGGACACGTCTGCCGTTACCGACATGTCGAGCCTGTTCGATGGCGCTTCGCTCTTCAACCAAGATATTGGCGGTTGGGACACCTCAAGCGTCACAACAATGGACGCCATGTTTCAAAATGCCAGCGCCTTCGATCAGGACTTGATCGGATGGAACGTTACAAGCATCTCCGCAGAACCAAACGATTTCGACAATGGCGCGAACGGCGATTGGTCGGACTTTGACAAACCGCTTTGGGGGAACAATGGGCTCGATCTTGCGGGCTCAACCATCGTCATAAGTCCCGACAGCGTGTTTGCCGATGGCGCCGATACCGCGCAAGCGACGGTGACGGCCCTGGACTTGGACGCCAAGGCCATCCCAGGCCTCACAGTGGGGATTGATGACGGCGGGTATGGCCTAAGCGTCGGCGACTTTGCCGAGGGCGGAGCGGGCACCTATAGCGCCGACCTATCCGCGGCGGCGGACGGCACGGCGACGGTCTCCGCCACCTTAAACGGCAGGGCGCTCACCTCTGCGGCTGCGACCTTGGAGTTCCTCAAAGGCCCAGACCCCCAAACCTCAACGGTGGCGCCAAGCACAACCGCGCCGATAGCCAACTCGACGACCGTCACGATCACGGTCGATTTGAAGGACGACGAGGGCGCGGTGGTGAAAAACTACAGCGGCCTTACGGGCGAAGTGGTCGATGGCGACGGCAATCCCATCGCGGCGGCGACCCTCTCGACCTTCACCGAAGAACAAGCGAACAGCGACGGCACGGGCACGCATACGGCCACGCTCACGTCCACCCAGGGCGGCGCTCACTACGTCAAGGTCTATATCGGCGCTCAGCTCATCGGCGCGACTGACGCGACATCCTCCGCAGCGCTGACCTTTAACGGGGATGCCAGCAACTTAAATTTGTCCGCCTCTTCCCTGGCGGTGAACACGGCGCGCGCGCTCCCCGACAACAGCGACGCCATCGAGGTCGCGGTGACGGTACTCGATACGAGCGGGGTGCCCGTGTTTGGCTTGGGCGATGTTGCGGTGCTTAAGGATGCGAGTTCGGCTGGCACCGCCGCCGATCAAGGCGATGGAACTTATACCCTCGCGCTGACGTCCGCCTCGGTTGCAACCCATGCAATCACCGCGACGGTCGGGGGCAGTGCCATCAAAACCAACGACGGCAGTGCGGATGAAAGCCTCACGATCAGGTTCTCAGGCGACGAAGCCGCCATCGACCTCAACAAGTCTTCCTTAGCGGTTGTCGGTGATACCTCCGTCGTCGCCGATGGATCAGAGAAGATCGAGGTCGTGGTTATAGTGCTGGACAACAACAACGCGGGCGCAGGCTACGGCGTCAACGCGCAGAGCGTCCGCGTCTTCCGCGGTGCCTCGGATACGAGCGGCACCCTCATGACCGACAATGGCGATGGCACCTATACCGCCGAGTTGACCTCAACAATCGCCCAGAGCGAAACGCTCCGCGCTGAGGTCAACGACAACGCGGTTCTGAACGACGATAATTCAACGCAGACGGTTGAAGTGACCTTCGTTCCAGGGGCGCTCTACACTGGCAACTCGTCTTTTGGATTGTCGTCCTCATCAACGACAAGTTATAGCGTTGATACGGGGGCCGCGTTCTTTGCACGTGCCAAAGATGCAAATGGCAATGCCATAACCGGCCTTACCGCAGCAGACTTCGTGGTTTCAGCTACCGATACTTCGAGTAGTCTCATCGACGTTGCCATTGCGAACTTCGTGGCAAGCAGTTCCAGTGAAACTGGCGGCGAAGATGGCCTATATAAGTTTGATTTGATATCCCAAGTCGCAGATGATCTCAGTATCATGCTCTTGAAAGGCGATGCAAGCAGTGGTTATATCAGTTATGGGAGTGATCGCGTCGATGTCACTTACATCGCGGGGGCGGCGGCGGCCGCGAACTCCACGGTCGCTTATACGAGCGACAACCTAACCGCACTTAGTCCTTCATCAGAACTCACTCTGACCGTCAAAGATCAGTACGGGAACCTGGTGACGGGGCTTGGCGATGACAAGTTCACATGGACGGTCGAGGATACAGAGAACGATGCGATTAGCGGGGCCCATATTGGCAACTTCACGGAAACTGGCACGGGCACAGGGATTTATACAGCTTCGCTGACGACCGACACAGGGGGCGACCATGTCGTGCGCCTCTATGCCGACGGGGCGGAAGTCACCGATTCCGCGAACCCTTTGACCCTGACCTTTACCACAGCGCCAGGGATGCCAACGAGTTTCAGCGTCACGCAGGGCGATGGCTCTTTGCGGCTCGATTGGATCGCGCCCGCTGACGATGGCGGCGGCGCGATCAGCGACTACGAATACAGCTTGGACGAGGGGGACAGCTTCACATCGATCAACAGCACAGCGGTCACCTTCGCCGCCGCAACCTTGACGAACGGCCAAAGCTACGAGGTGCAGGTGCGCGCGGTCAACGCTGCGGGTGCGGGCGCAGCGACGCATACCATCACCGCTACCCCCGCCGCCGCCGATGCGGGCAGCCTCTACGACAGCGCGACGTGTTCGCCAATTCTGGCAAGCGATCCCAACGTGACGCTTTCGGGCGCAACCCCCACGAGCGACGGCAGCGGCGGTTACCTATGGTCGGGCACCTTGACCTTTGCCTTTACCTCGCCCTTGGACCTGGTGCTCGCGCCCCATCCCAGTTCTAACTTGGCGAACTTTGAGGACGGCGCGTCCTATGGGGTTGACGCCAGTGCGAGCGGCTGGGTGCAGACTCTCGGCGACGATTCGATCACTTACGGTTTGAGCGGCGCAACCATCAGCGGCGCGCAGGACGATGCCGACGCGGGCAATGCGGCTTGGGGGCATTTCGATGCCGCAAACGTCTCCACGCTGACCTTGACTTCGGGCGGCAACGAGGGTGATGCCTTCACCATCTGCAGGATTCCCGCAGCACCCGAGGCCCCGACCAACCTGAGCGTCACACCTGGCGACGGGGAACTCACTTTGTCCTGGGACGCCCCGCTCGACGACGGCGGCCCTGATATCAGCGCTTACAAATATAATTTGAACGGCGGGTCAACCTACACGGCATTCGCAGATACGGCGACCAACCAAATGTTAAGCGTTGCTAACGGCGCGGCTTACACGGTGACCGTCTTAGCGCGCAACGACGTGGACGACGGCGCCGCCTCCGCCGCCGTCACGGTCCCGTCGGTGACTCTTGGGACGGGTGTCAGCGGGGTTGTTGGCGGTACCTTCACGGTCACCGCAACCTTTTCCGAACCCGTGACGGATTTCGGTCTCGACGACGTGAACGTTACGAACGCAACCAAAGACAATTTCGCGACGACAGGAACCGTTACCACTGATCCCGACACGGGGGCGGACTATAGCGACACCTACACCTTTGAGGTGACGCCGACCAGCGATGCCACGGAGGTAAGCGTCAATGTGGCGGCGGGCTTGGCCCTGACCACCGCAGGCGCGGGCAATACCACGGCCCTACAACTGTCACGGACGGCGGATTTGACCGCACCACAGTTCACGAGCGGTTCCAGTATCTCGTCGCCCGAAAACACTTCGGCAACTGTCGCCACACTGACGGCCACCGACACCAACGGCCCCGTCACTTACGCGATCACGGGCGGGGATGATCAGGGTGACTTTGTCCTTACGTCGGCGGGCGTCCTAACCTTCAACACCGACGGTACCAACGGCGCCGCCGACTACGAGGCGCCGGCCGACGCGGATGCGAACAATGTCTATACCGTCGAGGTGACCGCCTCCGATGCTGCCACGCCCGCCAACACAAGGGCGCAGACTTTGACTGTGACGGTGATCAATGTTGTGGAAAATCCTGCCTTGCTTATTTCCGCGGCATCGGTTTCTCTGGACGAAAGCGGCGAGAGCAACAGCGACACCTTTACCGTTGCCTTGGCCGAGGAACCCAGCGCAAATGTCACGGTTACGGTGTCAACAGACGATGTTGATGCGGCGAGCGTTTCTGAAGATGGTGGGGCGACGCAAGCGGCGTCTGTTGAACTGACGTTCACGACCTCTGATTGGAATGTGGCGCAGACGGTGACGGTGACGGGTGCCCTGGACGATGACACGAGCGATGAGAGCCCGTCGATTAGTGTCGATCCCTCTGGCGGGGGCTACGACAGCGTTGCCACGGCGTCGGTTTCCGTGTCTGTGACCGATACGAGTGTTGTGGGCGTTACGGTTTCGAAGACGGGCGTTTCGATGGACGAAGGCGCGAGTGACAGCTTTACGGTTGTGTTGGATCAGGGCAATCGCACTTCAAAATCCTTGAATGAGTGTCTTTAAGAACTCGTTGCTCCATCCCGCGCGTTTGAACTTGACGCGATTTGAGGACTTGTCGTTGTTAGCCTTTATGATGTTCAAAGCAATGCGCCGTAAGGCAGCAAAGTTTGCAGGTGCGTTGCCCTTTCTCGCACGATGGAAGTCCTCGTTCATCACGACATCTAGGGACCAATGTAAACTATTTTCAATCTGCCAATGACCACGGATTAGATTGGCAGCCTCCTGAGCGGTGCTCTGCTTTGACATAAGATAAGTCCGCTCTTCTTGGCTAACTTTCCCATCAACTTCACGCTTATACAACACATGGACGAAAGCAGAAAGGTGGGGCCAATCATGGGTTTGTGTCACATAATCTGGGACCTCATAAACTCTATAGCGGCGCTCCTCAATACGGCCATGGTCAGCATCCGTGGAACTGTACTCATTCGCCCAAATCGTTTGTGGGTCTGCAATAAAGGTCTGAATATCGTTCATCAACCCCTTCTGGTTGGCCTTGAGTTGTATGCAATACTCTGCACCTTGAGCGGCGATCAGTTCACAGGTCTCGCGTTGGCAGTGCAGGGCGTCGGCGGTAAGAGTGATACCACGAATATCAAGCATCTGGATCAACTCACGCAGCGCTAAAATCTCACTGCCTGCCTTAGCGCTTTGAGTAATACCAAGACTTAACCGCGCCCCATGGGCAAACGCTGTGACCAGGTTAAGGTTTGACTTCTTGGCAGCTTTATCAAAGCTCCCACGCAACTCCTTACCATCAATAGCAATGGCCTTTTGCTTTTCATCAGTGTTTGCAAAATCAGCTTGAAACTTTTCAAAAAACGCCTGAAAACTGTCTGGCTTCATCAACTGAAACAGGCGTGAAAATGCGTCGTGACTGGGTAAACCCAGAGGAAGTTCCAGAAACTCGCGCAAAAAATCCTCCTTGCTGCGAGCAAAATGTTCCATGTCCACTGCCGTTTCACCCCCACATAGGGCGCACAAAAGGCTTATCGTCATCAAGTCGCAGAACTTGTGACGTGGGGCATTGCTCGTGCGAGGATCATCTAACTCGTTGAAATAATTGACTAGTAAGGGCATGTGTCGGCTCCATCTCGTGATGGAGACCGCCGAGTCCCTTTAGAACAAATTGTCAACTCTCAAGTGCGATTCCCCTGTGTGTTGGATACGCAGCCGAGCGGGGACGTTACGGTGACGGTATCGAGCGATGATGCTGCTGCTGCGAGCGTATCGAGCGATGGCGGTGCCACGCAAGCTGGGTCTGTTGATTTGACGTTCACAACTGCGAACTGGGATCAAGCGCAGACGGTTACGATTACTGGCGTTGGGGACGACGATACGAACGATGAGAGCCAACCGATCAGTTTCGCGGTTGCGGGCCACGAGTATGCGGGATTGGTCGTAGGCTCATTGGAGGCTTCGGTGACGGATACGAGTGTTGTGGGCGTTACGGTTTCGAAGACGGGCGTTTCGATGGACGAAGGCGCGAGTGACAGCTTTACGGTTGTGTTGGATACGCAGCCGAGCGGGGACGTTACGGTGACGGTATCGAGCGATGATGCTGCTGCTGCGAGCGTATCGAGCGATGGCGGTGCCACGCAAGCTGGGTCTGTTGCTCTGACGTTCACAACTGCGAACTGGGATCAAGTGCAGACGGTTACGATTACTGGCGTTGGGGACGACGATACGAGCGATGAGAGCCAAACGATCAGTTTTGCGGTTGCGGGCCACGAGTATGCGGGATTGGTCGTAGGCTCATTGGAGGCTTCGGTGACGGATACGAGTGTTGTGGGCGTTACGGTTTCGAAGACGGGCGTTTCGATGGACGAAGGCGCGAGTGACAGCTTTACGGTTGTGTTGGATACGCAGCCGAGCGGGGACGTTACGGTGACGGTATCGAGCGATGATGCTGCTGCTGCGAGCGTATCGAGCGATGGCGGTGCCACGCAAGCTGGGTCTGTTGCTCTGACGTTCACAACTGCGAACTGGGATCAAGTGCAGACGGTTACGATTACTGGCGTTGGGGACGACGATACGAGCGATGAGAGCCAAACGATCAGTTTCGCGGTTGCGGGCCACGAGTATGCGGGATTGGTCGTAGGCTCATTGGAGGCTTCGGTGACGGATACGAGTGTTGTGGGCGTTACGGTTTCGAAGACGGGCGTTTCGATGGACGAAGGCGCAAGTGACAGCTTTACGGTTGTGTTGGATACGCAGCCGAGCGGGGACGTTACGGTGACGGTATCGAGCGATGATGCTGCTGCTGCGAGCGTATCGAGCGATGGCGGTGCCACGCAAGCTGGGTCTGTTGCTCTGACGTTCACAACTGCGAACTGGGATCAAGTGCAGACGGTTACGATTACTGGCGTTGGGGACGACGATACGAACGATGAGAGCCAAACGATCAGTTTCGCAGTTGCGGGCCACGAGTATGCGGGATTGGTCGTAGGCTCATTGGAGGCTTCGGTGACGGATACGAGTGTTGTGGGCGTTACGGTTTCGAAGACGGGCGTTTCGATGGACGAAGGCGCGAGTGACAGCTTTACGGTTGTGTTGGATACGCAGCCGAGCGGGGACGTTACGGTGACGGTATCGAGCGATGATGCTGCTGCTGCGAGCGTATCGAGCGATGGCGGTGCCACGCAAGCTGGGTCTGTTGCTCTGACGTTCACAACTGCGAACTGGGATCAAGTGCAGACGGTTACGATTACTGGCGTTGGGGACGACGATACGAGCGATGAGAGCCAAACGATCAGTTTCGCGGTTGCGGGCCACGAGTATGCGGGATTGGTCGTAGGCTCATTGGAGGCTTCGGTGACGGATACGAGTGTTGTGGGCGTTACGGTTTCGAAGACGGGCGTTTCGATGGACGAAGGCGCAAGTGACAGCTTTACGGTTGTGTTGGATACGCAGCCGAGCGGGGACGTTACGGTGACGGTATCGAGCGATGATGCTGCTGCTGCGAGCGTATCGAGCGATGGCGGTGCCACGCAAGCTGGGTCTGTTGCTCTGACGTTCACAACTGCGAACTGGGATCAAGTGCAGACGGTTACGATTACTGGCGTTGGGGACGACGATACGAACGATGAGAGCCAAACGATCAGTTTCGCGGTTGCGGGCCACGAGTATGCGGGATTGGTCGTAGGCTCATTGGAGGCTTCGGTGACGGATACGAGTGTTGTGGGCGTTACGGTTTCGAAGACGGGCGTTTCGATGGACGAAGGCGCGAGTGACAGCTTTACGGTTGTGTTGGATACGCAGCCGAGCGGGGACGTTACGGTGACGGTATCGAGCGATGATGCTGCTGCTGCGAGCGTATCGAGCGATGGCGGTGCCACGCAAGCTGGGTCTGTTGCTCTGACGTTCACAACTGCGAACTGGGATCAAGTGCAGACGGTTACGATTACTGGCGTTGGGGACGACGATACGAACGATGAGAGCCAATCGATCAGTTTCGCGGTTGCGGGCCACGAGTATGCGGGATTGGTCGTAGGCTCATTGGAGGCTTCGGTGACGGATACGAGTGTTGTGGGCGTTACGGTTTCGAAGACGGGCGTTTCGATGGACGAAGGCGCGAGTGACAGCTTTACGGTTGTGTTGGATACGCAGCCGAGCGGGGACGTTACGGTGACGGTATCGAGCGATGATGCTGCTGCTGCGAGCGTATCGAGCGATGGCGGTGCCACGCAAGCTGGGTCTGTTGCTCTGACGTTCACAACTGCGAACTGGGATCAAGTGCAGACGGTTACGATTACTGGCGTTGGGGACGACGATACGAGCGATGAGAGCCAAACGATCAGTTTCGCGGTTGCGGGCCACGAGTATGCGGGATTGGTCGTAGGCTCATTGGAGGCTTCGGTGACGGATACGAGTGTTGTGGGCGTTACGGTTTCGAAGACGGGCGTTTCGATGGACGAAGGCGCAAGTGACAGCTTTACGGTTGTGTTGGATACGCAGCCGAGCGGGGACGTTACGGTGACGGTATCGAGCGATGATGCTGCTGCTGCGAGCGTATCGAGCGATGGCGGTGCCACGCAAGCTGGGTCTGTTGATTTGACGTTCACAACTGCGAACTGGGATCAAGTGCAGACGGTTACGATTACTGGCGTTGGGGACGACGATACGAACGATGAGAGCCAAACGATCAGTTTCGCGGTTGCGGGCCACGAGTATGCGGGATTGGTCGTAGGCTCATTGGAGGCTTCGGTGACGGATACGAGTGTTGTGGGCGTTACGGTTTCGAAGACGGGCGTTTCGATGGACGAAGGCGCAAGTGACAGCTTTACGGTTGTGTTGGATACGCAGCCGAGCGGGGACGTTACGGTGACGGTATCGAGCGATGATGCTGCTGCTGCGAGCGTATCGAGCGATGGCGGTGCCACGCAAGCTGGGTCTGTTGCTCTGACGTTCACAACTGCGAACTGGGATCAAGCGCAGACGGTTACGATTACTGGCGTTGGGGACGACGATACGAGCGATGAGAGCCAAACGATCAGTTTCGCAGTTGCGGGCCACGAGTATGCGGGATTGGTCGTAGGCTCATTGGAGGCTTCGGTGACGGATACGAGTGTTGTGGGCGTTACGGTTTCGAAGACGGGCGTTTCGATGGACGAAGGCGCAAGTGACAGCTTTACGGTTGTGTTGGATACGCAGCCGAGCGGGGACGTTACGGTGACGGTATCGAGCGATGCTGCTGCTGCTGCGAGCGTATCGAGCGATGGCGGTGCCACGCAAGCTGGGTCTGTTGCTCTGACGTTCACAACTGCGAACTGGGATCAAGCGCAGACGGTTACGATTACTGGCGTTGGGGACGACGATACGAACGATGAGAGCCAAACGATCAGTTTCGCGGTTGCGGGCCACGAGTATGCGGGATTGGTCATAGGCTCATTGGAGGCTTCGGTGACGGATACGAGTGTTGTGGGCGTTACGGTTTCGAAGACGGGCGTTTCGATGGACGAAGGCGCAAGTGACAGCTTTACGGTTGTGTTGGATACGCAGCCGAGCGGGGACGTTACGGTGACGGTATCGAGCGATGATGCTGCTGCTGCGAGCGTATCGAGCGATGGCGGTGCCACGCAAGCTGGGTCTATTGCCCTGACGTTCACGACCAGCAACTGGAACACAGCCCAGACGGTGACGGTAACGGGTGTTTCCGACGATGATTCCGCTGACGAGAGCGTTTCAATCAACTTAACCCCGTCGGGCGGTGGTTATGGGCAGGACCAAGCAGAGTCCCTTAGCGTCAGTGTTACAGACGACGACATTCCGAGCCTGGTCTTGTCAGTCGAGACCCTGACAATCAGCGAGGCCCAAACCGCAGAGTTCACGGTGGCGTTGCGCACCCAGCCGAGCGGGGATGTGACGGTTGCGCTCGCAACCTCCGAGGACGAAATCGTCACCCTTGTCGCCAAGGCCGATGCGTCGGATCACGTGACCTTCACGACCGAAACCTGGAACACGCCGCAGGCGGTTGTTGCGACCGCGGTTGACAATTCAATCCTCGGCAACGGGTCTGCGACCTTGACCCTAACCGCTGCATCGACGGCCGATGCTGACTACAATAGCCTGGACCCCTCGCAGGTGTCGGTGAGCGTCGAAGATGACGAAGTCGCGGGCTTTGTGCTGTCGCAATCGTCCTTAAGTCTTGATGAGGGCACCGAGACGAGCTTCACCGTGGCCTTGGGTGGCAAACCCTCGCAAGACGTGACGGTGAGCCTCAGCTCTTCCAACGAGGCGGCGGCGACGGTAACTCCCGCCAGTTTGACTTTTACCCTCACGGATTGGGATTCGGCGCAGTCCGTTACCCTGACCTCCATCGACAACGCGGAGGCTGCCGATGTCAGTTTGCGTGTCACGCTTGCGGCAAGCGGCGCCGAATTTGCGGGGATCACCCAAGATCTGAGCGTGACGATCATCGATAACGACGTCCAAGCCCAGCCCGAGGATAGCGGTGCCCTGGTCTCCTCCATCGCTACCAGCGGCGTCATGAGCGCGCAACTGGGCAGCTTGGTCAGCGATGCCGCCATCGGCGGGCTGTCGAGCGCCGCGGGCCCTGCGGGCACCGCCCCCTCCCCAGGCGGGGGAAGTGCCGCCAGCGGGGATGATAGTGTCGCGTCGCTTGATACCAGCGCCTACAGCCGCCTCCATGTCTTGTCGGCGCGCGAGGGCGATCAAATGCCGCTGGTCGATTGGTTCTCCACGGGTCTGTCCAATGCGTCGGTGGATGCCGAGTTGAAAGGCGACGGCGATTTTGGCTATGCGGTTGTCGGGACCGAGTTGGACAAGAACGAAACGAGCGTGTCGGGTTTGCTCTACGGCGCCGAGGCGTCCAGTTGGAACTACGAGGGCGAAACCGATGTCGATCGGGCAGGGGTTTCCATCGGCTACTACAGCGCCCGTCGCGAAGGGGGTCTGATTTACACAGGCTCCTCCATCCTCACCGCCTCGCGCAATGAGTTTGAGAGCGTGTCGGACGCTACGGGCAATGCCAGTTCGCTCCGGTTGATCCTAAAAGGGGAAATCAGCGGCTGGCGCGATTTGGAAGATGGCAGCAGGCTGACGCCGTTCGTCGATCTGCTCTACTCGACAGAAACGCTGGAGTCCTTCAAGTTCTCCGACGGGGTCAGTTCTGACCAGGCCGAAGCCAGTTTGGGCCGGTTGGGCCTGGGGGTCGAGTACATGACCATGCCGCTGGAGGACATGGGGCGGATTACCCTGCGTGGGGAATTGAGTCAGGTGTTCGGGGCAGAGGACGTGACGCTCAACGACGGTACCGTCTATTCGCCCAACGAAGACCCTGTGGGGGCAATCAGCGTCGGCTGGATTGGCAACAACGACGACGGTTCGACCACGCGCATCGACCTGACCTTTGGCGAGTTGGGCAACGGCGAAAACGAAGAAGTCCGCATCGACGGCACTTGGGACCGAAGTTTTTAGGGCGAGATTATACCAGCGGCGACCAGGAACGACTCTTATATTCGCTGGTATAAGGGCCGCGACTGCGGCCCCCGCAGCGGCCCCGAGAATAGCGCGAAAGCGCCTCGGGGCACAAGCGAAGGCTCCGTCCTGCGGTCGGGCTGAGCGAGCCTAGCGAGCGAGTAGAGACCGCCACCCAAAAAAGCCGAAACGCGAAGCGTTTCTGCCGCGAGACACAAAACGGCCAAAAAAGTGTCAACTTTTTTCGCCGTTGGTATTACTCGGCGTATGCGGGTGGGGGACGAGTTCCTCCTCCACTGTGAGGGGTCGATTGTTCCAATCGACCTGGAACCTGCTTTAGAGACTGATCTCAAGACGTGTTGCGAGTTGGCCCTGCGCCGACAGGAACTGTTTGACGGACAGAACGGAAATGAATTCCCCAATCTCGTAGGTGCGCGCATAAGGTTGGGCGTCTAGATCGACGGATGGGATCAGGGCGTCCCACTTGGCAATGGATCGCAAACCGCCCAACAGGACAACGGTTGGCGCATAACCCGCTTGCGCCAGATAGGCCTGGGCGTGCGCACGCGACACTGGCACCTCCTGCGGCTGCATGGCCGAGGCGAGCAGTTCCAGCACAAACTGGTTCGACATTTGCTCTTCAGTTTGAAAGGCCCCAGCGACCAGGTTATAGTCGGGGTCGATGAGGGCTGTTGTTGCGCTTTCTCGCAGGATGCGCTGCGTCATACGATCCTGAAGTTCAAGCGTCGGAACCACAAGTTCGATTCGCGGTTCGATCAAGGGAATATCAACAAACTCAGCCAAACTGCCGAACCACTGAAAATGCTCGCCCGTCTGCGACGACCGCAGCGATTGACGCACCGACCAGCCGCGGCCAGGCAATCGAAAGGCGATCCCAGAATGAGAATAGCGAAGTTGCTGGTCCGAGGTGAAGGTTTGGCGCAAGCAGGCTTTGATGTCGACCAGGCGCCGACTCTCCCCCATGGCAAAGCAGGCTTGCAACATGTCCTCAGCGCCCAGCGGCGTGCCCGATTCCGACCAACCCTCTAGCGTTCGGGATGCCCCAAAAGTCGTTCCATAGCGGTTAATCAAAACAAAGCTGGGGGTCTCGGGGTCCAAGTACTGCTGGCGTTCCAAATCGTCGAGCGCGTCTTGCAGTTGCGATAAGAGGATCGCATTCTGCGCCGCATCGCGCGTCGGGAACAGATCGCACGCTGCTAAGGCCGTAAAGAGGACCCCAAAAAAGAGAAAGCGAATGACGATCATAGACTCCATTCATGGAGGGGTGAGACAGGGGCGCCGTTTTGGGCGGCCAGATCGCCTATGATCGGGTTCTGTCCCCTATGCAGAAACAGGAGCGACGCGAATTGAACGCAAAATGACGTAAATGGACAGGTATGCAATTTCTGCTACTCAGCTATTCTAATTTTTGATTTTGGCGGTTCACAAAGCAAATTTGCCTGGTATGGAGGCGGCAAGGAGCGTCGATCAAACAGCGCGCGCCTGGGTGTCATAGGAATGGCGCTCAATCTTACATCTTAGGAGTAAAGAATGAAAAAAGTACTCTTGGGCGCCGTTTCTGTTGCGTCTCTTAGTTTTGCTGGCACTGCGGCAGCGCAATGCGGTGGCATCCAGGTTGGTGCGCCGAACTGGTCAACGGGCGAGTTTGTCGCCGCCGTTGATGCCTTTATTCTGTCAAATGGCATGGGCTGCGAAATCACGAATGTTCCAGCCCCGACAAAGCAAGTTTTGCCGCTCGCTATGGGCGCAACCGAACCCCTGCTGGTCGGTGAGTTTTGGGCAAACGGCGTTGAGCCGATTCAAATTGAGGAAATGTCAGCCGATGGTATCATCGAAATCACAGGCCGTCCGTTCCCCGAAGCTGGCGAGTTCTGGTATGTGTCGCCTGCCTTTGCTGCCGAGTATCCTGAATTAGATACGGTTGAGGAAGTGCTGGGTCGTCCAGACTTGTTCGACGGCAAGTTTTATGGCTGCCCCGTCGGTGTTGGCTGGGGATGCGAGCACACAAATCGGAACTTGTTCAATTCTTGGGGCATGGCCGACAAGGGCTGGACTTTGGAAAACCCGGGGTCTGGCGAAGGCCAATCTGCCATTATCATTGACGCTTATGAGTCTGATTCCAACTGGATTGGATACTATTGGACGCCCACCGCTGTTGCGATCAACAACGAACTCGTCTCCTTGGATTGGGACCGTGATTTTGTCGGGGCCGATTATTGGGGCGCTTGCTATTCTTCTGCAGAAGCTGCCGATGATTGCGAATACAACGAGACGTCCTATTCAATTGCCGATGTCGTGACACTGGCAACGGGGGATTTGGCGACGACTTATCCCGAGGTTCATGCCTACGCCATGGCGCGCAGCGTTTCCATGCCTGCCTTGGGCGCGGCAGACGCCGAGATATCGGGCGGGATGTCAGCTGCAGAGGCTGCGGTTTGGTATCTCACCAATTATGAAGACGAGTGGACCGCTTGGGTCAGCGAAGACGTCGCTGATGCCGTTCGGGGTGCCCTCTAAGTCCTAAGGGGCCGCGCGGGGAGCTCTGTTCCCCGCGCGTTTCTCCTGTCCCTAGTAATTCTCTTGTTCCCCTGTTTTACTTCGGCGCGCGTTCCTGGTACTGGCGCGTAGGAAACGCTGCGGTTTTGAACGCGACTGTTTAGAGGTTCTTGAGGGTCATGCCCTCTCCCGCGCTTAGGATGAGGAATAAAACTGATGCAGTTCACAAGTTTTTATGACTTTTTGACCCACATCGCCACGGGTCCTGGCTTTGTGTTGAATTGGGTTCTTCATGGGCTCTACTTGATTTTTGTGGCCCTTCCCGTCTTTCTGTGGTGGGCAGGTGTGAGTCTTGTCAAGTTCCTGTTCTTCCTCCCCGTTTTCATCTACAAGTCCCTGATCTGGTTGCTGACCTTGTTAGGAAACTTCGTCGAACTGCTCTATGGGTACTTTTTTGAACGCGTTTGGACCTGGAGTGATTTGGGTATTTTTCCAGCGATCCGCCCCGAGGTTCGCATAGAACTCTTGAGAGAGGGGATTGATCGACCCTTCGGTCGGTTCGCGGGCGATATCTCTGAATGGTTAAAGGAAGCTGTTTCGCCGCTGATTTTGGCCATGGAATGGATTACCGATCAACTGCAGGAAATCCCGTGGATTTTCCTGTTTCCTGCCATCATTGTGCTTGTCTGGGTCACTTCCAAAAGCAGAGGCGTGACGGTTCTCGCTGTCTTTGCCCTGCTTTACCTCGGCCTGTTTGAGATGGTCGGGGCCCCCATCGGGTCTTTTGATGTCGATGTGGGCCGCGCCTATCAAACCATCTCCTTGATGATTGTCTCCATTGCCTTGTGCGTGGTCGTCGGCGTGCCCTTGGGTATCCTCATGTCGTCCTCCAATATGCTTGAGGCCATGATTAAGCCAGTCTTGGACGTGATGCAGACCATGCCTTCGTTCGTCTACTTGATCCCCGTCTTGATCCTGTTCGGCGTTTCCGAAGTGGCTGGGTTGATCGCCGTGACCATTTACGCAATGCCGCCCGTCATTCGCTTGACCAATTTGGGCATTCGCTTGGTCGCCTTTGATGTGATCGAGGCGGCAAATGCCTTCGGTGCCACCTACCGCCAACGTTTGACGGGTGTGTTGATCCCCCTTGCGCTCCCCAATATCTTCGCGGGCATCAATCAAACCATCATGATGGCGCTCGCCATGGTCGTGATCGCGGCCTTCGTCGGTGCCAATGGGATCGGGCAGTTGGTCTTGAGCGCCCAATCCAATACCAACTTCGGCCTTGGGTTGCTTTACGGTTTTGCTATTGTTTTGATTGCCATCGTTATTGACCGAACCTTCCATTCGGTTGGGGAGCGGATGCAAGAACACCGTCGAGTGGGGCACTAATCATGTCAAACATCAAAGTATCGATCAAAAACCTTTACAAGATTTTTGGACCCGACCCAGAGGCGGCTTTGCCGCATGTATTGAACGGCACAACAAAGCCAGAGTTGCTCGAAAAACACGGCCATGTCCTGGGTCTCAACAATATCAATATCGATATGCCCGAAAAGAAGCTGCAGGTCATCATGGGCTTGTCGGGTTCGGGCAAGTCAACCCTGATCCGCCATATTAATCGCCTCATCGACCCAACCGCGGGCGAGGTTTTGATCGACGGTCAGGATGTTCTCAAGATGGACCAAGAGGAGTTGCGAGGGTTTCGACAGCGCAATCTATCCATGGTGTTTCAAAAATTTGCCTTGTTGCCACACGTCAGTGTCGCGGACAACGCCGCCTATGGCCTCCGGCTCATGGGGCTGGCCTCGGGGGAAGCCAAGGAACGCGCGCAGAAGTGGATCGATCGCGTTGGGTTGACGGGTTTTGAGTCGCACTATCCCAGCCAACTTTCAGGCGGTATGCAACAGCGTGTCGGTCTGGCGCGCGCGCTGGCGACCGATTCGGACATTCTGCTGATGGACGAGGCGTTCTCGGCGTTGGATCCGCTGATCAGAACCGACATGCAGGACGTCCTGCTCGAGTTGCAGTCGGAGCTCAATAAGACCATTATCTTCATTACCCACGACCTGGATGAGGCTCTGCGCATTGGCGATGATATCGCGATCTTGCGCGACGGTGCGCTCGTCCAACAGGGCGATCCCCAGGAGATCATTCTAAAACCCGCCGATGAGTATGTCTCCGACTTTATCATGGACATAAATCGACCTAGGGTTTTGAAGGTCAAATCGGTGATGACAGCGGGTAAAGACTCCGCTCCTGGTGTCGAGCTGGATGGTGAATCCGAAATTGAGCACGCCCTGCAACTGATCAAGTTGCAACCCGAGCAGGCGGCGACCGTCAAGGTTCGCGGCAAAATTGTTGGCACGGTCACTTTGAGTCAGATGATTGATGCCATTGAGCGTCCAGCGCCCGAGACGGCCTCGGGCAATGTCTATCGTTAGAAATTAATCTAGGTGATGAAAGAAAGTTGAGGGAATGATCATGTCTATGGCTAGATATTTCGTAGTTGGCGGTGCCTTCGCCGTTTTGGCCTTAGTTGGCGGTGTTTGGAGCTGGTATCGGGAAACAAACTCTGTTTGTTCGGACCCATTTTACATGGACCTGGTCCATGGAGAAATGCGGGAGGAGATGATTGAACAATCGCGCTACCTGAAAGCCTTGGAAGACGGTGTCGAGTCAGACCAAGTCTCGGCGGCCAATAAGGCACGTTACGCGGACGCCGCCGCAGCATTGCGCGAAGCGATTGAAACAACCCGCATTCGCGGAAGGATGAAGCATCCCAATAGCGCCGCTCGCGTGAATTGCCAGCTGTCCTTGCCGTTCAGCGCGACCGATGTTTTGGCGGAGTTTGATTTGGATCTAGATTCCTTCCTGGGCGTTCCCGTTGATCGGCGGTTTGATATGGTCGCGCGGTTCGAGGTGCGGTTTGAAGAAATCGACGGGGTGACCTTGCAATCGAACATCGAAAGGGAACGCAACCAATTCTTGATCGATGACATTGCGGCGGGCGAGACTGTTGAGAGCGCGCGCATTGCCAAGCTCACGCGGCGCGAGTTCACCTTGCAGGAACCAAGTTTCCCCGACATCAACTACAACACAAGTTTTGTAGCGGACGAAGCAATTGAGGCACGTTGGCTCGGCAAGTAGCCCAGACACCAAATTTCTAAATTGAGGGGCACCAACGCTTGGTGCCCCTTTTTCTTTTTCTATACGCGCCGTCGATCGATCAAAATATGTGTCGCTAAAGATCCACCTACCTTGACCTCGGGGCCGAGAAGGCACACCTTGGGGACGATGGCCAAATTCGAGTAAGGACCCCCTATGTCGTGGACTGATGAAGATATCGCAAATCTGAAAAGGCTCTGGAACGAAGGGCATTCGACGGCCGAAATCGGCCGCATGATCCAGAAGTCCAAAAATGCCGTTGTGGGAAAGGCGCACCGCCTCAATCTAGCCCCGCGTCCGTCCCCCATCAAAAAGAGTTCGACCACGGCAAAGCCAGCGCCCGCGTCGAAGTCCGAGTCCGCATCGCCAGTCCGCCAGAGAACCTCGACCCGACGGCCATCGCCTACGCCGATCGTTGCCACCAAGAAACCAGTCACTGGACCGCTGTGCCAGTGGCCCTATGGGCATCCCGATGACGCCGACTTCAAGTTTTGCTTGCGTCCCGTCGCGCCTAGCAAACCCTATTGCGCTGAGCATTGTCAGATTGCCTATATCCCCGCCAGTCGTAAGGGCGAGGCCCGCGAGGCCGAGCGTCGGGCCCAACTTATGGCCGCAGAGGGACAAAAGATTGGCTGGGCGTCAGAATTGTCCGCTGCGCCCAAGGTGCCAGGGGATCCGCCGCTGATCCCGCGCATGTTCACCGCTGCTCTGGACGAGGATTTCTCTGAGATCGCACGACAAGACCTTGCGGAGGCCAAGGCCGCCCGCGCAAAGTAGGCCCTGGGCTCGGGTCGCCGGTGGAGTTTTCGGGAACTTACGATTTTGATGCGTCAAGGGCCTCCGTATGGGCGGCCCTGAACGACCCCCGCGTTTTGCAGGCGACCATCCCTGGATGCCAAGATCTGACCCAGGAAGGTGCCCGTCGCTATCGCGCTGATTTGCGATTGAAGTTCGGTCTGTTGCGCTTTGGCGTCACGGGTCGCTTGCGGGTCGAGGTGATCGTTGAGGCAGAATCCTATCGCCTGCACGGTTCCTCGGAACCAACCTTGTTCGGCAGCGGATCGGGGGTCGCGGATGTGCGTTTGCGCGACGCCGCAGACGGCGGAACCCATCTGGCCTACGACCTTGTTTGTGACCTTGAGGGGAGATTGGCCAAACTCGGCGCCGCCGCCGTTTCAGGCCAATTGCAAAGGCTCGGGACCAAGTTCTTTCAGCGATTCGAGGCGGCGATGAACGCCCAAAGTCTTTGACTCTTTTGTTGGCGCGGATGTTCCTTGGGGTCGATTGTTCCAATCGACTTGGAATCCGATTTAAGCATAGAGCGCGTGGGCGCGGGCCTCGAAGGCGCTGACAATTTGGCGTTGCGCCTGCGCATAGAGCGGTTCGAGGAGACGCCGCAAGGCGAAGTTTCGGATTTCAAACGTGACGCGGAAATTTACCCCGCACCGCGCATCACCATGCGGGACAATGCGCCAGTCGTTGATCAGGACTTTGAACGGTCCTGCACCGACGCCTTCGGCATGGACCCAGAATTCTGCGGGCGAGAGAGTAACGCGCGAGGTGAAGGTTTCGCGGATGAATTGAAATCCGAGGACCAGATCAGCGTCGAAGCCGTCGTCCTGAACGTTGCGAATGCGCGCCTGCTGCGTCCAAGGCAGGAAGTCGGGGTAAGCGGCGACGTCGGAGACGAGGTCGTAGATTTTTGCCGCGCTAAACGGCAACTCGCGAAATTCGGTGATTTCTGGCATAGGCGAGGGGGTTAAGCGTTTGGGGTATCAAAGACAAGGCTCGCACACCTCTCCCCCTAGACCACAGCACATTCTTTATTGCAGTTAAACTCTTTAGCGCGATTGGGCGCGGGGATGCGCCTCTTCGTAGGTTTTCATAAGATGGCTTGCGTCAACTTGGGTATAGCGCTGGGTTGAAATCAGGTCTTTGTGACCCAGCAGTTCCTGTATGTCGCGCAAGTTGGCGCCGTTTGCCAGCAAATGCGTCGCAAAGGAGTGTCGCAAAGCGTGGGGCGTCGTGGTGGCGGGCAAGTTCAATCGCTGTCGATAGGTTTCAAGCGTCCTCTGGACCGTTCGTGCATTGAGGGGGCCGCCACGAGCGCCTTTGAAGAGTTTGTCGGGGCCCCTTAAGGCAAAGGGGCACTGGGCGGCGTAGTCTTGGCAGGCCGTAATGACTTGCGGCAGAACGGGGACGACGCGTTCCTTGTTGCCTTTGCCCCAAAATTTAAGGCTGCCCGAACCCATGAGGTCCAAATCCGTCACGGTGAGGGCGAGCGTCTCGCCAAGGCGCATGCCGCACCCGTACATGAGCAGGGCGAGGGCATAGTCGCGGGCCCCCAGCCAAGACGTTGCGGCTTGTTCCGCCATCAAGTCCAAGAGGTCGCGACTGGCGTCTTGGCTTAGGGGGCGGGGGAGGATCGTTGGCTTCTTTGGACCTCGCTGGGCGTGGACCGCGGTCGCGTCCAAGACGCGCATCTGGTCGGCGAATTTGAAGAAGGATTTGAGCGCGGAGAGGTTACGATTGATGCTGGCGGCGGATTTGCCCGCCGCGCGCTGCTTGGCCATCCAGGACCGAAGGGTCTGCCGGTCAACCTTTGCCAGCGAGTCGCAAGTGATGGCTTCTGCCACGTATTGGCTCAGGAAGTGCAAGAATTGGTCGAGATCGCGTTGGTACGCCGCGAGGGTATGGGGAGAAAATCGCCGCTCATTTTCCAACCAACTGATCCAGTCGTGGCGGAGGTCTAGCAGGTCGATGGGAACTTGCATGGCCGAAAGCTAGACAAAAAATCGCGTTAATTCAATGGCTTATGATCGCGAGCCTATGATACCAACGGCGAAAAAAGTTGACACTTTTTTAGCCGTTTTATGTCTCACGGCAGAAACGCTTCGCGTTTCGCCTCCGACGGGGCCTTCGCTTATACCCCGAGGCGCTTTCGCGCTATTCTCGGGGCCGCTACGGGGGCCGCAGTCGCGGCCCTTATACCAGCGATCAAAAGAGTCATTTTAAATCGCCGCTGGTATGAGTCCACCCTGTTTCGTGGATCATTCGTCACGTCCGAGATGAGGGTTTTTTCTTTCTTTGCCGTCACGCGAGCAGGTTCTTGAAGCTGGACCTTCTGGATGGGCAGGCTCCCCTCAATTCAGTGCTTGAGGCTTTGCCTTCTCCCCCAAAAGGGGCAGGAAATTGAAGCGCTTGGCGCTGGGGCCGTCTGTTTTTTGAGATCGGTGTTCCGAGATGGATGCTGCGACTGCACGCAGCTAGATATGGGGCCAGGGTGTTGCAATCTTAAAATGACGACATCTACGCAACAGGTCAATTTGCACGGGGCGATATGGCAGGTTGTCGTACTTGAATCAACCTAGGCAAGATATGATGTCAGGCTAAGTTGCTCACTTAGCCTGACACTTAGCCATCTAGGCTTTAGATGTTGTCAAGAACGTCTTGGATTGATAGTTCATCTGAAATCATCGCATCGACAATCCATTTAATTATCAAGTCAATGATTTGTTCTTTTAGACTTCTTGGAAACATTGGAAGCGGAATCAAGCTGGCTAAAAGTGGTGTTAGGTTCTCCTGCAACGCATCGGTGACCAATTCCTCAACACTAATATTCCTCGATGTGATGGCTTCAAGGTACTCATCGGGAATGTACTTTCCCATATGCTTATCAGCCGAATCGACGATTTTTCGGAAAATGACCTGTTCTCTTCGCTCGCGCACCAAGGGAATATTGATCTCCTTGTTCAGTTTTGTGGCGAATGCTTCGCGTTGGGATACTGTTAATATAGACATGTGTCCTCCTATTAAGTGATTAACAGGTCCTTCCTAGCAACGACTGATTAACTGATCGTTAAACGGGCATATCTTGGGCAATAGATTTCTGGTATCGACGTGATAATTTTCACTGTTTCATGCTCGCAAGCACGTTTGGTTCGCGCGGACCAATACATGTTTACATGCTACGCGATTCCCGCTGGCAAGTCGGCGTGAGCGTGTCCGCTGACCTCGTCGTACCGCGCGCGCAGGTTGCGCCTGTCTCTTCGTTCGGGGAGGGAACTGGGGATGGCGCGTCTGACTTCAACGTGCGGTTTGGCGTTCGAGGGCATGCAAAAAGGGCTTTTTATCAACGCGCGAATCTGTCTAGCCTCCCGCACGCGGCGGCGATTCGATCCGCCTCTGAATTTTGCTCTCTTGAAAAAGGATATCCCATGCGTTCCTCCTCCCTGCTCGCTGGTGTTGCGTGTCTTGCGCTTTCGGCCAGTGCCTCTGCAGAATATCTGCCCGCCGTCGTGTTCGATCTGGGCGGCATCAACGACAAGTCATTCAATGAAGCGGTCTACAACGGCGTTGAGCAATTCAAGGCCGATACGGGCGTTGACTACATTCAATTTGAAGTCACCCAAGAGTCCCAACGCGAAGAACTGATTCGCACCGCGGCCGAGCTCGGCGCCAATCCTGTCCTGTCGATTGGCTTTGCGCAAGCTGACGCGCTTGCCGCCGTCGCGGCGGATTTTCCCGATACGCAGTTCGGCGCCATCGATGTGGGTTGGTTGGAACTGCCCAATGTGGCAAACTTCATCTTCAAGGAACACGAAGGGTCGTTTTTGGTCGGCATGATGGCGGCCATGGCCACCGAGACGCAGACCGTGTCCTTTGTCGGCGGGATGGATATTCCGCTAATTTCCGCCTTTGAGTGCGGATACGAACAGGGCGCCAAGTACGTTAATCCCGACATCAGCGTCATCGCCAACATGACGGGCACCGACGGCACGGCCTGGGCCAACCCCACGCGCGGCTACGAGTTGGCAACGGGGCAATTCGAGCAAGGCTCCGACGTTGTTTATGCGGCGGCGGGCTTTACGGGAACAGGGGTTTTGAAAGCGGCGTCCGAACAGAACAAGCTATCGATTGGCGTCGATTCCAACCAGAACCACCTCTATCCAGGTCAGGTCCTCACATCCATGCTTAAGCGCGTCGATGTCGCCGCCTACAATTTCTTCGCGGACAATCAGGAGGGCGGCGCGCCTGAGTACTCGCTGAACGTTCTGGGTCTGGCCGAGGGCGGCGTTGGCTATGCGGTCGATGAGAACAATGCCGATCTCGTATCGGCCGAGATGGAAGCCGCGGTCGAAGCGGCAGAGGCCGCGATTATTGCGGGTAACATTCTGGTCCATGATTATCGAGAAACTGGCTCTTGTGATTATTGATCGACCTTGAGCCAAATGGTCGCAGTTTGCTCCTCTAAACAACTGCAACCTAAAGACGGGGGCGTCAGCTATGACGTCCCCTTTTTCATGTCCTTGCCAGTCCGTGTTTCATGTCTGACTTTGCCATAGAATTGCGAGGCATCGACAAGCGCTTTGGCGCCGTTCATGCCAACAGGGCGATTTCGCTTGCGGTTCCCAAGGGCAGTATTTTTGGGCTGGTCGGGGAAAACGGCGCGGGCAAGTCCACCCTCATGTCGATTCTTTATGGCTTCTATCAGGCCGACGCGGGCGAGATTTATGTCGATGGGCAGCGGCACGCGATCCACAGCCCGCGCGACGCGATTGCCGCGGGCATCGGCATGGTGTTTCAGCACCTCAAGCTTGTGCCCAATATGAGCGTCTTGGACAATTTGATGCTCGGCCACGAAGGGGGCTTCGCGCTCGCCAAAGGTCGCCAGTCCGCCCGAGATTTGCTGGCCGAGTTAGCGGCCGAACACGGCTTGTCGGTCGATCAGGCGGCGCTTGTTCAGGACTTGCCGCTGGGGTTACAGCAGCGGGTCGAAATTCTAAAGCAGTTGTATCGCGGCGCCAAAATCCTGATTTTGGACGAACCGACCGACGTTTTGACGCCGCAGGAAACCGAGGAATTCTTCCAAATTTTGCGCGATTTGCAAACCCGTGGCGTCACGGTCATTTTGATCACGCACAAATTGAACGAAATTTTGGCGGCGACGCAGCAGGTTGCGGTGATCCGTCGTGGTCAAGTGGTGGGTCAAGTCGAAACGGCCCAAACCAGCCAGCAAGAGTTGGCCGATTTGATGGTCGGTCGGGCGGTTTCGTTTGAGATCCGCAAGGCACCAGCCCAGGTTGGGGAGGTGCGCCTGTCGGTTCAGAATCTAACCAAATCTGGACCGTCGCGGCGCGCCCTCGATGAGGTGAGTTTTGAGTTACGTGCAGGGGAAATTTTGGGCGTCGCGGGCATTGCTGGCAACGGGCAGGCGGAGTTGTTAGAGGTCTTGTCGGGCATTGCCGCCTTTGAGAGCGGGCAGGTCTGGCTCAAGGGCGCGGAGTTGCCCGCGACGGGCGGGACCGCCAGGCAAGCACGGGCGGCAGGCCTGGCCCATGTGCCCGAGGATCGGCACAAATTCGCGCTGATTGAAGGTTTTTCTGCGACGGAAAATTCCGCGCTTGGCTACCAGGATCAGCGCCCCTTTTCGATTGGGCCGCGCATGTCCTGGGGCGCAGCGCGGTGCCATACAGCGCGCTTGCAGTCGGATTTCGACGTGCGCCCTGGCAATCCCGACCTTATCGCAGGGTCGTTCTCGGGCGGGAATCAGCAGAAGCTGGTCCTGTCGCGTGAATTGTCGAAGGACGCCGATATTTTGCTGGTCGGTCAGCCCACACGCGGCGTCGATGTCGGGGCGATTGAGTTTATTCATGAGCGCGTGCTTGAGCAACGCGACGCGGGCAAAGCCATCTTGCTGGTGTCGGTGGAACTCGAAGAAATCATGAAACTTTCCGACCGCATTTTGGTCTTGTTTGAGGGGCGCGTGATGGGCCTGATCGATGCCAAGGAGGCGAGCGAACAAAAGCTGGGTCTCATGATGGCGGGTACTGAACTCGAGGTCAGGGCCCCATGATCGCGCGTACCTTGCCAGGATGGGTGGAGGCTGTGGTGCTTCCGCTCATCAATCTCTTCTTGGCCTTCCTGGTCTTGGGTCTGGTGTTGGTCTTGCTATTTGCCGCCCCGAACGAAGGGGCCTGGTGGCACGCACCAGGGCATTACCTGAGCCAGTACGTACGCTTGTTGTTTGGCCTCATGGACACGGTGCTGACGGGGTCGATTTCCACGCCGACCAAGGTAGAAATTGCGGGGCGGGTTTTTGAAAAACCGCCAAACTTTCGCCCTTTTTCCAACGTCTTGTTCTACGCCACCTCCTTGACCTTCACGGGCCTGGCGGTGGCGCTCGCTTTTCGTGCGGGGCATTTCAATATCGGGGGGGAAGGGCAGATGATGCTCGGCGGGGTCGCGCTCGGCGTTCTGGTCGCGGCTATGACGCAGATGACCGACGGCGAACTCGAGGCCTATGCCCTCGTCGCGGCGATCGGACCCTGGGGCCTTATTCCGCTCTTGTTTTTGGCCGCAGGCCTGTTCGGGGCCTTGTGGATCTTGATCCCCGCGCTCTTGCAGGCCTATCGCGGCTCCCATATCGTCATCACGACCATCATGTTCAACGCCATCGCGGCGGGTGTCTTGACCTATGTGCTGAAGGTCGAAGGGTTTATCAAGCGCCCCCTGTCGTCCGAACTGGCGACCCCGCAAGCCCCCGAGGTGTTTCGGATTCCTGGCCTGCCGTTTCCCGAGGCCATGCCCGTCAGCGGCGACAACGGCAATCTGCTCTTCTTCGTCGCCTTGGCGGCTGCGGGGCTGGTCTGGGCCTTCCTACGCTATACCAAATTGGGCTTTGCGGTGCGCACGACGGGCCAGAACACCGACGCGGCCCGATCAGCGGGGATCGACCCGCGCAAAGTGACGGTCATCGCCCTGTGCTTGTCGGGCATGTTGGCAGGGTTTGCGGCCGCCAATCATGTGCTGACCAACGGGTCGGCCTTTAGCCTCAAAGAAGGGTTCAGCGCGGGCTTGGGCTTTACTGGCATCGCCGTTGCCTTGCTGGCGCGCAATCACCCCTTGGCGATTCCCTTGACCGCCCTGGTGTTCGGCGTGCTGATCCAGGGCGGGGTCGCGGTGCAGACCGAATGGAACGGACGCATCGACAGCTCGATCGCCGAGGCCATGCAGGGCCTGATCGTACTCTTTATCGGCGCTTTTGCCCTGTTGCTGCGCTGGCCTGCGCGCTGGGTATGGGGGCATATGCAAACTTGGCGCCAGCAACAGACCTCGAGTGGGGCGACAAACTGATGGACTTTGGGTCAGATCTTCTGGGGCTCATGCTGGCGACGCTTCGCACCTCGGCGCCGCTCATCCTGGCGGGCCTGGCGGGGCTGTTCTGCGAGCGCTCGGGCATCGTCAATATCGCGCTGGAGGGGAAAATGCTGGTTTCGGCCTTCGCCGCCTTCATGGTCTCCGCGGTCCTGGCGCCGACCTTACCCGCCGTGGCCGCCGCCAGCGCCGGGCTGGCGGCGGGCCTGGTTGTGGGCGGGCTCATGGCCTTGGTCCACGGGGCATCGACCATCACGTTTCGCGGCGACCAAATCGTCTCGGGCGTCGCCATCAATTTGTTGGCCGCGGGCATGACCACCTTCCTGTATCGCAATTTGATCGAGACCACCAACAAGCGCAATTTGGCCGAGGGCGGATCGGAACTGGCGGCAGGCCAGTTCACGGGTTTTGGCCTGGACTATATCTTTGTGGTCTTGGCCTTGCTCGCCGTGCCGCTGGTGTGGTGGATCACCTGGCATTCGCGCTTTGGCATGCGGGTCAGCGCCGTGGGGGAGGCGCCCGAGGCGGCGGATACGGCCGGGATCTCCGTCGTGCGGACCCGCTATCAGGCCGTGCTCATATCCGGTCTCCTGTGCGGGATCGCGGGCGCGTCCCTGGTCCTGACCGGGGCGGGCAAGTTTGGCCCCGACATGACGGCGAACCGCGGCTACATTGCCCTCGCGGCGCTCATTTTTGCCCGCTGGCGGCCCGTCGCGACCTTAGGGTCCTGCCTCTTGTTCGGGTTTTTCACCGCCGTGTCCGACCGAGTCAGTTCCTACCAATTCAACCTGGAATCTGCGGGCTGGCTTTACTACGTCGAGCAGGGCCTGGCGAACTTCTTTTTGGCGCTGCCCTTTATTCTCACCGTCGTGGCACTCGCCCTATTTGCCGGGCGCGCCGTCGCCCCCAAGGCCATCGGGTTGCCCTACGTGAAGGAGCGCTGAGGTGGACCTAGAGGCGGTTCGTGCGCGCGCTTACGCGCCCTATTCCAAGTTTCAGGTTGCCGCGCTCGCGGTTTCGGAAGTTGGGCAGCACCTGGGCACCAATATGGAGAACGCCGCCTATCCAGAGGGGATTTGCGCCGAAGGCGCGGCCTTGAGCGCCATGACAACCGCGGGCGGGCGCAGGCTCAAATCGCTGCGAATCGTTGGGCCACCCGGCATTGCCATCCGCCCCTGCGGCGGATGTCGGCAGAAAATCGCGGAGTTCGCCGATGCGAACACGGTCATCGAATGCCAGGAAGCCGACGGCAGTTTCCGGGCCTTTTCCATGGCGGATCTCTTGCCCGCCAATTTTGGCGCAGCCGATTTGGAATGATCGCTAAGCTCGCGGATTTTGGCGCCAGAACCGCGTTCGTCGCGGGCACGGGCCTGGCCCTCAAGGCGCGGGCAGAAATTTCGGTGCCGTTCGAGGCCATCGACGGCTTGACCAAGCCCACCACCCTGACGCACGCGGGCACCCTAGAGGGCATCCGCCTAGGCGGGGCACCGCTGATCCAGGTTTGCGGACGGCTCCACCCCTACGAAACGGGCCATATGGCCGCCATGGGCCCGATCTACGAGGCCTTGGCCGCTGTGGGGGTCGAGCGGGTGGTGATCAGCGGCGGCGTCGGCAGTTTGCACCCTGACTTCAAGCCAGGCCAGCTGGTGCAAGTTTGCGACCATCTGTTTTTTGGCGGTGGCTCCCCGTTGACGGGGCGTGCCAACGCCTTCCTCGACATGGGGCAGGCGTACAGCGCGCTTCCCGACCTTGCCGAGGCCGTCTATGCCTGGACCCACGGGCCGCACCTGGAAACGGCGGCGGAGGTGCGGGCCTTGCAGGCCTTGGGCGGGCAAGTGGTCGGCATGTCCCTGCCGCCCGAAGCGATCCTGGCGCGCCATGGCGGCCTGCGTGTCTTCGGGCTTGCCGCCGTCGTCAATTGGGCCACGGGCCTTGGCCCCGCGCTTGATCTGGACGCCGTGCTAGCGCAAAGCGCGCGGGTCGCCCAGGCCATTCCTGCCGTGCTTGAGCATGTCGTCGCTTTGCGATAGCAGCAGGCCATGAAGAAAGCCGAACTCCATGTCCATATCGAAGGGACGGTCGCGCCGCAAACCTACTTAAAACTCGCCGCGCGGCACAAGGTGACGGTGCCGCAGGGCTTTATTTCGGCGGCGGGAACCTATGTTTGGCAGGGGTTTGCGCAATTCTTGGCGGCATACGATACGGTCGCCGACGTATGTCGCACCCCTGAGGACTATCACGACATCGCGTACGATTATTTGAAAGCCGCCGCCGCGGAAGGGTCCATTTACACCGAGTTCTTCAACTCGCCCGAACACGCCAAGCGCATGGGCATGACCTACGCCGACTTGATGGCGGGCATGGCCTCAGGGATCGCGGCGGCCCGCGCCGATTTTGGGATCGAGGCGCGGATCATCTGCAACTCGGTGCGGCACTTGCCCGCCGAAGTCATGATCGCCTGCGCCCAGGACGCCGCCAAGATGGCCGATCATCCTTTGCTCGTTGGCTTCGGTCATGCGGGCGATGAAGGGCAGGGGCATCCCTCGGACCCCGCCGTCATCAAGTGCTTCGATACGGCGCGCGAGGCGGGCCTGCGCCTTACCTGCCATGCGGGCGAAGTCTGCCCGCCCGACATCATTACCGCGACGCTCGACCATTTGCACGTTGAACGGATTGGTCACGGGGTCCGCGCGGCCCAAGACCCCGAGGTGGTGGCGCGCCTGAAGGCCGAGGACATTCATTTGGAAGTCTGCCCCCTGTCCAACATCGCCACAGGCCAGTACGGGGACTTGGCCGACCACCCCTTGCCGCACCTGGTTGCGGCGGGTCTGTCGGTATCGCTGAACTCCGACGATCCGCCGTTTTTCTTTACCTCCGTGGGCACCGACTACGCCGCCGCCCAGCAAACCTTCGGTTTCGACGAGGCGCGCATGACCTGGTTCACGCGCCAAGCGCTGGAGCGCGCCTTTTGCGACGCCGAGACCCGCGCGCGCCTGCTATCAGAACTTTAACTCAAATTGGCGCGCGCGGCCTTGAGCAGCAAGTCCCGTAGCTTGCACGTTAGGGGGCCAGGCGTGCCGTCCCCAATGATTCGGTCATCGGCCTGGACCACGGGCATGGCGAACAGGGTCGCGGCGGTCAGGAACGCCTCCTTCGCGCTGTACAATTCCTCGGGCGTGAACCGTCGCTCGACAATCGTGACTTGGGATTGCTCGGCCAGTTCGAGCATGGCCATGCGGGTCAAACCCGGCAGGATGTCTTCGCCGCCACCAGGGCGCACGATCAGCTGGTTCTGATCGTCGATCATAAAGAGGGAGGACGAGCCGCCTTCGGTTACGAACCCCTCTTCAACCATCATGGCCTCAAACGCGCCCGCCTCTTTGGCGAGTTGTTTCGCCATAACTTGACCGAGCAAGGCGAGGGATTTGATGTCGCGCCGTTGCCAGCGGATGTCGGGGCAGCTGACAAGTTTCACCCCTTCGAAGGCCAGGGGATCTGGGTCGAGGGACTTGGCTTGAGTAAAGGCGGACAAAGTAGGGGTTAGATCCGCGCTGACGTAGTTGAAGTCACGGTCGGCGGCACCGCGCGTTACTTGATAGTAGACGAGCCCCTGGTCGAGATCATTTAAACGGACCAATTCGCGCTGCATGTCCTCAAGCTCCTCCCAGGGCAGGGGCATGGGGATCTGCACGGCCGCCAGGGACTTCTCCAGCCGCCACTTGTGACGCGGCGAATCCACCAACTTGCCGTCCAGAACCGCCGCGACTTCATAGATGCCGTCGCCGAACACGTAGCCTCGATCAAAAATGGAGACGGTCGCTTGCTCCTCGGGCAGGTACGACCCATTGACATAGACTGTTCTGCTCATGGATGTGCTGGTAGGGCCAAGGGCGCAGGAAATCCAGCCCTGCGTCGGCGGGGTCAGAGTTTCCCCTTAAGTCGATCATTCCCATCGACTTGGGATCCGCTATAGGTCCTGCTGTATCCGATTTCCAACTGTTGAGGACTTGACCCCATGGCCCCCCCAAGCAATCAACGACCCTCGCTGGCCACGCGCATCGCGCAGGCGCTGCACTACCTCGATCCCGATACGGGGGCGCTGGTGCCGCCCGTGCAACCGGTTGCGACCTACGCCCGCGACGGCGCGTACCAGGTTCGCAAGCCCTATTGGTATCGGCGCGATGGCAACCAAACCACGACCCTTGCGGAAGGGATCATTGCCGAACTTGAGGATGCCAAGGAGTCGCTCCTGTTCTCTTCGGGCATGTCGGCTTGCACCGCTTTGATCGACCACCTGCCCGCCGATGCGCATGTGGTGGTGCCAAAGGTCATGTATCATGGGGTCCTCGGGCAGGTGCAGATCTATGAAGCGAAACGGCGCATCAAGGTCAGCTACTACACTGCGGGCCATATGGACGCGCTCGCCCAAGCGGTTCGACCTGGCGAGACGCGCTTGGTTTGGGTGGAAACGCCGAACAATCCGAATTGGGAAGTGACCGACATCAGGGCAGCGGCGGAGATCGCGCACGGGGCTGGGGCCAAGCTGCTGGTCGATGCCACGGCCACGCCGCCGTGCATGACCCGCGCGCTCGACCTGGGCGCGGATTACGCCTTCCACTCCGCCACTAAGTACCTCAATGGGCATTCCGACCTGACTGCGGGCGCGCTGTCGGCGCGCGAGGTCGATCAGGACTGGCAGGAGATTTGCCTGGCCCGTAAATTGGCGGGAACGGTGCTGCAGTCGCACGATGCCTGGCTGCTGATCCGCGGCATGCGCACCCTGTTTTTGCGGGTCGAAAAATGCTGTCAAAACGCCCTGGCTCTTGCCCAGCACTTTGACGGGCATCCCCATATCGAGGCGGTGCTCTATCCAGGATTGCCCTCCCATCCTGGCCATGACGTCGCCAAGCGCCAAACCAGCGGGCAGTTCGGCGGCATGATGTCGATCATCGTCAAAGGTACGGAGGCCCAGGCCATCGACGTGGCGCGGTTCTGCGATCTATTCTACCCTGCCACCTCGCTCGGCGGCGTGGAAAGCTTGATCGAGCATCGTAAAACCGTGTCGGGCGAGGGCTTTCCCGTCCACGAACGTCTGCTCCGCCTGTCGATTGGCATCGAAGATGCCGAAGACTTGATTTACGATTTGGAGCAAGCCTTGGCGAGGGCCTTTGGGTGACCGCGATTGGGCGTGGCCCAAATCTCCCGCAGCTTGGCGCAAGACCTGCGGCGTAGGAGCCCAGCGCGAAAGTCACAGTTGGCTAAATGAGAGGTCAATCATGAAAATTGTGTTTATTGGCGCGGGCTATATCGGCCTTGTTTCGGGCGCGTGCTTAGCCGAACTTGGATGGGATGTTACCTGCGTTGACAAGGACCCAGAAAAGATTGGCTTGCTCAAGTCGCACCAAGGTATTCCGATCTACGAGCCTGGCTTAGAAGAAATGGTTGTTCGCAACGTTGAGGCAGGAAGACTGAGGTTTTCCGAGACTTTGGCGGGTTTTGTAGACGGCGCGGACATCGTATTCATCGCGGTCGGAACCCCCACGGCCTTGGGGTCTGGGCGGGCGGACTTGTCCTATGTGTACGAAGCGGTCGACGAACTGGCCGACCATTTAACCAGCCATAAGTTGATTGTCATCAAATCAACTGTTCCCGTTGGCACGGGTGAATTGATTGTCGACAAGATTCGCAAGAAAAATCCAGACGCGCAGTTCGATATTTGCAGCAACCCAGAATTTCTGCGCGAAGGCGTCGCCGTCAGCGATTTTATGGCGCCCGACCGGATCGTGGTGGGCGTCAACAACAAAGCATCGGCGGCCACGATGAAAGCGCTATACGCGCCGCTGATCGAGCAGGGAGTTCCGTTTTTGGTGACGGACCTGCGATCATCCGAGCTGACAAAATACGTTGCAAATTGCTTTTTGGCAATGAAAGTCACCTTCATCAATGAGGTGGCGGATCTATGCGAGGCCGCATCCGCGGATATCGATTTTATCGCCAAGGGCATAGGTCTTGATCAGAGGATCGGCGACAAGTTTTTGGCACCAGGGCCTGGTTATGGCGGCTCATGTTTTCCCAAGGATACTCTCGCCTTCGTCCAAAAAGCCCATGAACTCGGCGCGCGTCAGCGCCTGATCGAAGAGGTCGTGGACCTGAACAATGTCCGGAAATATCGCATGGTCCGCAAGATTGAAAACGCCTGCGGGGGCAGTGTTGCTGGCAAGCGAATTGGATTTTTGGGGCTAACGTTCAAGGCAAATACAAGCGACATGCGGGAAAGCCCGAGCTTGGAAATCATCCCCCGATTGCTCGAGCTCGGCGCCCATATCATCGGCTTCGATCCCAAAGGGATGCCAGCCGCGCGCGACCTCTTGCCCATAGGGTTTGCAAAAGAAGAAGAAGAATGCGCGGTGGGGGCAGACTGCCTGGTGCTGCTCACCGAGTGGCCGCAGTTTCGGGACTGCGACTACGCCAAATTCAAAGACCTCATGGCGGCCCCAAATTTTGTCGACTTACGAAACATGCTGGATCCCAGCAGCATGCGGCAGCTCGGCTATAAGTATCAAGCGATTGGGAAGTAACACCAATGGAAAGGTCAAACGACCCTCATATGCGCTGGCATTCCTCGCTCCTTCACATGGAGGGATGCCCGTTGGGCGGCGTTTGGCACGGCACAAAGTTCGGGCCGTCTGGACTTCCTGCCACCGATCAGTGCTGGATCCTGCGACTTCGCTTCGCTGCGCGCTGGATGACATTGGTAGGGGATTTGCTGGCTTTAAGGCCTCAGTTCAGCTCTTTTCCTGGGCGTGGCAAGGCACGCCAAGCAACCCATTCGCGCCTGAGCATCGCATAAGAAAAACTTCATCTTTGTGAACTAGACGGATTGAATCTGCCCTCAAAGTGTGGCAATAACTCCTGTGGTCGACGTTAAAATGAGGATCTACTGGACAAAAAAGATGTGGGGTAAATGGCAGGTCATACTGGGAAGAGAATTCCCGCGTACAGATCATGATCGTTCTCTGAAGCCCTTCCACGCCGTGACCATGGAGCGCCCCTGGGCGCGGGATCATGTGGGTGGTGGGTAAGGAGGTGTCTAAATCTCGCTGGAAGCGCGTTTGGGATCACCTCACTTCTTGGCGAGGGTTTGAGGTTTGTGCCGCGACTCTTACAGTTGGTTTGGCAATATGGGCTGTTCATCTGTCCTGGCAGGCGAATCGGGAGGCACGCATTGTATCGGCTTGGGATATACTGGTGCAGCCTGCACCAGGAAATTCAGGGAAGACGGAAGCGATTGAGACATTGCTTAAGAGTCGGCAAGTCCTGCGCGGCATTGATCTTTCTTGCGAAATGCATGCAGTGCGAGGCTCTTTTCCCACAAGGCCTGAGCCTGCAGTTGACGATCCAAACGCTGCGGTTAGCAACGAATTCACATGCCCAGAAGGCAAAGCCGTTTGGTTGCAGGGCCTAGAGGTGCCGGATGCGGATTTGCGTGATGCCGATTTCAGCGACGCGGATTTGCGTGATGCCGATTTCAGCGACGCGGATTTGTGGGAGGCCGATCTCACTGGCGCGGATTTGCAAAATGGGGATTTTGGTAAAGCCAGTTTGTTGAGCGCCGATCTCAGCGGCGCGAATTTGACAATCGCTAATTTAAGCGACGCAGTTTTGTCAATTGCCAACCTCAGCGGCGCGAATTTAACGGCTGCTAATTTAAGCGATGCGCGCGTGATAGCTGCTGATCTTACCGACGCGGATTTGAGAGATGCGGATTTCGGCGGTACATTATTGTCTTATACCAATCTCAGCGAGGCACGTTTTTGCTCTTTGTCTTTTGGCTCAGATCAATGCGCCCGCAACCTAACCCAAGACCAAATCGATTTGGCCTGGGCTTGGTCCGACCTAGAGCCAATTTTTGAGTCTGGTGACAAAAAACTGGACCTGCGACCTCCACGCTTGTGCGACCCTAGTTTGCGACCCGACTATGAGGCTAACAACAAACGGGGTGTCCCCCCTGGGTGTTCACCAGTCTTTTGACCTCGCCAGGGGTCTTAGCGATCCGTTCAGGGCGGCATGGGCTTTTTCTCAACAATGGGTCCCCAACGCCCGCCGTTGCGTCCCAGTTCAACATGTTTTCGGCCATGGCTTAACCTGCAAGCGCATAAGTTTGGTCGAGCGGGAGGCCCAGTTGTTCGCAGAAGGCCTTTTTGGCGAGCCGAAAGGCCGACGGCGAATTTGTTGGCGATTTTCGTGGCGAGCAGTTCTGTTGTTGCACCGAAAGTATCAAACCTGGTCGACGAGGCCGATTTCTGCCGCGCCCGATGAACTCGCCCGTGAACGGAATCTCTGCACGTGTTTTACGGGCAAGGGCGCGAGAAGAGGGCATCATGGGGGTCGAGTAAATCAGGCCCATGTTAATGCGCGAGGTAGCGAAGCGGGCGTTTGTAGCGGCGCTGGCAAAAACGCACGCCGTGACGCGTTGGCAACCCCAACGATAGCAAGGCTGCCCGCCCTGGTCTTTAGCACGGGATCGCTCACGCGCTGGCTTCCAGTTCAATTTTGGGGCAACGATCCATGACCACGGTAAGACCGTGTTGATTGGCGTAGGCTGCGGCGGCGGTATTCTTGACGCCCAGTTGCGCCCAGAGGACCCGCGCGCCGATCTGCACGGCCTCCTCGGCGATGCGCATCAGCGCGTCGGATCGGCGAAATACATCGACCATATGGACTTTGGTGGGCAGGTCCGTCAGGCTACGCGCCACGGGTTGCCCCAAGATCGCATGCAAATCTGGATTGGGGTTGACTGGGATCACGCTGTACCCCCGCGACAGGAGGTATGCCATGACTTGGTAGGACGGGCGATCGGGGCGGGGGCTGGCCCCGACCAGGGCGATGGTTTGAACGCCCTTTAGGAGGTTGGCGAGCGGGGACATGGTGAGGTTCGCGGGGTCAATTGCGGGGCGCGAAGGGCTGCTGGGAAGGCCGCGCCCACCCCTGCACGGGCCTAGAACAGGCCCTCAATCTGGCCGTCTTGGTTGATGTAAATGCTCTCGGCCGCGGGGGTACGGGGCAGGCCTGGCATGGTCATGATCTCCCCCGTTATGACCACGATGAAGCCTGCACCCGCCGACAGGCGCACTTCCCGAACGGGAACGCTATGGCCCTCGGGTGCGCCGCGCAAGTTGGGGTCGGTGGAGAAGGAATACTGGGTTTTGGCCATGCAGACGGGCAAGTGACCGTAGCCTTGTTCTTCCCATTCTTTCAGCTGTTTGCGGATTTTGCTGTCCGCGATGACTTCATCGGCGCGGTAGATTTCCTTGGCGATGGTTTCGATCTTGGTGAACAAACTGATTTCATCGTTGTAGAGCGTTTGGAAGCCGCCCGCATCGGCGTCGGCGATTTCAGCGACGCGCGCAGCCAGCTCCGCTGTTCCTTTGGACCCGTGCGCCCAATGCTGGCACAAGACGGCCTCGGACCCCAGATTTGCCACATAGTCCTTGACCGCTTGCACCTCGGCGTCGGTGTCGGTCACGAAGTGGTTGATGGCAACGAGGGCGGGGACGCCGAACTTTTTCACGTTTTCTATGTGGCGGCCCAAGTTGGCGCAGCCTTGCGTGACCGCCGCGACGTTTTCGGTGCCCAGGTCGTCCTTCTTGACGCCGCCGTTCATTTTCATGGCGCGCACCGTGGCAACGATCACCACCGCCGCGGGCGCGATGCCCGCCTTGCGGCACTTGATGTTCATGAATTTTTCCGCGCCCAAGTCGGCGCCGAATCCCGCCTCTGTCACCACGTAGTCGGCGAGTTTCAGGGCGGTTTTGGTGGCGACGACGGAATTGCAGCCGTGGGCGATGTTGGCGAAGGGGCCGCCGTGGACGAAGGCGGGATTGTTTTCCAAGGTTTGCACCAGATTGGGCTGCATGGCCTGTTGCAGCAGCACCGTCATGGCCCCATCGGCACGAATATCGCGGCAATAGACGGGGCTACGGTCGCGGCGGTAGGCGACGATAATGTCGCCCAAGCGCTTCTGCAAATCGTCCAAATCCGTCGCCAGGCAAAGAATCGCCATGACTTCTGACGCGACAGTAATGTCAAAGCCCGCTTCGCGCGGAAACCCGTTGGACACCCCGCCGAGCGAGCAGGTAATCTGCCGTAGGGCGCGATCATTCATGTCCATGACCCGCCGCCAGGCAACGCGGCGCGTATCGATATTCTCCCGATTGCCCCAGTAAATATGGTTGTCGATCATGGCCGAGAGCAAGTTGTGCGCCGAGGTAATGGCGTGAAAGTCGCCCGTAAAGTGCAGGTTCATTTCCTCCATGGGAACCACTTGCGCGTACCCGCCGCCTGCGGCCCCGCCCTTCATGCCAAAGCAGGGGCCCAGGGACGCCTCGCGGATGCAGATCATGGCTTTTTTGCCCAGGGCGTTCAAGCCATCGCCCAGGCCAACGGTAGTGGTTGTCTTGCCTTCGCCAGCAGGGGTCGGGTTAATGGCGGTGACGAGGATCAGCTTGCCGTCGGGCTTGCTGGCTTGGGCTTGAATAAACTCGGCGGAAAGTTTTGCCTTGTCATGGCCGAAGGGCAGCAAGTCAGCCGCCGGGATCTGCAGTTTTGCGCCGATGTCCTGAATGGGCTGCTTCTGCGCGTCGCGCGCGATCTCTATATCGGTTTTGTAGGCCATGGGGAGGTCCCTTAATGAATGGAGTCGCCGCCCTTTAGAAGGTGAGGCCCATGGAAGGGGAGGGTTAGCGACAAGCCGCGTCTTACTCGCGTCGTTTTTCGCGCGCCTCAGTGGTCTGACCAACGAGGAGCGAATGTCCTTAACCTTCTTATTGCCGCTTGTGAAAGTTGGGCAGGGACTTTAGGGCAAGTCCGTCGCGGGGCGTAGCTCAGTCTGGTGGAGCGCTGGCTTTGGGAGCCAGAGGTCGGAGGTTCGAATCCTCTCGCCCCGACCATTGTCCTGTGGGCCTGTTGCGTTGATCGGGTTTGGTGTCGGCTCTTGTCGGCCTGGGCAAGGGGCTTTAAAAATCATGAACAAGGCCAAAGCTGAACACGAGCCCTGCGTTGTCGGGGTCGGGCAGCGGCGTCACCTGTAGAAAGGTTCTGCCGATTTCTGCCTGCACGGCAGGAATCAGCACGAGCCCGCCGCCGATAGGCTGGAAAATGGGATCCTCAACCTCGTAGGTCGCCAGGGCGGCGACGGCGCGCCAGTCGATGGCCCCGGTTGCGCCCAAGGGTTTAGAGAGCCCCAGCAGAGCGGACGTCGCGTCAAAGCTATTGTGAAAGGCCCCCACCGAAACATCGTAATTTTGCCAAGCGGCGTTCCAGGTGAATACGAGCCCAGGGTTGGCCTCCTGATAGTCGAATTCATCGCGCAAGGGCATGGCATGGTAGGAACTGAGCAGGACATGGACCCGATCCTGCGCCCAAGTTATTTGGACGGGGCTTAAGAGAGCCACGACCAGAAGCATGCGGAAAACATAATCCATAGGCCATGTTAAGGGGAAAACCGCTGAACGAGCAAGGCTCAAGCAGGCAGCTTTGTTCACGCCGCCTAGTATCAACGGACCATTCTCAAGGGTTTTTGATCTCGCAGCACCTTGCAGTTTTCGGGTTCTCGGGGGATAAGGCGAGGGAGGGACCCAAGCAGAAGCGTCCCAACGCACTTAGATCTAGGGAGAATTCAGATGCGAACCTATCTCACCGTCGGTATTTTGACCGGCACCTTGGCCGTCAACCTTGCCGCTATGGCGCACGCAGAATCTTGGGATGTCTCGCTGTGGGGCAAGCGTCGTGCTTTTACCGAACACGTCGAACGCTTGGCCGAGCTTGTCGCCGAAAAGACCGACGGCGAATTTACACTCAACCTTTCTTATGGGGGGCTCTCGGCCAACCGCGAAAACCTCGACGGGATTTCCATTGGCGCCTTCGAAATGGCGCAGTTCTGTGCGGGCTATCATCGTGACAAGAACCCTACGATCACAGTGTTGGAACTGCCGTTTTTGGGGGTTGATTCCTTAGAGGCGGAAATCGCTGTATCGCAGGCCGTCTACGCCCATCCAGCAACGCAAGCCGACCTCGGACGCTGGGACGCCACCTTGCTCATGCCTTCGCCGCTGCCGCAATACAATATAGCGGGTTCAGGACCCGCCCCCTATGGGTTGGCGGACCTAAGGGGCCTGAGCATTCGCGCCGTGGGGGGAGTCGGTGCAGCGCTAGCCGAGGTAGGGATCACGCCCGTGTCTTTGGGGGCGGGGGAGGTTTATGGGGCCATGGAAAGCGGCGCCGTCCAGGGGGCGGCCTTTGCTCCCCATGCCCATCTGTCCTTCTCCGTCGTCGATGAGGCGCAGTGGTGGACCAGCAACTTGAACCCCGGAACGGTCAATTGCCCTGTGGTCGTCAATTCCGATGCTTTGGCCGACCTGTCGGACGCGCATCGCGAGGCGTTGCTGTCGTCGGTTGACGAAGCCCTGGCCTGGTACGTGGACCAGTACCAAGTTTCTGTCGATGCCTTCGATGCCAAGGTCGCAGAAAATGGCATTGAGGTCCTAACCTTCTCCGACGCTGATGTCGCGGCGTTGCAAGCCACGGCGGCGCCTGTGCTAGCGGCCTGGCTTGCCGATATGGAGGAGCGCGATCTACCAGGCCAAGAACTCTACGATTTGGTGCAGTCAACTTTGGCGGCGCGGTAGAGATCAATAACTTAGGGGGGAGGGCACGCCGTCCCCCCGAACCGCATCCCAATCTATGTCCGATTCTGAGCTACTGGTTGATGGGTCGCGGTTTTCGCGCCTTGAGCGCGGGTTGGCGCATTTTGAGGCGAGTTTGACCTTGATTGCTGGGTTGCTCGTGTTGGCGACCCTGGTGTTTTCCTTCATCAACATCGTCGGGCGCGGGGTCTTTAACAGTCCGTTCAACGCCTACTTTGACTTGGTTGGGCAGTCCGTGCCGCTGATCGCGTTTCTGGGGCTCGCCTATTGCCAGCGCTCGGGTGGGCATATTCGCATGGACTTGGTCTTGGGGCGCATGCGCGGACGCCCGCTGTGGGTGCTGGAGTGGCTGGGCACCGTCTTGACCCTCGTCGTCATTATGCTGATCGGCTGGGGGGCGTTTCTGTCGGCGGAACGGGCCTTTGAAAAGGGCGATTCAACCGAGGACATTCGCCTCATTCTCTGGCCCTTGAAGGCCTTGATCGTTGCCTTGCTCGGCCTCATGGCCGCGCGCCTGGCGCTGCAAACCTGGGGCTATGCGCGGTTGATCGTCTGGGGCGGGGTTCCCATCGGGGTGCCGCAGATTGCAACCGTCGAACAACAAGCCCTCAAAGAAGCCCAATCGGGCCAAGGCCCTGAGGCGGCAGGTTAGGGGATCTTTCGTGGAGCCGATTCAACTCGTTCTGATTCTGTGCCTTGTCCTGCTGGTGCTGGTGTTTTTGGGCATGCGGGTGGCCTTTGCGGCGGCCCTGGTCGGGCTCGTGGGGCTGACGCTGCACTTTGCCGTCATCAAGGATAAGGGGTTTGTCGATGGGCTGCAGCGCGCCGTCGCAATCGCGGGGCTCACGCCCCATTCAAAGCTCGCCAGCCGCGAGTTGGCGCTGATCCCCACTTTTGTCGTCATCGGGTTTTTAGCCTACTACGCGGGCCTGACCAAGGCTTTGTTTGAGGTCGCCAAGCGCTGGCTCGGTTGGTTGCCAGGCGGCTTGGGCCTTTCGACCATTTTTGCAACGGCGGGCTTTGCCGCGGTCTCGGGTGCCAGCGTCGCGACTTCGGCGGTCTTTGCCCGCATCGCCATTCCCGACATGCTCAAGCTGGGCTACGATAAGCGGTTCGCTGCAGGCGTTGTCGCGGCGGGCGGCACTTTGGCCAGCCTGATTCCCCCATCGGCCATTTTGGTCGTCTACGCCATCATTACCGAAACCAGCGTGGGCAAGTTATTGATCGCTGGGTTCTTGCCCGGCCTGATCTCGGCCTTGATCTACGCGGGCTTGATCATAGGGCAGGCGCGGTTGCGCCCCAACTTGGGACCGACCGTCACGGGCTTCACCTGGCGACAGCGATTTGAAAGTCTGCCTGGGACGTTGCCAATCTTGTTTGTGGTCTTTGCCATTGTATTTTCCATCGCGACAGGATGGGCAACCCCGACGGAGGCGGGCGCCGTCGGCGCCTTCGTCGTGCTGATCGTCGCCCTGTTTCAGGGCATGCGCTGGGGGCAATTGCGGCAAGCCTTGATGGAGGCGGCGAAACTTTCCGCCATGATCTTTGCCATGATCTGGGGCGTCCTGATTTTCGTTCGATTCTTGGGCTTTGCGCAGGTCCCCAGCTTTTTGGAAACGTGGGTTCTGTCGCTGGATCAGCCCGCCATCGTGATCCTGCTGGTCATTTTGGGCATCTATATCGTCCTGGGCATGTTCATGGACGCCATCGGCATGATGATCTTAACGCTGCCCTTCGCCTTTCCCATCGTCATGGCCATCAACGGCGGCGAAGGGGTCAGCGCGGGGCAGTCAGTCTTTGGCATGTCGGGCGAGCATACGGCCTTATGGTTTGGAATCCTGGTGGTCAAAATGGCCGAACTTTGCCTGATCACACCCCCCATCGGCCTCAACTGCTTCGTCGTCGCGGGGGTGCGGCCCGAACTCAGCGTTCAAGATGTCTTTCGCGGCGCGTCGCCTTTCTTCATCGCCGATGTCCTCACCGTGATCGTTCTGATCGCCTTCCCAGGAATCGTCCTGTTCTTGCCACGGCTGCTCAGCTAAATTTGCGATAGGCCAAGAACCAGAGGCTTGGCGATTACCTTAGCTCGATGCCCCAAGGTCGAGCTTTATTGGGAATTCCTCGCGCACCTTCGCGTCCATGTCGGCAAAGTAGTTGGGGTGATGGGTGGCGAGAATGTGGTTGGACTTTTCGGTGGCCTGCTGCATCAAGTCGGGTTTGCCGTCGTTTTCCCAGGTATCGGTGCGGTCGCGATTGAGAAGTTCGGGGTAGACAAATTCCGTATTCATGTAGGTTAAGGTATGGGGATTGCCGAGGAAGTGCCCAGGGTCGACGGCGCATTCGTGGATCACGTCCACGGCCAGGGTGTCGTCGGTGACTTCAATGCCGCGCAAGGTCCTTAGCAAGATGCCGCCCAGTTCGTTGTCGATCACCATGCTTTCAAAACTGCATCCCATCAAGCTGCCTAGCATGCCGCCAAATTCGCACAGCCGATTGCCGCCCGCATGGGCCGCGAGGGCGAAGGTGAGGGCCTTTTCGATGCCGTACTGCGCGTCGGGTAATTTGGCGTCGGTCATGCCGCAGCCAACCGACGTGGGCAAATTGTAAAACTGCCCCATTTGAATGGCCGCAGCGGAAATCAGCGCCTGTTCCCCCGACCCGCCGGTAAAGGAACCGCTGCGCAAATCGGTGATAAAAGGCCAGGCGGCAAAGTTGATCGGCGTTCCAGGGTTGATCAGATTGACGATCACGACGCAGGCCAAAGTTTCGGCGACGGTTTGGGCCAAGGTGCCCGCCAACGTTGCGGGGGCCGTCGCCCCAGCCTGGGGGGGGATCGCTAAGTCCACGCACAGGCCCAGCTTGGCCGTATCGATCATGATCTCTAGATTTTCCTGACCAAACCGCAACGGCGAGACGATGGGGCAGCCGCCGAAAATGACCGAGGGCTTTTTCAAGAACGTTCCCTCGCCGCCCGAGGCCAAATCGAACAGGCGGATGGCGTGGGGGATATGGCTGCGATCCCGAAAGCTGACGCAGGCGGGTTTTTGGCTGCCCGCCAGAATGGCGTAGAGCATGTTCATATCGTGCGCAAAGGCGCTTGGAACATCGGTCGCCAATACGGTGTCCCCCAGCATGTGAATGTTGTCCAGCCGATCGACCAATCGGGTAAAGTCGTAGATGTCGCGCAAGGTCGAAGGGCGGTAAGACTTGGTCGCGGAGTCGTAAGTGGTCACCGCGGTCCCCGAATTGGCGAAATAGACGCTTTTGCCCGTAATATGCATGTCATCGATGCCAGCGCGGTCGCCGCGCCCATAAACCATGAATTCGCTGGCGGTCTTGACCAGCACATCTTCGACCAACCCACGGGGAAAGCAGAGCCGACCATGGGCGTTGACTTCCGCGCCCTTGTCGAGCACGAGGGCATCCAGCTCAGGCGTGCTATCGCCAAGGCCCGTTCGCGCCAAAATATCGAGCGCCGCCTTATGAATCTTGGTTATGTCGCGGGGGCTTAGGGGCTGATAAGCGCCGCCTTTGAGGCCTGCATAAATCGCCTCGCTGCCCGTGCTGGCAACGCGCGCCGCCTTGCGCGCGCGTCGCCCGCGTCTGCCGCCACCAGGGGAGAGGACTTCATCGAGTGACATGGGCGGCTGCTTTCTTGGTTTTAACTGGGGAGGCGCGTGTGGGCCGAGATGATGTGGGTCATTTCTCGATGGAACCACTCGGCGTCCCGATCCGCTGCGGGACGCTCAAAATTGCGGGCGGCGAGATGGCCCGACCACACGGCGTCGGCGATCAAGCCAGGCATGGCGGCATCGCCGATCAACTCCAGCGTTTTGATGCCTTGGTGACTTTTCAAAGCCTCGTAGAGCGCTGTTTCCCGCACTCGCTCGGTCACCAGGACCGCGGTCGCCATGGCGATCGGGGTTGACCTATTCGTGAAAGTACAGGCGATCTCGGCGCGATCGGCGCCGACACGGGCCAAGCGCTGGTTGCAATAAATCTGCACGCCGCTGTCGATGAGGGCGGCCTGAATCCTATGCTGTTCCAGCGTCAGTTCGGTGAAGGGCGCGACGAGGGAGGCAGGGGTGACGAACAGGACGGGATAGCCCGCATCGGCCAGCATTTGGGCGATTAGGCTGCCCATATAGGCCTGATCGTCGTCGTAGACCAAGACGGGGCCCGCCGTCGGGCGTTGACCGTCCATGATCGCATCGGGCGTCAAAATCGCGGCGTCGGCCTCAAGGCGTGGCGGGGTGCGCAAGCCAGAACGTCCCACGCCATCGGCGCGCCAATGCGACCCCGTCGCGATGAAAATATGGGGAATCTTCAGGTCGGTAACCGTCTGCGGGTCCATCGGGCTTTGGGTGAAGATCTCGACGTTGCCGCGTTGCTGGAGTTGATAGAGGCGATAGTCTGCGACGCGCTTCCACATTGACAAGCCTGGTAAGGCACCCTCCCGATACACCCGCCCGCCTAGGTGCGCGGACGCTTCCGCTAAGGTGACGCGGTAGTCGCGTTGGGCCAAGGCCAAGGCGCATTCGAGGCCTGCGGGACCCGCCCCAATGACCAGAACTTGCTGGTCCGACATCTTGGACGGAATGCGCTCTGGGTGCCAGCCCCGACGCCATTCTTCGCCCATGGTTGGATTTTGGGTGCAGCGGATGGGAACCCCAAGCGAATCTGCGGAAACGCAAATGTTGCAGCCGATGCACTCGCGAATATCCTCAAGACGGCCATGCTGGATCTTATGGGGCAAGAACGGATCCGCGATGGAGGGACGCGCCGCGCCGATCAAGTCCACCAAGCCCTGCCTGACCCTGGCGACCATGCGATCGGGCGAGGTCAGGCGGCCGACCGCTACGACGGGCTTGCTTGTGACCTGCTTTACAAAACGGATATAGTCATCTTGATAGCCTTCCTCAGGTTGAAAGCGCGATGTCACGCTGTCGTTCGACCAATCGCAGACATTGACGTCCCATAGGTCGGGCAATTCGGCCAGGGCCTCAACGACGGCGCGGCCTTCCTCGGCGGCTTGCATGCCATCGGCCCCCAACATTTCGTCCACGGCGAAGCGGAAGGCCACGGCGCAGTCGCCCCCGACCGCCTCGTGCGTGTCCTCAATCAGTTCGCGCGTTAGGCGCAGACGGTTTTCTAGGGATCCGCCATACTCGTCGCTTCGCTGGTTCAAATGCGGCAGCAAGAACTGCTGCGCCAGCGTCATGCCGTGGCCCGCGTAAACATAGATCAGGTCGAACCCCGCCTCGCGGGCGCGGAGCGCGGCCTGGCGGTGCCAGCGCCGCAAGTTGGCTATTTCCTGTCGATCGGCCGCCCGCGCTTGCTTGGGGTACGCCGCCGCAATCGACATGTCCGAGGGGGCCAGCAAAGGCGCACGCGAAAAGTGATTTTGCGCATGAACGCCGTTGTGCGCCAGCTGGACGGCGGCGAGCGCCCCGTGTGCATGCACCGCGTCGGTCATGAGGCGCAAGGCTGGGATATCCCGATGATCCCAGAGGCGATTTTCAGGGTAGGGCGATAGGTCCGAGGTCGGGTGAATTTCCGTTTCCTGGGTCGAAACGACGGCCCATCCCCCCTCGGCCTTCATGGCGCGCATCGCGGCTTCGGCTTGGGGCCGCAAATACCCCAGGCCGTCGCAATGGGGGACTTGGTAGAACCGGTTGCGCGCCTTTACAGGGCCAATCGCCACGGGTTCGAACAAGATCGCATAAGGGTTCGGGGTGGACATGCGAGGATACGCCGATCATCCGACGGTCTGTTGGTGAGGCGGTTGCGAACGCGCGGCCGGGGCAGGGGGCTGGACCGCAGGTCCATCCCCCTGCCTTATGCCATTGAACGGGGTTTTAAGTTTCCTGGTCAAGTTTCAGATCAACTTGACTGGAGTGGGTTTTAGAAACCAGCTTTGATCCGTTCAAACTCTTGCAACATGCGGCTTTCGAGTTCGGGTTCCACCGCGTCGAAGAACAGCGACCCTTCGAAGAAGGCTTCGGGATCGTCAAAGCCGTAAGCCTTGATGATTTCCTGGTCCGATATGGGGAACGCCTCGGCATTTGCGTGCGGATAGCCCCAACTCTCGATGATATACTTACCGCTAGTAGGCTCGGACAGCGCGTTTAGGAGATCATAGACTTGGTCCACCGGGGCGGTCGAACTGGTCAGGTGGACGTAGCCGCAAACCCAGGTCGAAATTCCCTTGTCAACGTCCCGCATCATGGCTGCGGGGGTGCCATTCCAAATCAAGTTCAACTCCGACTGGTTCCAAGCCCATCCCATTTCGACTTCGCCGCTGGCCATCGCCTGATCAAGCTGACCCGCGTCGGACCAGTAAAAGCGAACGCTGGGGTGGACGGCGCGCAGAAAATCGGCCGCTTCCTTGAATTGCGCCTCGCTCAGGTTGGTATAGTCCGCACCGTTGCCCGTCGCTAGGGCTGCCAAGGCGAAGGCGGAAATGGCCCCATCGGGCAGGGCGATTTTTCCCTCGTACGCTGGATCGGTCAAGAGTTGCAGCGAGATGTCTTGTTCGCTGATTTTGTCGGTGCGGTAGATCAGCCCCGTATTGCCCCATTCAAAGGGCATCATCCAAACCTGATCGTCAAAGACGATGCCATCCACGTCCTTGATTTGCGGCAGCAGGGCGTCCCAATTTGTGAGTTTGGTCGCGTCCAGGGGTTGGATCAGGTCTGCAGCGGCCCATTTGCGCACCGCATCCGAACAGGGGTGCGCCAGATCGGCCGCAAACCCAGACTGGAGCTTTGTGAAGGCTTCGTCAACACTGCCAAAAAACGTATAGGACGGAGTGCCGCCGTGGGCCTCAACGTAGGCGTTGAAAAACCCAGAGTCTTCGTACCCTGACCAGTCAAATACGCTGACGTCACTCGCCTCCGCGAGGGCGCGGCCCGCCAGTCCAACCTGGCTGGACAGGATTGTGAGCCCGATCAGGGCTGTTCCTTTGATGTGCATGAATTTGTCTCCCTATGCTAAAAATCACGCCTCGGCCGTGCCGAGTTCGATGACCGATGTCGCCTGAACGCCCAGCCAAACAGACTCCCCCGCTTGGAAATCAGCGGTATGGAAGTAATTGGGCACCGACACACTGATCGGCTCCTGTCCTTCTTTGACGACGAGGTGGTAGTAAACGTTTTCGCCATAAAATGCAACGTCGCGAACCCGAGCGCTGATGACGCTGTCGTAAGGTGTGCCGTTGAAGGACTCGGGTGGGTCTTTCGACACCTCCAGTTGCTCGGGGCGGATGCCGACCAAAACCTGCGCCTTGGGTTGCGATTGGCCCTCACCAGATTGGGACTCGGGCGTTTGGGCGTTGGGGTTTCGGGGAACCGTCATGCGGCCAAAGTGTTCGACATCCAAGGTCAAGGTCGTGTCGCTCGCCCCCTGAACGTCCGCGCGCAGGAAGTTCATGGCGCCGATGAACCCCGCGACCTCGCGGTTGCAGGGGTGCGCGTAGAGCGTTTGCGGTGCATCGACCTGCACTAGGCGGCCGTCGAACATGACCCCCATGCGATCCGACATGGTCATGGCCTCATACTGATCGTGCGTGACCGTCACGAAGGTGATGCCAAGGGTTTGTTGGAGCCGTCGCATTTCAAATTGCATCTGCTCGCGCAGTTTTTTGTCGAGGGCGGAGAGCGGTTCGTCCAGTAACAAGACTTTTGGACGCATGATTAGGGCTCGGGCCAAGGCGACCCGTTGTTGCTGCCCGCCCGACAGTTCCGTGGCACGGCGCCCGTGAAGGCCCTCAAGCGCGACCATCCCCAAGGCCTCATTGACGCGGGTCATAAGTTGCTGCTTGGTCAGGCCGCGCCCGCGCAGACCGTAGGCCACATTGTCCCCCACATTCAGATGCGGAAAAATCGCGTAGCTCTGAAATACCATATTGGTCGGGCGATGATTGGCGGGGACGCCCGTCATATCTTGTCCGTCGATGTGAATCCGACCGCTGCTCGGGTCCTGAAACCCCGCGATCATGCGCAGGACGGTGGTTTTGCCGCATCCCGACGGCCCCAGCAGGCAGAAAAATTCGCCTTCGCGCAACGTCAAGCTGAGGTCCTTGACCGCGTGGAAGGACCCAAAAGTCTTGTTGACTTGGTCCAATTCGATGAAGGGATTTTGTGACATGATCTTACAAGCCCGCGCGTGTCTTATACCAGCGGCGACCCAGAATAACCCTTATGTTCGCTGGTATAAGGGCCGCGACTGTGGCCCCCGTAGCGGCCCCGAGAATAGCGCGAAAGCGCCTCGGGGTAAAGCGAAGGCCCCGTCGGAGGCGAAACGCGAAGCGTTTCTGCCGCGAGACAAAAAATGACAATAAAAGCGTCAACTTTTTTGGCCGTTGGTATTGGAACGGCGGCGAAAGTATTCGGCAATCAATAGCAGCACGACCGACCCCAGCAGCAGTAAGGTCCCCAACGCCAGGGTATTGGGCAGCTTGGCGGGAAAGCGAATTTGACTCCAGATATAGACGGGCAGGGTGGGTTCGCTGCCTGATAAAAAGAATGCCAAGATAAACTCGTCAAAACTCACGGTGAAGGTGACGAGAAAGCTTGCGGTCAGCCCTGGCGTGATAAGCGGCAGGGTGATGCGACGAAAGGTCTGCACCGCAGTTGACCCGAGGTCGTAGGCCGCCTCCTCCAGCGACACATCAAAATCGTCGAAGGCCGATTTCAGGATGGAAACTGCGAAGGGGAGCCCAAGGAAGCTGTGCCCCAAAATCACGGCAAAGCGCGAGGGATTGAGGCCGATCGAGATAAAGAGCACCAGCATGGAAGAGGCGACAATAATGCCTGGAACAACCAGGGGCAACATGACCAGTCCTTCGGAAAAACGATGGCCAAAAAATTGATAGCGCGTATAGGCCCGCGCCGCGAACAACCCCATGGCGGTCGATAGGAAGGCTGCGGCGAGCCCAACAACCAAGCTGTTGACCAGGGCCTGGATCAGCGTTGCCTCCCCCGCCAACTGGCGATACCAATCGAGCGTCCAGCCCTTGATCGGAAAGGCGACAATGGTGCCAGCGTTGAACGAAAACAGGGGCAAAAAAAGGATCGGCAGATACAAAAACCCCAAGTACGCCCATAAGTAAGTTTTGAGCGGTGGGACCCTCAACGCAAAACCGCCCGTCATCGAATCAGCGTCCTGAGCGCGTTCATGGAGAGGGCAAAGACGAGGGCGATGAAGCCGACGGTCAGCATGGCGAGTAGGGATAAGGTGGCGCCCAGGGGCCAATTGTTGGCAGCGCCAAACTGCACCTGGATCAAATTGGCGATCATCTTGCCATCGGACCCCCCAACGAGGGCGGGGGTCACATAGTCGCCGACCGTGGGAATAAAGATGATGAGGGCGGCGGCGATGATGCCAGGAACCGTGAGCGGCAGCGTCACTCGATAAAATCGTCGCAAGGCGCTGTCGCCCAAGTCGGTCGCAGCCTCCAGTAACTTGGGGTCAATTTTCTGCAAAGAAACGTAGATCGGCAAAATGGCAAAGGGGGCCCAGGCATGGGCCAAGGTCAGAACCACGGCAAATTCGTTGTAGAGCAAAAAGGTCAGAGGCGCGTCGATAAGCCCCAAACCCGTCAAGCCTGAATTGACCACCCCGTTGAACCCAAGGATGAGTTTCCAGGCAAAGACCCGCAGCAGGTAGCTCGACCAAAACGGAATGGTGATTAGGAGCAGCCAAAGCGTTTTCTTTTGTGCGTGCAGGGCGATGAAGTAGGCGATGGGGTAGGCGAGCAGCACCGTCAAACAAGTTACGGCGCCCGCAATGGCAATCGACCTGCCGAGCAAGAAATGCACCAGCGGGTCGGCGAGGGCCTGGCGATAGTTGGCCAAGGTGGGTGTGCGATCAATGGAGACGTAGGTTTGTGTCCAGAGTGAGTGCAGAACCAGGATCAAGAGGGGCGCGGCGATCAAAAACCCGACATAGAGGGTCGCAGGGGCGGCCTGCGCCCTCGCGCGCGCGCCGTCGGTTGCCAGCGCGTTTCTCACCGCGGTCCGATCACGGCGGGGAGGTCAAAGTGCCCCGCGTTGGCGTGGCGACCCCAAGTTCTGGTTGTCATGGCAAGAAGGTATGTCGAAGAAGTGGAAAGGTGTCAATGTCAGGGCTGGAGCCCCGCACAGCGGGTTGGAATTCTTCCGCCCTAGGCCAACGGGCGACGTGTAGTCGTCGATTCGCGTCACACACCTAAGGGCAAAAGATTGCGCTAGCCTTCCCATGCGTCGTCGCTTAGGCCCGGGAGCTTGGGGCCAAGGGACGGGCGCAGCCTTGTTTTCGATTTGCTTCCTGCAACCAAATACGGAGGTTGGCGCGCGCCGACAGGGCATGGGATGACGATTTACGCAGAATTGATCGCGGTCCTCGTCGGGCTGATTTGGGCGGTGACAGGCTTGTTGGCGGCGCATCCAGTCCGTGTTTTGGGACCCTTGCCCTTTGCTTGGGCGCGGCAGAACTTTGTCACGGTGGCCCTGTTGATTGCCCTTGCCGCCAGCGGGACGTTCGAATGGATCAGTTGGCAGGTTGCTGCCGTCATTGCGGTCTCGGGGTTTATCGGGATCTTCTTGGGCGACACGGCGCTGTTTGAGGCGCTTAGTCGTTTGGGGCCGCGCCGCAATGCCATGCTCTTTGCCCTCAATGCCCCCATGACGGCCCTGTTGGCGGTCGCGGTGGGCAAAGATCGCATCGACCCGCTCGAATGGGTCGGCGTGTTTCTGGTGCTGACCGGGGTGGTTGTCGCCATCGCCTACGGCAAGCGGCGGGCCTTGCTGCACACCTGGGAACAGGTGCGCGGTCCCTTGTGGATCGGCATTGGGTTTGCCCTGTTCGCCGCGGCATGCCAAGCCGTAGGGCTGGTGTTGTCGGACTTTGTGATCGACGTCGCGCCCGCCGATCAACCCCCCGTTATCTTGGTGGCGGCAATCCGGGTAGGGATCGCGGCCGTGGCCTTGAACGCCCTTGCCGCCCTGGGGGTGCAAGCTATGCGCGCGGCCAACCCGCCCACGCTCAGCGCTTGGACCCTCACCGCGCTGTCGGGGATCACGGGCATGGGCTTGGGCATGACTTTGCTGGTCTGGGCGCAGTCGATTGGGTCGGAAGTGGGATTGATTTCCGCCCTGTCGCAAACCACGCCCGTTTGGATCTTGCCGCTCATATGGATCTGGACCCGCGAACGCCCCGCCGCCCTGGCCTTCGTCGGGGCCGCTGTGGCAGTTGTCGGCGTGTTTTGCATCCAGCTGGGGTAGGTTTTTTGTCAAGGACCTGCACCGTGTCTGGGCTGCTCTCCTAAAGCCATTCGCTAGAATGGCCTGGTCCAGTATCCGTCGAGGCGAGGGGTTCCGGTTTCTTCGGTACCAGTCCCCTCAATCGAGACTTCCAGGCTGCGCTGCGGGTCTTGGTGTGGGTTATACCAGCGGCGAATGAGAATGACTCTAATGATCGCTGGTATAAGGGCCGCGACTGCGGCCCCCGCAGCGGCCCCGAAATGAGCTAAGAAAGCGCCTCGGGGTATAAGCGAAGGCCCCATCGGAGGCGAAACGCGAAGCGTTTCTGCCGTGAGACACAAAACGGCAAAAAAAGTGTCAACTTTTTTCGCCGTTGGTATTAGAGGTTTGGATAGATCGGGAAGCGGGCGCAGAGGCTGACGACCTCGCTTTTGACCCGTTCTTCGACCGCCGCGTTGCCCTGGTCGCCGTTTGCGGCCAGACCATCGACGATCTCGACGATCCAATCGGCGATTTGGCGGAACTCGGCTTCGCCAAAGCCGCGCGTCGTGCCTGCGGGCGAGCCGAGGCGGATGCCGCTGGTGACCATGGGCTTTTCCGTGTCGAAGGGGATGCCATTTTTGTTGCAGGTGATATGGGCGCGGCCCAGGGCTTTTTCGGTGGCGTTGCCCTTGACGCCCTTGGGCCGTAGATCGACCAGCAGGACATGGGTGTCGGTGCCGCCCGTCACCAGGTCCAGCCCACCCTTGATCAACTGGTCGCCCAAGGCCTTGGCATTGGTGATCACTTGCTGGCAATAGTCGCGGAACGCTGGCTGCAAGTCCTCCCCAAAAGCGACGGCCTTGGCGGCGATCACATGCATGAGCGGACCGCCCTGAATCCCCGGGAAGATGGCCGAATTGACCTTCTTCGCGATCTCGGCGTCGTTGGTGAGGATCAAGCCCCCGCGCGGCCCGCGCAGGGTTTTGTGCGTGGTCGAGGTGGCGACATGGGCGTGGGGGAAGGGGCTGGGGTGCGCGCCGCCCGCGACCAAACCCGCGAAGTGCGCCATATCGACATGGAGGTACGCGCCGACCTGGTCGGCGATGGCGCGGAAGCGGGCAAAGTCGATCTGGCGCGGAATGGCCGACCCGCCAGCGATGATGAGGGCGGGGCGATGCTCGCGCGCCAGCGCCTCGACCTGATCGTAATCGACCTCAAGGGTGTCTTGGCGCACGCCGTACTGCACGGCGTTGAACCACTTGCCCGATTGGTTGGGGCGCGCGCCGTGGGTCAGGTGGCCGCCAGCATCGAGGCTCATGCCCAGGATCGTGTCGCCTGGCTTGATGAGCGCGGTAAAGACACCTTGGTTGGCCTGCGACCCGGAGTTGGGCTGGACGTTGGCAAACTGGCAGTCGAATAGCTGGCAGGCGCGCTCCACCGCCAGGGTTTCCGCCACATCGACAAACTGGCACCCGCCGTAGTACCGCTTGCCCGCGTAGCCTTCGGCGTACTTGTTGGTCATGACCGAGCCTTGGGCCTGCATGACCGCGCGCGAGACGATGTTTTCCGACGCGATCAGCTCGATTTCATCGCGCTGGCGTCCCAATTCCTGGCCCATGGCCGCGGCGATTTGGGGGTCACGCGCCGCCAAGTCTTGGGTGAAAAATGACTCGAGATCGAACATGTCGGGGCTCCTTCTGAACAAGGCAGGCTTGGTCTTTTGGGCGCGGCCTAGCAGAGATTCGACGCCATGCAAGCCGATTCAAAAGCGGTTTTATACCCGCGGCGCTTAAAAATGACTCTTGTGTTCGCTGGTATAAGGGCCGCGACTGCGGCCCCCGCAGCGGCCCCCGAGATCAGCTAAGAAAGCGCCTCGGGGTATAAGCGAAGGCCCCGTCGGAGGCGAAACGCGAAGCGTTTCTGCCGTGAGACACAAATCAAACCTCAAAAGGCATCTTTTGCGGCGCGAACGCGGGCCAAGTCCTCGGCAGTTTTGGCCCGCAAAAACGGGTTGGTCATCAACTCATCGCTTAAGCGGGTGGGAACGGTCGGTTCGCCCGCCGCCAGGGTGGCACGCAAGGTCTCGGCGCGGTCGCGCAAGGCGGCAAGGTCGGGCTCGACCGACAGGGCAAAGTCCAAGTTCGCGCGCGTGTACTCGTGTCCACCGTAGACTCGCGTGTCAGCGGGCAGCGCGCCGAGTTTCTGCAAGCTGTCGAACATGAGGTCTGCCGTGCCCTCAAACAGGCGCCCGCTGCCTAGGGTAAAGAGGGTGTCGCCCGTGAACACCGCCGTGGCCGCAGGCAGGTAGTAATTCAACATGTCGAGCGTATGCCCAGGCGTTGCGAGAATCTGGACCTCGAGCGGCGCGTCGGCCTTGCCAAGGTGCAGGGGGCTTTGGTCGGTGAGGGCGCGGATGTTGTGGCCTGGGAGCTGGAGGCTCTTAGGTCCACAAATCTGCGCGCCCGTTTTCGCCGCCAGCGCGCCCGCATGGGACACATGGTCATCGTGATGGTGGGTCAGCAAGATCCACCCGAGCCGCCAGTTGCGCGCCGCCAAGGCCTCTAAGTACCCCGCATCGTCGCCTGCGTCGATGGCAAGGGTCGCGCCGCTGCGCGGGTCGTGGATCAGGTAACCATAGTTGTCGGCGCGGTAGGGAACGACCAGGATCTCTACGTCACCTGCCCCCGTGCCAGGTTGTCTTGCGGCAGGTCCTACCATGTGCCGTGGTTTTCCATTGAGGTCCAAGGCTCCTGGACGGGCAGGGCCTTACCTTCCTGGATCAACTCAATCGAAACGCCTTCGGGAGACTTAAGGAAGGCCATTTTGCCGTCGCGCGGCGGACGATTGAGGGTCAGGCCCGCGTCGATCAGGCGCTGGCAAAACCCGTAGATGTCATCGACATTGTAGGCCAAATGCCCCCAGGCTCGGCCCGCAACGCGCGGTTGCTCGCCCGTATTCCAATTGTAGGTCAGCTCCAACTCGGGCGCTTGGGTCGCCGTCGCCGAGGCGACGTCGAGCGGCGCGGCGAGAAACACGAGGGTAAATTGCCCCGTTTCCGAGTCGAGGCGGCGCGTCTCTACCAAGCCCATAGGGCCCGTCCAAAACGCCAAGGAAGCGTTGAGGTTGTCCACGCGGATCATCGTATGTCGGTATCGCATGGGTCCGACTTTACCCAAGTTGGCGGCCAAGACCAACCGTCAAAAGCCAAATCTTCGGACGCCCGAGGCAAGCCCCTCGACGGCGCGGTCGCGGCTCTGCTGGGGCTGTGTGCGCTTATGTCGCACTTGGTCTCTGCTCCTCAGTGGGGATCGGGATAGGCGAGGGAACTTTGCATTGAACAAGGGTCCAGAGCGGCTTGCGTCGGAACGACCGAACGCCACCCATTTAGGTGCATTAGCGACCAAATTTAGGCCAATGTTGACAAAATGGCCCTCGCTGGTGATAGCGATCCAGGGCGAGTCGACGCACGTGTTTGCGGTTCGGCACGGGAGCGCCGTATTGAAAGCTAAGGTCCATCCTATGAGACAAATCAAACAGTTCGCAACTTTTCTGACATGCGCGGTACTCGTCGCCTGCGGCGGCGGCGGCGGGGTGGTCGAGATCGATGCTGCGCCAGAGGTGTCCCTGACCACGAACAGTAAGGATGTCTCTGGAACTTTTGAGGTGTCGGCGAGCTTTTCCGAAGCGGTTGAAGGGTTCGAAATCGGCGACATCAGCGTGACGAATGGGGAGTTGAGCAATTTTGTCGCGACCAATGCAGGGCTCGCGTATACGTTCGACGTAACACCGCAGGCGAGCGGCGACGTGACCCTGAAGGTGCAAGCGGGTGTCGCGCGGGACGGAGCAGGGAACCCCAATGAAGCCTCTAATACCCTGACCGTTACCGCAAATCTAACGGGGCCGAGCGTGACCCTGAGAACAACAGCGTCCGACCCTGTTTCTGGGCCGTTTAGTGTTACGGCGACGTTTTCTGAAGCGGTTGAGGGTTTTGTCGTTGACGATCTCGTTGTTACAAATGCGGATGTCGATGGTTTCGCGGGCTCAGGCGCTGACTATAGCTTCAATGTGACTCCAAAGGTAGACGGCACTGTTACCATCGATGTACCCGCGGGTGTTGCCGATGTTACTGGCGGTAGTAGCAGTTCAGGTGGCAATACTGCGGCGGAGCAATTGTCGATCACCGCTGATTTGACGGCGCCAACGATCCTCAGCTTGACAACTGAGGCAAGCGAGCCCGTTTCGGGCATATTCAGTGTCAAGGTTGTGTTCTCGGAGCCTGTGGAGGACTTCACGGCAAGCGATATTGACGTCGTGGGCGGGCAAGTAGGCGCCTTTTCTGCCGATAGCGCTGGGGCCGAGTACGACTTTGACGTAACCCCGCTGACCACTGGAACCCTTACCGTGGATGTCCCAGCGGGCGTTGCCCAGGACCCTGCTGGCAACGCCAACACGGCGGCGACACCATTGTCGGTAGAGGCGAGCTTGACTGCGCCGACCCTCAGTTTGACAACACCAGCGGAGCATGTTCCAGGCGACTTCCTTGTCACCGCGACATTTTCTGAGGATGTCACAGATTTTGAGAAGGGCGATATTAGCGTCGACAATGGCGAGGTTTCAGGCGACCTATCGGGCTCTGGAGCCGACTATACGTTTACGGTTGCACCGACCAACGACGGGCCAGTGACGATAGACGTCGCTGCTAACGCGGCGGTTAACGGCGAGAATACGGGAAATTTGCAAGCCTCGACCCTTACCGTGACTGCCGATTTCACCGCACCGAGTGTTGTGCTTGCAACCACAGCCTCTGGGACGCTTACGGGCAGCTTCACTGTGACCGCAACCTTCTCCGAGTCTGTGACGGGTTTTGTGGTTGGTGACGTTACTGTTGCGAACGGGGCGGTGAGCCACTTCAGTGGTTCTGGAGCGGACTATAGTTTCGATGTGACACCGACAGTTGATACGCAAGGAACGGTAACGGTCGATGTTCTAGCAAACGTTGCTGTTGATAGAGTGAATTGGGACAACACGGCGTCCAACCAACTCTCCTTGGCTTATGATTTGGTGGTACCAACGGTGACTTTGACCACCACGGCGTCTGGGACGCTGACAGGCAGCTTTAGTGTGACCGCAGCCTTCTCAGAGTCCGTGACGGATTTTGAGGCTGGGGATATTAGTGTTTCGAACGGGGCGGTGAGCAACTTCAGCGGTTCTGGAGCGGACTACAGTTTTGACGTGACGCCGACGGCTGACACGCAGGGGACGGTGACGGTCGATGTTCTGGCAGACGTTGCTGTCGATAGCGTCAACAACGGCAACACGGCGTCCAACCAGCTTTCCTTTGCTTATGACTTGGCGGCACCGACGGTAACGCTCGCGACCACCGTGTCTGGGACGCTTACAGGTAGCTTCAATGTGACCGCAACCTTCTCGGAGTCTGTGACAGGTTTTGACGCAGACGGTATTGCTGTTGCGAACGGTGCTGTGAGCAACTTCAGCGGTTCTGGGGCGAACTATAGTTTTGACGTGACGCCGACGGCTGACACGCAAGGAACAGTGACGGTCGATGTTCTGGCCGACGTTGCTGTTGATGGCGTCAGCAACGCCAACACGGCGTCAAACCAACTCTCCTTGGCCTACGACTTGGCGGTACCGACGGTGACTTTGACCACCACCGTGTCTGGGACACTTACGAATAGCTTCAATGTGACCGCAACTTTCTCAGAGCCTGTGACGGGTTTTGTGGTTGGTGATGTTACTGTTGTGAACGGTGCTGTGAGCAACTTCAGCGGCTCTGGGGCGGCCTATAGCTTTGACGTGACGCCGGCCGCTGACACGCAAGGGACGGTGACGGTCGATATTCTGGCCGATGTTGCGGCTGATAGCGTTAGCAACGCCAACACGGCGTCAAACCAACTCTCGTTCGCTTACGATGTAGCAGTGCCGACGGTAACGCTCGCGACTGGTGCGACTGGGACGCTTACGGGCAGCTTCAATGTGACGGCAACTTTCTCAGAGTCTGTGACGGGTTTTGTGGTTGGGGATATTACTGTTGTGAACGGGGCGGTGAGCAACTTCAGCGGCTCTGGGGCGGCCTATAGCTTTGACGTGACGCCGGCCGCTGACACGCAAGGGACGGTGACGGTCGATATTCTGGCCGATGTTGCGGCTGATAGCGTTAGCAACGCCAACACGGCGTCAAACCAGCTTTCGTTCGCTTACGATTTGGCAGCGCCGACGGTAACGCTCGCGACCAGTGCGACCGGGACGCTTACGGACAGCTTTAGTGTGACGGCAACTTTCTCAGAGTCTGTGACGGGTTTTGTGGTTGGGGATGTTACTGTTGTGAACGGGGCGGTGAGCAACTTCAGCGGCTCTGAAGCGACCTATAGCTTTGACGTGACGCCGACGGCTGACACGCAAGGGACGGTGACGGTCGATGTTCTGGCCGACGTTGCTGTTGATGGTGTTAACCAGAGCAATACAGCATCCAACCAGCTTTCGTTCGCCTATGATGTGGCGGCACCGACGGTAGCGCTCGCGACCAGTGCGACTGGGACGCTTACGGGCAGCTTCAATGTGACGGCAACTTTCTCAGAGTCTGTGACGGGTTTTGTGGTTGGGGATGTGAGTGTTGTGAACGGGGCGGTGAGCAACTTCAGCGGCTCTGGGGCGGCCTATAGCTTTGACGTGACGCCGACCGCTGACACGCAAGGGACGGTGACGGTCGACATTCTGGCCGATGTTGCGGCTGATAGCGTTAGCAACGCCAACACGGCGTCAAACCAGCTTTCGTTCGCTTACGATGTTGCAGCTCCGACGGTAGCGCTCGCGACCAGTGCGACCGGGACGGTTACGGACAGCTTTAGTGTGACGGCAACTTTCTCAGAGTCTGTGACGGGTTTTGTGGTTGGGGATGTTACTGTTGTGAACGGGGCGGTGAGCAACTTCAGCGGCTCTGAAGCGACCTATAGCTTTGACGTGACGCCGACGGCTGACACGCAAGGGACGGTGACGGTCGATATTCTGGCAGACGTTGCTGTTGATGGTGTTAACCAAAGCAATGCAGCATCCAATCAACTTTCGTTCGCCTATGATGTGGCGGCACCGACGGTAGCGCTCGCGACCAGTGCGACCGGGACGCTTACGGGCAGCTTTAGTGTGACGGCAACTTTCTCAGAGTCTGTGACGGGTTTTGTGGTTGGGGATGTTAGTGTTGTGAACGGGGCGGTGAGCAACTTCAGCGGCTCTGAAGCGACCTATAGCTTTGATGTGACGCCGACCGCTGACACGCAAGGGACGGTGACGGTCGATATTTTGGCAGACGTTGCTGTTGATGGTGTTAACCAGAGCAATACAGCCTCCAATCAACTTTCGTTCGCCTATGATGTGGCGGCACCGACGGTGGCGCTCGCGACCAATGCGTCTGGGACGCTTACGGGTAGCTTCAATGTGACGGCAACCTTCTCCGAGTCTGTGACGGGTTTTGTGGTTGGGGATGTTACTGTTGTGAACGGGGCAGTGAGCAACTTCAGCGGCTCTGAAGCGACCTACAGTTTTGACGTGACGCCGACCGCTGACACGCAAGGAACGATTACGGTCGATGTTCTGGCCGACGTTGCGGCTGATAGCGCCAGCAACGCCAACAAGGCGTCCAACCAGCTCTCCTTAGCTTATGACTTGGCGGTGCCAACGGTGACTTTGACCACCACAGCGTCTGGGACGCTTACGGGCAGCTTTAGTGTGACGGCAACTTTCTCGGAGTCTGTGACGGGTTTTGTGGTTGGGGATGTCACTGTTGTGAACGGGGCGGTGAGCAACTTCAGTGGCTCTGATGCGACCTATAGCTTTGACGTGACACCAACGGCGAATACCCAAGGAACAGTGACGGTCGATGTTCTGGCAGATGTTGCTGTTGATGGTGTTAACCAGAGCAATACAGCATCCAACCAACTCTCGTTCGCCTACGACGCAACGGCGCCCTCGGTAACGCTCGCGACTGGTGCGACTGGGACGCTTGCGGGCAGATTCAATGTGACGGCAACCTTCTCCGAGTCTGTGACGGGTTTTGTGGTTGGTGATGTTACTGTTGTGAACGGTGCTGTGAGCAACTTCACTGGCTCTGAAGCGACCTATAGCTTTGACGTGACGCCGACCGCTGACACGCAAGGGACGGTGACGGTCGATATTCTGGCAGATGTTGCTGTTGATAGCGTCAACAACGGCAACACGGCGTCCAACCAGCTCTCTTTCGCTTATGATGTGGCCGCGCCGACGGTAACGCTCGCGACCAATGCATCGGGAACGCTTACAGGCGGCTTTAGTGTGACGGCAACTTTCTCCGAGTCTGTGACGGGTTTTGTGGTTGGTGATGTTACTGTTGTGAACGGTGCTGTGAGCAACTTCAGCGGCTCTGAAGCGACCTATAGCTTTGACGTGACGCCGACGGCTGACACGCAGGGGACGGTGACGGTCGATGTTCTGGCCGACGTTGCGGCTGATAGCGTTAGCAACGTCAACACGGCGTCAAACCAGCTTTCGTTCGCTTACGATGTGGCCGCGCCGACGGTAACGCTCGCGACCAGTGCGTCTGGGACGCTTACGGACAGCTTCAATGTGACGGCAACTTTCTCCGAGTCCGTGACGGGTTTTGTGGTTGGGGATGTGAGTGTTGTGAACGGGGCGGTGAGCAACTTCACTGGCTCTGAGGCGGTCTATAGCTTTGACGTGACGCCGACCGTCGATACGCAAGGGACGGTGACGGTCGATATTCTGGCAGACGTTGCTGTTGATGGTGTTAACCAAAGCAATGCAGCATCCAACCAACTTTCCTTCGCCTATGATGTGGCGGCACCGACGGTAGCGCTCGCGACCAGTGCGACGGGGACGCTTACGGACAGCTTTAGTGTGACGGCAACTTTCTCTGAGTCTGTGACGGGTTTTGTGGTTGATGATGTCACTGTTGTGAACGGGGCGGTGAGCAACTTCAGCGGCTCTGAAGCGACCTATAGCTTTGATGTGACGCCGACGGCTGACACGCAAGGAACAGTGACGGTTGATGTTATGGCCGACGTTGCTGTTGATGGTGTTAACCAAAGCAATGCAGCATCCAATCAACTTTCGTTCGCCTATGATGTGGCGGCACCGACGGTAGCGCTCGCGACCAGTGCGACTGGGACGCTTACGGGCAGCTTCAATGTGACGGCAACTTTCTCAGAGTCTGTGACGGGTTTTGTGGTTGGGGATGTGAGTGTTGTGAACGGGGCGGTGAGCAACTTCAGCGGCTCTGGGGCGGCCTATAGCTTTGACGTGACGCCGACCGCTGACACTCAGGGGACGGTGACGGTCGATGTTCTGGCCGACGTTGCGGCTGATAGCGTTAGCAACGCCAACACGGCATCAAATCAGCTTTCGTTCGCTTACGATGTTGCAGCGCCGACGGTAGCGCTCACGACCAGTGCGACTGGGACGCTTACGGGTAGCTTCAATGTGACGGCCACCTTCTCCGAGTCTGTGACGGATTTTGTGGTTGGGGATGTCACTGTTGTGAACGGGGCAGTGAGCAACTTCAGCGGCTCTGAAGCGACCTACAGTTTTGACGTGACGCCGACCGCTGACACGCAAGGAACAGTGACGGTCGATGTTCCGGCCGACGTTGCTGTTGATGGCGTGAACCAGGGCAATGAGGCTTCTAACCAGCTTTCTTTCTCCTACGACTCAGTTTTGCCCTCGGTCCAACTAAGCACAGATGTCTCAGACCCCTTGAACGCGAGTTCCTTTACCGTCGAGGCAACCTTCTCAGAACCTGTGTCGCTGTCTGACCTGGACGGTTTGACCCTTGTTAATGCGACAAGAGGGGATATCACGGTAGAGTCCACGACGGAATGGACATTTGAGGTAACGCCCGACACAGACGGAGAGGTGAGGGTTGATATGGCGGCGGGCGTTGCCGTTGATGATGCGGGAAATCCCAGCGCGGCGGCCTCAACTTTGGCTTTGACCGCGGACTATACGCCGCCGACTGTCGCAATCTCAACGCCAGCGTCCAGCCCCGTTGGGGGGACGTTCACGGTCAAGGCAGTGTTTTCAGAGCCCGTCTACGATACCTTTATCGACGTTCCCGTGCTGGTGACGAACGGGACCTATACGTCTATCGATGTGATCTCCGAAACCGAATACAGCATTGATGTGACGCCCGACGCAGATGGAGAGGTGACCGTGCAAGTGGTCGAAGGGGCGGCAGCGGATGCAGCGGGGAACTTGAACCCAGCATCCGATATATTCTCCATTTCCGTCGACTTATCTTTGCCGACGGTTTCGCTCAGCACGGGGGCCTATTCGCCTGTGGTCGATACCTTCCGCGTCACCGCAACATTCTCTGAGGATGTGACGGGATTTGACTCGAATGATGTGACCCTGGGCAACGGAGTTTTGTCGAATTTTAGTAGTAGTGATGAGGAGCCAATCTATACCTTTGACGTGACGCCGCAAGCAACCGGCGATGTGACGGTGGATGTGGCGGCAGGGGTTGCCCAGAGCACCAGCACGGGCAAGTCGAACGCGACGGCGGTGCAGTTGTTGCGGGTAGCCGATTTGAGCGACGGCCTGGTGGGGATCGAACAAATCTACGGGGGCGGCACCGCCGTGCGTGATAATTGGGGGTCGATCAATGACGAAGTTGCGGGATGGGACTCGAATAATGTGTCATGTGTCAGCGTCGTGCCGACGGCAGACACCTCCTCTAGCGTGGATTGCGTGGATGCAAACTACACGGACGAATGGAGCTGGCGCGGTAAATCGGGCGATACGAACGTGGGCGTCGATGGCCCGCGCGGCACGGGCGTTCATGCCTGGGGTACAGGGGGAACGGTGGCGTCTTTCGAAACCAGTGAGTCGCTTGTGATGGGGTTCACGGATTCAATTTACCCAGACAATGGTTTCGTTGATCATGACCCGATTGGGGCCATCGGCGCGCGCCAAGCTTACAGTTTGGGTATAACGGGGGCGGGCGTCAAAGTCGCGGTCGTAGATACGGGGATTGACACGGATCATGTGGATTTGGACGGCAAAATCACGAGTCAGTACGATCTCTGTAAAGATACGGCTGGTGTGTATAATTGCGATACCGTTGACACTGGTACTGGAGACCACGGCACCCACGTTGCGGGAATTATCGCCGCGAAAAAGGATGAGTCTGGAATGCACGGTGTCGCCTACGACGCTGAACTTGTCAGCATCTATTTTGCCGAAAACAGCGAACTTGGATTGCTCAGTGACGAACAGGATTTTGCCGATGCAATTGATGGTGCCGTCACCAACGGGGTGCGTATTTTCAACAACTCTTGGGGAACGGTGTCCGAAGACAACACCAACACATTCTTTGATGATCAAGAATTGGTAAAGAACGCCGTCGCAAGCGCGATCGCACAAGGCTCTGTCTTCGTTTGGGCGGCAGGAAATTCCTACTCCGAAAATACGGGTCTCGATGCTCACAATACGTCGCAAAATGCGAAGGCTGCCTTGAAGTACGAGGAATTTATGGGGGGATTTGTGAATGTCGTGAACCTGGTTTGGGACGATAGCGCTGACGAGTGGGTCATCTCAAACGAACTTTCCAACTCAAGCAATGAAGCCAATTCGCAAATTTGCGGCGTAACCAAGGACTATTGCTTGGGCGCCCCAGGGTCTTTGATCGTATCGACTGTTCCAGATCATGGCTATCTTCCAAACAGCGGTACCTCCATGGCCGCGCCCATGGTTTCGGGTGGTTTGGCGCTGCTGTTCCAGGCTTTCCCTTATGTGGAAACTGCCGACATTTTGGAATTGCTGTTCGTCACCGCCGACGACTTGGGCGCCGAAGGGGTCGATGAGATCTATGGTCACGGCATGATGAACTTGGCGGCGGCCCTCGAACCCTCGGGGTCTTTGACCATCGCGACCAGCAGTTCGACGGCGACCAATACGGGCTTGTCGCTTACGGGGGCGTCCCTGTCTGGGGACAGCGCCTTCGTTGGGGCCATGAGCACGGCGGCCAGTGACATGGTGGCGCTCGATGCCTTTGACCGCGCTTATACGGTTGGGGCCACGGGCATGACGACCTTGGGCGAGACGGAGACCCTGAGTGCCGCGGGACTCTCCGATACGCTACGCGCTGATTTTGAGGGCCTGGCGGGCTTTGGATCGCCCATCACCGAAGCGGCGGCCTTGGGCAATGCCGTGGCCGCCATGGACGATCAGATCAGCCTGCCCGACGCGACTCTCAACTATCGCGCCGTTTCCAAGGAAACGTCCACCCTGGCCGAAGTGCAGTACGTGGCCTTGTCGAGCGGGGACGGCTGGCAAGTCGGCCAGTCCATCGCCCTAACCCAAGAACAAGGGCAGCTGTTCGGCAACGTCGGCACGGGCGCTTACGCCTTGGCCGATGCGGCCACCACCCTGACGGTCGGCAGCAACGGCACGCGCCAACTTGGCGAGGATTGGACGCTGTTTGGCGGCGTCGGCCTGTCGCAGACTGCGGTGGTGCCCGCCGCGGCCAGCGTCATCGCCATGTCCGACCAAATTACCTCCGCGTCGGCGGTCATGGGCCTGCGTCGCGACCAGTTAGGGCTCGACCAAACCGCGAGTTTTGCCGTGCAGGTCAGCCAAGATCGGCGGGTTCTGAACGGCTCCGCCCTCACAACCATCCCCGTCGGCCGTGACGACGGCGGGGTGATCGTACTTGAGGAGACGCGCCTGGACGAAGCCGCGCTCTCCATCGTTCCCAAGGTCGAAATGACCTACGAGGAGCAAATCAACGTCAACGCCAATATCACCTACTCCGCCTCGTCGAGCGAATTGGAAAACGTGCTCGCCATTGATTTTGAGCGGGCGTTTTAGGGCGCGCTGGAGAGACAGGAGGTGGGATTTGCGCTTTTCGTAGCCCCGTAACGGGTCATGGCGCTCCAACGCACCCGTCGTTCCGCGCGCAGCGCACTCCCGTTGGCAGCGGATGAGGCGGAAATTTCCACCCTCGCGCCCACCCATTCTCCTCTGTCGAGCGGTGTCTTTCGGGTGTCGTTTGGCAAGGCACGAGGTTCGTGCCGTCTGTACTTTCCCAACCGCTCAGTGCTGAACCCTGCGACTGCGCACAACAAGAAATAGTGCAAAATGGGTCGTGCATCCCGTCCCACGCTTGTGAACGTGCATCTGGGATTTTTCTTGAAAGATACCCTTGGGTAAGACTAGATACGCTCTGTTTCGAATCCTTGGGGAGATGTGCATGAAAAGCAGAGGCATCAATTTGGCAGCGGTTGCGATGGTGGCGGCGCTGATGGCGGCGTGCGACCTTGGCGGATCTACCGAAGTTGACGAAGACTCCAATGAAGCCGAGTACGATGAATTGGACGGCACCGATGAAGTCTATGACGGGGGCACGTTAGAGCGGGATGACTTGGGGGCGGTTACGGACGACGTTGGCTGGGCGGAGGTCGAGGCTTGTAGCGGCACCGTGCCAGGTGGGGCCGACGCGGGTGTTGGATGCGTGGACACAAACTACACCGACAAATGGAGTTGGCGCGGCGCCGAGGGAGATTCGGTCACGGGCGCGAGCGGCCCTCGGGGTGTCGATGTCGCTGTTTGGGGCGATCCCGTTACTGTGAGCAGTTCGAACAGCGACGATGAGACCTACGCCATGGGCAATAAGGACGACTCAAATCTGCACGACCCGATCGGCGCCATTGGCGCGCGGCAAGCCTATAGCTTGGGATTGACGGGTGCGGGGGTAACGGTGGCAGTGGTGGATACACCAATCTATGCGGAGCATTCTGAATTGGCTGACAAAGTTATCGCGGAGTATGATGCTTGTATTGGCTGTGAGCCTACCGCACTCGACGAACTTTTCCCCCCCCAAGGGGATCATGGAACGCATGTCGCGGGTATCATCGGTGCCAAGCATGATGGAACAGAAATGCATGGTATCGCCTATGATGCAGATATCGTGAGCGTTGCCTTTCTCGAGCATTTTGGCGGCGGCTTAAGTCTAGAACTGGACGATTTGGCGGATGGAATCACGGGCGCGGTGGGCAGCGGCGCACGTATTTTCAACAATTCCTGGGGATCTAATAGCCTTGAAAACAATGATACGCTTTTTGACGACGCCTATCTTCGGAGCGCGGCTGCGGATGCCATCGCGCAGGGATCGGTCTTTGTCTGGGCGGCGGGAAATTCTTACAGTGAGAATACGGATTTGGGTGCAAACAACACCTCGCAAGAGGCCAAGGCCGCTCTAAAGTACGCGGAATTTGCCAATGGGTTCGTCAATGTCGTGAACCTCGTCTACGACAACAACGCGGCGGCCTGGGTGATTTCTAACGAATTGTCGGACTCCGACGAAGAAGCCGATTCGCAAGTCTGCGGGGTCACGAAGAATTACTGCCTGGGTGCGCCTGGTACCAACATCTACTCCAGCATAGGCGCGGAAGGGGAGTACGCCACATACAATGGCACCTCTATGGCCGCGCCCATGGTTTCGGGAGGGATCGCCATCTTGTTTCAGGCCTTTCCTTACGTCGAGACCGCCGACATCTTGGACTTGCTGTTCGCCACCGCCGACGATTTGGGCGCCGAAGGGGTCGATGAAGTTTATGGCCACGGCATGATGAACCTCGCGGCGGCTTTGGAACCGTCAGGGTCTTTGAACATTGCCACCAGCAGTTCGACGGCGACCAACACGGGCTTGGCGCTCACGGGGGCGTCGCTGTCGGGCGATAGCGCCTTCGTCGGGGCGATCAGCGCGGCGGCGAGCGACATGGTCGCGCTCGACGCCTTTGATCGCGCCTATACGGTCGGGGCCCTGGGCATGACCACCTTGAGCGAAACGAGCGCCCTGAGCGCCGCAGGGCTCTCCGATACGCTGCGCGCTGATTTTGAGGGTCTGGCGAGCTTCGGCTCGCCGATCACGGAAGTGGCGGCGACGGGCGACGCGGTGGCCAGCGTCGCCGAGCAGATTCGCCTGCCCGACGCCGCTCTCAACTATCGCGCGGTTTCCAAGGAAACATCCACCTTGGCCGAAGTGCAGTACGTGGCCTTGTCGAGCGGGGACGGCTGGCAGGTCGGCCAGTCCATCGCCCTGACCCAAGAACAAGGGCAACTGTTCGGCAACGCGGGCACGGGCGCTTACGCCTTGGCCGATACGGCCACCACCCTGACGGTCGGTAGCAACGGCACGCGCCAACTCGGCGAGGATTGGACGCTGTTTGGCGGCGTCGGCCTATCGCAGACGGCGGTGGTGCCTGCCGCGGCCAGCGTCATCGCCATGTCCGACCAAATTACCTCCGCGTCGGCGGTCATGGGCCTGCGCCGCGACCAGTTGGGCGCGGACCAAACCGGCAGTTTTGCGGTGCAACTTAGCCAAGATCGGCGGGTGCTGGACGGGTCGGCCCTGACAACCATTCCCGTTGGGCGCGACGACGGCGGCGTGATCGTGCTGGAGGAAACCTATTTGAACGAAGCGGCGCTCTCGATTGTTCCGACGCTTGAAATGACCTATGAGGATCAGCTGAACCTTACCGCGACCGTCGCCTATTCGGCCTCCGCCAGCGCTCTAGAAAATGTTTTGGCCGTCGATTTGGAAAGATCATTCTAATGCCTCCTGTTTCGATTTTTGCCGTCATGATCGCGGGCGCTCTGTTGGGCTGCAACCCCCAGGGGACTGACCCCTCGTCGGACGCGCCTTCGGATAATCTTCCCGCCACAGGGCAGCTTTCGTTGGAGCCGCCGCCGCGGGGCCGCTGCCCCGCCTATCAGGGCGCCTTGGATCATCTGGTCGGGGAACTGCTGGACGATGTCCGTGATCAGATCCCCGCCGAGGGCGATCAGTTTGCCACCCGTGTGCCAGGGCGCATCTATACCCAAGAGTATCGGCGTGATCGAACTTTGGCTTTTCTGGACGCCGAGGGACGCATCGAGCATGTGAGTTGCGGCTGACCCAGGCGCACGGCAGGTTCGGCTTTGTGGCCCAAAAGTCAGAAGCCCCCACCCGACGTCATCTAGCGTGGTGCGAAGCGACGTCGCAGGATCCAGCCCAGGTCGGGGGCAGGAAGTGCAGACGGCACGCGCTTTGTGTTCTGGAGCCAAAATACGCGCGCACGACTTCCAGATTGCGACAACTCGTTACAGATTGACGCTCACGGGAAATGAATTTTTCCGCCTTTTGGGTGTTGTATCGCGTAGAAACCTTACCTGAATCAACGGCGACCCGTCGTAGGAGGATCGGGTGATCGGCGTGAGCTTAACGGTCCTAAGGATGGCTCACCCTCCCTTCGGTTGATTGGTCGACGCTGACGCGTAGGGGCTCTAAGGCGGCGGGTTCGCAGGACGCGCCGCAGGTGGTCAACGAACTAAAGAGTACGAGCATGCGCCCAAGATACACCGACGAACAAATCTCAACGCCCGCCGACGCAGCCTTGGACAAGCCTGTTGCGGGGTCTATACGGGCCCCCATGACGGCTTTCTTTTATTCAGCGTGGCGCCGTAGCATGCAAAGGGCGCTTGGAGCATTTATTACAATTTTTGTGGTTTCGTTGTGCTTCTGGCCATCGAGAGTTCTTGCGCAAGTGACCCACGAAACCTGGGACGCGCGCACCTTCTATTACGTTGGCGATAGTGTCGCGGAGGATGGGCGGCTTTGGTCGGCGCAGGTGGACAATATCGCGATCAATCCCACCTCGCTTGGTCAGGTCGAATGGCTTGAGGTGGAGGTGTTGGATGACGGTGTTCCTGTTTTTGACATTGGGAACGCCTATTCTGCGGGCGATGTCGTCGCCTTTGACGGGTCAACTTGGCGCGCGCTTTACAATACGGTGGGCGAGCAGCCTGGCAACTCTGGGGCCTGGAATTTTATCAGCACCTATGCGGGTGACACAACACTGCCCGATGCCAATGTCGTCGAGGCCGAAAGCGAGTTCGTCCAGCTTGCCAGCACGGGGACGAGTTTTTCCTCCGAGTGGTCCGAAATCGGCACTTACTCCGATCCCTCTGAACGGGTCGTGTACAACGGGATGGGGTGGACGGTCCCCGAAGACGGCTTGCTCCCGCCCGTCGGCAACGCGCCGTTGGACCAAGGGTGTTTTTGGGAATTGGTCGATGTTCCGTCCAGCTTTATGCCAGCCGAATGGCAACGCGGGACGCCCTATGGCTTGGGCGAGCTTGTAAGCCACGCGGGCCTGCAGTGGCTTTCCATCGCGAACTCCGCGTCTGGGACCCCTGGGGCGGGCAGCACCAACTGGCTGGCCGTTGCCCCGAACGTCTCTGCTATGACCTCGTGGCGACTGGGGGAGCGCGTGGACGCGGGCGACGTCAGAATGTATTCGGGCGGCTATTGGATCAACGTTACAGGCGCCAACAGCACCGAACCTGGGAACGCCTTTACTCAAGGGGCGAGCGACTGGATCAGCTTCAGTAAACCCACTGAATCCTCCCCGATCTATGAGGTTTCGTTCTCCGACGAAATCCTCATGCCGCTTTCGGGGCTCCTTTACAGTCTTGACGGCAATTTTTGGATTTCAAGTCAAATCAACACCCTTATGGACCCTCCAAGTTCCAATGAGAGCGGCTGGCTAAGCGTAAGCCCGAGTGAGGCCATTTATTGCGACATCCTCGCCAACCAAGAATCGACCGTCGATTACTGGAATGCGGCGACCGTCTATGACACGGTTGGCACCATTGTCATCTACGGCGATGACTATTACTACAACACTGCGGCCGTTTTTGGGGCCAACCCCCCGCCATCGGACACAAAGAATTGGGCGCCCGTTGCTGCGGAAGTGCAGGCGGGTTCTGGGCTCAATCAAGGGGCCTCGGAATGGCAACCCGACGGCGTCTATTCCCAAGGGATCGAAGTCATTTACGATGATCGGTCTTGGATTGCCCTCTACAGCAATTCAGGCCAACCGCCAGGGTTCTCTGGGGCTTGGCAACCGGTCACCTTGACCGAGGGCGAGGCGTGGAACGTTTATTTTATCTACGATGCCCAAAGTATCGTCAGTTACAGCGGTCAGCTGTGGGAGAATTCTTACTATGTTCAGGGCGATATACCCGGACTTTCCGCGGCTTGGGTGGAGCTGACCGACACAGAAGAGGTCGAGATTGCCGATGGCTTGCCGTGGGACGCGTCGCTGGTCTACGATGGTGCCAGATCCTACACCGTAACGCACGGCGGGCGCACGTGGTACAGTACCGAAGAAACCGAGAATGAGGAACCGGGTACGACCCAAGCCTGGCAGCCCGAGAGCTTCATTCCAGAAGAGGAATGGAATCAGTACTTCATCTACGATATCGATGGCACGACAGTAACCTACGCGGATGAGCTTTGGTCGTCTCTCTACTACACAGTGGGCGATGAACCTGGCGAAAGTTTGGCGTGGGAGGCGCTGGCAGAAGACGAGGTGGTCAATACCGCTTGGGACGAGGACTTTACCTATGAAACGGCCAACACGATCGTCGAACATGAGGACCGAACCTGGTACAATTCATACCCCACGCAAGGGGAGGAGCCTGGCGCGTCCGATGCGTGGCAGCCGACGTCTCTGGAAGATTCTGAGGCTTGGAATATCCACTTCATTTACGCCGATCCCTCCACGCGCGTCACCCATGGCGGGGTGGTCTGGCAGAACTTATCCTACTCACAAGGCGACACCCCAGGCGAGTCGGATATTTGGGTGATTCCAGGGGATGCCAGTGCTTGGAACGCCAATACCACCTATAGCGTAACGGGCACCGAGGTGGTCCATGGGGATAGAACCTGGACCAACCGATGGACGACCTGGGGCGAGGAGCCAGGCACATCGGAAGTCTGGCAGCCGACGCTTCTGGTATCAGGTGAGGCATGGAATACCTACTTCATCTATTCAACGGCTGGCTTGCAAGTGTCTCACAACGATGGCTTGTGGCAAAATCAGTGGTGGTCGCAGTATGAAGAACCTGGCGTTAACGCAAACTGGATTTCCGTAAGCGATTCCACAGGCGGCGGCGAGGCTTGGGATACAGATACCTACTACGCCGCGGGCGCAGAGGTTTTTCACGAAGACAGATATTGGATCAGCCAGGAATGGACCCTGGGGGTTGAGCCGGGAACAACCGTCGCATGGCAACCCAAAACGATTGATGATGGCGAAGAATGGAACGCGCTCTTCATTTACGAAACCGCAGGAATGATCGTTGCTTACGCGGACACCTACTGGACCAACAGTGACTATACGCAAGGCGACGTTCCAGGTCAGGCCGCGGTTTGGACCGAGGTCGATGATTTTGAGGATGACGGCGCCGACGACGACGACGGAACGGGCGACGGCGGGTCGGGTGATGGCGATGGCGGCACCAACGAGGACGGGGATACCGACAGTGATGTTCCTGCATGGGATGTAAACGCTACTTATCAGGTTGCGAATACCGAGGTCGAGCACGACGGCAGGGTTTGGTATAATCTTTATTGGGCTGATGTCGGTGTGGTCCCTGGGACCGATCGGGTTTGGCAACCCAAGTACCTAGAGGATTACGAAGATTGGAGTCCCTACTTTATTTACTACAACGATGGGATTACGACCTTGGGCAAAATCGTTGTTTACGAGGGCAAAAATTGGTTCAACCAGTGGTACTCCGAAGATGAGATCCCAGGCGTCGCGGGCGTATGGAAACTGCTCGACGATGAGGGTGACACCTCCGATGCTTGGGATGTCAACATCACGTACAACTTGGACGATCGGGTCAGCTACGACGGCAGAGAGTGGGAATGCGTCGTCGAGACCACAAGCGGCGTTGCACCAGGTCTTACGGCTCATTGGCAACCTGTCTCCCTGACCGCGGGAGAGGCTTGGAACGAATTTTTCGTCTATGCCTCAGGAACGCAAGTCTCCTACGATGATCGTTTCTGGACGAGCCAAACGGATATAGACCCGAATTCGGACGCGCAGACGCCCGAACCCTATGAATCCAGCGCATGGCAGCCTGACACGATCAATTCTGGCGAAGATTGGAATCAGTACTTTGCCTACGCGGCGGGAACCCAAGTCACGTTCGATGAGCGGCTTTGGACAAGTCAGTCCGATATTGACCCGAGGACAGACGCCGAGGTTCAAGAACCTTATAAATCAGTCGAGTGGCAGCCAAATACCATCGTGAATGGTGAGGATTGGAATGAGTTTTTCATTTACGAAGCTGAAACCATCGTGTTCCACGCCGACGGCTTTTGGCAGAGCAACGAGGAGACTCAAGGCGACGAGCCAGGTACTTCAAACGTCTGGAGTGCAACGACCGACGACGGCAGTGCGCCAGCGTGGGACGCGAACCTTACCTATTTCCTCGGCGACGAAGTTGCATATGATGAGCGTGTTTGGATCAGTCAGGGACAAACCCAGGGCGACGAACCTGGTGCCTCCAATGCTTGGCAACCTGAAAAAATCATCTCTGGCGAGGCGTGGAACCCGTACTTTGTTTACGAATCTGGAACGCAAGTGAGCTTCGATAACAGACTTTGGACCAGTCAATCGGACATTGATCCAACGTCACTTTCACAGACACCCAAGCCCTATGAGTCGCGAGAGTGGCAACCCAATACGATTGTCGATGGGGAGGATTGGAACGCCTACTTCAGTTACGAGGAGGCTGGGATCATTGTGGCGCATGGCAACGGGCATTGGTCAAGCAATCGGGCGTCCGAAAACGAAGAACCAGGCACGTCAAATGCATGGAGCGCGACGACCGACGACGGCAGTGCGCCCGTTTGGGACACGACCATCACCTATTTCACGGGCGATCAAGTTGAGTATAGCGACCGCGTTTGGATCAGCCAGAAACAGAACCAAGGGCAGGAACCTGGGGCCTCTGACGCTTGGCAGCCTGAAACCATCAGTGCTGGCGAAGATTGGAACGAGTATTTCATTTATGAAGACGGAACCCAAGTCACCTTCGATCAAAGGCTTTGGACAAGTCAGTCTGATATCGACCCGACCTCGGATTCTGGGATCGTCAAACCCTATGAATCGGCCCTATGGCAGCCGAATACCATCGTGAACGGGGAGGATTGGAACCAGTACTTCCTTTACGCTTCTGAAACCATCGTGTTCTACGACGGCGGCTATTGGCAGAGCAACGGCGCCTCCCAAGGCGATGTCCCAGGCACCTCAAGCGTCTGGAGCGCGACGACCGACACTGGCGCCGCCGCAGATTGGGACGCCAACATCACTTACAACGCCGATGACGAAGCCTACTATGACCAGCGAGTTTGGATCAGTCAGCGGCAAACAACAGGAGAGACCCCTGGATTGTCCGATGCTTGGCAACCTGAAACGCTTATTTCGGGCGAAGACTGGAACGAGTTCTTTATCTACCCCAACGGCGCGCAAGTTACCTTCGACGAGCGGCTTTGGACAAGTCAATCGGCGATCGACCCCACGTCGGGTTCGGGTGTCGTCAAGCCCTATGAGTCAGCACTCTGGCAGCCGAACGCCCTCATAAGCGGCGAGGATTGGAATCAGTTCTTTGAGTACGACATTGGCGACATCGTGTACCATGTTGTCGGTTACTGGCGGAGCAATGAAGCATCGCCAAGCGACGAGCCTGGGACTTCGCGTGTCTGGAGCGCGGCAAGCCGTGACGGCGGCACGCCGGTTTGGAACGTCAGCATCACTTACTACACGGGCGACGAAGTTGAGTACGATGCCAGGGATTGGATCAGTCAGCAGCAGACCGTCGGGGAGCTTCCTGGTGGTTCGCACGCTTGGCAACCGACCAAGATCATTTCTGGTGAGGAATGGAATGAGTACTTTATCTACGCATATGGCGCGCAGGTGAGCTTCGACGAGCGGCTTTGGACAAGCCAGGTGGCTATCAACCCACGCGAAATTTCCCCAGTACCCAAGCCCTACGAGTCCTGGGATTGGCAGCCCAACACAATTCTGGACGGCGATCCCTGGAACGCTTACTTTATCTACGCGGCTGAAACTCAGGTGTTCCATGATCAGCGATACTGGACGAGCCAATGGGTTTCGGACCAAGGCGACGAACCAGGCCTCTCAACAGTTTGGCAGCCTGATACCCTTACCGACGGCGATGAGTGGAATGCGTTCTTCAACTATGAAGCTGGCATCATCGTTAGCTACAACAATGCCTATTGGAAGAGCCGCTGGACAACGCAGGGCCAAATCCCAGGTCAGACAGATGCTTGGGCCGCTGCAACACTGGACGGCAGCACACCAATCTGGGATGCCAACATCACCTACCTCTACGACGACGTGGTCGCGTACAACGGCAGGGATTGGATCAGCCGCAGGGAAACGCAAGGGGACACGCCAGGTGAAACCGATGCGTGGCAGCCAGAAACCATCACGAATGGTGAGGATTGGAACCAGTACTTCGTCTACGCAGCTGAGACCCAAGTTGTTCACAACCAAAGAAATTGGACAAGCCAGTGGCAGACCGAGATGGGCGATGAACCAGGCGTTGCCACGGTTTGGCAGCCCGATACCATTGTCGATGGCGATGCATGGAATGCGGCCTTCAGCTATAGTGCTGGCATCATTGTGATTTACGACGGCGCCTATTGGGAAAGCCGCTGGTCAACCCAGGGCGACGAGCCAGGCGTATCAGACGCCTGGAAGGCGACAACCTTAGATGGTGGTGCGCGGGATTGGGATGCAAGTCTGACTTATGCCTACGACGATCAGGTCATCTACAACGGGACGGAGTGGGAGTGTGTTGCGGAGTCAACAACTGGCGTTGCACCGGGCACGACGGCGGATTGGCAACCCCTGAGTATTGCGTCGGGCGAGGCTTGGAACGCCTTTTATGTCTACTCGGATCCAGGGACGGTCGTCTCCCACAATGGTCGAAACTGGACCAACCCTTCCTATCTGGCGGCAGGTGTTGAGCCTGGAACGTCAGCTGACTGGCAACCTGTTTCCATCAGTGACGGTGAGAATTGGAACCAGTACTTTATTTATGGCGAGGCTGGGTACATTGTGCTCCACAATGGCACCTACTGGGAAAGCCGTAGTTACACTCTCGGCGACATTCCAGGGGAATCAGGTTCCTGGAAGGCAACGACTTCGACTGGCGACGCACCCACCTGGCAGGCAACGATCACCTACCTTCAGGGCGACGAGGTCGTACACGATGGCAGGGACTGGATCAGTGAAGAGGAAGTCGTTGGGGACAGGCCTGGCGAAACGAAGGCCTGGCAGCCAAAGACCTTTTTCCCAGATGAGAATTGGAACCAGTACTTCATTTATAAGATCGACGGGACACGCGTTTACTACGACGGAAGATACTGGACCAACAGCTATTGGATAGAAGCGGGGGTTGCGCCAGGAACTTCGGCGGGCTGGGTACCCGATACGGTTGAGCCAGACGATCCCTGGAATTCGGCCATTCAATACGCCGCTGGCACCATTGTGAGCCACAACGGCAACTATTGGGAAAGCCGCTCGGACGGTACGGTGGGCCTTGATACGGAACCAGGCGTAACAACCTATTGGAAGGCGACAACTTCAACGGGTGGTCCACGGGATTGGGACTCAAGTCTGACTTATGTTTACGACGACCCTGTTATCTACAATCTAGCTGGACACGCAGAAACGGAATGGAAAACCGTTTCGTCGGAGACAAGCGGCACTGCGCCTGGCGCTACGGCAGATTGGCAACCCGTAAGCCTAACTTCAGGTGAACCTTGGAACCAGTACTTCATCTATGAGGATGCAGGGACCATCGTTTCCCATGATGGTCGAACCTGGACCAACAGTTCCTGGGTGGAGGCAGGCGTCGAACCAGGAACGTCCGCGCAATGGCAGCCCACCGAAATCGTTGATGGTGAAGAGTGGAACGCGTACTTCAAATATGAAGTTGTTGGAACGACCGTAACGCACTTGGGCCAGCTTTATAGCAATCAATGGGCGGCGTCGCCTGGTGAAGAACCTGGCGTGGCCGCGGTATGGGCTCTCGTGAGCACTGATGGCACTTCGCAAACTTGGAATGCGAGCACGACGTATAACTGGAGTGAACAGGTCGAATACAGTGGTTACGATTGGGGCGCTCAAGCTAGCGAGCAAGTTACAACGTGGATATGTAAGCCAGTAGCGCCAGTAGTGACGTGCGAGGCGGGTTCTCCTCCAGCGACCACGCCTCATTGGTCGCCCGACCCCATGCCCCAATACGCCGATTGGAATGAGAACTTTACTTACGAACAGAGCGGGACCTATGTCATCCACAATGGTCAGACGTGGTACAACAAGTGGTGGTCAGGTCCAGGGGACGAACCTGGCTTAAGCGAGACTGAGACTTGGGGTCTCGTGGAATAACCACTCCGCCTTCCCATTCGTGGGAAGGGAAGTGGAACGCGCGGGGTTTGGCGCACTCAGGACCAGCGTGATTCTGCGCGAAGCGAAGTTGCAGAATCCATCAATAGGTTGCCGCCAACGGACCCCTAGTCGAGCTTATTCCCAAGTATGCTGACCGTTCCCAGAGAAGAGTAGGATGGGGCGAGGCGCGCGTGTTATACCAGCGGCCACAGTACACGACAGTAGTTGCTGAGGGAGCCGATATGTGCTTGCGGAGGGGACTCTGCAACAGTGAATCGAGTATCCCCATGATCCGCAAAACTATCGACTCCCTCAGCGCCCAGCTATCGAACAGCGTGCCATTAAGCAAGAACCGTCTTGAGGTTTTAAGCTTAATGATTGTTGGAATGGTTGATTCTCGGACGCCGAATTTGAGTCACATAAGTTCGAAACTTCCCACACGCGCCAAGATTTTGAGTACCTATCGCCGTCTTCAGCGTTTTTTTGTTGAAACAAACCTTGTTCAGGATTGGTCAGCATTACTGATTGTACAGATGCTCAACCTTCCAAAGAGTTGGAACCTTTGTCTTGATAGAACCGACTGGAAGATAGGTTCCGCACATATGAATGTACTGGTTCTTGCAATTGTTACGCGGCGATATAGAGTTCCGCTAATGTGGACCGTGTTGAATAAGCCAGGTTGCAGCAACACCGACCAACGCATTGATCTCATGAAGAGATACTTGAATTTGCTCGGAGCAAGTAGCATCAAGACCCTGTTGGCGGACCGTGAGTTTATTGGCGCGGAGTGGTTGAGCTTTCTGGTTGAAAGCGGCGTCCAGTTTGCGATTCGCCTCAGATCGAACCAGCGTGTTACTCTTGAGGATGGTACGCGTCAGAAATTGAGCGAGATAGTTGGGACCAAACGCACGCTTCAAACATTCAGAGGTTATCTTGACAAAGACGAGCAAGGTAACCCCGCGTGGCTCAATTTTGCATCCAAACACATTGGGGGTAAAAAACCTAAAAGAACTAGGGATCGGGAGGCCAAAAACAAATTTGGAGGAAAAGAACTTCTGATTGTCGCTACGAACGGAAATGCTGGTGATGCCATGACAAACTACAAACATCGTTGGGCCATTGAGTGCCTATTTGCAGATGCAAAAACAAAGGGTTTCAACCTAGAGGACACTCGCTTATCAATCACTAAGAAACTCGATCTTCTTATGGGCATTATCGCACTGGCAATGGCCTGGGCAACCAAAATTGGATCTGCAAATATTGGAACCGCCCCGAGACCACGAAAATCTCACGGGCGACACGCAAAGTCTGTCTTCAGAACTGGGTTCGACGAGCTTAGGAAGCTTATTCAGATGGACCCCGAAAAAGCATGCTGGTATTGGCGTGGGTCACGCACGAGGACCAGCGGCAAGAATGAGCGACTCTTAATTTTAGGTATTCCCAAGGTGGTCCAATTCTGATTCGATGCAGGGATCATTGAATAGGAGTATGATATGAGTGCAGCGGTTCCCATTACCCGTCTTGACAAGAGTGCCGATGATTTGCGGGCGCTGGCACGCAAGGCGAAGAACGGTCGAGTTGGCGGGCGATTGCTTTCCATAGCACTTGTTTTGGAAGGTGTGTCTCGTAAGTACGCAGCAGAAAGTAGCGGCATGGACCGACAGTCACTACGTGATTGGATCCATCGCTATAATGACGAAGGCGTTGGGGGTTTGGAAGATCGCAAAGGCGCAGGAGCCAAGCCCCGCATCAAAGGATCTGAGATGGACCAACTTGCAGCTTGGGTAAAGGCTGGTCCTGACGTTGAGCGCGATGGGGTTGTACGTTGGCGACGCAAAGACTTAGCAGATCGGATCAAACAAGAAATGAAGATCGAGGTGAGTGAGCGCACAGTGGGGAACTACTTGGACAAGCTGGGATTTCGGCGTATGACAGTGCGGCCCGAACACCCCAAAACCGACAAAGAGGCCCAGGAGGCGCTAAAAAAAACTTCTCAAAGATCATAAGGGATATTTTGCCTGACTACGCCCGCGAAAAAACCCTTGAGGTTTGGTTTCAGGATGAGGCGCGCGTAGGTCAGAAGGGCACAGTGACGCGTATTTGGGCGCCTCAGGGCACTCGCCCGCGTGCGCCGCGTGATACACGTTATCAATGGAGCTATATCTTCGGGGCTGCCTGTCCCGAACGGGGTGTCGCCGCGGGGCTGGTCTTGCCTTATGTGAACACCGAGGCGATGAACTTGCACTTAGCGGAAATCTCCAAAACGGTTGCTACTGGTGCGCATGCGATCCTTGAGGTGGTCCTGGTTAGTTGGACAGGTTGGCAGCGAATTTAGTGAGCGATTAGGTTGTTCATGCTGCCATTGTTAGGTGTGTGTTAGCATCTGGTCCCAGCCTTGTCACCTCTCCACCCGCGAGCCCGTTAGGGCGAGTGGGGGGATGGGGTGACAAGGCCGTATCTCTCTTTTCATAGGCCTCGGCAGGCGTCTTACCCTCAAGTGAGCTGTGAGGGCGTTCATCGTTGTAAAAGCCAAACCATTCACCAATAGACCCGATTCTCAATAGCATGAAAAATTGGAGGCGGTCCTCTCCCTACCCCTAAATTTTAGCAAATTTTCAAATTCATATTCGCTAAGCCTGCAATATTTTTCGCAATCATATTTTCATGACGATTTCCTCTGGAAATATCTGAGAAAATATTAAATTTTTTCATTCGACCAATTGCGTGCTCCGCTGTTATACGCATAGAGTTAAACCAACGATTATAGGATTTATCTTTACGGCTAAGTGGTCTATTTTTTGATTTCTTTATCGGCACCTCGCATGAGGTACCTTGGTATGCCAGATCCCCCAAAACAAGAGTATCTGGCGGCTTCTCCAGTTGACTATCATCATAAATCTTCTTGTCATGTTTTCGTCCTTGCTGAGCGGGCCCACAGGCAAGGATACGTCCCCTGTTGTCAGTGACAATCTGATGGACATGAGTGTGGCGCTTTTTCTTGCCAGAATAGTGCCGCTTGCGATTCTTCGCTGTCTTGGGACGTTGGACCGGGCGTTCGGTGCCATCAATAATCAGATACAGAAGGTCTTGCTTTTCCTCTTCGCTTAAGCGGACTTTGCGCTCGGGCATATTAAAATGACCTGCAAGAAGTTTAGAGATCGTATTTGTAGCGCGAATGCTTGTACTGTCTGAAACCCCAAATATGAGTCCCAAAAACTCATGGTTGATGTAAGTTCGATAGTAAATCAGACAAAGAAGAAGCATCTCCTCGAACCCTAATCGGTAGCGACGACCCGCGCCAATTGCTCGCTTTCGGTCCTCTCGAGAGAGGCGGCGCAGATTATGGGCTTCCCAGAGAGGTTTCACCTCCAAAACGAGCTGCTCAAAATCAGATAATCTGATCCCAGAGAGGCGGTAAAACAGACGAGGTTGCTTTTTGAGGACTTTCAGGGCTTTCATGATCCGTACATAACCATGAAAATTGGGCCAACGCAAAGAAAATCAGAAAAATTAGCTAATTATGAAGCAGGTCTAATCAATTTCTTAGCCTCAAAGCCATTGCAGATCTCATGCAGATAGATGCACTCATACTTGAGCGATCTCCAGAGCCGCTCGATGAAGATGTTATCCATACATCTACCCTTGCCATCCATGCTGATTTTGACGCCCGCATCAAGCAGCACCTTCGTAAACTCGTGGCTGGTGAATTGACTGCCTTGGTCAGAATTAAATATCTGCGGCGCGCCATAGAGCTCTATGGCCTCTTTGAGTGCCTCGACACAAAAATCTGCCGTCATCGTGTTGCTTAATCGCCATGAGAGAACCTTGCGTGTCGCCCAATCCATGATCGCCACCAGATAGAAGAACCCACCAGATGCAGGGATATAAGTGATGTCCGTGCACCAAACTTGGTTAGCTTTTTCAATGGCCAGCTCACGCAGCAAATACGGATAAATCCGATGATCAGGGTGGGGTTTGCTGGTGTTGGGCTTCTGATAAATCGTGCAGAGCCCCATGAGCCTCATCAAACGACGTACGCGGTGACGCCCCACCTGAACACCCTGCATAGCCAAAGATCGCACCATTTGGCGCGAGCCATAAAACGGATGCTTGGTGAACAGCTTATCGATTTGACGCATCAGTTCAAGGTTCTTGGCGCTTTCCCCCTTAGCGTGATAGTAAAGACTGGAACGAGAAATGTTGAGCAACGAACATTGGCGCGTGATGCTGGGTTTATTTTTGCTGGGCTCAAGCTGGATCATGGCTTTGCGCTGATCCCGATCCGCTGGAGCCCGTCGGCTAAAAAATCCCGTTCCATCGTCAGTTGACCAATCTTGGCGTGAAGTGATTTGACGTCTGGTGCTTCTACCCCAGACTTCTTGCGTGCCTTAGGGCTGGCCCGCTCAAAGCCCTCTGTCAGGGGAATCGCACTTGAGATTTGACAATTTGTTCTAAAGGGACTCGGCGGTCTCCATCACGAGATGGAGCCGACACATGCCCTTACTAGTCAATTATTTCAACGAGTTAGATGATCCTCGCACGAGCAATGCCCCACGTCACAAGTTCTGCGACTTGATGACGATAAGCCTTTTGTGCGCCCTATGTGGGGGTGAAACCGCAGTGGACATGGAACATTTTGCTCGCAGCAAGGAGGATTTTTTGCGCGAGTTTCTGGAGCTTCCTCTGGGTTTACCCAGTCACGACGCATTTTCACGCCTGTTTCAGTTGATGAAGCCAGACAGTTTTCAGGCGTTTTTTGAAAAATTTCGAGCTGACTTTGCAAACACTGATGAAAAGCAAAAGGCCGTTGCTATTGATGGTAAGGAGTTGCGTGGGAGCTTTGATAAAGCTGCCAAGAAGTCAAACCTTAACCTGGTCACGGCGTTTGCCCATGGAGCGCGGTTAAGTCTTGGTATTACTCAAAGCGCTAAGGCAGGCAGTGAGATTTTAGCGCTGCGTGAGTTGATCCAAATGCTTGATATTCGTGGTATCACTCTTACCGCCGACGCCCTGCACTGCCAACGCGAGACCTGCGAACTGATCGCCGCTCAAGGTGCAGAGTATTGCATACAACTCAGGGCCAACCAGAAGGGGTTGATGAACGATATTCAGACCTGTATTGCAGACCCACAAACGACTTGGGCGAATGAGTACAGTTCCACAGATGCTGACCATGGCCGTATTGAGGAGCGCCGCTATAGAGTTTATGAAGTCCCAGATTATGTGACACAAACCCATGATTGGCCCCACTTTTCTGCTTTCGTCCATGTGTTGTATAAGCGTGAAGTTGATGGGAAAGTTAGCCAAGAAGAGCGGACCTATCTTATGTCAAAGCAGAGCACCGCTCAGGAGGCTGCCAATCTAATCCGTGGTCATTGGCAGATTGAAAATAGTTTACATTGGTCCCTAGATGTCGTGATGAACGAGGACTTCCATCGTGCGAGAAAGGGCAACGCACCAGCAAACTTTGCTGCCTTACGGCGCATTGCTTTGAACATCATAAAGGCCAACAACGACAAGTCCTCAAATCGCGTCAAGTTCAAACGCGCGGGATGGAGCAACGAGTTCTTAAAGACACTCATTCAAGGATTTTGAAGTGCGATTGCCCTGAGCCCTCTGTCATGTTCGCAATCGCTTGCTTCTTAAAGGTGCAAACCTGACCTGTAGAGATCTTGTACTTGCTGGCTATCTGCTGACCCGTCAGCTCACCATGAAGAGCATCAAGGGCTATTCTAACCTTGAGCTCTGGGCTAAATGTTCTGCGTTTAGGCATGTGTCGTCGTCCTTTCTTAACGATTGACCCTCACTAAACCATTGTCCAATTTCTTGGGACCACCTCATTCAGTAGGAAAAAATGTCTGAATATATTCCTGGTATCCGCTGAGACCATCATCATCGCCATCGTATCGCAGGGTCAACCAAATATCGATACAAAGTGCTAGAGGCAGCTATTCGGTTTTCGATGCGTGACATAAATAGCAAAAAGAGTTCCCAGAGCCCAAACGTCTCTACTGAGGACAGCATTGCAGGGTAGGGTCCATTTTTCCAGAACAAGCCGCAGCGTCACCATGACATCATCCTAAACTATCTGGAGTTGCACTCCAAACGTGATGCTACCGCCGTCAGGCGGTAGTTCTTCACTTCTTGTTTGATCCGATCTGCTAAGTCTTTGCGTCGCCAACGTACAACGCCACCGCGCTCAACGTCAGGACCAGCCTTTACCCAAGCTGCAAGTTGGTCCATCTCAGATCCTTTGATGCGGGGTTTGGCTCCTGCGCCTTTGCGATCTTCCAAACCCGCAACGCCTTCGTCACTATAGCGATGGATCCAATCACGTAGCGACTGTCGGTCCATCCCGCTACTTTCTGCTGCGTACTTACGAGACACACCTTCCAAAACAAATGCTATGGAAAGCAATCGCCCGCCAACTCGACCGTTCTTCGCCTTGCGTGCCAGCGCCCGCAAATCATCGGCAATCTTGTTAAGACGGGTAATGGGAACCGCTGCACTCATATCATACTCCTATTCAATGATCCCTGCATCGAATCAGAATTGGACCACCTTGGGAATACCTAAAATTAAGAGTCGCTCATTCTTGCCGCTGGTATTATACCAGCGGCGGTAGCTTTTGACTCGTAAAATGCTTGGAGGCCTGGAACTTTTTCGCCAATGATAAACAGCGTATCACGTCAATCACAAAAAGAAACTTGGATACGTGTCAATTGATCCCGCCGTTGGTATAAGCGGCTCTCACAAACAAGGGCCATTTGACTTTTCTCTGGGGGTTACGCCCCCAAGAGATCCTCGACGCGCGCCATGGCTGCGTCCCGTTGGTACAAATCGTAGTAGGCTGCGTTCATGAGGGCAGGGGGACCGAAGAAGAAGCGTTCGTAGAGGCATTGACGGCTGCCGAAGCCTGAGATCGCGACGTCATGGGCCAGGCGGTACAGCGCAGTTCGGGCGCGCGCGTCGGCGTGGGCGAGTTGGAAGTACTGCTGCACGTCCTGGCGCATGTCGTTGCAGAAATCGTGTTCGGACGGTGTGGCCATGAGGCTGGAGGACCCGAGCAGCTGCAGGATTTCCACCATGCGCGGGTACATTTTGGGGAACAGGTTACGGCTCGTGTCGATTGGGCTGCGCAAAGGCATATAGGTGCCGTACTGGTCTTCATGGGCCTGTGCTTCGGATTGGAACAGCAGGGCCCGCACCGTTTCAGCCATCATCATGACCTCGGCGATCAGGCCCTTGGTATGCAAATCCTTGTCGCGGCCCGCGGACTGGGCGATCTTGCACAAGAGGCCGACCATGAATTCGGCCTTGGCCAGTTTGCCGCACGCGACCTGATGCATCATATGGACCACGGCATTGGTTTCGTTCATAGCGCGGTTGCAGATGGCGGGGTCGCGGTACATGAACACGCGTTCCCACGGCACCAACACATTCTCGAAGATCACCACCGCATCCATCTCCTCATAGCGGGAAGCCAGGGGCGCATCGAAGGACGATTTGCCGCCGTCGTAGGAATCGCGCGCCAGCATCTTCAGCCCTGGGGTCGCGACGGGCAGGACGAAGGCGAAGGCGAACGGAATGTTGTCGGCGTGGGCCTTGAGCACCGTCGACGGAAACACCTCAATCTCATCGGCGGTCGGCCCCAAGGTCGCGAGTAGGCGGGCGCCGTTGACCACGATCCCCGCATCGGTTTCCTTGACGACTTGCAGGGCGACCTTATCGGAAAATTTCCCTTCCGCCGCTTGGCTGTGGTTGAAGACGGGGTTGACCAGCGTGTGCGTCAGCACTTTGTCGCCCAAGCGCGCCTCGCGATAAAAGGCTTTCATATTTTCCGCAAAGGCCGTTGCCTGATTGTCGCCCTGGGTCAAGAACCCTTCCGCCGCCGCGGCAAAAGCCATGAGGCTGGCGTTCTTGTAGTCGGGCGTGCGGCCAAACATTCCGTTCGACCAAGTTGCCCACTCGTAATAGGATTGGCCCCGGGCCTTGACGTCGGCTACGGATTGGGGGCGCTTGAAGGCCATGCCGCACCGGTTGCCGTCGGCGTCGAGGTAGGTCACTTTGTCCTGATATTCAGGGGCGTGCTGACGGTCGAGGAAACTGGCGAGGGTGGCGGCGCCGCGCGCAATCCCAGGTTCGGCCGTCACATCGCGCACACGTTGGCCGCGATGCCAAATTTCGCGATCATCGCGCAGTCCCTCCAGGTACTGCGCGCCCGTTCGAATGCCAAGCTTAGGCTGCAACATGCTTCGTCTCCCGTTCTGAGGTCAACAATTTGAGGGCCTGGCCCAAGGATTCCAAAGTTTCGGTGCCAAGCCGCGCCTCTAGGTGCGCGTAGATGGGTCGAATTCGCGGGCGGATATCATCCCCCAAGGCCAGCCCAGCGGGCGTCGCGCGCACATGGACGACGCGGCGATCGGTCGTGGACCGTAGCCGGGCGATCAGGTGGCGCTTTTCCAGGCGGTCCAAGACCCCGACCAGCGAGTTGCTGGCGATCAGCGTCGCCTCGGCCAGTTGGTGCTGGGGCAACCCTGGACGCTCCCACAGGACCCGCAAGACGCGCCACTGCTGTTCGGTTAAGTTGTATTCGGCAAACAAGGCACGGAACGGCGGCAAGACCGCGTCCAGGGCCTGGTGCAGGCGCATAATCAAGGAATCAGAAAAACTCACATCGTCATTGTTCATATATGAACGAATACATCAGTTTCCCCGAGAGTCAAGCCGCTGATGCAAATCGGCGATGACCGCCAGCGCGGTGTCGGCGTCCTCCTGTTCCATATGCCAACTGCCCGCCTGGAAACGAATGACCGCGCGCTCGCCTACCTTGGCCTGGGTCAGGTAGATCCGCCCGTCGGCGTTGATCGCCTCCAGCAAGGCATGGGTGCGCGCGTTGGTTGCGGCCGCAAAGGAAAAGAGACTCAAAATCGGCTCGGTCACGATATCTAGGCCAGGGATGCGACGAACGCCCTCGCACACCTGGCCCGCCCAGCGCACATGGTTGCGAATTTTTTGCTGCAGTCCCTCTAGGCCATAGGAGCGGATCAGGAACCAGAGCTTGAGCGCGCGAAAGCGCCGCCCGAGCGGGATCGTCCATTCAGAAAAATTCGGCACACCTTCATGGCCCGTAGTCTTCAGGTATTCGGGCTCGAGCTTCAGCGTGTTGAGTTGGGCTTCAGGGTCGGCGAGGAACTGCACCGCGCAGTCGAACTGCGCCCCCAGCCACTTATGGGGATTGAAGACCAGGGAGTCTGCTAGCTCGACGCCCGCCCATAGCTTGCGGTATTCCGGGCAAATGAAGGCCGAGCCAGCCCAGGCGGCATCGACGTGGCTGTAGAGGCCCTCTTGGCGGGCGATGGCGAGGATCGGGCCCAAGTCGTCGCAGGCGCCAATCGACGTTCCGCCGACGCACCCAATGACCCCAGCGGGCACATGGCTCGCCGCGCGGTCTTGGGCAATCGCTGCTTGCAAGGCCTCAGGGTCCATGGCGTGCCTTGGTCCCCCGCCGGGGATCTTGACCAGATTGTCTTGACCGATTCCCGCGACCCACACGGCGCGGTCGATTGAGCTATGGACCTCACGCGAACAATAGATGCGCAGGCGCGCCTGGCCGCTGAGGCCCGTCTGATTGCCGCGAAAGTTCAGCGCCCGTTCGCGCATGGTCAGGACCGCGCTGAGCGTTGCCGACGAGGCGCTATCCTGGATCACCCCGCGCCAAGTGGACGGCAGGCCGAGCGCTTGCGCCAGCCATTCGACCATGCGGATTTCCAGCTCGCTCGCGGCGGGGGAGGTTTGCCACAACATGCATTGGGCCGCGACCGCCGCCACCAACTGTTCGGCCAGCATGGACGCGGGCGCGGCATTGCCAGGAAAGTAGGCAAAGAACCGCGGATGCTGCCAATGGGTCATGTCGGGCACGATCAATCGCTCAAAATCGGCAAATATGTCCGCCATGGTCTCAGGCGATTGCGGCGGCGAGGTCGGCAGCGCGGCGAGGGTACGGCCAAACTCGAGCGGAGGACGCACGGGGCGCTCGCGCAGCTGGCGATGATAGTCCGCCGCCCAACTGGCAAAGCGCTTGGCCCAAATTTCAAAGGTTTCTAAATCCATCTTATACCAGCGTCGATTGAAAATGACTCTTTTGATCGCTGGTATAGGGCCGCGACTGCGGCCCCCGCAGCGGCCCCGAGAATAGCGGACACGCGCCTTGGGGTAAAGCGAAGACCCTGTCCCGCGGTCGGGCTGAGCGAGCGTAGCGAGCGAGTAGAGACCGCAACCAAGAGCGTCGGGCTGAGCGAGCGTAGCGAGCGAGTAGAGACCGCAACCAAGAGCGTCGGGCTGAGCGAGCGTAGCGAGCGAGTAGAGACCGCAACCCCAAAAAAGCTTCCGTTTAGAGGGAGGTTTCGGGAGTGAAGGACCAGGCAGGCCAGCGCGGTGCTCAAACTTTGAGCGTTCCGTCGGCGATCCAGGCGTCGATCAACTTTAGAACATACTCGGCAAAGGCGGGGTCGTTGATATGGCAGTCGAGGTCATGGCGCTGGGTGGGGGCCACGATGAACTCTTGCGTGGCCGTGACCATGGCCGCCAGGGCGTCGGGGTCGTGCGCGGGCTGGCCGGGCTTGTCCCATTCTTCCACCCCGCCGCGGGGCATGAGGAAGTGCACGGGACCGCGCGCCTGGCGCAGGCGCGCGGCCATGTCCTGGATCAGGTCAGCGCGTTCCTGGCCGGTCAAGGCCGATGACTTGATCAAGCGATTGTGCGCATGGAAGGGGCGGTCGGCGTAGGCCGCGGGAATCGTTTGCCAGCCAGCAAAGTCGATCAAGTCCGCGCATCCAGGCGCGACGATCTGCGGGATACCCGCTGCGCCCGCGTTGGTCAGCCGGTCGGCGCCCGCGTGCGCGACCGACCCGACCTGCAGGTTCGCCAGTTCGGGCAAGGCCAAATCCAGCACCGCGGCGAAGTACCTCTGCCGGGCGAGGGCCTCAACCGCCATGCCGCCCATGCCTGTGGCGTGGAACACCGCGACCTCGAACCCGCGCTGCTGCAAAGGGTCCAACAGCAAAGTCATGTACTTGAGGCACGTGGCCCCAAGGGACGTCATGGCGATGACGGGACGATCCGCGCGCGGGGGCACCACCGCTTTAGCCGCGCCAACGACCGCGCCCGCCGCTTGGGAGAGGGAGGATTTGCATACCGAGTTCAATCCATAGAGCCCGCCCGCCCATAGGATCATTTGCAGGTCTGGCGACAGGCGGTCGGCGGGGATCAGGGGCGAAAAGGCGACGGTCGATACGACGTACTTGGGCACGCCCATGGGCAAGGCCTGGGCGCAGTCGAGCGCCAAGTCGGTTCCCATGGTGCCGCCCAGGGCGATCAGGGCGTCGATCTTGCCTTGCCCATAGAGCTGCGCGGTCAATCGCGCGCTGCCGCGGGCCATGACCTGCATGGCTTGGTTTTCATCGCCCAGGGCGATGACATCGGCAAGGCGTGCGTCCGCAGCCGCCGCGACCTGGTGTTTGGACAGCGATGTCGGTGCCTTTGGATCGCCCAAAACCGAAACGTCCATCGACACGACCGCCGCCCCCTGGGCGGTGATCGCCTCGCACAGGTACGACAGTTCGGCGTCTTTGGTATCAAAGGTTCCGATCACGAGGATGGTGGGGGGGGACTTGGTCATGCTTAGCCTCGCATTTTATGGCCTTCTGGATCGTAGGCGGCTTTGTGGATCGGCACGGCGGGCACGCGCTGCCCCGCCACGAGTACATGCAGGGGCTCTGCGGCCAGCCAAGCTTGGGTCACGCCCGCCCGATTTTGCACGTTTGCGAGCCCGAGCATGAGGCCCGTGCGATGGCCCCAGCCGCCCGAGGTCACGTGCCCGATCAAGGCATCGCCGCGAAAAACGGGTTCGTTGTGGATCAGGTACGGCCCCCGCTGCTCAACAAGGCTCGGGCAACTGAGCAGCACGGTTCGCACAGGTCCGGGATTGGGGCGGGCCAGGAGGGCGTCGCGTCCCTTGAACGACGGCTTCGACAGATCGACCGCAAAGCCCAGACCGACATCGAACGGGGTGTCGCCGCTGTCAAAGTCGTGGCCATAGTGGCGAAAGCCCTTTTCCAGACGGCAGGCGTTGAGGGCAAACATGCCAAGGCTCGGCACCGCGGCGAGTTGGTCGAAAATGTAGCCTGCAAATTCGGTCGGGAACAGCAATTCAAACCCCAACTCGCCCAAGAACGAGCGGCGGATGACCGTCGCCCGCACTTGGCCTAGGTCTATGTCGCGCACATCCCCGAACCCCAGCGCGGCCGCGCTCAGGTCGCTGCGGCTTAGGGCTTGCAAGTGGGCGCGGCTGTCAGGCCCGTGGATCGACAGCAAGCCCAAGCCGCTCGTCATATCGGTCACATGCACCCGCCACTTGGGGTCCAAGTGGCGCTGGATCCAATGCAGGTCGCGCCCTTGGTTGAGGTGCCCCGAGATGATCAAGAATTGATCCTGGCGCAAGCGCAAGAGGGTCACATCCGCTTCGCACCCGCCGCGGTCGTTCAAAAAGTGCCCATAGACCGACCGACCCACGGGCACATCGCACTGCGCGGCCGAAATCGCATTGAGCGCGCAGCAAGCATCGCGCCCCTCGACCTGGATTTTGGCGTACATAGACTGGTCGAGCAGCACGGCGCGAGTGTGCGCCGTCAAACACTCGGCTTTGACCTGCGGGGCCCAGTCTTGGTAGCCGATTGACTCGCGATAAGGCCAACCCCGATGCGAGGCGTCAAAATACTGCGGCACCTCCCAGCCCGCACGCTCGGCAAAGCACGCCCCGCGCGCCACCCATTGCGCGTGCAGGGGCAGGCGCCGCAACCCCCGCGCGCTCGTGATTTGGCGGCCAGGCCACTGTAGGCCGTAGTGAAACCCTAAGGATTCGGCGGCCCGTGCGGCTCGATAGGCGGGGCTCGACTGAAAGGCCTGGATACGGTGAGCCGCCAACGCATCCATGGGTCGCGCGGGGGCACCATCGACGATCCATTCGGCCAAGGTTAGGCCAACCCCGCCCGAGTTCAGCACCCCGTTTGAGTTCATGCCCGTGGCCAGCATCAGCCCCTCGACCTCCCGCACGGGCCCCAGGTACGGGCGCCCGTCGGGGGTAAAACTCTCAGGCCCGTTGAAGTAGGTTTGGATGCCGAGGTCTTGCAAGGGCGGGTACCGTTCGAACATGGCCGTCAGCAGCGGTTCGCTATGGGCGAGGTCAAAGGGGATCTCATCGAAGCAAAACTCGGGCGAGATTCCCGCGGTTCCCCACGGTTTGCCCTGGGCCTCGAACCCGCCGATCAGCAGTTTGCCCGCGTCTTCTTTCCAATAGGTCCGTTCTTCGGCGATGTTCAGGATCGTGCGGCTGGGCTCAAGGTCTTGCAGAGGTTCGGTGACCACGTACCAATGCTCAACGGCGTGGAGGGGGACGGTTATGCCGTGTTGGGCGGCGAACTGCGCGCTCCAGATCCCCGTGGCCAGGACCACCGTCTTGGCGGCGATCATCTCGTCCGCGGTTTGCACGCCTTGAACCTTTCGTTCCTGGATCACCAGGGCCTGGGCGGGGCAGTTCTCGACGATTTGGGCGCCGAGCGCCCTGGCCCCCTTTGCCAGGGCATGGGTCGCGTCGAGGGCGTTGACCTGCCCGTTGCTCGGCACGTAGAGCCCGCCATGGACGTCATCGATCTTCAGGTCTGGCCATTTTTCCAAAATCGCCTCGGGCCCCAGCAAGGTCGCGGGCACGCCCATGCGCCCCGCATGGTCGGCGGTCCGCTTAAGTTGTTCGTGCCGGAGCGGGCTGAGGGCCAGATTGAGGGTGCCGTTTTGCTTGTAGCCGGTGGCCTGGCCCGTTTCGCGCTCGAGCCGGTCGAACAGCCCCGCCGTATATTTGGCCAGCTCGGTCTGCGCAGACGACTCGCGAAGCTGCCCAACGATGCCCGCCGCGTGCCAGGTGGTGCCGCAGGCCAGTTGCTTGCGTTCCAAGACCGTGGCCTGCACGCCGCGCAGGGCCAGGTGATAGGCGATGGAAACGCCGATCAGACCCCCGCCGACAATCACCACGTCGGCCTGGCTCGGCGGCTTGGGCGTTGCGCTCATGCCCCTGCCTCGTAACGGCGCGCAAAATGAACGGCGCGCGCGAGCGCGGGTCCCGCCCGCGCCGCCATGCCAGGTTCGTGAACGCGGTCTTGCACCCAGCCGACGTAGGTGAGGGCGCGCAGGGCCAGCATGAGGTCCAATTCGTGCGTGTCGATCGGGCCATAGCCCTCCAGAACCGCGGCCTTGATGTCGGCAAATCGGGGGCTGTCCCATTCCTTAACCAGGGTCGTGGCGACGTCAAAGCTAGGGTAGCCGTAGGCGCAATCGTCGAAGTCGATGAGCGCGGGGTGCGCGCCGATCAGCAGGACATTTTCCCGCAAGGCATCCGCGTGGATCAGCTGCAGCGGCGGCAGAGGCGTGCGGGGCCAGAGGGTGCGGAACAGGTCCAGGTGCGTGCGCGTCAGCCCGCTACAGTCTTGCCAGCGTCCCCACAGCGGGCTCGGCCCCACAATCGCCTCCATATCCCAAATCGGTCGGTCGAGCGGGGGCAGTGCCACGCGCTGGCAACGCTTGAGCAAACGCCCCAGCGCCTGGTAGCCGTCGAGGGGAACGGGGGCTTGGTCGGCAAAGGTTTGCCCCTCGAGCCAGCGAACGCTGGAGTAAATTCGGCCTTGGACTGCGTGAACCGCGCCCGTTTGCGGCACTTGGCAGCCCGCCTGGAACAGCGCGTCCATAAAGGCCAGCTCCGCCTCAATCTGCGAACGGGTGCGATAGCCAGGGCGATGGGCGCGCACGGCCCAGTCGCCGACGCGATACACGCAGTTTTCGCGCTGGGCGACAAGGTGGGCATCCTGCCCTTCCAAACCGAACGCGGCCAGGACCTCAGGGTTTAAGCGCATGTAGGCTCGCGGCGAGGGCGTCGAGAAACAGGTCCGCTTGGTCGCGGGTCAGGGCGAGCGGCGGGCGGCACTTCAGGGTGTTTTTGTGGATACCAAAAGCGTTGATCAGCACCCCGCGCTGGCGCATCAACTCGGGCACGCGTTGGCACAGGTGCGGGTCGGGGTCGCCCGCCGCATCGACAAATTCCAACCCAAAGATCAAACCGTGGCCGCGGGTATCGCCGATAAAGTCAAAGTCGCGGGCCAGCCCCTGCAGCTGGTCGCGCAGGTAGGTCCCCAGGGTGGCGGCCTGTTCCTGCAAGCCCTCCTCTTCAATGACGGCGAGCGTCGCCTTGGCCGCCGCGCACGACACGGGATTGCCGCCGAAGGTGTTGAAGTAGGAATAGTTGGAGCGAAAAGCCGCCATGGTGTCTGCGCTCGTGACCACGGCGCCGACGGGATGGCCGTTGGCCATGGGCTTGCCCAAGGTCACAATATGGGGCTGCACGCCCTGGTACTGGTGCCCCCAAAAATGCGACCCGAGCCGCCCAAAGCCTGGCTGCACCTCATCGGCGATGAACAGGCCCGCCGCCGACTCGACCTCCGCAATCGCGCCGCGCAACCAGCCTGAGGGTATGTGCGGCAAGCCTTCGTTGACAAAGGCAGGGCAAACCAGCAGCGCGGAAAACCCAGGGCCAGCGGCCTCCAAATTTTCAATCGCCGCCCTAACTTCCCGCGCAAATTCCCCAGGGTCGGCGCCGCGCAAGCTATCGGGCGCGGGCACGAAACGGACAAAATCGCCCGCCCCACCTGGCGGCGGGTTGGAGGTTTTAGACAGGCGCGAGACAAAATCCGTATTGCCGTGGTAGGTGTGGGTCGTGGCGATGATGCCCGTCTTGCCCGTCACCGCGCGGGCCATGCGCAGCGCGACGTCGTTCGCCTCCGACCCTGTGCAGGTCATGAGGACCGTTTCTAGACCTGCGCCGAAGGTCGCGGTTAGGGCTTCGGCATAGTCCAAAATGCCCTCGTGCAGGTACCGGGTATGGGTATTGAGTTGGCCCGCCTGGTCCGCAATCGCGGCGACAACACGGGGGTGGCAATGGCCAACATGGGGCACATTGTTGTAGCAGTCGAGGTAGCGCCTGCCGTCAGAATCCCAAACCCACGCCCCTTGACCGCGCACCAGATGCACGGGTTCGTCATAGAACAGCCGCACGTTGGGGCCGAGCAAGCGTCGGCGCTTGTCCAGCAGCGTTTCGGCGTCAGGGGAGGTCATGCAAGGGCGCTGAAACCCGCGTCCAGGCAGGTGAGGATGGTGTCTGCCTCGGCCTCGGTCAGGATCAGCGGCGGGCTCATGATCAGATTGTTGCCAGAGATACGGACCATGGTGCCCGCCGCGTAGGTCGCCTCAAAAACTTTCGCGACCAGCGCGGGGTCCAGCGGTGCTTTGGTGTCTCGGTCGCCGACCAACTCGGCGCAGAGCATGAGGCCCTGGCCGCGGACATCGCCGATGACCTCGTGGGTCTGCATGAGGCGTTCCAGGCCCGCCTTCAACTGGGCACCGCGCGCGGCGGCGTTTTCGTGCACGTTCAAGCGGGTGATTTCGGGCACGCACGCCAGCGCCGCCGCCGCGCCGACGGGATGGGCCGAATAGGTATAGCCGTGGCCAATGGACCCCAGCGTCGATGTGTCGCTCTCAAACACGTCCGCGACCCGTTCGTGGATCATGACCGCGCCAAAGGGGAAGTAGCCGTTGGTAATGGCTTTGGCCGTCGCCATCAAATCCGGTTGCACGCCCCAAAGGCGCGAGCCGGTCCATCCGCCCGTGCGGCCAAAGGCGGTAATGACCTCGTCCGCGATCAGCAAAATCCCGTGGCGGTCGCAAATGTCGCGCACGGCGGGCATGAAGCTGGCATGGGGCACATGAACGCCGCCCGCGCCCAATACTGGTTCCATGATGAAAGCGGCGATGGTGTCGGGCCCCTGAAAGGCGATTTCGGCCTCCAACTGCGCCAGCAAAAACGGGGTCAGGGCCGCTTGCGTTTCCGCGCCGAAGGGGTTGCGGTAGAGATAGGGTCCTTCGACGTGGAAGCATCCGGGCAGCAACGGTTCGTACGCGCGGCGGAAGTTGGCGTTGCCGTTGACGGACGCCCCGCCCATGTGCGTGCCGTGATAGCCTTTTTTAAGGGACAAGAACTTGACCCGGTCGGCCTGGCCGCGAATTTTGTGGTATTGGCGGGCCAGGCGCAAGGCGGTTTCAACCGAATCGGACCCGCCCGAGGTGAAGAAGGCGCGGGTCAGCCCATCGGGGGCGAACCATTCCCCCAACATGTGCGACAGTTCCACGGCGGGACCCGTCGAGGTGCCCCGGAACGCCGAGTAGTAAGCGAGCTGATCCAACTGCTGGGCAATGGCCGCTTTCACGGGGTCGCAGGAATAGCCCAAATTGACGTTCCAGAGGCCGCCGACGGCGTCGATGACGTCGCGGCCTTCGACATCGGTAATCCTGACCCCTTGACCCGCCATGATCACCTTGGGCGGATTGGCGCGCATGTCTGCAGGATGCGCCATGGGGTGCCACATGTGCTTGGCATTGTGTTCCTGGATGAAGTTGGCGTTTTGAAGTTCTGGCTCAAACATAGGTCTTCCTTACCTTGGCGAAGGACCCTTGCGGGTCCCGAACGTTGAAGTGGACATGGGGCATACCCAGGTCCTGCGCACCCTTGATATTCTTGGCCTGGTCGTCGATGAACAAGCAGGCGCTGAGCGGCAGGTCAAGCGCCGCGGCCACCAACCCAAAGGCGCGCGGGTCGGGTTTCAAGATCTGGGTGTAGGTGGCGTCGATCAAGACCTCGAACTCCTGTAAGAGGGGCAAGTTTGCGGAGAAGTCCTCGCCGTAAAACAGGTCCAACTCATTGGAGAGGATGGCAAGGCGCAGGCCCCGTGCCTTGGCGTGAGCGATGGTTTCGACCGCCTCGGGCCGGATCCATTCTGCAGGGTCGGCGTCGCCGCGCGCGGCCCGAACGAAGGCCGCCATGGCGTCCCATTCTTGACCGACCAGGGTGCCCACCTGCCGCGCGCGGGTCAGCCAGTAAGCGCGCTCGCTCAGTTCCTGGCGCTGCATGGCCTCCCACAGCGCATCGTCCCCCTCGGCAAAGGGTCCGCGCCAGGTCAAGCTGCCGTCAGGGAGGCCCAGCCGCGCCTCGGTGCTGGCATGGGTTTCAAATAGCGTCTTGGAAATGACACCCCCAAAGTCGAAGACGAGCGCCCGAATGGGGCCAACAGTTAGCATGTTAATTATTCTTGACAGGTTTACAGACGTATATCAACGGTCATAAAAGTTATCACTTTTATGACCGTTTCGTGTCTCACGGCAGAAACGCTTCGCGTTTCGCCTCCGACGGGGCCTTCGCTTATACCCCGAGGCGCGTGTCCGCTATTCTCGGGGCCGCTACGGGGGCCGCAGTCGCGGCCCTTATACCAGCGAACATGAGAGTCATTCTCAATCGCCGCTGGTATTTGTCAACACGATACGGGTGAGGAGGCGGACCCATGCTGGACCAGTCTGCAATCGATACGCGGCGGCGCATTCCCGTTCCCGATCAGGGCCATTGGATCGGCGGGCGCATGGTCAGCCCTGCCGCCCAAATGGCGGTGACATCGCCCATCGACGGCCAGCACCTGGCCCGCGTGGGGCAAGGAACGATCGCGGAAATGGACGCGGCGATTGCGGCCGCGCGGCGGAGCTTCGGCGCGGGCACCTGGTCGCGCATGGCACCAGCAGGGCGCAAGCGCATTCTCCACCGCATCGCAGATCGAATAGAGGCCGCCGCTTTGGACTTGGCGGTGTTGGGCAGTCGCGACAACGGTACCGAGATTTCCATGTCCTTTCGGGCCGAACCGGGCAGCGCGGCGGCGACCTTTCGCTACTACGCCGAGTGCTGCGACAAGATCAACGGCGACATCGCGCCGACGGACCCGCAAGTCCTGGGCCTGATCCACCGCGAACCCGTGGGCGTCGTCGGGCTGATCCTGCCCTGGAACTTCCCGCTGATGATCGGCGCGTGGAAAATCGCGCCCGCCCTGGCTATGGGCAACTCGGTCGTGGTCAAACCGGCGGAAGTTGCCAGCCTCAGCTTGCTCAAGCTGGTTGAGATTTGCCACGAGTCAGGATTGCCCGAGGGGGTTTTGAACCTGGTGACGGGAACGGGCGCCTGCGTTGGCAATCGCCTGGCCGAACACGGCGATGTCGATGCCTTGGCCTTTACCGGCGGCGGCGCGACGGCGCGCAAGTTGCTGGCCGCCTCGGCGCGATCCAACATGAAACCCGTTTATTTGGAACTCGGCGGCAAGTCTCCTAACTTGATCTTTGCGGACGCGCCCGATCTGGCGCGCGCCATCAAAACCTCGGCGGCGGGAATTTTTCGCAATTCGGGCCAGGTTTGCGTCGCGGGGTCGCGTCTGCTGGTCCAGCGCAGCATCTACGACGAAGTGGCCGCGCAGTTGGTGGCCGAAGCGCAAGCCCTAAAGGTCGGCGACCCGCTCGACATGACGACGCAGTCGGGCGCGGTGGCGAGCCAAGCCCAGTTGGAGGCCAATTTGGCCCATGTCGCGAGGGCGCACGATGAGGGGGCCGAATTGCTGACCGGCGGCGGGCAGATTTTGGCGGAAACGGGCGGCACCTACATGGCCCCGACCGTGTTTGGCGGCGTGCGCGCGGAGATGCGCCTATTCCAACAAGAGGTGTTCGGTCCCGTTCTGGGCCTGACCGCGTTCGACGACGAGGCCGAGGCGATCCAACTCGCCAACGCCACCGTTTACGGGCTGGCGGCGGGGGTCTGGACGCGCGACCTTAGCCGGGCTCATCGTCTGGTCCGCGACATTGACAGCGGCGTTGTCCATGTCAATACTTACGGCGGACCCGACGTGACGGTGCCCCTGGGCGGGCATCGGCAGTCGGGCAACGGGTCGGATAAGTCGTTGCACGCGCTGGAAAAGTATCAAAAATTGAAGACCGCATGGATCCAGTTATGAGGGCAGAGCAGGCCCAAATGTTCCCCGCCCTGGAGGAGCCCGTGGTTACGGAGGTTCCCGCCGACACGCGGGTGAAGATCGAGGACTTGTTTGAGTTCAAGCGTGGGCGCGGCGACCTTGCCCTGTCGATCCTGGTGGTGGCGCTGACGGCGTTTCTGATCCTTACCTGGGCGCCTTACACAGGCTGGTTTGATCGCAACGCCGCCAAGTTGCCCGACCAGCCGTGGGTCTATGCCGCTCAGCAAGTCTGTTCCTTGGGCAAGGGCTTTGTCGCCTACGTCGATCACCTGTTTTTCGGCGGTGAGGCGGCGACGCGCGGCAATTTGAAGGCTTGCACCTTGGGCGTCGATGGCCGTGTCAAGAGCCTATCGCCCATCGTCAAGCAGGGATGGTACGCGGGGCTGGTCGCGCTCCTGATTTTGGCCCCTGCGGCGCTCGCTAACTTGGTCCTGTCCTTGCGCGCGGCGGCCCAGCGGCGGCGTCAGCGCTTACCCAATCGCACAGCCTATGAGCTGGAGATGTGGGTCCGTGCGCTGGAGTACGTGGCCTATTTCTTTCTCTACACGGCGGCGGTTTTGACCTTCGGCTATCTGCTCAGCACGCTTGCCATGGCGCTGTTTTTGACTTTTCGACTGGGGTATCGCACCTGGCGGTGGATGGGCCTTGCCTTCGTGACGGCCTTGGCCATCGTGCTGATTTTCAAAACGCTTTTGGAAATCAAAATCACCAACAATATCTGGCTCTACAACCTCTTGCCCGAGGCGTGGGGCGGGTTCATGAAGACCTACTTCTAGTGGAAGACCTGCTGCAAGGCTTGGCGCGCTTGTCCGAATGGCAGGTCCTGATCGCGCTTATGATCGGTGCCCTGGGCGGGCTCGTCATCGGCGCGATCCCTGGCATCGGTCCTGCCATTGCCATCGCGATTTTGCTGCCCGCGACCTTGTTCCTCGATCCGCTGGTCAGCTTGGTCCTGTTGCTCGGGGTTTATGGCAGTTCCATGTACGGCGGCGCGATTCCAGCCATTTTGATCAATACGCCTGGGACGCCCGTCAATGCGCTCACCACTTACGATGGCTATTCCATGACCAAGCGCGGCCTGGCGGCGCGGGCTCTGTCGCTGGCTTACTCGGCGTCGTTCTTTGGCGGGGTGTTCTCGATTGTGTTCGCCATGGTCGCGCTGCTGGTTTTTGGCCCCTGGCTGAAAGACTTGGGCGCGTATTTTTCGCGCAAGGAGGTCTTTATGGCCGCCATGCTCGGCGCCCTGCTGCTCATCTTTGCCCATCGGCAAAACCGCCTGATCGCGCTGGTCCTGTTCATGTTCGGCGCGCTCATTTCCATGGTCGGCAAGCAGAGCACCAAGGGGATCGACCGCTGGACCTTCGGGTCGGAACACCTGATCACAGGCTTCCACTTGATCGTGATCGTCGTCGGCATCTTCGCCATTTCCCAGGCGCTCAATCTGCTGGTTGGCAAGGACGAAACCCCCGTCGAAACCAAACTGAAGGGCGGCCTGTTTCGCGGCTTGGGGGAGTTGCGCAAGCATCCGCTGATCGCCAGCCTATCGGCGCTGTACGGGACGATCATGGGCATCATTCCAGGCGTGGGGGAGTTTGTCGCGCAGTTCTTTTCCTACTCGACGGCGCGGGCCCTATCGAACGCGCCCGAGCGGTTTGGTCATGGCTCGCCCGAGGGGCTGATCGCCTCCGAAACCGCCAACAACGCCGTCCCTGCCGCCGCCATGATCCCCTTGCTGGCCTTGGGCGTGCCGGGGGAGGCCTTGACCGCCATGATGCTGATCGTGTTTCGCTCGCGCACCGATCTGACCCTTGGCCCCGATATTTTCATCAACAATGCCGACTTTCTCTACAGCTTGTTTCTGGCCTTGTTGGTGGTGAATCTGGTGGTTGTGGTGACCTTGCTGTTCACCACCCGCGCCATCGCCCGCATGATCTACATCCCCAATCGGTTCCTGGGGGCTTTCATCTTGATCCTGTCCTTTATCGGCGTGTTTTCCATCAACAACAATCCGCTGGACTGCGTTTTTGCTGCGGTGGCGGGCCTGTTTGGTTTTATCTTGCGGCGGCTAAATTGGCCGCTGGTGCCCATCGTTCTGGGCATGGTTTTGGGCGACATCATGCTGCGCGAACTCCTCGCCAGTGCCGCCTCCGCCCCGAATTTGGGGCTTTGGGTCTCCCGCCCCGTGGCGGGAACGCTTGGCTTTGGCTGCATTGGGGTTATGTTCGCCATTGCTGTCACTAGCCTCACCGACCGGCGACGGTCCTAACTTCATGAGGGAGAATACCATGAAAAAACTCTTGACCACCTCCGTTGCGGCCTTGGCCCTGTCCGTCAGCGCCGCAGCGGACTATCCGACGGGCCCTGTGCAGATGATCGTGCCCTGGCCCCCTGGCGACTTTGAGGACATCTTAACCCGTATGATCGCGGCCAATATGGAGGCGGGGACGGGCGTGTCCGTCTCCGTTGTCAATCGCCCCGGCGGCGGCGACGGGCCGTTCCCAGGCGCCCTGGAGGTGCTGAACGCGCCCAATGACGGTTCCGTCGTTGGGTCCTTCGTCATCGGGGTGCCCATCGTTGGCCCGCAGATCGATATCGGCATTGAGGAAGATAGCTTCGTGCCCGTGGGCATTTTCTTGGACTATCCCTTCGTCTTGGCGTCCTCGGGCGAGTCTGGCTACGCCAACATGGCCGAGCTGGCGGCCCATGCCCAAGACAACGACGTGGTCATGGGCCACTTCGGTGCGGGCTTGACCCCGACCATGGCGTCCTTCGCCGCCGCCAAGACCATGGGCTTTGAGTTTGCCGACGATGCCGCCTTCGATATGCTCGATTGCAATACTCTGGCCTCGGGCGACGCCGATGTGATCAACACCACGCTGGCCCTGATTGAGCCGTGCCTGGACGAGGTCAATGTCCTGGCCAACATCGGCTCCGAACCGATTCCCAAACTGGACGGGGTCGAAACGCTGGCGGCGCAGTCGGGCATCAACGACATCGCCTTGTGGAACGGCTTGTTCGTGACCAAGGGTACCCCGCAGGAGGTGATCGACGTGCTTGCCGAGTACGGCAAGATGACCATGGAGAGCCAGGAGGCCATCGACCTGATGAACGCCACGGGCGCCAAGGTCTATTGGCAAGACACGGCCACATCGCTGGCGCGCATCGAGGCCGACAAGGCCAAGGGCGCAGAATTGGACGCCATCGTCAACGATTAAAGCGAAAGGGAGAGGGAGCTTAACGTTCCCTCTCATCTCATCTCAAGTCCTGCGACGTGATAGTTGTAGACGTTGGTTTGCAAATTGCTCATATCATAGTCGTCAAAAGAAAATACTATTCGCTAGGGAACCATGGAAAGATCTTCGAGAAACAGAACGATTCAGTTGGTTGATGACGAAGCCCAAGGCCTGTCTGACCAAGTTTTGTCTGTGAAAGACGCGCTCACGAGGAATTCGATTGTTCATGGGGATTGCTTAGAGGTCATGAATAAGATACCTGGCCGGTTCGTTGACTTGCTTATTGCTGATCCTCCCTACAATTTGAGCAAGCTATATTCTCGCAGTTCCTTCAAGAAGATGCTCTCTGATGACTACAAAGTTTGGTTGGAAAGGTGGATTGAAAAAATTCCGCGAATCCTAAAGCCTAATGCATCAATATACATCTGCTGCGATTGGTCGTGTTCATCCATGATTCATGCTGTTGCGTCTCGGTATTTTCGTGTCATTAACAGGATAACCTGGGAGAGGGAAAAGGGGCGAGGCGCTCTAAAAAATTGGAAAAATTGTTCGGAAGATATTTGGTATTTTTCCAACGGCGATCATCCAAAATTTAATCTTGATGCTGTGAAGATAAAGCGCAAGGTCATAGCGCCGTACAAAGAAGATGGCGTTCCCAAAGATTGGCATGAGACCGATGAAGGCAAGTTCCGTTTCACCTCACCTTCCAATCTCTGGACTGATCTCACAGTGCCATTTTGGTCCATGCCAGAAAACACGGAACATCCGACGCAAAAACCTGAAAAGCTCATTGCCAAGTTGATCTTGGCGAGCAGCGATGAAGGCGATATGATCTTCGATCCATTTTTAGGGTCTGGAACTACAGCCGCGGTGGCAAAAAAATTGGGGCGCGAATTTCTAGGAATCGAAGCTGAACGAGAGTACTGCCTGATCTCGCAAAAGCGTGTAAATATGGCGTCACGCAATACACGAATTCAAGGCTATGAAGATGGCGTGTTTTTGGAAAGGAACGCCTTGAAAAAAAAATATGCTTCAGCCAAAACTGATGGCGCTCAGGAGTTCCTGTTGTGATTGGCGTGAGTGAGGTTTTCTCTTCTGGATACCATAGAATCCTCGAGAGTAAAATTCAAAAGTTAATTAACGAGCAAAAGAACTGGCTATCTGAAGGGGTGATTGATAGTACAAGAGCTGTGGGAGATGGTATCGAGAGATTGATTTCTGATGGGTTTGAGAGGTTATTGGGCAATCAATTTTGTAAGTCTTTTTCCAGTGAGTTTGCTAGAAGATCGATGGCGGATCTAGCGTTCGAAGATTACAAAGGATTTTATTATGTGATCGATGTCAAGACTCATCGCTTAAACACCAAGTTTAACATGCCCAACCTCACTTCCGTGGAAAGATTGACGAGGTTTTATGAAGGTGATGCAAATGTGTTTGTTCTATTGCTCGTGTCATACGATGTTGAGGGGCTGAACCTTATCGTTCGCAGTGTAAATTTCGTTCCAATTGAATATTTGAGCTGGGAGTGCTTGACGATTGGGGCATTGGGTTGGGGGCAAATCCAGATAAGAAATGCAAACAATATTGTCCTTGAGGAGAAGCTCAATCGCGCCCGATGGATGATTGAATTGTGCGATAATCTTCTAGAGTTCTATCCCAAGGAGATCGCCAAGATTGATTCCAGGATGGAGCATTTTAGGAAGATCAAGGCCTTTTGGTCGGAGAAAATCTAAAGGAAGATTGGGTGATGCCAGAGCATACTCTGATGCACACGTCGCGACGCATTCGTCTCGGCATTCTGCAAGTCAATCACGACACGTCCGCCGACATTGGGAACAGCTTTCCCGATGACGCCCATCGGTTTCGTGATCTCTTTGACGCGCTGGAACCTCGGTTTTCCTATCGGGTCTACATGACCATCGGCGGCGAACTGCCGCAATCGCCGACGGAGCAAGACGCGTTTTTGATCACGGGCTCGCCGCTGTCGGTGATGGACGATTTGCCTTGGATGCAGGACTTGTTCGCCTTCATCCGCGCCTGCGATACGGCGCGAACGCCGCTGATCGGGTGCTGCTTTGGTCATCAAGCCGTGGCCCTGGCCTTGGGCGGCACGGTCGCGCGGATCGGCTGGAACGTCGGGGTTGAAACCGCGCACTTTGCCTCGGGCGACTTGCCGCTCTACGTGTTTCATCAGGACCAAGTCACGGCCCTGCCCGCTGGTGCGCGGCGCTTGGCCCATAGCGCGGCCTGCGCCAACGCGGCCTTCGCTAAGGGCGATCATATTCTCACGACCCAGGCCCATCCCGAATTCACGCCCCGCTTTATGGCGGCGCTGGTCGCCAAATACGGCAGCTTGTTGGGGCCAGACGTAGCCAAAACGCAGGCGAACCTCCAACAAGAGGCTCGAGGGGACCTATTCGCGCAGTGGGCGGCGGACTTGATCGAGGCACGCGCGCAATGAACCCCGACCTGATCGACGACGGCCATCTCGATATTTCGCGCCACGACAGTTTTTGGAACGGGGTGCCGCACAAGACCTTCGACCGCCTGCGCGCGCAAGACCCCGTGCATTGGACGCCCGAACACGATGGCGGGCGCGGGTTTTGGTCCTTGTTGCGGCACGACGATATTCTGAGCGCCAATCGCGACAATGCCTTGTTCTCAAGCGGGCAGGGGATTCGGATCGAGGATCAAAGTCGTGAGGAGTATTTGGCAAGGCGTACCTTCCAAGAAACCGACCCACCCGAACACCGGGTAACGCGCAAGATGGTCAATCCCGCTTTTTCGCGGGCGGCGGTGCAGAGCTACGAGGCTTTGATCCGCGACCTAGCCCGTTCGATTGTTGACGCGGCGCTCCGCCATGAAGAATTCGACGCGGTTGACCAGATCGCCAAGCGCTTGCCCATGCTCATGCTTGGCCGTATCCTGGGCGTCCCCGACGCCGATCTCGACTGGTTGGTGGAAAGGGGCGATGCGCTGATCGGCAATTCCGACCCCGACTTTACCGAAACGCTGATCGACACGATGGATACGCAGGCCTATCGGTTCATGCCGTTCCGTTCACCCGCAGGGGCCGAGCTGTTTGACTACGCAGACCGTCTTTTGCGCGGGCAAACCCCGCTGGACCCCCAAGGCGTTTTGGCGCGGGTCCTGGCCGCGCGCGACGCCACGGCCATGGACGATTTGGCCTTTAAGAACTTCTTTTGCCTGCTGGTGGCGGCAGGCAATGATACGACGCGCTACTCCATCGCCATGGCGCTTTATTGCCTGACCCAAGACGCGGGCCTGCTTGGGCAACTGCGCCAGGGCCAAGTCTGGGAGACGGCGGCCGATGAATTCATTCGCTTTGCCAGCCCGACCATGCACTTCCGCCGCACGGCGACCCAAGATGTCGAGATGCGCGGCAAGACGATCCGCGCGGGCGACAAGGTCCTGCTCTGGTTCGTGGCGGGCAATCGCGACCCCGCCGTCTTTGACCGCCCCCACCAAATCCAACTGGGCCGCCCCGCGACGAACCACTTGGCCTTCGGTCAGGGCGGCGTCCATGTCTGCCTGGGCATGTGGCTGGCGCGGATGGAGGTGCGCGTGGTGCTGGAGGAATTGGCGCATCGCCTTGACGCGCTGGCGGCGCTGGCGCCGCCGACCTGGACGCGCTCCAACTTCATCTGCGGGGTCAAGTCCCTGCCCGTGCGCGCGACCCTAAGATGAGCCACATTCGACCCCTGTTCTGCGACCTGATGAACGTGGCGCGCGGCAAGTACGTCAGCGCCGATGTCGCCGCGGGCGGGCGTGTCGGCTTTGCCCGCGCCACTTTCGCCACCACCTATGATCGGGACTTGCTGGCCGCCCCTAGCACCAAGGTGATGGAGGGGGTGCCCGACATGGACCTGATCTTGGACGGCCCTTTGCGTCCTGGTTGGCAGGCCACGACGCAGATCGCCCTGGGCACCTTGCACGTGGAGGGCGCGCCCTTCGCCCTCGACGCGCGCAGCCAGCTGCAACGCACGGTGCGCGAGTGGCAGGCCTTGGGATACAGCCCCATGGTGGGGCTAGAGCTGGAGGCTTACGTGTTCCAGCGCGACACGGATGGGGTCTATCGTCCCTACGATACGCCTGGCGCGCACGTCTACGGCACGGGTCCGCAAAATGATCCCAAGGGCCTCATGGATCGGATTTGGGACCGCGCCGAGGGCATGGGCCTGCCGCTGGAATCGCTCAACGGCGAATTCGACAAGGGCCAGTTTGAGCTGGTGTGCCGCTTCGCCGATGCCCTGACTGCGTGCGACAATACCTTCCTCATGCGCCTCATGGCCCAAGAAACGGTGATTGAGCTCGGCTTGCTGCTCACCTTCTTACCCAAACCGATCCCCGACCGGGGCGGGTCGGGCGTCCATGTCAATTTTTCCTTTGCCGACGCCGACGGCGCCAACGCCATCGCGCCCGAGGGCCAGCTGTCGGACCTGGCCAAGGGCTGCATCGCGGGCCTGGTGAAACACCACCAGGGGCTCGCAGGGGTTTTGGCCCCGACCGTCAATTCTTATGACCGTCTGGGCCCAGGGTCCATGGCGGGGTACTGGGCCAACTGGGGCTACGACCATCGCATGACGACGACGCGCTGTTCGGTCGAAAACCCCAAGTCGGCCCGCTTGGAACACCGCATGGCCGACGGCGGCTGCAACCCTTACCTGGCGACCCACGCGGTCTTGCAAGCGGCCAAGCTGGGCTGGGAAGGGGCCTATGCCCTGACCCCCGCCGAAGACCTGGACGCGATTGCCGATACGCGCGCGCGCGTCCATGCGCCAGCGGGCCTCACCAGGGCCTTGACTGCGCTGGAGCGGGACCGGCCGCTCTACACGGCGCTCGGCCCCGACTTATGCGAGGCGCATCTCTACATGAAACGCGATGAGGTCCGCCGCCTCAAGGGCAAATCGGTGGACCAAGTGCGCGACTACTACTTGCCCTTTATTTAGGAGACAGACGATGAAGACCAACGCTTTTAAGGCCGCCTTGGCGCGCGGGGACAAGCAAATCGGGATCTGGGTGTCGAACCCCGATGCGCTCAATACCGAAATCGTCGCGGGCGCGGGCTTCGACTGGGCCCTATGCGATATGGAACACGCCCCCAATTCCTACGCGCAAGTGGGCCGACAACTCCAGGCGTTTGCGGGCGCGCATACGACCCCGCTGGTACGACCCATTTGGAACGATCCCTTGCACGTCAAACAACTCATGGACTTGGGCGCGCCAGGGCTCTTGTTCCCCATGGTGCAGTCCGTCGCGGAAGCCAAGGCCGCCGTCGCCGCCACACGCTATCCGCCTAAGGGCATTCGCGGCATGGCAGGTGTGGTCCGCGCCAGCAACTTTGGCCGCGACCAAGCCTACAAGGCCGAAGTCGAGGCGCAGACCTGCGTTCTCATCCAAATCGAAAGCCAAACCGCCCTGGCCCAGGCCGAGCAAATCGCAGCGGTCGACGGCGTCGACGGCATCTTCTTCGGCCCTTCCGACATCAGCGCCGACCTGGGCCACGGCGGCAACCCCGCCGCCCCCGAAGTCTGGGCCGCGATCCAACCCGTCGCCAAAACCCTCATGGCACGCGGCGTCCCCGTAGGCACCCTGACGCTCAACCCCGCGCAGGCAAAAGACCTACTCGCTGAAGGCTTCACCTTCGTCGCCTGCGGCCTAGACACCGCCCTCCTAGCCCGCGCCACCGATGCTCTGTTGGCCGACATGCGGGTGGGTGCGTAATTGCGGTAAATCAGCGAGCGCCAAGCGCCCCAAAATCATCCAGCGCGCAGCGAAGCGACGTCGCAGGATCCAGTGCTGGTCGGCGACAGGAAGCCCAGACGATGCGAAACTTGCACCGTGCAAAAATAACCGCCAAGTTCGTTGCTCCCTCAATCAGGACGCGACAACCGTCGCTCAAAGACAGGTCAACACGCAAGGCATGGGGACTGCCCTAGTCACCGCGCGCCTCCGCAGGGGCTCATACCAACGGCAAAAAAAGTTGACACTTTTTTAGCCGTTTTATGTCTCACGGCAGAAACGCTTCGCGTTTCGCCTCCGACGGGGCCTTCGCTTATACCCCGAGGCGCTTTCGCGCTATTCTCGGGGCCGCTACGGGGGCCGCAGTCGCGGCCCTTATACCAGCGAACAAAAGAGTCACTTTAAATCGCCGCTGGTATCAAACATGGCATTGTGGAACTTCTGCCTTCATCCGAGCAGGCGCAGGATCTGAAGACACGGACACAAAACGGCCAAAAAAGTGTCAACTTTTTTGGCCTTTGGTATTTGAGCTCGTCACAACCCCGGTCAAAATATCGTAGATCACGGCGGAATCTTTTCGGCTCAGCGTTTTGGAAAGCGCCAGGTCGGTCCCGTCTGGAAGGGGTTGATTGGTGAGGAAGCGTCGTTCGGCAAACCTGGCACCAGGTTTAGCGCATGCCCTAACTGCGTCCCAGCAGGCGGCATAGGCATCCCCTTCACAATAGGATCCAAAGTCAGACAGGGAAAAAGCGTCAAATTTCTGACCAAAGAGACACGGCAGGTTGGCAAGGCCGCCCTGGTGCACCGTAAGGCGGTCCAAGTTTTCGCGCACTTGGCCCAACCGCCCCTGACGCATGTGGTAGGGCAGGACAAAGGGCGCTCGTGGCCCATAAAACAGCAAGTTCATGAATTCCGAGCGGGCAAAGAGCACCCGGTTTGCTGCCTGTGCAAATCGGTCAGCGATTTTCTGCGCGATTTTCTGGCGATCCTGGATGAAGGCGCCGCCTGGTTCACCCATCACATGGGTCCAAATGAAAGGTCGGCACAGCTGCCCCAAGGACCAGCGCCACAGACCACGACCGAATTTCGCGTCCCAAATTGCTTTCTGCGCAGGCAGATCAGACGCATGAAATAGGGTATCACGGGGCAGGGTTAGTCCGCTGGCCAGTGCAGCCCAGGCCAAAATGCGTTCCCAGCGGCCCCGCCAAATGATCCCAGTGGTGAGCGCCTGGCGCTGCCCATCCCAAAGTGACTGGTAGGGCGGAGACAAGGCCCGCCTCACTCGTTGGAAGGTTACCCATCGGTCTTGCGCTGGACCGTAGCCCAGGAACGCCGCATAAGCGGCATCGTCGAGGGTTGTTAGCGCGGCGCATCGAAGGGCGAGCAGGGCGTTCTGCGCAGGATTAAGGTCCAGGGCACAGATTTGGCCCACGGGGTCACACATGAGGTCAAAGACGCGCGACCCGCTGGCCGTTAGGGCTAGGACCCGATCTTTCGGACCCAGGGCCAGCGCCGCGACCTCACTGGCGCCGTCTTCGTTGGAGCTACCGAAATTTAAGGTCGAGAAGAAGCTGGCGGTCACGCGCTAAACCCTCATCCGAACCTGGCGATGGCCAGGCTGGGCCTTGCCATTTAAAAGACGCTCCATCCCTGCGCGCAAGGGGTCGGCAGGAATCAAAATGCGCGCCTGATTGCCAAAATCCTCGAGATTGGCCTGCTGACCAGCCAACATGATCTCATCCTCAGCAAAAATGCGTCGGAAATAAGTCTTGAGCAGAGGGAATTTAAGCCAGGCTGGCACCCTGTCGCGCGGCAGGCCAAATCGACCCAAGATATGGGTTTGACCCGCCTCCGCTGGCGTTAAAAAGAACTGGGCGCAAAACGCGGTCTTGCCGCCTATTCGATAGATGATATGCGCAATCCCAGGGGCGTCAAACCTGTCAGTGATTTCATACTCTCCTGAACCGATCAGCCAGGTGATGAGTCCTGAGGGCGCAGCCTCTGGCGGGTAGGTGACCTGCACGAAGCTCTCCCCCTCTTCAACTTTTGCGATGAGGCTGCGTTGCGCCGATTCCTTGCGCAGCAAGGATCCATGGACATGGGCCGTGTGTGTGGTGTCGAGAATGTTCTCCGCCACATTGATCAGGCGCGTCTTGATTGTTTTGGTCATAAAGGACCAGTCCGCCACCGTTCCGTCAAAGGGGTCCAGGGGCGCAGGCGTGGCTGGTTCATCTCCAATCCTTACCCACAGGCCATGGGCGTCTTCATGTGTTGGCAGCGATTTCAGTCGGCATGCGGGCAGGGCGCTGTCTTCACTTAGAGCTGGGATATGGGTCAGCGCGCCTGTCGTTCCGAAGCCCCAGCCGTGATAGGGGCACACTAGGTCAGAGCCCTTCACCATGCCGTCGGACAGTCGGGCGCCTCGATGCGGGCAATAGTCTTGTGCAGCGCACACCTGATCCGCGGCACGCCAGAGGACATATGGCACTTGATCCAGGACCATCCGTTGCGGGCGACTGCCGAGCTTTCGTGGCCCCAGCAGAAGATACCACCCCGCTAGCACTGGCCCAATCCCTGGATGCGCCGACGTTTCTTATAGGGAACCCCTTGATTAAGCGGCGCGGGCCGCAGGCTGAGCTCACAGGTCACGCCCCACTGCGCAAAAAGATCTGTCAGGGCTGTCATCGCCGCTGGCGCGTCAATTTCCAGGGTGGCGGCGTTCGGCCCAGTTTGCGTCAGGCGATAGTCTTGAGCCGCTGGGGCGGCAGCCATGACGGTGTTGCGCAAGATATCGGGCGTCAGCACCTTTCCGTCCAAATGAAAGGCATCGTCGCATCGGCCATGAACCGCCTTTATGGCCAACAGGGGAGAGCCGCAGGTACAGGTCCCCAGTTCCAACGCATCGCCCATTTCATAACGCATCATGATCTGCGAGGTTCGGGAGAAATCGGTGATGCGCGGGGTTTTCAGGGTTTGGCTGCCAGCAACTCTCTCTAGCTCAAACGCAATAGCATCTTCGGTCAAATGCAACGTCCCGTGTGCGCAAGAGGTGGCGAGCACCCCCTCGGTCGCCATGTAAATCTCTCCCACTTTAGCGAATCGTCGTTCGAGCAGCACGCGATCATCAGGTTCCAACACTTCGGCCGCGCTGTAAACTTGGCACGAGTTCAGGCGGTGCAGGGACGCCAGTTGGCGCAGAATGCTGGGCGGGGCGATCAGGTGCGTTGGATCAAACCGCTCTAGTTCATGGGCCCATTGGTCCAAGGGCTGATGGAGGTCATAGAAGGCGAGTTTGAGCAGATGTGAGCGGCGCGCGCTCTCGTATAGAACTGAATTGCGGGGCAGGCAAACTGCAACACGCGCTGGTCGCCGCCAGAACCCTGGCAGCAGTTTCGCCAGCATGAGGCCCAGCCATTGCGCCCGCTCCCTATCTGAAACCAAATATATCCCCTGCGTGCCACTGGTGCCCGTTGAGGCGCCGAGAGAGAAACCACGCGGCGGCTGGGCGCCCGCCACATATTGCCAGGCTGTTGGGGTATCAAGGTTCAGGCAGTTATAGGCGGCATAATCTGCCAGCACGCTCGCCTTATTGCTGTGAGGAAAATCTTGCAACCGCGCGCCCCTGGGCAGATCCGCAAAGGCGGGAACCTGGCGCGCTGGCCCGTCCAAAAATGCCTGTAGCTGCTGGGTTTGTAGGGCATGCACATCCGCCCGAGTTCGCAAGCGTGACAGTAACCACCGGCGTTGGATATAGGTTTTTAAGACCTGGGCAAGGAACATGGCCATGAGCAGCCCCCTTCAACAGTCTTCGGGTTCGGGGTTGGGGTCGTGGCACAGTACGACCCGGCCTGGATAATCCGACACACGTCTGGCGGTCTGGGTCGCTGCGCGCCGGTTTTGGCTGAACAGCTGTCGTAAGAACCCGCCGCCCGCCCGAGTGAAATCGGCATCCACGCCGTAGAGCAAACCATGTTCTGGAAACTCAAACCCATAATGGGGCATTTGATGGCCAGGCAGAGGTAGGGCGCGTAGGCTGCCATCACCGAAAACGTCCGCGTCCATCGTTTGCACCGCCACGCCATCCCATAAGGAACTAAAGACCCCATGGGCGACCCGCGCAAGCGCGGACTTGCCCTGCCAGTGCTGCAGCGCTTTGGCGTCAGCCCAGATGGTGGCGGGCAGAAAGTCGGCCAGCCCGCAGGCATGATCGGCATGGAAGTGGCTGAGGAATAAATGGTCAAGCTTGGGCAGGTCCTGCCCCACCAGGTGCGGGCGCACCGCTGCGGCGTACAAACGCACCGCCAGAGACCGCCCAGACGCCCAAATCCGGGGAGTGTAGCCTGTATCTATTTGGCACAGGCCAAACTTAGCATGGTGAAATCTGAGAACCCGCACGGGCAAGGTTACCTGGCGACGCCAGGCGCCGCCGGTTTTGATGCCCGCCTCAGGCACCTTAACCCAAGCGGTTATCGGGAAGCGAATGTCACTTATCATCACCAAAGGTGCGCCTGAAGCCCTCCCCAAAATCAATCTTCGGTTGCCAGCCCAGGCCGTAAGCGGCTTTTTCAATATTTAAGGTCTGTGAATAGGCAAAAAGCCCAAGAGAATAGGGGGTGAGCGACGGTTCCGACCTGGCCAGGGCGGATGCCGTGCGGGCATAGGCCAGGGCCAAGGCCAGCGGGACCCGTCGCCAGCGTGCGGGCAGCCCAGTGCGATCTGCCACCATCTCAACCAGGGACCGGACTGTTAGTCCCTGCCCCCCAGAAATGTGGTAGAGCCCTGGGCCTGGCACGTGGCACGCGGCGAGGGCTGCCGCCGCTGCATCGCTGATATAAGTCAGGTCAGTTTGGGCCTGGCCATTGCGGATCAGGGGGAAGGCTTGCCCTGACTTGAGCCGCCGAATCACGCGGGGCAACAGGCTCGGGTCACCCTTACCATAGAGACCCCGGGGGCGGAGAATGACGGGGCTCAGGTTTGTGGCTTTGCGGACCAGAGCTTCGGCCTGTCGCTTACTGTGCGCGTAAGAATTGATGGTCCGCGCGGGCATCGGCGTCTCCTCATCAAGGGAATGCTGATCCTTAAGCTGGAACAGGACAGCGGGGCTAGAGATATGGACGAATCGGCGCACCGACCAGGCGGTCGCCGCCTTGAGGGCCAGGGCAGTGCCAGTCACATTTGCCTGCGCAAAGGCGGCGCGCGATCCCCACAAATCGGATCGTGCGGCGCAGTGGACTAGGGCGTCAGCGCGAAGGTTTAAGGCCCTCATACCCGATAGATCAGCGGCGTGGGTTTGCGCACCTAGCGCCGTCAGCGTGCGCAGCCTAGCCGTGTTGCGGCCCAGCGCCAGGACTCGCATCCCACGCCTAAGGGCCTGGTGCACAATCTCTTGGCCCAAGAACCCAGTGGCACCTGTGACGATCAGGTCCATTGCACAACCTCGAGCGCTGCCGCGCCCAGCGACAATCCTGCCGAGGTGCCGATCATCACCAGGGGATCGCCAGGCTGAAGCCGCCGCTCCGCTAGGGCAGTTTCTAGGGTTAGGGGGAGGGACGCGGCGACATGATTTCCCTGCCACGACTGATCCAAAACCGCGTTTGGCGCAAACCAGCTTTTGGCCTTCATATGGCGCAGGGCCAGGGGGCTTGCCTGATGGGGCACAACCAGCGGAATGTCCCGCGCGCGCAGTGCTGCCCCCGCTAGAAACTGTTTTAGGAATTCGGGCATGGCTCTGGCGGTTTCTGAAAATAGAGTGCGCCCCTCCATCTCAAAATAGGTTCCTGTCGCAAACGCAGGGTCTTCTGGCGAAAGCCCAGTCCCGCCTGCTCGGATTTGGCAGGCCTCCACCGCGTCGGCATGGGTTTCCATGTAAAAATGCCGCCAGAGCAGGGCCAGCTTTGGTCCAGGCGCGTCGGTCATCAGCACAGCGGCAGCGCCATCGGCAAACAGGCCAGCAGTTGCTGGCGCCGTCTTCCAGGGCAGGGCGCAGGACGCGACCTCTGAGGTTACAACGAGGACCGTTTTGGCTCGGCCCGTCTCAATCATCAGGGCAGCCTGATCCAAGGCAACCAGGGCGGACAAGCAGGTGGAATTGACATCGAACGCTGGGCAGGGGCCTGTCAGTCCCAGGGCCCGCTTGACCAGGGGCGCGGTCGCTGGCAGCGATTGATATCCGACCGCCGCGCCAAAAATGAGCGCGTCAATGGGTTGGTTTGTTTCCACCGCGCCCAACACATCCTGCGCGGCGGACACTGCCATCTCGATTTGCGTCGTTCCCGCGGGCATCACGGTGCGGGTCTTAACACCGCACTCATGGGCCAACTGCCCCAGCTCCAGGCCGTGGGCTTGCTCCAGCTCGGCGTTGGTCATAGACGGCGGGCGCACCCCAGCTACGGCACTGATGAACGCTGGCATGATTGCTAGTTCCGAAACCTCAGATCTTCGTATGCCCTGATCTTTAAGGGCAGTTACTAAGGAATGCGGGATCCCCAATCTGCGCGGCAGTGTGATGCGGGCATACGTCACAATCTAATGTGTCGTTGACCCTCATATTCGATTTATGTTGAGGCCTCTTCAAACCTATAGTTTCCATCGTGAGATTATTTCATGAATATCCAAATTGTCAAGTTCATAGTGTGAGGGATTCAGGATAATCGCGTTTGGAAAAAAAGTCACGCCGCGCGGCAGCAAATTTAAGGAACACGCCACTGAACTTTATTGAGGTTTAGCGCAAAAACCAGTTGTTGGGAGGTAAGCGTCCGCTGCAGGCGCTCTGGCGCTGATGAAGGTGTTTCAGCGACGCAGGTTGCGCGTCGGTATGCGCTGAATGCGACCATGCTCCACAGCGGGCACAAGGATCCGCGGTTTTACGAAGTATCGGTGTCTTCAGACCCTGCGCCTGCTCGGATGAAGGCAGAAGTCCCCCAATTCCGTGTTTCAGCCTCTGTGGGCGCGCGGTTCTCAGGGCAGTCCCCATGCCTTGCGTGTTGACCTGTCTTTGAGCAATGGCCGTTGCGTCTCGATTGAAGGAGCAACTTGGGGCGTAAGAACTAGACGTTCGTAAGATCAAAACGCGGCGGCAAGGCTATGGCCATCGCCTATACTCTCATCGAAATCGCCAAGCTCAAACAAGTCGATCCCCAAGCATGGCTCACTTGGGTACTCGCTCGCATCGCTGACCATAAGATCACCCGCATTCATGAGCTCTTGCCATGGGAGTTCAAGGCCTTGGGCAGCGATATCTGGAAAATCAAGGGCTTCCTAAACGGACGCTTACGGCTTTTGTACTTGCGGGCTTTCGCAATTATCCCTAGCGTTCTGTCACAATGTTGCTTGGACTTTGTTCACTTCTACCCGCGGCCAAAAAAGTTGACACTTTTTGGGCCGTTTTGTGTCTCGCGGCAGAAACGCTTTGCGTTTCGGCTTTTTTGGGTTGTGGTCTCTACTCGCTCGCTCCGCTCACTAAGCCCGACCGCAGGACGGGGCCGTCGCTTATACCCCGAGGCGCTTTCTTAGCTTGTCTCGGGTCCGCTACGGGGGCCACAGTCGCGGCCCCTATACCAGTGAACAAAAGAGTCATTCTCATTCGCCGCTGGTATTAGAGGTTGATTTGAAGGCGCGACGACAAGTTTGGAAACGGGGCCAAGTTTATGTTTGGACGAAACCAATTAGATGATTGACGAGGCGAGCTTTTACAGGCCGTCCCACGAAGCGCTCGAATTGCTCTGGCAGGAAGCGGGCGAGCGTGTGGCGGCGCGATTGCTTGCGGCGGGACTGAAAACGCCTGCGCTTGCGATCCGCCTCACTCGCTTCCTCGCGCGCCAACTGACGTTTTATGATCCGCAGATTGCCCTGCGACTGGCGCGTTCTTGGTACATGACTGCGCATACTGAGCTGTGTTGGATCTTGCCAGCCCGCGAACTGGCGCGCCTCCTAGTTTGCAAGGCGGAAGGACGCGCGATTGTTTTGCCATTTCTAGGAGACCGTCAAATCTATTTTGGGGAATGGACAAAGACCGACCCCGACGTCCTCTATCTCGTTTTGTTTCTTAAGAAATTGGACGCGATCACTTACTTTGTCCGTTCTGACGAGAAGGCGCATGGGAAAGGGCGCTGGGACCTAAGGCTGGAGCCCAGCCCACTATGGAATCATGACCAGAATGTTCATGTTTATGCAAAGCACGGTCTTCACCCTTTTGCCTTGAGGGGATCCAATCAGGTCTTGGCCAAAGTTCAAAAATTGGCGTGGGGCAGGACGGCGAGATGGAAGACGGGCCGCCAGAAGCGGCGACAAAAGCCCGTTTGTCAGGTCAACGAACTTCCATCCTTCCACCTATCCTTCACCGAGGTGCGCGACACGCGGCTCCTGGCGTTGGACGTCGATTTGGTCGCGTTGCGCAGGCAGTCCCATCTCAGCGTGCGCAGGCATACCCATAGAAACTTCCGCCTTGCGCGTCGGTGGGTGCAACGGCATGGGCTGCAAGTGGCGCACATTTGCGATGAACCCAGTTTTGGATCTAGCATCTTCAGCGCAGCGGTTGAGAGCCTTGGCGGTGGATTGGTCCTGTGGCCGCATTCTACGAATCCTTGTGCGGTGGGCGCCTATCGAGGCGCGCGCCTGAAGGCAGTGCACGCGACGATGAAACGTAGCGCCGTGGCTTGGGCTAAAGACTATCCTTCAATTGAGGTCCGTGTCCAGCCAGACCTCAGGCTTCCTAAGATTCGCCAAGGGGCTGCTTACGTGCCAGGGGCTCCCTTGCACTTGATTTTGATCGGCAGTGGTACCCATATGCACCGTTATCCTATTGTTCATCTCGCGCGTCATCGCACCGCGCTCAAGACCGCCATCGAATCGATCGATCAATTGGGTCTGGCCTATCGCTGCTTTCACAAGCCCAAGCCAGGGTATGAGACGCCAGAGCTGTTTCGGACATTTGCGCCAGCTGGCTTAAGCTACGGCACAATTGAGACCAGTTTAGCAGAACTCGATTATCCCAATATGGTCTTTATCTCGATCTCTCTAGGATCGTCCGCCCTAGTTGAGGGATGCGCCTGGGGTTTCCCTGTCGTGACCGTCAAGGACTACGACTGGAACGATTACGCGCCCGTGCCCTGGCAGACCCCCTCCGCGCTGTTGGGCGCGCATTTGCAACAGCTGACCTCCCCCAGCAACTGGGCGCGACGCCTTAGGGCGCAGCAGGACTGGCTGAAGCAGGAGTTGAGAGCGCTCTAAACGTCGAGCCACGCGACGGTGGAATTTTTGCGCGCCGCTGCGCTAGCGCTTGCATCATGGGCGTTCGCAGTGCTAGCCTTGGTCTGCACGATCCCATTCGCGAGCGCCGCTGCATCGAACATGTTAAACAACTCGAACATCTTGGTAACAGGGGGCACAGGGTCCTTCGGGCATACCTTCGTGCCCATGACCTTGGCCAAATTCAATCCTGCCAAACTGATTATCCTTTCCCGAGATGAAATGAAGCAATGGGAGATGGCCAAGCTCTACGGGACTGACGCTCGGGTGCGTTTTTTCATCGGCGATATTCGCGATCGTGACCGTCTTTACCGCGCCCTTGATGGTGTGGACTATGTGGTGCACGCCGCCGCGACCAAAATCGTCCCGACGGCGGAATACAATCCGTTCGAGTGCATCAAGACCAACATCAACGGTGCCATGAATTTGATCGACGCCTGCATCGACAAAGGGGTAAAGCGGGTGGTGGCTCTTTCCACCGACAAGGCCTCCAGCCCGATCAATCTGTACGGCGCGACCAAACTGGCCTCGGACAAGCTATTCGTCGCAGGGAATGCCTATTCTGGCGAGCACGGAACGCGTTTTTCGGTTGTGCGCTACGGCAATGTGATGGGCTCTCGCGGGTCGGTGATCCCGTTTTTTATGCAGCAGATTCATCAATCGGCGCTCCCGATTACCGACGTGCGGATGACGCGCTTTATGATTTCGCTTGAACAGGGGGTCGATTTAGTTTGGCATGCCTTTGACGATATGATTGGCGGCGAAATATACGTCAAAAAAATCCCCTCTATGAAAGTCACGGATATAGCCGATGTGATTTCCCCTGGTAGCAGCCAAGAAATTGTCGGGATCCGTCCAGGTGAAAAGGTGCACGAGCAGATGATCGGCGAGGAAGATGCCCCCTTTACGTTTGAGTATCCTGATCACTTCAAAATCCTTCCGTCCATTCACAATTGGCACAAGTCGCGCGAACGCATCAAGGATGGCACGCCCGTGGGTGAAGGGTTCTGCTATCGCTCTGACACCAATCCCGACTGGATGCCTAAGGATGCGTTGCGGGATTGGATCGAGATGAATCGAGACAAGATCGGAGCGATCTGAGTGATCCCGTACGGGCGACAACAGATCAGTGAGGCCGACGTGGCGGCAGTCTGCGCGGTTCTCAACTCCGATTTTTTGACCCAGGGGCCCAAAGTTCCTGAGTTTGAAGCGCGCCTCGCAGACTACGTTGGCGCGCCCTACGCCGTGGCTGTCAATTCTGCCACCTCCGCGCTCCACATCGCCTGTCTGGCCCTGGGCTTGGGGCCTGGGGACATGCTTTGGACTTCGCCCAACACCTTCGTGGCTTCCGCCAATGTCGGCCGCTTATGCGGGGCCGATGTCGATTTTGTCGACATAGACCCCGCCACCTACAACATGTGTCCCAAGGCCTTGGCAGCAAAGTTGGCAACGACAGATCAGCGCCCCAAGGTCGTCATGCCCGTCCATTTTGCGGGCCAGTCGTGCGCCATGGCCGAAATCGGCGACCTCGCTAAGACCTATGGGTTTCGAGTCCTAGAGGACGCGTCGCATGCCATTGGCGGGTCTTACGGTTCCAGCAAAGTCGGGGCGTGCGCGCATTCAGATATTTGCGTATTTTCTTTTCATCCCGTGAAGGTCATCACGACGGCAGAGGGAGGGGTTGCGACCACGCGCAATGAGGACCTCGCCACCCACATGCGCGAATTGGCCAGCCATGGGGTCACGCGCGATCGAACACGATGGACCGACGCAGGGCCGAAGGGGCCTTGGGCGTACCAGCAGTTTGACCTCGGTTTCAACTACCGCATGACCGAATTGCAAGCAGCGCTAGGGCTGTCGCAAATGGATCGCTTGGACGAATTTATCGCACATCGCCACCAAATCTATGCGGCCTATGCGGACTTGTTCGAGGGGTTGCCGATTGGGCTCCCGCACCAAGGCGACTCTCAGCGCTCTGCGCTGCATCTCTATCCAGTGCAAGTGGACGACCGAGCATCGGTTTTCTCTAAGCTCCGCGCGCAGGGGATCGGGGTCAATGTCCACTACATACCCGTTCATACCCAGCCCTACTATCAGGCCCTGGGGTTTATTCAGGGTGATTTTCCCAATGCTGAAGGTTACTATGCCAGGGCGATGAGCCTGCCCATGCATCCAGGGCTGAGTTATGGAGACCTGCGGCAAGTTCGAGATTCCTCGGAAAGAGCCCTGATGTGAGTCTTTGTATTATACCCGCTAGGGGTGGTTCAAAACGCATTCCCCGCAAGAATCTCGCTTGTATTGATGAGAAACCACTTGTCGGCCATGTAATTGAAATTGCATGTTCGACGAAGTTGTTTGATGAAGTGATTGTTTCCACCGACGACGTTGAAATTCAGAAGGTTGCTCAAACCTATGGCGCCACCGTTCCGTTTCTGAGATCCGCGTCGTTGGCAAATGATTGCATCGGCACAATACCCGTGATCTTGGACACGGCGGAACGCCTAAATCTTAGTGATCAGTCCATAATTTGTTGTCTGTACCCAGCTGCTTTGATGGTTCGAGAGTTTGAGTTGCGTGCAGGCAACAATATGATTGATCGAGGACTCTGTGATATAGCAATGGCGGTTTTGCGATTGCCAGTTCATCCAGATCGCACGTTTGTTCTAAATGGGGAGCATTTGTATCCGCGCAACATTGAAATTCGTGAACAGCGTTCTCAAGATTTGGAATCTTATTACTACGATGCAGGTCAGTTCTATTTTGCGCAATTGGGTACTTGGAAAGAACTAGACTACCAGAGACATAGAATTGGACCAATAGTGATGCCTCGAACGAGAGCGGTGGATATCGACTATTCCGAAGATCTAGAACTCGCCGAGATGCTATTTTCCCTGGACAAAAAAAATTGAAAAAACCTCGTGTTTACATACGAACCGACAGCAATCGGCGGATCGGGTTTGGTCATGCTTCGCGAATGATGATTCTGGCTGCTGAATTGACGGTACGTGACTACGACATCCATTTTATTGTACAAGGGGGGGCAAATTCAAACTTTGAGTCGGTATTGTTCCAAAATTATGAAAGCAGTCGCATTCATTGTGAATACTCAAGTGATGAAGCCATTGATGACAAGAACAGAAATTCTGTTGGTTCTTCGATTGAATTTGATGCGGAGCAGACCAACGCACATATCGACGGAACAACTCCGCATATATTGATTTTTGATCACTATGGGTTAGATCGAGAATGGTCCAATTTGGTTCGGAATCCTAACACGCTTTTTCAAATACAATTCGATGATATTGACAATAAACCAATTGGTGCAGATATTTTGGTTGATATGGCGACGTCAAGTCTGGAATCGCGCCGTTTCAGGGCGAATGAAAATCACGTTGGGTTGGATTATGTTCTAATGAATCCCAAAATTTGTGAAGTATCGAACTATTCTGTTAGTAGGAAGTTTGGTTTTCGTGTGGCGGTAAGTGCTGGTCTCTATGATCCCGCCCATATATGCTGCTTTGTGGCTGAGGCCTTGAGAGATACTGATTATGAACCGCATTTTTTCATTGGATCTGAGTATTCTCGACTAGATGGCCTCAAAGAACTTGTTTTAGATACAGGTGGATTCCTACATTTGGATCAAATCGAAATTTGGAGACGTTTCTTTGATTTTGACTTTGCGATTAGTTCTGGAGGCATGACAGCACTTGAATGCTGCTATCTCGGATTGCCAAGCCTTAACTTGGCTGCATCGGATGCTCAAGTCCCGTTTTGCCAATATTTGCATGAGGTAGGCGCCTCTATTCATATACCAGGAAAATGCGCCCAAGCCTTGCTTCATGGAATTAAAAGACTGGAGGATAACTATGATTCTCTAGGCGAGAAGGGCGCGAGTTTGATTGATGCTAAAGGTGCCTATCGCGTTGCGGACATAATTGATTCGAAGGTTCGAAGGTTCTAATGATCATAGGCATAATGCAACCGACGTTCCTTCCTTGGATTGGATATTTCCAGATGATCGCGCAATCTGATGTCTTTGTGTTTTTAGACGATGTTCAGTTTCAAAAACAATCATGGCAAAGGCGAAATAGAGTTTTATCTCACTCGAATGAAATTGTTCAATTCGGTTTTATAATCAACAGAAAGTCACTAAATACCGACATCAAAGATATGACTTACGATCAACGAGGTAGCTGGGAGTCAATGGTTGGAAGGATTGAGAACGCGCTTAGAAAAGCTCCTTTTCTTAATGACATGAGAAACCTGTTGAGCGACTTGATTCATCATTCTACCAATGTATGCGATTCAAATATATGGGCAATAAAAGAAACATGTCGCAGGCTAGGGATTCATACGCAATTTGTTCGTAGTTCTGAACTTGACATTTGTTTTGGCAATAAAATGGATCGTTTGGTTGCAATTTGTAGAAGTTTTCAAGTCAGTACATATTTGTCAGCGCAAGGTTCCAGGGACTATCTAGAGAACGACAATAGTTGGCCAAGCGATATCCAAATCAAGTATTTCGAGCCAAGGTTAATTCCCTATGAGCAGGCGGTCAAAGGTGTTTTTGTTTCTCATATGTCAATAGGCGACGCCATTGCTAACTTAGGATGGGATGGAATTTCTCATAAGGGTCTCGTATGAGATACGATTGGATAGTTATTGGAGCTGGATTTGAAGGTAGTTTCCTCGCACTTAGATTGGCGGAGTTAGGTAAGAAAGTTTGCTTGATTGAAGCAACGAGAAATCCTGGTGGATTGCTCAGAGGGTTTACATTCAACGATTTTCAATGTGACGTTGGGACTCAAAATTTTGACTTCAGAAGTGGAGATATTGAAAATTTTGTAACAAGTGTATTGGGGGACAATATCAAAATTCGTGACTGGAATTGGAGCTCAAGATATAGGTCTCTCGTTGTCAATCAAGCGGAAATGATTCCATTGGATAGAGATTTTCTTGTTTGTATTCTCAATCAAGGTCAAGGCTTGGGACGTCCAAGGAACTTTGAGGATAAATTGATTCTAAGATATGGAAGCCAAGTGTTTAAGGAGATTCAGGCTCCGGTTCAAAAGATTGCTCGAGTGGAATTAGGTTTGCTTAGTGATGAGAACCCTTTTCTAGAGTCCTTTTTCCGTAGAATTTTTGTTTCTGACGATGCTGAGATTCGGCATATGAAGAGTGTCAATGTAGCTGTTGACAACAGTATTGGAGTGCCCCTTTCTGTTGAAAGTGAGTCAAATTATGTGCCGTATCGGCACGCTTATCCTGCATGCGGGTCAATGCGCGCTTTTGTTACAGCGCTTGAAGCCAGATTCGCACACACACCAAATCTCGATTGTGTCTTTGGATCTCCTATCACCCAGATTGGTAATCCTAGTCCGTCGGAATTGAGTGTCTTAGTTCGCGGTTCTAGTATTCGTTCAGATCATGTTTTCTGGGCGGGACCGGCCGGACCTTTGCAAGTACTTTTGGGTCAAACGAGCGTAGTCGACGGCATATTTCTAGATCACTACACCTATGTGTTTAGACTACAAAGTAAGTACTGTTCAGATCATCATTATCAATTGCTTTACGATCCAGATATAGTACCTTACAGAGTGGCAAATTCTGGCATCTACAGCCGTCAGGTTTCTGCCGATGGAATGACCTATTGCCATGCAGAGGTTTTACGGAGGTCTGATGAAGATCCTCCTGAGATTCAAGACGTTTGGCAAAGCGTATTGCGAAGCGATTTAGTTGAGCATTCAGCGGTTTCTTGCGGAGCCATGTATCATCGGCAACGTAGAGCCTATCGGCTTGCGACAGTGCGCGAAAATCAGCACAGACTTCTTGAAGGCAACAGAGTAATGACGTTCCCCAGAGAATTGAGCTCGCGTACAGAGAAATTGAATTGGATTAATAGAGTTCTGGATGGTATATGAATTCGATTATACAACATTATACTCGTCGCTTTGAGAGTTATGGGGTCTCTCCACAGGCTGTTCAATATCGCGACGCAAAATCCCAGAGTTTGCGGTTTCAATATTTGGTACAGCACATCCAATCACAGAGTTCCGTTATTGACTTTGGTTGCGGTCTTGCTGATTTGTATTTATACATGCGGACGAATGGATATAGGGGACGTTACTCAGGTGTAGAAATTGTTCCAGCGTTCTTGGAGTACTGTCTAGAGCAGCACGGTCATGATTTAGATGTGAATTTCGTGTCTTCGATTCAGGAAACTTCGGATATAAGGTATGACTGGGCGTTGATTTGTGGTGTTTTTAACAATGTAGAGGTGGGCGGAATGTCGTTTTTGACAAAGTCTATCTTGGATCTTTGGCAACGCGTCGATCAGGGAGTATGTTTCAACTTCTTATCGTCTAATGTAAATTACAGGGAAACAGGCTTGGAGTATTTTGATTTGGGAGAAATCTATAATTTTCTTAGGCAGGAATTGAACGCATATGTGTCACTTCAGAATGATTATGCTTTGGCAAGGCACGGTTTTCCTTTCGAAGTGACGGTGTGCGCGCGGAAGAAGCCTATTAATCCGCTGGGTTAAGGGAATGCTTAGTCCCTATATCGTATGTGAGTTGTCGGGAAATCACAACGGAGCAATTGATAGGGCGTTGTCCCTAGTTGATGCGGCAGCAAGTACAGGTGCCAATGCGGTAAAATTGCAAACTTATACGGCGGATACGATCACTATTCGATGCGAAAGGCCCGAGTTTCGTGTCCATGGTGGACCTTGGGATGGAATGCAATTACATGATGTTTATGAGAAAGCATCAACACCCTGGGATTGGCACAAAGCTCTGTTCGAGCGAGCTGCGCAACATGGGTTGGCGTGTTTCTCGTCCCCATTCGATCACGGCGCGGTGGATTTCTTGGAAGAATTTAATCCCCCCATGTACAAAATCGCATCCTTTGAGATGTCCGATATACCTCTGATCCGCAAGGCCGCAAGCACCAAGAAACCCTTAATTATGTCCACAGGCGTAGCTTCTTTTGGTGAGATCGAGGAAGCGATACGGGCGGGTCTAGAAGGCGGGGCAGCAGATATTACTTTGCTGCATTGCGTTTCCTCCTATCCAGCACCCACCGCACAAATGAACCTCGCGAACATACAGACACTCAAACAAGCCTTCGGCGTTCGGGTTGGCCTTTCTGATCATTCCATGAGTACGACGGTGCCAGTTGCGGCGGTGGCCTTGGGTGCGGAGGTGATTGAAAAGCACATGACCTTGTCTCGCGCTGACGGCGGAATCGACTCGGGTTTTTCCCTAGAACCTGATGAGTTCCGCGCCATGGTCAGCGAATGCCGCCTAGCCGCCGAGGCGATTGGGACGCCGACTTACAATCGCGCAGGCATGGGGGGAGGCAATGCCTCGTTTAAGCGCTCCCTCTATGTCGTCAAAGATGTTAAGGCAGGTGACCCTTTGACCGCGACGAATATACGATCTATTCGGCCAGGACTCGGCTTGGCACCAAAACACTATGATGAAGTGATCGGAAGAACCGCCCGTCGCGACCTGAGCTTTGGGGAACCGCTCGATTGGTCGATGGTCAATGCTTGAGCCGAGCGAGAAAATCAATCATATGGTTACATTGAAGGGGCGAGCTGCAGGTCCTGGAATGCAGCTGGGTACTAACTTTACCACGGCAGAACGCCCTTCTTAATAGGGCGCGAGTATTTTTTGGATTCGATGAATAATACCAGCGGCGACCTAGAATGACTCTTTTGTCCGCTGGTTTTAGCCGAGTATTTAATCCCCCAAACCCAGAGATCAATACATGGTCTCAATCAAGTCTGCGTACTTGGTTTCGACGAGGGCGCGCTTCAGTTTCATGGTGGGGGTCAATTCTTCGTCTTCGGCTTGCAACAGTTTGTCGATCAGGCGGATTTTTTTGATTTGCTCCACGCGGGCGTAGTTGGCGTTGACACGGGCGACTTCCGCCTCGATCAGCTTAACCACTTCAGGTGCCGCGCACAGGCTGGTGAAGCTGGAAAAAGCGATGGCGGCGTCCTGGGCGAATTTTTCGACATTGTCCTGGTCGATCATGATCAGCGCCGATAGGAACTTGCGCCGATCCCCGATCACGACCGCATCGGAAATGTAGGGTGAGAACTTAAGATCGTTCTCCAGCTCGGCAGGAGTGATATTCTTACCGCCCGCGGTGATGATGATGTCTTTGATCCGGCCCGTGATGGTCACGAAGCCTTGCGGGTCCTTATGACCCATATCGCCGGTTTTGAGCCATCCGTCGGGCGTAAAGGTTTCGGCGGTCTTTTCGGGCAAGTTGCGGTATCCCTGAAATACGTGGGGTCCGGTGACCTGAACTTCCTGGGTCTCTGGATCGACGCGCACGTTCGCATGCGGCGTAGCTTGGCCGACGGTGCCGACCCGATGCGCGCCTTCGCGGTTCAGCGTGCCGATTGCCACGGTCTCGGTTTGCCCCCAACCCTCATAGATCGGCACGCCCATGGCCCAGAACCATTTGAGCAAGTCGGGGGAAATCGGGGCGGCGCCAGAGTTGGCGCGCTTGACCTTGTCCATCCCCATGGCCCGGCGCATGTTGGCCAGCACCAACCAATTCGCAAGGGCATAGCGCGCCCGCACCAGCGGCGGCGCAGGTGTGCCCGCCAAAGCGTAGTTGGCCCAGGCCTCGCCCTGGCGCAGCGCCCATCCATAGAGGGTTTGGCCCAAGCGCGTGGCGTCGGTCATGCGCAAGTTGACCGTGCTATAGACCTTCTCCCAGACCCGTGGGACGCCCGTCAAATAGGCAGGCGATACATCGCGCATATTGTCAAAGATGGTTTCGGGGCTCTCGGCGTAGGCGACCACGGACCCCAGGAACAGCGGCAGGTAGAGCGCGTTGACCCGTTCCCAAATGTGGGCGAGGGGCAGGAAGGAAAATTGATCCTCGCCCGTTTCCAGCCCAAACATCTCGTAAGCGGCTTTGCCCGCGGCGATGACATTGGCCCCGCTAATTTGCGCGCCTTTGGGCGGGCCTGTGGTGCCCGATGTATAGACCAGCAGCGCAACGTCAGCGGGGTCGCGGGCCTCAATTTCCGCGTTCAAATCAACCTGCGCATGAGCTTCGGTATCCTGGGTCCAATCCTCCCAAAATACCACTTTGGGGTGCGCGAAGCTTTCTAAGCCTTTGCGGTCGAAAACGCAGACCCGCTCGACGCTTGGGCAGTCCTGTTCGATCTTGAGGAATTTGTCCAACTGCTCATCGTTTTCAACGAAGAGGAAACGTGTCGCAGAATCGCGCAAAATGTAGGCGCACTGGCTGGGCGCGTCGGTTTGGTAGATGCCGATGGTTTGCCCGCCCAGGCATTGGGTCGCCATATCGACGTAGGCCCATTCTTTGCGGTTTTCACTCAGAACAGAAACCCCGTCGCCAGGTTGAAACGCGCACGCCTTTAGCGCGCTGGCAAGGCGACGGACCGCGTCCCAGTAGGCGTTCCAGGAATAGGATTCCCAAATGCCATAGTGCTTTTCACGGTGCGCGGGCGCGTCGGCGCGTTGGGTGACGCAGGCGCGAAACAGGCGCGCTATATGATCGTGGCCGTCGAAGGCCCTATAGTCGCGAAAGATGCGGGGCTCTGCGCCCGTTGGCAAGGGTTTGAGGGTCAAGGAAACCTCTTCCAGGCTTGGAGGCACCAAAGGTGCGGGGTCTTGGCCTGGGTCATCGCCAGGTCTTCTTGCGCTTGTAGCGTTTTTCGGCGAGGCCGCTGGTCTCCCCCTGACCCAAGTAAAACTCGCGTATGTCGTCCGAGGCTGCGAGGTCGGCGCAGGTTCCGTCCATGACAATGCGCCCGAGCTCAAGGACGTAACCGCGATGGGCCGCCTGCAGGGCGACTTGGGCATTTTGCTCAACGAGGAGGAGGGTCACGCCCTGGTCCCCGTGCAGGCGTTCTAGGATGGCAAAAATTTCCTGAACCAGCAGAGGCGAGAGGCCGAGCGAGGGTTCGTCCAAAATCATGAGTTGCGGACGCGCCAACAAGCCGCGGGCGATCGCCAGCATCTGTTGCTGGCCCCCCGACAGCAGCGACGCGCGCTGGTCCTGACGCGCGCGCAGAATAGGGAAGTAGTCATAGACCTGTTCAAAATCCCGCGCCACCGCATCGCGGTCGGTGCGCGCATAGGCCCCCATCAGCAAGTTTTCGGCGACGGTGAGGAACGGAAAAATCTCCCGTCCCTCGGGAACATGCGCCAGGCCCATGCGCGCGACTTGATCGGGTTGGCGGTTGCTGATGTCGGCTCCGGCCAACGTGATCCGCCCGCGCGTGGGGCTCAAAACCCCCGAAATCGTTTTCAGCGTAGTGGACTTCCCCGCGCCGTTGGCGCCGAGCAGGCAGACAAAGTCGCCTTCGGTGACGGTTAGGGAGATGCTTTTGAGGGCCTGGATCGGTCCGTAGAAGGTTTCCAGGTTTTCAACCGCGAGCAAGGTCATGGGCGTGCCCCGCCCAAATAGGCTTCGATGACCCGTGGGTGGCTCGTGACCTCTTGCACCGTTCCCGTCGCCAAAAATTGCCCTTCTGCCATCGCAAGAACCCGATCAGAAACGCGGCGCACGAGCCCCATGTCGTGTTCAACCATGATCAAGGTGATGCCGAAGATTTTTCTGATGTCCGAAATCCAAAAGGCAAGATCGGCGGTTTCTTCGGACGACAAGCCCGATGCAGGTTCGTCGAGCAGCAAGAGCTTGGGTTCGATCGCGAGCGCGCGGCCAATTTCGACGATTTTTCGCACCCCATAGGGCAGGCTCGCGACGAGTTGATCGCGGTAGGGGGCAAGTTCCAAAAAATCGATCACTTCTTCGACGGCGCGACGATGGGCGCGTTCCGCCCGCTTGACGTGGGGGAAGAACAGCAGATCCTCAACGAAATGCGTCCGACCATGGCACATGCGCCCGACCAGCAAGTTCTGCAGCACGGTGGCGTGATCGAACAATTCGATATTTTGAAAGGTGCGCGCGATGCCCTTGCGCGCGATGCCATGGGCGGGGGTGGTCAAAAGGTTTTGCCCCTCAAACAGGATCTGGCCGCGCGTAGGATCATAGAGCCGCGAAAGCATGTTTACCACCGTGGTTTTCCCAGCACCGTTGGGTCCAATCAGGGTAAAAATCTCCCCCGCCGCGACCTCAAAGCTCAGACCATCGACCGCTCGAAGGCCGCCGAATTGAATGGTAAGGTCGTTGACGCTTAGCATCGAACTTGACTTGGGACTCGTCATGGAACCAGGCGCTTCATCTCAGCCGGTCGGTCCGGGCGTAGGTGCGCTGGCGCCGGAACGTGCCCGCGCGGTAAAACGGGAAGGTTTGGAAGAAAGCTTCGGTTTTTTTCCAGCGCGCATAGAGGCCCAAGGGCTCGTAGAACAGAATCAGCAGTACCAGCAGGGCAAAGAATATGTCGCCCAAGCCGCCGATGTTGAATACCCACGCCAGCGCGGCGGCAAGGGTGCCACCGCCCCCAGCGGCCCAGGCGTCAAAGGCCCCCGCCAAACCAGGGAACAAAATCTCCCGCAAACCGACGTAAGTGACGGCGCCCAAAATGGCCCCATGGATCGACCCCAAGCCCCCGACCACGATGATCAGCAGCAACACGATGGAGGTGATGAAGTTGACAGACTCGGGCGCAACCAGACCGTCGTTGTAGGAATTGAAAACGCCCGCCAGCGCGCCGATTGCTGCCGACAGGGCCATGGCGAGCGATTTGGTATGGTTGAGGTTGATGCCCATGGATTGGGCCGACACTTCTGAATCGCGGATCGCAATCAGGGCACGGCCCAGCCGCGAGCGCTGCAAATTGTTCATGAGCCAGATAACAAAAATGAGCGCCATGAGGGCGCCGTAATAAAGGGCGTATTTGGACAGGGATCGCGTCAGCAGCAGCATGTCGCGGCGATTGTCGGGGTCAGATTCGGTCAGCAGCAGCGCTAAGGGTTGGAACAGGGCGAGGAACCAGCTGTCTTGGCCGATAAACTTCGGCGTCTGAAACCCATTGCCCCCGCCCATAAAGGCCCATTGCTTGAACGCTTGTTCGACAAACAGGACGAATAGCAAGGTGGTAATGGCGAGCGTCACGCCACTCATGCGCAAGGTCGGGCGGGCGAGGACGTAGCCCAGCAGGCCAATCGCCAAGGGTGTGATGACAAAGCTGGCAGCCCAGGGGAGGCCCAGTTTTAGGAGGAAATGCACACAGTAGGCCCCAAGGGCGAAAAAGGCCCCATGTCCCAAGCTGACCTGTCCCGTATAGCCCGTCAAAATCATCAGGCCCATGGAGCACATGGCGAAAGTGAGGATATGGATCACATGTTTGAGCGTCGCCGCCTCCACCCCAGCCCACATGAAATAGAGCGGGAGGAGCAAGGCGATCATGAGCCATAGCAGCGTCCCGCGCACGTAGCCGCTGTGTTTCAAGAGGCGAATGTCGTCATCGTAGGACTGTTTGAACAAGAACCGCATGGCGGGTCAGACCTTTTTCGCCTGCGTTTGCGCAAACAGACCCGACGGTCTCGCGAGGATCACAATCAACAGAAAAATCAAGCCTGCATTGGCGCTGATCAGGGGATGGACCCCCGACAAGGTCTTGACGAAGTTATCGACGACGCCGAGCATGAGCGCGGCCAGCACCGCCCCCTGCAGGGAGCCCAATCCGCCGATAACCGCCGCCGCGTAGGCCATGATGCCGCCGGTCAAGGACAAGCCAACCGAGGAGGTAAAGGTTTTCGACATGGCGAACAGAACGCCAGCGAAGGCGGAGATGGCTGCCGCCAGGCCCCAGACGAAGGTATTGAGGGCGCGCACGTTGATGCCTTGATAGAGGGCGGCCAACTGGTTCTGCGCGCTGGCTTGAATCGCGATGCCCGTGCGCGTTCGCGACAGGAAATAAAACAGACCGAGCAGCACCGTCAAAGCGCCCGCGATCAGGACCAAGTCGAACGGATCGATCGACACGCCCCAAAACCCGATCTGGTCCCCCAGCGGCGGGGGCCGAAGCGACTCTTCTTGGGGGAACCGCCCCTGCATGAAGTAGGTGACCGCATCGACGCCCAGGCGCAACATGAAGCCCAGCGCGATGGTGATCATGACCGTGGCCAGGGGGGACTGGCCCGCCATGCGGCGGAAAATCACCACATCCAAACCTGCGCCAAATAGGCCGACGATAAGGATGGCCCCGAGCATAACGAGGCCCCAGGACGCGCCGAGCGCTTGCAGGCCCAGGCCGACAAACATGGCCAGCATCATAATATCGCCCTGGGCAAAATTCACCGTCTCGGTCGCACGGTAAATGAGGACAAACCCAAAGGCGATCAGGGCGTATTGAAACCCCGTCGCCAAGCCCGCCACTACGATCTGGGGCAAATCGTGCAACACAGCGAGCCAATCTTGGGTAAAGAATGGGGCTAGTGCTTGCCAGATTGTGTCCAAAGCCAAACCTTCCCAACCGTTGCGAGCGCAGGTTAGGCTGCGAAGCCGTCGCTGTCAAACGCCTGCGCGGTTTTCGCCTAAAACCAGAAAGGGGAGGCGGGTTCTGACAAAGATCGAGACCTAGTGTCGTAAATCCGACTTTATTTCGTAAGTTCCGCCACGACGGTCGAACAGATCGGTTACCGAGGGATGCTCAACGGGTTCAGGGTCTTCATCGATCTGCAAGTTCTGCTCGGACACATAGGCTTCGTAGCAGCCGTCGGAGTTTTGCGCGAGCAGGTGGTAAAAGGGTTGATTTTTTACCGGTCGCTGATCGAGTGGGATCGACTGGTACCATTCTTCCGAACTGGAAAAAATCGGGTCCACGTCGTAAATCACCCCGCGAAACGGGAACGTCTTGTGACGCACTACTTGCCCCAAACCAAATTTCGCTCGACCGCTCATGCGGACCCTATTGGCCCAAAGTGCTGTGGAATTTCAAGCCAAGGCGCGCAAGAATTTGACCCCGTGCAGGCAGCTTGTGGCAAGTGTTGCCCCTTTACGCCGCGCGCTCGCGGCACGGGTCCCCTTTAAGCTGCCGATTCGAGGGCAGGGTGCGTAGGCCGTGTCCGCAACCCATAGCCTTGCAAACGTGTTTCAAACTGGTTCCGAAGCGCCGTCGCCGCCTGATCATAAGCAGTTGAATTTGACCAGTTTTTTTTCGGGTGCAAAATCGACGCGGGAACGTCGGGACACGCCCGCGGGATCGACAAACCAAAGACGCTTTCGGTCTCAAATTCCTGGCGGTTAAGGGCGTTTGCCAAGACAGCGCGAATCAGGGCACGTGTCTGAGTCAAGGAAATTCTGCGACCAACGCCGCAGCCCCCGCCGATCCATCCGGTGTTCACCAGCCACACTTGGGTGTCGTGTTGGGTCAGTTTTGACCGCAACAAATCCGCGTAAGCCTGCGGCGCCCGAGGCATAAAGGGCGCGCCGTAGCAGGTGGAGAAGGTTGCCTCGGGTTCTTTTCCCAGGCCCTTTTCCGTGCCCGCCACCTTGGAGGTGTAGCCCATCAAAAAATGTTCCACGGCTTGATCGGGGGACAAGGCCGCAAGCGGCGGCAGCACACCAAAGGCATCCAGCGTTAAAAATAGAATGTGGCGCGGGTGGGATCCCGTGCCGCTTTCAACGCGTTGGCCCATATGGTGCAAGGGATAGGCGCAGCGGGTATTTTCGGTCAGCGACGTATCGCCATAGTCTGGTGCGCTCGTCGCGTCCAAAACCACGTTTTCCAGGATGGCCCCAGGCCGCGAGGTCGCGGCGTGAATCTCGGGCTCTTGTTCCGCGCTCAGGTTGATCGCTTTGGCGTAACACCCGCCTTCAAAATTGAAGATGCCCGTCTCCCCCCAACCGTGTTCGTCATCGCCAATCAAACGACGGTCGGAATCGGCCGAAAGGGTGGTCTTGCCCGTACCAGATAGGCCGAAGAATAGCGCCGTATCGCCCGCAGGTCCTGCATTGGCGCTGCAATGCATGGGCAACACGCCGTCACCGGGCAAAATAAAGTTGAGCAAGGAAAAGGCCGATTTCTTGATTTCCCCCGCGTAGGCGGTACCGCCGATCAAGATCAGTCGTTCGCAAAAGTTCAGAACGACGAACGTGCCCGTGCGCGTGCCGTCCTCTTGCGGGACCGAGTCGAGACTGGGGCATTGAATAAGGGTCCAATCGGCCTGGAAAGTCTCCAGTTCCTGGCGTGTTGGGCGTTGCAGCAGGGTCCGCGCGAAGGCAGCGTGCCAGGCTTGCTCGCACACCACGCGGAGGCCGACACGGTGGTCGTCATTTGCCCCGACAAACAGGTCCTGACGATAGAACTGTCGTCCAGCCATATGGCGCGCGACTCGCGCCTTCAGGCGGGCAAAATGCTCGGGCGACAGGGCCTGGTTGGCCGCCCCCCAGTTCACGAGGCTCGTCGTTTTGGCGTCGCGCACGATGAATCGATCCTGCGGACTGCGGCCCGTGTGGACGCCCGTGCGGGCGCAAAAGGCCCCGCTGGAGGCAAAGACGCCCTCGCCAGCCTTGACGGCGAGGTCGAGCAAGACTTTGCGAGAAAGGTTGGCCTTGAGGGTGGCGCGAGAGAGCATGGCGGGGCCTTAGAGAACGGGGAGGGGTCGGGCGCTTAAGACCCGACAGAGGGAGAAGACAAGAGCGAAAGCGGGCGGAAATCAACGACGGACAGGCATGAGGGGCGAGAGACTTAGGGGACAGGGTCTAACCCGTTCTCGCGCCAAAACCCAAACAAAAAATGTTCGATTCTAAAAAATGAACATTGCGGTGACCAAACGGGGCCCGAAAGGGAGCGAGGCCGTGTTGGAGCCGAGGCTCAAACCTGCCCGCTTGGCCTTGCATTTGGGTCTGGTCCAATCTGGGTTTTTGTTTTAGGCTGACGGCCCTATTTTGTGCTTAGCCCCGTCGGAGAAAGGTCTCCCATGCCCGCCATGCCTGCCGCTTCCGTGCCCCCTCCCGCGACCTCCATGGCGCACGCGCGCATCACGGCAACGGGTCTCTATCACCCTGACCAGGTCATCACCAACGCAGAACTGGTCGCCAGCTACAACGCCTTCGCCGACAAATTCAATGCAGAACACGCCGAGCGGATCGCCGCGAAGGACGTGCAGCCCCTGCAACATTCGACCGCGGAGTTTATCGAAAAGGCCTCGGGCATTCGTCAACGTTACGTCGAGGAAAAGGAGGGGATCCTCGATATCAATCGCATGTTGCCGCGGATTCGCACGCGCGGTGATGAGGAACTATCGCTCATGGCAGAGTATGGCTATCGGGCGGGGAAGCAGGCCCTGGAGGCGGCGGGACTGCGCCCTGAGGACATCGATTTGATCATTTGCGCGGCCTCTAACTTTGAGCGACCCTACCCCGCCATCGCCGTGGAAGTTCAAGAGGCGCTGGGTTGCACCAATGCTTATGGGTACGACATGAATGTCGCCTGCTCGTCGGCGACGTTTGGCCTCGATGCGGCGCAAAATCAGATCCGCAGCGGCCAAATCAGGCGCGCTTTGATGATCAATCCTGAGCTTTGTTCGTGCCATTTGAACTGGGAAAACCGCGATTGCCACTTTATCTTTGGCGATGTCGGAACCGCGGTGGTGCTTGAATCGGATCAGGTGGCACCTACGAAACCTGGCTGGAAAATCCTATCCACCAAATGTCAGACCAAATTCTCTCGAAACGTGCGCAACGACTTCGGCTATATGCACTTGGTCGAAACCCCGCAACGAACGGGGTGGGCGACCCTGTTTCGTCAAAATGGTCGCCAAGTGTTTCGCGAAGTCTGCCCCATGGTCGCAACCTTGATTCGCCAGCACTTGGCGGAGAATGGCATGCAACCCGACGATGTCGCCCGGTTCTGGCTGCACCAAGCCAACGAACATATGAACAGCCATGTCACCAAGGCGCTCACGGGCGGGGAAGTGGATCGCGCGCGCGCGCCCCTCGTACTCGATGAGTTTGCTAACACGGCGGCGGCAGGGTCGATCATCGCGTTTCACCGTCATCGCGACGACTTGGAACCGGGCCAGATGGGCCTGATCTGTTCCTTTGGCGCGGGATATTCGGCGGGGTCCATTTTGGTCGAACGCGTTTAACCGACACGCGTTTCGCTGCCCTCTGGGCGTTCGAGGTTGCGGGATCGTCGGTGAAATGGCCTTAGATCGCCAAGGGCAGGGCCTTAGAACGTGCCCAACCACTCCCGAAGAAAGCCTCTATGGGCAGGCAAGGCCCGATCACTTGCCGCCTCGGGGGCAAGGCTGGACGCAAGCCTTGGCCTGGTGGGTCTTAAGGCGCAACGGTTGGGACGTTCGCGGGCGCTACCCCGACGCATCGCGCCTGATCTTGATCGCCGCGCCGCATAGCTCAAGTTTCGATTGGTTCTGGGGCATGTTTGTCCAGTGGGCCTTAGGGGTGCGGTTTTCCTTCCTGATCAAATCAGCGTTCTTTGTGCCGCCCTTGGGCGTGTTCATGCGTTGGTTGGGCGGCATTCCCGTCAATCGGCGGCGGGTGCGCGGTCTGGTGCCGCAGGCCGCAGCGCAATTTGACGGCGGGCAGCCGTGTGTCCTGCTATTGACGCCCGAGGGACGCACCAAACCCGTTTCGAGGCTCAAGCGTGGCTTCTACGAAATTGCCAGCACCGCACAAGTTCCTGTTTTCGCCATCTCGTTCCGCTACGACGAACGGGTGATCGGTTTGGACGGTTACGTCGATCTCTCGGGCGGATTTTCGGCGGTCGAGAAACGATTGAAGGCGCACTACGGCAACATGCGGGGGCGCCATCGTGGCTACTTAGACGACCGCAGTCGCTGGGCCGTCCGTCCGCTCAATCCGCGAGTCAAAACCTATGATTAAGAGCGACAGGCTCTAGAGGTCGCCCTTGCGAAAGTCCTCTTGATGATCGGCGTTGTAGACCTGAACCCCTTGGTTTTGACATTTGGCGAGCAGGTCGGCGGGCATCGATCCAGCGATGAACAGGGCGCTTAGTTGGCTCAAGTAGCCCGAGCGCACCATGGCATCGCGGCGAAATTTCGAGGCGTCGGCGGCGAGGAATACGTGCTTCGAATGCGCCATAATGGCTTGCGAGACCTTGACCTTACGATAGTCGAAGTCGCGCAAGGACCCGTCGGTGCCGATGGCCGAAATGCCGAGCAAGCCGAAATCAACATGGAACTGGCTGATGAAGTCGATGGCCGCTTCCCCCACGACCGCGCGGTCGCGGCGCCGGACCAAGCCGCCCGTGATCGTGACCTCAAAATCGGGGCGATGGGACATGAGCTGGGCCACATGCAAATTGTTGGTGACGATCCGCAGGCCCTGATGGTCCATAAGGGCACGGGCGATTTCTTCGCAGGTGGTGCCGACATCAATGAAGAGCGAGGCCCGATTGGGAATGTGGCTGGCGACCAATTGGGCGATGCGTTGCTTGTCGGCCTGCGCCATTTTTTGCCGACGGTCGTAGGGCAAATTTTCCGACGTGGTCGGGGCGCCAGCGCCGCCATGGTACCGGCGCAAGAGCGACATATCGCACAAGGCGTTAATGTCTCGGCGGATTGTTTGGGTTGTGACATTAAACTGGGCGGCCAAGGCGTCAATGGCGACAAAGCCTTCAGCCTTGGCCAATTCGACGATCTGTTTTTGGCGCGCGTTTAGGCTCATCAACTGGCCTCCACCAGCCTCAGGGTATTGGTGCGGCCAACCTCGCCGAAGGGCACGCCCGCCGTCACCACAAAGGTCTCGCCAGGGCCCACATACCCCTCCAAGCGGGCAATCTGCGCGGCGCGGGTGACGAGGCTGCCCATGTCCTTGAGGCCGTGGGTGCAGATGCAATGCAACCCCCAGGCCAGTTGATAGCGGCGCGCGACGGCAAGATCGGGGGTGATGACCAGGATTTGCCCCTCGGGCCGTTCTCGTGACGCGCGCAGGGCGGTGCGCCCCGAGCGGGTATGGCAGGCAATGAGGCGGGTTCCCAAAGCCTTGGAGACCGTGGCAGCGGCGGCCGAAATGGCATCGGAATCCGTCGCCTGGGCCGTACTGGCGAACTCGGCGGTTTTCTCTGCATAGAACTCGCTCTGTTCGGTTTCGGTAATGATTTTGTTCATCACGGTGACGGACTCGATCGGGTATTGACCCGCCGCCGATTCCGCCGACAGCATGACCGCATCCGCGCCCTCGTAAATGGCGTTGGCCACATCCGAGGCCTCGGCGCGGGTCGGGACGGGGCTTGTGATCATGGATTCGAGCATTTGGGTGGCGACGATCACGGGCTTGCCCGCCTGGCGACACGCGGCGATCAGGCGTTGCTGGACGGCGGGGACCTGCTCTGGCGGCAACTCGACGCCCAGATCCCCCCGGGCGACCATGAGGCCATCGGCCAGCGCCACCAGCGCCTCGACATGGTCGATGGCCGAGGGTTTTTCCATTTTAACGCAGATCAGCGCGCGGTCGCCGATCAACTTGCGCGCCTCTACCACGTCTTCAGGCGTCTGCACGAACGACAGGGCGACCCAATCGACCCCCAACTCAAGGCCAAATTCCAGATCGCGTCGGTCCTTAGGGGTCAGGGCGGAGAGGTTCAAAACTGCGTCGGGTACGTTGACACCTTTGCGGTCGGACAAATACGTGCCCGCTTCCACGCGCGTTTCGATCCGCTCATCGCTGACTTTCTGGATGCGCAAGCGAACCTTGCCGTCATCGAGCAGTAGGCGTTGGCCTGGCGCGACCGCCCGAAATATCTCTGGATGCGGCAGTGTCGCCCCCGTTGCGTCCCCTACGTGATCGCGCAAATGCAAAGTAAAGGACTGACCTTGGGTCAAGCGGACTTTGCCCGCTTTGAACGTCCCAAGCCTGAGCTTGGGGCCCTGCACATCCATCAAAATGCAAGAAGTTCGGCCCAAGACTTGTTCCAAATCGCGCACCATGGCGTGCGTTGCCGCATGATCCTCGTGCGATCCGTGGGAAAAATTCAGGCGGAACACGTCTGCGCCCGACAAAAACAGACGTTGCAAGGTCGTTGGATGGGTCGAGGCGGGGCCAAGCGTGGCAACGATTTTGGCGCGGCGATTGCGTATCATAAGGAAATCAGGGGAGTCACTTTGCGTTCACATATGAACATTGGCAGGCCAAGCCAACAAAAAAGCGCCCCGCCAAGATACGCGATTCCAAGTTGGATCGACCCCAGAACCTCCCAAGCCAGCAAGGGGCTCGAAACCAATCAATCGATGCGAGGCAAAGATCAGGGGGGACGCAAACCTTGTGTTGGAACCTAGGACCCACACAAGGCCATGGACGGGGCTTGCAGGCGAGGGGTCGCTCGCCTAAACTGCCGTCATGGAAGGATTTGTTGTTAGCAGCATCGCCGCCTTAGCTCTAGGCAGCCTCTACCTCGGCCTGATCGTACAGGTGATTGCCAACCGTCGTCGCCACCGCATTGGGTTTGGCGACGGTGACAACAAGAAGTTGCGGGGCGCCCTTCGCGCGCAAGTGAACGCAAGCGAACAGATCCCGCTTTTTTTGATCTTGCTAGGGCTGAGCGAACAGCTTGGAGTTGACCCTCGTTGGCTGGGACTCGTCGCCCTTCTATTCTTGATCGGGCGACTTCTGCACAGCTACGGCATGAGCTGTTTGGTTCATCGGATGCGGGTCTTGGGCACGGCCGTCAATTTATCGAGCCTTTCGGCCATGCTGCTGACCTTGGCCTATGGCCTCATTGGGTGAGTGTCTTGCGCAAGGTCGCCTATACCCGCGAACCTAATACCAGCGGCGACCCAGAATGATTCTTTTGGCCGTTGGTAAAAGCGCTCTTCTGGGTCGCCGCTGGCATAAGCCAGGATGATTTCTCCGCTGTTATCGTTTGCTGAGTTAAGCAGGCAAAGGCAGTTTGGCGGTGCGGCCGCCGTCGATGGGGAAGATTTGGCCAGTGATGAAGCTGGCTTGGTCGGACACGAGGTAGGCGACCAGGTCGGCGACTTCGCGTGGTTGGCCCGTGCGCGCGAGGGGGTGAATGTACTGGAGGCCGTCGGTGAAATCTGCTGGCTGCGCGGCGACGAAGGCGGTGTTGAGCGCGGTTTCGATCCATCCAGGGGCAACGGCATTACACCGCACCCCTAGGGGGCCTGCGTCGATGGCGACGGCGCGGGTCAGGCCGTGCAGCCCTGCCTTGGTCGCGCAGTAGGCGGCATGGCCTGGGTTGGCGGCTTCGCCCTCAATGGAGCCGACGTTGACGATGCAGCCGTTGGTTTTGGCAAGGTGCCGCAAGGCCGACTTGATCAGCAAAAACGGCGCGGTCAAGTTGAGCGCCACGGTGGCGTCCCAATCGGCCACGCTGTGCTGATCGACCCGCGCTTCGCGCATCATACCCGCGTTGTTGATCAAGATGTCGAGGCCTTGGGCGAGGGTGACCAGGCGGTCGATCAGGGCTGCGGCTTCTTCGGGTTGGCTGAGGTCGCAAGTCAGGCTCGCATGGTCCGCGCTCGGCTGCCGCTGGGCGGTGATGACGCGCGCGCCTGCGTCTGCCAATCTGTCGGCAATGGCCTGACCGATGCCCGTGCGCGCGCCCGTGACCAGCGCGACCTTGCCTTTTAGGTCAGCCAACCGCTTTGCCGCCGTTGATTTCGAGGATCGTGCCCGTGATGTAGCGGGCGGCGTCGGAGGCGAGGAATAGCATGGCCTCGACAATTTCGGCGGGGCTTGCCACATGACCGATGGGGACGCTTCGCCCTAGCGCGGCTAGGGCGGTTTCGGGGTCCAAACCGCGCCGCTCAAAGCCCGTGCGCAGCATGGGCGTATCGACCTCGTTCGGGGCGACGGCGTTGACCCGAACGCCCTCGTGCGCATGGTCGCGGCCTAGGCATTGGGTCAGGGCCGCCAGCGCCGCCTTCGACATGCAGTAGAGCGCATGGTTGGGGCCAGGGCGCAGCCCCCAGCAGGAGGCGGTGTTGACAATCGCCCCGCCGCCGCCGCTGGCCATGAGGGGGATGGCCGCGCGGCAAATGCGGGCAGGGGCCTCGACATTGACGCCCAGGGTCAGGGCCAGGTCCGCATCGCTGCTTTCGGTAAGGGGGCCGCGCGCGATGAGGCCTGCGTTGTTGAACACGAGGTCGAGCCCGCCCAAGGCAGCGTGGCTTTGCGCGGGTAAGGCGTCGGCGTAGGCGGGGTCCATCAAATCGCCATGGGCGCGATCAACCCCGAACACCGCAGCGCCTTCGGCGCGCAAGGCTGCGACTAGGGCGCGGCCGATGCCGCCCTCGGCTCCCGTCACCAAAACCCGCGCGCCCGCAAATCGTTTCGGCGGTTGGTTGCTCTCTTGCATGGCATCCTGATGCGCGTCCATGCTACGTCCCGATGCCTCATATGCGGCATGAACCATCGCCAAGACCGCCAAACTGGTGTAACCTTTGTTCCTATGCGTCCCCTGTCCGCCATCGCCCTCAAGTTGATCTCGGTCATGCTGTTCGTCACCATGGCGGCGCTGGTCAAGCGGGCCATGGCGGAGGTGCCGGCGGGGCAGGCCGTGTTCCTACGGGCCTTGTTTGCGCTGCCGATTGTCCTCGGGTTCTTGGCCCACCAGGGGCAGTTGTCCCAGGGCCTCAGAACGCAACGCCTAGGGAGCCACGGGTGGCGGGGCCTCGTCGGGACCAGCGCCATGATTACAGGGTTCGGATCGCTGGCGCTCTTGCCCCTGCCTGAGGCGAGCGCGATCGGCTACGCTGCCCCTTTGCTGACCGTGGTGTTCGCGGCGGTGTTCTTGGGGGAACGCCTGCGGGCCTTTCGTCTCAGCGCCGTGGGGCTCGGCCTCTGCGGGGTCCTGATCGTTTCGGTGCCCAATTTCACGCTGGCGGCGGTCAGCACGTCCTTGGCCCTGGGCGCGACTCTGGGGTTGATCAGTGCGACCCTCCGTGCTGGCGCCATCGTCACGGTACGGGCGCTGGTGCGAACGGAAACCACGTCGTCCATCGTGTTCTACTTTTCCATCATTTCGGCCACTTTGGGGTTCCTGACCTTGCCCCTTGGTCTGATCGTTTCCGACTGGGCCTGGGTTGTGCCCAGTTGGCACAGCGGCGGCGCGCTGGTCGCCGCGGGCTTGATTGGCGGTATTGCCCAGTTGCTCGTCACGACGTCCTACCGCTTTGCCGAGATGGGGGTGCTGGCGCCGTTCGACTATACCTCCATGCTGTTTGCCGTTGCGCTCGGGTATTGGTGGTTCGGCGAGTTGCCGACCGCCGCGACGCTAATCGGCACGCCTTTGGTAATCGCGGCAGGGTTGCTCATCATCTATCGCGAACGTCAACTGGGCCTTGCCCGCGCCAAGGCCAAGGCGACGGCGGTGGACTATAAGTAAGGGCAGGGTCCTTCAGGGTCGGGCCACGCTGCGTCCTGTCCGCCCCAGGCGCCCGTCGATGACGAGCAAGCCCAACAAAATCAGGCCCAGGCCCCCAAAGTCCCAAACGCCAAAGCGTTCGTTTAAGAACAGCGCGCCCAGGACAAGGGCCGAGGCGGGGATCAACAAGGTCACGAGCGCGGCATTGACCGCGCCTGCGTGTTCGATCAACCAAAAGAACAGAATATAGGCCAGCGCGGTCGAGAGCAGGGCGAGGCCAACGATGGCGCCCCAGGCACCCGCCGAGGGCGGGGAAGCCGCCCAAGGTTGGTCGAGCAACAGCATGAGCGGCAAGGCCAGCAAGCTCGACCCCAGCAACTGGCCAAAGGCACCTTGGGTCGGGGTTAGGCCCTGGCGGAAGAATCGCCGCCCGAACACGACGCCGAAGCCGTAGGACACGGTCGCGAGAATGCAAGCGCCCATGCCCAAGAGTTGCGCCCCATGGTTCACGTCTTGCGCGGCAACAAAGCCTGGCCCGACAAACAGCAAGGCCACCCCCGCTACGCCAAAGCCGACCCCAATCAACTTGCGCGCCGACAGCGCTTCTTCCGAGAACACGAACCGCGCGGTCAGCATGGCAAAGAACGGCGTCAAAGCATTAAAGATCGAGGCGAGGCCCGAGGAAACCTTCGCCACATCGGTCCCCGCCACGGGGCTCTGCGCCCAAAATAGGAGGCTGAACGGGATCAAGTTGTTGATTAACCCCATAATTACGAAGGCCGTGAACAACCGCTGGTTGATGCGGGGCAGCTTACCCTGAACCGCCAACAGCAGCGCCAAGGCGCCCAAAGCCAGGAACACGCGCAAGAACACGACGGTCGCAAACCCCAATTCTCGCACAGCCGCGCCCGCGAAGGTAAAGGCCGCGCCCCAAATGAGCGAGAGAAGGAGCAGATTGGTCCAAGCAAGGCGGGTCATCGTCCTGGCCTTAACCCCAAGGTCGAACGGGGGTCTATCCGTATCTTGCAGAAACTTTTGGTGAATCTAAAGCCGCAAATGGCAAAGCGGGGTTGGGATTTTCCTTTAGGAGCTGGGGCATGTTCATCAGCGTCTTTGACATTTTCAAGATTGGGATCGGCCCCTCTTCCTCGCACACTATGGGGCCCATGCTGGCGGCGGCACGGTTTGTGCGCGAGGTGCAGGCGGCAGGCCTGCGCCCCGATCGGATCGAGGCGCGGCTCTACGGCTCTTTGGCGTTTACGGGCAAGGGCCATGCGACGGATCGGGCGGTCTTGCTGGGGCTCATGGGCTTTGATCCCGCGACGCTGGAAAACGCCGTGGCCGAAGCAGCCTTGACGAAGCTGGCCGCGACCCAGCGTCTCGACTTGCCTGGGGGCCATGGCCTGGCCTTTGAGGCGTCGCGCGATTTGATTTTTGACTATGGTCCCGCGCTGCCTGGCCATGCCAACGGCATGCGCATGCGCGCGCAACATGCGGGCACAACGGTGCATGAGGGGATTTACTACTCCATCGGTGGCGGGTTCATCGCCAGCGACGCCGAATTGGGCCTTGGCGGAAGGAGCGACGAGGATCAGTCGGCCTTCCCTTACAACTTTAAGTCTGCCGCACAAATGCTGGAGATGGGACAGCGCAGCGGCCTCACCATCGCGCAGATGAAGGCGGCCAATGAACGGGTAAAGCACGGCCTCGCTTTGGAAGACAAGCTCGCCCACCTATGGACGGTCATGGAGTCGGTGATCGAGGCGGGCCTGCGCCGGTCGGGGACTTTGCCAGGCGGGCTCAAGGTCAAGCGCCGCGCGCAGAGTATTTTTGATCAGTTGCAAGCCGAACGGCAGCGCAATCAAACCCACCCCCATGTGATCAACGACTGGCTTAGCGTCTATGCCATGGCGGTCAATGAGGAAAACGCTGCGGGCGGGCGGGTGGTGACGAGCCCCACCAACGGCGCCGCAGGGGTCGTGCCCGCCGTCATTCGGTACTACCGCGACCATTGCCTGGGGGCGACGTCGGCGGGGATTCAAACCTTTCTGCTCACCGCCGCCGCCATCGGCGGCATCGTCAAGCAAAATGCCTCGATTTCGGGCGCGGAAGTCGGGTGCCAGGGCGAAGTTGGCTCCGCCGCCGCCATGGCCGCCGCAGGGTTGTGCGCGGCCCTGGGCGGCGACAATGCCCAGGTCGAAAACGCCGCCGAAATCGCGCTTGAGCACCATTTGGGCATGACCTGCGATCCCGTCGCGGGCCTGGTGCAAGTGCCCTGTATTGAGCGCAACGGCCTGGGCGCGATCAAGGCAGTCTCAGCGGCGTCCCTTGCTTTGCGCGGTGATGGCAGTCACTTCATGCCGCTCGACAACTGCATCGAGGCCATGCGGCAAACGGGCCTGGATATGAGCACCAAGTACAAGGAAACCAGCCAAGGCGGCCTCGCGGTCAATTTGCCTGAGTGTTGATACCAAGGGTCGTTTTCAACGACCCTTTTGTGGCGTTCAAGCGCCACGCAGGCTGCGCTCCCACTTGGTCGCTAGTCCTTGAAAAATACTGAATTTGCAATTCAGTATTTTCCGCGTCCATCAACGGCTCGACGAGTCAAACTTTGCCGCCGTTGGTATGAGACTCTTTGGAGGCTAAATGCAGTCAACTTGCGGCAGGCCCAGGCCCCGCAGCATAGCCTCGGCGCGCGCCATTTTGGCGTCGAACGCCAGGTTGCGCCCCACGGACCCTTCGACCATGAGGCTGGCGAGGCCATGGACGCTCGACCAGGCGAGCAGCTCGGCGGGGTCGAGGGTCTCGGGGTTATCATCGTTCAAGGTATCAGCGAAACCGCTGGCCAGCAGCGCGCGCATGTCCTGGTATGCGGCCTGAAACGCGGGGTCGCGCTCGTTGATCAAGTCGCGCCGCCACATGAGCTGAAATTTGGCGGGGTGTTGCAGGGCAAAAGCGACGTATGCAAGACCCACGGCCAAGAAGGCTTCGGCACCCGCGCCGCCCGCCTGTTCGCGCGCGCTATGCATGGTTTGGGCCATGTTTTGCAGGGACTTGGCGGCAAAGGCGGTCAGTAAGCTGCGCTTGTCGGCGTAGTGCTTGAACGCGGCGGCGGGCGAAACGCCGACGGCCTTGGCGCAGGCGCGCAGGCTCACGGCCTCCAGCCCAAACTTGGTCGCCAACTCCTCCAACGCGCTGAGCAAAGCCATGGCCAGATCCCCATGGTGATAGGCGTTTTGGCGTTTGCGTTGGAAGGGCATGGGCGCGGGCCGATTCAGACGTTAGAGAATTTATGTAATCGATGTTAACTTTTTTGCTATTTTGCCCTTGAAGGCAAAAAATCAAGCCTTACATGCGGAAATGTTAACGGCGTTAACTCAATGCGAAACTCCGTTGGCAACACAAGAAGGTGCATAGAACAAAAAGGAGAGACCCTATGACTTCAGTATCACGCGCCTATCGGCATGGTAACGACACAGACCGCCAATCCCGCTGCGGCGACAAGGGCGTTTGGACGCCAGTCAACATAGCCTTGATGGTAGGTGGGTTCATTTTCTTCGTCCCCCTTGGTTATGTTGTTCTGATCGGCCTGATTATGGGGATCAACCCCTGGCAGCTGCCCGCGCGCATCGCCGAGTGGTTCCAAGGCATGCGCAATCAGTTTGAAACGACAGGCAAGTCCTACGCGCGCGGAAAGTCGGGCAACCATGTGTTTGACGAATATCAGCAAACCCAGCTGGACCGCATTGAGGAGATCAAAACCGAAGTGCGCGACCGCGACCGTCAGTTCAAAACCTTCAAAACCGACGAGCAGCGCGCCAAGGACCGGCGCCAATTCGACCGGTTCATGGGCCGCGACGGTCAGGACGACTAAACCCTAAGGCTAGGCGGGTCGCAATGACCCGCCTAGATAAGGGCCTTGGACGCGCGACCCGAACCGCTGTTGCCTTGGGGGACATTCGGCGCTGAACAACAGTCCGCGAACGCAGGCCTCCATGTCGATCCCGCAGACCCTCCTGCCCCGAGGAGCTCCCCTCCAAAGGAGGGGACTCGGTCGGTGCAGGGTGGAGCCTTCCGTTCCGTCCGCCGCCCGTCAGTGATGGATTCTGCGACCTCGCTTCGCTCGGCTCAGAATGACGTTGTTCTTTGACGGTGTCGAAGTGTTGGATTCTCGAATTGCGCGCCCAGGAGAAGAGCGGACCTGTGGTCGTAAAAGGCACAAGCCCCTCTGTGATGTCATCCAACGCGCAACGAAGCGACGTCGCAGGATCCAGCACGGATCAGCGGCAGGAAGTGCAGACGGCACCAACTTTGCATCGCGCTAAACGACACCCAACAGGAACTCGCCAAAAGGGGGAAATACTTGGAACACTCGGCATAGAATGGGCCACTGGTTTTTTGCCCTCGCGGGTCTTATGAGACAAGTTCAAAGATTTAACGCGGAGGTTTCGAATGATCAGACTTATGTCCATGGCTACGGCGGCCTTTGCCGTCCTTGCAGCGCCAGCGACGGCGCAACTGAAGGTTTCGGCCTGGGGGGGCTTCTTTGAGGAAACCCTGGCGGAGAAAATCTATCCAGGCTTTACCGAAGCGACGGGGATTGAAGTCGAGTCTATTCCCCAACCCGAAGATACGACATGGCTCCAGCAAATATCTCAAGGGGCCATGGCGGGGGTTGCGCCGACGGACCTCGCGCTCATGACTTCTGTGCCCTTGATCCAAGGGTTGGAATCGGAGGTTTGGGCGACGCTCGACGGCGAGGCCATGCCCAACATGTCGGGCCTATTGCCTGGCAAGACCTTCTCCTCACCCGACGGGGATTTGGTCGGGGTCGGCGCCCTCGGGTTCTTTACGACCTTTGTGACCAATACCGACCAGACATCGTTCGTCCCCGAAAGCTGGGCGGACCTTTGGTCCGAGGACTTTGACGGCGGGCTTGCCTTGCTCGACATTTCCGATTCGGGCCTTATGGAGGTCACGGCGGTGACCTTCTTTGGCGGTTACGAAATTTTGGAAACCCCAGAGGGTTTGCAGCAGGTCATTGACAAGATCGCAGAGCTGAAACCCAAGGTCAGTCTCTGGTTCCAGGACGAGGAGCAGCTCCAGCCTGCCTTGTCGGACGGCGAATACAGCGCAGCAACTTATTACCACGACCTGATTGTTCTCGCGAGCTTTGACGGCGCGCCCTTGGCCTCGCACTTCCCCAAAGAGGGCGGCATCGGCTCGGACGCCTATTGGGTGGTGCCAGCGGCCTCGACCCAGCAGGAAGAGGCGCAGGCCTTTATCAACTACATGAGCCAGCCAGAGGTCCAGGCGGCCATGGCCTTTGAAATGGGCATCTTCCCCATGGTTTCGCAAGCGGCCATGGACATGTCGGACGAAGACTATGCGCTGGTCGGCTCGGCGATCCCGCCCGTGACGGTTCAGACTCAAATCCATCTTGACCAGGCAGAGTTTATTGAGGACGCCTGGTTCAAAATGGTTTCCGACTAAACCTTGCGCGGGGGCGTTCGGGTCTCGGGCACTTCCCGTCCGCGCCTGTCTTGTGGCCTTCTTACGTCTTTCGCGCCTCGCCAAGTCTTACGGGTCGGTCGAGGCCCTAAGACACGTTGACTTGAGCGTCGAGGCTGGGGAGTTCCTGTGCCTCCTGGGGGAGTCGGGGTGCGGCAAAACCACCTTACTGCGCCTGATCGCGGGCCTAGAGACCCCGACCCAGGGGGCCATGGTGCTCGACGGAGACGATTTGGCGAGTGTACCAGTTCATCAACGCCAAATGGGCATGGTGTTCCAGTCCCTCGCTTTGTTTCCCCATTTGAGCGTCGCGGGTAATATAGCCTACGGCTTGGCGCGCAAGGGCCTTGACAAGACCGAGCAGGCGGCGAGGGTGGCGGAGCTCTTGGCCTTGGTCGGGCTGGCGGGGCTGGGGCAGCGGCGGATTTTTGAGGTGTCAGGGGGGCAGCGCCAGCGGGTTGCCATTGCACGGGCCTTGGCCCTGCGCCCGCGCCTGTTTTTGATGGACGAGCCGTTCTCGGCCCTCGACGCGGGTCTGCGCGAACGCCTGCAGATTGAGGTACGCAAGCTGCAACAAAGTCTCAACATCACCACTTTGTTCGTCACCCATGACCAGCGCGAGGCCATGGCCTTGGCCGACCGACTGGTGGTCATGAACCAAGGCCAAATCGATCAGGTCGGACCGCCTGACGATCTCTATGCCCGTCCTGCCACGCGATTTGTCGCCGACTTTTTGGGCAGCAACAATGTCTTGGACGTGACGGTGCGGGCGGGGGAGGCCTTCTGGGGGGACCTCAACTTGGGCAAGGTTTCCGCTACGGACGGCCCGCAAACCCTTGCCCTGCGCCCTGAGCATTTGCATTTTGGCGACGGCCCAGTGGCGGGGAGGGTCACCTTCACCCACACCGTGGGCGCGACCACCGAAACCGAGATCGACGTCGCAGGCCAGCGATTGCGCCAAACCCAAATTACGGACCTCGCCCAAAGGCCGCAGGTGGGTGAGCGCGTGCACCTCAATTTCCGCCCCGAGCATTTGTGGGTGATCCCAAGTTGAGCCGCGCTTTCGGGTTTCTAATCCAGGCCTATCCCGCGCTGGTGCTTGCGATCATGCTGCTGGGCCCCGTTCTGATCATGTTGGCGCTGTCGGTCTTTGAGGGCAGCGGTCGCTATGGCTTTGTGCCCAGCTTTACGGGGCAAAACTACCTGAAGTTCTGGGACCCGCTGTACCTCAAGCTCACCTGGCGGTCGATTTGGCTGACAGGTCTTGCGAGCGCGCTGGTGGTGGCGGTCATGTTTCCTGCGCTCCTGCTCATCACCAATTTATCCCAGCGATGGCGCGTGTTCTGGATTCTGCTGCTCTTGTCGCTCTTGTGCATGTCGGAGGTGGTGATTGGCTATTCCTGGAAGCTGTTGCTGCTGAAAAGTACGGGCATTCCAGGGTGGTTAGAGGGGTTGGGCCTGATCGCAACGGCCCAGAGCTGGGACCAATCGCTGATCGCCGTTCAGTTGGGCTTGTTTGCCCTTGGCGTATCGGTTGCGGGGCTGCTCATGTTCCCCCAAGTGGCGGCGCGTGATCGCGCCCTAGAAGAAGCGGCGCAGACCCTGGGGACGCCGCCCCGCCAACTGTTCTGGCGTCTCTTGGTGCCCGCCCACGCGCCGACGCTGGTCAGTACCTTTGTCGCCCTCTACGTCTATTTGCTCGGCGCTTACTCGGTCATTCGTCTGCTGGGCAGCAAGTCGGACCATCAAACCTTGGTCTGGCGTATCTTTGACCTTGCCCGCGAATACCATGGCAAGCCCGCCGCCGCCGCGCTGGCTGCTCTCTTGTTGGCTTTGACCAGTCTTATGCTGCTGGTCGCGTACCTGATCTCACGCCGCTGGGCCCCAAGCGCATGAGCTGGCTGTCCCGCGCGTTCCTGGCGGTCTTGGCGGGCCTGTTGGTCTTGCCTTTTGCCATGGCCCTTGTGGTAAGCCTTGGCAGCGAGGCCAAAATCGCCTTTCCGCCCGCTGGCCTGTCGCTAAGATGGTACGCGGAGCTGTTCGTCGATGCCAAGTGGCGCGGTGCCCTCGTGCGGTCGGTCCTCATTGCCCTGGTTGCGGCAACCTTGGCGATCAGCTTGGCCTTGCCAGTCTGTTATGGCCTGTGGCGGCGGCCAAGTCGCTTTGCGCGCGGCCTGTTTGGGCTCAGCCTCGCTCCCTTTCTCTTGCCGCCGATCATCTTGGCGATTGGTGCGGTTGCCTTTTGGTTGGTGCTGAACTCTATGACACTGAGCCTTTCCGCCTGGCTTGGCTGGGACCCGGTGCGGGTTTACGGCCGCATGGCGACGACCATCCTGTCGCACGGAGTGTTCTTATTGCCCTTAGCGTCCCTGATTATTGCGCGCGGCTTTGCCAGTCTCAACCCCGAATTGATCGAGGCCAGCCGTACCTTGGGCGCCAATGCGAGGGCCCTGTTCACCTCGCTGCTGCTCCCCTTGCTTTTGCCCTACATTCTCACGGGCTTCGTCCTCGTCTTCATCGTCAGTCTCAACGAATACTTGATCGCATTTCAGGTCGCGGGGGTGTCGGTGGAAACCTTGCCGATTCGAATTTTCAACGACGCAACGCGCGGCGGACACAGCCCAATTTTGACCGCGGGCGCGGTACTGTTTGCGACCCTTACCGTGGGGGCCTTGCTGGCTTTGAGCTGGCGCATCGACTTGTTGAAACTCTTTGGCTCGCAAGACCGATGAGGGATTTGACCCGCCAAGACATGGTCGATCTGTTGCAAGGCGCAACCTTGCTAGGGGCGGGCGGCGGCGGGGACCTGGACGAGGGTCTTGCCATGATCGACGCGGCGCTCGCGGCGGGGAAGGTCTTGCGCCTGGCAAGCCTTTCGGACTTGCCAGCAACAACGCTGGCGTGCTGCCCCTACTTGCTCGGTGCCGTCTCGGACCTACCGCCCGACCAAGCCGCGCTCTATAACCACCTGCCCAAGACCGAGGGGCCCGCCCTGCTCAAGGCCTTTGACCGCTTGCAGGCCCATACGGGCCAAGCGATCACGGCCACCGTTGCGTGCGAAATGGGCGGGGCCAATACGGCGGCGGCCTTCTTTGTCGCGGCGATGCGCGGCGGCGTCACGCTGGACGCGGACCCGGCGGGCCGCGCGGTCCCCGAAATCACCCACTCGACTTTTTATTTGAACGACTTGCCCGTGGCCCCGATGGCGGTTGCGACCCCTTTTGGGGAAACCGCGCTGATCGAGGGCGGGATCGACGATGCGCGCGCGGAAACCTTGGTTCGGGCCGTGGCGCAGGTTTCTGCCAACGATGTGGCGGCGGTCGATCACGCGCTGCCGCTCGAGGCCCTAAAAACGGGTCTCATTCCAGGAACCATGAGCGGGGCGCTCACGCTCGGCCACGCCAGCCGACGCGCGCGCGAAACGGGCCAAGACGCAGCCGCCGCCGTCGCGCACGCCGCAGGCGGGGCCGTGGTGTTCGTGGGCCAGGTGACCCGAGCGACTTACACGACCCGCGCTGGCTTTACGTGCGGAGAGATTCATCTGCGCGGACCATCTGGAACGTACCAAATTGGGGTCAAGAACGAGAACCTCTCCGCGCACTTGAACGGCCAGGTTCATGCCAGCATCCCTGATATCCTAACGCTGATCGATCGGGAGACGGGCGAGGTCATCAGCAATCCGCACGCACGGGTGGGTCAGCAGGTGGCCGTCCTGATTTTGCCCGCTCCAACACCCTTCCTAACCCCCAAAGGGCTCCAGGTATTCGGCCCCGCCTACGCGGGCCTTGAGGGGCCTTTCGTCTCGCCGCTAGGGATAGCGGCTTAGCTGACCAGTCCTACGACGGCCCGTAAAGGGCGCGGTACACGGTGGTTTGAAGATCAGGGCTCAGGCGTTTGAAGCCCAGGGCGTGGACGACTTCTGCGACGAGATCGCTTGGGGGCCTGATGCCAGCTTGCTTGCGGATTGCCGCGGCGACGGCGCGAATTTCGCGGGGGTTAATGGTCTCGGCGCGTTGCAGGGCGGGGTCGGTCGTGTCGCGTCGCCGCATGGGGGGCGATTTGAAGTGACGCGTCAAGGTCCAGAACGCGCCTTCCTTCAGGATGCGCGGGTCGGATCTTAGCAGCGCCAAGGCGCTTTGGATGGCATCGAGCGTTGGTGCGTCCACCTCCGACTTTCCGTAGGCGTTCGCAATGCGGCGCGCCACCTCGGATGTATGGATGGGGCTTTCGGTGGTGATGATTTGACGAGCTAGGGCGCTCAAGGTTGTTTGGGCGACGGCGTGGATCTCTTCAACGGGCTGCAATTTTAGGGCGCAGACTTGATAGCTCGGCAGGACCAGCAGACTTGGCCCCTCAAGTGGGGGACCGTGGTCGCTGGGCATTGAGCTGGACGGGGCCACCTGATTGGCCTAGCGGCCTCTAGGCCGTTGGCGCGCCTTGGGTGTTGGCGGGGTCGGCAGCGAGGCTTCGGAACCTCAATTTGGCCCAGCGGAAGGGACGGCCTAGGTCGTCGAGGACCAGGACGGTCGCGGGAATGGCGAGTAGCAGGATGGGGGTTGCGACCAAAATGCCGAACCCAAGACTGATCGCCATGGGGATCAAAAACTTGGCTTGCAGGGACGTTTCGAAGATCATGGGCAAAAGGCCCAAGGAGGTTGAGAGCGTGGTCATCAAAATTGGCCGAAAGCGCCGCGCTGCGCTTTCCACCAGCGCCTCAACCTTAGCCATGCTTGGGTTGCGGGCGATGCGGCGCAAGTAGTCGTCGAGCAGCAAGATCGTATCGTTGATGACGACGCCTGCGAGCGCGACGATCCCGAAAATAGAGACGAACGTTAAGGGGTATCTCAGGGCGATGTGGCCGAGGATGGCGCCAACGACCCCGTAGATCACGGTGCTCAAGATGATGAGCGGCAAGAGGTAGCTGCGGGTAAAGCTGGCGAGCAGCAAAAAAATGCCCAACATGGCGACCACGAAGGCAAAGAATATGTTTTGCAAGTCGCGGGACTGGCCAGCTGCGTCGTCGCCCAGGGACCAGATCAACCCGTCGAACTTGGCCTCAAGCGCGGGCAGATGATCCTCCATGAGGCTCGTGTTGATGATATCGGCGGTGGTGACCGTACTATCGACTTTGCCCGTCAAAGAAATGACGCGTCGCCCGTCGGTGCGTTCGATTGTCGAGAGGCTTTGCGATTCAAGGATGTCGGCGACTTCGGTGATCGGCACCCGTTCCCCGCCAGGGATTTGGATCGACATGGTATAGACATCGCTCAAGTTGGCGCGGGCCTCGCGCGGGTATCGCACCACGACGGGAACTTCGTCGAGGCCGCGTTGCAGGGTTTGGACGGTCTCCCCAAAGAAGGCGCGCCGAATCTGACGCGCCAAATCGCCTTCGCTGATGCCAAGGGCCATGCCGCGGTCTTTCAGGACAAATTCGAGTTGGCGCTTGCCAAACTGCAAACTCGACTGCAGATCGTACACGCCCTCGCTCGCGGACAGGACCGCGCGCAAAGCATCGGACGCCTGCAACAGCTGGTCGGGGTCGCGATGGCTCAAGTCCAGGCTGATGTCATTGCCCAGCGAAAACAGGCTGCTGTTGAAGCTGATTTTGTCTGCCCCCGCGATGCTGCCCGTTTCGGCGCGCCAGATTTGTTCAAACTCAGAAGAGCTGATGGCGCGAAGATCGGACGGCACCAAGTCCACGCGCACTTGGGCCTTGTTGGACTGCGTTGCGAGACTGCTGGACCCTGGCCCGCCGCCGCTCGCCGTCGTCTGACCGATGGTGGCCGAGGTGGTGAGGATCGGGTCGGTACCGTCTTCGCTGATGAGGCGCGTCCGAACGCGCTCGGCTGCCGCGATCAGGGATTGGGCCGCAGCTTCGGTTTCCCAGTAGGGCGCGCCCTCGGCCATGGTCAAGGTCACCTCCACCCGATCCGATTCGGTGGGGGGCAGGAACACAAAGTCCAAGAAGCCCGAGGCAAAGGCATAGAGCGTCAGCCCCGTTGCGGAAAAAATCACCCCGAGGGCGGCGTAACGGAAGGTCGCGGACACCCAAACCAAGGGGCGCACGATGAACCGCACCGTGGCGAGGAGGGCGCCAGAGAACAGGCGCTGGACCTGTTTGAGGGCCCCAACGCTCCAGGTGCCGCCATGGCTCAAGTGCGCGGGAAGAATCACCAACCCCTCTAGGAGGGATATGGCGAGAATGGCGATGACGACAACCGGGACCACGGCGACGATTTGGCCAATTGTGCCCGTGGTAAAGGCCAGCGGCGCGAAGGCGATGATGGTGGTTGTGACGCCCAGGGTGACGGGTTTGGCAACCTCCCGCAGGCCCGTAAGGGCCGCGGCAGCGCGGTCGCCGCCGCGCGATTGGGCGTCAAATATATTCTCCCCAATCACCACAGCGTCGTCGACGACGATCCCGAGCACCAAGATCAGGGCAAAGAGCGAGACCATGTTCAGCGACGCGCCTAAGAAACTGGCAATCGCCAGCCCGCCGAGGAAGGAAATGGGGATCGCCAGGCTGGTCCAAAACGCCAGCTTGAGGTCCAGGAACAGCACCAAGACCAAAAATACGAGGCCAAAGCCAACGATGGCGCTGCGCAGCATGAGGTTGATCCGGTCGCGCAAGCTGTTGGTTTCGTTGTCGCGAATTTCGAGGTTGAGCCCCGCAGGCAGGCGAACCGTTTCCAGGTAGGCCTGAACCACGGCCTCGGCCTCAATCACGCCTTGTTCGGCGTTGCGATAGACCGTCAAAAACACCGCAGGTTCGCCTTGATAGAGGTTCTGAAGGTCTCCATCGGCGAAGCCATCGCGGATCAGCGCCACGTCCGACAGGCGCACAACCGATCCGTCCGCCGCCACCAAAATGGGAATGTTGCCGAATTCCTGGGCCGAGGTGCGGCGCGCAGGCGTGCGCAGCAAGATGTCCCCGCCCGAGGTGGCGAGGGTCCCGCCCGCCAAATCAACCGACGCAGCGGTGATTTTTTGACTGATGGTCTCGATGGTCAGATCGTAGGTTTGCAAGGTTTCTTCGCTGACCTCAATGGTCAGTTCGTAACCGAGCGTGCCCGCGAGCGTGACGTTGGCGAGTTGATTGGTGCCCAGAAGGCCCAGGCGCAAGTCGTTAGCAACCTCGCGCAAACGCGCCCGCCCGCCCTGGCCATAGAGCGCGAGCGTGAGGATTTGCGGTTCGAGTTTGGATTTTTCGATCAGCGGGTCTTCCGCGCCTTCGGGCGGGAAATCGGAAATGGCGACGACTGCGTCTTCCACCTCCGTTAAGACATCGTCGGCGTTGGCGAAGGAGGTCAGATTGGCGGTCAAGGTTCCTGACCCTTCGGAGGCGTCGGACTGGATGCTTTGGATGCCCGAAATACCCGACAAAGCGCTTTCTAGGCGGGCATTGATCGCGGTCTCGACTTCCTCAGGGTTCGCGCCCGCGTAAGTGACGCTGACGGTGATGGTGCGGGGATCGATGGGCGGAAACACCTCGGTCCGCATCCCCATCAGGCCGAACACCCCGCCGATAATCAGCGAGACCATGAGCAAATTGGCGGCGACGGAATTGCCCGCAAACCACGCGAGAATCCCCGAGGAACCAGCGGGGCCTTGCGCGCCCGTCATGGCTTGGCCTGCCCAGCATCGGGCGATGCGGGCGCATCGACGTAGGTGACCGCCATGCCCTCATCGGCGCCGATGATTGTTCCCAGGGCGATCCTCGTGCCGTGGGGCAGCCCGGATACGAGCGTCCCTTGAGGGGTGCGCAGGATCGGAACGATGGGACCGCTGCGGCTGAGCTGGCCTTGTTCGATGCGCCAAACATAGTCCCCGCTCTGCAAGGCGGCGTTGGGGATCAGCGCCGCGTCGGGAACGTCCCGACCTTGCAAAATGACGCGCGCCAAAGCCCCAGGTTGCAGTTGCAAGCGTTCGACGTCGCGCGCGGGCAAACTGACCACGAGTTCGCTGAGGCGGGTGGTCCGGCTGACCTCGCCAACCAAGCGGACCACCTGTCCCGCCAAGACCTCGCGGCGGCCTTGAACCGAGACCTCGACCTGGGCCGAGGTACCGATGGCCGTCGTCAGCAAAGCCAGTTCCTCGTTAGAAAGGCCGACTTTGACTTCGACGTCGCCGTAGCTATAGGCACGGCCATAGGATTGGCCCTCGGTGACACGCTGCCCGACCGCCAGCGATAAGTCGATCAGCCGGCCTGCAAAGGGCAGGGAGAAGTCCGTGCGCGTCAAGTCTAGCTCGGCCGCGTCCAGGTTTGCTTCTGCGGTCAAGACTTGGGCTTCGGCTTGACGAATTTGCGGGCCGCGCGCGGCCAGATCGCTAATTTCGCCGCGGCCAAAGCTGTCCCATTCGCGCCGCGCGTTGTCCCCCTGGGCCACTTCAATTTCGAGCGCCGCTTGGGCGCTCGCCAAGTCGGCCTGGCGTCGGCGCACTTCGATTTCGAGATCATCGCGGCCAATCCGAAACAGCTTTTGCCCCGCGCTGAAGGTGGACCCGCTGCCCAGACCGTCGGCAACGCTTTCCACCGTCCCTGAGACGTTGGGGGTCAGGCTGGCGTAAACCGCGGCCTCCAAAGTTCCATTTTTTTCAATCGGGATGAACTGGTCCGCGGTTTCGACAAGATGGGTTCGGATCAGGGGTACTACTGCCTCGACCGCCACTTGCGTCCGCTCGGGCTGATTGCGTTTCATGAACTTGGAAATCTCGTAGGCGCCATAGACGACCACGACGACGACGATCAGTTGCACCAGCCCAACGAAGATGTTCCCATAGGACATCCAAAACCGAAAAATACCACGCATAGTCTGCTTCTATCCTTGAAAGAGGGGGAATTTAGTATCCGAGCGCGAGCATCAAATCGACTCGGTTGAGCCAGCGCGCCTGTTCGGCAGCCAAATAGGCGGTTTCCGCCGATGCTTCGCTGCGGGTGGCGTCGAGCAAGCTCAAGTAGGTTCCCGTGCCGTCGCGGTAGCGGCTGCGGAATAGGGTGGTCGCTTCGCGCGCTGTAACCAAGCGGGCGCTGAGCAGCGCCGATTGCTGCGTCAATAAATCTTCCTTGGTCAAGGCATCTTCGACCTCGCGGATCGCGGCCAAGACCGTGGAGACGTACGATTCGGCAATTTCCTCCGCTTCGGCCTCGCGGATGGCGACGAGGCGGGAGCCGCGCGCGCCGTCAAAGACCGTGAGCGTCAGGTCAGTAACCAGGGAGGCGACCAGCGAGTCGATGTCGAGGATTTGACCCAAGTCCTCGCCGCTGGACTTAAGCGACCCCGATAGGGTCAGCGTGGGAAACCGATCCGCCAAAGACACGGCGATATTGGCATTGGCGGCGCGCAATCGCGCCATGGTCGCCTGGATATCGGGGCGTCGTTCGAGGACTTGGATGGGCGTTCCCGCCGACGCGCTCAAACGCGGCAGGGCGCCTGGCAAGATGCCCTGGATTGAGCGCCGCGAACTCGGGATCAGGCCCGTCAGCGCGTCGATGGCGTTGATGGCGGTAATGACCTCGAGTTCCAAACCTGGCAGGTCCGCTTGGGTCGCGGTCAAATTCTCCTCCGCCGATTTGACGGTTCCCGCATCGGTGTTCTCGACGCCGAGGCGAAACCGTTCTTGGGCAATGGCCAAATTGCTTTGCCGCGTTGCCAAAATCCGCTGCGTCGCGTCGATGTTCCGACGGGTGAAGTTGAGGCCGATGTAGGACTTAACGACGGAGCCCAGCAAGCTGCTGACCAGGGCATCGCGGTCGTAACTGGTCGCCAGCAATGTGGCCGCGGCGGCATCGCCTTCGTTGCGAATGCGTCCCCACAGATCGGCTTCCCAAGAGACACTGGTGCTCAGCTCGCCGCTGATCGTGGTATCACGGCTGCCGTTGGCGACCGAGGAATTGGTCGTGCTTTTGACGCCCGACGACACCAGGGGCGCGCGGTTTCGCGCGTTGGCATAGGTCAATTCAGACTGCAAAACCCGTAAGGACGCGGCGGCTATATCGGGATTTTGGTCGAGCATTTGCTCGATCAGGCCGTTGAGCTCGGCGCTGTTGAACTCCCGCCACCAGTACGCATGGTCTTGGGCCTGTGTCGGCGGCGCGTTGGTGGAAAATTGATCCTCCGCCGCCACCTCTGGGCTCGGCGCCACTTGTGGCGTAGGCGGCTGGTCGCAGCCAGCCAAGGCAAGGGCAAGCAGACTCAAGAGCGATTTGCGGCCAAATGGCATGGCACGGGTCCCTAAGTTGTGGTCGCAGGCGGTGACGCCGGGTGGGGACATAGGCCCCGAGATGCGCCCGTCAACACGCGCGGCTTTGCCAAATTTGCGGGGGGTCTTTGCCATCTTTGGCCTTGCGGATTGTGAGGGCAGGGGGTTTGCGCGGCGCATGGACTTTACCCCGCCGCTGACCGAGGCCGTGTTTCTGCGGCGCTACAAGCGGTTCTTTGCCGATTTTGAGCTCGAGGGGCAGGTCGTCACCAGCGCCTGCGCCAATACGGGGCGGATGACAGGGCTGCTAACCCCCGGCGCGCGTGCTTTGATCCAGCCCGCAGCCAACCCCAAACGCAAGTTGGCTTGGGACTGGGTTGCGGTCGAGGCAGACGGCACCTGGGTCGGGTGCCATACCGCCGTTCCCAACACTCTGGGGTTTGAGGCGGTGCGCGCGGAGGCGATTCCTGAGCTTCGCGGCTATGCGCGCATCGAAAAGGAGCGCAAGTACGGCCAGGAAAATTCGCGGATCGATCTGCTGCTGACCGATCCTGCGCGCCCGCCGTGCTATGTGGAAATCAAGAACGTGCACCTGGTCCAGGAACCAGGGGTCGCGAGTTTTCCCGACGCGGTCACCGCGCGGGGACTGAAGCACCTGCGCGAGTTAAGGGCAGAAGTGGCGGCGGGTCACCGCGCGGTCATGCTCTACATCGTCCAACGCGGCGACTGCCAGGCCTTTTCCCCCGCTGACGCCGTCGATCCCGCCTACGGCGCGGGCCTGCGTGCGGCCGCGCAGGCGGGGGTGGAAATCTTGGTCTATTCCTGCCATGTGTCCGCCGATCAAATCACCCTTGCCAGCCGCTTAGACCCCATTTTATGACCCGATTGTGCCCATGACCCGACCCCTAGTGAAGGGCGGTCAGCCCGTCGATGAGCTTGGCCGATCCATCCCCATCCACGGGGCCGAGGCCTTTGAAAAAATGCGGGCGGCGGGCAGGCTGGCCGCCGAGTGCCTCGACATGCTCGCGCCCGAAATTAAGGCGGGCGTCTCCACGCTGCACCTTGACGACTTGGTGCACCAGTTCGTCTTGGACAGGGGCGCGGCCCCCGCCACTTTGGGCTATCGCGGCTATCCCAAGTCGTGCTGCACCTCCATCAACGAGGTCATTTGCCACGGCATTCCTTCGGCGGGCGAGATCTTGAAGGACAAGGACATCATCAACGTCGACGTCACGGTGATTCTCGACGGCTGGTTCGGCGATACCAGCCGCATGTTCATCGTCGGCGGGCAAACCTTTGGCCAGCGGCAACGGCTGGTCGATACGACCTTCGAGGCCATGTGGGCGGGCATCAAGCAAGTCAGGCCTGGCGCGACCCTCGGCGACGTGGGCGCGGCGATCCAGGCGGTGGCGACCAAGGCGCGGTTTTCGGTGGTGACCGACTTTGCAGGGCACGGGGTCGGGCGGCGGTTTCATGAGCCGCCGACCATCGTGCATACGGGGTTGCCAGGGCATGGGGTGGTCTTGCACCCAGGGATGATCTTTACCATTGAGCCCATGTTGAACGTCGGCAAGCCGCAGTCCCACTTGAAACCCGATGGGTGGCGCGCGGTGACGAAGGACGGCAAACCTTCGGCGCAATTTGAGCATACGGTCGGTGTCACCAACACAGGCTACGAAGTTTTTACCCTGAGCCCGCAGGGCTTGCATCGACCCCCCGCCGCCTCGCCTGGCCCGTCGGCACCATGATCCCAAATTACTTGATCCATGGCCTCAGCGCCTGACCTCTTGGGCCACCGCAAGCGGCTGCGCGCGCGCTTGTTGGAGGGGGGGGACAAGGCCTTGGCCGACTATGAGTTGTTGGAGGCCATCTTGTTCGCCGCGCTGCCACGGGGCGATACCAAGCCCCTGGCCAAGCGCCTGATCGCCCACTTTGGCAGTTTTAACGCCGTCCTAGTCGCCGACCCCGCATTGCTCAGCCAAGTTACGGGCGTGGGCGAGGGGGTGATCGGCGCGATCAAGGTCGTGAACGCCGCCGCCGCGCGCCTGCGGTTGTTGGAGGCGCAGGACGGCGAAATCCTCGATACCTGGCAGGCCCTCCTCGACTTCTGCCAAGTGCGCATGGCGCGGCGACCGGTCGAGGAATTTCATATGCTCTACCTCGACAAGAAAAATCGCCTTATCAAGCAAGAGCTCCGCGCTGTGGGAACCGTGGATCATGTGTCGGTCTATGTGCGCGACGTGATCAAGCGCGGGCTGGACTTGGGCGCGACCGCGCTGATCTTGGTGCACAATCATCCCTCGGGCGACCCGACGCCGTCCGAGACGGACAAAGCCATGACCTTGCAAATTCAGCGCGCCGCCACCCCCATGAATCTTCGCATCCACGACCATTTGATTTTTGCGCGCTCGGGCCACTATTCCATGCGCGCCCAAGGCGACTTGTCGTGATCGCGCGCTATTCCCGCTCGCCCATGGTCCAAATCTGGGAACCGCAGAACAAGTTCCGCATCTGGTACGACATCGAGGCGCTCGCCGCCGAAGCTTTGGCCCAACTCGGCACCATCCCCAAGGCGGCAGCCGACAGCATCTGGGCCGTCAAGGATCATTTCCACGGTGGGGCGATCGATGTCGCGGCCATCGACGCTATTGAGGCCGAGACGCGCCACGACGTCATCGCCTTTTTGACCTACATGGCCCAGCATGTTGGGCCCGACTCGCGCTTCGTGCATCAGGGCATGACCAGTTCGGATGTTTTGGATACGACCCTGGCGGTGCAGCTGACCCAAGCGGCGGATCTGCTGCTCGCCGATTTGGACCAGTTGTTGACGGCGCTGAAGCGGCGGGCGCACGAACACCGCCATACCCTCACCATCGGTCGCAGCCACGGTATCCACGCCGAACCGACCACCTTTGGGATCAAGCTGGCGGGCCATCATGCCATCTTTGCCCGCTGCAAGCAGCGCCTCCAGGCGGCACGGGCCGAGATCGCGACTTGTGCCATATCGGGCGCGGTCGGGACCTTCGCCAATATCGATCCAGCGGTCGAGGCCCACGTCGCGCGGGGCCTTGGCCTCGAGGTTGAGCCGCACTCGACGCAGGTGATCCCGCGCGACCGACACGCCCAGTTCTTCTCGGTTTTGGCCGTCATTGCCTCGGCCATCGAAAATTTGGCCATCGAAATCCGCCACTTGCAACGGAGCGAAGTGCGCGAAGCCGAAGAGTTTTTTGCCGAAGGGCAAAAGGGGTCGAGCGCCATGCCCCATAAGCGTAACCCCGTCCTCACCGAAAACTTGACGGGGCTGGCGCGCATGGTCCGTGCTTATGCCATGCCCGCCCTGGAAAACGTCGCCCTGTGGCACGAGCGGGACATATCCCATTCCAGCGTCGAACGCATGATCGGCCCCGATGCCACCATCACGCTGGACTTTGCCCTGGCGCGCTTGACGGGGGTTGTGGCGCAGCTGCGCGTTTATCCCGAGGCCATGCAGGCCAACCTTGACCGCCTGGGCGGTTTGCACAATTCGCAGCGGGTCTTGCTGGCCTTGACCCAGGCGGGGCAGTCGCGCGAGGCGGCCTACGCCACGGTGCAGCGCCACGCCATGGCGGCCTGGGAAACCGGACAGCCGCTTTACGATTTGCTCAGCGCCGACGCGGCGGTGGTGGCGGCGCTCGGCCCCGCAGGCCTCTCTGCTTGCTTCGATGAGGCTTACCATCGTGCGCGGCTCGACACGATTTTTGCGCGCGTATTTGGGGAGTAGCGGCCGATCTGTACCCTCGTTTTCCACTACGACCCCAGGGCGACGTACCCCTTGGTGTTGATCGGCAATCGCGACGAAATGCGCGATCGACCCGCCCGACCGCCCGACCGGCATTGGCCCGACCGCCCAGGTGTGGTCGGGGGCCTCGACGTGCTGGCGGGCGGGACTTGGATGGCCTTGAACGCCGCAGGGGTGTTCGCAACCGTCCTGAACGGCAAACAGACCTTGGGACCGCAAGAGGGCAAGCGCTCGCGCGGGGAGTTGCCGCTCGACGCCATGGACTTTGAAGCCGCCGCCGACGCGGCTGAGGCGCTGGAAACGCTGGACCCAGCAGCTTATCGGGCCTTCAACCTGATCCTCGCCGATGCCGACGGGGCGTTTTTGGTGCAGAATGATGAGGGGGCGGCCATGGGCGTGCAGCGCATCGAACCTGGCCTGCACATGATTTCGCATTCCAACCTCGATGACCCGGACGACCCACGGGTCCGCTGGTTCCGCGATGCCTTCGCGCGCATACCCGCGCCGCAGGACCCTGCGAACCTGCCCGATTGGCAACCGTGGGTGGACCTCATGGGCACGCAAGCGGGGGAGGACCCAGCCAATCCGCTTACGGGGCTCACGATCCAGACCGACTTTGGCTTTGAAACCCGCTGCACGGCGCTGATCGCCTTTGGCCCCGACAGGCCGCCGATTTGGTGGCATCGTGATCGAGCGCATCCCGCGCAAGCCTTCCACACCATCGTCGTTTAGGAACCGCCTATGGACCGCAAAAAACTCTACGAAGGCAAAGCCAAAATCCTCTACGAGGGGCCCGAACCTGGCACCCTTATCCAATATTTTAAGGATGAAGCCACCGCCTTCAACGCGCAAAAGCGCGGCACCATCGACGGCAAAGGCGCCTTGAACAATCGCATTTCCGAGGCGCTCATGCTGCGCCTTGCCGATATGGGGATCGCGACGCACTTCATCCGCCGCCTCAATATGCGCGAGCAGTTGGTGCACTCCTGCGAGATCATTCCCATTGAGATCGTCGTTCGCAACCTGGCGGCGGGGTCCCTGGTCACGCGCCTAGGACTAGAGGTCGGGGCCAAACTGGCGCGACCCTTGGTGGAATTTTGCTACAAGTCCGATAAGCTGGGCGACCCCTTGGTGGCCGACGATCACATCCAACTCTTCGGCTGGGCCAGCCCGCAAGAGGTGGACGAGATGGTGGCCAACGCCATCCGTATCAACGACATCCTCTCGGGGCTATTCGCGGGGATCGGCTTTCGACTGGTGGACTTTAAGCTCGAGTTTGGCCGTCTTTACCGGCATACCGACCAGGGCGAGACCCTCTCGCTGGTTCTGGCCGATGAAATCAGCCCCGACAGTTGCCGCCTTTGGGACCTCGACAGCGGGGACTCGTTCGACAAGGACCGGTTCCGCCACGATCAAGGTCATGTGTCGGAAAGCTACCGCGAAGTTGCGCGGCGTCTGGGCCTGCTCCGCAACGATCAGCAGGCGGACGGGGACAAGGTGCTGCCGTTTCCGCGCAAGGACACGTCATGACTCCTGTTCGCATTCTCGTGTCGTTTCGCGACGGCGTCCTCGACCCCGCGGCCCAAGCGGTAGAGCGCAGCTTGCACGCTTTGGGGTTTGAGGGGGTGCGGGATCTGACCCTTTCCAAGCAAATTGATCTGACCTTGGACGAAACCGACCCCGACACGGCGCGCCAACAGGTCGAGGCCATGTGCCAACGCCTGTTGGTCAACCAAGTCATGGAAACGTACAAGGTGACCGTTCAGGTGCGCGCGCAAACGCAGGCCGCATGAAAACAGCGGTCATCGTCTTTCCAGGGTCGAACTGCGACCGTGATTTGGCCGAGGCGCTGGAGGCGGTGACGGGTCAGCCCTGCACGCGGGTATGGCACGCGGAGACGACCTTGCCCCAGGTCGATCTGGTCGGTTTACCTGGGGGGTTTTCGTTCGGGGATTATTTGCGATGCGGGGCCTTGGCCGCGACCAGCCCGATCCTGGATGACGTGCGCGCCAAGACCGCGCAAGGCCTGCCCCTGATCGGCATCTGCAACGGCTTTCAAATTTTGTGCGAGGCGGGGATCCTGCCTGGCATGTTGATGGGCAATCGCGACGGGCTGTTTATCCATCACGATGTGTCGCTCCAAGTCGCGAGCGACCAGGGGCCTTTTTTTAAGGCCTACGACCTCGGCGCGCGCTTGAATTTTTCCGTTGCCCATCACGACGGGTCCTATCAGGCAGACGCGGAAACGCTGAACCGCCTCGAGGGGGAGGGATGCTTGGCCCTCACTTACGAGGTCAACCCCAACGGGTCGGCGCGTGGTATCGCGGGAATTCTAAGCGCCAACCACCGCGTTCTGGGTCTCATGCCCCATCCCGAACGCCATATGGCTGGCGATGGTCGGCGGTTCTTTGCAAGCGCCTTGGACGCCCTGGCGTGACCCGCGACCCCGTGGCTGAGACCATCAGCGCGCCCGCGACCGAGGCCATGGCCCTCGACCACGGGCTTTCGGCAGAGGAATTTGCGCTGGCCAAGCAGATTCTGGGCGGGCGGGCGCCGAATTTGGTCGAGTTGGGCATTTTCTCGGTCATGTGGTCCGAACACTGCTCATACAAGTCCACCAAGCGCTGGCTCAAGACCTTGCCGACGCACGGCGATCACGTCATCGAGGGGCCAGGGGAGAACGCGGGCGTTGTCCATATCGGCGACGGGCTCGCTTGCGTGTTCAAAATCGAGAGCCACAATCACCCGAGCTTCATTGAGCCCTTCCACGGCGCTGCCACGGGCGTGGGCGGCATTTTGCGCGATGTATTCACCATGGGCGCCCGTCCCATCGCCCTCATGAACGCGCTGCGATTTGGGGCCATCGACGCGCCCAAGACTCGGTCCTTGGTCGATGGCGTCGTGCGCGGCATCGCCCACTACGGCAACTGCGTCGGCGTGCCCACCGTCGGCGGGGAAACCCAGTTCGACGCCGCGTACAACGGCAACAACTTGGTCAACGCCATGGCCGTCGGCCTAGCGCGGACCGACAAAATTTTCAAATCCGCCGCCAGCCAGGTCGGCGCGCAAATCCTCTACGTTGGCGCCAAAACGGGTCGCGACGGCATCCATGGGGCGACCATGGCCTCGGCAGAATTTGACGATCAGATCGAGGCCAAGCGTCCGACGGTGCAGGTCGGCGATCCCTTTACCGAGAAGCTGCTGATCGAGGCCTGCCTGGAATTGATGGAACAGGACTGCATCCTGGCGATCCAGGATATGGGCGCGGCGGGCCTGACGTCGTCCTCGTTCGAAATGGCCTCCAAGGGCGGGACGGGGGTCGAGCTCGACCTTGATCGGGTGCCCCAGCGCGAAACGGGCATGAGCGCCTATGAAATCATGCTGTCCGAGAGCCAGGAACGCATGTTGATGGTCATCGACCCTGGCAAGGAACGGGCGGCGGCGCGCGTGTTTGAAAAGTGGGGGCTGGACGCGGCCCTGATCGGTCGGATCACCGATACGGGTCGCATGGTGATCGCCCACGGCGGGGCGGTGGTCGCCGACTTGCCCATCGATCCCCTGGCGCTTGCCGCGCCCGAATACGACCGCCCTTGGGTGGCGCCCACCTTGCACGCGCCCTTGGCAACCGCGCCCGCCATGGCTAGCGCTGGCGACTGGCTCAAAAAACTGATCGCCGATCCCAACCTGGCGTCCAAGGCCTGGATCTATGGGCAGTACGATCAGCGCGTCATGAACGATACCCTGGCTTGGTCGGGCGGCGATGCGGCGCTGGTGCGCGTCCATGGGACCGACAAGGCCCTTGCGATCACCACCGATTGCAACCCGCACTTTTGCCTCGCAAACCCCGAGCGTGGGACGGCCTTTGCCGTTGCCGAGGCCTATCGCAACTTGTGCGCAGTCGGCGCGCGGCCCTTGGCGATCACCAACAACTTGAACTACGGCAACCCTGAGAAGCCGCCGATCATGGGCCAAATCGTCTCGGGCCTTCGAGGCATGGCGGCGGCGTGCGAGGCCCTCCATACCCCCGTCGTTTCGGGCAATGTCTCGCTCTACAACGAGACCGACGGCAAGGCGATTTTACCGACGCCCGTGATCGGCGCCATCGGCCTGAAGGCGCAAATCGATCCGCTCGTGGGCCTGGCGTACCAGGAGGCGGGGCTCTTGCTCGTGCGCTTGGGGCCCGTCGCCACCGCCGCAGATTTGGGGCAATCGGCCCTGCAACGCTGCGTCTTGGGCGACCCAGCGGGCGATATTCCAAGCCTTGATTTAGACTTGGAGCGTGCGACGGGCGAACTGGTCTGCGATGCCATCGCGGCGGGCTGGGTTGCGGCGGTCCACGACGTCAGCGAGGGGGGGACCTTGCTCGCCGTGACCGAAATGGCCCTTGCCAGCGACATGGGGGCAAGCTTGAGCCGTTACCCTGGCTCGGCCGCCGCCTACTTCGGCGAAACCTGCGCAACCTACGTTCTGGCTTTGGCCGAACCGGCCCTCCTCATGACCCAGGCGGCGGCGGCAAACCTTGAGGCGCAGATCATGGGAACCACGGGGGGGGATTGCCTGTGCTTGGCCGACGGCGAAGAAATTCCGCTTGCGACCTTGCGGGACCTTCACGCCGGATGGATGCCCGCCTATATGGGCGGGTGAGAGGTTTTCCTATGCCCATGCCCGCCAACGAAATCGAGCAGCTGATCAAGGCCGCCTTGCCCGACGCCGATGTGGAAATTGACGATCTGCGCGGCGATGGCGACCACTACGCCGCGCGCGTGGCCTCCGCCAGTTTTGCGGGCCTGTCGCGGGTTCAGCAGCATCAGAAGGTCTACGAGGCCTTGGGCGATCGCATGGGCGGGGACCTGCATGCCTTGGCCTTGCAAACCCTGATCAAAGATTAGAGACAAAGGAATAAGTCCCATGGACGCAGCTGTTCAAGAGAAAATCGAAGGCGAAATCGCCAAATCCGACGTGGTGCTCTTTATGAAGGGCAACCCCATTTTTCCGCAGTGCGGCTTTTCCGCCAACACGGCAGGGGTGCTGAACCACCTGGGCGTGGACTACCATGCGGTCGATGTACTGGCCGACCCCGACGTGCGCGAGGGCATCAAGGCTTACGCCAACTGGCCAACCATTCCCCAGGTCTATCTGAAAGGCGAATTCATCGGCGGCTGCGATATCGTCAAGGACATGTTCGAAACAGGCGAATTGGCCGAGTTGTTGCAGTCGCGTGGAGTCACAGTTCAGCCTGCGAGTTAGGACGACGTTCAAGTCGAATAGACCTTACGGAACATTCCCGCCGACAAAGCACCTAAAGCCCTTCAATCGATTGAAGGCAAATGCGAATACGAATGGCCCTAAGGGAGCGGTCATGGTATCAGCTATTTTCATTCGCCGTTGCACGCAGTAAGGGTCTGGAATGAGCTATAGCAGCTTTTTCTGGTACGACATGGTGTCCGAGGATACGGCGGCGACCCGTGACTTCATGGTCGGGCTGTTTGGGTGGACCACGTTTGACGATACGATGCCCGACGGCACGCCCTATACCTCGTTTTCCACAGCGGGGAATTTGGTATGCGGCCTAATGCCTTTGGCGCCCGAGCGCGACTTTGACCGGGGCCAGGCCCATTGGATGAGTTATTTGCAGGTTGACAGCCTGTCTTTTGCCCAAGGGCAAGTGGAACGCCACGACGGGCTGATCATCGGGCAGCCCCAGCCCGTGCCCGATGTCGGCACCTACCAAGTGATCCGGGACCCCGCAGGGGCCTTACTGGCCCTGATCGAAGCCGAGCAAATCGTCCTGGGCCAAAATTTTGCCTGGCATACGGTCGTCTGGAATGAGTTGAGCTGCCCAGGCGGCGATAAGATCAAGGGGTTCTATCGCTCTGTTGCAAATTGGACACATATGTCGAACCAAGTCGATGAGTTTGACTATGGGTTTTTCACCAAGCAAGGCGACCATATGGCCGGCTTGCTCGAGTTGCCCGATGTGGCTTTTGAGGCCATGCGCCCTGCATGGCAAATCTACTTTTCGGTCAAAGACTTGGACGCCATGGCGGCCAAAGTGCTCAAATGCGGCGGCCACCTAGTCGCCGACCCCTTCGACCTACCAGGCGTGGGGCGCATGGCCCTGGTCATAGAACCTGGGAATTGCCCCTTCAGCTTGCTCCAACCCCTGGGGTCTTAGCCGCAGCAGCCAAACAGTTGCGGGCCTGATGAGGGGTCGAGGGCTTGTTGGAGTCTGCCAAAATCTGAGCGGCAAGCACACAGCAGCGCCCAAAGTATTGACGCCACCGCGTATGTCGGTGACGCCCGCCGCGAGCCCGCCCGTGTGGGAGGAAACGGGGATTAATCGCACAACCCCTCAACCAAGATCAAAATAGCCGCCAGGCTTATGGCACCTCCAATCAGGACGCGACGACCATCGCGTATCCGCCCACCCGATGTCATCCAGCGCGTAGCGAAGCGAAGTCGCAGGATCCAGCACGGGTCGGCGGCAGGAAGTACAGACGGCATGAACATTGTGTTGTGCCAAACCAAGCCTGTCCAGGATACTCCAAAGAACAGGGAGGGGAATGCCAGCGCCGATAAGGGTCCGTCACAATTGCCGCGCCTATTGATAGGATAGTACAGGGCCGCACATTTTGAAATTCGAATGAGGGTGTTTCAGATAGCCAATTGGCATATGGACGCCCTTTTCAGGCGTAACTTGTAAATATACGCGATACATGCTATAGCGAGTCTGCAATTGACGCGGTATGATTCTAAATATTCGCCACAAGGGACTAAAACGGTTCTATGAGCCAGGAGACACACGGGGCATTCAAGCCAAATGGCAACGCAAACTCCGCAGTGTTTTGATCGTTTTGGAGACCAGTGAAGTCTTGGAGGACTTTGACGTCCCAGGATTGGGATTCCACCCTTTGAAGGGCGATTTGGCAGGATACTATGCCGTTTCGGTTACAGGAAATTGGCGGCTCATTTTTCAGTTCGAAGATGGGCATGTCATAGACTTAGATTTAGTTGATTATCACTGAGGTGCCATATGATGCATAATCCACCACATCCAGGCGAGCTAATTCGCGATACTTGCATGGAGCACTTAGGCCTTTCCGTTACCGACGCCGCAGCGGGCTTAGGCGTAACACGGGTCACGCTATCACGCCTGCTAAATGGAAAGGCAGGCATATCTCCAGAAATGGCGATCCGCCTGTCAAAGGCCTTTGGGCGAACGCCCGAAGCTTGGTTGAAACACCAGATGGCCTATGACCTCTGGCAGGCCAAGCAGAGGGAGGATTCTATTGTTGTTTCTCCCTTCACCGCTCTGGCGGGGGCTTCGTAACCAATACGGCAAACGGCCAAGCCCCAGCCGACAAGCTCGCCCTGCTTCAGGCAGAGGCTAGGTCTGTTTTTGATGGTCTCGTACTATGGATCCACGATCAGCACCTCAAGCTCTCTGACAAGGCATCGCATGCTAGGGCAATCTGTTATGCGCTGAGCAGACTCAAGAAGGCACGATCCGATCTCGACAACGGCTTCTTGGAGACCGATAATAACACCACAGAACGCGCCGTCAAACCCGTCGCCTTGGGGCGCAAGAACTGGACGTTCGCAGGATCAGAAGGCGGCGGCAAGGCTAAGGCCATCGCCCATACTCTCATCGAAACCGCCAAGCTCAACCAAGTCGATCCCCAAGCATGGCTCACTTGGGTCCTCGCTCGCATCGCGGACCATAAGACTACCCGCATTCATGAACTCTTGCCATGGGAGTTCAAGGTCTTCGGGAGCAGCATCTGAAAAATCAAGGGCTCGCCCAGCTGACGCTTACGGAAGTCCTGATGGCACGAACCTTGCGCCGTGCCAAAAGACGCCCAGCAGCCCCCCCAAGGCAAGGTGAATACCAACGCAAAGCTGAACTGACCCGCCCACCAACCAGCGTCCAAATACCAAACCCAAGCGCAGACATCCCCATCCAACGTCATCCAGCGCGTAGCGAAGCGAAGTCGCAGGATCCAGCACGGGTCGGCGGCGGGAAGTTCAGACGGCACGAACCTTGCGCTGTGCCAAACCACACCCGACACACTCCCTTCCTAGGCAAGGGGAATACCAAAGAAGATATGAACCGACCGACCCACCAACCAGCGTTCAAATCGTCAAACCGGCGCATAGACCCGCCACCCGACGTCATCCAGCGCGCAGCGAAGCGAAGTCGCAGGATCCAGCACTGATCGGCGGCAGGAAATACCGACGGCACAAACCTTGCGCCGTGCTAAAAGACGTCCGACAGCCACGCCCCCAAAGGCAAGGGGAATACCAAGGCAAAGCTGAACTGACCCGCCCACCAACCAGCGTCCCAACGCCAAACCCGAGCACAAACGCCCCCACCCAACGTAATCCAGCGCGGCGCGAAGCGAAGTCGCAGGATCCAGCACTGGTCGGCGGAAGGAAGTCCAGACGACACGAGTCTTGCTCTGCGCCAAAATGGACGCCAAGCTCATTGTTCCTCCAATCAGGACACGAGGACCATCGCACGAAGACAGATTAACACGCAAGGCATGGGTTGCCCCAAGAACCGCGCGCCTCCACAAGGGCCGAAACACGGATACCTCGTAAAACGCCGATCCCGTCACGTCACCCGTGCCCACATGGGGAAAATCCTGCCCAGACCTATCGCCTTCCCCAAAACGTATCACCAAGGACAGGGCGATCGCTTTTGAAAAGAGTGACGTCGTGCAAGAGTACATTTAGGGAACACGTTGTTGAAATTTGTTGCGATTAAGCGCAAAAACCAGTGGCTAGGAGTCAATTTTCTACTCAATGACACAGTGCGGAGTCTGATTTAGTTCAAAAGCGATAGCCCTGTCCACCAAGGACTCAGGGCTATCGCTTTTGGGCCAGATTCGACCTGGCTTGGCGCAACCAGAGAGCGCCTTGTCCTATCTCGGGCGGAAATTGGATCGAATTTCGAGAGGACTCAGCGAATTGTTCACTGAATGTACTACACAATCCAGTAAGATTATTTCAAAGGCGATAGCCCTGACCAAGGACTTGACTCCTATTGCGCCTTATGGTTTTCAGTACATGAGGGAGATCGGTTCTTACCATCACTTCTGGGCAGTCGAGATTGACCGAGGCACTGCACTGAACACCATGCGTAGTTCGCTTGAGCGGCAACGCCTAAGATACAAGGATTGAATATGTAGTGGGAAGTTTCGGAAGCACTTGGGGATCACAACCCCGATGGGGTGGTGGATGTGTCTGTTACAATCTGGTGAGTGGACATGTGCTGTACGAAGCTAAGGCGAAAAACCACGGATTGATTGCGTTTCTGGAGATATCTGACAGATTTCTGAAGCGGTTACAGAATCGAAACCAACAAGGTAAGATGGGCTGAGTGTGAAGTGTCAAGCTGGCTTAAAGAGCGTCTTTCTTAAATGAAATTTCGGACTTCGGTTATATCTGTCTAGAATAGTTTTACAGTATCGATGAGTTCCTCACTCAAGATACCACTTCATTGAATGAGATGCGCGCTTCGATGAATAGAGAAAGAGCAATACGGTGACTATAAACGCGAAATTAAATATTCATACGATCAGTTTTGATTCTGAGCCAGTTCAATCACCACGAGTGCTTGTTCCACAAGTTCGTTATCAAAGTGGTACATTCGTGGAGTATAGAAATCGATATCAAATAAAAAATGATAAAGATGTACTGCCAGAGGTTAGACGAATTTTGAAAACAGCGGAAAGCTCTCGTGCAAACCTCGTTCTGTTACCAGAGCTCTCCGTTCCCCGTAGCCTAGTTTCAGAAATAGTTGAATGGTCATCTAACAAAAACTGTATAGTAGTTGCAGGATCCCACTATGTGTTTCGCGATGATAGTAATCGAGCTTATTCCGTCTGTCCCATCGTTTTCGAAGGAAAGGTGTATGAACAGATTAAGCACACAGTATCACCATTGGAAAAATCAATATTAGGGAACGCAGGTGTTTGTCCAGGTGATAAGTTTCCAGTGTTTGAAAACACTCCTATTGGAAGATACGCAAATTTCATTTGTTCTGATTACTTAGACACAAGTTTAAGAACGAGAGTGTTAGAGTCAGAAATTGATGTTGCATCAATAATTGCGTTCCAGTCAAATTCTAACAAATATCACTCTCGAATAAATAATGATGTTCAAGATAGCGGATCTGGCCTCTATGTTGTGTATTCCAATATGCGTCTAGATGACAACAAAATGGCAGATGGCAAAAGTGCTTTCTTCGCTGTTTATGATCGAGAGTTATATCAAAGAGATTTGTCTGATTTTCAGAATTCAGACCCGAATAATCAAAATATGGTCTGTGTAATGAATGATCAATCGGGATTTGTTTGCGTTGTAGATTTAGATCATAAGAAGCCAACCTTGAGCAGAACAATCGAAACAGAACCAAATATAACCCTCACAGTTTTAGACCAGTCCCTCGATAAAGGTAACGATGGTTCAGTGTCTGAGGCAAATCAAGTTCAAATATGTTCAGATGAGGCTGTAATATCTAGCAATTACAAATTTCCCAGAATGATCTTTAACGCAATTCACACATCTATGAGAAGTATGCAGAGTCTAATTCGTTCAAGGATTGATGAAGAGGTTAGTGTTGATGCGCATACGTTAGCTGATGAATTCTCAGTCTTATTGAGTCAGTCGATTTATTACAGTCGCGGCCATCTTGCTTTGTTTAGATCAAGTATAGATGTTACAAATTTGCAGATATCAGAATTATTTTCATTGCTTTCTTCACACACAGTCGTCGCTGGTGCAAACGATAATTGCACTCAAAAGGTTCCACTTCAGTTTACGAGCACAGATGAACTCAGACAAATTTTGGCAGAAACATGGGTTTCGCAAGTTCCTGATTTAGAAACCTTGGATAGTTTTGCAACAAATACGGAAGTTTATAATAGTATAACTGACACATTTGTTTCATCTTTTGGCGGATTGGTTTCGTCCACTTTAGTGGTTGATGTGTTCTCTTCCTCAGCTGTTATCTACCCGCCCCCTGGCCTTGCTATAGACTGCGTATCTGTTTTGGAAAGAGCAGGGTTTATTCATAGTTTTGGAAACCTTATTTATATACGAAATGTAAAAAAAACTAGCGTAAGTGAGTTCGAGGGAAGGTTAACGAAGTATTTAAGTTCTGAGGATATTTCTAGTGAGGGAGTAATACCCTTTTGCTTCTATTGCCATGAAATTTTTGATGATTACCAACAAGAACACGAAGAAAGGGATATTTCAAATGGCATTGTTAACCTAAAATTTCATTCAGAGAAATTTTTCTTTGGGGGTGTTCCTGTTTATGCTTTCAGAGATAAGTTGAAAAGAATAGATATTATATCTAAAAGAGTGAAATTTGTTGGAAGTGGCTCGAGCTATCACGATCAAATAGCAGAAATAGAAAATCGGGAAAATGGAACTATCTGGTTTTTCAAAGAAACTAGAGAAAGTTCTCTGGGAGAGAACTTTTTTATTTGCTACCATCAAACCTTAGTCAACTGCGATCCTTTTCTAAAGGCAGAAGAAGATAAGCCAGCTTGGCTTGGCCCCGTAACTTTGCCACAATCTTTGGCTTCCTCAATGTTATCTTTGGTAAGTCAGCACTTCGATATTGATAGCGATCCATGCATTGTTGATCCATTTCTTGGGTGCGGGACCACCTTGTTTGAATCTTATAAAATGTATCCCAACGCTAGGTTTTTTGGAGGAGATATTAATGATTCATGCGAAATTTCAGTTTTTGATAATGCTCGAGTACTAACAAAGAGCTCAAAAGAACTAACAAGAATTACAAATAGAATATCTGATTTAGTGTTAGATGAAAATGGTCGATTTTCGTTGTGCTATTTCAATTCAATTTACAAGGAGGCGATAAGTGGCCGCTCGCTTGTATTCGAGCCCGCGGACGTTAAAATGGATTGGGCGCATACAATTTTCAATACTATTGCAATGTTTGTTGGCGATAAAATGAGAATAACAAATGGTACGGAAGAATCTTCCCATTCTGCGGTTAGAGCGTTAATTGATTTGAATATGCGAGAGTTGTTGGATAAACTCGGAGCTGCAAAAAAGGAAAAGCTCTCTGAGCGATTACTAGTTTATTGTTATTGGAAAGCAATGCTGAGAAATGCCCATGCCTTCATAGAAAAGAGAGAGAAAGTTTCTGACGCCGTTTTTGCTGAAATTTGTTCATTGGTTAAATTTATCCGAGAGTTGAGTGAAGGAGTTAGGACCGTTTACAGGAATCATGGGAGAGCTGGGCAGCTATTGTTCTCATCTGGTGTTAGCCCTGACTTTGGCGATTTGGAAGAGTATATTTGTTCGGAGAGGGTTATGATTTGCGAAGGTGCAAAAAACGGGGATGTTCGTACCTTTCTTAGACATCTCCCCAAAGAGATGAAGGAAAAGGGAGCCGATATCATTATTACAGATCCACCATATGGATTTAATTCAGATTACAATAAAATCAGTTCTCTGGTTGAGATATACGATAAGTTCATTGAGCTTGTTGTTGAATTGGTAAAGAATGAGACACATCTGTTGATCTGCTTGCCAGAGCAGAGTCACAATGGGCAACTTCTTCCAAGTTTTGTTACTAAGGGGTGGATTGTTCCTAGATTGATGCAACACGCAAAGTCTCAAAACGTGAGTGCTATTCAATATTCTAGAATTTGGCCAGGATCATACGGAAGTATAAAGCCGCCGTACTATTGGAAATCGAAGAAGGCTTTAACTCGGTCAATATTGCATGTGATACTTAAGAAAGATACGTAGGGGTATAAAATGAAATCGGAAAAATTGATCGAATTAAGAAAAATGGTCTCAAGGAAAGCTCTTGTTCGTTCAATGAAGCGCCTAAATGAGACGCGAGAGCTAAGAAAACTTGATCACCTCACAGAGAAGCAAAGGGAGATGATTCGAAAATCTGGCGTGACTCTAGATACATTCGCGTCTAGTGAGTACGCGTCCGCTGTGGGGGCCCTTGATTTTTCAGATGTTGCTATCCAGGGCCTTGAACTCCCATGGCAAGAGTTCATGGATTCGGTTGATCTTATGATCCGCGATTCGAGCGAGGACCCAAGTGAGCCAAGCTTGGGGATCGACTTGGTTGAGCTTGGCGGTTTTGATGAGAGTATGGGCGATGGCCGTAGCCTTGCCGCCGCCTTCTGATCCTGCGAACGTCCAGTTCTTGCGCCCCAAAGCGACGGGTTTGACGGCGCGTTCAGCGGTGTTGTTGTCGATTTCCAAGAAGCCATTGTCGAGATAGGGCCGCGCCTTCTTCATGCGGCCAAGGGCATAGCGGATGGCCCCAGCAAGTGTTGATTTGCCAGAGAGTTTGGGGAGCTGATCGTGGAGCCAGCGTTCGAGGTCGTCGAAGACGGGCTTGGCCTCTGCCTGGCGCAGGACGACCCTATCGGCTGGTGCCAGCCTCCGCGCCTTGTCCTCCACGGCATAGAGCAGCGCAAAACGGGCGATGGCCTCCTGGGCGATGGCGCTGCCTTGGGAGGCAAAGATATCCACGAACTTGCGCCGAACATGGGCCATGCAGGCCACCTCATGGGCCTTTTCGTTCACCGAACAGACCATTGAAGCCTTAATGGCCATCAACATGAACCCAGCCTTTGTAGTCTTTGAGATGCGCAACGGGATGTTCGCCCTTGCCCTTAGAGGCGTGTCCGTCGGGCGTCTTTTGACACGGGACAAGGTTGGTGCCGTCTGCACTTCCTGCCGCCGACTGGTGCTGGATCCTACGACTTCGCTTCGCTCCGCGCTGGATGACGTCGAGTGGGGGAGGCGGTATTCGGGTTTGGTGCCCGTCAGGCGTCTTTTGGCACGGCGCATGGTTGGTGCCGTCCGGACTTCCCGTTGCCGACGGGTGCTGGATCCTGCGCCTTCGCTTCGCTCCGCGCTGGATGACGTCTGGTGGGGGAGGCCGTATTCGGGTTTGGTGCCCGTCGGGCGTCGTTTGGCACGGGACAAGGTTGGTGCCGTCTGCACTTCCTGTTGCCGACTGGTGCCGGATTCTGCGACTTCGTTTCGCTTCGCGCAGGCGGGCGTCGGGTGGGGGGCTATGCTCGGGCTCGGCGCTTAGGCACGGGTTGGTGGGGATGTCAGGTCATCTTTCCGCCAATCTTATTCCGACCTCGGCTTCTCCACCTCCACCTGACCGTCACCTCTATAATCCCGTTCCACCGTTTGCCCGTAGGCGCTGAGGAGGTCGTCGGCGGCGCTTTGTTCGTAGAGGCCTAGCACGATGCCCTTGCGGCGGGAGGCACCGGTTTTGGCCTTGATTGTGGCCTTGCTGAGGGTTGTGCGTTGGTTGACGCGGGCGCGGAAGGTTGCCAGGTGGGCGTACATGCGGTCCAGCGCGGCTTTGGCCTCCGCATCGGGGGCTTGGGCGCGGTCGATGGTTTCTTGGGGATTGGTCTGACGGTCGAACAGCATGGGGCGGAAGCCGCCTTCAAAGTGGGTGAACTTCCAGCGCGCGTCGGTCAGGACGGTCCAGCGTGCATCCTCCACGCCAACGCCCAATTTTACCCGATGCGGCGTCATGGAATAGTCGTACTCGCTGACGGCGACGGCGCGCCAATCGGGGGGCAGGGTGCCAGGTGCGCCGTGCAGTAGCGGCAAGAGCGAGCGCCCCTCAAGAATATGATCCACGGCCTCCACCGCTTCGGGGCCTGCGTGAAAGTCTAGGAAGGTCGGGACCAAGTCGATGCTCTCAACCAGGGCGTCGCAGGTGCCGCCGCGTGTGCTGTCGGCGGCTCCCGAGGGATCGTAGATGATTAGGGGCACGCGCAGGCTGCTGTCGTGCATCATGTCCTTTTCGCCTAGCCAATGGTCGCCCAAGTTATCGCCGTGGTCGGAGGTTAGGACGATCAGGGTGTCGTTCAGGCGGCCCGTCCGCCGCAAGGTTTTGAGCAAGTGGCCAAGCTGGTCATCGCACTGTTTGATAAGGCCCATGTAGGCGGGGATCGTGGTGTCTCGCACCTCGTTGCGCGCCCAGCCTTGGCCGATGGGGCTGTCCTGGTATTGGCGATAGACGCGATGGTCGGTTTGCCGTTCTTCATTGCTGGCAACCCGCGGCAGCACCTGGTCGGGACCGTAGAGGGCATTGTAGGGGGCGGGCGCGATGAAGGGCCAGTGGGGTTTGATGTAGGACAGATGCACGCACCAGGGCGCGGCGGCAGGGTCGCGCGCGGCGAGCCAGTCGATCATTTGACGGGTGAGCCAGGGGGTTTCGCTGTCCTGTTCGCGCACGTTGGCGGGCAAGCGCGCGTGTTCCATGGCAAAGCCCGACAGGACCTTGAGATCCTGATCGACGCTGGAGTTGGCATGGTCGTGCCAGGGGTTGACCGAATTGTAGCCCTGATCGCGCAAATAGGCGGAGTAGGCGGCCTCGCGGTCGTAGTACTTGCCGTCGGGGCCTTGGGTATCCATGCCATCGTCGCGCACATACACGTCGAACCCGCATTCGCCGACGCGCGCGCCAATGATCGAATCGGGGTCCACGCCCAGGCGTTCCATCCCCTCAATGTCGGCGCGCATATGGGTCTTGCCGATCAAAATGGCGTCCATGCCGACGCGGCGCAGATGGTCGCCCAGGGTCAGTTCCCCGACCTTGAGCGGGAAGCCATTCCAGGCGGCGCCATGGCTCGAGACGTAGCGCCCCGTGTAGGTCGACATGCGCGAGGCCCCGCAAACGGCCGATTGCACGAAGGCCTGGGTGAAGCGCACGCCTTGGCTGGCGACCCAATCAAAATTCGGGGTATGGAGGTGCGGATGGCCCGCGCAACTCAAGTAGTCCCAGCGTAACTGGTCGTACATGATGAACAGGATGTTTTTTGGCGTCGAGGAGGCTGGCATGGCGATGCTGGGGCTTTAGGGCAGGGGGTCAGGGCGTTTCGGTATCGAGCGCGCGGCGCAGGCGCGTCAAGCCGTCGATCAGCGCCTCCAAGTCTTCTTTGCCGAACACCCGTTCGATCGACTTGTGAATCTCAAGGGACGTGCCGATCATACGCTCGAACAAGGCGCGGCCGTCGTCGGTGAGTTGGGTCACTTTGGTCCGGCGGTCCGGTCCCGCAACGGTGACGACGAGACCGCGCGTCTCTAGGGATTTTAAGATGCGGCTGAGCGAAGGGCGCAGCAAAACGCACAGCTCGCTCAATTCATGGCGTGCAAGCCCGCGATGGTCGGCCAAGACGCGGATGACGCGCCACTGTTCTAAGGTCAGGCCATGGCTCGCCACATGGCCGCGAAAGCGATTCAGGGTTGCCTCGCGCGCGCGCAGTAAGGCGATGGGCAAGGCGCGATTGAACTTAGGCGAGCTGGGCATGAATGGTGTTGAAGGCCTTGCGGGAAAAACGGCTGTCGAGTTCTTCCACCACCAAGGTCAGGGCGAAAGCCGTGTGGCCGACTCGCGGCTCCAGCCAAGCCCGTGCCGCAGCGTAGAGATCGTCGGCGACCCGCTGGCGTGTTGCCGCGTCGCGCCCTTGGCCCATGAGGACGGTGGCGTGCAGGAACCCGCGGTCCAGGCCCCCGTCGGCGATGGCGACCACATCGGCGCGAACGCCCCGCACCCTGATGCCGCCGAGGGGGAAGACGCCCGTCGCCAGCATGGCATCGCGCATATGGGCGCAGAACCCTGGCAGATCGGCGTTGGCTTCGACGTTGGCGCTATACTCGAATCGTAGGTGCGGCATGGCTTGATGTTTAACATGTTACCGATTAGGCTCAAGGTCTTATGACCCTAGCGCAAAACCTGAAGAAGTTCGAGACCTACCTCGCCCCCTTGGCCGCGCAACCCATCTTGCATCGCATCGCGGGCCAGGATCTAGCGGCGAGCGACGGGGGCACCTTCGCAACGCATACCCCGCACGATCTGAGCCCGCTTGCCACCATTGCGCAAGGCACGGCGCAGGATGTGGCGGCGGCGTGCGCGGCGGCGCAGGCGGCCTTTCCCGCCTGGGCCAAGACCCCAGGCAAGGATCGCAAGGCGATTCTCCATCGCATCGCCGATGCTATCGAGGCGCGGGCGGAGGAGATTGCCTTCATCGAGGCCATGGATACGGGGCAGACGCTCCGATTTATGCGCAAGGCGGCGGTGCGCGGGGCCGCGAATTTTCGGTTTTACGCCGATCAAGCGCCGACGGGCCGCGACGGGCGGTCGCTCTATGGCGTCGATCAACTCAACATCACCAACCGCGTGCCCTTGGGCCCCGTCGGCGTTATCACGCCCTGGAACACGCCCTTCATGCTCGCGACGTGGAAGATCGCGCCAGCGCTGGCCGCGGGCTGCACCGTGGTCCATAAGCCCGCCGAGCTTTCGCCCTTGAGCGCGCGGCTCTTGGTCGACCTGGCCGAGGCGGCGGGCCTGCCGCCAGGGGTTTGGAACCTGGTAAACGGCCTGGGCGAGGTCGCGGGCAAGGCCCTGACCGAGCATCCGGCCATCCGCGCCGTCGCCTTTGTCGGCGAAAGCGCGACGGGCGCGCGCATCCAGGCGCAGGCCGCCCCAACGCTCAAGCGCGTCCACTTCGAACTGGGCGGCAAAAACCCGACCGTGGTGTTTGACGACGCCGACCTCGACCGCGCGGCCGAGGCGGCGGTCTTCATGATCTATTCCTTGAATGGGGAGCGCTGTACCTCGGGTTCGCGCTTGCTGGTCCAAGACACGATTTACGAGAGCTTCTGCGCGACGGTCGCCAAGAAAGCCGCGGGCATCCAGGTCGGCCACCCCCTCGACCCCGCTGCGACCGTTGGGCCGCTGATCGACCCAGGGCACGAGGCCAAGGTACTTTCCTACATGGACCTGGCAAGGCAGGAGGGGGCGACCGTCGCCCTCGGCGGCGGCAAGCGCGGCACGGAAGGGTGCTACGTCGCGCCGACGCTGTTCACCCAGGCCACCAACCAAATGCGGATCGCGCGGGAGGAGATTTTTGGCCCCGTCTTGACCGCGATTCCGTTCAGGGACGAGGCCGAAGCGCTCCAGATCGCCAACGATACGCCCTACGGCCTCACGGGCTACCTCTGGACGCGCGATGTCCAGCGCGCGCTGCGCTTTACCGACGCGCTCGATGCGGGCATGATCTGGGTCAACGCCCCCAACGTCCGCCACTTGCCCGCGCCCTTTGGCGGCAACAAGGCCAGCGGCGTTGGCCGCGACGGCGGCGATTGGTCCTTTGACTTTTACATGGAAACCAAGAACATCGCCTTTGCCCTGGACGAGGACAGCCCCATTCCCAAATTAGGGGACTAAGTCATGCCTCTGCCGCCGATCAATCTCGACCCGCCGTTCAACACCACACGGCTCTCCCATAGCGAATTTGGCGTGACCGACCTCGCAGCCGCGCGTCATTTTTACGTCGATACCCTGGGCCTGCAAGTCACCCACGAAGACTCCGATCAGATCTTTTTGCGCGCCTTGGAGGAACGCGGGCACCATTGCCTGATCCTCAAACAAAGCGCCCAGCCGCATGTCGCCTATTTGGCGTTTCGGGTTTGGTCGGAAGCCGACCTGGACGCGGCGGCGGCCTACTTCGCCCGCCTCGACCACGCCGTATCCTGGGTCGAACGGCCCTTCCAGGGCCGCACCTTGAGGACCCACGACCACCAGGGCGTCCCGCTCGAGTTCTACCACACCATGGACCGCCTGCCTGCGATCCATCAGCGGTACGAGCTCTACCGCGGCGTCAAGCCGCTGCGCATCGACCACTTCAACACCTTCAGCCCCAATGTCGATGCCAGCACGCGGTTTTACCACGACATGGGGTTTCGCACGACGGAGTACACGGAGGATGAAGCCACGGGCGCGCTCTGGGCCGCTTGGCTGCATCGCAAGGGCGGCGTCCACGACCTGGCCTTTACCAATGGTCGCGGGCCGCGCCTGCATCATGTCGCCTTCTGGGTCCCCAACATTGTCGAGATCATCAACCTGCTCGACCTCATGGCGACGACGGGCTACGTGCGCAATATCGAACGCGGGCCTGGCCGCCACGGCATTTCCAACGCCTTTTTCCTCTACGTCCGCGACCCCGACGGCCACCGGATCGAAATCTACGTCAGCGACTACCACACAGCCGACCCCGACCACGAACCGATCAAGTGGGACTTGCGGGACCCCCAGCGCCAAACGCTCTGGGGCGCGCCCGCGCCCAAATCGTGGTTTGAGGAAGGCAGCGCGTTCGAGGGCGTGGCGGTGCGCGACCCTGACTTGACCGCCAGCCCGATCATTGCACCCTAGGCCCTGTGTTGATAGGGTCGTTGCTATGCTGACCTACGTTTCATTTGTCGATCCCGAAGGGCGCAAGGGGTTCGGCGCCACCGACGGCCAAGACATCTACGACATTCGGGGCAACTGGCGCGACCTATCGCATATTGCCAACACCATCGGCTTCGATGGCTTGCTGATCGGCGGTCGCACCAGCCTGAAACTGGCCGACGTGCGCTTGCTACCGCCCTTGCCGCGCCCAGCCAAGCTGTTCTGCGTCGGGGTCAACTACCCTGATCGTAACGCCGAGTACAAGGACGGCTCGGCCCCGCCCCAGTACATGAGCCTGTTTCCTCGTTACATGAGCGGGTTCGTCGGCCACGGCGAAAATCTGGTGCGCCCGCCCGAATCGGCGCAGCTCGACTACGAGGGCGAACTCGTCCTGGTCATAGGGCAGGGGGGGCGGCGGATCGCCGAGCGCGAGGCGTACGATCATATCGCCGCCGTGACGCTGTGCAACGAGGGTACGATCCGCGACTGGGTCCGCCACGCCAAATTCAACGTCACCCAGGGCAAAAATTGGGACCGCTCAGGCGCCCTGGGGCCGTGGCTGGTGCCCTTCACGGGGCCTGACCTGATCGAGGCGGTGGCGCTGACCACGACCGTCAATGGCGAGGTGCGCCAGCACGACTCCACCGCGCGCCTGATCTTTGGGTTCCCCAAAATCATCAGCTACATTTCCACCTTCTGCACCTTGTCGCCCGGGGATATGATCGTGACGGGCACGCCGACGGGCGCGGGCGCGCGCCTGGACCCACCGCAATGGCTCAAGCCTGGCGACACGGTCGAGGTCTCGGTGCCGACCATCGGTACCTTGGTCAACGGCGTGGAGGATGAACATGTTGCTTAAGCCGGCGTCGGACTACGGCGAGGCCTTGTTTCAGGCCGATCAGGCCCGCCAGCAAATTCCCCTGATCACGGCGCGCGAACCGCAGATGACCATGGACGACGCCTACGCCGTGCAGGCGGCGCTGGTGGACCGCTGGTACGGCCAGGGCGCACGGCAAGTCGGCTGGAAAATCGGCTTAACCTCCCGAGCTATGCAGCAAGCGCTCAACATCGACATCCCCGACAGCGGCGTCCTGTTCGACCATATGGTCTTCGACGACGGGGCCACCATCCCCCGCGACCGCTTCATCCAACCACGGATCGAGGCCGAAATCGCCTTTGTTCTGAAGTCCGACCTCAGCGGCCCCGACTGCACACCCCACCACGTCGCCGTCGCTACCGACTACGTGGCGCCGAGCCTGGAGATTTTGGACACCCGCATCGTCCGCGCCCAAGACGGCCAAACCCGCACGGTCTTGGATACCATCGCCGACAACGCCGCCAACGCGGGCCTTGTCTTGGGCGCGCAACGCCACAGGCTCGCGACCGTCGACCTTATGTGGGTCGGGGCGCTTGTCTCGCGCAACGGCACCGTCGAAGAAACCGGCCTCGGCGCGGGTGTCCTGGGCGACCCGTGCTTGAGCGTCGCCTGGCTCGCCAACCGCCTCGCGACCTACGGCCAAACCTTGCGCGCGGGCGACCTGGTCCTAAGCGGCAGCTTCATCCGCCCCATCGAATGCCCGCCAGGGTCAAAAATCACCGCCAACTTCGGCCCCTTCGGCGACGTCAGCGCAGACTTCTAATCCCAAACACCTACAGAATTCCCTTCCCTCGCAAAGGGGACAGGCACAACCTGACGGGGTGGTTCTGCGATTTGCCATACAGTTGGCGCTTGAGAAGGGCTCTTATACCAGCGGCGAATGAGAATGACTCTTATGATCGCTGGTATAAGGGCCGCGACTGCGGCCCCCCAAGCGGGCTCCAAGCCCGAAGGGCGCAGGGAACGCCCGCGCTCCAAACGCGCGGCCCCGAGAATAGCTAAGAAAGCGCCTCGGGGTATAAGCGAAGGCCCCGTCGGAGGCGAAACGCGAAGCGTTTCTGCCGTGAGACACAAAACGGCCAAAAAAGTGTCAACTTTTTTCGCCGTTGGTATTATGTCCGCTGGCATAAGGCATAAGTCAGATGGGAAACGCTTGATCATCTCTAAGCATCAAGTTGCCTAGTCATTGAACTATCTGGGAATCCCCCTCATCTATAAGCCACTTATCCAGAATCGGGGTCAAGAAAGATATGAGTCAGCGAATGAAAGTTTTTGAGGTACTCGCGCGGTCCGTAAAAGATCATGGCGTAGATACAGTTTTTGGACTTATGGGGGATGCCAATCTCTTCATGGTCAATCATTTTGTCCAAGACTTAGGTGGCAGGTTCATTCCTGTCGCTTACGAAGGCGGCTCGGTTCTCGCGGCCATGGCCTACTGGCATGTTTCAGGAAAGGTTGGGGTTGCAACCGTTACCCATGGGCCGGGTCTTTCCAACTGCCTTACGGCCCTTATTGAGGGGAAAAGGCGACACAGCCCTTGCGTCTTAATTGCTGGCGATACACCCATGGAAGACCGAAATGCACTGCAAGGCATCGACCAGCGCGAGTTGGTCAACGTCACGGGCGCAGGATTTGAGCAGGTGCGTGCGCCCCATACGGCCTTAAATGATTTGGCCGCTGCGTTTCGCCGTGCCGAGGTAGAAAGGCGTCCCATTGTTCTAAACGTCCCTTCCGATTTTATGTGGCAAGAGGTGTCGTATCAAAAGACCACCTATCCGAGCTTTAAGTCCACTTCCGCTCCCGTCGCTGGGGATGTCTTTGACGAAGCCATGGGCATGATTGCCTGGGCTAAGCGTCCCATCATCCTTGTGGGTGTGGGGGCTAAGGCGGCCAAGCGGGAACTGGAGAAATTGGCCGAGCGGTTGCAATGCCCGCTCGCCACAACACTAAAGGCCAAAGACCTGTTTGCGGATCATCCCAACAACATGGACATCTTCGGCACCCTCAGCACACCCGATGGCTACGAAGCCATTGCAAAGGCGGATTGCATCATCGCCTTTGGCAGCAGTTTGCACAACTTCACCACGGATCGCGGCAAGCTGTTAAAGGGCAAGCGCCTTATTCAAATTTCAGACGATCTTCTGACCCTTGGGCGCTTTCATGTGCCCGACGCGGGTGTTGTGGGCGATCCTGGTCTGATGGCAGAAAAAATCATAGAGCTACTGGATGAGGCAGAGATCCAGCCCACAGGCTTCATAGAGGAACTTTCGATCACTTCACTCAGCAAGCATCCTGAGGTCAAGAAAATAGATCACAAAGACGGTGTTGTTGATCTTCCCTATGCCCTCCAGGTGCTCGACCAAGCCTTGCCTGCTGACCGTGTTTTGGTCACGGATGGCGGGCGTTTCATGACCGAGGTTTGGTGCCGCGTATCTGCAACCGACCCCAATCACTTCATTTCCAGTGTAGATTTCGGCTGCATAGGTCTTGGCCTGCAAACCGCCATTGGCATGGGGGTTGCCGCCCCAGGGCGTCCTGTTTGCCTCTTCACGGGCGATGGCGGATTTATGATGGGCGGTCTGAATGAGTTCAATACAGCAGTGCGCATGGGCATCGACCTCATCGCGATTGTCTGCAATGATATGGCTTATGGAGCCGAGCATATCCAACTCAAGGATCAAGGACTGGCAGCAACAACAACCGAATTCATCTGGCCAAGTTTCGCCGCAGCGGCACAGGCGCTTGGCGGTCAAGGCCTGACAGTTAACTCCAATGAAACGCTCGATGCGGCCATCAACGCCATACACGAGAGGCAAGGCCCAATCCTCATCGACATGAAGCTCGATCCCCACGCCGTGCCACCTATGCGGAAATAGCGGAGGTGTCCGTTTCATGCCAACGGCTAAAAAAGTTGACACTTTTGGGGCCGTTTTGTGTCTCGCGGCAGAAACGCTTTCGCTTATACCAGGGGAAATTATGAATGCCCCCTCCATGTTCTGATACCAACGGCGAAAAAAGTTGACACTTTTTTGGCCGTTTTGTGTCTCACGGCAGAAACGCTTCGCGTTTCGCCTCCGACGGGGCCTTCGCTTTACCCCGAGGCGCTTTCTTAGCTCATCTCGGGGCCGCTACGGGGGCCGCAGTCGCGGCCCTTATACCAGCGATCATAAGAGTCATTTTCAACCGCCGCTGGTATGACATCCCCCACCCAACGTCATCCAGCGCGTAGCGAAGCGAAGTCGCAGGATCCAGCACCGATGGGTGGCGGGAAGTCCAGACGGCACGAACCTTATGCTTTGCCAAACGACGTCCGACAGTTATGCCTCCAGGCAGAGGGGCGAACATAAGAGTCATTCTGGGTCGTCGCTGGTATCAATGAAAATCTCGGCTGGGGAACAGAACCTTGGCTTGTTCGCGCGGGTGGCGCGCGCGGGGTATGGGCTTGGCGGCTTTGTTCTTGGGGGGGCTGGGCAGGGCGCTTAGGCGGATTGGCCTTGAGGTCTTTGTCCTATGTTGGTTCCTTCGTTCAGACTCAGGCTCAGGGCGGTGCGCGGCCCCCTGATCGTCTTCTAAGTCGTAGGCGGGCAAATCTGCGAGCAGGGGGGAGAGGTCGGTGAGGCGGTCGGCGATCAGGTGGGCGACGATACCTTGGCGCTCCAGCTTGCCCTCGATTTTGAGGAAACGGGCGTTGATGATGATGCGCTTATGGGCCTCGTAGACTTTGGGCCAGACGACGATATTGGCGCTGCCCGTTTCGTCCTCCAGCGTTAAGAACACGACGCCCGAGGCGGTGCCAGGCTTTTGCCGGGCCAGCACAAGGCCGCAAACGCATAGGCGGTGGCCGCTGGCCAGGTGCTGCAGGTCGCTGGCGGGGTGCAGCTGCCGCTGGGGGGGACTTGATGCGCCCTGCTGCTCCTGATTGTCAAACGAGGTCAGATCGCCCGCGACGGTGTCCCGCAGTAGGGCAACGGGGTGGGTGCGCAGCGTCAGGCGCAGGCTCATATAGTCCTCCAGCACGTGTTCGCCCTCGGTCATGGCGGGGAAGGCAATCGCCGCTTCCTGGATCGTCTCGCCGTCCGCAAACAAGGGCAGCGCGGTTTGGGGTTTGAGCGGGGCGATGGCCCATAGGGTGTCGCGGCGGCTGTGCCCGAGGGCCTGGAAGGCATCGGCTTCGGCCAGTTTGGTGAGCGTGGCATGGCTTACCCCCGCGCGTTGCCACACCTCCTGCGCGTTGTGATAGCCGTTGCCACGGGCGGCGGCGATCCACTCGCCGTCCTCCGCGCTCACCCCCTTGATCTGCCGAAAGCCTAGGCGCAAAGCCAGGTGCCCCGCATCGTTGCGCTCCAGGCTGTTGTCAAAGCTGGATTGGTTGATGCACACAGGGCGGACTTCGACCCCATGGTTACGGGCGTCGCGTACCAGTTGCGCGGGCGCGTAAAAGCCCATGGGTTGGGCATTGAGCAAGGCGCAGGTGAATATCGCGGGGTAGTGCCGCTTCATCCAGGCGCTGGCATAGACCAAATAGGCGAAGGAGGCCGCATGGCTTTCGGGAAAACCGTACTCGCCGAACCCTTCGATCTGGGCAAAACAGCGGTTGGCAAAGTCGGCGTCGTACCCACGCGCGATCATACCCTGGACGAAGCGCTTGCCGTAGTTGCCAATGGTCCCGCTCTTGCGAAAGGTCGCCATGGCGCGGCGTAGGCCATCGGCCTCGGAGGGTGAAAAGCCCGCCGCGACGATGGCAATTTGCATGGCCTGTTCCTGAAACAAGGGCACGCCCAAGGTTTTTTTGAGAACGCGCCGCAGTTCTTCAGACGGGTAGGCGATGGTTTCCTCGCCATTGCGGCGCTTGATATAGGGGTGGACCATGCCGCCCTGGATCGGCCCTGGGCGCACAATGGCGACCTCGATGACCAAATCGTAAAACGTGCGCGGGCGCATGCGCGGCAGGAACGCCATCTGCGCGCGGCTTTCGACCTGAAACACGCCGATGGAATCGGCCTGGCACAGCATGTCATAGACGCTGGGGTCCTCGTGCGGCAGGGTCGCCAGGGTCAAATCGCGGCGTTCGTGGGTTCGGATCAGGTCAAACCCCTTGCGCAGGCAGGTCAGCATCCCCAGGCTCAGCACATCGACCTTCAAAATGCCCAGGGCATCGATATCGTCCTTGTCCCACTCGATGATCGTGCGATCCTCCATGGCGGCGTTTTCAATCGGGCATAGGGAATCCAGGCGCCCGCGCGTCATGATAAAGCCCCCCACATGCTGGCCTAAGTGGCGGGGGAAGCCGATCAGCTGGCGCACCAGTCCCAACGTATGGCGCAGGCGCGGGGCCTCGGGGTCGAGGCCGAGGGTTCGGAGCAGGTCGGGGTCGGGCGGGTCGGTGGACCAGGACCCCCAGGAATGGGCGTTCAGTTGGGCTAAGATGTCGTTGGACAGGCCCATGACCTTGCCGACCTCGCGAATGGCCATGCGGCTGCGAAAGTGCGTGACGGTGGCGCATAGGCCTGCGCGGTGGCGGCCAAAGCGTTCGTAGATGTACTGGATCACTTCTTCGCGGCGCTCGTGTTCAAAATCGACGTCGATGTCGGGAGGCTCGTCGCGCGCTTCGGAAACAAAGCGTTCAAAGACCATGGAGATCAGTTCGGGCGGCACCTCCGTAATGCCCAACAGAAAACAGACGACGGAGTTGGCCGCCGATCCGCGCCCTTGGCACAAGATGTCGCGGCGGCGCGCATAGCGTACGATGTCCTCAACCGTCAGGAAGTAAGGCGCGTAGTCGAGCTTTTCGATCAACGCCAGTTCATGGTTCATCAGGTCCACCACCTTAGGCGGCGGACCTGCGGGGTATCGGCGCGCAAGGCCCGCCTGGGCCAAGTCGGCGAGCCTTTGCTGCGGGGCTTGCCCGTCGGGGCTGATTTCATCGGGGTATTCGTAGCGCAATTGATCGAGGGAGAAGGTGCAGCGCGCCGCGACCTGATCCGCCCGCGCCAGGGCCGCGGGTTGGCCGTCGAACAAGGGGCGCAAGTCTTTCAGGCAAGCCTCAGCATTCTTCAATGCACTGCGCCCCAGGGTGTCGATGGTACAGCCCAGGCGCAGGCACGACAGCACGTCGGCCAAGGGGCGGCGCGCGCGGATGTGCATGATCGGCTGATTGCTGGCGATCAGGGGCAGGCCGCTGGCGGCGCTCAAGGCCTTGATGTGCGCTAGGCGTTGCTGGTCGCATCCGTCAAAGGCGTAAGTAAAGGCCAGCGAAGCCGCTTCGCCAAAACGCTGCTGAACCCGCTGGAGCAAAGGGGGAATCGGGTCTTGCGGAACGGTTTGCAGGGGATCGGGCGGGCAGACGATGATCTCGCATTCCTCCAGACCACCTTCCAACACATCCTTAAGATACAGGTGGCACGCGCCCTTGTCGGCGCGGCGCTTACCTGCGGTTAGTAGGCGGCTAAGCGCGCCGTAGCCTGCGCGGGTGCGCGGCAGGCAGGCCAAAACCAGCGGGCAGTCGGCCAAGACCAGGCGCGCGCCAGGAACGAACTTCAGGCCCGCTTCCTTGGCCGCGACATGGGCACGGACCAGGCCGGCGAAGGAATGGGTATCGCAGACCCCCAGGGCGCGCAGCCCCAGGCGCTTGGCCGTCCGCACCATTTCTGCGGCGTGCGAGGCCCCGTGCAAGAACGAAAAGTTGGTGTAGGCCAACAACTCCGCCGGTGCCTGGGGTCCAGGGCTTGCTGTCATGGCTTGGTTACGCGAGTTCGCCGGCGACGAACCAGCGCTGGGGCTTGAGGGCGTGGAACAGCCACAGCCGCGGGCCTTCGTGGGTTTGGACGCACCAATAGTCGCGGGTGCTGGGCCAGTCGGGGTCGGCTTGCCACCAGGGCGGGCTGACCCGTTCGGGCCCCGAGGCGTTCAGGGTGGTGCGCGTCTGCCGTCGCCAGCGGAACTGGCGGGGCGGGCGTTCATGGGGTCCAAGGGTCAAAATCTCAATCGGTTCGGGGGTTGGGAGTCGCAGGATCGGGCGCGGCGCTATGATGGGCGGGTCGGGCGCTTTTGCGGGCGCGCTGGCCCCGCCTCTGGCTTGCAAGACGGGGACGGCAGCGACTTCCTGATCGGGCAGGTGGGTCGGCTGGGGCACCTGCCGTTGCAAGCGATCGAAGCCCAAGCGATTGCCCAAAGTCGCGAGCAGCAAGGCCTGCGCGGGGTCTTCGTGCCGATCGACCAGTGTGGCCTGCTGCTCGGCCAAGGGCGCGGTGGCGCGCGCGGCCAGGCGCAGGGACTCAAAGCCAAAATCGCTGCTGAGGGTGTCCACCTTGGCGTCGAGCAGGCGCAGGATCAGGGTCGTATCGCGGGTGGGCGCGGCAAAGCCGAGGTCGCGCGCCTGGATCTGCCCGCTGGTTGTTTCGGCCGCTAGGTGCAAACGGGTCAGGCCGATCTGGCGGGCGGCCAACTGCGCGCTCATGTGCTGGACCAGCCGCTCGGCGGCCAGCATCAAATCTTCCTTGAGCCCGAGCGGCTGGGGAAAGCGCAGGCGGGCGCTCAAGGGCGACGGCGGCGGTAGGGGGGCCAGCGATTCGCCATGGCAGCCCAGGGCTTGTTCAAGGCGTTTCAAAACCTCGGGGCCGTAGCGGCGGGTCAGGTGCGCGCGGGGCAGGCGGGCCAGGTCGGCAAGGGTCTTGATGCCCAGACGCCCCAAGGCCTGTACCGTCGCGGGCGCGATCCGCAGCGCCGCCAGGGGCAAGGGCGCTAGCGCGGTTGCCGCCGTGCCAGGGGCCAGGATGCGCCCGCCGCCGCCAACCTGCCCCTCTGGTGCAAAGGACCCGAAGCGCGCCCAGGCCCAGGCCGCGCCTTTGGTATCGGCCAGGGCCAACTCAGCATGAAAGCCGAGCTTTTCAACGCTTTGGTGCAACTTGCGCAGCAGGGCCGCTTCGCCGCCGTAGAGCCTGGCGAGGCCGTGGGTTTCGATGGCCAGGGCCTCGTCCCCGTCCAGGCCGACCAGCGGGCTAAAGCCCTGGGCAAAGCGCGCCAGCGCTTGCAACCCTTGGGCCGTGGCGGCGCGATCAAGGGGCTGGGTCGTCAGCTCTGGCATCAGGACCCGCGCGTCGCCTAGAGTCTGACCAACTTCCAACCCTTGCGCGCGTGCTTCGGCGCTGAGGGCGGCCAGACGCCAAGTATTTTGCCGCTGCTCGACCAAAGCATGGATCGACTCCCCGTGGCGCCGCGCCCAGAGGTCGGTCGCCAAATGCGGCAGCCATACATAGAGAACGCGCATCTCAGCCGCACCTGGGAGAGTCAGGCGCCTGCCCGACCCGAACCCTTATCAAAGCCCCCGCGCGATTCTTCAGTTGCTGCCAGGTGCTGCACGCCTGATCGGGCGCTTGGCTGATGTCAGGCACCAGATGCCAGCGTTCCTTGGCGGCGGAGGCAAAGGCGGGCACCGACCCTGGCAAAACCACGATCAGGTGCGTGCCCTTGGCTTCCGTCGCTAACTTGAATCGACGCGATTGGGTCAAACCATAGGGGCGATCCAACACCAAAATCACCCCCTCAACAGCGCCCGAGCGCAGGGCTTGTTCGCCAGCCCAATAGGCTTCCTTGACCGACGGCGCACAAACCAGCAGCGCGTCGGGGTTGAGGGCGGGGACGCTCGCAAGGCGCGGCGCCAACACCCAGGCGGTCTTGCCCCCTGCCAACAACTGCGCCGCCGCCGCAAAAGCCGCCGCAGGCGTGCCCGTTGCCAACAGCTCAAGGTAAGAAAGACGGGCCAGATCCACAGGTAGCGAACGCATTTGTTCACTTTATGTTCTAAAAATAAGGAGTCAAGCCACGCCGCGCAAGCGCGCCCACCAGTCCCGCCCAAAGCGAGGCAAAAACACCACAATTACCCCTTGAGCCCGCAGGCCGACCAACCTAAGCCCTCCCATGCAGGCCCCTTGGCGGAATCGGTAGACGCTGCGGACTTAAAATCCGTTTCCTTAATCGGAGTGCCGGTTCGAGTCCGGCAGGGGCTACCAAGGCTTTCCTGAATGTCGCAAGTCGCGGCGTCCATCACAGGACGGAAGCCGCAGGTGATCAATGCTGCGGCGTCGCTTCGCGAAGAATAACCCTTTCCCGAGGGGGCACACCCCACCCAATGTCATGCTGCGCGCCATCCATCACAGAACGCCAGCCCCAGGAACGGACGGCCCAAACTACTGCCGCGCGCTCCAATTCCCCTCCTCTCAAAGGGGCCGCAGGCGAAGCCTGACGGGGTGGTTCAACGATTGATCAGTTCATCCCCAAAGTTGAAATCAAGAACGACTTTGGAACAAGGGCAAAAATTGCTTATGCGCGGGACTCATCATCGCCAAACAACCTAAGATAAACGTTGCCAAGTCCCGTAACATAAGATCGGGAAGAATACGAAAGGTCTCGTTGGATATCACACCAAAATGACGCCAAAACCATCCTCATTCAGCCCAAAAATCTAAACCCTCAAAGTCATCTACCGAGTAAGCGCATTTTATTTTTGCGCCTCCATCACAACTATCTTGCATTTTGCGTTGATGTGTTCAGCGAACTTCCTGGCGACCGCAATCAGGGCGACCATAGGCTTCTTACCGTTGGCTCTGAGGCGTTCATACTGCTCCTTGGTGACCCCCGTCCTTGAGGCGGCTAAGGCAGCCATGAAGAGGGCTTGTCGAGGGACAGATCGACCCTTTCCAGTTTTTTGATATCCCGCTCGGTTGCCACTTTGGTTGGCATAAGGAACCAACCCGACGAGGGCTGACACCTGCTTTCGGTTGATCGTTCCCAGCTCTGGGACAAGGGCTACCATGACCAAAGCACTAACAGGACCAACCCCATGGCAGCTGGTGGCAGCATCGTATTTTGCCTTCAAGGTGGGGCAAGATTTAATTAAAGCTCTAGCGGCTTCCTCAACCTCTTTGATCCGAACCTTGATCGATTTTAGTGACTGGCTAAGGTGCTTCTTCTGCAGCGAAGTAATCGCGATACACTGGGCACGGTTTTTCAATCTTGTTTGCTCTTTGACAAGGTCTCCACGATAGGTTACCAAAGTCTTGAGCTCAACTTGCAATGCGCTCAAGGGTATGTAACGTCTAAGCTGGTTCTTGCGTTCACGCCCATAGAGGGCCAAGGCAAAGGCATCCAAGGGATCGGTCTTGGCCTGGTTGAGCGACCTGGCGAAGGCAGATGCTTTTCGAGTGTCGGCGCGATGGAGATACCAGTTCGCTTCATGCAATGTTTCGGCGAGTAGGATCTCATATCCACCTGTTGGTTCGAAAACACACATGGATATTTGGCCGAGATTTTCGACCTCTTTGAGGAGTTTCTTAAGTCCCGTTTTGGAGTTGAGAACCTTGAAAGACTTTAAGGGTCTATCACTGTCCTTATCCAAGATAGAGACGGCGATGTCAGCCTTTGAGACATCGCATCCAACAAAGATGTTGTTCGGGTGGTGAGTTTGTGTCATATCAGACCTCCATATAGTAAGCGAGTAGCACTTGATTGTCTTCAGGCGTGGGCTCTAAAGTCCCCGTCCTATTCTACCGATCGTGCTATGAGCCTGGACCAAGGCGACTCAGATGACGATAGGCGCTCAAAGGCCTGCATTCTGCACAGTCAACCTGGCCCACGTCGATTTGGACCCCCGATCGGGGGTCCAAATCGACAAGCTCAGAGCCTCCCTATACACGAAATTAAACAGACAATTCTGCGCGCAGCGAAGCGAAGTCGCAGAATCCATCACCTTTCGGCAACGATCCAAGACTGGCGTTGCGAAACTAGGTAGCATAAGAGCGGAAAAATGAAAAAAATGAATACTGATTTTCACTGTTTAGTGTCAAACTCTAACCTCGCTACTAACCACAAAAAATAGCAAAGACTTGTAGCCCAATTTCAGGAAAAGTTCCGTTTGTTTTCATATAAAATCACACCAAAATCACTCTCATTTAACCCACAAATTCAACCCCTCAAAGTCATTCTGCGCGCAGCGAAGCGAAGTCGCAGAATCCATCACCCTTCGGCAACAATCCAAGACTGACGCTGCGAAACTAGATAACATAAGAACGGAAAGAAAAAGATGGTTGCTGATTTTCACCGCCTTTGTCTCAAACACCAATCTTTTGCTTGTCTAAAAATGATAGAAGTCAACATCTAGGGTCACGGCTATTCGCTGTCATGCGAGCAGGCTGCTGAACCCAAATATTTCGCCGCGAATTCCCAGTCTAAGTTTCAATTCGCTGTCATGCGAGCAGGCTGCTGAACCCATGTCGAGAGTGTACTTTATATTTTCTCTATTGTTTCAATTCGCTGTCATGCGAGCAGGCTGCTGAACCGCTGGTACAGACCCTGCCACTCTGGATAGCTTGTACGAGTTTCAATTCGCTGTCATGCGAGCAGGCTGCTGAACCTCACCCTCTGGAAACCCTTGATTTCATTGGGGATTCCAGCCTTTGTTCTGAGGCTGAGGGTAAATTCATCGCCTGAAGATCATTCAAAGGCCCTTTTCTCCTGTTCTATTGCGACCAAAAGCCTTGCTGGGTATGGACTAAAGCCCGTTTCTGAGGCAAAAACACACTTGATTCGCCCCTCAGCACCGCACCCTTTAGGCCCCTCATGTCGATTTAGCAAACCTAATTTCCAACACAAAGTCTGCGCCAAGGCTGGGAGCGGGTGCGCGCCAACGCAGGGTGCGCAAGCGGCGATGGGCAGACCTTGGAGCAGCAGTTCGCGCAGAACCTCGGGCGGCGGCTTGAATCTCTGTCCCAAGCCTCACGATGCGGGGAGGATCAGCTGAAACCGCATCGCTTTGCGGACATTCCCAAGAAAAAACGGCGCCCGTTGTCGCGTCATCCCATCGGTCCAAGATCGCGTCGTTCTGAGCGCCATTGCATAGCGTGGACCACCCTCGTGGTTTCAATTTGCTGTCGTGCGAGCGGGTTCCTGAACCAGTAAAGTCAACACCTATATCAAGTCCGTCGGCGGCGGGTTTCAATTCGCTGTCGTGCGAGCAGGTTCCTGAACCCTTTCTGGATTTCTGAAGTACAAGCCTTTGTGGGTTTCAATTCGCTGTCGTGCGAGCAGGTTCCTGAACCTTTTATTGAGGTATTTATGGAATTCCTTTTTGGAGTTTCAATTCGCTGTCGTGCGAGCAGGTTCCTGAACCTCAGGTCTACTGGACAGCTATTTGGCGGCGGGTTTCAATTCGCTGTCGTGCGAGCAGGTTCCTGAACCTCTGCCTGAAGATATATTCATTGCGGTTAAGCCTGCGTTTCAATTCGCTGTCGTGCGAGCAGGTTCCTGAACCGTATAGGGGTATTGTGGCTGTCGGTGACTCCGAGTTTCAATTCGCTGTCGTGCGAGCAGGTTCCTGAACCTTGGCGCAGAACTAAGAACTTCGGATATCTCGTTTCAATTCGCTGTCGTGCGAGCAGGTTCCTGAACCTCACCCTTCAGAAACCCTTGATATGATTGAGAAAATTAGCCCTCTTTCTGAACCTAAGCCAAAACTTGGGCTTTGGGTCGATCTCAATAGGAATATTCCTTTCCTGTTACGGGCCTAAACCCTTGGTGGACATAGGGGAGGGCACAAATCTGAGGCTAAATCGACCCAGTTCATGATCTCGTCTCCTTCCCTAAACCTCAATTTTCGCTTGCTGCCAAGCCCAAAAAATCCATCTTCTCACAAGAGCCAGTAGCCCTCATCGCTTTCGAACGGGGCGCCATCGCCGAAGACGCGACTGCGGCGTTCGCCGTCGTGGCCGATGGCGTAGAGGCGCAAGCTATCGCCCTCCTGTAACAGGGCGGCGAGTTGCTGGGCCAAGACCTCAGCGGCGTGGCGGGTCATGCGGGTTTCGAAGACCGAATACTGCACCCGCGTCGCGTGATTCTCGAGCAGTTTGGCGATTTTGCGCCGTGCCTTGTTGCTCGATACATCGTAGCTGAACACCGTCAGCATTTCGCTCCGCGCCACTTAGGCCTCCATGAGGTAAGGGGTAAACAAGTCAGGCTGACTTTGGCGGAAGGCGAGGGCTAGATCCTGCACCTGCCGCCGCATTAGGGGGCGCCACGCGAGCTTGGTTTCGTGGTTCGGGGCCTTGACTCGCTTTGCCAGGGCTTGTTCATAGTGTTTGATTAAGGCGCGGCGGCCCTCGCTAGCGATGCGGATGCCGTCGTCTGGAAGGGCCATGAACATGTCGGGCCGCAAGCGGCGGGCATTGAATAAATAGACCACCGCGCCCTCGACCAGGGGCGCACGAAAAATGTCCATGAAGTCATAGACCAACCCCTCGGTTTGGTCGGAAACACGATGCAAGAAGCCGATCCCCGGATGCAGATGCGTATGCGAGATGGCCGCGCTGATGTCGCGTTGTAGCAAGGCGCCCATGTAGTTCAGTGCGGCGTTGAGCGCATCGGTGGCGGGGCGGATGCGGCGGAAAGGCGCTTGCGCGCCTTCGCACAAGAGACCGAGCGCAGGCCAGTAATACCAGCGGCGATTGAAAATGGCTCTTTTGATCGCTGGTATAAGGGCCGCAGTCGCGGCCCTTATACCAGCGATCATAAGAGTCGTTCTGGGTCGCCGCTGGTATAATTCCTTGTCGGTCGTGGACTGAACCACAAAACTCAAGTTGCGCAACCCCAGCGACCGACCCTGTTCCAGCACGTAGAGCACGCGGTCGCCGCGATCAAACCCCGCCTTGGCTTCGGTCTCTTGGGTCAAAGCGCGATCACGTTCTGCCTGACCTTCGCGGCCCAGGGCTTTCAGCAATTCGACAGGGTTTTCTTCAGGGTCATTGACCTGTTGCAGGGCAAAGCTACGGACAAACAGATGGCCCAAAAATTCAAATCCCCGCTCAAAATCATGAACACGGGTACCGCCCTCGTGCATCTCGAGGCCATGGTGGTGCAGCACGCGTTGCGCCCGCGCTAAAGCCGCCTGCGCCGTCCTTTCGCGCTTGCACAAAATGATGAAGTCATCAGCAAAGCGCACCATGTGCGCGCCTTGTTGTTGAATTTGCTTGTCCAAAGCATCCAGGTAAAGATTCGCTAGCAACGGGGACAGGGGCGAGCCTTGGGCCACACCTTTGCCTTGCGTTCCCGTTTCAAGGGCTTGGTGCTCCAAAATCAAGGCGATCAGGTCAACAAGTTCTGGCCCGCCAGGTTGGGCTGCCAGCGCGGTGTCCAATTTTTCCAGCAAAGTTTCGTGACGAACCTGATCAAAAAAATTGACGATATCGGCCTCGACCACATAGGTGTAGCCCGCATTGCGCAGATTGACGACCTTCTCCACGGCTTGCTTGACGGACCGTCCCTGACGGTAGGCGAAGCTGCCGTCGTGAAACTCGGGGTCCAAAATGGGGTCCAAACTTTGGGCGATGGCACTCAGAACGACGCGGTCCTGGACCGAAGGAATGACCAGGCGACGGGTACCGCCTTTCTTCTTGGGAATATCGACAAAGCGATGCGGTCTGGGCTCATACTCCCCGCATCGCAAGGCTTGGGAGAGAGCGTCCAACCGCCGCCCGAAGTTTTGCGCGAACTGCTCCAAGGTCTGCCCATCCCCGCCCGCGCACCCCGCGTTAGCGCGCACCCGCTCCCAGCCCTCGCGCAAACTGTGTGTTGAAATTAGGTTTTGCCAAAGCGACATGAGGAGCCTATAAGAAGCAGTGCTGAGGGACCAATGAGGCGTGTTTTTGCCTCAGAAGCGGGCTCTAGTACATACCCAGTAAGGCTTTTGGCTGCAACATAAAAGGAGAAACAGACCTTTGAAAGATCTTCAGGCGATGAATTTACCCTCAGCCTCAGAACAGGGGCTAGAATCCCCAATGAAATCAAGGGCTTCCAGAGGGTGAGGTTCAGCAGCCTGCTCGCATGACAGCGAATTGAAACCCGCCTTGCAGCGGCGAAATTTATATCATAAGGGTTCAGCAGCCTGCTCGCATGACAGCGAATTGAAACACGGTTTATTGGGCCTAGGTCGCCATGCTGTTGGGTTCAGCAGCCTGCTCGCATGACAGCGAATTGAAACTTCGGGACCTCACACCATGCCCCGATGAATTGGGTTCAGCAGCCTGCTCGCATGACAGCGAATTGAAACCCCGACCCGTCGGACCCCCAGTTTTGATCAATTTGGGTTCAGCAGCCTGCTCGCATGACAGCGAATTGAAACCAACCTCCAAACCCCAACAAAATTTACCGTCAGGTTCAGCAGCCTGCTCGCATGACAGCGAATTGAAACCTCCTTTCTAGGTCACCATGCTTTTGCGCGTGGGTTCAGCAGCCTGCTCGCATGACAGCGAATTGAAACCACGTCGTCTTTGAACCCGCGTAATATATATTTTGGTTCAGCAGCCTGCTCGCATGACAGCGAATTGAAACCGAATGTCCCAAAGGTGGAGAACAGGTTGTAGTCCCCGGTTCAGCAGCCTGCTCGCATGACAGCGAATTGAAACTCGGTTGATTGGGCCTAGGTCACCATGCTTTTGGTTCAGCAGCCTGCTCGCATGACAGCGAATTGAAACTATAATCAAAAACTTTTTTCTTTGAAAAAGGTTCAGGTTCAGCAGCCTGCTCGCATGACAGCGAATTGAAACGACGAGGCGGTGGCGTGATGGATGTCCTCATTGGTTCAGCAGCCTGCTCGCATGACAGCGAATTGAAACTAATTCCCTCCATTGAGAGTTGACCGTTTTCGGTTCAGCAGCCTGCTCGCATGACAGCGAATTGAAACGTCAAATTCGAAATCTCCGTTGAGGAGATCCTGGTTCAGCAGCCTGCTCGCATGACAGCGAATTGAAACGGGCCAAGCCTATTGGGAAGCACTGCGACTTAGGTTCAGCAGCCTGCTCGCATGACAGCGAATTGAAACTCAATTTTCGCGGCCCTTCCGGTGCTTTTTTTTTTTTGGTTCAGCAGCCTGCTCGCATGACAGCGAATTGAAACACCACTGCATCAATATCATCGATGGTGACTGAGGTTCAGCAGCCTGCTCGCATGACAGCGAATTGAAACCGTGGGCCAAGATAAACTCGCGCAAGGCGTCGCCAGGTTCAGCAGCCTGCTCGCATGACAGCGAATTGAAACGCCGAGGCTGATTGGTACATACCAAAGCCAGGTTCAGCAGCCTGCTCGCATGACAGCGAATTGAAACTTCGAGGCCATCGAGCAGCCCTTCGAGAAAGTTCGCCTGGTTCAGCAGCCTGCTCGCATGACAGCGAATTGAAACAACAACGGACCAATGAAGCTCTCGTTGTGCTACGGTTCAGCAGCCTGCTCGCATGACAGCGAATTGAAACTTGTGTCGTCAAAAGAGACGCCAAAAAACGATGAGGTTCAGCAGCCTGCTCGCATGACAGCGAATTGAAACCCATGTACTGCTACATGTCTACATCTGCATTTCGGGTTCAGCAGCCTGCTCGCATGACAGCGAATTGAAACGCCGCTGCGCGGCCCTCTTTTGTAAAAGTTTTTTTGGTTCAGCAGCCTGCTCGCATGACAGCGAATTGAAACGCCGCTGCGCGGCCCTCTTTTTTAAAAGTTTTTTTGGTTCAGCAGCCTGCTCGCATGACAGCGAATTGAAACTATGATGACACTGAGGAAAGAAACGGGAAAAAAAGGTTCAGCAGCCTGCTCGCATGACAGCGAATTGAAACCATATGCGCCAAATCCAATCATAACCAGTAGCCATAGGGTTCAGCAGCCTGCTCGCATGACAGCGAATTGAAACTTCATCTCAGTGACTTGAGTTTCCAAAGTTTTGGTTCAGCAGCCTGCTCGCATGACAGCGAATTGAAACGTACACACCCCAAGCGAATGGGGCGGCACCTCCAGGTTCAGCAGCCTGCTCGCATGACAGCGAATTGAAACATGACGCCATCCTTGACAATAATTGGTTGCTTGTTGGTTCAGCAGCCTGCTCGCATGACAGCGAATTGAAACTCAGCGCCAAAAATGGAATAAATCTCTGTGGGAAGGTTCACGAACTCGCTTGAACGAAGGCCTAATTCTGGGCCGAGCGACCCGCAGGTTGGCTTTATCCACAAAAATGGATCTTAGACCATTTTAGCAGGGTTGAAAATCTGGAGTCCTGAAGCTAGCCGAGTAGATGGAAAAAGGAGTTATCGAATGACGGATTTGCCATCAGACGCTCATGAAATAAAGCTTCTTCACTATCGCCTAGTTTTTCACGTTCCCTTAGTGTTTCGAGGTTCAAGGCCTTTCGAGCGCATGCGCGCTGAGTTGCGGGAAAAAATCGTCCAGCAGAACGGGTGGCAAGCCACCGCTGATCCAGGCGATTTTGATTTTTCAGAAGCCGTGTACTTCCATAAGTTCGTGGCAAAATTTCTCTACGCAACGGACTCAGATTTTGTTGATAGCTATGCGTTTCAACCTGATCCAGACGCACACATCGAAATTCAGGCGCAATTTGAGGGTCGAAACTTAAGTTTTAACCTAGAACGCCATAGCGTCCAACTCTTTAAGCCTGGTACCGCTATGATGAGGTTGGAACTGGCGTGCAAGGGTCACGCTGGGGAGAAAAACTCTCTCACCTTGGCAGACGCCCTCGAAGCGACCGACAAGCTCCGCCGCGTATTTGCGCCCTACTACGAGCAATCGGGGCTCGGCGGTGGGGTTCCGAAAGAAGTCACTGTGGATGGGCAGGTCTTTTCGAGACTAAATCAAAAGGAAGAGCAAACGACGCATCTAAGGTCCAACTTATCCAATAACCCCCTCATCCTCGGGCATTGGGGGGCATGGCTGGCACCCTTCGATCTTGGCAAGCAAAACCCAGATTGGAACCTGCCCGCCGACGAACGCGTCCCCACCATGGCCTATATGGAATTGGAGAAGAGTGAGGCGCCCCACGCCAAGTTCGCGCAAATCAGCGAGGCTGATTGGTGGCGTATCGCCGAGTGCGACACCGTGCCGACGGGTAAGGGGAAAAAAAGTTGTACTTACCACCAGTATAACCGCGATCATATGGGAGGTTTGAAACGCACCTATTTCTACGACCGTTTCATGCCGGATCAATACATTAGTCCTGGCTCTGCAACGCGACATATTTTTGGTGGTGCCGTCTATAGCCTGGTTACAGCTTGCGAGGTTGACACGAAGGACTCGACGAAGGACGAAGAACCTGGGTTTCAGCTCCGCATTTTCTGTGGTCATTACGAAAAGATGGCACGGCTGGCCCATTTCAATCACAACTCGTTGCTCGCATTTTCGGCGCGAGTTTCAGATATCGTAACGAAGTTTAGGGGAGAACCCGAGGGGTTTCGACGTGAAATAAAAACTCTGCGTGAAGAGTTTATGGCCTTCACGCATCGATATTGGTTCACGGGCGTTTCCAATCAAATCCAACCGTCGGAGATGTTCGCACTTTGGCGAAAAAGTCTGCGGTTGGACGAGCTGTTTGAGGAGGTGCGTCAGGAGATCAACGATGCGTCCGACTTTGCCAACGCACAGGACTCTGTTGAGCTGGCAGAGCAGGCGACGAGGCAGGCAGAAATCGCAGAAGATCAAGCGCGTGCTTCGCATACCCTCAGCATGGTTGGTCTCTTGCTTGCGGTACTGTTGGGCACCATTGAGTTCTCCAACTTTCAAGGGGTTGAATTATTTTTTGGGTGGCTTTTTAATTTGGTTGGATATCCAGTATCAACCATCGCGAACTACTTTGGAGTATCCGCTTATTCACTTTCGGCTGTGGCCGAAATTACCCAGTTCCTTATCTTATTTGCGCTCTTATATTTAGTGTTGACTTACCTTCGTAGATATTTTGAGAATCGAACAAACAAAGAGACGAGAGCAAAATGAGCGTCCAGGAAAAATCTCTCGTTCTCCGCATTGAGGGCGCCAACTTTGATGCCTGTTTGTACGACACCGATGACTTGTCGGTGGTGCTGGGCGCCAGCTCGCTGATGGAAGAGATGCCAGAGCGCGTTAAGGAGGCTTTGAGCAAGGCGGGCATTGACGCGACGCGCCAGGTTTTCGGTGGGTCCTTGGCCGTGTTCCAATTGCAAGAGGGGCAGGTAGCGCGCGCGGTGAACGTCGCCCGTGATTGCCTTGCAAAGGACGAATTCGTCCATCTCTCCTTCCTCATCACCACCGGGCAAGGAGAATGTGTCAACGCGGCGGCGAATCAGGCGGCCAATTTTGCCAAACGTCAGCAGTTGCAGGCCTTTACCTTTCAACCCTTCGCCACCGAGGACGCGACCCGCCCCGATGCCTTCGATAAGAAGCGACCCGCCAAAAAAGCGACGATCATTAAACAAAGGCCCGCCTCTCAAGCGACGTTCGACCGTCAAGCCTTTGGGCGTAAACAACGTGAAAAAATGTTCCTTGATGTCATCCGCAAACGTACGACAATCGACGAGCGGCACATCAAGTTTTGCGACACGTTGGAGGACCTAGTTACTTACGATCAGGCAACGCGCCCCCACGGCATTCCCGAAACCCTGATCAATAAAATTGCCCTGATCCATCTTGACGGTGATCGCTTTAGCAAGGCTGCGGAAGTCATCACCCCCGCCAAATTTTCAGACGAACTTGAGGAGAAACTTGGGGAGGTCTTGGATCGCTGGGTCCAGGATACGATTGGGCAGGAGCCGGACGATACGAACGGCAAGCGCACCTTTCGGATGCAAGTGCTGATTTGGGGTGGCGACGACTTAACCTTGGTTGTGCCAGCCTGGCGTGCTTTGCCCGTGTTAGAGGGCTTTTATGAGGTGACCAACGGCTGGAAAGTTAAAAACTGCGAAACCAAAAAAGAGGTCGAGCTCAGTTTCACCGCTGGCGTCACTATCGCGAACAAGAAGGCGCCCGTTCGCCTGCTGACGCGCCTGGCCGAGGCGTCGGTGCGCAAGGCCAAGGAAGATGGCTTTCGCAATTCGGTGAGCTTTGATATTTTTGAAAGCGTCGCGCCCATGGAACAGGGCGAACTGGCGGGCTACCGCCAACGCCGCCTGCCAAGTGGTATGAAGGAAAAGCAAAACGCCGAAGACATGCCCTACGCTTTCGACGCCAAGAAGCTTGATGTCCTCAAACAAACCATTGCGCACCTCAAAGCACCGAAAGAGGACCAAGACCCAGTCGCGCGCCACAAACTCTATCAACTCTTGACTATCGACGATGATGCCAAGTTTGAAGAGGCGTTCGACACCTATTTGCAACGCACCAGAAACCTCAGTTCTCATGCCGCGAAGAAATCCCTAAAGTTGCCCTTTGGGGGTGAGCAGGGTGAGGCTGTGGAGGCATCACACCTGCGCACTCACATCTTTTGGATCACCCAACTGTGGGACTATGTGCAGGCTGCGCCTTCGCCACCAGCTGGGGAGGGCACGGTGCCATGAACCGCTTGATCCTCGCCCTAAAGGTGTCCGTCCAGGCGCCGTTTATCTTTCCCACCTTACGCGCGGGGGACCAGTCCAAGGACATCCATGCCTCCCGAGATGATTGGGGGCGGCCTTTGATCCCCCAAGACCAACTGCGCGGTGTGTTTCGCGAGGCGCTGGAGCGGGTGGCGGCCCAAGACGATAGTCCCATCTCAACAGCGGACCTTAGCCACCTATTCGGGGAACCAACGGGCGATGCTTTGCAGTATGACCCCAACAAAAAGGCGGACGAGGCCGAGCCCCTCGACCTAAGTGACACGGGGCGCGCGCGCCTGTTCTTCACCGATGCCATTTGCCAAGATGACCAAAGGCGCGCCAGGGGAGACGATGTCGGGTTCGTGCCCGTCACCCGCGTCGCCCTTGACGAGCAAACAGGCGCGGCCAAGGATGGCCACCTGATCGTCATTGATCAAGTGGCCCACCATGGGGAGATCGTCGTCTTCGAAGCCACTGCTGACTTGCTCATCACGGAGGACGCCATCGCGAAGTGGGAGGCGGCCTTTCAGGCTGCCAGCACCTGGATCAGCGCCCTGGGTGGTATGAAGAGCGCTGGTTTTGGGAGGGTCAAGGCGCTGCAGGTTTCTACACAAGGGTACCCGCCCATTGCACCTGATACGATGGCGCAGCAAAGCCCAGAGGGGCCTCAACGCTATCGCTTCACCTTTGACCGTCCGTTCTTGGTCGATAGCGACCGCACCGCCGCCAATGTCTATTTGGGGCAGGAGGTGGTGCCTGGGGGTGTCCTCAAGGGGGCTCTGGCCCGCAAGTTAGAGTTGGCGGGGGTGAAGGTGTCGAGTGACCCCGAACTATCGGCGGCCTTTGCGGCCCTGCGGATCAGTCATGCACGGCCCAGCGGTGCGCCCCTGCCCATTCCTAGTTCGATTTATGTGGGTGAAAACGCCAAAGATGTCGAGGTTCACGATGCCTGCGATTCGGCGGACTTTGACCGCCAGGCGGCGCGGCTCCACTCCGTTCGGTTTCAAGCGGACTGGAAGCCAAAGCATAGGGACCAGGTGACCAAGCGCCTGGGCTATCCCGAGGCCCCAGAACTCGAACGCGACGTTCGCTTGCACGTTGCCCTGAAAGACGGTGTCGCAGAGGACAAACTGATCTACGAGGCGAGCGCCGTTGTGCCTAAAGGGCATACATGGGACGTCGAGATCGATTATTCGCGCTGCGGTGGCGAGGCCGCCCGTTTCGCCGCTTTCTTCGAAAGTGGCTTGTTCGGGATCGGCCAAACAGCGGCGGCGCTTAAGGACTTGGAAAATGTCACGGCGCAAGCGCCAGCGGCCAATGGTTCCTCGTTCACCAACGCCGCTATGCTCGCCACCGATGCCTGCCTCATGCTCATGGGCACGGCAGGGCTGAAGTGGCAAGAGGCTGCGGACGCCCGCGCCTTTTACACACGCTATTGGGCCGAGGCGGCAAATTTGGAACTCAAGGAATTCTTTGCCTGGCAGGACATCGCGGGCGGCTTTGTCGGGCGACGGTTTGCCAAAGCGGGGACTTACAACCCCTTCTTGCTGACCAAGGCGGGCAGCGTCTTTGTGTTCGCAGGCAACGAAGCCGACGTGAGCCTAAAACTGGCCAAGCTTGCCAAGACGGGCGTTGGGCCACTCGACTGCGATCGACCAGCAGGTGCGCGACATCTCAACTGGCAGCAATGCCCGTATCTGGGCGAAAATGGTTACGGTGCCCTCGTGCCGCTGCCACGCCTCGTGGGGGAGGGCACGTCATGACTTTTTCCCGCCGCGATTATCGCCTTAGGTTGCAGGTGCTGACCCCCTTGCACGTCGGCTCAGGCGAGACCACGTCATGCCCACGCGAAACCAGCGACCGGCAGGGCGAGACCTACGAAGTTGCCCGCCTTTCCTATGGCTACACCCAAGAGGGAAAGTGCCTCCCCGCGATCCCAGGGTCGAGCCTCAAGGGCACCATGCGCGAGCTGGCCCGGCAAATTCGGATGGACGACCAGGCATTCATCCAGTTGTTTGGACAAATTAAAGTGTCCGAGACTGACCACAAGGAAGCAACGGGAACCATGGGGGCGGTCTATTTTTGGGGCGGCCTGCTCGACCCGCGCAGCATTGAGCGCCGCCGTAACCAGAGCGGAGAACCAAAACGAGGCACCACCTATCTGCCCGCTTACAATTCTGACACTGGCGTGTTTCAGAAGGCGCGCACCGCCATCGACGCAGGGCGTGGTACCAGCAAGGCCAACCAGCTCTATCACGGCGAATACGTGGTGTCAGGTGCGTGCTTTGACCTTGATTTTCGTGTTGAGGGAGCAGGGGACATCGACTTCGCGGCCTTTGAGCGTGTCTTGGCCCTCATGGCGCAGGAACGGGGCTTTACCCTCGGCGGGGCCACCACCCAGGGCTTTGGCCGCCTTAAGTTGCTTGGGCAGGAAAGCACACGAACCGATTGGCGTATTGAGCGGGGTGCCTTCGTTGTGGGCGAGGCGAATCCCCTGAAACTCGACGCGAAACCCGATGTAGTGGCTCATGTGGAACGCCTAACCTTGCGTTGTTCAGGACCCTTTTACATCCTCGATTCTGTTCCGATCCCCCCAGCCGCTGAAGGTGCACGGGAGGGCAGCCTGCAGCAACGCGCCGCTCGCGATGGCCAAAAACCGCACCTGATCGGCAGCGAAATCAAGGGCGCACTGCGCGCCAAGTACGCCTGGCTATGCGCCCTTGCCGAACGGACGGGGGACCCGAACAGCAAGGTCACAAGCGACCCTGATCAAGAGGATCGCCTGTTCGGCACAATCAAACGACGCGGGGCGTTGCGGTTTTGGGTTAGAGAGGTTCGCCGTGACCCCGAAGCCTTCATGGATACATCATCGGTCAAAATCGACCGCTTCAGCGGCGGCGCCTTTGACAGCGGTTTGTTCACGGCAGACGTGGACTATGGCGTGGAATTCGATTTGGAAATCGAACTTGCTTACCCAACGCGTGGGGTAGGAGATGAGGAGAAACAAGGCAAAGATAAGGCGGCGCTGAAGAGGCTCTTAGACAAAATAAGAGATGACGGACTGCAGTTGGGCCATCGGACAAATAGTGGCTTTGGCTGGTTTGAAGTAAAGGAAGTATCCGACAATGACTGACGACGAGAAGGGCGAGATCAGGGAAGCTATTCGCGCCCAGGTTGCGCATTTACGCAACGCGGGGGTTGACGACTCAAGAATTCGTCCAGGCGTTGCCCAGTTTATGCGTGATCGTTTTCCCCAAATTCCATACAAGATTTGGAACGAAGTCTTAACGGGTATCTTTGAAGCTCCTGTGGGGCCTCCCGCGAAGCCTGCAGTGTCAAAAGGGTCAGCGACTTCAAATGAACAATCGTTGGACCCTATGCCATCTGAGTTTTGCAAAGCGCCCTATAGATTTGTACCACTCAATAGGAAAATTGCGGGAATTGAGACCGACGTTCTGAATGGTTGGAAAGCGCACACTCTCCATACCCGCCCCCTTAAGGGCGGAATATCAGGCACCTTGGCCTTTCGCTTGGCGTTCGACGGCCCTGTTCTTGTTGGCGGCGAAGACCAAAGTGCGCCCGCCCAAATCGGCGACCAGTATGTCATTCCTGGCCCCACCATCCGTGGGTGTCTGCGCTCGGTTTTGGAAATTGCCAGTTTTGCCAAACTGACGCAAACCCATCTTAATCGCCGTTACGGATTACGAGACTTTAGTCACAAGCCGATGGCCGAACGGCGCAAGAACACAAAGGCAGGATGGCTGCAAAAAATAGGGGAAACTTATACCATTACCCCATGCGAGTTTAGGCTCGTAAAAATCCGACAACTTCGCCACGGGATGGATAACCCCAAATCGCACTTTGACTGGTTGGCAAAAGATATTGAAAATAAGTACGACTCCTTCGGCATGCGTGGCGACGATGGAATCTACGATTTTAGCAAGAAGTCCCAATTTTTCCTTCTAGATTCAGGGGAGGAAAACCATTCGGGGGAAAACATCAAAGGCGTTCCTGTTTTCTCGAGCAAGTTTCCGACCTTTAGTAGCCCAAATATATCAGAACGCGACAAGCAAGAACACATAGACGAACTGCAACTTCAGCACGAAAACCCTGTTCGCGTGGATGAGAAAACAGGCAAAAACAAAGGAAACCATAAGCGCAATGAGGCGGTGTTCCTGGACTTGCCTAACGCCAAAGGGATTCAGGTTTCTAGGGAAAAATGGGAAGTCTTTGAACGTCTCCATTCCAGGAAAACGAAGAAGCGCGGCCAATTTGACCCCGATGGAACCTGGAAGAAACTGCAAAAAACGCTTAAGTCGGGTAAGCGCATCCCCGTTTTTTTCACCACCCTTGACCAAGATACCGTCAGTGTAAACGGCGAAGTGCTACACGATTTCGGCCTGACGCGTGTCTATAAGCAGTGGCACGAGTACGATACCAAACAAGTGTTGGGGCGAACGGGTGAGAAATCCGACCACTTACTGAACGAAGACTTTGACTCGTTTGAGCCCGATTTTACGGAGGCGCTGCTGGGCTATGTCCATGAACCAGAAACAACGGCCCAATCCGAGACTCTGCAATCGCACGCTCATACTCACGCCAATCGTCACCTCAAGGGGCGGGTCAGCTTTGGTTTTGCAAAGCTTAGCACCGAAACGCCTGCCTCATTGGAGGCACCGCTTACCGTTGTTCAGGCCGCCCCACAGCCTTCATTTTCTCCCTTTTACTTGGCAAGTTCCAGCATGCCAGATTGGTCGTATAGCGATTGCGAGTTGGCGGGCTACAAGCGCTATCCAGTGCGCCCGGTCAATTTTGATGAGGTTAAGAATTGGTTCGAACACAATCCGAGCAAAAAACCTAGGGAGATGCAATCTCAATTGCGGTTTCTCGTGCCCCAAACAGATCGGCCCTTGGTTTTTGAAGGCCAACTGAAGTTGCACAATATCAGCAAATTCGAACTCGGCGGCTTGCTATGGGCCATGACCTTAGGCGGCGATTCCGCGCGCCGCCACAACATTGGGCGCGGCAAAACCGCAGGCGCGGGCGCATGCCAGTTTCAGGTGCAGGAGACGCTTGAGGGGTTGAAACCTGACAAAGGGGACGAACGGCCAACCCTTCAGAGCGCCATGCAAGATTTTGTTGGGTTCATGAACAAGGCGCTTGACGGCAAATGGATGGAACAGCCAACCCTTAAGGGTCTTCTAAAAGTCACAAGCCCAGCCTGGGGCGCGCGCCAAAACGAAGACGGCAAGCTCAACTATCTCCCGCTCCAGCAGCATCGCAAGGCACGTAACACATCGCCTGGAAGCAAGGTCAGCGCCTTGAGCGCCTTGAATTAACCTCCCAAGTAAATTACACCTAATACAAAGCCTTAAGAATTCCACTTCTTACGCACCTTGATGACCGTCTTTGGACGCAGTGGGGGGCGAGATCGTAGGACTTCGACGAATGTACACAGCTTATTGCCGCCTTCTCCCTTTTATCACCACTCCCTCGCCTCTCATATAGGCAAAATGCCGTTACCAAGGGTGGTGCGTCCTATATTGTTTGGGAGTAGTTGCTTGCATTGTAGGTAACAAAGGCACAAAAATTTGACGCCATGAGGGCAAAAAATGGAGAAATAGGTCATGAATTCTCGATTTAATTTCTACTTTTTTGGAATGAATGTCTTGATTTCGTCAACGGAATCATTGAGTTAGTCAGATCCTGGTCAGCAGACCGCTCGCATGACAGCGAATTGAAACTCAAAAAGCGAACGATACGATCCGAGAGATGGTCAGCAGACCGCTCGCATGACAGCGAATTGAAACTGTTTGGCGTAAAGGCCGATGCAGCATCGGGGTCAGCAGACCGCTCGCATGACAGCGAATTGAAACATCTTCGATACTCGGGTGGTCGTCTAACTTGGTCAGCAGACCGCTCGCATGACAGCGAATTGAAACTGCTTCGTTTCAAAGGTGATCTCAGACTGGGTCAGCAGACCGCTCGCATGACAGCGAATTGAAACGGGTTGGCAGCCAATTCGGCCGCGGTTTTGGGTCAGCAGACCGCTCGCATGACAGCGAATTGAAACGGTCAAATCGTCCCTAAGGCCAGCCACCAAGGTCAGCAGACCGCTCGCATGACAGCGAATTGAAACAGCGCGAAAGAGCGATAAGGTTAGGACAAAGGTCAGCAGACCGCTCGCATGACAGCGAATTGAAACGTGAAGTATTCGTCACGACTACCCCACGCTGGTCAGCAGACCGCTCGCATGACAGCGAATTGAAACCCCATGTCCGCCATGCTGAGCGAGTTGCGGGTCAGCAGACCGCTCGCATGACAGCGAATTGAAACATCGACAACGAACAGTGTTGTTTCGGGTCGGGTCAGCAGACCGCTCGCATGACAGCGAATTGAAACGCGCGGCTTCACCAGCCGCTATCGAGTTGTGGTCAGCAGACCGCTCGCATGACAGCGAATTGAAACGGTAGATCCCTGATTGTCATATAGAGAAATGGTCAGCAGACCGCTCGCATGACAGCGAATTGAAACGACCGCAGTCGCGACGCGATGGGATGCGGGGGTCAGCAGACCGCTCGCATGACAGCGAATTGAAACAGACGCACCCACTATTTGGGACGCCGCCGCGGTCAGCAGACCGCTCGCATGACAGCGAATTGAAACAGAGGGCGAGGAGGCGGGTCAATCGGGGCAGGTCAGCAGACCGCTCGCATGACAGCGAATTGAAACTACATCGCCACTTATCCGCCCCGGGTTAGGGGTCAGCAGACCGCTCGCATGACAGCGAATTGAAACTGCCCTGAAAGCCGTCTGCGACCGCGATTTGGTCAGCAGACCGCTCGCATGACAGCGAATTGAAACACGAACGTGGAGCGTGTCGTCTGCGTCGAGGGTCAGCAGACCGCTCGCATGACAGCGAATTGAAACTTTATCATGACAGCACAACTTCTAGCGACCGGTCAGCAGACCGCTCGCATGACAGCGAATTGAAACAGGCAGGAAAGGCGAGAAGAGGTAGGGCCGGGTCAGCAGACCGCTCGCATGACAGCGAATTGAAACGACATTCTCTGCGATACACTGGGGGTCGAAGGTCAGCAGACCGCTCGCATGACAGCGAATTGAAACATTGTAAAGGTACGCCCCGCCACCAGGACTGGGTCAGCAGACCGCTCGCATGACAGCGATCTGTAACGTCAGCGCCCAACCCATCCCCATTTTTACGCCCTGGGAGATGCTGGCATCTTGCGGGCAAAGCTTCTAAATGTTTGTCCCTTATTCGCGGGAGCTTGGCATGTCGGGAAACTCTATAACGGCTTTTTTGTCCGCGCCCGAACAGGGTTCAGCGCAGGATCTTTGCGCGCGATGGGCCGATCAGACCGTCAGTTTGATCTTGCAATTTGACCAGCCTGTGGAGGCTTTGCGGCTTGCCGATCTTGCGCGTCGTTGGCTGCTGTTCACCCTCTCGCAAACCGCCTCCCCAGAGGCAAAACACAATCATCCCTGCCCCTGGGAACCCCCTTGCACATTCGATCTGTTTAAGCGCGAGCAGCTGCGGTTTCGATCTGATGGCTTGCCCAAGCCTTACTGCCTCGCGGTCATGACCCAGGACCATTTGGCCGAGGTGCGTGTGCGGGTCTTTGGGCGGGCCATGGCACGATTTTCTGCGGTCAGCGAGGCGCTGGTGCGCGCCATGGCGGCCAGCAGCGCGTGGCGGCAGGAGTTGGGGTGCGAGGCGCCAAAGATCGTCAATCGCTTCCACGATTCCTTTCACGGCGCGACGCCGCTTGCCGCGTGCGAGTGCATCGATCTGATTTGTCATTCTCCAGTGGATATGAGCGGCGGCAAACCTGACGTCGCCGTCGGCCGGAGCCTCCTGGGCCGTGGCCTGCGCCGCATCGATGCCATGGCCCGTTGGCAGGGCCAGAGTCTGGCTCCCCGCGACATGACGGCCCTGCGCCATACGCTCGACCGTCTGAGCTACGATGAGCGCAACCTGACCCGTGCGACCTACGTCAACAACCCCAAACACAAGCAGATCAAGCGTTTTGAGACGGTTACAGGCGCCCTGCGAGTGTCGGGCGACTTGGCCCCGATCTTGCCGATCCTCGCCTTGCTGGAACGCGCCCAACTCGGGCGCGGAGTCGTTCAGGGCCTTGGCGTCGTGGAAGTGCGGCCTGCTTAGCCCCCGCGTGCACCGAACCAGTTGCAGGGGGCCCCTAACGCCAGCGCAGGTTGTCGCGGCTGAGTTGGCTAAGGTTGGTGACGCCCATCAGCTTCATATCGCGTTCGATCTCGGCGCGGAAATTGCCGAGGGCGCGTTCGACGCCTGCTTGGCCTGCCCCCGCAAGCGCGTAGAGGTAGAGCCGCCCGCCTGACACGGCTTTGGCGCCGACGGAGAGGGCCTTGAGCACATGGGTGCCGCGCTGTACCCCGCCTTCCAGAATCACGTCGATTTTGTCCCCGACGGCATCGCAGATTTCGGCGAGTTGATCGAAGGGTGCGCGCGCGCCGTCCAACTGACGGCCGCCGTGGTTGGAGACCATGATCCCCGTGCAGCCTATATCGACGGCGCGTCTGGCGTCCGCAACGCTCATCACGCCTTTAAGCGCAAACTGGCCGTTCCATTGGGCGCAGAGTTTTTCCGCGTCGTCCCAGTTCATCGACTGGTCCAGCATGGTCGAGAAATAGTCGCCGACCGAGACCGCCAAGTTCGTCCCCGCCGACACATGGCCCGAAAGGTGCGGCATGTCGAACTTTTCTCGAGTGAGGAAATTCCAAGCCCAACCAGGATGGGTAGCAAAGGACCAGAGCGAGGCGGGGGTCAACCGCGGCGGGGAGGTAAAGCCCGTGCGCAAATCCCGCTCCCGATTGCCGCCCGTGATCGTATCGACGGTCAGGGCCATGACGTTGAAGTTCGCGGCGCGCGCCCGCTCCAGCAAAGCGTCGTTCAGGCCCCGATCCTTATGGAAATAAAACTGGAACATCTTGGGGCCAGGGGCCAGCTGCGCGATCTCCTCAACCGTCACGGTCGCGAGGGAGGAGACGCCAAACATGGTACCATACTTGCTCGCGGCCTTGGCGACCGCCCGTTCGCCATCGTGATGGAACAAGCGTTGCAGCGCGGTCGGCGCGCAGTAGAGCGGCATATCGAGTTTTTGGCCCATGACCTCGACCGACATGTCCACCTGCGCCACCCCCGCCAACACCTGGGGAACCAAATCGACCTCGTCAAAGGCGGCCGTATTGCGCGCGTAGGTCCGTTCATCGTCGGCGGCGCCGTCGATGTAGTGAAAGATCGGTGCAGGCAGCCGCTGGCGCGCCAGAGCGCGAAAGTCATGGAAGTTGTGGCAGGCCGATAGGCGCATGGCGGGTCCCCTTTGGTCAAGACGAGCCAGAGCCAAATTGGCACTGCTCGGCGGGAGGCCCAGCCCAAACCGCGGTGGACCTCGGGCGAATTTTAGCAAAAGGTCCCTAGCTTTGAAAGGCGCGTTCGCCTAAGGGGCGCGGGCCTTTGCGACTATGGGTGGTGCTTTTGGAGGATCCCCGTTTACGTGAGATGTTTCTATGCCTGTCCCTTTCAACAAGCCATCCCTCGTCGGCAAGGAACTTGACTACATTCAAAAAGCGGTCGAGTGCGGACAGCTTTCGGGCGATGGGTACTATACGGGGGAGTGCAACAAACGGATTGAGGAACTGACGGGCGCGCCCAAGGCGCTCATAACTCATTCCTGCACCGCCGCCTTGGAAATGGCGGCGCGGCTCTGCGATCTTGGCCCTGGTGACGAAGTCATCATGCCGTCATTCACCTTTGTCTCCACCGCCAACGCCGTCGTCCTAACGGGCGCGACGCCCGTGTTCGTCGATATCAGCGAACAGACCCTAAACCTCGACGTCGATCTCGTTGCCCGCGCCGTGACGCCCAAGACGCGCGCGATCATTGCCGTTCACTACGCGGGCGTTCCCGCCGACATGGACGCTCTCGCGACGCTCGCCCAGGATCGGGGCCTGTATCTGATCGAGGACGCAGCGCAGGCGCTGGGGTCAACCTACAAGGGCAGATTGGCGGGGTCCCTCGGGGACTTGGCCGCCTTCAGTTTCCACGAGACCAAGAATATCATCAGCGGGGAAGGGGGGGCGCTCACCCTAAATAGGCCCGAGATGTTCGAGCGGGCGGAGATCATTCGCGAGAAGGGGACCAATCGAACCAAGTTCCGAAAAGGGGAAGTTGATCGATACTCTTGGGTCGATATAGGCTCGTCCTATCTGCCAGGGGAGTTGGTTGCCGCGTACCTATTCGCGCAATTGCAACAGTCTGAAGCGATCAATAAGACGCGCTTGGAACTCTATGACACCTATAGAACCCATCTAACACCTTACTCAGATCGCGGTTTGATGCGCCTGCCCCAGATCCCCAACTATGCGCAAAGCAACGGCCACATATTCTACATGATCATGAACACGCCCGAACAACGAGGCGCCTTCATCGATCATATGAAAGCGTCAGAGATCGTAACTCCCTATCATTATGTTCCGCTGCATTCGTCCAAGGCGGGCAAACGCTACGCCCGTGTCGGCAGTCCCATGGATCGGACCGATGCCATCGCCGAACGGCTTGTTCGATTGCCCCTGTACAACGGCTTGCGGGACAAGGTTCATCAGGTCATCGATCGGGTAAAGGCCTACTTCGGGGAGGCATGAACCAGGACGAGTTCATACCTCGACGGAGTATTTCAATGGTGGGCGGTGAGAGGCTCGAACTCCCGACCTACTCGGTGTAAACGAGTTGCTCTACCAACTGAGCTAACCGCCCGACCAGGGAGCGGCCTTAGGGCCAAGCGGGGAGGGCGTCAAGCAAGTCTCTGGCTCGCCCAAGACATATTTGGCGCGCATTTTGTTCACGAGGGGGCTTGTGAAGGTGGTTGCGGGCGCGACCTGGGGCACCTAAGGTTCGTGCCTAGGCCGCGCGTAGCTCAACTGGATAGAGCACGTGACTTCTAATCTCGGGGTTGCAGGTTCGAGTCCTGCCGCGCGGGCCATTCTATGCGCACCAGGCGCTGGGTACGAACCACAAACGGCCCTAAACACTCGGTGCTTAGGGCCGCGCGTAGTCGAGGGTCAGGCCGCGTCAAGCGCCTGCGCTAGGTCGGCGATGATGTCGTCCTGATGCTCGATGCCGACCGACAGGCGAACGTAGCCGTCGGTGACACCTGTCTGCAGGCGTTCCTCTGCTGACAGTTGGCTGTGGGTCGTGCTGGCGGGGTGAATGGCGAGCGAGCGGGCATCGCCGATATTTGCCACATGGTAGAGCAATTTTAGACTGTCGATGAAGCGCTTGCCAGCCTCGACGCCGCCCTTCAGTTCCAGCCCGACCAGCGCGCCGTAGCCCCGCGTCAGGTACGTGTCCGCGCGCTGGCGCTGTTCCCCCGTCGTCAGGCCTGGGTAGATAACCTTATCGACCTTTTTGTGCGCGGCCAGGTAGGTCGCGACGCCGTGGGCGTTTTCGCAGTGTGCTTTCATGCGCAGATGCAAGGTTTCCAAGCCTTGGATGAACATGAAGGCGTTGAAGGGGCTCATGGCCCCGCCCAGATCGCGCAGCAGGGTGGTGCGCAGTTTCAAGGCGTAGGCGATGGGGCCAAGCGGTTTGGCCGCCTGCGCCCAGACAACGCCGTGGTAGGACGGGTCGGGCTGGTTCAGGGTCAGTTGCCGCTGCCCCGCCGCTTCCCAGTCAAAGTTGCCGCCATCGACGATCAGCCCGCCGATCGAGGTCCCGTGGCCGCCGATATACTTGGTCGTGGAGTACATGACGATCGCTGCGCCGTGGTCGATCGGTTTGACGAGCCCCGCCGCCGCCGTATTGTCCATGATCAGCGGAATGCCGTGTTCGCGGCCTAGTTCGGCCACTTCTTTGATGGGGAACACATCCAACTTGGGGTTGGGCAAGGTTTCGGCGTAGAACGCGCGCGTGCGATCATCGACCAGCCGTGCGAAATTGCCAGGGTCCGAGGGGTCGGCGAAGCGCACCTCGATGCCCTGATCCTTCAAGGTGTTGGAAAATAGGTTCCAAGTTCCCCCGTACAGGTCGGTTGAGGCGACGATATTGTCGCCAGCCTTCGCAAGGTTCTGCAGGGAATAGGCAGTCGCGGTTTGACCCGAGGAGACGGCGACGGCCGCAGCCCCGCCCTCCAGCGCTGCAACACGCTGTTCCAGCACATCGACCGTAGGGTTCATGATGCGGGTATAGATGTTGCCGAGTTCGGACAGGCCAAACAAGTTGGCCGCATGATCGGTGTCGTTGAATTGGAACGAGGTGGTCTGATGGATCGGTACCGCGACGGACCCCGTGGTGGGATCGGCGCGCCAGCCTGCGTGCAAGACTTGAGTTTCGGGTTTCATAGAAGCCTCCTTGAAGGGACGTTTAAAGATTTCTTTAAGCGTCCCTTAGAGGCATCGATTCTGCTTCGCAAGTCAAAAATTCGATAAAAAGAACAAAAATCCGATTTGTGAAACGATCTCTAACCTGCTCCCCTTTGTCGGCTTGCCTCGGTGGCGGGAACGTAGGTCTTGGCCGCCAAGTCGGTCAGGGCCTGCCACTGGTCGGCGGGCACGTCAAAGGGGCCAAGACTGGGAGAATCGGGGGCTGTGGGAGAGTGCTGCCAGAGTTGTGGCACGTCGAAGTGGTCAAACCTCGCCGCGTCGAGCGCTTCCCCTGCGGCCTGCAAGTCGCGTAGAACTGGACCGGCAACCAGGATCGCACCATTGAGGCAGCGCCAACCCTGCGCCGACGAGGTGAGCTGCACCGGGGCGGGGTCGGCGGCGAGCGCGGCGAGCGCCCAGGCGAGTGCTGGATGATGGGGCAGGCACGCGAGGGTTGCGGCGGCGAGCCACTGGCCGGTGGCGCGGTCAAACCCCCGTCCAACAGCCGCCTTTTCAATCGTCGTGCTGAGTTCATTCACAGAGGCATAGATGCGCGCGCGCTTCACAGCGTGGCAAAGCCCCAGTCGGCCCCCAGGTCGGGGTCGTCGATCAGCGGCGCGCCTTGAAACAGGGTGATGCGGGTCCAAAGGTCGGACTTGGGGTCAAATTTGTTGGCACCAAACATGGCGAGTTTGAACCGCAGCATGTGGATCGGCAAGGTGGTCTCGGCGATCAGATTGTCCTGAATTTCGGCGTATGGCAGATCGTGGCACGCTTGCACCCGCGCCGCGATGGCGCGCAAGTCGGGCCACTCAACAAAAAACAGCGCGAGCTTCTGCTGCGCGGGCGCAGCGGCCAAGGCCCGATGCAGCGCTTGGACTTGCCGCGCCACGTCCAGGGGCCGTTCCTTATCGGCACCCGGTTCCTCGTATCGATGCCCCAGCCGGGGTTCGAGCTTTTCTTCCGACGTGTACCAAAATAGGGCCGATTCTGCGCGCTGGTCAAAGTCGTAGGCCAGGGCCCAGGCGTAGCTGCGCTCGACCTGGGCGCGCAAGTCCGCAACGCGGTCGCCAGGCCGCCAGGTGCGCGGGTCGGGTGCGGTCAAGTGGTCGGCCAAATCATCGACCAGATCGGGGCAGAGGTCGATCAGCACAGCCTGGACCAGTTCCTGACAGGCACGCGAGGCCTCCTGGACTTGATCCCAAATGTGCCGCCAAGTCGGCACCGCGAAGTCGAGCTGGGCAAATTCGGATCGCAGCGTTCGGATCTCGGCCATCTGGCGCGCGTCGTCCACGTGCCAGGTCGCGAGGTGGCGTTGCACGCGCGCGGCCATGGCGCGGGCGTTGCGCCGTTGATCGACGCTCAGCGCGCCGCTGCTCAAGACGCGCGCCAGGGCGGTCTCGCGGACCCAAACCCAGGCATTGAGCAGGGCGGGGTGCGAGACCAAAAACGGCGCCATGCCCAATCCCGTCGCATTGCCGACGCCCAGGTGCCGCTTCAAAGCTCGGTCAAGTTTGACCGCAGTGGCGGGGTTCTGCGCCGCAGCCACATGCTCGACCAGATCGTGGGTAAAGGCGCGGATCAGCCATACGGTCAGCATTTCGGCCTGGAACGGCGCGGCCATGCCAGGGCGCGCGGAGAAGCGGTCGCGGTCGGCGATGCCGAACTTGCCGTTGCCATAGACGGCGGTGGTGCGCATCACATAGCCTGCCTGATCGATGCGCGCAGGGTCGGGCTGCTGGCCGGCGGCGAGCGCTGCGACCACGGCGGCGAACAGCCGCTCGGACTTGTTCGCGCGCGATAGGGTCAGGTCCCGCGCGCTGTAGCGCCGCGCCTCCTGGTAGGGCGCAGTCTCGGCGATCCGTCGCACCTCTGCAGCGGACGGCACCCCATCGTAGAGGACAAAGGCCGCATCCCAAGCCTCGGCGATCACGCGGTCGGAGCGGTCGTGGTCGGCAAGCGGGTTGGACACGGCGACCAGGGAGTAGGCATGCCCTCCATAAGTCAGGCTATAGACCGCCTGGCCATAGCCCTGGGCGTCCATGGCCCACAGGGGCCGCGTGACCTGGACCCGCTCGGCCGCTAAGCCGCGCAACAAGACCCGCATGAACGAAAGACGAGTCGCAAACGCCGCGCCCAGGCGCTCAAGGCGCATGAGTGCGTTGGCAGGGCGCAACGCCAAGTCGGCAGAGCGCGGCGGCTTAGGCAGCGCAGAAGTTTGCATCGTAGAACCTTAGCCAGTTTTCCCCAAGGAGTCCTGCGACTTCTTGGTCGTCAAAACCAACTTGCCGCAGGCCCGTCGCCAAATTGGCAAAGTCCAGATTGCTTTGAAACCAGGCAGGTTGGGCTGGGAACCCAGGATTGTCGGCGCTGCCTTCGCCAAAGTCTTGCCCTTTGGTCCAGCGACCCTGGCGCATCCAGGTCACCACGCTGTCGGGCTGGTCCTGGCACAGGTCCGACCCGATGCCCAGGTTCGCCGTCCCGTAGGTGGCCGCCGTCTCGGCGACCATCTGGCAAAAGCTCGCGAGGGTGCAGGCGCTTCCCCCCCGGAGATGATGGGGATAGAGCGAGAAGCCCAACATGCCCCCGCGCTCGGTCAGCGCCTTCAGCACTTCGGGCGACTTGTTGCGGCGGGCGGGGTGCCAGCGCGCAGGGTTGGCATGGGTTATGGCGATGGGGCGGGCGGACTGGTCGATGGCGTCGAGTGTCGACCGCTCGGCAGAATGGCTCATGTCGATCACCAGGCCCACGCGGTTCATTTCCGCGACGACGTCGCGGCCCATGCGGGTCAGGCCCGAATCCTCGGTTTCGTAGCAACCTGTCGCGAGCAGGGACTGGTTGTTGTAAGTCAGCTGCATGAACCGGACCCCCAGGCGATGCCAGACCTCGATCAAGCCTATGTCGTCCTCCATGGGCGAGGGGTTTTGAAACCCGAACACCACGGCGGTGCGTCCAGCCGCCTTAGCCGCGCGCACGTCCTCGCCCGAAAAGGCCTGGCAGATCAGGTCGGGATAGGCCTCGAACCAGCGGTTCCATTGTTCGACGTTCAGAACCGCTTCGCGAAAGGTCTCGTGGTAGGCGATCGTGACATGAACGGCGTCGAGCCCGCCTTGCCGCAGTTCCTGGAAGATCTTCGGCGACCAGTTGGCGTACTGTAGATTGTCGATGCGCATGGTCATTCCTTACTATACCAAGGGTCGTTTCCAACGCCCCTTGTGATTGCGTGTCTGCGCCGCGGGCCTGCTTAAACGCCTTGGATCCGCGCCAGGAGGGCGTCTGGAACCTCAACCCCTTGGTCTTGGAGGCGCGCGCGGTTGGCTTTGCGCTGGGCACCTGGCAAGCGCGCGCCTGGCTGCGCCAAAATCGCCTCGCACAGGCGCGCGACCCGATCATAAAACCCCGCGCCTGGCCACAAGCCGATGAAGCACTGTCCCGTGGCGGGCGGCCCGCCAAGGGGGCCAGCGAAAGGGCTGGCGTCTTTGCCCAAGGTCGCCTCGGCCAGGCAGGCCGCCATCAACTCGACCAGCAAACCCATGCCAAACCCCTTGTAACCACCAGCCGGGGCCATGGAGCCCTTGAGGGCCGCGTCGGGATCCGACGTCGGCTGGCCTTCGGCGTCGAAGGCCCAGGATGGGTCGATGGACTTGCCTTCGCGCTGGCGCAGCATGATCTCGGATTTGGCGACCAAGCTGGCCGATTGATCGATGACGAACCCGTCGTCGGCGCCTTTGCCTGGGACTCCCACCGCGAACGGGTTGGTGCCGATCACAGGCTGGGTGCCGCCCGTCGGCGCGATTGAGGCGGGCGCGTTGGTAAAGCACAAGGCAAGGGCACCCGCCGCCGCGATCCGCTCGCCATGGTGGCCCAAGACTCCGCAGTTGTAGGAGTTGTGCAAGGTCATGGCCGCGACGCCTTCGGACTTTACAGCATCCAGGAAGGCGTCAAAGCCCGCGTCAATCGCCGCGTGGGCAAACCCATGCTTGGCATCGACGACAAGGCGTGCGGGCAGCGGCTGGGAAACCTCGGGTGCGGCCTGGCCCGCCACCTTGCCGCAACGCACATGCTCGGCGTAAATCGGCACGTACAGGAGGCCATGGCTGCGGATCCCGTCCTGTTCTGCCAAAACGGTGGCCCGCGCCACGCTCAGGGCCTGCCGCTGGCTCGCGCCCGCGGTGGTCAAGGCGTTGAGAGCCAGGTCATGAACTTGGTCGAGCGTGTAGAGGGCCATGGGGGGGCCTTTGCCAGCTTGATGCGGCCAGGACCAGCCCAAAACCACGGCCAGCGAACCGCTTTGGCGCGCGCGTTCTTTTGGGCTTGGCTAATCTTGCCTTGGCAACGGGTCGCATCAGGTGTAGCCTGCGCTGGGCACGCAACGATGACCGAGACAACCCAGGCACCCGCACGACGACTGGACTGGACGCTCGCCTTATGGACTGCTTCGATCTTGGCGGCTTGCGGCGGCGGCGAGGAGGCGGAGACCTCGGTCAATTATTGCGATGCCAGGCTCAATCCCTACCTCATCGGCACCCTTGGCACCTCGGGCGACTGCGCGGGGCTGCTGATTGTCGATAACACCATGCTCAAAGCCGCCGCCAGCAGCAGCGTCGGCGGCGACGCGAGTTTTGACTTCAAACCGCAAGACTCTTACACGTCGCACACTCATGTCACCTACGATTTCTCGCAAATCTATACGGGCAACGTCACCGACATGCGCTGGATTTTCGCCCACACCCAATCCTTCACCCAAGATATCAGATCGTGGGACGTGTCGCGGGTTGTCCATATGCAACAGATGTTTCGTTCTGCCGAGTACTTTAACCAAGACCTAAGTTCGTGGGACGTGTCGAGCGTCACGGACATGTCCTACATGTTCCACCAGACCAATACCTTTGACCAAGACTTGAGCGCCTGGGACGTGTCGAGCGTTACGGACATGCGCCTCATGTTCAACGAAGCAAAGGCCTTCGCGCACGACCTAAGCGCCTGGAACGTTTGCAACGTCAGTGCCTACGAGGATTTTGCCACCGACTCCCCGCTCGAGCTCACAACGGCGCTCCAGCCCGATTTCGGCATGGCTTGCCCCGAGACAACGACCGCCATATCCACGGCGAGCCTTGCGCAAACCCCGCCAACGGACCCCGCCGCGTCCGCTGCCGCCATCGACCAAGCGCTGCACGCGAGCGCCATGGCTGCGCTCCTCGAGCAACGGGCGTTCGCAAGCGATCCAGCAGAGGAGTTCGCCCAGGACAGCGGCGCACCTTGGGTCGCCGTCGGCTACAGCCAAACCGACTCAAGCCACGTCCTGACGGGACATGGGGCCCTCGCGTACGCGCTCGTCGGCGATCTATTCTATCGGAGCGCGAACCAAACCGTAGGCGCTGCGGTGGGGATAGAGCAGGGGGATTGGACCTACGCGGACGATGGCGATGTGACCAAGACAGGGGTGAGCGTAGCGCTCTACGGGGGAACGATTCTGGACACTCAAAATGCCCAAGCCCCCTTCGTGCTGACGGGCAGTCTGATGGCGACGCGGTTCCGCAACCACCATCGCGATGCGGCGGGCGCAGAGGCGACTTCGGATTCGGGCCGTGTGCTGGTCTCGGGCAGCGCTCGCCGCTCGCGGGTCGTGAACGCTGCGGGCGAAGCCATCCAGTTGCGGCCCTACCTCGCAATACGTTACGCGCACGAGGCTTTGGGCAGCTATTCCTACGACGGCACCACAACCTACGCCGCGACCGACGCCCATGTGGGCGAGGTCAGCTTAGGGGCCGAATTCAGGCACGATCTGGGCAAAGATCGGGGAACCTTACGAATAGCCAGCGGCCTCACGCGCCGCGTCGGCACGGGCACGATCCGCCTCGCCGACGGCGAAACCCTAACCCCCGACACGTCGCCAAGCGGCGAAATCAGCCTAGGGTGGTTTGGGGGGCATGAGGGCGCGGCCCAGTCCTCCCTCAGCCTAGAACTCGGCGGCATCGGCAACGAGAACGGCCAGAACCTTCGCCTCAACGGCACCTGGGATCGGGTATTTTGACCTTCCTGCGGCGGCGCGCCTTTTCATGCCCTAGGAAAGGGCGGATGCGAGGCCCGAAATATAACAAGCCCCCACCCATGTCATCCAGCGCGCAGCGAAGCGACGTCGCGAATAGGGGTCTTTCAATTCTCCATTTCCAATCCCAGGCGGATCGGGACTGCGACATTTTCGATTTGATTTGTAGTGAAATTTGCACTACAATCAGGGTGAAAGGAGTCCGATCTTGCTTGATCTAAATGCTACCAGCGTGAGCAGTGAAAAGCAGACGCACGCTACACAGGTGCGCCATGGTCATAGCTTGGCCATGCTGATTGAACGCGCGACGGTAGCGCTTGGGGTTGATAAGTCGGTATTCCTTCGTGGCGCCATTGCCAAGGAGGCGCAGCGGATCATCGAGGAAAGCTCGCGCCATGTCCTGACAGCCGAAGACGCGAGACTGTTTTCAGTGGCGCTCGATACGCCGCCGCCGCCAACGCCGCGCGCCCTAAGGGCGGCTGCGTCTTACCGGCGTCGCGTGGCGCATGCTGACTGAAGAATCCTCGATCAACATCGAAAGCTGGAACCCAGCCCGACACGATCATTCTGGGTTCGACTGTGGCGTCAAGCGACTGAACAATTTTCTCAAACTGTCTGCGAAGAAACAGCAAAGGGACGATATGACACGGGTCTACGCCGCTGTCTCGTCGGGACAGACGACGATCCTTGGGTATCACGCCATCAACGTCGGCACTATGAACGCCGCGGCGCTAGCCAAGGTGCCGCGTGGCACCCCTAGGCACGGTGAAATTCCTGTCCTATTTCTCGGTCAAGTGGCGGTCGATCTGCGCGCGCAGGGCCTGGGGGTCGGCAGCTTGCTCATGCATCATGTTTTCGAGAAAGCTGCGGTGATTGCGGACAAGGTTGGGTGTTATGCCATACTTCTCGATGTCATGTCTGACGGCGATGCAGAGGCCTTTCACAAGCGCAAGGGTTGGTACGAAGAGTTCGGGTTCCAGAGCTTCGCCAGCATCGAATCCAGGATGTTCATGACGATAAAGCAAGTTCGGGCCTTGGCCGCCGTAGCGAAATCGAACGATGGCAGCGCAAGGATGGGGTAAGGCGCAGGGGGGGCAAGCGTCCACGTATGCCTGCGTGGGTATCTCAGGTCTCGGCTCAAATTTTCTCAACAACGGTGTCGTACAAACCACGGCGGCGAATATCTGGATGACTATGAATGCCGCTGTAACACAAAGACGCATCTTCGTATCTGCGGAACGCAAAAACGGCTTGATTCATATGCTCCGTGTTGAACACCTTCAGCTGCACGAGCAGGTGAAAATCAGCGACTGTTAAACCGGTGACACTTAAGAACAAGTCTGGTTCAAGTTTCGTAATCACGTCCTGGAGCGTGTTCTCTCGAAAATCGGTTAAGTACATGAAGGCAGGAATGCGGGTTGCGAATTTGATGAGTTTTTCCTGAACCAGTTTGCGTTTCGACTTGAATTCCTTTTCCTCGGCGGAAAGTTCTCGCTGTTCTTCGTCCCTTATTTCCCCGCTCTTGGTTTTGTTCTTGAGCGCTTTTATTCTGTCACTCTTGTTGACGATTGTCTCGATGATGTTGTCTCCAAGCGCGCGCCAACCTTCGATCCGCTCAACGGCTTTCATGGCCTCGTCGTTCTCCATGATGCGACGCAGTGTATTGTTGTCGACATTGACCAGCAATGCGCTTTCCCATTTGCGTGCCAGGAGGGTTGCTGAGGTGCCTGCCATGGCAATGTCCAAGATACCGCCCGCGTCAATCTGGGTCATGTTTGCGCCATCGTAGGCCAGTACAGGCAGGAAGGAAACAAGATCACGAACCGCGTTTTCTGGGTTGGGCTCATTGGGCGACAGCCCTATGCCATACTCTGACAGCTGTCGAAGCGCGCGCGTCGGCGCAAAGTCGAACACATAGCAAACAGGTTTCCACACTCCTTCCTCATTGGGATCGTCGCCATGTGGGTTCTTGATCGCCCAGGGCGATTGCACTCGGAAAGCGGCCTGAAAATAGGTCTCTGGCGACGTCAAATTGCGCAGCATCAAAATCGACGACCATTGCTTGACCGTCACGCCGGTTGTCAGCTTGCCGCACGACAGCGTGATCGACTTGGTATCGAACCCGCTCCCGATTGCCGCGCGAACGGGTGGCAAGGCCTCCAGCCCGACACCCGCCGCAGTTCCAGCCGAGACGACCACTCTGTATTCATGCCAGAAGGTATTTTGACGCTCTTTCAGCAGTTTTGCCATCGCGTAACACGCCGCGACACTTGGCAAAAACCAAAACGAATGCTGCAGATAGGGCAGCAGGCGCACATCGGAATAGGGGAACGGCGGGCGCGTGCCCGTTCGCAAATTATCAACAGCGTGGGCGGCGTGTTGGCCACGAATGATATTCAACCAGGTTTGCACCTCATCCTTGTGTTTGAACTCGGCGGCATCACCTGACCCTGTCGCTGCAAAGAATTCGTTCAGGTCGAACTCGTCAAACTCGCCTGCGCTGGCAATCGACACCAGCTCATCGGGCATTTGATAGGTTAGCAACTGCATCCGTGGCAGCGCGCCATAGGGGTTCCATTGACCAGGATGTGCGGCAGCAAAGTCGGCCTTGGCGCGCTGTTCGTCCGTGTAGGTCCAGTTGTATATCTGTTCCTCAATGAACTCGCCTGTCGCCAGCGCCTTAAAGGGCGTGCCGGACAAATAGAGATACGCGTGCGTCGTGATGGGTAGAAAGTCTGTTTCCGCTTCCAGAGGTTCCTGCAGGTCCGTAACGTGGTTGGTCAACTTGTTCGTATTCCCGAGAAGTTCTTCTTCGCGCTCGAGCGCTTCCTCTTCGCCCTCAAACAGTTCTTTGGGCTTCTTTCTCCATGCGCCAAAGTGATACTCATCAAAGACAACCAAGTTCCAGTTGACCTCATGAAGCCATTCATTTTGGGGTTTGATATTTCCAAACTCGTCTCTGCCCAGAAGGTCTTGGAAAGATCCGAAGTAGACGACAGGCTTACCTTTGTCGATCTGGGTAGGGTCAGCGTCCGATTTGCGCGAAAGGTACTGCCACCCATCAAAGTCCACATGGTTTTCAAGGTCGGCTTTCCACGCGTCCTCAACGGCTGGCTTGAAGGTCAGCACCAAGACCCGCTTGGCTTTCATTCGCTTGGCAAGCTGGTAGGTGGTAAAGGTTTTCCCGAACCGCATTTTGGCGTTCCACAAAAACCGCGGGACGGCAGTCGCATCTTCGGCCCAGCGCGACCTGTAGTAACTAAGGGTGAACTCGACCGCTTCGGCTTGTTCATGGCGCATGGGGAAGTCGAGATGATGGGTGCCAGAAAATCTTTGGCCCGTGCGAATCTCCGTCAAAACGGTTTGCACATCTTCGACAGTGCAGCGCATCCATTCTTTTTCGGTATTCACAAATCCTTTGCTGACCAGGCGGGCGCGTACCTCATGGTCAGTTATGAAGGAACCATCTTCACGTTCTGCGGGCTCCTCAAGCTCAATGGTAAAATTCTTAATCGCTGCCGTGCCGAGTTGCTCATCGACTCGAAGCCGCACGTCCCTTGTAGTTTGCCCGACTTTGAGAAGGTTAGCATGATGGGCATCATCAATTGAGTAAGCGTAGATTCGGGGGCGGGATTCTCGCTTTCGTACAAGAATATTGTCGGATTCTCTGTTATCCATTTTCGATGGCTACATCCCTAATCTTACTATTGATCAATTGCCACTCTTCTGGTGTAAGACCCCAGAGCTCGCGTAGCATTCTGTCCGTGAACTGAACCTCGTATCTCTCAAAATTTGGAATAAATACAAATTTCTCTTTTGTTACATGCTGTGAAACTACAGTTTGAAGCAAAAGAAACCGCACAGTTTTTGTGAACAAATACGATCTGAATGACAGAACTTCTTCTTTTGTCTCAAAAGCGCACGCAACAAGCCATGTCTCTGTGCAGCATTCACCAGGTTTTGATATCCTCGTATTGCCTTCGTAGTAAAATCCAACTGGTTTGGAAAAATCTGTTTGTCCAGCTATCGGAGCAGGCGGGATTAGGAGTTTCCATTTATCTAGATAGTCATTGTTATCAATCAGGTCTGATTTTTCAGCGAACTTAAGGCCAATTTTTTGCGTAAACCAACAAGGTACGCCTTTAGGTTTTGGTTTATAGTTTGTCGGCAACCCAAACGGTTTCCTTGAAGATATTATGTTTGAGAGATTACCTAGATGGTTGCTTTGAGCAGCTACTGCCTTTCGAATTATTGGAACTGCCTTACTATTTCGGACGAATGTCGGAAACTCATTTAACAAACGATCTTCGACATATTGCTCTCCATTCGAATGGTTTATGACCTGGCACCTTCCTCGATTATCCCGGTTCCACAAAAAAAAGCATATCCCACCAGCAACATCTACACCAGGAAAAAACTCTGAACTGTTTTCAAAATCCACCAAGGTGCGCAACCGATCATCGGAGAGCATTTCTTTTCTGAAGTTATCCAATCCCTTGCCACCAGCATACCACCTAGAAGGAACTACCATTGTGAGGTATCGGGGTGACAAGTGTTTGGCTTGACCAATAAACTCCTGATAGATCGGAGATGCGCTTCGTCCGTGGCCGCTGTCACTGAGCTGATATGGCGGGTTTCCGATAATCACATCAAACTGCATGTCGCCTCCGAACAGCGCAGACATGCGCTCTCTTATCTTGTCTGTATGAATGAACGCATAGGCGTGACTCTCGCGGGTCTCGCCTCGGTCCAAAGTTGATTGGCTGGCACCGCAGAAGGTGCACTTGCCGTTGTCCCAATCATGCTCGACGCGCTCGAACCAGATATTGCCCGCCTCCGACTTGAACCCGCGCGCAATCGAGTGCTTACCATTCGCGTGTTTGGAGCAATAGAGCGACCGCCGCGCCAACATGGCCGTCAACTCGGTAATGCCGATGCCAAAAATCTGTCGCGTCAGAATATGATCAACTCTGCTTTGAAGATCAGGGATCTCCCGCTCTAGCCCATGGATCAAACGCTTCGCGATTTCGCGCAGAAACACGCCCGACTTGGTGCAAGGGTCCAGAAAGGTGACGTCGGGATTTTCCCAGATGTTCGCGCCGCCCCTGTCCGACGCCCACGCCTCGGCGAGCGTGTCCAGCATGCGGTTGGCGAACTCGGGCGGCGTAAACACCTCATCGTTCGACAGATTGGCAATGCACGACAGAACGTCTGGGTTCCGCCGCTTTAGAATTGAGGCCGCTTGGGTCATGCCGCGACCTGGGCCGCCCCGCCGTTCTTATGGGCAAGGTCTCGAAGGGTCATAGGCCTGTGGGTCTCGGTCGGTTTGAATATCTCATGGTTTCCAAGGCCCGCGAACAATGATCCCTCAGCGCTAAATTCGGATGCGCCCGTCAAAATGTCTAGTCGAAAGTCACGGCGCTGAAATTTGCCTTTGCCGATATAGCCCCATTCGGCAAAGGAAATGGGCGAGCCGTCGACGGTTCTCATCGCCAGCGCATCGCCCTGCACGAGATTTGCGGACAAAACATACGAGGCCGCTTGATACAGGCAGTCGTGATTTTCAAGCCCGAGGTAGTCCGAGAGGACCTCAAGCATATTCTCGCGGCATTCAGCGATATTGTCGGCAAGAAGCTCGATCCCATAGGTGCACATGAGCGCCAAGAGCGCATAGTGCTGCTTGTTGAAGTCAGATTTTCCGAACTTTAGCTCGACGGTGGCCAGTTTTCGTTGCAGCACGGGCACCAGGAAGTTGCCACTGCCGCACGCTGGCTCAAGAACCCGCGCGTCAATGCGTTCGGTCTCACCCTTCACGAGGTCAAGCATGGCCTCCACCATCCACTTCGGCGTAAAAACTTCCCCGTGGTCGGCCACCCGCTTCTTTGACTTAATTAGGTCCGGAAGGCTCGCATCTTGGTCTTGCATCGGCGCTCGCTCCTAGACTTTGTCGGGTCGCGCGGTTGGCGGTTGAGGCTCCCATTGCGGAACCCAAACTGGATCGCTCCCTTGCAACTCTAAAGCCTTTAGCCCTGATATGGAATTGAGTGAATGGCTTTTGTCAGGGCAATCGCGCGTCAAAATCCTTTAGTGAGTGTCGTCAAGAACTCATTGCTGCATCCCGCGCGCAGTCGCAGGATCCAGCACCGACTGGCGGCGGCAAGAACAGACGGCACGAACTTTGTGCCGTGCCAAACGACGCCCGACAAGCACACCTAACAAGGGGAGGGGCGGACATAAGGTTCATTTGCCCTTTCCGTGGGTGTTGGCGGGGACGCCTGCCTTCAGCTGCGCGTAGGCGGCGGTGACCGCCTTCATGGTTTCGGCGGCTTGGGTGTCGCCTGGGTTCAGGTCGGGGTGCAAGGACTTGGCCAGGATCTTGAACTTCTCCGAGACCTGCTGCGCCGAGGCGGGGGGGCGAATCCCTAACACCAGACAGGCCTGCTGCTGTTCGCGAGTCAATTTGAACCAAACTTGCCGCGTGCGATCCTGCTCGACAGAGTCCAGCTCCTCGTCCTCGTCCGATTGAAAGAGGCCAAAGTCTTGAAAACGTCCTTTTAGAGCCTCGTTGAGGGCGCGGACCCGGGCTTTGGCGCTGTTGGCGAAGGTCCATGTCGGGCGATTGCCGAGCATGTCGTCGTATCGCCGCGCCTGCGCCTCTGCTTGCGACATGCCCTTAAAATAGTTCCAAGATTTGTTGTGCAGGCGCACGTGTTCCAAGCACAACCATTGATAGTCGCGCAGGTTCTTGCGCGATTTGGGCGCGCGATACTCGCCGCATTCTTGGCATCCTGGCCAGGCACAGGTCGGGAGGGCCTTGCGCGCTTCGGCGCGCGCGTCGAAGAACGGCGCGTTCAGAGGATCGGGCTTTGCAGCGCTCATAAGCCCATAGATTTACCAAGAAAATAGATTTATCGGTAGAATTCAATGGACGATTGTGATCTTATAGGCTCAAAAATCCGCGACGCCTTGCAGCCCAGCGCGGTGCAGGTGATCAACACATCGCATCTGCACGCGGGCCACGCCAGCAGCCCCAATTCGGGCCGCTCGCATTTTCGGGTAGAGGTGCGGTCCGAGGCGCTCAACGCCCTCCCGCGGGTCCGCGCGCACCAGCAAATTTATCAAATCTTGGACGCAGAACTCAAATCCCACATCCATGCCCTTGAGATTGTTTTGCTCAAATCCTGATCGCCCTGCGCGCCATCACCGTTTAGATACATGGCGAGGGGTTTATCCTGGCCTATTCACGATGACGGCAAATTTTGGGACGTAAGCGGGTTTGGGCGGGGTTTTGAGGCAGGATGCGTTGGAGATTTTGAGCATCGAACGATTTGTTGAGATCCCTGGGGATAGTATGGCGTAAATCTGGGAACGGGATCGAGCATCTGGGGTGTTTTTTGCGTCGTTGGCGCAGGGGTGATGGGTCGCCAGATCGTCGAGGTGGGCGACAGCGTTTTCAGGACAGGCTATTTTGCAATCTGATCTTATGGGGGTGGCCAGGTCATGTCAGATGCTCGGTGCGGCCCTCCTCGGAAAGAATACAGTTGAATGATGTTGTGAATAGAGGTAGTGTTTCACCCATGGTGTGGCTCGGTCCTGGCTGTTGTTTCTGTCTCTAAGCACATGATTCTACAGCTTTTTCCGCGTCACGCCATACAAATCATCCGATCAACCGTGAATAAGCCAGGATGAAGGTAACGAAGATGTGGCAATAGGCATTGACCCGAGTGTAGATATTTTTGCATTTGTTCACGCTTATCAAAATGTCGCATTGATTTCCAACGTTGCGCTAACTGCTGATGTCGCTGTTTTTGCTTCGTACTGCGGAGACGATGTTGATGAGATTGGTGAGGATGGCGATGCTATTGTGTAAATTTCTGATTCCGCAACTTCATGGCGTCAGTTAGGTTATAGGTCAGTTAATGTCTGTGATTTATGAAGGCTTTGATGTTATTCAAGCCGAGAGTTTAGTTTTCCGATGCTGGTTGGAGTTTGATGAAAGTCATGCAATGCAAGGCATTTATTCAATAAAAACCTGGATCGAATTCAATGCGAATCGAGCGGAACCAACCATCAGAGTGAGAACTGAGACGGAAATCCATGATGGAAGGCTCGTTAGATATAAGTATTTGACACAAAAGCGTCAAACAATAATCCAACTCAATGGCAATGCTTATGAAGTATCTGACGGAAAGAATACAGTTGCAAGAATAGAGGGCATCAAACCCCTCATTTTGTTGGAAAATAATAACGTCGCCACAGTTATAGGGGTTTTATACTATCTGAAAAAACACAAATGTCCATCAAGTTTCATTTCTTTACCAGGTGCTGGTTATGAAGAACTTCTTGTCGACGTTAAATGGCAGGATAACGGGAACGTAGCTGATGTACTTGGGCTAGTATGTGAATTCGCGGATTCAGGCCGCTTTTCAGTAGGGAAATCACCAAGCATTCCTTTTAAAGTACAGAAATCTAATCAAAATAGGCCTGATTGGCGAGATGAGTATATTTATGAAGGACAAGAAGATTATTTTACAACTTACCCTGTTCGACATCAAGAAATAGTTTTTAACTATAAACCCGAAGACATATATGGAACTTTAGCAACCCCTATTCATGAAGATCCTGAAACTAAGGAATTCAACATTCTATTAATTGGGGGTACGGGCCGATACAATAGAGACGGGTTAACTCTGGACGGTCAAAACTTGGGATATGGCAGGCTAATGGATGCCTTTACATACTCTGGGTTTTGCACGTTCAGATATGACAGACGCGCTTCCTTAGCATCTGAATATGTTCTTGTTGTGGATGATATCATAAATCAAGCAAAAGAAGTTGTCAAACAGCTCGTTGCTCAGTTTCACAAAACAATCGTCATTGTTGGACATAGTTTTGGAGGATATGCCGCGTGCAGGGTAGCCTCTGAAATGCCTAATCATATTTCTGGTCTGTGTTTGATATCAACTCCTAGCAAAGACTTAAGAACCACAATTAAATGGCAGCAAGAACGCGCCATCAACAAAATTGAAAACGATCAGTTAAAAGATGAATATAGGAAAAAAGCTATGGAGTTCTTTTACAAATTAGACAAGACCAATTTGGATGATCTAAATAAAACTGAAAGGAACTCTATAGCATTCATAAGATCTATGGAAGAATTGGCACCTAAGGATTTAGTCGAGAGTATTCACTGCCCAGTTATGATAATGCACGGTAATGAGGATAATCAAGTGGCAATAGAAGATGCAGATGAGCTATACAGTATCATGAAGGCACAAAATGATCGTGTAAGGTTAAAGGTCATAAGCGGATTCGGTCACAGATTAAGCGAGTTCTTAGGAAGCAAAGAGAGAGAAGCTATAGTTAAACTAGATTCACAAATCATAGATAATTTCAAGAACTTCTTTTAGAAAATTGGTATGATTCATTCAGATTTCTTTGAATTTGATAGTGTATCTATATTAACAACGCACACATGCACAGCTGCATGCGAACATTGTTGCGTATCGTCGTCGCCCACAAGAAGGGCTAAGCTAAGCTTCGGGACGGCTTTCCACGGAAAGATTTCGGCTGAATGATGTTGTGAATAGAGGTAGTGCTTCACCCATGGTGTGGCTCGGTCCTGGCCGTTGTTTCTGTTGCTGACGACTTGATTCTACAGCGTTTTCCGCGTCACGCCATTTGGAATACAGATATTGATCTCACAGATGAAGCGCAGGCATATTGTGTAGTGGTTGGATGGAAGAAATGACATTTTTCACTTCAAAATCAGAATAGGGTCTTTCAAAGATGAAACATAATCTTATAGTACTCTTTTTTGTCTATGTGATTTCTTGGTGTTTGATGGCCATCGGATACAGCGCTACAGCTTCGGTCGGGCATCATTTATCCCCATACAAAGCATATATTCTTTTACCATTGATCATGCAGATTTTTGGTGCATCGCTTATTGCCGTTCCCGCGAGCCGCTTGATGATTTCGCTAGGTCGAAAAAAATCTTTCATATTTGGGAGCTTTCTTGGTGTTATTGGGCGATTGATGTGCGTTTATAGCCTTTATATTGAAAGCTTTTGGTTGCTTGTTTGCGCAACTTTGTTCATTGGGATGTTCAACGGATTTGGCGAATTCATTAAATATGCTGCTGCTGAACTTTTTGATGATGAAAACAAGAAAAACAGAGTAATTTCCATAATCGTTTCGGGTGGCATTGTGGCGGCGTTTGTTGGGCCTGCAATCGCAAGTTATTCACAAAGCCACTTGAACTTTTTTGGCTCTTACACAGGTCCTTACCTCGTGGTTGCGGCAATGTGCTTGACGAGTCTTCTTTTGTTTACCATATATGTGCAGGCGGAGACCACAGAGCAAGCGGCGAAGAAAAGCGCAACGCAAAATGTAAAGCTAAACACAAATTCTCAATACTATAAAGTATTAAGCCATCCCGCATTCATTTTGGGAAGCTCTATGGGCGTTTTGGCCTACTTAATTATGGGAATCATGATGGACGCGTTTCCGATTACGATGCTTGACCATGGCATGGAGTTCGGGCACACAACGTGTGTTCTGCAGTGGCACATGCTTGCCATGTTTGCTCCATCTGTTCTAACGTCGATGATTTTAACGCGGATTGGTTTTAATTTTGTGGCCATTTGTGGGATTGCGATGAACGTGGTTGGAATCACCTTTGCGCTGCAAGGTAAGGAGTTCTTTAACTTTTTGGGAAGCCTCTTGTTCATCGGCCTAGGTTGGAATTTCATGTATATTGCTGGCACGTCTTTGATTGCAAATATTGAGGAAAACACTCGCAAATCAGCCGAGGGCTTTAATAACTTGCTTATCACAGCAAGCTATGCGGTTGCAGCTCCTCTCGCTGCGGTTATCGTGCTTAGCTACGGTTGGAATGTCTTGAGTATAGTCGCTTTGGTCCTTGCAATAATCGCATTTGGATTTGTATTCGCAGTGAAAGGTGGACGTCCTGCCTTGGAGATTAGTTCGCAGGTTCCGCGATCATGACACAAAGGCATTTAGACAGCGGGACCTCAATCATGCTGAATGTCGTTTCTCTGAAGAGTGGTTTAGTTAGTGTCCCTTAGCATGGTGTAAATGTATCGAAGGTCATGACCTGGTTTACGATGCGGGCGCGCGTCGCGTCGTTTAAATCCATAATGCTAGAGGTTAGATGAACTTGGCCTCCTAAAAAATGTGCAGCGGAAGTGGCCGTTGAGCGCGGCGATTTTGGCGGCGCGGTCGGGGTTATGGGCCATGGTGGAAAGCTCCTGAGTTAGGTAAACTCTCTAGGATTACACAGGTCCAGCATAGGCGGACGCTTGAAAATGAGTGTCAGTTAGACTAGGATGGAACAGATGGGAGCCTTGTTCTTCTTTCTTGTGTTCGTGGTCATCTGCGTTGTTTTGGCTCGGTCGCTCGGTTCTGACCAGAGTAGGACTGACTCGCCTCACACAAGGAGGTCCAGGCCAGAGCCTCGGCCAATTGACGGTGTCAAAGCACCAGCCCCCACGTTAAGAGAGCTTAGAATTACGGGAAGGGCCTATGTGATCGATGGTGACAGCATTCGTATCAAAAACACAGAAGTTCGATTGTTCGGCATTGATGCGCCCGAGATCAATCACCCCTACGGCCGCAATGCAAAACATGCCCTTCTAGGTCTGTGTAGAGGCTAACAGATTGAGGCGACGGTTGTAGGTGGAGATCACTACGGGCGAACAGTCGCCAAATGTCGATTGCCAGATGGTAGCGATCTATCGGCGGAAATGGTGAAAATGGGTTTGGCGATTGATTGGCCTAAGTATTCGGGCGGTGCATACAGTAACTTGGAGGTTCCAGGCATTCGCAAAAAACTTTGGCTCGCTGATGCTAGACAAAAAGGACGGAAACATGTCTGGGAACAATATGAGGCAAGGAAGGGCTCAAATTCAGAGGATTAGGAATATGAGCGACCTATTGGTTCCAGTCGTAGAATTAGACGTAAGGCGATTTTTTTCCAGGGTAGATTTAGAATTTTACCTGATCAATTTTAGGATCCGTGGACATTAGGAGTTCCTGTTTCTGCAAAATTGTGTTTCAAACTTCCAAAATAGAAGTTCCAATGAACACAGATCGCTTTGTTGTCACAGAACAGCTCTGGGATGGGATTTCAAGTTTAATTCCAGGTCGCGATGGGGTTAGCGGTGTTACTGGAAAAGATAGTCGTCTCTTCTTGGAGGTTGTGCTTTGGCGGGTGCGTGCAGGGCTTCCGTGGCGAGACTTGCCGCCAGAATTCGGTAACCCAATTTCGCCGTTTCCGTCGATGGGCCGCAGCAGGTGTTTTTGAGAAACTTTTTGAAGCTCTAAACCAAGACCCCGACTTTGAATACGCTCTTATCGACGGCACTATCGTAAGCGTTCACCAGAAAGCCAGTGGCGCAAAAGGGGGACTCAAAATCAGGCCATTGGACGTTCAAGAGGTGGATTGACGACCCAGATCGTTGCCTTGGTTGATGGCTTAGGGAACCTGGCTCGCTTCCTGCTGTTGCCTGGTTAAGCCCATGACATGCAAGGGGTCAAGCCGCTCATAGAGGGCGTCTGTTTTGATGCTCTATTGGCTGACAAGGCTTTCGATGTAGACTGGCTTCTCGAAGACTTAGATCAGCGCGGTGCGACTGCGGTGATCCCACCCAAAGCAAATCGCAAAACCCAACGCCAGTATGATAAGCACGTCTATAAATGGCGGCATCTGGTGGAAAATTACTTCGCTAAGATCAAAGAGTTCAGAGGCATCGCAACGCCTTATGACAAAACAGATTGCTCATATCGCGCTGCTTGGTATCTGACTGCAACCGTGATCGGTGCAAGATTATTGTCCACGGACCCTAGAACCGCCCTATATTGCCGAGCAGTTCTTCGACGAGGGAGATCGTGCGTCCGTTGGTCGGGGTGCGATTGGAATCTGGGAAGATTTGGCGCCCGTCTTGCAGGTCAAATTGCACAAGGGATTGGACGCGGCCGCCCGATATATCGAGGGCGAGGATGCGCCGCTCGACCGGTTTTGGGTCTCGGAGCAAACGCACCTCAAAGCGGGTGCCGATATAGGCGATGAGGTCGGGGTCGAGGGCTGAGGTATAGGACGGCGGCCCCACCAGGGCCTGCAACTCTGCCACGTCCATCCCGACGCGCACGGCTTGGGTTTCCGCCTCACTCAAAAAAGTTCCGCTGGTTTCTAGGGTTGGTTGACACGCTGCCAAACTCAGCCCCAGCAAGGCCAAACAGGCCGTTCGAATAAGACGCATCGTCCTCTCCACAATTTCTCTGCGCTCGCCCGTAGCGGGGTTCCAAGTCGAAACGACCAAAGTGACCATTCGCGCTATCAAAGGACTTAAAGCCATTTCAAAACAAATGCGAATGGCTTTAAGGGGCGCCGATGCGCGTTCTTCGCACTCTCTTGAAGGGAAAGCAAGCCCTGGACAGCCCGCAAAGCCTCGGTGCCCAGCTCTACGCTGCTTTGCTGCGACCGTCGGTCTTGGCGGAGGCCTTAGGCCTATGCCAGCTTGAGGATACCTTGCAGGGGCGCTTTGCTGCGGTGAGTTTGTGCGCTGCCGTGGTATTGCATCGGCCCCCCCAGGGGCCTTCGGCTTTGGCGCACGCCTTGCAAGAGGCGCTGAGGGCTGACGCGACTGCGACGAGAGCGACCCTAGAGCGCGAACTGGTCGGCGCCATGGTACAAGATATTGATACGGCCTTTCGCGAGCATTCCCTGGGGGATGCGACGGTGAAGAAGCACGCCAAGAACCATGCAGCGGCGCTCTACGGACGGCTTCGCGCTTATGCGGCTATGCTGGCGGGGCAGGGTGAACCTGCTGAACAGGTGCTGCGCCGAAATCTCTACGCGAACAGCCCCACGCAGGGCCAAGTGGCGGCGCTCGCGGACCTTCTACCAAAACTCGAAGGGCTGATCGGAACGTCACTATGAGATTTGCATCGCGACTGCTCACGGCCGACGCCTGGCTTCGGCGTCTGGACCAAGTGTTTGACCTGAATGACGCCAGGGCGGACTTGCAGGACCTCCTAGGCTTGGAAGTTTTGGGGATGCGCGCGGATCTACGCCCATGCCAGGTGTACGACCCGAAGATTTTGACATTTCGGGGCACTTACGACGTGACGCTGGCGCGAACTTGCGGGGTAAGTCTCGAGCTGTTTCACGAACGCCTCCAAGGCACCTTTGAACGGTCCTTAACGCTATCGCCGTCGGCGCCCGCGCTGCCCGACGGTGCCGAGGAAGCCGAGGAGTTTCCCTTCGCGGGCGTGGCGCTGCTGCCCTTGCTCGGCGACGAAATCGCGCTGAGTGCCGCCGCGTTCCCGCGCAAACCTGGTGCCAAGGTGCCAGATCATCGGGTGGAGCCGGCGGACGCCGATCAAAATCAGCGACCGAACCCGTTCGCGGCGCTCGCGGCCCTGAAACGAGCCTGATCGCAGCGGATACTTGTGTCGCCAGCGCCGATGGCGGGTCGTTTCTATTAAGGCAGAAATGATCCCAGCAGGATTCGAACCTGCGGCCTGCGGATTAGGAATCCGCCGCTCTATCCGACTGAGCTATGGGACCAAAGATCGACGTTTTCAAACACCGCGCATCGCGCACAATGTCTGCCCATTCGGACCGAAAGTCCAGGTGTTTTTTTGGCCGCTGAATTATACCCGCGGCGATAAGGGCCGCGACTGCGGCCCCCGTAGCGGCCCCGAGAACAGCGCGAAAGCGCCTCGGGGTATAAGCGGAGGCCCCGTCGGAGGCGAAACGCGTAGCGTTTCTGCCGTGAGACATTAAAAGGCAAAAAAGTGTCAACTTTTTTGCCCGTTGGTTTTAGCGGTTTTTGCCAGGAACCCAAAGGACGTCCGCCGCGCCCTGATCGTTTTCTGCGCGCGCCAGCACAAACAGAAGGTCCGACAGGCGATTAAGATACTTGAGCGCGTCGGCGGTGATTTCTTCGGATTCTGCCAACGCCGACGTCAGACGCTCGGCGCGGCGGCAGACCGTGCGCGCTTGGTGCAAGTAGGCACTGGCCGCCGATCCGCCAGGCAAGATGAAGGACTTGAGCGCGTCGAGCTTGGCGTTGAAGGCGTCGATCTGCGTCTCGACCCAGGCGACTTGGGTCTCGCTCATCCGCAAAGGGGGATACTCCGGGTTGTCTTGAATAGGCGTGGCAAGATCGGCGCCGCAGTCGAACAGGTCATTTTGGACGCGACCCAGGATCGCATCGAGCGGCGGGGACACGTGCAGACGCGCCAAACCGATGACCGAGTTTGCTTCATCGACCGTGCCATAGGCCTCGACCCGCAGGTGATGCTTGGCGACACGCGAGCCGTCGGACAGGGAGGTTTTGCCCTTATCGCCGCCGCGGGTGTAGATGCGCGTGAGTTCAACCATCTTAGAGCCCGCCGATGCTCTCGCCGCGGTTCATCAGTAGCAGGGTCCCGCATAAAATGGTCATGCCCTGGGCGAAGACGCGGCTGCGCATCAGATAGGTGGTCCATTTGGCCTGGCTGGCCCGATCTTGCGTCGCCGCGCCAAAGGTCATCATGCCCAGCCCTGCGAACAGGGCGATCACGGTAGAAAGCAACCCCAGGGCGATGCCAAAGTAAAGAATCAGGTTGAACGCGCCGCTGCCCAGCACCGCGCGCAACACGAGCAAGATCGCAGCAGCCAAGCCGAGCGCGATCAAAGAGTTTTTCAATGTCATCGGCCTTACTTAAGCGACACCGCCGCAAAAGCTAGGCTTTCTTGGCGTCGATTTTCAAACCCGGGCGTGCAAGCGGAGTGCCCCGTAATATCATCGGCGGGTAAGTTTGACTCGTCGAGCCGTTGATGGACGCGAAAGTACTGAATTGCAAATTCAGTACTTATGAAGGACTAGCGACCAAGTGGGAGCGCAGCCTGCGTGGCGCAGACACGCGACACAAGGGTCGTTGCAAACGACCCTTGGTATTAGTGGCCTCGGGACGGGGCGTAGGGCGTCACGGGGCGATGGAAGCTATGCTGTTCGATGGTCCCGCAGGCGGCAGCGCGGTGCACCAAGCGATAGGCGAACAAAAACGCCACCGACCCCGAAATAATCGTTGCAGCATACTGCCCGATGATGAGCGCGAAGGGCGAGCCCACCAATCCGCCCAGCGCCACAAAGGGGACCGTGAGAATCAAGTCCCGAAAGAGGTTCGCATAGGTGGCATAGGTAGGATGGCCTATATTGGTGAAGGTCTGGCTTGCGGCCAAATGCAACCCAAAGAAGCCGTAGCTGAAAGCAATTACCTGGCAGTAAAAGGTCAGGACATCCGCCGCCACGCCGTCGAGGCGAAAGGCGAGCACCAGCAAAGGGGCGCATAGGGCCAGGATCAGGGCCGCGCCCAGGGCATAGGCGAAAGAAAAGCCCCCAGCCAATATCAACGCGCGTTCGACGCGGTCGCGCTGATCGGCGCCAAAGTTCTGACCCACGATCGGGGCGAGGGCCATGGCCAGGGTCAAAATTCCGACAAAGGCGAGCGGCATGAGGCGGCCAAAGACCGAAGCCCCCGCGATCACTTCGGGGCCATGAGCGGACAAGGCGCGCGTGACATAGGCGCTGCCGAGCGGGGTTGAAAGGGAGGTCAGCAAGGACGGCAAGGCAACGGCAAAGACAGGGCGCAAGGAATGACGAATCGCCGAAATCCTTGCCCCGAGCAGGAGGCGTTCCTGATAGAGCGTATAATAGAGCGCCACCGCGACGACCGCAACGCGGGAGAGCAAGGTGGCGTACGCCGCGCCTTGCAGCCCCAGGTCGAGGGCAAAAATGAAGATGGGGTCGAAGACGGCGTTGACCGCCCCGCCCAAGATGGTCGCGATCATAGACTTGCGCACCAAGCCCGCGCCGCGCAAGGCCGCGCCCGAACACATGCCCAAAATCAACAGGGGCAGGCCAAAATTGGCGATTTGGAAATAGCGCGTAGCCAAGTCCAAAACCATGGCGTCCGCGCCCAGCAACCCCAGTAAAGTCGGGGCGGAAAAGTGCAGAACCACCGCCGTGCCAATCCCCAAGATCAGTCCCAACAAGGCCACGTCCAGATAGGCCTGCGCCGCCCCTGCGCGATCCTCACGACCCAAGGCTTGCGATACAAGGCTGGAGGAGGCAACCGATAGGGCCATGCCGATGGCCGAGGCAAAAAACAGCAAGATTCCCGCAAAGCCCACAGCAGCAGCCAAGGCGGGCTCCCCCAGTTGCGCGATGAACGCCATATCGACCAGATCGACCAGAAAAATCGCCACCATGCCGATGCCCGAGGCGACGACACCTTGACGCAAATGCCCCCACAAGGGGCCGTGGGTGTAGAGCGCTTGGGCCATGGTCCTGTCCTCCGTTTTGAACAAAGCAAGATCCTAGCATAGCTCTGGACCTGACACCACGCGCTTGGGAGGCGGCGTTTTTTGTTACTCTTGCGCGCTTACTTGGGTTAAGAGGAAACCCGCGTGTCCAACTGGAGGTCCTTCATGCGATCCTTTGTCCTTTGTTGTTTTGCGGTGGTGGCCCTTGGGGGGTGCAGCGGCGTGTCCCCCCGTCAAGAAGCCGCCGATCGAGCCGCTGTTGCCAGCTTGGCCGCGCAGGACTTGGCCGAAGCTTACGACGCCATGGGCGCATTTTGCCTGAACATTGCCGAAGGAAATCGGATGAACGCAGACACTTTAAGGTCCAAGGGATTCAAAAAATTCCAAGATACGTTCGAGCGAACCTGGACCCAAGGTAGCGTCACGAGCAGCTTGATGATCGATGCCAAAATCGCCCCGCTGGAGAAAAAGGGGTGCGCGATCTCCGTGGGCTATGACAACGATCATGCGCTGCCGTTCCCAACGACCCAGCCCATCCGCGACGGATTGGTGGCCTATTTAACCAATCAGGGGTTCAGCGTGACCGACGAAGGCGATCAAGACCTCTCGGTCGGCGCCGCCGACAGCCAACCCTTGTTTGAGTTCAAGTTTGGCCGCAACAATATCCAGTCAGCCAAACGCGGCGACACGGAAATCACCTTGGCATCCTACGAACGCGATGGGGTCATGTACGAGTTTTTTGAACGCGAGATACGAGACGGACTGGTGTTCTAAGCCACAGGCAGGGGTATTGCGATCAATCTGCTTCTTCGGACTGCACCGAAAATCAACGAGGGAACCGAAGTCCAAGCAGCGGATGGGACCGAAGGGTCCATCCCCAGACCGACCCTTCATACCAACACAAAGATCTTACCATCCTTGTCCAATTCAGGAGTTCGGGGCCGCGCGTTTCGTGCGCGGGCGTTCCCTGCGCCCTTGGGGCTTGGAGCCCAACTGTTTGGAGCGCGGGCGTTCCCTGCGCCCTTGGGGCTTGGAGCCCAACTGTTTGGAGCGCGGGCGTTCCCTGCGCCCTTGGGGCTTGGAGCCCAACTGTTTGGAGCGCGGGCGTTCCCTGCGCCCTTGGGGCTTGGAGCCCAACTGTTTGGAGCGCGGGCGTTCCCTGCGCCCTTGGGGCTTGGAGCCCGCTTGGGGGGCCGCAGTCGCGGCCTTGGCCGATTCAAGCCATCAAAAAACCGATTCCCTTCGACCCGAACAGGGAAAAAAACCGATTAAACCCCTCATTTTTCCAAATAACAGGAAACTTCCAAAAAGACCGCCTAGAACAAGGCTTTCAGGCGCATCGGCGCCCCTCAAAACTCCCAAAAAACCACCAAAAACCCCGAAATTTAACAAATTTCCCTGTTTCCGCACTTTTCGACCCCTTGGGACGCCTGTGCTTCCCCGATCGTCCCGACTTGAAATCCCTTACGGGCTAGCGGTTTTGGGGTTTCTTCTTTAGGCCCGCCCGAGCGATTCGCTTAACCCTTCCCCAACAGGACCTTGCCCTATGCCCGCTTTTGTTCCCGAGCTGTATTTGTCCGAAGATCAAGCAACCCAAGCGCGCCTCGATGCGGCTGCGATGCCGTCCTGGGATTTGACGCCGCGTCAGTTGTGCGATTTGGAATTGCTGCTTAACGGCGGCTTTGCGCCGCTGGCGGGGTTCATGGGGCAGGCGGACTACGGCGCAGTGCTGGCGGACATGCGCCTTGCCAGCGGGGCGCTATGCCCGATTCCCGTGACTCTGGACGTGTCCGAAACCTTCGCGGCGGACCTAAGTTTGGGCCAGGATATTGCGTTGCGGGACGACGAAGGCGTCATCATCGCGCTCATGACCCTCACCGACCTCTGGCGCCCCGACAAGTCTGCCGAGGCGCGGCAGGTGTTTGGCGCCGATGATCGCGCGCATCCTGCCGTCGCCTATCTGCACGATCGGGCGGGGCCGATTTACCTGGGCGGCCCAGTGCGCGGGGTCGATCAACCGTCCCACTATGACTTTCGCGCCTTGCGCCACAGTCCCAATGAACTGCGGTCCCTGTTCGACAAGTGGGGCTGGACGCGGGTGGTCGCATTCCAAACCCGCAATCCGCTGCACCGCGCGCATCAGGAACTAACCTTGCGCGCGGCGCGCGATGTGCAGGCCAACCTGCTGATCCACCCCGTTGTCGGCCTGACCAAGCCAGGGGACGTCGATCACTTCACTCGCGTGCGGTGCTATCAGGCGATTTTGCAGTCCTACCCCGAACAAACCACCACTATGTCGCTCTTGCACTTGGCCATGCGCATGGGCGGCCCGCGCGAGGCGCTGTGGCACGCGCTGATCCGCAAGAACTACGGCGCCACCCACATGATCGTCGGGCGCGACCATGCGGGCCCTGGCACGAACAGCGCGGGCGACGACTTCTACGATCCTTACGCGGCGCAGGACCTTGTCGCCAAGCACGCCGACGAAGTGGGCCTAGAAATCGTGCCCTTCAAGTTGATGGTCTATGTTCAGGACCGCGCGCAGTACGTGCCAGTGGACGAGGTGGCGGCAGGGGAGACAAAGCTCAATATCTCGGGCACCGAGGTACGCCGCCGCCTGAAACAAGACCTGGACATCCCCGACTGGTTTTCCCCGCCCGAGGTCATCGCAGAACTCAAAAAGGCGTTCCCGCCGCTGGAGGAGCGCGGCTTCACGGTCTTCTTCACGGGCCTATCGGGCTCGGGCAAATCGACCATCGCCAACGCGCTTATGATCAAACTGATGGAACTGGGCGGGCGGCCCGTGACCTTGCTCGACGGCGATGTGGTACGCAAGAATCTCTCGTCGGAGCTGACCTTTTCCAAGGCCCATCGCGATTTGAACATCCAGCGCATCGGCTTTGTGGCGTCGGAGATCACGAAAAATCGCGGCATTGCCATCTGCGCGCCCATCGCCCCCTATGCGGCAACGCGCGCGAGCGTGCGCGACTTGATCGAAACCTACGGCCTGTTTGTCGAGGTTCATGTCGCCACCTCGCTCGAGGCCTGCGAGGCGCGCGACCGCAAAGGCCTCTACGCCGCCGCCCGCGCGGGCAAGATCAAGGGCTTCACAGGTATCGACGACCCCTACGAAACCCCCGAAACCCCCGAAGTCCGCCTACAAACCGAAGGCCGCACCGCCGACGCTTGCGCCCGCGACGTCATGCTCAAATTGCAGGAGCTGGGTCTCGTCCGCTAGACACGCCCTCGCTTTAACACCAGTTCAGTGGCAAAGGCGTTTCGAGCGCGGTCGCCAGCAGCGCTGCGTCGATATTGCCGCCCGACAAGACGGCGAGGGTCGCCTTGCCTTGCAGGTCGATCTTGCCCGTGAGGGCAGCCGCCAGTGCGACCGCGCCGCCTGGTTCCACGATCAGGCGCAGGGTTTGGGCGGCGTAGGCCACGGCGTGCAGCGCGTCGGCGTCCGTTACGGTCACGGCGCGCATCCCCAGGTCTTGGGCTAGGGCAAAGGTCTTGAGCCCAGGGCAGGGCGTTAGAATGGCATCGCAAATGGACCCCGACTTGCGGGCGTTGCTGACGCGGCGCTGGGCGTCTAAGGATCGCGCGAAATCGTCAAAGCCGCTCGGTTCGACAGCGTAGGCTTCAAGATCGGGGTACGCCGACCGCAGCGCCGCCGTGACCCCCGTGGCCAAACCACCGCCCCCGCAACATACCAGCGCCTGGTCCAAGGGCGCGCCGCCCAGTTGGTCGATCACTTCGAGCCCCAGGGACCCCTGACCCGCGATGGTCAGCTCATGGTCGTAGGGCGGGATCAGGTAGGCCTCCTTGGCCTGGGGCAGGCGCGCCGCGCGATCTTCGCGGCTCTCCGTTTCGCGGTCGTACAGCACCACCTCGCCGCCGTAGGCTTTGGTGCGCGCAATTTTGGTCTGCGGCGCGTCCGCCGGCATGACCAGCGTCGCGGGCAGGCCCGCATCGGCGGCGGCTTTGGCCACGCCCTGGGCATGATTGCCGCTGGAATAGGCAAGGACTGGCCGCCGCACGCCCCGTTCGCCCAAGGCAATCACATGGTTCAGCGCGCCCCGATACTTGAAGGACCCCGTGTGCTGCAAGTTCTCGGGCTTGAGGTACAGCGTGCCGCCAACATGATCGTTCAAGGCGGGAAAGGTGAGGAGCGGGGTTGCGACCGCCCGGCCCTTGAGCCGCGCGGCCGCGTCGCGAATCAGATCGATCATCGGCCTACCATAGTGCGTTGCAAGTCCACGACCACGTCCTTTCGACGCGCCGCCAGACGATAGAGATAGAGGTTGGTCAAGACGCGCTGCACATAGAGCCGCGTTTCGCCAATGGTCATGGCATCGATCCAGTCTTCGGGCAAAATCTCGCCCTCGCGCGGGTCGCCGAAGTCCCGCAGCCAGCCCTTTACCCGAGCGGGACCCGCATTGTAGGCCGCCGCCGCGAGCAGCAAGGCCTGGTCGTAGTCGTCGAGCAAGCTGGCCAAGTAGGCCTGGCCAAGCTGCACATTAAAGGCGGGATCGGCAAGGCGACCGGCGTCCCAGCGCAGGTCGAGATCGGCCGCCACCGCGCGTCCCGTCGAGGGCAGGATCTGCATCAGGCCGACCGCCCCAGCGCGCGAGCGAACGGACGCGCGAAACTGACTTTCTTGGGCGATGACCGCATGGGTAAGGGCGGGGCTCAGCTTTGATGCAGCGCTGGCATCGAGGGCGATTTGCGGCAGGGCAGGGGCATGAAAGGCGGGCGTGCCGCGGGCGGCCATGACTCCTACGGTGCGCGTAAAGACCAAATCGGGGCGGTCCTCGAGGATCGCGGAGAGGGCGCTGATCTGCTGGGGGGTTTCGGCCAGATCAAAGGCGACACGGGCGAAGGGCAAGATCTCGCGTTCGCTGCGGTCTTGCGCCACCAACATGGCGGTCACGCGCGCGAAGGTATGGGCCTGGGTATGCGGGCCTTGGCGCGCCGCGCTTTGGCGCGATGGAAAGGGGTTGAAGCGTCGGGGGCGGGGATGCCATGCCAGGGGCTCGCCCAAATCCTCCAAACACAGCAGCGCGAACAAGGTGGTCTGGTGGTCAGCGCAGGCTCGTAAGGCCGCCTCCGCCTCCGCCGTGCGTCCGAGCGCGCCCAAGGCCCTGGCCTGGCCTCGCAACGCCTTGGACCGCAGCCAGGGGCCAGGGGCGGCGTCGGCCACCAGGTCGTAGTGGGTGAGGGCCAGCCCAGGTAACTTGGCGTAGGTGAGGGCGATCCACCCCGCCAGCAATTCGCCCGTCAGGCCTTCGGTCGTCGTGCCAAGGCCATGCGTCGCCGCCAGCTCGTAGGCCTCACCGTAAGCGGCTTCGCGGATGGCGTTGCGGATCAAGATGCGCCGCAAGCGCCAGAGCGCGCTCGGGTTGGCGGTGGCGGGATCGAGCGTGCGAAATAGGGCGCTGGCCGCCAGCGGTTGCGCCTCCTGCACGGCCCAGACATCTTGGGCGACGAGCGCGGCATGGTGCGCCCACGCTTCTGGCACCGCCTTGCGCGTGGCGGGGGTGCCGAGGGCCCAGGCAAGGCGCACCCGATCCAGTTGCGGGGGGATCAGCGTGCGCAGCGCCGCCGCCGCCGCCGCCAAACGCGCCGTCGGCAATCGTTTGCCCGAGCCGGTTTGGCCGACCAAGGCATGAAATCGGCGCACGTGATCGCTTGTCGTCAGCAGGGGACCGTAAGCCGCCAAGAAGGCAGCGCGCGTCGGCGCGTCCAATATCTCACCGCGACGCCAAAAGGCCGACACCCGCGCCTGCAGCGTTCTTTGAAAATTCAGCGCTTTTAGGGCGTCAAACTGCGCCAGCGCTGCCGCGACCGACCCATCATCGACTTGGGTCCATAGGTCCAACTGTTGCTGGGGCGCGAGGTCCACGCTCGCGTCCAGCAGAATCTGCTTGGCCAAGTCGCGCATGCCTGGCCAGGTGAGATGCCGCACCGCGAAGGAAAGGCGTTCCTCAGGGCTGCCCGTCTCGTCCATGACGCTGCGCCAACGAAAGTAGGCCAGCAGCGCGGGGTCGCCGATGGACTGGGCGGCGTGCAAGGCCGCTGGTGCGCCCGCATCGTCGAACTGGTCCCAAACATCGCTTGCCTGGCGCACGGGCGCGTAGGGACTGCGGTCGCGATCCCCATAGGCCAGCGGCCAGATGCGGCTGAGGGCGAGGCCGAGGACCAGCAAGGCGGCCATAGCGACGCCAGCCCAAGCGCGGGGCTTGGCGGGGGATCGGGTCATGATTGCTTGCCTGCGCGCCGAACTGGGCCTAAAGGTCGGCGGATCAGCCTGCGACGGTCGCCCAAGGCGGCGCGTTTCGCCGTTTTTCTTTGCAAATGGGATTCCACCTATGTCCTTACAGTCCTTGCGCGGTTCTCTGACAGCCCTGGTGACGCCTATGAAAAATGATGCGGTGGATTTAAAGGCGTTTCAAGAATTTGTCGCCTGGCAACTGGCCGAGGGCACCCACGGCCTTGTGCCCGTTGGCACCACAGGCGAAAGCCCGACGCTGACCCATACCGAGCACGATGCAGTGGTCGCCGCCTGCATTGAGGTCGCGGCGGGCGCTGTTCCCGTCATCGCGGGCTGCGGGTCCAATTCCACAGCTGAGGCGGTGCGTCTGGCGCGGTCCGCGCAGGCCGCAGGGGCCGACGCGGCCCTGGTGGTGACGCCCTACTACAACAAGCCAAGCCAGGAGGGCCTGTACCAGCACTACCGGGCGATCCATGAGGCCTGCGACCTGCCGATCCTGATCTACAACATCCCTGGGCGCAGCGTCATAGACATGAGCCTCGATACCTTTCAGCGCTTGTACGACTTGCCGCGGATCGTCGGGGTCAAGGACGCAACGCGGGACGTGACCCGCGTCCAGACCTATCGCCAAACTTTGGGCGAGGGCTTCGTCCAATTGTCGGGGGAAGACGCGACGATCTTGCCCTACCTGGCCCAGGGCGGTCACGGCTGCATTTCTGTGACCTCGAATGTTGCGCCAGGCAAATCTGCCCGCATGCATGAGGCCTGGCAAGCGGGCGACCTGGCGACCGCGAGCCGCTTGTGCGACGAACTCATGGGTTTGCACACGGGCTTGTTTGCCGAACCGAGCCCCTGTCCAGCCAAGTACGCGCTGCATAAGCTTGGGAAAATGGAAAACCAAATGCGTCTGCCACTGGTGCCCATCGCGGGGTCAACGCAGGCCCAGATCGACGCGGCCATGGCGCAGGCGGGACTTGTGTAAAGATGCCCTATGCCCAAGCACATGATCGCCCAGAATAGGAAAGCCCGTCACGACTACTTTATTGAGGAGACATTGGAGGCGGGGCTGATTTTGCAAGGCTCGGAGGTCAAAGCCTTGCGCGCTGGACGCGCCTCGATTGGGGAATCTTACGTTGATGAGCGCGAAGGGCGGCTATGGCTCACGGGTGCCCACATTGCCGACTATGCCCAGGCCAACCGCCTCAACCATCCGCCGACGCGCGCGCGTGAATTGTTGCTGAAAAAACGTCAACTCGCGAAGCTGTCGGGGCAGATTCAGGCCAAGGGCATCACCTTGGTGCCGCTTGCCCTGTATTTTAACGACCGCGGCATTGCCAAGTGCGAAATTGCGCTGGTCAAAGGCAAGAAACAGCACGACAAGCGCCAGAGCGAGAAGGACCGCGATTGGGCCCGCCAAAAATCGCGCCTCATGCGCGACTATGGCTAGTCTCGGTCTGCGGCGTCGGTTTTGGGGCGGGAGATGCGGTTGCGCAGATCGGTCAACTCGATGAAGTGATCGGCCTGTCGGCGCAATTCGTCGGCAATCATGGGCGTGTCGGATTTGATGGTGGAGACAACCGATACCCGCACCCCTTTGCGCTGCAGGGCGGCGACCAAAGCCCGAAAATCGCTGTCGCCCGTGAACAGAACCATGTGCTGCACCTTGTCGGCAAGCTCGAGCATATCGATCGCCATTTCGACGTCCATGGACCCTTTGGTTTTGCGTCGGCCATGGTTGTCGGTGAATTCCTTCGCGGCCTTCGTCATGATCGTATAGCCGTTGTAGTCCAACCAATCGACCAGCGGCTTAATCGGCGAGTAGTCGCTTTCCTCGATCAAGGCGGTGTAGTAGCACGCGCGCAGCAAGTTCGAGCACTCCTTGAAGTACTTGAGCAGGGACTTGTAGTCGATGTCGAACTGCAGGGCGCGGGAGGTCGCGTATAGATTGGATCCATCGATGAAGAGGGCGGTGCGTTCGCTGGGATGAAAATAGGCCGACATAGAAATCTCTTTTGTTGAATGGGTCAGGGCGTAGGCCCCAACGCGCGTGTTAAAGTCTTCGAAACAATATGGCCGCTAGATGGAATGGGCCTCGCCGCCCCGCAAGCCATCCGCGCGAACCAAGGATTTTTTTTATTGTGAGTAACTACATCGGGCTGGGGACCAATCTGCCGCTTGCCAACCAGCGCAGCGGCGTAGAAATTCTGACCGACGCCCTAGTGGCGCTGGGGCAGCGCGGCCTCGCCGTCGGCGCGGTGTCGGACTTTTATCGCAGCGAACCCGTGCCGGTTTCGGATCAAAATTGGTACGTCAACGCCGCCGCAGAATTTGACACAAGTCTAAGCCCAGAGGGCGTTTTGGCGATTTTGCACGAGGTTGAGGCCCTGTTTGGCCGCACCCGCACGCGGCCCAATGCGGCCCGCACGCTCGACCTGGATTTACTCGCCTTCGGGGACCTTGTGCGCGTCCCCTCTGGCCCCGCGCCCCATGTGCCCCACCCACGCATGCAGGGGCGGGCGTTCGTGCTGCTGCCGCTGGCAGACATCGCCCCGCGCTGGTGCCATCCAGTCACGGGTGCGAGTCTCTCGACCCTGATCGACCACTTGCCTGCGGGGCAGAGAATCGAGCCCCTTGAAGTTTCATATCGCGACCTTTAAGGGCGTGCGCAGGTGGACGCCTGTGCCACCCCTTCCACCACAGTTAAGGATTTTTGCGCCATGGCCCGTGTCACCGTTGAAGATTGTGTGAACCAAATTCCCAACCGATTTGATCTGGTCATGAAGGCGGCGCATCGCGCGCGTAACCTGGGCGGGGGCGCGCCCATCACCGTCGATCGCGAGGACGATAAGAACCCCGTCGTCGCGTTGCGCGAGATCGCCCAACAAACCGTTGACTTGGACAATTTGGAAGAAGGCTTGGTCGCCAATATGCAGCGCTATGTAGCGCCCGAAGAGCGCGCCAACGTCGCCGACGCCGATTCCTCCACAGATCTGTTGCGCTCCTCGGCGTTCCGCGATCGCATGATCGGCGACACCATGCCCCATATGATTTTCGAAGATGTAGAAACGCGTCAGGACTAGTTCCCATCCCATCTTGTCGCAATACCAATGGCACGAAAGTTTGACTCGTCGAGCGGTTGATGGACGCGGAAAATACTGAATTGGAAATTCAGTATTTTCAAAGACGAGCGACCAAGTGGGAGCGCAGCCTGCGTGGCGCGTGAACGCTACCAAAGGGTCGTTGAAAACGACCCTTGGTATAAGGTGCAGGCGCCGCCGACGATTTGCTCTTACCTGTCTTGGGGCCGCATCCATGCGGCCCGTTGAGGATCTGCAGTCCGCGCTCGCGGCCTACGATACCGACGCCGATCTTGACCTGCTCGCGCGCGCCTACGCTTTTGGCCTGGCAGCGCACGAGGGGCAGACGCGGGCCAGTGGCCAACCCTACTTTTCTCACCCCGTCAACGTCGCCTTGGTCTGCACCGATCTGCAACTCGACCAGGCCAGCGTCATCACCGCGCTGTTGCACGACGTGGTGGAAGATACGCCCGTCTCGGTGGCCCAAATTGGCGAGCAGTTCGGCGACGACGTCGCGTCACTGGTCGATGGTGTCACCAAACTAAGTGTTTTGGAGCTGCGATCCAAACAGTCCAAAGAGGCTGAGAGCTTCCAGAAGATGCTCGTCGCGGCGTCCGAGGATATCCGGGTCTTGCTGGTCAAGCTGGCCGACCGTTTGGACAACATGCGCACCCTGGCACCGCTGCGCCCCGATAAGCGCGTGCGCATTTCGCGGCAAACGATGGAAATCTACGCGCCCTTGGCCGAGCGTATGGGCATGGCGGGCGTCAAGGACGAGTTGCAAGACCTGGCCTTCCTATACTTGAACCCCGATGGGCGAGAAGCGGTGCGCGCGCGCCTCGACGACGTCATGTCGGACGGCATGAAGTCGGTGGAAAGTATCATCTTCGAACTCGAGGGGGTGCTGCGGCTCAACGCCCTAGACCCGAAGATTTCGGGGCGCGTGAAGACGCTCTACTCCATTTTCGACAAAATGACGCGGAAGGAGGTTGGGTTCGATCAGCTGTCGGACATCATGGGATTTCGGCTGATTTTGCCCACGATTGCCGATTGCTACGCCGCGCTCGGGTATTTGCACGGGGCCTATCAAATGGTTCCAGGGCGATTCAAAGACTATATTTCGCTGCCCAAGCGCAACGGTTACCGGTCGCTGCATACGGGTCTGATCGGCCCGCAGGGCCGGAAGATTGAAATCCAAATCCGAACCCCTGAAATGCACGAGCAGGCCGAGCGCGGCGTTGCCGCCCATGCGGACTACAAGCGCGGGCATCGACCCAAAGGCGCGTCGGAGCTGAGTTGGCTTTCGCACCTTAAGGAGATTGTCGAAACCGCCGACGATGCGGAGGAAATCTTGGAGCATTCCAAGATCGACCTGTTCGCCGACCAAGTGTTCTGTTTCACCCCAAAGGGGGAGTTGGTGACCCTGCCCGAGGGGGCAACCTTGGTGGATTTCGCCTACCAGGTTCACTCCGCCGTCGGCCATACCTGCGTTGGGGGCTTGGTCAACGGGCGCAACCGCCCGCTGGCGCATCACTTGGTCAACGGCGATCAGGTCGAAATTTTGCGGTCCAAGAACGCCCAGCCGAGCCCAGATTGGGAGGCCTTTGTCGTTACAGGCAAGGCCAAGTCGGCGATCCGCCGCTTCCGCCGTCAGTCCGAGCGCGACCAATACCTTGAACTCGGTCAACAGTTGCTGCAGCGGTTTTTTGAGGCCGAAGACTATGAAATGACGCGCAAAGGGCTCGAGGCGGCCTTAAGCAAGCTGCGGCTCGACGACGTCGATGAACTGATGGCGCGCGTTGGTTCGGGCATCTTGACCACGCGCGAGGTGCTTTACGCCGTCTATCCCGCCGCCAAAGACGCCCATGAGAAAGCCCTTCGCGACAAGGCCAACCAAGTCAAAGACCGTCAGGGCAAGAAGAAGCAAGGCCCAGTCACCATCGGCGGCCTCATCAAAGGCATGGCCTATCGCCTGGCGGGCTGTTGCCATCCCTTGCCAGGCGATCAAATTGTCGGCATCGTTCATACGGGCTCTGGCATTACCATTCACACCTCGGATTGCGAAACCTTAGCCAATTTCGAAGAAGAGCCCGAGCGCTGGTTGGCGGTGAACTGGGAACAAGACGGCCAAGGTTCGGCGGTCGGGCGGCTCGAGGTCATGCTCTACAATCGCCCTGGGGCCTTGGGGGAACTTTCGACCGTGGTGGGAAAATCGGGCGGCAATATCTCCAACATTCGCATCCAGACCCGCGACCTCGAGTTTTTTCAGATGTTGATCGACGTCGAGGTTGCGGACCTGCGCAATCTCAACAACGTTGTCGCGGCCTTGCGCGCGTCCAAGGTCATCGCCCAAGTCAGTCGGTCGCGCCAATGATTTTGGGTTTGGGCAACGATTTGGTCGATACGCGGCGCTTGCAAGCGGCCTGGGATCGGCGCGGGGCGCGGTTTGTCGAGCGGCTCTATACCCCCGACGAGCAAACCTTTTGCTTGTCTCGAGCCAACCCTGTTCACGCCTTTGGGCGTTGCTATGCTGCTAAGGAAGCGGCGGTCAAGGCCTTAGGAAGGGGCTTTACCCAGGGGATCGGCTGGCGATCGGTCGAGGTGGTACGACGCCCAAAACGCCGGCCAACGCTGGCGTTTCACGGCGCCGCCCTCGACCGCTTAACCGATCTGACGCCGGCTGGTACACGCGTGGACTGGCAGCTGTCGATCAGTGACGAACCGCCCTACGCCAGCGCGGTTGTGGTTCTGTTCACGATCCCCGATCCTTAGGAGGGAGGGCCGCGCGCCTAGTTGCCCTCCTTGGGGGGACGGCCTATACCAGCGGCGAAAGAGAATGACTCTAATGATCGCTGGTATAAGGGCCGCGACTGCGGTCCCCGTAGCGGCCCCGAGATGAGCTAAGAAAGCGCCTCGGGGTATAAGCGAAGGCCCCGTCGGAGGCGAAACGCGAAGCGTTTCTGCCGTGAGACACAAAACGGCCATAAAAGTGTCAACTTTTTTGGCCGTTGGTATTATAGGGCCGCAAATTTTGAAATTGGGAGCCCCTATGGCCAATCCTCGTCGGCGTCGCCGCGCGCGCGCCAAATTCGAAGCTGCAGTGGACAGTCCGCCACAAAAACGGGAAAGTTTGCTGGGGTTTTTCATTTGGGCCTTTGCCGTTATTTTTGTCGTCAAGTCCTTCGTCATCGACACCTTTTGGATCCCTAGCTCCTCCATGGAACCGACGTTGGACATCGGCGATTTCATTGTCGTGACCAAATGGACTTACGGCTACAATCGCCATTCGCTCATGTTCGATCCGCCGATTTTCCGCGGCGCGAGGCTATGGGCGCGCGATCCACGGCGGGGCGACGTTGTGGTGTTCGACGCGACGGCGGAGGATCAAGGCAAGCCAGGGGCCGATGCGCGCGCCTACTTTGATCTCGAAAACGGTGGACGCCATATTATCAAGCGCGTCGTGGGGTTGCCTGGGGACCGCGTCAATTTAATCGACGGCTTGATCCAGATCACTGCGGCTGACGGGACGGTCCAATCCTTCGATCGTGCGGGGGTGGATTTGCCAGGGGAGGCGGCCATGGCCCTGACGTTCGAGGAAACCAATCCCGAAGGACGTACCTATCTGGTCCGCGAACTGCGCGGCGCGACGGCAGGGGATAATTTTGATACCCAAGGGGGCGGGTGGCACAACCACTTTGCCGACGGCGTCGTGCCCGCAGGCCATGTGTTTGTCATGGGGGACAACCGGGATCGCTCTGGCGACAGTCGCGCATCTTTACGGTCCATCCCCATGTACAAGATCGTCGGGCGCGCGCAGCTCAAGGTGTTTTCGATCAACGAAAACTGGTTGCCGCGTTGGAACAAGTTCTTCCGACCCATTCGCTGATGGGCACTGGACTTGCGGCGATTGAGCAGGTTGTGGGTCATGCCTTCGCCGATAAGGGGTTGTTGACCGCCGCGTTCACCCATGCGTCCTACGGCAAGCAAGCGCGTGCCTCCTACGAACGCCTCGAGTTTTTGGGCGACCGTGTCTTGGGGCTGGTGGTTGCCGATGCGCTTCTTCGGCGCTTCCCTCGCGAAGCCGAAGGGGATCTGGCCAAACGTCAGGCTGCGCTGATCCAGCGCGATACGCTCGCAAACGTGGCGCGGGACCTTGGCCTCGGCGCGCACTTGCGCATTTCCAAGGGCGAGGAACACGCGGGCGGGCGCGACAATCCCAACTTGTTGGCGGACATGATGGAGGCCCTCATGGCCGCGCTCTATCTCGACGGGGGTCTGCCCGCCGCGCGCGCCTTCATCGCCCCCCTGTGGGATCCGCTAATCGCAGCCGACAAATCGCCGCCAAAGGACGCCAAGTCGGCCTTGCAAGAACGCACCCAGGCCCTGCGCTTGGGCCTGCCAACGTACGACACACGCCAGCAGTTGGGCCCCGATCACAGCCCGACCTTTGTTGTGGGTGTTCGTGTTGCAGGGCACGAGCTCGTTGAGGGCGAGGGTCCGACCAAGCGCGAGGCGGAACAGGCGGCGGCCGCGCGGTTGCTGGCGCGCTTGTCGTGACCCCTGATGCGCCCGCGCGCGGGCCAACCCGCTGTGGCTTTGTGACCTTGCTGGGCGCGCCCAATGCAGGGAAATCGACCTTGCTGAACCGACTGGTCGGCACCAAGGTTTCCATCGTTTCCGCCAAAGTGCAAACGACCCGTGCCCAGATTCGGGGGATTTGGACCGACCGCCAGCATCAAGTCATCTTTGTCGATACCCCAGGCGTGTTCCAAGGTGCCAAGCGCCCGCTCGAGCGATCCATGGTCGAGGCTGCGTGGGAACAAGTGGCGGGCGCCGACGTTCGGCTGATTTTGGTCGATGCCGCCACCAAGGCCGCGGCGGACCAGGGCGACTTGCTTCGGCGTCTGCGCGAGACCCCTGGGTCGGGTCCCACCGCCCTGGTGCTGAACAAAACGGACTTGATCGCGACCCAACGCCTACTGCCCCTATCGCAAACCCTGAACGCCGCCTTCGACTTCGACGCCACCTTTATGATTTCAGCCGAGCACGGCCATGGCCTGAAGGAGTTGCGGGCCTGGGTGAGCGCCGCCGTGCCTGCGGGCCCGTTTCTCTACCCCGCCGATCAAGTCTCCGACGCGCCCGAGCGGCACCTGGCCGCCGAAGTCACGCGCGAACACTTGTTCAATGCCCTGCATCAAGAACTGCCCTACCACCTGACCGTTGAAACCGAGGGCTGGAAAGAGACCCCCAAAGGGGTGCGCATCGACCAAACCATCTACGTGGCGCGTGACTCGCACAAGGCCATGGTTCTGGGCAAAGGCGGCGCGTTGATCTGCCGCCTGGGCCAGGCGGCCCGCCAAGACCTCGCCAAAGTTCTCGGGATGCCCGTGCATCTGTTTCTCTTTGTCAAAGTGCGAAAGACTTGGTTGCTCGACCCCGAACGCTACGCGGCCATGGGCCTAACCCTATCCAAAGCCTAATTTTTCAGCGGAATCCTTCAGCGTGATTGACTGGCAAGACCGTGGAATCATCCTAAACGCGCGCCCCTTTGGCGATACGGACGCCCTTGTGTCTGTCTTAACCTCGTCCCGAGGGCGCGTGGCGGGGCTGGTAAAGGGCGGGGCGTCGCGCAAGCGTCAGGCTGATTTTCAACCTGGCACCTTGGGCCATGTCGCTTGGCGCGCGCGTCTGGAGGACCAGTTGGGCAGCCTGACGTTCGAGGTGACGCGGGCCCACCCCAACTTCCACCTCGATGATCGACCCCGCCTGACGGCTCTGGCAGCGTTCGCGACCCTCGTGCACCAAACCATGGCCGAGCGGGCGCCCGTTCCCGATCTCTTCGCGGCCTATGAGACTTGGCTGCAGCACCTTGACCAAGACTTTTGGGCCCTGGTCTATGTGCGGCTGGAGTTGGGCCTGCTAACGGCCCAAGGGTTTTCAGCCGATTTGCAGACTTGCGCGCTGGGCGGCGATGCCCAGCAGCTGAGCCATGTATCCCCCAAAACGGGGCGCGCCGTCAGCCAAGCCTTGGCCGCCCCCTATGCGCACAAGCTGTTGCCGCTGCCCGCCTTTTTGGGCGGTGTGCAGGATCTGGGGGCGGAGGAATTGACCGCAGGCCTCAAGCTAACGGGCACCTTGCTGGCCCGGCACGCGTTCGCGCCCCTCAATCGCGACCTGCCCGACGTACGGCGACGACTGGTCGATGTGCTTTCCATCCCGAGTTCAAAGCCTTAGAAGCGCGATCATGACATCTGTAGATGCCTCGCACCCCCCCGACGAGGGTCAAACCACCGCTATCGGTTTCGGTCGCGCCTTGTCCGAGCGGTACTTGGCCTACGCCCTGGCCACCATTGCCTCGCGCGCGCTGCCCGATGTGCGCGACGGCATGAAACCTGTGCAGCGTCGTTTGCTCTACGCCATGCGTGAGTTAAAGCTGGACCCCAGCGGCAGCCCTAAAAAATGTGCGCGTATCGTCGGCGACGTGATCGGCAAGTACCATCCCCACGGCGATACGGCGACGTACGAGACTTTGGTGCGATTGGCGCAGGATTTTTCCATGCGCTACCCCCTGATCGACGGGCAGGGGAACTTTGGCAATATCGACGGCGACAATGCGGCGGCCTATCGCTATACCGAGGCGCGCCTGACCCCGCTTGCGCTGGCCCTCATGGACGGGCTCGACGAAGACGCCGTTGATTTTGAGGAAACCTACGACGGCGAGGAACGCGAGCCGAAGGTTCTGCCCGCCGCCGTTCCCGCGCTGCTCGCCAACGGCGTCCAGGGAATCGCCGTTGGTATGGCGACTGCCATACCCCCGCACAACTTGGGCGAGTTGATCGATGGTCTGCTGCTGCTGATCAAGAAACGGACCGCGTCCAATGCGGAGTTATTGACCCTGATCAAAGGTCCCGACTTTCCAACGGGCGGGACTTTGGTTGATGATCCTGCCGTGTTCCAAGAGGCCTATGCAACGGGGCGGGGGTCGTTTCGATTGAGGGCCAAGTGGGAAGTCGAGCGTCTCGGCGCGGGCACCTACCAGATCGTCGTGACCCAAATCCCCTACCAGGTGCAAAAGTCCAAACTGGTCGAGCGATTGGCCGCCCTGATCGAGGAACGCAAAGTTCCGTGGTTCGCCAACGTCGCCGACCAGTCCGACGAGCAAATTCGCCTCGTCATCGAACCCAAGAACCGCAATGTTGACCCTGACCAACTCATGGCAGCCCTATTCAAGTTTTCGGACCTCGAGGTTCGTGTCGGCCTGATCATGAATGTGCTGGACGCCGAGGGGCGCCCGCAAGTCATGGACTTGCGGGCGGTTTTGCAGGCCTACTTGACGCATCGGCAGGCGGTGCTGGTCCGACGCAGCCAGCATCGGCTCGCCAAAATCGACCACCGCCTAGAATTGCTGGAGGGCTATTTGGTCGCCTTCCTGAACATCGATGAAGTCATTCGCATCATTCGGGAGGAGGACGAGCCCCGCCAAGAGCTGATGGCGGCCTTTGACCTGACCGAGGTGCAGGCGGAGGCCATATTGAACATGCGCTTGCGGGCCTTGCGCAAGTTGGAGGAGGAGGGCATTCGCAAAGAACACAGCGACCTCCTAAAGGAACGCGAAGGGCTCATGGATTTGCTCGCCGATGAGCGCGAGCAGTGGCGGGCGGTCGCAGGCCAGCTCAAAGCCCTGCGAACCTCGCTGCAGAACTCCGATTTGATGCCGCGCAAAACCACCTTCGCACAAGCTCAGGACGTGGCCGATTTCAACTTAGAGGACATGGTCGAACGCGAACCCATCAGCGTGATCCTCTCCGAAAAGGGGTGGATCCGCGCGCAAAAGGGGCATGGGGCCGTTGCCCGGGACCTTAAGTATAAGGACGGCGATCGAGGCCGCTACGCGTTCGATGCCCTGACCACCGACAGAATTCTGATTTTGAGCAGCAGCGGACGGTTTTATACCTTGAACGCCGACAAACTGCCAGGCGGACGCGGACTGGGGGAACCTCTGTCGCTCCATCTCGACTTGCCCCCAGGGGACGAAATCGTCTTCGCCGCAGCCCACCGCCCAGGCGGTCAACTCTTGCTCGCCACCTCAGACGGCTATGGTTTCGTGGCCGCGGAATCGGCCCTGATCGCCGCCACCAAAACGGGCAAGCAGATCGTGACGCTCAAGGCGCCCGCGCGCGTCTGCGTTTGCTGGCCCGTGGCGGGGGACCAGGTGGCAGTGGTGGGGCAGAACCACAAGCTGCTGATCTTTCCCTTGTCAGACCTGCCAACCCTAGGCCGTGGCAAAGGCGTTCGCCTGCAAGCCTACCGCGAGGGCGGCCTGGCCGACGCCAAAACCTTCACCCTGGCCGAGGGCTTAAGCTGGCGCTGGGGCAAGGACCGGACCCGCACCGAAACCGACCTGCGCGCCTGGCTCGGCAAACGCGCCTCCGCAGGCCGCCTCGCCCCCCAAGGTTTTCCGAAGGATCATAAGTTTTGAGTTGACGGTAACCAAGTACCACATTTCCCCCTTGCACCCTGGTCCAAACCTTCTAAAGCGCGAACGCCCATGGCGTGACAGCGGCGGGCCCGAAATTTATTCTTAGAGGAACGAACCCATGCGAACCTTTTCGGCCAAACCGGCAGAAATTGAAAAAAAGTGGATCCTGATCGACGCTGAAGATGTGGTTCTTGGGCGGTTGGCCAGCAAAGTTGCGCTGATCCTCCGCGGTAAAGATAAGCCGATTTTTACCCCTAACCAAGACTGCGGCGATGCTGTGATCGTCATCAACGCCGCCAAGGTCAAATTGACGGGCAACAAGCGCGACAACAAGACCTACCATTGGCATACGGGCCATCCGGGCGGCATAAAGCAACGCACGGCAGCGCAGATCCTCGACGGACGGTTCCCCGAGCGCGTTGTGACCAAGGCCATCGAACGTATGTTGCCTGGGGGCCCCCTCAGCCGCCAGCAACTCAAGTCTTTACGCGTCTATGCGGGTGCCGATCACGGCCACGCGGCGCAAAAGCCGCAGGTTTTGGACTTCAAAACTCTCAATGCAAAAAACGCCCGATAAGGAATGGTCATGTCTGAAGAAACCCTCACAAGCTTGAGCGAATTGGGCGAGGCCGCCGCCCCGCAAGAGGTCAAGGCCCCAGTTGAACCCAAAATCGATGACTTGGGCCGGTCCTACGGCACGGGCCGGCGCAAGGACGCCGTTGCGCGCGTGTGGATGAGCCGGGGGAAGGGGGTTGTGATCGTCAATGATAAGCCCTTGATGCACTACTTCGCCCGCCCAGTGTTGCAGATGATGCTCATGCAGCCCTTTGCCATCGCGGACCGTTTGAACCAGTACGACATCCGATGCACGGTCAAGGGCGGCGGCTTGTCGGGCCAGGCTGGTGCCGTGCGCCACGGCCTTTCTCGCGCGCTGGTGGCCTTCGAGCCAGAGTTGCGGTCTGTGTTGAAAAAGCATGGGTTCCTGACCCGCGACGCGCGTATTGTCGAACGCAAGAAGTATGGCCGCCGCAAAGCGCGTCGCTCCTTCCAGTTCTCCAAGCGTTAGGCGTCAACCAAACCCAACTGGTCCCGCGACGAAGGCGCGGTTGCGCGGGGCCTGGCGACCGCAAGCGAGTTTTAGTCTGCGAACGCCAAGGTAAATCGTCGGTTCTTGCGTCCCTTGTTCTCAATCTTGACGACCTCAAGGGCGCCGATCTCGCCGAGTTTCCCGACGTGAGTGCCGCCGCAAGGTTGCACGTCGATTTGGCCAATGCGGACGAGGCGTACCGCGCCGTCGATCACAGGCGGCGCGACGAACTTGGTCTTGGTCAGGCGCGCAATTTCTTCGTCTATATTTTCGGTCAACTTGAACGCGGTGACGTCGAGGTCCAAGGCAATCAGCGCCTTGAGACGCTGGGTAAGGTCCTCCTTGTTCTGCGTTCTGTCTTCCAAATCAAAATCTAGCCGTCCCTTCTCGGAAGCTATGTTGCACCCCGTCACCTTGGCGTCGATTAGGCTGCAAAGCAGGTGCAGGGCGGTGTGCATTTTCATATGGGCATAGCGCCGCGCCCAATCGAGCTTACCCTTGACCTGGCTCCCGACCTTGGCGTCGTACACGGCGTCAAGGTCGTGCCAAATCAGGCCCGGGTTGTCGCGGTCCTTGCGCGTATTGAGAACCCGACAAACGGGCCCTCCCGCCAGCTCAATACGACCCGTATCACCAGGTTGACCGCCCCCTAGGGGGTAGAAGCAGGTCTGGTCGAGCGCCAGGGCGTTTTCAGCAATCGCGCTGATTCGGGCGTCGAAGTTTTGCGCATAGGGCTGATCTTCAAATAGGCGGAGGGTCTTTGGCGATGCGACGGGAGAGGACATGAGTCTTGCCTTTGTGGTGCATGCGGCTCGACGAGTCAAACCTTCGCGTCTTTGGTATAAGACCTCTGCGAAAATGATCTGATCTAGGCCTGTATCGGGAACATAGTGGGATCAAAAAGGAATCGTCGAGTCCAGTTTTGCGGGTGGACGGGGGGCGGTTCGGGAGGGGGGCGGGTTTCCTCACTGTGGCGAGGTTGACACCTCAAGTGCTTGTATTTACTCATGTAATTAAAGAATCAGCACCTCTCGGCATCCGCAAAATGTCCCGCGCAGGGCAACCGCGGTCGCTCAGATTTTGCCCAAATCGGACGGCGCTGCGTGGCCCGAAGTCAGGTCTGATCCGTCACTGGATAGGAAAGGTCCCTCTCATGATCCAAACCACCTCTCGCCTTATTCTTGGGCTTGCCGCGCTGCTCATGGCGGCTTTGACAGTTCCTGCTTACGTCAGCCCCAGTTTCAATCCTGCCCTTGCAGCTTTGCCCGCAGAATTTCAGAGCCTTGGTTCGACAGCTGGATTGTTCTTAGGCCGACAGTTGACCCTGATTTTGATTGCCTTGTACGCCGCTGCGGTTGGTGGACGTCTTCCTTTGCTGTTCGGGGGCTTTGCGATTGCGTTCTTGAACGGTCACGACGCGGTCCTGGCCGTGCTGTTTGACGGTAAGATGGCGGCGGCAGTCGCAGGCGCCGTCCTGGCTTTGGCGGGGATCGTCGTCCTGTTTCTTGCCAATCGCCTCCAAGACAAGTCTTAGGTGGGCTTAGCTGCGTAAGGGACTGCACCTATGCCCGACCTATGGCTGGCCAATGACCACGCAGCTTTTCCGCTGAAGACGGCGCTGATAGACTGGACGCATAGCTTTGGCTGGACCGTGCGCGACCTGGGCGCCAAGGCGGACGAACGGGCGGACTATCCCGATCAGGCGAACCGACTGGCGGTCGCTTACAACGGCCAGGGCGGCGATCTGGGGCTACTCATATGCGGATCGGGCATCGGCGTTTCCATAGCCGCCAATCGCCACCCGCACTTGCGCGCGGCCTTGTGTTGGGATGCGACCAGCGCGGCTTTGTGCCGCAGACACAACGACGCCAATGTGCTGTGCCTTGGCGCGCGATTGATTGGCGTTGAAACAGCCAAGGCCGCGCTGGAGGCGTTTTTGACGGTGTCTTTTGAAGGGGGGCGGCATCGGCAACGTGTCATGAAACTCGCGTCATGAAGCTAACAGGAGAGACCCATGAGATGCCCATTTTGCGGTGAGTTGGATACGGCGGTAAAGGACTCTCGGCCGGGGGAGGATCATTCGGCCATTCGCCGTCGTCGTTCCTGCCGGACGTGCGAGGCGCGCTTCACCACTTTTGAACGCGTTCAACTCCGCGAGTTGACGGTCTTAAAAGACAATGGCTCTAAGGAACCCTTTGATCGCGAGAAAATCCTGCGATCCATTACAACAGCGGCGCGCAAATTGAATATCCACCCCGATCAGCTGGAGGAAATTGTGAGCGCCCTCGTGCGCAAGTTTGAGCTGTCGGGAGACGCCGAAATTTCAACCCAGACCATCGGCGACCGTGTTTTGGACGCGCTGCTGCACCTGAACGAAGTCGCCTGCCTGCGCTTCGCCTCGGTCTATAAAAACTTCCAGGGCATTCACGATTTTCAGATCTTCATTGGTCAGATGTCGAGAGGTGATGGACCGCGCACGCCCCCAGATGCTGAGTGACGCCCAGGGTCTGGAACTCGCCCTGCGCAGGGCAAAGCGCGCGCTGGGTCGCACGGGCGACAATCCCGCCGTTGGATGTCTGATTCTAGGGGAAGCGGGCCAGACGCTCGGGCTCGCGGCTACCGCGGACGGCGGCAGGCCCCACGCTGAAATTGTTGCGCTGGGCCAGGCGGGCGCAGCGGCGCGCGGGGCCACGGCCTATGCGACCCTCGAACCCTGCGCGCATCAGGGTCGATCGGGGCCGTGCTGCGAGGCTTTGGTGAGCGCGGGGGTGACCCGCCTTGTTATCGGCGCCTTAGACCAGAACCCTGAGGTGTCGGGGCGCGGGGCCGCGCATCTACGTGCGGCGGGGGTGGCGGTGGTCGAGGCCCGCGACGCAACGTGCGAGGCGCATCATGCGGGCTTCAATCGGCGGATGCGGGGCGGGGCGGGCAAGGTCATCCTTAAAATCGCCACCTCCTTAGACGGTGGCATGACCCGCAAAGGGGCCGAGACCCAGGTCAAGATTACCGGACCAGAAGTCCAAAGCCAGGTCCATGTGCTGCGCGCGCAGGCCGATGTTCTGATCACGGGCAAGGGAACCGTGCAAGTTGACCAGCCGCAACTGACCGTTCGGTTGCCAGGTTACCAGGGACCGCAGCCCAAAGTCATCGTTTGGCGGCGCGGGCAGTCCTTGTCGGCCTTGTCCGCCAACACCATTTTGATCGAGGCGGGGCCCACGCTTGCGACCGCCTTGTTCGACCAAGTTGATGAGGTGCATTGGTATCGAAGTCCTGAACGCTTCGGTCGTGCGGCGGTACGCCCTGGATTTTTGCGCGCGGAGGCGTCGGCTTTTGCGCACGATCACCCCAACTTTACTTTGATGAGTCGGCGGGTCTATGGGGGCGACGTGCGAGAAATCTGGCGGAAAGGGCCGTAGAGCCATGTTTACTGGCTTAGTTGAGACCGTCGGGTATCTTGTGGCCCGCAAAGGCGAGGGCGAAGTCTTGTTCACCGTGGCGGCATCATGGGGCCCCGACACTTACGCCATGGGCGAGTCCATCGCCTGCGACGGGGCTTGCATGACCCTTGTCGAGTGGGGCCCGCATGCGCAAGGCTCGCAGTTTTCGTTCGTCGCAAGCGCGGAGTCGCTCGCGCTCACAACCTTAGGAGATTGGTTGCCAGGCCAAGCCGTTAATTTGGAGCGCGCCTTGAAATTCGGCGACTCCTTGGGCGGGCACCTGGTTTCGGGCCATATAGACGGACGGGCGCGCCTGGTGGCGCGAACCCAAGAAAATGAGTCCCTTAGGTTGCAGTTTGAGGTTGCCAAGGACTTTGCCGCCCTGATCGCGCCCAAGGGGTCGGTGACGCTGAACGGGGTTAGCCTGACAACCAACGAGGTCGCAGGCGCGCGCTTTGGGGTCAACTTGGTGCCCCATACGATCGATGCGACCAATTTAGGGACGCTCAATGTCGGGGACTCCGTGAATTTTGAGGTTGATACGCTTGCACGCTACGTGGCCCGCCAATTGCAAGTAAGGGAGGCCTAGATGGACGAGATCAGAGCCTTTGATATGGTCAAGGCTGACATCGGGGAAATCATCGAAGAAGCGCGCAATGGTCACATGTTCGTGCTGGTCGATGATGAGGACCGGGAAAATGAAGGCGATCTTGTCATCCCCGCGCAGATGGCGACTCCCGCCGCCATCAATTTCATGGCGACTTATGGCCGCGGCCTGATTTGCCTCGCGCTCAATCGCGAACGGGTCGAAACCCTCAACTTGCCGCTCATGGCCCAGCGCAATGAGAGCCGCCATAGTACCAATTTCACGGTGTCGATTGAGGCGCGCGAGGGCATCTCCACGGGGATTTCTGCCCCAGATCGGGCCTTGACCATCGCCACTGCCATCGATCAAACCAAGGGCGCGGCCGATCTGGTGTCGCCAGGGCATGTCTTTCCCCTGATGGCGCGCGACGGCGGCGCGTTGGAACGGACGGGTCATACAGAGGCCGCCGTCGATATAGCCCGTCTTGCGGGCCTCTACCCCGCCGGCGTGATCTGTGAGATTATGAACGACGACGGCACCATGGCGCGCCGCGATGATCTGGTCGGGTTCGCGCAGCGCCACGGCCTCAAGATCGGCACCATCGCCGACTTGATCGCCTATCGTTTGCGCCACGATTCCTTTGTCGAAGTGGCGAAGGTGGACGCGACGTTCGTCTCGCGCGTTGGCGGCACCTTTCGTCGCCTGACCTATCGCAACACCCTGGACGGGGCCATGCACCATGCCCTGATCAAGGGGGAGATTCGCCCCGATCAGCCCACCCTTGTGCGGATGCACGCGCTCAGCATCGACCGCGATGTTCTCGGTCTCGCAGGAGATAAGATCTGGCGTCTGGTCGAGGCGCAAAAGATCATCGCCGCGGCGGGGCAGGGGGTGCTCGTGCTCATGAACCCCACCTCGGGCATGGGTTCCGAGCAGTTGGAGGGGGTCCAGCGGATTGCGGGGCATTCGCAAAGCGGGCGGAGCGAGGAGGGCGACCGACTGCTCGCCTACGGCGTCGGCGCGCAAATTTTGCGCGATCTTGGCGTCAAGCAAATGCAGTTGCTCACCGACGCCCCGCGCGAACTCGCGGGCCTAACGGGCTATGGCCTAGAGGTGGTGAGTACCCAGCCCCTTAACCCCCATAAGGCTGAATAGTCCCATGTCCCTTAATTTCCTTCTGGTCGGTTCGCCCTACTATAGCCAAATCTACGAGGGCTTGCTGCGGGGTGCGAGCGCCGCGCTCGCAGAACGCAAGGTCCCATACGACATCGTTGAGGTTCCTGGTGCCTTGGAAATCCCCGCCGCGATCAAGATCGCTGCCACTGCGGATCTGCGGATGTACAATGGATTTGTGGCCCTGGGATGCGTGATTCGCGGGGAAACAACGCACTATGACTATGTATGCTCTGAGTCGGCCCATGGCTTGCATATGCTCATGATGACTCAGGGGCTTGCAATCGGGAATGGCATTTTGACCACCGAAACGCGCGACCAGGCCTGGGTCCGCGCCGACCCTGACCAGAAAAACAAGGGCCGCGACGCCGCGCTGGCAGCGTTGTCTCTGGCCGAGCTAAAAGATAAATTCGGCGGGCCGAGCCAATAGATCGACCCAAATAGACCCGCTGCGAGACCATGCCAGAAACTGCACCAGGGACCGTAAGGCCGCCCTTTGCCGCGCGCGTTCTGGCGGTGCAAGCGCTCTACCAGGCGTGGGCGCGGGGCGACGCACAGATCGCGCCCGTTGTCGCCGAATTTATCGGGGCTGCGCAGGCCGACCGGCTCCAAGGGATTGGCGCCAAGTCCTTTGATCAAAGCCTGTTCGCAGCGCTGGTAACGGCGGTGTTTGCGCACAGCGACTCATTGGACGATCTGATCCTGGGCGTCATGAGCGAGGCCTGGCAGATCGACCGTCTCGACCCAGTTTTGCTGGCCCTGTTGCGCGTTGCGGCCCATGAATTAGGGCAGGGTGAGGTCGCGGTCCCGCAGCGGCTGATCAGCCAGTACGTGCAAATCGCCGAGGGATTTTTTGACGGTAAGGAGCCAGGTTTGGTCAACGCCACGCTCGATACCCTGGCGCGCGCTTTGCATCCCGCTGCGTTTGATGGATGAATTTACCCTGATCGACGCAGTGTTCCGTCCCTTGGCCCCAGATCCCGCGGCCCAGGGCTTGCGCGACGATGGGGCGTGCCTGCCACCGCTGGGGACAGGGCAGGAATGGCGGGTTTCCACCGATACACTGGTCGAGGGCGTCCACTTTCGGGGTACCGTCGACGCCGCCGACTTGGCGTGGCGCGCGCTCGCGGTCAGTGTGTCGGATCTGATCGCGCAGCTCGCGACACCGCAGTTTTATTTGCTCAATCTTAGTCAAGGACACGAATTCGACACGGCCTCGTTCGGGCGCGGCTTGGCGCAGGCGCAGGCGGCCTTTGGCCTGAGCTTAATCGGTGGGGATACGACCCTGACACCAGGGCCGCTTACCCTGTCCTTGACGGTTTTGGGTCGGGGTCAGGCTGGGGACAATCCCCTGCGCGCCCAGGCGCGGGTCGGGCAGGGGGTCTATTTGCTGCTGGCCGATCCGCGCGGCTTGGGCGCGGCTCGGGCGGGGTTCTTGGGCGTTGACGGGTTTTCGCAGGCGTTTTTGCGGCCCGCCATTTGTCTTGATCATTTGGCCAGCCTCCAGGGTCAAGGGATCGCCGCCATGGTCGATGTCAGCGACGGTCTGCTGCAAGACTTGGGCCATATCTGCGCCGCCTCGGGCGTGGGCGCGGTCGTTCATCTCGCGACCCTGCCTCTGGCCCTGCCCGATCAGGCGCCGCTCCCCCAACTAACCTGGGGCGAGGACTTCGCGCTGGTCTTTACCGCCGACGCGCCGCCGCCCGTGCCAGGCCTGATCCAGATCGGGCTTGTGCGCGCGGAACCAGGGGTCCAGCTGCTCGACGATCAGGGCCAGGAAATCCCCGTTCAGGCCCCTGGCTATCTGCACGGGCGCGGCCTATAGCGCCGCGAACTTACCCCAAAAATAATTCCAGGAGACGGCTATGGACATCAGCAAAATTTCGATGGGCAAGGACGCCCCCAGCGACATCAACGTCATTGTTGAGGTTCCAGGAAATGGCGAACCCGTAAAATACGAGATGGACAAAGACTCGGGCGCGCTGATGGTGGACCGGATCTTGTTCACCCCCATGTTCTACCCGTGCAACTACGGTTTCATGCCCCATACCTTGTCCGATGACGGCGACCCTGTCGATGTCCTGGTCGTGGGGCGTCACAAGTTGGCGCCAGGGTCCGTCATTCGCTGCCGCCCCGTTGGGGTGCTGCAAATGGAAGACGACGGCGGCCAAGACGAAAAAATCGTCGCGGTCCCGCACGAAAAAATCGACCCGCAATACAGCCATATCCAATCCTATACCGATTTGCCGCAGAACCTGACCGCGCAAATTCAGCACTTCTTCGAACACTATAAGGACCTAGAACCTGGCAAGTGGGTCAAAGTCGCGGGCTGGGGCGACGAAAACCGCGCCAAGCAGCTGATCCAAGAGGCGATTGATCGAGCGGCTTAAGGCCCGTCGCATTTGTTTTGAGGTGGCTGAGCGGCTCTAATACCAGCGGCGACTGAAAATGACTCCTTTGTTCGCTGGTATAAGGGCCGCGACTGCGGCCCCCGTAGCGGCCCCGAGATGAGCTAAGAAAGCGCCTCGGGGTATAAGCGAAGGCCCCGTCGGAGGCGAAACGCGAAGCGTTTCTGCCGTGAGACACAAAACGGCCAAAAAAGTGTCAACTTTTTTCGCCGTTGGTATAATGCCAGCGGCGATTGATCCCGAGAATCTGTTCGGGCGCTGAGAATTGGCTGGGGAATCCCTTCCGCAGTTGCGCCATGGTCTGACGGCCCTGAGGTTGGTGACGCAAAGATCGGAGTTGACTTGGGCGGCCTCTCTCGGCTTTACTTGGACGGCTAACAAGAGGAGATAAATTCATGGTACGTAAAATTTGTGCAAGGGTTGCCTTGGTTGCCAGTGCAACGGTAATGATTGCGGTGTCGGGCTTTGCCCAGGACGTGGTGAAGATTGGCGCGATCGCGCCGAAGACGGGTCCGCTGGCGGGCGGGGCCGTGGTGACGCAGTGGCCCAATGTCGAGTTGTGGGCAACGCAGGTCAACGAGAGCGGAGGGTTGCAGGTCGGGGATCAGCAGTTGCTGGTTGAGGTCATTGAGTACGACGATCAAACCAACCCCAGCGAACACATCAAACTTGCCCAGCGGATGGCAACGCAAGACCAAGTTGATTTTGTCGTCGCGCCCTATGGGACTGGGTTCAACATTGCGGCGGCGCCGATCTACGGCCAGTATGGTTACCCCGTCATCGCTGTCTCGGCGATCACGGATCGGGTTGAGGAGTTGACGACGCAGTTCCCCAACCTGTTTTTCACCCTCGGCAACACCACCGCTTTTGTCGCGGGGGTTCGAGATATTTTGATCGAACAGCGCGATGCGGGGGCCATCAACAACCAAATCGCCATGGTCAACGTCGCCGATGCCTTCGGGATTGAGCTTGCCGACCGGGCGCGCGAGTTGTTCGTCGAAGCAGGGTTTGAGTTGGTCTATGATCGTTCTTACCCCCTGGGCACGCCCGATTTGTCGCCCGTGATGCGCGGGGCGGCGGCGACGGAGGCCGATAGCTTTGTCGCCTGGTCCTATCCCCCCGATACATTCGGATTGGCCGAACAAGCCATCATCGAAGACCTCGACGTCAGCATCTACTATTCGGCGGTGGCGACCACCTTCCCAGCCTTTCAGGCGGCCTACGGCGATAGCATTAACAATGTCCTCGGGGCGGGAGGGACCAATGTCGATGACCCCCTGATCGCAGCCTATCGCCAAGCCCATGAAGAGGTCACGGGCGAAGTGGCGGACTATTGGGCGTCGGCCAACACTTACGCCTCGCTCCAGATCTTGCAACAGGCGATCGAAGGGGCAGGAACGCTCGACCGCGATCAAGTCTCGGCCTATATCAAAGCCAACTCCTTTGACACGGTTATGGGGACTTTGACGTTTGAGGGCAACAATTCCGCGACCTTTTGGTCCGTGGGTCAGTGGCAGGATGGGGTGTTTCGCGGTGTGAAGGGCTCCAACGTTTCAGGCGCCGTGCCCGTCCGTCTCAAAGACGGTTGGTAGGGCGGCACGAACGATTTTGTTCGGCGCACTTGGCCCCTGGGCCTGGCCCGCGCAAATTTAACTTGCGCGGGCCTTTTCGTTTCAGCGCGCTTGAGTTGAGGCGTTCGGGTGTTTGATATTCTGGTCTCGGGTTTGCTGCTGTCGGGCACCTACGCGCTGGTCGCCATGGGGCTCAACCTGCAGTACGGCGTCGCCAGGATCATGAATTTGGCGAACGGTGAGGTGCTCGTGTTCGGGGCGCTTGCGGCCTTTTGGCTGTTCACCACGGCGCAGCTTAGCCCTTTGCTCACGGCCGTTCTGGTGGCCCCTGTCGCTTTCGTGGGCAACTGGCTGATCTACAGGTTTCTGCTGTTGCCCCTGGTGCGCCGGTCTTCGTCGCAAGGCGCCTTGGAAGTTGACTCCATTCTCGCAACCTTTGGCCTCAGCTTTGTCTTGATCGGGGTCATGGTGTCGATTGAGGGCGGGTTCTTTGCCTACAGCTTCTTGCTCGAACCCGTCAGCATTCTGGGAACCACCACATCGCTCAATCGGATTGTGGCTTTTTTGATCGCGGTCGCCCTCGCGGGGGCCTTGTACGCTTGGCTGAACCTGAGCCGCCTTGGCGTTGCCGTGCGCGCTGTGGCGGTATCGACGGAGGCATCGGGTCTGGTCGGCATCAATGTGCCGCGCATCTCGGCCCTGGCCTTTGCCTTGGGGGGCGCGCTTACCGCCTTGAGCGGGGCTCTGATCTCGACCTTCATCACCCTCGATGCGTCGGTCGGGGTGATTTTCACCATGAAGGCCTTGATTATCGTCATCATGGGCGGCGTCGGCGATATCCGTGGCGCGGTCGCCGCCGCGCTGATCCTTGGGATCGTCGAGACGGGGGTTGCGACGTTGGTCGACCCTGGCCTGACGTTGGTCGCCGCCTACTTCATCTTTTTGGCCATACTGCTGTTTCGACCGCAGGGGCTGTTTGGACGGAGGCTCAATTGAGAACTGCCAGCGGCCTGGAGTTGGTCTTGGTTCTAGCGGCGCTGGTTGCGAGTGCTTCGATTCCCCTGTTTGCCAACGGCTATTGGCTGTCGGTGGCGGTCACCGCCCTCATGTACATGGCGCTCGCCACGTCCTGGGCGCTATTCTCAGGGCCCACACACTATATTTCTCTGGCAACGGCGGCCTTCTTTGGGGTGGGGGGCTACTTGGTGGGGGCGGGGATGAGCGACTATGGTCAGAGCTTTTGGACCATGGCCGCCATCAGCGCCCTGGTTGGCACAGGCTTGGCCGCCCTTATTGGCCTTATTACCCTGCGCCTCTCGGGGGTCTATTTTGTTATTTTCACCCTGGGTCTGGCGGAGATGATCCGCAACTTGATTTCCTGGGTGCAGAACAATTTTTTGGGCTCGCGCGGTCTCTATGTCTTGACCGATTTCAACGACCGGCATCTGTTTTGGATGTTGTTGACGGTCACGGGCGCGGCCTATGCGCTTGGTTGGATCATCAATCGATCCCGCCTAGGGTTTGCCCTGCGCGTGATCGGCGGCGATGAAACCGTCGCGGCGCATGTCGGGATCAACACGGCAACCGCGAAGGTCATCTTGTTCACGACCACGGGGTTTTTCGGCGCCCTGGTCGGGGCGATCATCGCGCCGCGGTATTTTTACATTGAACCGAACCAGGTATTTTCGCCGCAACTTTCCTTTCTGGTGGTGATCATGGCTTTGTTGGGCGGCGCTGGGCGTCTTTGGGGCCCTATCGCTGGCGTGATCCCCTTTACGATTGTGTGGGAATGGGTGTCGGTGCAATTCCCCAATCAGAAAATCCTCGTCTTGGGGCTGGCCTTTTTGGTGATCGTCTATTTGATCCCGCGCGGCATGGTCGGGCTGATCGAGGATGGCGTTCGGCGCCTGCGCCGTCTTAAGACGCCCGACGGAGCCCCAGAATGAGCAGCAAGGCCGCCCTGCTTTCGGTGCGTCGGGTCAGCAAGCAATTTGGCGGCCTGCGCGCGGTGAACGCCGTGTCTTTTGAGGTCGCGCGGCACGAACTCGTGGGACTGATCGGTCCCAACGGGTCGGGCAAGACCACCATGCTCAATCTGATTTCTGGGTTGAGCAAACCCACCGCAGGCCAGATCAGCATGCAACGACGGCCCCTGTCGCGCATGCCAGCAGAGTTGATTGCGCGCGCAGGGGTGGGACGGACGTTCCAGCTGGTCCGTTTGCTGCCAGGGTTGAGCGTGTTGGAAAACGTGTTGGCAGGGGCGGTCTTTGGGCATAAACGCCGCTGGGGGCGAGAGGCCGAAGACTTTGCCGACGAAGTTTTGGAGCGCGTCGGCCTGCAGGACAAGATCGATCTGCCCATTTCCGCACTGACTTACATCGACCAGAAGCGGGTTGAGTTGGCCCGCACCTTGGCAGGTGAGCCCAAGATTTTGCTACTCGACGAGTGGCTTGCAGGTCTGAACCCCAGCGAACTGATCGAAGGCATTGACCTCATCCACCGCCTGCGCGAGGAGGGTCGGACGATTATTTTGGTCGAGCATGTTATGGACGCCATTCGCTCCCTCTGCGATCGCTGCGTGGTCCTCAACTCGGGCGCGAAAATCGCCGACGGGGATCCCGAGGCGGTTTTGTCGGACCCGCATGTGGTCAGCGCCTACCTGGGGGACCAAGCCCATGCTTGAGGTTCGCGATCTTTGCGTCACCTATGGCAAGCACCGCGCCTTGACCGAGGCGTCGATCCGCGTCGCCCAAGGGGAAATCGTTGCGGTTCTGGGGGCCAACGGCGCTGGCAAATCGACCTTGCTGCGCACCATCGCGGGCGTATGCGAGGGCGAGGTGCGCGGCGACATGAGCCTTGCGGGCGCAGACCTTGTCGCGCTGCCGCCCGATCAGATCGTTGCCCTGGGCATTGCTCTCGTGCCCGAAGGCCGTGGAATTTTTGGCGACTTGACGGTGCGGGAAAATTTACAACTCGGCGCTTACAAGGCCCAAGCGCGAGCGCAGGAGGCCGAAAACTTGCCCCGCGTTTTGCGCCTGTTCCCCAAGCTACGGGCGCGACAACATCAAATCGCACGCACCATGAGCGGCGGGGAGCAGCAAATGGTCGCCATCGGCCGCGCCCTCATGTCCGCGCCGCAGATCCTCATGCTCGACGAGCCGTCCCTGGGCTTGTCCCCCCTGCTGTGCCAGGAGCTGTTTGCCAACTTACGAGCGGTCAAGGACTTGGGCATTGGAATCTTGCTGGTCGAACAAAATGCCAAGCAGAGTTTGGCCATTGCCGATCGCGGCTATCTGCTGGAAAATGCCCGTATCGTTCATGAGGATCGGGCGGAAAATCTCGCGCGCAACGCCGCCGTTCAGCGCGCCTACCTTGGCGGGTCTGCGGACAGTCCGAACGCAACCGCGACGGCGAGGCCAGGCACCAGGCGCGCCGCGCACGAGACCAAGGAGCCCGTCGTCGGCGAAGACCCCCTGATACCCGCCCCAAGCCCTGAAGTTCCAACCCGCCGATCCGCGGACGACCAAATTGGCGGCGATTTGGAGGCGTTTGTCGAAGCTGCGGCGCGCGTTTCGCAGTCCCATGTTGGGATCGATGCGCCCAAGATGCGCCCCGACACGAAGGTTTCTCAAGACCCAAGCGACGACTTGGCGCGGGTGGCCCAAGACATGGCGGCGGCGGCAAGCGCGGCGCGGGCACGGCGTGCGGCTCAGGGTCAACGCAGCGCAGAGCGCGGCATGTCGGCACGGCTAAGCCACGCGGCCCCGTCGTCCGGTCCCAACCCAGCGGACGCGAGCGAAGCTGTGCCGCGCATCGAGATCTATCGTCGCCCCGTGGTGGAGGTCTATCGGCGTCAAGGCAACGGGGCTTTTGCCAAGGCTTAGGGAAGGAAACACATGCTGGACCAGGTACAAACAGGACCGAACCTAAAAGGCCACTTCATAGCGGGGGAGTGGGTCGCGGCCCCTGCCACCTTCGCCGACTATAGCCCGTCCAACGGGCATGTCTGGGCGCAGGCCCCCGACGGGGACGTGCGCCAGATGGGCCAAGCGATTGCGGCGGCCCACGAGGCCTTTGGCCCTTGGCGCGCGCTGAGTTTTGCCGAACGCAGCCATCACTTGCTAAAGATGGCCGAGTTTTGGGAACAGCGCTTGCCAGACTTTGTCGCGGCGATTCAGGGTGAAGCTGGCGGCTGGATCGGCAAGGGTCAGTTTGAAGGGGGCTATGTGCCCGAGGTGTTTCGCGCCGCCGCCGCGCTGGCCTACGCGCCCATCGGGGAAATCTTGCCGTCGGAAACGCATAAGATGTCCACGGCCATGCGCGTGCCCTTGGGCGTTGTGGGGGTCGTGTCGCCTTGGAATTTCCCAGGGCTTTTGACCGCGCGTGGCTTCGCCTTCGCCCTCGCGGCGGGCAATACCATCGTCCTCAAACCCTCCGAAGAAACGCCCTATACTGGCGGGCTCTACTTTGCAGAGATTGCGGAGGCGGCGGGGTTGCCCCCTGGGGTCCTCAACGTCGTGACCTGTTCGCGCGATCATGTGGCGGCGGTCGGCGATGAGCTGATCGATCATCCCCTGGTCAAAGGGATTTCCTTCACCGGCTCAACCCCCGTTGGGCGCCGCATCGCCGCCAAATGCGGTGCCCACCTCAAGAAGTGCTGCGTCGAACTGGGCGGCAAGGACAGCTTGATTGTTTTGGACGACGCCGACATGGCGCGGGCAACGCAGGCGGCCAATTTCGGCGCCTTCATGCATCAGGGACAGATTTGCATGAGCGTGGAGAAAGTTTTGGTGCAGGAGCGCGTCTACGAGGCGTTTCTTCAGGAATTTGTTGCGCGGGCGGCGAAGCTGAAAGTGGGACCGACGACCGATCCCGCCAATGTCATTGGCCCCCTCATCAACGCACGGCAAGTCGCGCGGGTTAAGGCGCAGCTCGAGGACGCGGTGCAGAAGGGCGCCCAGATCGCCCACGGCGGTAAGATCGACGGCCTGTTTGTAGAACCCACGATCTTGACCCAGGTGCGCACCGACATGGACATCTGGCGTCAAGAAACCTTCGGGCCGCTGGTAGTGGTGGCGCCGTTCAAGACCGACCAGGAGGCCATCGCCATGAACAACGATACAGAATTTGGGCTTTCTGCCGGCATCATGTCGCAAAACGAGGACCGGGCCATTCAAATGATGCGGCAGCTGCAAACGGGCATGTGCCATATCAATTGTTCGTCGGTGAACGATGAACCCCATGTGCCGTTTGGCGGCAGCAAGGCAAGCGGGGTTGGGCGTCATGGTGGGCGCTGGTCGATGGAAACCTTCACCGAAACGCGGTGGATTACCCTTGATCGGGGCGGGCGGGCGTACCCGCCGGTGTTTTGACCGTGCGCGATCTTGTCAAAGGAAAGCGGATTGTCGTCACGGGCTCTAGCTCGGGCATTGGTCTGGAAACCGCACGGGTCTTGAGCGCGCAGGGGGCGGAAGTTCTCGGCGTCGATTTGACGAAAAACTTCGACCACGTAGAGGAATTTTATCGCGCCGACCTGTCGGACAAGCGAACCCTCGAGGCCCTGGCCGACGCGCTGCCGTCGCGGATCGACGGGCTGGTGAACAATGCAGGGCTGCCTCCAACACGGCCCGCGGAAGCCCTGCTCGCGGTCAATTTGCTGGCGCCCAAATACTTGACCCAGCTCTTGATTCCCAAAATGGCCGCAGGGGCCAGTATCGTAAATGTCGCGTCCTTGGCCGGGATTGGCTGGCCCGACGCGGTGGCGGCGATCAAGGCCAGCCAGGATCTCGACTTTCACGAACTCGCCGACTTTATCGCAACCTGGAACGTCAGCGCCGAGGGGGGCAGGTCCTACTTCTTCGCGAAGGAAGCGATCCTGGCCTGGACCATGCAAAATCGCTGGACATGGCGTGATCGGGGTATTCGAATGAACGCGGTCAGCCCTGGGCCCGTGGAAACCCCGATCTTGGGCGACTTTGTCCAGACCTTGGGCGCGCGGGTCGAGGAAGATATGCGCGTTATGGACCGCCCTGGCCAAATCACCGACATTGCGCCCGTCATCCTGTTTCTGCTGTCCGACATGGCCACCTGGTTGCGGGGCACCAATATCGCGTGCGACGGCGGCATGGCCTCGCACATCCTCTGTGAAATGCACGGCTTGTAACACCAGCACTTGGGAGAACTTACTATGGAATTCATCGGCTGGAGTCTTTTTGCGCTCGTCCTGATCGCGGTGGCGATTGTCGTCGCGGCGGGGTTCTACGAACGGGCCACCAATGAGGTGAGCCTGTTGCGCACGGGCGTCGGCGGACGCCGTGTTGTCATCGACGGCGGGGTCCTGGCCGTGCCTTACTTTCACGAAATTAGCCGCGTCAATATGCAGACGCTGCGGCTGGATGTGGATCGGCGCGGCGAAAGTTCCCTCATTACCCTCGACCGGTTGCGCGTCGATGTTGGCGCCGAGTTTTACGTTAGCGTCATCGCCGACGCTGACGCGATTATTCGCGCCGCGCAGACCTTGGGCAATCGAACGTTTCAAGGCGAGGAGCTGCGCGCCCTGATCGATGGGATGATGGTCGATGCCCTGCGGGCGGTTGCCGCCAAAATGACCCTGGATCAGTTGCACGAAAATCGCGCCGAATTTGTCGGCCAAGTTGGGGCCATGTTGAAGGAGACTTTGGAACGCTATGGTTTGCAACTGCTCAATGTGTCGCTGACTGCGCTCGACCAGACGCCTTTTGCAAGCCTCGACGAAAACAACGCCTTCAACGCCGTGGGCATGCGCAAATTGGCCGAAGTGGTCGCCAACTCGCGCAAAGAACGCGCGCAGATCGATGCGGATAGCGAAGTGTCGGTGCGTCGTGCGGCCATGGAGGCCGCGCGCCAGCGCCTGGATATCGATTTGGAAGAGCGGCGCGCCGAAATTGCCCAACAACAGGAAATAGAGACGCTGGCGGCGGCGCAACTCGCCGAAGTGGCCCAGCGCAAGGCCGATTCCGAGCGGGTGACGGCCGAAGCGCGTATCCAAATGGAGTTGCAAATCGAAGAGGCCGAAATCGCGCGCCAGCAAACCTTGAGCCTTGCCGAGCAAGACCGCGCCATCGCCATTTCCGCCAAGTCGCAGCAAGAGGCCCAGGCCAAGATCGAGGCGGACGCGGCCCAGGCCGAGGCGGTGCAAGCGAGCGAAGCGGTCGAGACCGCGCGCGCGCAAGCGGTCGCCGAACGGCAGTCGCACATAGCGCGCATCCAAGCAGAATCGCAGGCACGCGCGGCGGCGGCCAAGGCCGAAATTGCCGCCCAAAACCAACGGGCCATCGCCAAGGATCAGGCCGACGCGGTTCGCGAAGCTGCCGACGCGCAAAGGGCGGCAGAGATGGCCCAAGCCGAAGCCCGTCGCGCCCGTCTAGAGGCGGAAAACACCCGATCCGACGCGCTGATCGCCATGGAACTGGAGAAGGCTCGCCTAGAGGCCATGCCGAAAATCGTCGGCGAGATGGTCAAGCCCGCCGAGAAAATCAAGGCGATCAACGTCAACCACGTGACGGGATTGGCGCGCGCGGGGGAGGGCAGCGAGCCCAAAGGTGCGGTTGGCGCGGCTTTGGATTCCATTATGGACATGGCGGTGCAACTGCCCGTCTTAAAGAAAATCGGCGACCAACTCGGCGTATCGTTGGATGCGGTGACAGACACGTCGTCGCGGGATCAAGACCCAGACTAAGATGAAAACGATTGCTCAGCGGCAAGGTCGGCTCGGGCAACGCGGCCCGCGCGTGAGCCGTGTCGGGTACGGGGCCATGTCCTTTTCCGACTTTTACGGTCCCGCGACCGACGAAGGGTCCTTGGCGATTTTGGACGCCTGCCTCGACCTAGGCCTGACCCATATCGATACGGCCAACGTCTATGGCATGGGCCGATCCGAACAGGTGATTGGCCAATGGCTGCGCCAGCATAAGAATCCCCCCGTGACCATTGCCACCAAGGCGGGGATCACGTCCGATCCCGACCGACGGCTCAACAATTCTCCCGCGCACTTGCAAGACGCGCTGGAGGCCAGCCTGCGCCGCCTAGGGGTGGAGGCGGTTGATCTGTTTTACGTTCACCGTCGCGACCCACGGTTTGAGATTGAACAGGTCACGGAGACCTTGGCGGGATTCGTCAAGGCGGGGAAGGTCAAGGCCATCGGGTTTTCTGAAATCGCGCCATCGTCCCTGCGGCGCGCCCACAAGGTCCATCCCGTTGCGGCGGTGCAATCGGAATACTCGCTGTCCACGCGCGCGCCCGAGTTGGGACTGGTCGAGGCGTGCGCGGACATCGGCGCGGCCTTGGTCGCCTTTTCGCCCGTGGGCCGAGGCTTGCTGACCGATCGCCCCCACGCCGCCGCCGCGATTGCGGGCATGCCTTGGATGAAAACAAATCCCAGATTTTGCGAGCCCAATTTATCGGCGAACGTCGCCGCAAGCGCGCGGTTTCGAGCCCTGGCCGCCGACCTGGGCGTGGCGGCCAGTTCGTTGGCCATCGCCTGGCTATTGCACCAAGGCGACCACGTGCTGCCGATCCCTGGAACGCGCAGTGTGGCGCACTTGCGAGAGTTGGCGGCGGGAGGGTGCCTGCACCTCGACGCCGAAGACCTGGCGCGGATCGAGGCGTGCCTGCCCAAGGGATGGGCACACGGCGACCGCTATTCGCGCGCGCAATGGGAGGGGCCAGAACGCTACTGCTGAGGCTTAGATTTTAGCCATATTCGTGGGCCATGATCGTCTTGTCGATCAGGTCATGCATCAGGATCATGCCGTCAACTTCGCGGCCCGCGAGCAGGGCCGAGGCAGAGGCGGCGAGCAAACGTCGGCAGTTGCGCTGGCCCTTGTCGCTTAGGGTGAGAGCCGACATTAGGAACCGACGCGCCCAGGTTGTGCGCCGCTTGTCTAAATAGGCCTTAAGTTTTTGCACTTTTGCCGCTTGGGATCGGGCGCGGCCCAGAATCGTGCGGGTTTCGCCCGTGTCCACAAACCAGCTTGCGGCAAGGGCGCCCAGCTGGTCTCGGGCGCGTGCGTCCCACAACCATCGGTGCAGTTCTTGGTCGCTGGCGCGGCGAATGCGTCCATCGGTATCAATGAGGTCCATCAGCGCATCTTCGCCGAGGGTTTGTGGGCGCAGATCGTAGAGCCCCGTCGCCTCGAGAAAGTCTAGGAAGCCAGCGGCGGGCAAATTGCCTGCTTTGAGCCCGTCGGCCACGGCGCCTTCCAGGAAGATCCGCGCCACATTCTGGTGAACCCTGTCTCCGCCAGATGGGCCCTTCATCACCTCAATAACATGTTTCATGGCGCTTTGCTGTTCGGAGTTGAGAACAAAGGCATCTTTGATGCCATGGCCTTCCTTGAGTAGGGCGACACTCATGAGGCGTTCGCCGTCGATTTTGGATTCCATTGTGAGGTGGGAAGCGCCGACGCCGTCCAACATCGATGCCGTGATTTTTTTGATGGACGGCGGCGGCGCGTGCGGCAGCACGCTGGCCTCTTGGCGTCGGCCAGCTTTGAGGATCTGATCAAGGCCGTCTTGCAGCGGCCCTGGGGGCAGCCATCCGCGCATTGCTGGCAGCAGTTTAAGGGTCTCGGGTCGCAGCGGGGTTGTTGATATGCGGCGTAAGAAGCTGCGGATGATCTGTTCCCGGGCTTGGTCGGTTTCTTCGACAAACAAGAACAGGGCGCAACGTTCGATCATGGGGCCAGGTGTGCTGGCCATAGCGCCAGACAAGATAACTTTGAAGTCGGCGGGCATGGTCGCGAGGTTTGCCTCCAACATCTGATACAAATCGTAAGCGGTGCCGCGTTTTTCTTTGACCTCGGCGATCAGCGGGTCGATCAGTTCCGATATGTCGATGTCCGCTGATTCGGTCAGTTCGCCCATGCCTGGAACGTCAAGCGTCAGACACGCTGGAACGGGAAGTCCTATGGATACATAGATGCCCGCGACGCGGTGGACGATTCCTTTGCTCAGGTCATGCCTGGCCTCAAGGCATTCCTCAATCACCTCGAGGAAGAATTCCGCATTCGCCAAATCGTTTTCAACGCCCATGCGGCATTCATCAAGCAGGACAGCCAGGAGGGTGAAGCAGGGCGCGTCGGGGGCATGTTCCGCGTCCGCAATCAGTTCTACGAGGTGCTGAGCGGCGTCGAAATCACTTAGGATCCGACTGCGAACGGATTTGAAATAAGCTGGAAACGCGTCATCCTGTCCGTAATCGGTAAGATAGGCAAGGCATCCGAGCAAGGCTTTGTTGGGCATGGGCTGCGTCCTTGTTGGAAATTAGGGTCCAGGTCGATTGGAACAATCGACGCAGAAACCTAACCATAGGGCCAAGGCGCGGTTAAGGTCAATTGATCCAAGAGTTGGCTCGGTGTCCGCCCGCTAATTTTAGGCCGGTTCGACCTTAACCGCAGAGAACTTAAACTCTGGGATTTTGCCGTAGGGGTCGAGGGCGGCGTTGGTGAGGAGGTTTGCCGCCGCCTCGACGTAGGCAAAGGGCAGGAATACCGTGTCTTCCGAGACCGCGCGGTCGGCCCGTGCCATGACCTCGATGGCGCCGCGTCGGGTCGCGAGACGGAGCATGTCGCCTGCGTCGACGCCCAATTTTCTTAAAGTTTTGGGATGGACTTGAACGAGCGCCTCGGGTTCCAACGCATCGAGGACCGTGGCGCGCCGGGTCATGGACCCTGTGTGCCAGTGTTCCAATTGGCGGCCCGTGATCAGGATAAAGGGGTAGTCGTCGTCGGGCGTTTCGTCGGGGGAGATCAGGCCTGCGGGGGTGAACTTGGCGCGGCGGTTGGCGCGGGGGAAGCCGTCGCCGAACACGATGGGCTGGCCTGGGTCGGTCGCGCTCAAGGACGGGTAGGTGACGGCGTCCTGCTGTTCCAACCGGTCCCAGCTGATGTTGTCGAGCGACTTCATGGTTTGCTTCATTTCCGCAAACACTTGGCGCGGGTGCGTGTAGGTCCAGTTGAGACCCAGGCGCTGCGCCAGCGCGGTTGTGATGGCCCAGTCTTCGCGGGCGTCGCCCGGCGGGGCGACGGCGGCGCGGCCCATTTGCACCTGGCGGTTGGTATTGGTGACGGTGCCAGTCTTTTCGGGCCACGCCGCGGCGGGCAAGATGAGGTCGGCGTAGCAGGCGGTTTCGGTCAGGAAGATATCTTGTACGACCAAACAGTCGAGCTTGGCCAGGGCATCGCGCGCATGGTCAACATCGGGGTCGGACATGGCGGGGTTTTCGCCCAAGATGTACATGCCCTTGATCTGATCTTGATGGATCGCTTCCATAATTTCGACGACGGTCAGGCCCTTTTCGTTTGAAAAATCCTCCGACTGCCAGACTTGGGTGAAGGCCGAGCGCACGCCGTCGTCCATGACCGACTGGTAGTCGGGCAAGAACATGGGGATCAGGCCCGCGTCGGACGCGCCCTGGACGTTGTTTTGACCGCGCAGGGGGTGCAGGCCTGTGCCAGGGCGGCCCACGTGGCCGCACATGAGCGCCAGCGAGATCAGGCAGCGCGAATTGTCGGTGCCGTGGATGTGCTGGGAAATCCCCATGCCCCAGAAGATCAGGCCCGCCTGCGCCGTGGCGAAGGTGCGCGCAACCTCGCGAAGGGTTTGGGCGGGAATGCCGCAGATGGCGGCCATATCCTCGGGCGCGAAGCCCTTGAGGTGCTGACGCATGGCGTCCCAACCTTCGGTAAAGCCGTCGATATACTGCTGGTCCTGGAGGCCTTCCTCGACGATCACGTGCATGATCGCGTTCAACATGGCAACATCGGTACCAGGTTTGAACTGCAACATGTGCGCGGCGTGTCGCTTAAGGCCGATCCCGCGCGGGTCCATGACAATCAGCTTGCCGCCGCGTTTGGCGAACTGCTTAAAGTAGGTCGCGGCGACGGGGTGATTTTCGATGGGGTTGGCGCCGATGACGATGGCGACGTCGGCGTTGACGATTTCGTTGAAGGTCGCGGTCACGGCCCCCGAGCCGACGTTTTCCATGAGCGCGGCAACCGAAGAGGCGTGGCACAGCCGCGTGCAGTGATCGACATTGTTGTGCCCGAAGCCCTGACGGATCAACTTTTGGAAGAGGTAAGCTTCCTCATTGGAGCATTTGGCCGAGCCAAAGCCCGCGACCGACGCGCCGCCGAAGCGGTCCTTCAGATCGCGCAAGCCGCTGGCGGCGAGGTCTAAGGCTTCGTCCCACTTAATTTCCTCAAAGTGCGTGGAAATATCGGCGGGGTTGACGTTCAGGCCCTTGGGTGCGCCTGGCTTGCGCTTGAGCGGCTTGGTCAGGCGGTGGGCGTGGTTGATATAGTCGAACCCAAACCGGCCCTTGACGCACAGGCGTTGTTCGTTGGCGGGACCCTCGGCACCCTCGACCCAGGCGATGCGGCCGTCCTTGACCTTGAAGTCGAGTTGACACCCGACCCCGCAGTAGGGGCAAACGGACTGCACCGAGGTGTCGTAGTCCTGAGAGTCGCCAACTTCCGCCTCGCCGACCGCGCCCGCGGGCATGAGCGCGCCCGTGGGGCAGGCCTGGACGCATTCCCCGCAGGCAACGCAGGTCGAGGCGCCCATGTCGTCGCCGAAGTCGAACACGATCTCGGCGTTCATGCCGCGCCCTGCCATGCCGATCACGTCGTTGACTTGGACTTCGCGGCAAGCGCGCACGCACAAGTTGCACTGGATGCAGGCATCGAGGTTGACCCGCATGGCGACATGCGAGGCGTCGAGCAAGGGCACCTGATCGGCGGGGCGGGCGGGAAAGCGGCTCGTCTCCAGGTCGCTCAGGCCTGCCATGGACCAGAAATGCGACGACTGATCGTGGGCCGTGTCCTGGGTCGGCTGGTCGGCGAGCAGCAGCTCCATGACCAGCTTGCGGGATTTTTCGGCGCGGTCGGTGCCCGTCTTGACCACCATGCCTGGCTGGACAGGGCGAATGCAGGAAGCGGCGAGGGTGCGCTCGCCCTCGATTTCCACCATGCAGGCGCGGCAATTGCCGTCGGCGCGATAGCCCACCGCATCGGCGTGGCACAGGTGGGGCAGGGTGGTGCCTTCGCGCTTGGCGACGGCCCAGATGGTTTCGCCCTCTATAGCGGAGACTTGCGCGCCGTCGAGGGTGAAGCTGACGACTTTGTTTTGCTCGAGCATGCTACACCTCCTCCGCGAAGTACTTCAGGGTCGATCGTATGGGGTTGGGGGCCGCCTGGCCGAGGCCGCAGATCGAGGCGTCGGCCATGACGTCGCACAGGTCGTGCAAGAGGGCCTGATCCCACCTATCCTGCTCCATCAATTGCACCGCCTTGGCGCAGCCCGTGCGGCACGGGGTGCATTGGCCGCAGCTTTCATCCTCAAAGAACTTCAGCATGTTGAGCGCGGCGGCGCGGGCGCTGTCTTGGTCGGACAAAACCACGACCGCTGCCGACCCGATGAAGGTGCCGAGCGGTTGCAAGGTATCAAAGTCCAAAGGGATGTCGGCGATGGTCGCGGGCAGTAAGCCCGAGGAGGGGCCGCCGGGCTGGTAGGCCTTGAACTTATGGCCCGCCAGCATGCCGCCCGCCGCCTCGATCAGATCGGTGATGGTCGAGCCCGCGGGCAGCAGATGCACGCCTGGATTTTGCACACGGCCCGAGATGGAGTAGGACCGCAGGCCCTTGCGACCATTTTTCTCGACGGCGGACAGCACCTCGGGCCCCTCGCGCACGATTTTGGCGATCCAGTACAGGGTTTCGACATTGTGAACCAAGGTGGGGCGGTTGAACACGCCGACCTGCGCCACAAAGGGCGGGCGATGGCGGGGTAGGCCGCGCTTGCCCTCGATGGACTCGATCATGGCGCTTTCTTCGCCGCAAATGTAGGCGCCCGCGCCGCGTCGGACCTCGATATAGCCAGGATCGACCAGACCCGCGCGCTCCAGCGCCGCGATCTCGGTGGCGAGAATGTGGAGAACGGCGGGGTATTCGTCGCGCATGTAGATGTAGGCGCGGTCGGCCTCGACGGCCCAGGCGGCGATCAGCATCCCCTCCAGGAACAGATGCGGCGTGCGCTCAAGGTAGTACCGGTCCTTAAAGGTACCTGGCTCGCCCTCGTCGCCATTGACGGCCAGGTAGCGCGGGCCCTCGTTCATGCGGACGAAGGACCACTTTTTGCCCGAGGGGAAGCCCGCGCCGCCGAGGCCGCGTAGGCCCGAGGACAGAATCGTATCCTGCACCTCATCCGCCGTCATGGCACCGTCGCGTAAGGCGGCCAGCTTGGCGTAGCCGCCAGCGGCTTGGTAGGCTTTGAGCGCCTCGTAAGCAGGGATGCGGGCATGGGTCGCGTTCGCCGCGATGGCGTCCTGGACCTTTGCTGGGGTGGCCTGGTCGATGTGGTTGTGGCCGAGTTCCAAGGTCGGGGCCGTGTCGCAGCGGCCCATGCACGGCGCGCGCACGACCCGCACCTGCGCCGGGTCCAACTGCGCCTTCAGGGCGTCCTGCAGGGCTTGGGCACCTGCGAGTTCGCACGACAGGCTATCGCAGACCCGGATGGTCAGCGCGGGCGGCGGGGCGTCCCCTTCCTTGACCACGTCGAAGTGCGCGTAGAAAGTCGCAACCTCGTAGACCTCGGCCTGAGCCAGGTTCATGACTTCGGCGAGGGCGCGCAAGTTGGCGGCGCTCAGGTGGCCGTAGGTGTCCTGGATTTTGTGCAAGTTTTCGATCAGCAAGTCGCGCGCGGTGGCGTCGCCGACAAGCTGGGCAATCGCCGCAAAGGCCGCCTCGTCAAGCTGGCGCCCCTTCGGGGTGCCACGGCCTTTGCCTTGGCCACGTTTCCAAATGCCTGGGGCGGTCGAATCCAACATGGCTCGGGACATAAGGTTTCAAGGGGTGCTGGCAATGGTCCGTCGCGACCTAAATCGGCAAATTGCGCCGTGCCTCAGGCGCGCTCTGGCGGGGGCTTGGCCGTATCGATTTGGGCGGAAACAGGGAAATTTGGTAAATTTAGGGGTTAAGGGGCAGTTTTTGGGGGTTCAGCGCGGTTCTGATGAGCCCAAAAGCCTTATTGCAGGCGGGTTTTTTGCAAGTTTCCTGTTATTCGGAAAAATCCCTGTTCCAATCGATTTTGCACCCTGTTCGTCCCTGTTTCATTTGGAATTTAAGGGCGCGAAAGAGCTGGCGCGCACCCCTTGATTTATGGGAAAAAATGTGCGAGAACAAAATACGAACATTCACTTCCAACCCCCTACCAATCTCGCACGGAGGACAAGCATGACTAGGCCCCTTGAGGTCCGTTATAGATCGCCCCACGGTTTGCGGCCCGATCCTGGCAATGCGCGGGTGCATCCCAAGGCGCAGATCGCGCAGTTGCGGGCCTCGATCACGCAGTTTGGATTTACCAATCCCGTATTGATCGACGAAGCGAGCGGCGTGATCGCAGGCCACGGTCGGTTGGCGGCGGCCCTGGACCTGGGCCTGGATCAGGTGCCGACGATTGAACTGGCGGGTCTGAGCGAGGCGCAGCAGCGGGCCTTGCGGTTGGCGGACAATCGGATTGCGCTGGGTGCGCGCTGGGACCAGGACGCGCTGAAGCTGGAGTTGGGGGCGCTGGCGGATCTGGACGTGGATTTGAGCCTGACGGGCTTTGGCTTCAAGGAAATCGACGTGGCGCTGGCGACCCCGACGGGCGTCGCCCGCGACGAGGGGGCGGAGGTGTGGCCCGACCCGCCTGCGGAACCCCGGGCCGCCCTCGGGCAGATTTGGCAGTTGGGGGACCATCGCCTTGGCTGCGGGCATGTTGCAGACGCCGCGTTCGCGCGCGCGGTCATGGGGGCGGGGGTTGCTGCCGATGCGGCGTTCTTAGCGCCGCCGCAGTTGCGGGCGGTGGCAGGGAGGCCCAGGCAGAGCGCCGCTGAAGTTGCGGCGGCGCTGCGCGCTGATCTGGAGAGTTGCGTGGCGGTATCGCGCCCTGGGGCGGTGCATTTTGTGCGCCTGGACTGGCAGCGCTTGGACCTGCTGTCCGCCGTGGGTCGCCAAGTCTATGGCGACCCGCGCGATTTGTGCGTTTGGACGAAGGGACGGGCGGGTGTCGGGGTGGGAACGCTCTACGAACCGCAGCATGGGTTGATCTATGTTTTTCAAGTCGGGGAGGCGGCGGGCCCAGGTTTGGCGCCGCCGCCTGGCCGGGCGCGGCCCAATGTGTGGCGGTACGAGCCAGAGAGGCGGCCCGACGGCGCGCACTTGGACGGCTTGGGGTCCACGCTCGCGCCCAAGGCCCTGATTGCCGATGCCCTGCAAGATGTCACGCAGCGCGGTCAGGTGGTGCTGGATGCCTATGTGGGAACGGGAACCAGCTTGCTGGCTGCCGACGGGATCGGGCGACGACTTCGGGGCTTTGAGCCCGATCCTGCGCACCTTGATTGGGCGATCCAGCGCTGGGAGCAGCAGACGGGCGCGGCGGCGGTGTTGGCAGAGTCCCGTCAAAGTTTGCCGCAAGCAGGGGGGGTAGCATGACATCTCAAAATCCCGAACCTCGGACGTCAGCGCTTCAGGTGCGGCGGCCTGGTCGGATCGTGGAGGACTCGAGTTTTGAAATCTTGCTGGAAAAGTCGCTGACGGTCGATCAGGACGGCGAGACGCGGGCGCTCAGCGCCAAAGAAGCCTTGCAGTGGAAAGTCTATGAGGACGCGCTGGCGGGGAAAGTCGCCGCCGTGCGCAAGGTACTCGCCATGATCCAAGAGCGGGACGCGGCAAGGGCGCGCGCTCAGGCTCCGCGCGTCAAGGAGGAGCCGGTTCGCAAGTATCAGGTCGAGCAGCGCCACATGACGTCGGATCAGGCCGACGCAGCGCTGCTGATTTTGGGCATGGCGCGTTGCGAAGCCATGGTTGGTCGCGAGGAGGGTGCGGGGCAGCGGCGGATGCAACTGGAGCCCTGGGCCGTGCAGGCGGCCCTATCGCGCCCTGGCGGGGTAAGCTTGACCGCGCACCAGCGCCAAGAGGTGGCGCGCCAGACCGCGACGCCGAACAAGATCAAGTGGCCGAAAGGGTATGGGGCATGAGCGATGACCTTAGCCAAAATCTTACTGCGAGGGAGGAGGTGGGTTATGGGAAGCCGCCCATGTCGTCGCGGTTTTGCAAGGGCCAGAGCGGCAATCCCAAAGGTCGCCCGCGCGGCGCACGGACCCGAGGCCACCCGTACGAGGCGGTGCTGGGGCGCGCGGTGACGATCCGTGAAGACGGCGTCGAGCGGGTCGTGACCGCAGCCGAAGCGCTAGTGTTGAAACTGGCCCAGCACAGCCTGAGCCACGGCGGCGGTGTCGCGCAATTGCTGGCCGAGGTGCTGGAACAGCAGACCAAGGTACAGACCCCGCCGCAGCAGACCAAGGGAAGGATCGTTCGGGAGATCGTGCGGCCAGGGTCGGTCACCACGGCGCTGGAGTTGTTGCGCCTGGGCAAAGTCTTGGATGCCGCGCGTCCCACGGCGAAGATGCTCCTGGAGCCTTGGATCGTCGAGCGGGCGTTGGCACGCCTGGGCGAGCGGCGGCTTTCGGTGCCTGATCAAATGACGGTGCTGGCGGCGACGCGACGGCCAAAGAAAGTGCGGTGGCCTGACTGGTGGCAGGCTTTGCCTGATGGGGCGGACGTGATCAGAGACTGGTAGGGTTTGTTGGATCAGTGGTGTAAGGGAGAAACCAAGGGACCAGGTCCCCCCAACCTTACATGTGATGGAGCTGATAATGAATAGGATACCTGTTCGCTCGAGTCTTATAGCGAGTGTTGGATACGAAGATGGAACGCTTGAAATCGCCTTTGTGAGCAAAGGTTCGGTGTATCAATACTATGATGTGCCCGAAGCGATCTATGATGAACTGATGAATGCTGACTCGCATGGGCAGTATTTCATTGGAATGATACGGGGTGCATTTGTGGAGCAACGAATTAGATGATCCTATGGTTTTCTCATTTCATCCGCAAAGTTTCTTCGGGTTTATTCCCGAGATAAAGTGGGCGAAGTGGGTGATGGATTCCGTGATTTCGGTTCGTTGTGCGCGGCATGAGGGGAGGGAGGTTTTTTGAAGTTGTTTGGCTACACCGTCTTGGTCAGTACCGTTAGAACGTTTAGGTTGCGGTTGCTTCTCTGAAATTGTTTGGTTACACCCTTCGTCTCGGCCAAAACAACTTAGCCCCAGTTGCGGTTGCTTCTCTGAAATTGTTTGGTTACACCCATCATACGGGGCAGGATGGCCTCGCGGTAGTTGCGGTTGCTTCTCTGAAATTGTTTGGTTACACCGCCGTTGTTTTGCGCGGGCTTGCCCATAGTGTTGCGGTTGCTTCTCTGAAATTGTTTGGTTACACCGCAAACGCCAACGGGACGCTGATGAATCATGTTGCGGTTGCTTCTCTGAAATTGTTTGGTTACACCGACGTGGTCGAAGAAATTGGAATTGACGTTGTTGCGGTTGCTTCTCTGAAATTGTTTGGTTACACCCGTCGCCGCAAACCGCCAAGAGTTCGCACAGTTGCGGTTGCTTCTCTGAAATTGTTTGGTTACACCAACAGGCCGCCGATGCCGAAGCGACTCTTTGTTGCGGTTGCTTCTCTGAAATTGTTTGGTTACACCGCGCCATGTCATGCCCTAGCGCGGCCATGCGTTGCGGTTGCTTCTCTGAAATTGTTTGGTTACACCATACTGCGCAAGACCTTGTTGCGCGGCTTGGTTGCGGTTGCTTCTCTGAAATTGTTTGGTTACACCGTCGCAAAAAGCGCCTTTTTTCCCTGCTCCGTTGCGGTTGCTTCTCTGAAATTGTTTGGTTACACCAAGGAGGCTCAGCTTTACAATCGGGCGTATGTTGCGGTTGCTTCTCTGAAATTGTTTGGTTACACCACGCAACCGCAAAGGCGAGTTGACCGAGTGGTTGCGGTTGCTTCTCTGAAATTGTTTGGTTACACCCCCGTGCGCTGCAGGATGTAGCAAACACAGGTTGCGGTTGCTTCTCTGAAATTGTTTGGTTACACCCTACGCCCGTTTTGTTTGAACGTTAGCGGCGTTGCGGTTGCTTCTCTGAAATTGTTTGGTTACACCTGTGTACTCGAGCAAAGTGACTCGCTTGTCGTTGCGGTTGCTTCTCTGAAATTGTTTGGTTACACTGCATTGCTTGGCTTGCCGCTGCGGATTCCAGTTGCGGTTGCTTCTCTGAAATTGTTTGGTTACACCTCGCATCGGGTCCTTTTTGGGATGATTTTGGTTGCGGTTGCTTCTCTGAAATTGTTTGGTTACACCCGTTCTGCATTAAATTTCACGCCAATGTTCGTTGCGGTTGCTTCTCTGAAATTGTTTGGTTACACCCCTGTCATAGTACTCTTGGCGGTAGAGCATGTTGCGGTTGCTTCTCTGAAATTGTTTGGTTACACCGTAGACCACCAAGCCCTAGAGCTATGGTTAGTTGCGGTTGCTTCTCTGAAATTGTTTGGTTACACCGGCGGGGCGACGGGGCCAGATAGAGATCGAGTTGCGGTTGCTTCTCTGAAATTGTTTGGTTACACCTGCGCGGCGTCGCTGTATGTTATGGCTCCAGTTGCGGTTGCTTCTCTGAAATTGTTTGGTTACACCTTTGTTGGCTTTGGTGATGCCAGAGAGATCGTTGCGGTTGCTTCTCTGAAATTGTTTGGTTACACCTTGGGCCGCGTGCGCGACCTCCATGTAGTCGTTGCGGTTGCTTCTCTGAAATTGTTTGGTTACACCGAAGAGACCGACAACCTAGCGCGTAAGGGTGTTGCGGTTGCTTCTCTGAAATTGTTTGGTTACACCAGGATCTCGATAAGTCTCTGATATGAAAGGGAAAATTCGGGTCCTGGTGACCAAAATTCATGCCGAAACTCAGAATAGAACGAGCTGTTCGGGTGTTTTTTCGGTTGGTTGCGGCAGTTTTCCGTCATAGACCTTGCTGGTCCTCCATTGCTTCGAGGTGAAAAATAGAACTCTGACCTTTCCCGTTTGGGGGAGGCCGCGCTCGATGTAGGCGGACTCCCGCTGTGCCGCTTCCTGGGTGGTGACAAATTTTTGATAGACCGAATACTGCAGCATGGAAAAGCCTCCATCAAGCAAATGATTGCGAAATAGGGTTGCCCTGCGGCGTTGCTTCTTGGTTTGGGTTGGGAGGTCAAACATGGCGAGAACCCACATGTGCCGAAAGTCTCCGTATCGAATCGTCATGCGCTGGTTGGGGGTGCAAAGGTGAGGGCGCTGTAGGTTGGGAGGTCGAGTGACTTGCGCTGGTTCAGCAACACCAGCGCGAGCGAGGTTGCCAGGTCATGACACCCTTGCGCTAAGGAGACGCCGCCGCGCTCGTGCGCGACTTGGGCATTGGTGAGGGCCACGAGCTTGGCCTTTGCGGGTGCGTCAAGCGGGCCAGGGTCCCCGCCTAAACTATAGACCGCCCAGTCGACAACTGGGCGGAAGGGTTCCATTAGATCGTCGACCAAGACCATGGGGTTTCGGGCGTTTTTATGAAACAGGCCCAGGGCGGGCAGCAGGCCCGCAGCGACCACGGCGCGAGCCATGCAGGCGCGAACAATGGCGTAGCCGTAATTCAGGTGGACGTTGGCATCGCCCGCCTCAGGACGGCGGCGAAAGGCCTTGCCCATAAGGGCGGGCCAATAGACTTGAGCCGCTTGGGCCTCGTGGTTTTCGGGGTCGCCCGACTTTAGGGTTTTTGCCAGATGCTCCAACCTTGCAACGCGATCAGGGGCGGCGAGGGCCAGGACCGCAGCTTGTGCCCTGATCTTTGCCCTCACGAGATCTTTCCAGAGGCGCTTTTGCAGTGGAACGCCCATGGCCACCTGCGCCGCCGCGCGTTGGGTCAGGTCGATATTTCCGACCAGAGGTGTCATGAGACCGATGGGGAGCATATTGGGACCGCAAATCACGACCGCCGAGCCTTGCTCGGCCAAGGCGGCAAGGAGGGCAGCGGATAGGGTGACTTGGCGCGAGGTTAAAATGAGCGCCAAGATCGAATCGAGGGGGACTTTGCGGGTCTCGCCTTCGGCGGGCTCGAACACCAAAAAACCGCGTTCGCGCCTAGCAAAGCCGCTGGCTTGACTAAAGTCCAGGACTTGGCGCGGGAGGGTCATCAGCTAGGATCGCTTTACCTCGCCCAAGACGGAGACATAGAGCTTGCGAAGCCCCAGAGACACTAAAGGCTTGGGCGATTTTGCAAAAAATAAGCCCCCTTCGGTTCTGTTCCGTTGATCGGCGTTGGCTTCCTTTGGGTCACAAAGAGTGATTTTCCCCGCTGTCATCTTCTGAATGCGAAAGATGGCGCGTCCTTCCTTTCCTGCTCTTGGGTCATCGATTTCGATCATGTCCCCCCCAAACAGACGAAACAGGCGCTTGGCCTCGGGGTATCGCCGTTTCCATTCGGGTGTGAAGTCTCGAGAATTTGCTTGCCGCAAGTTGATCAACTCAGCGCCGAAACCATTGTGCGGGCAATCGTAAAAGTCGTAGCACCAGTTGCCGCCGCTGGCGTAGCCCTTTGTGATCTTGCCCTGAACGGATATGGGTTCGACGGTTTCGCGCAGGCCGATGCGAATTTTTCGGATTTTAAGCTGCTCAGCGACCGCTTTGGCGGCGTCGGCGAAGCTCTCGCCCAGTTCGAGCCGCGGCATGATCAAAGAGTGGAGACGCGCGTGCGTATTTGCACTCAAAATTTGCGCCAAGTCTTCGGCTTTCTTGAATTTATCGCCTGGGAAGGCAACGCGCAAACCGACGTTGAAGTCACCCCGGTTTTTGGGGTCGTAGGTGAGGGCGGGACAGGCCTTGTTGACGAACCCATAGGCGGTTTCTTTCAGCAACCCTCCGCCCTTTGAGTGGTCTGGACGATGCGCGATGACCATGTCTTTAGCACGCGCCGCCACCGCCGCGCGCAAGGGTTCCTTCAACGGACCTAGCGCCTCTGCAACGAGATGATGAATCTTTCGATTTTGTTCTGCCTCATCATCGGAGCGTTTTGCAACCTTGGCAACTTCCTGCAAAAATCCGCGGTCCATGAGGCCAATTACGCATGCGTCGACAAAATGATGGCGATGATCGTTGCGGTTCTTCTTGCCTTTGACGCCGAGAACCTCGTCCAGACCGAGGGTATGACGTACCGCTGCGGTTAAGCGCCCTGGCGTCGCCCAGCAGGGCATGTTGTTCCCTGCGAAGGTCGCGCAGACGGGCGTAAGGTACTGGACGGCCAAGCGCGCGATATACTGCGTATCGGTCAGCTGACGGGCCAGCCATTGATCGTCTTGGGCGAATCGTCTCATGGCTTCTGCGCCAAACCGCCAACGCTTGTTCTTGGGCAAGGCCTGGACGCGTTCCATCATGCCCTCAAACCAGGGGTCATCGTGAAAGGCTTCATGCGGGCTGCGCCCCGCTTTGCGGCGGTTGGCCTCTCGCGTGGCGAGGGTCTTATTGGCGCGGCTGTCATCAAGAGTCCGCGCATAAGGTAGAATGTGTTCCACCTCAATTTGGTCGCTAAAGATATCAGCCTGACTGATTTTGTCGCCAGAGAAGGGGCAGCGATAGTCTGGGGCCAACTCCTCGTGAAGGGCGAGACGCAACAGGCGGTCAGCGGTTACGCGCATTCCATGCGATTCGATGATCGCGGCGCGCTTGTCGTTGGCCGCAGTGTTTTTGCGCTGTTCGCTCTCCAACTCTCTGCGTTTTATGGCCGATAGGGGGAGTTCGCGCCCGCTTTCGATAATGATTTGCGCGGGCTTGCCATCGCGGGCGATGAGCGCGTTGACCAGGGCGCGAATGCGACCAAGCACGATGTGGACCGTTGGGTTGGGAAAGCGTCCAAACCGCTCGACGTCGTTGCGTGCCCGTTCGGGGTTGATGCCGGGGATGACACTTTCTGCTAAGACCTCGCCATAGTAGGGCAAGGTATCATAGACCTCTCCCGTGCGCTTGTCGCTATGGTGCCCCAGGCCTGCGGCTTGCGTCGCTTCATCGTAAGGAAGGCGGTCGCTTTGCATGACCTCAAGGAGTCGCCCCATCGCCGCCTTTGACAAGTGGAGTCGGTCGGGGCTGGGGTTGAGGGCGGCGATGGCCGCTGCGCCTGGATCATCGAACCCAAACTCGACTTTGAGCCAGGCTTGAATGTCCTCGTCATTTTTGTCGCTTAGGAGTGTTTCGACAACTTCGTCTTGTCGCGCAAGCGGCAGGTCGTCCCACTTTGGCCCCTTGTGCTTCTTGAACGCGGATCGGAATTTGGCCGCGGTTTGGTCTCCCAACACCTTGGGGCGGCGCGGTGATTGCAGGTTGAAGGTTGTGCCTGCTGGCAGCTTGAGCGTCTTTTCCGCCAAGTCCTGAAACTTCATGTCGGTTTTGGCGCGCAAGGCCGCCACCACCTTGTCTTGCTCCTCTGCGGTCAAGTTTCGACTGACCTGACGCGCGTCTAAAACTCGCAGATTGAGAACCTCGGACCAAATTCGGAAAAGCTGCGCCGTTGGCAGCGACTTGGACGCGCGTTCCTCCGCTGGGATAAGCGAACAGCGCCCAGCAGGAGGGCTTTTCAATTTGCGTTGTCGAAAGAACACAGGCTCAATGGCGTTCTGCGCTTGCTCATTGGCCTCAATGAGGCCGAACCGCCGTTGGCGTTCAAACATGCGATCAAATTCTGCCTTGATCAGCGCCCGGTTTGGGTAAAATTCGTAGGATGCCTTGGCACCGTCCCCTTGCAGGCGCAGGCGCGTCGGCAAGTCTGCGGTTCGGCGCGCCGCCAGAAAGGCCCCGTATGTTTCGTGGCCTTGTTCGGCCAGTTTTGTCTGCAAGATCGCGACGGCCTGGGCGATCTTGCCATCCTCCCCGCCGTCGGACTTGCGGTTGGACCGAAAGCCACGTCGCTGGTGCAAGTGAAAGAGGGCACGGCCAAACTCATGGGCACTCAAACGTCGTGTAAGGGCTTGTGTGCGCAGTTCGTAGGGATCTAGGAGGGCCAGATGGCCCGCTTCTGCGGGAAAGAGCCCATGCGCGCGCAGGGCGGCGAGCAAATCGTGCTTGCGGCGCAGTTTGCGATCGCGATTGCGCCGAAGGCCCCGAGCTTGGCGACGGTCGGCGGCGTTGGATGCCAGGGACGTGGGATTGCGGCCCTGGTCGAAGATATGGACGCCGCCGTCTAACAGGTTTTCTGGACGTAAGGCGTCATTCAAGGAGAGCTGCGCCCAGCCGATGGAGTTGGTGCCGAGATCAAGGGAAAGTCGATAGGTCATAGAATTTTCTTGACACGGGAAGGCGCGTGAATCTACGGGGAGAGAAGGTTAACCAAACAATTTCAGAGAACTGGGGCGCTCAAACCGCTCCAAATTAACCGTTAACAAGCCCGCCACTTCCGTGGTTGTGGCACCAAATTCGCCCCAGGCTGCTGGCCTGGGGTTTTTTGTTGGGTCGGTGTTGCGGCTGCTTTCCTGAAGTTGTTTGGGGCGTTTTCGTTTGCGGTTGGTGTTCTGGGGTGGATGCTTTGGCCGCTTGTGGCATGACGTGGCGGGGGATTGGGCCGTCTGTTCTTGTGGTTGGTGTTCTGCTGCGACTGCGCGCAGCATGACGTCGGAGGGGGACGGGGGCGGTTTGTTCTTGTGGTTGGTGTTCTGGGGTGGATGCTTTGGCTGCTTGTGGCGTGACGTTGGAGGGGGGGACGGGGCGGTTTGTTCTTTTGGTTGGTGTTCTGGGGTGGATGCTGTGACTTCGCGCAGCATGACGTCGAGGCGGGGGACGGGGGCGGTTTGTTCATTTGGCTGGTGTTCTGGGGTGGATGCTTTGGCCGCTTGTGGCATGGCGTGGAGGGGGATGGGGCCGTCTGTTCTTGTGGTTGGCGTTCAGTGATGGATGCTGCGACTGCGCGCAGCATGACATCGAGCGGGGGGACGGGGCGGTTTGTTCTTTTGGTTGGTGTTCTGGGGTGGATGCTGTGACTTCGCGCAGCATGACGTCGAGGGGCGCGCGCAAGTCCAATGCCCTGTGGGATTGGCACCAAATTCGCCCCAGGCTGCTGGCCTGGGGTTTTTTGTTTCAGGCTTTGGGGGACGGGCAAAGGGCGTTGCATGGGGTTTTGTGGCGCGCTATACGGATGGCGTTGCAACAGCGACGGGCCTGTAGTTCAGTGGTTAGAACCCTCGGCTCATAACCGAGTTGTCGCAGGTTCGAATCCTGCCGGGCCTATTTGCTTTGGGGACTTGTTTTTTGTTGGGTCGGTGTTGCGGCTGCTTTCCTGTTTGATGTTTTGTGCGATTGCGTTTTTCGGTTGGTGTTATGGGGCGGATGTTGTGAACGTGTTTGGCATGGGGTGGAGGGGGATTGGGCCGACTGTTCTGTTGGCTGGCGTTCAGTGAAGGATGCTGCGACTGCGCGCAGCATGGTGACATCGTGAGAGGATGTGGGGACCCCCTACCACCGTCATCCAGCGCGGAGCGAAGCGAAGTCGCAGGATCCATCACCTGCTGTTTCCCCTTGAGCGGAAAGCGGACACAAATAGCCGAACAGTCCAATAATACCAACGGCGAAAAAAGTTGACACTTTTTTAGCCGTTTTATGTCTCACGGCAGAAACGCTTCGCGTTTCGCCTCCGACGGGGCCTTCGCTTATACCCCGAGGCGCTTTCGCGCTATTCTCGGGGCCGCTACGGGGGCCGCAGTCGCGGCCCTTATACCAGCGATCATTAGAGTCATTTTAAGTCGCCGCTGGTATAAGGGTCGGCCCCATCCGTTTTTAGCAATTGTTCCAGTTAACTTAAATCCACCATAGGCACACGACCAGTAGATAGGATAGGGCGAGCCCATGCGCTTGTCTCCTTTTGCTTTTGGTAGCCTCGTTACAGGCCTGGGGGTCTTCATTTTGGCGCCCGACGCCGCCCTGATTCGGCTCGTGGGTCTTGATGCCTGGGACCTTGCGGTTTGGCGTGGTCCAGCCATGGCGTTCGTCATGGTGCTGGCCTTGCTGATCGCCTACGGGCGGCGGACGGGGGCGCAGATCCGTGGGGCCTTCATCGGCTTTGCCCCTTTGATCGCGGTGCTGTTCTCGGTCTCTACCCAGGGGTTTATGCTGGGCGCATCCGAGGGCGATCCCGCCTTCACTGTGGTTGCGGTCGCTGCCACGCCCTTGTTCGCCGCGCTGTTTTCATGGACCTTGTTCGCCGAACCCATCGATCGCCCGACCCTGATCGCGATTTTGATCGGCACCTTGGGCGTCGGGCTTGGGGCCTTTGAGGTCTTGGGGCAACAGCGCGGGACTGTGATCGGGTTTGTGGGCGCGACCCTGATCCCCGTCGGCATGGGCCTTGCCTTTACGCTCAGCCGCTATGCGCGCCCAACCCAGAGTATTTGGGCCATTTATCTGCTGGCGGGCCTGATCACCGGTGCGGTCGGGTTCGGCGTCACGGGCACGGTCCCATGGCCCGCGCGGGACGTGGCACTCGTATTTTTGGTCCTGATTTTTGTCGTTGGCGGCGGGTCCTTTGTGCTGATCTCGATTGGCCCGCGCTACATTAGCGCCGCGCAGACCAGCCTGCTCCTGTTGCTCGAAACCGCGCTCAGCCCGCTTTGGGTCTACTGGCTCCTGCACGAGGCCCCTGGGCGGCTCACCCTGATCGGCGGGGGCATCTTGATCGCAACCCTGATCGGACAAACTATCGCCAAGGTGTGGCCCCACCAGAATCAAGCAGTCTCTTATACCAACGGCTAAAAAAGTTGACACTTTTTTAGCCGTTTTATGTCTCACGGCAGAAACGCTTCGCGTTTCGCCTCCGACGGGGCCTTCGCTTTACCCCCGAGGCGCTTTCGCGCTATTCTCGGGGCCGCTACGGGGGCCGCAGTCGCGGCCCTTATACCAGCGAACAAAAGAGTCATTCTGGATCGCCGCTGGTACTAGTTTTGTGCCCGCAAGAATCCCCTTGAACAGCCCCCCCGAGTTCCCTAAGCCCTCGCCAGTCCTGAAACGTGGATGAGCGTCAGGTGGCCTCATCCCAAAACGCCTGCGGGGTTGCACCTCAAAAGGGGTTTTTAATGGATCCGAAAATCGAGAAACTTCCAACCCTAGGAGTCCGTCATGTCAAAGCGTCTTGGCGCCAAGTATAAAATCGACCGCCGTTTGGGCGTCAATCTTTGGGGCCGCCCCAAATCACCCTTTAACACCCGCGCCTACGGGCCTGGCCAGCACGGGCAGGCGCGCAAGAAGAAGCCGACCGACTTCGGCATTCAGTTGATGGCCAAGCAAAAGCTCAAGGGCTACTACGGCAACATCTCGGAAAAGCAGTTTCGCCGTTACTACGACGAAGCCTCGCGCCAGCGCGGGGATACGTCGCAGAATCTGATCGGGTTGTTGGAACGTCGCCTGGACGCTGTAGTCTACCGCGCCAAGTTCGTCCCCACCGTCTTTGCCGCGCGCCAGTTTGTCAGCCATGGCCATGTCACGGTCAATGGCCGCAAGGTGACCATCCCCTCGTACCAAATCAAGCTGGGCGACGTGGTCGAAATCCGCCAGAAGGCGCGCGAGATCCCTATGGTGATCGAATCGCTGACCTTGCCCGAGCGCGATGTGCCCGAGTATATCGACATGGACCCCAAACGCCTGACCGCGGCCATGACCCGGATCCCAACCCTGGACGACGTGCCGTACCCGGTGCAGATGGAACCGAATTTGGTGATCGAGTACTATTCGCGCTAGACCAAACCTCACCACGGGGTCGCTAGGGCTGCCATGCATCCCGTGATTTTTCTCTGGGCGACCCCGCGCTCGACCTCCACCGCCTTTGAGTGGATGATGCGCATGCGCGGGGACATGGCGTGCTTTCATGAGCCCTTTGGTCAAGCTTGGTACTACGGCCCCGAGGCGCTAGCGCCCAATCGGCCCGCGGTGCCGCCGAAACCCGACTTGACCTACGCGCAGGTGGAACGGTCGCTGCGCGCGGCGGCGGCGACCCGCCCTGTGTTCGTGAAGGATTTTCCCCAGTACGCCGAACACCTGATGGACGCCGCGTGGCTCGGTCAATTCACCCATACCTTTTTGATCCGCGACCCCGCCAAAGTCCTGTCCTCGCTCGCGCGGTCGTATGAGAAATCGGCGGCCACCGACGGCTTTACCGCGCAGGAAATCGGTTTTTTTGAGTTGGAATCCCTGTTCCACCGCGTCTGCGACCTGACGGGCCAGGTGCCCTTTGTCATGGACTCCGACGACTTGTTGGAACGTCCGCACGCCATGGTCGCAGCCTACTGCGCGGCCATCGGTCGGCCCTTTATGGCCGAGGCGCTGAGCTGGGAACCTGGTGCCCGCGATGAGGTGGTTTGGTACGATGGCGACGCCGAGGCCTGGCACGGCAGCCTCAAGAATTCGGACGGTCTCAAACCCCAGCCGCGCGCGCATGTTGAAATCAGCGCCTTGAGTGCCGACATGCAAGCCATGTACCACAAGTTCCTGCCCCCGTACGCGGCGCTCAAAGCCCATGCGGCGACGGTCTAACCCCAAGTGGTTTGCCGCGTCGTGGGTTTGTTGGACGCAGAATCGAGAGAATTGAAAATTCGCTCGATTCAAGGACTAGCGACCAAGTGGGAGCGCAGCCCGCGTGGCGCTTAAACGCAACTAAAGGAGTTTCCCCTTGATTACGCATCCTATCACATCGCGCTGGCCTGCCGCCAATCCCGACCGCATCCAGCTCTATTCCTTTCCCACCCCTAACGGCATCAAGGCTTCAGCCATGCTGGAGGAGACGGGCCTGCCCTACGAGGCGCACCTGGTCTCCATCATGAAGAATGACCAGCTCACCCCAGAGTTTCTGGCCCTCAATCCCAACAACAAAATCCCAGCCCTGATCGACCCCCACGGCCCCGATGGGACGCAGGTGGAGCTGTTCGAAAGCGGCGCCATTTTGATCTATCTGGCCGAAAAGTCGGGCAAGCTGCTCGCCGCCGATCCCGTGCAGCGGTTGCAAACCCTGCAGTGGCTCATGTGGCAAATGGGCGGCGCTGGCCCCATGTTCGGGCAGTTTGGTTTCTTCTATAAGTTTGCGGGCGCCGAAATCGAAGACAAGCGCCCCTTGGAACGGTATCGGGACGAATCAATTCGCCTGCTAAACGTCTTGGAATCCCATCTGGCCGACAAGACCTACATGGTGGGCGAGGCCTATTCGATTGCCGACTTGGCGCTCTGGCCCTGGGTCGGGACCTTGCAGCGGTTCTACGAAGCGACCGAGGTGCTGGGCATGGGTGCGCGTCCGCACACCGCCGCCTGGCTCGCGCGTTGCGCCGACCGGCCCGCGAGCAAGGCCGCCGCCAACATCCCCGATCGTAACGGCTAATACCAGCGGCGACCCAGAATGACTCCCCAAGACCAGGCGGCCCTTGCCAGCAACGTGGCTGCGGTGACAGCGGGGGAGGGGGATAGGGTCGCGCGCATGGCGACGGTGGCCTGCCTCGTCCACCACGCCGACCCGCGCTGTTCCTGGACGGGCTTTTACCGCGTGGCTGCGCCCGACCTTCTAAAGGTCGGCCCTTATCAGGGCGGCCTGGGGTGCCTGACCATCGCCTTTTCCCAGGGAGTGTGCGGGGCCGCTGCGCGCACCCAAACCGCGCAGTTGGTGCCCGACGTTCATGCCTTCGACGGCCATATCGCCTGTTCCCCCACCACAAAGTCGGAGCTGGTTGTGCCCGTTTTCGATAAGACCAAGGCCCTGATCGCGGTTTTTGATTTGGACTCTGAACAACCCGCGGCCTTCACCCAGGCCGATGCGGGATTCTACCAAGACTTGCTCGACAGGGTGTTTGCGGGCGCGGTGGCATGAGCCGCCGCCCGCCGCCCGCCGATACGGCGCGCTTTGATGCCTTGCTGGAGACCATCCAGGATTTCCCCAAGGAAGGGATCGCCTTTAAGGACATCTCGCCGCTGCTCCTGCAGGCCTTTGGCGATTTCATCGACACCATGTCGGCGCGGGTCGCGGACTGGGGCGCGATCGACCACGTTGCGGGGCTTGAGGCGCGGGGCTTTCCCTTTGCCGCCGCGCTGGCCTATAAGCACGCCAAGGGCTTCCTCATGCTCCGCAAAGCGGGCAAATTGCCGCCGCCGACGGTGCAGCAAGCCTACGATTTGGAATACGGCAAAGCGGTCCTGGAATGCAAACGCGGCGAGGGGCGGGTCCTGATCGTCGACGATGTCCTCGCCACAGGCGGCTCCATGACCGCCAGCCTACAATTGATCGAGGCGGCGGGCTACACCCCCGTCAGCACCTTAGCCGCCAGCCGCTTGAGTTTCCTAAAACAAACCCTCCCAACCCATGTGCCCCATGACTGGATCTTGGACATATGAGACCCACCAAAAACATTCCCCTTCCTTGGACGGGTGGCGGGTGAAGTCTGACGGGGTGTCCATGACCCCGAAAAGTGCTCTAGCCCGTTTCCAGGCCGCTCTGGGGATCGTCCTATACCAATTTGACTAGGGCAATTTGTAAGTCATAATTTTGCATAGCTTTCTCAAGGGCACTCCTTTTTTCCCTAAGTTCGATCTCTTTTGCTTTAACCTCACTCCTCCTACTATTGAGATTTTCTTCCGTTTGGGTTTTCTCTGGGCTATTATTTTCCATAGTTTTTAATTTATCGTCCAGTTTACCAATCTGACCTTTTAGTTTGCTAATATCATCTTCCAGTCCACCAATCTCAACTTCTAAGCGGTCCACGTCTTGACCAGCGGAGAGCAGGTCTTCGCGTATTTTCTTTTCATCCACGGTGCTGGCTCTGCCGCTCGCTTTTGTACCGAAGTAAAAGGCCCCAAGCGTTGCGAAGACAGTTAGGAGGACCGTCGTCACCTGCGTGATAAAGTCACTGTGGGCTTCGGCTTGAGTGTTTGGCAGTAAAACCACGTGGCGTGCCTTTGCTTGGCCTGAATTTGCCTCTTCATCAGGAATAAGACCAATATAAATCGCCTCCGAACTATGTTCTAAAGCCTTTGCTCGGTCCTCTGAATCAACATTATACTCGATATAGGCAAGAGTTCTAAAAGCATCGTTGAACCGAAGAGTAAAGATAACCACGATACCAATGATCAGAAGCGCCATGAGAGCACGCACACTTCCCTGAGGAAACCCCAGAGAGTGTTTCGCCGAGGTTATACCCAGAAGGCCGTCTGCGCCTTTTAGTAATAAAATCCCGCCGAATGCGGTGACGACAAGGCATGCGGCAAAAGCACTAGTTGACTCGACGAAGATACTTGCACCAGCACCTATTATCAGTAAGAATCCCCCCAAAAAAAGGACGCGTCCTGGATAGATCTTTTGAATTCGATCTAGCGCTTCTTTTAAATTTTTGTTCATGATTTCTTTACTCCAAATTTGCTCCTAAGTCATACCAAAGACCCTTGGAAATAAACGAACCCCAGGACCAACCCTGAGGCATTAGCTTATACCAACGGAAAAAAAATTGACACTTTTTTTGTCGTTTTGTGCCTAACGGCAAAAGCGCTTCGCGTTTCGGCTTTTTTGGGTTGCGGTCTCACCTCGCTCGCTATGCTCGCTCAGCCCGACCGCAGGACGGGGCCTCCGCCTACACCCAGAGGCGCGTGTCCGCTATTCTCGGGGCCGCTCGTTTTTTGCGCGCGGGCGTTCCCTGCGCCCTTCGGGCTTGGATCCCGCTGCGGGGGTCCCAGTCGCGGCCCCTAAACCAGCCGAACATAAGAGTCGTTCTCAATCGCCGCTGGTATTAGGATCACAACCAATGCCATCCCCGATCCAGTCTAATAGCTCCGGTCCCAAGTCCCATCCAAGCGGATTTCCTCGTTTTCGCCGTTACCGAGCTCACCAATGGTAAGTTCGATGCGCGCCTGGGTGTCGTCGGTGGGGGTGGGGAGCCAGCCGAAGGTGACGCTGCCTGCCAGGTCTTCGTTGGGCGTATACTCCGACCCGTCGCTTAGGGTGACGGTTTCGGCGCCGAACACCCGACCCAACTCGCCGCGCACGAGGTAGCGGCCGCGCGTCGGATGCGCTTTGGTCATGTACTCAAGCCCGCCCGACATTTTGCCGACGGAGGCTGTTCCCGCCTCGGAGGTTGTGCCGTCGCTGTAGGTGAAGGCATCGGTGTCTTCTTGCGCGAACAACAAGTTGAACAAGGGTGTCAGGGTCGCGCCATTGTCGTAGGTCTCGGCCTCGCCCCGCACCGATGCCGTGAGCATGAAGCGGGTCGAATCGGCGTCGGCGGTTGCCCCCGACGTTGCGGTAAAGTCGTTCGCCGACGCGGTAAGGATGAAGGACCCGCTCAGTTCGATCTCGCCAAAGCGGCGACCGCCATAGACCCCGATGGAAACGCCCGACCGGTCCACGTCGGTTTCCTGTTGGTAGTTCCAGCGCGAACTTTCCGCGCCGTAGAGCAGACCCAAGACCGAGCGGTCGGTTTTGACAAGTTCGCTCCCGATCATGGCGTATCCGTAGGTGCCGTCGCCCTTGAGTTCGGCATCGACCGAGGCGTCAGAAATCCCCCAAGTGAACCAGTCCACTAGCGAGAAGCCTTCGGTCGTTTCGCGTGAGGACAGGACTTGCAGCCGGCCATAGTCGCCTGGGTCCCTTGTCGCCACTTCCTCGCCGCCGCTGCCGCCGACACCCGCGTCCGCTGTGCTGCTCGTGCCGCCACCCGCGCTGCCCGAGGCACCGCTCGTGCCGCCGCTGGCGGGCGCTGCGCCGCCACCGGCGCTGCCGCTCGACAGGCCGCCGCCCGTGCCAGCGTTGACGATGGCGCTAAAGGCACCCCCGACATTGAGCGAGGCCCCCTGCGAGGCCAGCGCGCCGCCCGTATCGACGGCATAGGGGTCTGAGGTGAAGTCAATTTCGAGGCGATTTGTAACGCTGGCCCCGTTTAGGGTCGCGGTCACAACCGCGGTTGCGACCTCCTTCGCGGAGGTGAGGGTGGCGCTGTAGGTCCCGTCTCCAGCGTCGGCCGCCGCGCTGATGTTGCCCAGACTGGTCGCAAAGACCACGTCGTTGCCGCCCGTCGTAACGCGATCGCCGTTGACGTCGCGACTTTCCAGGGTCAGAGTCAGCGTCGATTTGCCGTCGGCAAACAGTGAGCTCGCGCTTGCGATCAGCGTCGAGGTCGCGGCGCTCGCGGAAACGCTGGTCACCGCTGTCATGCTGTTGCTGTTGCTACTCTCATAGACGGTCTCGCCGTCCCTGGTCACCGTGCGCAGATAGAGCGTGTACTCGGTGTAGCCGTTCAGGCCCGACACCGTCAGGCTTCGGGCATCCTCGTCGGTACTCTCTGCGGCAATCGTCGAGAAGTTTGCGTCCCTTGAGGCCTCGTATCGGACAAATGTTCCCCCATTGAAGTCGCCAGGGGTAAAATGAAGGGTCAGGGCCCCATCGCCATCTGCTGCGATGCTGTCGATCGTCGGGGCGTCTGGCGCCCCCGCAGTGGGGGAACTGACTAAAGAGGCCAAAGTGCTGTTTCCATACGCGTTCACGGTGCGCACATAGACCGTATAGGTGGTATCGCTGAACAGACCCGTCAGCATCAGGCTGGTGCTGGCGGTGGTGAATTGGTCGGTTTCGACAACCCCCACTTCAAAATCTTCGTCCAAGGCGGCTTGGAACTTGAGGAAATCTTCCTCTGCGCTGTTCAGCGTCCCTGGCGTAAAGGCCACGGTCAGGGAACCATGGCCCGCAGTAATGCCAGTGATGGCTGGCGCTTCTGGCACCGATGGTGCGGTGTATTCGGCCGCGCTTTCTACCGCGCCACTCGTCGCTTCCGAACCGTCGACCAACGTGTTCACCGTACGTAGATAAACGCGGTACTCTGTGTAAGTATCTAGGTTTCCAATCGTCAAACTCGTGGCGGTTTCGTTGGATGTTGATACGTAATTGTTTGAACTTGGATCAAAGTGCCCACTCACATCGGCCTCATACCTCTCAAAGTCTCCACCATTGAGACTGCCCGCCTCAAACGTGATCGTCAAACTTCCGTCACCGCCAGCAACGCTCGTGATGGTGGGGTCGGCTGCTGCGGTTGCATTGGGCGCGGCTGTCGCGTCGCTTTCATCGGCGGGACTCGTCGCCAAATTCGATACAGTGCGCAGATAAACATAGTAGTCGATGCCGCCTTCTAGACCCGAGATCGTGATTTCTCTGTCGCTTTCCACGGTTGAGGTGACCACACCCGTGGCAAAGCTTCCATCGACGGAGGCTTCGTACCGCACAAACGTCCCGCCATTCAGATCGCCAGGGGTGAAGCTCACGGTGAGCGCGCCGTTGCCCGAGGTCACATCGTCTATGGTGGGCGTGTCTGGGGGGGACGTTGTCGTGCTCGCCCTCATGCTATCAGCCTCACTAAAGACGCCCGAAGTGTTCTGCATACGTAAGTACACCGTATAGGTGGTGCCCCCATGCAATCCAGTCAGCGTAAAGCTTGTCTGATCTTCGCTGAATTCCTCGCCAAAGTAAGCATCGTTAAAATCCGCGCTGGTGGCGATCTGGTAGGAATAGAAACCCGCGTCGGCCCCGAAGGTGCCAGGCTCAAAAGTTACCACAAATTCAGTATCTGAAGTTTCGATCGACTCAATCGTCGGTTTGCCGGGCGCGGCGGCGGGCGTATGCGGCCCGCTGCTGGCTGGGGCTCCTTCACTGATGTCGCTCACCGTTCGCAAATACACGGTATAAGGCGTTCCGTTGCTCAAACCCGTAATTTCCAAGCTTGTTGCGCCCTCGGTTTCGGTCTCAGCGGCGATTTGGCTGAAGCCCTCATCATCAATCGCGGCCTCATACTTTAGGAAGGTGCCGCCCTCAAGGGATCCTGGCGTAAAGATGATTCTTAAGGTGCCGTCGCTAGCTTCGACGGTGTCAATTGTCGGTTCAAGCGGGGGTCCAACAGGCATTCCAGCGCCAGACGCGACGTCTGTTCCAGGGTTGACAGAATTTTCCGCACGCACTCGCACTTCATAATCGGTCCCATTCTCTAAACCCGAATTAAGGGCGTAGGTGTAGCGTCTAAGCTCTGTTTCTTGGTCTGTTTCCGTATCCAGGTCGGTGACCGCAACGTTGACGAAGGTCGCCCCACCATCCGTGCTGATTCCATAGGCGCCAATATCTGGTCCGCCGTCGTCAAGGGGCTCAACCCAAGAGACGGTGAGCGTCTTATCGCCCCCGACCACTGTCAAATCCGTCGGCGCCTCAGGTATCTCGGGAATTCTGCAAAGCCGAAAAGCGTCTGTTGCTCCTGGTCTTAGGGAAACACTTGTTGTTCCTGCAGTGTCAAAGTGTCCCCAAGCGGAGTTGGCGACGTCGCTATCAAGTTGCGCGCCGTCGATGGTTGTTCCATCGTCACTCATGGAATAGGTGATCGACGCCGCCGTCCCCAGGGTATGGATCCATTTCCCCCCACCCGTAACGTAGCGAGACCCTTGGTTCGTAAAATTCCAATTTATCTCGGACTCGTGCGGCGCTAGTACCAAGTCCAACTCTGAGGAGAATTGAAACTCAAGTTCGGCATCGAACTCGTAATTTCCGTTTGCGTCTGACGACAAAGGCGTATTGCCACCAACAAGACTGACATTGGGATCACTGGTCAAAATCGGCTCGCATACGCCATTGTAACTGCTGGCGCCATCTGGGTTGGCTGCGGCAGGGGTAAGGGTGTAGGTTGCCGTCGCAGCGCCATATCCAGCCAAATTGCCCGCTCTGACTTGCAGGTCAGCCGTAATGCCGTTTGGCAAATCGGTCAGCGTGTGGGACAAAGTGCCGTCACTGTTAGCTGTCGGGACGGCGATGTCATATTCGAAACTGGCGCCACCATCCCTGCTGATTTGATAGCCTGTGATCTCAGAACCACCTGTGGATTCTGGCGCGGTCCACGTCAAGTCGAGTGTCGTATCGCCTTGCACGGCGGTGAGACCTGTTGGCGCGCCAGGCGGGTCTATAGGCGTTGCAAAATCCTCCACTTGATAGGTGTTGTCATCGTTATAGTTCCCGCTCACATGATCATCGTAGTCATCGTTCTTTGCCCGAAGTCGCACGTCTTGTACCGTACCATTGCCCAAGCTACTCAAAGTCGTGCTATAGGTTTCACCGTTCTCGGTATAATCCACGTCAACAAAGGTCGCGCCGCCGTCAGTACTGACCTGATACCCCGTGATCGCAGAGCCCTTGTCCGCTAAAACACCATAATCAGAAGCGCCATCGGATTCTGGGGCCTTCCACGTCAGGTCCCAAGCGCCGTTGTTTTCTAAGACGACGAACTGCTGCGGTGCACTCGGTACGATCGTATCAAAAACGTAAACGACGTGAGCGCGAGTTACGGAATTTCCATTGCCGTCTGCGGCAGTAATTTCTACTAAATAAGACTGGTCGGCTGCTTGCACACTTGCGTTACCAGGATTCTCGTAATCTGGCGGAGCCTTAAAACTCAAGGCCCCAGAGGACCCGTCAAAGTTAAAATCAGTGTAGTTATTGACGGGTTCCATGGTGTAGCTGACGGCCTCACCAGAGTCGTCGGTTGCTTGAACCTGGAATAAGGTGCCCTCTACATTCTCATTACGATGGAATTGATAAAAGGTATCGGCGGGATCATCACTGGTCCATATGGCGTCGTAATAGGTCGGTTCGGTTTCGGTGAATACGGGCGCAGTCTGATCGTAGTAGCAAATTCGGAAGGCTCCAGCGTTTCCATTAAAAGTTAGGGTCTGGGTTTGCGCAGTTCCCCAAGATCCCCAAAGCGCATTGGAAAGGGTCACGGTACCCGTATCGCCACCCTGGAGAAGACTGTTGCCGTCTTCATCGTATCCAAGGGAATACCGTTGAACGCCGTTTTGATCGCTGCTCATGTCAATGCCAGTACCTGGCGTATAGGTCCAGTCTTCCCCGTCTGTTGTGTAACTGTTAGCAACCCAGAACCTGTCGTCTTCCGTGAAGTAAGTGTAGAAATTCCAGGCGGCGACCTGTTCGTTGCCGCCCACGTTATCATCATGGAGGTCGTTGGTGTCGAAGTGGCTGGTTGGAATTAGAATGATATCCGAGGGCTGTGCAAACGTGATCGTAAGTAGCCCACTCCAATCAAAAGTACCGTCATCGAGTTGGTATTTCATCACACCACCCTCGCTGAGACTAACCGTGGCGTTTGTGGGCAAAACTGGGTCACATGTACCGTTGTTCGGCACTTGCCCAAAGGCCACCCCACCGAGGCCAAAGACTCCCGTAGCCATGAGAGTCAGGTTGCAGACACGGCTCAAAGCCTTGGTACTAAACACAATAACCTCCTCCTAAGCGGGCACAAGATCGAATCGTGATCAAAATCCCCTCTTGTCAAGCATGGAAAACGTGCTAAGTCTAGTTCCTTGAGCCCGAAACCACAAAGGCGTGTATTTTTCCCACACTCAAACTGGGGAAAGTACATGATCGGCGCGCAGCCTCAACACAACGTCACTTCTTGTCGCGCTGGAGGGCTCTGTTCTAGGAGCCCAACACCCCCTCACAATGTCATGCTGCGCGCAGTCGCAGCATCCATCACGGAACGCCAGCCGCGAAAGCAGACGGTACCCATCCCTGGTGACCTGTTTCCCTCTTTGTCACGGCGTTCCGCGCGAGAGGACACAGCAGGTGATGGATCCTGCGACGTCGCTTCGCGCCGCGCTGGATGACGACGTTCTAAAGTCCCGACATCCCCTCACGATGTCAGTAAGCGTCCGCTGTGGGAGCCCTTGATTTTTCAGATGTTGCTACCCAGTGCTTTGAACTCCCATGGCAAGAGCTCATGGATGCGGTTGATCTTATGATCCGCGATGCGGGCAAGGACCCAAGTGAGCCAAGCTTGGGGATCGACTTGGTTGAGCTTTGCGGTTTCGATGAGGGTATAGGCGATAGCCATAGCCTTGCCGCCACCTTCTGATCCTGCGAACGTCCAGTTCTTGCGCCCCAAAGCGACGGGTTTAACGGCGCGTTCCGCGGTGTTGTTGTCGATTTCCAAGAAGCCGTTGTCGAGATAGGGCCGCACCTTCTTCATGCGGCCAAGGGCATAGCGGATGGCCCCAGTAAGTGTTGATTTGCCAGAGAGTTTGGGGAGCTGATCGTGGAGCCAGCGTTCAAGGTCGTCGAAGACGGGCTTGGCCTCTGCCTGGCGCAGGGCAACCCTGTCGGCTGGGGCCAGCCCCCGCGCCTTGTCCTCTACAGCATAGAGCAGCGCAATACGTGCGATGGCCTCCTGGGCGATGGCGCTGCCTTGGGAGGCAAAGACATCCACGAACTTGCGCCGAACATGAGCCATGCAGGCTACCTCATGGGCCTTTTGCTCACCGAACAGACCATTGAAGCCTGAATAGCCATCGACATGGACCCAGCCTTTGTAGTCTTTGAGATGCGCGACAGGATGTTTGCCCTTGCGATCCACGGTGAACTGATACCAGACGCATGGGGGCGATTGGCCAGGCGGGGACCGACCTGCGCCATCTGCTGTGCCGTCAGGTTCTTGTTGTTGCCATGGCCGTTCATCACGGACATAGGTCCAAATCCGCGCGGTCTTGGTCTTCTTATGACCAGGGGCCTGCATCTTGACGGTCGTATCATCGGCGAACAAGGCTTGACCATCGCGAACGATTTTAGCGATGGCATCGGAAAGCGGTTCCAGGAGCTTGGTGGAACGCCCCACCCAATCGGCCATGGTGGTGCGATTTAGATCGATGCCCTCACGTTCATAGATCTTCTCCTGGCGATAGAGGGGGAGATGGTCGGCATACTTGCTGACCAAGACATGGGCGAGGAGACCAGGGCCAGGCCTACCGCGTTCAATTGGACGCGACGGCAGGGGGGCTTGGGCAAAGGCCTCACACCCTGAACAAGCTTTGCGAGGCCGCACGAAGCGGTTGACCACAAACCGTCCTGGCACATACTCCAGTTCTTCGGTGACATCCTCGCCTAAGGTCTTGAGGTGACCGCCGCACTCGGCGCACGTATCACCAGGGCAGAGAACCTGATCGTTTCGGTCGAGGTGATCAGGCAAGGGCTTGCGGCTATGGCGCCGCTTGCGCTTCTTGTCAGTGGGGTTGATTGACATCACAAGTGTCAGGCCCAGCTTGATCAGCTGTCGCCTTGGCCACCTCTTCATCTTCAGCAAAGTTTAGGCTGAGTTGATCTGAGTTCTCTGCAGTTGATCCAAAACGATGGCGCTTGTGGCCATGGAGTTGATGTTCGAGGTGTTGAACCTTCAGGGTAAGGGTTTTGACCTCGTCGGCAAAAAGACGGATGATTGCCCGCAGTTCTGCGGGGTCTTCTGAGGTGATGTTGGCGATCTCAAGCATCGCCAAAACCTATAGCAGAAAAGGCTTTTGGAGTGAATCCTAAAGATGCAAAAACAGGGGAAAAATGCCTAAAAAAGGCGATCTAAATCAGGGAACTTCGAGCGTCCTATTCTCCGCTCAAAGGTCACCAAGTCTTCTTGGGCATTCGCCAATCAATCCCTTCCAAAAGCATGGAAAGCTGGGCGGGTGTCACGCTGATCTTACCGTCCTTGGTGGCAGGCCAAACGAACCGTCCCCTCTCCAGGCGCTTGGTGAAAAGACAAGCCCCCTGGGACTCCCACCAGATGATCTTGAGCAGGTCTCCGCGCCGCCCTCGGAATACGAACAAGTGACCACAATAGGGATCAAGCTTCAAAACCGCTTCCGTCTGAGCGGCTAGGGTGTCAAAACCACGGCGCATGTCGGTGACGCCCGCCGCTAACCAGACCCGTATGTTGGAGGTGACGGGGATCAATCGGATAATCCCTCAACCAAAGCCAAAATCGCCGCCAAGTTCGTTGCTCCCTCAATCAGGACGCGACGGCCATCGCTCAAAGACAGGTCAACACGCAAGGCATGCAGACTGCCCTTAGAAACGCGCGCCTCCGCAGGGCCTGAAACACGGGATTGGGGGACTTCTACGTTCATCCGAACAGGCGTAGGGTCTGAAGACACCGACACTTCGTAAAACGCTGACCCCGAAACCTCACCACCGCCCCCGTGGGGCACATCCTTCCCAGACCCATGACCTCCCCCAAAACGCGAATCCTTGAGCCAACCGTGGAGCATAGTCGCGTTCAGCGCATACCGACGCGCAACCTGCGCCACTGAAACACCTGGAACTCTGGCTTGATCGCAGATCTCTAGCTTCTCCGAAGCCGACCAACGTCGACGCTTGACCCGATCCAACATAACTTACCTCCTTCAAGTGTCCGCTCTGTTGAGCGGGCACTTAGCAAGCTAAAGCGTCAGCGCCAGAGCGCCCACAACGGACGCTTACCGATGTCATGCTGCGCGCAGTCGCAGCATCCATCATGGAACGCCAGCCGCGAAAACGGACGGGACCGACCCTTGGCGGCCTGTTCCGCCCTTTGTCACAACATTCCGCGCGAGGGGAAACAGCACGTGACGGATCCAGAGACATCGCTCCGCGCTAGAGGATACTGTTCTAAATTCCCGACACCCCCACGTCATGCGCCGCGCAGGATCGTCCGTCCAAATCCAAGACCCAACAGCGGCGGATAAGCCCCTGCCGCCTAGAAGTTCCGGTCCCAGGTTCCTTCGAGGCGCACCTCCTCATTGTCGTCGTTCCCGATCTCACCGAACGTAAGCTCGATGCGCGCTTGCGTATCATCGTTCGGGGCTGGTAACCAGCCGAAGGTCAGACTTCCTGAAACCTCTTCGTTCGGGGTGTACTCGGTCCCGTCGCTCAAGGTCACGGTATCGGTGCCGAACACCTGGCCCAGTTCGCCGCGAACCAGATAGCGCGTATCGCGGGCGTTGGGCGCGGTCAAATACTCGAGTCCGCCCGAGATTCGGCCAATAGACGAGGTTCCCGCTTCCGAGACTGTACCGTCGTCGTAGGTGAAGGCTTCCATCTCCTCCTCAGCTAACAGCAGGTTGAACAAGGGCGTCACGGTAGCGCCATTTTCCAAGAGACGCTGCTGACCGCGCAGGGAGCTTGTGACCATAATCCGGTTCGAGTCCCCTTTGCCCTCGGCCCCCGATGTTGACAGGAACTCACTGTTCGATTCCGTCACGATTACCGAGCCGTTGAGGGTCAAATCGCCGAACCTGCGGCCGGCATAGAACCCGAGCGAGACCCCCACTCGATCAACGTCGGATTCGCCCTCGTAGTTCCAGCGGGACGTTTCCGCCCCGTAGAGGAGGCCGACGACCGCCCGGCGGGACTTGAACATTTCTTTACCGACCAAGGCGTAGCCGTAGGTGCCGTCGCCCGTCAACTCGGCATCGACCGAGGCATCCGAGACCCCCCAGGTGAACCAGTCCACAAGGGTAACATTTTCGTCGGTTTCGCGCGCCGAGAAGACGTAGAGTCGGCCATAGTCGCCGCGATTGTAGGCGATGCCATCGTCGCTGCCCGCCTCGGTGCCGTCTGAGGAGCCACTGGACGACCCAGACGAAGACCCGCCGCTCGACGAGCCACCCGAGGAGCCGCCTGGCGCGGCACTGCCGCCGCCGCCCGACAGGCCGCCGTTGGCGCCCGCGTTGACGATGGCACCAAAGGCCGCACCAACGTTCACCGACGCCCCCTGCGAAGCGAGCGAACCGCCCGTATCGACCCCTTGCACGGGCTCGACGAACGCGATCTCAAGGATGTTCGAAACAGCAGTACCATCTAAGGTCGCGCTGACCTCTGCGGTGCCCGTCTCGGTCCCCGCCGTCAAGGTCGCCGTGTAAGTGCCCTTGCCCGTGTCGGTCACGTCGCTCAAGGTACCCAGGGTGGTTTCCATGACGACCGTCGCGCCGCCAGACCCAACCTTGTTGCCATGGGTATCTTTGCCTTGCACCGTGATGGTGGCGGTGGCTGTGCCATCGGCCTCTAACTTGCCGACGCTCGACTCCAAGCTCGAGTTGGCGGCATCGACGGGACCCGCGGCGACGGTGACCGTCGCGAAATTGTTAAGCCCGAGATCATCGACCTTCGCGCTGAGGGTCAGTTGCCCCGCCGAGTTGGTGAAGAGTTCTGGGGTGATGTACACTCCGTCGTTGTTGTCACTCGCAACAGCGGGGGAAATAACGATGGTACCTTCGATGGTGCCCGTGACGGTGACGGTTTCACCCGTCATGGGCGCAGTAGTGATATCAACGAGAGTGACTTTGACGGTGAAGGTTTCGCCCGTTTCGACATCAACTTTGCTTGCTTCGACGGTTGAGTTATCGGTGTCGAGTTGGGGTGTAGGTTCAGAAACGGTTATGGTTAAGCTATTATCGAGATCTGTCCCACCAACCTTGGCTGTTATGATCAAGTCTCCCGCAGAGCTGGAGGAGAGGGATTCTGTTGTGTAGGTGCCGTCGTTGTTGTCACTCGCAACCGCGTCGGTAATGACGGCGGAACCGTTGATGGTGCCCGTGACGGTGACGGTTTGACCTGTCATGGCAACACCATCGGTATTCTCGACAGTGACGGTAACGGTGAAGGTTTCGTTTGTATAAACGTCGGTACTGCTTGCTCCGATGGTTGAGTTGGCGGTGCTGACGCCTGCTGGCGGTTCAGAAACGGTTATGGTTAAGCTATTATCGAGATCTGTCCCACCAACCTTGGCTGTTATGATCAAGTCTCCCGCAGAGCTGGAGGAGAGGGATTCTGTTGTGTAGGTGCCGTCGTTGTTGTCACTCGCAACCGCGTCGGTAATGACGGCGGAACCGTTGATGGTGCCCGTGACGGTGACGGTTTGACCTGTCATGGCAACACCATCGGTATTCTCGACAGTGACGGTAACGGTGAAGGATTCGTTTGTATCAACGTCGGTACTGCTTGCTCCGATGGTTGAGTTGGCGGTGCTGACGCCTGCTGGCGGTTCAGAAACGGTTATGGTTAAGCTATTATCGAGATCTGTCCCACCAACCTTGGCTGTTATGATCAAGTCTCCCGCAGAGCTGGAGGAGAGGGATTCTGTTGTGTAGGTGCCGTCGTTGTTGTCACTCGCAACCGCGTCGGTAATGACGGCGGAACCGTTGATGGTGCCCGTGACGGTGACGGTTTGACCTGTCATGGCAACACCATCGGTATTCTCGACAGTGACGGTAACGGTGAAGGATTCGTTTGTATAAACGTCGGTACTGCTTGCTCCGATGGTTGAGTTGGCGGTGCTGACGCCTGCTGGCGGTTCAGAAACGGTTATGGTTAAGCTATTATCGAGATCTGTCCCACCAACCTTGGCTGTTATGATCAAGTCTCCCGCAGAGCTGGAGGAGAGGGATTCTGTTGTGTAGGTGCCGTCGTTGTTGTCACTCGCAACCGCGTCGGTAATGACGGCGGAACCGTTGATGGTGCCCGTGACGGTGACGGTTTGACCTGTCATGGCAACACCATCGGTATTCTCGACAGTGACGGTAACGGTGAAGGATTCGTTTGTATAAACGTCGGTACTGCTTGCTCCGATGGTTGAGTTGGCGGTGCTGACGCCTGCTGGCGGTTCAGAAACGGTTATGGTTAAGCTATTATCGAGATCTGTCCCACCAACCTTGGCTGTTATGATCAAGTCTCCCGCAGAGCTGGAGGAGAGGGATTCTGTTGTGTAGGTGCCGTCGTTGTTGTCACTCGCAACCGCGTCGGTAATGACGGCGGAACCGTTGATGGTGCCCGTGACGGTGACGGTTTGACCTGTCATGGCAACACCATCGGTATTCTCGACAGTGACGGTAACGGTGAAGGATTCGTTTGTATAAACGTCGGTACTGCTTGCTCCGATGGTTGAGTTGGCGGTGCTGACGCCTGCTGGCGGTTCAGAAACGGTTATGGTTAAGCTATTATCGAGATCTGTCCCACCAACCTTGGCTGTTATGATCAAGTCTCCCGCAGAGCTGGAGGAGAGGGATTCTGTTGTGTAGGTGCCGTCGTTGTTGTCACTCGCAACCGCGTCGGTAATGACGGCGGAACCGTTGATGGTGCCCGTGACGGTGACGGTTTGACCTGTCATGGCAACACCATCGGTATTCTCGACAGTGACGGTAACGGTGAAGGATTCGTTTGTATAAACGTCGGTACTGCTTGCTCCGATGGTTGAGTTGGCGGTGCTGACGCCTGCTGGCGGTTCAGAAACGGTTATGGTTAAGCTATTATCGAGATCTGTCCCACCAACCTTGGCTGTTATGATCAAGTCTCCCGCAGAGCTGGAGGAGAGGGATTCTGTTGTGTAGGTGCCGTCGTTGTTGCCACTCGCAACCGCGTCGGTAATGACGGCGGAACCGTTGATGGTGCCCGTGACGGTGACGGTTTGACCTGTCATGGCAACACCATCGGTATTCTCGACAGTGACGGTAACGGTGAAGGTTTCGTTTGTATAAACGTCGGTACTGCTTGCTCCGATGGTTGAGTTGGCGGTGCTGACGCCTGCTGGCGGTTCAGAAACGGTTATGGTTAAGCTATTATCGAGATCTGTCCCACCAACCTTGGCTGTTATGATCAAGTCTCCCGCAGAGCTGGAGGAGAGGGATTCTGTTGTGTAGGTGCCGTCGTTGTTGTCACTCGCAACCGCGTCGGTAATGACGGCGGAACCGTTGATGGTGCCCGTGACGGTGACGGTTTGACCTGTCATGGCAACACCATCGGTATTCTCGACAGTGACGGTAACGGTGAAGGATTCGTTTGTATAAACGTCGGTACTGCTTGCTCCGATGGTTGAGTTGGCGGTGCTGACGCCTGCTGGCGGTTCAGAAACGGTTATGGTTAAGCTATTATCGAGATCTGTCCCACCAACCTTGGCTGTTATGATCAAGTCTCCCGCAGAGCTGGAGGAGAGGGATTCTGTTGTGTAGGTGCCGTCGTTGTTGTCACTCGCAACCGCGTCGGTAATGACGGCGGAACCGTTGATGGTGCCCGTGACGGTGACGGTTTGACCTGTCATGGCAACACCATCGGTATTCTCGACAGTGACGGTAACGGTGAAGGGTTCGTTTGTATCAACGTTGGTACTGCTTGCTCCGATGGTTGAGTTGGCGGTGCTGACGCCTACTGGCGTTCCCGATGCCGTTACTATATTCGCATCCTCATACGCATTCGGCGCGACATATTTCCCACTGACATGATCGGCATAGTCGTCGTTTTTAGCGCGAAGACCTATGGTGTATTCTGTTCCATTTTCCAGTTGATCGAGACTATAACTGAAGATTCCAGTGTCTCCGTCATAGACATATGAGGAATCACCTTCATCCACATCCACAAAATCCCCAGAGTCGATACTGACCTGATAACCCGTGATCGCAGATCCGTTGTTTGCCAAAGTTCGAAAGTCAGAAGTTCCGTCATAATCTGGGGCCTTCCACGTCAAATCCAGGGAGCCACTCCCTGCTGCGATATTCAACTCAGTTGGCGCATTTGGCACTTCCGTATCAAAAATGTAAACAAAAACCTGCTCAGAAACAGAATTTCCTCCCCCGTCTGTGGCCGTAACTTCAACCCGATAGAACTGATCGTCTTCTGCGTTTAAGTTGTCAGAAGGATCCTCATAATTTTGAAGATTTTTAAAGCTCAACCCCCCGCTATTTGCGTCAATACTGAAGTCATAGTCGTCTTCGTTAGACACCTCGTGCCAAGTCTCGAAACCGCCCTTAAATTGCTTCATGCTATAAGTGATTGGCCCAAAGTCGTCTGTCGCAGTAAACGTGGATAACAAACCAGACACATTCTCGTAACGGTAAAAGTGGTTTGCACCGTCTGTATAGTCATAATTCGGGTTAACGGAGTTGAATACTGGCGAATTGTAGTCTTTAAAAGTCACCGTTTCAGTCGCGTCAATTGTCACGCCATCCAGTTTGGCGGAAATGTTTGCGTCTCCTGGAGTTGATGGAGCCGTAAGTGTTGCGGTGTAGAGGCCATTGCCTTCGTTTTCGGTGGTACTCACGCTACCGTAATCAGTCTCGATGACAACCGTTGCGTCCGAGATGGTTAGATCGACCCCATTGGCGTCCTTAAGTTGAACCTTGATTGTGGCGGTAGAGGCTCCATCGGCGTTAAGGTTTCCGTCGTCGTCAAGGCTGTCTCCCTCTACTACAAGGGTTGAGTTTCCCAATACAGCGCTGGTTATATCATAACGCAGAATGACGATCCCTGACCCACCGCTTGTATACAGCTCGGGAGTATTCCTAACCTCAGCCTCGCCGCCGCCGCCGCCGCCGCCCAACCCATCGGTACCTTGACCGCCAGCACCTGCATCGGTCGAAGGACCGCTACCGCCGCCGCCCGCACCGCCGCTGGGGATATCGTAAGTATTGGCATCTGGGATGACGCTGCCGCCCGCGCCGCCGCCCGCGTAGGTCACGTCAGAACCCGTGATGTCTGAGCTCAGACCGTCACCGCCTTTACCTCCCTTGCTAAAATTACCGACACGTTCTACCGAATTCGAGCCTGCTTCACCTGCACCGCCGCCGCCAGCAGCGCCCCCAAAACTGCTGGCCCATGCGACGCCTCCAGCGCTACCCTGACCAGACACGCCGCTGGCTGCGCTCACTGTAGTCGAATCAGCATCGTAGCTGGCACCGCCACCCGAACCGCCCGAATTGCCAGGAGTGAACTGTTCGAAACCACCAGCGCCACCGCCGATCGCTTCGTAAACCGATAGACTGCCGCCAGTAATACTACTATTTTCACCATCGCGACGCTGGTCATCTGATTTAATTGAACCGTCATCGTGCCCTACATTGCCGTCACCGCCATCGCCGACTGTTACGGTATAGACCTGACCTGCACCAAGAGTCTCACCAAAGGTGCCAGCAAGCATCCCACCGCCGCCGCCGCCGCCGTTGCCGCCGCCGCCGCCGCCAGCAACAATCAAGTAGTCAACGTTGCTGAGGTCGCTGCCCCCAACAGTAAAGCTGCCAGGGTTTTCATGGTCTGTAAAGGTGTGAACACGGTAAAATACACCATCTTTATAAAGAAGGGTTTCGTCTCCCCCCGTCGCATCTTGCGCATGCCCTCTTGTCAAAGCAAACACCGAAACAAGAGACGCCAGAACAGCTAAAAGACGCTTAAGCATTTGCCATATCTCCGCTAACAAAAGTTATGTAAATTGATGAGCCCGATAAAAACTCGAACAGGGATTCTTCAATCGGCCTTGGGGGGGCGTCAGGTTTGGTCAAACCTTCCAACGAATTGAGGGGGCTCTCGATCTTGCCGTCAACATGGTCCGCAATCCTACGGTTGGTTGCACCAGAAATCATGTCTGCGGGCGGGCCAAATGATAACACAAGTTTCTCCTTCACCAGATCGTTTAAGCGCCATTGACGATCAGGGTGCGCCAAGATGTTGGGCCGCTGATTGGCGTGCCTCCCTCGGGCCGCCACGCAGGCACAACGGCGCTGCCATCGGGCAGGTGCCCTAAAGCCACCCCGCCCGTCAAAGCCAGGGTGTCAAAACGAAGGTCGGACACGATCTTTGAAAACAGCACACACCACTCCTTAAAGATTTCCGATTTCCATGGACGAATCGGCGATGGATGCAACCTAGCAACACGCCAGAAAAAATAAAGTCCTTTGCTTGTTGCATTTCGTTGTATTGCGATACATACACACCCGAATGTGATCTCGCGCGCCGCATGAATGGCGAGCCAGACGGAGGATTTCGGCGAAACTTAGCGTAGGGGTTTCTTCAAACTGATCCCTAAAGCCTTGAAATACCTTGCGCTCTTGCGCGCGCCTTCCAAATGCCGAGCCTTGAAGCGCCCGCAATCCCTCGACCTCAGAACAGGGCGGCGGTGATACAATTTTTTGCATATGCATCTCTTTTGTCGGTACATCGGCGCTGCCGCGACTGCGGTGCCAGGTCGGGGTTGCCCGCGCAGCGATTTCTGGGATCGCATCGACAAGTCCCGAGAACAAGCGCGGCGCGCCGATCTGAGATTCTCGCAACAAATTCCACCCCATGGGGATGTTTCGTCCCGCGCTCACGTAAAGGGGTCATAGCTTCGGCTAATCTTCCTTCCTCCACCTCCCCCACTTGGGGGACCCATCCTAAAGGTATCTCCCATGAAATCACTCAGAACCCAGCGCCAGTCCCTGATCGGCGCAACCCTCGGCGCGGTCCTGGCCGCAAGTCTCGGCGTCCCCGCCTGGGCCGACCGTCACGACGGCGATGGCGAGCGGGACGGCCCGCGCGGCGATCTGACGCTCGAGGCCATGTTGGAACGCGCGGGCGAACGGTTTGACGCCGCCGACACCGACGGCGACGGCCAGGTAACCCAAGACGAACACGACGCCCAGCTCGCCAGCCGCGTCGCAGAGCGCGTCGCTATGATGATGGAGCGGATGGATTCCGACGGCGACGGCCTCATCACCGCCTTAGATCGAGGCTACGACCGCCTGACCCGTCAAACCGGTCTCGAGGGCGAGCTCAGCCAAGCGCAGATCGAAACCGCTATGCTCGCCGCAGCCGCCGAGCGTCACGGTGACAGCGATACCGAGTACCCGCTCACCCGCGCCGCCATGGAGGCCAACGTCACCGCCGAGTTCACCGCCCTCGACACCGACGGCGACGGCGTCCTCAGCCGCGAAGAACGCCCCGAACGCGGAGGTCGTGGCAACAAAGGCCGCAAAAGCGGCGGCCGCGACACCCAAACCGACGAGGGCTAAGCCCCCAACCCAAACCCAAAGGGCAGGGGACTTGGGGCGGCGCAAAGCCAGCGCCGCCCATCCCAGCCCCGCTGTCGTCACATCGTTAGAGGACGTCGGGACTTCAGACCACCGTCATCCAGCGCGCAACATGACACCGTGAGGGGATGTCGGGACTCCAGACCACCGTCATCAAGCGCGCAGCATGCCATCGTGAGGGGACGTCGGGACTCAAACACGTCGTCATCCAGCGCGCAGCATGCCATCGTGAGGGGACGTCGGGGCTCAAAAACATCGTCATCCAGCGCGGAGCGAAGCGAAGTCGCAGGATCCATCACCCGCTGTTGCCCCCAAAAGCGGAATACTGGCATAGAGAGCGGGACAGGCAACCCAAAGTCGGACCCGTCCGTTTTCGCGGCAGACCTTCAGTGATGGATGCTGCGACTGCGCGCAGCATGACAACGTGAGGGGGTGTCGACTCTAGAACACCGTCATCTAAACTGCCTGAAGGGCGCACAGCGCGGCCCTTTTTCAAAAAATGAACGCGCCAAATTGACAACCTGTTCCATAAAAGGTACATGGTCGCCCAAGTGCTCAAGCAACTTCCAGCGAAATTCTTCGAAAACCACCAGGGCCGCGTTCCCGTTAAGGAGTGGTTGCTCGAACTCGCGAGTGAGGATCGCAAAGCCATTGGCGATGATATTCGAACGGCTGAGTTTGGTTGGCCCATTGGGATGCCCATTTGCCGGTCAATACAGGGGCAAAGAGGGTTGTGGGAAATTCGATCTAAACTGCCCGCAGGGCGCACGGCGCGGGTATTTTTCTGTGTGCATGAGGGTGCTATGGTTCTTCTCCATGGTTTTGTGAAGAAAAGCCAAAAAGCCCCAAAACACGAACTGGCGGTTGCCGTGAAACGAATGAAAGGACTGGAACCATGAACATTGGCGAGCCAGGGAAGGCGGGCGAAGCATTTAGCGACTTCCTCCAAGACCAAGGCACCTACGAAGCAACCACCCAGCGGGCAATCAAGCGCGTCATTGCTTTTCAGTTGGCATCGGCCATGGCGCAGCAAGGTTTGACAAAGGTCGAAATGGCAAAGCAGCTGGAGACAAGTCGCTCTCAACTCGATAGGGTCTTGGATCCCGACAATGACAAAGTAAGCCTCGCGGCTCTGTCGCGCGCTGCCAGGGTGGTTGGTCGCGAATTACGGCTTGAGTTGCGATAGGAAGGTTACCCTTAAAGGCGAGGTGCAACCCCCCAGGGCTATCGCTAGACCTGATTCTCAATAGCATGAAAAATTGGAGACGGTCTTCTCCCTACCTCTAAATTTTAGCAAATTTTCAAATTCATATTCGCTAAGCCTGCAATATTTTTTGCAATCATATTTTCATGACGATTTCCTCTGGAAATATCTGAGAAAATGTCAAATTTTTTCATCCGACCAATTGCGTGCTCCGCTGTTATACGCATAGAGTTAAACCAACGATTATACGATTTATCTTTACGGCTAAGTGGCCTATTTTTTGATTTCTTTATCGGCACTTCGCATGAGGTGCCTTGGTATGCCAGATCCCCCAAGACTAGAGTATCAGGCGGCTTCTCCAGTTGACTATCATCATAAATCTTCTTGTCATGTTTTCGTCCTTGCTGAGCGGGCCCACAGGCAAGGATACGTCCCTTGTTATCAGTGACAATCTGATGGACATGAGTGTGGCGCTTTTTCTTGCCAGAATAGTGCTGCTTGCGATTCTTCGCTGTCTTGGGACGTTGGATCGGATGTTCGGTGCCGTCAATAATCAGATACAGCAAGTCTTGCTTTTCCTCTTCGCTTAAGCGGACTTTGCGCTCGGGCATATTAAAATGACCTGCAAGGAGTTTGGAGATCGTATTTGTAGCACGAATGCTTGTACTGTCTGAAACCCCAAATATGAGTCCCAAAAACTCATGGTTGATGTAAGTTCGATAGTAAATCAGACAAAGAAGAAGCATCTCCTCGAACCCTAATCGGTAGCGACGACCAGCGCCAATTGCTCGCTTTCGGTCCTCTCGAGAAAGGCGGCGCAGATTAGGGGCTTCCCAGAGAGGTTTCACCTCCAAAACGAGCTGCTCAAAATCAGATAATCTGATCCCAGAGAGGCGGTAAAACAGACGAGGTTGCTTTTTGAGGACTTTCCAGGCTTTCATGATCCGTACATAACCATGAAAATTGGGCCAACGCAAAGAAAATCATTTAAATTAACTAATTATGAAGCAGGTCTGCTATTGAAAAAATCGCGCTGGATGAAATCAGGTGGGGGCTTGCTGCATTTAGGGCCTCACGTCCGCGCTTTTCCTGATCAGGGCAAAGCACGCCACGCGACCGATGCGCGCCTGAACATGGCAAAAGAAAAACGTCATTCTGCGCCGAGCGCAGCGAGGTCGCAGAATACATCACCCGCTGTTTCCCCTTGGAGCGGAACGCCGTAACGAAGCGCGAGAAGGTGTTTCGCCTAAGTCCCGCCAATCAGGATTTGCTTTTTCAATCAACTGGATCTTCCAGGCTCGTGATCTATTCTTGATTTTCTTTTCCATCGCAATGGCCGCGGCGACATCCGACCCCACTTGAAACCAAACCAATTTAACGACGTCGTATCTGGCCGAAAAACTCTTGCCATATGTCTTGGTTCTGTGATGATAAAGGCGGGTGAGCAGGTTCGTCGTGACGCCCGTGCAGAGTGTTCCACGTTTTCTAGTTGCAAGGATATAAACAAAAGCCTGACGCTCTCGCATGCCATTCCATTTCCATCGCGACCGAAATATCTCCCACTCTAACATCAGCCCAATCCAAGGCACAACACCCAATCCCACCGTCATCTATTACCCGCCGACCGATCCCGAGCGGAATGCGGGCACAAAGAGGGAGGTGCGCAGCACGATGTCGGCCCCGTTTGTTTTCGCGGCAGACGTTCAGTGATGGATGCTGCGACTGCGCGCAGCATGACAACGTGAGGGAGTGTCGGGGCTCCAGACCACCGCCATCCAGTGCGGAGCATGACGTCGAGGGGGGCTTAGAAGTCTGGGGTGCTTTTGAATTCTAGTCGCTTGCTGGTCAGGGGGTGATCGAAGCGCAGGTGGGAGGCGTGCAGGCAGAGGCGGGGGTAGCCGTCTTTGGGGGGGCCGTAGAGGGGGTCGCCGCAGATGGGGAGGCCGGTGTGGGATAGGTGGACGCGCAGTTGGTGCGAGCGTCCCGTGAGGGGAATGAGGTCTAGGCGTAGGGGCGCATTTGGCGGTCTGTGTCGGACTCTGACTTGGGTTTGCGCGGGTTTGCCCTTGGTTTGATCGACCTTGTGTTTGGGGCGGTGGGGCCAGTCTAGGCTTAGGGGCAAGTCGATGGTCCAGGTACCGCGCGGGTGCGGGATCGTTTCCCAGGCCAAGGCCTGGTAGCGTTTTTCGACTTGGCGCGCCGCAAACATCATACTGGCGGCGCGGTGGCCGGCGGGGCTGAGGCCGAAGATCAGGAGGCCCGAGGTGTCTTGGTCGAGCCGATGGGCGGCGCGGACGAAAGCGTGGCCCTGGTCGCGCAGGCGCGTTTCAGCGCAGTCGGCCTTGTCGGGGCCGCGCCCTGGGACCGTCAGGAGATTGGGCGGTTTGACCACCACGGCCAGGTCGGCGTCCTGGTAGATCAGGGTCAAAGGTGACGAGTTTGGAACATAAGGGGCGCTGTGACTCGTATTCACCCGCGCGGCTTAGGGTAGGGGGCGGCAAATTTCTAGTTTGATGGGAGGCGCGCGCGATGGAACTGCACGGAAAAATAGGGTTCATTGGACTGGGCAACGTTGGGGGCAAGTTGGCGGGCTCACTCTTGCGCAATGGCAAGGACTTGGTCGTGCGCGATTTGGATCGCGACCTGGCGCAGAGGTTTGTCGATCAAGGCGCGGGGTGGGCCGACAGCCCCAAGGAGTTGATGGACCTGTGCCAAGTCGTCATCACCTGCCTGCCGTCGCCCGCAGCCTCGCGCGCGGTCGTGACCGCCGAGGATGGCTTGCTGGCGGGCATGTCGGAGGGGAAAATCTGGCTGGAAATGTCCACCACCGACGCCGACGAAGTCAAGGCGCTCGGGGCCTTGATCCTCGCGCGCGGCGGGCGGCCCGTCGATTGCCCAGTTTCGGGGGGCTGTCATCGCGCCGATACGGGCAACATCTCGATCTTTGCGGGCTGCGACCGGCCGACGTTCGAGGTGATTTTGCCCTTGCTGACCACCATGGGGCGCAAGATTTTGCATACGGGGGAGTTGGGCAGCGCGTCGGTTTTGAAGGTTGTGACCAACTACTTGGCGACGGTGAATTTGGTGTCGTGCGCCGAAGCGCTGACGGTTTCCAAACTCGCGGGCATGGATTTGAACGTCGCCTTTGAAGCCATCGCCATTTCCTCGGGCACGTCGTTCGTGCACGAAACCGAAAGCCAAGTGATCCTGAACGGGTCGCGCGACATTTCCTTTACCATGGACCTCGTTCTCAAGGACGTGGGGCTGTTCCAAGACGTGGCCGAGCGGGCGGGGGTCAAGCTGGAGCTTTCGCCCCTGATCGTCGAAATTTTCAAAGACGGCATCGCCAAGTACGGCGCGCGCGAGCTTTCGCCCAACATCATTCGACGCCTTGAGGATCAAATCGGCGCGCGCGTGGTGGCCCCTGGGTTCCCGCCCGAAATGCGCGATACGGAGCCCGAAGTGCCGGGGTACGAAGTGCGCCCGCAAGATCGCAGTGGGACGGGTGGGGCGTTGAATTTGTGAGGGACAGGGCCGTTTGTGTGATCGCGCGAGTTGTGAGATCGCGCGTGGTTGGAGCCGTCCATTCTCGGCGTTGGCGTTCGGTGATGGATGGCGCGACTGCGCGCGGCATGACGGCGTTAAGGGGTTCGAGGTGCCACGCGCTTTGAGCGGCGGCTTGCGACAAAATGCAAAGCTGTAAGGCTTTCAATTGCTGGAAATCCTGACTTTGGGTCGCTAAGGCGTCGCGCAATGGAAGACCTATCGACCTTGCTGTCGGGCTACGCCCCGATCCTGATCTTTATGGGCATTGCGGGGGCCTTTGCCCTTGCGCTGGTCGGGATCGCCTTTGTCTTTGCGCCGTCGCGCCCCGACGCAGAAAAAAACTCGGCCTACGAGTGCGGGTTCGAGGCCTTTGACGACGCGCGCTCGCGCTTTGACGTTCGATTTTATCTCGTCGCGATCTTGTTCATCATTTTTGATCTGGAAGTCGCCTTTTTGTTTCCCTGGGCCGTGACCTTTTTGCAAATCGGCTGGACTGGCTTTGCCAGCGTCATGATTTTTCTCGCGATCCTGACCCTTGGCTTTATCTACGAGTGGCGCAAAGGTGCGCTGGAGTGGGAGTAGGAAGCGACCATGAATGTCCAAACTCAAGTGACGCCGCGCGCCGCGCCCTTGCAGCCTGGGGCGGCCCAGGATGCGGTGCTGGCCGAGGCGCTGCAGCAACTCGAAGAAAAGAACGTCCTGCTGGCCAGCGCCGACAAGCTGATCGCCTGGGCGCGGTCGGGGTCGCTCTGGCCCATGACCTTCGGGTTGGCGTGCTGCGCGGTCGAGATGATCCATGCGGGCACGGCGCGCTACGACCTCGACCGCTTTGGCTGTTTGTTTCGGCCTTCGCCCCGGCAGTCGGACGTCATGATCGTCGCGGGGACCCTGACCAACAAGATGGCCCCCGCGCTGCGCAAGGTTTATGATCAAATGCCCGAGCCGCGCTGGGTCATCTCCATGGGATCGTGCGCCAACGGCGGCGGCTACTACCACTATTCCTATTCCGTCGTGCGCGGCTGCGACCGGATTGTGCCCGTCGATATCTATGTGCCAGGGTGCCCGCCGACGGCGGAGGCCTTGGTCTATGGCATTTTGCAGTTGCAACGCAAAATCAAGCGCGAAGGGGGCTTGATCCGCCGATGACGCTGCCCAGGTCCTTGCCCGAGTCCCTGCAAGACCTGCGCGACGTGGCGGAGGGGAACAGGAGTCTGACCCTCAAGACCGAGTGCCACGGCGACGAACTGGTCCTATGGACGGGCGCGGATAGCCTGCCCGCGCTGGCGCAGTTTTTGCGCACCGACGCCGCCGCGCAGTGCAGCCAGCTGATCGACATTACGGCGATCGACTACCCTGGCCAGTTCCCGCGCTTTGTCGTGGTCTACCAATTCCTGTCCCTCAAGCTCAACCAACGGGTGCGCGTGAAGCTGGCCGTCGAGGAGGACCAGGGCATCCCGACCCTCGAAGGACTGTTCCCCAACGCGGGATGGTACGAGCGCGAAGTCTGGGACATGTACGGCCTGTTCTTCGACGGCAATCACGATCTGCGCCGGATTTTGACCGACTATGGGTTCGACGGGCACCCCTTGCGCAAGGACTTCCCGCTGACCGGCCATAGCCAAGTGCGCTACGACGCCGACGAACAGCGCGTCGTCTACGAACCCGTGCGCCTAGCACAAGAATACCGCAGCTTTGATTTTATGAGCCCCTGGGAAGGCATGCCCCGCCTGCCTGGAGACGAAAAGGCGGGCGATGACCCTGCAGGGGAGGGGGACGCGCGTGTCTGAAACCGCGATTCGTCCCCTCACGCTGAACTTCGGCCCCCAGCACCCGGCGGCCCACGGGGTCTTGCGCCTGGTGTTGGAGATGGACGGCGAGATCATCGAGCGGGCCGACCCGCACATCGGCCTCCTCCATCGGGGCACCGAAAAGCTGATCGAACATAAGACCTACCTGCAGGCGCTGCCGTACTTCGACCGCCTCGATTACGTCAGCCCCATGAACCAGGAGCATTGCTTTTGCCTGGCGATTGAAAAGCTGGCGGGCATCGAAGTGCCCGCGCGGGGGTCTTGGATCCGCGTACTCTATTCGGAAATTGGCCGGATCCTCAATCACTTGCTGAACATCGGCCATTTGATTTTGGACGCGGGCGCGACCACGCCCATGCTGTGGGCCTACGAACAGCGCGACAAGCTGCTCGAGTTTTACGAGCGGGTATGCGGCGCGCGCTTGCACGCCAACTACTTCCGCCCTGGTGGGGTGCATCAGGACTTGCCCGAGGGGCTGGAGGCCGACATTCGCGCCTTCTGCGACCAGTTCGAAGCCTATATGCAGGAATCGGAAAAGCTGGTGAACAACAACCGCATTTTCCGCCAACGCCTAGTCGATGTAGGGGTGGTGTCGGGCGAGGACGCGCAAGCCTGGGGGTTCACGGGCGTCATGCTGCGCGCCTCGGGCCTCGCCTGGGATTTGCGCCGGGCGCAGCCTTACGAGGTTTATGACCAACTCGACTTCGACATTCCTGTCGGCCTGAACGGGGACAGCTTCGATCGCTACCTGTGCCGCCTCGCGGAGATGCGCGAGTCGATCAAGATCATCACCCAGTGCCTCGACAAGATGCCGAAGGGCCCCGTCCTATCGACCGACCCCAAGATCGCGCCGCCGCGACGCGCCGACGTCAAGGCCTCGATGGAGGCGCTGATCAACCACTTCAAGCTCTATACGGAGGGCCTGCGCGTGCCCGCGGGCGAGACCTATACGGCGATTGAAGCGCCCAAGGGCGAGTTCGGGGTCTATCTGATCGCCGACGGCAGCAACCGCCCCTATAAGTGCAAAATCCGCGCGCCAGGTTATGCGCACCTGCAAGGCACCGATTTCTTGTGCAAGGGACACCAGCTGGCGGACTCGGTCGTGATTTTGGGGACCATGGACATCGTCTTTGGCGAGATCGACCGATGAGCGCGCCGATGCAAACGACGATGCAAACCACCTCGCACCCCGCGCCCGCGACCCAAGGGTTCGCCTTTTCGCCCGAGCGGCTGGCCGAAGCCGAGCGCATCCTGGCCCGCTATCCAACAGACCGCAAGGCCTCGGGCATCCTGCCGCTGCTCGATCTGGCGCAGCGCGAAAATGGCGGTTGGCTGTCGCGTCCTGCCCAAGACTATGTGGCGCAGCTGTGCGAGGTTGCGCCGATCCGCGTCTACGAAGTCGCCAGTTTTTATACCATGTTCTATACCGAGCCCGTTGGGGAGCATGTGGTGCAAGTGTGTCGGACCACGCCCTGTTGGCTGCGCGGCGCCGATGCCCTGACCGCCTGCGCCAAGCAAAAACTGGGGATCGGGCTCGGCGAGACCAGCGCCGACGGCAAATTCACCCTGATCGAAGTGGAGTGCCTGGGCGCGTGCGCCAACGCCCCCATGGTGCAGATCAACGACGCCTACTACGAGGATTTGGACGAAGCGGCGTTCGGGCAGGTTTTGGACGCCCTCGGGCAGGGCCAAGACGTGCCGACGGGCAGCCAGGCCCAGCGCCAAGCCTCGGCCCCGCAAGGCGGTACCGCGACCTTGGTCGATTTCGACGCCGCGCAAAATAAGCGGCGCGCGCTCGCCGCCTTTCACCCGCCCGAGCCGAACTAGGGGTCTGTGTCCATGCTCGCCGATCAAGACCGCATCTTCACCAACCTCTATGGTCAGCACGACCCCATGCTGGCGGGCGCGCGCGCGCGCGGGGTTTGGGACTGCACCAAGGACATGATCGACCTGGGCCGCGACGAGATTCTAAGCCGCGTCAAAACCTCCAACCTTCGTGGGCGCGGCGGCGCTGGCTTCCCCACGGGCCTCAAGTGGTCCTTCATGCCCAAAGAAGACACGGGCCGCCCGCACTATTTGGTCGTCAACGCCGACGAATCCGAACCCGGCACCTGCAAGGACCGCGAGATTTTGCGCAACGACCCCCACCGCTTGTTGGAAGGGATGCTGATCGCGGGCTTTGCCATGGGCGCGCACACGGGCTATATTTACATTCGCGGCGAGTTTTGCAGCGAGGCCTCGCAGGTGCAGCGCGCCATCGACGAAGCCCTGGCGGCAGGACTGATCGGGCCCAAGGCCTGCGGCACCGGCTGGGATTTTCATATCCACCTCCATCGCGGGGCAGGGGCCTATATTTGCGGCGAAGAGACCGCGCTGCTGGAATCGCTGGAGGGCAAGAAGGGGCAACCGCGCCTCAAGCCGCCGTTCCCTGCCGCCTGCGGCCTGTACGGTTGCCCCACCACCGTCAACAACGTCGAAACCGTGGCCGTCGTGCCCGAAATTTTGCGGCGCGGGGTTGATTGGTGGCTAGGTCTGGGCCTGCCCAACAATCACGGCACCAAGATCTTTTCGATCTCGGGGCACGTCAACCGACCTTGCAACGTCGAAGAAGAGATGGGCATCCCCTTAAGGGACCTGATCGACACCCACGCTGGCGGGGTGATCGGCGGCTGGGAAAATTTGCAAGCCGTCATCCCGGGCGGGTCGTCCGTCCCGTGCCTGACGCCCGATACTTGCGGCACCGTCACCATGGACTTCGATACGCTGCGTGGCTTGCAGTCGGGCCTCGGCACCGCCGCGGTGATCGTGATCAATCAGCAAGCGGACATGATCGAGGCCATCGCGCGGCTGGCGCATTTTTATATGCACGAGAGCTGCGGCCAATGCACGCCGTGCCGCGAAGGCACGGGCTGGATGTACCGGGTCATGCAACGCCTGGTCCAGGGCGATGCGCAGGTGGCCGAAATCGATATGTTGCACGATGTGTCCAAGCAAATTGAGGGCCATACGATTTGCGCCTTGGGGGATGCTGCCGCCTGGCCGATCCAGGGGCTGATCCGAAATTTTCGACCCTTGATCGAACAACGCCTGCACGCCGAAGACCTGAAAGTGGCCGCGGAGTAACTTATGCCAACAGCACTTGTCGATGGGCGCGAAGTCGAATTCGACGCTGGCATGTCGGTCCTGCAAGTGGCCGAGCAAGCTGGCGCGGAAGTGCCGCGGTTTTGCTACCACGAACGCCTCTCGGTCGCGGGAAACTGTCGCATGTGCCTCGTGCAGATCGAGGATGCGCGCGGCATGGCGCCCAAGCCCGTCGCCTCCTGCGCGTTTCCCGCCGCCGACGGGCTGAAGATTCATACCCAGACCGAGGTCGTGAAAAAGGCGCGCGAAGGGGTGATGGAATTCTTGCTGATCAACCATCCGCTCGATTGCCCGATCTGCGATCAGGGCGGGGAGTGCGACCTGCAAGACCAAGCCATGGCCTTCGGCGCTGGATCGTCGCGGTTCGTGGAAAACAAGCGTGCTGTGGAGCCCAAGTATATGGGGCCCCTGATCAAGACCATCATGACCCGCTGCATCCAGTGTACCCGTTGCGTGCGGTTTGCGACCGAGGTTGCGGGGGTGGAGGAACTGGGGTTGCTCAATCGCGGCGAACAGGCCGAAATTAGCTCCATCGAGCGGTCCATCAGTTCGGAGTTGTCGGGGAACTTGGTCGATATTTGCCCCGTGGGCGCGCTGACGTCCAAGCCCTACGCCTTCAACGCGCGGCCCTGGGAACTGCGCAAGACCGAGAGCATTGATGTCATGGACGCGGTCGGGTCCAACATTCGCGTCGATGCGCGCGGCAAGGCCGTGCTGCGGGTGCTGCCGCGCCTGAACGAGTCAGTGAATGAGGAGTGGATTTCGGACAAGACCCGCCACGCCATCGACGGCCTGACGCGTCAGCGCCTGGACCGTCCCTACATTCGCCGCGACGGCAAGTTGCAGCCCGCCACCTGGGACCAGGCGCTCGATCTGGTCGCGGACAAGCTAAAGGCGACGCAAGCCGAGAAGGTCGCGGCCCTGATCGGGGATCAGTGCGCGGCGGAGGAAATGTTTGCCCTCAAAGGCTTGATGGACGCCCTAGGGGTCGCGTCGGTCGATTGCCGTCAGGATGGGGCGACGGGCAGTTTGGCCGACCGCAGCCACTATAGCCTGGCGGGCGGGATCGCGGCCATCGAACAGGCCGACGCCATCTTGCTGGTCGGGGCCAACCCCCGGCTCGACGCGCCGCTGGTCGGCGCGCGCATCCGCAAGCGGTTTTTGCACGGCGGACTGACCGTCGCGGCCCTGGGCCAGCCCCACGACCAGACCTACGCCGTCGATTGGCTGGGCCAGGACTTTGCCGCCCTTGGCAAGCTGGGCAGAGCGCGGTCGGGCTTCGCCAAGACCCTTAAGGACGCGCAACGTCCGCTCCTCATCGTCGGCGCGGCTGCCTTGCGCGGGCCAGGCGGGGCGGCGGTCCTGAAGGCCGTGGCGGACCTAGCCGAGAAGGTCGGGGCCGTGCGCGCCGACTGGCATGGCTTTGGCGTCTTGCAGTTGGCGGCGAGCCGCGTCGCGGGCCTCGATCTGGGGTGCGTTCCTGGTGCGGGCGGCCACGCGACCGACGAGATTTTGGCCAAGGCCAGCGATTTTGATCTGGTGTACCTGCTGGCCGCCGATGAGTTTGACGCGGAGGCCTTGGCCGAGCCCTTTGTGGTCTATCAAGGGCATCACGGCGACCGCGCCGCCGCCGTTGCCGACGTGATCTTGCCAGGGGCGGCCTATACGGAGAAGTCGGGAACCTACGTCAATACCGAAGGGCGCGTGCAGCAAGGCAAACTGGTCGTGTTTCCCCCTGGGGACGCGCGCGAGGATTGGAAGATTGTGCGCGCCCTGTCGGCCAAAGTCGGCAAGACCTTGCCTTACGATGATTTGCCAGGGCTGCGCGCCGCGCTCGTGCACGCGCACCCGAGCTTTGCCCAGCTGGACAGCTTGCCCGCCCCCACCTGGCAGAGCGTCGATACAGATGCGGCCCTGCCGACAGGGACCTTCCCCGTATCGGTCGATAATTTTTACATGACCTGCCCGATTTCGCGCGCGTCGGAGACCATGGCGGAGTGCGCCGCCGCGACCCTTGACCGCCTGCCTCGGCAGGCCGCCGAGTAAGGCCCATGGTGGACACGATCCTGTTCCTGGTCCTGCAAGGTGCCAAGATCCTCGCGGTGGTCCTGCCGCTGTTCGTGGCCGTGGGCTTTATGACCTGGGCCGAGCGCCGGGTGATCGCCTGGGCGCAACGACGCCAAGGCCCCAATGTGGTTGGGCCCTTTGGCCTGCTGCAGTGGGTCGCCGACGCCGTCAAACTGATCTTTAAGGAAACGATCTTGCCCTCGGGTTCCAACCGGATCGTGTTCCTGATCGCGCCCATGCTGACCATGGCGCTGGCCGTCGTCGCCTGGGCCGTCATGCCCATCGACCCCAATTTCTACATCGCCGATATCAACGTCGGGGTCCTCTACCTGTTCGCCATTTCCTCGCTCGGGGTTTATGGCATCATCATGGCGGGGTGGGCCTCCAATTCTAAGTATCCATTCTTGGGCGCCCTCCGCTCTGCGGCGCAAATGGTCTCCTACGAAGTGTCCCTCGGCCTTGTGATTATTACGGTCGTGATTGTCGCAGCGGCCTTCGGCCCGAACGGCTTTGGTACCTTCAGCCTCAAAGGTCTGGTCGAGGCGCAGCGGAACGTTTGGTTCGTCATTCCCTTGTTCCCCATGTTCATCGTCTTCTTTATTTCAGCTTTGGCCGAGACCAACCGCACGCCCTTTGACTTGCCCGAAGGGGAGTCCGAACTGGTCGCGGGGTACTTCGTCGAGTATTCGTCCATGGCCTTTGCCCTGTTTTTCTTGGGCGAGTACGCCAACATCTTGCTCATGTCCGCCATGACGGCGACGCTGTTTTTTGGGGGTTACTTGGCCCTGCCGGGGCTGGCATGGTTGGTGCCCGATTCCTTCGTTTGGTTCTTGCTCAAAACCTTCTTCTTCGCGTTCGTGTTCATTTGGATTCGGGCGACCGTGCCCCGGTACCGCTACGATCAGTTGATGCGGCTCGGGTGGAAAGTGTTCTTGCCGTTTTCGGTTGTCGCCGTGGCCCTTTACGCGGCGGCGGTCTTGGTATTGGTAGGATGAGGACGCTATGAATCGCTTGATTTCCCCGCTTCGCATGGCCTTTTTGGCGGAGATTGTTCGTGGCATGGCCATGACGCTCAGGTACATGATCTTTGAGCCGCGTGTGGTCGTCAACTACCCGCACGAGAAGGGCGTCTTGAGCCCGCGCTTTCGCGGCGAACACGCCCTGCGCCGCTACCCCAGCGGCGAGGAACGCTGCATCGCATGCAAGTTGTGCGAGGCCATATGCCCCGCGCAAGCCATCACCATTGAGGCCGAGCCGCGCGCCGACGGCAGCCGCCGCACGACGCGTTACGACATCGACATGACCAAGTGCATCTATTGCGGCTATTGCCAAGAAGCCTGCCCCGTCGATGCCATCGTCCAAGGGCCCAACTACGAATTTGCCACCGAAACGCGCGAGGAGCTCTATTTTGATAAGGACAAGCTGCTCGACAACGGCGACCGCTGGGAACTGGAAATCGCGCGCAACATCGCGCTCGACGCGCCGTATCGGTAGGTCACGATGATTCTCGCCGATCTTGCCTTTTACCTCTTTGCCAGCTTGACGCTGATCGCAGGCCTGATGGTGATCGTGTCGCAAAACCCCGTCCATTCGGTCTTGTTCCTGATCCTGGCCTTTTTCAACGCGGCAGGCCTGTTTGTCCTAAGGGGCGCCGAATTTCCCGCCATGGTCTTGGTCATCGTCTATGTCGGGGCGGTGGCGGTACTCTTCATGTTTGTCGTCATGATGCTCGATCAGTCGATTGTGAAGGTCAAAACCGCGGGGCGACGCTACCTGGGCGTCGGCACCTTGATCGGCCTGGTGCTGCTGATCGAGTTGGTCTTTGTCGTGTCGGGCGGGGTCTTGCAGTTGCCGCCCAATCCGCCGCAGGCGGGGGCGAGTTTGACCAATACCCAGGCCATCGGCATGGAACTCTATACGACCTATTTCTACGCCGTGCAGGTCGCGGGGTTGATCTTGCTCGTCGCCATGATCGGCGCCATCGTCCTGACCATGCGCAGCCGCGCGGGCGTCAAGCGCCAGGACATCCCGACGCAGATTGATCGCAAAGTTTCAGACTCCGTTGTCCTCAAAAAAGTGCAAAGCGGGCAGGGGATCTAGGCGATGGAACATCTGGATGGTGCCTACTTGGCCGTTGCGGCGATCCTCTTCACCCTGGGGGTTTTTGGCATTTTCCTCAACCGTCGCAATGTGATCGTGATCCTCATGTCGATCGAGCTCATGCTGCTGGCCGTCAATATCAACCTCGTGACCTTCGCCACGCGCGCGGGCGACCCCGGCGGGCAGATCTTCCTGCTGCTGATTCTGACCGTGGCCGCCGCCGAGGCGGCGATTGGCCTTGCGATCTTGGTCGCGTTCTTTCGCAATCGCGGCGGCATCGATATGGAAGACTTGCGCGAGATGAAAGGCTGATCCATGCAGACGCTCGCCCAATTCATCCTGTTCTTGCCTGCGGTCGCGGCGGCGCTCGTCGGATTGTTCCAACGTCAGGTCGGCGACCGCGGCGCCCAAGTTTTGACCACGGGCGCCGTCGGCCTCGCGGCCCTGTTCGCGGTCCGTCTATTCCTCGACCAACTCGCGGGCGGGGACCCCTTCGTCGTGACGCTGCTGCCCTGGATCCAATCGGGCAGCTTTGAGGTCAGCTGGGCGATCAAGGTCGATATGTTGACCGCCGTCATGCTGTGCGTTGTCACGCTGGTGTCCGCCATCGTCCATGCCTACGCCATCGGCTACATGGCCGACGACGCGGCCAAGGCGCGGTTTCAGGCTTATTTGAGCCTCTTTACCTTCGCCATGCTCATGCTCGTGACCGCCGACAATCTCGTGCAACTGTTCTTCGGCTGGGAAGGGGTTGGCGTCGCCTCCTACTTGCTGATCGGGTTTTGGTACCACAAGGAAAGCGCCAATCAGGCGGCCATGAAAGCCTTTCTGGTCAATCGCGTTGGGGATTTCGGTTTTGCCCTGGGGATTTTTGGGATATTCTGGATGACGGGGTCGATTTACTTCGACGACATATTCGCGGCCTTTGCGCGCGAGGAGAACTTGGCCTTGTTCGGCTGGTCGCCCGGCACGTCCCTAACGCTCGTCACCTTGCTCCTGTTCATCGGCGCCATGGGCAAGTCGGCGCAGTTTTTCCTGCATACTTGGTTGCCCGACGCCATGGAGGGGCCGACGCCCGTTTCCGCCCTGATCCACGCCGCGACCATGGTGACTGCTGGCGTCTTCTTGGTCGCGCGGATGAGCCCCGTGTTCGTCGAAGCGCCCGCGACCATGGCCTTCATCACCTGCATCGGGGCCCTGACCGCCCTGTTCGCCGCAACAGTGGGCTTGACCCAGTTCGACATCAAGCGGGTCATCGCCTATTCGACCTGTTCGCAGCTGGGCTATATGTTCTTTGCCCTGGGTCTGGGCCTGGTCGGGCCCGCCATTTTTCATTTGGCGACCCACGCATTTTTCAAAGCCTTATTATTCCTGGGCGCGGGATCGGTGATCCATGCCATGCACCATGAGCAAGACATGCGCCGCATGGGCGGGTTGCGCAAAAAACTGCCCTGGACCCATGCCTACATGCTGATCGGGTCCCTCGCCATCGCGGGTCTGGGCATTCCTGGGCCCGCAATCGACTGGCTGGGGGATCGCTTTGCGTACGGAATCGGCTTTGCGGGGTTTCATTCCAAGGACGCCATTATTGAACTGGCCTATGTCGAGGGGTTGGCGGGAAATCCGCTCGGCTACCTAGGGTTTTGGGTCGGACTCCTGGCCGCAGTTTTGACCGCCTTCTACTCCTGGCGCTTGCTGTACCTGACCTTCTACGGCGTCCCGCGCGGCGACCCGCACACTTACGAACAGGCGCACGAGGCACCCGGGACCATGCGCTATCCCCTGATCCTGCTCGCGCTAGGGGCCATCGTCGCTGGGTTCCTGTTTCATCCGCAGTTTGTCAAGAACAAGGGCGGGTTTTGGAACGGGGCCATCGTTGCCGACGCCTACAGTAAGGACGCGCACGATGATCCTCATGCTCGCGTGGACGCGGCGACCTCAAGTTTTGTTGCCACCCTCACACCCCTCAACGTTGTTGATACGGGCCAGGACGGCGCGCACGCCGATGACGAAGGCGAAGGCAAGGGCCATGCCAAGCCCCACCCAGGCCTTTGGGTGTTCTTCGCCGCCTTGGGGGCAGGGCTGCTCGGCATCTTGCTCGCCGTTCTTGTCTACCGCAAGGATGGCACCGCCGTCGGCGTTGCCCGCCGGTTTCGCGCGCTCAATCAGTTCTTCGCCAACAAGTGGTACGTCGATGAGGTTTACGAGGTCGTGTTTGTTCGCCCCGCGCGCGCCTTGGGGCGGTTCTTCTGGATCGTTGGCGACGGCCTGATCATCGACGGCCTCGGCCCCAATGGCCTAGCCGCGCTCGTCCGCAAAGCCTCGGCGCGCCTATCGGCGGCGCAAACAGGCTATGTCTACCATTATGCGTTTGGAATTTTGATCGGTTTGGTGGTGCTGACGACTTGGTTTATCTTCGTGGTTTTGCGTGGGTAGGGACGCGTCGCCATGGACTACTTGCTCACCTATCTGATCGTCTTGCCCCTGATCGGGGCGGGGCTGATCCTCGTCCTGTTGCAGGGGGAGGAGGCGCTGGTGGCCAGCCGGGCGAAAATGATCGCCCTCTTGGTCAGTACCGTTACCTTCTTTTTGTCCCTAACCTTGTGGTTCGAATTCGACCGTACCGACCCTGGATTCCAGTTTGTCCATGGGATCGATTGGTTCACCCTGGGCAGCGTCACTTTGCAGTACAAGGTCGGGATCGACGGCATTTCGGTGCTGCTGATCTTGCTCTCCACCTTGCTCATGCCGCTCGTGATCCTCTCGGCCTGGGACGCGATCCAGCAGCGCGTGCGCGCCTACATGATCGCGTTTTTGGTGCTGGAATCGCTTATGATCGGCACCTTTGCCGCGCTCGATCTGGTCCTATTCTATCTGTTTTTTGAGGCGGTCCTGATCCCCATGTTCCTCATTATTGGGATTTGGGGGGGCAAAGACCGGGTCTATGCCGCCTATAAGTTCTTCCTCTACACCCTGCTCGGCTCCGTCTTGATGCTCGCGGCCATGATCGCCATGGCCTGGCTGGCTGGGACGACCGACATCGAGGCGCTGATCGCCGACCCGTCAGGGTTTGCGGGCATACAGACTTACCTGTGGCTGGCCTTTTTCGCCTCCTTTGCCGTGAAGATGCCCATGTGGCCCGTCCATACCTGGTTGCCCGACGCGCATGTGCAGGCCCCGACGGGGGGGTCGGTGATTTTGGCCGGGGTCCTCCTAAAAATGGGCGGCTATGGCTTCCTGCGGTTTTCTTTGCCCATGTTCCCCGACGCCTCGGTATCGTTTGCGCCCCTGATCTTTACCCTTTCTATCATCGCGCTCGTTTACACATCGCTCGTCGCCCTCGCGCAGAAGGATATGAAGAAACTCATCGCTTACTCCTCGGTCGCGCACATGGGGTTCGTGACCGCCGGGATCTTCGCTTTCAACGTGCAGGGACTCGAAGGCGCGCTCATGCAAATGCTCGCCCACGGGGTGGTGTCGGGCGCCTTGTTCTTGCTGGTCGGCGTCGTTTACGACCGCATGCATACGCGGGAATTGGACGCCTACGGCGGCGTTGCCGAGGTCATGCCTGGCTTCGCGCTCGTCTTTATGGTCTTTATGCTCGCTGCGGTCGGCTTGCCAGGGACGGGGTCCTTTGTCGCCGAATTCGTGACCTTGCTGGGTCTGTTTCAGGCCAACTTTGGCGTCGGTCTCGCCATGACGTCGGGATTGGTTTTGGGGGCCACTTACATGCTTTGGCTCTACCGCAAGGTCATTTTCGGCGCCTTGCAGCGGGATACGGTCAAGGCGCTGACCGACCTCAATCGGCGCGAGAAGCTCATGTTCATCCCCTTGCTGATCCTCGTGTTTTGGATGGGGATCTATCCCAAACCCTTCTTCGATATGATGCACGGCGCCGCAGGCCAATTGGCCGCGCAGTTTCACGAGCGCCTAAGCACCGACACGCAAGGCTTCGCGGTCCCCGACAAAGACTTGGGCGAAGCATATGGTCTTTCGGTTGATGGTCTGTCAGTTGATGGCCGTTCCCATGAAGGCGGAGATGCCACATGAGCCTTGCTGATCTGAATTTTGGCCTTGCCTTGCCTGAAATCTTCTTGATCGCCGCCCTCTTTGGGTTGCTCATGTTCGGGGTGTTCCAAGGCAAGGATCGCCCAGAATTGGTCACGGGCGGCACCATTGCGGCCCTCGTGCTGACCTTGCTCATCACGCTCGCCGCGCCTGTGTCGAGCGACGCCACGGCTTTCATGGGGCTCTTTGTTGCCGACGGCGTGGCGCGCTTTGCCAAGGTCCTGATTCTAGGGGCGGCGGCGTTGGTACTTTGGATGTCGGGCCCGCGGCTTGTGGCGCACGGCTTGGGCAAGTTTGAATACCCCGTGCTCATGGGCTTTGCGGTTGTTGGCATGCTGCTGATGGTCTCGGCCAACAGCATGATGTCGCTCTATTTGGGGCTGGAGCTGCAGTCCTTGGCGCTCTACGTGCTCGCGGCCTTCAACCGTCAGGACCCGCGCGCGTCGGAAGCGGGGCTTAAGTACTTCATTCTCGGTGCCCTGTCCTCTGGGGTGCTGCTGTATGGGATTTCCCTGATCTACGGGTTTGGCGGCGCAGGCTCACTTGGGTTTGCCGAATTGGGCGCGGCCATCGCCCCCCTTGGCGCGGCGAGCGACAACCTCGGCCTCGTCATCGGGTTGGCTTTCGTCGCCGCTGGGCTGGCTTTCAAGATTTCGGCGGCACCGTTCCATATGTGGACGCCAGATGTTTATCAGGGCGCGCCGCTCTCGGTCACGGCATTCTTCGCCTCCGCGCCCAAAATTGCCGCCTTTGTGCTGCTCTTTCGTGTGCTTTACGACCCGCTCCTGGGATTGGCGGCGCAATGGAGCAATTTGGTGCTCATGCTGGCTTTGGCCTCGATTTTTTGGGGCGCGATTGCGGGCATTGCCCAGCGCAATATCAAGCGTCTGATTGCCTATTCCTCCATTGGTCATATGGGCTATGCCCTGTTGGGGCTGGTCGCCGCGACCCCAAGCGGGGCGGTGGCCATGCTCACCTACTTGGTTGCCTACACGGTCATGACTCTCGGGGTTTTCGCCCTGCTCATGTCGCTGGAGCGCGACGGGCGGGAAATCGACGTGGTCAGCGATTTGGCTGGCCTGGGTCGCGCCGCGCCCGTGAAGGCGCTTGCGCTCCTGATCCTCCTTATGTCTTTGGCGGGAATTCCGATCTTCGCGGGGTTCTTCGTCAAGTTGAAGGTGTTTTACGCCGTGATTGAGGCGGGATACTTTGTGCCAGCCGTCTTGGGGCTCATCGGGTCGGTAATCGCGTGCTTTTACTACATCCGCGTGGTCAAGATCGCCTACTTCGACGAGCCCGATGGGCGGGAGGTGATGCAGGTAAGGAACCGCCCAAGCGGGCTGGTCTTGCTGGCGTCCTTAGCGCTTGTGTGTCTTTGGGCGGTCTTGGATCGCCCCGTCGATACGATGGCGCGCCAGAGCCTCGGGCTCGATGGCGGGGACGTGACCCTCGGCACGCCCTTTTGAGGGGCGGGCGCATTTTCAAGATCCACCACGAAAGCGTGGGCAGCACCAACGCCGCCGCCCTGGAATTGACCCAGGCGGGGCAGCGCCTGCCGTTCGTGGTGACAGCGGGCGAGCAAACCGCAGGTCGGGGCCGGTCAGGCCAGGCCTGGGCGTCGCCGCCGGGCAATTTTTACGGCACCTTTGCCGTGCCCGCGGACACGCCCGATCCCCGCTTGGCCCAAATCAGTTTTGTCGCGGCGGTGGCGCTGGCGCAAGTCCTAGGGGACTGGGGCCTAAACCCGCAGCTCAAGTGGCCCAACGATGTTTTGATCGGGGGGGCGAAACTCAGTGGCATTCTGCTGGAAAAACATGGGGCCGTGTTGCTGGTAGGGGTCGGGGTCAACGTTGCAAGCCACCCCGAGTTGCCCGACCGCGCCACCACGTGCCTGCGCGCCTTAGGCGTGTCCCGATCCGCTGCCCAAGTGGGCGAGGCCCTAACGGACGCTCTTGAGGACAGGTTGGCCCAGTGGCACCAGGACGGCTTCGCGCCGATCCGGCAAGCCTGGCTGGCCTTGGCCCACGGGTTGAACCAGCCCTTGCGGGTTCGCCGCGCGGGGCAGGGGGACGTACACGGGCAATTCCGCGGGCTCGGGCCCGACGGCAGTTTGCAGCTAGACGGTCCCGAGGGCGGCCTGTCGATCCATGCAGGTGAGGTGTTCTTCCATGCTTCTGGCCATTGATTCGGGCAATACCAACGTCGTTTTTGCAGTTCTGGACGGGCAGGACGTTCGGGCGCAGTGGCGCCTCGAAACCAACGACCGACGGACAGCCGATGAGTACTTTGTTTGGCTAAGGCAGCTGGCGGAGGTCAAGCGGATCGACCTTGCGGCGCTGAGCGGTGTGATTATTGCCAATGTCCGCCCAGCCACGACCTTCGCCTTAGAACGTCTTGCGCGGGAGCATTTGGGCCAAACGCCGTTCCTAGTGGGAAAAGCTGGATGCCGCGTCGATGTGACCGTGGCCGTTGATCGCCCCGAGCAGGTCGGGGCGGACCGTCTGGTCAACGCCGTCGCCGCCAACCGGCTCTACGGGTCGCCCGCCATTGTGATCGACACGGGGACCGCGACCATGTTCGACGTTCTCGACCACCGCGGCGCCTATGTCGGGGGCCTGATTGCCCCTGGGGTTCACGTTTCCGCGAAGGCCTTGGCCGACGCCGCGGCGCAGCTGCCCCTCGTTCCCGTCGACCAACCCCCGTCGCCGATCGGCAGAGATACGCGCCATGCCATGCAGTCGGGGCTGTTTTGGGGCTATGTCGCCATGTTAGAGGGCCTATTGACACGGGTGAAGGCGGCCATGGTCGCGGAAGGGCACGCCGCGCACGGCGCGCCCGTTCGCGTGATCGGCACGGGCGGGCTCATGAAAATTCTGGGGCCTGCCATGGCGGGCCTCGACCATCTCGATCCCGACCTGACCCTGGTTGGCCTTCGCCTCATATTTGACGACAATAGAGCGAGACCCGTATGATTCCTAAGATGGACGAAGTCCTGTTCACCGCCCTGGGCGGGGCGGGCGAAATCGGCATGAACCTCTATGCCTACGGCCACGACGGCGCTTGGTTGGCCGTCGATTGCGGTGTCGGGTTCGCCCCGCCCCAGATGCCTGGGATCGATGTGTTCACCGCCGATCCGAGTTTTTTGGAAGACGCGGCGACGGACCTTGCGGGCCTCGTCATCACCCATGCCCATGAGGACCATATAGGCGGGGTCGCGCATTTGTGGCCGTTCTTGCGATGCCCCGTCTATGTGACGCCCTTTGCTGCGGAGATTTTGCGGGGTAAATTGGCCGAGACGGACTTTGCCAGTCAAGTCCCGATCCACGTCTTGCCCGCGGGTAAGGGCAGGGCGCAGGTCGGGCCCTTTGGCCTGGAGCTGATCAACATGTCGCATTCGATCCCCGAACCGCAGGCGGTCCTGATCAAGACGGGCATCGGAACCCTCTTGCATACGGGGGACTGGAAAGTTGACCGACACCCCCAGATTGGCGCCTCCATCGACGAAGCGCGCCTGCGCGCCATTGGCGATGCGGGATTGATGGCGCTGATTAGCGACAGCACCAATGCCATGGAACCGGGGTACGCGGCGTCCGAAGAGGACGCAAAGCGCGGGCTTCATGACCTGATCGCGCGCCAACGCGGGCGGGTCGTCGTCGGCTGTTTTGCGACCAATGTGGCGCGGGTTCAATCCCTGGGTCAGGCGGCCAAGGCCACGGGCCGGTCGCTGGTCCTGGCCGGGCGCTCGCTGCATCGGGTCACGGCGGCGGCCAAGGCGGCGGGTTACTTGGGCGACCTGCCCGACCTTGTGTCCGAGGCGGAGATGGGCGACCTGCCCGCCGAACGGGTGCTGATGATCGCAACGGGCAGCCAGGGGGAGGGGCGCGCGGCGCTGGCGCGCATCGCCGCCGACAGTCATCCGACGGTGTTCGTCGAGGAAGGCGACACCGTCATCTTCTCCTCCCGCGTTATTCCTGGCAACGAAACCGCCGTCGGTCATATCCAAAACGCCTTCGCGCGGCGCGGGGTGACGGTCCTGAGCGAAGCCGACGTCGCGGAAACAGTGCATGTGACAGGCCATCCCATGCGCGGGGAACTCGCCGACCTTCTGACCTGGACCCGTCCCAAGTTCTTGCTACCCGTCCACGGCGAATGGCGCCATATGGTCGCCCACGCCCAGCTTGGCAAAGACCATCAGGTGCAGGAGGCCTTGGTCGGCGGCAATGGCGCGGTGATTTCAATCCAGCCAAACAAGGCGCGGGTTCTGGACCGCAGTGTCCATTCTGGCAAACTGGCGGTGGACGGTGATCGCCTAATCGACCCCCTCGGCCCAGTTCTCCCTCAACGCCGTCGCCTTGCGCAGGCGGGCATGGTGAGCCTTGCTGTTGCCCTAACCCAGGAGGGAGCCTTAGCGGGCGAGGTGGAAGCCGAAGCTTACGGGTGTTTGGACCCGAGTGTCGATGGCGATGTGCTGACCCACGTCAAGTCAGCGGCGGCGGACGCGCTGGCACGCTTGAATCGGGCGCAATCCCGCGACCGTGGCCCCGTCGAAAAAGCGCTTGTGGCTGCGACAAAGCGGGTGTTCAGGGATCAAACGGGCAAAAAACCGCTTGTTTTGGTCCATATTATGCGCCTTTGATACCACCACCATGATTGGACGTCTGAACCATGTGGCGCTTGCGGTGCCGGATCTCGCGGCCGCGACCGCGACCTACGGCCAAACCCTCGGCGCGCGCGTGTCTGCGCCCCAGGCCTTGCCCGACCATGGAGTGACGGCAGTGTTCGTTGACCTGCCCAACACCAAAATTGAACTGCTCGAGCCTTTGGGTTCCAACTCGCCAATTGCGGCATTTCTGCAAAAGCACCCCAGCGGGGGCATGCATCATCTCTGTTACGAGGTGGCGGACTTGCGCGCCGCCGTGGCCAAATTGACGGGCGAAGGGATGCGCGTTCTCGGCGACGGGGACCCCAAGATCGGCGCCCATGGTCTGCCCGTTGTGTTTCTGCACCCCAAAGATACGGATGGCACCTTGGTCGAACTGGAGGAAGTGCGGTAGTGGACCCCGTTGGATTTCTTGTCTTTTTTATTTGCATCTGGTGGATCCTCTATTACATGGCGCTGCCGATTGGCCGAAAGTCTGATTTTGAGGTGAACAAGGTTGGGGCGCCGCGAACCCCGCGCCTCGTGCAGAAGGCGCTTTGGGTGACCCTCCTAACCAGTATCCTCATGGGCCTTTTGGTCCTGCTAAATTTCGGCGACATCTTGGATCGCTTTATCAACGCGGAGCTATAGGGCGCAGGGCTATGAAGGCAGAAATTCAAGCGGTGGTTCAGGAGATTGAAAAATCCCTGACTCTGCTGAGGAGGCATCTTTGACGTCGATGCCGCGACCCAAAAACTCGATCAACTCAATCTAGAGGCCGAGGACCCCGACCTTTGGTCGCGTCCCGAGGTGGCGCGCAAGGTCTTGCAGGCGCGCAATCATTTGGACGCGCAATTGTCGGGCTTTGCCGACTTGCAAACCCGCCTGAGGGACGCGCAGGGCTTGATCGAACTGGCGGAGTTAGAAGGCGACGACGAGGTTGTTGCAACCGCCGAACAGGACCTGATCCAACTGCAGGCACTGGCCGCCAAGCGCGAGATGGAAAGCCTCTTATCGGGGGAGGCCGACGCCAACGATTGCTATCTGTCGATCAATGCGGGCGCGGGAGGCACCGAGGCCTGCGACTGGGCCGCCATGCTCTATCGTCTTTATGAGCGCTGGGCCGCGCATCGGGCCTTTAAGGTCCAGATCCTCGACGCGCACGAAGGCGAGGAGGCAGGGATCAAGTCCGCGACCTTGCAGATCAGCGGCCTCAACGCCTTCGGGTGGCTGAAGTCCGAGAGCGGGGTGCATCGCCTGGTCCGAATCTCCCCGTTCGATAGTTCGGCGCGGCGGCACACCTCGTTCGCGTCCGTTGCCGTGACGCCCGTGATCGACGACAGCATTGAGATCGATCTGGTCGAATCGGACTTGCGGATCGATACCTACCGCGCCTCGGGCGCTGGCGGCCAACACGTCAACACGACCGATTCTGCCGTGCGCATCACCCACTTGCCGACCAACATCGTGGTCCAGTGCCAGAACGACCGAAGCCAGCACCGCAACAAAGCCACCGCCATGCAAATGCTCAAGGCCCGCCTCTACGAGGAAGAGCTGCGCAAGCGTGAAGAACGCGCGCAAGAGGGGTCCAACGCCAAGTCCGACAATGGATGGGGCAGTCAAATCCGTTCCTACGTTTTGCAACCCTACCAATTGGTCAAGGATTTGCGTACGGGGGTCGAGACGGGTCAAACGGGCGCCGTGCTCGACGGCCAGATCGATCTGTTTTTGGAGGCAAGCCTGGCGGCGAAAGTCGGCACAACCAACGAGGGTTAAATGCAGTACCAAACCTTAGGCCATTCAGACTTGCGGGTGTCCCGCCTCTGCATGGGCACCATGAACTTTTCCACCCAGGTCGATCATTCGACGACCCACGCGATTTTGGATCGGGCCTTCGACGTGGGCTATAGGTTTTTTGACACGGCGGAAATGTACCCCGTGCCGACCAGCCGAAATCGGGACATCCAGGGTAGGCCAGAGGTTTGGTTGGGGCAATGGATGGCGACCAAGCCGCGCGACCAGGTCGTGATCGCCACCAAGGTCAGCGGCCCCAGCGGCATGACCTACATTCCCACCCGCCGCGTCCCGCCCGCGCCCGAGGGACCTACGGGCCTGACCCGCGCTGAAATCCTGTCCGCGGCGGAGGGCTGTTTGCAGCGCCTGGGCACCGACTACATCGACCTGTTCCAAGTCCATTGGCCCGCGCGCTATATTGGCGGCCTTTGGGGCCAGATGCGCTACGACCCAAAACTTGAACGCACGCCGTCGGCAGATTTTGCCGAAGTCGCGGGCGCCATGGACGAGCTGATCCAGATGGGCAAGATTCGCCACTGGGGGGTTTCCAACGAGAATACTTTTGGCTTGTGTCGTTACGATGAGGCGTGTCGGACCGCTGGTTTCAAGAAACCGATTTCGATCCAGAACGACTTTAGCCTCATGAATCGGACCTTCGAACCCGAACTGGCCGAAGCCTGCGCGCCCAGCAACTTAAACATAAGCTTGCTGGTCTATGGCGGTTTGGCGGGCGGGGCCTTGTCGGGCAAGTACTTGAAGAACACGAAGGCCCCTGGACGCCATACCACCTATCCCGACTTTCAGACCCGCTACCACGGCCCGCTGGCGCGTGCGGCGACGCAGAAGTATGTGGATTTGGCAGAGGACTTGGGAATGACGGGAACCGAACTGGCCCTCGCCTGGATGTTGACCTTGCCCTACGTCGGGTCCGTCATCACTGGGGCGTCCCATCCCGATCAAATCGCCGAACACGCCACCGCGAGCGAATGGACCCTGGACGCGGAGGCGCTTGCGGCCATCGACGCGATCCAGTGCCAGCACCAAAACCCCTGCAATTGGACCGAATAGGACCCCCAGCCATGTCGTTTGCCATCCAAATTTCCGACCATGGAGGGCCAGAGGTTCTCAAAAAAGTCGATTTTTCGGCGGGCGAGCCTGGCCCTGGGCAAATCAAAATCGCGCAACGGGCCATCGGGCTGAATTTTATCGACACCTACATGCGTTCTGGGCTCTACCCCGTTCCGCTGCCCGCGATTTTGGGGGTGGAAGGGGCTGGCGATGTCGTTGCCCTTGGCGAGGGGGTGGATCGGATCAAGGTCGGCGATCGTGTCGCCTACTGCCAAGGCGCAGGCGGATACGCCAGCGAACGCCTGCATGCGAGCGATCAGGTCGTCGTCCTGCCCCCAGGCGTTGACTATGAGGACGCGGTTGCCCTCATGCTGCAAGGGCTGACCGTTCGCTATCTGTTGAAAAAATCCTACGCCGCGCAACAGGGCGAGACCGTCTTGTGGCAAGCCGCCGCAGGGGGCGTGGGGCTGATCGCCTGCCAATGGGCCAAGCACCTGGGCCTGACCCTCATCGGAACGGCGGGCAGCGATGCCAAGTGTGCGCTCGCGCGCGAGTTTGGCGCGACCCACATGATCAATTATCGGCGCCAGGACTTTGTCGCCGAGACGCTCAAGATTACGGGCGGGGACAAGCTGCCCGTCGTCTACGATTCGGTTGGCAAGGACACGTGGGACGGCTCGCTCGATCTCATCCAGCCCTTCGGCTACATGATTTCCTACGGCAACGCCTCGGGCGCGGTCCCGCCCATCAACATTGCGATCCTCAACCAAAAGGGCTCACTTTACCTGCAACGGCCATCCCTGTTTCCTTACATCGCTACCCCAGAAGCCTTGCAGGAGGCGGCAGATGATCTGTTTTCCTTGGTTGCTCAAGGCATCATTCGTCCCCACATCGGGCAAAAGTTCGCCCTTTCGGATATGGCCGCGGCGCATACCGCCCTTGAGGGGCGGACGACGGTTGGCGCGACTGTGATTAGGGTGGAGTAGGGCGGGTCTTGCGGTCTCGAGCGCAAGATCATAGACTTGGTACCGCTTAAGACTCTCGAGAACAGGCCCCCGCCAATTAAGGGAACTTCATTTAGGTGAAACGACGAACCTTTCTCTCCCTTTCTGGGGCAACACTCGCAGCGGGTTGCGTCACGCCAGAGCCAGCTATGACCGCCGAAACGGTCAACCCCTCGGTCATGGCGATGGTGCGAAGCCGCGCTAACGACGGGATCTTGCGGGCAGAGGACGTGCGCGCGGGCTTGGATTCCGATACGGTGCTTGCGCAGCGGGCACGGGTGCAGCCCCGCGAAATCGTGCGTGTGGGATCGGGGCAGATTTATGACTATGTTGCGGGGACCTCGCCCTTGCCCCCGACAACACCGACGGCCAGCCGTGCGGACCTCGACCGCCTCTACGCTGGCCGTGCTTACAGTCCGATTTGGTATACCAATGGCGCGCGCAGGCAAAGGGCGGTCGATCTATTCAAGGTTCAGGTCAACGCCCCCGTCGATGGGCTGCTGCCTGGGGACTATTTGCCAGGCGAACAGGCCCTGATCGGTCAACTCCCCGTTGGCAGTGCCGCGCTTGCGCAAATCGATGTGGAACTCACGGCGGGCCTGTTGCGCTACATTTATGACGCGCGCGATGGGCGCTACAGCGGCAAGTCGGGGTCAGACCTTGTCCCCCTTGCGCAAGCAGTGATTTCTGCCCAGAGCCTTGGGGCCGCCATGGATTTGGCCGTCAATCAGGGGCAAGTCTATCAACTTTTGCGCCAGGAAGCCAAGCGGGAGGCGCAGTTCCTCGACGGTGCGCGCTTTGACGCCTACCGTGTTACCATGGAAAGCCTGCGCGCAAATCCCGTGAACTTGGTCGATCAGGGCAAGTACCTGATTTCCAACATCGCCGCGCAGGAGGTATTTGCCATGCGCGATGGGCGCCGAGAACTTGGCATGACCATGGTGGTCGGCCGTCCTACCCGCCAAACCCCCCTCGACAACGATCAGATCGTTTCCGTCAAGTTCTCCCCTGACTGGACCGCGCCCCGGTCAATCGTGCGTAAGGATTTGATCCCCAAGGCCCCACAAATCTTTGAAGATATGGGCATCGAGGTGCGTCGCGATGGGCAGGTTTTCGACCCAAGACAAATTGAGTGGGATGAGGATCAAGTGGTCCACTACGACTTTGTTCAACCCCCTGGGCCCTTGAATGTGCTGGGCGGGGCGCGGTTCACCTTGCAAAATTCGGCGGCCATCTATATGCACGATAGCCCAGATCGGGTCTTGTTCAATAAGGTCAATCGCATCTATTCTTCGGGGTGTATGCGTCTTGAAAAATCCGCCGAGCTCGCGCTCTGGCTCCTCCAAGACCAGGACCCAACCTGGACGCTCAATCGCGTAAAAGATCAGATGAACCAGCCCGAGTTTTCGTTTGTGACCCTCGACCAACCAGTGCCCGTCAAAACCGTCTATCTCGAGGCTTGGCCGTCGTTCAAGGGCGGGCTGCGGGTGGTTCCTGACATCTACGGCGTCAATGCGCCGTTGCGGCAGCAGATGGGGATCGCGCTACGATCCTCAACGGACCCAAGTGACTTGAGCCAATTTAGAACCTCGATTTTTTGATTTGGTGCCTTGGGCGTCACAACGGATCAAAGTTTTTTTGAGGGCGCGCCACTTTTTCGTTGCACATTTTGCGCATCTCACTAAGACCCGCGACGGTACCTTTTAACTCTGGAGTATTACTATGCGTGCTATTCTATCTATCGCAGCAGCTTCGCTTATTCTCGTTGCTTGTGGCGAAACCCAAAATAACGGTGGCACTTCGACTGCGCCGACTTGTACAACACAAATTACAAAAACGGGTGTTGTTGAAGTCTGCGAATAAGCCAGACTTTTTCTAAGTCATGATTTGGGAAGAGGGGCCAGGTGCCCCTCTTTTTTTTCCAACCTGCCAAGGCTAACAAATTTGGGACCCGCTTCAATCCAATGCTGCTTATACCAGCGGCGAATGAGAATGACTCTTATGATCGCTGGTACAAGGGCCGCGACTGCGGCCCCCGCAGCGGCCCCGAGAATAGCGCGAAAGCGCCTCGGGGTATAAGCGAAGGCCCCGTCGGAGGCGAAACGCGAAGCGTTTCTGCCGTGAGACACAAAACGGTCAAAAAAGTGTCAACTTTTTTGTCCGTTGGTATTAGAGCCGCCCCATGTATTTTTTGGCAAACCCGCGACGTTTTGCCCGCGTCTATCCGTACTTTTTGGGATGTTTTGCCGTTCTCGCGGTTTTGGGGCTGTTGGTGGGCTTGGTCCTAGGTTTGGGCTTTACGCCTGCCGCGGAACGGCACGGGCAGATGGTGCGGATGCTCTATATCCATCCGCAAAGCGCGATCTTGGGGCTGGCGTGCTGGGCGGCCATGGCGGTCAGCGCGGCCCTTGGGTTTGTCTTGCGCCATCCCTTGGCGGACATCGCGACCCAGGCGCTGGCGTTGCCTGGACTCTTGTTCACTTTGTTGGCCCTGGCCACGGGCTATATCTGGTCGGTGCCTGGCTTTGGGGGGTTGCCCTTTGCCGACCCCATGATCATTCTGGTTCAGATTTTGCTACTGCTTTACTTTGCGTACTTTGCCCTGATCCATTCGTTTGACGATCCCCTGCTCGGGCGGCGGTTCGCGGGGTTTTTGGCCATGCTTGGCTTGGTTGTGGTGCTGCTGATCCACTATACGCCCGACCTGTTCAATACGATCCATCAGGATAAGGGCGTTACCAGTCGCGCGATCCAGGGGCCGCTCTATGCGCCGTTCCTCGCCATGCTGATCGGCTGTATCGGCCTGGCGGGAACCTTCGCCCTGATGCGGATGCGCGTTCTGGTGGCCGAGATGAAACTGCGCGTCCGCATGCTCAAGGCCAGTGCGCCCGACCCTGAGGCCCTAGGTCTATGAGCGGTTGGACAGGGTTGGACTTTGGCGCGGCCTGGCCGTTCTTGGCGGTCAGCTACGCCTTGTTCTTCGCCTTGCAGGGGTTTGGCGCGCTAAGCCTGCGGTGGCAACACCGCCAGTTGCGGCGGCAGGAACTCGTATTGACCGCACTCGAGGCGCGTCGCAACGGCGCGCGCCAGGAAATTGGGCCCGAAAATGACAATCGCAAAACTGCCGAACCTTTGGACCCCAAGCCCGCCCGTCCCGCCGAGGCGGCGGACGCGGACCTGCGGGCGCAAGACCCTTGACCAGCAAAGGCCAGCGCCTCCTGTTCGTGAGCGTGCTGGCGGCCACCATGGCGGGCGGGTTTGCCCTGCTGGCGACCGTTTTGCGTGCCAATCTCGACGGGTATCAAACCCCAGGTGACTTGGTGGATCAGGACCTGATTCTGGGACAGGTGCTGTCGGTGGGGGGGCTCGTCGTGCCTGGCAGCCTCCAGGCCATCGACGAACCCTTGGGCAGTCGATTTGTCGTGGCGGACGCGGCGGCACAGCTCCAGGTTGTTCATGAAGGCCCGCTGCCCGACTTGTTCGCCGAGGGGGAGTTGACCCAGGTGCAGGGGCCGCTGATCCAGCTCGACCCCCTGATCTTGTCCGCGACCAAAGTGCTGGCCAAGCACGATCAATTTTACGTGCCCGTGACCGCGCAGCGCGCCCTGGACGAGGTGCGCGCGCAGGCCCAGACGCCTGAACAATGAGGGTCGCATGCTTGGCCTGATCGTCGATTTGGGCGCCTTCGTCTTTGCCTTGCTCGGCGCCTTGCACGCGCTCAACTGCGCGGCGGGCGCGGCGGCCGTATCGCGGCCAGGGGGGCCTGCTGCGGCCCTGCAAGCCCGGATCAGCCGCCTGCTGGTGGGGCTCTATGGCTTTGTCCTGATCGCCCTCATGACCGCGCTGGCGGACAACGATTTTGACCTGCTGTTTGTGGCCCAAAACACCAACGCTGCCACACCGCTGATCTACAAAATTGTCGGAGTCTGGGGCAATCATGAAGGGTCGCTGGTCCTCTGGCAACTGATCATGGCCCTGTATCTGGCGCTGATGGTGCGCCCCCCACGGGCCATGCCAGCGCGTACCCATCGCTTGGCCCTGTGGATTTTGGGGCTGGTATTGGCGCTGTTCTATGGATTTTCGGCCTGGCTCGCCAACCCCTTTGCCAGCAACGGCACCTTGCCCCCAGGGACGGGCGATTTGAATGTCTTGTTGCAAGACGCCGCGCAGGCGATCCACCCGCCTTTGCTCTACCTCGGCTATACGGGCGCAGGCGCCACCTTCGCCGTGGCCGTCGCCCTCTTGTGCCGTCGCGATTTGAATCTTCCCTGGGCCGATTGGGTGCGGCCCTGGGCGCTGACTTCCTGGGCCTTCTTGACCGCGGGTATCGCCCTGGGGTCGTTTTGGGCCTACTATGAATTGGGCTGGGGCGGCTGGTGGTTTTGGGACCCTGTGGAGAATTTGGCCCTCTTGCCGTGGATTTTGGGGACGGCCCTGATCCATTCGCTGCAAGTGGTGCGCGCGCGCCAAGCCTTGGTCGGTTGGGCCTTGTTGCTGGCGATTCTGACCTTTGTCATGGTGCTGCTCGGGACCTTCATCGTGCGCTCGGGCTTGCTTACGTCCGTCCATGCCTTCGCCGCCGACCCCGATCGTGGCCTGTACTTGCTGGGGGTGCTGGCGCTTCTCACCGCTGCGGGACTTGCGGCCTACGCTTACGGCACCGCCCAGCAGTTGCCCTGGCGCGTGCAGATGCAGGCGAACCGTCACGGCGCCTTGTTGCTGAACAATTTACTGCTCATGACTCTGTTCGCGGCGGTGTTGGCGGGAACATTGGCCCCGACGCTGATCACGCTGCTGGGCGGGGAGACCTATGTGGTGCGGGCGCGGTTTTATGTGCCGACCTTCGTCTATCCTGCCCTGGGGCTGCTCGCGCTCATGTCCGTCGGGGTATGGACCCGCTGGCATGGGACGGGCCTAGGCGGGCAGGCGATCCTCGCGGGAAGTCTTGGGGGCCTGCTGATCCTTGCCATTCTCCTGATCTTGTTCACCGATCTCGGTCTTTCGGCGGCCTTCATGGCGGTGCTGGGCGGATGGTTGCTCGTCTCCACCGTCGCGGCCTGGGCTCGGCAGGCGCCGACATGGCGGGCGCTGACCCGACTGGCCCCGCCACGCCACGGCTGGGCCTTGGCGCACCTGGGCCTTGCCCTCGCGTGCCTGGGCATGGCGGGTTCCACCTTGCTGACGCAGGAACGGATTTTTGAGTACGCGGGCGCGCAAACGCGCGAGGTCTATGGGCAGTCCCTGACCCTCCGCCCGCGCTTTTGGTTGGCAGGGGACAACTTCCACGCCTATGTGACCGCCGTCGAACTGGAAGGGCGTGGCGTGCGCCTGGCGGAAACGCGGCTCTACCACCCGCAGGCGGCGGCGCTCGATCCCCGGACAGACCCCGACGACCGCGCCTTCCTCGCCACCCACGGCCAGCCGAGTACCGAAGCGGCGCTGTTTCGCGGCCTTTGGCACGATACCTTCGTCCAAGTCCAAGACCGCGCGGGCGGCGCGCCCCTCGTGACCGTGGCCAAGAAGGTCGGGGTGACCTGGATCTGGATAGGGGCTGCCCTCATGAGCCTGGGGGGCGGTCTTGCCCTGTGGCCGCGGCGTTGGGACCTCTAGTGCAGCGTATTTTGGTTCCTGGGGGGATTTTCTGCGCCCTGATCGGGTTTGCGGCGTTGCTATGGATGGACAGCGCCCGCCAAGCGCATGGCCCCAGCTTGATCGGGCGACCCGCGCCGCTGGACCATCCCTTAATCGGCCAAGGAGCCCCCGTTTTGATCAACTTCTGGTTCTCGACCTGCGCGCCGTGCCGCGCCGAACACCCAGTGCTGATGGAAATGGCGGCGGACGGGCTGGCCCTGATCGGCGTCAACCGCGACGTTTCGACCGAAGACGCCGCGGCATTCCTCGAGGACTTGGGCGATCCCTTCGCGGCGCACCTGCGCGACCCGGCCGACCAGATCGCGGAGCGCTTCGCGGTTGAGGCTTGGCCCACGAGCATTTTGGTTGCGGGAAACGGCGTGGTGCAGGCGGTCTATGGACCTTTGATCGACCCAGGCGCCCAGGCCGATATGGCCTTGATTTCCGCGCCCGAGGTGCTGTTTTCCGATCCCGCTGCCGAGGCGCAGGCGCAAGCCCTGTTCGGCCTCATCAACTGTTTGGACTGCGAGGCCAATACGGTGCGAGAATCGGGCGGCGATTTTGCCCTGCAAATGCGCAAGCTGGTGCGCGCTTGGCTGCGCGACGGGTGGGATCAGGCGCAGGTGCGCGACACCTTGGTCGCCCGTTACGGGTCCAAAATTTGGTTGGACCCGCCGCTGAACGCCACGACGGCGATCCTCTATGTTCTGCCTTTCCTCGTGCTGGTCGGCGGCGGCGCGCTGGTGTTTCGGCGGCGGCGCGCGCCATGATTTGGGTCCTGGAAGCGGCGGCGGTGCTGCTGATTCTGGTCGTGTTGCTGGAGGGGGTGCGTGACGCGGGGCAATTGCCCAAGGCAGGCCTGTGGCTGCCGCTGTTGCTGCTGGGGGGGCTGGGATTTTTCGTGAGCTACGTCGGCTGGCACATCAGCCCCGACTGTCGGCCAGCCCCGCCCCTGCTCGACGATAGGTTCGACGGCCTCGACGGGGCGGATCAACTGGCGCGGCTCACGAGGCTGCGAACCGAGGTTAGCGACCGCCTTGCCCGATGTCAGAACGCAGGGGACGAAGCGCAACGCTGGACGCTTTACCTGCGGCTCGGTGAGATGATCGAGACGCTAGAAGCCGAGCAAACCCAGCGCGAGTTGGAGCAACTTTCCCCGCCGTCGTGACAAAAAAAGGGGCTGGACCTGCGCGGCAAGCACGGCTAGGGCAGGCGCAGTCGCGGGGGTGTAGCTCAGTTGGTTAGAGCGTCGGCCTGTCACGCCGAAGGTCGCGGGTTCGAGCCCCGTCACTCTCGCCACACAAGGCCCATGCGCGATTAATGGCCCTTTGAGCGAGTCGATTTAGCACTGAATTGATTGCGTGCTTTTGGAACCTGCGTTGGCGCGGATGTTCCTTGTAGTTGATTGTTTTGATCAACTTGAAATCCGCAATAGAATCTCTCTCATACCAACGGCGAAAAAAGTTGACACTTTTTTTGCCGTTTTGTGTCTCACGGCAGAAACGCTTCGCGTTTCGCCTCCGACGGGGCCTTCGCTTATACCCCGAGGCGCTTTCGCGCTATTCTCGGGGCCGCTGCGGGGGCCGCAGTCGCGGCCCTTATACCAGCGATCATAAGAGTCATTCTCATTCGCCGCTGGTATCATCTCGGGACGCCTTCCCGCGCCAAGGCGTCGGCGCGTTCATTTTCGGCCTGCCCCGCGTGGCCTTTGGTCCAGGCCCAGGTCACGGTGTGGCGGGTGGCGGCGGCGTCGAGGGCTTGCCACAGGTCCTGGTTCTTAACGGGTTTTTTGTTGGCGGTTTTCCAGCCCTTGGCTTTCCAGGCCGACAACCACTTAGTGATGCCGTCGCGGACGTAGGTGGAGTCCGTGGTGAGGCGCACGGTGCAGGGGCGGGTGAGGGCGTTGAGGGCGACGATAGCCGCCTGCAATTCCATACGATTGTTGGTGGTTTCCCGTTCGCCGCCGTTCAACTCCTTTTCACGGCTGCCGAAGCGCAGCAGCGCCCCCCAGCCCCCGGGGCCAGGGTTGCCCGAACAGGCACCATCGGTCCAAATTTCAACCAAGGGAAGGGGGGTCGAGGACATGGATCAGCGCAGGTCTTGGGGCAAGTTGAAGGTAACGCGCTCGTCCTTCACGTTCACAACCTCCACATGCACGCAAAAGCGGGTTTTGAGCGTGGCTACCAGTTCCTCCACCAAAACCTCAGGCGCCGACGCACCCGCGCTAAGGCCCAGGCGCTTAACGCCCGTCAGCGCGGCCCAAGGCAAATCGGTGCCGCGTTCGACCAAATGCGCTTGCTTGGCCCCCGCGCGGGCCGCGACCTCGACCAATCGGTTGGAGTTGGAGGAGTTGGGCGCGCCCACCACGAAGAACGCATCGCAGTCGCGCGCAACTTCCTTCACCGCCTCCTGCCGATTGGTGGTGGCGTAACATATGTCTTGCGCTTTGGGGCCTTCAATTTGCGGGAACCGTGCCTGCAGCGCCGCGACGGTGGCCGCCGTATCGTCGAGGGATAAGGTGGTTTGGGTGCAGTAGGTGAGGGGAACATCGAAGGCGGGCAGGGCCGCAACCTGCGCGGGCGTTTCGATCAGGGTGACGGCCCCCGCAGGCAATTGACCCATGGTGCCAGCGACTTCGGGATGGCCGACATGGCCGATCAAGATTACATGGTGGCCCTTTTGATACGCGCGCTCCGCCTCCCGATGGACCTTCGACACCAAGGGGCAGGTGGCGTCAATGTAAGCCAAATCGCGCGCCCGCGCGGTTTCAGGGACCGACTTGGGGACCCCGTGCGCGGAAAAGATCACCCGCGCGCCTGCGGGCACTTCGTCTAGTTCCGTGACAAACACGGCTCCCTTGGCTTTCAGGCTTTCGACGACGAATTTGTTATGGACGATTTCGTGGCGCACATAGATCGGCTTGCCATAGCGTTCCAGCGCCCGCTCGACGATTTCGATGGCCCGGACCACGCCCGCGCAGAACCCACGCGGGCCGACCAACTTCACGTGAAGATCGGGCAACGTCATCGTGCGGGCGCGCCGATCAGGTCCAAGATGCGCGATTCGATATGGGTGTAGATTGGGCAAAGGGTGCGCGGGTCGGCTTGGGCAGCGCGCGCAGCCGCGTGCTGGCCCGCCAAATCCCCCAACAGCGCCGCAATCTCGGGTTGATGGTCTGGGGGCACGTCGGGAACCAAGGTTAGGAGGCGGCGGGCGCTTTGCAACGGTTGGCACTGCAGGCTCTCGGCAACCGCGGCGTCCAGCAACACGGTGAGCGAGGCGTAGACCGAGCAGCGCTGCGGCAAGGTCTGCCGCGGCAGGTCTTCGATCCCGTGGGCGTCGATCAGATCTTGCCAGCGGGCCAGCGTCGCCGCTGGCGCGTCGGCTTGCTGGGTTTCCAACTGGGTTAGCACGGAAGGCAAGTCGCAGATAAAGGGGGCGACTAGGTCGATCAGATCGGTGCCAATCATGGCCTCTTGCGGCCTTGTTGACACCCATTCCTCGCGTAAGGCCGCGATTTGGGTGTCGAGGGCGGTCATGGCCTCAAGGCTTGGGCGTGTCGGTCCATCGCCGCCTACATCCTCCGCCGCGTCCTGGGTCTGTGCCGCAGGGGCCGCAGCGCCCAGGAGCCAACAGGTTAGCACAAAGAGACAAGGCGCGCGCATGGTTAACTTAGGCGTTTCAGGCTTTCGCGCAAGCGACGGCAGGCGCGCGGATCGGGCGCGCGACCTTCGTGCGTCCACCGTGCCACCAAGGCCTCGATCGACGAGGCCCATGGCCCTGAGCGGGTACGACGGGCCAGCTTGTTCAGTTCGCGGTCGCCCGCGCGCGGGCGCGCGGCGGCACGCTCGGCAAACTGCGCCGCCGCGACCTCCAGTCCTTCGGCGGTACAGGTCACCCGTGGCCCCTGGTTCCAGGAATAGGTCGCGACCAGCAGGGCGACGATCGTGAGCAACAAAACGCCAAGCAATCGGGTCATGGCGCCAAATTAGGCGGCTGGGGGGCAAAGGTCCACCAAAATTCCTCCCCGAAGGGCGCGTGTGAGGATCAAAAGGCGCTTGGCAAGCGGCTTCCCCTGTGGTTGTTTGGCGCGATGAAGTTTTCCGCCTTGTCCTTGATGGCCAACGCCCTGCGCGCCAAGCCCCGCTGGACGGCCCATTGGCGCAAGCCCGAGCCCAAGCCCGCCTACGACGTGGTGATCGTCGGCGGCGGCGGCCATGGGCTGGCAACGGCCTTTTATCTCGCCAAGGTCCATGGGATCACCAACGTCGCCGTGTTGGAAAAGGGCTGGATCGGCGGCGGTAACACGGGCCGCAACACCACGATTGTCCGTTCCAACTACCTCTACCCTGGCAACAATCATTTCTACGATTGGTCGCTAAAGCTGTGGCATCAACTTTCGGGTGAACTGAACTACAACGTCATGTTCTCCCCGCGCGGGGTTTTGAACCTCGCCTCGACCCCTGGGATGCTCGAGGCCTTTGCCCGGCGCGGCAATTCCATGCGGGTCAATGGGATCGATGCCCTGTTGCTCGACCCCGCAGGGGTGCGGCGTTTGCAACCGCATTTGAATTGGGACGCTGGGGCGCGGTTTCAAATCCACGGCGGTTTGCTGCAGCCGCGCGGGGGCACGGCGCGCCACGACGCTGTCGCCTGGGGGTTTGCCCGCGCCGCCGATCAGTACGGGGTCCATATCCTTGAAAACTGCGAGGTCACAGGGTTCCAGCGCGACGCACAAGGGGCGGTTACGGGGGTTCAAACCACGCGCGGGGACATGCGAGCCGGCAAGGTGGGCTTGTGCGTGGCGGGATCGACCACGACCCTGACGCAAAAACTTGGGTTTCGCCTGCCGATCGAATCGCATGTGCTCCAGGCGTTCGTCTCGGAAAGCCTAAAGCCCATGGTTCACGGGGTGATCACCTTTGGGCCGCCAGGACATTTTTATATGAGCCAATCCGACAAGGGCGGGCTGGTGTTCGGCGGCGACCTGGACAAGTACAATTCCTATGCGCAGCGGGGCGGTTTGCCCGTGGTAGAATCGGTCATCGCGCTGGGGGCCAGCATCTTCCCGCAGCTTGCGCGGGTCAAATTGCTGCGGTCTTGGGGCGGGCTCGCCGACATGTCCATGGACGGCAGCCCCATCATCGGCCCGTCGCCCGTTGACAACCTCTACTTGAACACCGGTTGGTGCTACGGCGGCTTTAAGGCAACGCCTGGGTCGGGCTGGGTCTTTGCCCACACGCTCGCAACGGGCCGTCCACATCCATTTAACGAGCCCTTGAGCCTGAAACGCTTTGAAACGGGGGCTTTGCTCGACGAAGAAGGCACGGGTCCTGTGCCAGGGCATCACTAAATGCGTCTCTTGCTCCTAGATCGAGGCGCGGCAGGCGGCGGAGGAGACGCATGTTACAACTAAGGTGCCCCTACTGCGGCGTGCGCGACGAAACCGAGTTTTCGTACCATGGGCCTGCCCATCTGCCCCGTCCCGCCGCCGACGCGGGCGAGCGTGCGTTTTTTGACCACGTCTATTTGCGCGACAATCCGCGTGGCCCCCACGAGGAACTGTGGCAGCATACGGGCGGCTGCCGCGCCTTTGTGAAGGTCCAGCGCGACACCCAGACCCACCAAATCCTTGGGTTTGCCTGGCCCCATGAAACCCTCGACGTCGAAGGCGAGCCTGCATGACCCTCGGGATCAATCGACTGCCAGCGGGCGGGCTTGTCCATCGGCAACGGCCCTTGACCTTCACGCTGAATGGGAAGCGCTACGGCGCTTTGGAAGGCGATAGCCTTGCCTCCGCCCTGCTTGCCAACGGCGTCTCGGTCTTGGGTCGGTCGTTCAAGTATCACCGCCCGCGGGGTCTCATGACGGCAGGCAGCGAAGAACCCAATGCCTTGCTCACGGTTGGGGACGGGGCCTTCGCCATTCCCAACCAGCGCGCCACCATGGTGCCCGTTCACGACGGCCAGAGCGCGCGGACCCAAAATGCGTGGCCGAGTGTTGATTTGGACTTTGGGGTTGTCAACGACTTGCTGTCCCCCGCTTTAGGGGCGGGGTTTTACTACAAGACCTTCATGATCGGCGGACCCTATGTGTGGCGCGCCTTCGAATTCTTCATTCGCCGTGCGGCGGGACTGGGCGCGGCGCGCCAAGACCGACTGCCCGCGCGTTTTGAGAAGGTCAACGCCCACTGCGACGTGCTGATTGTCGGCGCGGGTCCTGCGGGCCTTGCCGCAGCCCTGACCGCCGCGCGCGCGGGAGTTCGCGTGATTTTGGTCGATGAAGGCCTGGTCATGGGCGCGACCCTCGCGGGCGACGAGCAGGTCGGCATCGGCGGCCATAGCGCTGAGGCCTGGCGTCGTGCGGCCCTTGCCGAACTCCAGACCTATGATCAGGTGCGCGTTCTGGCCAAGACCACCGCCTTCGGCCTCTACGATGGCCAAGTCGCCGGCCTGGTGCAGCGCCTGGACCCCCGAAACCCGCACGATGTGACCGAACGCGCCTGGATCGTGCGCTCCAAAAAAATCATTCTGGCCACGGGTGCCTTAGAACGCCCCTTGGCCTTCGCAGGCAACGACCGTCCTGGGGTCATGTTGGCGAGCGCTTTGCCCACCTACGCGCGGCAATTCGGGGTGCGCGTTGGGCGGCGTCCCCTGATTTTCACCAACAACGATTCCGCCTACGCTGCAGCGCATGAACTGCGTATCCTAACGGGCGCTGATGTGGCTCTGGTCGATACGCGTCGCGAGGTGGCGCCCGTCGTCGTGGCCGCGGTCGAGGCCGTGGGAATTTCCCCCATGCTGGGTTTCGGTCTCGCCAAGGTCCATGGGCGGGCGGGCGTCACGGGCCTTGAGCTGGTGGATTTGCAGTCGGGTCGCCGTCACTCCATGGCGGCGGATGTTGTCGGCATGGCGGGCGGTTGGTCGCCGACCATTCACCTGGCCTCGCACCGTGGGACCAAGCCGCAGTGGTCGCAGACCGAGTTGGCGTTTCTGGCGGGCGCGCCCGCCCCTGGCGCCGATTGGAGGCTCGCGGGTGCGGTGCAAGGGCGCATGGGCCTTGCCGAGGCCTTGGCGGCGGGGGCGGACGCTGCGCACGGGGCCGTCGCCGACTTGGGCAAAACCGCGGCGGCCGATCCCTTGACCGTGACGGGCGACGATCTGGGCACGGCCCGAGGACAAGCGGCGTTTTGGGCTATGCCCGCCCGCACCTTGCGGCGACGCAAAGCCTTCGTCGATTTTCAGCACGATGTGACGGTCAAGGACGTGCAACAAGCCGCCCAAGAGGGATTCCTGAGCCCCGAGCACATGAAGCGCTACACAACTCTGGGCATGGCGACCGACCAAGGCAAACTGTCTAATACGCTGGGGCAGGCCCTGCTCGCCCAAGCGCAAGGCAAGCCCATGGAAGAGGTGGGCACGACCACCTATCGTCCGCCGTTCACGCCCGTGATGCTGGGTGCCTTGATCGAGCGCAACGTGGCCGAGCAGTGGATGCCCGAGCGCATGACCCCAATCAAGGCCTGGCATGTCGCCAACGGCGCCAAACTGGTTGAGGCGGGCGAGTGGCGACGCGCCTGGTACACGCCCCGAGGCATCGAAGATCTGACCCATGCGTCGCGGCGAGAAGCTTTCCATGTACGCCAGCACGTGGGGCTCTGCGATGTTTCGACCCTGGGCAAAATTGACGTCCAAGGTCCCGACGCAGGGGTCTTGCTTGACCTTGCCTATACGGGACGCATGTCAACCCTCAGGCAGGGCAAGTCCCGCTATGGCCTCATGCTGCGCGAGGATGGGGTGGTGCTGGACGATGGCACCGTATCGCGCTTGGGCCCCGAGCGGTTTTTCGTCACGACCACGACCGCCGAAGCCCCCCATGTCATGACGCACTTAGAGCACATGGTACAGGTCGAATTCCCGCAGCTGGATGTCCATGTGACCTCGGTCTCCGACGTGTGGGCCGCCATGGCGCTGGCGGGCCCCAAGTCTCGCGAGGTATTGAACGCACTGGTCGGCGCCGAAACGGTATCCAATGCGAGATTGCCGTTCATGGGGTTCGTCGAGGCGCAGGTGGCGGGCGTCAACGTGCGCATCCATCGTATTTCTTTTTCGGGGGAGCGCGCCTACGAACTCTATGCCCCCGCCCGCGCGGGCATCGCCGTATGGCAGGCGGTGCTGCAGGCAGGGGCGGCGCACCAGATCGATACCTACGGCCTCGAGGCGCTGGACATGCTGCGGATCGAAAAGGGCTATCCCACAGGGAACGAAATCGACGGACGCACAACCGCGCACATGCTGGGCCTTGAGGGCATGGCGCGGGATCAGAAGGACTTTATCGGCCGGGTCTTAAGAAAGCGCCCCGCCATGGTCGATCCGTTGGTCCCAACTTTGGTCGGCCTGCAAACGGTGGTGCCCGACCAACCCTTGCGCGGCGGCGGGCAGTTGGTGAAGGAAGATCAGCCGCAAGATCGGCACGATCAACTCGGCCATGTTTCCTCGGCGGGCTATTCGACGACGCTGGGACGCTACATCGGCCTCGGGTTTTTGCGCGGCGGGCTGGCGCAATGGCAAGACCAGACCCTCTACGTTGCCGACCCTGTGCGCGGTGAGCATATTCAGGTGCGGGTCGGTCCCCCCTGCCATGTGGATCGAGACGGGGAGTTGGTTCGTGGATAAGTTTGCACACCTTGAGCCGCGCAGCCCGCTTGACGGCTTGCCATCGGTGGCGTCGGGGGCTGGGATGACCTTGCGCGAGACCTGGCCCTTTGTCCTGACCCAAATCGCCTGGCGACCTGCCGCCCTGAAGGTTGGGCAAATGGCCGAGGCCTTGGGTGTCGATCGGGTGCCCCACACCTTAGCGGCAGGTGCGCTTCCTGCGGGCAACGGCACGTTGCTGCCGCTGGCACCGGGCCGGGTGTTGCATCTATCGGGCGCTGGGCTGAGCGCGGCGCAAGCGACCGCCCTGGCCAAGCTGGGTGCCCACGATCTTGATCTGAGCCAAGGACGGGTCTTGCTCACCCTCGCGGGCCCAACCTGGCCTTGGGTCCTGATGAAGGGTGCTGGCCTCGACTTTGAAGCCCTTGCGCCTGGCAGCGTCGCCCAAACGCCCTTGTTCAAGATCCCCACCCTCGTCTGGGTCGTGACCAAGGCCGAGGCGTGCCTCTTGGTTCCCTATAGCTTCGCACGCGCGCTGGTCGAACGGCTGCTCGATGCAGGCCAAGACCAGGGGTTGCGGTTGTACCAAGAGCGACAAAGTTTGACTCGTCAAGGCGTTGATGGACGCGGAAAATACTGAATTGCAAATTCAGTGTTTTCAAGGACTAGCGACCACGTGGGAGCGCAGCCTGCGTGGCGCTTGAACGCGGCTAAAGGGTCGTTGCAAACGACCCTTGGTATTAGTTGCGTCCTAAACCTTGGACGGTTCGAAGCGCAAAGGCGAGGCAACGGGCTACGGCCTGCTCGCGGATCGCAGTTCTGTCGCCCTGCAGATGCCAAGTGTGACTGTGATGGGTTCCCTTAAAATGGAGTGAGCCGAACACCAATCCCACCGGCTTGGCGTCCGTTCCGCCGTCGGGACCCGCGACCCCTGTGAGGGCAAGGCCTAGGTCCGTCCCCGCGCGTGCGGCTGCCCCCGCCGCCATCTGCGCCGCCACAGGCGCGCTGACCGCGCCATGGCGTTCCATCAGGCTGGGTTCAACGCCCAAGACCTGGGTCTTGGCGGCGTTGGCGTAGCACACAAAACCTTGGTCAAAGACCCGCGATGCGCCAGGGCTCGCCGTCACATAGGCCCCAAGCAGGCCGCCCGTGCAGGATTCGGCGATGGCGAGCCGCCAGTTTCGCTCGGTCAAGGTATCGATCAGCCGCGCCGCAACGGCCACGGTGTTGGGGATCATATGCCGATGAGAATCAGCGAGACAAAATAGACCCCCCAGCCTGCGGCGATGGCGGGTAGGGCGGCCAGCACGTCGTCCAGCATGATGCGGGGGCCAGGCTCCATCAATTTTTCCACCTCGGGGATCGGCCAAGGTTTCCATATGTCAAAGACCCGAAACACCACCAAAGCGGCGAACCAAGAGGGCAGGTAGAGCGGCATAAAGCAGGCGATCAGCAAAACCGCGGCGAATTCATCGATCACGCATTCGCGCGCGTCCCACTGGGCATAGCGCAAGGCGTAAGCCGCGCTGGCGCGGAACCCCAGCACCATGACCACGGCGGTTAGGGCCCAAATCAAGATGTAACCAACAAAGCCCGCAATCGACACGATCAGCATGGCCAGAGAGAAGGCCAGCAAAGACGCGGCCGTCCCAGGCATGTATAGGGTGTACCCCACGCCCCAAACGGTGGCAAGTTGATCGCGCAGCCTCATGCGGGCAACTCTAGCGTGACCACCGCCTGGGCGGCAATCCCTTCTTTTCGTCCTGCAAAACCCAACCCTTCGGTGGTCGTGGCTTTGAGGCCGATCCGCTCGGGTGGCAGGTGGGTCAAAGCTGCGAGGCGTTGCTTCATCGGCCCCGACCAGGGGGCCAACTTAGGGGTCTCGCAAATCAGCGTCGTGTCCATATGGATGAGGGAACCGCCGCGTGCCTGTACCTGGCCCAAGGCATGGCTCAAGAACAAGCTACTGTCCTGGTCGCGCCACTGCGCCTCACTCGGGGGGAAGTGCTGGCCTATGTCGCCATTGCCGAGGGCGCCGTAAATGGCATCGCACAGGGCGTGCAGCAAGACATCGGCGTCGGAATGGCCCGCCAATGGCGGTGCCCCAGGGATGGGGAGACCGCCAAGCACCAACTCCCTGCCTGGATGTTCCCCTGGACGGCAAAACCGATGCACGTCGAAGCCAAGCCCCGTAAGGCTGATGCGCTGCGGGCGCATCAGCGCCGCGACGAGGTCCAGATCCTGCGGATGGGTCACCTTTCGATTGGCCGCGCTGCCCCGAATCAAGCTAGGAGCATGGCCCAGCGCCTCGACCGCTTGAATCTCGTCGCTCTGATCGTGGGCGCTGCTGGCGAGCGCGGCTTCCAAGACCGCGCGGTCAAAGCCTTGCGGGGTTTGGGCCGCGCACAAATTTGACCTGTCCAGCGTGCAGCTGGGGCGGATTTGACGGATCGTGTCCTGCAGGGGCAAGGTTGGCAGCGCGGCCTTGGCGGTGCTCAGCGCCGCACGGATTTGGTGGAGGAGGGACGGCGGCAGGCCAGGGCGGGCGGCGTCGTGGATCAGCAACTGGTCGATTTCTGCTGGAAGCGCTGCCAAGCCCGCCAACACCGATTGACGACGGGTTGCGCCCCCGGCCACGCAGCGGTAGTCGCGCGCGTCGAGCGCCGCAAACGGCGCTGAATCGCCCGAATGCACCAGCACCAACGCCGCGGGGCCTGCGTCCAAACAGGTTTTGAGCGACCAGCGAATCAGCGGCGCGCCGTGCAAGGAAACCCACATCTTGTCCTGCCCAAAGCGGCTGCCCGTGCCCGCCGCGACCAGAATCACGCCCGTATGGGGGGGCAAGCGGTGTTCTGGATTTGGCATTTGCACCTGGGCAAGCTATGGCTTGGCTATGGCAAAGACAAGCCACATTTCGGCGCCTGCGGTGTTTCTGGCGCCCATGTCGGGCGTCACCGACGCGCCGTTTCGCGCCGCCGTGCGCCAGTTTGACGTCGGGACCTTAGTTTCGGAGATGGTGGCTTGCGCGGCCATGGTCCAAACCCTGCGCGACCGCAAAAAATTGCGCCATGTCTTCGACCCCGACCAACCCACGGTCTTGCAACTGGCGGGCCACGATCCTGCCCTGTTCGCGGCGGCGGTTCAGGCGGCGCAGGATCGGGGCGCAACCGCTTTGGATTTGAATTTTGGCTGTCCCGCGCGCAAAGTGACGGGCAAGGCCGCAGGCGCCGCCCTCATGCGGGATCCCAACCTGTGTCAGCGCATATTCGCGGCGGTTGGTGCGGTCGCGCAGGTGCCTTGGTCGGTAAAAATGCGCCTAGGCTGGGATGAAAGCACATTGAACGCGCCCCTAATCGCGCAGGCGGCGTGGCGAGCGGGCGCCGCCCGCATCGCGGTTCATGGTCGCACCCGGTGCCAGTTTTATAAGGGGCAAGCGGATTGGCGCGCGGTGGCGCGGGTGGTGGCAGCGGTGCCGATCCCCCTCATCGTCAACGGCGATATCGACGATAGCGCCAGCGCCGCCGCGGCCTTGCGGGCCAGCGGCGCGGCGGGCTACATGGTCGGGCGCGCCGCAACGGGGTTGCCCTGGCGCCTCAAACAGATCGAGTGCGCGCGTCGCGGCCAGGACTGGTCGCCCAGCATGGCGACGCAAATCGACAGCCAGCGGGCTTTGCTGACCCACATGCTCTCCTTTTATGGCGTCGACCTTGGGCTCAAGTCCTATCGCAAGCACTTGGCAGCTTGGCTCCTGCACCTTACCATAGACCCATCGCGGTCGCGCGCTTTGCTGACGTCGTCGAACCCCCAGTACGTGGACGATCAATTGCAAGCACTGCGCCAGGAAGCGCGTCCAGGCACTTGGGCCCCACGTCTGGCGGCATGATCGATTCGACCCAATTGCTTGCCGCGCTGCCGTTGCCCTGTCTTATTTTGGATGCGGACGATCGGGTCGATCAACTCAATCCTACGGCAGAAGACCTGCTTCAGCGCAGTGAAAACGCGCTCAAGGGGCAGCGTCTTGAGCGCGTATTTGACAGCAGTCGGGGAATTCTCACCCTTCTCGCCACCGCGCGCCAGCGCCAGGCGCGAGTCCGCGAGGCGCACGTTGAGGTCCTTGTCCCCAACCAAGTCCCGCGCCTGGTGTCTGTGGACTTAAGCCCCATGGGGCACGGCCGGTGGCTGCTGCTGCTGATTCCCGAAGCCCCAGAGACGCCGTTTGGCCGCGCCCATGCCCTCAAGTCGCGATCGGGGTCCCTAACCGCCATGGCCGGCATGTTGGCCCACGAAATCAACAACCCTTTGGCGGCAATTCGCGGCGCCGCGCAGTTGATGGCGGATCACAACCCAGAACTGGTGGATTTGATCGTCGCCGAGACGGACCGAATCACCCAGCTATTGGATACGTTGGAGATTTTTTCCTCCCCCGAAGACCTAGTACTAGGTCCCGTGAACGTGCACGCTGTTTTGGGGGAAACCTGCCAGCTTGCCCGCCACAGCTTTGGCCAACATGTCCGCTTTGTTGAGGACTACGACCCCTCCCTGCCACTCGCCCATGGCAACGCGGCGATCTTGCATCGCATTTTTTTGAACCTGATCAAGAACGCCTGCGAGGCGTGCGTGCATGGGCAGGCGCAAGTTCGATTGAAAACGCGGTACGAGGTGGCCGAGCGGCGGCGTGTCCAAGGGGAGGGGGCCAAGACCCACATGCCGCTGGTCATCAGCCTGATCGACAACGGCCCAGGAATCGCACCCGAGATGCAACCAAAGGTCTTTAACGCCTTTATCTCGAGCAAGGACCAAGGGCGTGGTCTAGGCCTTGCCTACGTCGCCGAGGCTTTGGCCGCCCTCGACGGCGCGATTGACCTGACAACCGTGCCTGGGCGCACGGAATTCCAGTTGCGCTTTCTTGAGGCTTAGGTCAAGACCCCCTCATGCCCGCAACCGCGCCTGCAACCGTGCTCCTGGCCGATGACGATGTGGCGATCCGCACGGTTTTGACCCAGTATTTGCAGCAGCAGGGCCATCATGTGCAGGCAACCGACAGCGGCGCAACCTTTTGGACCTGGGTGCAGTCGGGGATCGGCGATGTCGCCATCTGCGACGTTGTCATGCCTGACGCCGATGGGTTGGATTTGCTTCCTAAGGTGCGCGAGGCCCGCCCCGATCTCCCGGTCGTCATTATGTCGGCCAAAAACACCGTGCTGACCGCACTGAAGGCAAGCGAGCGGGGCGCTTTCGACTATTTGCCCAAGCCTTTTGATCTGAGCGATTTGGCCCTGGCGGTGCAAAAGGCCCTGCAGGGCAAAGCAGCTGCGGCGCAGACGCCCCCCGCGCCTGCAGGCCTGGATCGTGACCTGCCCATCGTCGGGTCCTCCCCCGCCATGCAGGCCGTGTACCGATTGATCGGCAAAGTTGCCCCGACCGACCTTAGCGTCCTGATTCGCGGGGAAAGCGGCACGGGCAAGGAACTGGTCGCCAAAGTGCTGCACGACTTCGGACCCCGCCGAACCAAGCCCTTTGTCGCGCTCAACATGGCGGCGATCCCGGCCGATTTGGTCGAGTCTGAACTCTTTGGGTACGAGCGCGGCGCCTTTACGGGCGCCGATGCGCGTAAGGACGGGCGCTTTGCCCAGGCCGAAGGCGGCACGCTGTTCCTCGACGAAATTGGCGACATGCCCTTGGCGATCCAAACCCGGTTGCTGCGTGTTCTTCAGGAGGGCACCTTCGCCCGCGTTGGGGGCTTGCGCGAATTGCGGACCAACGTCCGGATCATCGCCGCGACCCATCGCGATTTGGAGGCCATGGTGCGCGCGGGCGACTTTCGCGAGGATTTGTTTTACCGCCTCAACGTGGTTCCGCTGCATCTGCCGGCTTTAAGGCAACGCGTGTCAGACGTATCGGAGTTGGCTCCCGCCCTGATGGAAGGGCTCGCAACGCCGACCATGCCCGCCAAAACCCTGACTCAAGGGGCGCTGGCGGCCCTGCAGCAGCACACCTGGCCTGGCAACGTTCGCGAGTTGGAAAACTTGCTCACGCGGCTCATGGCCGTCCTGCCTGGGCGCGTCGTTGACGCCGCCGCCATCCGTGAGGCGCTTGGTGCCCCCGACCCAGCGGGGGACGCGCTGCCCCCAGCCGCAGGTCTCAATTTTGACCAGCTGATGCAGGCTGAGGTACAGAGACTGTTCGCAAGAGATCGCCATACCGTCCCGAGTGGACAGGTCTATGCGCATTTTTTAGCGGCCATGGAACGACCCTTGATCCAGCAAACCTTGAAAACGACACGCGGGAATCAAATCCAGGCTGCGACGCTGCTGGGCCTAAACCGCAATACCTTGCGCAAAAAGATTCAGGACTTGGGCATTCGCGTGGTTCGGGGTCACGGCGTTTCCTCTGGCGATGGAACCTAGCTTTGGTGCTTGCTGCCGATCCTAAGTCCCGCCCGCCCCGAGGCGGGGGGGGGGATCCGCGCCGCGGGGGGCGGGTCCGCTGGGTCGAGGCTGGCGCGGCCTTGGTCTTGCTGCTCGTGGCGGGCGGGTCGGTCTTGCGCATGGTTCAAGACATCAGCGCTGGGCGCGTTCTGGCCCAGGGGCCCTGGGGCCTGTGGGGGTGGGTTGCGCCGATTGTCTTGGCCCTCACGGTCTTGAGCCTTATGATCTTGCGGCGGATCAATTTGGTCTGGTCGGACCGATTGCAGGCGGTGGAACCCGAGTTGCGCCGCTCCCTCGCGCGGACCTTCGCGCTCGTCGGGTTGGTGCCGACGGTTCTCATGCTAACCCTCGCTATCGCTTACTTTTCGATCGGGTTTTCTGGCTGGATCGACCGAACTTTTGATCGGGTTTTGGCCGACCAAACCGCGCTCGCCGACGGCTATGCGCAGGACCTTAAAAACCGCGTCGGCGATAGCGTCAGCGGCATGGCCCAGGATATTCGGGCCATCTTGCAAGACCGCCCAGGGTTGGGCTTGATCGAGCGGTTCTTGCAGGAACGCGCGGACTTGGGCGGGTACTGGCATCTCTACCTTTACGACGCGACCGGCGCCCCGCTGCTGCGTTACGGGCCTGGTCAGACCTTCGATCCAATCATTCCGGGCGCGGCGTTTCGCGAATCCTCGCAAGCGCTCTCGGGACGGCTGATTTTGGATCAGGCGGCGGACTTTACCCAAGTCAAAGTCTTGGCCCCCGTGCCAACCACCGTCCCACCCGTGTTTGTCTACGGGGCGCAACTGGTGGACACGGCCTTTACCGAAAGCGCGGAATCCGCGCGCGAGGCCCGCGCGCAGTTGACCCGGATCGAAGGCCGCCTGCGCCTGACCTTTTTTGTTGTCACGGCTTTGCTGATTCTGGTTGCCCTTGTGCTGCTGTTTGGGGCGACCCTGCTCGGCCTATGGTTCGCCAATCGGCTGCTCGATCCCATCGGCAACATTATCGCGGCGGCTAAAGACATGGGGGAGGGGGCGTTGGACGCGCGCGTCCCCGTTTCGGACCGGCAATTTGCCGAGTTTCAGGCCCTATCGAACGCCTTCAACACCATGGCCGGACGGCTGGAGCGTCAACGCGCGGATCTGAGGACCGCCAATGCCCAGATCGAACAGCGCAGCCAGTTCACGACCGCCGTTCTGACGGGCGTTTCCGCGGGCGTGATCGGCGTCGGCGCGCGCTACGAAGTGACTTTGCCCAACCGCGCCGCCAGCGATTTATTGGGCATCGATCTAGGCCAGCACTTGGGCGAAGACATCCGAAAGATCCTGCCAGAGTTTCGGGGTTTGTTGAGCCGAGTCATGACGTCGACGGGGGCGATCCGTCGTCAAGAGGTCAAGATGTTCCAAAAGACCACGGGGAAACTGCTGATCTTGCTCGCCTCGGCCATCGCCGAGCGAAGGGGCGACGAGGTGGATGGTTTCGTCTTAACCTTCGACGATGTGTCCGAGCTGGCGTCGGCGCAACGGCACAGCGCCTGGTCAGAGGTGGCGCGGCGCATTGCCCACGAAATTAAGAACCCGCTGACCCCGATTCAACTCTCAACCGAACGACTCAAGCGGCGCTTTTCGACCGTCATTCCCGCCGATGGGCAGGATGTTTTTGCCCTGTGCCTCGATACGATTTTGAAGCAAGTCGAGACCATATCGCGTATGGTCGGCGAGTTTTCGTCGTTTTCGCGCATGCCGACCGCGAACTTGACGGAAATGGACTTGGGTCAGGCCGTGCGCCAGGCGCATTTTTTGCAAGCCGCACGATTTGAGGGGCAAGATTGGCAGGTGACCCTGCCCGAGGTGCCCGTTTGGATTCAGGGCGACGCGGCGCTGCTGACCCAAGCGATCCAAAATCTCATCAAAAACGCTGGGGAAGCGGCGCAAATGGGTGTGGACCCGCGGCAGAGGAAGGTCTGGATCGATCTGAAAGTCGATGCGGCAGGGCAGGCCTGCCTGTCCATTCGTGATACGGGACCTGGCTTTCGCGAAGACTTGCTCGCGAAAATTGGCGAACCTTATGTGTCGACAAAAAAGAACGGCACAGGGTTAGGGCTGGCGATTGTCAAGAAAATCATGGAGGACCATGGGGCGGGGTTTTCGCCCGCGAACCACGAGGCGGGAGGGGCGATTCTGACGCTCACATTCCCCCCCCTGGCAAAAATCTGAAAAAGTGGGTTGCGCCCTGCGATTTTCCGCGCTACCTTCCTCAAGCATTTGATATTGTTCATTCTATAATTTATTTTAAGTTGGAGTATTTATGTCCAAGTCTATTTTGATCGTCGATGACGAAGCGGATATCCGCCATTTGCTTTCGGGCCTTTTAGAAGACGAGGGGTTCACCGTCGTCAGTGCGGGAACCGATCGCGAAGCGCTTGCAATTTTAGAACGCGATCCGCCCGATATTATTTTGCTTGATGTCTGGCTGGAGGGCAGCCGTCTCGACGGTTTGCAACTGATGGAGGAGGTCACGCAGCTGGCCCCTTCCTCCCCCGTCATCGTCATGTCGGGCCATGGCACCATCGAAACGGCGGTACGTGCCATCCAGATGGGCGCGTACGATTTTGTCGAAAAGCCTTTCAACGCCAATCGCCTCTTGGTTATGCTCTCAAGAGCGCTGGAGTCGGCGGCCCTGAAGCAAGAAAACCAAGAACTTCGACTGCGGTCGGGCGATATGGTGCAGCTAGATGGCGTATCGCCCGCGGCGCTGCAACTCGAACAACAAATCGAGCGTGTGGCCCCCACCAATTCGCGGGTTATGCTGTCGGGCGCGCCAGGATCTGGCAAAACCACTGTCGCGCGCCTGGTCCATGAACAATCGCGTCGGCGCGAACATCCCTTTATTGCCCTCAATTGCGCAAACTTGAACCCCGAAGCGTTTGAAAGTGAACTGTTTGGCGAAGAACAAGGCAGTAGCGCGGGTCTTAAGTTCGGCGTGTTGGAGCGTGCGAACGGCGGCACCTTATTGCTCGACGAAGTGGCAGATATGCCCTTGGCCGCCCAGGGCAAGTTCGTGCGCGTGCTTCAAGAAAGCGCCTTTACCCGGGTGGGGGGCCGCAACCCGATCAAGGTTGATGTGCGGGTCGTTTCGACAAGCAACCGGGACTTGGCCAAAGAGATTGCGGCGGGCACGTTCCGGGAGGACCTTTTCTATCGTCTTTCCGTTGTGCCCATTTCGGTCCCTAGTCTTAAAGATCGCCGCGGTGACATCGCGACCTTGGCCCAATCGTTCCTCGATGCCTTTTTGGAAGCATCTGGAAAGCAGCGCCGGGTGTTGGGCGAGGACGCCTTTGCGGTGCTTCAGTCCTACGGTTGGCCTGGGAATATTCGCGAGCTCAAGAATGCGATGGAATGGGTGTCGATCATGATGCCAGGGGAGGAGACGGACGAGCCCATTCGCCCGAGCGATTTGCCGCCCAACATCGTCGATTCGGGTCCCGCCGCGCTCAGCGCCTCGGGCAACGCAGAGTTGATGCTGCTGGCCTTGCGGCCTGCGCGAGAGGAATTTGAACGGCAGTACCTCAAGGCGCAAGTGAGTCGATTTGGTGGCAACATCACCAAGACTGCGCAATTTGTCGGCATGGAGCGTTCGGCTTTACACCGCAAGCTCCGCGCCCTATCTGTGACCACAAATCATAGTTCGTAACGAGATCTCGCGGCGCTGCCTCGAGAAGGCAGGGCATGAAAGTTATCATTTGCGGTGCTGGCCAAGTCGGCTCCAACTTGGCCAAGTACCTTTCGACGAGCAAGTCGGACGTCACCCTCATCGATGTGCGGGCTGATCTGATCGACAGGGCCACCAACTCCCTTGATGTTCGAGGCATCGTTGGCTTCGCCTCGCACCCTGATACCCTTTCGGACGCGGGGGCTGAAGGCGCAGATTTGTTGATCGCGGTTACGCAGATCGATGAGATCAATATGATCGCCTGCCAAATCGCGCACTCGGTGTTTGGCGTCACCACCAAGGTGGCGCGGGTGCGCGAGCAGGCTTACTTGGACGAGCGCTGGGCGACCCTTTTTGTCGATTCCCATCTGCCTATTGATCGGCTCATATCCCCTGAACGCGAGGTGGCGCGCGCCATCGAACGCTTGCTGGAGGTGCCAGGGGCCTTCGATGTGTTTCCCTTCGCCGAGGGGCGTTTGCAGTTGTGCGGGGTGCGATGTACGGAAACGGCCCCCGCCGTCGGCAAGGCGTTGCAGGATTTGGGCGGCGAATTTGCCGAGGCAGAGCTGACCTGTCTCGCCATGGGGCGGCTGGGCAAGGCCATGTCGGTGCATCCTGACACGACGTTGCAAGCCGACGATGAGCTGTACTTCCTGTCACCCAAAGACAAGGCCAACCAAGCCCTAGCGCTGTTTGGCCACGAAGAGGTGGAAGGGCGACGGGTCCTCATTGTCGGGGGCGGTACCATCGGCCTGGAACTGGCGCGCCGCATTGAGGCCGAGCATGGCCATGTTCGGGTAAAGTTGATCGAAAAAAATCGAACAACCGCCGAGCAGGCGGCCGAGATCTTGACCAAAACCACGATTCTCCATGGCGATGCCCTTGATTTTGACCTTCTGGAGGAGGCGGGAGTCGCGGGCGTTGAGACGCTCGTAACCGTATCCAACGACGATGAAGTCAACATTTTGTCCGCCTTGCTCGGCAAGCAGCACGGCGCCGACCGCACGGTCGCCTTGGTCAACTCCCCCAACTATAGTTTGCTTACGGGACGCCTTGGGATCGACGCCGTCGTCAACCCGCGCGGCATTACGGTGTCGAGCGTCTTGTCCTTCGTCCGGTCGGGTTCCGTTGTGGCGATCAATTCCATCCTCGACGGCTTTGGGGAGGTTCTGGAGTTCGTGGTCCGCGATACCTCCAAGGCGCTTGGCCAATCCATTCAAGACCTCAAATTGCCGCTGGGCGTGGTGCTTGCAGGCATCGACCGGTCTTCTGCGGGCTACCTCTCCGCCGCCGTGGATACCCTGATTGAAAAGAACGACCGAGTCATCCTGTTCGTCCCCACGGAACACATAGCCAAGGTCGAGAAAATTTTTGCGGTGCGCGTGGATTTTGTCTGATGACTTTGCAGCAGCGATTTTTGGATGATCTGCAACAGCGGCAGGCGGCGGTGACGATTTTTCTGTTGAACGGGGTGAAGCTGCAAGGCCATATTTTGGAAAACGATGAAGCGACCTTGTTACTCAAACGCGAGCACATGACCCAGTTGGTTTTCAAGCACGCGATTTCCACCATCATGCCAGTCCATCCAAGTTGATGAGGGTCAGGCCTTCTTGGCGCTTGAACGTAGGCGAAGGCGTCGTTGCAAACGGCTTCTGGTACTACAAGACCTCAGCCGCCTCAAAGGCGGCGTAGGTCAAAACCCCATCGCAGCCCGCGCGGCGAAAACTGAGTAAGATTTCCATGAGACTCTCGCGTCGGTCGAGGGCGCCTGCCTGCGCGGCGAAGGCCCACATGGCGTACTCCCCACTCACATGGTAGGCGAACGTCGGCACCTGAAAAGCGGCTTTGCAGTCGGCCACGATATCAAGGTAAGTATGACCAGGCTTGACCATGATCCAGTCGGCGCCTTCGGCTATGTCGGTTTCGATCTCGCGCAGAGCCTCTTGGCGATTGGCGGGGTCCATCTGGTACGACTTCTTGTCGCCGACGAGGGCCCCTGCAGAACCGACCGCCTCGCGAAAGGGTCCGTACAGCGACGAGGCGTACTTGGCGGCGTAGGAGAGGATGAGCGTGCGTTCGTGCCCTTGCGCTTCCAACATGGTACGAATGGCGCCAACGCGCCCGTCCATCATATCGGACGGCCCCAAGACGTCAGCGCCAGCCTCGGCCAGAACTTCGGCTTGCTTGACCAAGGCGGCCAGAGTTAAATCGTTTTCGATGGTCCCGTCGGGCGCGACGAACCCGTCTTGGCCGTTTGGATTGTAGGGGTCGAGCGCAACATCGGCCATGAGGCCCAGGTGGAGCACGCTGTCCTTGAGCATTTTGAGGGTTCGACTGATCAGATTGTTGGCGGAGAAGGCCTCGGCGCAATCATCCGTTTTCCGATGCGAGGGAACCACAGGGAACAAAGCGATGAGCTGAATCCCGCGCGCTGCTGCCTCTTTAACGTGATCGAGCAGCGCCCGCCCGCCGTAGCGGTAAATGCCGGGCAGGGTGGGTATGGCGGCGCGCCCCTCCTCCTCCTGCACAAAAACCGGATAGATCAGATCCTGGGGACCTAAGCGCGTTTCTTGCACCAGGTGTCGGGCAAAGGCGGCATAGCGGGCGCGGCGATGGCGCTGAAAGGTAGGTGCGGTCATGATGGGTCTTGTTCTAGGGCTTAAACCCTAGGGTCGGGGTAGAAAGCAAGGGGGCTCCTCTTCACTCTATACCAGACAAGCAAATCAGTTCATATGGATTGCGCCGCCCTATGGCGCATCTAAGAAGCGCTCCGAGCGCCATTTTCGAGGGGGATCGGTTTCGAAGACACCTGGAAAAGACCTAACACTCATACGAGAACTGATGTAGGAGGCGTCCTGATGAAAGTTGGATTTATTGGAACAGGCGCCATCGCGAGCGCCATGGTGAGGGGGCTCGTTGGGCAGGGGCATGAGATTTGGGTGTCGGCGCGGGGCGAAGCGACCTCTAAGGCGCTGGCGGCGGAGTTCGCCGAGGTTCATCGCGCGAGCAACGATCGCATAGCCGAGGGCTGCGAGGTTGTGGTGCTGTGCCTGATGGCGACGGTGGCCAAGCAGGTCCTACCGTCCTTGTCGTTCGGCCCAGGCGTGCGCGTGATTTCGGTCATGGTGGACGTTGATCTTGCGACCTTGCGCGGTTTTGCCCCTGAGGCCGCCAGTATTGATATGACCATTCCGTTGCCGCAAATTGCCAGCGGCGGCTGCCCCTTGCCGTGCTTTCCGCGTCGCGAGACCGTTGCGGATTTGTTTGGCCCTGCCAATCCAAGTTTTGTGGTCAAAGACATGCGCGCCCTCAATGCTCACTTCGCCGCTTCCGCCCTCATGTCGACAACCCTGGACCAGATCGCCACGGGCGCGGCCTGGCTCAGCGGCTATAGCGATGACGAAGCCGCCGCGCAGTTTTACCTCGCCCATATGTTGGCGAGCGCGCTGGTCACCATCGGCAAGCCCACCAGCCTCGCGCACCTACTCGCGGAACTGTCAACCGAAGGCGGCTTGAACGCAACCTTGAAGGCCCATATGCGCACGCGCGGCGCGCCCGCCGCGTTGCGGGACGGTTTGGACGCTTTCACCGCGCGGCTGGGTCTATGATCCGCGTCGGCATTTTTGGCGCCAGCGGCTATACGGGCTTTGAGTTGGTGCGCTTGCTGCGCGGGCATCCGAAGGCGCAGATTGAGGCCTTAGGGGGCCATGCCAGCGCGGGTCAATCTTTGGTGGACCTGTTCGACGGCGCCGCAACCTGGACCGACTTGCCGCGCTTGCAAAAGATCGATGCTATTGATGTGTCTGCCCTTGATGTCGTGTTCTGTGCCTTGCCCCATGGGCAGTCGGCGGAAACCGTTCATGATCTCATGACGCAAACCAAAGTGCGGCTGATCGTCGATTTGTCCAACGATCATCGCCTGGCAGACTATAGCGACTACGCGGGCATGGCGGGCGCGCACCCGCATCCAGAAACCGCTGCGCAAGCGATTTACGGGCTGGCCGAATGGCATCGCGATTCGATCAAGTCGGCGCGACTGATCGCCAATCCTGGCTGCTACCCCACGTCGATCTTGCTGCCGACACTGCCTTTGGTTCAAGCTGGCTTGATCGACCCCGAGCGGATCGTTGCCAACAGCGCCTCGGGCACCAGCGGGGCAGGGCGGGCCGCCGCGACGGCGCAACTGCACGCCGAGGTTTCCGAGAATTTTAGAGCCTATAGTTTGGGCGTGCATCGCCACCTTTTGGAAATCCAAGAGCAAATTGCGGGTGCGGCGGCGGTGGCGCCACGCCGCAAAGTTGTTTTCAACCCGCACCTCCTGCCCATGAACCGCGGAATTCTTTCCACGCTGACCCTTGACCTTGGGCCGAAGGGAACTGTTGCGCAAGTGCAACAGGTGTTGCGCGCGCGCTACGCTGCGACTCCTTTCGTCCATGTCGCCGACGTGGGCGCGCCCATCACCACCAAATCCGTGCGCGGCACGAACCTGTGCCGTCTGTCGGTGCATCCAGGCCTCAATACCGATCAAGTTCTGATCACCTGCGCCATCGACAATCTGGTCAAGGGCGCGTCGGGCCAGGCCATTCAAAATATGAACCTCGCCTTGGGCTTTGACGAAGGCTTGGGCCTCACCACCTTGGGTCCGCTCGTGCCATGAGCCAGATCCGACCCTTTCAAGGCCACTGGCCAGACATTCATCCAACCGCCTTCATCGCCCCGACGGCGGTGATCATTGGGCGGGTCAAGATCGGCGCACGGGCCTCGGTCTGGGACGGTTGCGTACTCCGCGGCGATGTTGCCCATATCGACATCGGCGAAGAAACCAATGTGCAGGACGGCACCGTGATCCATTTGACCAGTGAAACCATGGGTTCACGCGCTATTCCCACCCTCGTCGGCGCGCGGGTGACCCTGGGGCACTGTGCTTTGCTGCACGCTTGCACGGTCGGCGACGATGCCTTCGTCGGGATGCGGGCAACAATGCTCGACGAAAGTACCGTGGAAACGGGCGCCATGCTGGGGGCAGGGGCCCTGTTGACGCCGCGTAAGACCGTGCCATCAGGGCAATTGTGGGTCGGCAACCCTGCACGCAAAGCCCGTGATTTGGGCCCAGAGGCGCTGCGCCAATTTCGCGCGTCAGCCGACCACTATGTTGGCCTAGCTGCAGAACATGCCGCGCACGCCTCTTATACCAACGGCCAAAAAAGTTGACCCTTTTTTTGCCGTTTTGTGTCTCACGGCAGAAACGCTTCGCGTTTCGCCTCCGACGGGGCCTTCGCTTATACCCCGAGGCGCTTTCGCGCTATTCTCGGGGCCGCTACGGGGGCCGCAGTCGCGGCCCTTATGCCAGCGGACATAAGGGTCATTCTTAATGACCGCTGGTATTAGGTCCCTGTTTTTGCTCTGCTTGCTCGGGCTTGCGGGATGCTACGACACCACTGGCGCGCCCGATGTGTTGACGGCCAAGCAAGCGCTTGACGCCGCCCCTCTCCTTACCGAAGCCGAGTACGCCGCCGCGCTTGCAGCCCAGGAGGGCCAGGGCGATCCCACCAATCTCGCGTCCCCTGCGCTGGGCGCGCAGATGCTGCTTCCCGTGCCCTTGGCGTGCGAGGATGTGCCGCAGATCGCCCCAGGCGTCAAAGAAGTCCGATTGATCGCGGTCTTTGCCGTTGCGCCGCCAACCTTTGAGGAGGTGAGGCTGTTGCGCGACGCGCAAAGCCAGACCGCGACCTGCCTTGCGGCACGGGGGATCGCGGCGCGTTACGGAACCCGCATGGGCCTTGATGGTTCCGAGCTTAGGTCAGATCGGCCCTTGGCGCTCGTATTGGAAATTCCCGCTGAAAACTGACTGCCCTTGGTTGCAGGGCGGGAGGCGATCTGGCAAGGCCCCGCCATGTCCAACCAATCCTACCGCATCGCCGTTGCTGGCCTTGGCACTGTCGGCTTAGGTCTGCTCGACCTGCTCGCGTCCAAAGCCGATTTGATCGCGCAACGCGCGGGGCGTCCCCTGGAAGTCATTGGCATCAACGCCCGCAGTCGCGCCAAGGATCGGGGTCTGGATTTGAGTCCCTATCCCTGGATCGACGACGCGCTCGACATGCCAGGGTTGGCGGGGATTGATGGCGTCGTGGAGCTTGTGGGCGGCGATTCGGGCACGGCCCTATCGCTCGCGCGCAAGACCCTGGGCGCGGGCAAGGATCTGATCACAGCCAACAAGGCGCTATTGGCCCTGCATGGCGCAGAACTGGCGGCGCTCGCCGAGGATACGGGGGCGGCGATCGCCTACGAGGCGGCAGTGGCGGGTGCGGTCCCAGCGATCAAAACCGTGCGCGAGGCCTTGGCGGGCAATCGTATTCGCAAGATCGGCGGCATTTTGAACGGCACCTGCAACTACATCCTTTCCACCATGGAAAGCACGGGCGCGACCTATGCCGAGGTCTTGCGCGAGGCGCAGGCGCTGGGATACGCCGAAGCGGACCCGACCATGGACGTTGGAGGGGTCGATGCGGCCCATAAGCTGACCTTGCTGGCCTCGCTCGGGTTCGATCAGACGCCAGATTTCAGCGCCTGCAAGGTCAAGGGTATTGAGGGGGTCTCGGCGCGGGCCTTGGCCTATGCAGATCGCCTGGGCTATCGACTTCGTCTGATTGGGCTTGCCGAGGCGGGCGGCGCAGAAGTCGCCCCCATGGCCGTTCCCAAAGCAGGGGCTTTAGGCGCGGTTACGGGCCCCCACAATGCCATGCAAATTCTGTGCGATCAGGCGGGGGAGATTTTTCTGCGTGGGCCAGGCGCGGGCCGAAAGGAAACTGCCTCTGCCGTCGCTGCCGATCTGATCGATCTGGCCCACGGTCAGCGGCGCACGCCGTTCGGAACGGGGACGCGTGCGGCGTCGGCGTCCGCACGCCGCGCAGAGATCTGCCAACTTGTGATCTTGCAGCTCGGTGATCGGGCGGGTGTTATGGCGGCCTTGACCCAGGCGCTCGCAACGCAGGGCGTTTCCGTCGATCAAATCATGCAACCAGGGGGCAGGGATGGCGCGGCCGATGTGGCGCTCATTACCCATCCTGCGGCCCCCGTCGCCCTGGCGACCGCCTGGGCCTACGTGGGCGCGCAGGACTATGCTTTGGCGCCAGTTGAGGCCTATCCCATCGAGCGATTTGGCACCTAGGCTTCGCGCATGGCCTTCCTTGGGGTCGAGACATCGGCCAAGGAATTTACCTGGGTAGAGCGCCCGTCCGACGTCAGCTTGGAAGCGGCCTTGGCCCTTGTGCCTGGGGTCGATCCTCTCAGTGCGCGTTTGCTTGCGGCGCGCGGCCTGACCCCCGACACGCTGGAAGGATTTTTGCGCCCGCGCTTGCGAGATTTGTTGCCCGACCCCGCGACCTTGAAGGGGTTCGCGGAGTTTTCAGCGGCCTTGTTCAAGGCCCAGGCAGCTGGGGAGACCGTCGGCATGCTCGCGGATTACGATGTCGATGGGGCAACCTCCGCCGCAGTCATGGCGGCTCTGTTGCGGGACTGGGGACTTGATTTTGATCTCTACGTTCCTGATCGTCTCACCGAAGGCTACGGCCCCTCGGACCAAGCCTTTGCCTATTTTGCGAAACGGGGGATTTGCACCATTGTCACGCTCGATTGCGGGTCCATGGCGCACGGGCCCCTGCAACGGGCGGAGGCCGCGGGCCAACGGGTGTTGGTGATCGATCATCACTTGATCGACGGCGCCCCCCCGCAGGTGACCGCCCATATCAACCCCAACCAGACAGGATGCGAAAGCGGGCTTGGGACCTGTGCGGCGGTGGGGGTTTGCTTTGCGGTTGTAGTCGGGCTGCGGCGCGCGGCGCTGAATCGCGGGCTGGTGTGCGATGTGGATCTCATGCAGTTGCTCGACCTCGTGGCTTTGGGCACTGTGTGCGACGTTGTCCCGTTGCTTGGCCTCAATCGGGCTTTTGTTCTGCAGGGTCTCAAGGTTTGGTCGCAAACCACCAACGTGGGAATGCGGGCTTTGCTCGATACTTTGCCCAAATCGCCAACCTTTGATAGCACCTTGGCGGGGTTTCAGATCGGGCCACGTCTCAATGCGGCGGGCCGAATCGGCCCGTCCGATATGGCGGCCCGGCTGCTTACCAGCGAAGATGCGCAAGAGGCCGCACGCCTCGCGCAGGAACTGGGCCGCCTAAACCAGCAACGGCGCGACATCGAGGCGACGGTCTTGGCCGAAGCGCGCTTGGCGTTGCGCGATCATCCAGGGGATTCGCCCCTGAACCTCGTGGCCAATCCTGCCTGGCACCCGGGTGTTGTCGGGATTGTGGCGGGGCGGTTGAAAGACAGCACGGGCAAACCTTCCATCGTCTTGGGCGGGCAGGTGGGAGAACCCGCCTTAACCGGCTCGGGCCGATCAATCGCGGGAATCGATTTGGGCGCGGCCGTGCTGGCCCAGAGGGCGCAAGGGGTCCTGCTATCGGGGGGCGGGCACGCCATGGCGGTGGGCCTGAAACTCCTGCCCGACCGCTTGCCCGAGCTACGCCAGGGATTGGTTCACGCCCTCGGATCCGCGCGCGAATCTTGCGTGAAAGGACGCGAGCGGCCGATCGATTTGGCGCTTCGGCCCGCCGCTGCGACGGCGCAATTGGCGCGGTTTTTGACCCAATTGCATCCTTTTGGCGCAGGAAACCCAGAGCCTACGACCGCCATCAGCCAAGTGCGCGTAGATTTTATGACGACCGTGGGAAAAAACCATCTAAAGGTTCGTCTGGTCGATGGGGCAGGGGACCAGCTGAGCGGCATTGCCTTTCGCGCGGCGGGGACCGCCCTGGAAATGGTGCTTCGTCAAGGCAGGGAACAGCTTATTCACGTGGCGGGCCGTCTCAAGGTCGACGATTGGGCCGGCGGCGAAACCGCGCAAATTCTGATCGAGGATGCGGCCGTGGCGAGTTAGGGTTTGGAGTCATACCAACGGCCAAAAAAGTTGACACTTTTTTGGCCGTTTTATGTCTCACGGCAGAAACGCTTCGCGTTTCGCCTCCGACGGGGCCTTCGCTTATCCCCCGAGGCGCTTTCGCGCTATTCTCGGGGCCGCTACGGGGGCCGCAGTCGCGGCCCTTATACCAGCGAATAAAAGGGTCATTCTCAGTCGCCGCTGGTATCACGCGCAAAAATGCGCGATTTGTTTCTTGCGCTCCCTTACCATTCTACCTAAGGGGGCGGTCTCTTAAGGCGCTGCTCAGCGGCTTGTTGCTTGCGTCCCGTTCGTCTAGAGGCCTAGGACACCGCCCTTTCACGGCGGCAACACGGGTTCGAATCCCGTACGGGATGCCACCCCTTCAAAAAATTCTCTGCCCAGCGAGGGCTTTTAGGGTCTCGTTTGCCCAACTTTTTCAAGGGTTAGACAATTCGCGAGCGGCGCTGCTGCGGGCGGCTGATGCGGTCGGCAAATCCCCCAAATGAATCCTAAGGTCTTGGCGCGTCGCCAGCGCGACATCAGGTTTTGCGGATGCAGCACCTTCAGCAGCGCTTCTGCCGCTAATCGCCACAGGCCAAAGCCTTGACCGTATTTTTTCAGCAAATAACGCTTGGACTGGGCTTGGTAAAAGGCCTTCATGAAACCAACCTGCGGGTTACGGCCTGTGGCGTTTCCCTGGTCGTGCACCACCTTGGCATCGCTTTCCAAATACAAGAGGCCATGGGGGGCCAGCCGCCGCGAAAGATCGTCGTCGTCATGGTAGAGAAAGATCTGCTCATCGAGTCCCCCGAGTTGTTCAAACAAATCTCGCGCGACCAGAAGTCCTGCCCCCGACAAGATTGTTACGGGCCCCGAGGTCAAGGCCGCCTCCGGCTTCATATGGTACCGACGCGGCAGCACAGGGCCGCGTCGCTTGAACTGTCGGCGACCGTCGGACAGAGAAAAACTCGGGTTGAGCGCGACCACATCTGGGCGACGCTGTGCGGTTTCGAACAGGGTTTCCAAGCAGCCTGATTGCAACCACGAGTCGGGGTTGGCAAAGTACAGATAAGGGCGCGTCGCTTCGGCGGCGCCCCTATTATTGGCGACGGCGAAACCGCTATTGAAGCGCATCTTGATAAGACGTGCGCCGTGGGCTTGCGCAATGGTCCCGCTGTCGTCGGAACTGGCGTTGTCCACCACGATGACTTCGACCCCTTGCGGAATAGTGCGCAAAAGTGTCGGCAAGACCTGGGCGCTGTTGAAGGTCACGGTAATGAGGCTAATCTGGGACGCGGGGTCGGTCATGGCCTCGCCTCTTTGAGGCTGAGGCCGTAGGTCTCGGCGTACCAATGATTGAGGGCGGGATAGTCGCGCAAGTCCCGCGTCTTGGCGATTGGCAGGCCGCAGAACAGGGTGAACAGGGGCGAAAGTCGCAAGCTTTGCGTGCGATGCACTAAGTCTTGGAGATTAGCGGTCAAGGCTTGTACGTCGAGCGTCGCCCACTCCTCTGCAGCGCGGGGTGTGATTAGGTCGCTAAGCTGCAAGGGCATGAGCGCGGACTGCAATTTGGTCAGCGGCGCGTCTGCCAAGGCATGGATCAGCTCGTCCTTTTGATACAAGGCGCGCAGGTCATGCCCCGCCGCCCGCAAAGCACGGGAGAAGGCAACTTCCCCCGAACGAATCGCATAGGCCCGATCCGGCAAAGGCCGAAACCGCCGCCAGAAGGAGAGGAACGCGGGGTCTAGCAACATTTGGCCTGGAAAAGAGAGGCAAAAGGAACAGAGATGACGGCTGCTCACTCGGCTATTTCGTTGTTCAAGGAGACCGCAAACGCCAGGGCCTCTTAGCTGAGACAGCAAGTCTTCAACTGTTCCGACAAGGGGAAAAACAAAACTGTCGTTCGTGAGTGTTAGGCGCAGGTCTGGAACCTTATCGCCAAAGCGCCTTGCTAAACTCAAGCAAAAATTGCGGTGGGTGCCAAGGTCCCAACCCGTGTTGGCGGCCTGGACAAAGGGAACACCAAGCGCGCGCAACTGCGCCATGTCGTTGGTTGAGACAGCGTGATTGCAAAGGGCGACGGGCTTGAGGCGCGGGATTGCCGCCATCGCTTTCAAGACATGCAAGGTATCGGCGCGGATCCCGTGAGGGGCATATAGCACGAAGCTGACCAAGTGATCGCCCGCCTCGGCATGGGGGAGGGCGTCCGCGTAGTCCACAAAGTTAGGCGCGCCCAGGATCGCGCTGGCGGCGCGTTGCCTCTGGTAGCGCAGCTGCTGGATCCAGTGCCGTACGCGGACTAGGCGACGAAGCTCACGACGTACTTTTGATGCTGTCATGTCGGCGTTCGTAGCCACATTTGCGATTTATACCAACGGCGAAAAAAGTTGACACTTTTTTGGCCGTTTTGTGTCTCACGGCAGAAACGCTTCGCGTTTCGCCTCCGACGGGGCCTTCGCTTATACCCCGAGGCGCTTTCGCGCTATTCTCGGGGCCGCTACGGGGGCCGCAGTCGCGGCCCTTATACCAGCGATCATAAGAGTCATTCTCATTCGCCGCTGGTATTAGACCAACTGTCAAACGAGGGCCTTCGACCTTGATTCTGCACGATTGATTTGCAAGAGAGCCTTGCGTGCGCGTCTTGGGCAAGTCATGGGTAGGGGCGAGGGCTGCAAGGCTGAACTTTTGGATCTTCGAGGACGTTAAAGGACCATGAAAGCGATCGTACTTGCGGGTGGGTCGGGAACCCGATTGCATCCCATGACCCACGCCGTTTCCAAGCAAGCCTTGCCGATCTACGACAAGCCCATGATCTACTACCCGCTCAGCGTTCTCATGCTCGCAGGGTTGCGCCATATCTTGGTGATTTCGACGCCTCGGGACCTTCCGATGTTTCAAGACATGCTGGGTTCTGGCGACCGCTTTGGTCTGACACTCGACTACGCGGTGCAACCAGAACCTGGCGGCTTGGCGCAGGCGTTTTTGATCGGGGACGCTTTTTTGGACCAGGGGCCCGCTTGCCTGATTCTCGGCGACAACGTGTTCTATAGCCATGGCTTACCTAGCATGCTGCGGAAATCAGCGCAGTTGGCGCGCGGCGCTCAGGTCTACGCGAGCTATGTCCCCGACCCAGAACGATACGGCATTGTGAGTTTCGACGGCGCAGGCACGGTTACGGGGGTTGAGGAAAAACCCGTCAATCCCCAATCGAACTGGGCTATCACGGGCCTATACTTCTACGATTCCAAGGTGACCGACTTTGCTAAGACCCTAACCCCTTCGACGCGCGGGGAACTCGAAATCACCGATATCAATCGGATGTACTTAGAACGGGGGGAACTCGAGGTTGAAAAGATGGGCCGCGGTTATGCTTGGTTTGATACGGGAACGCCCGATAGTCTGCACGACGCTGCATCCTTTGTGCAGGCCATAAGCCGCCGCCAGTCTTACAAAATTGCCTGTTTGGAGGAAATCGCCATGCAAAACGGCTGGATCAGTCCGCAGGAAACCTTGGCCAACTTACCAGGGGGCGGAAAGGGCGACTACGCCGCCTACGTTCGTCGCCGGGCGGAGGAAATTGCCCATGGTTGAGTGCGAGAGCTTGCCAAGATTGCCTGATGTCCTTGTGTTTTCACCTCGTCGGTTTGAAGATGGTCGTGGCTATTTCATGGAGACCTTTCGTCGGTCCTGGTTGACCGACGCGGGGATCGAGGCGGAGCTTGTCCAGGACAACCAGTCATTTTCTAGGGAAACGGGAACCTTGCGTGGGTTGCATTTCCAAGTCGCACCCTATGCGCAGGCCAAATTTGTCCGTTGTTTGGCAGGGCGTGTATGGGATGTTGCGGTCGATTTGCGTGAACAATCGCCAACTTTTGGTATCTGGGACGGCTGCGAGTTGAGCGCTGAGAATGGCAAACAGGTGTTCGTTCCCGAAGGTTTTGCCCATGGCTTCTTAACGCTCGAGCCAGATTGTATTTTGGTCTATAAGTGCGCAGCCTATTACAATAAGCAATCAGAACGGACCATCCACTATGCTGATCCCGACTTGGCGATCGACTGGCCAGACGTAGGCGCGGAGTTTTCCTTATCAAAGAAGGACGCGGCGGCATCTAACCTCCAGGACTTGCGACAAGAGGGGGGGCTCGGCCCATGACGTACCTTGTCACGGGCGGGGCGGGGTTTATTGGGTCGGCCGTTGCGCGGAATCTGATTGGGCGCGGCGAACGTGTCGTGGTCTATGATGCTCTGACCTACGCAGGCTCACTCTCCAACCTCGCACCAATCGAGTCCTCGCCCAATTTCAAGTTTGTCAAAGGCGATATTTGCGATGGTGAGCATGTGTCTGCGACGCTCGAGCAGTTCAAGGTTACCAAGATCATGCATTTGGCGGCCGAAAGTCATGTGGACCGCAGTATCGCGCGGCCGGATCAATTCATCCAAACCAATTTGGTCGGCACCAGCCGCCTCTTGTCGTCGGCCTTGGCTTACTACCAATCCTTAAGTGCGCCTCGTGCGGCCGATTTTCGGTTCCATCATATTTCAACGGACGAAGTGTTTGGCGATTTGGGACCGCATGACCCTGCCTTTGACGAAACGACGCCTTACGGACCGCGATCGCCCTATTCGGCGTCCAAAGCGGGGAGTGATTTTTTGGTGGACGCGTGGTACCATACCTATGGCTTGCCCGTGGTGATCACCAACTGTTCCAACAACTATGGTCCTTACCATTTTCCCGAAAAGTTGATTCCCCGCACCCTGATTCGTGCGCTCAAAGGCATGGATATTTTGGTTTTTGGCCTGGGAACCAACGTGCGCGACTGGCTCTACGTGGAGGATCATGCGAAGGCCCTGATTCGGGTCGTGCAACAAGGGGAGGTGGGTCAGCGCTACGCCATCGGCGGCGATTCTGAGCGCACAAACAATCAAGTCGTCGAAACCATTTGCCAGACTTTGGACCGACTGCGCCCGCGGGCGGACGGCGAGTCCTATCGACGCCAAATCACCTACGTCGCGGACCGCGCGGGGCATGATCGGCGCTATGCCCTGAACTTCACCAAAATCCGCGACGAGCTCGGGTGGCAACCGACCACCAGTTTTGCCGCAGGCATTGAGCAAACCGTTGCTTGGTACCTAGAAAACGAAACCTGGTGGGCGCCGCTCTGGGCCGCGCAAGGGTCGTCGTGACGCTCCTTGTCGTCGGGCGCTCGGGCCAGCTCGCGCGGGCCCTTCGCGCGCGCGCAAGCTCCCTCACAATTTTTTTGGGCAGAGCTGATCACGATTTTCTTGACGGTGAGGCGACGCGCGCCATGCTAAGTCGCGAACGAGTGACCACCGTCATCAACACGGCAGCTTATACGAAGGTGGACAAGGCCGAAGAGGAACCAGGCGTCGCTTTTCGACTGAATACAGACTTGCCGCGGATCTTGGCCAAGGCGTGCAAGGCCGCCAAGACACACCTCATCCACATCTCGACGGACTACGTTTTTCGGGGCGATAAGCCAGAGGGGCAAGCCTACGACCCGTCCGACTCGACCGACCCGATCAATCAGTACGGGGAAAGCAAACTCGCGGGCGAGCGGGCCGTTTTGCAGGTTTTGCCCGAGGCGCTGATCGTGCGAACATCCTGGCTCATGTCGCGTTTCGGTACAAATTTTTTGACCCATATGACCCATCTGCTTTCGTCTCGGGAGCGGCTATCGGTTGTCGATGATCAGTGGGGCACCCCTACGGTTGCGGGGCATCTGGCCTCGGTTCTCCTCAACCGACTCGTCCCCGATGTCTCGAAGCTTAGCGGTGTGATGCACGTTTCTGGTGGCGAAAGCGTGACCTGGTATCAGGTGGCCGCCCATATTCGCGCGGCGCTGAACTTGGCGAAGAAACCTGCCGCCCTTCTCACGCCAATTCCCGCATTAGAATATCCGACGCCCGCCCGTCGCGGTCGCAATACCGCCTTGTTGTCTGCCCATCCTGCAGACGCGTCTCTCGAGAGGCAGATCCACGAAGAAGTAAGGGCGATTCTTGAGCGCCAGGATCCTTGAGAAAGGGTCGCACGAACAGCGTTTTAAGTTTTGGTCTCAACACCGCTTTGCTGAGCTGTATAGAGCGCGGAATAGAGACCACTTTGGGTCATGAGGTCGCTATGGCTTCCTTGCTCAATCACCGCACCGCGTTCCAGAACGAAGATTTCGTCGGCGTGCGTGATGGTGGAAAGACGATGGGCAATGATGAGCGTGGTCTTGCCCGCGCACAAGTCGCGCAAGGCGCGCGTGATCTTTGACTCGGTCTGCTGGTCGAGAGCCGAGGTCGCTTCGTCGAGCAAGACGATGGGCGCGTCCTTCAAAAACGCGCGGGCGATGGCGATGCGCTGTTTTTGACCTCCCGAAAGTTGCGTGCCCCGCGGGCCAATGGTCGATGGTCCTTTTTCGGCGACCAGGGCGCTCAACTGCGCTTTCGCGGCGGCGCTCAGGACCTGTTCATCGTTCGCTTGAGGGTTCACAAAGCGAATGTTTTCAAAGACTGTGTCGTCAAATAGGAAGACGTCTTGGGTAACAACGGAGAAGGCGTCGCGCAGGGCCGTGCCGCGAATTTGGCGAACGTCCGTTCCCCCTATGCGAATCGCGCCCTCACCAACATCGTAGAGGCGCGACAGAAGGGACAAGATGGTGGTTTTGCCAGACCCCGTTTGCCCAACGAGGGCGGAGGTTTTGCCCCCTTGGAACCTTAAATTGAGGTTTTGAAACACCTGGGATTGGGATCCCGTGGCGTAGGAAAAGGCCACGTCAGAAAATTCGATGGGGCCCTTTGTATCAAATTGGTCGACGGGGCTTTCAGCGTCAATTATTTGGGGCCTTCTCTGGTTCATGTCATTAAGTTTGCCCAAGGCGACCAAAGCTTGCAAAATCGCCGCCTGAAACCCTGAAAGCCGACTGGCGGGGCTGAAGATGAGCGCTAAGCCAATCACGAACGTGATCAGGGTGCTTCCCGTCAGGCCAAACCATCCGTTTATGACGGCAAGTCCGCCCAGCAGGACGATTCCCATGACGGCCAAAGCGGCGAGTAAGTCAACAAGGGGGGAAATTAAGGCGATATACTTCGACATGCGGATCTGGATGTCTGCGATCTCTGCGGCGTCTTTTACCAACGTCTGTTCAGCACGCTGGGACTGATTGGTCAATTTGATTGTGCGGACGCCCGAAACCGAGTTTTCTAAGTCGTTCAAGAAGCTCGCGAATGCCGTTAGACCCGATTCCATATAGGCGCGCAAGCGATTGGAAACCGCTCGCACGCCAACGAAGGCAGCGGGGAATATGAGGGCGATAAACATGAACAGCCCAAAATGAACAGAAGCCAGATACCCCATGATGCCAACAATCGTGATGACGGCGCGCGCGGCGTTGAGCAAGGTCGAAGAAAAGAAGGTCTGCACGCCCTGAACCATATCGTTTAGGGTATGAAGGATCCCGCCTGTTTGCGCTTGATCGAAATAGGCAAGGTCCAGAGACATAAGACGACCGATAAGGTCACGACGAATGTCGAAGGCGGCGCGCGCCGTCACCTGTTGTGCCAGGCGCGTGGAAAGGTAGGCGCTGAATACACGCAGGAAGGTTGCGCAAATCAGGATCGCAAACAGCTGCCAGAGCAAACTGCCCGCGCCGTCGCGGTTGAGGCGGATGTGGGCGGCATCAAGGCCCTGGATCGACGTTAGGCGCAAATCGGGCATTCCGATGAAGTTTGTGATTTCCGTACCGCGAATCTGAAATTCAGCTTGGTCATTGAGAAATAGGGAGGCGTCAAGAAATGCGGCCGCTTCATCCGCCTGAAGGGCAGTCCCTTGAACGCCGATCTGGAGCGGCACGAGGAGGGGGGCTTGGTCCTCTTCCCCCTGCAATTCTAGCTGAATTTCGTATATGCCATCGCGATCTTGATCGATCGGTTCTCCAGCTACGTGCGCCGCCTGCGCAGCGGCGGAGAATTCGTATAGGCCTTGATTCGTGGAGAACAGCGAGGCAAAATTGGCATTGAGCAGGTTCAAAATCCAAACCAGCGCCATGCCGTAAATGACCACTAGTCCCGTGACCCCTGCGATTGCCCAGATATAGCGGCGCAGATAGCACCGCCAAAGCCAGGCCAGGGCAATCCGATCATCCACGGACATGACCGTGCGTTTTGGGTTCGTATTCATTTGGGCCTCATGCGAGTGGGGACGGCGTTCCGTTCGTCGCGGCGACACGATTGATGGTGGACAGGCGAGATATGGAGGGCTTCTAATACCAACGGCCAAAAAAGTTGACACTTTTATGGCCGTTTTGTGTCTCGCGGCAGAAACGCTTCGCGTTTCGGTTTTCGGGGTTGCGGTCTTTGGCTCCCTACGCTCGCTCAGCCCGACTCTTTTAGTTGCGGTCTCACCTCGCTCACTATGTTCGCTCAGCCCGACGCTTTTAGTTGCGGTCTCTACTCACTCACTGTGTTCGCTCAGCCCGACGCTTTTAGTTGCGGTCTCTACTCGCTCACTATGTTCGCTCAGCCCGACGCTTTTAGTTGCGGTCTCTACTCGCTCACTATGTTCGCTCAGCCCGACCGCAGGACGGGGCCTTCGCTGATACCCCGAGGCGCGTTCCTAGCTTCTCTCGGGGCCGCGCGTTTGGGGCGCGGGCGTTCTCTGCGCCTTTTGGGCTTGGAGCCCAACTGTTTGGAGCGCGGGCGTTCCCTGCGCCCTCTGGGCTTGGAGCCCAACTGTTTGGAGCGCGGGCGTTCCCTGCGCCCTCTGGGCTTGGAGCCCGCTTGGGGGACCGCCGTCGCGGCCCTTATACCAGCGAACATAAGAGTTACTCTGGGTCGCTGTGGGTATAAGAGACACTAACAAAACCAAAGAATTTCCCGTTCAGCTTGCCACAACTCCCAGGGTCGTGGCGGCATCATTCCAACGGTTGCTGGCCTGATAACCATTCAACTCTTGGAAACTTACCGACAATGGCCTCAACGAAAGTCCACCCATAAAAAACAACGCGGATAAGATGGACGCCCGCCGAACCGATGGAGGAACGCAACGGGAGGGCGCTGCGCCGATAGCCAAGCGGACACTTGCCTGGACTGACTGGAGGGGATACGTCCTAGCAAGTTTCCATCTTCCATCTCAACTCGAACGGCGTAGGGGTCGTATTCGTTGGACGGTTCGCGGACCAATCTAAGGTTCTGGCCAGCCGTAGGCAGGTTAGATACCTTATCAAAGTAATGACGGAATCCTGCGACGTCGAAAATATAGCTAAACGGCGGTGCAAACCCTTCGAATGTTTCCAAGAGCCCGAAACTGTCGCGCGCGATGCGCGCACCCATGAAGGTGAGGATCGAAAATCGGTCTGAGCCAGCGCCGAGCTCTCCCAATCCGAAGGTCTGGAGGAGCTTGCCAAAATCTGAGCGGCCAAATGGAAGACGGCGTTCAAAGTGCTGGAAAGCCTGCGCACCAGGTTCCCGGTCTATGGGCAAACCAGGGTAACCCCCAAATCCCTCCGACCTTGCCAACTGAAAATCGTCGCTGTCCGTGGTGTAGCTGAAGTGAATGCCATCGCGTTGGCGCTGTAGAACACCTACGGCACGCCTCAGGCGCGCACCAACACCCATCCACACCAGCAGGGCGCGCTGGGTTTGTGGCAATGCCTTGAGTTGGCGCGGTTCAATCTGCGGTTTTGGAGTCCAACTCTGGGCTGGAAGGACGCCTGACCGCGGATCAAGGTACTCTGCTGCATAGGTCATAAGGGATTCGATCTTCAGAGGGGCTGTGGGGTCATTCCCTGCAGAATAGATTTAAGCTGCTCTTGGCTGGTTCGTAGCAGCAAAAGAACAAAATGCAAACGATTCTCCGTTAGACGATACGGGCCGAAGTCTTCCTCAATGCGGTGGAGTGAGTAAAGAAAGTCCTCCATCGGCCCCAACTCAAGTTCTGCCACGGCCTCGAACGAGCGCCGTTGATTGGGGTATCGAGTCAAAAATGCCCGTATAAAGTCCCGCCTTAGAGGCTTGTTTTTTGAGGGCTGCTCCCATCGCATATGATTTCGTCCTCTTTCCACGTACATAGCAGCCTGCTCTTCAAGTTGCTTATTGGCAGCCAAATTGGCCAGCTTGGTATCTGTGAGCATGAAACCTAAGCAGTTGTTGTGGTCGAATCTGGGTGCATAGCCTCGGCTATTTCCAGTCCTATGATCCTTAAGGATGCCCCAGTTATGGCCGTGTCGATCTGCGTTGCAGATCAAAGCATCAAGTGCAAAGGTTTGCCCCCACCAGTTCAAGTGTGTTTGGTGGTCAAAGGTGCCAAGGGTTTCGAGACCAAAACATGTTTCCACACGAGACCAGGAGTGGCGGGTTTGCTTCTGGAGGTCATACTCAGCGTCAAGCTCCTGAAGAAATTCAGCGCCGTGCACCAGTTCCGTCTCATCGGGACGATAGAAGTACTCCATTACACAAACATAGCCCTGATGTTTCTGCGCGACCGATGACCGTTGTGCATCCCAACCGAGCAGGGTTAGGATCAAATGGGATGCAATGAGCTCGGACCAAACCATTGGTTCGCGGCCAGACTTTGGTTCCTTCCAGAGCCACGACTTGCCATTGGGGTCAACCACTGTGTGTTTGTCCAAGGCCCCTTCTGAGACGATGGCAAGGTCGTCTTGAGTCCAATGATCAATGGAACCAAGGAAATTCAAATTGGCGGACATTCGGCGCGTCGTGGCCTTTAGTGGTTTCCTAGTTGGTTGAAACAAGCCATATGACGAATATCCGCGCCAACCAAGGGTCTAAATCTATTCAATCGAAATATAGTGGCAGATCGCTTAAAGTCCCTCAACAGGTTCAAAACTAACGAGCATGGGGCGAGGACTAAGGGCTCTTCCAGCGAAGATCTTAGCGTCTCGGCAGAGGGCCGCGATGGACACACCGTCGCGGCCCTCCGACCCCATGATCAGTTCGGGATATCGGCGTCGATGCCGCTGATATACCAGTCCATAGTGACCAAGGTGGGGAAGTCGGCCAAGTGGGTCGCGCCCTCGCCGCACTCTTGGGGTTGGCTGCCGTCGGCCTTGACCAGTCCTTCGCAGGGGAAGGCATGGCGGTCGCCCTGGGCTAGGGCGGTTTCGAGTGCCTTGGCTTCGGCGAGCAGGTCTTCGGGAATCTTGTCGTTGTAGGACCCCAAGACCACCATGCCGACGTCGCCGCCCATGCCGTCCTTGGTCAGGCCCCACCAAGTGTCCGCTTCATCGCCGCCTTGCCAGGTTCCGTCGATGACCGACCCGACCGTATCGACGTAGTAAGAATCCCAGTCGTCAACGATCGAGACCAGATGCGCGGTGGGGCCGAAGCGTGACATGTCGGAGGCTTGGCCAAAGGCGCGGACCCCGCGCGTTTCGGCAATTTGCATGGCCGCAGGCGAGTCCGTGTGTTGGACGATTATGTCCGCGCCGTTGTCGATCAGCGTATTGGCCGCCGCCGCTTCCTTGGCTGGGTCAAACCAGGAAAAATTCCAGATGATCTCCACCTCAATGTCGGGATTGTGCTTCTGCGCCTCCAGCATGAAGGCGTTGATGCCACGAATGACCTCGGGGATCGGGAAAGAGGCGATGTAGCCGACTTTGTTGGTTTCGGTCAGACGCGCGGCCAGCAAGCCCTGAACAACCCGGCCCTCGTAAAATCGCGCCGAGTAGGTCGCTACGTTGTCGGATTCGCGCTTAAAGCCCGTTGCGTGTTCGAACGCCACATCGGAGTACTGGGCCGCGACTTCGTTGACGGCGTCCATGAAGCCAAAAGAGGTGGCGAAGATCAGATCGTGGCCCGTTTCGGCCAGGTCAGTCAAGGCGTCAACCGCGCCAGGCCCCTCGGGCACGTTTTCGATATAGGTGGTTTCCACGGCATCGCCGTAGGCGGCTTCGATCGCTAAACGGCCAACGTCGTGTCGATAGGTCCAGCCCAAATCTTCGACGGGGCCGACATAGATGAAGCCGACCTTCAGCGGGTCATCGGCCACGGCGGGGGCGGAAAGCGCGGCAAGGCCGAGGGCCGTTGCCGCCAAGTTAGAAGAGAGTCTCATAGGTGGGAATTCCTGTTCTTCTGAAAGGTTGGAGGTGCGCGGGACTGCGCGCGGTTGGCCTTAGCTTGCGCCGTCGTGGATTAGTGGAGAGCCTTCAAAAAAATCAGCTGCGTTCGAAGACCTTGCCGAGCGAGCCAGGAGCGTTGCGTCGGATCATGGTGGCGTCGAAGGAAATGAGCGCCAGAACAACAATCGGCACCAGATAGGGCAAAATGGGCAGGAACAGCGGCACGAACCAGCCTGGCAAGCCGTCCACGTTCTGTAGGCGCGGGCCCAAGGAGATGGTGAGGCCAAACAGGATCCCGCCCAAGAGGACGCGCAGGGGCCGCCAGGTTCCAAACAGGATCAGCGCCAGCGCCAGCCAGCCGTAGCCGTTGGTCAGGCCTTCGCGCCAGCTCGGCCCGATCAACGCCAGGGACATGTAGCCCCCAGCGATTCCAGACATGAAGCCGCCGAACGTCAGGGCAAAGAGCCGAATGCGCGCGACTGGGTAGCCTAAGGTATAGGCACTATTGTGGTTTTCCCCGACGGCGCGCAAGACCAGGCCCGCGCGCGTTCGCTGTAAAAACCACAGCGCCAAGGGCAAGGCGGCCAAGGCCAGGACGGTCATGATATTGAGGGTGGCCAGGCGCGCCAGCCCATCGGACACGCGCCAAGCATCGGGGACAACGCCCTGCAGCGGTGTGCCCGTCAGGTCAAAGCCCTGGTTGCCGATGGCGTTGGTAAGGCTGAGGCCCAGAATGGTCAAGCCGAGGCCCGTCGCCACTTGATTGGCGCCCAGGGCCAACACCAGCAGGCCGAACAAGAGCGACAGCAGCGCCCCCATAAGGCCCCCGACCAGCAGGGCGCCCAAGTAGGCCCAGCGACCGAGCAAGGGGTCCATGAGGCAGGTCTTGCCGTCAAAGCCCATGAGCCCGCAGGAGGCGAGAGCGGCCCCGACCATGTAGGCGGCGAGCGCGCCGACGATCATCATGCCCTCGACGCCCAAGTTGATGAGCCCTGATTTTTCAACAATTAGAATGCCGACGGCGGCTAGCAGCAGGGGCGTGGCAAAGTTCAAGACATCGAGACTGAGGGAGACGAGAAAGCTCAGGTCCATGCGCGCGCGTCCCATCGTGGCCGATGGGTTCCTAAAATCACGGTGCCAAGGGTGCAGAACAGGGCGATCACTTGGATGAGGCCAGAGATGGAATCATCGCCCAGACCGCTGGCCTGCAACCAGCCTGCCCCGCCCTCCAGATACCCCAGCGCAAGGCCCGCCAGCAAGATGCCCAAGGGATGAAGCCGCCCCAGGAACGCCACGATGATGGCGGTGAAACCGTAGTTTTGCAGGAAATTGGATTGATCGACCAGATAGCCCGTATCGCCCGTCAAAAAAATCGCGCCCGCGAGGCCCGCCAGCCCGCCCGAACCCAAAAAGGCGATCCAAATCGTCCCCTTGGGGGAGAATCCTGCAAACCGCTCGGCGCGCGCGCTATGGTTGGCCACCGCGAGGCGATAGCCGAGCAAAGTAAGACCCAAGACAAGCGCGACCAGGGCATAGGCCGCCCACCCCCAGAGCAGGCCCCAGTGCAATTTCGGCCCCTGGGCGAACATCGCGCTGAACTGGAGCGCCTCGGGCAAGCTCTCGGTTTGGGTCGGGACGGGTTTCAGGGCCGCCGCCATCTCCCACGGGCCGTTGGACAAGTAAAACAGGAACTGCGCGCCGACGTAAACGAGCATGAGGCTGACCAGCAGTTCATTGGTATTGGCCAAGGTCCTTAAAGCCGCGGGAATCGCGGCCCAGGCCATGCCGCCCGCCGCCCCCGCCAGCAAAATGATCGGCAGCGCCCAGGGCGATTGCGGCATGCCCATGCCCAACCACGCGCCAAAACCAACGATGGCGCCCAGGGCAAACTGACCTTCCGCCCCGATGTTCCAGACGTTGGCGCGATACGCAATCGACAGGCCCAAGGCGATCAAGGAGAGGTAAAAGGCGGGGTTGAGCGCCTTGCCCCACTGGGTCAGCGCCCGTTCGGCTTGCCACGGGAAGGTCAGCATTTGCCAAAAGGCCGCAAAAGGCTGCCCGGTCGTGAGCCAGAGGGCAAGGAAGGTCAGGACCAAGGTTAGCGCCAGGGCCAGCCCCATGGACAGAAGGCTGGCGTGCCATCCCAGGCGGCTGCGCCGTTCCCAGCGGATCATGCCGCCAACTCCCCCGCCATGGCCAGGCCCAAGTCGGCGACGGTCCAGGCCGCAGTGGGTCTGGCAAGGGTCAGGTCCCCGCCTGCGATCACGGCCAACCGGTCGCTCAAGGACAGCAATTCGTCCAAGTCTTGGGAGATCAGCAGGACCGCGGCCCCTTGATCGGCGCGCAGTTGGATTTCCTGGTGGATGCGGCTGGCCGCCCAGAGGTCAACGCCCCAGGTTGGTTGGTTGATGATCAGCAAGTCCAGGCCGACATCCAACTCGCGCCCGACCACGAATTTCTGCAAGTTTCCCCCCGAAAAGCTGCGGGCGCGGGTGTGAGCATCCCCGCCGCGCACATCGAAGGCTTGGATGATCTTGTCGGCCTGATCGCGGATCCACGCGCGCCGACGCAGCAGCCGACCCACGCCCCTGTGCGGGCCTCGGGTCGCGTGCTTGGTCAGCAGGGTATTTTCGCTCAAGCGAAAATCGGGGATCGCGGCGTGTCCCAGCCGCTCCTCAGGGACAAAGCGCGCGCCGAGCGCGCGGCGTTTGCGGGTCGGCAACTTGGTCATGTCCCGATCGCGGAGCCGCAAACACCCGGCGGTGAGGGTGCCGCGCGCGGCTTCGCCCGATAAGAGAGCGAACAGGCGGTCCTGACCGTTGCCCGCGATGCCCGCCACGCCCAGAATTTCGCCCGCGTGAAGCGTCAAATCGGGGATCGAAAGACCATCGCGGGTCTGGATTCCGCGCGCTTCCAAGACCTTTGGCGCGCGATCAAAGGTGCGCACCGTTTTCTCATCGCGCGCCAATCGCTGGCCGATCATCATTTCTGCCAGCGCCTCGGTCGGGGTGTTGCGTGGGTCGCAAGTACCCACGACTTTGCCCGCGCGCAGCACGGTGGCTGCGTCGCACAGCGCCCGGACCTCGCGCATCTTGTGCGAGATAAAGATCAGGCCGCGCCCCTCATCGCGCAGGGCCTTGAGGGCGGTGAACAGCAGGTCCGCCTCCTGCGGGGTCAGGACCGACGTGGGTTCGTCGAGGACCAGCAGCTTGGGCTCGGCGAGCAAGGCGCGGACGATTTCAATGCGCTGCTTTTCTCCCGCCGATAGGGTTAGGACCAGGGCGTCGGGGTCGATGTCCAGGCCGTACGCCTGGCCCATATCCTGAATGCGCGCGCGCAGATCGGGCGGCGGCTTGGCAAGACCCAGACGAATATTCTCGAGCGCGGTCATGCCATCGAACAGGGCAAAGTGCTGCTGGACCATGCCGATGCCCAGGGCTTGCGCGTCCTGCGGGCTGGTGATCTTTACGGGCGCGCCGTCAAAGTCGATGCGGCCCTGGTCGGGCTGAACCAGGCCGAACAGGATTTTCATCAGGGTCGATTTGCCCGCACCATTTTCGCCGAGCAAGGCATGAATTTGCCCCGCCTCCACGCGCAGATCGACCGCCTCATTGGCCTGGACGGGTCCGTAGGCCTTGGAAATTCCCGTAAGGCGCAGCATGGGCGGCGGCTAACAGGCTTGTTGGTGGTTGCCAAGCCACCGTCTGTGGGTAAGGGGGGGCTATGGTTCGGACACGTGCACACCCCAAGGTGCCGACAAGGCCAGGCAAGGCGCAGGGCGCAGAACTCTGCCTGACCTTGGGGCAGGCCCTATGACCTATCGCCTGGGCGTCGATATAGGCGGGACCTTTACCGATGTGGTGTTGGAGGGCGCGGGTGCCTTGACGAGCGCTAAGGTTTTAACGACCCATGGCGCCCCCGAAACGGCGATCTTGACGGGAATGGCCCAGGTCTGCGATCAGGCAGGTATTGCGCCAAGCCAGATCCGCCAGATGATCCACGGGACCACCCTGGCGACCAACGCCCTGATCGAGCGCAAGGGGGCCAAGACGGCGCTGGTGACGACCCAAGGGTTTCGCGACGTCATCGAGATGCGCACCGAATCGCGGTTTGAGCAGTACGACCTCAATCTTGAGTTGCCCGCGCCTTTGCTGGCGCGCAACCACCGATACGCGATAGAGGAGCGCATGGCGGCGACGGGGCAGGTCTTAAGGCCGCTGAACGTTGATCAGCTTGCGGGACTGGTACAGACGCTCAAAGCTGCGGCGTACGAGTCCATCGCCATCGGGTTCCTTCACGCCTACGCCAACCCAGTGCACGAACGGCAGGTGGCGGCCGCTTTGGCCGAGGCCTTGCCTGGGGTGCATCTGTCCTTGTCCGCCGAGGTCAGCCCGCAAATGCGCGAGTACGAGCGGTTCACGACCACGGCGGCCAACGCCTATATCAAGCCGCTGATGAAGTCCTACCTCTCGCGCCTCGCCGCGCGGCTGGCGGCCGCAGGTATGGGCGGGGACATCTTCCTGATGCACTCGGGCGGCGGGTTGATGAGCCTCGACGACGCCGCAGAATTCCCCGTGCGGTTGGTCGAATCAGGGCCCGCTGGGGGCGCGGTGTTCGCGGCGCACTTGGCGCGTACCTATGGGCTCGACAAGGTCCTGTCCTTCGACATGGGCGGAACCACGGCCAAAATTTGCCTGATCCAGAACCAAACCCCGAAAACGGCGCGGGTCTTTGAGGTCGCTCGGTCGAGCGGATTTAAGAAGGGGAGCGGCATGCCCATTTCCATTCCCGTCATTGACATGGTGGAAATTGGTGCAGGCGGCGGGTCCCTAGGACACGTTGATCGCCTATCGCAAATTCGCGTCGGCCCCAAGTCGGCAGGCTCGGAGCCTGGTCCTGCCTGCTATGGCCGCGGCGGTCGCCAGCCTGGCGTCACCGACGCTGACCTGGTGCTGGGTAAATTGACCGCCGAGGGGTTCGCGGGCGGCAAAATCCCCCTGGATGTGGCGGCGGCGGAGGCGGCGCTGGTCGCGGAAATTGGCACGCCTTTGGACATGTCGCCCGTGCAAGCGGCCCACGGCATGGCCGAGGTCGTCGATGAGAATATGGCCAACGCTGCCCGCGTTCATGCCGTCGAAAATGGCGAAGACTTGTCGGGCTATACCATGATCGCGTTCGGCGGCGCGGCCCCTCTGCACGCTGGGCGCTTGTGCGAGAAACTGGGCATAGGAACCTGCCTGGTCCCCGCAGGCGCTGGGGTCGGGTCGGCCTTGGGGTTTTTGCACGCGCCCTTTAGTTTCGAGGCGACGCGCACCCGCTACATGCCCTTGCACGAGTTCGACGCAGCAGCGGTGATGGCCCTGCTTGCCGAAATGGCGGGCGAAGCCGAAGGGTTTGTGCGAACCTGCGCGCAGGACCAGCCCATCGACACCGCCTACCACGCCTTCATGCGCTACCAGGGGCAAGGCTGGGAAATTCCCGTCGCCATTGACGCCGCCATGGCCGCGGACCCGACGGCGCAGAGGTTTCTGGCCGCGTTCGAGGCGGCCTATGCGGCCTTGTTTGCGCGTACTGTGGCGGGTTTAGCGGTCGAAATTGTCCTTTGGTCGGCCAAAGCCAGCACCCCGCCCAAGCTGCCCGAGACCCTTGCGCCGCTGGCCTTTGACTCCTCAGCGCCTGCCGAGGCCGCGCGCGCCATCTTTGATCCCGCGCTGGGCGCGTTCGTCGAGGGCCAAGAGGTCGGGCGTGCGGCCCTGGCCCCTGGGGCCGGTATCGTGGGGCCCGCCGCTATCACCGAAACCGAAACGACCCTGATCGTACCCGCCTCGCGGCACGTGGTCGGGCAAAGCGATGGCACCTTGCGCATGTCGGAACGGGAGATGAGCCTATGAGCCGTGCGGTTTCCTACCAGATCATGTGGAATCGCCTCATCTCCCTCGTTGAGGAACAGGCCCAAGCCCTGATCCGCACCGCGTTTTCCACCTCGGTCCGCGAAGCCGGCGACCTGTCGGCGGGGGTCTACGACGTCCAAGGCCGCATGATCGCCCAGGCCGTGACGGGGACGCCTGGCCATGTCAACGCTATGGCTGCGGCGGTGGCGCACTTCATGTGGCGGATCGGTGTCGAGACCATGGCGCCAGGCGATGTTTATATCACGAATGACCCTTGGGAGGGGACGGGGCATTTGCACGACATTACCGTTGTCACCCCGACCTTTGTGGAGCAGCGCTTGATCGGCTTTTTTGCCGCCACGGCGCACATCGTCGATATAGGCGGACGCGGTTGGGGCCCCGATGCCAATTCGATCTACGAGGAAGGGCTCTATATCCCCCAGATGCGGTTTCTAGATCGCGGGCAGGTGAACCAAACCTTGCTCCAGATCATTCGCGCCAACGTGCGCGAACCCGACCAGTTGGTCGGCGATGTCTATGCGCTGGCAACTTGCAACGACATCGGTCAGGCGCGGCTCAAGGCCATGATGGCGGAGTTTGCCTTGCAGGACTTGGAGGCCATTGCGGCCTATATTTTCGACCGCTCGCGCGAAGCAACGGTTGCGGCCCTTGCGGCCCTGCCCAAGGCGGACGCGGCCTACGCCGCGCAAATCGACGGCTACGCCGCGCCCGTGACCCTGGCCGTGAGGCTCGAGGCCCAGGGCGAGCGCCTGATCTGCGACTTCACGGGGACGAGCGGTCTCGACCCTAAAGGCATCAATGTGCCGCTGGTCTATACTGAGGCCTATGCGTGTTACGCGCTGAAGTGCGCCCTTGCGCCCGACATTCCCAACAACTGGGCCTCGCTCGCGCCGTTCCAGGTCATCGCGCCCGAAAACTGCATCCTAAACGCGGTTCATCCCGCCCCTGTGGCGCTGCGTCATGTCATCGGTCACATGATCCCCGACGTGGTTTACGGCGCGCTCGACCAGCTGGTTCCTGGCATCGTCCCTGCCGAAGGGGCGGGAGCCTTGTGCAATTTTCAGGTGTCGCTTCGGCCCTTGGGCGCGGGGCAGCGGGCCGAGGTCTTGACCTTCAACTCGGGCGGGTCAGGCGCACGACCCGCGCGCGACGGCATGAATACGACCGCCTTCCCCTCGGGCGTTATGACCATGCCAGTGGAGGCGACCGAACAGGCGGGTCCCGTCCTGATCCACCGCAAAGAACTGCGGCCCGACAGCGGCGGCGCGGGGCAGCATCGCGGCGGCCTCGGCCAATACATGTCGGTGGGGGCCTTGGCGGGCTATGCGTTCGATTTCAGCGCCATGTTTGACCGGGTCGATCATCCCGCGGCGGGACGCCAAGGCGGCGGCCTGGGCGCGCCGACCTTTATTCGCCACCACGACGGCACCGCCATGCGCGGCAAGGGGCGGCAGCCCGTCCCGCCAGGAACGATTGTCGAAATGGGGTTTCCTGGCGGCGGCGGGTACGGCGACCCCGCGCACCGCGACCAGGCCGCGGTACGGCGCGATTTGGGGCTCGGCTACATCAGCGCGGCGGTGGCGCAACGCGACTACGGTCTGTCGGACGCGGACGTGGCGCAGGTTCGCGCGCGGGTCGCGGCGGGGGAGGATTTGTGATACCAGCGGTGAATGGGAATGACTCGAATGATCCCTGGTATAAGGGCCGCGACTGCGGCCCCCGCAGCGGCCCCGAGAATAGCGGACACGCGCCTCGGGGTATAAGCGAAGGCCCCGTCGGAGGCGAAACGCGGGCGTTTCTGCCGTGAGACATAAAACAGCGTTTCACGCGCCCCTGAAGACCCGCTACGACGTCGTGATCGTGGGCGGGGCCATCTACGGGTCGGCGGTGGCCTGGTTCTTGGCGGACAATCCCGATTTCGACGGGTCGATTTTGGTCGTCGAAATGGACCCCAGTTACGAATTCTGCTCGACCAGCCACACCAACTCGTGCCTGCGTCAGCAGTTCAGCCAGCGCCTCAATGTGCAAATCTCGCAATTCGCGGCGGCCTATATCAAGGATTTTCCCGCCCGCATGGGCGGGGATGCGCGCGTTCCGCCAGTGACCCTAAATTCCTACGGTTACATGTACCTGGCGGACACACCCGCGTTTGCGGCGCAGTTGCGGGCCGCGCATAGCGTTCAGGCCGCCTGCGGCGCAGCGACCCGCCACATGACACCCGCGCAGATCGCGGCGGCCTATCCCTTTTACCATCTGGACGACATCGTGGCGGGCAACCACAATCGCGTCGATGAGGGCTATTTTGACGGGCCGACGCTCTTTACCTGGTGGCGACGCCTGTCCCAAGAACGCGGGGTCGAATACTGCTGCAACCGCGTCGTCGCCATGGAAACCAATGCCCAAGGGACGCAGGTGGAACGCCTGACCCTAGAAACGGGGGTGCAGATCGCCTGCGGGACGGTCGTCAACGCCTCGGGGCCGCGCGCGGCGGAGACCAGCGCCATGGCGGGCCTCGAAATCCCCGTCGAGCCGCGCAAGCGCTTTACCTTCATTTTTGACGCGCAAACCCCGCTCGACCAAGACTTGCCCCTGACCATCGACCCCTCGGGCGTGCATGTGCGCAGCGATGGGCGCGCTTATTTGGCTGGCTGCGCCCCCGACGACGATGGACCTGTGGCCCCAGATGACTTTGGTATGGACAACGACATCTGGCAAGACAAAGCCTGGCCGATCTTAGCCCACCGCATCCCCGCGTTTGAGGCGATCAAGCTGACCCGATCTTGGGTCGGGCACTATGCTTTCAACCGGCTCGATCAAAACGCCATCGTCGGTCCCCATAGCGGCGTTTCTAACTTCCTATTCATCAATGGGTTTTCGGGCCATGGCTTGCAGCAGTCGCCAGCGCTCGGGCGCGGTCTTGCCGAATGGATCACCTACGGCGCCTACCGTAGCTTGGATTTGAGTCCCCTAGGCTACGCCCGCATCGAACGGGGCGCGCCCTTTGTGGAGGCTGCCGTCATATGATCGCCCTCTCTTCGCGCTTGGACGGCGTTGCTGCCTCCGCCTCCGCCGACATATCGCAGCGCGTCCGCGCCTTGCGGGCGACGGGGCGCGACCTGATCGACTTGGGCATCGGTCAGCCCGATTTTGATACCCCCGCGCACATCATTGAGGCCGCGCACCGCGCCGCACTCGACGGGCAAACCCGCTATCCGCCCACCAGCGGCACCGCGGCCTTGAAACAGGCGGTGGCGGAGAAGTTTCAGCGCGACAACGGCTTGAACTATGGCCCCGACCAAATCTTGATCTCGAACGGCGCCAAGCAAATCCTGTTCAACGGGCTTATGGCAACGCTGGAGGCAGGGGACGAGGTCCTGCTCTGCGCGCCTTACTTTGATTCCTATGCCTCCATCGTGCGGGTCTTGGGCGGCGTTCCCGTGGCGCTGCCCGTGCGCGAGGCCGACGGGTTTGTGTTGCAACCGGCCGATCTCGCCGCCGCGATCACGCCGCGCACCCGCTGGCTGCTGCTCAATTCGCCTGGCAATCCGACGGGCGCTGTCTATGGCCAGGGCGACTATGCGGCGCTGGAACCCGTGCTGGCTAAGCACGAGCGGGTTGGGATCATGAGCGATGAGATTTACGAGCACATCGTTTTTGATGGCGTTCGACACATGAGCTTCGCCGCCGCCTGCCCGTCGCTGTTGGATCGAACCCTGACCGTCAACGGCGCGTCCAAGGCCTACGCCATGACGGGCTGGCGCATCGGCTACGGCGGCGGCCCTGCGGACTTGATCAAGGCCATGGGCGTTGTGCAATCGCAAATTTGCTCAGGCGCCTGTTCGATTGCGCAAGCGGCGGCGGTGGCGGCGCTGACGGGGCCGCAGGACTTCGTGCGCCAGGCCTGCGCGGCCTACCAGGCGCGGCGCGATCTGGTGGTCGCGGGGATTGCAGGGATTCCAGGCTTAAGTTTGCGCCCGCCAGGGGGGGCATTTTACGCGCTCATCAACGTTGCGGGGCTGCCCTTTGATACCGACCGTGCGGCGGCACGCTTCTTTTTAGAAACGGCAGGCGTTGCGGGGGTGCCTGGGCATGTCTACGGCTTGTCGCCGTTTTTCCGACTTTCCCTGGCCGCGTCGGAATCTGCCTTGACCGAAGGGATCGAACGCATGACACGAGCCATAAGGACAGAGCTATGAGCAAACTCACAAAACTGGTTTTGACGGGTGCGGCGGGCGCGCTCGGCACCCAACTACGCGCACCCTTGGCCGCCCTCTGCGACACGCTGGTCTCGACCGACCAAGTAGAAAGCCTCGGCGACTTGTACGAACGCGAAACCTATGTTCAGGCCGACTTGGGCGATCTGGCCGCCATGCGGGCCGTGTGCGCGGGCGCGCATATGGTCGTCCACTTTGGCGCCATCGGCAACGAAGCGCCTTTTGACCAAATCCTCCATTCCAATATCGTCGGCGCCTACAATGTGTGGGAGGCTGCCTACGCCGCCGGCGCGCGACGGGTGGTCTATGCCAGCTCGATCCACGCGGTGGGCATGTACCCCAAACAGACCCGCATCGGGACCGACGTACCCCATCGCCCCGATACCTTCTACGGTCTGGCCAAGTGCTTCGCCGAAGACTTGGGGCGGCTCTATTGGGAAAAGCGCGGCTTAGAGTCGGTGCATCTGCGGATCCTCTCGTGCAGCGGCCCCGTCACCAACGCCCGCGCCTTGGGGTCCTGGTTGTCCTACGGGGACCTGATCCAGCTCGTGCAACGATCGCTCGAGGCCCCGACGGTCGGCTTTAGTCTCGTCTACGGGGTGTCCAACAACGACCGCACACCCGTTGACAACAGCGCCGCACAATTCTTGGGCTATCGTCCGCAGGACAACGCCGAGGTCTTTGCGAAGGAAATTCTGGCCAAAGAGCCCCTCCACGACCCCCAAGACCCTGGCCATATGTGCCAAGGCGGCCCCTTTGCCTCCGCCGCGCTGGGCAGCAGCGGGATCGTTACGGTCAATCGGGAAACGGAAGAGGCTTAGGGCGCGCAAGCCAGCTGCGTTGAATCGCGAGATTGCGGAGTTTTTTCGCGATTTTTTTTGACTGATTCCGATCGAAACGATCAAAATCAATCACATGATGTGCTGGGTTGTCGGGTAGGGGATCGTCGCGTGTTGCCAGGCCCTGAGAAATGCATTCATCCTTGCTGACGCCCAAGACGCCTACGGTGCGCATTCCTCTACGAATCGCGGCACGCAAACATCCTTGGGCATCTATCCTGTCTTCCGTATCAACCGAAAGCTGTCCGTGATCTTTGGGCATGGGACAGAAGTTCTCGCTGCTGACACCTTGATTTTGCGGGTTATATTTTTTCGGATCAATCTGACGAAACAAAAGGGTTAAGATCGTGAGCTCTTTGCCTGACCCATTAACTTGACGACGGCTGCGCTGACGTCACTTGGGCTCCCCGAGGCCACTTCAAAATCGCATTCTGCGTCAGATTCCAAATCGATACCAAAGGCATCTACACGACCATTTTCTTGAAAAATAAGTGAGAAATCCCACTTTTCATAGACAAACTCAAAGTGAATACCCCCTTCCGCTGTTGGTGCAACGACATGAAAGTTCGGCAGCGGCCTAGCCTTTGCCAGGTAATTGAGGACCTGTGCGATAAGGTGTTGCGAAATGGGCTGTCCGTGTCCTGCGTCCCAACCCGTCTTCAAGGTTGCGTAGCTTTTGATCGTGTCCGTGAACTCATGGGGCATGGGTTCTGGGGCTTTGCGCGCGCGATCTTTACCCAACCCATGTAAAGGGTCTTGCTCCTGTGGGTAATCCATTCGATCAAATGCGTTGTTGAATGAGAGGACGGCAACATTAGGTTTTGAGTCATGCTCGTTGTGTGATCTTAAAACAGGGGGCGTCCTATCCCGGACAGCGGCAATAAATTCTGCGATTGCCCAATTTTTGGATCCTATTCGCACATCACTTAAAACAGAATCTCCATCCTCTGGTCTCTTGTACATTCGCGAGAATATTTCGTGCGACTGTCGCGACCATGTGGCGCATATGGGTTGTTCTTGATCAAGATGAGAGTTGAAGACCGAAAACTCGAGTGCTTCTTCGTTACTTAAGATTTGGGCAAATCTCTCCAAACCTTGCCTCACTGTCTTCTCGTTCCCAGCGTGTGCAAATTTGATGGGGGCTTCAAGATGAGTCATGATCTTAATGAGCAAGCGGCACCCATTTTCAACATAGTCCTGCGCAGAAACCTCAAGCCTTGCGGCCTGCGGCCTATTCTCCACCATGTTGCATTCCAGCAAGGCCGCGGCTTTTTCCCCTCCATCCGAAGTCCAAGAAAAGTGGAATTCAGGCAGAGCGTTTCTCGCAATTCGAGACCGATTGGGGCGTTCGGCAAGCCAAGCCTCTTTCGCCAGCGCCAAGACCATATCGCGCAGACGCTTAAGGTTATTGCTAACTTGTATGGGACGATGCCCACCGTTGACGGGATGCCCATGGTTTGCAGTGGTTATGGTAAGGGTCACAGTCATCGCAGCAACTACTCTCCATTGTATCATCCCAGGACGCACTTTCAAGGGCGGTCAGCTTAAACACATTGGTCGAACCCAACCTGAAGAGGGCGGCAAAGTATCTGCGACTCTTGGACAAGGTCTCGCATGTGGCAGAACCCACGTCGGACCGATTTGAGGAACATCGGCACCAACCAAAGCCATGCAATCGATTCCACACGGGCACGAATAGCGCGTCGAGCACGCCCACAAGACCGAATCGCCCTTGCGTCCTGGGGGGAAACAGGGTTTAGGCCCTGTTCATATCTGAACATAAGGAAGTTTCATGACAGACATGTCTTGGTCACCGCAGAGTTGGCGGCAGCGGCCTATTGTGCAAGTGCCTGCCTACGACGATGCGGCGGGCCTGGCGGCGGCGGAGGCGGAGCTGAAGCGCTTACCGCCGCTGGTGTTTGCGGGCGAGGTGCGCAAGCTCAAAGCGGCCCTGGCCAAGGCAGCTCAGGGCGAGGCCTTTTTGCTGCAGGGCGGCGACTGCGCCGAGGCCTTTTCAGAGTTCCATGCCGACCATATTCGCGACACCTTCAAATCGCTGTTGCAAATGTCCGTGGCGCTGACCTTCGGTGCCCATAAGCCAATTATTAAGGTCGGGCGTATGGCGGGCCAGTTTGCCAAGCCGCGCTCGGCCCCGACCGAAGTGATCGATGGGGTTGAATACCCGTCCTATCGCGGCGACATCATCAACGATATCAGCGCGACGCAGGCGGCGCGGCGCCCCGACCCCCAGCGCATGGTCGCCGCCTATCACCAGGCGACGGCCACCTTGAACTTGTTGCGGGCCTTCGCCCAGGGGGGCTTTGCGGACTTGCGCAAAATTCACCGCTGGACCCTTGATTCCATGGCGGGCAGCCCCGCGACCGCGCGCTACCGTGACATGGCCGAGCGCATCGAGGAAGCCCTTGAGTTTATGCGCGCCTGCGGTGTCGATTCCGCCAAGACCGCGGCCTTGCGCGAGACGTCCTTCTACACCTCGCACGAGGCCTTGCTGCTCTGGTACGAGGAGGCCCTGACCCGCACCGACTCCCTGACGAACAAGGTTTACGATCTATCGGCCCATATGCTCTGGATCGGCGACCGCACCCGTCAACCCGACCATGCCCATGTCGAGTTTTTGTCGGGGGTTGAAAACCCCATCGGTGTCAAAATCGGCCCCACGACCGATCCTAAGGACCTGGTTGGCCTGTTGACCAGGCTGAACCCTGAAAATGAACCAGGGCGGATCACCTTGATCGTCCGCATGGGCCACGACCACGTTCTGGATCGCATGCCCCCGCTGGTGCAAGGTGTGAAAGACAGCGGGCAAGTCGTCGTCTGGTCGTGCGATCCCATGCACGGCAATACCCATAAGGCCTCGACGGGGTACAAGACCCGCGCCTTCGACCGCATTTTGACCGAAGTCGAGGGTTTTTTCGCGGTTCATCGTGATCTGGGCACGGTCCCAGGCGGCATTCATATCGAAATGACGGGCAAGGACGTGACCGAGTGCATCGGCGGCGCCCTAAATGTCACCGATGAGGATTTATCGAGCCGCTACCATACGCACTGCGACCCGCGGCTGAACGCCAATCAATCGCTGGAGTTAGCGTTTTTGGTCGCCGAACTCCTGGAAAAAGACCGCAAAGAAAACGCGCGCAACTAGGGTAGACTCCCATGGTCAAAGTTCGTTTTGCCCCTTCGCCGACGGGCAGCCTGCACTTGGGCAACGCCTATGTTGCCGCCCTCAACTGGTTGTTCGCGCGCGCGCAGGGTGGCGCCTTTCTGCTGCGCATGGACGACACGGATACGCAGCGGTCGCAGGCGGCCCTAGCCGAGCAGATCAAGGTCGATCTTCGTTGGTTGGGGCTGGATTGGGACGACTATGCCGTGCAGTCGGCGCGCTTGGATCGCTACGCGGCGGCGAAGGCGGCGCTGGCGGCGGCGGGGCGGCTCTACCCCTGCTACGAAACCCCTGAGGAGTTGGACCTAAAGCGCAAGGTGCAGCAAATGCAGGGCAAGCCCCCCGTCTACGACCGCGAGGCGCTGGCCCAGACCCCCGAACAGCGCACTGCTTTTGAGGCCGAGGGGCGCGTGCCCCATTGGCGGTTTCGGCTGGATCAGGATGCGGAAGTGACCTGGCAAGATGCGGTGCGCGGGCCCCAAGCCATTCGCGCCGAAACCCAGTCAGACCCCGTGCTGATCCGCGCCGATGGCCGTGTCCTCTACACCTTATCCTCGTGCGTGGACGACTTGGAGTTGGGGGTGACGCATATTTTACGCGGCGGCGACCATGTTTCTAATACGGTGGCGCAGATTCAGTTGTTCGATTGCCTCAAGGACTTGGGCTTTGGCGATCAGGTCCCGCAGTTCGGGCATTTGCCGCTGATCTACGATCAGGACGGCGGCAAGCTGTCCAAACGCTTGGATGCCCTGTCGCTGGCGGGCTTGCGCGACCAGGGGCGGATCGAACCTCAGGCCATCGTTGCCTATATGGCGGGCCTTGGCACCGCCGAAATGCGCGAACCCAGCGAGGACATCGGCGCCTTGGCGGCGGATTTTGACCTCGGCGCCTTCAATGCGGGCGCGCCGCGCATGGACGTGCGGGAAATCGAACTTTTGAGCGCCAAATTGGTGCGCAAACTGCCGTACAGCGCGGTTGCCGAGCGCGCGGGCGTGGCGGCCGATGTGTGGACCTTGGTCGCGCCCAATTTGTCCTCGGTCGCCGAGGCGCGCGCTTGGCTGCCGATTTTGGACGGGCAGATCGACCCCGTGATTGAGGACCCGGCGTATGTGGCGACGGCGAAGGCGGCCTTTCCCGACGGCCCCGTCGATGCCGCGACGTGGGGCACCTGGACCGACACGCTGAAGCAGCAGACGGGTCGCAAGGGCAAAAACCTGTTCATGCCGCTGCGCCTCGCGCTGACGGGCCAGGCGCACGGCCCTGATATGGCGGGCGTGCTGGCGCGCATGGGCCGCGCGCGCGCGCTTGAACGTTTGGCCAGCTAAGGAGGGCGGACGTGGGGTTGCGACTCTACAATAGCATGAGCCGCAGGCTGGAAGCGTTTCAGCCCATCGACGCCGATCATGTGCGAGTCTACGCCTGTGGCCCAACAGTCTATGACCGCGCCCATGTCGGCAACGCGCGCGCCAACGTGGTGTTCGATTTGATGCATCGGGTGTTGCGGCACCTCTACGGCGCTGATCACGTGACCTTCGTGCGCAATGTCACCGATGTCGATGACAAGATCATCGAGCGCAGCCGCGACAGCGGCGAGACCATCGGCGAACTCACGGCACGGACCCTAGCGGCGTTCCATGAGGACATGGCGACAGTAGGCTGCTTGCCGCCGACTCTTGAGCCGCGCGCGACCGAGCACATGGCCCATATGATCGCCCTGATCCAGCGCCTCATGGACCAGGGGCAGGCCTACGCCGATGGGACGGGCAACGTCTTGTTTCGCACCGCGGCCATGCCAACCTACGGGGCCCTATCGCGCCTGTCGCAAGAGGACCTGATCGCGGGCGCGCGCGTCGAGGTCTCCAGTGCCAAGGAAGACCCGCGCGACTTCGTGCTGTGGAAACCCAAGAAAAACTGGGAACCTGACCATAGTGCCTTCGCTTCGCCCTGGGGCTTGGGGCGGCCTGGATGGCATATCGAATGCTCGGCCATGGCTTTGGAACACTTGGGCGCGACCTTTGACATCCATATGGGCGGGCTGGACCTGCGCTTTCCCCACCATGAGAACGAAATTGCGCAGTCCTGCTGCGCCAATGGAACCGACCAGATGGCCCGTTACTGGGTTCACAATGGCTTTGTGACCGTGGCGGGGGACAAGATGTCTAAGTCCTTAGGCAATTTTTTCACCGTCCCCGACCTCTTGGCCAAGGGTTTCAAGGGCGAAGCGATCCGGCTTGCGCTCTTGGAAACCCACTACCGCGCGCCGCTGGATTTGACCGAGGCCAAGCTGCAAGCGGCGCAAAATCGTCTCGACGGCCTTTATCGCGATCGGGCCAAAGGCGTGACGTGGGGGGACCCAGACCTGAGCGGGCTGATGGAGGATTTGCAAACCTCGCAAGCGCTGACCAATCCAGCAAACTTTCCCGCCTTAGGGCTACTGCAGCAAGACCCCCATGCCTGGTTCCAGGGCGCGGACGCAGGCGACGCGGAACGGATCGAGCGCCTGATTGCGGAGCGCCGCGCCGCCAAGCAAGCCAAGGAGTTTGCCCGCGCCGATCAGATTCGCGATCTCTTGGCTCGCGACGGGATCGTGCTGGAGGATGGTCCAGGGGGGACGACTTGGCGTCGGGCTCAAAGGTCCTGATAAACTTGGTCGCGACAGAGCGCGCGCAATTCGGCGTTGCGCACTGGACCAGGGGCGCTTCATGCCCTAGTTTACCCTCCGTAAAACTTGGGAGGTTATGAGAACCATGAGACATCTTATTCAATCCGCTATGGCGGGCCTGTGCTTGGGCGCGGTCGCGTCGGCGCAGCAAGGCGTTACCGATACGCAAATTCTTCTCGGCTCGCATTCGGCCATGTCTGGGCCGCTCGCGCCCTGGGGTCAGGCGTCACTGGGCGCAGCGGAGGCGTATTTCGATGCCGTGAACGCCGCTGGCGGCGTCCATGGCCGCGACATAGAGTTGCAAATTGAGGATCATGCCTACGAGGTGGCAAAGGCCGCCGCAGCGGGCGAGAAACTGGTGATCGACGACGGAGTCTTCGCCATCTTCGCCGCACTCGGCACGCCTATGAACAATGCCGTCTTGCCCTTGCAGGAAGAATTTGGCGTTCCCAACGTCTACCCCCTGTCCGCCGCGCGGTCTATGGAGGGCGAGTTGGCCTTCCAGGGTCTGTCGTCCTACTACGAGCAGATTCAAAAGGGCACGCAATACTTCATTGAGCAGATGGGCGTAACTGCCCCGTGCCTGATCTATTTGGAAACCGACTTTGGGCGCGAATCGCTCGACGCCCTGAACGACATCACGGCATCGATGGGCTTGGAGGTGCGGGCGACGGCGGCGCACCAGCCCCGCGATACCGACTATGTCGGCTCCTTACTGCGGCTGCAGCGCGAGGGATGCGACTTTATTGCCCTGGGCACCAATTTCCCCGAAGCCATCGCCGCCAAAGCAACGGCAACGCAGCTCGACTACCAAGTGCCCATGATGGGGTCGACGGCGGTGTTTGAAGACGCGGTCGTTCTGATCGCGCATCAGCAGGGCATTTTGCCCGCGCTTGAGGGCCTTTACGCGGCGGGTGCGTGGATTTCCGCAACCGATGCCGCGCGTCGATCCCCCGCCGCTGCGGCGTTCAAAAGTGCATGGGAAGAGCGCACGGGTGGCCCCGTTACGGGCGCAGCCATCATTGGCCGTCTCGGCGCCGAAGTCATGGTCGCAGCCTTGGAAGCCGCAGGGCCTGACCTGACCACCGAGAGCTTCGTGGCAGCGATGGAGACCATTTCGGTGGACAATATTTTCACCGGCGGCAAAGTCGAGTTCGGCGCAGGGGGGCGCAAAGGATCGTCGGACGTCTTCCTTTCCATGATCACCGCCCTCCCGGAGGGCGCGCATCCTGTGTTCAGCCATGCTTGGTTGTTGGTGGAGGAGGAGTCGCTCTAGTCCCGTTCAGACTTGAAAAGTCTCGCATTCAACCGCGTCCAATTCCCCTCCAAAGGAGGGGAATTGGAACATGCGGCCACGGAGTTTGCTGTTGAGATCGTGCGGCATTCGCCGCAACGAGGTGCCCATGACTCGTTCAGGGTATGGAGAAACCGCAAAAGTGTCATCACCTGCTGCGTCCATCCCTTGGCAGACATTGCGACGAAAGCCACTCGCACTTATCCTGAAGCGATGGAATGGGCGCCCCCTATAGGTACGAACGTTCAAAACGTTAGTTGGACTTAAAACCCACTGTAGAAAACCTAGAGCTGAGGCGCTTGATGCCCACCCTGCTTCTGTCGCTGCACGACGACGAAGAGGACCAGTATGAGGGCAGCGCATACCAGGAAGGGGGCACCGGGCAAGCGGAATGCTTCGGCGTCGGGCGGCGTCGCCCAGATGAAGGTTCCGACCATGATAAAGGGGGACAGGGTCGAGGCGATGGCGGCCAAGGAGGTGTTGATGCCTTGCAATTCGCCTTGAACGTCCTTGCCGACCGAATTGGACAGGAGCGACGTGATCATGGGGTTGACCATGACCGAAAGCGCAGAAAAAGGGACCGTCAGGTAGATATGGACGCCGTTTTGGGCAAAGCCCAACCCCAAAAAGCAGATCAATGCCGCTGCGAGGCCGAGCCTGAGGGTTCGCTCGGGGCCAAAGCGCGTCACCAGCGGCCCGAGCAGGACGGCCTGAACGAAGGCAAAGGCACCGCCGACCGCGGCCAAAGAGATGCCCACATCCTGTCGATCCCAGCCTGCAACGGCGCGGCCGTAGTAGGACCAGACCGCAGGATAGACCGTAAAGACCAGGCTGAACAGAAAGGCCGCGAGCAGCCAGCCCTGAATTTCTGGGCGGCGACGAATTTGCCCGAGCGCGCCGAGCGGATTGGCGCGCGACCACTCGAAGGGGCGACGGTCTTTTTGGTCGAGGGTTTCGGTGAAGAACAAGTAGCCGAAGGCGAAGTTTGCGAAGGCCAAGATGGCGGCGGCAAAGATGGGCGCGCGCGCATCCAGCCCCGCCAAAACCGCGCCGATGGCCGGGCCCAAAACGAAGCCGATGCCAAAGCCCGCGCCGACGAAACCAAAGTTGCGCGCCTTACTGGCCGCTGTCGAGATGTCGGCGACGGCCGCGTAGGCGGTGCCGTATGTCGCGCCCGCGATGCCCGCCAAGAGACGCCCGACAAATAGGACCCATACAGCGCCCGCAAAGCCCAGGATCAAGTAGTCGATGCCAAGGGCGAACAGGGACACCAGCAAGACCCGTCGCCGCCCAAACCGATCGGATAAGTTGCCGACCGTCGGCCCGAACAGGAACTGCATGCCCATATAGACCGCCATGAGCCACATGCCGACGCCCGCAATCTCGCCAATCGGGTTCGCCTCTTGCGTTTCTTGCAAGACCTGAGGGTCAAGGCCCCGCAACTCGGCCAGGATATCGGGCAAAACGGGCATGAGCAGGCCGATGCCCATGGCATCGACAATAACGACCCCGACGGCGAAGAAGAGTGTTCGGTTCATAGGGCCCGCGCCTTAAAGCTGTTCGCGCGCTCCATAGAAGCCCGTAGGGTTCTAGGCAATGCGGAACCCATACCAAAGGCGTGGCTCACTGAGCCTTTTTCGACGCAAGGTCGACCGCACGGTCCGCCCCTGAAAACATAGGCGCAGTTGAGTGAGAAAAGTCCTTGTTCGGCTTGTGGCGGTTATGCCATTTGCCTTTGTAAGGGCGCTCGACAGGAGGTTGCTTGCCTTTGGATGGAATACTGCGCCGCAGATTAAGGCGCGCGCTCATGCGCAGCGCTGGCTTTTTGGCCCTATCAGGTGGCGGTCGTATTATTCCGCAACCAGGTTACAAGATGGTCGTGCTGAAACGTGCCCTCTTGAAGATGTTTGATGATAAAATCATAGACGGTGTTCGCGTCGGCGGTCATGTCAAATCCATTGATCATCAGGAACGTGAACGTCACCGCCACGGCCACACGCTTGTTGCCATCGACAAAGGGGTGGTTCATCGCCAGGCTTTCCCAAAGCGCTGCGGCCTCTTCGATTAGATCGCCGTAGTGGCCCGTTTGTGGCCGGAATAGGGCGGCGTCAAGCAAGCCTGCGTCCCGCACACCATCGGCGCCGCCATATCGTTCGATCTGGTCGGCATGAATGGCCAAAACTTCAATGACGGTAAGATAATCCGTCACTTAGCAAGCTTCCTATAGAGGTCGGCGTATTTGTCATGGCTGGACCCATAGGCCGCCAAGACGTGCGCGCGCGGGCGCGCGCGCCGTCTCTTTTCGATCAAATCTGCAAGCGCCTCGTCAACTAGGGCTTGCAGTTGGCGTCCCTCTGATTTTGCAAGGGCGCGCAATGTCACCAGTGTCTTAGCATTCACCTGCGTTGCGAATTTTTCGCGTCTCATGTCGTTCATAGGTCATGCTCCTTTTAGTTCATCAATATCATGAAACGTCATGATAAATCAAGAAACGCCCTTTTCATTCCACTGATACCAACGGCGAAAAAAGTTGACACTTTTTTCGCCGTTTTGTGTCTAACGGCAGAAACGCTTCGCGTTTCGCCTCCGACGGGGCCTTCGCTTATACCCCGAGGCGCTTTCTTAGCTCATCTCGGGGCCGCTACGGGGGCCGCAGTCGCGGCCCTTATACCAGCGATCTTTAGAGTCATTCTCATTCGCCGCTGGTATGACACATAAGACTGCCGACACCTGATAGGGGCTCGTCGTGCCGTTGGTGGACGCGGAAAATACTGAATTGAAAATTCAGTATTTTTGAAGGACTAGCGACCAAGTGGGAGCGCAGCCTGCGTGGCGCAGACACGCAACTTCAAGGGTCGTTGCAAACGACCCTTGGTATTAGAGGCCGAAGGCTGTTCGAATGCCGCTGATCATAAACTGGACGCTGAGGGCCGCCAATATGACCCCCATGATGCGGGTTAGGACCAGATAGACCTGCCTGTTGACCCGATCCCCCAGGGCAATGGTGATCATTAGTAAGGCCCCGAACAGTCCGATCACCAATACCAGCGCCAACAGGGCCATGGTGAAGGCGGGGGCGGTGAAACTGGCGCCAGCAGACACGACCAGCAGGCTGGTCATGGTACCCGCGCCTGCCAACAAGGGAATGGCCAAGGGGAAAATGGCAAGCGCCTGCCACGGCATAGGGTGCGCCTCTGTCGCGCCTTCCTCCGTCGCGCCCAAAGTCTGCGCAACCTCGTCCGCGCGTCGCTGGCGCTGGGCCGAACGACGCTCGAACACCATATCGATGGCGACGATCAGCAACAGCAGACCGCCTGTGATTTCTAGGGCCGCAAGAGAAATGCCCAAAAAACCGAGCAGGGAGTTACCAGCAAACGCGAAGGCCAGCAAAATGCCGAGAGCCATGAGGCAGGACCGCGCGGCGATGGCGCGCTGAACGCCGATGGGATAGGGAGCCATGAGCGCCATGAAGATCGGCACATTGCCGATGGGATCGAGGGTGACGAACAGGGTCGCAAAGGCGGCGATGAAGGATTCGATCATGGTCTTGGCCTAGCCGCTGAGCGTTCGGCGCACGGCGTCTTGCCAGCCCGCCAACTTGCGCGCGCGCGTTGGCGCGTCCATGGTGGGATCGAACCGTCGATCCCGCGCCCAGCGTTCGGGCATGGCCTCCGGCGGCGGCACCAGATCCAGGTGCAGGCCCGCGAGATAGGCCGCGCCCAGGGCGGTGGTCTCCAGCAATTTAGGGCGCTCCACCGGCGCGTCCAAAACATCGGCCAAGAATTGCATGGTCCAGTCGGAGGCGACCATGCCCCCATCGACGCGCAAGGTGGCGGGTTCGTGTCCGCGACCCGCAGCGGCCCAGTCGGCCTGCATGGCCACCCATAGGTCGTGGGTTTGGTAGCAGACCGCCTCCAGCGCCGCGCGCGCCAACTCCTTAGGGCCTGTATCGCGCGTTAGCCCATAGAGGGCGCCGCGCGCCTGCGCATCCCAATGCGGCGCGCCCAGGCCCGTGAAGGCGGGAACTAGATAAACCGATGCCTCCGCCCGCGCGGCGGCGGCCATATCCCCTGTTTGATCGGCGCGCTTGATCAGGCCTAGGCCGTCGCGCAGCCATTGCACGGCGGCTCCCGCGATGAAAATCGACCCCTCAAGGGCGTACGTCGGCCGGCCGTCCAACTGGTAGGCAAGGGTCGTAAGCAGTTTGTTGCGCGAGGGGACGGGGCTCGCGCCCGTATTCAGCAAAGCAAAGCAGCCCGTGCCGTAGGTGGATTTGAGCATGCTGGGGCGAAAGCAGGCTTGCCCGACGGTCGCGGCCTGTTGGTCCCCCGCGACGCCGCAGATAGGGATGGTGGCGCCGAGCGTCTCGGGGCTGGTGGTGCCAAAGGTCCCGCTGCAATCGCGGACCTCCGCTAGAGCGCCCATCGGCACCTCGAACAAATCGCACAAGTCTTGCGACCAGCGGCCTTGGTGGATGTCGTAGAGCGCGGTTCGGGCGGCGTTGGTCGCGTCGGTGACGAAGGCTTTGCCGCCGCTCAGGCGGTACATGAGGTACGTGTCGATGGTGCCGAGCAGCACGTCCCCCGCCGCCACGCGCGCCTTGAGGCCCTCAACGTGGGTCAGCATCCAGGTAACTTTACTGGCGCTGAAGTAGGGGTCGAGCAGCAGGCCCGTTGTCTGCTGCACGGCGGGTTCATGCCCCGCGTCTTTCAGTTTTTGGCAGAGGGGTGCGGTGCGGCGGTCTTGCCAGACCAGCGCCCGATGCACGGGCCTGCCAGTTTTGGCCTCAAAGGCGACCAGAGTCTCGCGCTGGTTGGTCAGGCCGATCCCCGCAATTTGATCGAGCGCCAAGCCGGCCTTGGCAAGGGCCCCGCGAATGACGCCGAGGACGCTTTGCCAGATTTCTTCGGCGTCGTGCTCGACCCAGCTGGGTCGCGGGAAGTACTGCGGGAATTCCTGCTGGTCGCTCGCCACAAGTCCCAAGGCGGTGTCGAAAATCAACGCGCGCGATGAGGTGGTGCCTTGGTCGATCGCAAGAATATAGGACATGAGCAAGGGCCATAGGGCTTTTCTTTGCTGGGGCAAACACCTAGTCGGAGCCCATGGCCGAAACTCAGATCCTTGACCCCCAACTCTGGCATCAGGTGCGCGACGCCATGGTGGCGGGCCACGGTCTGCCACGGGCGACCTTGGGCGACCAGTTCCTGCATGCGGGTGCCAATACGCTGCTGTCGCGGTCGGCCTGGGTTCCTGGCCTGGGGATTGGGGTCAAGTCCTGTTCGGTCTATCCTGAAAATCCCGCGGACCACAACCTGCCGACCATCCATGGATCCATGGTGGTGTTCGATGATCGCGACGGCACCGTGCGCGGCACCCTCGATTCCGACCGCGTCACCAACCTCAAGACGGCAGCAGACTCGGTGCTGGGCAGTTCCCTCTTGGCGCGGCCTGGGGCGCGGCGCTTGCTGATCCTGGGGGCGGGAAAGGTCGCGGCGCACTTGGTCCAAGCCTACGCCGCGCTCATGCCTCGCTTGGATGAGGTGGTGCTTTGGAACCGCACCCCAGCGCGCGGGGCGGCGCTGGTCCAGGATTTGAACGCAGCGGGGTTCGCGGTTCAGCAGGCGACCGATCTCGCCGCCGCGGTTCGCGGCGCCCATGTGGTGGCCAGCGCGCTTATGACAAAGGCGCCCGTCCTTCAGGGGACTTGGGTGCAACCCGGGACGCACTTGGACCTCATCGGTGCCTTCAATCGGTCCATGCGCGAGGGCGACGATGACCTGATCCAAATGGCGCGCCTGTTTTGCGACAGCCGCGACACAACCGTGGACCATATCGGGGAGTTCTACGACCCGATCCAACGCGGGATCATCGCCGAGGCGGACATCGTTGGCGACTACTACGATCTGATCCCAGGCAAAATTGGCCGCTTAAGTGACGACGAGATCACGCTGTGCAAGAACGGCGGCGGCGCGCATCTGGACCTCATGACGGCGCAGGTTTTGCTGGATTAGGACGCCATCACGAAGGCCTTTGCACGCATTCAGATTTGCTCTAAGCCATGGGGGCACCGACGCCAACGAACCCCAGAGATCGATCTATGGCCATAACTTACCTAAAGCGGGCGGCGAAAACCGCCGCGCAAGACCAGGGCGACGTTCGCCATGTCGTGCAAGACATTTTGGATCGGATCGAGGCGGGCGGCGAGGCGGTCGCCCTTGAGTATGCGGCCAAGTTCGACAAGTACGAGGGCAACCTCATGCTAACCCGCGAAGAGATCGACGCAGCCCAGGCACAAGTTCCGCAAAAGCTCAAAGACGACATCGCCTTTGCCCACGACAATGTGCGCCGCTTTGCCGAGTTGCAGAAATCGACCTTGGGCGACGTGGAAACCGAAATTCTGCCAGGCTTGCGCGCAGGGCAGCGGATTATTCCCGTCGATGCGGTCGGCTGTTACATCCCAGGCGGGCGCTATTCGCACATCGCCAGCGCCATTATGACCGTGACAACGGCCAAGGTGGCGGGGGTGGACCGCATCACCGCCTGTTCGCCGCCGCGCCCAGGGGTGGGGATCGCGCCCGCGATTGTCTACGCTGCGGACCTGTGCGGCGCCGATCAGATCCTCGCCATGGGCGGGGTCCAGGGCATCGCCGCCATGACTTTTGGGCTGTTTGGTTTGCCCAGGGCCGACATGTTGGTCGGCCCAGGAAACCAGTTTGTCGCCGAGGCCAAGCGCATCCTGTTTGGCCGGGTCGGCATCGACATGTTCGCAGGGCCGACCGATAGCTTGATTTTGGCCGATGAGACGGCTGACCCCCTGATCGTGGCGACCGATTTGGTCAGTCAGGCCGAACACGGCTACAACTCGCCCGTTTGGTTGGTGACCGATGCGCCCGATCTGGCGCACAAGGTCGCCGAGTTGGTGCCTGGATTAATTGAGGATTTGCCCGCGACCAACGCTGACAACGCCCGCGCAGCCTGGGCGGACTATGCCGAGATTATCGTCTGCGACACGCGCGAGGAGATGGCGGCAACCTCTGACCGCACCGCGCCCGAGCATTTGACGGTCCAGGCCAAGGATTTAGATTGGTGGCGGGCGCGCTTACGCTGTTACGGTTCCTTGTTTTTGGGCGAAGAAACCACGGTGTCCTACGGCGACAAAGCTTCGGGGCCCAACCACGTCTTGCCGACCTCGGGCGCGGCCAAATATACGGGCGGCCTCTCGGTCCATAAATACATGAAGATCGTTACCTGGCAGCAAGCGACCCAGGCGGGGTCCAAAGACGTGGGCATCGCGACGGCGCGCATATCGCGGCTCGAGGGGATGGAGGGGCATGCCCGCGCCGCCGACGTGCGTCTGGCCAAGTATTTTCCTGGCGAGAATTTTGACCTGAGCGCCGCCGAATGAGGGCGCTGGTCTACGAGGGCGTTGAAACCCTGGCTCTGCGCGAGGTGCCCGACCCTGTGCCCGCCGACGGGGAGGTGTTGGTGCGCGTCGCGGCGTCGGGCATTTGCGGGTCGGACATGCATGCCTACTTCGGTCATGATGCGCGGCGGCCCGCGCCGCTGATCCTGGGCCACGAGGCGGCGGGCACCGTCGCCTCGGGCCCCAAGGCAGGCCAGCGGGTGACGGTCAATCCGCTGGTCAGCTACGGGCAAGGTGCGGCCCGCGTCGGCGGACGGACCAATTTGTGCAGCGCCCGCCAAATTCTCTCCATGGCCCCGCGTCAAGGCGCCTTTGCCGATCTGATTTCCGTCCCTCCCGACAACCTGATCGCCGTGCCCGACCATGTGCCGCTGACCGCAGCGGCGCTGGCCGAGCCCTTGGCCTGCGGTTGGCACGCGGTGCGCTTGGGCTTTGAGAAATCCGTGGTTCCCCCCGATCAGGCCCGCTGCCTGGTCTTGGGCGGCGGGGCCATTGGCTTCGGTGCGGCCTTGGCGCTTCGGGCCTTTGGCGCGGCGCACGTGACCCTGGTGGAACCGCAGGCGGCGCGGCGGCACAATCTCGCCAACTATTGCGATTTCGCGCTGCTCGCCGACGCGAGCGAGGCCGAGGCGGGCAGTCAAGACCTGCTGATTGACGCCGTTGGCATCGCCGCGACGCGCGCGGCGGCCTGCGCCCTCGTCACGCCTGGCGGCGTCATCGCCCACATCGGTTTGGGATCAGCTGAGGGGGGGATCGACGCGCGCTGCTTGACCTTGCAGGAAATCACCTTCTTCGGCACCTATACCTATACGCAGGCAGACTTTGCCGCCACAGCCGAGGCCATGTTCGCGGGGCGACTGGGCGACCTGACGTGGCCGCAGCAGCGCTCCTTGGATCAAGGGATCCAGGCCTTCGCCGACTTGGCAGCGGGGCAAGTGACCGCGCCCAAAATCCTCCTCCAACTCTAACCGATCGGACCCCACCCATGAACCTCTCGCAAACCATGGTCGATACGCTGGTTGCCAACCAGATCGGCTTCGTCACCACCGTCCCCTGCAAGCAGTTGGCGGGCGTGATCGCCGAGTTGGAACAGCGCCAAGACGTGCAGCATATGCCGTGCAATAAGGAAGACGAGGGCATGGGCCTGTGCGCGGGTGCCTTCATGGGCGGCACGCGCGCAGCGATCATCATGCAGAACACGGCCCTCGGCGTTACCGTCAACACGCTGGTGACCCTAACGCAGTTCTATCGCTTGCCGCTGCCCATGCTGATTTCCTATCGCGGCGAATTGGGCGAACCCGTGGCGTGCCAGGTGGAAATGGCGGTCCATACCAAGGCTTTGCTCGACCAACTCCATATCCCCACCTACCACTTCCATCGGCCCGAGGACGTGCAGGAATTCGACGCGATTTTGAAGTATGGCTTTATGGCCAGCAAACCCGTTGCCATCTTGACCGACGCCACGTTCTGGGGAGGGTACTAGCCATGATTAGATCCGAAATTTTGACCGAACTGGCGCCCCTTATCCGCGATCACTTGGTGGTCTGCAACATCGGCTTGCCCAGCCAAGAAATGCACCAGATCGACGACCAGCCGACCAATTTTTACATGCTCGGCACCATGGGCTTGGCTTCGTCCATCGGCTTCGGCTTGGCCCAAACCACGGACAAGAAGGTGCTGGTGATCGACGGCGATGGCTCGGTTTTGACCAACCTGGGTACCCTGCCGACCATCGCCAACAACCCGACCAACAACTTCATTTTGCTGATTATCGACAACGGGTCCTACGGGTCCACGGGCGACCAGCCGACCTATGCAGGGGCCAAGACCAACTTGGCCGCGGTCGCGCGCGCGTGCGGATGCGACCAAGTCGTCGAGGTGCAGGACGTCGAGACGCCCGCCGCCGTCGCCGCGGCTCTGGCGGGGGATGACATGACGATCATCGTCAGCAAGTGCGACAGCGGCAATGTCAAGGTGCCCGTCATCCCCCTCGACCCCGTCGTCATTCGCCATCGCTTTATGGAGGCGGTCAAGGCCTAAGGCCTCGTGTTTCGGCCACAGCTTTACGACTACCACAGCCTAAGGGCGCGGGCCAAGGCGCGCCTGCCCTGGATGGTGTTCGACTATATTGACGGCGCGGCGGGACAGGGCGGCGGCGTCGCGGCCAATCGCGCCGCCTTTGCCGCTATCCCGCTGCGCCCAAGGGTCCTGGTGGACGTGCGGCACCGCGACCTCAGCTGCCAGGTACTGGGCCAACCTTGCAGCGTTCCCTTTGGCATCAGCCCCATGGGTCTGTGCAACTTGGCCCATCCGCAGGCCGACCGCGCCTTCGCTGCCTTTGCCGTGCGCACGGGCGCGCCCGTCGGGCTTTCCACGTTCGGCTCGACCGACCTCGAAACCATGGCCCAGTGGTCCGAGGGCAAGGCCTGGTTTCAACTCTACTTCAGCGGCGACGGCAGCGCGTCCCTGGCGCTGGCCGCGCGCGCGCAGGCGGCGGGGTATCAGACGCTGGTCCTGACCTTGGACGTGCCCGAGGTCGGCTACCGCCCGCGTGAGTTGCGCCACGGTTTCAAAATGCCGTTTCGGATCGGTCTCTCGCAAGCCTTCGACTTCGCGTGCCATCCGCGCTGGTCCGTGCGTGCGCTCTTAAGCGGCCCGCCGCGTTTGGCCAACTTCGACACGCTAGGCTACGATCTGGACCGCACCGAAAGCCGCGCAGGGGCCGACTGGACCTTCGTGCAAAAACTGCGCGAGCTCTGGACCGGCAAGCTGGTAGCCAAGGGTATAACGCACGCAGGCGATGCCAAAGCCCTGGTGCAGGCTGGGGTCGATGCCATCCAAGTTTCCAGCCACGGCAGTCGACAAGTTGAAGGCGCAGTGCCGCCAATTTCAGCGTTGCAAGAGGTTCGCCAAGCACTGGGGCCGACTTTCCCCCTGTTCTACGATAGCGGCCTGCAATCAGGGGAGGACGTGGTCCGCGCCTACTTGGCGGGCGCGGACTTCGTCTTCCTAGGCCGCTACGCCCAATTCGCCGCCGCCGCAGGCGGGGCTAGGGCGGTTCGTAACGCAACGGACTTCTTATGCGAACAGATCAGCAATACCCTGGCGCAACTCGGCAAAACATCAGTCTGCGAGTTGAGCGGGGTCAAGGCATGAGCGCCAGCGGCCATTCTTGTCAAACTCAGATGGGTGGCGTTGCACCCATTTGGCGATCCGTGAGAACAAGCGTGCCTGATCGAGAGGTTTTTTGCGACCAAGCAAGACCTACGGGAAACCGAGCGACATCTTATCATTCGATTTGGCGGCATGATGGTGGCGGGGACTGTTGTTGCGGTGCCTTGGTTGAACTTCTCTAGTCTAAGAGCGTACCTTGTTTCAGGGCTTATATCACGGAAGGATGACCGAACCCACCTACCGACGAGCGTCCAAGCGCCAAACCCGAGCCTAGACGTCCGCACCCGACGTCATCCAGCGCGGAGCGGAGCGAAGTCGCAGGATCCAGCACCGATCGTTTCGGGAAGTCCAGACGAAACGACCTTTGTGCGGTGCCAAACGACGGCGGCATGATAGTGACGGGAATTATTCGTGTGGGGGCCTTATTTAGGCTTCTGTATCCCAAGGCCTCATCTTGTTTTAGGGCTATGACTAGCAACTCAACTTTACACAAAGTCCTTCAGAATAAGGACCCGCAAGGACTTTGACGCACGAATCCCCGCGTCATACCAGCGGCAAGAATGAGCGACTCTTAATTTTAGGTATTCCCAAGGTGGTCCAATTCTGATTCGATGCAGGGATCATTGAATGAGACCTCAGCATAAATCAAAGAACCAAAAACTGACCGCAATATGTAGTATCCATTCGCCTCAATTAGCCCAATATATTTTAGCTGTGAGATTTGAAATCGAATTATGCTGAGGTCTCTGAATAGGAGTATGATATGAGTGCAGCGGTTCCCATTACTCGTCTTGACAAGAGTGCCGATGATTTGCGGGCGCTGGCACGCAAGGCGAAGAACGGTCGAGTTGGCGGGCGATTGCTTTCCATAGCACTTGTTTTGGAAGGTGTGTCTCGTAAGTACGCAGCAGAAAGTAACGGCATGGACCGACAGTCGCTACGTGATTGGATCCATCGCTATAATGACGAAGGCGTTGGGGGTTTGGAAGATCGCAAAGGCGCAGGAGCCAAGCCCCGCATCAAAGGATCTGAGATGGACCAACTTGCAGCTTGGGTAAAGGCTGGTCCTGACGTTGAGCGCGATGGCGTTGTACGTTGGCGACGCAAAGACTTAGCAGATCGGGTCAAACAAGAAATGAAGATCGAGGTGAGTGAGCGCACGGTGGGGAACTACTTGGACAAGCTGGGTTTTCGGCGTATGACAGTGCGGCCCGAACACCCCAAAACCGACAAAGAGGCCCAGGAGGCGCTAAAAAAAACTTCTCAAAGATCATAAGGGATATTTTGCCTGACTACGCCCGCGAAAAAACCCTTGAGGTTTGGTTTCAGGATGAGGCGCGCGTAGGTCAGAAGGGCACAGTGACGCGTATTTGGGCGCCTCAGGGCACTCGCCCGCGTGCGCCGCGTGATACACGTTATCAATGGAGCTATATCTTCGGGGCTGCCTGTCCCGAACGGGGTGTCGCCGCGGGGCTGGTCTTGCCTTATGTGAACACCGAGGCGATGAACTTGCACTTAGCGGAAATCTCCAAAACGGTTGCTACTGGTGCGCATGCGATCCTTGTGCTTGATTGCGCAGGTTGGCATCTGGCTAACAAACTAGAGATACCCCAGAATATCACGCTCCTAAAATTGCCGCCCTACTCGCCAGAGCTCAACCCTATGGAAAACGTCTGGCAATATCTGCGAGCAAACAAACTCGCACTATCGGTATTCGACACATACGAGGAAATTCTTCAAAAGTGCGCTGAGGCATGGAACTTCTTTGCCAATGACCCAAGGCGCATAATGTCGGTGACTAAACGCGATTGGGCAACGGTCATTTAATTTTTCCGTTGGTATGAGTGGATCACTGGGATCAAGGGTCACCTCGAAGGGTAGTTTTCGCGTTCGCACTATTTGGCGATAGAGCATGGAGATGACTTGCGACGGCTTAAGGCCCAACTCGGCTATCACCGCATCGCCTTGTTCCTTGAGATCGGCATCGATGCGCGAACTAACGCGCGCTTCTTGGGGCACGGCAGTAGTCTTTATGGGTTAGAGGCAATATCAATCGTTTGTACGCCAAACGTCACCCAAATCAAGACATCTTTTCAGGGCAATCGCACTTCAAAATCCTTGAATGAGTGTCTTTAAGAACTCGTTGCTCCATCCCGCGCGTTTGAACTTGACGCGATTTGAGGACTTGTCGTTGTTAGCCTTTATGATGTTCAAAGCAATGCGCCGTAAGGCAGCAAAGTTTGCAGGTGCGTTGCCCTTTCTCGCACGATGGAAGTCCTCGTTCATCACGACATCTAGGGACCAATGTAAACTATTTTCAATCTGCCAATGACCACGGATTAGATTGGCAGCCTCCTGAGCGGTGCTCTGCTTTGACATAAGATAAGTCCGCTCTTCTTGGCTAACTTTCCCATCAACTTCACGCTTATACAACACATGGACGAAAGCAGAAAGGTGGGGCCAATCATGGGTTTGTGTCACATAATCTGGGACCTCATAAACTCTATAGCGGCGCTCCTCAATACGGCCATGGTCAGCATCCGTGGAACTGTACTCATTCGCCCAAATCGTTTGTGGGTCTGCAATAAAGGTCTGAATATCGTTCATCAACCCCTTCTGGTTGGCCTTGAGTTGTATGCAATACTCTGCACCTTGAGCGGCGATCAGTTCACAGGTCTCGCGTTGGCAGTGCAGGGCGTCGGCGGTAAGAGTGATACCACGAATATCAAGCATCTGGATCAACTCACGCAGCGCTAAAATCTCACTGCCTGCCTTAGCGCTTTGAGTAATACCAAGACTTAACCGCGCCCCATGGGCAAACGCTGTGACCAGGTTAAGGTTTGACTTCTTGGCAGCTTTATCAAAGCTCCCACGCAACTCCTTACCATCAATAGCAATGGCCTTTTGCTTTTCATCAGTGTTTGCAAAATCAGCTTGAAACTTTTCAAAAAACGCCTGAAAACTGTCTGGCTTCATCAACTGAAACAGGCGTGAAAATGCGTCGTGACTGGGTAAACCCAGAGGAAGTTCCAGAAACTCGCGCAAAAAATCCTCCTTGCTGCGAGCAAAATGTTCCATGTCCACTGCCGTTTCACCCCCACATAGGGCGCACAAAAGGCTTATCGTCATCAAGTCGCAGAACTTGTGACGTGGGGCATTGCTCGTGCGAGGATCATCTAACTCGTTGAAATAATTGACTAGTAAGGGCATGTGTCGGCTCCATCTCGTGATGGAGACCGCCGAGTCCCTTTAGAACAAATTGTCAACTCTCAAGTGCGATTCCCCTGGACATCTTTTTCACCCGTGGAGAAGTGAATTTCAGCGCCGACCTCATTGATTGCTCTGCGATCTGTGCCCGCAAAAGCGTCGCGCACGAGCAGGTCGCCGAGGGCGCAGTAAGTGTGTTCGTTGGCCAGTTTGGCGCGGGTGTCGGCCTTGAGGGTCATCTTCTTGAAGGCGGAACGTAAAGCGCCAACGCGGCTTTGCTCAGAATCTATTTGGCGAGGCGCTGATCTCAGCTAACTGACAGCCTGATGGATGATTGATTTTATCAGCGTTTGGTAGGGCACGCCGTCGCGAAACGCCTGCGCCTTCACACGTGCAAGGTCGCTATGGGCGATGCGGATCGAAATTTTCTCGCTTCCTTCATTGAGCCTGTTGCGCGCCGCTTCCTGCATTTGGGCTTTGAGTTCAGGGGTGAGAAGGCTCTCCCTGGGCACATGGGCGTCGGATTCAAGGGCCTCTACCAACTCTCGCTCCTCCTCATCGAGGGTGTTCTCTACATAGGGGTCTTTTTTCATGAGGCGTCCTTCTTCAAGTAAAAGGCCGTTTCGTTACGGCTGGGAAATACGGTTTTGAGAAACCAGGTACCGTCATCCTCCATCACGAAAGGAACGACGTAGGCGTAGTTTTCGATGTTGAGGATAGCGAGGCGCTGATGGGCACTTGTTGGGTGAGGTCGCACGTCAAGGATTCGACCATCAGCAATCGCGACGACGCAGTCGGCAAAAGTCACGCCATTACGAGAGGTTTCCGCTTGAAGTTTCTTCTCCTTTTCACTGCTCCAGCGGAACTTTTGCATGTCTTCCATTGTATGGACAAACGAGTCGTTGTCAAAGGAATTTCAAGAAATGGGTTCAGATTGAGGCGGGTCACTCAACCTCACCCCCGCACGAAAATCTGTAGGTCCGCCACGTTGGTTCCCGTTGCGCCGCGCACGATGAGGCCGCCGAGGGCTTTTCGGGCAGGGTAGGCGTTGTTGTTGGTCAGTTGGGCACGGGTGTCAGCAGTGAGGTCATGGTATGATCGACTAGGTCGCCCGCAGCGTCGTTGGGGCCGTCGATGCCAGCGGTGCTGCCGCTCAAGAAGGCTCAGGGGTCTGGCAGATCCTCTAGGCAGGTCAGGACATGGGGGGCGAGATCCTGACTAAGGCCGTCCATGCCCGTGCCGCGCAAGATAAGGGTGGTTTCGCCGCCTCAGACCAGCGTGGGCGGGTCGGTGCTGCGGATATGATCGGCGATTTGGCCGTTGGTAGTACTTGCGCGCAACTCCCTTTGTGAGCAAGCGGGCAACGGCTCGTCGTCCTCTGGACTCTGCGGGGCCATTCCCTTGGCGTGAATAGATTGTGGATTTTGTTCCAGTTACTCCCTATTCGGAATCTATGCACCTGAAGGATCATAGATGGTATGGCTTTTGGACCATGGGCTCAATCCCGCACGCGCATGATTTGGGTGCGCTAAGGTTCGCCGATCTTTGCAAGCCTGCCGCCGATTGGCCCCATGGCGACGAGGCTGCAGAGGATCCAAGACGCCAAGAACGACCGAGTTTTAGACAGGTCGCCCCGTGGCTGCCTGGTCAAATGGACAAAACCCTTCTTGCCGATCCCCAGCTCGCGGCCACGCCCCTATTTGGTACCTTAAAACCTCAATCGGTTGCGGGAGATATGTTGCCAGAAATGAGGGCGATTTTGGGGGGGAACAAGCCAGATACCTGCAAAGTCTATGAACTCAGCAGCAAGACCATTGCTTTGCTCAACAGGGGCAGAATTTACCGTCCAACTGTGGGGGAAGACGATCGAGTTACCTATGCCTTGGGCTTCAAGCTTTCTAGGGCCGCTCACTACAGGCTGTTTGGCGACGCCTCTTCGCCCAACCCTTGGCAAGTTTTGAGTAAGAGGAACTGGCAAATCGTCCAAGAACGCCAACGGCTTGACGAGGTGCGGGTTCAAAATCACGAAAATTTGCCAAGGCCTTCCACGGTTATTCCTTTGCAAATCCATCGGCTCGTCGTCTGGCACTTTGCTGAGGGCCGCCTCATTGCCGTCCCCGAGATCGGCATCGCGGACGATGGAGACGAGGGCCACGCATACCCGTTCGACCTTGCGTGGGAATTGGCAGATGGACTGTCGCGCTTAGGCGAACTTGTGTGGCTTGGGTATGGCGCAGAACAAAGCGGCGTCGCCTATGCTGAGGGCCAAGATCTTGTTCCAATGTGGATTGAGACTGGCGAGCTAAGTCTCGGCAAAATTCTGTCCCGCCTTTTGCTAGGTGAGTATGCAGTCTATCAACGTGATCGCCGCACATTTGGCTATAGCTATGCCCGTCTTAAAGATACGAATACAAAGGGGCAGCAAAGCGAACTAAGGCTTGCCGCAGTCCGTGCAGCCCTAAGCCTCACATCCGACTACGATGTGGCCGACCCTGTGCCGTTTGCTGGGATTGCGCAACCGTTTCAAAACATGGTTCATGCCGCTGGGTTGGAAGGGGCCTGTACGCTGGTTGCCGATCACTCGGACGGACGCAACTTGAGCTTTCTCGACGACTTTCGCACCAATAGGATCGAACAGGAGTATCGTCTTTTGTTGGTTCTGGCAATTTATCAACGTTATGAAGGGCTTCGTTTGTTGCGGAAAATCAGTAAGGGGGTTGAGGGGGAAAAGCGTGATATCCACCAGCGCTTGGCCGAGTTGGACGCGCTCTATAACCAGGTTGCAAACTTGCAAGCCCGCTATCGCGATCATCAACTGAGCGCGGTGGGTACGCAGTTACTGTTCAACCGTCTTGTCCGAACCCAGTTGGGCCTGGACGAGATCGAGGTCCAACTCAACCAAGACATGAGGCTGGTCTTTGAGCGGGAACAAGCCGCCGCTGCCGCCGAAAATGCCCGCGAAGACGCGAAAATGATGCGTGCGCAAGGCAAAATGCAAGCCTGGGCCAAATGGTTCGGCGCTTTGAGCGCAGGCTTTCTTGCCTTTGTTACAACGCTGCAGATTGGGACTTTGACCGATCAACTCCCCTGGTTGCCCAGGGATGAGTGGCTTATCCTCCTTGCGGTCGGGGTAGCTCTGTTCGCGGCCTTTGCAGCTTATGTAGCGGGACATGGACTCACGAAACGTGCCCCTGACGTTTCTTAGGCCTGCAATAAACCAGTTCATCAAAACGCGGTGAGGACTTCCAAAACCGCACCCCCACGCCAGGCGGCGCGAAGGGGACGGTTTTCAAATCGCCAGGGTTGGGACCGTCGCCTGGGGTGAATCACTGCTCGAGGAGGGTGCAGGCGGCTTTCAAATAGCCGTGGTTGGGACCGGCTGTTGCTTCCATGACACCGTGGCACTGGGTGCAGGCGGCTTTCAAATAGCCGTGGTTGGGACCGTCTGCGGGCACGGGCTCCCAGATCATCGAGGTGCAGGCGGCTTTCAAATAGCCGTGGTTGGGACCCGCAGACGGTTCGCTGTACGACGTCTACCGGGTGCAGGCGGCTTTCAAATAGCCGTGGTTGGGACCACAAGCACTTTCGATCCGAAATACAAACCAGGTGCAGGCGGCTTTCAAATAGCCGTGGTTGGGACCTATCCCAACGGGGATTATACGGGCGACTTTGGTGCAGGCGGCTTTCAAATAGCCGTGGTTGGGACCGGTGGACCGTGAGGACAAGGGTAAGCAGACGGTGCAGGCGGCTTTCAAATAGCCGTGGTTGGGACCGAAATCCCAGGCGGTGATACAAATTCCGAAGGTGCAGGCGGCTTTCAAATAGCCGTGGTTGGGACCGCGGATCCTGTACGTTCACGATGTTGCCCCGGTGCAGGCGGCTTTCAAATAGCCGTGGTTGGGACCGATCAACGGGCAAAACGTTTTTACGGTTGGGGTGCAGGCGGCTTTCAAATAGCCGTGGTTGGGACTGGCATCTTTCCTTGCTCATCTAGCTTCCTGGGTGCAGGCGGCTTTCAAATAGCCGTGGTTGGGACCTCAACTTCAAGCAATACTCTGGATTTGCAGGGTGCAGGCGGCTTTCAAATAGCCGTGGTTGGGACCCGGCTTCTGGTGTAATAGGAATTTTGCTCGGGTGCAGGCGGCTTTCAAATAGCCGTGGTTGGGACCCGATGCTGTAGGCGCCCTTCTGGTCGAGTAGGTGCAGGCGGCTTTCAAATAGCCGTGGTTGGGACCCCAAGGCTGCGTCGGCGTTCATGCCGAACAGGTGCAGGCGGCTTTCAAATAGCCGTGGTTGGGACCTTGAACGCGATCCAGATCAAACGCCGATGGGGTGCAGGCGGCTTTCAAATAGCCGTGGTTGGGACCGGGTCGCTCGGTCATGGCCAAGCAGCGCCAGGTGCAGGCGGCTTTCAAATAGCCGTGGTTGGGACCGCCCGAAGGCTCGCCGAGACGGGCAGGGTTGGTGCAGGCGGCTTTCAAATAGCCGTGGTTGGGACCCATTGTACCACATGCGGTACACGCCTGGGAGGTGCAGGCGGCTTTCAAATAGCCGTGGTTGGGACCGACTGTGACGGGCGACGTTGCAACCGACTTGGTGCAGGCGGCTTTCAAATAGCCGTGGTTGGGACCAGGATTGTTGCAAGTCATTAAAAATGCTTCGGAATCCTGGGTGAGTCGGATTAGGAATTACCTTGATTGGCACTTTGTCAAGACTGGATCAGTCATTTTTTCCTTGTCCATAAGCAAGTTTCTCTAGGGTTTTCAAGAACGTAGTGGAAACGCGGTCCACCTCGAACTTTGCCTCCGTAAAGGAAGCAAGATGCCAGACGGGAACTGCGCTCAGCCCACCTTCTTGAGGTTTATGGAGGCGGTGCTCATCGCAAGTTTCCCATCTGACTTCAATACCTTCATCGAGCATGAGATCCTTGATTGCCTTTGATACGGCGTTGCGCAATTTGCGATCATAGGTCATGAGCCTGCGGACGTCGTTGATAAGGCTGGTGAGATTGAGCCCCGGCTTCAAGATTGTAAAGTGCGCGAAGGCGTTGCGAATTTTGGCCTGTTCCTCGCCAAAATACTTGTTGTAAAGAGATTGATTGTCTTGCGTGAGGTTTTCCAACACAAGTGGGCCGCGTTTGAAGCTGGGTCGGTCGCTCAATTTCTTGGCGAATTCATACAGATCCTGGTTTCCATGGCCCTGTTGACGTTGATAGAGCGCTAAGGCGACGAAAAGCGCATCCCGCTCCCACGTTGCGCTAAAATCGATGAGGCGAGAGACCAGTCGCATGAGCAAAATATGAAGGCGTGTCATGTCGCTGAGCCGCACCCGTTCCGCTAAGAACTTAAATTTGTTTAGCGCCTCCGTGATCTTTTGATACTCGGCGGTTTCTTCTGCATCCAGGTGATTTTTCTTCGACTTAACGATTTTATTGTGAAGATCGTGCTTCTTCTTCTCAAAACCCGCAACACGAGGTAAGTCACGCAAGTAGCTGGACACCTCAGCTTCGGAAATTTTGCTGGTCGCGTGCAGGTTTTGTAGGAGGGGCAAGGTGCCAAAGCGCAAAATTTGTCGTAAGCCAGTTTTGAGACCTTCAACGCGTCGTTCCTCTGCGGCCTTCGCACCAACGGACAAATCTTGCTGCGGGGCAAAGACCCGCTGGAAATGGCCCCGATCTTCAAAAAGGTCCGCCACGTCGGCCAAACCGCCCGACGTTTCAAGGATGTTGACCATGTGCGCGCCAGCCATTTTTCCGTAGAGCAGACAAAGATCGCGCAGTTTGCGAGCGTAGTCGCTGTGCTCATCGGGACGCGTCTCTTTGGTTTCCAGAACGCGGGCCTTGACGAACTGAGTCATGAGTCGGCTGGTATCCTGCACTGGCACCAAGTAGAGAAACACGTAAAACAAGGCCTCCCAATCTTCGAGATCTCGATCTAGACCAGCGTCTTCAAAGGCGGGGGGATGCGCGACATATGTTCGTTTCTCCAGTCGGCCGCGCGCGAGCCATTGGAAGGGTTTGCCTTGCGGCGACTCTAGGAATTGGGCGAAGAGCAGGGCGAAGAAATCACATTTCAAGTCCTCGATCGCGTGAGAGTTCTTTCGTGCTTTCTTTCTGTCGGCCACGTAGGTTCGATTCTGCCGCGTTTCGGCGGCGACAACTTGGGTCAGTTGATCGAACCATTCTTGGAGATTCTTGCCAGGATGCAGTTGCGGGACTTGGGTCAAGCGCGACTCAACTAGGTCCGCGAAGGGCCCCGTGTTGTTCATGGCCTTGGCACGCGCGGTCGCCTCTCTAATTACTTGGTCGGCCGCATCGGCGAACTTTGACGTGCCGTTGTTTTCTATCAGCCAAACCCGAAAGGCAGAATTGTAGATCAGTTGCAAAGCACCGAAATGACAGGTCGCCGCTTCGTCATTTTTTGTTACCGTACTTATCTTATCGGGGAACTGCGATCGGGTGTCGTCTTTTGGGAAATGGCCTTTAAGGTTGTGATTGCGATGCAGGATCCGCCCAAATCGAGGGATCAGCAAATCGCGATCGGGCTCGAGCAGTGAGGCCTTGAACAGGTCCTCAACCTCTCTATGGCCAGGAACAAACCACGGCACCTTTAGGGCCATGATCACATCCTTAGATCGCTGCTTCAGGCCCCGCATGTCGGTTTCTAGCCGTGCGCGCGCGAAGGCGAGCAAGTCAGAAAAGCCCTCGACGTCGTTCCAATTCCCCGCAACTTCAAGTTTGTGAAGGCTGGCCTTGAGCTTCGCGGCGTCGCCAAAATGAAAGACTTGAGTGCGCAATCGCGCCGCCACCCTCAGTAGTGCGAACAACCGTTGCTTTGCCAGTTGCTCATCTTCGGTCGCAAAGACCGAGTCATCCCCGTGGGAGTCACCGCCAGCCTCGTTCAAAGGATCGCCAAAGACAAGTTTGGCCATGCGGTTATAGTGCGGCAAACCCACGAAACACTTCGTGGTCGCCTTTATTCCGACCTCATTCGAAAGAATGTCGTCGTCCACATAAGCCGTTTCAGGGCCGAAAATTTCACCTTTTGGATCGGCCCAGTATTTTAAGGTGCGGCTAGCTTGCGAAATGGCGGTGCGCCAGAATCGTTCGAAGGCTTCGGAGTGCTTAAGCGCCGTGAGCGCAGACGACGTTTTTAGGGCCTGCATGCAGGCGGGCATCTGCTCTGCCGAGTGCGCGCGTCGGGCCGCGTGGTAGATATTACGGCCTTCGCGGATCAAGGCGGTCATGGTGGCGTTGCCTTGCTTGCGGTTTAGGGCACGCACCAGCGACGCCATGTCGGCGGGCAAGCGATAGGAAAGCGGTGTGCGCGTGTTTTGGAGGTGCCGAGTGGACTTGCGTACCTTGTTGGCGTAGAATTTTTTGACCTGGTTGTGCAGGTCAAGCAAGTCGCGATCGGACGAAGTGAACTTTTGGCCTGGCTTTTTTAAGGGCGCAAAGTGGTCCGATAAGATCTTCCCAAAAAGTGTCGTGCCAACAGGCTCGTTCTGACTTTCGCGCCTGCGCACCTCTGAAAAAATATGGGCGGCTACGTTGGCGTACGTCCCTTGCTGATAGGCCTTAAGGCGCGGCTCGGACAGCTCCAAGCTCGGGCGCTCTGTGTTTTGGGCCGCGGTCCAAAGGTTGGAGGTCCTAATGCTATTGGCCCGGTGCCAAATCAATCCGTGACCAGATTTTTTTTGACCCGAGGCCGAGACTTTCGCGGTGAACAGGTGGGCGTCGATGTTTTGGGCAATCTGCTTGTAGTTGGGGTTTCCTTGCGCGTCTTGCGCCCAGAGGGCTGTCTTGAGGCGTCCATAAATTCGATCAGGCTGAGCGCCCGCAGGGGCCCTGTCCCTTAAGGCCCTCAAGTCCTCCTCGGCCGTTGGAAAGTCCGCGTAGGGATGCAGCTTCGCCCGCCAAAATTCGAACTTGGCGCCGACGTTCTTACGGCTGATAAGTTCCCACACGGCCTGGCCCAACTGCTCGCGCCGTTCGTAGCGCTCAACAGACATGAGGCGCAGGTTCTTTTCTTTGGTGAGGACCTTGTCCAGAATTCCGATATATTGCCGCATCAGAATTTTGGCCTCTTTCGATATGAGGGTATGGAGGTCAGCGTCTCGGTTCTGCTCAGACACAGTGGGCCGCGTTACCTCGACGCGACGCTCCAATTTTGAACCGTCCCAATGCGTTTTACTGTTGCCGATTGATGAGATGATTTTCATGCCGAACCTCAGCCAAAGTACCTAAGTGCCAATTCACGGACGTTGCCTCGTGAACCTCAGGTCTTTGGGGTTAGAGAACCGCTGTTACAAAAACAAGGGCTTCGATAGAGTCTCAACGCACGAGTACGAGGGCCGTCGCAACGGGCTGCTGGGTGTTACTGTAGCCGATGTTTGAACCGAGGTCGTCCTCGAGTCATCCCAAAGTTGGGGGTGTTGGCGGCTGTCACTGTAGCCGATGTTTTAACCCACGGACAGCTGAAAGAAGGAGGTACCTATCAAGGGTTTTGGCGGCTGTCACTGTAGCCGATGTTTTAACCCACGGACAGCTGAAAGAAGGAGGTACCTATCAAGGGTTTTGGCGGCTGTCACTGTAGCCGATGTTTTAACCCAGACCCCGAAAACGTCAATGTAGTTGAAGTCGGTGTTGGCGGCTGTCACTGTAGCCGATGTTTTAACCTCCTACAAAATTCCGGGGGGGAGTCTAACTCTCACGGTGTTGGCGGCTGTCACTGTAGCCGATGTTTTAACCCAGTTCGATGGACTGGTGGGCGGATCCGCCAGGGTGTTGGCGGCTGTCACTGTAGCCGATGTTTTAACCGAAGGTTTTGTAGCCAGCTTTACCCCGTATAGTGGGTGTTGGCGGCTGTCACTGTAGCCGATGTTTTAACCGACGAGGAATACATCCTCGTCATGACACCCTGGTGTTGGCGGCTGTCACTGTAGCCGATGTTTTAACCAAAATAAGAAGGCTGACGTAAAAGTCAGACTTCGGTGTTGGCGGCTGTCACTGTAGCCGATGTTTTAACCTGGGCTACGGCTTGTTTGTGCCGCACAACGACGCGGTGTTGGCGGCTGTCACTGTAGCCGATGTTTTAACCTCACGTCTTCTAGCCCCGCTCTGGGCTTGAAGAAAGTACTTTTTTTCTGAACCAAACCCGAAACGGTGACCCAAACGCCATCTCATACGAAGAGAAAGTGGCTGTAGGACGTGGCAAAATCCTTGTCCAGCTTAGCCTTTGCAGAAAATCTGAACCAAAATCGTCGATTTCCCACGCCAACAGGGTCAATATGTCCAGTATTCTGGGGTCAGGGATACGAGAACGCAGAGCCGCCATTTTCACCCCCGCACAAAAATCTGCAGGTCCGCCACGTTGGTTCCCGTTGCGCCGCGTACGATGAGGCCGCCGAGGGTTTGGAGGGCGGGGTAGGCGTCGTTGTTGGCCAGTTGGGCGCGGGTTTCGGCGTTCAGGGTCATGGTATGATCGACCAAGCCGCCAGCGGCGTCGGTGGGGCCGTCGATGCCGTCGGTGCCGCCGCTTAGGAAGGCCCAGGGGCCTGGCAGGTTTTCTAGGTGGGTTATGACATGGAGCGCGAGCTCCTGATTGCGGCCGCCTTTGCCTGTGCCCTGCACGGTGACGGTGGTTTCGCCGCCCCAGAGCAGCGTGGGGGCAGGGGTGTTGCGGATGTCTTGGGCGATTTGGGCGGCGGCGGCTTGGACGTCGCCCGTAAGGGCCGCGTTCATGATCTTGGCCTGGCCTGCGCTGGCCATGGCGCGCAGGCTTTGGGCGTTGGAGCCGATCAAGGCGTTGTCGGCGGGCGGGAGTTCGGTTCGGTTCTTGGGCAGGCGCGGCGTCGCGGCGGTAAGCGCGTCTTGGACGGCGCGCGGCAGGCGCGGCCAGATCTGCGCCTTGTGTAAAGCGGTCACGGCGTCTTGAGCCGTGCCTAAGGGCGGCGTGGTGGGGCCGCTGGCGACGGCGCGCAGATCATCGCCGATGACGTCGGAGAGGATCAGCGCGCGCACCTGGGCGGGGGCGGCGAGGGCGCTGAGGCCGCCGCCCTTCAGCTGCGAGAGGTTTTGCCGAACCAAGTTGATGGCCTCAATCGGCATCCCAGCGGCCAGCATAAGATCGTTGGTGGCTTGCTTGTCGTCCAGGGTCAGGCCAGGGAGCGGGCAGGGCAGGAGCGCGGAGCCCCCACCCGAGAGCAGCAGCACGATCTCTTCGTCCGCGCCCGCGCGCTGGGCAAGGTCCTTGACCTGCTGCGCCGCCGCTAGGCCCGCCGCGTCGGGGCGGGGATGGCCCGCGCCCAGGACCTGCGCGCCCGCGACGGGCTGGACGTTTCCGTAGGAGGTCACGGCCAGGGCCGATCTTGGGGTTACAAACTCAAGGGCCGCGCGCATCATGGCGCAGGCGGCCTTGCCGACGGCGATCAGGTGCGGGTGGGCGGCGGGTGGGTTGGCCTTAAGCGCGCGGCGAACGGCAGCGGCGGGGTCGGCGGCGTCGATGCCGACCTGGAACAGGTCTAAGACGCAGGATCTTAAATCCTTCATTTCGCTAGGGAGGTCAGGCACCGTCCTTCAGCGTCGAACAGATGAATGTGCTGCGGATCGAAGGTCAGCTTGACGGCATCGCCCTCGCGCAGCCCATCGCTCAAATGGCCGCGCGCGACCAGGCTGTCGCCGCCCTCGGTTTCGACATGGTAAAAGCTATCTGCGCCCAAGTGTTCGGTGACCGAAATGGTGCCCGCCAGGCCTTTGCCGCGCTTGCTGATCTTCATATGCTCGGGCCGGATGCCCAGGTGCTTCGGCGTGCCGTCCTTGACCTCGCGTTCAGTCGTGCCGCCAGCGTCGGTCATGGGCAAGATGTTCATTTTCGGCGAACCGATGAAGGTGGCGACGAACAGGTTGCCTGGATTGGTATAGAGCGCGAGCGGCGTGCCGATCTGCTCGATTTTGCCCGCTGAAAACACCACGATGCGGTTGGCGAGCGTCATGGCTTCGACCTGGTCGTGGGTCACGTAGATCATGGTCGCTTGCAGTTGACGGTGCAGCTTGGCGATTTGCACGCGCATTTCCACCCGTAGCGCCGCGTCCAAATTCGACAAGGGCTCGTCGAACAGGAACGCCTTGGGGTTGCGGACGATGCAGCGGCCAATGGCGACCCTTTGCCGTTGCCCGCCGCTCAGTTCCTTGGGCTTGCGGTCCAAGAGCGCGGTGAGTTGCAGGACCTCCGCCGCCCGATCCACCTCCGCATTTGCCGCCGCCTTGCCCATGCCCGCGACGCGCAAGGGAAAGGCCATGTTGTCGCGCACCGACTTGTGCGGATAGAGCGCATAAGACTGGAACACCATGGCAAGGCCGCGCTCAGCCGCCGTCAGGCTCGTAACATCTTCCCCGTCGAGGGCGATGGTGCCCGCGCTGCTTTCCTCCAGCCCCGCGATCAGGCGCAGCATGGTGGACTTGCCGCAGCCCGACGGGCCGACGAAGACCACGAACTCCTTGTCGTCGATGTCCAGATCAACGCCCTTGATCACGCTGAGGTTGCCGAAGGCTTTTTTGAGGTTTGAGATTTGGATGCGCGCCATGCTTAGGCCTCCTGTGCCCACGCCAGATAGACCGCTGCGGTCCAGGTGAAGGATGTCCCGCCCAGGCCCGCGCCGTCGAGCGGATTGAAGTATTCGTAGAAGCCTGCGCGGCGGGCCAGCGCCGCCGTATCGCGGCGTAGGCGTTGCGCGCGGGTCGTCTCGCCCACGCGTGCTAACCCCAGGCCGATCCGGTTGTTCAGCACAAACCAAACCGGCCCGCGCCAGTAGCGCGCGGGGTCGAAGCCCCGATGATCGGGATCGAAACTGGGCATGAGGAAGCGCACCTTGCCCGCGATGCGGTCGAAATGATCCAAGGTTGCGCCCAAATGGTCGTCCATGCCCGCGTAGGGCCCCAAAAAACTGGCCGAGGTGATGGCGTCCGACTGCCACCCCGTTTCCAGATCGCGGCTGACGAACGCCTGCGCCTTAGGGTTCCAAAGCGAGCGCCAGCCCGTCTCCAAGGTAGCAATGCGCCGCTGCGTCGCGGCGGTCGGCATGTTCAGGCGCGTGAGGAGGGCCTGGAGGTCGCGTTCGGCGGCGAGCAGGATCGCGGTCATGCCCGCGCACGCCATGCGAAACGGGCTGGTACGGCCCAGCGCCTGCTGATCCCACTTCAGCTTACGACCCTGATGGACCAGGGTCAGATAACGGTCGTACTCTGCCTTGGTCGGGCGTTGGTCGGCGGCCACATGCTCCAGATCGCGGCGGCGGTAGGCCCCGAGGCCCGTGTCGGGCACAATGCGCGCCATGGCGCCGTCCCAGTCGCTCAGATTATCGCGGCCCGATTCCCAAGGGTGGACGACGAAAATCGCGCCCTGATCGTCCTGGCGGGCCTGCGTGAACCAGACGTGCCACGCCTCCAGCCGGCGAACGACGTCGCGCAAACCAGCCAGGGCGACGCCGTTCTCGCAAATCTGTCGCAAGATCGAGGCGGCGACGGGCGGCTGCGTAATGCCGCTGGTGGGCACGTCTTGGCCCGTTTGCCAGACCTCGGGACCTGGGAAGTAGCCCGCATGATCGCCGCGAAAGACGATGTGCGGGACCATGCCGTCGGCCCATTGCGCCGACAGCAGCAGGGCGATTTCGCCGAAGGCGCGCTCGGGATCGTGCAGCGCATAGCCGAGGGCGGCGAAGGCAGAATCCCAGTTGAACTGCACGGGGTAAAGCCCGTGGGTCGGGACCGAATACGTGCCCCGATCGTTGGCGGCCAGGATCGCTCGAGCCTGATCGGGCAGGTTCCAGGCTTGTTCCATCAACCCTTGACCCCGCCCGAGGTCAGACCCTGCACCATGAAGCGTTCGGCCCACAAGAACAGCACCACGATGGGCACGGTGGCGACGACGGCGGCGGCCATCAGGTCTTGTTCGGCAACCTCCGAGGAGTTCATGGAGTTGATCCCGATGGGCAAGGTAAAGCTGGCTTGATCGGACAGCAGCATGAAGGCGATCAGGAATTCATTCCAAGCGATCATGAACACATAGAGCGCCACCGAAGCGATGGCGGGCAGGGCCAGCGGGATGGTGATCGACCAAATGACCCGCAGGCGCGAACACCCGTCCATGAGCCCCGCTTCCTCCAACTCGGCGGGCAGGCCGCGGAAGTAGCCTTGCAACATATAGAGCGCCACGGGCAAAGTGGTGGCGGGATAGACCAGCAGCAGGCCCCAGGCATTGCGCAGCCCCAGGTTGGTCAGCATCACAAACAGGGGAATGACCAGGACAATGACGGGCACCAAATAGATCATCAGGACCGAGCGGGACAGGAGGCGCTGGCCAGGAAAGGTCAGGCGCGAGATGGCGTAGGCCCCAGGGACCGCCAGCGCCAGCGTCAAGACCACGGTAAGCAAGCTAACCCAGACCGAATTGAGAAAGTAGCGCCCAAAGAAATTTGACGCGATGGCGCCCGCGTCCGCCGCGAACAAGTTGTAGTAGGCGCGGAACGGGTCCAGCGTCGCTTTGGCACCGCCGCCCAGCGCGGCAAAGTCGTGCCTCGCGCCCGAGGGCGTAGTGTACAGGCTGCCCGAGATCATGAGGAACAGGGGCACCGTCACAATAAGGCCGAAGAACAGCAGGCCCAGCCCGCGCACGGCGCGCGCCAGGCTGGCCTCGACCCGATAGCGATTGAGCGCGCTGCCCGCTAAGGGTGACAGAGTGTGGGAACTGACCCCGACGGTGAGAAGGGCCGCCGCGATCAGCGCGCCGAGCGAGACCAGCGGCGTGGCGAGGAGCGACTGCCCGAAGGGGTGGCCAAGAGTCAGGGCAGTCACCAGCAGGGCCAAAGCCAGGCCCAAGAGCGGCAGTTTGACGCTCACCTGTTCGCCCGTCAGCGCGGCCCCCGCGCCGACTCCGACGCCCGCCAGCAACCACAAGAGATACCAGGGACGATAGCCCTCGCCCGTGATCAGCGAGGCGAGCAGCCCGACCGTGAGCGCGATCACCAGCGCCCATATCCCCGTCACGGCCCCATGCAGGGCGAGGCGGCGGGCGTTCATAGCCCTTCCTCGCGCGGTGATACCCAAAAATACAGGGCCGCGAAGCCGCACAAGATGGCGAAGATCAGGACCGCCACGGCGGAGGCCGCGCCGAAGTTGTCGATGGAAAACCAGCGATAGACTTCGATGGTGAGGGTCTGGGTCCCCGACCCGCCGCCGGTCAGCAAGAAGATGTCCTCGAACTTGTTGAAGGTCCAAATAAAGCGCAGCAAGAACAGCACCGACATGATGCCGATCAGCATGGGCATGGACAGGGCGAAGAACTGCTGGAACGGCGAGGCGCCGTCCATGGTCGCCGCCTCGTACATATCTTGGGGGATCGACTGTATGCGCGCCAAGATGAACAAGAAGGCCAGCGGGAAGTAGCGCCAAGCCTCAAAGACGATGACCGAGGTGAGGGCGACGGGAAAGGTCATTTCCAGGCCCAAGAAGGTGAAGGTCTGCGAAGTTTTTCCGAAGAAATTAAATGGGCGATCCAGCGCGCCCATCTGCACGAACAGATCGTTCAAGGACCCGTTGGTTGGGTTCAACAAGGCGACCCAGGTCAACGCCACGGCGATCACGGGCGCGACGTAGGGAAACAGCAGCAGGCCGCGAAACACCGACCGGCCCCGAAACGGTTGATTGAGCAACAGGGCGGCAAACAGCCCGATCAGGATCGCGCCGAAGGTGGAGAAGAAGGTGTAGGCGAAGGTGGTGCCCAAAATGCCCCAGAAATTGCGCGTATTGACCGCCTTGGTGAAATTCTCGCCCGTTAGCGGCTGGGCAATCAAAGGGTTGGGAACCGTACCCAAGACCTGAAAGTTGGGGTCGTGGGCGTCGAGGCGGGCGGCGTCAAAGCCCGGGGCCGCGGTCACGCTGAGGTTGAGACGCTGCGAAAATCGCTCGTCCAAGTTCACATCGCCAAAGCGGCAGGTCAGGCGGCCCGCGCGCAAAGCACAACGCGGGTCGAGTTCCGCCGCTACCAGGTCTTGCGGCCAGTCGGCCTCAAAGCCAAAGCTGCTATAAACGAGACCCGCGTTAGCGGGAATTCGGGCGGTGAAGCGGTAGATCGCCGCGTCCCCCGCAGCGTCCACATCACCGCGCAGCCGCTCGGAAAGTTGCGCGCGCGGCGGGCTCAAATCCTCCAGCTCGATATTCTTGCCCGCGATCCAAAAGGTGGTCAGCAACGGCAACAGCACGACGCCGAGGACCACCAAAATTCCAGGCAAGGTCAGGGCCAAGGCCAGGCGGCTGGTCCGCCGCGACATGCGCCCAGGTTTGTGGACCAAAGGCGCGTCAGCGACTGACTCGGCGGGTTGAGGAAGCGATGCGGACACGGGAGGCTTTTAACCGAAAAAGAAAAAGACGAGGGGGCCAAAAGCGGCCCCCTCGCATCGAACCAAGGGCTTAATCGATCTTCGCCAGCTCTTCGTTCATGAGGGCGATGGTCGCCTCTGCGTCGCGCGCGCCGTCGACAAACTCGCGGACCAAGGTGTTGAGCACGCGCGAGTTGTTGATCTTAGACGCAAGCGCCAGTTGCCCCTCGGTCACGCCCCAACGGCTCGGTGTTTCCAGGCCCGACGCGATGGCGGCGATCACGTCCGCTGGATAGAGATCTGCCAGGGGCGCTTTGCGATCGACGCCGACGGGCAAGGTGGACCAAAGGTCAACGTACTCGGTTGAGCCCGCCTCGGGGCCCAGACGCACGGGGAACTTGCCTTCGGGCGCGATCGACAAGGTGCTTGCGTAGCCGTCGGAGAGCGAATACTCGATGAAGGCCGTCGCGGCCTCTTCTTCCTCAGAATCGGCCATGACCGAGAGGAAGCGCACATCGGCCCAGCCCGCGCCCGCTGGGTTCGACGGTCCAGCAAGGGAGGAAACGATGCCCGTCATGGCCGCCAGTTCGGTCGTGGTCGGGTCATCGTTGATGGCGGGGGCCGCCGAATCGCGCAAGCCTGCCAATTCATCCAAGATGAATGGCGACCAAATGATCATGGCCGCTTCGCCCGCGAAGTACATGGACCGGGCTTGCTTCCAGTAAAGTTCGCCATCGGGGGAGGCATCGACCAGGGTTTTGTAGAACTCCAGCACTTCGGTAGTTGCCGCGGCATCCAGTTTCATCAGGCCGTTCGCATCGACCGGGGAGACGCCGTTGGCCAGGAACACATGTTCCAGCACCTGCGACATGAAGCCTTCGTCGACCTTGGTCGGGGCGACGAAACCGTACATGCTCGGGGGATTGTGCAGGGCGGCGATGGCAGCCTCAATATCGGCGTAGGAATCGGGCGCTTCGAGGCCCATTTCCGCAAATAGATCGGCGCGATAGACCACCAACTGCGTCCAGCCATCGACGGGCGCGCCCGCGTAGTCGCCGTCGAACGCGGCCATGTTCAGCGCGCCGCTGCGGAAGGTATCGACGCCGAGGTTTTCAACCGCTTCGGTGGTGGCATCGATATTGATCAGGCCCGCCTCCGCCCAGGGCAGGGCGTACTGCAGGGGGTAGTAGACCACGTCGGGCAGGTCGCCCGCAGCGAAAGCGGCCGCGGCGCGGGTGCCCATTTCGGATTCCGTGACGGGAATCACTTGTACGATGATGCCCGTTTCTTCGCCAAAATCGGCGGCGAGCGCCACCTGCTTGGCCAGACGGTCGGGCTGTTCTTCGGTGGTCCAGAACTTGATGGCCTGGGCCTGGGCCACATTGACGGCGCCAAGGGCGACGGTGGCGGCAAGAATCGCTTTTCTCATGAGAAACTCCTTCAACTATAAAGCGGGTGAGGTCGATCCACGCAGGATCAAGGTAGGCTGAATCAGCCGTTGCAAGTCTCGGGGCGCTTGGCCCTGGATGAGACCGACAATCATGGTCGCCATAGCTGCGCCGCAGTCGGCCGCAGAATGGGAAAGGGTGGTAATCGGGGGGTTGAAGACTTCGGCAAGGCGTACGCCGTCGTAGCCTGTGATGGACAGGTCGTCGGGAATACGAACGCCGAGGGCGCCCGCGGCGGAAACCGCGCCCATGGCCATGGCGTCGTTGGCGCAAATGAGGGCGGTAAAGTCGCGCGTGTTGGCCACGGCGTGGGTCAGCGCGCGCCGTCCAGCCTCGGCGGAAAAATCCCCGTCGAAACGATCGGCCAGTGCGAGGCCCGCGTCGGCCAGCGCACGCGCAACCCCCGCTTCACGGTACTGGCTGCTGTACACCTTTGGATCGCCCGCCAGATAAGCGATGCGCCGATGGCCTTGTTCGATCAAATGCTGGGCGACGCGGAAAAATCCCTGCTCGGCGTCGATATCGAGCCAGGCCTGATCGTCTTGACCCTCAAACCGCCCCTGGGCCACAAACGGAAGGCCGTGGGCCGTCAGATAGGCAAGGCGGGGGTCCTGGTGGCGGGTACCCATTAGAATAAACCCATCGACCTTCCCCTCCTGGGCCAAACGCGCGTAAGCCGCGACCTCTTGACTGGGGTCGGCAACAGCGTGGAGCAGCAAATCGTGCCCCCGCTCGGCCAAGGCCAGCGCCAGGGCGTTGGTGAATTCGGATTGATAGGCGGACCGCAGGCCCGAGGCGCTGATGGCGGTCACAAAGCCAATGGCCTCAGCTTTGCCGCGCGAAAGCTGCCGCGCGCGGCTGGACGCCTGATACCCCAATTCCGCCGCGGCCAGCCGCACACGCCGCTTGGTCGCCTCGGCGATGTCGGGATAGTCATTGAGCGCGCGGGACAGGGTCGGTTTGGTCAAGCCTGTCCGCTGCGCCAACTCGGCCAAAGTCGCCCGCTTCGGTCCCTCGGGCACGATTGGCGGCGCAACGGCAGGCATGGCGGCAGGTTCTGGCATGGTAAGGCAAGTCTCTTGATCGCGCCTCTACCGAAATCGGTTTCGGAGTCAATCAGAATTTTGAACCCTAAGCCAGTCTCGGGCGATTCAAGACCAGGTCATCGGCGTGGGCGACGCGAAGTCGTAGGATCTGGGCACCTGCTGTTTCCGCTCGAACGGAAAGCGGGCACAAGGAGGAAGCAGGCAACCCAAAGTCGGCACCCATCGTTTTCACGGCTGGAGTTCAGTGATGGATGCTGCGACTGCGCGCTGCATGACATCGCGAGAGGATCTCGGGACACTCGACCCCCGTCATCCAGCGCGGAGCAAAGCGAAGTCGCAGGATCCAGCACTGGTCGGCGGCAGGCAGTCCAGATGGCACGAACTTCGCGTTGCGCCAAACGATCCCCGACAGGCAGACCCATGCCCAATTCCCCTTCCTGGAAAAGGGGGCAGGCGCAGCCCGACGGGCACTCGTCGATGACGCCCGCCGCCTAGGCGGGTCGCGATGGCCCGCCTAGATAAGAACCCTGGATGCGCGGCCCTAAGCGCGCATCTTGCCGCCGTTCGGGTCGTAGGCGGCGGCCCCCAGAACTTTGGCGGGATAGCGGGTGCCGAGGATTTCGACCTCTAGGGCCGTGTCTGCCACCGCCAGGGCCGTGGGGACGTAGCCTAGGGCCATGGATTGGCCCGTATGGTGGGCAAAGCCGCCCGAGGAGACGTAGCCGACCGCCTCGTCGCCGTGCAAGATGGCTTCGTCGTTGGATACGTCGGTGTCGGGGGAATCGATGGTTAGGGTGACCAAGCGCCGCGCCGGGCCGCGCTCGCGTTCGGCCAGGGCGGCGGCTTTGCCGACAAAATCCTTATCCCACTTGATGAACAGGTCGAGGCCCGATTCCGCGGCGGTGAAGTCTGGTCGGAAGTCGAGGCCCCAGGCGCCCCAGCCCTTTTCCAAGCGTAGGGACATGAGCGCCCGCGCGCCGTACCACTTCAGGCCGTCCGCGCCGAAAAGGTCCTCGGCGGCGCGTTCCAAGGCCTCGGCCAAGCGAATTTGGAAGTGCGGCGCGCAGTAAATTTCGTAGCCCAGTTCGCCCGAAAACGACACGCGGTTCAGGATGCAGGGGACCCCGCCGACGAAGGTTTGGCGGGTATCGCGGAACTTCAACCCCTCCGCCGAGCAATCGTCACGGCATACCTGTTGCAACACGGCGCGCGACTGCGGCCCCGAAAGTGCGATGCCGTGATAAGCGTCGGAGGCGTTTTGATACGCGACTCCCGTTTCGGGCAAATACTTCAAGAACCAGCGCCGATGCGCCTCCTGCATCACCCCCGATCCAAACAGCATGAAGTGATCGTCGGCCAAGCACGCGACGGTCAAATCGCCGTAGAGTTTGCCCTTTTCGGTCAGCATGGGCGTCAACGCCAGGCGACCTGGGCGGGGAATGCGGCCTGCCAGCATGTGGTTCAAGAACGCGCGCGCGCCAGGGCCCTTGAGCTCATGCTTGGCAAAGTTGGCGACCTCAATGGCGCCGACCCCGGTGCGCACCGCCGCGCACTCGGCGGCGACGTAGGCATGGGCGCGGGAGCGATGGAACGTCGGCTCCTCGTGGGCATCCTCGGGACCATGGGAGAACCATTGAGCATTTTCGAGGCCAAAGCTCGCGTCCATGACCGCGCCCTTGGCCAGCAAGCGATCGTAGAGCGCCGTGGTTTTCTGCTTGCGACCCTTGGGCAAGGTTTCGTTGGGGAAGGTCATGACGAAGCGCCGTTCGTAGTTCTCGGTCGATTTGATCGTGCCCCAATCGGGGGACGTCCAGTCGCCGAAGCGGGCCGCGTCCATGGCCCAAACGTCGATGGAGGGTTCGCCGTCGATCATCCATTCGGCCAAGGTCAGGCCGACGCCGCCGCCTTGGCAGAACCCCGCCATGACGCCGACGGCGACCCAGGTGTTGCGCATCCCTGGCACGGGGCCGATCATGGGGTTGCCGTCGGGGCCAAAGGTAAAGGGGCCGTTGATGGTGGTGCGGATGCCCGCCTCGCCCAGGGCAGGGACGCGCTCAAAGGCCAGTTCCAGCCGGTCGGCGATGGCCTCCAGATTCGGTTCCAGCAGTTCGTGGCCAAAGTCCATCGGCGTCCCGTCCACCTTCCACGGGGTCGCTGCGGGTTCGTAGGTGCCGAGCAGCATGCCGTCGCGTTCCTGGCGGAAGTAGATATTGGCTTCGTAGTCGATGCCGCAGGGCAGGCGATGGTCCGCTTGCGCGATGGCGTCGATTTTCTCGGTCAGCAGATAGTGGTGTTCCATGGGTTGCACGGGGATATGGAGGCCCTGCATGCGCCCGACTTCGCGCGCCCAGAGGCCGCCGCAATTGACGATATGTTCGCCATGGACGCTGCCCTTGGGCGTTGTCACGTCCCAGGTGCCGTCGGCGCGTTGCTTTAGGCCCGTGACCGGGGTGTGGGTGAAGTACTGCGCGCCGTGGACGCGCGCGGACTTGGCGAAGGCATAGGTGGCACCCGAAGGGTCGAGGTCGCCGTCCTGATCGTCCCACAGCGCCGCCAGATAGTGTTCGGGGTTGATCAGCGGATGGCGGTCGGCGACTTCCTTGGGCGAAATGAACTCCTGCGAAAGGCCCATATAGCGCGCTTTGGACCGTTCCCGCTTTAGGTAGTCGTACCAGGCTTGGGTCGAGGCGAGGTAGAAACCGCCCGTCATGTGCAGGCCGACCGAGTGGCCCGAGGTTTCCTCGATCTCCTTGTAGAGATCGATGGTATAGCCCTGCAGGCGTGAGATATTGGGGTCGGACGACAAGGTATGGATTTGGCCCGCCGCGTGCCACGATGAGCCCGAGGTCAATTCATCGCGTTCCAGCAAGATCACATCCTTCCAGCCAAACTTGGCGAGGTGGAACAGGATGGAGCAGCCGACGACGCCGCCGCCGATGACGACAACCTTGGCGTGGCTCGGCGGGGTTTTGCCTTTGCTGGTCTCGTCAGTTTGCTTGTTGAGGGTCGATTGGGCAAGGGATGCGGTCATGGGTTTGGGTCCTCCATCATTTGGTCTATGTGATCGCCGTTGGCGTTGTCGAGCATGTCGGCGAAGTTCCCGTCCCCCAGCATGCGTTGACCCACGCAGAGCAGGGTCGCTTGTAGGCGGCGCAACAGGCCCGTTCCCAGGGAAATGCGGGCAACGCCCAAGGCGGCAAAGTCGGCGCGCCGCTGGGTGGCGAAGGCCCCCACCGCCAGGGCATTAAACGGGACGTCCGTGCAACGCACCAGACGCTGCAAATCCGCCAAGGTTTCGGGCATGGGCGCATAGACGCAATCAGCGCCCGCAGCGGCGAAGGCGAGCAACCGCTGCTCGGCCTCGTTCACGTCGTAGGTCCCATTCATGAGACCGTCGGCGCGGGCAACCAGGACAAAATCTTGCGGCAAGGCCCGTGCCGCAGCGCTGGCGGCGCGGATCCGCTCCACCGCCAAATCAAAGGCGTAGGGCCGGGCGTCGGGCAAATGGGTGTCTTCGATACTGCACCCCGCCAGGCCGACCTCTGCGGCGAGAGTGATGGTGGTCGCCACCGTTTCGGGTGCGTGGCCGTAGCCGTTTTCAAAGTCGCCAGAAACGGGCACCTTGACCGCGCTGACCAGCTCTTGGGCATGGGCCAAAGCCTCGTCGCGCGTGACCTGGCCCATATCGACGCGCCCCAGGGTGAAGGCGTGGCCGCCCGATGTGGTGGCGATGGCCTGGGCGCCCAAGGCTTCCAAGACCTTGGCCGACCCGCGATCCCAGGCGTTCATTAGGAGGAACGGGTCGCCTGGCGCGTGAAGGGCGCGGAAGTCAGTTTTGGCGCTAGTACCAGGCATCGGGCAACTCGGACTTGCGCCGTTCGACGAACGCCCGCAACTCTTCATCGACGGCGGCGTCGATGGCAGGCGCCTCGTAGTCGTTCAGCAGTTGGTTCCAGCGCTCGAAGGCGCGCTGATACGTATCCTTGGCGCCGCGTTCTTCCCAGCTTTCGACATTCTCGGAATCCGACAGGGCGGGTTCGTAGAAGGCGGTCGTATAGTTGGCCATGGTGTGGCCCGAGCCCAAGAAGTGGCCCGCAGGTTCGACGTCGTCGTAGGCGGTCTTGCCCAGCCCATTGTCGGAAACGTCCAACCCGCCGAGCAGTTTTTGGTAGCCGCCCAGACGGTCGGCATCGATCACGAGCTTTTCATAGCCCGTACACAGCCCCCCTTCGAGCCATCCGGCCGAGTGCAGCACAAAATTCGCGCCCGCCAGCGCCGTTGAGTGCATGGAATCGGCGCTCTCCGCCGCGGCCTGCGCGTCGGGAATTTTTGACGCGGTGAGGGACCCGCCGCAGCGTAACGGCAAGTTCAACCGACGCGCCAACTGCCCGATCACGTAGTTCGACAGCGTCGGTTCGGGCATGCCGAAGGTCGGCGCGCCCGACTTGAGCGACATGGACGACAGGAAGTTGCCCATGATGAAGGGCGCGCCGGGGCGCACGAGCTGCGAATAGGCGCCGCACACCATGGCCTCGGCCACCGCTTGCGCGATGGAGGCCGCTGTGGTGACGGGCCCCATGGCACCCGACAGGATAAAGGGCACGACCACAATGCCTTGCCCGTTGCCGCAGTAGGTCTGGATCGCCTGGGTCACGACGCGGTCGACCAACAAGGGCGAGTTGGTATTGACATTGCCCATGATCACGCAGTTGTTCTCAAAGGTCTCGTTGCCGTGCAAAATGCGGGCCATATCGACGCTGTCCTGGGCGCGCGACTGCTCGGTAATGGCGCCCAAACCAGGCTTGTCGCTGTAGCGCATATGCAGGTACAACATGTCCAAGTGTCGCTTGGAAACGGGAACATCGCAGGGTTCGACGATCACCAGGCCCGTATGGTGCAAGCTGTCGAGCGACTGGGCGATCTTCACCAGTTTCTCATGGTCCTCCATGGTGCCGTAGCGCCGCCCCTTTTCCAAGTCTCGGCAAAAGGGCGGGCCGTAGATGGGGGCGAAGACCTGGTTGGTGCCACCGATGGTCACGGTCTTGGCGGGATTGCGCGCCACTTGTTGGAATTGCGACGGCGCGGTTTTTAGGAGTTCGCGGATATGGGCCGCGTCGGCAACGACACGCGTGTCCTTGACCTGCGCCCCCGCCGCGCGCCAGTGGTCCAATGATCGGGGATCATCGCGAAATTCTAGGCCAACATTTTCGATCAGCCAGTCGGCCTGTTGCTCAATTTTGACCAAACTCTCTTCGTCCAAGGCGTCGAAATAGGGCAAGCGCCGCTGGATGAAGGCAGGCGCGGCTTGCGCGGCGGGGCGGGCGGCGGAAGCGCGGGAGCGTCGTGCCATGGCGGATCCTTGAGGGTTGTCTGGGCTCGGTCCCTTTTAGTCGCTCGACAAAGTCGGGGAAACCTTGAAAATTTCTTGGGGTTTGCATAAGCCAAATTTATGCAAAATCGCCGCAAACTGTTTAGGTGCATGAACCAGTTGCAGTCGTTTGAGGCCGCAGCCCGCCACAGTTCCTTCACCTTGGCGGCGCAAGACCTGGGCGTCACGCAACCTGCGATCAGCGCGGCGGTGCGACAACTGGAAGCCCAGCTCGGGATCTCCCTGTTTCACCGCACCCATCGGCGCATTCGCCTAACCCCCGAGGGCAAGGACCTTTACTTGGAGGCGCGGGCGGCCTTCGACGATCTGGAGCGGTGCGTGCAGCAGCTGGACCAGCACGGCCAAGGCCACCATGTCACCCTGTCCTGTTCCACGGCCTTTGCCAATCACTGGTTTGTGCCGCGGCTAGGGGCGTTTCAGCAGGCGCACCCCCATATCGACCTGCGGGTGCAGACCACGGACCGCGATTTGGACCTGCGCGACGACAAGGCCGATCTGTGCGTGCGGCGGGGCCAAGGCCTTTGGCCTGGGTATGGCGTGGCGCGACTGGCTGAGGATCTCTTATTTCCCGTCGCCGCGCCAGGGTACGCGCGGCAGCAGGAGGCGTGGATGCACCAGCGCTTGATCCATTTGGAGGAACCCTATCGACCGCGCCCTGGCTGGGGCGATTTCTTTCGCGCCGTTGGGCTGCCCGTGCCCACGGCCTTGGGCTTGCGCCTCAACGACTATGCGCTCGTGATCCAAACCGCCATGGCAGGGCAGGGGATCGCGCTGGGGTGGTCGCACATCGTCGCCGCCCCCATGGCCCAAGGTTTATTGGTGCAGGTGGGCGATAAGAAGTGGCGCACGGGCCTCAGCCACGACCTGATCTGGCCGCTCAGCGCGCCAGACCGCCCGCACGTTCATGAGGTGCGGGAATGGATGTTGCAGCAAGGCTGAGGTGACGGTGTTCCAGGGTCTCGACATCCCCTAGCGATGCCATGCAGCCTTTCGTCACGGCGTTCCGCTTCAAGCGGCGCGCAAGGTCCCTTAGCCGCCGCTCGCAGCCGTGCCCGCGCTGACCAAATCGCCGTCGCCGACGACGAAGAGGCGGTAGTAACTGCCGAAGGGTCCCCATTGATAAACCTCGCCGGTTCGTCGATCGCGTCGGAAGTCCCAGCAGAACCAGCTTCCCGCATCTTCACCTTCATAGGTATAGCAAACATGACCGTTTTTTATGTGGTAGAGGCCCCTGTTTAGGAGGTCTCCTTCGTGCCAAATCGCCGCTCCTTCGGCGCTATGGTATTCGTAACTTTCGGCAATTTCCCAGTCGTGGGCACCGATGGTTTTTCCTGCTAAAAAGGCCGCAATTTCCTTGTCCGTCATGGGGTCCTGGTTCAACTGCGCCGTCGCTGCACCGCCCCATAGGATCAGGACAAGACCGAGACGCAAGACAGGCATGCCCGTCCCTTGCCGCAATTTTTGGGAACGATCAAGATTTGCACCATCTCGACAGGCAGGCTTTAGAAAGATAAGCGCCCCTCATGAGTTCTGCCTTGCCCCCGCACAGCAAACCCGACTTGGCTGACTTCGATTGGGCCGATCCGCTGAAGTTGACGGCGAGTTTGAGCGCGGAGGAACAGGCCCTCCAAGAGGCGACGGCGGCCTTTGCGGCGGAAAAGTTGGCGCCGCGCGTGACCGCGGCCTTCGCGAACGAAACGGTGGACCCTGACATTTTTGCGGAGATGGGGGCCATGGGACTGCTCGGCACCACCATCCCCGAAGCCTACGGCGGGCTCGGCGGGTCCTACGTCTCCTACGGGTTGGTCGCACGGGAGATTGAGCGCGTCGATAGCGGCTATCGTTCGATGATGTCGGTGCAATCCTCACTCGTCATGTACCCAATCTTTGCCTATGGGTCGCAGGCGCAACGGCAGAAGTACCTGCCCAAGCTCGCGCGTGGGGAATGGATCGGATGCTTTGGTTTGACCGAACCTGGGGCTGGGTCGGACCCTGCGGGGATGGCCACCCGCGCGGAGAAAACAGATTCGGGCTATCGCTTGCACGGGTCAAAGATGTGGATTTCCAATTCCCCTATCGCCGATGTGTTCGTGGTTTGGGCCAAATCCGACGCCCATGGCGGCAGCATCAAGGGCTTCGTCCTCGACAAGGGGTTGGCGGGGCTCAGCGCGCCGAAGATCGCGGGCAAGCTATCCTTGCGCGCCTCGGTAACGGGCGAGATCGTGCTCGACGGCGTTGAGGTGGGGGAGGACGCCTTGCTCGCCAACGTAGCTGGCCTCAAAGGACCGTTTGGGTGCTTGAACCGCGCGCGCTACGGCATCGCTTGGGGCGTCATGGGCGCGGCCGAGGCGTGCTGGCATACGGCGCGGCAATACACCCTGGACCGTCATCAATTCGGGAAACCTTTAGCGCAGACCCAGCTCGTGCAGCGCAAGTTGGCCGACATGCAAACCCAGATCGCCTACGGCCTGCAAGCAGCCTTACGCGTTGGGCGCTTGATGGACGAGGCGCAGGCGGCTCCGGAGATGATTTCCCTGATCAAGCGCCAGAACTGCGGCCAGGCCTTGGCCGTGGCGCGGGAAGCACGCGACATGCTCGGCGGCAATGGCATCAGCCAGGACTTCCCGATTTTCCGCCACATGGTCAACCTCGAGACGGTCAATACTTACGAGGGCACGCACGATGTCCATGCCCTGATCCTAGGGCGGGCGCAGACGGGTTTGCAGGCCTTCTTCTAAGTTCTGACGGATGTTTCATCTGGACCGCGTTGTTGCCGAGGGGCTTTGTACGGGCTGCGGCCTGTGCGCGGGCATCAGCGATCAGATCGACATGCACGTGGCCAACAGCGGCTATGAGCGCCCAGTTGCCAGCGATCAGCCGCTTCCGACCGCGCTGCAAACCGTGCTGGCCGATGCGTGCCCTGGGGTTCATGTGCGCGGGCTGGATACCGACACCATTGCCGCTGCACCCCACCACGATGCGGTCTGGGGACCCTACGAGCGTCTGGTCAAGGCCCATGCTAGCGATCCCGAGGTGCGCCATCGCGCCTCGACGGGCGGGGTTCTGACCGCCTTGGCGCAGTACCTGCTCGCGAGTGGGCGGGCGGCGTTCATTTTGCACGTTCGCGCTGGGGGGCGCGATCCTAGTTTTGGTCAAATGCACCTATCAACCGACCCCAAGCAGGTCCTCGACGGCGCAGGGTCGCGCTATGGCCCCGCGGCCCCCTTGGAGCGCATCGATCAAGTCCTCGACCGTGGTCAACCCTTCGCGTTCGTCGGCAAGCCCTGCGATATTTCGGCTCTGCGCGCCCTGGGCGACCACGACGCCCGCGTCGGGGAGTTGGTTGTGGCCTATCTGACCATGGTCTGCGGCGGGTACGGCCCGCCCCAATCGACCCATGCCTTCTTCGAACGCCTCGGAACCCATCGCGATCAGGTCGCCCAGGTACGCTACCGTGGCTACGGCTGCCCTGGGGCAACGCGGGTGCAAACCCACGAAGGCGAGGTTTTTGAGGCCAGCTATGAGGATTTTTGGGGAACCGATTCCAGCATGTGGCAACTGCCCTGGCGCTGCAAAATTTGCCCCGACGGCATCGGCGACGGGGCAGACGTGGCCGCGGCGGACGACTGGCCTGGTGCAACGCCAGATAGGGAGGCGGCGCAGTCCGACCCTGGAACCAACGCCGTCATCGTCCGCACCCAGGTGGGCGCGGCGCTGATGCAGGCGGCGGAGGCGGCGGGATTTCTGACGCTCGGTGCCGAGGTGACGCCTGCCTACATGACCTCGATCCAGCCGCATCAGATGCGCAAGAAATTCTCGGCCCTATCCCGTTGGCGGGGCTTGACCGAGGTTGGACGTCTGCAACCGCGGTCAACCAATTTGCGACTGGAAGACCTGACGGCACAGCTAAGCCGCGAACAAGCCGCCGAACAGATCGACGGCGTGAAGGTCCGCGTCGCGGCGGGTAGAGCGGTGGATTAGGGCCCAAGTCATGACTGGTGCCCAATCATGAACGCTATGTTGTCTTAGGAATCTCAGCATAAATCGCGCCCATACAACAGGGAAGTGAGGGGGTGGCAGATCAGGGACGAAAAGGATGTGCCCTTTATGGCTGGTATACGGGAGGTGTAGACGGCGTGTTGTGCAAGCGCCCTGGCTAGAACGCGCAGGGGCGGGATTTACCTTTGTCGGCAAGGGCGCTACTTAAGCGGGACCAGGTTCTATGAACGAAAGGGAGCCCTCCCCATGCCCCACCATCCCAACCCTCTTCCTTACACTGCGCCGCTTCGCGATATGAAGTTTGCCTTGCGCGAGCTTTGGGACGGCGATTCGCTGCATTTGTTGCCAGGCCTGGAGGAGGCGACGCCCGACGTGATCGACGCGGTGTTGGAGGAAGGCGCGAAGTTTTGCGTTCAGGAGCTGCTGCCGATCAATCGCGATGGCGACGAACTCGGCTGCACTTGGGACAACGGCGTGGTACGCACGCCGCCAGGGTTTAAAGCCGCCTACGACAAATTTTGCGACGGCGGCTGGCAGGGCCTGTCGGTACCGCAGGCCCAGGGTGGGCAAGGCTTGCCCCATACGCTCGACCTGTTGTTCAACGAAATGGTGGTGTCCACCAATATGGCCTTTGGCATGTACCCTGGCCTGACCGCGGGCGCCATCAACGCGCTCATGGCCCATGCGCGCGAGGACTTGCGGCAGACCTACCTGCCAAAGATGGTGCAAGGGACTTGGTCGGGGACCATGTGCTTGACCGAACCGCACTGCGGCACGGACCTGGGCCTGATCCGCACCAAGGCCGAACCGCAGCCCGACGGCACCTACGCGGTGACGGGGCAGAAAATCTTCATTTCCGCAGGAGAGCATGACCTGAGCGAGAATATCGTCCACCTCGTGCTCGCCAAGCTGCCCGACGCGCCCCCAGGGGTCAAAGGCATTTCCCTGTTCCTGGTTCCGAAGTTCCTGCCCGATTCCGACGGCAGCCCTGGTGCTCGTAACGCCGTCCAGTGTCCCCGAATTGAGGAAAAGATGGGGATTCACGGCAATGCTACGGCTGTTTTGGACTTCGATAAGGCCGTAGGCTTCCAGGTCGGGCAACCGCATAAGGGCCTTGAGGCCATGTTCGTCATGATGAACAGCGCGCGCTTGGGCGTTGGCATTCAAGGGCTCGGTATCGGGGAAGCAGCCTATCAGGCCGCCGTGGCTTACGCCAAAGACCGGCTGCAGATGCGCGCCCTCGGCGGCGCTAAGGCCCCCGAGAAGGCCGCCGACCCGATCCTGGTGCATCCCGATGTTCGGCGCATGCTCATGAAAATGAAAGCCCATGTGGAGGGCAATCGTGCGCTCTCGACCTGGGTCTGCCTGGCCCTAGACAAGTCGTTTCATGCCCCAACCGCTGAAGAACGACGCGCTAATGACGATCTGGTCCAACTCATGACCCCGATTGTGAAGGCCTACTTTACCGATACCGCGCTGGCCTCGGCTTCAGATTCCGTCCAGGTCTTGGGCGGCCATGGCTACATACGCGAATGGGGGCGGGAGCAGTTGTTGCGCGATGCCAAAATCGCCCAGATTTACGAGGGCACCAACGGCATTCAGGCGCTCGATCTGGTCGGCAGGAAGCTCAGCGCGCACTTTGGCCGCTACCTTAGGGCCTTCTTTCATCCCGTCGCCGAGTTTATCGAGGCAGAGCAGCAGACTCCTGAACTTAAGGCCTACGTTCCCGAACTCGCCAAGGCCTTTGCCATGCTCCAAGAAACAACGCAGTTTATCCTTATGAACGGCGCGCGCGACCCCGAAGAGGCAGGCGCGGCCGCGAGCGACTACTTGCGCTTGTTCGCGCTCACCGCGCTCGCGTACCTTTGGGCCAAGACCGTCAAAGTCGCCGCCGCCGAGCCAGACGGCCCCGATGCGGCCTTTTACAAGGGCAAAATCATGACGGCGCAGTTCTTTTATCGGCGCATCCTCCCCGAAGTTTCAGCTTTGAGGAAGATGGTGCTGGCGGGCAAAGAAACGCTCATGCAGATGCCCGAGGATTGGTTTGACCTTGAAGCGGCTTAAAGCGGAGTCCATGTCGATTGCAACAATCGACGCTGGGAACATCTGCGCCAGCAGGTCAGTCATCGTTTCCGCTGGTATATGGATGGAGTTCTGCGCAGGGACGTGGTGGAGGGGACTGGATTCGAACCAGTGTACCCGAAGGACCGGATTTACAGTCCGGCGCATTTAACCGCTCTGCCACCCCTCCACGTGCTTTTGCATGGCTTTACCCCTGCTAGAGCGCCCTAAACGCAAAGACCCCAGCGAAGTCAAGGCTTGCCGTGGGCCATCGCGAAAATAGGTTGTGCGGGTGAGCCCGCGCAAAAACCCTGACCCGCGTCTTTATCTTTACGGACTTCACGCCGTTCGGGCGGCCCTCGCGAATCCGCACAGAAAGATCCTGAACCTTTTGGTGGCTTTGCCGCCCGATCACGCCAATCGAAAAATTCTAGAACAAGATCTGGCACAACATCCCAACCCGCCCCACGTCAGCGAAACTGCGCGCGGGCATTTGGACAAGCTGGTCGGCAAAGAGGCGGTGCACCAGGGTCTGGCGGCGTTCGTCAAACCCCTGGCCAATCTGGATCCGCGCGCGTTTTTGCGGGCGCGGACAGAGGCTTTGCCCGCCGTCGCGATCCTCGATCAAGTGACCGACCCGCACAATATCGGCGCCGTGCTTCGTTCCGCCGCCGCCTTCGGGATCGGCGCCCTTATGACGCCCGCGCGCCATACCCCGAGCGAATCTGGTCTGATCGCGCGGATCGCCAGTGGCGGCCTCGAGGTTGTGCCTTGGCTGCGCGTGCGCAACTTGGCCGACGCGTGTTTGGTCTTGCAAGAGTTTGGCTACCGCCTTTCTGGCTTGGCAAGCGATGGGCCGGGCTTGGTCCAGGCGTCCGCCTTCGCCGATCCTGCGCCCCAAGCTCTGATCTTCGGGGCCGAAGGGGAGGGGATGCGCCAGCGGACCCGCAGTCTGTGCGACCAAGTGCTGCGCCTGCCGACCCGCTCGCCCGTTTCGGACCTGAACGTTTCCAACGCTGCCGCCGTGACGTTTTTTGCGCTGCAGCAGGCCTGGGTCGCCGCGGAATGAGCCTTGCTTTGACCACCGAGAGTGCCTAGGGCAGCCCCGCTGGTGAGATGGCCGAGTGGCTTAAGGCGCACGCCTGGAACGCGTGTATAGGGGAAACTCTATCGTGGGTTCGAATCCCACTCTCACCGCCATCGAGGTAAAGCGCCCATTCAAGCGCGAAGTACCCTTTATGGGGGTGACGGGTCAGAGACGTGAGGACACCCAGTTCGGTGCAAATCAGGAGGGGAACCAAGAACGATAGTATGAGTCTTGGCGCTGACCTATTTGTGGGTACCGCGTGGACTTTTGCCAGTCTGAATTTTGATGGCCAGCTCGATTCTCCTTTCATTAAGGAATCTGCTTCCAAAGTTTTGGAAATCCCATTCGGCAGTGTGGGGCAGATAAAGTTGGTCAACATATTCTGCTGGCTGAATGAGTATGCAGTATCTGGCGACGGAACAGAAAACCAACTAAAAACAACGCCTTAGGAGAAATAGTTATGGACGAACCAAAATCATTAGATAGCCTATTTAGAGAAAAGATATTCAGGATTCCTGATTATCAAAGGGGTTATGCTTGGCAAAAAAGCCAGCTCAAGGATTTTTGGGAAGACCTCATCAACCTGTCTGGTGACCGCTCGCATTATACTGGCGTTCTTACCCTGAAAGAAGTCGGCTCAAAAGAAGTCGCGGAAGCGGATAATGAATTTTGGCTGATAGATGATCATTCATACAGGATATATCATGTCGTTGATGGCCAGCAACGCCTTACAACATTCGTGGTGTTCTTGCAGGCATTTATTGGCTTTGTGAAGAATCTAGACGGTAATGCAGATAAATCTGATCATGAAATATATATCACTGATAGCCTCAACTTAGAGGCCATTGTCAATAAATATTTATTCAAAACCAAACCTACTGGTGACCAGTATCGGACATATAAGTTTGGTTACACTGTCGACAATCCAAGTTACGAGTATCTTCGACACAAAATTTTCAACGAAGGCGGAACACCATCCATTGAAGAGACCTTTTACACCCTGAACTTGCGCAACGCGAGGCACTATTTTTGTGAACAGTTGAGAGAACTCCATGCCCACGCCCGAATGACTGGCCTTCAAGAAATATACAAAAAATTGACCAAGCGCTTTCTGTTTAATGAGTATGTCATCAAGGACGAATTTGATGTATTTGTTGCTTTTGAAACAATGAACAATCGAGGAAAGCGTCTTTCTGACTTGGAACTTCTTAAAAATCGCCTCATTTATCTGACAACACTATATACCGATGAAGAACTTGACGCCGCTGAACGCAAAAGCCTTAGAGGCGCAATAAACGGGGCTTGGAAAGAAGTATATTATCAATTGGGTAGAAATGACAAGCGCCCACTAAATGATGATGACTTTCTAAGAGCTCATTGGATTATGTATTTTCAATACTCTCGAAAAAAGGGAAATGATTACATAAGATTCCTGCTTGATGAACAGTTCTCCCCGCAGAAGATTCATGAAAAAATTGAACGTGAAGTAATGCTTGAAATGCCCGAGGAGCAACTTACCGATTCCGAGATAGATAATGCGAGTAGAGATGATGTCACTCCAGTTTATGTCACGAATTCAGAGGATGATTTCATAGATTTTGTGAACGCCAATACCAAGGTTGGCGCAGCAGGTAAGGGTTACATGCAGGCTATTCGAGGTCTAGAAGAAATGATCGGGGAGCCGATTTTTAACTTGCGCTCTTTGGATCAACTGAAGGTGTTAAAAATGCGACTCGCTAACAATGGCGATCTTCACGATTTTAATGTGAGGACGAATAATAGGGCGACCGGTGCAGCGATTGGCAAGCTAATCGAATTTTGCAGCAGGGAATTAAAAAGCACTGATGTGAAAGAAGTGGCTCATTTACAGCCAGTTGAGATCAGACAATACGTAGACGATTTAAAGGAATCAGCCGTTCATTGGTTCAATTCCTACTACCCCAATTTGGCTACTGGGCTATCAGATACAGAGAAAAACGCTATTGATCGATTAAACAGAATTGGTATGGGATATTTTCGTCCTCTCGTAATGTCGGTTTTTAAGAACGAGAGAAATTCTGAAGATAGAACAGATATTCTTGATCAAATTGAACGCTTTATCTTTATTGTTTTTCGGTTGTGTCAAACTCGTAGCAATTTCAAGGATAGCGAATTTTACAATGCATCACGCGAGCTCAATCGGGGTGAATTGACTCTTGATGACATAAAGAAAAAGCTAGATGTGGCTGCATCATCATACTTCCATGATGACAACACGCTCAATTCAGATTACTTCTACAACTATCTTTACAAGAGATTCAACAGCGAAGGTAAAAGCGGATACTATGGTTGGCATGGCCTGCGTTACTTCCTGTATGAATATGAGCTCAATCTGCTCTCCCAAAGCAGACAGAGAAAAGTGGCATGGGAAGATCTGCTCAAAACGCCAAGGGATAAGGTTTCCATTGAGCATGTGTTTCCGCAAGCTCCTACCAAAGATTGGAGAGAGGTGTTCGCTGGGGTGGATGAAGACGACTACCCGCTATATAGTGGATCCATAGGAAACTTATTGGTTTTGTCAATGTCTATAAATAGCTCACTTCAGAATGATGATTTTGATGATAAGAAAAGACCGAAATTCAACGAATCAGGCGAGAAAATAAGAAATGGCTATTCAGACGGTTCTCACTCTGAGATTGAAGTTGCCCAGCATGATAAATGGACACCTGCGCACTTAGAGGAGCGCGGCCTGCGCCTGTTGAACTTCATGGAAGATAGGTGGCGCATGAAGTTTAAGAGTGAGGAAGTTAAAAAGTCGCTGCTTTTTCTCGAAAGAGAAAGTGGACATAGCGCTGGATGATATACTTTCAATGAAGTACAAAAAGGATTCGAACGCGCGATTGTTGTCATATTTCCGCCATGATAGTTGAAGTCATGACACGAGCGAAAATCAAGCCCGCACAAGTTGTTGTAACATAAAACTTGCTTTTCGCTAGTTCCTGGATCACAATTTTTTGTAACAATAGATGAGTGTAGAGAACTCAAGCCCAAACTGGTTTAAGACACTGCCATGGGTTCCCCGACGGCCTATTCTGACTGGCTTTGACTTCGCGATGACTAAGGGACATGGATGTCCATAGAGATGCGGTGAGTTGTCGGCGGATTCATGAACATTGAACCTTACGTGGGATCGTGCGGCCCTCATCACTCTAAACGCGCCGATGGGTGCCATCGCCAAAGTTGCTTGCTCGGTAGCATAACTTGGGTCGGCTTTGATCCTCAAGCTGAGGCGTGGTTCCGCGCGCTGACCAGAGATGTATAAAAGGCAACACAATATGGTATCTAAATCGGTGCGGAGGACGCAATGAGTGACAGAAAATTGACTTGGAAAGACGTAAAACGGGTTTTGGCAAAGATGGAAGGCCTACAATTCCTTACCTTATTGAAGGATCTCTATGGGCTGAGCGCCGAGAATAGAACTTTCATGCATGTGCGTTTCTTGAGTCATGGGCGCGGCGATGAGCATCTCGAACCCTACAAAACTCGTATCCGTGATACTGTATGCCCGCGCAAGCCGTGGGAACAGGATATTGATCTATCCGCAGGACTAAAGGCCATTCGCGAATTCAAGATGGCAACCAGCAACCTATCCGACTTATTAAGCCTGATGCTCTACTACGTCAGATGTGGCAACGATTTCACCCTTAATTACGGTGACATGGAAGAGCATTTTTATAGAAGCATGGAGAACATGTTTGCGCGTATCGTCGAAGTATTGATCGAACAAGGCGACGCGACGCTCGTGTTAGAGTTTCTCCCAAAATTGGAAACCGAGGCCAGGCGCGTTGAGGATTTTGGTTGGGGTTATGGCGACAGTTTGATGGGATCGCTGATAGAACTAAGCGAGGCCTTTCCCGAGGTCAAGGGTGTCAATACCGACGCCTAGATGGTTTGACCCGTCGCGGGGTCGGTTGACGCAGAGGATGTCTGCGCCAATAACTGGCTCAAATCCAATCAAGTGATTCAATACAAATGCGAATGTTCTTTTTGGTATGAAACAAGAACTTATTAGTGTCTGACGGGAACAGCAAATCTTAAGGATGGAACAGCGGCGTCAGAAGTACGTTTACCTGCTTCACCTTGGCCATGTTCATGAAGATCATCAGGGTCATGGAGGGTTTGAAAGTGGCGTTGTCATGAGTACCTTTGCTGTAAAAAGGGACGTTTCGACAAAAATTGGGGGGAATTATACTGGCGGAAAGATTAAGTCACCTACCCACCAAATTGTGTCTAGGCGCTAAGCCAAAATATATACAACCCCGCAAACCTGAATCGGAAAAAGGTTATTTAACCTTTCCATTGGTAAAAGGCTGCTGATGCTGATGCCAGGATGGATCCTCTGTCCCATCGGCTGCCAGCTGGTGATGGATTCTGCGACCTCGCCGCGCCCGCCAGCAGATGACGTTTTCGTTTGCGGTGTTCAGGCGACAATCGGGTCTCGAGACACGCTTCGCCATGCCCAAAAATAAGGCAGTCATAAGGCCTTAAATTCAGCAGGTCCCCACCCAAAAAACCATCCCCTGCACGCAGTCGCAGGACCCAGCGCTGATCGAAACCTTCGTGGCATTTAGAACGCACCCTAGAGGTTTGGCGAGGCGATGGCTTTACAGGGTGGGGGCGGGGCGCTTAGGCGCCAGGGATTGACATAAGGTGATTTCATGCTGCGCTCCATGGGCTATATGGCCCTGTTTTTGTTTTCTATTGCCTATTGGCTTTCCGACTTTATGAACGGCGACTTGTCGATCATGACGCGCGCGGACGTCGCGGCGGATCATGCCTATTTGACCGCTGAACTGGCGCGGGTTCGGGCGGAAAACGCCGACCTGCAGGCGCAAATTGACGGCTTGCGCGTTGAAACCCTGGATATTGACATGCTGACCGAGCGACTGCACGCGAGTGGTTTGACCCTTCCTGGGCAGATTCTGCTCTACACCAGCCAAGTCAATAATTAACTTTTATTTAGTTAATTCACGCTAAATCCGTACCAGGAAAGCGTTTGGGCTTGGTTGTTCCCTCGGTCAAATTCCCCTAGAGGAACGAGGAGACTAAGGCGAAAACGAGAGAGGTGCCGTACATGGCAACCAAGGCTAACGATTCGGCAACTTTGCTGAAGTTGTATCAAGACATGCTGCTGATTCGGCGGTTTGAGGAGAAGGCGGGCCAGCTCTATGGCATGGGCCTCATCGGCGGATTTTGTCACCTTTACATCGGACAGGAGGCGGTTGTGGTTGGCATCGAGGCCGAAATGCAGCCGGGGGATACGCGCGTCACTTCCTACCGCGATCACGGTCATATGCTCGCCTGCGGGATGAACCCCGACGGGGTTATGGCGGAGCTGACGGGGAGGTCGGGTGGTCTGTCCAAAGGGAAGGGCGGGTCCATGCACATGTTTTCCGTCGCCGAAGGTTTTTACGGGGGGCACGGCATCGTTGCGGCCCAAGTGCCGATTGGGGCGGGCCTAGCGCTCAAGCACAAATACACGCGCGACGGCGGCATCGCCGCGACCTACTTGGGCGACGGCGCGGTCAACCAAGGGCAAGTTTACGAAACCTTCAACATGGCGGCGCTATGGAAGTTGCCCGTCTTGTTTGTGATTGAGAACAACAAGTACGGCATGGGCACGTCGGTCGCGCGGCATTCGGCCAAAACCGACTTGAGCCAGCGCGGCGTCGCCTACGGCATCCCGGGCAAACCCGTGGACGGTATGGACGTGCTGGCGGTGCGCAAGGCGGCGGCGGCGGCAATCCGGCACATTCGGGCGGGCAAGGGCCCCTACATCTTGGAGATGAATACTTACCGCTACCGCGGCCATTCCATGTCCGACCCCGCCAAGTATCGAACCAAGGAAGAGGTGCAGAAAATGCGGCAGGAACGCGACCCGATTGAGAATCTAAAGGCGCTCTTGCTGAGCCAAGGGCACGCCGATGAGGCGGCGCTGAAAGACCTGGACAAAGCGACCAAAGCGCGCGTGGTGCAAGCGGCGGATTTCGCCCAGGCCAGTCCCGAACCTGACCCACAGGAACTCTACAGCGACGTGGTGGCGGCATGAGCATCGACATCCTCATGCCCGCCCTGTCCCCGACCATGACCGAGGGGACGCTGACCACATGGGCCGTCAAAGAAGGCGATCAGGTTTCCGCTGGCGACATCATCGCCGAAATCGAGACCGACAAGGCCACCATGGAGGTCGAGGCCGTCGAGGACGGTCAAATCGAGAAAATCTTGGTCGCCGAGGGTACCGAGGGCGTCGCGGTCAATACGGTCATCGCCCTGCTTGCAGGCGATGCGCCAGCGTCGGCAGAGCAGGCGAATGGGGGGCTTGAGGGTAGGGCAGGCGCGCCCTCGCAGCAGGTCGTTGCAGCTTCCGTCGTGCCGCCCGCGGCGGCAACCCCAACCGAACCCTATTGGGACGGGCCGACCCAGACCCAAACGGTGCGCGAGGCCTTGCGCGACGCCATGGCCGAGGAAATGCAGCGCGACGAGCGGGTGATTTTGATGGGCGAGGAAGTCGCCGAATACCAGGGTGCCTATAAGGTCTCCCAGGGCCTCCTGGACGCATTTGACGACACGCGGGTCATGGATACGCCGATCACCGAACACGGGTTTGCTGGCATCGCCGTGGGCGCGGCCATGGGCGGGCTGCGGCCTATCGTCGAGTTCATGACCTTCAACTTTGCCATGCAGGCCATGGACCATATCATAAATTCCGCCGCCAAGACGCTCTATATGTCGGGCGGTCAAATCAAGTCGCCCCTTGTCTTTCGCGGCCCCAACGGCGCCGCCGCGCGCGTGGCCGCGCAGCATAGCCAGTGCTATGCTGCTTGGTACAGCCATGTGCCAGGCTTGCACGTCATCGCGCCCTACAGCGCTGCCGACGCCAAGGGCTTGCTCAAGTCGGCTATCCGCAGCGATACGCCGACGGTGTTCTTGGAAAACGAGTTGCTCTACGGCGAGAGCTTTGCCGTACCCCATAGCGATGATTGGACGGTCCCCATTGGCAAAGCCAAGGTGGTGCGGGCAGGGACCGACGTGACTATCACAGCCTTTTCCATCATGGTCGGCAAGGCCCTGGAGGCGGCGAATCAGCTCGCCGAAAAGGGCATTTCCGCCGAGGTGATCGACCTGCGCACCCTGCGCCCCCTGGACCGTGAGACCATTTTGGCGTCGGTGCGCAAGACGCATCGTCTGGTCACGACCGAGGAAAATTGGGGGCAGTCGGGCGTGGGCGCGGAGATCAGCGCGCTGGTTATGGAACAGGCCTTCGACGATTTGGATGCGCCCGTGCTGCGCGTCCACGGCAAAGATGTGCCCTTGCCCTACGCGGCCAATTTGGAGGCGCTGGCCCTGGCCTCGGTCGCGGACATCGTGACCGCCGTGCAGGAGGTGACCTATGGCAACTGAGATCCTCATGCCCGCCTTGTCGCCAACCATGACCGAGGGTACCTTGGCGGCCTGGTTGGTCCAAGAAGGCGCGACGGTGGTGCCTGGCGATCTGATTGCGGAAATCGAAACCGACAAAGCGACCATGGAGGTCGAAGCAATTGAGGAAGGTACCGTCGCCAAGCTTGTGGTGCCTGCGGGCACCGAAGGCGTGGCGGTCAATTCGGTCATCGCGATCCTGGTGGAGGAGGGGGAAACCTTCGATCCCGACGCCCTGCCTTCGGCGCCGCCAGCGACCGCAACAAAAGGGTCAGGCGGCGCGCCGCCGCCCCAACCGCCCGCTGCTCCTCCTGGTGCATCTGCGCCAGCATCCCCCGCGCCCGCCGCCCACGCGACGACCCGCCGCAAGGCTTCGCCGCTCGCGCGGCGCCTGGCACGCGCGCAGGGTTTGGATCTGGCCCGGATCGACGGATCGGGCCCAGGGGGGCGCATCATCAAACGCGATATAGAAAGTGCGACAGCCGCGCAGGAGGTAAGGTCGATTGCCGCACCCGCCGCAACGCCGCATTCCAGCGGCCCAACGCCTTACGAGGTGCATGCGCCCTCGGGCGTGCGCAAAACCATCGCCCGCCGCTTGTCGGAGAGCAAGTTCACCAGCCCGCATTTTTACGTGACCATGGACATGGAACTGGACGCCCTGTTGGCGCTACGGCAGCAAATCAACGCCGACTCCGACACGCCCAAGGTCTCGGTCAACGACATGATCGTCATGGCCTGCGGCCGCGCGCTCAAGGCCGTGCCCGCCGCCAATGCCGCCTGGGTCGGGGAGGTTTTGCACCAGTACACCCGCGCCGATGTCTGCGTTGCGGTCGCGTCGGACCACGGTCTTGTGACGCCTGTGATCCGCGGCGCAGATACCTTGAGCCTCAGTCAAATCACCGCCCAAGCGGGGGCCTTGGTCACCAAGGCGCGCGCGGGCAAGTTGCGGCCCGAGGACATGCAGGGCGGCAGCTTTTCGATCTCCAACATGGGCATGATGGGCGTGAAGCAGTTCACCGCCATCATCAACCCGCCCCAAGGGGCCATTTTGGCGGTAGGCGCGGGGGAGAAGCGCGCCGTGGTGCGCGACGATCAGCTCGCCATCGCAACGCTCATGACCTGCACTCTCTCGGCGGACCATCGGGTGATCGACGGCGCGGTCGCCGCCGAACTGCTGGGCAAAATCAAATCCCTGATCGAACACCCCGTAAGGATGTTGGTATAGCCATGGCCGAAACGCAATTCGACCTGATCGTCATCGGCGGCGGGCCTGGGGGCTACGTTGCCGCCATTCGCGCCGCGCAACTGGGCATGAAAGCGGCGGTGGTGGAACGCGAGCACCTGGGCGGCATCTGCCTCAATTGGGGCTGCATTCCGACCAAGGCCCTGCTGCGCTCGGCCGAGGTGGGGCATCTGATCCACAATGCGGCGGCCTACGGCTTTTCGGTCAAGGATGTCAGCTTTGACCTCGACAAGATCGTGCAACGCTCCCGCGCGGTCGCCAAGCAACTCTCTAGCGGGGTCGCGTTCTTGCTCAAGAAAAACAAGGTGGCGGTGTTTGACGGCGACGGACGTTTGGCGGGCGCAGGGAAAGTGCAGGTCGGCGACCAAACCCTCGCAGCGCCCCATGTGGTCCTGGCGACGGGCGCGCGCGCGCGCACGTTGCCCCATTTGGAGCCCGATGGCCAACGCATTTGGACCTACCGCGAGGCCATGGTGCCAACGGAACTGCCCAAGTCGCTGCTGATCGTGGGTTCGGGCGCGATCGGTATCGAATTCGCCAGCTTCTATCACGATCTGGGCGTTGAGGTGACGGTGGTCGAGGTGCAGGATCGAATCTTGCCCGTCGAGGATGCGGACATAAGCGCGGCGGCGCGCACCGCTTTTGAAAAGCGAGGCATCCGCATTGTGACGGACGCCAAGGTGACGCAGGTGCAAAAGGGCGTTGGTGGCCTCCAGGCCAGGCTCGAGACCCCCGACGGCGCGCAAAATCTCAACTGTGACCGCCTGATTTCGGCGGTCGGCATCGTCGGCAATACCGAACATCTGGGGCTCGAGGGCACCCGAGTTGTGGTGGACCGCGGCCATATAAAGACCGATGCCTTCATGCGCACCCATGAACCTGGCGTCTACGCCATCGGCGATGTCTGCGGCCCGCCGTGGCTGGCGCATAAGGCGAGCCACGAGGGCGTGCTGTGCGTGGAACAGATTGCGGGCAAGAGCGACCTGCATCCGCTCGACCCGCAGGCGATCCCAGGGTGTACTTACGCGCGCCCGCAGGTGGCGTCGGTGGGCCTGACCGAGGCGGCGGCCAAGGCCGCTGGCTACAGCGTCAAGGTCGGCAAGTTTCCCTTCCACGGCAACGGCAAAGCCATCGCGCTGGGCGAACCCGAGGGGCTGGTCAAAACAATTTTTGATACCGCGACGGGCGAACTGCTCGGCGCCCATATGATCGGCGCCGAAGTCACTGAACTGATCCAGGGCTTCGGACTGGCCAAAACCCTCGAGACGACGGAGGCTGAATTGATGCACACGGTGTTCCCGCACCCGACCTTGTCGGAAATGATGCACGAATCCGTTCTGGACGCCTACGGGCAAGCCCTTCATATTTGAACGCCCGCATGCGCGACATTCTCATACCAACGGCCAAAAAAGTTGACACTTTTTGGCCGTTTTATGTCTCACGGCAGAAACGCTTCGCGTTTCGGCTTTTTTGGGGTGCGGTCTCTACTCGCTCGCTATACTCGCTCAGCCCGACCGCAGGACGGGGCCTTCGCTTATACCCCGAGGCGCGTGTCCGCTATTCTCGGGGCCGCTACGGGGGCCGCAGTCGCGGCCCTTATACCAGCGGACATAAGGGTCATTCTTAATGACCGCTGGTATCACTCGGCCGCGTCACCCTGAAAAGGTGCACAAGCCCGACCAGCCCAGCCCAAAAAAGCCCGACTGGATCCGCGTCAAGGCACCAGTTTCAAAGGAATACCAGCAGACGCTGAGCGTGATCCAGGACCATAAGTTGGTCACCGTGTGTCAGGAGGCGGGCTGCCCCAACATCGGTGAATGCTGGACCAAGCGCCACGCCACCATGATGATCATGGGCGATACTTGCACCCGCGCGTGCGCATTCTGCAATGTTATCACGGGCAAACCCGCACCGCTCAACCCCCTGGAACCGTACTCGGTGGCGGCGTCGGTGACAAAGTTAGGGCTTCGCCATGTCGTCGTCACTTCGGTCGACCGCGACGACTTGGCCGATGGTGGGGCAGGGCACATAGGCCGCACGATCCGCGCCATTCGCGAGGCAAACCCAGGCACGACCATCGAGGTGCTGACGCCCGATTTCTTGCGCAAAGGCGCCGCCTGGAAACAGGTGGCCGAGGCGCGCCCCGACGTGTTCAATCACAACCTGGAAACCGTCCCTCGGCTCTATGGCTCCGTACGCCCCGGATCATCGTATGCCCATAGCTTGCAGCTCTTAAAAAATATGAAGGCCGAAAACCCGCAGGACTTTACCAAATCGGGCCTCATGGTCGGCCTGGGCGAGACCTTCGACGAAATTCTCCAGGTCATGGACGACATGCGCGCGCACGAGGTCGATTTCGTCACCATTGGCCAGTACTTGCAACCTACGCGCAAACACCATGGGGTCGACAAGTTCTGGCACCCCGACGAATTCCAGACCTTGGAAGCGGCCGCCTGGGCGCGCGGGTTCCTCATGGTTGCGAGCTCACCGCTGACCCGTTCTTCCTATCACGCTGGCGACGACTTCGCCCGTTTGCAAGAGCACAGGGCGCAGCGGGGGGCGGGGTAGGTCCCTTGTCGCCTGCCTTTGGTTGTGGGTTCGTTTAACTCCCTTCCCTCGCTGTGTCCCACGTCGTGTAGCCTCGGCGTCTATCAAGGCATGCAAGAGCAACGAAGGGCTACAATCCCTTCATTCATTGCGAGGTTGGCAGAAACGCGCGCTCCTACCCAAGGGTCGTCATCCCCGTCGCCCGCTAGTTGAAACCACCGTTGGCGAGAGGCTGCGGGAGTAACTCATAGGTATTGTGGCTCGGCATGTCCAAGACGCTGGTGTCTTGGTCACCGCCTACGCCCCAGCGCGCAAGACGCGGCTCAGGCTTGTTACGGGCGGAGCAGGCCGAAACGACCCCGCAGCATAAGATCAATCCGAGGAAGTGTCGCATAAAATAATCTCATAAAATAGGTCTGGATTAGCCCAATTTGCGGAAGCATGAGCGTGGGATCAAGTCCTCACATCCAACCGCTGTTCTTTGTGCGCTCACTATGGCAATTGCACAACAGAGCGAATGGCAAGTTTGTGTCTCACGGCAGAAACGCTTCGCGTTTCGGCTTTTTTGGTAGCGGTCTCTACTCGCTCGCTACACTCGCTCAGCCCGACCGCAGGACGGGGCCTTCGCTTATACCCCGAGGCGCTTTCGCGCTGATCTCGGGGCCGCTACGGGGGCCGCAGTCGCGGCCCTTATATACCAGCGAACATTAGAGTCATTTTCAATCGCCGCTGCTATTGCGCCAGCTCTTGGGGGCAGGGTCTTCCGAGGATTTTTTCCCTTGTTCCCCGTCCTCGCGGCCTATAGGGCCAGAGGCCGCTGGCGAGTTGGCGGAGTGGCTACGCAGAGGATTGCAAATCCTTGTACACCGGTTCGAATCCGGTACTCGCCTCCAGTGCTGTGACGGCCTGGTCACGCCTCCGCGAAGATTTGTCTTGTTGTTGCTTTGGTGCCTTGGTAAAGTTGCTTCATCCTGGTCCGCGATAGCTCAGTTGGTAGAGCAGCTGACTGTTAATCAGCCTGTCGCAGGTTCGAGTCCTGCTCGCGGAGCCATAGACCTTGAAAACCCTCGTCTTTGACGAGGGTTTTTTTGTCGAACTTTCCAGGTTCTGGTTTTGGAGAGTAGCCTGCGCGGCGCGGCGTTACGGTCCTTAGGGTCGAAAGCGAAGCGCGGCTTGCGTGTCTCGCTGATGATGGCGGGAAAAGGCGTTCATGAGTTCGTAGCACAGGCTGATTTTTTTCAGGCGCGGATAGTAAAAGGCATTTTCGGTGTCGCACGACTCAAAAACAATGCGCAGGGGCTGGCCCAAGGCATAGGTTTGCGAAAAATGTTCTTGGAGTTGCCGAAACTCGTCGGCCTCCTCGGCCAAGGCCTGCCAGCGGCTATGTTGGGACCGTTTGGCAGGGGCGAACTCAATGAGGAGGTCTGGATGCTGGGCTGCCGCAGGGGTTTGCAGCAGGCCGAACGTGTCGAGCGTGTAGGACCAGCCATCGTAAGCGGCAAAATAGCGGTCACGACACCGCTCGCGCATGGCCTCGTCGTCCAGCTCAAAGACCTTTGTCAATTCGCCAAAGAGGTGGGTGCTGCCCCCATAGAGCACGCAAGCGGAATTGAAGTGCCGCTGCAGGTCGAGCGCGTGTTGGTCAAAGTAGTCGCCCGCGGTTGGGACCCCCGTCTCTAAGGCGCTCTTTAGCCAAAGATCGACAAAGGCGAATCCGTACGCGCGAAACTTGGCTTGCTCTGCAGAGTCGTTGGCGGCTGCTTGCAGCCGAACGACAAGCTCTACGAGTGCAAAGTCGTCGGCAGCATCTTCCTCCTGCCCCAGGGACGGAAGCCCCCCCGCGTCGACAAGGGCATGGGCAAGCTCGTGATAGAGGATCAGCAGGGTATTTCCCACGACATAGGTGGTCTCATCCATGTCCAACGGCGAGACCCAGGTCCTTGCGCCTTGTGACGGTACAGGTGTTGGCTTCAGATCGGGTTTTTTGGGGAGGTCTTGCGCCTGAAGCGGGAGGCCCCCCAGAGAGAGCGCCAAGGTGGAGACAAGAATTCGAGGAAGGGACGTCCAGGCCATGGCTTCAGACGTTCAACAAGAGATTGGCCCGCTCCCAAGGGCTGATGACCGCTTGATAGTCGTCCATCTCCGCCTCCTTGACCATCAGGATCGTCTCAAAAAGTGTTTCGCCCAAGACCTCCTTTAGCTCTGTGGTGCGGCGCATACGGGTCAAGGCCTCATAGAGAGACTTGGGTAGGGTATGGGCAAGATCGTAAGCTGCCTTGTCCTGGGGGGCTTTGGGTTCGAGGTTCTCACGAATCCCGAGCAACCCGCAGGCCAGGGTCGCCGCAATCGCGAGGTAGGGGTTCGCGTCCGACCCTGGAATGCGGTTTTCCACCCGACGCCCCGCGGGCGAGGAGAGGGGCACGCGTAAGGAAACGGTGCGATTGTCGTATCCCCAATGCACATTGATCGGCGCGTCCGACCACTTGGTGAGCCGCCGATAGGAGTTCACGTTGGGGCAGAACAGCGCCATGGTGGCCGGCGCGTAGCGTTGCAGCCCTGCAATGAAGGCGTGGAACAGCGGCGTGTCGTCGCCGTCAGGCGTGGCGAACAGATTGGTGCCTTCGGGGTCCTCCAACGATTGGTGGATGTGCATGGACGACCCTGGCTGGCCTTGCATGGGCTTGGCCATGAAAGTCGCGGTCATGCCATGGACCGCTGCGGCTTCTTTGACTGTGCGCTTGAACATCAGCACCTGGTCGGCGAGGGCAAGCGGGTCGCCATGGTCAAAGTTGATCTCGAGCTGGCCAGGGCCCGCCTCGTGGCTCGCGGTGTCGATGTCTAGGCCCTGCACCTCGGCCCAATCGTAGATCAAGTTGACCACGGGGTCGAATTCGTTCGCCGCAGCGATGGACATGGACTGGCGCCCAGAATCGCGCCGGCCCGAGCGCCCTATGGCGGGGCGCAGGTGTTGGTCGGGATTATCGCTGGTCTCGACAAGATAGAACTCCAACTCTGGCGCGATCACGGGTTTCAAGCCTTCGCGTCGATAGAGGCCTAGAACGTGTTTGAGGCACGCCCGCGCCGCCTCGGGCGCGATAGCATCGCCGCGATGGGCATCGCAAATGACCTGCGCGGTCGGGTTTTGCATCCACGGCACCTGCCGCAGGGTCGATAAATCGGGCACCAATCGCAGGTCCTTGCCCAACTCGTCGGTGACCCAGTCGTCCTCGACGAAGGCGCCATTGACCATTTGGACCAACATTTGCTCGTTGATGCGTAACCCGTCCCCCGCCACCATTTCAGGAAAGCGCGCAGCGGGGATGATCTTACCACGGGGGATGCCCGCGATGTCGGGTAAGAAAGCTTCGACGTCGTCGATTTCGTGATCGGTGAGCCAGCGTGACAAATCGGTCGTAGACATGAGGCTTTACTGTCCCATGTCGCCTGCCTAAGCAAGTCCCGTGAGCCATCCGAATTCCTACTACGCCGCCTCCGCTGGGGTCATTCCAGCGCGCCCGCGCTTGCAGGGGGCCGTTCAAGGGGATGTCGTAGTCGTTGGGGCAGGGTTCACCGGCCTCTCGACGGCGCTGGATTTGGCCGAGGCGGGATACAAAGTGGTGGTGCTCGAGGGCCAGCGAGTCGGTTGGGGCGCCAGTGGTCGCAACGGCGGGCAAATTTGGACGGGGTTTTCCAAGGATATGGACGAGGTGGAGGCCAAGGTCGGCTTGTCCCATGCCCGCGCGCTCTTCGATCTCGCGCTCGACGCCAAGGCCCTGATCCAGGAGCGCTGCGCGACCTACGGTATTGATTGCGATCTGCGTTCAGGCTTGTTTGAGGCTGCAACGAAGCCGAGCCACACTCGACAAATGGAGGAGGGGGCCGCTTACATGGCCCGCGCCTATGGTTTTGATGCTTACCAACTGGTCTCGCAAGCCGAGGTTGGGCTTCATGTCGACTCCAAGGCCTATTTGGGCGGCCGCTACGATCCCACGGGGGGGCATCTGCATCCTCTAAAGTACGCCCTTGGTTTGGCCCAAGCCTGCGAAGCGCGAGGCGTGCGAATTTACGAGCAATCGCACGTGACATCCTACCAGCGCGCGCCGCACCCTTGCGTCCATACCCAAGACGGGCAGGTGCAGGCGGACTATTTGGTGTTTGCAGGGAACGCGCTGTTGGCGGGGCTCGTCCCGCGCATTCGCCCCTATCAGATGCCCGTGGGGACCTATATGGTGGCCACCGCGCCCATGGGCCTCGACCGCGCCAAGGCGCTCTTGCCGTCGCGGGCGGCGGTGGGGGACTGGCTCTTTGCCCTCAATTACTATCGGTTGAGCGCGGATCATCGCCTGCTGTGGGGCGGGCGCGTTTCTTACTCGACGGTGCAGCCTGCGTCGATCTCGGCGGCCATGTCAAAAATTATACGGCGCTACCTGCCCCAGGTGCAGGATTTGCCGATTGACTACGCATGGGGAGGGTACGTGAGCATCACCATGGGTCGTATGCCGCACTTAGGCAGTTTGGACGATCGAACGTTTTTCGCCCAAGGGTTTAGCGGCCAAGGCGTGGCGCTGACGGGCATGGCAGGGCGCGCCTTGGCGCTGGCCGTGCAAGGCAGCGCCGAGAAGTTCGACGTTTTTGCTCGTGTGCCGCAACGCGCGTTTCCAGGAATGCGGTTTTTTCGGACCCCTGCCTTGGTCGCGACCATGGCCTACTATCGCTTGCTCGATTGGCTATCGTGACGCGGCTTTAACAGAGCCTATTTGGGCCTGCTCCGTTCAGAACTCGCAATGGCAACCATAAGGCCCGCGATGGGGATCAGGCCAGCGCCGAGCAGGGCCAGGGCATTGGGAAGCTGGCCCAAAATCACATCCCACATGAGGGCGAACAGCAGGTAGGAATACTCAAAGGCGCCGACAACGGGCGCGGGCGCAGATTGATAGGCGCGGGCGATGAGGAAGCTCGCGACCAAGGTCTGACACGCCATGAGGGCCAAGATGCCCGAGGTCGCGCCGTTCAAGGCCTGCCAAGAGCCAAAGATCTGAGGGTCGGCGGCAAGGAGGGCAGGGGACGGGGATGCCAGCAGCAAAATCAGCGAAACCCCAAGGCCCCCGAGCATCATGAAGACATTTTGCGAAAAAGCCAGAATCGATGCGGGCGTGCGGGAGCACTTAGCGCGCGTGATGAGGTGGGACGCCGCGTAGAGGAGGGCACCCATCAGGGGCAGGAATATCCACGGGGTAAAGCTGTCCCCGCCAGGCTGCACAATCAGCAGCAAGCCCACAAAACCCAAGCCCAAGCCCGCCACGCCGAGCCGCGTCAAACCCTCCCCCGCCAAGAACGGCGAGAGCGCGGCGATGATCAGCGGGGCCGTATAGTGCGCCGCGCCGAGGGTGGAGAGCGGCAGGTTGGGAAGGGCAGCGTAAAAGACCAGCAAGGACGCCGCGAAGGTGAGCCCACGCCATAGGGGCCAGAATTGCAGCGCCTGCCTCAGCGCCCCTAACTGGAAAGTGTGGCCCTGGGTTAGGCGCATTAACAAAACCAAGACAGGGAGGACCAGCAACCCGCGCAACGCAAAAACCTGCCACAGTGACAGGTGCGCAGCTCCCAATTTGTAAAGGACATCCTGGCTGGAAATCACGAAGGTCGCAGCGACAATCAGGCTGATCCCGAGGCGAAGATTGTGCGGCATGGATTCGGCTCTGGTGACTTTGTTGGACTTATACCAGCGGCAATCGAGAATGACTCTTATGTTCGCTGGTATAAGGGCCGCGACTGCGGCCCCCGCAGCGGCCCCGAGAATAGCGCGAAAGCGCCTCGGGGTATAAGCGAAGGCCCCGTCGGAGGCGAAACGCGACGCGTTTCTGCCGTGAGACACGAAACGGCCAAAAAAGTGTCAACTTTTTTGGCCGTTGGTATTATGGCAAGAGATTGTCATGAACGCGCGTATCGTCGCCATTTTGCTGGCGGGCTCCCTCATCTCGTTTATCTCCTTTGGCGTTAGATCGACCATGGGCCATTTTAGCGAATGGCTGGCGGTCGATCATTCGCTCGCGGGTCAGTCCCTCGTCGTGTCTTGGGCCCTGTTCGGCGGGATCACCTTTGGCGGGTTTTCCTTGGCTTTAGCGCTGCAGAACCTGTTCTGGGGTCTGACTCAGCCTTTTTCCGGAGGGCTTGCCGACCGTTTTGGCCCCGTTCGGGTCATGTTTCTGGGCGCGGTGCTCTATTGTGTCGGCGTTGCCTCCATGCCTTGGGCCTCGGAAAATTGGATGCTTTACCTCGGGGCGGGCCTGCTGGCGGGGTTGGGGATTTCCTTTACCAGCTTTAACTTGGTTATCGCGGCCTTTACGCGCTTGCTGCCTGGGGCTTGGCGCGGCTTGGGCATGGGGCTCGGCACCGCTATGGGATCGGCGGGGCAAATGACGCTCAATCCCTTCGTTCAACCGATGATTTCGGGCTACGGTTGGGAGTTGAGCCTCATGTTGATCGGTGGCCTGTGCCTCTTGGTTATCCCCGCAGCCCTGACCCTTTCGGGCTCCGACGCTTCCGCCGTGAAGAACGAAGGTGCGCGCCAAAGCGTGCGCGAAGCGTGCGCAGAGGCGTTCGCCAATCGGTCCTACGTGTTTTTAGTGCTCGGGTTTTTTGTGTGCGGATTTCACCTTGCGTTTATCACGGTCCATATGCCGAGGTATTTGGAGGAGGAGTTGGCCATGGCCGCCTGGGTGCCTGGGGTCTTCTTGAGTTTGGTTGGGGGCTTTAACATTCTGGGATCCTTGCTGGCGGGGTATTTGACCCAGCGGGGCGCGCGGCCCCTGACCTTAGCCCTGATTTACGCCGCGCGTGGGGTTGCGATTGCCGCGTTTTTGGCGGGGATCGCCTGGATGGGTGCGCAACCTTGGCTCGTCATGGTATTCGGCGCGATCATGGGCTTGCTATGGCTTGCGACCGTGCCGCCGACGACGGGAGTTGTGGCCCACATGTTTGGCCTTAGCCACATGGCTCTGCTCTACGGGTTTGCCTTTTTCAGTCACCAGGTCGGCAGCTTTGTCGGCGTCATCATGGCGGGTTGGTTCTACGCCGCCTACGACACTTATGAGCCGATTTGGTACGCCTCTATCATCTTATCATTTATCGCGTTCGCTTTGCATCTGCCGATTCGGGACGTTCCTGTGCCGCGTCTGACATCTTTGGCAAGGCCCGCGCCAGCGTAGGGCTGGTCCAGGCGGGCGGCAACAGATGGAAAAACCAAGCTAAGGCTGCCAAGGGCCAGGGGAAGACGACCCGGCGCCGATTGGCGGCCACGCCCAAACGAATGCGCGTGGCGGCCTGCGGCAAGTCGAGCAAAAAGGGCATAGGGAAGGGATTGCCGTCGGTCATAGGGGTTTTGATGAAGCCAGGGCAGACGACCGTGAGGCCGATGCCCAGGCGGGCCAAGCCGAAACGCATGGACTCGCCCCAAACGCGCACCGCCGCTTTGGACGCCGCATAGCCTGGCGTGGACGCCAGCGGCCCATAGCCCGCGAGGGAGGAGATGAGCGCAATCTGACCACCACCACGGGCCTGCATGCTGGGCAGGAGCGGGTAGACCGTATTCAAAACGCCGTAGAGATTGGTCTCGAACAGGGCGCGAGACACCGTTTCGGGCTCGTAGGCGCTGCGACGGAGCCCATCGGCGATGCCCGCGTTGGCATAGACCAAGTCGATCGGGCTTTGGGCGTCTTGCGCGCTCAACCAGGCGGCCATGGCCGCACGGTCTGTTACATCAATGGCGTGCAGCGTCACGCGCGCCCCTGCCGCGCGCGCCTCATCAGCAACGGGGTGCAAACGGTCCAGGTTGCGCCCGGTCAAAATGAGGTGGACGCTCGGTGCCGCATGTTGGCGCGCCAGTTCGGCGCCGATGCCGCTGGATGCGCCCGTGATCAGGATCGTGTAGGTCGACATGGGGGGCGTTCACCCTACCGTGCGTAGAATGTCAATTTTTTGGGCTCCGCGTTTCCAAAGCCTTGGCCAGGGCGCAGAACTGTTCCACCTCTAACTCCTCGGCGCGTGCGCGCGGCGGGATGCCGAGATCGGCTAGGACCGCGTCGATATGCGGATAGGCTTTGCCCATGGCCTTCTTCAAGGTTTTGCGGCGCTGACCGAAGGCGGTGGCGACCACCCGTTCCATCGCGGCAAAGGCGCCCAAGGGTTGGTCACGGCGTTGGAAGTGGGCGACCGTGGACACGACCTTGGGCGCAGGCAAAAACAGATGGGGCGGCAAATCGAACCGGGCCTCAATCTGACAGATCCACTGCCCCATGACCGAAAGACGCCCGTAGGCCTTGGTTTTGGGGCGGGCGACGAACCGATCCACCACCTCCTTCTGAAACATGAGGGTCAGGCTTGCAAAGGCCCCAGGGTCTTGGTGCCATTGCTTCAACCAACCGAGCGTCAGCGGCGTTGCGATATTGTAGGGTAAGTTGGCAAGGAGGCGCCGGGGCGGCGGCCCGAGCTTTGTCAGGTCGGTTTTGAGGGCGTCGGCATAGATCGGGCAAAAATTGAGGTAGGCCGCGCTGACCTCGGCCAGCAAGGGCCGCAAACGCGGGTCTTGTTCGACAGCGATTAGGCGGCTTGGTGCCTGGTGCAAGATCGCGCGCGACAGACCCCCAGGCCCAGGGCCGACTTCGATAACCGTATGTTCGCGCAAGTCCCCTGCCGCCCGCACAATTTTGTCGCAGATGTTGGGGTCCAATAAAAAATTCTGACCCAGGGCTTTGGTGGGTTCAAGGCCATGAGCGCGCAGATGGGCGCGGACCGAGGGGAGGATCATAACCCGACTACAAAAGGCGGCAAGGTTTGACTCGTCGAACCGTTGATGGACGCGAACATGCTGAATTGAAAATTCTGTATTTGCAAGGACTAGCGACCAAGTGGGCGCGCAGCCTGCGTCGCGCTGTGCGTGGGCGAAAGGGTCGTTGAAGACGACCTTTGGGATAAGTCGGCGGCAAGTTCTAGGGCTGCGATCATGGATGCTGGGTTGGCCCGGTCCTGCCCCGCCAGATCGAAGGCCGTCCCATGATCGGGGGAGGTGCGAACGAAGGGCAACCCGAGGGTGACATTAACGCCCGTATCGAACGCCAGCGCCTTGGCGGGGATCAGGACCTGATCGTGGTAGAGACCCAGGGCGCAATCGTAGGTCGCCCGCGCGGCGGCGTGGAACAGCGTATCCGCGGGCAGGGGGCCACGAATATGGATCCCTTCGTTGCGGAGCTGCGACACGGCGGGGCGCACAATGACCTCGTCTTCTTCGCCCATGGTTCCCCGCTCCCCCGCATGGGGATTGAGGCCGCAGATACTGAGCCGAGGGGCGGCAATTCCGAAGTAGGTTTGCAAGCCCGTATGGGTCGCGCACGCGGCCGCGATGATTTTGCTGGTCGTCAAACTGTCGATGGCGGAGCGGAGCGACTGGTGCAAAGTCACGGGCACGACCCTGAGGAGTGGGCTGGCAATCATCATAAAAGTCGGAACCTCGCCTGCCAAATGACCCAGATATTCGGTATGGCCAGGGTAGGCGAACCCTGCGTCGTAGAGAACGGCCTTGGCAATGGGCGCCGTCACCAGGGCCTGGGCCTTGCCCGCCTGCACATGCGCTGCGGCGTCGGCAATCAAGCCGATCGTATAGGGGGCATTGTCGGCGCTGGGCACTCCTGGAACGGGTCGGTGTCGCCAGCGACGGTCGTGGAGATGGACTTGGGGCAGGGCCAAGACATCCGCTGGAAACCCCCGCGCGTCGCCGAACAGATGCAACTCTAGGGTTGGTTGCCTATGCGCCATGTGGCGACAGGCCTTAGCGCAAACCTCGGGCCCAATGCCTGCGGGATCGCCGCTGCTGATGGCAAGCCCAGGCATAGATCGAGTCTAGCGGTATTCAATATAGGCCGCGCGACGCAAGCTAAGGCGCAGTTCCTCCTGCAACTGGCGACGACGATCGGCCCTTAGGCGGTTGCGAATTTCATCGTCGGTCAGCGCGAGGGCGGCGTCCCGACTGCCGCAATTCATAAAGATCGACGCGCCGCCAGGTTCCCGCACGAGGTCCGAATACCCGCCTTCGGGCAAATTTGCGACCGCATCGCGAATCTCTGTCGGCAAGGTGTTGACGGCACGTTCGCCCATGTCGCCGGACGGCCCTTCGCCATAAGTAGCGATTGCCTCGCGAAACTCCTCGCAGCCGTCGACGCGTCGGATCACTTGGTCGATCAAAATGATTTTCTGGCTATCGCTAGGGCTTTGACCTTGATTTTCGAGGCTGAGAAATAGCCGATAGAGACGGATGTAGGGTTCCGACCCCGATGTCCCCACCGCGCGACGCGCCAGGGGGACGTAGAGCATATAGCCTGATCCGCGCGCTACGGGCGCGCTGACTTCGCCCAAGGGGGTGTTGGCCAAAGCGGCGCGCGCCGCAGCGTCAAGGTCAGCCGCCCAGACCCATCCAAGTCGCCCGCCCCTAGCCGCAGAGGGGGATGTGGAAATGCGACGCGCCATACCTTCGGGGCTCGCCCCCTGTCGGATTTGGGTTGCCACGAGTTCGGCGGTGATGACGTCGGCTGTCGCCAACCCAATTTCGATCAAGTTCCATTCGAACTGGCCGCGCCCCGCCTCAATTCGCAAGCGTTCAGCCGCCAGTTCCGCGTCAGAGACGCCCAGATTTGCGCCGTAGGTGTTCGTCATAACGGCATTGACAACGAGTTGCGCGACGACGTTGGCGCGAAAACTCTCTAAATCGACGCCGCTGTTGGTCAAAATATCGACAAACTCTGGCAGGGTTCTACCGTTGTTCTGCGCGACGCTGGCAAAGGCGGCGTCAATTCGCTCGGCATCGGGATAGATGTCTCGCGCCCGTGCGGTTTGGGCAAACAACATCTCGTCGATTAAGTCTTCCAGGATGACGGCGCGCGCCTCGGGGCTCGTGTCGTCGTTCCCGTCGAGAACCGACCGCAACCTGAGGCGGCTGCTGATGTCGAACTGGGTGATGATGTCGTCGCCCACCTCTGCCGCGACGTCGAAGGGCGCGTAGTACTGGGCCTGCGCAGGCGCGCTCAGGCAAAGACACACGGCGCCCATCAGGGCTGAAAAATCACGGATCGGGGAGGGCAAGGTCCAGAACATCGGCCCCAATTTAGTCAAAAACCCGCAGAACGCCAAGCCTGAACGATTGTCACACCAGGGCAATCGCACTTCAAAATCCTTGAATGAGTGTCTTTAAGAACTCGTTGCTCCATCCCGCGCGTTTGAACTTGACGCGATTGGAGGACTTGTCGTTGTTAGCCTTTATGATGTTCAAAGCAATGCGCCGTAAGGCAGCAAAGTTTGCAGGTGCGTTGCCCTTTCTCGCACGATGGAAGTCCTCGTTCATCACGACATCTAGGGACCAATGTAAACTATTTTCAATCTGCCAATGACCACGGATTAGATTGGCAGCCTCCTGAGCGGTGCTCTGCTTTGACATAAGATAAGTCCGCTCTTCTTGGCTAACTTTCCCATCAACTTCACGCTTATACAACACATGGACGAAAGCAGAATGGTGGGGCCAATCATGGGTTTGTGTCACATAATCTGGGACTTCATAAACTCTATAGCGGCGCTCCTCAATACGGCCATGGTCAGCATCTGTGGAACTGTACTCATTCGCCCAAGTCGTTTGTGGGTCTGCAATACAGGTCTGAATATCGTTCATCAACCCCTTCTGGTTGGCCCTGAGTTGTATGCAATACTCTGCACCTTGAGCGGCGATCAGTTCGCAGGTCTCGCGTTGGCAGTGCAGGGCGTCGGCGGTAAGAGTGATACCACGAATATCAAGCAAACTCACGCAGCGCTAAAATCTCACTGCCTGCCTTAGCGCTTTGAGTAATACCAAGACTTAACCGCGCTCCATGGGCAAACGCCGTGACCAGGTTAAGGTTTGACTTCTTGGCAGCTTTATCAAAGCTCCCACGCAACTCCTTACCATCAATAGCAACGGCCTTTTGCTTTTCATCAGTGTTTGCAAAGTCAGCTCGAAATTTTTCAAAAAACGCCTGAAAACTGTCTGGCTTCATCAACTGAAACAGGCGTGAAAATGCGTCGTGACTGGGTAAACCCAGAGGAAGCTCCAGAAACTCGCGCAAAAAATCCTCCTTGCTGCGAGCAAAATGTTCCATGTCCACTGCGGTTTCACCCCCACATAGGGCGCACAAAAGGCTTATCGTCATCAAGTCGCAGAACTTGTGACGAGGGGCATTGCTCGTGCGAGGATCATCTAACTCGTTGAAATAATTGACTAGTAAGGGCATGTGTCGGCTCCATCTCGTGATGGAGACCGCCGAGTCCCTTTAGAACAAATTGTCAACTCTCAAGTGCGATTCCCCTGATTGTCACACCCGTTTCACCTTAACTTGAGCTGCCCCAAAGGTGATGACGGCATTTGGCGCTAAGGTGATTTGACTAAAAGCTCGCGAGGTTGAACCTGCCGAAATCTACAATGTCCAGCACGCTGATTTGGAAACCAAGCGACGCCTCTTCATCGCCCTCGTTTTCGTTGAAATCGGCGTAGAGCTCGAACGCAAAACAGCAGTCAACATAAGTTGCCCGCAAAGCAAGGGTCGCCGAATCGGGCGTGTCGAGGTTATCGCTTAAACTGACGCTGCCCGTCCAATCGGGTTGCAAGGTCCCGCTCAGTCCCGTGCTCCACTTTCGGCCCCCCTCAAGGTTGTCGCTCTCCTCAACGTCGTAGAGACTTAAACCCTGTCGCCAGCTGCCGACTGGCCATCCGAGATCAACGATATGCGCGGCTTCCTGGTCTGCTTCAACGCCGACATGGCCTAAGTAGGCGAGATTGACCTCTTGGCGTGAATTATGCAGGCGCGCATCAACGACCAAGGCACTAAGTCCTTCGCCCAGGCCCGAATACGCGGGGGCGTCGTAGGCGGCGCGATCTTGCCAACGTTGCCCAACGAAAATGCGCGAATCCCATGGCCCTGCGGAGATGGTGGTATCAATCCCCGCATCGACGCGGGTGCCAACGTAGGCACGGTCCAAGTATTCTGTATTCGCTGGGCGGAACAGTGTTGCCGCCGACAAGAACGGCGCCAGGGCGTCTTCGTTCGCAATCTCACCCTCGGGCGGCGTCCCGTCGATGTAGGTTAAGCGCAGACGCGGGAGCAACTGGACGGGCTGACGTGCCAGGGTGCCGCTGAGCGGCAGCTTGCCATCAAGACTTATGCCCGCGGTCGCGTAGGGGCTCTCCCCCCAGTAGTCTGGGTCCTCAGGGTTGACCTCGTCCGATGTCGTGCTGATCCCGTCCCCCCGCGCGAGCCCAGCGATAGCGAAGGTTGCGAATTGCCAGGTTTGTCCGCGCCATTGCGACTGCGGCAAGTCGAGACGCCCTTGCGTGGCAAGGCGGGCTGTGTCCTGGCCCAACTCACGATCCGCGGCGTCCAGGTGAAGCGATGCGGTCAGGCGACTGTTCCCGCGCCAAGGGATGTCCTGAAGATCGTAAAGCGCGGCCAATCGGGTGGGAATTTCTTGCTCGGGAAAATTTGCCGAAGCGTCATCGCTGCGCAGATCCCTTGACAGTTCAAGGCGCGCGTAGCGATGGCGGCCATAGGTTTCCCAACGCACGTTGGCACGGCGAAAATCGCTGCCATCATCCCCATAGGCGTCCCCGAAACTCGCGTCGCTTTGCCAGCGGCCTTGGGCTTGCAAACGGCTGCGGGATCCCAAAAACCAGTCGCTGTCGAGGGTAAGGTCGCCCAATAGGCCGTCCTTATTGGCTACCCGTCCTGTCAACGTGACGAATTCCGTCGCTGTCGCGTGGCGAAACTGGGTTTCCAGCAGCGGAGTTCCGTCCTGATGAAATTCCACACTTTGCCGAAAATCGCGTTGATCATCCAGGGCCTGAAAATGGCTCATCCTGAGGGCTTGGGTTCCATCGGGGGTCGTGCGAACGGTCGGCTGCAAATAGCCCGAAAGGCGTTGCAAGCGCGGGTCGGCAAATTGCCATCGTGGTACGGATAGGATCGGCACCCCAAGGACATCGAGTTGCAAATTTTTGACCTTGGCCTGATGCGTGTTGGGATCGAGCTGAATGTCGGCGGCGTGCATGGCCCAAGGCCTTCGCGCGATTCGGCTGCAATCCGGGCAAGGGGCAAGGGTAAGGCTTTCAAGCTGGATATCCCCTGCGGTGTTTTGTTGGGCCGTGCCGTAAGTCAGATAGAGTTCCTGATCGGTAGCGATGCCGTTCACCGAGTATAGGGTCTCACTTTCGCGATCGAGCGTCATGCGTTCGGCCTGCGTTGCAAAATCCTGATCGCGATAGGTAACGCGACCCTCGAACTGGGCCGTCTTCGGATCAATGAATCCGTGATCGGCATAGAAATTAAAGGTGTCGAACCGAATTTGGACACGGCCCAAAAAGTCCAGTCGTTCCCGTTCGACGCTGCCGCGAATCTGCTCGGCGAGAATCAGGCCAGGGTTCTCGGCTATGGTGCTGATCACCTGCGGCGGTGAAGATTGACTGCGGCTTGGTTGCACAAAAACCAGGGCCACGCACGCCGTAGCGAGCAGTCGTCTAAGTGAGAAGGGCACTTGGCGAGTTCTTAGTTTCGTCGACCTAAGGCGAGGTGCCAGATTAGATCGCGCCCGGCGATGAGCAAAAGGCTCAAACAGGCCAAAGCAGCCGGCGTTCCCCACGCCGCTAGGATGGGCGGGGACTTGCCGTTGATCCCAAAGGCATGGGCGACGACGTACAACGAGTAGATGAGGACCACGAACCCCAGCGTCGAAGCGATTAGCCGCCCCATCGATTGGCGGGTTCCGACTTCCACACACAAAAACCCTGCCAGTATGACGAGAACGGCGGACAAGATCGGCTCAGCAACTGCGCGCTGGATCAGGTAGCTTAGGTGTCGGGGCGTGAGGGCCGCGCGATCGGGAGTGTCGATCCAACCCAACAAGTAGATCAGAGGCAGATCAAAGTTGGGACTCTTAGGCAGCATGACTTTGGGCGGATGGTCCAGATGCAATTCTAGAGGTTCGGTAGCGCCAGCGATCGTGGCGGTTAAGATCGGACCGCTGGACGATTGAGAGGGGGTCAATTGAACCTGATGCGCAACTAGGTAGGCCCTCGATAGGTCGGTTGCGAGCGTATCGAGCAGATAGAGCGCATCGGCCTCCCTTGTTATGAGATTGAAGCCGTCGAGGCGGCCCTGGTGTTGGCCTGCATTGGCGGAGAACCAGGCTACCTGGGTGTTTCCGTCCAGGCGGCTGGCGGCACGCGCCTTGGGTGAGAGTTTCTGGTCGGTCCACTGTAGGGCCTCGTATGCCAGGGGGCGCACGACCAAGGTGATTGCGAGCGTCGCGAGAACGGTCACAAACGCGAGCTTGGACAGAATGCTGGTGGCGGATTCCCCCGCCCCACGAATAACGTGCAGTTCTGCACGCCGGCCGAGCGTCGTGAGCGTTGCGACCGACGCCAGCATGAAGATGACGGGGAGGAAGTCGAGGAGGTCAGGGCTGGACCGACCGAGCGCAATCAGGATTTTTTCCTGGCTGCTTAGCGCGGCAATATGGGCTTTGGTCGAATCGCCCGCCAAGCCAGTGATCCGGTCCAAAAACGCGATCAGCCAGAGCAGCAGCGCCATGATGGCCGCGTTCCGAAGCATATTGCGGCCTAAATATCGTAAAAGAATCATGCTGTTAGGCCCTGAGTTGGGTCGGTCTTTGTCGGCGCACTTGGTTGAATAGAACTCCTGTGTCGCCAGTACAAATGGCGGCCCAGGCACACAAGCGGGCCAGCGAAGCTCAACAGCAGTACGAAGACGCCGAAACTGGTAATGCCGCCCCAACCCGAGCCAGCATATAGGCTCGGCGTTTCTACGAGGATCAGGACTGGAACGAGGGAGGTTGGACCGACCAGCGCAATCGAAAGACCGTGACTGCGCAGGCGTCGAGCCTCAAGTTGCCAAAACAAGATCCACATGGGGACGAGAAAGATAAAGAACGGCAGGATCATACGCCTGGCGATCTCCTCCCAGTTTTGTCGGCGCGCCTTCGCACTAATCCCCTGGGCGCCAAAAAGGGCAAGGAGGCTCTGTTCCTCTGGTTTGGTGCCCCTGTACGTCGCGGAGTCGTTCGTGATCAGGGGGCTGAGGTCCACTAAGACCTCATCAAACTTCTGAATGCTCAGGGGCTTTTGATCGCGCAGCTGGAAAATTTGCCCTTGAACCATGGCAAGCGAAACACCTGCAGACGTGTGGATAAAATCTGCCGTATCGGCGGAAACAAAAACTTCCTGCCCCTGATCGGAGGCCAGAAACAGTTTCATGCCCGACAACCCCGAACCACTGGTCTCGTCAACCAAAATTTCTACCGACCCAACGCGCGTTGGTTCCCCAGGGTTGATCAGGGTGTTTTGCGCTACGAGCTCGCGGCTTTCCCGTTCAATTTGATTGAGGCTGCGCATGGCCCAGGGGGCAATCTCAAACGCTAAGGGCGTGTAGCAGATCGCCAGAACCAAGCCCACCAGAACCGCAGGCGCGAAAAAGGACGATTGTTCGACGCCTGCAGCGCGCAAAACCGCATATTCGCCAGCATTGGAGATACTGGAAAAAACCGAGGCACTCGCGGCAAGGAGGCAAAGCGGCAGGAGCGATGTCAGTTGGATCGGGATTTGAAACAGGACAAATTCAAAGAAGACCAGGGCACTCAACCCGCTTTCTAAGGTCAGCGACAAGAACGAAGCAGACTGCGCAATCACCAATAGCGTCATCACCAACAATAGAATCGTCAGAAACGACAAAAATAAAGCGCCCGCTTGCTGAAAATAAAGACTGTTCATTTACGAATCTTTCCTGTATGTGCGGCGCACAACCTTTCTAACCTGTGGATATATCTTATGATTGACGAAGCAAACTTATCAAAGGGCCACATGCGCAAATTAGTGGCTTTGCGCAAGTCTTTGGGCGACGAAATTGCCGACAAGGCTTTTGTCGAGTGGCAAAAGAAGCAAAACTCAACACCAGAACAAAAACCCGATGCAACGGCTGCGGCCCTGCTTGACGCTGTAACGCCCGTTGTGGACTCCCTGAATTTGGGACGTTACGGCTATACAATTCGCCGATCTCGGGCGGGCTTGACGATTTCTCGCAACGAGTCTCTGCCTAAGTAGGCTTGTTTTTCCCGCGCGTTCGGGCAGCGGCAGTAGGTCGATTCCGTTGTGCATTTTTGGGCTAGTTTGCGACCATAGGCAATGAGGTGCCTTGGTTTGGACTTATCCTCTATTTTTAAGGAGAGCGCCTTTGGGCGCTCTTTTTTTTTGCGTCTAGCGATCATGGCTCCATACGTCCGCGGTGCCCCAGGGCAGCGTTGGAGACGAGGCTTAAGCAAAAACAGTGGATCCTCACGCAACCTTGATTGAAGGCGCTGGGATTGGGGGCTCTAGCCTTCGCCTAAAGTCTCTCTATTTAGAGCCGAGTGTCACGATCACGGGTCTTCATCTTGCGTAAGTGCGGGGGCGAAGGTCGGGGAAGGAGTTTTATGCGAATTTTATGGACAACCCTGGCGGCGCTCGGCTTGACGGGCGCGGCGGCGTGGGCGCAGTTGCCAGATTTTGAGGCTTATCCCAAGCTGCATGCCTATAACGAGTTTGGTCAGGATCCCCTTTACGGCCCCGACTATCGTCACTGGGGCTATCGCAACCCCGATGCGCCCGACAATGGCGCAGAGAAGCGGGCGTTTTCGGTTGTTTGGCAGAGCTTTCAGGGATTCGGCAACGGCTTGGGACAGCCCGCGCCAGGCATTCGCGCCAATACCTACGACTCGATGCTGGTGACCAACAGCGATGAGCTCTTCACTGCTTACGTCTATTTGGCCGACTACTATCAAATTGCCGAAGATCGTTCCTGGATTTTGTTCAAGATTCGCGATGATGCCCGCTGGTGGGATGGCGAACCCGTCAAGGCGAGCGACGTGGTCTTCTCCTACCAGAAATTCTTCGACGAAGGGTTTGAGGGTCTCAAGGAGTCGTTCTTCGCCCATATCGAAAGCTGGGAGGCCTTGTCGGACGAACGATTTTTTGTGCGCTTAAGGCCAGAAGGGGCGGCGCAGCGAGAGTTTCCGTTCCGCCTCAGCTCCTCCATCGCCATAATTCCACAGCACTACTGGCAGGACCGATCCTTCTCGGAGGTCTTGCTAGAACCGCCCTTGGGTTCGGGACCCTACCGTGTCGCGGACTTTGAATTGGGCGAATCCCTGACTTACGAGTTCGTCGAGACCTATTGGGGCATGGACCATCCCGCCAACGCGGGCGCGGCCTTTAAGGACACGATTTCCTATGAGACCATCCGCGATCCAGAGGCGCGGCGCATTGCCTTTTTGGCGCGCGATACCGACCGTTTTCAGGAAACCACTATGGAGCGGTGGGTCAACGCCTACGAACGGCAGACCCCCTTGATCGACGCGGGCGTGATGAACAAGGAAGCCATCGCCACCAACGGTTTGCTCGGCGCGCAAATGGCGTTCTTCAATTTGCGCAACCCCAAATTTGCCGACCCACGGGTGCGGCGGGCGCTCGCGCTGGCCTTTGATTTCGAAACCATGAACGAACAGTTTTTCTACGGCCAGTATCGACGCAACAACTCCTACTACATCAATTACCCACCCCTTACAGCGGTTGACGCGCCGTGGGGGCGGGAGTTGGACATCTTAAACGAGTTGGCAGATTTGCAGAGTACCGACGCCCTGGCCGTCAATCTGGCGGGGGTCTATAGCAATCCTGTCACCAACGGCGGCGGCGACAACCAAGCGCAGCTGGAGCAGGCCTTCGCCCTGCTGCTCGAGGCAGGCTATAGCATCGACGGCGATACCATGCTGGACCCGAGCGGCGCGCCCTTTGTGATCGAGGTTTTGTACGATCTGCCAGCGTTCGAGCGGATTTGGCAAGCCTACGCGGACTCCCTGGCCTTGCTCGGGGTTCGACTTGACTTGCAGGTGGTTGATCGCGGGGTTTGGTTTGAGAAGGTACGGAACCGCGACTTTGAGATGGTGTCCTTCGCCTACCAAGGCTCACAAACGCCTGGGTCCGACATGGAGGCTTACTTCTCCACCGAATTTTCCAACATCGAAGGCTCCTATGGGTTCGCGGGTCTATCCGATCCTTTGATCGATGCCTTGTACGTGCGGGCCAAGGCCTCCGAAGATCTTGAGGAAATTGAGGCCATCGGGCGTGTTTTTGATCGGCACATGCGCAATCAAAACTACAACATCTTGTTCTGGCATTCGTCCGAGACCCACTTGCTGTGGTGGGACTACTATGGACGCCCGTCCGACCTAGGGATCCGCCTGCCGCTTGAGGGCGCAGGCACCGCGGGGTGGTGGACCGATGCGGCCCTCGTAGAAACCTTACCCGCGCGTTTGGAAGCCGCTGGCGGCCTTCAACAATAGGACGGGGGGGGCGTGAACTCAACCCTGCGCTATGTCCTGGTGCGGCTCGGCCTGGTCCCGGTCACCCTGATCGCGATTTTCACGGTCAATTTCGTTGTGGTCATGCTCATGCCAGGTGGCCCCGTCGATCAGTTGCTGTCGCGTCAACTGATCGGCAGCGACGCGGGGTCCTTAGCGGAACGGGCGATTCAGTTTGGTTCCCAAGGTGACGCAGGCGTCACAAGTCCCAGCCCGCAAGAGGGGGCGGGGGCAGGCGACGATCGGGCGCCGATTTCTCTGGAGGCGCGCCGGGTCGATGATATTCGCCGACAATTCGGTCTCGACCAGCCCCTGTGGCGTTCCTACGTACAAACGCTTTGGGCCTACGTGCGGTTCGACTTTGGCAACTCGCTGACCTACGGGCGGCCCGTCATGTCCCTGATCGGCGAACGAATCCCCGTCCTATTTGGCCTTGGGGTCGTGACCTTTGTGATCGGCACCTTCATCACCTTTTTCTTCGGCATTACCAAAGCCTATCGGCAGAATACGCGCTACGATGCATGGACGACCACGGGCTTTATTGCCCTCGACGCGGTTCCCAACTTGGTTCTCGCCATCGGTCTCTTGACCCTGTTCGCTGCGGGCGGCGCGTATTTTCAACCCGAGGGGCTGATCCCGCGCGGCGGCATTGTTTCGGACAATTGGGCCGAGCTGGGTTGGTGGGGTAAGATCAAGGACTACCTCTGGCATCTCGCGGCCCCCGCCATCGTCCTGCTCGTGGGCTCCTACGCTGCGGGCACCAATTTTCTGCGCAACGCCTACGCGGACCAACTCAGCCAGACCTACGTTATGACGGCGCGGGCCAAGGGCCTGTCAGAAAACCAGATCTTTTGGCGGCACGTCTTCCGCAACGGCGGCATTTTGATCATCCCGAGCATTCCCGCGACCCTGATCGGTCTTCTGTTCACGGGGTCGATCATTGTGGAGCGGATCTTCAACATCGAGGGGCTGGCGCTGCTCGGCCTCGACGCCTTGTCGGATCGGGACTTTAAGACCTTCCTAGCCACCACATGGGTCTTCTCGCTCTTGGGCTTGCTGCTGTCCATCGTCGGGGACCTTATGTTGGTGGCCGTCGACCGACGCATCAGCTTTGGCAGGGCAGGGGCGCGCGCATGAGGGGGCTGTGGACATCGCCCATCGCCCAGCGGCGTTGGCGGGTGTTTCGCGACAATCGCCGCGCCTACGTGTCGCTCTATGCTTTGCTCGGCCTTGTGCTGGTTTCCCTGTGCGCGCCGCTAATCGCCAACGACAAGCCGCTCTTCATTCGCATGGGCGGTCAATCCTATTTTCCTTTGCTAAACGACTATAGCGGCCAGGATTTTGGGTTCTTGCTGCCAGGGCTCGACTACAAGTCATCCAGTTTCCAATCTAAGCTCAAGACCGAAGAGGCGCTGGCGCTCTGGCCGCCGATCCCCTATCGCTTCGATACGATTGACAAGTCGCTGGGACGTGTGCCGAGCCCGCCCGACGCCAGTCATTGGCTCGGCACCGATGATACGGGCCGCGACGTGATAGCACGGTTTCTCTGGGGGCTGGGGGTGTCCTTCTTGTTTGGCGCGTGCTTCGTCACGCTAACCTCGATCATCGGCATCACGGCGGGGGCGGTGCAGGGGTACTACGGCGGGTGGGTCGATCTCACCTTTCAGCGCGTGCTCGAGGTCTATGGCGGCTTGCCCGCGCTCTATATTATTATCGCCTTGGTAATCATTTACGGGTCTTCCTTCGGGCTCATGCTAGGGATTTTGGTGTTTTTCGGCTGGACGGGGTTTGTCGGCGTTACGCGTGTGGAGTTTTTGCGCGCGCGCAATTTTGACTATGTGCGCGCCGCGCGGGCTTTGGGGGTCCGTGACGGCAAGATTATGCGCCGCCACATTTTGCCCAACGCCTTCATTGGCCCTATTTCTTCCTTGCCGTTTGTGTTCGCAGGCTCGGTGACGATTTTAACGTCGCTCGACTACTTGGGCTTTGGGTTGCCCAAAACCTGGCCGTCCTTGGGGGAGATGGGCGCGCAGGCCAGCCGATACTACTACAATTGGTGGCAGGTCGTGGGCATTGTCGCGCCCTTGTCGCTCCTGACTTTGCTGATCGTCTTCGTCGGCGACGGGGTGCGCCAAGCCCTCGATCCGCGTGCGATCTTCCAGATCAAGACCCAGGTCAAGGCGGCGGCCTGATTATGAGCCTGCTTCGGGTTCGCAACCTTTCGATCGACTACAAGACCCCAACGCAGGTGGTGCCGGCGGTTCGGGACGTGAGTTTTGAGGTCGCGTCGGGGCGCACCTTGTGCTTGATCGGGGAATCGGGATCGGGCAAATCAACGGCGGCCTTGTCGATCCCGCAGTTGCTGCCGTCGCCGCCCGCGGTTCTCAGCGCCGAAAGTTCCATCAAGCTCGACGGTCAAGAGCTGACAACCCTTACGAACCAGCAGCTACGTCGAGTACGCGGCGCGTCGATTGGGGTGATCTTTCAAGAACCCATGACCTCGCTGAACCCCTTGCAGCGGGCGGGCAAGCAAATTCTGGAGGCGCTCAAGGTGCATCAGCCGCACCTGCGCCGCCGCGCGCGCATCGACAAGGTGCGGGGTTTGCTGGCGCAGGTCGGTTTGGAGGACCCGCGTATCCCCGATTCGTTTCCCCACCTGCTATCAGGCGGGCAGCGGCAGCGGGTTATGATCGCCATGGCGCTTGCCAATAATCCCGCGCTCCTGATCGCCGATGAGCCGACGACGGCGCTGGATTTAACGACGCAAGAGCAGGTTTTGGATCTGCTCAAGCGCTTGCAGGACGCGCGCAATTTGGCCATTTTGCTGGTGACCCACGACTTTGGGGTCGTGCGCTATATGGGCGGGGATGCGGTGGTGCTGCGCGACGGGCAGGGGGTCGAAGCAGGTCCCGTGACCCAAGTCCTATCGGCACCTGTCGCCGACTATACGCGCGCGCTCTTGTCTGCCGAACCAGGGGATCCGCCCCCTCGATCGACGTCGCCCGCCCCCCCCGTCTTGTCGGTGCAGGACCTGCAGGTTTCCTATCCTGGTACGCGCGGTCATGGGGACGTGGAGGCGGTGAAGCCGATCAGCTTTGACCTCGCCCCAGGGGAAACTTTGGGATTGGTCGGGGAGTCGGGGTCGGGCAAGTCATCGCTTGCGCTGGCGGTTCTGCAACTCCTGCCCCACGGCGGGCAAACGCGTTTGGCGGGGCAGGTCTTGGAAACACTGAAGGATCGCGAGTTGCGCGCGCGCCGCGCCGATGTGCAAATTGTATTTCAAGATCCCTTTTCCAGTCTGTCCCCGCGCCTAAGCGCCGCCGAAATCGTTGCCGAAGGGTTGGAAGTGCATCAGCCCGATTTGTCGGCGGCGGATCGCGATGCCCGCGTCGAAGACATGCTGGAACAGGTGCAGCTGGATCCCCGCGACAAGTACCGATACCCGCATGAGTTTTCGGGCGGTCAGCGCCAGCGCCTCGCTTTGGCGCGGGCCTTGATCCTGGCCCCGAAAGTCGTGATTTTGGACGAGCCGACGTCAGCCCTCGACCGCGCGGTCCGCGCCGAGTTCTTGACGCTGCTGCGTACCTTGCAAACGTCAAAAGGTCTGGCCTACCTGTTCATCAGTCACGACCTGGCGGTGGTTCGATCCCTCGCGCATCATCTGATCGTGATGGCGCAGGGGCGGGTGATGGAACAGGGCCCAAGTGCGGATCTATTCGCAAACCCTAACCACCCCTATACCCAAAACCTGTTCAAGGCCTTGCTAACTTGATCGGAAATTTGGCGCGGATCTGCTGGTCGCGCGCGGGATCGATGTAGGTGGGGCGATGGTTTGCGAAGATGTCGCGCACGCGCGCCTTGGCGATGCCCCAGGCGTCGGGCGCGCCCATCTCATTCCATAGATTGGGGGCCGAGCGGTCGGCGAGGCTGGGGTAGTAGTAGTCGCGTTCCATGGCCGCCATGGTATGCGCCCCGCCCAAGAAGTGACCTTCGCCAAATACCGCCGCCTTGATCGCCTCAAACGCCAGCGTTTCTTCGCGCACTTCCACGCCGCGAATGGCGCGGGTGGCATGGGCCAGCATCTCATTGTCGAGGACCATGGCCTCAAACGAGACCCCGAGTAGGCTCGCCATCATGCCCGCGCTCTCATAAATCATATTGGCCCCCGCCAAGCCCGTGAGGGCGGAGGTCAGGGCTTTCTCTGCGCCCATTTGCGCATCGACTGCTTTGGCGTCGGCCATGCTCGCCGCAACGCCCGAGGGCAGGCCAAGGGCGTTGGACACTTGCGCGGAGGCGGCGTTCATGAGGGCAATTTCGCCGCCCGACCCGCAAAAGGCGCCAGAACGCAGGTCGATCACAAAGGGCCAGTTGGAAAAGATCATCGGGTGCCCAGGGGCGAACAGTTGGACCATGGCGAGCGCTGCTAGAGTTTCCGCTGTCCCCGCCACCACCATGCCGGCGACGGTGGCGGGCGCCGTCGCGCCCGACTGCGCGGCGATAATGGCGTTGATCGGCATTCCCACCTCAATCGCCGCGAGCGCGACGTCAAAGGCGTCTTCGCCGTACTTCAGCGGCGAGATGATCGGGGAGATGTGGACATTGCAAAATGGCCGTTCGCGAAACCGCCCAGGGCCTCCCAACACGAGATCAAACATGTCCACCACAGGTTGAACATACGACCCGAGAAAGAAGGAGGTGCCGACGGGCTTTTCGGTGCCCGCGAGCAGGGCGTAGGCCGTATTGATGTCGAGGTCGTAATTGTCGGGCAAGTCCGTCGCGACGCAGATGCGGGTAAAGACGCTGATCTGGTCCATCTTGTCTGCGAGGCGGGTGAAGTCGTAGAGGTCTTGCAAGGTCGAGGCACGATAGAGTCCTGTGTCCATATCCAGGGTTTGCACGCCCGCCCCGCCCGTGCAGTAATAGGTGCCCGTGCCGACCTGAATATCAAACTTGGGATTGCGTCCGTGGAAGGTATAGGTGCTGGGTGTGCCCGCGACGAGGGCTTCCAGCATGGCTCGGGGAAAGCACAGCCGCCCAGCCTTCAGGAACGCGCCGTGCCTGAGGGCTTGGTCTTGTAGGCGTGCGGGCACCTGGCCCATGCCGATCTCTGCTAGCACGCGGTAGGCTTCGTCGATGATGCGCACGACCTCTTCGTCGCTCAGGGGCCGATACTGCCCGCCCACTTGCCCTGGGGGAACGGGATTTATGTCCTGCTCAACGGCCCGTCGCGCCGCGACACGGCCCGCACGGCCGCCAGTAGATCGTCTTGACATGGGCGCGACTTATAGCAACGGCCAAAAAAGTTGACCCTTTTTTGGCCGTTTTTGTGTCTTGTTTAATACCAGCGGCGACTGAAAATGACTCTTATGTTCGCTGGTATAAGGGCCGCGACTGCGGCCCCCGTAGCGGCCCCGAGAATAGCGCGAAAGCGCCTCGGGGTAAAGCGAAGGCCCCGTCGGAGGCGAAACGCGAAGCGTTTCTGCCGTGAGACATAAAACGGGCAAAAAAGTGTCAACTTTTTTGCCCGCTGGTATAAGGGGATACGAGCCTTTTCTTACCCCGTGCGTGATCATGTGCGGTGAGGTTGAAGCGTCGATTTTGGGGTGGCCACCCCAAAATCGACGGCGGGGCTGGATCAAGTGTGTCTAGGCGCTGCGTTGCAGGCACCGTTCGTGAGTTTGATCACCCCGTCTTTCCTCCAAGTGGCCTGAATGGATACTAAGAAGCCACCTGAGCGTCCCGTATGACAAGAAACGGAACGGAAAGACATCCTTCCTTACCATCGGAATTGGTGTTTCAAAAGCCCCATTTGAAATTTTTTGTGTCAAATAGCCAAAACTGGCGCTGGCCCTGTTGCTATGGGTGTCATGGCGGCGGGGTCGCCCCATTGGGCCCAGGACCCGTCGAAGACGCGCACGCTTGCCGCGCCGCGACGTTCGAGGGCAAGGGCCAAGCCCGCGGCGGTAATGCCAGAACCACAAGTGGTGATGAGGGGGCGACGCAGATCAACGCCGCCTAGGTCAAAGGTTTGGCTGAATCGACCTTCCTCCACGACCGCATTGTACGGTAAGTTGAGCGATCCAGGGATGTGGCCGCCGCGCAGCCCTGGCCGAGGTTCGGGGTCCATACCCTGAAAACGGCCTGGCGGTCGGGCGTCAACGATTTGGAGGTTGGGGTCGAGGGACAGATGTTCAACGATTGAGGACATGGGGCAAACGTCGCGGAGGGGTTTGGGCAAGGGGGTCGCCGTCTTGGGTGGGGCAGGCGCGACGACCTGGGTCCCAGGTACGGTCGCCAATCCCGCCGCTTCCCAGGCAGGCAACCCCCCTGCGAGCAAGTAGATCGGGTCTTCAACGCCGCGCTTACTCAGCTCCCAGGCTAGGCGCGGCGCGGAAAAGAGACCGAGTTGATCGTAAACGCAAATCGGTTGGCCGCGTTCCCACCCCGTACCCGCCCAAAAGTGCGCGAAAACGTGATCTGGCGCGAACATGTGCGGCAGGGTTGAATGCGGATCGGCGCAGGCGTTGATGTCCCAGAATTTGGCCCCTGGAATGGCCCCGTGCGCGAACTGTCGGCGTGCCTTCGCCGTGCCGCCGTCCAGGTAGTAGGACGCATCAAGAATCAAGCAGGCGTCGAGGGCGGCGAGGTCAGGGGGGGTCAGAAATTCTATAGCCATGGCGGGATCGGCAGCCCTTTGCTTTCGAGGAAGGCCCTATTGAAAAGTTTGGACGCGTAGCGCGCGCCGTGGTCGCAGAGGATGGTCACAATTGTGTGGCCAGGCCCCAGGGCGCGCGCCACGGCGATTGCGCCCGCCACGTTGAGCGCGCCCGACCCGCCCAGGCAAAGCCCCTCCTGCGTCAGCAGGTCGATCAAGACCTGCATCATGGTTGTGTCGGGCAAATTGAAGGCGAGGTCGGGGCGAAACCCCTCCAGATTCGCGGTGATGCGCCCCTGGCCGATGCCTTCGGTGATCGAGGACTTGCCGTTGGTCTTGAGCGTACCTTCGCTATAGTACCCATAGAGGGCCGCCCCGTCGGGATCGACGAGGCCGACGCGGACCCCGCGTTCTTGCAAAAAACTGCCCGCGCCTGCGAGGGTTCCCCCTGAGCCGACAGCGCAGATAAACCCATCGACGCGTCCCTCGGTCGCCGCCCAGATTTCGGGGCCCGTCGTGCTGTAGTGCGCGTCGCGATTATCCCGATTGTCGAATTGATTGGCCCAAAACGCCGTGCCAGGGGCGGCTGCATTCATGTCCTCGGCCAAGCGCCGACTGGCATGGACATAGTTGCCAGGGTCTTTGAACGGGACGGCGGGAACTTCGATCAATTCGCCGCCGTAGAGGCGAACCGCGTTCTTTTTTTCCGCGCTTTGGGTCTCGGGGATCACAATTTTGCACTTATAGCCACGGGCACAGGCCACCATGGCCAGGGCGATGCCCGTGTTTCCCGCCGTGCCCTCGACGAGGGTCGCACCAGGTCGCAAGTCCCCGCGCGCCTCCGCACCCTCGACGATCGCCAGGGCGGCGCGGTCCTTCACGCTGCCGCCAGGGTTCATCATTTCGGCCTTGCCAAGGATGGTGCAGCCCGTTTGCGCGCTGGGGCCTTCCAACTTGATCAGGGGCGTTTGACCAATGGCGGCGAGGGTATTGCGTCTAAACTTCATATCTTGCTTATACAAACGGCCAAAAAAGTTGACACTTTTTTTGGCCGTTTTGTGTCTCACGGCAGAAACGCTTCGCGTTTCGGCTTTTTTGGGTTGCGGTCTCTACTCGCTCGCTCCGCTTACTCAGCCCGACCGCAGGACGGGGCCTTCGCTTATACCCCGAGGCGCTTTCTTAGCTTGTCTCGGGGCCGCTGCGGGGGCCGCAGTCGCGGCCCTTATATCAGCGACATAGGAGTCATTCTGGGTCGCCGCTGGTATTATAGCCACCCAGCGAGGTTGCGACGAACCAAAGTTTCAATCAGGTCGATGGCGGCATCGCTGGCGTTGAGGCAGGACAGGGCGGCAAAATGCGTGCCGCCGTTGGCGTGCCATTCTTCGGCGAGGCCAATCCCCACCTCCTCCAGCGTTTCCAAACAATCGACCGAAAACCCGGGCATGGTGACGGCGACCCTTCGCATCCCCGCCTTGGCATGCGCCGCAAGGGTTTTGTCGGTATAGGGCTGGAGCCATTCGGCGGGGCCGAAGCGCGATTGAAACGTCACCTCAAGCGGCGGCGCGTCTTTGGGCAATCGCTCGGCCAGCAAACGGGTCGTCTTATGGCACAGGCAATGGTAGGGGTCGCCTTTGATCAGGTAGGATTTGGGCACGCCGTGGTAGGAGGTGATGAGGCGTTCGGGGTCAAAGTCCAAGCCCTCAAGTTGCCGCAAGGTGTCGCTTGCGAGAGCGTCGATATAGGCGGGATCGTCGTGATAGGCGGGCAGAGTGCGCACGGCAGGCTGCCAGCGCAAGGCCATGAGGCAGCGGAATACTTGGTCGTAGGCGGTGGCGGTCGTTGAGGCCGCGTATTGCGGGTAGAGGGCGGCGCACAAAATTTGTTGGCACCCCGCCGCAACCAAGTGCTGCACCGCGCTGCGGGTCGAGGGGTTGCCGTAGCGCATCCCGACGGCGACTTCGACCTCGGGCAGGCGCATGCGCAAGGCCTCGGCTTGATCGAGGCTAATCAGGCGCAAGGGACTGTCGCCGCGCTGGCGATCCCAAATCTCGGCGTAGGCACGGCCTGACTTGCGTGGACGAAAGGTCAGGATCGGACCGTAGAGGATGGGCAGCCACAGGGCGCGCGGCAGGTCGATCACGCGCCGATCGGACAAAAATTCCCGAAGATAGCGCCACATGGCCGCAAATCCCGTGCCGTCGGGGGTGCCAAGATTGAGCAGCAAGACCCCCGTCTTGGGCGCTTTGACAGGGGGATGGTCAGCGGGCAAGCGTGGCATGGGCCCTAACTAGCGTCGCCCGAACGGATAGCAAGACGCCACCAATTTGTTGCGGATGCGCGGCCGAGAGTTTAGGTCAGGCCGAATACCAGCGGCGATTGAGAAGGGCTCTTTTGTTCGCTGGTATAAGGGCCGCGACTGCGGCCCCCGTAGCGGCCCCGAGAATAGCGGACACGCGCCTCGGGGTATAAGCGAAGGCCCCGTCGGAGGCGAAACGCGACGCGTTTCTGCCGCGAGACATAAAACGGCCTTAAAAACGACAGTTTTTAGGGCCGTTGGTTTAGGAGGGAACGATTATGGATCCAGCGAATACCAAGGTCCTGGAGTCCGACACAGGCGTGGAGGACACCCAGGCGTTGATCCGGGAAAAAACGCCCGCCCAACGCCTGGTTGGTTTGGTGCGTCAGGCGGTGCAGGAAGGGTTGCTGGCCGACTTGCGGTCCAACCTCGCCGCCCTGCACCCCGCCGACTTTGCCGACCTGATCGAATACCTAGACCGCGAGGACCGCCGAGCTCTGGTCGATCAAGTCGGAGAAATGTTTGTGCCCGAGGTCTTGGCCGAACTGCATGAGGATGTGCGCGAGGCGGTTGTGGACTGGTTGCCCGATCAGGTGGTTCAGACGGCGTTGCAAGCGCTCGAGGTCGGGGAAGCCGCCGAAATCGCCGAAGAGTTGAGCGCGGCGGACCGCAGCAAGTACCTAGAGGGGATGGAAGCGGGGGACCGCGCCGCCCTAGATCAGACCTTGGCCTACCCCGAATACTCGGCGGGTCGCCTGATGACCCGAGATTTTGTGGTGGTCCCCCAGGGTTGGACCGTGGGCCAAGCCATCGATTTTTTGCGCGCCGAGGACAGTGAGGAACTGCCCAAGGATTTCTATCTGGTCTATTTGGTCGACCCTGGCCATCGCCCCGTCGCGGCGGTGACGCTGAGCCGTATCATGCGCGAACCGCGCGCAGCAAGGCTAGAGGCCTTGGCCCTTGCGGAATTGCGCTCTTTCGTGCCTACCTTCGATCAAGAGGACTTGGCCTTCAAGTTTCGTCAGTACGGCCTGGTCGAGGCCCCTGTGGTCATGGAAGGGACGGGTCAGATCCTCGGCGTCGTGCGCGTCGATGATGTGATTGAGGTCATAGAGGAAGAGGCGGAGGACGACCTCCTAAAGCTGGTCGGCCTTCGCGGCGGCGAGCTCGACGTTCAAGAAAGCTGGTGGCGCACCTCGCGCTCGCGCTTTGTTTGGCTGTTCGTCAACTTGATCACGGTGGTCATCGCCGCCGCCGTGATCGCACAATTTTCGGACTTGATCGAGGCCTACGGCACCTTGGCGGTGTTGTTGCCCATCGTCGCGTCCATGGGCGGAAACTCGGGCACGCAGACTCTGGCGGTGGCGGTCCGCGGCCTGGCGACCAAGGAACTTTCCCTGCAAAACGCTGGCGTCTTTGTGCGCAAAGAACTGCTGGTCGGCCTGATGAATGGCTTGGCCTTCGCCGTCCTTACCGCGGCGGCGGTCATGGCGATTTACGGTGAACCTGCGCTCGCCCTCACAATCGCCCTTGCGATGGTGTTGAACTTGATCGTCGCGCCCTTGTCGGGGACCCTGATTCCCATAGCCCTTGAGCGCCAAGGGATTGACCCTGCTAATGCCAGTACAGTTTTTTTGACCACCATTACCGATGTGGTCGGCTTTTTTGCCTTCCTGGGGTTGGCGGGTCTCCTGTTTCTTTAGGCACATGGCGCAAAAGACCTGACATCTTGAGGAACTCGCGTATAGAATGGCCCTATGCAACAAACGATCGACTTCTATTTCGACTTTTCCTCCCCCTACGCCTACTTCGCCAGCTTGTTTGTCGATGACTTAGGCGTGGAAACGCGCTGGGTTCCCTACTTAATGGGCGTCGCCATGAAGGAAACGGGCCTGCCTGCCTTGATCGAGATTCCGTACAAGCGGGACTATGCCTTGCGCGATATTCAGCGCACTGCACGGCTTTACGATGTGGCCTTTTCGATTCCAGACTACTTTCCGTTCAGTTCCGTTGCGGTGTGCCGTGCCTTCTATGCGCTGGAACAAAGCCAGGGGCATGCTGTTGCCAAGGCGTTCGCGGCCAAGGCCATGGTCGCCGCCTGGAGCGGCGGTGGCATCGATTTGCGAGACCCGTCGGTTCTTGCCAATCTCTCTGGAGTCGCGGACCTTGCCCATGCCCTCCAAGATCAGACCATTAAGGACAAGCTGCGCGATGTGACCGCACACGCCATGGCGCGGGGGTGCTGGGGGTCTCCGCACTTTTTCGTCAACTCGGGCGAGACTTCAGAGCATTTTTGGGGGTGCGATACGCGTTGGCAAGTGCAGAAGTGGTTGGAGCGGCCTTGGTGACGCACCCTGAACCAGCCTCGCGGCCTATGCGCCAGGCCCCGTCCCTCGACACGCAGGGGGCAGGGTATCAGCCTGGATTCGGCAATGACTTTGAAACCGAGGCGTTGCCAGGGGCGCTGCCGCAAGGGCGCAATAGCCCGCAACGACCCGCCTATGGGCTTTACGCCGAACAGCTCTCGGGCACCGCGTTCACCGCCCCGCGTGGCCACAATGAACGCACCTGGTGCTACCGCCTGCGCCCCTCGGTGCGGCATGTCGGGGAGATGCGGCGCCTTGACATGCCAGGCTGGAAGACGGCGCCCCACATCCTGGACGATTTGACATCGCTGGGCCAGTATCGCTGGGACCCAGTTCCCTATGGCAGTGAGGATCAGACCTTCATCACGGGATTGCGCACCATGACGACGGCGGGGGATGTCAATACCCAGATCGGCATGGCCGCGCATGTGTATGTGGCCTCGGCGTCCATGATCGACGACTATTTCTATTCTGCGGACAGCGAATTGCTGGTCGTCCCTCAGGAAGGACGGCTGCGGTTTTTGACTGAGTTGGGGATCCTCGACCTCGAGCCTCAAGAAGTCGCCCTGATCCCGCGCGGGCTCGTGTATCGGGTTGAGGTCGTGGACGGGCCTGCGCGCGGCTTTGTCTGCGAAAACTACGGTCAGACTTTCGATTTGCCCAATCGGGGGCCCATAGGGGCCAATTGCCTCGCCAATCCGCGCGATTTCAAGACGCCTGTTGCCGCCTTTGAGGATCGCGAACAATCCTCTTCGGTCACCATCAAATGGTGCGGCCAGTTCCATCAATCTTGGATTGGCCATTCCCCCCTCGACGTCGTGGCCTGGCACGGCAACTATGCCCCGTGCAAGTACGATTTGCGGACCTTTAGCCCCGTCGGCGCCCTCTTGTTCGACCATCCTGATCCGTCGATTTTCACCGTTCTCACCGCGCCGTCGGGGGTGGCGGGAACGGCCAATATCGACTTTGTGCTGTTTCGCGATCGCTGGATGGTGGCCGAAGATACGTTTCGCCCGCCTTGGTACCACAAGAATATCATGTCCGAACTCATGGGCAATATCCACGGCATCTACGATGCCAAACCCGAAGGTTTTGTGCCAGGCGGCCTGTCCTTGCACAACATGATGCTGCCGCACGGCCCCGATCGCGCGGCCTTTGAGAAAGCGAGCGCCGAGCCCCTGCATCCTGCATTTTTGGCCGACACCATGTCTTTCATGTTTGAAACGCGCTTTCCCCAACACTTGACCGAATTTGCCGCCAAACACGCGCCGCTGCAAAAGACCTACAGCCAGTGCTGGGCGGACTTGGAGAAGCGATTTACGGGGCCTCGCGATGGGGGCACAAAGCCGTGACCGCACGCTTGCAGTCGTGGGTCGAGAGCGCCAATAGCGCTCAAACAGATTTTCCCCTCAACAACTTGCCCTACGGCGTGTTTTCCCTGGACGGGGAAACCCAAAGACGGTGCGGCGTCGCTATCGGCGATCAAGTGTTGGACCTTACCCACCTGGAGCGGCAGGGGGCGCTGACGCTGGGCGCGCCTTTGTTGCAATCGGGAACTTGGAACCCTCTCATGGCTGCAGGCCCTCTGGTGTGGAAACAACTGCGCGCTGACCTGACCCAGGCCCTCTCAGTTGAAAACGACCGTCGCGAGGCGCTGGCCTCCGCCCTCGTTGCGGCCCAAGCGGTGCGGTTGCATCTGCCCTTCGCGGTGAGCGAATACACCGACTTTTACGCGAGCCGCCATCATGCCGAAAACGTCGGCACCATGTTTCGCGGCGCGGATCAGGCTTTGCCGCCCAACTGGCTCCATATGCCGATCGGGTACAACGGGCGGGCCTCGTCGGTCTATGTGTCGGGCACGGACGTCGTTCGCCCGCACGGCCAGTTGAAACCGCCGACCCAATCTGCCCCACATTTTGCGCCCTCGGCGCGGTTTGATTTTGAATTGGAACTGGGGGCCATCGTTGGCACGCCCTCGCGCGGGCCGCTGTCAGTGGCGCAAGCGGATCAGCATATTTTTGGTTATGTGCTGCTCAACGACTGGTCGGCGCGCGACATTCAGGCCTGGGAGTATCAGCCTTTGGGACCGTTTCAGGCCAAGGCAACGGCCACGAGCCTCAGCCCCTGGATCGTGACAGCGGCGGCTCTGGAGCCATTTCGGGTAGCCGCGCCTGCGCGCGAGCACGCCTTGTTGACGTACCTGGAAGAACCTGGACCCATGCTCTACGATATGGACCTTAGCGTGGATCTGCGGCTCGCGGGCACGACCAGCGCGCACCGCATTTGCGAGACCAACGCTCGGCATCTTTACTATTCATCCGCGCAGCAACTTGCCCACCATAGCGCGAGCGGTTGCCCCATGCGGGTCGGCGATCTGCTCGGTTCTGGCACGATCTCGGGTCCCACACGTCCCGAATGGGGCAGCATGCTGGAATTGAGTTGGGGCGGGCAGCAACCGCTGAACCTTGGCCAGGCCACGCGCACATTCCTAGAGGACGGCGACCAAGTCACCTTGCAGGGCGCGGCGAGGGGCCCCGATTTTCGTGTTGGTTTCGGGGCCTGTTTAGGCACCGTCGTCCCTGCGCAGGCTTCCACGCGCGAACCATGACGGCGGACGCCAAAGAAGCGGAGTCGGAGACTTGGCTGATCAGCAACGGGTTAATTTACGGCAATCGTCATGAAAGGGGCTCCATCTTTCAGGAATTGGTGTAAGGCTCTTGACGTTTGCACGTCAGGCAAAGGATGTCACAGGCGTGCCTTAGCTTTGGGAGACATGCCATGAACAGAAGAAGTTTTATTTCAACCTCGGGCGCGCTGGGATTGTCGGCGACCTTACTACCCCACGCGGCGGGTGCGGCGGGCCTCGCGCAAGTCAGTGCGGTACAGAGATTCCGCGTTGGGGACTTTAGCGTTACCACCATATCTGACGGCTATTTGGATTTGGTCGCGGACCTTTTCCCCACCGTTGACCAGGGCAATTTCGACGCCGCGCTTGAACAAGCGTTCCTAAGGCCTGGTGCCTATCAGGCCGCCGTCAATGTCTTTGTCCTAGACGATGGTAAGGACGTTCATCTGATCGATGCGGGCGGCGGGCCTATGGCCCCGACCGTTGGGCAGATCGAAACGCATCTTTCGGCGGCAGGTTATGGCTCAGATCAGATTAAAACCCTCATCATGACGCATCTTCATCCCGACCATGTTGGCGGGGCGGTCAAGGACGGCGTGCCGCGTTTCGCAAATGCGGAAATGGTGGTTCACGGCGCTGACCTCGGGTTTTGGACCGATGCGGCCATCAAAGCGCAAGTTCCCGATGACGTGCAGGTGTTCTTTGACATGGCGACTGCCGCCGTCACGACCTACGGGGATCGGGTGCGTCAATTTGATAGCGAGACCGAGATCGTCCCAGGCCTTCGCGCCATGCCTCTGCCTGGCCATACCCCAGGGCATACGGGCTATGTCTTAAGCTCAGGCGACGAAACGCTGATGATTTGGGGCGATATTGTCCATGCTGCGCCCGTGCAGTTGCCCAATCCTAGCGCCAGTATCGCCTTTGACATCGACGGCGCGGCGGCAGTTGCAACCCGCGCGCGGGTTTTGGACATGGTCGCGACGGATCGGCTCATGATTGCGGGAACCCATATGCCGTTTCCTGGTGTCGGTCACATTGTGAAGTCAGGCGATGGATATGGCTTTGAGCCTGCGTCGTGGCAATATTTGACGCAGCAAACTTAGACCCTAGCCTTGCGGGGGTCAGGGAGGTTGGTGGACGTCGGTTCAAGTTCGTTGACTGTCGGGCGGCGCTGGGTCACGCGGGCGTTCTGGGGTGGTTTTTTCTCCCTCGTATTGCTCGCTTGGGGCGTTTTGTTTTACCAAAGCCAAGGCACTCCAAGCGCTGGTTTAGGGGCCTTCCATCCGGGTTTCGCGGCGGGACTCCATAACGGGTTTTCGCCCGTCCAAATCCTGGGCATGTGGATGCTCATGGTTTTGGCCATGATGCTGCCAACCTTGGTGCCAATGGTAAGAACCCTGAATGATCTGGTCGCGCGCGAACCTCAGCCTTGGATCTTCCCAGCCGCCTTTGTTTTGGGCTACGTCCTTGTTTGGGTCGGCTTTTCCCTGATCGCTGGCGCTGGGCAGATGGCGCTTGCGGCACTGGGCCTGCTAGATGCAGGCGGCATCCTACTCTACCCTGGTGCCACGGTCTTCTTGCTGTTGCTCGCGGGCTTGTATCAGTTCAGCGCCCTAAAGCAGGCCTGCCTTCGGTTTTGCCAAGCACCGTTGCTCTTTTTTGTTGCGCACTGGCGGGCGGGGGGGGTTGGTGCGGCGGGAATGGGCCTTCGCCATGGTTTGATTTGCGTTGGGTGCTGTTGGGCGCTCATGGCGCTGGGCTTCGTCGGCGGGGTCATGAATTTGCTTTGGATGGGGCTGGCAACCGCCCTCATGATCCTGGAAAAACTCCCCGCCATCGGCGTGCCTGTGCGCCCGCTAATCGGAAGTGTTTTGTTGGCTTTGGCCGTCGCCTATGCTACGGTCTTTTTGGCCGATTGGGTACATCTTGGAAGGAGTCTCTATGGCTTGGCATCTTAAGGGCGAACTGATCCTCAACTGCAATTGCACGGTGTTTTGCCCCTGCGTCGTCTCCCTCGGCGATCATCCGCCAACAGAAGGGTACTGCCAGGCTTGGCTCGGCGTGCGTATCGACGAAGGCGACTTTGACGGTCTTGCCCTTGGCGGTTTGAACATCGCCATGATTATGGACATTCCAGGCAAGATGGCGCGCGGCAATTGGACCGCGGGTCTGTTCATCGATGATCGCGCTAACGACGCGGCCTACGCAGCGCTGGAGAAGATTTTTTCGGGACAGGCGCGCGGCACGACGGGTCTGTTTCGCTTGCTGGTGAGTAATTTCCTGGGTGCCGAGCGCCAGCCGATTTCTTACGCGACAAGCGGCAGCAATCGCCGTCTCACCGTGGGCAAAAAGATCATTGGCGAAGTGGCGCCGATTGGCGGCAAAACCCCAGAGCAGGAGGTGGTGGTGTCCAATACGGAGTATTGGATGGGTCCTGACATTACCATCGCCAGCGCGTCGAAGGGGCGGGTGCGGGCCTTTGGTCGGGTGTGGGACTTTGATGGCCGCAGCGCTGAGATCTGCCAAATCAACTGGCAGGGGTAGCCCTGTTCTGATCGCAGAGGTTCGGGGATGACCGCCGCCCGCATCACGCCGTCCCGCCGTGTCCGCCTTACGCCTTGGTTTCGGCAGGTCGAGGCGGCGGGGGTCAAGGCCTATACCGTCTATAACCACATGTTGTTGCCAACCCAATTCGCAGGCGCGCGCGAGGACTATGACCACTTGGCGCAACACGTGCAGGTCTGGGATGTGGCGTGCGAACGCCAGGTGCGATTGCATGGCCCCGACGCGTTCGCGCTGCTCCAGCTCATGACGCCGCGCGACATGACCAAGTTGCGCGACCAGCAGTGTTTTTATGTGCCCCTGGTCGATGATGAAGGACGCTTGATTAACGATCCCGTGGTCATGCGCGTGGACGCAGACACGTACTGGCTGTCAATTGCCAGCTCTGATGTCGGCTTGTTCGCCAAGGGGCTCGCGGCAGGGCGCGGTCTGGAGGTGAAGATCGATGAACCCGACATCAATCCCCTTGCCGTTCAGGGGCCAAAAGCAGAGACTTTGATGGCGCGCATTTTTGGCGATGAGGTCAAGGCGATCAAGTTCTTTGGGTTTGCTTGGTCACCCTATCAAGGGGTCCCCCTGCTCGTGGCGCGCTCGGGGTTTTCGGGGCGCGGCGGCTTTGAGATTTATGTACCAGGCCCCCACCATGCGCAGGGGGCCTATCCCAAGTTAGCGACCGATTTGTGGGATGACTTGTTCGACAAGGGCGAGGATTTGAAGGTTGCGGCAGGATGCCCAAACTGGATCGACTTTATGGAGGCAGGGCTGCTCAGCTACGGCAACACCATCGACGCCAGCCATACGCCTTTTGAGGCAGGCTTGGGTAAGTACTGCGATGGACTCGAGACCTGCGTGGCGCACGAGGCCCTGGCGAAAGCGGCCGAGGAAGGGCCCCAACGGTTGGTCACGGCGCTGATTTTTGACACCTCCGATTTTTCCCCTCAGGTTTATCAGGACTGGGACATCGAAGACGAAAACGGCACTTGGGTTGGGCGTCTTACGGGTGGATCACCGTCGCCCCATTGCGGCACCCATATCGGGGTCGGAACCCTAGAGAAATCGCACTGGCACGCTGGTGCCCGCGTAGTCGTGCAAACGCCCGAGGGACCGCGCCGTGCCAAAGTCGCCCCCATGCCGTTGCGCAAATAAAGTTGGAAACTACGGCCTGGAATCTGCGATGGAGGACCCAAGCATGACCGACTTTCCACCCGTTGCGGCCAATTTTGTGCCGCTAAGTCCTTTGTCGTTCTTGGCGCGCACGGCGGCGGTGTTTGCAGATCGCACGGCAGTGGTCTATGGACAGCGGCGCTATTCCTGGGCCCAGGTTCAGGATCGGGCCGCTCGCTTGGCGGGCGCGCTCAAGGCCTTGGGGGTTGGCAAGGGGCATGTGGTGTCGGTGATTGCCACCAATACGCCCGAAATGATCGAAGCTCACTACGGGGTGCCTTGGTCAGGGGCAACGCTCAATGCCATCAATGTACGGCTGGAGCCCGAAACGCTGGCCTATATACTCGACCATGCCGAGACCAAAGTTCTGATCACCGATACGGCCTTCGCGCCTTCTGTAAAGGCGGCCCTGCACCTTGCGGAAAATAAGAGTTTACGCGTCATTGATATTTGTGACCCCGAAGCGGTGGGGGAGACCCTGGGCGAACAAGACTATGAGGCGTTCCTCGCCGCCGCAACGCCCGCGCCCTTTGCCCTGCCAGTCGACGAGTGGGACAATTTGGCGCTCAACTATACCTCGGGCACCAGCGGGCGGCCTAAGGGTGTCTTGTATCATCATCGCGGCGCGTACCTCATGGCGATGGGCACGATTCCGTGCTGGGGGGTGTCGCTGCACCCGCGCTATCTCTATTGCGTGCCCTTGTTCCACTGCAACGGCTGGAACCACGTCTGGGCCATGACCATTTTGGCGGGGACCATCTACTGTATCCGCGACTTGTCCCCCGCGAACATCTGGCGACAGATCGATCGCAACCAGATTAGCCACTTTGGCGCAGCCCCGATCATTCTGGGAAACTTGGTCAATGCGCCGTCGCAAGACGTTTATCCCCTGGGCAGGACCATCGAGGTGGTGACGGCAGGGGCGCCGCCGCCTGCGGCGATTTTGGCCGCATGCGCGCAACTGGGCATGAACGTCGTCCAGGTCTATGGTCTTACCGAAACCTATGGGCATACGGTGGTGTGCCAGCCCCAGGATCATTGGGCCGAGCTGGAGGCGGAGCCGCTCGCCGCGCTAAAGGCGCGCCAGGGGGTCGCCTTTCCCATGACCGAGGACGTGCGCGTTGTCGATGTGGTAAGCCGCGAGGATGTGCCTGCGGACGGGGTCAGCGAGGGGGAGATCTTGATCCGTGGCAATACGGTCATGAAAGGCTACTTCAAAAATCCCGAGGCGACCGCGGCCGCCTTTGCCGACGGCGCCTTTCGCTCGGGCGACGTGGCGGTCAAGCACCCCGACGGGTACATTGAGATCCGCGACCGGCTCAAAGACGTGATCATCTCTGGGGGCGAGAACATCTCCTCAGTTGAAGTCGAAGGGATTCTCTATACCCACGCGTGCGTCGCGGCGGCGGCGGTCGTCGCCATGCCCGATCCCAAGTGGGGGGAAGTGCCGTGCGCTTTCATTGAACTGAAAGATGGGATGACGCCGCCAGATCCAGACCTGATGCGCGAGTGGTGTCGAGCGCGAATGGCAGGGTTCAAAACCCCTAAGCGCTTTGAATTTCAGGCCTTGCCCAAAACCGCGACGGGAAAAATCCAAAAGTTTGAACTGCGCAAAATCGCCGCGAACTTAGGTTAAGACCTCACCGCTAAAAGACACGGTGCCTTTCGGCGGTGAGGGGTGGATTGAGTGCCAAGTTAGAAGCTGACGGATGCCCCTAGGGTGAAGAACGGCAGGAAGTCGCCGTCGAGGTCGTCGTTAACTTCCGCGAGATCGGCCTCGTAGGCGGTACGGTCGGCAGCGCTCAGCGCGTCCTGACCTGTGGTGGTCAGCTCCAGCGTATTGAAGCGTAGACCGCCCTCAACGAAAAATGAGACCTGGCTCGATTTTCTAACGTAACCAAGGCCAAGGACGGGGGCGATCGAGTCCCGCTCTTGCAAAGTGAGGCTGAAGTCAGTCTCATATGTGGTGCCGTCGAAGGTGAGCTCGTCCACGTTGCCCGTGATTTCGTAGCCCCCCGATACCAGGCCAGCGGAGATGCGGAAGTTATCCCCCGATGGGTAGTAGTCGAGCATGGCACCAAAGGACTCTGTGGAGATGGAGGCAGAAAAAGAGTTTCCATCTACGGATTCGGTCTCGCTCACGTCGCCAAAGGTGAAGAGTCCGCGGACGCGTGCATTGTCGCTGATTCTGGTTTCGGGCGACACTTGAAGGCCAAGGGCGGAGACCCCAACCTCAATCGATATGTCCTCGCCGAACTCAAAGTTGCCGCCCAGTTGCGCGGTGGACAGGGGGGAAAGCATCAAGGCGCCGAGGCCCAGAACCGTGCGAAGAAGGGAGGTCATGAGATGAGTCTTTTTTAGTTTGAATGGATTGATTTTTCGCCCCTAGGACGCAAGCCTTAGTATGTAAAGCCATTTTTGGGGACTTTGCGCCATGGATATAGACATTTGGTTGCCCTTCGTCGGGACCGTCTTTGGCCTCTTTGCGGTGCCAGGACCGACGATTATGATGATCGTGGCACTGACCTTGAGGTTCGGCGGGGCGGGCGTGCCCTATTTGGTGCTGGGCGTGAACTTGGCGGACTTCTGTTTCGTTGCCTTGGGGCTGGGCGGGATGGCGGCGCTTCTGCGTGCCTATCCCTCGCTCGAGTGGGTCTTGCGCCTGATCTCGCTGGCCTATGTCGCCTTTTTGACGGTGAAACTGTGGCGGAGCGACTCGCCCAACCTGAACGCCGCGCAGACGCAACCAGCGCCGTCCAAGCCTGGTTTTGCCCTGACGCGCCATGCCTTCTTAACCACGATCACGAACCCCAAGGGCATCGTCTTTGTTTTTGGCGTTTTCCCCACCTATATGCCTGGGCCCGACCAATCGCAGGCTGCGGCGATTGCGATTTTGACTTTGACTTTTTTGGCCCTATCCGCCACTGTGGCGACAACTTGGGGTTTGCTGGCGTCAACGACGTTCGCGCGCCTGGCGCGTTGGCCGCACTTGGGTAAGCTGTCGGCGATGATCGTTGCCCTATCGGTCGCCTGGGTCTGGGCTAAGGCCTTGGACCTCCTGCCTTAACGTCAGTCGCATTGATGTGGTTGAATGGCTTTTGGCCGTTTTTGGGCGAGGATGTTCCCAGCGTCGATGGTTCCAATCGACTTGGAGTCCGCATGAAATTTACCTCTTGTCGCGGCGGCGGGAAGCGGCGATGTGAGGGCTATGCAACCAGACCAAGACCTCCCCAGACCCGCGCGTCGGCAGCAGATTCATCGGCGTACCTACGTTGGCGACATGTTTGAGCGCGACGATGGTTTGTTCGATGTCGATCTGGAGATGCGCGATACCAAGCCATTTTCGTTCGACAATCAAGATCGAGGCTACGTTGCGGCGGGGGAGGCCCTGCACCATATGAAAATGCGTGTTACGGTGAACGACCAACTCGAAATTGTTGATGTGGAGGCGCGGACCCTGGCCAGCCCTTTCCATCTTTGCGCAAGCATTACCCCGCAGTACAAGAACTTGATCGGGCTACGCATCACCGCAGGGTTCGTGAAGAAAGCTCAAGAGATCACGGGACGCACCGCAGGTTGCACGCACTTAAACGACATGCTGAAAATTATTGGCACGACGGCCTTGCAAGGCTTTTGGTCGGTCATGGCGCGGCGACGGCGGGCGCAAGCTGCCCAAAACGGACAAGACCAAGCCGCCGACCGCCAGGCGGTCCTCGCTGCGGCGCAGGCGGTGATCGGCACTTGCCACGCTTACGCGCGCAGTTCCCCCATCGTCGCGCGAGAGTGGCCAGAGTTGCATGTGTCAGATGCCACGAATGGACCGCCGCTTGACTCCTAAAAAATTCCCCCCCCAACGGGGGTGGTAGGCGAAGCCTTACGGGGCCCTCATTCTTTGCGCGGACAACTCAATCGACGCACGAGTGATCCCAATTTTAAGTCAGCGAACCCGATTTGATCTGAACGCCTCTCGAATCGATTGTCACGACTTGAACCTGGCCCTGGTGAACCCCGCGCAGTACTTGATCGGTAACGCCTGCGAGAATGAGTCTAGTGCGAGGACTCGCCAAGTCCGTCGCACCATAGACGCGGTCTAGGGTGCCTAGGTCGAGCCGATCCGCGCGAGCCTGCTCAGCGGCGTTGGTGGCCCGCAAGCGCCCGAAGAAGGCACCGCCCAAATGCTGCAAGCCGCAGGCGGCCAAAACTCCTTCGGGCGCCCCGCCCGTGCCCCAATAGAGATCAAAGGCAGGGTCTTGGCTTTGGGTCTCAAGAGGGTCCTGGTTTAGTGCGGTTTGCAGGCAGGCCATGACGTCGCCGTCGGCGATCAGGCTTAGATGCGCGCCCGCGGCCCTTACGGCGCTCATCTGCGCGGCGTGGCGCGCCCGATCCAGCATCAGCACGCGGGCGGGGCGGCCGCGCAAGGCAGCTATTCGGGCAAGCAAAGGTGCAAGGGGGCAATCTAAGTCGCAGGGCGCAAGTGGTAGGCCCCGTCCCACCGCGATCTTATCCATATAAATGTCGGGGGCATGGAGCAAGCTGCCCCGCGGGCCGTAGGCCAGGACGCAGAGCGCGCCAGGGCGGTTTTCAGCGCATAGGGCCGTGCCCTCCAGCGGGTCAACCGCGATGTCGATTTCGGGGCCTCCCGTGCCCAAGGTCTCGCCGATGTGCAACATGGGGGCCTCGTCGCGCTCGCCCTCGCCAATCACGATGTGCCCGTCCATGGGCAAGGTGTTTAGATGAGCGCGCATGGCCGTCACCGCTGCGGCGTCGGCGGCGGTTTGGTCGCCCTTACCGATCCAGGGTTCGCAAGCTCGCGCGGCCTCTACCGCAGCACGCTCCAAACCCTGGGCCAGGGCGTCGGGTAGGGTCGCCATGGCTAAGCTGCCAGGCGGGCAGGGCGCTGGGTGTAAATGTCCATAAGGTCGTGGAGTAACCTGATGGCCTCGGTCTTGGGCCGCTGGAAGGCGTTGCGCCCAATGATCGACCCAGCGCCGCCGCCCGCCGCGATGGCACCGATTTCGGCCTTCATCTCGGCGTCCGACTTGGCAGCACCCCCCGAAAAGATCACAAGTCGGCGGCCATCAAAGGCCGACTGAACGACATGGGCGACCCGTTCCTTTAAGGCTGACCAGTCGCGCTGGGCGTAGAGCGACTTGGCCTCATCTTGTTCTATATGATCGGTCGGAAGTTTCACTTTGATTATGTGAGCATTCATGAGCGCGGCCATGTGGGCTGCATAGGCGACGACGTCGAGCGCCGTTTCGCCCGCCTTTGACAGGTTGCCGCCACGCGCGTATGACCAGACAAGGACCAGGAGTCCCGCCGCGCGCGCCTCTTGGCTCAATTTTTGCAGCTCTTCCATCATTTCAAACTGCTGATCGGCCCCAGGATATAGCGTATAGCCGATGCCGATGCATCCAAGGCGCAAGGCGTCTTGCACGGACCCTGTAACGGCCTGGTCCAGGCATCTAGCATGGGAGTTGGCGCTGTTGATCTTCAAAATTGTCGGAACCTGACCCGCAAAATCGGGCGCGCCTGCTTGCAGCAATCCCAGAGGCGCTGCAAAAGCCGAAAGGCCCGCGTCGATGGCCAACCGCCAGTGATACAAAGGGTCATAGGCGGCGGGGTTCATCGCAAAGGAGCGGGCAGGGCCATGCTCCAAACCTTGATCGACGGGCAGAATCATAAGCTTGCCCGTGCCACCCAAGCGGCCATGGGTGAGCAAGGTATAGAGTTTGGCCAAAACTCCAGGGGTTTCAGCGCGATAGGCGTCGAGAAGTGTTTGTATGGTGGGCGTCATGGGGTCGTCATAGGCACAATGTTCATATTTGTAAAGTGAACATAGAGAAATCGCACTTGAACGAACTCTGGCCCAATTCCCCTGCCCAGAACAGGGCTTTCAGGCCCGTCGGTGTGTTTTGAAACTCCCGAAAGTTCGCCAAAAACCGCGAAATTCAGCACATTACCTTGTTTCCGCTATTTTCCGCCTGGCCGTTTGCGCTTGGCCGACCGCAGAACTAAGCTCCCAAAACCGCAATGGGACGGAACAGGCCTTGAGAATCGACAGAATCGACCGTGCCTTTAGCGATATGATAGTACCAACCATGGAGGTGCAGATCGCCGCTGGCAACGCGGGTCTGGACGAAATCGTAGGTCATGAGATTGCGCAGTTGGGCGCGGATGTTCGCGAGCGTCAGCTCCCTTAGGCTCGACCCAGGCCCCACTTGGTCTCGTGCCTCGTGTCCGTGGCGGATCCAGGCCTGCACAAGTGGCATCGCCTCTGGGGCGCCGTCTTTCAAGGCCTTCATCGCGCCGCAGTCGCTATGACCGAGGATGACCATATGTTGGACGCCCAGGCCTAGGACCGCGTACTCCAACGTCGCGGCGGTGCCCTCAACGAGTCCCTCGACACAAGGGGGCACAAAGTTTCCTGCATTGCGCGCGATGAAGAGGTCACCTGCCTCGGCCTGGCTCATGACCTGGGGCGTCACGCGCGAATCAGCGCAGGCGATGACAAAGGTGTCAGGGCTTTGCCCCTTGGCGAGGGCGGCAAAGTGCGCCGCTTTGCGACGGTGCTCGCCGCGTTGAAATTCGCCGATTCCAGCAACTAAATCGTCAAAAGCCATGGGTCCTGTCCTAAATGTGCGCCTGCGCCTTAACCTAACCGAAAAGTGACGGACAGAGAAGGGATGGCCGCCACAAGACTTGTGATTGATCCCCAAGATTTGTCTGCTAAGGGCCGTGCGACCCTTCCCTCCGACCTTGTTTTGTGCCCGCGCCATGCGTTTTTTCCTCGTCCTAATCGCCTGCCTTAGCCTCAGCGGGTGCCTTGCGTCCTTGGGCACGGCGACGTCTTTTGGCGTGCTGTTCGGGGGCGTGTCGGCGAGTTCGGACAACTTATCGTCCCGATCAGCCTTTGGTCCAACACGCCTTGTTGATTACCAAGCCATGTGGGATGGATACGTTGCCCCTGATGAGGCCTATACGGGCGAGGACTTGACCCGCATTACGTTGCGGGAGCTGGGGTATCTCGACAACGATTTTTATGCCCTGACCCCTCGCGACCTACGTTTCTGGTGCCCGAGCTATCGTCGTCAATCTTTGGAGGGGCGCAAGGCGTTTTACCTCGGTTTGATTTCTGGGATCGCTCGCTACGAGACCGACTTTCGCGCCCATGTGAAGTATTTGGAGGCGGGCGGCCATTACTCTCGGGGTTTGCTGCAGCTCGGGCAGCAATCTCTTTCTTACTATCCCGAGGGGACGCGCTGCGATGTGTCAGGCGACCCGCGTCAACTGCACGACCTGCAGGAAAATATCTCGTGCGGGGTCATGCTGCTCGACCATTGGATTCGTCGCGACGGCTATATCGCTTCGGGCGGTAATGAAGGGGAGGGAGACGCCCGCTACTTCGGCGCCGCACGCTACTGGTCCACCTTGCGCCTCGATCGCCGAGGTCGCGACGACATCGCCGCCTATACCCGCAGTTTGCCCGTTTGCCGCTAACTTGAAGATCGAGGACTCCCTCCGTCCATGTTAGCTTGAAAAAGTACTGTTTCCGCAATTCGATCCCAACAAAGGGATTTTCGAATCGAGTGCCTCGTATCGAGTCTTATTTATGGGATGACCGAGCGACGCATTTCAAGCGAGAAGAATTTGCTTGGTTCTGAATTAAGAGTGTTGTTTTCCAGTAACATAGTCTAAGGACGCAACAAAGAAATGAAAGTGACGTTCATTGTGGGGAAACCTGTGTTTGCACAGCAACGCATCGCCATGGTTGATGGCCAGTTGCGGACCAACAAGATCATCGATCCAACGGTGATCGACCTGTTTTTGTCGACGCCGCGCGAAGCCTTTGCACCCAAGGGCCGCGAGAACGCGGCTTATGTCGATGAAGACGTGGCCTTGGGGCACGGGCGCAGCCTGATGGAACCCTTGGTCGCCGCGCGTTTGTTGCAAGCTGCGGACTTGCGCGCGGGTCAACGGGCCCTGGTGATCGCGGGCGGCAATGGCTACTTGCCCCGTTTGCTCTGCGACACAGGCCTCCTCGTCACGGTCGTTGAACCCGTCGTCGAATTGGCGGCGCAGGGCAAAGATCAGGTTCCCGAGGCGCAATGGGTCGATGGAGGGTTTGAGTCCATGCCGTTAGGCCCTTTTGAGCGCATTTTTGTCGGCGGGGCGGTAACGCAGATTCCCAAAGCGTGGGCGGAGCTTCTCACCGACGATGGGCGGATTTTGACCCCCGTTTCTGGGCACAGCGGCAACGACGGCGCGATCGTGGCGGCGCACCGGTCTGCCACGGGCCTTTCGCACCAAACTTTAGCCAACGCTGCAGTCCCCACTTTGCCAGAGTTTCAAAGTTCCGCCCAATTTGAATTTTAGAAGTACCCCTATGATCCGTTCCCTTAAACCTTCCCTTGCATTCCTGCGTAACTTTGTTGTGGGCGGCTTGATCTCCTTGGCCCCCACGGGCCTCGCCACGGCCCAGTCGCTGGGCGAGGCGCTGGTGCAAACCTTTGAAACCAATCCAGATTTGATCGTCGCGCGCGCCCAGGCGATTCAGGCGGTCGAGACGTACAACGATTCGGTCGCGCAAACGCGTCTGCGCATCGACGGCAGCTTCAGCGGCAATGCTGCGACCAGCAACAGCGTCAGCACGTCGAATCCGAACGGCGATTCCCAGTCGGACGAAAGTACCGAGGTCTCACTCTCCTTTTCCCAGCACCTCTTTCAAGGCTCCTTTGACGGGATTCCCGCTGGATTGCGCATGGCCCTAGGCGACGTGACCGCGGCGCATGCCACCTACAAGGCCGCTGAGATGAGTGCCCTGTCCTCGGCGGTGTCCGCCTACATGGCCGTTGTCCGCGACGAAGGCGCCTTAGCGGTCGCATTGTCGGGCGTTGGCACGGCGGAGCAGGAATTGGAGGCTGCGCAAGCGCGGTTGAGCGCGGGGGAGGGGACCCGTACCGATTTGGCCTTGGCCCAAAGCGGATTGGCGCAAGCCCAAACCGTCGCAACGCTGGCCCGAGCCACTTTAAGCTCGACCAAAGCAACCTTCGTGCAAGTGATCGGCCAACCCCCGGAACAACCGCGCGATCCTGGATTTCCTGCTTTGCCCGCGACGCTTGATGCCGCTTTGCAAACGGCCTTGAGCGACCATCCTCAGATCCAAGCGGCGGAGATCAATTTGAACATCGCGCGAGATCGGGTCATTACCATCCGCGCCCAGTACGGCGTCAACGTCTCGGCCCAGGGCAGCCTTAGCAAGTCTTGGGACGGGATCGGCAGCGGCGAGGATACGGATGCGAGTTCCATTGGGTTTACCGCGTCTCTGCCGCTCTATACCAGCGGCCAGCGTGAGGCGGCGCTGGCGTCGGTCGAACAGGGCGTGCTGATCGCCGAAGCGAACTTGACGGGGCAAAAGGCCGCGATTGAGGCGCAAGTGCGCGCCGCCTGGGCCAACGCAGACGCCCAGTTTGAAAACCTCAACAGACGCGTGACCATCACCAACGCGCAAGAACTGGTCTTGCGCGCCACCGAAGCCGAATTTGACGCGGGCACAACCACATTCCTGGCCGTTCAAAACGCCCAGCAGGACTATCTGGAGGCCCAAGATCAGTACGTCAGCGATAAGTCCAACGCCGTGACGGCCGCCTATACCTTGCTCGCGGCCATTGGGGGGATGACCACAGAGGCGCTTGACTTGCCCGTCCCCCATTTTGATACGTTGGCGGTATTGGATGAAAACCGTGTGCGGTCGTACCCCCAACTCCTCTTTGGTGTGAAATAGTCGCGCAAATCCTGATTGCTGTTTGAAAAACCCCTGCTGGGGGTGAGAGGGCCAGCGCTATGTTAGCCAAGTTGTTCGACGCCAAAGGGGCCGAGGCCAAGTGGTCCAAGGCTTGGGAGGCCGGGAAAATCGGCGCCGCCGATCCTGCCCAAGGAGGCACACCTTACGTTATTATGATGCCCCCGCCCAACGTTACGGGCACGCTCCACATGGGCCATGCCCTTACTATGGGTTTGCAAGACCTGCTGACGCGGTATCACCGCATGCGCGGCAACAATACGCTGTGGCAGCCGGGCATGGACCATGCGGGGATCGCGGTACAGGCCATCGTTGACGCAAAGCTAGACGCCGAAGGCGTGCGCAAAGAAGAATTGGGGCGCGCCGAGTTTTTGCGTCGGGCCTGGGCCTGGAAGGAGGACTCTGGCGGGACCATTACGCGCCAGTTGCGCGCCCTCGGCGCCTCGCCCGATTGGGATCGGGAGCGCTTTACCATGGATGCGGGCTTGTCCGCCGCGGTTAAGCACGTCTTTGTCACGCTCTACGAGCAGGACCTGATCTATAAGGACAAGCGGCTGGTGAATTGGGACACCAAGCTGCAAACCGCCATATCGGATTTGGAAGTTGAGCAGAAGGAAACCCAAGGCCACCTTTGGTACTTGCGTTACCCACTGGCGAACGACCCGACCCGCGTTTTGATCGTCGCGACGACACGTCCTGAAACCATGCTCGGCGATACGGGCGTGGCGGTACATCCCGAGGACCCGCGCTTTCAGCGCTTGATTGGGCAACAGGTTCGCCTGCCGCTGACGGGGCGCTTGGTCCCCATCGTCGGCGACACCCACGCCGACCCAGAAAAGGGAACAGGGGCCGTGAAAATCACCCCCGCGCACGACTTCAATGACTTTGAGGTTGGCCGCCGTCATAACCTGGACATGATCAATATCCTGAACCGCGACGGAACGCTAAATGACGCCGTTCCCGAGATGTTCCAGGGTTTGACGGTTTTGGAGGCGCGCCAAAGGGTCGTCGCGCAGGCCGAGGCAGAAGGTTGGCTGGAGAAGGTGGAGGCCCATGTGCTACAACAGCCCACGGGCGACCGCTCAAAGACCGTGGTCGAGCCCTACTTGACCGAGCAATGGTTCGCCGACGCCGCCAAGTTGGCCGAGCCTGCGATTGCCGCGGTCGAGCGCGGCGAAACCACCTTCGTCCCCGACGCGCATACGAAGATCTACTACGATTGGATGCGACGTATCCAGCCTTGGTGCATCTCACGCCAGCTGTGGTGGGGGCATCAGATCCCTGCCTGGTACGACGAGGCGGGCGAGGTCTATGTGGCGGTTGACGAGGCCGCCGCCCAGGCGCAGGCAGGGCCAGATGCTGTTTTGCGGCAAGATCCCGACGTGTTGGACACCTGGTTTTCATCGGCCTTGTGGCCCTTTTCGACGCTCGGGTGGCCCGAAAAGACCGAGGCCTTGGCGGCTTACTACCCTGGTTCGGTTTTGGTTACAGGGCACGACATTCTCTTCTTCTGGGTGGCGCGCATGATGATGATGGGCCTGCACTTCATGGGGCAGGTGCCGTTTCGCCAAGTCTATATTCACGCCCTAGTGCGCGATGAGCAGGGCGCGAAGATGTCCAAGTCCAAAGGCAACATCATCGACCCCTTGGATGTTTCCGATCAGTACGGCACCGATGCCTTGCGCTTTACGCTCGCGGCCATGGCGTCGCCTGGAAACGATTTGAAGTTGTCGATGGAACGGGTTGAGGACAGCCGGAACTTTATCACCAAACTTTGGAACACGGCCAAGTATATTGAGCTGAATGAATGCTCGGTGGATGCAGACTTTGACCCCAATCGCCTTGTCCATCCTTTAAACCAGTGGATTCTCGGCGAACTTGCGCAGGCCCAAACCAATCTGGAGCAAGCCCTTGCCGCCTACCATTTCAATGAGGCCGCGGCCGCGCTCTATCACTTTACGTGGGATCTGTTTTGCCCCTGGTACTTGGAGTTTACCAAGCCGCTGCTGGACAGCCAGGACCGAGCTCTCGCGAAGGAAACCAAGGCAACGCTGGCTTACGGATTTGGCCACTTGCTGCGCCTGCTCCATCCCCTGATACCGTTTGTAACGGAGGAGGTGTGGGACGGGTATTTCCGCGCGGCAACTGCGGGAGATAAGACGGCGCAAGGGACGAGCGGCTTCCTCAGCCTGCAAGCCTGGCCGCAGGCCTTGAGCGTCCGGTGCGATGCGGCGCGCGCCGACTTGGATTTCGTCCGCGATTTGATCAGCGCCGTTCGCATCGCCAAAGCTGATCTTACTATCCCCCCAGGGTCGCGTGTGTCCTTGCAGGTTATTGAACCAACCGCCATGGCGGCGCGCTGCCTGGAGGCTTATGGACCCTTGCTCAAGTTCGTAGGGCGCATCGACCAAGTATCGGTCGTCGAAACCGCGCCCGACGGCGCCGTGAGCCTTGTGGTGCAGGGCGGCGCCTTTTTCCTGCCCGTAGCAGGGCTGATCGACATCGGCGCCGAGCGTCAACGCCTAACAAAAGAGCGCGTCAAAGTCGAAGCGGCCATGGAAAAATTGGATAAAACCCTCAACAATCCAAATTTCCTCGCGCGCGCGCCCGACGCAGTCGTCACAAAGCAACGTCACGAACGCGCAGCGCTAGAAGAAGACCTAAGCCTGTTGCGGGAAGCGGAGAACCGCTTGGACCAGATCTAGAGTCCCTGCGCCAAGGCTAAGCAGGCCAGCACAAGTTCAGCCTTCGCGGGCACGCACCTGATCTCTTAAGAGGGTGTCTTCGCAAACCGCAGCGGCATCCATATGGTCAAAATAGGCCCAGTTCTTGGCCCCATCGGCGTCGGGATTGGTCGCGGAACCGCGGGACATTTTGACCTTCTCAAAATACTCGCGGCTTTGGATGACGTAGTGGTTCAGCTGCAGGGTGTCGTTTTCGAAGGAAACTCTTGCCGAGTTCACCGAATAAACCTTATGCAGTCCAAACGATCGGAAGTGGCAGAGTTTTCGCGACCGACATAACCATTTTGTGTTTTCGAACTGGCCCAGGGACTGATGGCATGAGGTGAAACTCTTGCGAATCGAAGCGGGTTGCTCCTGGAGCCCGTTGCTACCAAAAATCTTCCATCGCAGATATAGGAGATCAATCTTCGGGTTGAGGCGGGTCAGGTAGTTGGCCAGTCTGCCGCCCGCTTTCACAAACCAAAACTCGTCCAAATCGGCGATCAATATCCATTCAAACCGACGCCGAAGCTCAAACCGCTTAATCGCGCGCCAGTAGTGACCCGCTTGGTTCCACTTTTGCGTCCATTGAATGCAGGAGACACGCCCTGTTTGAGCGCGTGATGCCGCGATCTCGAACGATCTATCGGTACTTCCGTTATCGATCAAAACGATGTGGTCAGCACCCTGTTCCAAGTAGTGGTCGATCCATTCTTCAACGATGAACGCCTCGTTTTTCATGATGCCGACAACGACGAGTTGCCCCTCCTGCGTGGCTGCGCGCCGTGCGGACAGGGCCTTGTTGTATTGATCGCGCTTTGCGCGAAACCAAAGTCGTAGCCAGCGTCTAAGCGGGGTGTTTTTCACTGTGGGTTTGGGGCCAAGTTACGCGGGCACAGCGAAATGCGGGCTCGCGATCCAAGATACGGCACGCCTAATCTTAATCGCGTTCATCGCGCAAATAGAGCTGCCCACGAATATCGCCAAAGAAGGTTTGTCCCGCGGTATGAAGGTTGAAATAGAGTTCGTTCTGAAGCCCGATTTGCGCCATACCCGCGACGGTTTTGACCTTGCCCCCGGGTGCCGTCGGCACGATGGGGCACCCACTGGTGAAGGCGCCAACGAGCCCGTGGCCATGTTCGCTGGTTGCGACAATCAGGTCGTTGTCGATCGTCGCGGTGAAAACTCCATCGGCAAATTCCGCGCTCAAATCGCGGCCGAGGCCCAGGTCCGCAATGATCGGCCCCAGTTGGCCTGGGCGTCCGCAGTGGATGTGAAACATGACGACCTGATCGGCGGGGACATGTTCGACGTCAAGGCGCACGCGCGCGTGGCTCAAGTCCCGATCGAAAACGACGACGCCATGGCCCCGCGAAGCGCGCTCGGCGCGGGGTATCGACGGGGCGGTGGACCGAAAGACTCTCGGGGTAAGTGCTGGCGTATCTTCCTCTTCTGCGGGTTCCTGATGCGGGGATAAATAAGCCTCAAAAACCAACCCTGGCAAATCGCCATCGGCGGGATTGAGCGGGAAATTCGCCAGCATGTCGTCGGCATGGACAAGCGCACTGCCCATGGTCATAAACATCGATACACCCCAGGCCAGAAGCGAGTCTTGTGGTTTCATGATCGGGCTCCTTTGAAAACTCAGCCAATCTTAGACCTAAACTCGGGTTCTGATTTGGCGTCAAGGACGAAATTCTTCATTGGTCCTTGAGCAAGTTTAATGCCATTTTGCGTGTTTTGAATGGGTCGAATCGACTTCATCCCAGACGGCATGTCGGCGGGAAGAGTTTGTCACACTTGCGGTTAGTTTTGCAGGTTCCTCGAAGCCTCTCCCCGTCGATCCTTGAAAAACTTCTCCAATAGTTTCTCCGCTTTCCCTGCGCCCATGCCTGAGGAAACGTCGGGGCGATGATGGCACGTGGGGTGGTCAAAGATTTGCGGGCCGAACAAGACGCCGCCAGACTTGGGATCGCTCGCGGCGAAGACGAGCGCAGCGACGCGGGAATGGGCGATGGCAGCAGCGCACATGGGGCAAGGCTCTAGGGTAACCCAGAGGGTGCAGCTGGGGAGGAATTTGGTCTTGAGGGCCGAGCTGGCCCTTTCTATCGCCAGTATTTCGGCGTGGTGGGTTGCCTGACCGTGGGATTCGACCTCGTTATGGGCTTCCGCGATGATGCCGCCTTTGTACGTCACGACCGCGCCAACGGGAACTTCGCCGAAGCGGGCGGCCCGCTGCGCCAGCGCCAAGGCGCGTTGCATAGGGGGGGCGAGTTGCGTGGGCACAGGCCGTGTTGTGGACCGGGCTGAACGCGCGCCCTATCCAGTGCCGCCGACGGTCATGGCGTCGATTTTGAGCGAGGGTTGCCCAATACCTACGGGAACGCCTTGGCCCGCTTTGCCGCAGGTGCCAACCCCAGAATCGAGGGCAAAGTCGCCACCGACCATGGAAACACGTTGCATGGCCTCGGGACCGTTGCCGATCAAGGTAGCACCCTTGACGGGTTCGGCGACCTTGCCCCCCCGAATGCGGAACGCTTGCGTGCATTGAAAGGTGAATTGGCCTGAGACGATATCGACCTGGCCGCCACCAAAATTGGTCGCGTAGAGGCCGTCGTCGATAGAGGCGATCATGTCCTCTACCTGATGGGGTCCCGCGGTCATGAAGGTGTTGGTCATGCGCGGCATGGGTTGGTGCTGGTAGGATTGGCGACGCCCATTGCCCGTCGCCGCCATGCCCATGAGACGGGCGTTTTGCCGATCCTGCATATAGCCGACCAATACGCCGTCTTCGATCAAGACATTTTCCGCTGTTGGGGTGCCTTCATCGTCAATGTTGAGGGACCCGCGCCGATCGGGCATGGTCCCGTCGTCGATCACGGTGACGCCGTCTGCGGCCACTTGCTGACCGATTTGACCACTGTAGATCGACGTGCCTTTGCGGTTGAAATCACCCTCCAAGCCATGACCGACAGCTTCGTGGAGCATGACGCCTGGCCAGCCCGCGCCGAGCACAACTGGCAGTTCGCCCGCGGGAGCGGGGGCCGCGTCGAGGTTGAGGCGCGCTTGTTCCAGCGCCTTGGCAAGGGCGGCGTCCCACTTGTCCTGGCCCATGTAGGCATCGAGGGCGCGGCGACCGCCCCAGCCGTAGCTGCCCAGTTCGCGCTTGCCGTGTTTTTCCAAAGTCACGGACAGATTGATGCGGCACAGCGGGCGTAGATCAGCGACGGCATCGGCGTTGGGGCGTTCGATCCGAACAGCCTGGAAACTGGTTAGGATGCTCGCGGACACCTGCACCACCGCAGGGTCGGCAGCGCGGGCCTTGCGGTCAAAGTTACTAAGGGCCTCGATTTTGTCCGCCAAGTCCCAATCATTTGGGGCGATGGGGCGCACGGGGCGTTGATTGGTGCCTGCAGGGGGCAGCGCGTAGGTGCCGCTGCGCCCCGCAAACAGGGCCTGCGTTGTTTCGCCCGCCCGCTTGAGCGCGGCGTCGGTCAAGGCACCCGCATGGGCGTAGGTGGTTTGGGCGCCCAAGACGCCCCTTAGACCAAAGCCTTGATCCTGGCTGTAGGCCGCGGTGCGAATCTCGGAGTTTTCCAAGATCAACGTATCTTGGTCGCGCCATTCGAAGAAGATCTCGCCGTCGTCGAGGTGGCCGAGGCGATCTGCGGCCACGCGCCGAACGGAGGCCGGATCGAGGCCAGGGCGGGTGTAGAACAGATCAAAGGTATGTGCCAGCGCGTCCATAGTGAGGCATATAAGTGGAGGCGCGCAAAACCCCAAGAGTTTCCCCGATGGCCGTAAATTTACGAGGCCACTAAAGTCGTTTAACCGATTCAATCCAAATGCTTGTGGCTTTCGGGCATGGTCGGTTGGGAAACCAAACGCCGCTGTAGTGTCCCCATTTTTGCAAAAGTCTCACGTCTGTTTCATATTCCCTTTGGTCCTGCCTTACGATAGAGTCCGCGCAGTCGATACCGTGCGAGATTCGGAAGGATGCCCATGCGCCTAGTTTTTGTCTTTTTTGGGACCTTAGCCAGCCTTTGGCCGGGCCAAGTTCTGGCCCAGTTGGCCACGGTGGATGGCCCCAATCTTGGCTTTGCCAGTCCGCAAGGGCTGTTGTTCGGGACCGAGGCGAGCGAAGAAATGCAGTCGCTGGTCGGCATTGCCTTGCCGATTCTTTGGGTCATGATGCTAATCTGCGCCTTTGTCCTGCTGCTCTTGCTTTGGGTTGCTATACGCTACAATCGGCGCGCCAATCCCAACCCATCCAAGACAACGCATTCCACAATTCTAGAGGTGTTGTGGACGGGCATTCCCACGATCATTGTGATCACCATCGGGTTTTTCGGCGTGCGGCAGGTCTTGGAGTTTGAGCGCACTCCCGCCTTAGGTATGGTCGCAGCCGACGGCAGCTACGATCCTGCCCAGACGGTTCTCGACATCAATGTCCATGGCATGCCGTCGTGGAACTGGGAATACGAACTGACCTACTTCGGCGACGCCCAAACTTTGGCGGACCATCCCGAATTCTACGACACGGACTTGGGCGAAGGCGTGCTTAGGTCGGGTTTCCGCTACGTTTCCAACATGTTGGAGCATCCTGAAAAGGAACGCCGTCAAGCGGTTCCTGCGGGCGATATTGAGGCCACGCTGGCCCTATGGACGCAACCTGGGCGCGATCTTGATTTCTATCAATTCGACGTTGACCATCGCCTTGTCATCCCCTCGGGCGTCCGCGTCAATGTGAATGTCCAAGGGCCTTTAGATTCGGATAAGCAGCATGCTTGGGCAGTGCCAGCCTTCGGGGTAAAGCGAGATTTCTGGCCAGGCCGTGTGAATCCTGCGCACTTCCGTGTCCCCGAAGGCAACGAGGGGCTGTACTTTGGCCAATGCAGTGAGTTTTGCGGTGCCTACCATGCCTATATGCCCATTGCGGTTCATGTGGTGACGCTGGAGCAATATCGCACCTACTTTGCCGCCCAAATGGCCGCAGCCCTTGCGGCGGCAGAGACAGGGGGCCTATTCGCCCCTGACTATCTGCCCGTCAATTTGCCCGCCCCCTACGGCACAGCGGGCAGTCTCGCGGCTCGCTAAGGCACCCCTGCCAACGACAAGGAACAGAGGAAAGGTCCAGACAGCATGAGTGCAACCCACGCCGACCCCCACGATCACAAGCCCAGCTTTATTGCGCGGTGGTTTTTCTCCACCAACCATAAGGACATCGGGACGCTTTATCTGATTTTCTCGCTCGTCGCCGTGCTGTTCGGCGGCGCCTATTCGGGCCTTATTCGCTTAGAACTTTTCAATGAGGCAAGCGTAGCGGGCGCGCTGAGCCAGTGCGTTGGCGGGGCGTGCGGGGATGTATTTAACCAGTGGATAACGCTTCACGGCTTAATCATGATTTTCTTTGTGGTCATGCCTGCGCTGATCGGCGGTTTTGGCAATTGGTTCGTCCCGCTGATGATCGGCGCACCCGACATGGCCTTCCCACGGCTCAACAACATCTCGTTCTGGTTGCTGGTACCTGCGTTCATTTTGCTCATGTACTCGGGCGCGAACAACTCCTGGGTGTTCTATCCGCCGTTTTCGTCCAGCGCCGCGCAGGCCGATTCCACGCCTTGGCTCATTTTTGCCCTCCACCTTGCTGGGGCCTCCTCAATTCTCGGCGCGATCAACTTCATTACCACCATATTCAACATGCGCGCGCCGGGCATGAGCCTTATGAAGATGCCGCTGTTCGCTTGGTCCATGCTGGTAACGGCATTTTTGCTGCTGCTCGCGGTCCCCGTGTTGGGCGGGGCAATTACCATGCTGCTGTTCGATATTTTATTTTCAACCGACTTCTTCAATGCGGCCGAGGGCGGGGACCCCGTTTTGTTCCAGCATTTGTTTTGGTTCTTCGGCCACCCAGAGGTTTACATTATGATCCTTCCTGGCTTCGGGATCGTCTCACACATTGTCTCGACCTTTTCGCGCAAGCCCATCTTCGGGTACGCGGGCATGGTGTTTGCCATGGTCGGCATTGGATTTATCGGGTTCATTGTTTGGGCGCACCACATGTACACCGTGGGCCTAGGGTCGACGGGGCTCGTTTATTTCACTATCGCCACCTTGGTGATCGCGGTGCCGACAGGGATCAAAATTTTCTCCTGGATCGCCACCATGTGGGGCGGTTCCATCACCTTCAACACCCCCATGCTCTGGGCCGTTGGGTTCATCTTTCTCTTTACCGTCGGCGGCGCGTCGGGGGTCATGCTCGCGGTGGCGTCCAGTACTCGGGCCTATCACGACACTTACTTCGTGGTCGCGCACTTCCACTACGTGCTGTCCATGGGGGCCGTGTTCGCGATTTTTGCAGGGTTCTACTACTGGATCGGCAAAATGTCGGGCCGAACGTACCCCGAATGGGCGGGAAAGCTGCATTTTTGGCTATTCTTCATTGGTGTCAACGTCACCTTCTTTCCCCAACACTTCGTCGGCTTGCAGGGCGGCCCGCGCCGCTATTCCGAGATGCTCGGGCCCTTTGAGTTTTGGAACCAAATCTCTTCCTATGGCGCTTTTGGGACCTTGCTGGTTACGGGCCTATTTTATATCCTCGCCATCTATATCGTCACCGCAGGTCGCCGCGTCGGGGCAGCTTATTGGGGGGAGGGTGCCAAGACCCTGGAATGGACGGTAAGCTCACCGCCACCCTTCCACACCTTTGACACCTTGCCAGTGATTGAGGGTGACCCCAATCACTAAGGCCCCGCTCCGTCCGTCCAATTCGTTGCAGACTCTAAGGTTTCGGTCATGACTGCCGCAACGGCTTCCCTAGCGTTCGGGCGAGAAACTGAGACCACCTTGGGCACTTATTTTGATCTGTTTAAGCCCCGGGTCATGTCCCTTGTGGTCTTTACGGGGTTCGTTGGTCTGTGGATGGCCCCTGGCAGCATTTCGATCGGCGATACCCTTATCGCCATTGCGTGCCTCGCCGCCAACGCAGGCGCGGCGGGGGCGATCAATATGTGGTACGACGCCGACATCGACGCGATTATGGAACGGACGGCGTCCCGCCCGATCCCCACGGGCAAGGTGCAGGCGCGAACCGCGCTTTACCTAGGGATTTGGGTCAGCGGGTTTTCGGCGCTGATCATGGGGCTTATGGTCAACTGGCTCGCGGCGGGTCTGCTGGTTGCCGCCAACTTTTACTATGTGGTTATTTACACCCTGTGGCTGAAGCGGCGCTCGGCGCAGAATATTGTGATCGGCGGTGGGGCAGGGGCGTTCCCGCCCCTGATCGGCTGGGTTGCGGTCATGGGTACCTTGGATTGGACGCCCTTCGTGCTGTTTTTGCTGATCTTTGTCTGGACCCCGCCGCATTTCTGGGGGCTGGCCCTGTATCGCATGGGGGACTATGCGGCGGCAGGGGTGCCCATGTTGCCCAATGTGGCCGGACGTTGGGTGACGCGAGTCCATATTTTTGCCTACACGCTCCTATTGCTCCCCCTCGCAATCGCCCCCTTCTTCATGGGCGCGGCAGGGACGGTCTATGCGATTGGCGCGGGCATCCTGAGCCTTGCGTTCGTGGCCTTGAGCGCGCAGCTGCTGTTGCAGGACAGCGACGGTAAGGCGCGAGCCGTCTTCGGGCTGTCGATTGCTTACCTATTTTTGATCTTTGGGTTGCTGGTCCTCGATGGGCGCGGCGTCAGTTTCGCAGGTCTATAGTCAGATGACCGACCCAGCGCAACGCAAGCAGCATGACGCCAGCGCTTACTATGCCAGCCGCCGCACGGGCAACTGGCTGATTTTGGTCGCCATACTGGTCTTTGTCGCCTTTACCCTTGGGGTGACCATGGCCAAGTTCGACGTCGCCGAATTTATGAGTCTGACCCATGAATACGAAGCCCAGCAGCAGAGCCAGGAGGCACAGCGCACCTTAGAGCAAAACCTGGACGCCGCGCGCCAGTCGGTTGCGGGTGAGGGCGGCCAGGGCGGGCAATGATGACGCCTGCGACGAACCTCATCACCCCGCCCAACCCTTCGGATTCGGGCAAAGGTAGGACCCTGGCCCTGTTGATCGGCATTTTGGCGACCATGATCGCCTTCGTTGCGGCTTCGCCGACCCTTTACGATCTGTTTTGCCGCGTCACTGGTTACGGCGGCACCGCCGCAACTTTGACGGTGTACGAACGACCCGACGCCCAAATCACGGGGCTTGCGGTGCACGATCGCCCCTTTCAAGTCCGGGTCGAAGCGCTGGTGGGCGGGGACGCGCCCATCGAATTTGTTGCCAAGCAAGGTAAGGTTGAGGGATTTCACATCGGCCAGCGCCTTTTGCTGGAGTTCAGCGTCCAGAACACATCGAGCGAACCCATTGTCGCCCAGGCCATTCACCAGGTTTTGCCCGAGGTAATCGCGCCCTACTTGCAGGTTCAGGAGTGTTTTTGCACCTCCGAACAAACCTTGTATCCAGGCGAATTGCACGAGTATGCCTTGGTCATGCGCTTTGACCCGCGCGCGGTCGAACAACCCGATGTTTTGCGCGAGGCCGCCATTCGGGTTCGATACGAATACCTCAAAAAATCCTAGCGCGAGCGCTGCCTGCTTGGCATTTGAAGGGAACTCGTAACCCCTTGTTGTTGAGGGTGATTTCCCTCAATCGCGCCGTTGCGCCCGCGCTTGGGCCGCGATAAGGGTCGAAGCCGAACGTCTGAGACCACGAAGGGGAGACTTATGTCCGACGCTGCAGCGACCGCAGATGCGCATCACGGCCCAAACCACGACTACCATCTGGTCGACCCTAGTCCTTGGCCTTTGGTAACTGCTTTTGCCGCCATGATCATGGTGATCATGGTCGTCGTCACCTTTCAGAACAAGGGCGGCGTCTATACGGGCTACGCAGGGAATGTATGGACCGATGCGCATAGCCATGCCCTGACCGCAGCCAACGCTTCCATTGCCGCCAAGGCCAATGATTTCACCCTGATCGACGCGGTCATGGACGGTGGCGCGCGCGATCAAGACGGCGCATTGCTCGCGCCCGTGGCGGCCCTGTGGGACGATCAAGCGGCGGCAGCTCTGGCCGATTTCAACGCAGGTGCGATGGACGAAGCCAGGGCGGTTGACGTCATCGAAGCGATTGCAGGTGCGGGCGCGGTGTCGGTCGCCGACGGGGTCATGACGGTTTCCAACACGGCTGCGATTCCTTGCGGATTGGGCAAGTTTTTGGCCTGTGACCTTTCCGCCGACGGCGCGTTTGTGTCGGTTGGGGCGGCCTTTGGGTTTGGAATAGCGCCCTTTGTGCTCGGCCTCATGCCGCTCTTGTTCTGTATGGGCATGTGGTGGCGCGACGTCGTGCGCGAGGCGCATGTTGAGGGACATCATACGCCGATTGTGCAGCTGGGTCTGCGCTACGGCATGCTGCTCTTTATCGTCTCGGAGATTTTCTTCTTCGTCGCTTTTTTCTGGGCCTTCTTTGCCAACTCCTTGGTCGATCCCTGGCCCAGTCAGGAATTCAAAGATGCGCTGATCGCGGCGGGGAAGGACCCCGAGCTTGCGGCCTTCCATCCGCTCGGAATTCCCCTCTACAACACCGTGATTTTGCTGCTGTCGGGCACCACGGTGACGCAGGCGCACGAGGCCCTGCGTGAGGACCGGCAAGGTTCTTTTCAGGTCTGGCTAGGGATCACGGTGCTGCTGGGCATTTTGTTCACGGGCGTTCAGGTTTACGAATACACGGTCTTGCCCTTTGGTTTCGGTACCTTTGACTATGGATCGACCTTTTTCGCGGCGACGGGCTTTCACGGCTTTCATGTGGCGGTGGGCACCATCTTTTTGACCGTATGTTGGTTTCGCGCCCGCGCCCGTCAATTTACCGCCGACCATCATTTTGGGTTTGAAGCTGCGGCCTGGTACTGGCATTTTGTCGATGTTGTGTGGGTCTTTCTCTACGTGGCGATCTACTGGGGCCTGTTCGTGACCAACTCGACCTTTCACCACTAGGGATCGTTGAGAAGGGGTGACGGGAAAACCGTTGACCGTGCCAAGGTTTTGAGACCGTCCATGACACGCGGTGCTTTTCGCGGTTTTTTTATCTTCACGGCCTGCGTGTCGCTCGCGTGCATCGCCTTGGGGATTTGGCAGTTGCAGCGTCATACGTGGAAGGCAGGGCAAATTGCGGCTGCGAACGCTGCTGCGGACGCGCCGCCAATCTCGCTGCCCGAAGGGGCCATGCCTACGGTGCCTGCCTTCACCCGCCTGCGCCTGGAGGGTCGATTCCTCGCGGGTCGCGATGTCGTGATCCGCGGCTTTGCCGTCCAGGGCATCTCAGGCAGCCGCTTGTATGCGCCCTTTGAATTGCGCGACGGGCGGGTTCTCATTGTTCAGCGTGGTTGGACCTCGCGCGGGGGTGAGAGCTTGAACGGGGTCGCCGACCAGCAGATCCAGCAAATTGAGGGCGTTTGGCGGCCCGTAGATCCGCGCCCGTCGGGCAGCGGCCTGTTCCAGCTCGACAACGAACCCGCGCAAGATCTATGGACTCACGTTCATCCCGCCGAAATGGCCGAGGCGTGGGGCTTGCCGAGGTTGATTTTGGGGGGCTATGTAGAATTGCGAGGGCCCGCCAGCGCAGCGGCAAATCTGTTGATCGAAGATTTTGCGCCAAACTTGTTCAACCGGCACTTGGAGTATGTGGCGACGTGGTGGTCCTTGGCGGCGGCGCTGATGGGGATTTTCGGCCTGATTTGGTGGGACCAGCGCCGTCACAGCAAGGCCCGCGCAGCAAGGACACAGGTCCAAGACCCGCGAGAAGGGCTCTAGTGCCAAAGACTGACTAAAGACATCGTATGGCTCGTTCCACACCACCCAAGTCCTCAGCATACGAAACCCTAAAATCGCGCTGGCATGAGGCGGCGCGATTTGAGGAGATTGCGGGCCTGTTGCATTGGGATCAGGCCGTCCTCATGCCCCAAGGCGGGGCGCGAGCGCGGGCTGATCAGCTCTCGGTCCTGGCGACCCAGGCGCACCATCTGCGCACGCAGGCGGATACGCAAAAGCTGCTGGACGCCGCAGCCGATGAAGATTTGGACCCTTGGGATCGCCGCAATTTGTCCCTTATGCGCGATGCTTGGCGCAAGCAGGCCCTGGTTCCCGCCGCCTTGGTGGAGACGCTGACAACCACGGCCCAGGCCGCTGAAATCGCCTGGGGCCAGGCCCGCGACGCCGATGATTTCGCGCTGGTTCGGCCTGCCTTGCAGGCGAGTTTTGCGGCGACGCGGCAGCGCGCGCAACTTTTGTCCGACGCCCTCGATCAGGACCCCTATGATGTCCTGCTCGATGATTTTGAACCTGGCTTGACGCAGGCTTTGATCGATCCCGTTTTTGCCGACTATGCGGCCTTTCTGCCAGATTTTTTGGCCGCCGTCCAAGCCAAGCAGGCAAACGAGCCTGATGTCCTTCGGCCAACGGGTCCCTTTCCTGTCGATACGCAAGAAACCTTGGGGCGGGACCTTATGGGGTGTCTGGGCTTTGACTTCACCAAGGGGCGGCTCGACGTATCGCGGCACCCGTTTTGCGGCGGGCATCCCGCGGACATTCGTATGACAACCCGCTACGATCCGAACGATTTTACCTCTGCGCTCATGGGCGTTTTGCACGAAACAGGTCACGGTTTGTACGAGGCAGGTCTGCCGCAGGCGTACCTCACGCAACCCGTCGGCGCAGCGGCGGGTTTGGCGGCCCATGAGAGTCAATCGCTGCTGATGGAAATGCAGGCCTGCCGCAGCGACGCCTTTCTCGGGTTTTTGGCGGCAAAGGCTCGGGAAGCCTTTGACGGGCGCGGCGCAGCTTGGGAAACCGACAACCTAATCCGCCTCTATCGTCAAGTGCGGCCGGGAACCATTCGGGTTGACGCCGATGAAGTGACCTATCCCGCCCATGTCATGCTGCGGTACGACCTAGAGCGCGCCCTCTTCGCGGATGACCTCCGCATCGCAGACTTGCCCTCGGCCTTTGCCGATGGCTTAGCGGCGCGCTTGGGCGTTCGCCCTCAATCGGCGTTTGACGGGGTCTTGCAAGATATTCACTGGTATTCAGGCGGGTTTGGATATTTTCCCACCTATACCTTGGGGGCCATGGCGGCGGCGCAGTTCTTCGCGGCGGCGCAGAGGGACATGCCAGATCTTGACCAGGACTTGAGCCAAGGAGACTTTTCCGCCCTGCTTGGGTGGCTGCGCACCCATGTTCATGGGCAGGGATCTTTTCAGGGCACCCAAGCCATGTTGGTGGCGGCAACCGGACGCGCGCTTGACCCCGCCTGTTTTCGCAGGCACTTGCAAACCCGGTATACCAACGGCCAAAAAAGTTGACACTTTTTTTGCCGTTTTATGTCTCACGGCAGAAACGCTTCGCGTTTCGCCTCCGACGGGGCCTTCGCTTTACCCCGAGGCGCTTTCGCGCTATTCTCGGGGCCGCTACGGGGGCCGCAGTCGCGGCCCTTATACCAGCGAACATAAGGGTCATTCTCATTTGTCGCTGGTATTATTTGGGGGGTTGTGCATGAAATTTATCTCTACCCGGGGGCAGAGCCCTGCCCTAGGTTTTGAAGATACGCTCCTGTCTGGTCTCGCCCCCGACGGGGGGCTCTACTTGCCGGATGCCTGGCCGCTCTATTCCCAGAGCAATCTGTTGGAGTGGCAGCATTTGGGCTATGCAGATTTGGCGAAGGCGGTACTCGCACCTTTCATTCAGGAGGATGTGGGGGTGGACGCTTTTGCCACCCTGGTCGATCAGGCCTATGCAGGTTTTGACCATCCCGCCATCGCGCCGATGAAGCAGCTCGATCACGACCTCTGGTTGATGGAACTGTTCCATGGGCCAACCTTGGCCTTTAAGGACTACGCCTTGCAGCTGGTGGGTCGCTTGTTCGACCATGTGCTCACAAAACGTGAGCAGCGTTTGACCATCGTCGGGGCGACCAGCGGCGATACAGGTTCCGCCGCCATTGAGGGCGTGCGTGGCTGCGATGGGGCAGATATTTTTATCCTTTATCCCGATGGCCGTGTTTCTGAGGTGCAGCGTCGCCAAATGACGACCGTGGGGGACGCCAACGTTCATTGCTTAGCAATCGACGGCACCTTCGATAGCTGCCAGGATTTGGTCAAGGCGCTGTTTGCGGACCCCAAGGCGCGGGCGGAATTGAACCTTTCGGCGGTCAATTCCATCAACTGGGCGCGGATCATGTCCCAAATCGTCTATTACTTTTGGGCGGGTTTGCAGTTGGGTGCGCCGCAACGGGTGGTGAACTTTACCGTGCCGACGGGAAATTTCGGCAACGTTTTTGCAGGCTATGCTGCCCGAAAAATGGGGTTGCCTATCGACTGGCTCGGCGTTGGATCGAATCGAAATGACATTTTGTATCGGTTCTTTGATAGCCAGGTCATGTCTCTGCGCGATGTGGAACCGTCGCTGGCCCCGTCCATGGATATTCAAGTCTCGTCCAATTTTGAACGCCTCCTATTCGACCTGTGCCAAGGCGATGGCGCGGCCGTCGCCAAAATTGTGACCGACTTTCGCGCCACCGGTCGCATGACCTTGCCCCACGGCGCAGCGGAGGAGGTGGCGCGGCTCTTCACGGGGTTCCGCTACGATGACGATCAAATTCTGGCCGAGATGTCGTCGGTCCTGACCTCGTCTAGCGAAGTCCTGGATCCCCATACGGCCATTGCTTTTGCCCAGGCGCGTATTCAGGGGCAGGAGCGCGACCATTGCAATGCACCGACCGTGGCGCTGGCAACGGCGCACCCAGCAAAGTTCCCCGATGCGGTGCAGCGAGCAACGGGCCTGCACCCCGCCTTGCCCAGTCGGTTGAGCGATCTGCACGAGCGGCCCGAGCGTTTTGTGCGCCTGCCCAACGACCTCGCCGCGGTGCGCGCCCATCTCATGGCCAAGGCGCGGATCAGGGGGTAAGCCTTTGACCCTCGCAAGCCTCCACCATCTGCCGAACGGCTTGCAAATCGTCCTCGACCCCGTGGCAGCGGTCGAGAGCTTGACGCTCGGCGTTTGGATCAAGGTCGGCGCCCGCCACGAACCCAAAGCTCTCAATGGCGTTGCACACTTGCTCGAACACATGGTGTTTAAGGGGACCAAGGCCCGCAGTAGCTTTGAGATCGTCAGTCAAATTGAGGGAACGGGTGGGTCGATCAACGCCTATACGAGCCGTGAAAATACGGCCTACTACTGCCGCCTCTTGCAAGAGGACTTGGGATTGGGTTTAGACGTTTTGTCCGACGTGATCGGGGCCGCAACTCTCGATGCGGAGGATTTGGACAAGGAACGCCATGTGATCCTCTCAGAACTGCACCAGGCGCACGACACGCCCGACGACATTATTTTTGACCATTTTCAAGAAACAGCCTTTCCAGGGCAAGGGCTGGGGCGCTCCGTCCTTGGTACCGAAACCGTTTTGAATACCATAGAGGACCACGAGTTGCGCCAGTTCCGCGATCAAACCTACGGGGCCGCGGCCATGACGCTCGTGCTATCGGGGCGATTCGATCAGGAACGGGCCTTGGATGAGATTGCGGCGCGTTTTAGCGCCTTGCCCCAGGGTCGCGCGACGCCCTTTACGCCCGGCACCTACCGCGGCGGCCAGTACGTGGATGTGCGGCAAGATTTGGAGCAATACCACGTGCTGATCGGGTGGCCTGGGGCGGCTCTAGAAGGGCCAGGGTACTATGTGCAAATGCTGCTCGCGACCATTTTGGGCGGCGGCATGTCCTCGCGTTTGTTTCAGGAAGTGCGGGAAGCACGGGGATTGGCGTACAGCGTGTCGGCCTATTTGAGCGCCTTTCAGGACTGCGGTCTCTTTACGGCCTACGCGGCGACGGAACCCGAGCAGCTCGACGAGTTGTTGCCCACCATGGCCCACGCCATGACCCAGGTCGCCCAGGATTTGGATCAGAGCGAACTAAAGCGTGCCAAGCAACTGATTCGTGCTGGCTTGCTGATGAGCCAGGAATCCACTTTGGCGCGCGCCGAATCCTACGCAGGTCAAATGCAGGTGTTTGGAAAGTTAATGAGCAACGCCCAACTGCTCGCGCCCTTGGAGGCGGTGACCGTCGATCAAGTTCGCGCCGCCGTGCCCAAGCTCCTGTCCGCGCCCATGACCCTAGCCCTGATCGGCCCGCAAGACTCGGGCTGGACAGTGGGACGAGTGGAGGCGCTGTTTCGGGACAAGTTGATCGACGCTGGCAGTTCTAAATGAGGGTCCCTCGAAGCGCAAGATAGCAGGTTTCGGGTCGATTGGAACAATTAGCCCTGGGAACATCTGCGCCAACAATGCCAGCGGCGGGATCAATTGACGCGTATCCTACTTCCAGGGCAATCGCACTTCAAAATCCTTGAATGAGTGTCTTTAAGAACTCGTTGCTCCATCCCGCGCGTTTGAACTTGACGCGATTTGAGGACTTGTCGTTGTTAGCCTTTATGATGTTCAAAGCAATGCGCCGTAAGGCAGCAAAGTTTGCAGGTGCGTTGCCCTTTCTCGCACGATGGAAATCCTCGTTCATCACGACATCTAGGGACCAATGTAAGCTATTTTCAATCTGCCAATGACCACGGATTAGATTGGCAGCCTCCTGAGCGTTGCTCTGCTTTGACATAAGATAAATTCGCTCTTCTTGGCTAACTTTCCCATCAATTTCACGCTTATACAACACGTGGACGAAAGCAGAAAGGTGGGGCCAATTATGGGTTTGTGTCACATAATCTGGGACTTCATAAACTCTATAGCGGCGCTCCTCAATACGGCCGTGGTCAGCATCTGTGGAACTGTACTCATTCGCCCAAATCGTTTGTGGGTCTGCAATAAAGGTCTGAATATCGTTCATCAATCCCTTTTGGTTGGCCTTGAGTTGTATGCAATACTCTGCACCTTGAGCGGCGATCAGTTCGCAGGTCTCGCGTTGGCAGTGCAGGGCGTCGGCGGTAAGAGTGATACCACGAATATCAAGCAAACTCACGCAGCGCTAAAATCTCACTGCCTGCCTTAGCGCTTTGAGTAATACCAAGACTTAACCGCGCCCCATGGGCAAACGCCGTGACCAGGTTAAGGTTTGACTTCTTGGCAGCTTTATCAAAGCTCCCACGCAACTCCTTACCATCAATAGCAACGGCCTTTTGCTTTTCATCAGTGTTTGCAAAATCAGCTCGAAACTTTTCAAAAAACGCCTGAAAACTGTCTGGCTTCATCAACTGAAACAGGCGTGAAAATGCGTCGTGACTGGGTAAACCCAGAGGAAGTTCCAGAAACTCGCGCAAAAAATCCTCCTTGCTGCGAGCAAAATGTTCCATGTCAACTGCCGTTTCACCCCCACATAGGGCGCACAAAAGGCTTATCGTCATCAAGTCGCAGAACTTGTGATACCAGCGGCGAATGAGAATGACTCTTATATTCGCTGGTATAAGGGCCGCGACTGCGGCCCCCGTAGCGGCCCCGAGAATGGCGCGAAAGCGCCTCGGGGTATAAGCGAAGGCCCCGTCGGAGGCGAAACGCGAAGCGTTTCTGCCGTGAGACATAAAACGGCCAAAAAGGTGTCAACCTTTTTGGCCGTTGGTATGACGTGGGGCATTGCTCGTTCGAGGATCATCTAACTCGTTGAAATAATTGACTAGTAAGGGCATGTGTCGGCTCCATCTCGTGATGGAGACCGCCGAGTCCCTTTAGAACAAATTGTCAACTCTCAAGTGCGATTCCCCTGAACGAGACAGACCGCCAATCCCGCTGCGGCGACAAGGGCGTTTGGACGCCGGTCAACATCGCCCTAATGGTAGGTGGGTTCATTTTCTTCACCCCCCTTGGCTTTGTTATTATGATCGGCCTGATCATGGGGATCAGCCCCTGGCAGCTGCCCGCGCGCATCGCCGAATGGTTCCAAGGCATGCGCGATCAGTTTGAAACGACAGGCAAGTCCTACGCGCGCGGACGGTCTGGCAACCATGTGTTTGATGAATATCAGCAAACCCAGCTGGACCGCATTGAGGAGATCAAAACCGAAGTGCGCGACCGCGACCGTCAGTTCAAAACCTTCAAAACCGACGAGCAACGCGCCAAGGACCAGCGTCAATTCGACCGGTTCATGGGCCGCGACGGTCAGGACGACTAAACCCTAAGGCTAGGCGGGTCGCAATGACCCGCCTAGATAAGGACCTTGGATGCGCGGCCCAGACCGCTGTTGCCTGACGGGGAAATTCGGCGCTGAACAGCGGTCCCCGAACGCAGGCCTCCATGGTCGATCCCGCAGCCCTCCCGCCCCAAGGGGCTCGCCTCCAAAGGAGGAGGAGCGTTCGTTGCAGGGAGAAGCCTTCCGTTCCGTCCGCTGCCCGTCAGTGATGGATTCTGCGACCTCGCTTCACTCGGTTTAGAATGACATTTATCTTTGACGTCGTTGACGTGCTGGATGCTCGCATTGCACGCCCAGGAGAAGAGCGGACCTGCGGTCGCAAAAGGCACAAGCCCTCATTCTGATGTCATCTAGCGCGCAGCGAAGCGAAGTCGCAGGATCCCGCACTGACCGGGGGCAGGAAGTCCAGACGGCACGACCTTTGTGCCGTGCCAAACGACCCCCGACAGGTATGCCTCCAAGGGGAGGGCAGACATAAGGGTCATTTAATTTTTCCACGGGTATTTGCTATACTGAGGCCTCAGCATAAATCAAAAAACTGAAAATTGACCACAAAATATGGTGTCTTTCTCACTCAAGCAATGCTACATATTGTGGCTTGTTGATCCGAAGTTGAATTATGCTTAGGTCTCATACTCTTTATCAGCGTTCGGCTTTTCCCCGAAAGTCTGACCATTTTGAGGGGGCCTGGCTATAGTGTCCCTTGTTTGTCGTGCAGCATGAAGGCAAATGAAGTAGAAACTAACATGCCCGAGAATCGTATCGAAATTGACACCGCTTTTGTGTTTGGAAATTTTGTCATTTCCAATAGCGAGGCCCCCAATGCCGTTGCGCCAAGATTGGATTGGGGCGAACCTTCCTATATTATGCAAGGCGGTGAACCCAATTTGTTTTTGGCTTTGCAATGGCGCTACAACTTGGCGCCAACCTTGCGGGGCAGAGATCGGGAGCTGCAATCCCTTATGGAGTGGGCAGAGGACGGCGAATCTAACATTCAAATCCGATTGCTTACTGGCGGGGGTGGCAGCGGCAAAACACGGTTGGCGGCGACCGCGGCAAGAGAGTTACGCACGCGCGGTTGGGCCGCAGGGTTCTTGCCTCGCGACGCTGACGCGACGCATGTCATCATTAGTCCAAAGGGCGAAACCCTGCGCAAGCTGTTTCTCATCATGGATTACCCCGAGGAACGGATGAATGTCGTTGAAAAACTGATCCGCGCGGTCAGCGATATCAGCGACACTCTTGTCGATTTTCCGATCCGCATTTTGCTGGTCTCACGCCGTGGCCTCGACGGTTGGCAACAGATTATGGATCATATGGGCCATCGCGCGGGTCGTCAGGCCCTAGCTGAGCTTGATGCGCTCAGTGTGGACCAAGCCCATGCCCTATTTGTCGAGACAGCGAGTGCCTTCGCCCAACTTACGGGCAAGTCTCAGCCCGATCTGGTCGGGGTGCGGGATTGGCTATCGGTGGACAAGGGCCATCGAGTGCCGCTGGTATCCATGGCTGCTGCTATCCATCAGGTGATAACGGGTGACTCTGGATTTGGCTTGGGCGCGCATGGGGTGATCACAGCACTGGCCAAGTTTGAATGTGTTCGGGCAAAGAAGGTGTCACGAGATCAAGACTTGGGCGAGATGGCAATTCCCCGCTTGTTGGCATTGGCCGCCATGAGTAGCGACGGACTTTCAGATGATCAGTGCATCCAACTTGCGGGATTGGGCGTCGGTGAACAGAGCAATCAAAAGTTCATCGACCGCCTTGCAAATACGCCCTGGCATCACCGAAAAGAAGATGGAACAGGCTATATCACAAGACCCGAACCTGACCGGATGGCGGCGGTGTTCATGGGTTTGATATTGCTTGATAGGGTCGAGAGCAAGTTGCCAGAATGGATAGCTGTGGCGGTTGAACCTGACGCAGAGCAATTTGGCGCCAATCTTAATCGCATTGGTTTTGATTTGATTAGCGCACCGCCAGCTTGGTCACAAAGGTTAGAAACAACCCTCGCCAAGATGATTGAAGCAAGCCCTGAGCGCGCAGCCCATTTTATGGGTATGGCGATGCAGGAGGCGGGGGTATTCTCGGCAGGATTCGCGACGGTTATTTTGCAAGGATTGCTCAATTTGGAAGTTGGAGGAGCTGAATTTCGCAGCACTTTGCTAAACAATTTCAGTGGGCACCTGTCCAAAATTGGCCGCCGCGAGGAGGCCTTAGATGCCGCCCAGGAAGCGGTCAGAATTTATCGAGAATTGGCAAAGTCCCGGCCCGATGCCTTTACCCCTGATTTAGCCATGTCGCTTAACAATGTGGCAACCATGCTCTCTGAGTTAGGCCGCCGCGAGGAGGCCTTAGATGCCGCCCAGGAAGCGGTTACGATTCGCCGAGAATTGGCAAAGTCCCGGCCCGATGCCTTTACCCCTGATTTAGCCATGTCGCTTAACAATGTGGCAACCATGCTCTCTGAGTTAGGCCGCCGCGAGGAGGCCTTAGATGCCGCCCAGGAAGCGGTTACGATTCGCCGAGAATTGGCAAAGTCCCGGCCCGATGCCTTTACCCCCTATCTAGCTGGCTCGCTTAACAATTTGGCAAATAGGCTCTCTGAGTTAGGCCGCCGCGAGGAGGCCTTAGATGCCGCCCAGGAAGCGGTTACGATTCGCCGAGAATTGGCAAAGTCCCGGCCCGATGCCTTTACCCCCTATCTAGCTGGCTCGCTTAACAATTTGGCAAATAGGCTCTCTGAGTTAGGCCGCCGCGAGGAGGCCTTAGATACCGCCCAGGAAGCGGTCAGAATTTATCGAGAATTGGCAAAGTCCCGGCCCGATGCCTTTACCCCTGATTTAGCCATGTCGCTTAACAATGTGGCAAATAGGCTCTCTGAGTTAGGCCGCCGCGAGGAGGCCTTAGATGCCGCCCAGGAAGCGGTTACGATTCGCCGAGAATTGGCAAAGTCCCGGCCCGATGCCTTTACCCCTGATTTAGCCATGTCGCTTAACAATGTGGCAACCATGCTCTCTGAGTTAGGCCGCCGCGAGGAGGCCTTAGATGCCGCCCAGGAAGCGGTTACGATTCGCCGAGAATTGGCAAAGTCCCGGCCCGATGCCTTTACCCCTGATTTAGCCATGTCGCTTAACAATGTGGCAACCATGCTCTCTGAGTTAGGCCGCCGCGAGGAGGCCTTAGATGCCGCCCAGGAAGCTGTGACAAAGCTGCGTCCCCTGTTCCTGGACTCGCCATTGGCGTTCATGTCATGGATGGGAACTATGGCGCAAACATATATTAGGCGATGCCAAGACACAAAAACAGAACCCGATATTCAACTTCTCCAACCCATTTTCGAAATCTTTGAAAAATTCAACTCTCAACCCAAGTGATCCAACGAGGAAAATACCATGGATGATCTCATTTTCACCGCCGTTGCCACCATGGCAACGGTCCTAACCAACAAAGTCGGCGAGGATGCTTATGGTTCGCTAAAGACCTATCTTTGTGACAGACTGGGGCTTCGGCCAAGTTTGCGGGTTTTTGAACGCCAGCCTGATAGTGATGAACAACAGAAATGGCTTGCCGAAGACTTGAAGGACTCGTCCGCCGCCACAGACCCAGAGTTCGAAAGGCTCGTGAAAGTCGTGCAAGGGGAGCTGGAAAGCCGCAACCTGGATTTTCAAAACGCTTTGCGTATTAAGGCCAATGAAGGTGCATTTATCACGCTTGGCAAGGTAGATATTGAGGGATCTGCTGGCGTGGATATTTCTGGAAACCCCAAAGCAACGATTAAGGTAAAGAACATAAAAGTCCGCGCCTAAACCATTGACAGGAACTCATACCAAGGGTCGTTTTCAACGACGTTTCGCTGCTTTCAAGCGCCACGCAAGCGGCGCACCCACTTGGTCGCTCGTCCTTCATAAATACTGAATTTCCAGTTCTGTATTTTTCGTGACCATCAAAGGCTCGACGAATCAAGCGTTCCCGCCGCTAAAAATATGGCGGATGCTAGGTCGGCACAGCCGAAAAAAATGTCAAAATTCTGCAAGTTTGGCCCTATAAGGGCCGCATGGCCAGGACCCTCAAGCCGACATGAGAGCGGATAGGACCATCGCCGCGTATCGGCGCATGCGCGATCAGCCCTTGTGGCGGTTGCTGGCCGCTGACAAGGGGCCAACCATTATCGGGTTGCTGCAATCGCACCTCTACGAGCAGGACCGCAGCCTGCCAGGCTCAATCCTGTTCGAACGCTTGACGCGGGATTTGGAAGAGTTGCGGGCCCAGGGCGAAGAATTGCCGCAGACAGCGCAGGCCTATGTGGCCAGTTGGCTCGGGGCGGGGTACCTGAAGCGCCGCTTTCCCTCGGGGGCAACAGAGGAGGAATATGAGCTTTCGACCGCCACGGTGGAGGCCATTCGCTTTCTTTCTGCCATCGCCAAACCCCATTCGACGGCGACCGAGAGCCGTCTGTCGCTGGTGATTCAGGCGCTCGCGGCCTTGGCCGAGGATACGGATACGGATCAGTCCCGCCGGATCGAGCGATTGATGGCCGAACAGGCCCGCATCGATCGGGAAATCGACGCCATCAAAACCGGTCGCATGCGGGTGCTGTCGCACCATGCCGCCCTTGAGCGCGCGCGCGAAATTATCTCGCTCGCTGACGATTTAACGGGCGACTTTCGCCGGGTACGCGATCAGTTTGAACAACTGAATCGCGAGTTGCGCGAGCAGATCATGGACAATGACGGCAATCGCGGCGAGGTGCTCAACTCCTTGTTCGCAGGGATCGATCTGATCACGGAGAGCGAAGCGGGTCGGACTTTCTCCGCTTTCTGGCGCTTGCTCACCGATCCCGAGCAAGCAGCGGTGTTGGAGGAGGCATTGGACAGCGTCGTATCCCGCGCCTTTGCGCAGGATTTGGCCTTGCAGGAACGGCGTTTCCTTTTGCGGTTGACCCGAAATCTATTGGAGCAAGGCGGGGGTGTCCACGACGTGTTGCAGACCTTCGCGCGCAGCCTCAAGCACTTCGTGCAAAGCCGCGAATACCTAGAGCAGCGTCGCGTGACCCAGTTACTCCGAGACGCGCAGCGCGCCGCCCTTAGGATTAAGGACGGGGTTAAGACCACCGAAACGCTCGACTATGGGTTGGAACTGACCAGCAGTCGCGTGCGTTCCCTCGCCCAATGGGTGCTTTACGACCCGTCAGCGCAGGCCGAGCCTGAGGCGATGCGCAAAGGTCCGCCGCCGCCCGTCGATCTGGACACGGTCGGGGAGCTGGTAGCGCAGTCGGAAATCGATTTTCGCACTTTGAAGGCGCATGTTCGCTCGGTTCTGGAACAGCGTGCCCAAGCCTCAATCGCCGATGTTCTGGAGGCCTTTCCTGCCGAACAGGGCTTGGGCAGTATTGTTGGGCTCATTGCCTTGGGCAGCCGCCACGGGGTTCGCGGCGTCGAACAACACGAGGGGGCGGCGGCCGTTGCGACGATTGAAACCGTCGCTTGGGTAGGGGATGATGCGCAAGGGCGCAGCGCGCGAATTCCAAAAATCTACTTTTTGAGGGATCGCGTTGATGAATTGGTTGGATAGGGTCGAGGACGAAGAAGGGCCAGCAATTCAGGCGGACGAGGCGGAACCCGAGCAGGCGCTGTATCAGGGGGATCAAGGGGTTTTAACGTTGGACACTCGCCGTGTGCTGGTCCAGCTTCTCACGGGTCCGTCCTTGGAATCGCGGCGTCATTCCAAGCTGTGGCCAGTTTTGATTCGGGAGGAAACAGCGATCCGTAGCCGCCTGTCGGAACTATTTTTGCAGTTGGTGATCGATCGCGATATGCAGGTCGCCTTTACCCGACAGGCCGATACGGGCGACCTTGAGGTTCCTCGGTTGTTGCGTCGGGCCAACTTAACTTTTTTGGACTCGCTCTTGTTGCTGCAATTGCGCGGACGCCTCACCCAGGCCGACGCCCATGGCGACCGGGCCGTGGTATCGACCAGCGAGATCGTGGAGTTTCTCCAGGTTTATGAACAGGCGAGCAATACGGATCAGGCCTTGTTCGAAAAGCGCATTCATGCGTCGATCGAGAAAATCAAAAAGCACAGTATCTTGCGCAAAATCCGCGCCAGCGAGGACCGTTTCGAGATTTCTCCGACGCTAAAATTGCTGTTTTCGGCTGAAGATATCCAGGCCTTAACCTCGATCTATCACCTTCGGCACAGCGCGGGCGCCTCACCTGAACATCAGGAAGAGGCGCAAACCGACGAGGATCGGGAATGAGCGACGCCGAGGGCATGTCATATCTGTTTGCGCAGGAACAGTTCCGCATGGTCAAGCTGCAGGTATTTAACTGGGGCACCTTTTCCGACGTTCATACCATCCCGATCACCGAGCAAGGCTTTTTATTCGTCGGTCGCTCCGGCGCAGGCAAATCGACCTTGCTCGACGCCTTTTCCGCCCTGCTGGTGCCGCCGCGCTGGGTCGATTTCAATGCTGCCGCGCGGGAGGCGGAACGGACGGGGCGGGATCGCAATCTGGTCAGCTATATTCGCGGCGCCTGGGCGGAACAAAAGGACGAGGCCTCGGGCGAGATCGCAACGCGCACCCTGCGCGCGGGCACGACCTGGTCGGCGCTGGCCCTTAGCTACCGAAACGCCTCGGATCAGTATGTGGTCTTGGTGCAAGTCCTGTGGTTGCGCGGCGGCGCAAACGGCGCGGGTGACGTCAAACGCCATTTCATGATCTTCGAACGGCCCTTTGACCTGGAGGAATTGGAAGTCTTTGGGCAGTCCAACCTCGATGTGCGCAAGCTCAAGCAGAGTCTTGAACAGGCCTTTCATGGCAGTGATTTCAGCGCCTATGCCGCGCGGTTTCGACGTTTGCTCGGCATCGAGAATGAGATGGCCCTGCGCCTGCTGCACAAGACCCAATCGGCCAAGAACCTCGGAGACCTCAACACCTTTTTGCGCGATTTTATGCTCGATAAGCCCGCGACCTTCGACGTGGCGGATCGTCTGGTCAGCGAATTTGACGAACTCAATGCCGCGCACCAGGCGGTCGTCAACGCCCGCAAGCAAGTGGAGACCCTGGTTCCTGCGCGCGAGGCCTACGCGGCGCGGACGGCGATTTTGCAGGACCAAAGCCATCTGAGTGACTTGCTCGCGGGAATCGATACCTATGGCGCGCGCTGTCGCGTCGATCTGCTCACGGCAGAGATCGAGCGCTTGGTCGTTCAAGCGGAGGGATTGCAGGGCGAGAAGGACAGGCGGAAAGCGACGCTTACCCAGCAACAAGATGTTTTGCGTGACCTGGAGCGGCGCCATCGCGAGGTCGGCGGCGATCAAGTGGAAACCTGGCAAGCGGAAAAGGCATCGCTGGAACGGCGGCGGGATCAGTGCCTTAGAAAGCAACAGCAAGCGAAGGGGGCCTTCGAGCAGCTCGACTGGGTGGTTCCGCAATCGCCTCACGATTTTGCCGCGCGGATTGGCGAGGCGCGGCAAGTCCTTGAGAGTTGGGAGCGGCGCAGAAACGAGATTCGCGAGCAACGGGACCGGTTGGTGATCCGTCGGCAGGAAGCCGAGGCGGCCCTTGTCCAAACCCGCGAAGAGGTGACGGCCCTGGCGCGGCAACCCTCCAACATCCCTGCGCGCATGTTGGCCTTACGAACCGAGATTTCTAAGGCCATCGGGGTGTCGGAGCGGGCCTTGCCGTTCGTTGGAGAACTGATCGAGGTGAAAGCCGATGAGGGCGCATGGCAAGGGGCCATAGAGCGGGTGCTGCACGGATTCGCGCTCTCGCTGTTGGTCGATGACCGTCACTACGCCGCCCTTTCCACTTACCTGAACGGTCGTCATCTGGGCCAGCGATTGGTCTATTACCGCACAGGGCAGGGCGATCACCCGCCTGCCAAACCCGTGGGAACCGACTCCCTGGTCCTGAAACTCACGATTGGGGAGGCCAATCAAGCAGAGTGGTTGCGTGCGGAGCTTCGCCGCCGCTTTGACTACCTCTGCGTTGACTCCCTGCAAGCCCTAAGGCGTGCGGACCGCGCCCTCACTCGCGAAGGTCAAGTCAAACACAGCAAGACCCGCCACGAGAAAAACGACCGCCGCGCGGTCGCTGACCCCAAGCACTGGGTCTTGGGATTTGACAATCAGGAGAAGTTGGCGCTCTACAAGGCCCAAGCCCAGACGCTGGCGACGGAACTTTCCGATTTGGGCGACCAACTGCAGAACCTAACGAACCAAGAAGGTGCCCAATCCGACCGCGCCATGCATTGTCAGACCTTGGTCAATTTGCAGTGGCAAGAGGTCGATGTTGCGCCGCTGCTCACGGGGATCGAACAATTGGAGCGCCAGATTCGCCGCACACTGGACGGCGATAGCGGCTTGAAGACCATCGCCGATCAAATCACGCGACAAGAAGGGGTTGTGGAGCGGGCCGATGCGACTTTGCGCAAGGCGCGCATCGACCATGAGAAAATCGTCGGGCGGATCGATGACCACGAAACAAGCCTCAAACGCCTGCAAGATGATGCTGCTTTGGTCGCTTTGACACCTGACCAAATGCAAGGGTTGGACGCGCAGTTCGCGCTTTTGGAATCGCCAGCGCGGCTGGAAAATTTGGATAAGCAGCTCCGGTCGGTCGAGAGGACGATCCGCGAGAATATCGGCGCCTTGGCCCGCGAGGGGGGCAAGTGCGACCAGCTTATCGTAAGACAGTTCGATACCTTCGTTCGCGAATGGCCCCCAGAATCGGAAGGCCTGGATGCGACCTTAGCGGCGGCATCAGATTTTTTTGCCAAGTTGACGCGCCTGGAGGCCGACGGCCTTCCCGCGCACGAACGACGCTTTTTTGAACTGCTTGAGCGGCAGAGCCACCAAAACCTCGCGGCGCTTTCGACCTATCTAAGCGATGCGCGCAAGCAAATTTTGGAACGTATGGACCTGGTCAACGAGAGTCTTGCCCAGGTGCCCTTCAACCAGAGCGCGACCCAAACCACCTTTCTACAAATCGATCCCAGCGAGCGGCAACTGCCCGACGTGCGCGAATTCAAGCAGGAAATCCAGCAGGCCCTGAGCCATGCCTGGAGCCAAGATCGAGATCTGGCGGAATCGCGGTTTTTGGCCTTGCGTGGTCTGGTTCAGCGTCTTTCCAGTCAAGAACCCGAGAACAAGCGCTGGCGCCAGGCCGTGCTCGATGTCCGCCAGCATATGGAATTTATCGGCCGCGAAACCGATGAGGGCGGCGCAGAGGTGGAAGTTTATCGCAGTGGGTCTGGGAAGTCGGGCGGTCAGCGGCAGAAACTCGCAACGACGTGTTTGGCGGCCGCCTTGCGCTACCAACTCGGCGGCGACGATCTAGGGGTGCCTTTGTACGCGCCCGTTGTACTGGATGAGGCCTTTGATAAGGCGGACAACGAATTCACCGCGCTGGCCATGAATATCTTTAAGAACTTTGGATTTCAGATGATTGTTGCGACGCCGCTGAAGTCGGTCATGACACTGGAACCTTTTATCGGCGGCGCTTGCTTTATCGACATTAGCGAACGGCGAGTTTCAGGGGTCTTGATAATCGAGTATGATCAGCAAGCCCAGCGCCTGAAGCTGCCCGCCCACGCACGTCGGGAAACAGGTCTTGAAATTTCCTGATGATATTCGCCAAGCGCTAAAGCGGCGCTACAAAACCCAGCACCGCGAGTGGCTGCAAAGCGGCCTTAAGTGCGACGAGCCCCTGAGCGCTGACACCTGGCCCCTCGAGGTAGCCTTGGGGGTTCCCACCGAACGCCAAGCCCAAAAGCAGTTGGCCGACGTGCGTGCTTGGGTTGCGGTTTGGCAAGCCTGGAACGGGGCGGGATCGCTGCGCTGGGGCGTGCGGCGGTGGCGCACACTTGGAACGCAGACCGTTCCCGAAAAACTGCTGCTGGCGGATCCCAGGGACGTCGCATCGTGGATCGGGGAAGCCGAGCGTTGGGCGCGCGCGCAGCGCCGCTATGGGGATCTGAGGGCGCGCTGGCCGCAGCTAAGCGGCGCGCTGCCGCGCCATTTCGACATGCTCGCGGACTACAGCGAGCAAGACTATGGCCGTCTGATCGCTCTCCTCGATTGGATCCAACGCAATCCCACCTCCAACCTCTATCCCAGACAAGTGCCCGTGAGTGGGCTAGACAGCAAGTGGTTTGAAGGGCGCAAAGGGGTGCTGGCGGACTTGGTCGAAGCCGCGCTGCGCGGCCCGGTGATCGAAGGGGATCCTTTCCAGCGGTGCGGCCTCAAGGCCCCGCCGCGCCTAGTGCGTTTGCGCATCTTGGACGCCAGCCTAAGGCAGCGGCTGGGCGGTCTCGGCGACATCAGTGCGCCCTGGGAGCAACTGGCCGATCTTGATCTGCCCGCGCGCCACGTTTTCGTCGTTGAGAATCTGCAAACGGGTCTGGCCTTTGATGATTTGCCAGGGGCGGTGGTGCTGATGGGCCTTGGGTACGGGGTCGATCTGCTGGGCCGCCTGCCCTGGGTTGCCCAGGCCCAAGGCCTGTACTGGGGAGATTTGGATACCCATGGTTTTGCGATTTTGAACCGCGCGAGAGCCCATGTCCCCAGCCTGAAATCGATCTTGATGGACGAAGCCACCCTGCGAAGCCATGCGGAACTGTGGACGCAAGAGAAGGTGCCGCATACAGCGGAGGCCTTGCCCCTGTTAACGCAGGCCGAGCAGTCGGTGTACCAAGCCCTCAAACGCAACATCTGGGGTCAGAATGTCCGTCTCGAACAAGAGCGGATCGCCTGGGACGTGGCGTGGCGGGTTTTGCGCGACCTGTAGAACTTTCAGTGCGTCCAGCGCAGGACGCGGTCGGCGGCGAAGTTGTCGGAGTAGGACTTGGGCTTGATTTTGCGGGGCAGGGCCGCTCTGTCGTCGACCTGGACCATGAGACCTGCCTGCGCCGCGTAGGCGAGGCCCGCGTCTTTGCTGTCAAACTCTAGTCTGACTTGGGTCAGGGTGTCATCGGCTGCTGTCCAACCCATCAGCGGCTCGATGGATCGAGCGGAGGCGGGAACAAACTCCAGCACCCAGGCCTTGGTGTTGCCGCGGCCTTGCTGCATGGCGGTGCGGGCAGGTTGATAGAGACGCGCGGACATGGGTCAGGCCTTTCAGTCGAGGTTGAGGCAAATGTACTTGAGCTCGGTAAATTCTTCTAAGCCATGGCGCGATCCTTCGCGCCCCAAGCCCGACTCTTTGACGCCGCCGAACGGCGCGACCTCGGTTGAAATCAGGCCCGTGTTGACCCCAACCATGCCGTATTCCAGGGCTTCAGCCACCTTAAAAATTCGGCGCACGTCCTTGGCATAGAAGTAGGAGGCGAGGCCGAACTGAGTATCATTGGCTTGGGCGATAACATCGTCCTCATCGTCAAACTTGAACAGGGGCGCGACGGGGCCAAAGGTTTCCTCGCGTGTCACTTTCATACGCCTAGTGACGCCCGTTAAAATCGTCGGTTCGTAAAAGGTGCCGCCCAGGGCATGGGGTTTGCCGCCGAGGATGAGCGTCGCGCCCTTTGCGACGGCATCGCTCACATGCTCTTGCACCTTATCCATGGCGGCGGTGTCGATCAACGGGCCGAACACCACGCCGTTTTCCAGGCCGTTTCCAACGGTCATGGTCGCGATGCGCGCCGCGAGTTTTTGGGCGAAGGTGTTGTAAACACTGGCTTGCACATAGATGCGGTTGGCGCAGACGCAGGTCTGGCCGTTGTTGCGGTACTTACAAATGATCGCCCCTTCGACTGCGGCGTCAAGGTCGGCATCGTCAAAGACGATGAACGGCGCGTTGCCGCCCAGTTCCAGCCCGAGTTTTTTGATCGTTGACGCAGACTGCTGATACAGCAGCTTGCCGACCTCGGTCGATCCCGTAAAGGAGACCTTTTTTACAAGATCGGACGCGGTCATGACCGCGCCAATCTCGCGCGATTTGCCTGTGATCACGGAAAACAAGCCCGCAGGAATCCCCGCTTCTTCGGCGAGAACGGCGAGCGCCAGGGCGGAGTAGGGGGTCTGATTGGCGGGTTTGACCACAAAGGAACAGCCGGCCGCGAGCGCGGGGCCTGCCTTGCGGGTGATCATAGCGTTGGGAAAGTTCCAGGGGGTAATGGCCGCAACGGTGCCAATCGGCTGGCGCTGCACGATCAGCCGTGTGCCAGGTGTATGCCCTGGGATGGTTTCGCCGTAGAGTCGTTTCGCTTCCTCGGCGAACCATTCGATGAACGAGGCTCCGTAGGCTACCTCGCCCTTGGCCTCTGCCAGGGGTTTTCCCATTTCCAAGGTCAGCAATTCGCCGAGCGCGTCCTGGTGTTGCATCATGAGCGCGAACCATTTTTTGAGGACCGCGGCGCGATCCTTGGCGGTGCGCGCGGCCCAGGCATGGCGTGCGGACTCTGCGGCGGCGAGCGCGGCTTCGGTTTCGCGCGCGCCCATTTTAGGCACAGTTCCGATGACCTCGCCCGTCGCGGGGTTGGTGACTTGCAAGGTTTCGCCGCTGTCGGCCTCGACCCATTCGCCATTGATATAGGCACGTTGTCGAAAGAGGGGACTGCTCAGAACGGACATGGCAGACGCGATTAAGGTTCTTGACACGTGGGTCAAGCGCCGATTGAAGCCGTTCATGACCGAATCTCACATGGCCGACGGGCTTTTTGAATCGCTGCGCAACAAAATTAAGGCCGAGCCGACCAACCCGTTCCATTACTCCGATCTCGCGACCCTTTATTGGCACGTAGAGAACGCGCATGACCGCGCCGAGCGCGTCTATACTACCGCCCTCAAGGCCATTCCAGGACACACGACCTTGACAGGGGAGTATGCTTACTTCCTCGGTAAAACAGGGCGGGACGTCACCAAGGCTCGATCTCTGTTCGCGACCGTCGCATCGGCCCCCGACGTCAGCAGCCAGACTCTGATCCAGGCGGGCGAGTTTTTTTGGCAGATTGTTGGCGACTTGGACATCGCCGATACCCTCTACGCAGAGGCCGTGACGAAGAGCCCCGAGGACGAAGTCGTGCGCGGGCTTTACGCAGATTTCCTCTGGCGGGGCAGGGGCAACGGCGCAAAAGCCAAGAAAGCCTTCGCCGCCGCGTTCAAGATCGACCAGATCGAGGACGAAGCGGTCTTAGCGGGCTTTGCGGTGTTCCTGTGGCAATTTGAAAAAGACCTAGAGGCCGCGCAAACATACTTCAAACAAGCCCTCGACGAAGAGCCAGAACAAGACTGGATCTACGAAGCGTTCGAGGCCTTCACGGCAGCGCGGCGCGCATGAATTGCCGGTGGCGGTTCCTTTGCGCGGACATCGGATCTTAAGGCTCTTATGACTCAAGGCCTCTACTGACGCGGATGTTCCTTGGGGGCGATTGTTCCAGTCGACTCACAGTCCGCTACGGCACGATCTTCCGCAATCAAAACGCTTTGATCGCATAACACACGGTTGACCCAGGAACCGCCGCAAAATAATTTCTTAAAGTGTTGCAAATATAGAGTTTCTTTCAATTCAAATTTGAATTTGCCCCAACTTTTGATTTTGCTCCGCAGGGATTTAGAGGGGCAAAGAGGCACTAATTACATGGGTGCCCGCAAAGCGCCAACGGCGACTACCCGCCCATTGACGTAACGCGACCTTGAGTGTATCACTAGGGTGGTGGTAGCAACGAATGAGTTTTGAGGGAGCGCATGAAGAGGCTTTTTGAGGCGTCAACTGGGTTTGCTGGACTCGCTTTTGGCTTACTTCTTGGCGTGGGCGACTTTTACTGGATTTGGAAATCCTGGGACCTTGATAGCTTCTAGATGTTTTGGGCGGGGCTCTTCCCGCTAACAGTTCCTGTAACCGTCATCACTGGTGCCTGGTCTATTTTTTTCGGCGTTCCTGATTAGGTCTATTGGCTGTTCGACTAATCCTCTTGTCCCGAGTGATCCGCTTGACGCCGATTTTTATGGACATTGGGGGCGGAGCGTCACATATAGGAATTATTCGTTTTAGGGGGTTACCATGAGCAGGCCTATCGCAATCCGCATAACGTTCGACGAAGAGGCGATGGTCTTCACTGCGACCAGCGATAACCTGTTCGGGCTTTTTTTGGAAGCGGAAACACCCCAAAAGCTTTTCAGGGAGCTGGATCATTGGGTGCCTGAGCTTGTTAGCGACAACGGCCCGCCCTGCATTATGTGGGGCTCCATTACCTTTTGGAGCGCGTGGGCAAACGTGCTTTTTAGGAGGGCCAACAGGTTCTTTTCCGTTGATCGCGACCAAATCCCCTTAAGTACACAGCGTGGTTGAGGAATTTCGCAAGGTTGTCGTCAAACTTCTTTCCAAGCACGGCGCGCAGAAGATAAGCGGTGGGAAGGGCAGTCATGTGAAGTGGAAACTGAAAAGCGGGGAGGTTGTGATTATACCGCATGGATGCAAAAGCCGACACATGGCCAACGACATCCTGAAAAGCGCTGGCATTGACACCAGGGTCTAGTGGGTCACGCTCTGTCCGTCCTGTTCGCCCTCGCCACCAGCGCCGCAGCCCAACGCGAGCGCGACTACCAGACTGCCCATGATACCTAGAAACGGTGGGCTAAAAATGAAGACCTGTCGCGGGAAAAGAGTCCGACCAATCAGCAATACCAGACTGCTTAAGGCGCTTAGCGGTTTCCTGCTTTTCATGCCAAAGCGGCTGCAAGTTGGGCGCGGCGGCTTCTCGTGCTTGCTGCAAGCCCATGCTGGGCCATTTGCCTAGCGCTGGTTCATGGGTGCGTCCTTTATGCTTGCACCTTAGGAACCAATAGGCGCCGCTGGTGCGCTGTCTAAGAAATATCTCAAGGCCATCGCCTCGCACCGCTGAACTTCCCGCTCTTGCCGCGGCGCGGATGGTCTGTGTTGTTAGCTTGGGCATCTGCAGGGCTCTCAATCTTTGCCCCAACTTTTTTACGGATCAAGGGGACATTTGAGAGACCCCAGGAAACAATGGCGTTCTTAAATTCCAAGCCCATAAAGACTTTAGGGATGTGCTGAAACTTGTAGAATTTTAAAAATGGCGGACCCAGGAAGATTCGAACTCCCGACCTCTTGATTCGTAGTCAAGCGCTCTATCCAGCTGAGCTATGGGTCCGTATGACTGGTTGATGCAAGCGGCCTTAGGCGCGCGGTTGGGCGAGGTCAACGCTTGCGGGGATTTTTTTGCCAATTTGTTCGACGCGCGGAAATTTTGGCCTATGTCGCTGGAATGGTTCGGCCCCGGTTCTTCCTTGTTCTGCTGTGTGTCCCGAGTTTTGCGTGGGGGCAACTGCCAGTGCCGCCCAGCGAAGTGGCGCGCATTCAGACGGTGATTTCTTCGCAGGTCGAGGCGTTTCGGGATGGCGACTTGGATCGGGCTTTTTCGTTCGCAGCGCCGAGTATTCAGCGCACCTTTGGCGACTCTCAAACCTTCGGCCGCATGGTGGAACAGGGCTATGGGCAGATTTTTTCAGCCTTTGAGTTTAGCTTCGTCGGTACCGTGGGAAGCCAAGACGCGCCGATTCAGCTTGTGCGATTTACGGGCACCGATTTGACTGCGGTGATGGCACTTTACTTGATGGAGTTGCAACCAGGGGGACAGTGGCGCATCGCGGGGGTTCAACTCGGCACCGTTCCCGAACAAGTGCTTTAGTCCACAGGGGTTTTTGGCAGTGATTTTTGCGGCCATTCGCACTTGCCTTAACGAAAACGAATGGCTTTAGGACGTGACCATGGGTCAGAAGTATTTTTCCGTTCTATGGGATGAATTTCACCGCGACAGTCGTGCGTTGGTTTGGAAACTCGCAGAGTTGCCGCTCTCAAAGAATAAGGGCTGGAAAGGGTTGGTCGCCATCACCCGAGGGGGGTTGGTGCCTGCGGCCATTGTGGCGCGGGAGCTCGACATTCGTTTGGTCGAAACCGTTTGTATGGTCTCCTACAGCGACGAGAAACAGCGCGGTGACCTGACGGTTTTGAAAGGCCTCGACGCCATAGGCGACGGGGAAGGCTGGCTAATCGTCGATGATCTGGTCGATAGCGGAAAAACTGCGGCCACCATCAAGCGTTTGGCGCCCAAATCGCATCTGGCAACAGTTTACGCCAAGCCCCAGGGCCGTTCTTTGGCCGATACGGTCGTCACCGAAGTTTCTCAAGACACTTGGATCTTGTTCCCTTGGGACACGCAGTTGACCGACTCCCTGCCGATCATCAAACAGCTTTAGGTTGACTTAGCAGGTCGCATCATGCGGACGGTTGGGGTCCAGGGAAGGAGCCCAAAATGTGCGCCAAGGCCTGGGTGATATGGCTCGATCTAAGGTCCGCTGCAAACTCCGTGCCGTCTTGACGCGGATCGTCCCCCGATTTGATCCAGACCGTTTTCCAGCCTAGATCTCGCGCGGTGGCAAGATTGACCGACGTATCTTCAAAAAACACCGCTTCCTCAGGCGCGATGTCGAACTGATCGCTGATCAAGTCGTAAGGGAGGCGATGGGGCTTGGGCGTCCAGTTCGCCATTTCGACGTCAAAGGCACCGTCAAAGTCGCTCAAATCGAGCCCCAGCCCCGTAAGCACGGATTTGGCGTGTTTGCGTGTCGCGTTGGTGAAGAGAAACTTGCGACCAGGCAAGGTCGCGATTTGTTGCCTTAGGTGCGGGTCGGGGCGCAAGACGCTGTAGTCAATGCCATGAACAAAGTCGGTGAAGGCATGGGGGTCAATCGCATGATGGCGGACCATGCCGCCGAGGGTCGAGCCATAGGCCTGAAAATACCGGCGTTGCAGGTCGCGTGCTTCCGCCATGGGCAGGTCGAGGGTCTGACTGACGAACTGGGTGATGCGCGGCACAACCTGCTCAAACAAAGCCGCCTCAGGCCCATAGAGCGTATAGTCCACGTCGAAAATCCACGCGCGACACTGGTCAAATCCGTGGATCATAGAGCTTGGAACTCCGCCAAAAAAAGAAAGGGACCCTAGGCCCCTTTCCTATTAAACGACAGTTTGTGTGAAGTTTAGCGGCGGCCAAATAGCTGCAGCAGGAACATAAAGAGATTGATAAAGTTCAGGTACAGCGACAGAGCGCCTGTAATGGCAACCTTTTCGGCCAGTTCGGTGCCCTGAACCTGAAAATAGGTCATTTTCAGTCGCTGCGTATCGTAGGCCGTCAGACCCGTGAATAGCAGAACGCCGATGATCGAAATGCCGTAAGCCAAAGCCTCAGATTGGAAGAACCAGTTCGCAATGCTTGCGATGATCAAGCCAAACAGCGCCATGAACAAGAGCCCACCGAGCGCTGTCAGGTCTCGGTTGGTCGTGTAGCCGTAAAGTGCCGCGCCCAAGAACGTTGCCGAAGCGGCGAAGAAGGCGTTGGCAACCGCCTGCATAAAGATCGGGTCTTGCAACGCCACGAAAGCAATCGACGACATGGAAATGCCGAAAATGGCACAAAAGACCCAGAAGCAAGCCTGGAGCGCGGTTACCGACAAGCGGTGAAGGCCAAAATTCATCGCCAAAATGATGGCGAAGGGGGACAGCAACAGCACCCACCGCGTCGGTCCCGACATAAGCGCGAGGAACGCGTCTTGATTTGCCAGGCCCCAAGAACCGAACAAATAGGCGAGTGCGCCCGTGATACCAACACCGACCCCCATGTAGAGGAAGATGCGGCGCATATAGGCCTGAAGGCCCGCGTCAACAGCGACGCCCGTTCGAGCGCGGTTTAGGTCAAGGTGTTCAGACATGAAACAAGTTCTCCTGCATGTTAGGTTTCAAGGCTCGCATCCATCTCCAAATCCAGCTTTCGCCTTCGGGTCAGGATTTGATACTTGCCTTTGAACCTAGAGTATGGGCACGGCACGCGGCGAAAGCAAGCCCTAAGCGCCATGACAGCCCCATTTTTCGCCGCTTCCTTCTCCGCCTCGCGCGCTGACACGCTGATTGGCCAAATCCAAACTGGCCTGAGCGCGCAGCTGCCGACGGCCAATACGGGCCTCATTTTGGCCGATGAAGCGTGCGGTCAGGCCTTCATCGACAAGGTGGTGGACTGGTTGCGGGCGGAGCTCGGCGGCCCTGTTCTGGCCCTGCCCGTACTCGGTCAAACGCGCGAACGCGCGCAGGTGCAGGTCCTGATCGGGTCCGCAGGAACCCATGGCTTTGGCCCGATCACCGACTGGTCGTTCGACGGATTGGCCGCCAGCTTGTCCGCGCCAGCCGCGGTTGCAACGCGACTGCTGGCGCTCGATCCGCGTACGCCCTTTTTCGCGCAGCGGCTCAGCTGGATGCACGAGGCGGGTGAGGCCTATTTGATGGGGGCCATGGGCGCCCCCGCAGGGTTGTATCGGGGGCCGAGCGGACTAGGGTTCGATTTGGCAACGCCCCTGATTTGCGAAACCTTTCAAGGTGTTGAACGGATGCGGGGCGCGTGGACCATCACGGCGGCGGCGGGCCAAGTGGTCCATGAAATCGACGAGCGTCCCGCCCTGGATGTCTTGGTGGAAGTGGCGGGGGACATTTTGGCCCGCAAGCTGGCGCAAATTCCCCAGGTTCTCTATCCTACCTTTCCCGTTGCGCTGGCCGATCCCGACGATTTTGTCGTCCGTCGCATCGATGGCTTGGGGCAGCAGAGCCGGTCCTTTTCAATCGACGATGAAGTCTTGCCTGGGATGCCCCTGGGTTTTGCCCGCCGCAACGGCAAGCGCGCGATGCAGGATGTGCAGGCGGGCGTCAAAAATCTGCGGGCTCGCGCGGGCGCGCCGCCAAGGGCGGCGCTTTACCTATGGGACCAGGATCGCCAAGTTGACTTTGGCGACGCCGACGCGGAAGTCGCCTTGGTTCGCACGGCGTTGGAAGACGTTCCCCTGATCGCTGGCGCGGTGCGCGGCGTGATTAGCCACGACCGCCTCTATCGGCTCGCAAGTCAGCTGATCTTTATTCTCTAGCATGGGTACATCCTCCCCTACCGCACTGCTGATCCTCGATGGCTGGGGCCATCGCGTCGACACCGCATTTAACGCACCCGCGCTCGCGAAAACTCCGCATTTTGACGAGCTGTGGCGCAGTCGCCCGCGGGCCCTGTTGCACGCCAGTGGCCGCCATGTCGGTCTGCCCGAGGGGCAAATCGGCAATTCTGAGGTTGGGCACCTGACCATCGGCGCGGGCCGCGTCGTCCTGCAAACTTTGCCCCGCATCGACGCAGCGATCGACAGTAGCAAGGCCTGGGCGACGCAGGCCTTTGTCCGCACCGTCCAGCAAACGCGGGCGGGCACGGGGCGCCTCCACCTAATCGGCCTCATGTCCCCAGGCGGGGTTCATGCGCATCAGCGGCATTTGGCCGCCGCCGCCAACGCCTTCTACCATGCGGACTTAGAGGTTGTTCTGCATCTCATTACCGACGGGCGGGACACGGCGCCCGCCATGGCGGCGCAGTGTTGGGCCGACCTGCAAAATGCCCTCGCGTTCGCGCCGCAGGTCGGGTCCCTTTGCGGGCGATTTTATGCCATGGATCGCGACCAGCGGTGGGCGCGGACGGGGGCTGCCGTCGAGGTGATGCGCGATGCCAAAGGCCAGGAAATCGAGGACATAGGCCAATATCTTGGCGCGGCGGAACGCGATGAGTTCATCGTGCCGTGCCTGGTTGCGGGTTACGAGGGGATGCGCGATGGCGACGGGCTGGCCTGCATCAATTTTCGAAGCGATCGCGTCCGCCAACTGCTGCGCGCCCTCTTGGTTGCGGGCACGCCAGGCTATGCGCCTCGGGTCTTTTCGGGTCGCCTCGCCATGGCACCCTACGCGCAGGATTTGGATCGGGTCATGGATATTTTGTTTCCCAAAGACCTGATCCCAAAAACCTTGGCCGAGGTAGTTTCCGACGCGGGCAAAACCCAGTTTCACCTGGCCGAAACCGAAAAGTATCCCCATGTGACCTTCTTCTTCAATGGCGGTCGTGAGGCATCGTGGCCAGGGGAAACGCGGACCATGATCCCAAGCCCCAAGGTCGCAACCTACGACCTTGCCCCGCACATGTCGGCGGCAGAGGTGATGAGCGCCCTGGAGTCTGCGATGATCGAGGACCAACCCGATTTGCTCGTCTGCAACTTGGCCAACCCCGATATGGTCGGCCATACGGGCGACTTGGACGCGACGATTGCGGCGTGCGAGGCGGTCGATCAGGCTCTGGGACGATTCTTGAAGGTCTTGGCGCAGGCGGGGGGAACGGCGCTGATCACCGCCGACCACGGCAATGCGGAACTCATGTGGGACGAAACCAGCAACGCGGTCCATACGGCCCATACCTTGTCGCCCGTACCCCTGATCCATGTCGGCCCCAGGTTGGGGCGTTTGGCCGACGGCGGTTTGGCCGACCTTGCGCCGACCTTGCTACACTTCATGGGCCTGGCGCAACCGGCGGCGATGACGGGGCGAAACCTATGGTCCGCCGCCTAGTTGCTTGGGTATTCGTCGCCGCTGCCACGTGCAGTGGGTTGGCGCGGGCCGATGTGGACGATAGCCGCGTGTCCTTGTTGCCCGAGGTGTTGCCGCCGCTGCCAGGCGTCAGCCCCCTTGAGCAAGCGCGCGCGCAAGCCCTGGTCAGTTTTCTCCATGCCCATCGCGTGTTTGACGATGGCCGATGCGACCTAGGCTCGGACCTATGTTTGCCAAAGTTTGAGCGGCCCCCCGCTGCGTCGGCGACGCCGACCGGCGCTGCGCCCGCTGACGCCGTGCCGCGCGTCTTGCCAGCGCAAGCCGCCGCGCTCATGACCCCGCCAACCAGGAGCCCGCTTTTGATCACCTTCGACGCCTCAACTGGCGGCGATACGCCGACCTACGGGCTGACTTACTTAGCGCGTGCGGGCGATGTGATACGCGCGCCCTTCGGCGGGCAGGTGCGTCATATCCAGGCGCTGAGCGCGGGGCGCACGCAGCTGTCGATTGAACACGAAGGGGCGGGGGTGCGCCTTTCGGTGCTGACGGGGCAAATGGCCCTGGACGTGCGCGACGGGGACGCGGTGGCGCAAGGCCAACCGCTCGCTCGCGCGCAACCTCGACGCGACGGCAACACGCGGCTGATTTACCATCTGATTATTGATGGTGTCAGGGTCGATCCCGCCCCTTGGTTTCAATCCGTACCTTCTGCAGCGACAAATTTGCCCACAAGCCCGTGAACCATGGCTTTACCTTAGCTTTGGACTGTCCTAGGGCGCGCGCCATGATCAAGCACTTTAGAAATTTTGGCCTCACCTTCCTTGGCGTCCTTGCCCTGCCGATGGCGGGCGGCGCGCAATCCAGCGGGACCAGCACGGCGGATATGGACCAGTTGCGGCGCGCCATGCAAATCGTCCAACAGATCTATGTGGAGGAAGTCAGCGAAGGCGAATTGATCGAGGCGGCCATCGACGGCATGCTGCGCGATCTCGACCCACACTCGGTCTATTTGTCCCCTGAGGACCTGACGGAACTGACCGAAGGCGTGAGCGGAAATTTCGGCGGCCTGGGCATTCAGATCGACATGTATCAGGAGGTGGTGCGGGTCATCGCGCCCATCGATGAAACCCCAGCCTTCCGCGCGGGACTGAAGGCCGGTGACCTGATCACCGAATTGGACGGCGAGCCGATCTACGGCAAGTCGCTGACCGAAGCCGTCAATATTATGCGCGGGGAAATCGGCACCGACATCACCTTGCGGGTTGTCCGGGAAGCCAGCAGCGAATCCTTCGACGTGACCATCACACGCGGCACCATCCCCGATACTTCGGTTTGGTCGCGGATCGAGGGCGAGGACGTTGCCTATGTTCGCATTTCGCACTTTACCGCCCGAACAGGAACCGAGTTGGCCGAGGCCATCGACAAGTTGCTGGATCGGGCCGCGCAGCCCTTGGCGGGCTTGGTCCTCGACTTGCGCTCGAACCCAGGCGGGGCCCTAACGGGGGCCGTGGCCGTCGCGGACGCCTTCTTGGATAGTGGCGAGATCGTCAGCACCCGTCTGCGCGGCGGCAAGGTGGATGAGCGGTTTCAAGCGCGGCGCGGGGACCTAACCGCGGGCTTGCCCGTCGTGGTGCTGATCGACGGGGGGTCGGCTTCGGCGTCGGAAATCGTCGCGGCGGCCTTGCAGGACCATGGGCGGGCGGTGCTGATGGGCCAACGCACTTTCGGCAAGGGGTCGGTACAGCAACTTTATCCCTTGACCAGCGAGACGGGCATCAAGCTGACCATCGCGCGCTACTACTCCCCCGACGGCCACGCCATCCAGGGGGTCGGCCTGACCCCCGATATCGAGGTGCGTAACGCCACCCTGGAGTACCTGGATGACGAACCTGCGTTCCGCGAAGAAGATTGGGACAATGCCCTCGCTGCAGAAGGGGTCGAGGACGCGCCCGAAGATACCAGCCCCACCGACGGCTTGGACGACCGCCCTGAGCTGGGGGAGGCACAGCGCCCCGAGTTTGACAAAACCGACGAAGACGGCGACGGGTTGACCGAACAGCTGTTGGACTATCAGTTGGAACGCGCGCTCGACCTGATCAAGGCGCTGTCGGTCCTGGGCTCCTGACTGGCGGTCAGCCCCGCACGCCGCCCATGACCCGACCGCCCCCTGGCTATCGCCCGTGCGCTGGGGTTGCCCTGTTTCACCAGTCGGGTCAGGTCTTGCTCGCCCACCGGCGCGGTCAATTCGTCGAGTACGGCTGGCAAATGCCCCAGGGCGGCATCGACGCTGGGGAAACGCCCGAAGCCGCCGCATTGCGGGAGTTGACCGAAGAAACCTCGGTTCCCGCCGACCGAGTTCGACGGCTCGGCAGTATCGACCGTTGGTTGACCTACGATTTTGATGCGGATGCGATCAAGCGCGGCAAGCTGGCGTTCAAGTACCGCGGCCAAGCCCAGCGCTGGTTCGCATTTCGCCTGCACGGGCCTGACAGTTTGATCAATTTGGCGACCGCAACGCCCGAGTTTGACGCCTGGAAGTGGGCCGATTTAGGCGCGGTTGAGGCGCAAATTGTCCCCTTCAAGCGCCAAGTCTATCGCGAGGTGGTCGCGGCGTTCAAGCCGTTCAGCGCGCCCGCGCCAGCCTAGGTTCATACTTTGGCGCGTATGTTCCAAAAGACTAGGGATCTGCTATAACCCAGACATCAGGCCCAAAGACCTAGGGTTCAGCGTAGCTACGAACCGTCGCGCAGATCAGACTTAGGTCCTGGTCTCGGGATAGGCGATGATCGCCGTCGGCGAGGAGTCTTAGGGAGATCTGCGGTGCCTTCACGGACTCGATGGTTTTGAGGGCGTGGCGCCAGGGCACGTCGGGGTCCTGTTGCCCTTGGATCAGATGCAGCGGGCACGGCAAAGTTAGGCTTCCGTCCAGGACGCGGTGCTGCTTTGCATCCTCCAGCAACAATTTGGTCCAGATATAGGGGTCGGGGCCGTAAGGTGTGGGTTGAAAATAAACTCCCTGTTCGTCGATCTGCTGCAGGGCCGCAGCGCCCAAGGTTTTAGGCGTCAATTCCGTTGCAAAGTCCGCCGCGGCGGCAAGGCCGACCAGGGCTTGCACGCGCTCAGGGCGACGCCGGGCCAGCAACAGGGCGAGCCACCCCCCCATGGACGACCCGATCAGAACTTGCGGGCCTTGGGTTTGCTCGTCGAGCATGGCGGTCGCGTCGTCGAGCCAACGGCTGATGCAGCCTTGGGTTTGGAAATCGCCGCCACTGTTGCCATGGGCCAAGTAGTCGAATCGCAGGAAGTCGTAGCCACGCGCTACGGCCAAAGCTTCCAAGGCCAGGGCCTTGGACCCTTCCTTATCGGACGCGAAACCGCCGAGAAACAGGAGCCCGACTTTGGCGCCAGGGCTCGTGCGGCGATTGAAAGCGAGAGGAACCCCTTGGACGGTCAAGAAGTCTTGTTCGGTCATAGGCGGTCTCTAATACCAACAGCCAAAAAGGTTGACACCTTTTTGGCTGTTTTATGTCTCACGGCAGAAACGCTTCGCGTTTCGCCTCCGACGGGGCCTCCGCTTATACCCCGAGGCGCGTGTCCGCCATTCTCGGGGCCGCTACGGGGGCCGCAGTCGCGGCCCTTATACCAGCGAACATAAGAGTCATTCTTATTCGCCGCTGGTATAAATTGCTGTTCTGAGATCGGGGGGGACATGATTATGCGCGCGGGTTTGAACTCTGTTGCGGGCGCGCGTCGAGCCGTCGGTAGGCGGCGGCGGGGTAGGTGCCCATGAGGCGCACGCCGTCCTCGACGCAAAAGTATTGGAGATCGCGCAAGGCGATCTGAAATGCGGCGCTGTCGCCATGGGTCACCACGTCGATGTAAAATTGCGCCACGTCGAAGCGGTCGCCGACCATGTAGGATTCCAGCTTCGTGATGTTCATGCCCAAGGTCGCAAAGCTGGACAGGGCTTTGAAGAGGCTGGCAGGTTCGGATTTGGTACGAAACAGCAGCGACGTCAGCGTCGATCCGTCCAGCGGCGGCGTTTCGGGGGTCTGGGACAGGATCAGAAACCGGGTCGTATTGTTGGGGCGGTCGTTGATAGGCTGGTCCAGTATAGGGAGCCCGTAGATACGGGCGGCGAGGGCGGGGCAAATCACCGCCTGATGGTCCGCGCCCGCCTCGGCGAGCCACTTGGCAGCGGCGGCCGTATCGCTGAACTTCACGGCCCGCAAGCCGTGCGCCCCTAGGTAGGCGCGGCACTGCGAGAGGGCTTGTTCGTGCGACAGGACTTCGCGGATCTGCGCCTTCGCCACCCCAGGGCGGACGGCCAAGGCGTGGTGCACGGGCATGAAGTGTTCGCCGATGATGTGGGCGGCGCTGTCGGGCAGCAGGCGGTGCATATCGGCGACGCGCCCAGCGCTGGAGTTTTCGATGGGGATCACGGCCAAATCGGCATCGCCTGCGGCCAGGGCCTCAAAGGCGCGTTCAAAGTCTTCGCACGGCAGCAGGTCCATCTGGGGCAGGATTTGCTGGCAGGCGTTGTGGGAATTGGCCCCCAAGGCCCCTTGAAAGGCGACGCGGCCCGTGCGGTCGGCGAGGGGAATCAAGCGAGTCGACATGGGCAGAGGCAGGCCATAGGCCGCCCGCACGTGCAACAGTTTTGATGGTTTTTTGCCGCTTCGACCTTCCGCGTTGCTTGTTTGCGCGCCCGACCCTCGCTAAGGGCAGGGCCGACTAGTCGAGATTTGCAACCGAAGGTGACCCATGGGAACGAACAGCAACATGATTTTGATGGCCCTCCTGACGGGTGTTGGCATCATTTTGTCCGTCAGCTTTGTGAACCATTTCTTCTTTCACCATCAAAAGGCGGGGGTCGACTACCCCGTTGTGGGGACTTTGGAAGGGGGCCTTGTCCTGCAAGAACCCGAGGTGCCCGCCCAGATCTGTCAGATGCTGGCGGAGGCCGATGTCGAGATCGGCGCCACCATCGCTAAGGCCAATTGCGCGGCCTGCCACCAGTTTGAAAACCCCGTCCATGGCCAGGGACCGCACCTCGTTAACATTGTCGGGCGAGACAAGGCAGGGTCGGACTTTGGCGCCTATTCGGCGGCCCTCAAGGGCGTGGATGGGCAGTGGGACCATGAGTCTCTGAACCAGTTCCTGCACAAGCCCTCGGCTTACGTTCCTGGAACCGCTATGAACTTTGCTGGCTGGGACAATTCCAAATCCCGCCAGCGCGCCAATGTTGTCGCCTACCTCTACAGCATTTCGGGCGCGGACTTGCCCGCGTGTCCCGCAGCGGAGGAAATGGACCAAGGCTAGGGACACGTCCCAAGGCGACCCCCGCTCATGGCGCGCCCCATCCTTTACATTCGCGAAAGCGCCGACCTCGCGCCGCTATGGCGCGACGCGGCGCAGGCGGCTTTGCCCGACTTTGAGGTCTGCATCGGGCGCGAGGGCCTTGATCAGGCGCGCGTGACCACGGCGCTCGTATGGAAACCCGCGCCAGGCTTCCTGGCCTCGCTGCCGCAGCTATCGCTGGTGGTATCCGTCGGGGCTGGGGTCGATCATATCCTCATGTCCGATCCTGACTATCCACGCCACGTCCCGCTGGTGCGCATGGTCGATCCTGGACTTACGCAAAGCATGTGCGACTATGTGGCCTGGGCCTGCCTCAGCGTCCTTCGCAAGGCGCGGTTCTTGGCGGCGGAGCAAGCCGCGGGGCGTTGGAAAACCGCCCCCATCGCCGCGCCCGCCGACGCTTGCGCCATCACCGTTCTGGGCCTCGGCCACATCGGGTTGCCCGTCGCCCGCACGCTCCAGGGACTTGGGTTTCAAGTTAAGGGCTGGTCGCGCAGTCCCAAGCAGATTTCGGGGCTCGCAACGACAAGCGGTCCAGAGGGCATGCACGGGGCAATCGCGACTGCGGATATGGTCGTCAATTTGCTGCCCAACACGCCCAGCACGCGCCAAATCATGAACACAGACTTTTTCAACGCCATGAAACCTGGTGCCGCTGTGATCAATGCGGGTCGCGGCACGACGGTCGATGAGGATGCCCTGCTCGCGGCCCTCGAGTCAGAGCAAGTCGGCGAGGCCTACCTCGACGTGTTCCAAGTGGAACCTCTGCCCAGCGACCACGGCTTTTGGACGCACCCCAAGGTCACGATCAGCCCCCACAACGCCGCGATCACCCACCCAAGCAGCGGCATCCGCGCCCTAACACGCGCGCTGAACGAACAAGCGGCAGGCCAGCCGCTGTCGAATTTGGTCGATTGGGAACGCGGATACTGACACTGCAGGTCTTCGATGTTTTTGTCCCGTTTTAGCGCCTGGTAGCACCCCGCCTCTGCGTGAGCTGAAGGATTGTGACACCTTCCCTAAAGTTCGCACACCCCCACACGACTTCATGCTGCGCGCCATCCATCACGGAACACCAACCCCAAGAACAGACGGCCCCGACACTGTATGTTCCAAGTCCCCTCCCTTGGTGGAGGGGAAGGGCTGCTGCCCTACGCCCCTTCCAGCTCGCTCAAGGGCCAGCGCGGGCGCGGGAGACGATCCCAACGCACTTTGGGCTTGGCCTGCCACTGCTCCCCGCCCGCGTAGGCGATCATGGCAGCATTGTCGCCGCACAAGCTGAGCGGCGCGGGGACAAAGGCAACGTCAAATCGCGCGGCGAGGGAGGCTAAGCGGTGACGAATGACCCGATTGGCCGCCACGCCGCCCGCAACCGCGAGGGGGAGCTCGCGGCCATAAACGTCACGACAATGCACCATGGCCGCTTCGGTCTTGTGCGCCAGACTCTCGGCGGCGGCGGCCTGGAAACTTGCCGCCAGATCCGCGCGGTCGGTATCTGTAACGGTCCCCAAAAGCTCCAGCACGCGGCGCACGGCGGTCTTGAGGCCCGAAAAACTCACATTAAAGCCTGGCCGGTTCTTCAGCGGCACGGGCAAGGCAAACCGACGCGGGTCGCCCGCGCGCGCGCAGGCTTCGACCTTGGGGCCGCCTGGAAATCCCAAACCCAGCAAGGTTCCCACTTTGTCAAAAGCCTCCCCGACGGCATCGTCCAAGGTGCCCCCCAGCGGCACAAAGGCCCAAGGCCCTTCGACCACCAATAACTGACTATGCCCGCCCGAGACCAGCAGCAGCAGATAGGGGTAGGGCAGGGCGTCGGTCAGGCGCGCGGTCAGGGCATGGCCCGCCAAATGGTTCGTATCGTGGTAGGGCAAGCCCCAAGCCTGCGCAATGGCGCGCCCCGCCATGGCCGAGACCAGCAACCCGCCGATCAACCCTGGCCCCGCCGTCGCCGCCACCAACTCCAGCCGCTCAAATCCGATCCCCGCTTGCTTCAGCGCTTCGGGCACCACTAGGTCCATCCAATCCAAATGCGCCCGAGCGGCAATTTCGGGCACGACGCCGCCAAATTCGGCGTGCAGGTCGATCTGACTATGGACCACATTGGCCAAAATCCGCGCCTCGGGCGCGGCGCTGGTATCGACCACCGCCGCCGCTGTTTCGTCGCAACTCGATTCTAGGCCTAGAACGATCATGTTTGGGTCTTTAGGGGATTGTTGTTAGTAAGTGGAAAAATACTCGAGACCTCAGTATAAATCAAAGAACCAAAAACTGACCGCAATATGTAGTATCCATTCGCCTCAATTGGCCCAATATATTGTAGCTGTGAGATTTGAAATCGAATTATGCTGAGGTCTCTACTCTTAGATGAGAGATGCATTCAGGATCATTCGGGAGCCGGTCAATACCCTTCCTGGAGATTTCGCTCAAGACGTCCAAGCAACAGGACCTTTCAGATTGGAATAGCGCGCCGATCTGATTCTGCGATTGCCCCAGGCCGTGAAGCTTGCATACTTAACTGAAATCTGTACAAGTGGGTTGTCTCAAGGACCGCATTCAAGATTTGTTCTCAAAGAAAAGGGGTTACTATTATGTCAGGAAAAGTTGACGAAATAGTGAGTATTGCGGACGCAGTTGCAATTCTCCGAAGCCAAATTTACGAAGCAAAGCAACGAGCAAAAAATACTAACGAAGATACAAAAAACATTCAATTCAATTTGAGAGAAGTTGAGGTTGAATTGCAACTCGTCATGCAACGTTCGGCGGGCGGCGCAGCGGGCGCGCAAGTTGAGTTTGGTGTCTTCAGCGCGAATTTGGGTGGGGGTATCGACGTGTCAAGAACGAAGACGCACACAATTCGATTCACGTTGGAAGTATTAGACAAGAATAGTACAAATAGACAAGTAGAAGTGAAGCGAAGTTTGCCATGACATATTGCACATCTTTCAGATCGGTCCTTGTTTGCCGCCAAGACCACAATGGAGTTTGGGAACCAAGCGGTTCGGGAGTAGAATTTCTCCCTGGAAAAATTATGACAGCAAGACATGTTATTGAAATGAATGGAGATTTTGTTGAAAGTTTGAAAGTGGGTTGGTGGATGGGAGCGGACACGGATACTGATCTCTTCTATAGTGAGGAAATCAGTACCGATGGTATTCTATGGAGTAGTGCGAACTGCGATGTTGCAATTATTTCAGTTGAGGGGAGGCCTCCCTCCGAGGACTTTAAATTTGGAAGTCTAAGTTTCTCGTCTGACTCAAAGACACCACCTCAAGACTTATATGGTTGGGGTTTTCCGTTCATCGCCGATCAAGATCAAAAACCCCAACTATATGGAGTATCCGGGAAAGGACACTTGGACAGTCAAAGCGGGATTTATCAAGTGAATAACTTTACCACAATCCCAGAGGGAGTTAGAGTTGATAAGAAAGATGTGGCCAAGGCAAATGAGGGCGTTTCTGGAGCGGGCCTCTTTGCGGATTCTCACTTGGCGGCAATTGTTAAAACGGCGCAAAACGAACCAGCCACGTTAAGAGCTGTATCCTTAGATCACGTGAGAAAAAAATATCCCAGTTTCGATGAGGTGTTGAACAAACTGTTTCTGAAGCAAAGTACCTCGCTTGATGATCAACTGAATACCCTGCTGGACAACGTGTATCTTGAACGTATTGAAGAAGGTCAAAATACAAATATTCGAGACTTAGCATTTAGGTGTGATCCTGAATCTATTATAAAATGCTTGAGTTTAATTCGCGGTATTTTATATACCGCAAAGGAATTTGATCATCATTTGATTGGTTGGTGTCATGAACTGGCGAGAACGGTTGTGTCTCGATTTTTTTTGACAATTCCAAACCTTCCAAGAGTCGATGATGAGTATTCAAGTGTGTCTCTTTTGTCGTCAATGCTTACAGTAGCTGAGTTCATTATGGCTGCGCATGATGAGAGGGTGGTCGCTTTTCAATCACCTGGTTCCTTAGATTCTCCTGGAAGATTTCGTGCAAATAGCCCGCCTCCGAGCGCCTTTTCTATTCAGTATGAAGAAGATGTGTTTATGGAGATACGGCGCCTCATTGGTGCAAAAGACGACAAGATTCTGGATGGGACAATCGGGAATTCAGAGAGTGTTCTGGAACGTGATTTCGAAGAAAGTAGGCACATCGTACTCGGTGCGCTCAAAATTCGTAAAGTGGACAAGCTGCCGAGTTTTTATATTACGGTTCGTTCCCGTGACTATGGTAAAGAGGAGGAGTTGAATAAAGTGATTGAGAAAGTGCGAAACTGGTTTGGAGGCTTCGTTCCAGTCGTCGTATTAACTGGCAAAGATCAGTTTTGGCTTGGACTAAACGAGTTAGCTCACGCGCTTCAATCTACTTTGAGCGTTCCCTCCAATATGGGCCAGGGACACGCCCAATGACCTTCGAACACCTCATCAACAAAACTTACGTGCTCGACGACGGCAAAGGCCATGCGCCGCGGCGGGTGCATTTGTTTGACCAGCGGGAGTTGGAAGCCATCGAAGCTGCCCTTCTAACCCAGCGACCGCTGTTGTTGCGTGGGGAACCTGGAGTGGGCAAGTCGCAACTTGCCGAGGCCTTTGCCTCTAGCCAGGACTGGGAACTGTTTCGCGAGACGCTCGACGCCAATACCGACCCTAACGATCTCAAATGGTACGAAGATTCCGTCGAGCGCCTGGCAAAGGCGCAATTTGCGGGCAGTTTGCAGGCCTATCAGGACGCCAAGCAACTCGAAACGGACCTAGCGCGTCAGAAGTTTATTCGCCCTGGCGTTCTGTGGCAGGCCTTCGAGGCAACCAAGCCCTGCGTGGTTTTGATTGATGAGATTGACAAGGCCGATGTATCGGTGCCCAATGCCTTGTTGGAAGCGCTGGGTTCGGGACGTTTTAAGCCCACGGGCGACTTGCCCGAAGTGGTGGCGCAGCGCTGGCCGCTGGTGATTTTGACGACCAACGAAGAACGCCCGCTGCCGCCTGCGTTTCTGCGCCGTTGCCTTGTTCTGAATATGGACCCGCCGCCCATGAAGTTAGAGGGAGACGGGAAGACTATGCGCGCCTGGTTGTTGGAGCGCGGCAAGGCGGTCCATGGCGAAGCGCAGATCAAATTTTTGGGCCAAGTCGCCGACGCGGTGCTGGAAGATCGCGAGCGGGCCAAGCGTGCGCGCCTTGAGCCTTTGCCAGGTCTTGCCGAATACCTGGACCTGCTCCGTATTCTGTTTGCCAAAGGGGTCGATGACCCGAAAGCGGCGCAGAAAAATTTGGCGAAGTTCAAAGACTTTGTCCTAAAAAAGCATCGCGATTGATGGAACGCCATCGCGGCAAGACGGGCCAAGTTGGGTTAGCGGATCTGACCGAACTCGGGGTTTTGGACGATGACCCCAAGTCCCATCGCTTGGCGGCTTTTGCGAGTTACGACTATGCCCCCAGACCCGAGGAACCAAAACACCCCCCAAGTCTGCCTTTGGACCTCAGTTCTTCCAAACCGCGCTTGGAACGGCCAACTTACAGCGACACCGCCCTAGGCCAAATTCCGTTTCTTTGGCCTTGCAACTACACGGCCTATCCGCAGGGCGATGACCCTGAAGGGGAAATACAAACCTTCAAACCCCGATGGACAGATCCTCCCGCGCCCTTGGCGCTTATTCCTTTGGCCTCAAAGGGTCGCCTCACCCATCTGCTGCAGCGCTTTGACCTTGACACGCGCAAGGGGCACGAGATCCATATACCCCAGGTCATTGACCAGGTTTCGCGCTTACGTCCGCTGGCGCGTTTGCCGCGCCTCATGCACCCCGCCAAGGGGCGGGTGCAGATCCTAATCGATTCGTCTCGGCACTTGGTCCCCGTTTGGCAGGATCAGGAGCAAGTGGTCGCCCTAATGCGCGCCACCCCCGAGCAAGGTCATCGGTACTGGGATTTCAATTCGATCGACATGCGCCTCCAGCCGTTCGGTGGCGAGGATACGGCGGGCCATGACCCTGACCCTGCCGACGGGCCGCTGGTCGTGTTTGGCGATTTGGGCACCTTTGGTCAGGGGGACTTGCGGGCGTTCTGGCGCGACTTGGGCTGGCGCTTTCGGCGGGCAGGGGGGCAAGTCCTGGCGGTGGTGCCGTGCGACGTCGATTCAATTCCTCCAGACTTGGCGCGGCTATGGCCAGCGGTGGAATGGGAAGGGGGGGCGTCGTCGGTGCCGACGGACCCGTCTGGGGCCAGCCAAGCCGAAGAATTGCTCAGCCTCTGCGCCCCCTGCGCGCGGTTGGAACCTGCGTTGATGCGGGCGATTCGCCGTCAATGCACGGACTTTGGGCCCGAGGTGGAATTGCGCCTTTGGAAGCATTCGGCCCTGGCGTCCCCGCACCCGCTCGCGGCCAGTTTTGAGCCCGAGAAAATCGGGCACTACCGCAAAGAATTCGCCAGGATCGCCGCGCGCGAGCCCGACCGTGCCCAGCGCGCTTGGCAGTGCATACGCCAAGGGCGGATTAAGATTGGCTCCGAGTTCTTGTTTGAAGAGATCTACAATTTGCCGCCCGACGTGCGCCAAAAACTGGTGTCGAAGCAAGATGCCAACGACGCCGACAGCTTCTGGTCGGGGATCGGCGCGGCGGTGGCGGACAAATCCCTCCAACCCGAAGCCGTAGCTTGGCTAGCGGAGACGGGCTACCGCAACCCCATCGACAGCAGCGAGTTGTGGAACAACCCAAGCGCAGACCACGCCTTGCGCAAGGCAGTTGGGCAGGGGACTGGCAACAGCTTGCAAACCTTCCAAGTCAGTCAAAGCGGCGAGGCCCTATACTTGGGGCAAGACGTGATTGGGTCTTGCCTTGGTACGCTGCGATTGCAGGCCGACGTCGTTGACTTTGTATCTGTTCAGACAAACACCCCCCCGAGCCTGCGGGAATTTCGCGACCCCTTAGACGAGGGCGGTCTAGGCCCCGTCATGATCTCCGTGCCCGCAGGAATTTTCACCTTGGGCTCGCCCGAAGATGAGGAGGGGCATTGGAGCAATGAAGGGCCGCAGCAAGAGATTCGCTTCGGGGAACCTTTTGCCTTGGGCAAATACCCTGTGACCTTCGCGGAGTACGATGCCTTCTGCGACGCGACGGGCCAGGCGCGCGTGGATGATCAGGGATGGGGGCGGGGGCAGCGCCCTGCGATCAATCTAAGTTGGGACGACGCACAGGCCTACTGTCAGTGGCTGAGCGAGGCGACGGGTGAGGACTATCACCTGCCTTCCGAAGCGCAATGGGAATACGCCTGCCGTGCGGGGACAACAACGGCCTACCCTTGGGGAGAGGCATGGGACCCAGCGATGGCCAATGGTGACAGGGAAATAAGCCAAACGTCAAAAGTTGGGGCTTTCCCCCCCAATCCTTGGGGGTTTTGCGATATGAATGGCAATGTGGACGAATGGTGTGCGGACGTTTGGCAAGACAATCACGTGGGTGCGGCACCCGACGGCACACCAAGGCAACTGGCACGCGAGCAGAGCGATCTGTCTGTCCGTGTTGTGCGCGGCGGTTCGTGGCTCGATGCCGCCAGGTTCTGCCGGTCAGCGGCCCGCTTTAGGAGCCACCCTGGCAACCGCGACGGCTTCCTAGGCTTCCGTCTTGCCCGAGGTCAAGGAGCTCCAGCAGGCCATCGCGCGGAGCGCGCTGGAGCAGCGGCGGCGGAGCCGCCGCTGCGCAGGCGGCTCCGCCCCGAGGCGCAGAGCCTGGCTGTTCCGCTTGCGGACTTGCCCGCCGCTCCCTTTGTGATCCGTACCGATTGCGCCGAGCTGGTCGTCGATCGGATCCACCGAAATGCCGCATGGGCGTCGGCCATGGGCCGCGATCCCTGCGGTCTTTGGGCCGATATAGAGGTCCAAGACGTGCGCCAGCGCCTGCGTTGGTGCCCCCCAGGGCAGTTCCAGATGGGCTCACCAATGGGCGAGCCAGGGCGATTTGATGATTATGAAGGACCTGTGACAAACGTCACCTTCCAACAAGGATTCTGGATGTTTGACACACCCGTGACGCAGGCGCTTTATGCGGCGGTGACAGGGGAAAACCCCAGTCGGTTTCGCTCTCCCACGCGGCCCGTGGAGAAGGTCAGTTGGGAGGATGCTCAAAGTTTTGTCGAAAGACTCAATAAGATGACGGGCATGACCCATGGGGAAAGATCATCGGGGTTCCATCTGCCGTCCGAGGCGCAGTGGGAGTATGCCTGCCGCGCGGGCACCGAGCAGGCCACCTGGGCGGGGCCGATGGAGATCAAAGGCGAACGCAATGCCGCCATCCTCAACGACATTGCTTGGTACGGGGGCAATAGTGGAACCGATTTTGAGTTGGACAATGGGTTTGATAGTTCGGATTGGTCAGAGAAGGCCTTTGACCACAGCAAGGCGGGCACCATGCCGACGAAGTTGAAATCCGCGAATCCTTGGGGCTTGTACGATACCCTGGGCAACGTTTGGGAATGGTGCGAAGATGTTTGGCACGAGACGCATGAGGGCGCGCACGACAACGGCCAGGCCCGCCAGCCAGCGCAGGGCGACGAGGCAACTGAGTCTCACCGTGTTGTGCGCGGCGGTTCGTGGCTCGATTCCGCCTGGTACTGCCGGTCAGCGGCCCGCAATAGGCTCCCCCCTGGCGACCGCAACGGCTACCTAGGCTTCCGTCTTGCCCGAGGTCAAGGAGCTCCAGCCAGCCAGCGCGCGGAGCGCGCCCTTCAGGCGGGCGTGGCGGAGCCACGCCCGACGCGGGAAGGTGCGACTCCCGAATTGGGGAGCAACGCGCTTTCTCGCCTATGGCGTCGCTTTCGCGATCAACGGGATACCTGACAATGCGCCTTGATTTCTTTACCATTGCCGCGCAACCCCATCCCCAGGGTGTCGAGGAACTCAATGCCCACTTGTCCCAAGCGCGTGTTCTCAGCGTCGATCGTCAATTCGTCAGCGATGGTAGCAATAGCTTTTGGTCCATTTGTGTGATTTCCCAGGCCAGCGGCCCCAAGGCTGCTAGTCCAAAATCGAGCAAGCGTAGCAGTATCGACTATCGCGAAATTTTGAGCGTGGGAGACTTCGCCGTCTATGCCCGTTTGCGCGAATTGCGCCGACAAACCGCCGATCAGGAAGGGGTGCCGATCTATGCAGTCTTCACCAACGAACAACTGGCGGCCATGGCGCAGCAGCGCATCACCAGCCTCACGGCCCTGCGACACATCGATGGTGTGGGGGAAGCGCGGGTGGCAAAATATGGTAAGGCCTTTCTGGAACTGATCCAGGCAACACCCCCTGCAACGGGACCCGACGGTGATGAAGTCTAGCCGCTTGAGTCTCCCCGATATTGCTCAATGGCCCAATCTGATGCAGGCGTTCACGCGCGCAGCGCTCGGCAAACGTGGACGCGGCGACGTTGAGGCCTACCGCGCGAATCTGGAGCAGGAAATCGAGGCGCTACAAAACGGCTTGCTGACGGGTACCTATCCCGTCGGCATTATGCGGGCCTTTTCCATTCGCGACCCCAAGCCACGCCTGATCCACGCGCCCTGCTTTCGCGAGCGGGTGTTGCACCATGCCCTCATGGCTGAAATGGGACCGATCATGGACCAATCTTTGCATCCACATGTTTTTGCCTGTCGGGTTGGCAAGGGTGCCCACGCTGCGGTGGCGCAAGCCCAACGGTTCGCGCGCCGTTTTCCGTGGTACTTGCAAATCGATATCCGCCACTATTTTCCCCATATTGATCACGTGGTGCTATTAAACCTTATCGCGCGGCGATTCCGCGACGCCGATCTTTTGGCTTTAGTGCGAAGGATCATTGCGGCCCATGAGGCCAGCCCAGGAAAGGGACTTCCAATCGGGGCGCTCACGTCGCAGAATTTTGCCAATTTCTACTTGGGGCAAGCCGACCGCCATATCACGTCCCACCCCGAGTCTGGCGGGTATGTGCGCTATATGGACGACTTGATCTGGTGGGCACATGATCGACGAGCCGCGCGCGCGGTTTTGGATAGCGTCAGGCCCCTCATCGAAGGGACTCTAAAATTACCCATAAAACAACCCGTTCGATTGGGCAGGAGCCAAGACGGCTTGGCGTTTTGCGGATTTCGCATTTTTCCCTATCGCCTGTTGTTGTCAAAACGCAGGAAACGACGCTATACCCGCGCGAGGAGGGTGGCTGAATCTTCCTTTTTGCAAGGGCACATCAACGCCCGCGCGTTGCAAACGCGGATGGATGCTGCCTTGGCGATCACCGCAGGGGCGGACAGCCGTGTCTGGCGGCGTGCGCAGTTGCAACGCACCCCCCTTGCCAGAGAAGTGTTAGAGGCCTAACATGTCTTCGGAAAGACGCCCCAGCAAGAAGGCTGACCGTGTTGTGCGCGGCGGTTCGTGGAACAATACCGCCAGGAACTGCCGGTCAGCGGCCCGCAATAGGAACCACCCTGGCAACCGCAACGACAACCTAGGCTTCCGTCTTGCCCAAGCTCCTAACCAGGGCAGCAGCCCTGGGTTTGACCAGGGGCGTTTTTCGGGCGTTGGGCAGGTCTTTGGCCCCTCGCTAAAACCCAAAGACCGCCAGCCCGTGGGTAGGGGACAAGGCGTCGCGACAGCGTGCTGGCGGTCGCTTTGGTGCGAGATTCTAAGATGAAAGACCCAATCGACACCTCCCGCCATCCGCTCATGCACGGAGGCGCGCCCGCCTGGGCGTCGGGCTGGGGCGAGGATGCGAAGGGAGTCTTCATTGAAATCAGGATCAAGGATGCGGTGCAAGTCATGCGCTGGTGTCGGCCTGGGCGTTTCCTGATGGGGGCTGGGTCTGATGATCCAGATGCAAGGAGCTCAGAGCGCCCGCAAACTGAAATCAGTTTTCGCGAGGGGTTTTGGTTGGGCGACACGCCTGTTACGCAAAAATTCTATACTGCATTGATAGGGGAGAACCCGAGCCGATTTGAGTCGCCAAATCGTCCTGTTGAGAGAGTCTCTCGGCAAGATGCAAAAGCCTTCATTGCCCAGTTGAACTCAGCGCAGGACCAGCTGAACCTGCGACTACCGTCAGAAGCCGAATGGGAATACGCCTGCCGAGCGAGAACGCTGACGCCCTATTGGTGGGGCACACAATGGGACGATACGAAAGCCAATGCGCAAGGACATGTTGGTAAGACAAGGGATGTCGGGACCTATCCAGTCAATCCTTGGGGCTTTGCCGACATGAGCGGCAACGTATGGGAGTGGTGCGAAGATGTCTGGCATGGGAGCCATGAGGGGGCAGTGCCTGACGGCGCGCCACGGCAGCCGATTGGCGAGCAAGAGAAGGCTGACCGTGTTGTGCGCGGCGGTTCGTGGAACGTTACCGCCAGGAGCTGCCGGTCTGCGGCCCGCCTTAGGTACCACCCTGGCAACCGCGTCGGCTACCTAGGCTTCCGTCTTGCCCGAGGTCACTAAGGAGCTTCAAGCAAGCCTCGACGCGCGGAGCGCGTCTGGGGGCTCAGCGCGCGGCGGAGCCGCGGGCTGAGCGGCGGTGCGTTGCCAGGGTCTTGTTGATAGGTTAGGCGGGGGGAAATGAACCAGACTTTTTGCCAACTGTTGCCTCATTCGATCCTCACAATTCTCAGAACTGAAGTCTTCAATGCCAAGCCAGCTAATGCTGGGCGCAGTTGTGGCACCCATCGCGGGTCGGTGACATGGGCAGATGGATTCTGCGACTTCGCTTCGCTGCGCGCAGAATGACAGCTGAAGGGGGCGGGTCGTCGTCGGGTTCGTTTGCTGAGCCGCCAGTGACAGCTAGAGGGGGCGGGTCGTCGGCTGGTCTGTTTGATGCGCCGCTGGTGGCAGTTGGAACAAGGTCGTCAATCGGCCATTGCCTGTGGCGCGCATGAGGGTGGGGGCAGGGCCGTCGTCCAGTCCGTTTGCTGTGCCGCAGGTCTTGTCTCTGGGGACCCGCGCGTCGCCGCTGGCGTTGGCGCAGACGGCGCGGGTTGTTGCGGCCTTGGCGGATCACGGGGTCCAGGCCCGTGCCAAGACTTTTTCGACGCGCGGGGATCGCTGGTTGGACGTGCCGCTCCAGGCTTTGGGGGACAAGGGGGCTTTTACCGCCGAACTGCAGCAGGCCTTGCGGGCTGGGCAGGTGGCGGCGGCGGTGCATTCGGCCAAGGACTTGTCGGCGCTCGACGATCCCGACTTGCCGATTGTCGCGGCCTTGCCGCGCGATGCACGCGAGGATGTGGTGATCGCGCCAGGCGGGGCGGGGTTGGACAGCTTGCCCAAGGGCGCGCGCGTAGGCACCTCCAGCTTGCGTCGCGCGGCGCAACTGCGCGATGCGCGTCCCGATCTGCGCCCCGTCGTCGTGCGCGGCAACATTCAAACCCGCTTGCAGAAATGGCGCGCGGGAGAGGTTGACGCCCTGATTCTGGCGGCGGCGGGGTTGGCGCGCCTGGGGTTGGAGGAGGCCGTGCCCCATGTGACGTTGCCAGGGCTCTATGCGCCGGCGCAGGGCATCATCGCCGTGCAGGCGCTTGCCGCCGCGCCGCACTGGGATGCGATTAACGATCCCGCCAGCTTCGCGGCGCTTGGGATCGAACGGGCCTTGGTGCGCGGCCTTGGCGCCTCGTGCCGTCAGCCCGTCGCCTGCGCGCTGGATTGGACGCGCGACGGGCAGGGGACCCTAGCGGCCATGGCCTGGGGACCCGAAGGCGCGCGCGTGCAGGAGACCCTTGACCTTGCGCCCAATCAGACTTTGGCGGATCAGGTCGCGCAGGCCGAGCGATTGGGCCTGCGCCTACGCGCGCGCTTGCCGCAGGGCCTTGGAACCGAACCGTAGAAGCGTCCCGAGACCATGAGGCTCCTCCTGCCGTTTGCGGGCACGCGCCTTGAGCCCGCGCTCAACGATCTGATCGACGCCCACACTACCCAATTTTATTTTGCCCCTTTGTTGGAGGCCCAGTTCTTGCCTCTGCGCGAACCGATCTTGCCCGAGTTTCTGGTCCTGACCTCGCAAAACGGCGTCCGCAGTCTGCAACCGCAGCCCTGGTTTGGGTCGCCATGGCGCGATCTGCCCAGCTACGGCGTCGGCCCCAAGACCTGCGCGCGTGCGCGGGCTTCGGGGTTTCGGGTTGTGGTTCAAGTCGATCCGCCTGCAAGCAACCTTGTGCCGCATCTGCCGAGCGGGCAGGGGATTTGGTTTTCGGGGCAGGAAGTGGCGGCGGACCTGACGCAGACCCACGCGGGCCTCCGCCGCGTGCCCGCCTACACCATGGTCCTGAACACTGCCGTCGCGGCAAAGGTACAGCAGGCCCTAGCAGTCGGGGAAATCGACGCCGCGCTCCTCACCAGCGCCCGCCTTGCCCGCGAACTCGCCGTCCTGTGCCAGGGCGCCGCCTGCACCCTGCCGCACCTGGCCGTGATGAGCGCGCGCTTGGCCGACCTAGCCTCGGCCCTGTTTCCGAAGTCCAACCTCGAGATCATGGCGACGCTTGATGCAGCGGTGCGCTGGCACTTAAGCACACTGGGACTCGATCCTAGTTGCCGATGACCCTCAAGTCCTGTGCGATTCCAACGTAGAAAAAACCCAACCCAAGAAATGCAAATTTTTTGGGTTCCCGCTATAAGCCCCCATGCCCAACGACTCCCCGTCTGCACCCCCGCTGGCCCTTGACCTGACGTCGGCGGCGTCGGTGATCGCGGCGTTTGGCGGATTGCGACCCATGGCCAAGGCCCTGGGCGTGGCCGCGAGCACGGTGCAAGGGTGGAAGGAACGGGGCCATATCCCCGAATCGCACCACGCGGCGATCCAGGCGGCCTACGCCCAGATGCGCGCTGCGCCGCCACCCGAGCCCGCCGTCAAGGCCTTGCGCCGCCCTGATCCTAAGGTGTGGGCGAGCTACGAACGGCCGCTGCTGTTTGGGGGGCTCCTCGGCCTAGGGGGGCTTAGCCTGGCAAGTTTCGTGCTGCTCTGGCAAGGCCCGACCCCCGCCACCACGGCGGACTTAGCGGCAGCCTTGCAGGGCCTGCCGACCTACGAGTCCCAGTTTGAAACGCTGCAAAACGATCTTGAGGCCCAGACCCAAGCGGCCGCATCCGCCGTCGCGGAGCAAACGGCGGGGCTTGACCAGCTGCGCGCTGATCTGCTCGACACCGTCGCGAATTTGGACCTGCCCACTGGGTTCCTGACCGCCGCCGACCTAAGTGATTTTGAGTCCCTCGTCGCCGACTTGGGCGACGCCGTTGACGGCCTCGTGCGCGCGCAAAACGCCCAGTTCGAGGCGCTTGCGCACATCCTCGAGTCGCAGCCGATCCCCGAGGTCGATACGACCGCCTTTGCCCAGCAGATCGCGACCTTGCAAGCCGACCTCGCCGCCGCGCGCGCCGCGCTCGTTGCGTCAAATCGGGCCGCGCCAGCGCCGCCCGTGGAGCAAGCGCAGGTCGCCCCGCGCGCCGACACGGCGGCGGTCGCGCGCCCCAGCGCAGAGCCGCCCTTGCCGTCGGCGCTACTCGATTTGATCGAGATCCGCCTCCGTCTTGCCGCGCACCAGGTCCGTGCGCAGGACAGCGTCCAAGTCGCCGCTCTGGCGCAAGGCGACGCTGGGTTGGACGGTTTAGCGGAAACGTTGGGGCAGCTCGATGAACAGTTGCTCCCCAGCGGCCAAGTCCCTGGCTTGCTCGCCCTAGCGGCGGAGCTGGATCGGTTGGTGGCGGTGGACCAGGCCGCCATTCGTGCGCAGGGCTTCGGATTCGGGCGTATTCCGCCCGTGACCGATCTTGCCTCCAACCAAGGCAAGCTGGCACAGGCGCGTGCCAGCTTGCACGGCGGCGACTACGACGCGGCCTTGACTTGGCTGCAGCAGTTGGCGGGCGAGGCGGCGGCGCAGAGCGCCGACGCGCAGGCGGGCGTGCAGGCCTGGCAGTTGCTGACCCAGGCCCAGCGGCAGTTGGACGACTGGCTTTCGCAAAACTTGCAGATCAAGTAGGGCGGCCTTGCCCATGGTCCGCCTAATTCTGTCCCTGCTGACGCTGCTGCTCATCGCCCTCTTTGCGTGGGGCGTGGCGTGGGTTGATCGTGCCTACTTGCTCGATCTTCGGCCGCGGCCCGAGGCGCAGGCGGCGGGCGGCACCCTGCCGACCTTTTCGCTGAGCGCGCTGGCGCTCGCCACGCTCTACGGCGCAACTTTGGCTTTGGCTTTGGTCAGCGGGCGGATCTGGCAGTTCGTTGCCAGTTTGCCTGGCCGCTTGCGCGAGCGTCGGGCGGCGCGGCGCAAGGAACGGGGGTATCTGGCCTTGACCCAGGGGTTGGCCGCCGTCGCGGCGGGGGACGCCAAGGGCTCGGCGAAATTGGCGCGCTCGTCCAGGGCCTTGCTGCAAGACCAGCGCCTGACCGCCTTGCTCGCCGCCCAAAGCGCCCAATTGCAGGGCCGCGAGGACTTGGCGGCGGATGAGTTCAAAATCCTGCTTCAAGACGAAGACACCGCCTTTTTGGGCTTGCGGGGTTTGGCCATGCAAGCCTTGCGCCAGGGGCGGACGACGCAGGCCTTGCGCCACGTCAAGGCGGCCCAGGCGCTGCGGCCCGAGTCCCCTTGGGTCTTGGACTTGCTCTATCAGTTGGAATTGCGCGAGGGCAACGCGCGGGGCTGCATCACCGCGCTCGAGGCCAGCCGCGCCCAGGGCCTTGTCGGTCGCGAGGCCGCCCAGGTCCGCCTCGCGCCGCTCTACAGTCACGAGGCGCAGACGGCGTTCCAGGCGGGACACGTCGCCCAAGCGGCGGATTTGGCCGGCCAAGCGCTGGCGGCGGTGGCGGACTTTTTACCCGCCGCGCTGATCCGCGCGCAGGCCCTGGTCGATCAGGGGCAAGTCGCCGCCGCCAAAACCTTGATTCGGCGCCATTGGCAGCGGACCCCGCACCCCGACTTTGTCGATCTCTACCTGCGCGCGGCCGACCCAGGCCCCGACCCTAGCAAAATTCGCCAGGCGGGCATGGGCCTGTTTCGCGGCGCGACCAACCAGCGCGACGCGCAAGTCGCGCTCGGCGCCTTTTTGTTGCAACAGCTGGAATTGGACGCCGCAGAACAAGCCCTAAGGCGCGCCCAAGCCGCGGGTTCGGCGCGCGCAGCTGCCCTGCTCGACTTGATGCCCAAGCTGCAAAACCTGCTGCACGACGCCCCCCGGCAGGAGCGTGACGGCGCAGGTGAGGGCGCCGAGGCCTCGCTCGTCAATCGGGAACGGGCCTTGGCCAGCCTCGCGGTCGCGCTGGAAACCCCGCACGATAGCACTTGGGTTTGCGCCAGTTGCGGGACCCTGACCGATCAGTGGCAATTTCGATGCGGGTCGTGCGAAGCCACGGGCCTGATCGAGTGGCAAGACCGCGCCAACCGCCGCGTCATTCGCCCCGACGAGACGTCGTTGGCCCCGCGACTGCTGTCGTCCCTAAGCTGAGGCCTGCGGCTCGTTCGCTGGCGTCCATCCTTGCGGGTCGGCTAAGAAGCGTTCGACTGCGTGCAGGCGCGCACCGTCGAGGCTGCCTTGATCTTTAGCCAGAGCCACCACGTCGTGCCAGGTCGCCAAATGGTGCAGCGCTAAGTCTTGCGCGGCCAGCGCCGCCACCGCGCCATGGAAAATGCCGTAGTAGAACAGGACAAAACTGTGATGGCACACGGCCCCAGCATCGCGCAGGGCCTGAACAAACACCATCTTGGAGCCGCCGTCGGTCGCCAAATCCTCGATCAGGACGGTGCGAGCGCCCGTCGGGAGGTCGCCTTCGATTTGTGCGCCGCGACCAAAACCCTTGGGTTTTTTACGCACATAGACCATGGGTTTGCCCGTGCGCTCGGCCAGGAACGCTGCAAAGGGGATGCCGGCGGTTTCCCCGCCCGCGAGCATATCGATGCGGTCGAGGCCGACGGCCCGATCGAGGCACTGGACCGCCATGTCCATCAAGGCGCTGCGGGCAGTGGGGAAAGAGATGATTTTGCGGCAATCGACGTAGGCGGGCGAGAGACGGCCCGAGGTGAGGGTGAAGGGCGATTCGGGACGCAAAAGCACCGCCCCGATGTCGAGCAAATGCTTCGCGGCGTCGGCACCGAAGGGGGAGGGGGCAGGCATGCCCGTTGCCTAAGCCGCCAAGGTACGAGTGACAAGCGGGATTCGCCCGTGCTAACACGGGCCTTATGCCCGCGCCGCGCTCTCCGCTTGCCCCCGACCCCTTACCCCAGGCCCTCGACGTGCGGGGGGTCCAGGTCTTTGTCGGTCAATCGGGCCTTAAGTACGCGGGGCGCGATGATCTGTTCCTCGCCACCTTCCCCCCTAGCGCCACCGCCGCCGCCAGTTTCACGACAAATCAAGTCGTCGGAGCGCCCGTGACGTGGACCCGTGATCGGGCGACGCCCGACCGGCCCCGCGCCCTGATCGTCAACGCGGGCAACGCCAACGTGGCGGTCGGCGCGCAGGGGCGCGCGACGGTGGAACAGGTCGCAACCGCGCTGGCGCAAACCCTGCAGATCGACCCCGCCGAGGTGTGGCAAGCCTCAACTGGCGTCATTGGCGAACCCCTGGACCCAGAACCGCTGATTGCGACGGCCCGGGCGGCCTACGCCCGCCCGCCCGTCCCCCTGGCCCACGCGGCGGCGGCGTGCCTGACCACCGATACCTTTGCGAAGATGGCCGCTCGCGAGGTAATGCTCGATGGACGCCCCGTCACCGTGTCGGGCTTTGCCAAAGGCTCGGGGATGATCGAACCGCGCATGGCGACCCTCTTGGCCTTCGTTTTTACCGACGCCAAGGTCGCTCCTGCCGACCTGCGCGCTGCGCACCAGCGCGCCGTTGCCGCCAGCCTCAACGCCATCACCGTCGATGGCGATACGTCGACCAGCGACATGGCCCTGACCTTTGCCACGGGCGCGGGGCCGCAAGTTCAGGACTTGGCGGGCTTCGAAGCGGCCTTGGGGCAGGTCTATGCCGAGTTGGCGCAACTCGTGGTGCGGGACGGCGAAGGCGCGTCGAAGTTCATCGAAATTCGACTGACGGGCGCCCACTCAACGGCGGAGGCCAAGCAACTGGCCTTTGCCGTTGCCAACTCGCCGCTCGTCAAAACGGCGGTGGCGGGCGAGGACGCCAACTGGGGCCGCGTACTCATGGCCTTGGGCAAGGCGGGCGTGCCCTTTGACCCTGCCTGCGTCAAGGTTGCCATCGGGCAAACTCCCATCGTCGAGGGCGGCGCGCGCGTGTCCAACTACGATGAGGCGCCCGTGGCGGCGTACCTCAAGGGTCGCGACATCGACATCGCGATCCACATGGGCGCGGGTATGGGCGACTTCACTGTCTGGACCTGCGATTTGACCCACGGCTATATCGCGATCAACGCTGACTACCGTTCATGAGATTTTTGAGCCGCCTCTACGCCCTCGAGTGCGACCAAGACCGCCTGAAACTTCGCTGGCGCGCAACGGGCGCAGAGCTCTATGCCAGCGGTTTTGATCGGTCCGACGCGGACCTTAGTCTAAGAACGCCGCCGCCGCCTTTGGATACAGAAGCCCGACGGCTCTTGGTCCAATGGACCTTCGATCACCAGGGGGCCGAGGCCCTGGTCTTGCCTGGCCCGCCCGACTTGGCAACTTTGCAGCTTTGGGGCGACCAAGGGGCGCGGGTGGCGCACGACTGCGTGCGCCTCGCCGCAGCCGACTTTGCGACGGCCAATCGTGCGCTCGGATGCAAAGGCCAGGCTTGGCTCGAGCGGGAGTTGCCCGTCGTCCAGGTCGCCTGCGTCGCGCTCATCAACGATCAAGACCAAGTTTTGCTGGCCCAGCGCCCCGCGGGCAAAGCCCAAGCGGGCCTATGGGAACTGCCAGGGGGGAAGCTAGAACTTGGCGAAAGTCCCGAGTTGGCCCTGTGCCGCGAAATTCAGGAAGAACTCGGCATTGAAATTTGGAACTCCTGTTTGGCGCCCCTGACCTTCGTCAGCCATGCCTACGCCGACTTTCATCTCACCATGCTCGCGTTCGTCTGCTATCGTTGGCAGGGGTCCCTCGAAGGGCGCGAAGGGCAAGCCTTCAAATGGGTCGCAGCACGGGACATAGACCCAAACCTCATGCCCGCCGCCAATGCGCCCCTCGTAGAGGCCTTGCAAGATTTGCTATGATACCAGCGGCGAAAAAAGTTGACACTTTTTTCGCCGTCTTGTGTCTCACGGCAGAAACGCTTCGCGTTTCGCCTCCGACGGGGCCTTCGCTTATACCCCGAGGCGCTTTCTTAGCTGATCTCGGGGCCGCTACGGGGGCCGCCGTAGCGGCCCTTATACCAGCGATCATAAGAGTCATTCTAGGTCGCCGCTGGTATAAAACACGCAGTGTGCCTTCGACCTTGCGGCGTGCTTGGTTGAATTTGCCCAGTAGATGAAGGCGGGTCGCGTCCCTATAGGAACGTCCGATGAACCGAAACAACACCCTGCCGAACCGCATTCGCGCCGCGACCCGTGAAGCCTTGCTGATCTGGCGTACCTCGACCTTTTGGCTGATCGTAGGGGCCGTCGCCGTCACCTGCGCCTTCATCGGCCCTTTTGGCACCGTCGAAGCTTTTCCCTTCGCCTTTGGGCTCATCTACTGGGGGGTTCTAAGCCTCATCGGCAGCTTTTTCAGCACCCTCTTTACAGGCTACCTCATGGCCCACGGCTGGCAAAGCGCGACCCACACTTTGGGGCTGTCGGTTTTGTTTGGCGCGCTGATGTGCGCGGCGGTGCTGGCCGTCTCGCAGGCCCTCCTTGTGCCGATTCAATCGCATCCTGGGACACTCTTGCTCATTTTCTACAGCCTTCCGAGCGCCACCTTCATTCACTTTGTGGTGCTGCTGGTCATGAACCAGGCGGGGCAATTTTCGCGGTCGGGTCCCTCGGGGTCGATGCCGCAGGGGGGGCAACGGCCTGCCGTGCTGCAGCGCGTGCCCGAATTGCCCGAAGCCACCACCGTGTGGGCGCTGAGCGCGCAAGATCACTACGTGCGCGTCGTGACCGACGCGGGCGCGGCGCTGATACTGAGTCGTTTGGCCGACGCCATGCGCGAGTGTGAAGGGGTGCCAGGGTGCCAAATCCACCGGTCGCACTGGGTGGCCTTGGCGGCGATCCAAAATACCGCGCATGTGCGCCGCGACGAACTTGTCGAACTGCCCACGGGCGAAACCCTGCCCGTCAGCAAGTCGCGCAAAGCCGCGCTCTTAGCCCTTATTCGCGCCTAGGGTCAGGCCCGCCACGAATTGACGCTGGAGGAAAAAGAAGAACAGCAAGGGCGGCAGCGCGACGATGATCGACCCCGCGGCCATGACGTTCCAAAGCGTTTTCCATTGGCCGTTGGCCAAATTGGTCAGCATAGCGGGCGCGAGCTTGTTGGCGCCTGGGTTTAGGACCAGCGACCAATAAAAATCGTTCCAAACAAAGGTGAAGATCAGCAGCCCGAGCGCGGCGAGGGCTGGGCGGATCAGCGGCACGATCACCTTAAAATAGATTTGGAACTCGTTGGCCCCTTCCATCCGCGCTGCTTCGATCAATTCATTGGGCAAGGCCGCGATAAAGTTGCGCATGAAAAAGACGCAAAACCCCGTTTGAAAAGCCGCGTGAAACAAGATCAGGGCGGCGGGGTTGCCGTAGGGCGACGCGCCCGCAATCGAGATGTCCTGCATAAGGCGCAGGACGGGGATCGTCAGAACCTGGAACGGCACGAAGTTCCCCGCGACAAACAACCCAAAGATCAAGATTCGCCCGCGAAACGTGTGTTTGGCCAAAATATAGCCCGCCAGGGTGGCAAGACCGACCGAAAGCACCACGGCGGGGATCACAACGATGAAGCTAAAGAGCATGGACCGCCAAAATTCGCCCGAAAACACAACTTTGGTAAAGCCATCAACAGAGAAGGGCAGGGTGACCGAAAAGCTTGGCTCCAGGGCAATCCCTGCGTCCTCCGCCGCTTGTTGACGGGCAAACAACTGACGGGCCGACACAAAGTCCAGGTTCGTGGTCTCGGACCATTGTGGCGCCGAGAAGCGCGCACCCTGTTCCGCTGAGATTTGATCGTCGTCCTTGATCGCGGTGTTGAGTAGGAGGGCAATGGGCATGAGCCAAAGCGCCAAAACGGCGACAAGGACCATCCAGTAAAAGGCGCGCGGGCCAGTCTTCCAAGTATCGAGGGGCGCAGGGTACATGGGCCTAGTCCTCGGTCTGGCGCACCATGCGCGTCACAAAAAAGGCGATGAAGATCAGCATGAAGGCGAACAGCACCATAGAGACAGCAGCGGACTTGCCGTAGTTGCCGCCGCCCTCGCCAAAGCCAAGGTCGAACATGTACCGCGCCATAACCTCTGATCGGCGTTGGCCCACCGTCATAACTTGCACGAGGTCAAAGCTGCGCAGCGCGCCGATGGTCGTCACCACCACGCAGATAAAGGTCGCGGGCCAGAGCTGCGGCAAGATGATGAGGCGAAACAAGCGAAACCCCTTGGCCCCGTCGAGGCTGCCCGCCTCGATCAACTCGGGGTTGATGGCGGTCAAGCCTGCCAGATAGATGATGATGCAGTAGGCAATTTGCGGGTACCAGGCCGCGAAGATGATCCCAATGTTGGACCAGCCCGAGGTACCCAAGATGCCATTTTTGCCCCAGCCCATCCATTGGTAGAACCCCACCAAAGGTCCCGCGTCGGGATTGTAGAAAAACTGGAACAAAAAGGCGATAACCGCAGGGGCGATGACGAACGGGAAGAAGAACAGCGGCTTAACGAGGCGATTGACCAGCGTCGATTGGTTGAGCAACACGGCGAGCGCCAGGCCGATGGGAATGGCGACCTGGAACATGAGCAGCCAGAGCGTGTTGTTGATCACCGACTCCCACATGGGCGAAAGGCGCGGGTACGAAGGGCGCTTGGCTTCGCGAATGGCGAAGGGCTCAAAACCCAGATTGCCGAAGGTCAGGTTGTAGGTTCGCGCGGGAAGGTTCTGGAACCCAGATCGCGTCCAAGTACCCAGGGTGGCGAGGGATTTGGCCAGGCGCTGGGTATCTTTGGCCAAGCCTCTGTACTGCTGCTTGTCCTCGTCCCAAGGCCCCAAAAACAGGTCTTGATAGTGGCCGAGGCCGTTCCACTCCATGTCGAGGACGCGGCGGCACGTCTGCCCCTCCGACAAGTCACCAAGCGCCCGACCGTCGGCGCAGATGTACCTATTGTCGTAGGCTTCGTGCAGGGAGATCCAGGCCGACCCGCCAATAGGGTAAATGACAAAGACTGCGAAAAACAGCGCCGCAGGGGCCAAGAACAAAATTCGCGTCGGCCCGAATTTAATGAAGCGGCCCAAGGTAAAGGCCGCAAGGCCAACCGCGACGGCGAGGCCGATCAAGATCCACAAGGTATAGCTGATGCCGAGCACGTCGTACCTCCCAAGTCGCGACGATAGGGGGAAGCGGCCCAGCGCGTCAAGGCAGAGGCGCAAAGTTTAGGTTCCGAAACCTCCGAAATTCGCCGCGCCTTGCCTTGACCTTGCAAAGGGCATCTATAGAGTCGCCGCGACGGGCAGGTCGTTCTGCCGCGCTTATCTACCCCAACGGAGGAGACACATGAAAAAGTTCCTACTCGGCGTTTCGACCGCCGCCCTTATTTCTGGCACAGCAGCGGCGGAAGGGTCGCTGGTGATTGCGGCCAATACATCGGACCCCGCGCCGCGCGCGGCTTTTGAGGCGGTTGTTGCAGCCTTCAGCGAGGCCAACCCCGACATCGACGTGACGTTCAACGTCACCGAACACGAGGCCTACAAGACCGAAATCCGCAACTTCCTGGCCGCCGATACGGGCCCTGACATCGGTTTCTGGTTCGCGGGCAACCGCATGGCGGGCTTCGTTGAAAACGGCCTCTTTGCCGACGTTTCGGACGTTTGGGCCGACAACGGGTTGGCCGACGCCATGGCGTCAACCATGCCGTCCATCACCTTTGACGGCGCGCAGTACGCGCTACCCTATTCCTACTACCAATGGGGCGTCTACTACCGGCCTGACGTTTACGCCGACGCGGGCGTCGACGTTCCCAGCAGCTACGACGATTTGATCGCGGCCTGCGAGACTATGGCGGGTATGGGCAAGTCGCTCTTCACCATCGGCACCAAGTTCAAATGGACCGCTGGCGGCTGGTTTGACTATGTCAACATGCGCACCAACGGCCTGCAATTCCATACGGACCTCATGCTAGGCAAAATCGCCTACACCGACGACCGTGTTCGGGCGACATTCGACAACTGGGCGCGGGCAGTGAACGCAGGTTGCTTTAACGAGGGTCACCAGAACCTGTCTTGGCAGGAAGGCCAAGCCCCGCTGATCAACGGCGATGCAGGGTCGTACCTGATCGGGAATTTCTTGGTGCCCAACGTTCCTGAGGAAACCAAAGCGGCGCTGGACTTCTACCAGTTCCCCGACATCGATGCGTCCATCGCGCGCGGCGAAGATGCGCCGACCGACTTGATCTTCATCCCGTCGAACGCGCAAAATATGGACAATGCCAAAAAGTTCCTCTCCTTTGTTGCACAGGCCGAAAACCTGACCGACATCAACGAAGCGCTGCAACAACTCTCGCCCCACGCGGACTCGCCAGCGTCCGAGGATCGGTTCTTGGCGGCGGGCGCAGAGATGCTGTCGCGCTCCGTCACTGCCCAGTTCTTCGACCGCGATAACTCGCCCGAGATGGCAGGGCCAGCCATGGAGTTGCTGGTCGAGTTCATGCTCGATCCAGGTGAAATCGACGGCATCCTAGAAGACCTGGAAGCGCTGCGCGAGGATGTGTACGGCGCTCTGTAGGACGCTGGAACTCTTCAAATGCTTAGGGTTCGGTAAGCTTCATCGCTTCTAAAGTGAGTTTGATCGCGATTGCAAACATGGTGATCGCGATCAACAGGTCTAGGACACGCCAGGCACGCGCTGACGTGAACAAGGGCCGAAGACGCGAAGCGCCGAACCCAAGGGCCGCAAAAAACGCGAACGAGGCCAGGGATCCGCCGAGAAAGAAGGCGAATTTCTCTGAGGCGGTTTTGTACTCGACCGATATGGCGCCCATGAGGGCCATGGTGTCCAAGTAGACATGGGGATTGAGCCAGGTGAAGGCCGCAGCAAGGGCAAGAACGCCCCCTAGGGTCGTTCGCGATTGCCCCGCCGCCATGGCCCCCCCGCCTTGCCACGCTGCCCAAAGTCGGTTGACCCCGTAGGCGCTAAGGAACGCAACACCCAGCCAAAGCATGAGGGGGCGGAAGAAGGGGACGCGCGCGACAATGGCGTCAAACCCCAGCACCCCAGCCCCGATCAAAATTGCGTCCGAGGCCCCGCAAAACACCACAAGCGGCAGCACATGCCGCTGCATCAGACCTTGGCGCAGCACAAAGGCGTTCTGCGATCCAATGGCGAGAATGAGCCCGAGCCCCGAGGAAAACCCGATCAGGGCAGGCGCGAGCATTATTTCTTAGTTGGTGCCTTGGGTCAGGGCCGCGCCTGCGTCGTCGAATAGGTGCACGTACTTGGCCCGCACGGCCAGCGCAACTTCGGCCCCCGCCTCCAGCGTCATATGGCCGTCGGACTTGAGATTGAGTTCCAAGTCACCGCAGCGCACATAGGCAAAACTCTCTGCCCCCAGTCGCTCGACGTGTCGGACGGTGCCGCCGATGCTCGCCGCCCGACCGCGCCCTGCAAGCCGCAAGTGCTCGGGACGAATGCCCAGGGTCAAGGTTCCCGAAAAGGCGTCCAGCGCCGTTGCCAAGGAAACGTCCAAAGAATCCCCACCAGGCAAATCCAGCCGGGCCTTCTTGCCCTTCACCGTCGCCTGAACCGACATGAAGTTCATGGCGGGGGAGCCGATAAACCCTGCGACAAATTTGTTGGCGGGCCGGTGATAGAGGTCCATGGGGGCGCCGACCTGCTCGACATGGCCCGACTGTAGGACGACGATTTTGTCGGCCATGGTCATGGCCTCCACCTGATCGTGGGTCACATAAATCATGGTGGTCTTGAGCCGCTGATGCAGGTCCGTTAGCTCCTGACGCATCTGAACCCGCAACTTGGCGTCCAGATTCGACAGCGGCTCATCGAATAGGAAACACTCAGGGTCGCGGACGATGGCGCGCCCGATGGCGACCCGTTGCCGCTGTCCCCCCGACATGGCCTTGGGTTTGCGATCCAGCAGCTCGGTAATCTGCAAAATATCGGCGGCGCGCTGCACGCGCTGGTCGCGCTCTGCTTTGTTCATCCCTTGGATTTTCAGCCCAAATTCCATGTTCCCGCGAACGGTCAGATGCGGGTAGAGCGCGTAGGACTGGAACACCATGGCGACCCCGCGTTCGGACGCATGGGTGTCGTTCATCGGCTGATCGCCGATGGTCAAGGTCCCGCCACTGATCTCCTCAAGACCCGAAATCATGCGCAATAAGGTCGATTTGCCGCAGCCCGACGGCCCGACCAGGACCGCGAATTCGCCGTCCTCAATCGTCAAATTGGCGTCGTGGATCACCTCCAAACTGCCGTAGGATTTGGTGATGTTTTCGAGTCTAACTTGGGCCATGAGGGGTCCTCCGCCCTGTCTCTTATACCAACGGCCAAAAAAGTTGACACTTTTTTGGCCGTTTTATGTCTCACGGCAGAAACGCTTCGCGTTTCGCCTCCGACGGGCCTCCGCTTCTACCCCGAGGCGCTTTCGCGCTATTCTCGGGGCCGCTACGGGGGCCGCAGTCGCGGCCCTTATACCAGCAAACATAAGAGTCATTCTGGGTCGTCGCTGGTATAAGCTTGCTTGGCCTAGGCTGTTAAGCCCTCAGGCTCGTCGAGGCCCTCGGAACGGCACGCAGCGGTCAGAGTGTTGGCCAGCAGGCAGGCGATGGTCATGGGGCCAACCCCCCCAGGGACGGGGGTGATGGCCCCCGCAACCCCTGCACAGCTGTCAAAGTGGGCGTCACCGACAATTTTGGTCTTGCCCTCGCCCTTCTCGGGCGCGGCGACGCGGTTGATGCCCACGTCGATCACCGTGGCCCCAGGCTTAAGGTAGTCGCCCGTGATCATTTCGGGGCGTCCCACCGCCGCGACAACAATATCGCCCTGGCGGCAGACCGCTTCTAGGTCTTGGGTCCGCGAATGGGCGACGGTCACCGTGCACGAGTCGCCGAGCAATAGGGCCGCCATGGGCTTGCCGACAATGTTGGACCGCCCAACGACGACGGCGTGCAAGCCCGATAAGCTGCCGTGAAAATCGCGCAGCATCATGAGGCACCCCAGCGGGGTACAAGGGACCATGGACTTTTGGCCCGTGTTGAGCCGGCCGACATTGGAAATGTGAAAGCCATCGACGTCCTTCTCGGGGCGGATCGCGTTGATGACGTCGTGTTCGTTGAGGTGCGCGGGCAGGGGCAACTGAACCAAAATGCCATGGACGCTCGGGTTCGCGTTCAGGTCCGCGACCTTGGCCATCAAGGTGCTTTGATCCGTATCGGCGGGCAGGCGATGCTCGAACGAGTTCATGCCTGCCTCCAGCGTCTGCTTGCCCTTAGAGCGCACATAGACTTGGCTTGCGGGGTCTTCCCCGACCAAGACCACCGCCAACCCGGGGGTGAGGCCGTGGTCGGCTTTCAGCGCGGCAACATGGGTCGCAACCTGCACGCGGACCCGCGCGGCAAAGGCTTTGCCGTCCAAGATTGTGGCTGTCATAGATCAACTCCCTTTTCTTTTGGGTCCGCTTAGGTAAGTTCGCGCCAAACAACCCCCCAAGCTGCGACACCTTCTCCTTTAGCCGACTCTCCTTGACCTTCGGGCCACCTTCACATGGACCTTGGAGAACCCACCTCCGCAAGGGAAGAATCGATCCAGAACCGAACGCTTACCGCACATGACCCAGCACGTCTTTATGGCCTGTCTCTCGACCGAGACCAACACCTTCGCCCCCATGCCCACGGGCCTGCAAGCCTACAAGGACTATTACTATCGCGAGGGCACCGCAACGCAGGAACCCGCGACCCTGATGACCGAGTCCCTGCACGTTTGGCGGGACGAAGCACAGGCACGCGGGTGGCGCGTAAGCGAAGGCCTGACCGCAATCGCGGAACCGGCGGGGCTGACCCCTAAGGCGGTCTATGAAGGCTTGCGCGATCGCATCAAGCGCGACTTGGCGGCGGCAGGCGGGCCGAGCCTGATCCTCTTGCAGCTCCATGGGGCCATGGTCGCGCAGGGCTATGAAGACTGCGAGGCCGATTTGGTCGCGCACATCCGCGATCTCTGCCCCCAGGCCTTCATCGGCGTTGCTTTGGACCTGCATTGTCACTTGACCCAAGCCTTGTTGGATCGATGCGATGCCGTCATCACCATGAAGGAATACCCGCACGACGATGTTGGCGACCGCGCGCGGGACTTATTCCAGATCGCGGCAGAAACTTTGGCAGGGCGACTCAGGCCGACCATGGCGCTGTTCGACTGCCATATGATCGACCTTTACCTGACCAAGACCGCGCCCATGGCCCAATTTGTCGAGCGCATGCGGCAGGTCGAATCGGAACCTGGTATCGCCTCGGTCTCCTTGGGTCATGGATTTCCTTGGGCCGACGTGCCGGCGGTGGGCGCGCGCTTGCTGGTGGTTGCCGACGGGGACGCGCGCTTGGCGAGCGAAACCGCAGCGCGCTTGGGCCAGGAGTTTTACGCCCTAAGGCACGACCTGCGACGCACTTACCCCGATTTGACCGAAGGTCTGGATCGCGCCGCCGAAGCAACAGAAACTCCCGTGACGCTGGCGGACATGTCCGACAACCCAGGGGCAGGGGCACCTGGCGATTCGACTTTTGTGTTGCGGGCGGTGCTGGCCCGCAAGATGCACGATGTGGCCCTGGGCCTGATCTGGGACCCCATGGCTGTCGCCGCGTGCTGCCAAGCGGGGCAGGGTGCGCGCCTGACCTTGCGCCTTGGCGGCAAAACCGAAGCCGCGTCGGGCGATCCCATCGATGTGCAAGGGCAGGTGGTTCAGATCACCTCGGGCCTGGTTCAACACTTGGGCGAAGGCGCGGAGCCCTTGGGGACCTTGGTCCATGTGCGCTTGGCCGATCAAGTGGACGTTCTGATCAACGATCTTCGCACCCAGGTCTATCATCCTGAGGCCTTTACGCAAATGGGGATCGATCTGGGGCGCAAGCGCCTCATCGTCGTCAAGTCCACGTTCCATTTCTACAGCGCTTTTTCTGACCTGTCCCAGCAGGTGATTTTTTGCGCCACGCCTGGGCGCGTCAATCCCGACACGCAAAGGATCGCCTACACCCAACGCGCGCCAAACTACTGGCCCAAACAAGACGATCCCCTGGGGAAACCCATTTACGATCCTTGAGAAGCCGTATGAAGCGCAGTCGCAGGATCTGGCACTGATGGAGAGCAGGAAGTCCAGACCGCACGAACCTTGTGCTGTGCCAAACGATGCCCAACAGGCACGCCCCCAGGGGACGGGCAGACTTGAGAGTGATTTAATCTCCCACCAGCATGGCTCAGCATTTCACGCTTCGTGGAGCGCGCACCTTCTTAAGTTCGCGAATTTTAACGCATTTTCGCGAAATCTTCGCGGGGACCCTCTGGCCTTTGCTGCGAGCCGCGCTAGGTTCGCAACGAATTCATACCACTTCGATCAGGACCTTAAAATGACCCCTAAGACCCTTATCCTCTTTTCCTCGCTTGCCCTAGCAACAGCGCCCACCTTTGCCCAAACCCTCCCAGTGGGTGCCGAGGAGGAGGGGTGGAGCTTTTCCGTCGGCGGCGCGCTCCTTTACGGCCCCGAGTACTTGGGCGACGATGAAACCGATGTGGCGGCGCTGCCCGACTTCAGCGCCCAGTGGGGCGATCGTTTCGAGGCCTCGCTCTCGCGCGGGGTGCGCTACAAGGCGATGAATAGCCAGAGGTTTTCGGCGGGCCCCACCCTATCGCTCAGCATGGGAAGGTCGAGCGATGAGTTGAGCGACCTCGGGTTCGACGACATAGATCCCTCCCTAGAGGCTGGGGGTTTCCTCGAGTTGGCGTCCTTTCCGTTCTATTTGGACGCTGAGGTTGCCCAAGGGCTCTCGGGCGGCCACGAAGGCCTGTCAAGTGCGATGGAATTGGGCCTGCTCGGCAGATTGGGGTCGAATTTTTTCTTTCGCGCAGGGCTATCGGCAACCTACGGGGATGATCAGTATGTAAACTCGTTTTTCGGGATCGACAGCACCGAATCTGCCAGTTCAGACCTTGCAACCTACGAGGGGAAAGCGGGCCTTGTCTCGACGGGCGTAACGATCAGCGCCTTCATTCCCCAGGGTGAACGCGGGGTCATATTGGGCTTTCTATCGCGCGAAAACCTCGACAGCGAATTGGCCGACTCCCCGCTGATCGAAACCCACGGCGACGAAGAACAAACGTCGCTCGGCCTCGTCTATCAGTTCAAACTGTAAGGCCCACGACCATAGAAATTAACATTTTTATGGTCGTTTTGTGTCTCACGGCAGAAACGCTTCGCGTTTCGCCTCCGACGGGGCCTTCGCTTATACCCCGAGGCGCTTTCTTAGCTCATCTCGGGGCCGCTGCGGGGGCCGCAGTCGCGGCCCCTATACCAACGATCAAATGAGTCGTTCTGGGTCGCCGTCGGTATATGACCAATAGCCCCTTTTATGTCACCCTGAGCCTCGATTTCCAACTTGTTCTGGGGGCAGGCGAGGCAGGGTGAGGTTGCGTATCTATCTATTGATCTCCGCCGACATCAAGGTTGCGCCCTTGCCATCGGCGCGGCGACAAAGCCCTTGACCCGCCCCCCTGGACTTTGACATGGCCCAGCCCATGCCCACCGTGCAAGACGCTGCTCCACAACCCGAAGCCGCCACCGCTGCCCTAGTGTTGAGCGACGGCAGCCTGTTTTGGGGCCATGGCTTGGGCCGCCTCGGCGACGCGGTGGGCGAGGTTTGTTTTAATACGTCCATGACGGGCTACCAGGAAATCTTAACGGACCCGTCCTACGCGGGCCAGATCATCAATTTCACCTTTCCGCACATCGGCAATGTCGGCACGACGCCCGAAGACTTGGAGAGCCTGACCCCTGCCGCACGGGGGTGCATCGTGCGGGCCGACCCTACGGACCCCTCCAACTATCGCGCTTTGCAAGCCTTAAGCGCTTGGCTGGCGGATCGGGGCTTGGTCGGGATTGCGGGCTTGGATACGCGCGCGGTAACGCGGCGCATTCGCGATCAGGGCCCGCCGACGGGGGTCTTGGTCCACCAGCGCGACGGCCAGATCGATTTGGCGGCAGCCTGGCAAGCGACGCAAGACTGGCCAGGGTTGGAAGGCATGGATTTGGCCAAGGCTGTTACCTGCAAAACGCCCTATACCTGGGCGACGGGACGCTGGACTTTAACTAAGGGCTATGGGCAGGTTTCGAACCCTAGCAAGCGGGTGGTGGCCTTCGATTTTGGCGCGAAGCACAACATCTTGCGGTGCCTGGCGTCCTTGGGGTGCGACGTGATCGTCGTCCCAGGAACGACAACCGCGGCCGACGCGCTGGCGCACGAACCCGACGGCATCTTCTTGTCGAACGGGCCCGGCGACCCCGCGGCGACGGGCGCCTACGCGGTCCCCGTAGTTCGGGACTTGCTCGCCGCCGATTTGCCCCTGTTTGGAATTTGCATCGGGCATCAAATCTTGGCCCAAGCCCTGGGCGGGAAGACTCGCAAAATGCACTTGGGTCATCGCGGCGGCAACCATCCCGTCAAAGACTTGCAGACGGGCAAGGTCGAAATTACATCGCAAAATCACGGGTTCGAAGTCGATGAGGCGAGCCTCGATTCCGACATCTGTGTCACTCACCGCAGCCTCTTTGACGGGTCCAACGAGGGCTTGCGGCACAAAACGCGCCCCGTGTTCTCGGTGCAGTACCACCCCGAGGCCAGCCCAGGGCCGCAGGATTCGTTCTATTTGTTTGAGGAGTTTCGCGCATGTTTATGATATCAACGGCCAAAAAAGTTGACACTTTTTTAGCCGTTTTGTGTCTCACGGCAGAAACGCTTCGCGTTTCGCCTCCGACGGGGCCTTCGCTTTACCCCGAGGCGCTTTCGCGCTATTCTCGGGGCCGCTACGGGGGCCGCAGTCGCGGCCCTCATACCAGCGATCAAAAGAATCATTCCTGGTTGCCGCTGGTATGACCGCCCGCTTGTTTCATCTTGCCGATCGGTGGCGCGCCTGTGCCTTGGGTCTCGTCCTGGTCGCATGCCTCTGCTTGAGCCCGCGCAGTGGGGCGCAGAGCGAAGAGCAGGTGGCCGAGGCGCAGGCTTTTTTCAAGACCTACGATCTGGACGAAGATACCTTTCTATCGAGCGACGAATTTGTCGATGGCTTCATCGAGCAGTCGCGGGCGGAGGACCCGATTCTGACCCGCATGGTCTTGATGTTGTTTGGGAAGCGGCGAGTCCAAAATTGCTTGGCGCTCGGATTTGGCCGCGCCGACTTGTCCGCCGATGGCCTCCTCTCCTTTGCGGAACTGGCCGAAGCCTACGCCGCCGATGCGTTTGAGGGTTTAGACGAAATGTGCTGATCTTAGGTCCAGCCCACTTGGATTTCGCAACAGCATTCGTACATCCCCGTTTTCGGGTCTCGCAATCTTGAGGCCCCCTGCCTATAGGCGGGGCCATGCCGAAACGGACCGACATTGAATCCATCCTGCTGATCGGGGCGGGGCCGATTGTCATAGGCCAGGCGTGCGAATTTGACTACTCGGGTACCCAGGCGGTCAAGGCCTTAAAGGAAGAAGGCTACCGCGTGATTTTGGTCAACTCCAATCCCGCGACCATTATGACCGACCCCGAGTTGGCGGACGCGACCTACATTGAACCCATTACGCCCGAGGTGGTGGCGAAGATCATTGCCCAGGAACAGCCCGACGCGGTGTTGCCGACCATGGGCGGCCAGACGGGCCTCAATACAGCGCTTGAGCTGGAAAAACGCGGGGTTTTGGCGACCCATGGCGTCGAACTGATCGGCGCGCGCGCGCAGTCGATTGAGAAAGCCGAGGACCGCCTCAAATTCCGCGAAGCCATGGACAGGATCGGTTTGGAAAGCCCCAAGTCGCGTCTGGTCACCTCGATTGACGAGGCCGAAGCGGCGCTGGCCCATGTCGGGCTGCCCGCTATCCTGCGCCCGTCCTTTACCTTGGGCGGGCAGGGCGGTGGCATCGCCTACAACCGCGAAGACTATCGCGAGATCGTCAGCAATGGCTTGCGCTTGTCGCCCGTTTCCGAAGTTTTGGTCGAGGAGTCGGTCCTGGGGTGGAAAGAGTTTGAGATGGAGGTGGTGCGCGACGGCGCCGACAACTGCATCATTGTCTGCTCCATCGAAAATATCGACCCCATGGGAATCCATACGGGCGATTCCATCACCGTCGCCCCCGCCTTGACCCTGAGCGACAAGGAATATCAGGTCATGCGCAACGCCTCAATCGCGGTGCTGCGCGAAATTGGGGTCGACACGGGCGGGTCCAACGTCCAATTCGCGGTAGACCCCGCAACGGGCCGGCAGGTCGTCATCGAAATGAACCCCCGCGTCTCGCGCTCGTCGGCGCTGGCTTCCAAAGCCACGGGATTCCCGATTGCCAAGATCGCGGCCAAGCTGGCGGTGGGCTACCACCTCGACGAATTGCAAAACGACATCACCCAAGTGACGCCCGCGAGCTTTGAGCCGACCTTGGACTATGTCGTCACCAAGATCCCGCGATTTACCTTTGAGAAGTTTGCAGGCACGCTGCCGCGTTTGTCCACGTCGATGAAATCGGTCGGCGAAGCCATGGCCTTGGGCCGCACTTTCAAGGAATCCTTGCAAAAAGCGCTGCGCTCCTTGGAGGAGGGGTTGGAGGGCTTGTCCTTGCCAACGGCCCTACAAGACCAGGACTTGCCCGTCGAAGATCTGCTGGACCTGCTGCAGCAACCCGTGCCCTACCGCATCCTCTATGTGGCAGAGGCGTTTCGCAAGGGCCTTAGCGCCGATGTGGTTCACGAGGCGACCAAGATCGACCCGTGGTTTTTGCGCCAAATCCGCGACTTGGTGCAAACGGAAATGCACATCGCTGCGCAGGGCTTGCCGACCGACCTGACCGACTTCCAACGGCTCAAGTCCTTCGGCTTTTCCGACGCCCGCCTGGGGCAGTTAACCCAACAAAGCCCCAAGGATGTGCTGGAGGCGCGGCGTGCCCTGGGCCTGCAACGGGTGTTCAAGCGCATCGATACCTGCGCGGCGGAAATCCCGTCGACCACGCCCTATCTCTACTCGACCTTTGAGGGCGGCTTGAACGGCGCGGCGGAAAACGAAGCCGAGCCGAGCGCGCGCAAAAAGGTGCTGATCATCGGCGGTGGCCCGAACCGCATCGGCCAGGGGATTGAGTTCGACTACTGCTGCGTCCACGCCGCCTATGCCCTCAAGGAGGCGGGTTACGAGACCCTCATGGTCAACTGCAATCCCGAGACGGTGTCAACCGACTACGATACCTCCGACCGTCTGTACTTTGAACCCTTGACGGTTGAGGATGTGTTGGGCCTGGCGCGGCTGGAACAATCCAAAGGCACCTTGCACGGCGCTATTGTCCAGTTCGGTGGCCAAACCCCGCTAAAACTGGCGGCGCGACTGCACGCCGAAGGCGTCCCGATCCTGGGAACCAGCGTCGATTCCATCGACTTGGCCGAGGATCGGGAGCGGTTTCAAAACCTCATGGCCGAGTTGCAGGTGAACCAGCCCGCCAACGGCACCGCAACGTCGGCGCAAGAGGCGGCGGCGGTGGCCGATCAGATTGGCTACCCCGTGCTCTTGCGCCCGTCCTACGTTCTCGGCGGGCGGGCCATGGAAATTGTGTACGATAAGGCGGCGCTGCATCGCTACATGGCCTCTGCGGTAAAAGTGTCGGGGGACAGTCCCGTGCTGGTCGATACCTACCTGGGTAACGCTATTGAGGTTGATCTCGACGCTCTGTGCGACGGGGAAGAGGTTTATATCGCAGGCTTGATGGAACATATTGAGGAAGCTGGAGTCCACTCGGGCGATTCCGCCTGTTCCTTACCGCCCCATTCCCTGAACGCGGCAACGCTCGATCTCATGCGCCAGCAGGCGACAAAAATTGCCCTAGCCCTCGGGGTGATCGGCCTCATGAACATCCAGTTTGCCGTCACGCCCCAGGATGGCAAAGTCTATGTGCTGGAGGTCAATCCCCGCGCCTCGCGCACGGTGCCGTTCGTCGCCAAGGCGACCCATGTCCCCATCGCCAAAATTGCCGCGCGGATCATGGCGGGGGAACGCTTGGCGCAGTTTGGGCTCGTGGAACAGCGCCCAAGCCATGTCTGTGTGAAGGAGGCGGTGTTCCCCTTTGACCGCTTTCCTGGGTTCGACCCCGTTTTGGGCCCCGAAATGCGCTCGACAGGCGAAGTCATGGGCCGCGACCAAACCTTCGCGCTCGCCTTCTACAAGGCCCAGTTGGCGGCGGGGGTACGCTTGCCGACGCAGGGGACAGCCTTCGTCTCCTTAAAGGACGCTGACAAGGCCGTCGCCCCTGCGCTGGGGCGGGCCCTGATCGACGCGGGCTTTGACCTGATCGCGACCAAAGGAACCGCGGAAACCTTGGCTGTCGCAGGCTTGCCTGTGCAACCCGTCAACAAGGTCGCGCAGGGCTCGCCCCACATCGTCGACGCCATGAAGAACGGCGACATTGCCCTACTGATCAACACGACCGAGGGACGCCGATCGATCCAGGACTCGCGGGAAATTCGCATGACCGCGGTGGCGCGGCGCATTCCCTACTTCACCACCCTGGCGGCGGGCCGCGCGGGCGTCGCCGCGATCACCGCCGCCGCGCAGGGCGACCTGCAGGTCAGCGCCCTTCAAACCGCCGCCTAAACGCCTATATCTAAGACTCAAGATTAAGTCGATTGAGAGGGGACCCATGGACAAGTATCCCGTGACCGCCGAAGGTCTGGCCCGTATGGAGGCCGAATTGAAGCAATTGAAGACGGTGGAACGCCCCGCGATCATCGCCCAAATTGCCGAAGCCCGCGACCATGGCGACCTCTCGGAAAATGCCGAGTACCACGCCGCCCGCGACAAGCAATCGTTCCTCGAGGGGCGGATCGGCGAATTGGAAGCCTATATCTCGCGCGCCGAAGTGATCGACCTCAGCCAGCTCGACACCAGCAAAATTCAATTCGGCGCTTCGGTGACCTTGCTCGACATGGAAACCGACGAGGCCAAGAACTACCAAATTGTCGGTGAGCCCGAGGCCGATATTCGCGAAAACCGCTTGTCCATCGGCGCGCCGATCTCCCGCGCGCTCATGGGCAAGACCGTTGGCGAAGATGTCGAAGTCAAAACCCCTAGCGGCGTGCGATACTATGAAGTCAAAGCAATCTCCTACGCTTAAGGCCAGCGCCCTTATCCTCGTGTGCGCCGCTGTGCTGGCGGCGTGCGAGCGCGTCGAAACGCGGGACCTGATGCAACAACAGATCGGCAAACCCCTTTCGGAACTCATCAGCCAATGGGGCTTCCCAACCGACGAGCGGCGCGAACACGGCCGCGACTTGGTGTTCTGGACCCGAACGGACGTTTCCTACGAAAACACCCCTAAGCTCGACGTCACCGTGCCGCTTACCGACAACATCGAGTTCTCGGGCAGTTTCCCCTTGGGCGAGGGCGAAGAACTGGCGTGCAGCCGTATCGTGGAGGTCGACAGCGACCAGATCGTCATCAACGCCTCGGTCCAAGGCAACGACTGCCCCCGCTACGCGCCGTCATCGTGGTAGCCCTCGATTTCGACCTGGTCCCAGGCGCCTGGGTTCGCGCGCCCAGCCAACCCGATTGGGGCGCAGGGCAAGTTCAATCGATCATCGACGGACGGGTCACGGTCACCTTCGAACACCAGGGCAAACAAGTGCTTAACCCACGCCATTGCCCTGTAGAAGTGGTTTCGAGTTCCGATTGATCCCAGCGGGAAAATCAACCAACCCATCCGCACCAGCTCGGGGTCTTATCCCGTGTCCCTCTCGAACGCGGTGCAAGCGAAGTTTTGCTGGGTGGGCTAAGATTTTTCGACTCCTTGCATGGCCCAGCAGCACCCAGTCGCAGCGTCCGCAAAGGGATAGAGCGCGGAGGTGATGGATGCCGTAACTGCGTGCAGCATGACATCAGTTGCAGATTCTGGGACTCTAGAACACTGTCATCCCGCGCGGAGCGAAGCGAAGTCGCAGGATCCAGCACCCGTCGCTCCCACCCCGAGCGGTACGCCGTGACAAAGAACCGTATAGGCAACATAGGATCGGCACCGTCCGCTCTTGGCATGAGGCTTCCGAGATAGATGCCACGACTACTCGCAGCATTTGCTCAAGCCGAAAAAGGGCTTGCGTATCAGAAGTCATGCCAACGGAAAGATAAGCTCACCGCCCTGCGTCCAAGCACCAAACCCGCGTATAGCCCCCCACCCGACGTGATCCAGCGCATAGCGAAGCGAACTCGCAGGATCCAGCCCCGATGGGTGGCAGGAAGTCCAGACGGCACGAACCTTATACTTTACCAAAGGACGCCCTACAGGCACGCCTCCGGGCGGAGGGGCGAACATAAGGGTCACTTGATTTTTCCGCTGGTATTATCTGGCCACGACGGCGATGATCCTCAAGTCCATCCACCCGCCATGAGATGATACCAGAGCGCTCCCTTAGCTCACGCTGCACGATGGCACCCCCTTCTCCGCTCAGATGCTCGGCTCTCAACCGAAAGACTCTGGTTGAATGATGTTGTGAATAGAGGTAGTGCTTCACCCATGGCGTGGCTCGGTCCTGGCTGTTGTTTCTGTCTCTAAACACTTGATTCTACAGCGTTTTCCGCGTCACGCCATACAAATCAACAGATCAGACAGGGCAATCGCACTTGAACGAAATCTGGTCCTGTTCGGCGTCACGGGGAGAGTTTGGCCGCGCCATTCGCTCAAATCAGGTAAAATATGGACCGAATCCAGCGATTTGTTCTTCAAATGTACTCTCCATATGGTGTATTTTTTTCAAGTGCGATTCCCCTGACAGATCAGACGTGAATAAGAGGGGATTATGACACCCGAAAAAATTGGAACCGAATTTCAGGTAAATACTTACACTGCGAGCCACCAACTGAACCCGAGTGTCACGTCACTTAGTGACGGCGGGTTTGTGGTGACATGGACGAGTTACGGACAAGATGGATCGGGCTCTGGTGTTTATGGTCAGCGCTATACTGCTTCTGGTCAAGCTTCTGGCAATGAATTTAAGATAAATACTTATACTAGTAACACCCAATCTAACCCGAGTGTTACGTCACTTAGTGACGGCGGGTTTGTGGTAACGTGGATAAGTTACGAACAAGATGGATCGGGCTATGGGATTTATGGTCAGCGCTATACTTCCTCTGGTCAAGTTTCTGGTAATGAATTTCAGATAAATACTTATACTACGGACCGCCAAAACGAACCGAGTGTTACGTCACTCAGTGACGGCGGGTTTGTGGTGACATGGACGAGCCAAGAACAAGATGGATCGCCCAGTGGGATTTATGGTCAGCGCTATACTTCCTCTGGTCAAGCTTCTGGCAATGAATTTCAGATAAGTACTGATACTACGAACACCAAATGGCAATCGAGTGTTACGTCGCTCAGCGACGGCGGGTTTGTGGTGACATGGACGAGCTACGGACAAGATGGATCGGCCCAAGGGATTTATGGTCAGCGTTTCACCGCCTCTGGTCAAGCTTCTGGCAATGAATTTCAGATAAATACTTATACTAAGAGCGACCAAGGTGAACCGAGTGTTACGTCACTCAGTAACGGCGGGTTTGTGGTGACATGGGAGAGCTTCAGACAAAATGGGTCGGAAAATTCGACTTGCTTTGGGATTTACGGTCAGCGCTACAACGCCTCTGGTCAAGCTTCTGGCAATGAATTTCAGATAAATACTGATACCGCGTACTGCCAAACGAAACCGAGTGCTACGTCACTCAGTGACGGCGGGTTTGTGGTGACATGGGTAAGCTACGGACAAGATGGATCGCGCGAAGGGATTTATGGTCAGCGTTTTACTGCCTCTGGTCAACCTTCTGGCAATGAATTTCAGATAAATACTTATACTATGGACGACCAAGGTGAACCGAGTGTTACGTCACTCAGTGACGGCGGATTTGTGGCGACATGGGCGAGCTACGGACAAGATGGATCAGAATTTGGCATTTTCGCTCAGATATTTGGTACCGAGTCACAAGCAAACACAAACATCCCTCCAACGTACCAAGAACCCGATGATTTTGAATACGAGACGGGCGCTTCGCTAACAATTTCCCTTGATGCCATCTTCTCTGACGCAGACGGCGATACCTTAACTTATACGGTGACAAACCTCCCCGCGGGCCTAATCTATAACTCCGCCAGCAAACAAATCGAAGGAACGCTCACCGCCGACGCTGGCGTCTACAGCTTCAACGTCATGGCGGATGACGGCAATGGTGGATCGGTTAGCGCCGATTTCGATTTTACAGTGCTTGACGAGACAGAAGCGCCGACACCTACGGTAACCATATCTGTTGGGGAGGACGCGGCCGAACCCGACTCAGAAGGACAGTTTACCCTATCCTTGGACCAAGCATCATCCGAGGACATCGTCTTAGATATTTCGATCTCTGGATCGGCAAGCCGCGATGAGGATTACTACATGCTGGTCACGAGTGGCAGCGCGAGTAGCGAGCCAGGAAATGATCATTCCACTCTGTCCTATACAACTACAAGCACGAGTTCACTCGAAGTACGCATCCTAGCTGGGGCAACTGAAGCGACGATTCATATTATCCCTCTTGACGACTCGACCTACGAAGGATCAGAAACGGTCGTTGCGACTCTAAACTCGGTCATATCTGGTGAGGCAACGATCTCGTCAGAAAATGCCAGTGCGACCATGGTGATCGCTGACGACGACGCTGCTCCGCCTACCTCTCCGGACTTTGACAAGCTTGCCCTTGAAACAACAGGAACCTGGAGCCTCTCTGGCGACGCATGGGTGCTGTCAAGCGACGCCATCACCTACATCGGGCATGGAGAAAGCGCGGATTCGACCATGCTGAAGCTCGTTGGCGGCGAGATCAGAATTGAAGATGGCCAGTTGAAAGTTCGCGGCGCGTTGGTCTTTTCCGACATGGAGGGCAAAGACGCATCCGAGACGCTGTTCACGGGCGATTTTGACCTAAATCTCAGTACACTTGTCGCCAGCCAGTTTGAGGATACCAATGGGGCTGACGACCACCGATGGGCGGGACTCCTTTCCTATTCGGCTTATGGAATGACCTTGAGATCGGATGGCGTTTATCTCGATACCGCCTTTGGGTCGAACGATTACTTCAACCCCGCCAAGTATATGGACAAGCAAGACTTGGTCCTCACAAGCGCATCCTACGCTTACGCCAACGAGAGCGTCGGCCTTGTCGCGCCAGATCAGGACCTGTTTGGCGACAAGTTTTCATGGGGTTCAGGGGATGTAACTTATGCAGAGGCGGCTGACCTTTCCCTCCAAATCAACGAGGAGACCGATCGAGTCGAGCTGCGCGGGGCTTTCGCCCTCAACACGCCAGAGATTCTGGGGGTGTCTGCGGGACTGTCCGTCGATGTGTCAGGCGACAAGTATTTTTCGATGGGATGGGGTGATCAGGGTTTCGAGTGGGATTTGGTCGCCTCCGCAACGCTCGACGTTGAGGCAGGTGGAGACGCGGACGCCCCGAATGTCGATGTCAGCGCCAGTTTGGATATTGATACGACGATCGATTATTTTGGCGGATCCTTGGGGTTACAGCTCCCGTTTTTGACGTCGGTCTATTTCGCGGCAGAGGTTCATGGTGGTTGGAACCCCTTTGAAATAAATTCTGTCGGGCTCGCGGCATCGGGTTTGAATATTCCCCTGGACGGCCTCTTGCCAGGGCTGACGATGACGGGGATCGGCGCCACTGTTGAAAATATGAACACTGATGAGGACATACGGGTGATCGCCAGTCCTGACGCGCCCATACATGATATCGACGGGGGCATTTACTTTGAAATTAGTAAGAGCGTCGCGACGGTTGGCGAGGGGTCACTGACAGGAGAGTTTTCCTCTGGATATATCAGTGGTCGCATGAACCTTGGTCTAACTGGCGCAAGCCTGCTTAGCGGCGCGCCCAAGATTGCGGAGACCCTCGATAAGTGGTTTGGCATTAGTGAAGAAGACTTGGAGAGCTTTAGTCTTTATGAATTTGACGGGGGAATTACCTATACGAACGAAGACGGTCTAAGCCAGCTTGCCCTTGACGCTGACCTATCCCTCTTCAGTCTAGCAGGTGGCGGCGGACTGAACTTCAGCGGGGATCTGATTTTGAATTCGGAGGGCGACTTGTCCGCCATGGTTGAGGCGTCGCTAAAGATTCCTGATTTCTTCCCACGGTTCTTGCGAGGGTACGAAATAGGTGCGACTGGAGTTCTCGAGTTCTCAAACAACGGGGACTATTCGGACGACTATGTTGCCATGTGGCTGACCTTGGGCGGGATCACCGATAACAACTACTTGGGGCTGAAAGTTGCATTCGACGGAACCTTCACCCGTTTAGGGTACCAGCGCACGGTAGAAATTATCGAAAACTTGCCCTTCGCCGATTCCCAGACGCAGCAGTTCACCACGGCAAACTCTGTCGTAACAGACGCCGTTGGGGTCACCCTCGATACAAGTCTCGCATCCCTTATGATTTCGGTAACTTGGGAAAGTGAGAGCTCCGATGCTGAGTTCGTGCTTACCCACCCCGACGGAACGGTCATTCCCGAGGCAGAATTTGGATCCTATGGCAACGTCGAGGTTGTTGCAGATCTGAGCGACACGACCAGTCGAACGCTTGTTCTCAAGCAACCTGCAACGGGTCAATGGACCGTTCAGATGGTGAGTGGGGCGAGCCTTGGGGCCGTGACTTACGAGGCCTACGAGGGCGATGCCTTTGCAGAACTCTCCATCACTGGCACCAGCTTTGACGAAGATGCAAGATCGCTGACCGTCGACTCGGCCCTGACGGGGGCGAACGCGGGCGAAATCGCCTATTTCCTAGACACGGATCAGGCTGGATTCGACGGCGTTCGCCTGAACGAGAGCACCGTGGTCGACGGGGATGGCACAACCAAGCAGGTCCTGGATTTAAGTTCGGTAGGAAAGGGCACTTTCTACATCTACGCGCGTTATACTTCGGAAAATGACGCGCCCGTCTACGCCTACGCCAGTGATGCCCTGACCATAGCGACAGAGAGTGATCTGGGTCTAACCTTGGGCCAAGGCCAGCACTCCGATTCCGAAAACCACGTCCTTACCTTCCGTGCCACGAACGACGGCACGCGCGCGGCGCAAAATCTGTCCCTTACCATTGCGGCCCCCGCGGGCTTGGTCATCGATACAAGTCAGACATCCGACTACACGATCGACGACGACGGGCGAATCACGTTTGCGTTCGCATCGCTCGGGGCAGGGGCCTACGCTGACTTCACCTTAGCCTTTGTGGATCAGGCCACCTTGGACGGGAAGAACTTAACGGCAAACCTCACAAGCGAGAGTTTCGATGCGTCCCTAGGCAACGACACCATAACCTATCAATTTGCCGACGAAAACAGCCGAAAGAACAACGAGCCGACGGGTCCGACCGACTTTGCAGATATCTTGCAAGGGGGAAGTGGCAATGATCGATTTGAAGGTGGAAAAGGCAAAGACATCCTGAGGGGCTCGGACGGGGACGATACCCTGATCGGCGGAGAGGACGACGATCAGCTATTCGGCGAAGGCGACGACGACGTCCTCGACGGGGGCGCAGGTAGCGATCAAATCTACGGCGGCGACGGCATCGACACCTACCTGTTCCACGGCACGAGCGAGACCCTGGTCGTGGAGTACCTTTCGGAAAACACCTATCGCATCGGCGAAAGCGAAGACACGACCTCCTCCATTTCCGCCATCATCGAATTTAGCGACGCCGACACGGTGTCCGAATGGGATTACCTCTACAACGTAGAGCAGGTCGAAGTTGAGGGCGAAACCATCGACCTGAGCCAGTTCGACATTGAGGATTCAAGCTCGTCGTCGTCCAGTCCAGACGAGGGCGGTGATGGAGGCGACTCAAGCGGCGGCGATGTTCTCGGCCTATTGGTGATTGGGGCCGTATTCTACTTTGGATTTCTGGGGTAGCCGAGCGCATCAACAAACAAGAAGAGTTCGCTGATCATACGAGGGCAAGCCGAAGCGTCTCGAGGACCCTACGCGCCGACGAAGAAATCAAAGCTGATCAACTGACCTCTACGATCTAGCCGAGCAAACAAGGCGCGGTCCGATCTAGGTTAGGGTTTCCCAGAGACCGGCAACGCCGTCCGTGAACCCCTGCCATGGGAGTTCGCGGCCATCAGGAAAAACGCACAAACCAACGGGCGCGCGCAACGGGCGCTCACGTTTGAGGTTGATTTTCACAGGTTGGACCTGTTTTTGGGATCGATTAAGAGGGAGTGCCGCCTGCGTGGCGCTTGAACGCCCCCAAAGAGCGTTGCACACGGTCCCTGGTATATTTCAATTGAGCAGCTGCGTTTGACGAGTGGAGGCAAGCTATGAAGGCAGTCAGGGAGCAGAGGCGTTTTTTGCAGCGACGAAGGCAAGGTTGGACTTTGCTCGGTGCCGTGCTCGGCTTCGTAGCAGGATCTCGAGTTGCGGACGCGGAACTCGTTGAGGTTGCGACCCAGTCGTACACCCAGCTCAGCGATGGTTCATTGCAAGTCACCTTTGCCAACGGGCGCAGTGTCATCGTGCCATCGGGCGATTGGACATTTGTCAATGGGCGCCTGTTCATGGAAAGCACGGCCATTTCGCAAGCGGGGACAAGCACCGCCACGACCGCGCAAACGTCCGTTCCAGCCGACGCCAGCTTAGCGGATATAAACCCCTGGACGCTTGCAGCGGGCTCGGTTGGGTTGGGCTTGTTGATGGGGTCAGATTCTGGCGGTGGAGGGGAGGGGTCAGACCAGGGAATCCGCGCATCCGGCACGACTCTGAGCGGCAAAATCGAAAATGAGGACAGCGAGGGCACTCTTGTTCCCACTCAAGACGATCGAGATACGGTTGTCATTGAAGACATCAGTAGCATCTTTACCGATGCAACCGGCACGATCACTTACAACATTGAGGTAAGAAACAGCAGTGGTTCGGTTGTGACAGATTTGGTCTATCTGGATAAGACAGCGTTGAAGATCTTGTCGGATCCTGAGGTGCGAGACAATGGACTCTATACCGTTACCATAACTGCGACCGACCAGGAGAATGGCAGCACCGCACAAGCGGATGTTTTTGTTGAAGTGGACGTGGTTTCCGAGGCCACGATCAAGGGCGACATGGCGGATGAGAGCAAGATTTTAACCCAAAATTCGGGCACAGTCGTCGTTGACGACTTGGCGCAGTATTTTGATCAAGCTGAAGGAACCTTCAGTTTTTCGATTGTTGTGAAGGGCGCGGCGGGTGACTCAACGGTGGGTCAATTGTTCAACGATGTTTTTTCTGTAAACGGAAATCAATTGATCTTAGACTCGACTCTCACGGATAGTTTCGTCGAGGGTTTGAACAATTCCACAACCGACGAAGTGATCGTCTTGGAGGTCGTGGTCACAGCTACGGATAGTGCAGACGGGACCAAGGTTACCCAAACTTCTTTCGAAATCACCCTCGACGCGACCGTCAACGACGCCCCTGAATTGAAGGCTGGATCCTCTGATACTTACACGATTGATAAAGATCTCAGCAACGAAGAATTGTCGGCGAATGAAGACATTAGTGATGGTCTCGATTTATCAGCTTATGTGATTGATGACGAAGGTGATTCGCTGTCCTGGTCGATTGTGGGGTCGACTAAGGGATCCTATAAGATCGAAAACGGGGTGTTCACAGGGACATCGGGCAGCGAGGATGAGACGGTGACAATTTCTGTCACCGACAATATAGAGGGCACAACGCCGCTTACTTTCACGATCAATATCGATATCGCCTAAATTGTGCGGGCGTCCAAACCCAATGACCCCTCGCGATGACACGTTCACCCGCTGACCCAGGGCCGCGACCACGACCCCAGGGCATTCTCGAAAGACTGGCAAGAACCACACTGGATGAGCGCGGACGTTGTGTCGAGGGCAAAGCGCGGAACCCTTCTGGAATAGCGAACTCGGCGGCCCAGAACGCGCTAATTTCTGAAGTTGTCGCAATTCTGACCGCGCGTTTCTCCCAGTTTTGCGCAAGATTAGGGGGCGTCAGTCTGCTACTTATCTTCTTTCTGACTGTGTCTGGCTGCGTCGGTGCGCATGCGCAAACGTTTCAATCTGCGGCGCGCCTATCGCTGATGTATGATCCACGAATTTCTGCCGCAACCGCCGCTGCGGAAGCTGCGGAAGCGCGAGTCGATCAGGCCAACACTGCACGACGCCCGCAAGTTCAGTTTTCAATCGACGCCAATGATGAAGAAGACAGTCCCACGCAGTTAGCAAACGTCGATCTCAGCCAGCAGCTGTTTGACTTTGGTCAAACTGACGCTAGGGTCCATGTCGCTCGCGCGCAAGCGGATCTGGCTTGGATGGAGGTCGCGCGGAGCGCGCAAGATGTTTTTGCTGAAACGGCCGTGGCCTACGCCAATGTGTTGGAGGCCGATGAGCAAACAATCCTTCAGCAAGGCTTCCTCAATGAAGTCGCGACCCGGGTTATTGCCATACAGAGCCGCATCGACGCGGGCTTGGGCAGCATCACCGAGCTTTATTCGCTGAACCGTTTGCAGGCCGAAGCGGAAATCGCGATCATTACCGCTCAACAAGAAGCCGTGGCAGCAAGATTGGAGTTAGAGAGACTCACAGGGACCTATTTTGACGCCGTCGAAGCAAGCGGCCTCTATGACTATTTTGACTTGTTGCCCGCAACGGTCGAGCAGGCACGTTTTTTTACCGACGAAAACTCCCCCGAAAGTCGCCTGTCCCAGCAAGAAGTTTGGATCGTTGAGGCTCAAGTGCGTGCAGACAATCGCGCCAACTTGCCCGTGCTAGAGGCCTATGGCACCTACGACTATGGCACGGACAGCGGTTTCGCGGTCGACGGGGCGCAAAGTGGTGTGCGCTTTTCCTTGCCCCTCTACCAGGGCGGCTTGCGCAGGGCCATTGCCGATGAGGGTGCGCAAACGGTACAAGAGGCCTTGCGCACGCGCCAGCAGGCCCAACGATTGATTCGCCAACAAGCCACACAGGTTTGGAACGATGTTGATTTGGCCGAGCGCGTGAGACAAGTCTGGTTGCACACCGAAACCTTGCAAGCGCAGCGCGTTGAGGCAGTTCAAAATGAGTTGGATGCAGATTTGGCCACCGTCGAAGATTTGCTGACCGCCAGTCAGGAGCTCAACGAAACCCGCGTCTCGCAGATCCGCGCCAAATACGACGTCGCGCGCGCGCAAGTTCAATTGCTTCGAACCGTGGGTCTCGCAAGCCCCCTAGCGCGCAGGTAAGGAAACGCCGCCCATGAACCAGAAGGATAAGGCTCCAACAATCTTACAAGAGGTGATTCGCTCTGGGGCATGGATCTATTGGATCGTGTTGCTGCTCAGCTTGATTGCCAGTCTCTTGCTGCTAACCAGTCCGATCTACATGTTGCAAATCTATGATCGGGTATTGGCGTCGGGGTCCACCGACACCCTGATCGTACTGACGGCCATTACCGCAGCTTTGCTTGTTTTGCTCGCCTTGATTGAGATGGTGCGTCAACGCCTGTTGGCAAACTTCGGCGCCTATTTGGATTGGGCCGTATCGGACGAGGTCTTTGAGGGTCTATTTCGCCGCCGTGCCGTGTTTGGTGCCTCCAGTTCGCAGCGTGATAAGGGCGCGGCGGGTGCAGGTTTGCTCCGCTCGGTGGACCATATCCGCAACTTCTACTCCAACACGGGTATATTGGCGTTCTTTGATGCGCCATTTGCACCGCTGTTCATCACGTTGGTGTTCTATATGCATACCTATCTTGGTTGGGTTGCTCTGGTCGGGGCGGTGATCATTTTCATTTTGGCATTGGTGTCGGAGTTCAGCGCGCGTGGGCTGTTTCAAAAAGCAGGAGGTGAGGCGAGCCAGGCGCAAGGACTTACCGAGACGTCGTTGCGGAACGCGAGCGCCCTTGAGGCCATGGGCATGATGGCAGCGCTAAAGGCACGCTGGCGGCAAAATCACGATCCGTCAATTGCCGCCGCGTCGGAGGCGACAAAACGCATTGGGGCCTTAGCTAGCCTGACCAAATCGGTTCGTTTTGGCGTTCAGGTCGCCATCCTTGGCATGGGGGCTTACCTTGCCGTGCGTCAAGAGATCAGTCCTGGGATGATGATCGCCGCTTCAATCATTATGGGGCGCGGCCTCGCACCCGTTGAGCAGTCCGTGGGCGCGTGGCGATCCTTCGTTCAGGCCCGCCAAGCCAGCACCCAACTAACATCTTTGCTCCGTTCCGTTCCCGAAACACCTGCAGAATTCACCATGCTGAGACCCAAGTCCGAGCTAGGGGTAAGCAATCTTGTCGGCAATCCCCCTGGGGCGTCCATGGCCCCGATCCTTCGCGGTATAAACTTCAAGGTTCAACCAGGCGAGTTCATTTGTGTTATTGGGCCGACGGGTGTCGGCAAGTCAACCTTGGCGCAGTTTTTGGTCGGCGTCTGGCGGCCCCAGGACGGCCATGTGCGGTTGGACGGCATCGCCATGCATGATTGGAACCCCGCAGATCGGGGTCAGTACGTGGGCTATGTGCCCCAAGATATAGAACTTTTTGATGGGACAGTGGCCGAGAATATCGCAAGGTTTCAAGAATTGGATGAAACACAGGTTTTTCAAGCGGCAAAAATGGCTGGGTGCCATGACTTAATTTTACACCTCCCCAAAGCCTACCAGTGCCAGATTGGGGAAGCGGGCAGTCAACTTTCAGGCGGGCAACGCCAGCGATTGGCGCTGGCAAGGGCGCTCTATGGAAATCCCGCGCTCGTGGTCTTGGATGAACCAAGCTCGAACTTGGACGGGCCAGGGGAGTTGGCGCTCCGCCAGTCGGTCGCCGAAATGAAGCGCGCGGGCATGGCCATCGTGGCGATTGAACACAAGTCGCATCTTCTTTCTGTCTGCGATCATGTTTTGCTCATGCTTGGTCCAGGAAAGGCGCAATTTATGAGCCAAGAGGAATTCCTGGCCCAAAAGCAAAAGGCCCAACAAGGGACACCGCAAAACACAGGTCCGCAAGTTAAGCCGCAGATCAACGTCAAGAAGGTTACCCCACTTGGTACCGCCTATATCGCAAATCCAGGTGAGGATGGGGAGGGCGACTGATGCAAGTCCAAATGGCCGCCGCAACAAGCCCCCCGCCCCGAATCTTCGATAGAACGGTCATTTTGGCGCTCTTCGGCTCGGTCGCGCTCTTCTTATTGTTCATTCTCTGGTCGGTTGTTGCCCAGCTTGATCGCGGCGCTGTTGCCATGGGCACCCTAGCTGTGCAGTCCCGCACCAAAACGGTTCAACACTTAGAGGGCGGCATCATCCGCCAAGTGTTGGCGGAGGAAGGGCAAACGGTGCGTGCGGGCCAGATCTTAATCCAACTCGATACCACCCAAGCTAAGGCGCGGCGGGATCAAGCCTTCGGCCAACTTCTCACTACCTGGGCACGACTAGATCGCTTGGCGGCGGAACGCCAGGACTTGGAGGCTATTGCGTTTCGCACAACGCTACGAGAGGTAGAAGATCAGGGGCCTGAAATTCTTGAGGTTCAAGAAAACTTGTTCACTGCGCGTCGCGCTCAGGTCCTCGGGCAGTTGGACATATTGGCGCAGAGGATCCAGCAGTTGAATGGACAAATTTCGGGTCTAAGGGCCCAACGTCAAGCTGCCGAAGCCCAGATCGCGCTGATCCAGGAGGAAATCGACCGCTATAACCAAGTTGCCGAACTGCAGGCAACGGACGTGCGCAATAGGTTGCAGCGCGAGCGTGAGTTGGCACAGATCAGGGGACAAATTGGTCAGATCGATGCCGACATGGCCCGCACGGAGGTATCTATTGGCGAAACGCGCATTGAAATGCTGCAGGTTGAACGCTCATTTCAAGAAAACGTGGCGACAGAACTAACGGACGCGCAGGACCGCGCGCTCAGCTTGCAAGATGAGTTGCGATCGTTGGACGATATTTTGGCGCGAACACATATCTTGGCGCCTGCTTCGGGCGCAATCCTCAATATGGCCTATTCTACGGTCGGCGGGGTAATCCCAGCAGGCCAACCGATCCTGGAAATCGTGCCGCTCGACGACTCCCTTGTCGTGGATGCGCAGTTGCCACTCAACGATGTTGACAGTGTTTATTCCGACCAGGACGTGCGCGTGACGATCACCGCCTTGAATCAGCGCACAACCCCAGAGTTGTTAGGCACGGTCGTTTCCGTTGGCGCCGATGCCGTGACGGATCAGGCAACTGGCCTGCCCTACTTCCCAGTGCGAATTACCTTTAAGGACGGTGAGTTAGCAAAACTGGGGAATCAATCCCTGCGCCCTGGCATGGCAACGCAGGTCTTCATTGAGGCAGGTCAACGCACCCCCCTTGATTACTTCCTACAACCCATAACCGACACCTTCAAACGCGCACTGCGAGAGAACTAATACCAGCGGCGACCTGGAACGCCTCTTATATTCGCTGGTATAAGGGCCGCGACGGGGTATAAGCGGAGGCCCCGTCGGAGGCGAAACGCGAAGCGTTTCTGCCGTGAGACACAAAACGGCGAAAAAAGTGTCAACTTTTTTCGTCGTTGGTATGAGGCCCACCGACGTAAAGCAGTTGATGAGATGTAAAGGCGCGAATGTTTGATCCACCCCAGCGTTGGTGGACGCGGAATCGAGTGATGCCAGCGGCGGATTGAGAATGAATCGTATGACCGTTAGGATAACTCAAGGGTCGTCACAAAACCCCCTTGGCATCAAGCGTGCCCCGCCACTTTGGTGAAATTGGCGACGCTGATGCCCTGACTGCTCAGGGCCGTGGCCCAGACGGTTTCGGGGTCGTCGCCGAACAGCAGGTCCTTTTCTACGGCGCAGGGCAGCCAGACGTTTTCTTTCAATTCTTCCTCTAGTTGGCCTGGGCCCCATTCGGCGCGCCCAAGGCAGATCGAATAGAGGCTCGGGCCGCGGCCTTCGGCGATGCGTTTTAAGCACTCGATCGAGCGGGAGTAGAAGATGTCGTCGGTCACATGAATCTCATCGCGCAACTCCATGGCGCGTTCATAGATCACAAACCCATTGCTCACTTGCACAGGCCCGCCCTGAAACGTCAGATGATCCTCAACGCCTTCGGGATTTTTGATTTTGAGTTGGTCCAGCAATTCGTAAAAGCTGAGGTTCACGACGGGCATGTTAACGATGAACCCCGCCGCGCCTTGCGCGTCGTGATGGACCATGAGGATCAGTGTCTCAGTAAATCGCGGGTCCTCCATGGCAGGGGTCGCCGCCAAGAACAGGCCCTTTAGCGAGGTGAGTTCAATCAGATCTAGAGAACGGGCTCTGGTCAAAATGATCATCCCTTTCTGGGTTCTGGCGCGGTCGTGACTGGCTCGCGACCTCCCCATAAGTGTAGGGCCCTGAGGATGACTTTCAATAGCTTCCGATCTTTGCGTCGCGTGGCGGCAGTGGCGTTGGCGGGGTTCGCCGTTCTGGGTTCGGCCTGGGCGGAGGTCAGCCCGTGGCGGGACGTGCCCCACGGCCAAGTCCGAACGCTGGTCAGCGGCCAGGCCCTGGGGGTCGAAGTCGATCTTGACCCAGGTTGGAAAATTTATTGGGCTTACGCGGGGCCCGTGGGCCAGCCAACTTTGTTGGTCGGGGAGGGGATGGACTTCTTTTTTCCTTGGCCAAAGCGCGGGATGTTGCAGGGCTATCCGTCCTATGGGTACGAGGGGCGCACGGTCTTTCCTGGTGTCCTGCACTCGGGCGCGCTTAGGCCCTCCCTCCACGTCGGGCTGGCGATTTGTTCCCCTACCCAGTGCATCCCCCACCGCACGCGGTTTGACCTTAACCCCGATGCGGGTCAGGATGCGCTGGTCGAGGCCAAGTTGCGCTCGGCCTTCGCGCAGGTCTCGCGGCCCGTCCAAGGCCCCATCACCGCGGTTTTCGACGCGCAGAACCGCCACTACGCCCTCGCGGGAGCCCCTAGCCTGATCGATGGCGCGACCGATTTTTTGCTGGAGGGGGATCAGAAGGCGGCGCGCGCGGGTTTTTTCTTGGGCGCAGCGCGCGTTTCGCCCGAGGGGCAACTCTACGCGCCCTTTGACATCCACGACGGCGCCCAAGAGGTCGATCTAGCGCGCGACTTCCCCATTCATGTCTTGCTGCCCGATGGGCCAGTGGTCAGCGACCCAGCCCCAACGCGCACCGACCGTCATAGGGCCTACCAAGACTTGGCGCGCTTGCTGGGGGTCGGACCCATCGATACCCTGCAACCGTCCGCCCAAGGTACTGCTCCTTTGGCTGTGACGCTTCCTGCGCCCGCTCCGCCAGGCCCGTCGATCCTCGCGGCGGCGGCGCTCCTATTCTTGGGCGGCCTGGCGCTCAACATCATGCCCTGCGTTCTGCCGATCCTATTTCTAAAACTCAACGCGGTCTTGCGCTTGCAGACCCCAGCGCAGCGGCGAGGCATGGGTCGGTCCTTCGCGGGCACCGCCGTCGGAATCGTCGCGACCTTCCTGATCTTGGGCGCGACCCTAGCTCTGTTTCAGGCCAGCACGGGGACGACCCTGTCCTTGGGCGCGTGGATGCAATTTCCTCAGACCACCGTCGCCTTGGCCGCCTTGATGGTTCTGTTCATCGCCAACGCCTTCGGCTGGTTTGACTTTGTGCTTCCTGGTCGGGTTGCGAACCTAGGTGCGGGGCGCACAGATTGGGCGGGTGATGTCTTGGCTGGCGTCGTCGCGGCGCTCATGGGCGGGGCTTGCGCGGGGGTTTTGCTGGCGGCGGCCCTCGCCGTCGCGTTCCAACACGGCGGCGTCACGCTGGTGATCTTGCTCGGCTTCATGGGGCTTGGGCTGGCTTTGCCCTACATTCTGGTGGCCGCACTCCCCGCTGCGGCGCGCTTTTTTCCGCGGCCAGGTCCCTGGTTGCGATGGGTCAAACCCCTGATGGGCGCGGGGTTGGTCCTGACGCTCGCCTATCTGCTGTTCGTTGCCACACGCCAACTCATGCCCTGGGCCGTTATAGGTCTATTGGCGGCGAGCCTGATCGCCCTGGCCTTGCTGCGCAGCGGGTGGGGGCGAGGGGGGGGATTGGGCTTGCTGGTCTTGGTCGTTCTGGCTCTGCCGCGGGCGTCTTTGCCGCCAGAACCGCTGGAAATCGCCCGAAACTACCAAAACGAGATCAATCAAGCGGTCGCGCGGGGAGAGCGGGTGTTGGTCGATGTCACGGCCTACTGGTGCGCGACATGCCTCACCAACAAGGCCTTGGTGCTCGATCGTCCCGCGATGCAAACTTACCTAGAGGAGACGGGAACGTACATTTTCACCATCAACGCCGATGTGATGGCGGACAACGTGCGCGATTTTATGGCCGCCCAAGGCCGCCACGCTCTGCCGCTCAATGTCTTATTCAGCCCTCGGTTTCCCGACGGGGAGATTTTGCCCTCGGTCTTGACCAAATCTGCCGTGCGAGCGGCGGTCGCGCGCAGCCTTTAATTCGGCACGCGTCGGTGCTATACGCGCTCCGCGCTTGATCCAAGAACAAGCACAGAAACGTTTGAACAGCAGGAGGCCGCGATGACCTTAGCCCTAGGGGACCTGTTTCCCGCCGTGACCGTCATGTCACCCGACGAAACGGGCGCGCCAAGCCCCCTGAATTTGGGAACATGGCTTGAAAACAAAACCAGTGTGATCTTCGGGGTGCCAGGGGCCTTCACCCCCACGTGCTCGGCCAGGCACCTGCCTGGGTTCGTGACGCATCTTGCCGCGCTCAAGGCTAAGGGCGTAGAAGCTGTGGCCTGCCATAGCGTCAACGATGCTTTTGTCATGGCAGCTTGGGCCAAGGCGGCGGGCGATCCTGCCATCAGGATGATCGCCGATGGCACCGCCGACCTGACCAAGCAACTGGGGCTGGAGTTGGATTTGACCGCCGTCGGAATGGGCCTTCGATGCCAACGCTACGCCCTAATCTTAAAAAATCGAGAGGTGACGTACCTCGGCCTTGAAACAGGACAGAGCTTTGGGGTGTCGAGCGCCGAAGCAGTCCTAGAGGCGCTGTAGCGACTGACGGACCGGCAGCGGCGCGAGGGACAAGGCGTTCCTGAGCGATCGGCTACACCGCCCCAGGTGTTTTCAATCAAATGATTTGGGCCTAGGCCCCAACTCGCATTGACCCAAAAGAAACTTGAGCATGGCAAGAGACATAAATCAGGAACTGGCGGAGCGTCGTCAGCAGGCCTACCTTGGCGGCGGGCAAGCGCGCATCGATAAGCAGCACGCGGCGGGCAAGTTGACCGCCCGCGAACGGCTCGACGTATTGCTCGACCCTGGCAGTTTTGAGGAGTACGATCTCTACAAGACCCATCGCTGCAACGACTTCGCCATGGCAGGCAACCAAATCCCAGGCGACGGCGTCGTCACGGGCTCGGGCACCATTGCGGGCAGGTTGGTCTACCTGTTCAGTCAGGATTTTACCGTTTTTGGGGGCTCCCTGTCCGAAACTCACGCAGAGAAAATCTGCAAGGTCATGGAGATGGCGGTCAAGAACGGGGCACCCTTGATTGGCTTAAGCGATTCGGGCGGCGCGCGCATCCAGGAAGGGGTCGCCTCTCTCGGCGGCTACGCGGAGGTCTTTTGGCGCAATGTTCAGGCCTCGGGCGTCATACCGCAAATCTCCCTGATCATGGGCCCCAGCGCAGGGGGCGCGGTTTATTCGCCGGCGCTGACCGACTTCATCTTCATGGTCAAGAACACCTCCTACATGTTCGTCACGGGCCCAGATGTTGTCAAAACCGTGACGGGGGAGACGGTAACGCAGGAGGAGTTGGGCGGCGCGTCGGTTCATACCACCAAGTCCTCGGTCGCCGATCGCGCCTTCAACAACGACGTCGATGCGCTCTTGGAACTGCGCCGTTTCATGACCTTCTTGCCTGGGTCAAATCGGGAAGCAGCGCCCATAACTCCGACCATTGATAGCCCAACCCGCGTGATCGACGCGCTCGATACCTTGGTGCCCGACACGTCGCAGGCGGCCTACGACATGCGCGAGGTCGTAACATCGATCGCCGATGAGGGGGATTTCTTTGAGATCCAACCCGACTTTGCCAAGAATATTCTGGTGGGTTTCGTTCGGCTCGACGGTCAAACGGTAGGGATCGTCGCCAACCAACCCCTGGTCTTGGCGGGGGTTTTGGACAACGATTCCTCCCGCAAGGCCGCGCGCTTCATCCGGTTTTGCGACGCCTTCAACATTCCCATCGCCTCCTTCGTCGATGTGCCAGGGTTCATGCCTGGTACAGCCCAAGAGTACGGCGGCATTATCAAGCACGGGGCCAAGTTGCTCTACGCTTATGCCGAGGCCACGGTTCCTCTGATCACCGTCGTAACGCGCAAGGCCTACGGCGGCGCCTACGACGTCATGGCCTCCAAACACATTCGCGCCGACATCAACTACGCTTGGCCAACGGCAGAAATCGCGGTCATGGGGGCCAAGGGCGCGGTGGAAATTCTGTATCGTCAGGACAAGGGCGACGCGGAGAAACTTGCAGCGCACGAGGCGGCATACCAGGAACGCTTCGCCAGCCCGTTTCGGGCCGCCGAACGAGGGTTCATCGACGAAGTCATTTTCCCCCACAACACCCGACTGCGATTGGTTCGTGGTTTTGAACGTCTAAAAGGCAAGCAAGAGGTGCGTCCGACCCGCAAGCATGGGAACATCCCCCTATGACCCAGCGCATTCAAAAGATCTTGATCGCCAACCGCGGTGAAATCGCTTGCCGCGTATGTCGAACGGCGCGAGCCATGGGCATCAAAACCGTTGCGGTCTACTCGGACGCGGACACACGCGCCCTGCATGTGCGCGAGGCCGATGAGGCGGTGCATGTGGGGGCCGCACCCGCTGCCGACTCCTACCTCAACATCGACAAGATAATGGCCGCTATCGCGCAAACAGGCGCCGACGCGGTCCATCCCGGCTACGGATTCTTGTCGGAAAACCCCCAGTTCGCCCAGGCCCTCGACGCCGCGGGCGTGGTTTTTATCGGCCCAGGGCAGCGCGCCATTGAGGCCATGGGCGATAAGATCACCTCCAAGAAAATCGCCGCCGAGGCAGGGGTGTCGACCGTACCTGGTCACATGGGCCTCATTGCCGACGCCGACGAGGCGGTGCAGATCGCCAATCAGGTCGGCTACCCTGTCATGATCAAGGCCTCAGCGGGCGGGGGCGGCAAGGGCATGCGCGTTGCGTACACCGACGAACAAGCGCGCGAGGGGTTCGAACGGTCAAAATCGGAAGCCGCGTCCAGTTTTGGCGATGATCGCATATTTATTGAGCGGTTTGTCGAAAGTCCCCGCCACATCGAAATTCAAATCATGGCCGACGGTCATGGCAACGTGGTCTATTTGGGCGAGCGCGAATGTTCGATCCAGCGACGCAATCAAAAGGTAATCGAAGAAGCCCCAAGCCCGTTTTTGACCGCAGCGACGCGCAAGGCCATGGGCGAGCAAGCCTGCGATTTGGCGCGCGCCGTCGATTATAAATCCGCAGGAACTGTCGAGTTCATTGTTGATCGAGATCAGAATTTCTTTTTTTTGGAGATGAATACGCGCTTGCAAGTTGAGCATCCGGTGACGGAGCTGATTACGGGCCTGGATTTGGTCGAACTCATGATCCGCGTTGCCCAAGGGGAGGCGCTGCCAATCACCCAAGACGAGGTCAAGCTCACGGGTTGGGCGCTTGAAAGCCGAATTTATGCCGAGGATCCGTTTAGGGGATTTTTGCCGTCCGTCGGGCGCTTGTCGCGCTACGAGAGTCCCGCAACGGGGAAAACCGCGACGGGCGCAATCGTTCGCAACGACACGGGCGTCTATGCAGGCGCGCAAATTCCCCTCTACTACGACCCGATGATCGCGAAGCTCTGCACTTGGGCGCCGACACGCGATCAGGCGCTTGTCGCCATGCGCGTGGCCTTGGACGCAACGCGCATCGACGGCCTAGCGCACAATATCCCCTTCCTTTCCGCCCTCATGGATCAACCCAAGTTTATCGCGGGGGACATGAGCACCCATTTTATCGCCGAACACTATCCTGAAGGATTTGGCGGCGAGCCCATGCCCGATGAGGTGCGCAAGGCCATCGCGTCGGAAATTGCAGATCTCTACGCCGACCAGCGCTGCCGCCTCACGCGCGCAACCTATGGGGCGGCCAACTATACCGTTAGCTTTGCCGATGCGGCCGTCGAGGCCGAACCTGGCCTACGCCTGCCAGGCGGTGTGCGGTTGACCCAGGACGGGCACCGATTTGACTATGCCTATCGACAGTTTGTCGGCACGGCGCTGATTCGCCCGCACCGCGCCCATGCGCTCATGCCGCTCATGCCCGCTGTCACCTTGGGTCCAGACCTCAAAAAACTGCTGTGCCCCATGCCCGGGATGCTGAAGTCCTTGCACGTAGAACAGGGCCAGCACGTCGAAGTCGGTCAGATGGTCGCCATCGTTGAGGCCATGAAGATGGAAAATGTGCTGCGGGCCGAGGCGGCGGGCAAGGTCAAATCCCTACTCGTCGAAGCTGGGCAGAGCTTGGCTGTGGACGACATGATTTTGGAGTTGGAGTAGGGTGGCGTGACCAGTTTTTCCGATTGGCAAGCCCTGGCCCAGCGGGAGTTGCGCGATCGCTCCCTCGACGATCTAAGCCGAACCAATTTGGAGGGCCTGGAAACCAAACTCCTCTATACCGCCAGCGATACGGACAACCTTGACCATATGGGCGGCCTGCCAGGCTTCGCGCCCTTTACCCGTGGTCCCAAGGCGACCATGTACGCAGGACGGCCCTGGACCGTTCGCCAGTACGCAGGGTTTTCGACCGCGCAGGAATCCAACGCGTTCTACAAGGAAGGCTTGGCGGCGGGCGTGCGCGGCCTTTCCGTTGCTTTTGATCTCGCAACCCATCGGGGATACGATTCAGACCATCCCCGCGTTTGCGGCGACGTTGGCAAGGCGGGCGTTGCCATCGATTCTGTTGAAGATATGAAGGTGCTGTTTGACGGCATCCCGCTCGATCAAATGAGCGTTTCCATGACCATGAACGGGGCGGTTATTCCAACCTTGGCCTGTTTCGTCGTCGCCGCCCAGGAACAGGGCGTATCTTTAGACCAGCTCTCTGGGACGATCCAAAACGATATTTTGAAGGAGTTCATGGTTCGCAACACCTTCATTTACCCGCCCGAACCGTCCATGCGGTTGGTCGCCGATATTATCGAATTTACCGCCAAGGCCATGCCAAAATTCAACTCCATTTCGATTTCTGGCTATCATATGCAGGAGGCAGGGGCAGATTTGGTGCAGGAACTGGCCTTCACCCTTGCCGATGGGCGCGAGTACGTCCGCGCCGCCCTGGCCAAGGGCCTCGATGTCGATGCCTTCGCGCCGCGCCTGTCGTTCTTCTTCGCCATCGGCATGAACTTTTTTGCCGAAATCGCCAAGTTGCGGGCGGCGCGGTTGCTGTGGGCCAAACTGATGGCCGAATTCAACCCCAAGTCCGAAAAATCGCGCATGCTGCGGACGCACTGCCAAACCTCAGGCGTCAGTTTGCAAGAACAGGACCCGCTCAACAATGTGGTGCGGACGGCCTTTGAGGCGCTCTCCGCGGTTTTGGGCGGCACGCAGTCCTTGCATACCAACTCTTTTGATGAGGCCATAGCTTTGCCCTCGGATCAGGCGGCGCGGGTCGCGCGCAATACCCAACTGATCCTCCAGCACGAAACCCGCGTCGGCGATGTGGTGGACCCTATGGCGGGATCCTACTACCTCGAATCTCTGACCGACCAACTTGCGACCAAGGCCTGGGCCCTGATGGAGGAAATTGAGGCGGCGGGGGGCATGACCCAGGCGGTGATCGACGGGCTGCCCAAGCAGCGCATTGAAGAATCCGCCGCACGCCGCCAGGCCGCAATCGAGCAGGGCGCGCAAGTGATCGTCGGGGTCAACAAATTTCAATCCGATGCCAAGGCGGCGATTGACGTTCGCGAAATAGACAATGAAGAGGTCTTGGCCGCGCAGGTCAGGCAATTGCGCGCCCTTAAATCGGCTCGCAACGCCGCGCAGGTCACGACGACTTTGGGGGCCGTGGAAGCGGCGGCGCGGGGTCAGGGCAATATCTTGGCCGCCGCGATCGAGGCGGTGCGCGCGCGCGCGACCGTGGGCGAAATTTCTAGCGCGCTTGAAAGCGTTTTTGGGCGCTATCAGCCCGTGACCAAACTGGTGCGCGGGGTCTTTGCGCAAGCATTCGCGGAGGATGCGGACTTCACTGCCTTGCAGGCGCGCCTTGCGACGTTTGCGGACAAGCACGGACGGGCGCCAAAAATCTTGATTGCGAAAATGGGTCAAGACGGGCACGACAGGGGTGCCAAGATGATCGCGGGGGCCTTTGCCGATCTGGGGTTCCAGGTCTCCATGGGGGATCTGTTTCAAACCCCGCAGGAGGCGGCGGAAACCGCGCTCGCCCTTGGCGTCGATGCCATCGGCGTCTCGACCCAGGCTGCGGGTCACAAAACCCTGATCCCCAACCTGATGCAGGCCCTCGACGCCGCGAAAGCGACCCATATCGAGGTGGTGTGCGGCGGGGTCATCCCCGAACAAGACTATGCTTTCCTGCACCAAAGGGGGGTTCGGGCCGTGTTCGGCCCTGGGTCTTCGGTTCTGCAGGCGGGCTGGCAGGTCTTAGGGCTGATCGAACAGCACTATTGAAAGAGCCTTATGATCCGCGCGTTTCTGGTTCTGCTGGGCCTATGGGGGTCCATGAGCGCCTTCGCCCATGAGGCTGACGGGGATCGGATCGACATTTTTGACGCCCAGGCCCATGTCCTCGACGCGGACACCTCAACCCTCTTTGTGACCATGAGCATCGCAAACCAAACGACCACGACTAGTCTGGTAGGATTCGAAACCGCGCAAGGTCAGGTTGGCGACTGGATCGAAATACGGCGCGTTTTTGGACGCGAACGGGTTAGGGTCCAAACCCGCAAGACGCTGCGTACGGGATCGGTCTATCACATGCAACTGCCCGATGCTTATTTGATCATTAAAGATGTGGACCCTGCGGTCTATCGGGCCAGCTACGGCTACCTCCTCGTCCAGGCTGTGTTCGACGACGGCACGCGCCTGGATGTGGCGGCCTGGATCGATGAAATCTACTTGCGGGTAGAAAATTGAACGGTTGATTTCGCCAAACCTTCGGGCTAACGCCCGCCTTCAGTTTAGACACGGCCCTTCGGTTGGGCGACAAAAGGATTTCCTATGGCTGTTCCCAAGTCGAAAATTTCCCGTTCTCGCCGCAACATGCGCCGCGCCCACGATGCCATTTCGGCGGACGCTTACAGCGTCTGCGCCAACTGTGGGGAAATGCATCGCCCTCATCACGCGTGCAGTCATTGCGGCTTTTATCGCCATAAGGGCAATAGTGTCATTGAGATTCCTGTAAAGGAAGCCTAATCTTTGGGGCTAATACCAGCGGCGATTGAAAATGACTCATTCATTCGCTGGTATAGGGGCCGCGACTGCGGCCCCCGCAGCGGCCCCGAGAACAGCGGACACGCGCCTCGGGGTATAAGCGAAGGCCCCGTCGGAGGCGAAACGCGAAGCGTTTCTGCCGTGAGACATAAAACGGTCATAAAAATGTCAATTTTTAGGGCCGTTGGTATAAGGCCCTGCCATGTCCGCAACCCGTGAAATTTTACCGCCGTCGCAGACCGTGGCCGTTGACGCCATGGGCGGCGATCATGCGCCTGGCGTCATCGTTGCTGGCGTGGCCGAGGCGGCGCGGCTCCATACCTCGGTGACGTTTTTGCTGTTCGGGGAGGCCCGCCAGCTCATGCCCCTGATCGCGGCCTATCCAAAGCTGGCGGATCGCTTGCTGGTTCGCCCGACGCAAGGCTGCATCCCCATGGACGAGAAACCCTCGCACAGCTTGCGCAAACACTATGAGCAATCGAGCTTGGTCCAGGCCATTGCTGCCCTTGCCTCGGGCAGCGCCAGCGCCGTCGTTTCGGCCGCCAATACGGGAACGCTCATGGCGCTGGGCATCAAGCACTTGGGCCTCATCCCTGGGATCTCCCGGCCCGCCGTTGCGTCCTACATGCCCACCCTCAAAAATGAGACGGTGGTTTTGGATTTGGGCGCCAATCTGACGGTCAAGGCCGAACACTTGCATCAATTCGCGATTTTGGGCACTGCCCTGGCACAGACTATGGTGTCGATCCCGCATCCGCGGATCGGGTTGCTCAACATCGGCACGGAACGGACCAAGGGCCCAAGCCAAGTTCAGCGCGCCTACGATCTAATTGCCGCCCAGGACTGGCCTGGTTCCTTCGTTGGATTTATGGAGCCGAACGATTTGGTCGAGGGGCGCTGCGATGTGTTGGTTTGCGATGGGTACGGCGGCAACATCATGCTCAAATCGACCGAAGCAACCGCGCGTTTGATCGGCGCCTATACGCGTGCCAGTTTTCAGGAAACGCTGCTCTCTCGCCTGGGCTTTGCCTTGGCGGCCCGTCAGTTTGCCAAGCTTCGGCGGCGAACCGACCCACGGCGATACAACGGTGCGGTCATGGCGGGCCTCAATGGGGTATGCGTCAAGTCGCACGGCGGCGCCGATTCTGTTTCTTTCACCAACGCTTTGGAACTGGCAATTGATATGGTGAACGAAGGTTATGCCGCCAGTGTTTCTGCTTTGTTGCCATCTGCGGAGTGATTTATGTCACATCTTCCAGGGTTAGAACATTTGGTCCGTGCAATGAATTGACCTTGGTTGCCCCCAGCCACCATAGGTCTTGTCTCAAACATATGAGAGGTGTGGGCAGGGCGAGGTAAGGCCGAAGATCTTTCCTCCAAGCCCGCAAAGATTGGAGACATGTATGGCAGGGGCTTTGACGCGGAACGACTTGACCGAGGCGGTCTATCGAGAAATTGGGTTGTCGCGAACGGAATCGGCCCTGTTGGTCGAACAGGTACTCAATGAAGTCATCGGCAATCTCGAGCGCGGCGAGCCTGTGAAAATCCCTGGCTTCGGCAGTTTCAGCGTCCGCTCCAAGCGCGACCGCATGGGTCGGAACCCGAAAACGGGCGAAGAGGTCAAAATCGAACCGCGGCGCGTCCTCTCGTTCAAGGCAAGTTCTATGCTCAAAAACCGGATGAACACGGAGATTTAGGCATGAGCGACAAGTCTCCCGAGGCGTACCGAACCATTTCTGAGGTGTCCGATCAATTGGACGTTCCTCAGCATGTCCTAAGGTTTTGGGAAACAAAGTTCCCCCAAGTGGCGCCCATGAAGCGCGCGGGCAACCGACGATACTACGACCCCGCTCACATAAGCATGCTCGCGCGCATTCGCGACCTGCTTTATGTGGAGGGCTATACGACCAAAGGCGTGCAAAAACTCCTGGAGGAGGATCGCCTGATGGAGGGGGCCGACGCAGCGGCACCCGTGATCAACACGGACGTGCCGACCGATGCGGACGAATTTGCGCAAGACACCGCAGGTTCCCCCCAAAAAGCCGCCAAACCCACATCCGAACACCTGGCGACGATCCGCCAACAACTCGAGGCCTTGCGAGGGAATTTGTCGCAAGCCCTGTCCCCCGATACGCCAGAACTTGAGGGATAGGTCACCGCTCGCAAGGGTCGGGATCGGGGCATCTCACGCCGAACGCAGGACGGACTCCAATGAGCACCAAGTTTCAATAGGCGTGGCACGCACTTCTCAAACGGATAAGGGTCATTTAGCCTTTTCATTGGTTGAGAGCGACAGATGTTGATTCGGAGATGGATCCTTCCGTCCCATCGGCTGCCAACTGGTGATGGATTCTGCTACATCGCTGCGCTCGGCGCAGATGACGCCTTTCTTTTGCCATTGCTGTGAGAACGACTTTCGTGCCGTCCGAATAAGATTTGCTAAAAAAGAAATGGTCGGACGGACAGGATTCGAACCTGCGACCCCTACACCCCCAGCGTAGTGCTCTACCAGGCTGAGCTACCGTCCGACGAAACTGGATTTTCAGGTCTAAGCTAGGGAAGGGACCCTGGCTTTAGGCCGCGCCTGTTCTCAGGTCAAGCGGCCTCTGGCAAGGCGCAACACCAACGAAGGCTGTGATGCAGGGGCGGGGATTCGCCGCACGGCGCGCGCTATCTTTGGCCTTGCCTTTCCAGGCTCGCCTCCTAAAGCCCGTGGCATCGCTCTAACCGCAAGGATCCGCCCCATGAAGATGACAACAGAAGAAGCTTTCGTCAAAGTTCTGCAAATGCACGGCATTCAGCACGCGTTCGGCATTATTGGTTCGGCCATGATGCCCATATCTGATTTGTTTCCCGCTGCGGGCATCAAGTTTTGGGATTGCGCCCACGAATGCAACGCGGGCATGTCTGCCGATGGCTATACGCGCGCCACGGGCAAAATGTCCATGGCCATCGCTCAGAACGGGCCGGGAATCACCAACTTCGTAACGCCGATCAAAACCGCTTATTGGAACCATACGCCCTTGCTGCTCGTGACGCCGCAGGCGGCCAACAAGACCATTGGGCAGGGGGGCTTTCAAGAGGTCGAGCAGATGGCCCTGTTTAAGGATATGGTCTGCTATCAGGAGGAGGTGCGCGATCCAACGCGCGTGGGCGAAGTGCTCAACCGGGTTATTACTCAGGCGTTCCGCCTATCTGCGCCCGCGCAAATCAACGTTCCCCGCGATATGTGGACGCAAGTGGTCGATATCGACTTGCCGCAAATCGTGAAAATTGGCCGCAATGCAGGGGAGGACAAAGCGCTGAGCGCCGCCGCGCACCTCCTTTCGGAGGCCAAATTTCCTGTTTTGCTCAATGGCGCGGGGGTCATTCTGGCAGGGGGGATTGACGCAGCGCGGGCACTGGCCGAACGGCTCGACGCGCCGGTCTGTTGCAACTATCAGCACAACGACGCCTTTCCTGGGTCGCATCCGCTGTTTGCGGGCCCCCTTGGCTACAACGGGTCGAAGGCGGGTATGGAGCTCATTGCCAAGGCCGACGTCATCTTGGCGCTAGGCACCCGCCTCAATCCGTTTTCAACGCTGCCTGGTTACGGCATCGACTACTGGCCGAAGGACGCGAAGATCATCCAGGTCGATATTAATGCGGACCGCATCGGTCTCACCAAAAAAGTCAGCGTCGGCATCCAGGGTGACGCCAAGCAAGTCGCCGAACAGATCCTCACCCGGCTCACCGCCGACGCGGGCCATAGGGGGCGCGAAGATCGCAAAAACCTCATTGCCGACACCAAGTCGCGGTGGGCGCAGGAACTCACGTCCATGGACCATGAGGACGACGATCCAGGCACAACCTGGAACGCGCGCGCGCGCAAGGATCGGCCTCAACACATGTCTCCGCGCATGGCTTGGCGCGCGATTATGCAGGCCCTGCCAAAGGAAGCGATCATTTCTTCGGACATCGGCAACAACTGCGCCATCGGCAATGCCTATCCCACATTTGAACAAGGCCGCAAATACTTGGCCCCTGGCCTGTTCGGCCCGTGCGGCTATGGGCTGCCAGCGATCCTCGGCGCCAAAATCGGCCAGCCAAAGACACCCGTGGTCGGGTTCGCTGGCGACGGCGCGTTCGGCATTTCCATGAACGAAATGACTGCTTGCGGGCGCGGCGACTGGCCCGCCATCACCATGATCATTTTCCGCAACTATCAATGGGGCGCGGAGAAGCGCAATTCGACCTTGTGGTTCGAAGATAACTTTGTAGGCACAGAACTGAACGAAGGCGTCGAATACGCCAAAGTCGCCGAAGGATGCGGCCTTAAAGGCGTTCAGGCCACGACCATGGAGGACCTGACGCAGGTCTTGGATACGGCAATCCATGAACAGATGCACGATCAAGTTACGACCTTCATCGAGGTCGTGCTGAACCAAGAACTCGGCGAACCGTTCCGCCGCGATGCCATGAAAAAACCCGTGGCTGTGGCTGGTATCGACGCAAGTCACATGGCCAACGCCCAACCCTTGGCGGCATAGCAATCCATCGCATACCAAGGGTCGTTCGCCACGGCCCTTGGTCTCCAGGCGCGGACCGCTGCCCTCGGTTCCAGCGCATTGCAATTTCCACGACGGGCGGCTAAACACGTGTCATTCGATCTGAAGCCTCTCACTTAGTTGGAATCAGTATGCAATTTCGACCTCTTGGATTGCTCATGGCGGCGGTGTTTGTCACAGCCTGCGATCAGGTTCCCTTTGGACGCTCCGAACACCCTGAGGAGGGTACGGCTTTGGTGCAGGCATTCCTGGCGACAAACGAACCCTTAGCGCCCTACCAAACGGGCGCGCCTTACAAGGTCGCAGGTGTTGACTATGAGCCCGTCGAGGATTTGAGTTACGCGGCCAACGGCGTCGCTTCGGTCTATCCGGCGGGAACCGAGGGTGCCTTGACCGCCAGCGGGGAGACCTATCGCGGGTCGGAATATACGGCCGCGCACCCGACTTTGCCGTTTCAGTCCATTGTGCGCGTCACCCGACTTGATCGCAACAACAGCGTTGCGGTGCGCATTAATGATCGCGGGCCTTTTGCGCTCGGTCGCGTTATTGACTTGAGCCAGGCTGCGGCGGACGCTTTGGGCGTTGCCAATGGCGGCTTTGTCGAGGTGCAGATCCGGATGATGCCTGAAGAAACGCAACTGTTGCAAAGCGCGCTGGCCAACAATCGGCGCGTGCCTGGGTCCAATACGCTCGGCGCGCCCGTTGACACCACCGTGACGTCGGTCGGGGTGCCCTTGCCAACATCGCGGCCGCTTCAGTCGCCAACGGCGGGGTCCGCTACCTCGGGCGCAACGGCGTCTGATGCGCCAGGTACGGGTCTGTTTGTTTTGGTCGGTAGCTATACCGACACCATCAACGCCAACGGGATTCGCGACCGCATGGCCAGTTTGGGCCGTGTAACCGTGGCGCGCGAAGGGGATCTCTATCAGGTTCTCATCGGGCCTTTGGCGTCCGAAATTGAACAACAGGCGGTCTTTGCGCGCGCATTTGCCGAAGGGGCCATCAACGCCCGTCCCGTGGAACGATAGGGCGGCCCGATCATGATGTGCTGTGGGGCCTGAGGGTGGGTTCCAAACGACGCGCGCGGGCGTGACATGACCTGGTTTTCAATACGGGCTTCACGCCTGCTCGGCCTCATCGCGGTTCTGATCGCGTCGGGGGGGGCAGCGGCGCAATTTTCCACGTCTGCCGACCAGGCCGTCGTCTATGATTTTGAGACCTGGCAGCAACTCTACGTCAAGAACGCGGATCAAGCCATGGCACCCAGTTCCATGACCAAAATCATGACCGCTTACGTCATATTTCAGGCACTGGCAGCAGGCGAAATCGCCTTGGAGGATCGATTTCGCATTTCCAACAGGGCGTATCGGCGCGAGGGGTCGACCATGTGGTTGGGCCTCGACACCCGCATTTCTGTCGATAAGTTGCTGAAAGGGCTGATCGTTCAATCGGGGAACGACGCAGCGGTCGCCTTAGCGGAAGGTCTCTCGGGATCGGTGCCAGACTTCGTGGCACGTATGAATGCGGTGGCGGCACGGTTGAACATGCGCAACACGCGCTTTGTCAATCCCTCAGGCCTCGTCGATGCGGGTGCGGGTCCGCACAATACCTCGACCGCTAACGATATGGCCTTACTATCGCGGGCTCTGATTCGGGACTTTCCGCAGTTCTATCCGTATTTTTCTGAAACAGAATTTACCTTTGCAGGCATCCGACAAGAAAACCGCAATCTTTTGCTGGGGGGGCGTTTGCGCGTCGATGGCATCAAGACGGGCTATACGGTTCAAGGGGATTACGGTCAGGCGACCTCGGCCTTTGATCCCGAATCTGGGCGCCGCGTCGTCGTGGTGATCAACGGCGCGGGCAGCATTGCCGTGCGCAAACGTGAGACCGAGCGCTTGGTAGAATTTGGCCTCAAGGAGTTCACCAACCACGAAATTTTCTCCCCTGGCCAGGTCGTAGGCTACGCCCCGGTTTGGTTGGGGGTGGAGGATCGCATCCCCCTGATCGTGACGCGCCGCCTGCGCCGGACCCTGCGCGTCGATGCGATCCACAATATGCAGGGCACCCTGATCCTTCACAACAGCCCGCTGAATGCACCCGTTGTCGAAGGTCAGGAGGTGGGCCGTCTGTTTTATTTTTCGCTTGGTATGTCGAACGAAGATGCCCCGTTCGAGGAAGCTGTTTACGCAGGCAAATCGGTGCGCGCGCTCGGCCCCCTCGACGCCGCGCTTGAGGGCATCCGTCACTACCTCTTGACGGATTAAAGCCTAATTCGCACAGCTTGTGCTGACACGCTTTTGACATAGGCATTCGCCCCGCGCCCTGGTATGGGACTGCGGTGTTTATCAGCTTTGAGGGCGGCGAAGGCGCGGGCAAGACGACGCAAATCCGCCTGCTTGCAGACTTTCTTGAAAACCAGGGCGTACCCCTTGTCCAAGTTCGCGAGCCAGGCGGTTCTGCTGGCGCCGAGGCTATTCGGGCCTTGGTGCTGAGTGGCGCCCCCGACCGTTGGGACGGGGTGGAGGAGTTGTTGCTGTTTTCCGCGGCGCGCCACGAACTGGTGCGGACCACCATCCAGCCCGCATTGGCCGAAGGACGCTGGGTCTTGTGCGATCGCTACGCCGATTCCAGCGCGGTCTATCAGGGCAGGGCAGGGGGGGTTCCCGAGGCGGACCTGCGCGCAATCGAAACCCTTGCCACGGGAGGCTTGCAACCCCACATCACGTTTCTGCTCGACTTGCCCGTAACAACAGGCCTGGCGCGCGCCGGGCATCGTCTTGCGGGTCAGCGCTCTGGCTTAGACGAGGCGCGCTTTGAAGGGAAAGACCTAGGGTTCCATGCTGCGGTGCGCGACGCCTTCCTCGACCGCGCCAAGGCGTTTGAGGATCGGTTTCGCGTCCTCGACGGCACTCAGGCCGTTGAGCAGCTTGCCGCCCAAATCCAGCGTGTCGTCGGATCCTACCTTTCATGATGGTAGGGCATGAATCGCAGCGGCGCTATTTTGAGCGGTCGTTGGCGGCGGGAACCTTGCATCAGGCCTACTTGCTGGACGGACCCCAGGGGATGGGCAAGGCGACTTTTGCCCGCGCCCTAGCGCCAAATCTCATGGGGGGCGCACAAACTGTTAACTTGCTGGCCTCGGGCGCGCATCCAGATTTCATGGAGATCCAGATCGAACAGGATCCCAAAACAGGCAAACCCTATCGTGATATTCGCCGCGAGCAGATCGAAAAGATGCTGGTCTTTATGACCAAACATGCCGCGCTTGCCGACCGCAAAGTGATTGTGATCGACGCCGCCGACGATTTGAACACCAACGCCGCGAACAATTTGCTGAAGTGGCTTGAGGAACCGCGCCCCCATACCTGCATTCTGCTGATCGCCCATCGGGTCGATCGCTTGCTGCCCACCTTGCGCTCGCGCTGCGCGCGGGTGCGGTTCCCCCCCTTGGATCGAGATACTTTTGATCGATTTGCGGCGCAGCAAAACTTGGATGAATTGGGGTCGGGAGCCGACCTATTTGGTTTATCCGGCGGAGTTCCAGGGCAGGCCTTGGCGCTCACGAACGCAGAAGTGCGGGAGGCAAACGAGGGGATCAGCGCGCTTGTGCAACAGGGGTTTCAATCCGATCCGCTAAACCTATGCCAGGCTGCGTCGTCGCTGCTTCCCAGCAAAGACTTGGACGGGCTCGCCCTGGGCCTGAGGCTGCTCCGCTATGGTTTGCGGACGCGCGCGGGGCAGGGGAGCGTGAGAGATCAAGCCGATTTTGCCGCCCGCGCTTACGCACTGACCCAAAATCGCGAAGTCCAGGCCAAAGCGCTCAACCTAGACCCCGTGCAGGTTTTCACCGCGCTATTGCTTGACCTGCAAGACTTAAGTCGCGAAGGGCGAGCTCATGGCCCCTAGACCTGCCTTTTACGTCACCACGCCGATCTACTATGTCAATGACCGCCCGCACATAGGTCATGCCTATACCTCGCTCGCTTGCGATGTCATGGCTCGATTCAAACGGCTCGATGGGTATGACGTCCATTTCTTGACGGGCACCGATGAACATGGCCAAAAAATAGCACAAAGCGCGGCGGCCCAGGGCATGGACCCGCAAAGCTTCACCGATCAGGTCAGCCAGAGTTTCCGCACCTTGGCGACGGCGCTCAACTTTTCTCACGACGACTTCATCCGTACCACCGAAAGCCGTCACAAAGCGGTTTGCCAGCAACTTTGGCAGGAACTGCACCGCCGCGGACATATTTATTTGGATACTTACGCAGGGTGGTACTGCGTCTCCGATGAGGCCTTCTACGATGCGAAAGAACTGATCGCCCAACCCGACGGCAGCATGCAAACCAGCCTCGGCAAAACGGTGGAGTGGGTGGAGGAGGAAAACTACTTTTTCCGCCTAAGTGCCTTTGCGGATCGATTGCTACAACTCTACGAAACCCAGCCCGATTTTGTCATGCCCGCAAGCCGCTTGAACGAGGTCCGCACCTTTGTCGCGGGCGGGCTGAAGGACATCGCGGTATCAAGAACGACATTCGACTGGGGCGTGCCCGTGCCAGGTCATGACACGCACGTCATGTACGTTTGGCTCGACGCCCTAACCAACTACATTTCCGCCTTGGGCGCTCCTGGGGAGGGCGCTGGTCCGTACGAGAGATTCTGGCCTGCGGACCTCCATATTGTCGGCAAAGACATCTTGCGGTTCCACGCCGTCTATTGGCCCGCATTTCTAATGGCGGTGGATTGGCCCTTGCCGCGTCGCATTTTCGCCCATGGTTGGTGGACCAATGAAGGTCAAAAAATCTCCAAATCACTCGGCAATGCCATCGATCCTTTTGATCTGATCGACCGCTACGGCTTGGACCAAACGCGGTATTTCTTGATGCGCGAAGTCCCGTTCGGCAAGGATGGTGATTTTTCCCATGCCGCCATGGAAACGCGCATGAATGCAGATCTGGCCAACGCTTACGGGAATTTGGCGCAACGAGTGCTGTCGATGATTTTTAAGAACTGTGACGCTGCCATTCCCGAGATGACGCGCCTCGACGCAGCAGATCAGGAGTTTCTGGAGCAGATCAAGCCGCTGCTTGCAGGCGTTCGGGCCCATATGGCGCAGCAGGCCTTCCACAAGGCCCTAGAAGACGTATGGCGCGGCATCTCCGCCGCCAACGCCTACGTGGACGCGCAGGCGCCCTGGACCCTCAAAAAAAACCAACCCGCACGCATGGCGGTGGTTCTGGCGGTGGCGCATGAGGGCATTCGCAAGCTCACGCTCCTGCTGCAACCCTTTATGCCGACCACAACGACCAAGTTGCTCGACGCCCTGGCAGTAGGGCAGGGCGCGCGCGATTTCGACGCATGGGAAAGCCCAGTCGCCGCAGGAACACCCATCGACCCGCCCCAAGGCTTGTTCCCGAGGTTTGAGACGGCGTAGATGCTGATCGACAGTCACTGCCATTTAGACTTTCCCGACTTTGCCGAGACCTTGGACGACGTTGTGGCGCGCGCGGGCGCGGCAGGTGTCGAAAAGATCGTCACCATCTGCACGCGCCTCGACAAATTCGAGGCCGTGAAGGCCATGATCGGCCGCCACAAAGGGGTCTATATGGCGGCAGGGGTGCATCCCCATGAGGCGGGGGAGGCGGGTTTGAAGGACCCTGAGACCCTCAAATCGTTGTGCGCTGAGCCCCAGGTGGTGGGCGTTGGGGAAACAGGGCTGGACTACTTCTATGCGCGCAGCCCCCGGCGCGCGCAACAAGACAGTTTTCGGGCTCATATCTCGGTCAGTCGCACCATGGGCCTGCCGCTCATCGTCCATACCCGCGACGCCGAGGCGGACACAGCGCAGATTTTACAGGACGAAGCCCGCCGTGGTCCTTTTCCTGGCCTGATCCATTGTTTTACTGGGACGTCGTACTTGCGCGACGCGGCCCTGGAACTGGGTTTCTACATTTCCGTCAGTGGCATCGCGACGTTCAAAAAATCCGAAGAACTGCGGCAAACCCTCGCGGGCGTTCCCGTGGACCGCATTCTTGTGGAAACCGACGCGCCGTTCCTGGCGCCCATGCCCCATCGTGGCAAGACCAATGAACCCGCATTCCTGGTCCATACGGCCCAAAAAATGGCAGAGGTCTTCCAAATGACAGCGCGGGAGTTCGCCGCGCAGACGACGGCGAATTTTCATCGCTTGTTCACGAAAGTGCCCGTTTGACCCTCACGGTTACAGTTCTTGGCTGCGGTTCTTCGGGCGGCGTGCCCCTTATTGGCGAACGCTGGGGCCTATGCGATCCGACAAATCCGAAAAACCGCCGCCGCCGTGCGTCCATTCTGATGGAGTTGGGCACGACCACGGTTTTGGTCGATACAGGTCCTGACTTGCGCGCGCAGATCAATGATCTGCAGCGCGGGGAGGGGCAAGTCAAACTGGACGCCGTGCTCTATACGCACGAGCACGCAGACCATGTCGCGGGCATCGACGACATGCGTTTCTTGGCCTACGGTCAAGACGGCAAAGTTCCAGCCTTCGCCAAGTCGCGCTGTCGGCAAGCCTTGTGGCGGCGCTTTGACTACATCTTTGAGGCGCGCGAAGGCGCCAAACTGACCTACCCCTCAATTATGACCTTGCATGACTGGCCCGATCAACTCGAACTCGGCGCCATGGTCATCGAAACCTGGGAACAAGAACACGGCGACATCACCAGCCAAGGCGTTCGTGTCGGCAACTTTGCCTACACAACGGACGTCAGCGACTTGAGCCCACAGGTGCTTGAGGGTCTAAGGGGCGTTCATACCTGGATCGTCGGTTGCATCCGCAAAGACCCCCATCCAGGACACGCTCACCTCGACAAAGTCCTGACTTGGGCCGAGTACGTCCAGCCCCGTCACCTGTTCTTAACCCATATGACGGGCCTGATCGACTACGATACCTGGAACGCGGAACTACCCGACCGCATTAACTGTGCCTACGATGGTCAGGTTCTGAAAATCCCGCTTTAACGCACACCGTGGGCTCATTCGGTTACTTTCCATAATATAAATTATGCGGCAAATACTATCTGGCGAGCCCTGCCAGGTTGGACCAGCTGGTCGGTGGCGCTGGCTGGACGAGTTGGTTGGCAGCTACGTGGCGCGCGCACGCGCTCGGGACTAGAGGCGTGAAGCGATTAAAAGCATGGCGACCGACGCACCGACCGCGGCCGCAATGACGGCGGACATGGCGTGCATGGCGACCCAGTTCTTTTCCCTGCTGATTTTGTCGGTTTCCTCTTTCAGCTTTAAGGTCTCTTGGATCATCTTGTTGGCTTCCATTTTCAACTTCACGTCTTCGGCGCGCAACTTCAGTTCCTCAGCCTCCACGCGCCGCCGCTCCAATTCGTTTTTTGATTTGAGTCGCTCGGATTCAGCGCGTTGTTCTTCGGCTGTCATCGTTCCTTGCTAAACAGGAAGCGCTCGACTGTAAAGCCCTCCGCTCTGAGGCAAGATATGGACAGAATTCAGCTGCTTGTTCTTCAAATGTACCTTCTTCTGCGAACGATCAATTCGTTGAGCTGCCAACGCGAAGTGGTATGGATCGACCATGGCGACCAAAACTGATCTGATCCGAATTGCCCAAGACCCAGCGGCGTCCCCTTTTGCGCGCTTGCGCGCCGTGATGGCGCAACTGCGCAACCCCGATGGCGGGTGCGCATGGGATTTGACGCAGGATTTTGCCTCCATTGCCCCCTACACTCTTGAAGAAGCCTATGAAGTTGCAGACGCCATCGAGCGGAATCACCTCGAGGATCTGAAGGACGAACTGGGAGACCTGTTGCTGCAAGTGTTTTTCCATGCGCAGATCGCCGACGATGCTGGGCATTTTTCGGTCGAGGATGTCTTCGTTGCGATTGCCGAGAAAATGATCCGTCGGCATCCCCATGTCTTCGGCGCCGAAGGGGCGCGCAGCGCGAGCGAGCAGCAAGCCGCCTGGGAAGCGATCAAGGCCGAGGAACGGGACGCCAAAGCGACCGATAAAGCGCGCTCGGCCTTGGCAGGCGTTGCCCTTGCCCTGCCCGCCCTCGTACGCGCCGAAAAGTTGGTGAAACGCGCGGCGCGCGTAGGTTTTGACTATCCGACTGTGGCTTCGGCGGCGGCGAAGGTGGAGGAGGAACTTGCCGAAACCCTCGAGGCCTCTGATCAAAATAGAGCTTTGGAATACGGTGACTTGCTATTTTCGGTGGTTTGCCTGGGGTACAAGCTCGGGCTCGATCCAGAACAATCGCTTAGACAGGGAAATCAAAAATTTGAGAAGCGCTTCTCCCAAATGGAACGCGCCCTCGGCGGTGACCTCACGTCCAAAGACTTGGCCACCATGGACGCAGCTTGGAACGCCGCCAAACAAGAAGGTTAGGCCCAGACGACTTATACCAACGGCCAAAAAAGTTGACACTTTTTTGGCCGTTTTATGTCTCACGGCAGAAACGCTTCGCGTTTCGCCTCCGACGGGGCCTTCGCTTATACCCCGAGGCGCTTTCGCGCTATTCTCGGGGCCGCTACGGGGGCCGCAGTCGCGGCCCTTATACCAGCGATTATAAGAGTCGTTCTGGGTCGCTGCTGGTATTATCCCCCGAGGCGTTGGGCGATTTGATTCAGGGTGTCCTGCCCCCAAAAGTCTTCGCTGCCGACTTGGTACCAGGGCAAACCGAAAATCCCTGCATCAATCGCCTCCTGGGTATAGACCGCGCGTAAGCCTGCGATCTCATCGCTGTCGGCGGCATTGCGAATACGCACCATATCGTATCCCGCCTTGGCGCCTGCCACGGCCAGAGTATCGAGGTCGGCTATATCGCCATCCTCCTCCCACACCAGATTGTGAAAAGCCAAAATCAACGGTCTCGGGTCCGCAGATTCGGCGATCACGGCATTGACCATGGCGGCGGCTTTGCTGTCGTCGGCGGGGAAAAACGCAGGCTTCAGGTTCATCTTATGCTTGCCACGAATTTGACGCCAGCGCTGCAATTCGACGCCGCGATAGGCCTGGCGGGCGGGATGGCGCTTGGCGGGTGGCAACCCACCTGTGGCCGCGAACACGTCTCCCACGGATACGGGGCGATAGGTCACCGAGACGCCCGTTTGATCGACGAGGTGAAAAAAGGTCTCTGCGCCGAGATAAGAGAAGGGCGAAATTAGGGAGAAGGTATAGCGAATGGGCAGGGACATGGGAGACCTCTACGGCTTTAGGGTGGGGACGAAGGGCTTACTATAGTCGCCTTTTTCGACAAAGCGTTGCAATTGTGGTGTGATCTCATCAATTTGATCGTTGCTGTAGGCCTCAAGGTCCAGCGGCGGTCCCATGGCCATCTTGAACCGCTGGCCGCTCTTATTGATCAGTTCGTAGAACAGGCAAATGTCGCGCAACTCTTCCGACAAAATTGAAAAAAAGTAGAACAAGATCGAATTGTAGGAGCGGATCGTGATTGGAATGACGGGGTACTTGTACCGCCGCGCCATTTTTATGGCGCTTGATTTCCAGGGGCGTTCGCGGAACCGAAACTGCCGCCAATTTACGAAGGACATGCGCCCTGATGGAAAGAAAATCAGGGTGCGGCCTGCGTCAAAACACTTCTTGGTCCAGTGAAGCGTTTCGCGCATTTTTTCCTGGGTTTGCTTGGCCTCGACCAACTCAACAGGCACAATGAAATCATAAGCGCCTTTAGTGACGCGGTGGGTATCACGGTTGCCATAGACCATAAGGTCGCTGCGAACGGGTCCGATCCATTTCCATAGGGCAACCCCATCGGCGATCCCAGTGGGATGATTGACGATGATGATGGCGGGTTGTCCCGCAGCGGGCATGTTCTCAAGGCCCGTGCCCTCGATTTCTAAATCCAGCTTGTCCTGGCAATACTGCATGACTTGCGCGCCTGATTTGTACTTGATGTCGTCGGCCATCGCGCGGGCTTGTTGATAGCGCAAAATGGGGTCAAGAATGCGCCGAACCCAGCGAAACAGGACGGGCCGCTCGTGCATTTTGGGCGCGCGCTCCTCCAGCAATATATCGACGATATGCTTGTCCATGGCCTGTGCCTAACCCGATTTGACCTAGACTGCAATCGGCTCACGACGCTTCAACCGCCTTGAACAGATCGGCGCTTAGCCCTAGGTCTTGGGCAAGGTGTCAACAAAGGGACCGCGCATGAACCAAAGAGACTCAAAACTGCCCCAAGGGCAAAAATCACTGCTGGAGCTGGGCCCCGTCGGGGTGTTCTTGGTCATTTTGTACGCGGGCCGGTACCTGGGGCTCGACGCGTCTTCGGATCGGTTCTTTTGGGCGACGCTGATCATGCTGCCCCTGGCGGTCGTATCGTTGGCCTATATTTGGATCCGCGAGCGCGAAACGCCTTGGCTCCTGCTGGTTTCCACCGTTCTGCTTGTCGGGTTTGGCAGTCTCACCATTGCGACGGGCGGGGATGCGGTTTGGCTCAAAATAAAGCTCACTGCGGTCAGCCTGCTGTATGCCGCAGGGTTGGGCTTAACCTGGTTGCTCGGGTTCCCGCTCTTGAAAAAACTCATGGGGTCCCATTTGCAGGCACCCGATGAGGCGTGGCTCCGCGCTGCCCTCTTGATGGCGCTTGGGTCTTTGCTCTCGGCGGGACTAAATGAAATTTTGTGGGTGGTTTTGTCGCCCGAGGCTTGGGCCTTCGCTGGGAAAATTGGCTTGGCAGTCCTGAACGCGGCCTTCACCATGGGCGCCCTGTTTCCGATCTTTATGCAAAACGCCAAAACCGCAAGTTCCTAAGTGCCCTCCCCTATTTCCATCGATGTTTTCTCGGACCCGATTTGCCCCTGGTGCTACATTGGCTTGCAGCGGCTGGAGGGTGCCTTGGCCGCGATCAATCGGCAGGTGCGCATGCACTGGCGCTGCTTTATGCTCAATCCCGAGATGCCATTGGCGGGTATGGATCGGCAGACCTATCTGGAGCGGAAGTTTGGCGGCCCTAGCGGCGCCCAGCGGGTCTATGCCACCATAGAGGCCGCGGCGACGCAAGCGGGCCTAAGCCTTGATTTCAGCAGGATTCGGCGAACACCCTCGACCGTTCTGGCGCATATGGCGCTCCGCGAAGCGCAAATCCAACATGCGGAGACCAACCAGGCCGAGGCTTTTGTGCGAGGGCTTTTTGCCGCCTACTTTGAGCGTGGCCAGGACATAGGGCAGCGGCAGGTTTTGCACGACCTTTGGGCGGCGGCAGGGCTCAGCCCCGCCAGGTTGGACCAGGTGTTCGACCAAGACCTGCACCGCGATCATATCGCGGCAGAAAATCGCGATGCGCGCAGCCGCGGGATTAGCGGCGTGCCCTTTTTCATCGTTGCGGGTACTTATGCCTTAGCGGGCGCGCAGGACCAAGCCGCCCTCCAACGTGTTTTTGACTTAGTGGATCAGGGACAAGCGCATGAGCAAACCTAAGTACAGCCAACAAACCCGCCTCGTGCACGAGGCGACGGGCCATAAGCTGCCTGGCATGGGCTTGAAGACGGTCAATCCGCCAACCTATCGTGGCTCAACTTTGCTCTACGATGATTTGGCCCACGTGAAGGCATGGAACGCGCGTCGCCACGATACGGGCGAGATTGGCTACGGCATTGTCGGCAGCGATACCACGGCAGCGCTCGAAAAGATGATTGCCGATTTGGATGGGGGTGCCCAAGGGATCGCGACGGGTTCGGGCTTGTCAGCTGTTGCCCTTGCTCTCACCGCTTGCTTGTCAGCAGGGGATCATTTGCTGATTGCCGACAATGTCTACGGCCCTGCTCGGTTTTTCGCCGACGAGTTTTTGAAAAAGTTCGGCGTGGAAACCACTTTTTTCGACCCCATGGACTTGAGTGCGCTCGAACAGGAAATTCAGCCTCATAGCAAAGTGCTGTATTTTGAGACGCCTGGGTCCCTAACCTTTGAAATGCCCGATTGCGCCGCGCTCTACGCCCTCGCCAAAGCGCATGCGCTTACCACAATCGTCGATTCAACTTGGCCGACCTCGCTCTACTACCCCGCCATAGCGCGTGGAGCGGACATCTCGCTCGCGGCGGGCACCAAGTACTATGTCGGGCATTCGGACGCTTTTTTTGGCATCGTGATCGGCAATGACCGAACGGGACCCCTGCTGCGTAAGCAGTCAACCCTAATGGGGAACCATATGGGACCTGACGATGTCTATCTGGCTTTGCGCGGCATGCGAACGCTGAAAGTTCGGTTGGATTTGATCAGCAAAAATGCCCTCCAAGTCGCCAAATTTCTGGATCAACACCCCAAGGTTGCCGAGGTTCGCCACCCTGCCCTACCGACCTGCCCTGGTCATGCCCATTGGGCGACGCAGTTCGATGGAGCGTCGGGGTTGTTCGGATTTTTCCTGACACCCGATTGCGATCAAGCCGCAGCGGAGCGGATGGTCGAAAGCCTTGATTTATTTGGTCTGGGCTATTCTTGGGGCGGTTACGAAAGCCTGGCTGTTATGGCCGATTTATCCGTGTTTCGCTCTGCACCAAACTGGCAAACCCCGTTCGAAGGCTATGGTCCCCTTATTCGTCTCCAAATCGGCTTGGAAGACCCGCAAGATCTGATGGCGGATTTGTCGGCGGCCCTCGATAGGCTCGCGTGAGTCTCGCCGACATAAGCTGGAACCGCGACGGCCTCGTGCCCGCGATTGCCCAATGCGTCGAGAGCGGTGAGGTGTTGATGATGGCCTGGATGTCCGCGGAGAGTTTGCAGATGACCCTTGAAACAGGCCGCGTCACGTACTGGTCGCGATCGCGGCAGCAATTGTGGGAAAAGGGCGCAACCTCTGGACACCGCCAACACCTCGTTGCCGCTAGAGCCGACTGCGATGGCGATACGCTCCTCCTTACCGTGCGGCAGAGCGGCCCCGCTTGTCACTTGGGCACCCGCACTTGTTTTGACACGAAAGCGCCGCTGGCATGAAACTGATTTTTTTGGACGGGTCGGGGCGGCAGGGGTCCTACAACCGTCAACTGCTGCAGGCCTATGAGCGGTTGTTGCGGAAGACGGATTTGACCTTTGAGGCGCTCTACTTCAGCCCTGGCACGCACCCGCTGCCCAACGTTAGCACCCAAGAAGTCTTGGCCCCTCTCCTCGCCACTTTGTGCGACGCGGCGCGCGACGCCGCCATGGGCGCTGCGGCGTTTCTGATCGCGAGCCCCGAATACAACGGCGGCCCGACGGGGGGTCTCAAAAATCTCATCGACTGGATGACGCGCCCCAATGATGCGCATCCCAAGGGCAACCCTTTTGAGATGCGGCCCGCGGTATTGCTGTCCGCATCACCAGGTGCTTTGGGCGGGATCAAGGGCCTCCAAGTCATGCGTTTGATTTTGGGGCACTTGCGCGCGCTTGTGATGCCCGAACAAATTGCTTTGGGGCATTGCGAAGAGGCCTTCGATCAACACGGTGATTTGACCCCAGGATTGGCAGCAGACTTGGCGAAAAAATCCGCAACACAACTGGCAGCGTTCCTGCAAACAGGGCGTATGATTTAGGCGCACAGCTTTGTTGGCACCTCCCGTTCTTCCCGCTGACCTCCAGTGCTGGATGCTGCGACTGCGCACAGTATGACGTCGGTTTAGGGGCGGCGAACGCCTCGCCAGTCCGAGGGCGCGGCGCCCCTTGCTCGCCGTGCAAATTGGGGGGCTTTCGGCTGGTGTTTCGATCCAAGACTTGTCTTCAGTCCCATAATCGCTTAGGGAGGCAGGGCCTAAGCGAGCGATGAAACTAGGCCTAGGTGTCGAGAGAAAGAGGCGCGCATGACCAAAGAAGAACAACGGTTGGCAGACGATAAGATGCGCGTGGAAATCTATCGGGCTTTTGAGGAGGCCGCGAAATTGCGCGAGGAAAGCAAGAAACTGGCGTCCGATCGCCTATGGCTTCCCCCCACAATCGCGGCCGCGGCGGTCGCAGGGACCATGACGGCGGTTTATAGCCTGATCCAAATTTTTGCTTAAACACGTCATTGAGGCCGAGGGTTTCAAGACACTCAAGCCCCTAAGTGGTCCCGAAAGAACGCGCCTATATCCGAGTTCAATTTTTGCAGGAACTTCGCGCGATCAAACCCACTAGGATCCTGCGCGGGTTCACCAACTTCATGCGCAATTGCGTCGGGAAACGGCGAAAGAAACGCATAGTGGTGTAGGCCCTCAAACACCTGGTACTCATGTGTCCCTGGCAGGAGGTCGTGGATATGGTCGGCGTGGTAAGGAGCCCTGAGTTGCTGATCGGCCCCAGCTTTCATGAGCAGAAGGGGTTGTGCAACCTCGTCCATACGATCGAAGGGCACGCCAACGGGCGCCGCGGCGACAAGGGCCTTCAATCGCGGGTCCCGTAAGGTTTGGTCCAAGTCCACTTTGGATATGGAATAGCCCCTCCGCCGTGTTTTTAACCGCAGCGGCAGGGACTCTTCCTTACCTTTCCCACAATATTCAGAATCATTTTGGGATTGCGCGCAGTGGTTCGTGATCCTGTCGAAATCCACATACCCGCCCGCAGCAGCCAGGACGGTACATCCCCCTAGGGAAAACCCGAACGCACCAACGCGGGTCTCGTCGATCAAGGGGCCGAAAACTGGGTGCGCAATGACGGCGTCGAGCGCGGCGACCAACTCTAGCGGCCTAAGAATCAAATGCTCGGGCCGCCCTACTCGCATTAAGTCATCTGGATGGTCCAGCGCCCCCACGACAAACCCAGACGCGACCAATTCGGTTGCCATCAAATGATGGTTCCAACTATTCCCGCCAAGGCCATGCGACACAAGGATCAACGGAAATGGCCCCGTGGCAGGTTCGGCCCGTGTTTTTGCGGCGACGCGCCAGGGACCAAAGCGGGCGTGTTCCACCGCTTCCAGGGTCGGATAAAATAGTCGGATCGAAACTTCGGTCTGCGCCACCTCGGTCGTGAACCTGGACAGGCCCGCGTTGAACGCCGACGTTCGCTGGGCCGAGGAGACGTTGAGGCTCATGGCGGAGATCAATAGGGCAAGACCCCAAAACTGTCCAAACTTCATTGCGGCGTGTTCCTGCTTTCAGACCTTATCGGCCAACCCCTCGGCGGAGCCAAACCGACTGAACCCGAGTGATCTTGATGTCACCTTGCTCTGTCAATAGAACGCAACCCAACACGCCGCCGCCAGGGAGGATCTATGTCACTGCGAGCCCAATTTAACCAAGACCTTAAGGACGCCATGCGCACGAAAGACAAGATGCGCCTCAAAACCCTGCGCCTGATCCAAACAGAGCTGAAGCGTGCGGATATAGCCCACAAAACAGCGGGCCGGGGGGAGGAAATTGACGCCCCCGCGATCCTGGGCTTGCTGCAACGCATGATCAAGCAACGCCATGAAGTCATCAAGATTTTTAACGACAATGACCGCCCAGACGCTGCAGCGGCGGAGGCTGCCGAAATTGCCATCATCGAGACTTATTTGCCGCAAATGATGTCAGAGTCGCAAACGCGCGCGGCCATTGCCGCCACCATTGCGGATATGGGTGCTACTTCCATGGCGCAGATGGGCAAAGTCGTTGCGGCCATGAGGGCGGCCCACCCTGGCGAATTGGACATGTCCCTAACGTCCAAGCTGATCAAAGAGGCCTTAAGCTGACGACCTGCGTCGTTTGCTTAAGGCCTAAACGCGTGAGAGAACGTTTGGAACACCCTCGTTGGAGACCTGCCCAGTCAATCCAGATCAAGGCCCTTGGGCTCGTCTGGAATCGAGGAAAACTGTTGGCGAGTGAGGTGTGCCGAGACGATGGAACCCTCAAGGGTATAAGACCGCTGGGAGGAAGTCTGAAGTTTGGTGAGTCTTGGCGCGATGGTCTCGACCGAGAGTTCCTTGAAGAACTGGGAACGCGCATCAAAATTGTGGGAGATCCCTTGTTCTTGGAGAATATATATGTCCACGAGGACGCAAGGGGCCATGAATGGACGGTCGTTTGCGATGTGCAGTTGCAAGACCGAACTTACGACAACATGGACTCGATCGAATACGTTGAAGACACGGGCCAAAAGTGCCGCGCGGGTTGGTTCGACCTAGACCGCTTGGATCGGCTTGGACTGGACCTGTACCCCAACGGTTTGAGGGCCGCGCTTAAGGCGCGCCTCTAATACCAGCGGAAACAATAACTGGCGTGTTGATCCAACTGCGTTCGAGCACCAAGTTTCAATAGACAAGGCACGCACTTCTCAATCGGATGAGGATCATGAAATCTTTCCGATGGTGTGATACCAGCGGCGAATAAGAATGACTCTTATGTTCGCTGGTATAAGGGCCGCGACTGCGGCCCCCGTAGCGATCCCGAGAATGGCGCGAAAGCGCCTCGGGGTATAAGCGAAGGCCCCGTCGGAGGCGAAACGCGAAGCGTTTCTGCCGTGAGACACAAAACGGCCAAAAAAGTGTCAACTTTTTTCGCCGTTGGTATGAGGGGGTGGCGCGGGGATGGACCCGTCCCTCCCATCCGCTAGCAGTCGGTGGTGGATTCTGCGACCTCGCTGCGCTCGGCGCAGAACGACATTTTTCTTTTAAGGTGTTGGTAGGTCGCGTGGCGCACTTTACCATACCCAAAAAACGCGGACGTGAGACCTCAAAGTCAGCAAACCCCCACTCGGCGTCATCCTGCGCGCAGTCGCAGGATCCAGCACTGATCGGCGGCGGGAAGTACAGACGGCACGAACCTTGCGCCTTGCCAAACGACACCCGACGAGCGCTGCCAAAGGGAGGGGTATACCAGCGGACATAAGGTGCATTTTTAGTAACCGATGGTGCTATCCCAACAGTGCGGAGGCTTTTCCAGCCTCAAAGACGTTCAGAGGCAAATGGTACGCCCTACAGGATTCGAACCTGTGACCTACTGATTAAAAGTCAGTTGCTCTACCAGCTGAGCTAAGGGCGCGCCGTGTCGGCGGGGTTAAAGTGCGCCTTGGCAGGGGCTGGCCCTAGCCCGCTGGCGCCGAGGCGTCAACCGTCGGTTCCAGATTGGGATCGTCGTAGGGCACAAATTCGTACCCTTCCGACGACGCTGTGCCCTCTGCCTCGCGATCGACGACCAGACCCTCAATCGAAGCGAGGGCGTTTGACAAGGGTTGGTCGACCCTTACTTGTTCGGCGAGCCTTAGGCAAACGTGGGTTTCTGGGTCCAAATCGCACACCAAATAGACACCCCCCTGCCCTGCTTCGGCTTGGGCGAGGATCGATTGAATCGAGGCGAGTTGGGCGGCGTCGCAGACGTAGATCTTCAAGTTGCTGAAGCTTTGGTTAAGGGTCTCGTCTAGCGGCGCAATCGATTGGGCGACAAATCGAGCCCCCTTGTCGCCTTGATCATCGACGTTCACGTCCATAACGACCGTAGATCCCGCAATCAGCTGCTCGCGCTTTCGGGCCAGCAGATCGCCAAAGACCATGACCTCGGTCGTTGCTGTGGCGTCGGACAAGGCCAGGAAGGCAAACTTCTTGCCTTTGGCCGAGCGACGCTCCTGACGACCAGTAATGATGCCCGCAATTTTGCCCGCAGTCTTCGGCTGTTTTTGCGCGTCCAAAAGGCTGTCGAGGGCCTCAACCCCTAGTCGGTCCAAATCGGCCTGGCGATGGCTCAAGGGGTGAGCGCTCAAGAAAAACCCGAGCGCGTCGCGCTCTCTATTCAGGCGTTCTTGCGTGTCCCAATCGGCGGCCTCGGGAACGTGCAGCGGCATTTCGACGCCCACGTCGCCGCCTTGAAACAGGCTTTCCTGCGCGGAACGAAGCTCTGCGGCTTCGGCTTGTCCAAAATTCAGAATATGTTCTTGCGCGTAGAAAATCTCGGCACGGTTGGGGTGCAGGCTGTCGAGTGACCCCGACACGATCAGTTGTTCCAACTGTTTCTTGTTCAAAAACGGTGCGGCCCGAACGGCAAAGTCGCGCAAGTTTTCAAACGGACCGCCAGCCTCCCGCTCCGCGACCACGGCCTGCATGGCCGCTGTCCCGACCCCTTTGATCGCGGCGAGCCCGTAGGAGATGCGCTGATCATCGGTGACCCGAAACAAGGCGTCAGAGCGGTTGATATGCGGGGTCAGCAGGGTGAGTCCCTCATTGCGCAAGTCCGCCGTGAACACGGCTAACCGGTCGGTCGAGGACATGTCGTAGTTCATATTGGCCGCATAGAATTCGGCGGGAAAGTAGTGGCGCGCGTAGGCCGTTTGATAAGCGACCAAGCCGTAGCAAGCCGAATGCGCCTTATTGAAACCATAGCCTGCAAAGCTGGCGATCTGATCGAAAATCTCGTTGGCCAGCTTCGCATTGATGTCAGAGTGTTTCTTCGCGCCCGTCACGAAGGTTTCGCGCTGCTGATCCATTTCGGACTTGATTTTCTTGCCCATGGCCTTGCGCAAGAAGTCGGCGCTGCCAAGGGTATAACCCGCCAGGACTTGCGCCGCTTGCAGCACTTGTTCCTGGTAGATCATGATGCCGTAGGTTTCTGCGACCACATCCTCCAGCTTTGGATGCAGATACTCAATCGGTGACTTGCCGCTTTTGCGGGCGACAAATTCTGGAATATTGTCCATGGGGCCAGGGCGATAGAGCGCCACCAGGGCGATGATGTCGGTCAATCTGTCGGGCTGGAGGTCTGCAATCACCGACTGCATTCCCGTGCCTTCCAGTTGGAACACGCCGACCGTCTTGCAGGCGCAGATCGTCGCAAAGACCTGCGCATCGTCCAAGGGGATGGTCTCAAAGTCCACCGTCGCGCCGCGCGCCTGCGCAAAGGTCTCGATTTGCCGCAAGATTGACAGCGTCTTGAGGCCAAGGAAATCGAACTTGACCAGGCCCGCTTGCTCGACCCATTTCATGTCGAACTGGGTTGCGGGCATGGTCGCGCGCGGGTCCTGGTAGAGCGGGACCAGTTGGGTCAGGGGTCGGTCAGCGATGACCACCCCCGCCGCATGGGTGCCCGCACTGCGGTGCAGGCCCTCAATTTGCTGGGCGATGTCAAACAAGTTACGAACGTCGGCCTGATCCCTAATTTCTCGACGAAGCTGCGCCTCGGACTCGATCGCCTCTTTGAGCGTCACAGGATTGGCAGGATTGTTGGGAACCATCTTACACAAGCGATCGACCTGGCCGTAGGGCATGGCGAGCACGCGACCCGCGTCCCGCAGCGCCGCGCGCGCCTTGAGCGACCCGTAGGTGATGATTTGGGCCACACGGTCGGCCCCGTAGGTATCGCGCACATAGGCGATAACTTCCTCGCGACGGTCCTGGCAAAAATCGATGTCAAAATCGGGCATCGACACGCGCTCGGGGTTCAAGAAACGTTCGAACAGCAGACCGAAGGGGATGGGGTCAAGGCCCGTGATTTTGAGGCTATAGGCCACCAGCGAGGCCGCGCCAGACCCACGCCCTGGACCCACGGGAATACCCTGCTGCTTTGACCAGGCAATGAAGTCGGTCACGATCAGAAAATAACCCGAAAAACCCATCTCAACGATCACGCCGAGTTCGTATTTTAGGCGGTCTTCGTAACGGGTTCTTAGCGCGGCCTGGTCCTCGGTCTCGGGCCAAGCGCGCAGTATGGCCTGCCACTGCGCGTCGAACCCGTCCCAAACCAGTTGGGTGAGCCGTTCGGCCTCTTGGGCGGGCGACCCTGTCGAGGGCAAAATCGGGTCCCGCTTTTGCAAGGCGTAACTGCAGCGCTGGGCGATGACGACGGTATTGGCCAAGGCCTCGGGTACGTCTGAAAACAGCCAGCCCATTTCCTCCGGGGTTTTCAAATAGTGGTGCGCGGTCAGGGTTTTGCGATTTTCATCGTGAATCGTGGTCGATTGGCCGATGCACATGAGCGCGTCGTGCGCCTTGAATTGACTGGAATCGAGGAAGTGCGCTGCGTTGGTCGCCACCAAAGGAATGCCGCGTTCGTAGGCTTCGCCAAAGATCTGGGGTTCGAGCTCGTGCTGCTGCGGCAGCCCATGGCGTTGCAGCTCAAGGTAAAGCCGCCCCTCAAACCGCTGCTGCAACCAGTCCAAGTGCTGCGTCGCGAGGGCGTGCTGCTGCGCGAGCAGGGCCTTGCCAAGGCCGCTTTCCTGCGTTCCCGTCAGGGCGATCAATCCCTGCGCGCGTTCCTCCAGGGCCGACAGGGGCAAGACGGGATCACCGCCAGCAGCGTCCAGGAAACCTTGGCTGACCAAGGCCATCAGGTTTTCAAAGCCTTCCCGATTTTGTGCGAGCAAGAGCAGTTCGTCGGGATCGGTACCCTGCGGCTGCGGGCCAAGCAGGGATTTAAACTGCAACACCGCGCCATGGATCGGCTGCACACCTTGCCCCATCATCAGCGTTGCAAATTCCAGGGCACCAAACAGGTTGCCCTTGTCCGTTAAGGCCAGCGCTGGATGCGCCTGGGTTGAGGCCCACTCGACCAAGGCGGACATGCGCAAGGTCGATTGGGTCAGCGAATAGGACGAATGGGTCCGAAGATGCAGGAAGGTCGGCGCAGTCATTGCGGCCCCGTGCGAACCGAGGCAAGTGGCCGTCCTACCCCTGAAGGAACAAAGGTGCGCTGGGCCAAGTTACAGCAAACCCAAGGAGGCCAGTTCGCGCGTCATCGCGGGCGGCAAAGGGTCATCATCGGCGCAACCTTGACGGCCATCGTAGGTCAAGTCGGCGGGGGCATCCGCCGCCTCCAGATAGCGCCATCCCTGGAACGGACGGTGGGTGCGCGGTTTAACGAGATGCAGGCGATGGTCCAGGTCAATATGAATGCAGGGCTTACCGTCGGCGCGGGTCCCTGGGCGAAAAGCCAGGATTTCTTGGCGAACGCACATGAGGCGCTTGATGATCCAGTAAAGGCTCGCGCCCTGCCCCAAAATTTCGGCATCGCGCTTGGGACGGGACCGCGTTGTGATCCAAATAAAGGCCTGCCCCGTTTGGGCATGGGCCGTATCCGCGCGCCGCGCAATCGACGCCGCCAAGTCCTCAATGGAATCGGCCCCAACGCAGAGTTTTTTCAAGTGCAACGGCATGAAGATCCGTCTGCCGCCTTAGGCCCATGAATAACAAGGGGCACGTGCTATGACGGTTCCTCAATCTCTTAACGTCATTCGCATTTGTATTGGGTCGGCCAAAGGGCTTTCGGCCTCATTGTTAGCGCGGATGTTCCCAGCGTCGGTCTTATACTGGCGGCGAAAAAAGTTGACACTTTTTTCGCCGTTTTGTGTCTCACGGCAGAAACGCTTCGCGTTTCGCCTCCGACGGGGCCTTCGCTTATACCCCGAGGCGCTTTCGCGCTGTTCTCGGGGCCGCTACGGGGGCCGCAGTCGCGGCCCTTATACCAGCGATCATTAGAGTCATTCTCAGTCGCCGCTGGTATTAGCGATCTTCGTATTGGGTCTTGCCAAACAGCATTTCTTTGGCCTTGGCCTCTTCTTCCGCGCTGCGGGTTCGCGTCCGCTCGTCGGCTAAAACGGCTAAGCCGCGTTCCACCGCAGGGCGCGCTTTGATCCTTTCGAGCCACGCCAAAACGTTGGGAATCTTCGCCTCCTCAATGCCCTGGCGATGCCAGAGCCGCGCCCAGGGCATGATCGCCATGTCAGCGATGGAATAAGCGCTGGTATTGACCCAATCGGCCTTGGCGAGTTGGCATTCCAGCACACCGTAGAGGCGTTTGGCCTCATTTGTGTAACGCGCATAAGCGTAGTCGATCTTCTCGGGCGCATAGAGGCGAAAGTGATGCGCTTGCCCCAGCATGGGGCCAAACCCGCCCATCTGCCACATAAGCCATTGCAGCGTTACCGAGCGCAAAGCGGGATCGTCAGGCAAAAACTGCCCATGTTTTTCGGCCAAGTACCAGAGGATCGCCCCGCTTTCGAACACCGTATGGGGTTGCCCCCCTGGTCCGTCGGGATCGACGAGGGTGGGCATTTTGTTGTTGGGGTTGAGCGCTAAGTAGGCAGGGTCAAACTGGTCGCCTGCGCCGATGTCGATGGGATGGACCTGGTAGGCAAGGCCCAATTCCTCTAGCAAGATTTGAACCTTCCAGCCATTGGGCGTAGGCCAGGTGTAGAGATCATAGGTCATGGGGGCCTCCTGTTGATTCCATGTGGCCTTCGGTAAAGAAGGCCAGTCGATATTTGGCGAGCCGTTCTAACCAAACAGCGTAGAGCTTCTGATCGATATCACCATCGTGGTCCATGGCAAGGACGGTTGCGACATCTTGATCGGCAAAGCCCATGCGCCGCTGTTCCTGCAAAATGGCGACGGTGATTCCGCCGAGCGCCAGCGCCAGGCGCTGATCGGTTGTGCCGCCCTGGATCGTGTCGCGCAGCTCGTCCTCATCCTCGATTAAGGGGTTTTGGCTCATGGTCGGTCTTTCTGTAGGCCGTATTGACCGATTAAATAAGACAGGAAAACCCCCGTCGCAACCACACCAATAATCAACGTGGAAAATGCATTCACCCAGGTCTTGGTCTGGGTTTTAACTTGGCTAAAGGTATAGACCGCCGCCGTATTGACCCCCTCCCCCTTCGTGAATTGGGTAATGACCACATCGTCCAAGGACAAGGTGAAGGCCAGCAACCAACCCCCGATCACCCCTGGCGCAATCAAGGGCAGCGTGACCCGCATGAAGGTGCTTAGGGGTCCCGCCCCCAGATCGCGAGCCGCAGCCTCCAACTCGCCATCGAAGGACTGCAAGCGCGCTTGCACCACGACCGCCACATAGGCAACGGCGAAGGTCGTATGGGCCAAGACCACGGTCCAAAACCCTCGATCGATGAACAGCAGCTGAAAGGCGATCAGCAACATAAGGCCCGTAATGACCTCGGGCATAATGAGCGGCGCATAGACCAGTCCCGTAAAAACGTGCCGCCCCCAGAACCGGCGCACCCGCACCAACGTTAGGGCCGCCATTAGGCCAAACACAACGGCAATGGTGGAGGAGAGGAGGCCTACCTGCAAGGAAACCCATGCGGTTTCCTTCAACTGACGCCCTCCGTCGTTGAACAGGTAAGCGTACCATTTGGTGGTAAATCCCGTCCATACCGCGACCCGCTCCGGCTCGTTGAAGGAGAATAGGATCAGGACCAAAATCGGAAGGTATAGGAACCCATAGCCTAAGATGAGCGCCAAGGTTGCGCCACGCTTGGCCAGCACGAGCGCCTGCGCCACGACGGCCAGGACAAGTACGACGGGCAGCAGTTGCCACACAACCTCGAACCACAAGGCATGGCCTGCCGCGGCGCTGAGACGGTCAAAAAGCGCGCTCATGCCCGCCCCGCTTCGCGCTCGGCAAGTCGATTGGCGTTGCGTTGATAGAGGACCATGGGCGCCACCATGAGTGCCATGAGCAAGAGTCCGAGCAAGGCCCCGAGCGGCCAGTCGCGCCCCTTGGTGACCGCCTTTCGAATCTCCCACCCGACAATCCCGTTTTGCAACTCCAGATCATTGGGGCCCATCATTTGTGGGATCACATATTCGCCCATGGCGGGCACGCCGATCAGGAGGAACGCCGCGATCAAACCGGGCGCCGAAAGCGGGATGGTTACGCGCCAGAACCGTTGCAAGGGACTTGCGCCCAAATCTGCCGCGGCCTCCTCCATGGCTGGATCACGGGTCTGCAGCGTCGCGTAGAGCGGCAAAATGGCAAACGGCAAGTACGTATAGACAAGGCCCAAAACGATGGACAGCGAGGAAGGATAGATGGTCAGAGCGGGCAGATCGAACAGCCAAGGCAGCGAATTGAAGGCCTCGATGACTTGATTGATCGGCCCTTCTTTGCGCAGCAACTGTCGGAAAGCGTAGATGCGAATAATATAGAACGACCAAAACGGCAGGATCACGCCCATGAGCAAGACCCCCTGGGCGCGTGCTGGCGCGCGGGCGATGGCGTAGGCAAAGGGGAAGGCGATCAGCACGGCCAAAACCGCCGAAAAGAACGCGATCGCCGCCGAGTTGAGCAAGGCGGGCCCGTACTTAAATTGCGGCGCGCCTAGGCAGACCCCTGCCAAGCACTTCTGCGTGCCCGACCAGAGATCGGTTGCCACGGCACCGTAGGCATGGATGGACCCTTGCCACGTCACACCACCGTCGAGGCCAAGGGGAGGATCGAAGGGCGGTTGGTTTTCGAGGTTTTGGGTGCCAAAGCTCATATAAACCAAAATCAAAATCGGCAGCAGATAGAGCGCGCCCATCCAGGCGAAGGGCGCGGCGAGCAAAGCACCGCCAACGCGATGCTGGCGCCAATAGACAAAAAACAGGCCGAGCCCCGCCAGGGCCATGATCAAACCGAGCCACTTGAGGGAGGCAAAGGTTTCCATGCGGCTTAAGTCTCGAGGTCCACGACGTCCCCTGCGTCCCACTTCAGCGCAACTTGGTCGCCAGGGGCGAACACTTCGGCCTCGTCGCGGTGGCGGTTCGTGCGGGAGACGCGCACCTGCTGGCCGCTGGCCAACTCAACCAGCAGGGTCGAGACGTCGCCGTAGTAGGCCTCGTCCTTTAAGCGGCCTTGCAACTGCCCGTCGCTGCCTTTGGTGACCTGAATTTTCTCAGGCCGCAATCCACGCTTGCCAGGCCCAATGAGACCAGGTTCAAAGACATTTATGGTCCCCAAAAAATCGGCGACGAACAAGGAATTGGGCCGCTCATAGACATGATCGGGCGCGCCGATTTGCTGAATCTGCCCTGCATTCATGACCGCGAGGCGGTCGGCCATCGACATGGCCTCATCCTGGTCATGGGTTACGACCATGAAGGTGATGCCAAGGTCTTGCTGCAAGCTGACCAGCTCAAACTGAGTTTCCTCGCGCAGTTTTTTGTCCAGCGCCGCCAAAGGCTCGTCGAGCAGGAGCAACTTGGGTCGGTTGACCAGCGCCCGCGCCAGCGCCACGCGTTGGCGTTGACCACCCGAAAGCTGCGCGGGCTTGCGATCCTCCAAGCCGTGCAGTTGCACTTGCGCCATAACGCTCGCAATCCGCGTCTCCCGTTCCGCCCGCCCAACGCCCGCTTGCTTGAGGCCAAAGGCGATGTTGTGGGCCACCGTCATGTGCGGGAATAGGGCGTAGGATTGAAACATCATATTGAGCGGCCGCCGCTCGGGCGGCAGCCCGAGCAAGGACTGCTCATCGAGCAGAATGTCTCCGCTGGTTGGGGTTTCAAACCCCGCCACCATGCGCAAAAAAGTTGATTTGCCGCACCCTGAGGGCCCCAAGAGCGCAAAAAATTCCCCTGCAGCCAATTCCAGGGACACGTCCTCGACCGCGCTAAGGTTTCCAAATTTTTTGCTTAGCGATTGCACCAGAAGCATAGGACGAACTCACAACCATTCGAAGGGTCTCGGGTCCACGGTATCCCACGGCAAACAAGACTTTGCAACAGCCGCCAGTCTAACCCATATTTACAAAACAGCTTCGGGTCACTTGAACTTTAGAAGTCCGTCTCAACGCCCCCCTCCTCGACCCGCTTGGCGACGAAGGCGGTCAGTTCTTCGTCGATTTCGGGCGGCAAAGCGGGCGGGGTCTCGTAGGCGTCGAGCATTTCCTTGTAGGCGCGCTCGGCATGGTCGTAGGTTGTGGGACTGCCCGCTTCCGACCAAGTTTCGTAGTTGCGCCAATCGCTCAGGATCGGCGAATAAAAGGCGGTTTCGTACCGTGCTTGCGTATGGTCGGTTCCGAGGAAGTGTCCGCTTGAATCAACTTCTCGGATCGCATCAAAGGCCAAATCATCCTCCGTAAACCCCAAAGGTTCGAGGAACTTGAGCGCCATTTGCATCAGGTCCAGGTCGAGCATGAACTTTTCAAAGCTTGCCTGCAGGCCCCCCTCCATCCAGCCCAGGCTATGCTTCATGAGGTTAGCGCCCGAGTGCATGAGCGCCCAGATCGAAAACACCGCCTCGTACGCCGCTTGCGCGTCGACCGTATTGGCGGCCACAACGTTGGAACTGCGGTAGGGAATGCCGTAGCGGCGGCAAAGCTGCCCGCCCAAGATGACCGTCTTCATGTACTCGGGCGTGCCGAAGGCTGGTGCGCCCGATTTCATATCGACATTGGAGGTAAAGCCCCCATAGACCGCCGGCGCACCAGGGCGAACCATTTGGGTAAAGGCCAGGCCCGCCAAAGCCTCGGCGTTTTGCTGCACCGCCGCCCCTGCCAACGTCACGGGCGCCATGGCCCCAGACAGCGTGAAAGGCGTCAAAATAATCACCTGATTGCGACGGGACATCTGGATAATCCCCTCCAGCATCACCGTGTCCAATTTGAGGGGTGAGGAGGTGTTGATCACCGAACTCATGCGCACTTGGCGATCAAAGTCCGCTTCGCTCACGCCGTGGGAGATGCGGCACATCTCAATGGCGTCGAGGTTGCGCTGACGCCCCAGCGAATAGGCCTGCCAGAATTTGTCGGTCATGCGAATAAAGTCATCAATGCAGTGCAGGTGTCGCACCGAGGCGTGAATGTCGACGGGCTCAACGGGATAACCTGCCGTCAGGTCGGCGACATTGGCCGTTTGGCCCAAGCGCAAGAAATCCCTGAAATCTTGACGATTCCCGTCGCGGCGACCGCCAGCCCGACTATGGGTGTTGGGCGCCGAGGCCACCGGCGATACGACAAAGCAGTCCTTGCCCATGCGGCGATTGCGCGCGGGATTGCGGGCCACCATCTCGAACTGTTCAGGAATCGTCGCGATGGACTCCAACACCAATTCGCGGGGGAAGCGCACCCGGTCGCTGTCCTTGGCCACCTCAGCGCCCTTAGCACGCAAAATGTCCTTGGCCCCTTCATGGATAAAGTCCATGCCAATCTCTTCCAAGACCTTCAGGCTTGTCTCGTGGATTTGTTCCAGTTCATCGGCAGAAACAAGATCGATGGGTTTCAGTCGATGCCGCCGCTGTTGCGCGGGAATTTGGGAGAAGCTGAGACCCGACTGGCGGTCCTGCATTTTCGCGCTACGCCGCCCGCCAGATCGGCGCGCTTTGGGGGCTTCTGTCATGACCTACCTGCCTTCAATAAATTCTCATGCATAGACCCTCAAGACCCCGTCCTTAGGGTTGCTATGAAGGCGTTCCTAGAGTTGCTTGCAATCCCTAGTTCAATAAGTAGCTGACAAAAGCGTCGTTTTCTGTCGCGTCGGCGGTCTCGCCGCCGCGTGGGTTTCGGATCACCAGTTGACCTTCGCCGAAGGGAACCGATACCCAAGACCCGTTGCCGATTCTCTGCCATTCGTCTTGACCCGAGCCGTAGAGCCACCCTGCGGCCGTGTTTTGAATGAAGACCCTCTGGATATCTCCTGTCGTCGCCCCGTAAACGAACCCGATCAAATCACCGCCGTCCTCGGGCAAGCGCACCCCTATGTCGGGCTGATACCCCTCATTACCCGCCACGTCTGCAAAGCGCAGACCATCGTCGCGGGCACGCCAGCATTGCTGGGGAAAATTGCCAAAGTTGGCCAAAACCTCGTCGACCATATCGTTCTCGCGCGCGTACATGGTGCGCACCAACTGTGCGCCTTGGCACCGCCCAGGGGCGCGCGCCATCGATAGATTGGGCAAATCCCGTAAGGTGACTAGGGCGTCCATATCCGCGTTGGGATAGAGGCTGCCCGCTGTAAAGTCCGCCAATCCGTAGGCCGTTGCGCCGCGCACATCGCTGGACAGTTCAGCGGTTTCCAAGAAGACCTTGCCCGTGTCGGGCGTCGGCGCCTCCAGCACCATTTCAATCTTGATGGCGGGGGTAAAGTCCGCGCCCTCAACAGCGGGCAGGGACAGGGTCAAGGCGAAGTCGTCTTCAGGGATGGTTCCGACATGATGAAAGCTATGCGCGCCCGACTGCCAGCGGGTGAAGGCGCCGCCAGAATCGGCAAAAGTGATGGTGGGTTGGGTCAATAGAATCGCCGCCATAACGGTGCCATCGACCAGTTCGAGCGAATGGGTCGCGAGCGCTCGCACTTTTAGATCCGCGGCTGCGATTTTGGTCACGAGCGTGACTTCGCGGCCAAAGGGCAACTCAACACTGAGTGTTTGGGTCTGATCGATGGGAACCTCAAACCACTGAACGCCTTGCGCCCAGGCTGGCCCTGCGGCCATAAAACCAAGGGCCAAAAAAGTTGACACTTTTTTGGCTGTTTCGTGTCTCACGGCAGAATACCAGCGGCGCGACCAGTCAGTTGCAGTTGTCGCTGGCATAAGTCCGAATAAATGAAGGCCGATCAGTCGGGTCAAGCGAGTCATGCCCCCGCTTAACCCAAGGTTGCGTTCAGACAAAGCGTGCCAGCCATTTTTTTATGCCGCCGCACCAAATTGCCACGCTTGACCAGGCCCAGCGATCGTCTGCCGCGCGAAGTAGTGGCAGTCCCCGACCTACTGACCCGAGCTGGTGCCGCGATCGACCAACTTGTTTTCCGCTAGCCAAGGCATCATGGCGCGCAGCTTGGCGCCGACCTCTTCAATGCCATGGGCAGCTTGGTTGCGCCGGGTTGTTTTGAAATAGGCCCCGCCAGATTTCATTTCCTGAACAAAATCACGGGTGAACTTGCCCGACTGAATATCGCTCAAAACCCGCTTCATCTCCGCCTTGGTTTCTGCGGTGATCAGCCGGGGGCCTGTGGCATAGTCGCCGTACTCCGCCGTGTTGGAAATGGAGTAGCGCATGTTGGCCATGCCGCCTTCGTAAAGCAAATCGACGATCAGCTTGGCCTCGTGCAGGCATTCAAAATAGGCCATCTCGGGCGCGTACCCCGCCTCCACCAGGGTTTCAAAACCCGCCATGATCAGGTGCGATATCCCCCCGCATAGGACCGCTTGTTCGCCGAACAAGTCGGTCTCGCACTCCTCCTTAAAAGTGGTTTCAATGACGCCCGCGCGCCCTCCGCCATTGGCGGAGGCGTAGGACAGGGCTATATCGTGGGCCTTGCCCGTTACGTCCTGATAGACGGCGATAAGGGTGGGAACGCCCGCGCCCTTTTCGTATTCCGACCGCACCAAATGCCCTGGTCCCTTGGGCGCGATCATAATCACGTCCATATCGTTGCGTGGTTCGATCAGGGAAAAGTGGATGTTCAAGCCATGGGCAAAAGCCAAAGCCGCACCAGGGCGCATATGGGCGCGCAAATCATCGGCCCACAAGTCCGCCTGCAACTCATCGGGCGTGAGGACCATGACCACATCTGCCCAGGCTGCGCCTTCTGCCGGTGACATGGTTTTGAGACCCGCTGCCTGGGCCTTAGCATTGGACGGCGATGACGGGCGCAACCCGACAACAACGTCCTTAACCCCAGAATCCTTCAGGTTGTTGGCATGGGCATGACCCTGGGAGCCATAGCCGACAATCATGACCTTCTTATCCTTGATCAAATTGATATCGGCATCGCTATCGTAGTAAACGCGCATGGTGTGGTTCCTTTGAAACTGTTCGAGACCTAGCCCTTAGCGAGGCCTATCAAGGCGCGCAACACGGAGTGCGCAGCGGTCCCCTTCCAGATCCCCAGCCCGAACCTAGAGCCCCTGCTCGCCGCGTGCGAGGGCGGCCACGCCAGTTCGAGAAATTTCCGTTAAGCCAAGGGGCCGCATGATGGCGACGAAGGCATCGACTTTGGAGGGCTTGCCCGTCAACTCAAAGGTAAAGTGCGCCAAGCCCGAGTCCACCACTTTAGCACCAAAAATCTCGGCCGAACGCAGGGCCTCGACACGCTTATCGCCCTGCCCTGCGACTTTGATGAGCGCCAACTCCCGCTCCACACTTGGGCCCGCAACCGTCAAGTCGGCAACGCGATGCACGGGCACGACCCGATCCAGCTGCGCCTTGATTTGTTCAAGGACTTGCGCGGTTCCTTGGGTGCAAATGGTGATCCGGGAAACGGCCTTGTCGGCGTCGATTTCCGAAACGGTGAGCGAGGAGATATTGTAGCCGCGCCCCGTGAACAGGCCCACAACCTTGGCCAGGACCCCTGGTTCATTGTTGACCAGTACGGAGAACGTGCGCAGTTCTTGCGTCATATCTAAGCCGACTTTGTGTTAAACTAGGGTCAAGCCGTCGCCTTGGATGGCACTGTCCACGTCGTCGGCGTCGGACAGGAGCATCTCATAGTGCGGCTTGCCCGAGGGAATCATGGGAAAGCAGTTTTCATCCCGACGCACACAGCAATCGAACAAGACAAAGCCAGGTGTTGTGATCATCTGGTGCAGCCCCGCATCCAACTCGGCCTCCGTGGTTGCGCGAATGCCCGTGCCTCCGAAACTCTCCGCGAGCTTCACAAAGTCGGGCAGACTGCTGGAGTAGGACTCGGCGTAGCGACCGCCGTGGAGCAGTTGCTGCCACTGACGAACCATGCCCATCCACTGATTGTTGATGATGAAAACCTTGATCGGCAGGCGGTATTGCGCCGCGGTTGACAACTCCTGAAGGTTCATCAGGATCGACGCCTCCCCCGCAACATCAACACACAAGGCATCGGGGTGGGCCACTTGCGCGCCGATGGCCGCAGGCAAACCATAGCCCATGGTTCCAAGCCCGCCTGAGGTTAGCCACTGGTTGGGCCGTTCAAACCCAATGTACTGCGCCGCCCACATTTGGTGTTGCCCAACCTCAGTCGACACAAAGACATCGTCCCGGTGCTTGGTGAGGTCAAAAAACCGCTTGATGGCATGCTGGGGCCGAATCTCAGCATGACCCGTTTCTTGATCATAGGCCAGGCACTTCTTGGCGCGCCAATCATTAATTTGCGCCCACCAGGTATGCAGCGCGTCGCGGTCCATGTCGGGGCGGCGCGCCTCCCACGCCGCATTGATGGCCGCCATGGCCTCACCCGCATCGCCAATGATCGGCAAATCGACGAGGATGGTCTTGTTGATCGAACTTGGGTCGATATCGATATGGATCTTCTTGGAATGGGGCGAGAATTCGTCGACCTTTCCCGTAATGCGATCATCGAATCGGGCCCCGACGTTCAGCATGACATCGCAGTTGTACATGGCGAGGTTGGCCTCGTAGGTGCCATGCATGCCCAACATGCCCAGGAATTGGTCGCAGGAAGCGGGCGTCGCCCCCAATCCCATCAGCGTGTTGGTGACAGGGAATCCCGTCATATCAACAAAATGCTGCAAGGCACGCGCGGCCGCAGGTCCCGCATTGATGACGCCGCCGCCTGCGTAGATTATCGGCCGCTTGGCCGACGCCAACAAATCGACTGCCGCCTCGATGGCGGTTTGGTCGGGAGTCGTCCTGGGGCGATAGGTCTTGTGCACCTGTTCCGTGGGGGCCATGTAGGCGCTGGTTTGATTTTGCTGCGCATCTTTGGGCAAATCGACCACGACCGGCCCAGGACGCCCAGAACGCGCAACATAGAAAGCATCGTGGATCGTTGCCGCCATCTGATCGGCGTGCGTTACCAAATAGTTGTGCTTGGTCACGGGGCGCGTAATCCCCGTCGTATCGGCTTCTTGAAAGGCGTCGTTGCCGATCAAGTGGGTGGGCACCTGCCCCGTTAAGACCACCAAGGGAATCGAATCCATCAAGGCGTCGCAAATCCCCGTCACCGCATTGGTGGCACCAGGGCCTGAGGTTACCAGAACGCAGCCGACCTTTCCCGTGGATCGGGCATAGCCCTCGGCCGCATGGACCGCCGCTTGTTCATGGCGAACCAAAATGTGTTGGATCGTGTCTTGCTGATGCAAAGCGTCATAAAGCGGCAAGACCGCGCCGCCAGGGTAACCAAAGATCACCTCCACGCCCTGGTCGATCAAGGCCTGGACCACCGCTTCCGCTCCCGACATGGACGTCTTGTGGTCTGGGTCCGCGACGTGGGTCGCAGGTTCGGAAATGGGAGGTGCCTGGGTGGCAATGGAGGCGGTCATGGCAAAGATCCATTCTTGAATTCAGCGAGATACGTCGTCCCCGCCTCTAGGCGAATTACAACCCGAATCAAGCCCTCAATATCTATTTTTGACTCATAAATAGAACGATTAAATCAGACATAGTTTCCGATTCTTTCTCAAAATCCCCCTTATAAGGTAATTTAATTGCTGATCTGCATTGATTTCTTACCCAAGTGAGTTGACGTTTCGCATAGTTGCGGCTCCTTTGACATGCGCGACGCGTGGCTTCGTCCAAGGAAAGTTGATCGCGGATCACCGCGAGCAACTCTTGAAATCCAAGCGCCTGGGCGAGCGGCAAGGTGCGCGGGCGGGCATGGGTTTGGGCAAGCTCGGTCACCTCCTGCACCGCACCCGCTGCCAACATGCGCTGAAACCGCGCGTCGATGCGCGCGTAGAGATCGGACCGCTCGGGCAAGAGGGCGAAGGCGCAGACCGCGCCGATCCCGCCCTGCTTGGGTTGCTGATGCCAATGGGACAGCGGCAAACCCGTCGCCTGCCATACCGACCAGGCCCGCAGCAAACGCTGGCGGTCGGCGCGGGCAAAGCGCCCGCCCAGCGCAGGATCGGCCCGCAAGACCTCCGCCTCAAAATCCTGGAGGCCCAGATACTCTAGTCTCCGCTTCGCCTCTTCCAGCGTTGCAGGGGGAACGGGGGGGATCGCAGACAGACCTTCGGTCAAGGCCTTCAGGTAAAATCCCGTTCCGCCGCAGAAGATCGGCAGCCGCCCCGCCCGCTGCACCCGTTCGGCCTCCGCCTTCGCAATGGCGAGCCACTGGGCCACGTCCATGGGGTCGGTGATCGACCGAAACCCAAACAAGCGATGGTCGGCGGCGGCGCGGTCCTCCGCGCTAGGCTGGGCCGTGAGCGTGGGGCACCCTGCATAGACTTGGAGGCTATCGGCGTTGATGATGACACCGTTCAAGCGCTGCGCCAAGCGGACCGCCAAAGCCGTTTTCCCAGAGGCCGTCGGCCCAAACAGACAAAGAGGAACCTGGTAGGTCATGACCCCCGTCCCCTAGCGGAATTTGGACGCCGAGACCTAGCCCCCGCATTCCCGCTGTTATCCCATGCGACTTTCTGTAGGGGCCGTAACATGGACGATCTGCCGCAAATTCAGTTGCCCATCGCCACCCAAGGCAAGTCGGCGCCCCTGCACAAGGCGCCATCGGGGCCAGCGTGATCGGCGCCGCCTCCAAGGCCCCAAAGCGCCACGCCGAGGCGGGCACCGCCAATTTCCACCCCACCGCAGGTTGGGTGACACGCGCGCTGATCGAGAAAGTTCTGCAGCCCGTGGGGCACTTTGGCGCGGGCTATGGCACGGCCGCGGTTTGGGAACCTGCGGCGGGGCTTGGCCATATGGCGCAGACGCTGGCGGACTATAGCCCCTGCATCGTCGCGTCCGATCTCTACAAGCCCCCAGGCCACCTGCGGCGCACGCACCCCCATGTGGTATGGCACGCGGGCGCGTTGAATTTTTTGACCAAAGACTGTCCATCGGCGCATCCGCCCGATTGGATCATCACCAATCCCCCGTTTGAAAAGGGCGCGGGACGGCTAAATCTGGCGGGATACTTCGCCTTGCGCGCGCTCGACCTCGCCACCGTGGGGGTCGCGATGCTTTGGCCGCTGTCGCAACTTTGTGGTCAAAGCCGCATGGAACGCTTGTTCATTCCAAAACCCCCGACCATTGAAGCGCGATTCGTTGAACGACCCAAGTTTCATCCAGGGTTCGTCCATCCCATGCAGTCTGGCGGCGATCGCGATTACCTTTGGTTGGTTTGGATCAAGGGCGAGCGACCGCGCGCGCCCGTCTTCATTCACCCTTGCCGCGTCGCGCTAGAACGGCCCGAGGATTACGACCAGTCCCTCGCAACGACATGGGATCGTATGAAAGCGCGCTGGATCGCAACCAACGTGCCCGCGCCCCGTCGCCATATGGAATGGGCGAACTTCATGGCGGCGGCCCGTGACGAGCAATCAACATGGGATCATGAAAAGGGACAGGCGCTTGACGCCGTGGCGACGGTTTGAGGCCAGGCGCAGGGTCCAAGGGGCAGGATCCGATGGGCAGGGACCCCGAAACGGGTCTTGAGGAGGCCCTGAAAGAAGTCTTTGGTTTCTCGCGCTTCCGGCCTGGGCAAGGCGAGATCGTCGACGCGATTTTAGCGCGAAAGCATGTCCTTGCCGTCATGCCGACGGGCGCGGGCAAGTCGCTTTGCTATCAATTTCCCGCCGTCTATACAGGCCAAAAAACGGTCGTGATCTCGCCGCTTGTGGCCCTGATCGACGATCAAGTCGCCGCGCTAGCGCAGGTTGGCGTTACAGCCGCCAAGGTCCATTCGGGCATGCAGCGCGATGACATGGTGGCGCACTGGCGCCGATTTGCGGGCCCTGAGGCCAACATGCTCTACCTGAGCCCCGAGCGCTTGATGCAACCACGGATGATCCAGGCCCTGCAACGGTTGGGCGTCGGTTTGTTTGTGGTGGACGAGGCCCACTGCATTTCCAAGTGGGGCGCGGACTTTCGACCTGACTACGAACATTTGGCCGAGCTCAGGCATCTGTTCCCCGAGGCCGTGATCGCCGCCTTTACCGCCACGGCCGACAAAGCAACCCGCGCGGACATCGTGCAAAAGTTAACGGGCGGCGATTGCGCCGAGTTTTTGAAGGGCTTTGATCGTCCCAATCTCTCCTTGAGCGTTCGGCCCAAGAGCAACCTCAGCCAAAATTTGCTCGCCTTTCTCGCGGACAAGCAGGACCAGAGCGGCATCGTCTATTGCTTGTCGCGCAAAGAAACCGATCAGATCAGCGCGCTGCTGACCGATCACGGGTGCAAGGCCATCGCTTACCATGCTGGCAAGACCGTCGCCTATCGACGCGAGGCGCAAAATCGATTTATGAGCGAAGATGCCGTGATCATGGTGGCGACCATCGCCTTTGGCATGGGCATCGACAAGCCCGATATCCGCTACGTGGTCCATGCGAGTCTGCCCAACAGTGTCGAGGCCTTCTATCAAGAAATTGGACGCGCAGGCCGCGATGGTGCGCCCGCGCAGACGCTGCTGTTCTATGGCCTGCAAGATCTGATGCGGCGACAGAGCATGATTTTTGATGGCGACGGCAGCGAGCAGCACAAGTTGCTCGAATATAAGCGACTGGAGGCGCTGACGGGATACTGCGAGACGACGGGGTGCCGACGCTTGGCGCTCTTGTCCTACTTCGACGAGGCCGTTGCGGGGCCGTGCGGCAACTGCGACAATTGCCGCAATCCGCCCCAGGTTGAGGACCAAACACCGCTGGCAAAACACCTGCTTTCTGCCATTGTCGAAACAGGGGAATCGTTCGGAGTCGGCCATATCATCGACATTGTGCGCGGCGCCAAGACCGAAAAAATTCGCGCGCGGTCCCACGACAAGGTGCGCGCCTACGCCAGCGCCAAAACTCAGAGCAAAAGGGCGTTGCAGTCGGCCCTACGCCAGTTGATCTCCAGCAGCGCTTTGCGCGTTAACTTGCAAAAGTTCGGCGCCTTGGAAGTCCGACAAAGAGGTCGCCATATCTTGCGAGGCAACGAGCCGTTTCTGGCAAAGGTTTTGTCCGAAACGCAAGGCGCTAAGGTACCCAAGCAAAAACCCGCGCTGGCATCCCCGTACCCGCCCGCAGGCCCGCAAAAACACCCGCGACTGCTCGCCGACTTAAAGGCGTTGCGATTGGAAATCGCGAGGGACCGCAACGTTCCCGCCTACATGATTTTCTCCGACAAAGCGCTTATGCAAATGGCCCATGACAGGCCGACCACCCAAGACCAGTTCCTGGCCATTAGCGGCGTCGGCAAGAAAAAGCTCGAGGAGTTCTACGCGCGCTTTTCGGACCTGATCGCGCGCCACGTGACCGAAGCCTGAGCCAGGCAATAGTACCAGCGGCGACCCAGAATGACTCTTTTGATCGCTGGTATAGTACCAGCGGCGAATGAGAATGACTCAAATGATCGCTGGTATAAGGGCCGCGACTGCGGCCCCCGTAGCGGCCCCGAGATGAGCTAAGAAAGCGCCTCGGGGTATAAGCGAAGGCCCCGTCCTGCGGTCGGGCTGAGCGAGCCTAGCGAGCGAGTAGAGACCGCAACCCCAAAAAGCCGAAACGCGAAGCGTTTCTGCCGTGAGACATAAAACTGCCCTGCCCCAGGTCGCGATCTGAAATCAGGTTCCTATGGGAGGCTCAGTTCGATCGTCATGGGCTCGCCGTTGCGCAGAATGGCCAGTTCGACGCTCTGTGCACCGCTTTCTCGGCTTGCCTCGAGTGCGTTGAAAAACTCCTCGGGGTCAAAGACCAAGGTGTCGTCAACCGCCTGAATAATATCTTCAAACAGCAAACCCGCCGAGGCCAGGGGGCCGCCGCGCGTTAGGAAGACCAGGCGCACGCCGCCCTCATTGGGGTTGAGCCCACGCAGCAACCGTTCCGACAGGGTCAAAGGCACCACAGCCCCACCGTAGAAATTTTGCAACTCCTCAAGGTCGAGGGCCTGATTGTTCGGCAGGTTCTCGATCTGACGCAAGGTGAGCTCGACCGTGACTTCAAAAGTCTCGCCTTCTCGGAAGACCGTCAGGGTCACCCTTGAACCTGGCGGCGTCGCCGCGACCATTTGGATGAAATCGCTTTGCTGGGCAATCTCGCGCCCTTGAAAGGTAACAATGATGTCGCCCGCCTGAATGCCCGCTTGATCCGCGGGCAGGCCTTCGAAAACATTTTCGACAAAGACGCCGCTGGCACCCGTGTAGGCCGTGCGATCGCGCAGGTCGTCGGACAGCTCACTAAAGGTGATTCCCAAAAACCCTCGGCGGACTTCACCAAAGGCGCGCAACTGATCGACGATTTGGCGCGCGACGTTCGAGGGAATCATGAACCCAAGCCCGACACTGCCGCCCGTGCGGCTGACGATCGACTGGTTGACGCCGATGACTTTGCCGTCGATGTTGAACGAGGGCCCGCCCGAGTTGCCCGAGTTGATGGCTGCGTCGGTTTGAATGCGCTGGTCGAAAGGATTGGCGTAGGAAAGATCTCGGTCCAGCGCCGACACGATCCCATGGGTTACGGTGACGCCGACGTCGAGGGGATTGCCAACGGCGATGACCCAATCGCCCACGCGAACCTCGTCGGAATCGGCCCATTCCACGGGCTTAAATTCCAGCCCTTCGGGATCGATTTTCAGCACCGCCAGATCCGTATCGACGTCAAAGCCCAGCACCTCTGCTGGGCGCACCGTCCCGTCGTTTAGCACAACCGACACATCGGTGCCGACCGATACCACATGTTCATTGGTGGCAATATGACCTTCGGTGTCGATGAAAAACCCCGACCCCGTTCCCCCAGGGGCTTCGCCGCCGAAAAAGTCCTCAAGGTTAAGACCACCTGGGTTGGGCGGCGTTTCAACCTGGACAACAACAACGGTCGGCAGCACGTCCTCGACGATGTCCGCGAAGGTCTGGGGGAAGCCCTGCGCCCGTGCGAAAGGCGCCGCCATCACTGCGATCAAACCCGCGCCGATCAAGACCAGCGCAGACAGGTTCCCAAATCGGCGTGACCTCGCCGCGCCGAGCGACGCCTGGCCCCCGCGCCCCGAAGCCCAAGGCAAGACGGCGCATTTCAGAGATGCGGAAACAATGTCAGTTAGAAACATGAACTTTGACTTTCAAACGTTGGCTCTAATCGAGCGTTGGGATGGCGAGACTGATTTCGTCGAGCGTCGCTTGCAATTCGGGCGAGACGGCGAGATCGTCCAAGGGCGCAAAGACCCCGCGTTGACGACTGGCTGAGCTGAGGGCAGCGTCAAATCCTAGGAAGTCCCCGAGGTAGGAGTCGACATCGGACACGATGAACTTGCCCGTTGGGATGCCATCGCCTTCCAGAATTTGCTCAACCCGCTTGTAGAAGGTGAAAAAGGCGGGGTCAATTCCGAAGCCCTGGTCCTTCAAAACGATTTCTTCGCGGGTTCCAAGACCGATCAAGGCCTGGGCTTGCTGGTTTGCCTCGTCGGTAATCTTGGCGGCGTTGCGAACGGCTTCGGCGCGAATGATGTCGGCGGTGGCGTTGGCGTTGGTCAAAATATCTTCCCGCTCGGCGTTGCGTTCCTGGATCATGGAGGCTTCGACCTCGGCTTTGGTTTGCTCGGGCAAATCGACGCGGTTAATGCGGAAATCGACCAAGCTGATGCCGTACTGGTCCTCAAGGCCCAAGAGGCGATCGAAGACTTGGGCGCGCATTTCCTCCCGCCCCTCGGCCAAAATGGAGGCCTGCGAACGGTTGTTGATGTTGGCCTGAATCGCCGTAACCGTGCCATCGCGCAACCTGTCCTGCAAGAGTTGGACCGACGCCCCGACTTGCTCCTGGACCTTGCGCAAGTCGATGATCTGATAAGTAATATAGTAATCGACCACGATGGGTTCCGCATTGAGCGCCAGGAACGTCCCCGCATCGCCATCGTATTCGTAAACAAAGGCGCCGATTTTGCGCACCTCGTCGATAAGGGGCACCTTGAAATGCAAGCCCGACGCCTGTTCCTCGTGCACCAGTTCGTTGAACCGAAACACCATGGCTTGCTGCCCAGGGTTGAGAGTATAGGTCGAGGTATTGAACACCATCAGCGCGGCGAGCAAGCCGATGGCAAAGGCGACGAGGGTACGGATCATCGGGATCCTCCTGAGGTCAGGTTGCTTAGGATTTGATCGAGGCGCAATTCCTCCGCCGTGGCGTCAATCTGCGCCTCGGACAATAGAATGCGGCGTGCATCCTCATAGAGGCGTTGCAGGGTCGATTCGGGCGACTGGCGATAGCCGTTGTAGATCTGACGGAGTTTGTTGGCCTCGCCCAGGCCGACATTGACCCGCCGCACCACATCCTGGCGGGCTTGCGCGAGGGCGCGGCCCGCGACCCCCTGGGCTTCGTTCAGTTGGGCGTTTTCAAACTGCTGCGCCTCCTCCAATCGAATGAGCGCCGTCGCTTGGGCTTGCTGGATGGCGCGCACGGAATCTTGCACGGCGTCGGGAACCTGCGGCGTGCCCGAGGCATCGACCCGCAATATCCGCACGCCAAGCGGCACCTCGTTGGTGCCGATCAGGGCCGTCAAATCGGCGCTAATTTGATCGCGGATTTGACCCGCGCGCGCGCCGATGGCGTCTAGGGCAGCCGTGCGACCGATGTTATCGCGCAAGGCGGTTTCGCCCGCGAGCTTGATCAAATTTTCGGGGTTGCGGTACGCGAAGCGAAAAATTTGCGGCTGGGTGGCATCGACCTGCCACACGATTTTGATGGGAAAACTGACCAGTTGCTTATCGCCCGTCACGATCAACTGCTCATCACGGCCAACACCGCCGCCGATTTCCACGGTCCGCTGCGAAACGTCGATCAATTCCGCGCGACCGATGGGGGCGGGCCAGTGCCAGTTGAGGCCCGGTTGACCGATGCCAGTGAACTGCCCGAAGGTGGTTTTGACCGCCCGCTCGGTCTCCCCGACTTGATAAATACCCGTCGCACCGTAGAGCAGCAGCAGCAGGCCGAGCACAAAACCGACGCCGCCAGACCCAAGGCGGTTGAGCAAGGTTCCTGCCTGGCTGGCGGCGTTGCGCGCCATGTCCTCAAACTCATTGCCGTCGCCCTGCGGCGGACGCCCGCTGCCGTTGCGGCGCTTGCGCTCACCGTCGAGGTCAACGGGCCGCGGGTTGCTTGCCTTACGGGCCCTAGGCCGCCGCGGCGCTTCCCCCGTTCCCCAGGGGTCTTCCGCCATTTTCTTTACCGTATCTGGACTTGGTGTTTCTTCCCAGGGCATGCCGCATCCTTTGCTTGATCAGAACCTAGCGCCTATTTGGGACCCACGGCGGCGGTTTCAAGGTCAAAATATGGGTGCGACCAACGCCGCTGCATTGTAAGTGGCGTGAAGGGCTATGGCGGGATAGAGGGAGCCGCTGCGCACCCGCAATTTTAAGGCCATGAGCCCAACGAGTACGAACACGGTCAAAACAAGCAGTTGATCCGACCAGCTTTGCAAAACCGACAGCGTTGCCCCGTGGGCGAATGCAAACAGGGCCGTGCTGCCACCCGCCGCGATCCACAATCCACGCCGTTCCTGGAGGTAAGCGTAGAACACGCCCCGAAACAGGGTTTCTTCCAAAACAGGCACTAAGAGACAAATGACGGCAACGCTACCCGCGAGTGGCACCAGGTCGGGCGTTGACGGTGCAATAAAATCTTGGTTGAAATCCGCCAGGGCCTCCTGGCCTGGCTCGCTCACCAACAGCCCGAGAACGCCTGTTGCCAGCTGGATCAGAATCCCGAGAGCGAGACCCCACAAGACCCAGGCCATAGCGGGTCGGCAAAAGCCCAAGCCCCGCGGCGACCAGCCCCGTTGCCAGTACGTCAGGGCCATGGCAACTGCCACGCAAAGCGAAGTGACGTAAAAGAACGCCAAAAGCGCCCACACCCCCCATGAACGCTCGATAAGCGCATAAAACATGAGGGGCCCGAGAAAAAAGTAGGTAAGCGCAATCACCAGGCAGGTCCGAGCGGAAATAGCGCGACCCCGCCTGTCAAAGGCACGCATCCGCGGCGGTGTCACAAATCGCGCTCAAGGGCCGTGCAGAGCTCGCGCCACTCGCGCGCGCTGAGGCCGCTTTGAGTCTGGTCGACCACCTCGCCCCGCAACCAAGCCCGTACCACCTTGACCATGGACTTGGACAAGTCAAAATTGCCCATCCGATAGTCCTCAAAAGCGGCGCAAGCGCTCGGCACCCACGCGCGCACCAGATTCAAAATGACCTCGGCGTAGGCGCGGATCTCGTACTGGGCGTGCGGGTCAGCGCGGAGCGCTAAGAAATGCAACAAGTTGTGCAGATCGATCTTCCAATACCACTGCGTATAGGTCGAGAGCGGCAGCACCATGCGCGCAAGTTCTCGCGCCAGGCCCGCCGGTGCCCCCTCCCCTGGATTGGACAAGAGGTCGTCGTAAAGGTCAAAGCACCGGGCGGCATCGGCCTTCAGCACATCCAACACCTCCTGCGCGCGCGCACCTGCCAAAACCTCACCGCGCCCCTGCTGGTTGTTGGTGGACTGGGCCGCCAGATGGTCGGGCGCGGGCACGTAAAACTCGCGATCCAGAACCGAATAGCGCGCGCTGTACTCGTTGACATTGGCGGTGCGGTGGCGGATCCATTGCCGGGCCACGAAGATCGGCATCTTCATATGGAATTTTATTTCGCACATTTCGAACGGGGTCGAATGGCGGTGACGCATGAGATAGCGGATCAAGCCCGCATCGCTGCGCGCGGCCTTGGTGCCCTTGCCGTAGGAAACCCGCGCCGCCTGCACGATGGCGGCGTCGTCGCCCATGTAATCGACAACGCGCACAAAGCCCCGATCCAAGACAGGATGCAGATGGTAGAGGCGCGCTTCGATGGATGGCACCGTCGCCCGATGCGTCGGGGCAGTCGTGGCGCGCAGTTCTTCTATTTGCGCATCTACAGTGTCGTCCATAGGACGGCCTTAAGGGTTTTGGGTGTGGATAGAGCGCTTATGGAAACGGTCAGTTTCACGCAAATGAAGCACGGCACGGCGGCCGACTATGCGCTGCTCGACCGCTTGGAAAAGCCCCATCTGGCCCACACCGCCCGTCGCGTGGTGCAGCACTTGGCACTCCAGGCGGAGGAGTCCCTGGACGGCTATCCGATCTCGCGCTTGACCCACGCCACCCAAGCCGCGACCCGCGCCGAAGCCGACGGCGCGGACCTGGACTGGATCGTCGCGGCGTTGCTCCACGACATCGGCGATGGCCTCGCCCCGCAGAACCACGATCGATTTGCTGCGGAAATTCTGCGGCCCTTTGTGCGCGAGGAATGCGCTTGGGTGGTCGAACACCACGGTCTGTTTCAAGGCTACTACTACTTCGAACACTTCGGCGGGGACAAGAACGAGCGCGACAAGTTCAGGACCCACCCGCATTACCAGGCGTGCGTTCAATTCTGCGAACGCTGGGACCAGTCGAGTTTTGATCCCGCCTACCCGTCCAAGGACCTCGCCTATTTTCAACCCCTGGTCGAGGCGGTTTTTGCCCGCACGGCCTACGACCCCGCCGTGGTTCAGGAGGGCATTTCGACATGGCACACCTTAGAGCTGACTTAGAGTTCATAGCCGAACGTCAGGCGCTCGCCGCCGCGTTTCGCTTGGCGGCGCGCAACAATTGGCACGAGGCTGTCGCCAACCACTTCTCGCTGGCGGTCTCCGACGATGGCAAGCGCTTCCTCATCAACCCCAGCGGCCTCCACTTTAGCCGCATTAAGGCATCGGATCTGATTCTCTGCGACGCCGACGACAAGGCGGCGACCTTCGCCCAGGATCGCGTCCCCGACCCTACCGCTTGGGGCATCCACAGCGCCCTGCACCGCCACAGCCCGCGCGCGCGGGCATGCCTCCATGTCCATGCGGACTATGCGACAACGCTGGCGTGCCTGAAGGACCCGCAGTTGCCGCCAATCGATCAAATGACCGCCCGCTTCTTCAACCGCGTCGCCTACGATGATGGCTTTGGCGGCATGGGGTTTGACGACGAAGGCGACCGCTTGGCCCGCGCCCTGGGCCCGCACCGCATCTTTTTGATGGGCAACCACGGCGTCAGCGCCGTTGCGGAAAGCGTCGCCCGCGCCTTCGACGAGCTCTACTACTTCGAACGCGCTTGCGCCCTCTACCTGCGTGCCGCCGCCACGGGTCTGCCGCTCAACCTCATGTCGGCCAACATCGCCGAAAGTACCGCCCAGGAATGGGAAACCTACCCCAACGAGCCTTGGCAGGTCCATTTCGACGCCCTGTGCGAGATTTTGGATCAGGAAGAACCCGATTTTAGAGACTGATGGCAAGGGCCATAAGAACTGATTTTTTATGATCGTTTTGGGTCGTGTCTCGCCAAGTGGGTGAAAGGCGTTGCTGATGGTCAAGGAGAACAGCAAGATCGAACTCCTCCTCCCAACGCAGGATCTGAATCAAGACCTGGCGTTTTTCACCAAGACGCTCGGGATGCGACTGGAGTGCATTTTTCCTGCCGACGACCCCGCCAACGCCAGCCTCTCGGGTCATGGATTTCGATTGCACTTGGATCGAGCGACGGAAGGGCCGCCCCCTTGTCTGCAAATCTTGACGGACACCCCCGACCAGTTTTCCAAGGACGGCGCTGACCTGACCGCGCCGAATGGAACGCGCATTCGCTTCGCGCCCTTAAGGCCACCCTTGGTACAACCAGCTACCCAGCACGAATTCGCCGTGCGCCGATTGCGCGACGAAGCGCCCTGGATCATTGGGCGCGCGGGAATGCACTACCGCGATTTGATCCCCTCACGCCTGGGTGGTTCGATCATCGCCAGCCATATCCGTATTCCCGATGGCGGTCCTGTCCCCGACATGGTGCATTACCATAGGGTCGGGTTTCAGTTGATCTATTGCTATCGGGGCTGGGTCGATGTCCTCTACGAAGATCAGGGCGAGATGCTGCGACTGACCGCAGGTGACTGCGTGACCCAGCCGCCTGAAATCCGTCACCGCGTCTGCCATGCCTCCCCCGACATCGAAGTCATCGAAATCGGCGTCCCCGCCGAGCATGTGACGACGATTGATCACGACATGACCTTGCCCAACGGGAGGGGCGACCCCGCGCGCGAGTGGCAGGGGCAAAGGTTCGTTCACCATCAACTCTCTCAGGCCGTCTGGCAGCCGTATCGCGCCGCGGGGTTTTCTTGTCGCGATACGGGCATCGCTGCGGGGACGCGCGGGGTGGCCAGTATCAAAGTCGCGCGCTTCGACGGCGGTGCGCCGACGCGGCTTGTGCATCAGGCCGACATCAACTTCTTCTTTGTGTTGGTGGGACAGGCCAGCCTGACGGCAGATGGCCACCCTGCGCATCAGCTCGAGGCGGGCGATGCCTTTGTCGTGCCGCCAGGGCTAGCGACAGGATTCAGCAACTGCTCCCGAGACTTTGAGATGATGGAGGTGACACTACCTGGAGCCTAAGAAGGATAGTGAGTTCTGATGTTTCAGACATCGCCTCGCTTTACTTGACATGTCATGGATTTAGAACTAAACCCTGTGACATGTCATCTAAGTTCGGCGTCGGGAGGCTCAAGGGGTCGGTCGTGCAGCAGCGCGCTTGGCTTCGGGCCAACTTGGTCAATCGGCTGTTTCGCCTGGGCAACGCTTTGCACAATCAGACCCAAGCTTTGTTGGCGCGGGAATCGGACTTGAGCGTTGTGCAGTTTCGAATTCTGTTGCGCCTGACGCAGGCGGGCGCGCAGAATGTGCAGGGAATTGCGGATTTGCTCGGCACGGATCGGTCCAACGTGTCGCGCGCCCTGCCCGCTTTGCTCGGCAAGGGCTGGATTGATCAACAGCCGAGCCCTGAGGATCGGCGGCAGTCGATCATTACTTTGACCCCCGCAGGCGCGCGCAAAGTTGCGGCATCGCGGCGCGGGACCGATGCGCGGCTCGAGGCCTTACGTGCGGCCTTTGACGATCAGGAGTTTGAGCAGTTACTCGCGTACCTCGACCGTTTGGACGCGGTTTTGGCCATGTCTGCGCAGGGGTTTGCAGATGAGCCACGTACGCGGGAAACTGTCGTCGAGTTGCGGGCGTCGGCATGAGCAGCTTTGTGATGGACGCGGACTACCTGCCCTTCCACCCCAACCCGAGCGCGCCGCGCTTTGTACCGCCCGCTGGCGCCGTCGACGCGCATTGCCATGTGTTCGGCCCTGGCGAGCGTTTCCCCTACCACCCTGCGCGCAAATATACCCCGTGCGATGCGGGCAAGGAACGCTTGTTTGCCCTGCGCGATCACCTGGGGTTTGCGCGCAATGTGATCGTCCAAGCCTCGTGCCACGGCCCCGACAATCGCGCCTTGGTCGATGCCTTGCAGTCGGCGGGCGCGCTGGCGCGTGGGGTCGCCTTTGTGACGCCCGAGGTGACGGAAACCGAGCTGGCCGATATGCACACCGCGGGCGTGCGCGCGGTCCGGTTTAACTTTCTGAAGCGCTTGGTCGATTCCAAACCGCGCGCCGACTACTGGACCATCATCGACAAGGTTCGGCCCCTGGGTTGGCATATCGTGGTCTATTTTGAAGCCGCGGAACTGCCCGAGATCGAGGACTTGTTGCACGCCATTCCCCTTAGCGTCGTCATCGACCACATGGGCCGCCCCGACGTGAGGCAACCGCTGACCCATCCCGATTTTGGACGCATCAAACGCTTGTTGGAAGACCCGAAGTTTTGGATCAAGGTCAGTTGCCCCGAGCGGTTGACGGCGGCAGGCCCACCCTACACCGACGTCGTACCCTTCGCCGCCGATCTGGTGGCAAGTTTCCCCGACCGCGTGCTGTGGGGCACCGATTGGCCGCACCCGAATATGAAATCGCACCAGCCCGACGAGGGGGTGTTGGTCGATCTGATCCCCCAAATCGCCCCCACCCAGACCCTGCAGCGCAAGCTGCTGGTCGATAACCCCATGACTCTCTATTGGAGGACTTCAAGGTATGGCGTCTGATCCCGCGCTCGACGATATTCCTGGCACCTACGTTTTTACGACCAAGGCCTGCCGCCAGGGCTACAAGTTGAACAAGTTCTGCAAATCGCTCGACATCGAAGCCAACCGCGACGCGTTTCGGGCGGACCCGAGCGCCTATCTCGATCGGTTCGATCTCTCACCCGAACAGCGGCAAAAGATCGAAGACCGCGACTGGCTCGGCATGCTGCAAATCGGCGGCAATATTTACTATACGTTCAAGCTGGCGATTTTTGACGGTCTCAGTATGCAGCACGTCGGCGGCCTCATGTCGCAGATGACCGTCGATGACTTTCGGCAAATGATGTTGGACGGCGGGCGGTCGCTGGACGGCAACCGCTCCAAACTGGAGAACGCCCATGGCTAAACTCATCGCTGGGGCCGCCATGTCCCACATCCCCTTGATCGGCGCCGCGTCCGACAACAAGCGAACCGAAGAACCCTACTTCAAGCCCCTGTTCGACGGTTTCCAGCCCGCCCGCGACTGGATGGCGAAGACCCAACCCGACACGGTGATCATCGTCTATAACGATCATGCCTCGGCCTTCGACGTTGAACTGGTCAACACCTTTGTTTTGGGGGTCGGCGATGAATTCGTGCCGCACGATGAAGGCTACGGCCCGCGCCAAGTGCCCACGGGCGTCGGCAATCCCGAGTTGGCCGAACATATGTTGGAACATTTGATTCTGAATGATTTTGATATGGCCTTGGCCAACGAAATGACCGTCGATCATGGCTTTACGGTGCCGCTGACCACCATGTGCGGCACCCCCGACGCCTGGCCCTGCAAAGTCATCCCGCTGTGCGTCAACGTCATCAAGTATCCCCAACCCAAGGGCTCGCGCTGCTTTGCCTTGGGAAAGGAAATTCGCCGCGCCATCGACAGCTACGCGGGCGAAGAAACCGTCGCCATTTGGGGCACGGGCGGCATGAGCCACCAGTTGCAGGGCGAACGCGCGGGCCTGATCAACACCGAATTCGATACCCAATTCCTCGACAAGCTCGCCCCCGACCCCGAAAGCCTGGCGGCGATTCCCCACATAGACTACTTGCGCGACGCAGGGTCCGAAGGCATTGAGTTGATCATGTGGCTGATTATGCGCGGGGCCATGAACAATCCCCGCGAAGTCTATCGATCTTACCATGTGCCCATGTCCAATACAGCGGCGGGCCTCATATGTTTTGAGGAGCAGAACTGATGATCCGACTTGCCCTAGCTGGTGCCGCAGGGGCCTTTGGCCGCAAACATCTGGAGGCCCTCCAAGCCATCGAACAAGCCGACCTTCGTTGCCTCGTCGGCGCGCCTGAGGACGGCGTCGCCGATCTTGCCAAGCAAGCGGGTGTTGCCAGTGCCGAAGACAGTCTGGAGGCGGCGCTGGTACGCGATGATATCGACGCGGTGGTGCTGGCGACCCCGACGCCCCTGCACGCCGCCCAGACCTTGGCCTGCCTCGCGGCGGGCAAGCATGTACTGTGCGAAATTCCCATGGCCGAAAGCCTTGAGGACTCGCGACGGGTTGTTGACGCCCACGCTGCCTCGGGTCTCGTCGGCATGTGCGGCCACGTGCGCCGCTTTAATCCCTCGCACCAATACGTGCACAAGAAGATTATCGCGGGGGAGCTGGCGATCCAGCAGATGGACGTGCAAACCTATTTCTTCCGCCGCACCAACATGAACGCTCTGGGCAAGCCGCGTACCTGGACCGACCATTTGCTGTGGCACCATAGCGCCCATACCATCGATCTGTTCATGTACCAAACGGGCGAACCGATCAGCGACGTGTTTGGGCTACAGGGACCTCGGCACCCCGAGCTCGGCATCGCTATGGACATGAGCATCGGCATGAAAACCCCGAGCGGTAAGCTCTGCACCCTATCCCTGTCGTTCAACAACGACGGCCCGCTCGGCACCTATTTCCGCTATATTTGCGATCACGGCACCTACATCGCCCGCTACGACGATTTGGTGAACGGCAAGGAGGAGCCCATCGACCTGTCCCAAGTTGATGTTTCCATGAACGGGATCGAGTTGATCGATCGCGAATTCGTCAGCGCCATTGCCGAGGGGCGCCCCCCCAACGGGTCGTTTGAACAAATTCTGCCGACCATGGAGGTCATGGACCGCATCGAACAACAAATGGGAGTGTCTGGGGCATGAGCGAAACCAAAACCGCCCTCGTCATCTCCGCCCATGCTGCTGACTTTGTTTGGCGCGCAGGCGGCGCCATCGCCCAGCACGCCGCCCTCGGCTACCAAGTCACCGTTGTCTGCCTGTCATTTGGCGAGCGCGGCGAAAGCGCCAAACTCTGGAAGCAAGAGGGCATGACGCTGGCGCGGGTCAAAGCCGCCCGCGCGCGTGAGGCCGAACGGGCGGCCGAGCATCTCGGCGTCCACGACTTGCAGTTCTTCGACTTGGGCGACTATCCCCTCGCCCTTACCCAAGACGACAAGTATCGCTTGGTCGATGTGATCCGCGCCGTACAGCCCAAATTTATGATGAGCCATTCGGCCTACGATCCCTACAACACCGACCATATGTACACGACATCGGTCGCGCTGGAAACGCGCATGATCGCCCAGGCCTGGGGGCACAAGCCTGGGGAACAGGTCTTGGGCGCGCCGCAGCTCTATTTGTTTGAGCCCCATCAAACCGAACAGATGGGCTGGAAACCCAACGTGTTTTTGGACATCTCCAACGTCTGGGAGCAGAAACGCGCCGCCATCGAGTGCATGGAAGGTCAGGAGCACCTGTGGGACTTCTATACCAATGTCGCCGAAAATCGCGGCAACCACTTCCGTCGCAACTCGGGCGGCCAAGCGGGCGGGCGCAAGGCGACGCACGCCGAAGGGTTCCAAGCGGTATTCCCTACAACCGTCGATGAGCTGGCATGACAGGCCGCGTCGTTCAGCGGATCGAGCGCACGCCCCTAGAGGTCGTGGATGGGCTCGCCGCGCTGGGCGTGGCGACGGTGCACGAGGCGGGCGGGCGCGTCGGATGCCTGGCCAGCCATATGCGCCCGCGCCTGAAAGGCGCGCGGGTCGCGGGCACGGCAGTGACGGTTTCGATCCCCCCGTGCGACAATTGGATGATCCACGTGGCGGTCGAGCAGTGCCAGGCGGGCGATCTGCTGGTCGTTGCCCCCACCGCCTCTTCGGACGCAGGGTACTTCGGCGATTTGCTCGCCACCTCGCTCATGGCGCGCGGCGTGCGCGGGCTGGTGATCGAGGCAGGGGTGCGCGACACCGCCGATCTAGAGCGCCTGGGCTTTCCCGTTTGGTCCAAAGCGGTCAGCGCCCAAGGCACGGTCAAAGAAACCCTGGGCGATGTGAACGTACCGATTGTCTGCGGCGGGCAGATCATCCATCCTGGCGACGTCATGGTGGCCGACGATGACGGCGTCTGCGTTGTGCGCCGCGACGCCGCCGCGACAACCCTTAAGCAGGCGCGCGCGCGCACGGAACAGGAAGAGGCCAAGCGCGCACGGTTTGCGGCGGGCGAATTGGGGCTCGATATCTACGCTATGCGCGAACGCCTCGCCGCCAAAGGGCTTAGGTACGTCTAGCCCATGGTCGCCTTGGCCGCTACTTGGATGCGGGGAGGCACGTCCAAGGGGCTCTACCTCCTCCAAGATCATGTCCCAACCGACCCTGCGGCGCGCGACACCCTGCTGCTGCGCCTGCTCGGGTCCCCCGATGCCCAGCAAATCGACGGTCTCGGCGGCGGCCAACCCGTGACCTCTAAGGTGGCGCTTGTGGCCAAATCCCCACGCCCCGACGCCCATATCGACTATCTATTTTTGCAGGTTTTTGTCGATCAGGCGCGGGTCTCGGCGCAGCAAAACTGCGGCAACATTCTGGCGGGAGTCGCGCCCTTTGCGATTGAGCAAGGCCTCGTCAGCGGCGACGGGCCGATCCGTATTCACCAAGTCAACTCGGGCCAAATCGCCGAAACGCGAATTCAGATGGACGGCGACCAAGTGGTCTATGCGGGCGAAACGGCCATCGACGGCGTGCCAGGGACCGCCGCGCCGATCCCCCTGACCTTCGAAGGAACGGCGGGGTCAAGCTGCGGGGCCTTACTGCCGACGGGACAACCTAGGGATCGGATCGAGGGCCTCGACGTCACCCTGATCGACCAAGGCATGCCTTGCGTTTTGGCGCGGGCCGAGGACCTGGGCCTTGTGGGAACCGAGCCGCCCGAAGCCTTGGAGGCCAACCAAGGATTGCGGCGGCGGTTGGAAACGCTGCGCCTCGCGGCGGGACCGCGCATGAACCTGGGCGACGTACAGGCCGCCTCCGTTCCTAAGATGATGCTGGTGTCGCCGCCGCGCCACGGCGGGCTGATCCATACCCGCACCTTCATCCCGCACCGCTGCCACCCCACTATCGGGCTGTTTCAGGCGGGCACCGCCGCCACCGCTTGCTTTGTGCCAGGCGCCGTGACCGAGGGCCTGGCCGACCGCGCCAACCTGCGCGACGGGATCGCAGACATCGAGCATCCTAGCGGTGCTTTGCCCATCGGGCTCAAGTTTGATGCCAAAGGCCATGTGTCTCAAATCGCCAGCATCCGCACGGCGCGCAAGTTGATGACGGGCCTCGCCTATGCCTAGGCCCAGAGTCCTCGAACTTGGTGACCTCGTTTTGGGATGTTGTGCCAGATTGCGTCGTCGTGCAATGCGGACCACGTCGAAGAAAGGGCTTTAGAATGGACGCCATCGTCACAACTGGCCTGTTCATCGACGGCGATTCCCGCCCCGCAACGGGCGGACGCAACTATGACCTCTACAACCCCGCGCGGCCACGCGAGTTGGTCGGCCATGCCGCCGCTGCCTCGGTCGCCGATGTCGAGGCGGCGGTGCAGGCCGCCCATGCCTCCTTCCCCGCCTGGGCGGCGCTGGGGTTCGCCGAACGCGCCGAACGCTTGCGTTTAGTTGCCAAGGCGTTAACGGGCGATGGGGCCGACGTCGCGGCGCGCGCGCGCCTCTTTACGCGCGAACATGGTAAAATCGCCCGCGAAACCCACATGGAGATCAGCCGCCTCGGGGGGCGGTTCTTGCAAGTCGCGGACTACGGCGACCGCCTAGCTCAAGACACCCGCCTTGGCCCCACGCCCTATGGCCCGCAACTCAACACCCTGATCACCCGTCAACCGCGCGGCGTTGCGGCGCTGATCGTGCCCTGGAACTGGCCGCTGGCGATCTTGGGCGCCAAGCTGCCGCAGGCGCTGGTGGCGGGCAATACGGTGGTCATCAAGCCCGCCGAAAATGCCGCCCTGGCACCGGTAAAGACCCTGCAAATCATCGCCAAACTGCTGCCCCCTGGGGTCGTCAATGTGGTCACGGGTTCCAGCCACGAAATCGGCGATGCCTTGACGGGGCACCCTTTGGTGCGCGCGGTCAACTTCACGGGGTCGGTCCCGATCGGCAAGCATGTGATGCGGGTCGCGGCGGCCAATGTGACGCCCGTGACCTTGGAGTTGGGCGGAAACGATGCGGCGCTGGTGCTCGACGATGCCGAGTTGGACGACGCGGCCTTCGACCGCCTCTACTGGGGGGCCTTTGGATCCTCGGGGCAAATTTGCATGGCGATCAAGCGGCTCTATGTCCACGCCAGCCGTTACGACGATCTGGTCGATGGTCTGACGGCAGCGTGCGAGCGGGCGGTGGTCGGCGATGGTCTCAACCCCGACACCACCATGGGCCCCGTGAACAACGCCAAGCAACTGCGCATCGTGACCCATATGATCGCCGAAGCGCGCGCCAAGGGCGCCGACGTCAAAGAATGCGGCCAGGTGCCCGACCCAGGGCTCTACACTGGTGGCGGCTACTTCCAAAAACCGACCCTGGTCTATGACGCCGACCCAAGCCTGGCGGTGGTGCGGGAGGAGCAGTTCGGCCCTGCCTTGCCGATCCTCAAATTCCAGAACGACGCCGAGGCTATTGTCGCCGCGAATGACAGCGAGTTCGGCCTTTGCTCCTCGGTTTGGACCCAAGACCCCAAGCGCGCCGTGGCGGCCGCGCGGCAGATTGAGGCGGGCTACACCTATTTGAACGGCCACGGCCCAACGGTGCAGGATGGTCAGGGGCCGTTCGGCGGCTTCAAGCAGTCGGGCATTGGCCGCAACATGGGGTTCGAAGGCGTGGTGAACTTTACCGAGTCGCACTGCATTTCCGCGCCCATCGGGTTCTTGCCCATAGCGCAGGAGGACACCAGGGGGTGACCGCGCGAGATTCTGATTGGATGCAGCGCACGGCGGATGCGCTGGCCGTCGCCTTCGTGCTGTTCGTCGTGTTCTTTACCATGCAAGGGCCGCTGCAAACCTTGTCCGACTGGCTCGTCGAAACACTGACGACGGGGTACGAGGACCTCAGCAGCCGAAACAAGCGCGCGGCGCGCAAAGAAACCTTCCTCGGGCCGCTGCTGCAAGGTCTCAAGACCTACGTTTTCTCTAAAACGGGGCTGCTTTATGGCGTTCCGATCCTGGTCTCGCTGCTGATCGTCGCGCTGGGGCGCGGAGACACGGGGCGCATCCGAACCCTGAACCAAGTCATGGCCGCGGCCAGTCTGGTCGTTTTCGGCGCGTGGATTTGGGAGTTTTATACCCGCGATTCTGGCTTGATCCATGAGGCTGACGCGCTCGACCTCATCTTGCTGCCCCTGGCCTTGTTGCTGATCTTTATTTTTACCTTCCGCAACTTCGGCGGCTTTATCGTGGCCTTCGCCCTATTTTGGTTCCTGTACTTTCTATTTCGCGGTTGGGTACCCGATGCGATTCCTTTGTTCGGCGGCGCTTCAGACAAGTCGCTGATGCAGAACTTAACCACCTTGGCCAACGATGCTTGGGTCAATACGGGGGGCATATTTGGCACCCCGCTGCAAACGGTTTCGCGCAACGTGCTGATCTTTATCGTCTTTGGCTCGGTCCTCATGGCCTCGGGCGCGGGGTCGTTGCTGATGAAGGTCGCCAATCGCCTGACGGGCCGATTTGTCGGGGGCGCGGCCCATGCCGCCGTCGCGTCCTCGGCCATGTTCGGGACCTTGTCAGGCGCCGCGATTTCCAACGTCGTGACCACGGGGGTCATGACCATTCCCGTGATCAAGCGCGCGGGCTTCAAGCCATCCTTCGCGGGCGCGGTTGAGGCGGCGGCGTCAACGGGCGGGCAGGTGGTGCCGCCTGTCATGGGCGTGGTCGCCTTCTTTGTGGCCGCCGAAACCAGTGTCCCCTATTCCTACATTTTGGTCGCGGCGATCATGCCCGCGCTGTTCTACTACCTCGGCGTGTTCTTGACGGTCTATTTTGAGGCGCGAAAAACGGGAACGGGCGGTGTTCCCGCCGCGCAGATTGAGCGGTTGACGCGTCGCGAATGGGGACAAACCCTGGTCTTTGTCATTCCCCTCACGGTCCTGACCTATTTCTTGCTTACCCAGCCCAGCATCCCTTTGGCGGGGTTCTGGGGGTTTGTCGCCGCACTCGTCTGCTCGCTTGTCTTGTTTCCGCAATTTCGATCTTGGGCGCGTATTTATGAGGCCTTCGTGTCGGCGGGGCGCATGGCCGCCACCATCATGATCATCGTCGCCATGATCGGCGTCATTATTCAGTTTTTGAACGGGTCGGGGTTTTCCAACTCGCTCGCGCGGTTCATCGCCGAAACGGCGGGCTCGGCGCCGCTGCTGATCATCCTGATCGTGGTCGCCTTGGGCGCCATCGTCTTGGGTATGGGCCTGCCGCCAGGCGCGACCTACTTCATCATCGTCATCGCCCTGGCCTCGGGGATCGAGGCGGGGGACTTGCCCACGCTCAGCCTGCATTTGTTCGTTGTCTTCTTCGCCGTCATGTCCACGGTGACGCCGCCCGTGGCCTTGGCCGCCTTTGCTGCCGCCCCCATCGCTGGGGCCAGTCCGATCCGAACGGGCTTCCAAGCCTCGCGCCTGGCGGTTGCGGGCTTTATCATTCCCTTCGTGTTCGCCTTCCACCCTGCCCTCATTTACAAACTGCTGACCCTGTTCGAATGGTTCGGCGGCAAAACCGTGCGCCACCGCAACCTCATTGACATGGAAACGATCACTTGGGCCGATTTTGGCTGGATCACGCTGGCCCTTAGCGTCAGTTTATGGCTCCTGACCTCAGCGCTGATTGGGTTTGAGCAAAATAGGCTCGCCCTTTGGGAGCGTCTTGGCCGCATTCTGGTGGGCTTTGGCCTACTTATGCCCAATTTTAGCGTGGCCCTTCCCGCCTTGGGGCTTGCCGCCGCGCTCATCATTGGGCACCGCTTTCTGGACGGGGAACCGCCAGACTTCACCCGTCGGGCACGCCCTGACATCAACCTGCGTTAAGGGAGGAATCTGATGCGCACCACTCTAAAAACCGCCACCGCCTTAGCGGGCTTTGCCCTAGTAACGGCCACGAACACGTCCGCCGAAACCTTGCAAATGAAAACCCTGCCCGCCAACTTGCCGCCCGCAGTTGTCATGGCGACCTTCGCCAATATCGTCTCGTCCAACGTCGATGACCTGACCATCGAAGTCGCCGCTGGCGGCGCGGCGACCGCCCATATGATGGAAGTTGGGCGCGGAGAGGTGGAAATGTCCATGACCTCGCCCGTCGTTTGGACGCTCATGAACCAGGGCGCGCGCATGTACGCCAACCAGCCCGAGGCCCCTGCCCTGTCGGAGAATGTCCAACTGCTCATGTGGTACCCCTACGGGGCCTACCACTTTACCGTTCGCGATGACTCCGACATCCAAATGCTGGATGACTTGGAAGGGGCGACCGTGTTCTTGGGTCCCACCGGTGGCGGCGCCTGGAACGGTGCCTACGGCTGGATCAAAGCAACGACGGGCCTGGACGCCAACGCGGGCGACTACGAGGCCTTTGACGGCAACTGGGTCACGGGCTTCCAGGCCTTCATGGACGGCACCATCGACATGTACGTGGGCGGCTGCATCGACCCTTGCGGCCCCTTCTTGCAGCTCAGCGAAACCGAAGACATTCGCTTTGTCGGACCTGAAGATGATTCTGGTGAAGCGGTTGATAAATTCCTCGGCAAGTTCCGCTTCCGCGATGACATTGCTGCTGGCATGTACGACGGCCAAACCAATGAGGCGGCAACGCGGTCCTGGAATACAGCGGTCGGCATCGCGGTCAATGCCGATGTCGCCGACGACACGGTCTATGCCATGACCAAGGCGTTCTGGGAAAACCTCGATAGCGTTACTTCGACCGCCCCCTGGGCGTCGGCGCTCGACATCGACTTCGCTGCAGGCGGTCAGGGCGGGATCACCTACCATCCTGGTGCCGCCCGCTACTACCAAGAGGTTGGCGCGCAGTAAGCTTGGCGAAGGGGCGGTTTGAGCTGCCCCTTCCTATCGGTTCGAGCCTATGCGTTTTGACAACAAGAAGGTTGTGCTGACGGGCGGCAGCGCGGGCATTGGATATGAGTGCGCGCGGAAACTGCAAGCCCTCGGGGCCCATGTCACCGTCATCGACCGCAATCCCTGCGACTTGCCAGGCCTGACCTTCATCGAAGGCGACTTGAGCAGCCGCGCGGGCGTTGCGGCGGTTCTGGACGCCTTGAACGAACCCCTCCACGTCCTCCTAAATGTCGCAGGCTTGCCCCCACGCGCGGGCAATGAGGCGCTGCTGTACGCGGTCAATTTCCAGGCCGTTAGGCATTTGACCCTTGGTCTGTTGGATCAAATCCACGACGAGGGCCGAATCGTCTCGGTGGCGTCCTTGGCTGGCGCGGCCTGGTCGCAGAATCTCGCACAAGTTCAGGCTTTGCTCGCCATGGATCACGACGCTTCGGGCGCGGACATTCACGCTGCCCTCGCCCTCCCGCCTGCGCGGGCCTACGCCTTAACCAAAGAGGCGGTGATCGCCTGGACCATCCAGCAAACCGCCCTGGGATTGCCGCGCGGCCTTGCCATGAACACCGTGAGCCCTGCGGCGGTCAATACGGGGATCATTGACGATTTCAAAACCGCCTTTGGCCCCAAAGTCGCCGAGAACCTCGCCAAAGTCGGGCGCGCGTCCGAAGCGCACGAAGTGGCCGATTTGATTCTGTTTTTGGCGAGCAAGGCGAGCGCCTGGATTAAGGGGAGCGATGTCGTCATCGACGGCGGCATCAGCGCCGCTACCAAGGCCGCAACCTTCGGTCTTACTTCAGAACAAAGTTAATCTCGCCTGGCTTGCTCGGCGCTTCGAAATAGCTGAAGAAGTTTTGCAGATCGCCCTCCTGCGCGAGGGTGCCATCGGCGAGGGCCTTGCTCCAGCTTGTTTTGCGCAACGCCAAATCGATGAAAAACTGGCGCGGCACTGTTAGATAGGCATCACAGCGGCCCGCCACTTCGTGGAATTGGCAAACCCCGCGCCGAATTTCCAAAGCATAGCTGGCCTTGATCTCGGGGATGCGAAAGCCAACTTTCAAATGCATGTTCTGCGTTTCTTCTGCCTTGAGCCGCACGGTCATGGTCCGCAGCATGAGCGCGGGGGGAAACGCGCGGACCACGCCCGGCGGGGCCATGGCGTACTGCGGCTGCGTGCCCTTGGGTGGGTCGAGCTCCAGGGCTGCTGTCAGCGCCCAATTGCGCCAGGTGGGATTCGACTGCGCCCATCCCCAGTGACGCAAAGCGCGTGCCTTCAGGGCCTTGTGGGTGGAGTTCGGGTCGGCGCTGACCAAATAGCCCGCAAGTTCCAGCGCCCACTGCCAATCTTGGGCCGCAAGCGCCCCTTCGGTTTCCTCGGCGACCTTAGCCGCCCCGCCCATGAGGGTCAGGTGACGCGTGGCGCGATCCTGCGTCGGCAGGGGGTCGAGCGCAACGGGATCGCCGTAGAACCAGCCGACGGTGCCCGCCGCGATGGCGGGGACGATATGCTTGATCGAGCCGTAGAATTCGCCCAACCAAGGATGCTCGGCCAGATGCGGCGGCAAACGCAGGTCGCGGGCGATGTCGGCGGGGGCCAGGCCCTTGTTCATCCCCCGAATGGTTTGATCGTGAATGAACTGGATGGCGTCGCGGTAGGCGGTCACCACCTCCTCAATTTGCGCCCGACCAACCAAGCGCCGACCATGGTGCGGGATCACAATCTGCGCGTCGAAATCATCGCGGACACGATCGAGGGTTCGGACCCACTGCATGGGGTCACGGTACGGCGTGCCGCGCAAGGTATAGACGTTGGGCAAGCACTCCCCCTGGATGGTATCGCCAGTCAAAAGCACCTTATCGTGCGGCAACCAGACGCCCAGATGATCGTCGCTTTCTCCTGGCAGGGGCACCAACTCCAAATCCACCCCGCACACGCGCAGCGCCGTCCGTTCCCGCACCGTGTGGGTCGGCGCAATAAAGGATCGCGGGCCAGGGTTGTGCGGCAGGCCCAGGCCCGCGTGGACAAACCCCGTCGCATCGCGGGGCAAGGCCGCGCCGAATTGGTAAGAGGCACGGCGGCCCATCAGCGGGGCCAAATAGCCCGCGATCCCGGCGATGAAGCGCATCAGTTCGGCGTGGGCGTAAATCTGAATGCCCTCAGCGGCCACCTGCTCGGGCGTTACAAACCCGCCGACCCCATTGACATGGTCGTTGTGGAAGTGGGTGTAAATGATCGCCTTGATCGGCTTGGTGCTGATTTTCTGGAAGGCGGCCCAAATCTCGCCCGCATTGACCTCCTGCGCGGCGGTATCGATCAAGATCAGCCCCTCGTCCCCTTCGATCATGGAAACCGACGCAATGTTGTAGCCAAAGGCCGTATAGACCCGTTCGCCCGATTGCCAAATTTCGGGCTGAAAACGGTCGGCGTGGGCACGCAAGTCGGGATGGACGGTCATATCAGAACTCGTAGAAAGTGGTGTGGGGGTGAAATTCGATCCAGGCGCGCAAGAATTGCTGGTAAGAGCGCACGGGGGTCAAGGCCTGCCCCGCGAGCGTCCCCGCCGTGCAACGCCCCAAGACGTTCCAAGTTGACCCCGTTTCCTGATCAATGAAGGTCCCGTCCTGCATCTCGAATTCGTGGGTATCGCGCGCGTAGGCAAACCCGCTGGCCTCGCCGTCGCTCAGGATCAGGAGGGCCGTATCGCCGACCTGATCGTTGACCAGGCGGCGGCGTTTCAACTGGTCGAAGTCGTAGGCCCGCGCATGCCCCGCAATTTCAAGGCCGAGAACCAGCGGCGGCGTTTCCTGGCGATGCCATCCAGGCAGGCTGGCTTCGTAGGCCAATAGCTTGGTCAAGAACCTATACTTGCCCACGAATTTGGGATCTTCCTGCAAAATGAGACTGCCTGGGTGTTTGCTCAGCCAGTGCTTGAGGCTCATCTGTTCGACCCAAAAGTCCCGCAGCTGCGTCGCCGCCAAAGGTCCCTTGGCCGCCTCGCCCGTCTCTTGCCGCCACCAACTGCCCGTCGCATGGTCCTGAAACACAGCGTTGTAGGTGATCGCGCCGATCAGGCCGAACGTCAGGGCCTGGCCTGCCACCTGCGCATCGTAAATCCGGCCGCTACGGCATAGGCCGCAGTAGGTGGCCCAAATTGCCTGCTGGCCGACCGTATCGCGCATCTGATGGTGGTAAAACAGCATGGGCACGGGGTAGGCCTTTTGCACGCCGTCGAGATCGACCCCCAGAACCTGCGTATCTTCGGCGATGGCGCTCTCCGCCGCCGTCTTGAATACCATTTGACTGATCGGCTGGAACTTCACCCGCCCCACCCAGTAGTGGTTGAACAGCCAATAGACCCCGCCCCAAACAGACCCCAGAAACAGCGCAAGGGCGACCATCAGCCCGCTCAAATTTAGGGCTAGAACCACCACGATGGCCGCGCCCAAAACCGCACGCATCCAGCCTATGCCGCGCCACATAAAGTAAGCTAAGTCCATCTGCCAACGGAACGACTGCAGGACAGGCGGCGTGCCGTTGGCGCTCAACCCTTTGATCAACTCAGCGCCGATGAGCGAAACCAGCAAGGCGAGGAGCAAGTGATCCATCGTCTAAAAGTCCAATCCCACGTAGTTTTCGGCGATGGTTTTCTGCGCCGCTTCCGACCCGCGAATATAGTCGAACTCTGCGCGCTGCATCCGCTTCTCAAAGTCCGACGCCTCGGGAAATTGGTGCATGAGTTTGGTCAGGAACCAACTAAAGCGCTCCACCTTCCATACCCGCGCCAAGGCCTCGGCGCTGTAGGTCTGCAAAGGCGTCTCATCGCCCCGCGTCGTATGGGCGATGAGCGCGCGCGCCAAGCGCCGCACATCGGCGACCGCCAAGTTGAGGCCTTTGGCCCCCGTCGGCGGGACGATATGGGCCGCGTCGCCCGCCAAGAACAAGCGGCCGTAGCGCATGGGTTCGCAGACAAAGGACCGCAAAGGCGCGATGGATTTTTCAATCGACGGTCCCTTGATCAAGTCCTTCGCCGCCCCGCCGACGCGGCGCTCGAAGGCGTCCCAAAACCGCGCGTCGGGCCAGTCGGCGACCGTATCGCCTGGGGCCGATTGCACATAGTACCGCGCCCGCGTCGGCGAGCGCATGGAGGCAAGCGCGAACCCATCAGGGTGGTTGGCGTAAATCACATTGTGCGACACGGGTTTCTCATCAACCAAAATCCCAAGCCATCCGAAGGGATAGGTCAGTTCAAAGGCCCGTTGATCCGCCGCTGGGATCGCGTTGCGGCTAATCCCGAGAAAACCATCGCAGCCCGCGACAAAGTCTGCCTCAATCAAGCTCTGGCCCAAGCGGACTTTGGGTCGGGCGCTGTCGATGTCGGCCAAAGCGGCGTCGGGCTGGTCCCAATAAATGACTTGCCCGCGCGCCTCGCAGGCCTCGATCAAGTCCTTGGTGATCTCGGTTTGACCATAGACCAGCACATGATGGCCCGTCATGTCCAAGACGGGGACCTCAAATTCCTCGCCGTCGAACACGAGGCGCAAGCCGTCGTGGGGAATGCACTCGCGATCTAACCGGTCGGCGCACCCCGCCTCGATCAGCGCGTCGCGCGTCCCCCGTTCCAGCACGCCAGCGCGGATGCGCGCCAGCACGCGCGCGCGGCTGGTCCGCTCAAAGATCACGCTGTCGATTCCCGCCTGATACAATAGTTGAGACAGCAGCAAGCCCGACGGCCCTGCCCCCACGATGGCGACTTGGGTTTGGATGGATGGGGGCATCAGAATCATGGCAAGGTGAGCAACAGGACGAGGGTTAAAGTGACGGCGCTGACCAGCAGCGTGAGCGTAGCGGCTTGGGCGGCAAAGGCTTCCTCGCCATAGTCCGCCGCGACGGCTGGATAGACCGAAATCATGGGGATCGCCGCCAGGGCAACGCAAGCCCGCGCCGTCGCCCAATCAAACCCAGCGCCCGCCACCAGGGCCATAAGGGCCATCGCGACAAGCATGAGCAGGGGATGGCCAAACAACTTGCAGAGGGTCGTTGCGAGGACTTGTCGGTCGGCGGGCCAAAATCGCGCGCCCACCAAAGTACTGCCCATAAAGAACAGGGCAAGACCGACAGCGGTGCGCGCCAGAAAGTCCGCCGCGTTCGCCGTCCCATTCGTGAGCGGCTGTAGCCACGGCCTGGCGGCCACGTCGGCGAGCATTGCGGTCAAGCTCTCTGGCAAGAGCAAGCGGACCAAGGCCACGCCCATACCTGCCAGGATCGCGGCGATAATGGGATTGCGCAACGCCTCCAGCAGCAACCCCCCAACCTTGGCCAGGGCCAGACCCTCCTCCCGCCGTTCGAACCCGCGCCAAAGAGCCAGTTTGATCGGGATCAAAAAGCACGACTGGACCAAGAACAAGATCGTCAGCGCCTTGGGCCCTGCGGCCCCATAGGCTGGCGCCGCAATCATGAGCGCGAAGCCGATCATGACAGCGTTGGAAGTCGAGGCACCAAAGGCCATGGTCATGGCGCGTAACGCGGTCGCGCCAAGCGCTTTTCGGCCCAGAATGAAAGTTAGGCTGGCGATCCCCGCGGTCGCCAGCAAATAGGCGAGGATCAATCGCCCGTCCAATATGTCCGCGAGCTGCTGCGTCGCGATCATGGAAAACAGCGCGACGGGAACCGCGATTTTCGTGATGAAGGCCGCGAGACCCTTGGCAGCGGTGGCGGGAAAGTACTCGAGGGCTCGGGCCGCGTACCCCGTCGCAACAAGGATCAGCAAGGGCGCGAGCAAGCCCAGAACGGTCAAGAATTTTTCCACCCAGCCTCCAAATTTGCTGTAGGAGGCGAACGCATGGCAGAACTAAGGCCAAAACTCAATATTTCGAATGGGTTTGCGCGAGGCGCAGTCGCGCGATCTGGCTTCCCGCAGCGAAGGTCACATCGGATCAACGCTGGAAACATCCGCACCCAAAATGGCGCTGAAGCCTATTGTCCCGATCCCCTCCCAACGAGACTGGGCTTAGAACTCTGAGCCCATGAAGTGGCATTCAACCGCCAAACGGCCCGTGCACTTAGGCCCCTTGCCGCTTGAGCAGTTGCGGCGATTGGCAACTGCGCCCAACCTCAGCGCCCTGATCCCTGATACGCCGCTCGATTTTGCCTCTAGCACGGATCGGCTGAGCCTGATCCCCGCTATGGACGACTATATGGCCATGCTCGATGCCGTGCGCGTTGGCCTAAAGAACCCCCCTGCCGTTTGCCCTGAGGACGGGGAAGAACGCGCGCGACACTTGAAAGCTTTTGGCTACTTCAACGACGCCAGCCTCATGGCGGTATGCGCCTTTGATCCTGCGACGGACCGGCTCATACCCCCGTTCCGCAACCCTGGGATTGATCGCCTCGCGCATCGTTTGCAGACCGAGCAAACCACGACTCTCGCCGCGGGCATCGACGTCATCATGGCCGACCTCAAAGCCTCGATGGAGGTGAAGGCGCCCAAGATCGACCGCCATACCCATGCCCTTGTCGTCCTCTACGCCCACCCGCGCCCGCCGCGACCTGACGAGCCTGGGACCGCCTGGATTCAAAACGCCCAGGCGCAGCGGTCGGCTTTGCGCGCCAACGAGTGCGCCTGCGTCCTAACCAATTACTTGCGCGCTCTCGGCTACGACGCCCTCTCGCACAGCCAAAGCACGTCGGAGGTCGCGCTCGCGCGCTTGGCGGTCAAGGCGGGCGCGGCGATTGAACGCGACGGCGCGGCGATCTGCCCCCTGCTTCCTTTGGGTTACGGCATCGCCGTCGTCACCACCGACTTTGCGCTGGCACCAGATCACCCGCTTGACCCCGACCAACGCTTCCCGCGCGTGCCACCAGCGTTCGCCAAACGCGACTATGTGCTGAGCGAACACGCCTTTGAAACCTTGACGCGCGTCGATCGGCCCACGACCCTGATCGACGACGCCAAAGTGCCGCGCGTGCCCAAGCGGACCGATATGTTCGCCCGCGCCCTGTTCGGCGACTTGGGACCGAAGGTGCAAGAGGCCGCCAAAAACGGTGCCTACGTCAGCCAAGCGCCGACGTCATTCGCGCAACGGCGGGCCCTGGGCGCCTTCGTCCTGATCCAAAATGGCGATCCCGACGGCGATGCGCGCCCCAGCGATCCCCAAACCAACGCCGAGAACATCAAAGCCGCGGCCTACTGGCTCGGCGCTGATGCCGTCGGCCTGTCGTCGTGCCCCGATTGGGCCTACTATTCGCACAATGCGCGCGGGGAGCCTATCGACCCCTACCACGACCAGGCCATTTCCCTGATCGTCGATCAGGGGTTTGAAACCATGGAGGGCGCGAGCGGCGACGACTGGATTTCCTGCGCCCAATCCATGCGTGCCTACTTGCGCTTTTCGCTGATCGGCGGCGTCATCGCGCGGCAAATTCGCCGGCTCGGCTACCGCGCGCGCGCGCATACGGTCCTGGACGGGGAAGTTTTGCAACCGCCGCTGCTCCTACTCGCGGGCTTGGGCGAGGTGAGCCGCATTGGCGAGGTGATTCTCAACCCGTTCCTAGGCCCGCGCCTTAAATCGGGCGTTGTGACCACCAACATGCCGCTGGCGCATGATCGGCCCATCGACTTTGGTCTGCAGAAATTCTGCGCGCGTTGCAACAAGTGCGCACGCGAATGCCCCTCGGGTGCCATTACGGCGGGTCCCAAGGTCATGTTCAACGGCTACGAGATCTGGAAATCGGACAGTCAGCGGTGCACGACCTACCGCCTGACCACGCCAGGCGGTGCCATGTGCGGGCGCTGCATGAAAACCTGCCCCTGGAATATGGAAGGCCTGATGGTGGAGGGACCGTTCCGCTGGATGGCCATGAACGTCCCCCAAGCGGCCCCTTGGCTGGCGTGGATGGACGATGCCTTGGGCCGCGGCGGCCTCAATCCCGTCAAGAAATGGTGGTGGGATTTGGAAATGCAGGCCGACCGTTCCTACGCCCCTGCCAAAGACCCCGTGAATGCGCGCGACTTGCAGCGGGACCTGCGCCTCAAGACAGAAGATCAGACCCTCGCGGCTTATCCCGCGCCCTTGGCCCCGCCCCCCTGGCCCTACCCCTACCCCATGGATCGGGAGGCGGCCATCGCCGCCTACAAGGCCCTCGCAAGCCCCGAAGATTATCGCGCGGCGCTGGCGGCGGGCCGCGTTGAAGGCCCAAGACATGAACCTCTTGACCATCAGGACGCGCCCGTTTTGCAGGTGGTTGTCACCCGCATAGAGCTGCTATCCCCTGGCGTTCGCTTGATTCGCTTTGAAGACCCCGTGGGCGGAGAGTTGCCAACCTGGCGCGCAGGCGCGCACATCGACGTGGTTGTAGCGCCCGAATTTTTACGGCCCTATTCGCTCTGCTCAAACCCTGCGGATCGCAAGGGTTACGAAATCGCCGTTCTGGAGGAACCCGAGGGTCGCGGCGGGTCCGCCCTGCTCCACAAAATTTTCGCCGTCGGGCGGCGTGTCTTCATCTCCAAGCCCATTAATCACTTTCCCCTCGCTGAGACCCTTGGCAAGCACTGGCTGTTCGGCGGCGGCATCGGCGTCACGCCGCTGATCGCCATGGCGCATGAACTGCATGCACGCGGCGCAGATTTTGCGCTCCACTACAGCGTCCCGACGCGCGCGCGCCTGAGTTTTGGCGAAACTTTGCGACAAATGCCCTGGCGCCCGCGCCTTGTCGAACACATCAGCGACGCAGGCAGTCGCGCCGACCTCAACGATTTGCTGGCAAAGGCCCAGGCCCGCGACCAAATCTACACCTGCGGCCCCGACGCCTACATGACCGCGGTTCAGACCGCAGCCCTAGCGGCGGGCGTGCCCCAAGACCAGGTGCACCAGGAGTACTTTGCGGTTCCTGAAACGCCCGAACACGAGAACCATCCCTTCACCTTACTGACGCCGCAAGGCCGTGCGATTGAGGTCACCGCCGACCAATCCGCCGCCGAAGCCTTGCAAGCTGCGGGCGTCAAAATCGACATCAAGTGCGCCGACGGACTGTGCGGGGTTTGCAAATGGGCCTATACCAAAGGGGACCTAGACCATCGCGACTACGTTCTGTCCCAAGCCCAACGCGCCACCCACTTCATCACCTGCCAATCCCGCGCTAAAAAAGCGGGGGACGTCATACGTCTTGGTGAAGCGCCGTAAGACTCTGAATCTGAAATCCGCAGCGGGTCCATGACGAGGACAATTCCCGCCTGACACGCGCGGGCGTGCAGGGTAAACAACCCCATGGCCTTTCCGCCCGAGTTTCTTGATGATGTGCGCAACCGCCTTACTTTGAGCGATATTGTTAGGCGCCGCGTTGCCCTCAAGCGCAAGGGACGGGAATGGACCGCCTGCTGTCCCTTCCATCAGGAAAAAACCCCGTCGTTCTTCGTCAACGACGAAAAGGCCTTCTATCATTGCTTCGGGTGCGGCAAGCACGGCGATCATGTTGGTTTCTTAATGGAGGCGGAAGGACTGACCTTTATGGAGGCGGTCAAGTCGCTCGCCGACGAAGCTGGGCTCACCATGCCCGAGGTCCGACCCGAGGAGGTCGAACGCGCCAAGGCGCGCAACTCCCTGGGCGAAGTCATGGAGCTGGTGGCCAAGTTCTTTGAGGTCAGCCTGCGCGGCCCGAGCGGCGCGTCGGCACGCGCCTATCTGTCCAATCGCGGCATTCGGGGCGAGACCATCCATAAGTTCCGCCTGGGTTTTGCCCCGCAAGGGGCTCTGGTGGACGCCATGGCGCAGCGAGACGTCTCGCAAGAGGCCCTGGTTCAACTCGGCCTGTTGCGCATCTATGAAGACCGCCCAAAGCCCGTCGAAGTGTTTCGCGACCGCCTCATGTTTCCGATCACCGACCGCAAGGGGCATGTCTTGGCCTTTGGCGGGCGCATTTTGGGCAAGGGCGAACCCAAGTACCTCAACAGTCCCGAGACCGACCTGTTTTCCAAAGGGCGCCAACTCTACGGCCTAGCGCAAGCCCGCCGCGCCGCCCTCGATAGCCGCGAGCTTGTGGTGACCGAGGGCTATATGGACGTCCTTGCCCTGTCGCAAGCGGGGTTGGCGCAGGTTGTTGCGCCGCTGGGCACCGCCCTTACCCAAGACCAGTTGCGCCTGTTATGGAAGCTGGTCCCTGCGCCGATCTTGGCCCTGGACGGGGATCGTGCAGGGCGCGCGGCGGCGACGCGGGCGGTCTATCGGGCCTTGCCGTTGCTAAAACCTGGCCTATCGTTGAAATTTGCCTGGCTGCCCGAGGGGGAAGACCCCGACTCGCTGGTCGCCACGCGGGGCCTGGGGGCCTTCACGCCGCTCATGACCAGCGCCGCGCCCTTGTCCGAGGCTTTATGGCAGACCCACTTTGCCCCCCTCCCGCAAACGCCCGAAGATCGCGCGGGGGCCTGGCAAACCCTGCGCAAGGATTTGGGCGACATTGTGGACGAAACCGTGCGGGCCACCTTCGCCGCCGACTACGAGGCCCGATTTGAGGCCGAATTTGGCGTCCGTCAGATCGCCAAGCAGACGCGAGATCTTGATCGCGACAGGCGACCCTGGAAACCGCGCAAACCGCTCAAACCCCTGGAAAAGCTCGGGCTGGATCGCACCTATACCCTCGGCCTCGGGGGCTTGCGGCACGCGCAGGAGGCTGCCCTTATGACCCTCTTGTTGGAACAACCTGCCTGGACCCTCCAGGCCCTCGGCGATCCTGGCGGCTATGAGTTTAGCGACCCCGACATAAACGCCCTATTTCAGTCGATTTTTATCTCCGCCGTCCGCCTGCCAACCCTTGACAAAGAATCGGTCCGAAACCATGTCCAGGCTGCTGGTTTCGGCGCTTTCATCGCGCAATTCGATACCTTTTCGATGCGCACCACTGCGGGTATCCAGGACGTCGAGCTTAGCGAACAGGAATTTAGCGCCAGAGTTGGGGCTGTTTGGGAAAAATTGACGGCACCAGCTGCACGGGCGCGACCCCGATTGCGGTAGGGCTTTGGTTTGGCCCATACCTCGCAGGCTTTGGCGAACTTAGGATAGACTCTATGGCGACAGAGCCCGCAAAGACCTCCAGCAAAACCGCGTCCGTCCTGGATAAGGAAACACGCGCGGCCGTCACCAAGCTGCTGCGCGCCGCAAAAAAACGCGGCACCCTTGCTATCGACAAGCTCAACCAAGTCTTGCCCCCCAAAACCTCGACCCCCGAGGCGATTGAAGAGGTCACGACAAAGATCGCCGATGCGGGCATCGTGATGGTCGAAAAGGAGGAGGAGGAAGAAGAAAAGCCCGAAGCAGGTGGTAACGTCGGCGAAGATGAGGGCGGCCGCAACGATGACCCCGTGCGCATGTACTTGCGCGAAATGGGCGCGGTGGATCTGCTGACCCGCGAAGGCGAGATTTCCATTGCCAAGCGCATTGAAATCGGCCGGGAGGACATGATCGGCGGCATCTGCGAATCCCCCCTCACCTTCCGCGCCCTGACGCTTTGGGCCGAGTCCCTCAACAAGGAAGAAATTCTGCTGCGGGACATCATCGACCTGGACGCCATGATGGGGCGCGAGCCCGACGACGCCGCCCTAGACGCCGAAGAAGATGCCGAAGACGAAGAGGATAAGGACGACAGCGACAACAAAGAGGGGGACGAGCAGGGCGATCAGGCCGATGGTACGGCGACGGGGGGGGACAGCGGCGACGCGGGCGCGCCCAGCTCTTCAGCTGGTTCCGACGGCACCACTGAAAGCGATGGCGCGCAGGACGGCACCGACACAGCCGCGACCAGCACCCAAGACGACGAAGACGACGATCAGGGAGGCTTCATGTCGCTTACGGCCATGGAGCAAACCCTGCGCCCCCGCGTATTGGAACAGCTAGACCAAATCACCCAGACCCACGCCAAACTGACCCAAACCCAGAAACGGCGGCTTGAGATCATCGTCGCGGGCAACCCCGTGCCGAGCGCGACGGAAAAGGCCTATCAGCGCCTAAAAGTCGAGTTGATTGGCTATATGAACGCCGTCCGTCTCAACAATGGCCGCATCGAACAATTGGTGGACCAGCTCTATGGTTTGAACCAAGCCATGATCAATGCCGAAGGCAAGTTGATGCGCCTTGCCGAGCGTTGCGATATCCAACGGATCGATTTTTTGAAATCGTACTACGGCAATGAAAATGACCCCGCGTGGTTGGACCAGGTCGCGGTCAAGTCCGCGAAGTGGAAGAAATTTTCGCTCATGGGCAAGCTCATCGCCCCTTTGCGCGATCAAGTTTCCAACGTCTCGGAGAAAACTGATCTGCCCGTTGGCGAATTTCGCCGGATCGTCGGCATCGTGCAAAAGGGTGAGCGCGACAGCCGTCGCGCCAAGAAGGAAATGATCGAGGCGAACCTGCGTCTCGTGATTTCCATCGCCAAAAAGTACACCAATCGAGGCCTGCAGTTCCTGGATTTGATCCAGGAAGGCAACATCGGCCTCATGAAAGCGGTGGAGAAATTCGAGTATCGCCGCGGCTACAAGTTTTCGACCTACGCGACCTGGTGGATCCGCCAGGCCATTACCCGATCCATCGCCGATCAGGCGCGCACCATCCGCATCCCCGTTCATATGATCGAAACGATCAACAAAATCACCCGCACCAGCCGCCAGATGCTGCACGAATACGGCCGCGAAGCGACCCACGAGGAACTGTCGGCGCGGCTGCACATGCCGCTCGAAAAGGTGCGCAAGGTCATGAAAATCGCCAAGGAACCCATTTCCTTGGAAACCCCCATCGGTGACGAGGAGGATTCGCACCTGGGCGACTTCATTCCCGACGAAAACGCCATCATCCCCATCGACTCTGCGATCAATTCCAATTTGCGCGAATCAACAACGCGCGTACTTTCGTCCCTCACGGCTCGCGAAGAACGGGTGTTGCGGATGCGCTTTGGTATCGGCATGAATACAGATCATACGTTGGAAGAGGTAGGTCAACAATTCAGCGTGACGCGCGAACGCATCCGCCAAATCGAGGCCAAAGCGCTCAGGAAACTCAAACACCCCTCGAGGTCGCGCAAGCTGCGGTCCTTTTTGGATCATTGATGAGCGCAGATACCTACGGGACAAGCAAATCATCCCAGCGGCGACCCAGAACGGCTCTTATGTTCGTTGGTATAAGGCTCCCCGCAAAAAATCCAACGGAGACACGGGGGTTTCGCCAAACGGCCCTTCAATCTCGCCCCTGACCTTGCTAGACTGACGCGAGGCGACGGTAGGTCGTCATGAATTTAGAGTTGGATCGTGATGACACCGATGCAGGAGCAAAGACTTCAAGGAGCGAGGTTCGGGCGGGATCGTCGAAATTGTTCTTTGGCGAACCCGTCGCGGCGCATCGCTTGGTGCCAGGGTCCTCCCTGGCCCCACCGCCTCTCGCTGATCTTTGCCTGCCTCGCGTTTCTTTGCGCCGCCACGCCCGTGTACGCAACCTATCCCTGTCCAGAAAACCCGAAAAGTGTCGCGATTTTGGGCGATTCCCTGGCCGATGGGCTTTGGGGGTCGCTGTGGCGCGGATGGCAAAGGTGCGAGGCGATTAGCCTACACCGCTTAACCTCCGTCTCCGATGGTTTGGCGCGCAGCGACGCCGATGATTGGGCGGATCGGTTGACCCCTGTTGGCCCCGTCGATGTCATCATCATTCAACTCGGCGGCAACGACTTGCGACGGATTCGGGCCGATGGCACCTCCTATCGCCATGGCACGGAGGAATGGCGCGACGTCTATGCCGCGCGGGTCAAGGCCTTGGGCGCGCGCGCGCAAGACCAAGCCAGCGCGGTGTTTTGGATCGGCCTGCCCATCGTCGGCAAGGCCGCAATGGACGGGGAGTATCGCGCCCTTTCCGACATTTACGCCGCCGCCCTGGACTGCGGGTCTTGGTGGTCGTGCCGAAACAACCGCCTATCCTATGTCGATATTTACGAACCGACGCAGTTTGGCAGCGGCGCCTATGTGCGGAGCGCAACCATCGACGGGCGCGCCCGCACCTTGCGCGCGCCCGACCAAATTCACTTCACCGAACGGGGATACGACCGCGTCGTTGCCACCTTCATCGATGCCCTGACAAAGGCCCTTGGCAATTGACGCGTGCCCCGCTTTTGTGGCTGGCCGCGCTGTGCCTTGCAGCGTGCCAAAGTTTCTCGAGTTCATCTAGCTGGGACCGCCGCAGTGCCCCCGATCATGTCACAAATCCCAGCCTGCGCGCGTTCGCGGCGGACGACCCGTGGCGCTTTCTGGTGATCGGCGATAGCTTGGCCCAAGGCTATGGCCTCGGCCTGACGCGCCAAGTCTCCCGCCGCGAGATACACGCTACGGTCATCAATGCGGGCAAAGTCTCCACAGGACTGGCCCGAGGGGAGTTCTACGATTGGCCAAGCGAGCTTGAGACCTGGATCGATGAGGCCCGTCCTGACCTCATTGTCGCCCATTTCGGCGCCAACGACGACAACAGCATCGCCTCCTCGACGGTTAACGCCAAATACGGCAGCCCCGACTGGCCTGCGGCTTACCAACAGCGCTTGCAAGCGGTCGTGGTGACGGCGCACGGCGCGGGCGTTCCCGTGCTGCTGATCGCGCCAACGCCGATTGGCGCCGACCGACTGCGCGACCATATGGAAAGTTTGACGCCGCTGGTCGAGGGTGTGGCTAGGGAAACGGGCGCTGCCTTTTTGGCCTTGGCCCCCACCCTCACCGATCCCGACGGGAAGACGATCAGGACCGTGCTGCGGGGTACGGATCGGGTACGCATTCGCGCCGACGACGAAGTTCACTTCACCATGAACGGGTACGCCTTCGTCGCGGACCTGATTTTGGATCGCCTCTTGGACCTCTACCCGCAATTGGTGTCCTAACCGCCATGCTGTTCCCCACCCTAAGCTTTCTGATCTTTTTTCTGGTCGTTCTCACCTTGAACGCACTGGTATTTCAGCGCCCCTGGCCGCGCAAAGTGTTGCTGCTTGCAGCCTCGTTTCTGTTCTACGCTGCCTGGGATGTGCGGTTTTTGGGCCTGATGATCGCCGTGATTGGTACCGCCTGGGTCGGGGGACTCGCCATCGCCCATACCGGCCGTCGTCGCCTATCTTTGGCTTTGGCTCTAACGGCGCTACTCGGCTTGCTCGCCTATTTTAAGTACGCCGACTTTTTTCTTGTTTCCTTGAGCAATTTGCTAGCAAACTTGGGATGGGAACGGGATTTGATCTGGATGGGCGTCATCCTGCCCGTGGGAATTTCGTTCTATATTTTTCAAGCCATATCCTACCTCGTCGATACGCACCGCGGCCAGGTCGAGGCGCGCGCCAACCCCGTTGATGTCGGGCTCTATATTTCTTTTTTCCCGCAATTGGTGGCAGGACCCATCGTGCGTGCGCGCGATTTCCTGCCGCAAATTGAAACGCCAACCCAGCCCGACGCGGTCCGCCAATCGCGGGCCATCGTACTGATCCTCGCAGGGTTGTTCAAAAAGCTGATCGTCGCCAACTATCTGGCGACCCTCGTAGTCGATCCTATCTTTTCCCTGCCCGAGGCCTATGGGCTGGTCGCAACCTGGCTGGCCTTGATGGCCTACACCGTGCAGATTTACTGCGACTTTTCGGGGTATTCGGACATGGCTATCGGGATTGCGCTCTTGCTTGGGTATCAATTGAACGCGAACTTTCGCCAGCCCTACCGCGCCACCAGCTTGCGGGATTTCTGGCAGCGATGGCACATCTCGCTTTCGACCTGGATTCGTGACTATGTCTACATTCCTCTGGGCGGAAATCGGGGCGGATCCGTGCAGAAAGCCCTGGTCTTGGTCGGCACCATGACCCTGGCGGGGCTTTGGCACGGCGCGGCGGGGGCCTTTGTCATTTGGGGGATTGGCCATGGCCTCGGCCTGCTGATCGAACGCCACGGTCGGCGGTTTGGTCTCCGCCTCCCCACCGTCGCGGCGTGGGCGCTGACCTTCCTATTTGTCATGATGCTTTGGCTGCCGTTTCGTCTGAATGCCCCTTCGGATCTGCTTGCTGCGGTCAGCGCCCTGATCGGCCTGGGCGGCGACACCCCTTTTGCCGTTTCGGGGTTCGTCCTGTGCTTGCTGGCCTGCGGCTTGGCGCTCAACTTTGTTCCCCTCGCCTGGCAAGATCGCGTGGTGGCCCAAGGCGCCAACACCTCCGCACCTGTTCGTGCCTTGGTTCTGGGGCTGGGCCTGTTCGTGCTGTTTGCTTGCGCGCAGGCGGGAACGCCGCCGTTCATCTATTTTCAGTTCTGATGCATTCCCATGACTAAGCGCTTTATCGTCACCCTTTGGATCTTACTGTTCTTCGCGTGGTTCTTGGCTGGCGAACATTTTCTGGACTGGCTTTACGGGATACCCTCCCTGGGCGGGTTTGACACTTGGGTGCTAGACGCGGGAGAACGGGCCGAGGATTGGCGCCAAGACATGGGCCCGATTGAGGGGTTTGACGGATTACGTAGTCAAGTCCATCACCTTATTGGCGTTTGATACCAGCGGCAACCCAGAATGACTCGTATGATCGCTGGTATAAGGGCCGCGACTGTGGCTCCCGTAGCGGTCCCGGGAATAGCGCGAAAGCGCCTCGGGATAAAGCGAAGGCTCGTCGGAGGCGAAACGCAAAGCGCTTCTGCCGTGAAATACAAAAGTGGCAAAAAAGGTGCCCACTTTTTTGGCCTTTAGTAAAAGAAGATTCTCTATTTTGTTATGAATTTCTGTTTAAAAATCCAGTCAATAATGCAGAAATTATCTCGGGCTGATCTTCCATCGAAAAATGTCCGCATTCTTTGACCAAATGCAACTCAGAACCAGGAATCGCCTTGTGCAGCCTGTGCGCCCAATCAGTGACTTGCCACGCATCGTCCTCACCCCAAATTAGTTGCACCGGTCGTTGACCAAGCTCGGCATACCGAGGGGCAATTTCGTTCGTGTGTTTCGGATCATAGTGCATGACCTGATGCTGAAAGAAACTAGCCTGTCCGACCGGTCCGCAGATGAAATCCAGATAGGTTTCCATTGAAGTCTTAGCCGATAATGTCCCAGGAAGTGGTGTAAGAATGGGGGCGTCTTCGCTAGGTTATGTTCCGTTTTACTCGATGGTTATGGTGGTTGTCACGTCCTTATTTTCGCTAATTTCGTTGTCATTCAATTTGATGTAGACATTTCTAGCTGCTGCCCATTCGTCGCTCTGTTCGGCCAAGATTGCTCCAACCAATCGTATGATGGCTTCATCGTTTGGAAAGATCTCAACGGTCTTCGTGCGCCGCTTGATTTCTTTGTTCACACGCTCAAGAGGATTGGTCGAATGGATCTTATACCAACGGAAGTATTCAATGACCTATGGGCCGTCTGCGTTCGAGCGCCGAGACTCAATTCATATGGCAAGCAAACTGCAATCGGACAACGGTCATTCGATCTTTCCGCTGGTATTACTCCAGTGCTTTTTGGGGAAGTCCATGAAGGCCAAGACCTGGTGCTTGGAGGTTCCCATAGCGGCAGCAAGCTTTGGCTACTGCTTGACGAAGTGCTGTTGGACAATGTCCCACTGTGTATGGCCAGCATCCCCGGTCTCCCGGGCGAAGATGGTTTTGATCATGGCGAGGACGACAGGGCGTTGTTTGACACTCACGTATGAACACATGTTGCGCATCCAATGCACACGGCAACGCTGTCGGGTGGATCCCAGGACCTTATCTGCAGCAGCTGTGAGGCCGCTGTGATCGTCGGCAATGACTAACTCCACCCCCCGCAGGCCCCGATCCGTCAGGGAGCGCAAGAAGTCGGTCCAGAACACCTCAGCTTCAGAGGCTCCAATGCCGTAATTACTCACCCCCCCCCTTGCCAGAGGAGCGGTTTTGTGATTCGAGTCAAGTGTGAATCGCGAGCAATTACAGCAACTTAGCAAGGACAAGCTGATAGACAAATTTCTTCAGCTCCAGGCTCGTCTTGGCTTGCCGCGCAAGACGTCCAAGACGTCATCCTTGCCGCCGTCAAAGGATAAGAAAGCCCGTCGTGCTGCCTCAAAGCCTGGTGGGGCCAAGCCTGGACATAAGCCCTTTCATCGCGCCATGACAACCAATCCTGATTAAGTGATCGACCATGGACCAGCAGGTTTGAGGTGGTCCCAAGAAATTGGACAATGGTTTAGTGAGGGTCAATCGTTAAGAAAGGACGACGACACATGCCTAAACGCAGAACATTTAGCCCAGAGCTCAAGGTTAGAATAGCCCTTGATGCTCTTCATGGTGAGCTGACGGGTCAGCAGATAGCCAGCAAGTACAAGATCTCTACAGGTCAGGTTTGCACCTTTAAGAAGCAAGCGATTGCGAACATGACAGAGGGCTTTGAGCGGGCCAGCCCTAAGGCACGCAAGAAGTCTGAGGCAGAAGCACCAGACGTCAAATCACTTCACGCCAAGATTGGTCAACTGACGATGGAACGGGATTTTTTAGCCGACGGGCTCCAGCGGATCGGGATCAGCGCAAAGCCATGATCCAGCTTGAGCCCAGCAAAAATAAACCCAGCATCACGCGCCAATGTTCGTTGCTCAACATTTCTCGTTCCAGTCTTTACTATCACGCTAAGGGGGAAAGCGCCAAGAACCTTGAACTGATGCGTCAAATCGATAAGCTGTTCACCAAGCATCCGTTTTATGGCTCGCGCCAAATGGTGCGATCTTTGGCTATGCAGGGTGTTCAGGTGGGGCGTCACCGCGTACGTCGTTTGATGAGGCTCATGGGGCTCTGCACGATTTATCAGAAGCCCAACACCAGCAAACCCCACCCTGATCATCGGATTTATCCGTATTTGCTGCGTGAGCTGGCCATTGAAAAAGCTAACCAAGTTTGGTGCACGGACATCACTTATATCCCTGCATCTGGTGGGTTCTTCTATCTGGTGGCGATCATGGATTGGGCGACACGCAAGGTTCTCTCATGGCGATTAAGCAACACGATGACGGCAGATTTTTGTGTCGAGGCACTCAAAGAGGCCATAGAGCTCTATGGCGCGCCGCAGATATTTAATTCTGACCAAGGCAGTCAATTCACCAGCCACGAGTTTACGAAGGTGCTGCTTGATGCGGGCGTCAAAATCAGCATGGATGGCAAGGGTAGATGTATGGATAACATCTTCATAGAGCGGCTCTGGAGATCGCTCAAGTATGAGTGCATCTATCTGCATGAGATCTGCAATGGCTTTGAGGCCAAGAAATTGATTGGTGAATGGTTTGGCTTTTACAACGATGAACGCCCTCACAGCTCACTTGAGGGTAAGACGCCTGCCGAGGCCTATGAAAAGAGAGATACGGCCTTGTCACCCCATCCCCCCACTCGCCCTAACGGGCTCGCGGGTGGAGAGGTGACAAGGCTGGGACCAGATGCTAACACACACCTAACAATGGCAGCATGAACAACCTAATCGCTCACTAAATTCGCTGCCAACCTGTCCAACTAACCAGGACCACCTCAGTTGTCGTCAGTGTGGCGTGGCATTCAATGGTGATGAGGCCAGCGAGGTCATCGGAATTTACGAAGAGATAGATATTCCGCTTATCGTGCCTCGCGTTGTTCATCATCGCCGTCTGGCCTGCGTTTGTAAGGGCTGTGGGGCGCGGACCAAGGCAGCAGCCCCTGCTGCTGCCACGGGCTCACCCTTTGGCCCAGGGATTGCGTCTTTGGCGGTCTATCTCAAAACCTTCCAGCTGTCCTCCTATGAGCGGTTGCAGGCTCTGTTTGCTGATGTGTTTAGCCTCAAGATTAGCCAAGGCGGGATCAAGAATATTTTGGCCCGTAGCGCCACAGCCTTTACCCCTGGTTATGAAGCCGCTCTATCGGCCTTACGCCAAGCCAAGGCCGTGGCCAGTGATGAGACAGGCATGAGGATTGAGGGTACCAACTCTCAACAGTGGGTCTTTGTGAGCAAAGATGCCATCGTTCACCATGCCGATTATACCCGCAAAGCCGATGTGATTGAGGAGATTATGGACGGGCATCGCCCTGACTATTGGCTCTCAGATCGCTACGCAGCTCAACAAAATCACGGCGTGCAACATCAAACCTGCCTTGCACATCTGGCCCGCGATACAGCACGGGTGCTGGAGGTGGGCGATCAAAAGTTCGCGCGTAAACTCAAAAAGTGGTTCGATGCGGTCTTCACCCTGTCCAAGGATATGACCTCCATGACCAGAGCGGAGATTGATGCCCAGGTGGCAAAGCTCGAAGCCCGGATCGACAAGTTGCTAAAGTGGAGCAAACCTTGCTCCGAGACCTGGAAGTTGGTACGCAAAATGCGCAATGCTAGGGATCAGCTCCTAACCTTCACAAAGGCTCCTGGCTTGGTGGAACCAACCAACAATGAAAGCGAACGCGCCCTGCGTACCTCAGTGATCCAACGCAAGGTCACCAACGGCTATCGAAGCAAAGAGGCTGCTGACAACGAGTGCAAAATCAAGACCGTCGTCGATACCGCAAAACTACGCGGGGCTTCACCATACAGCACAATCTACGCTACCTTGACCGCCTAATCGTAAAGGGGGGGGTGAGTAATTACCCAATGCCAACACCCAGGATAGCGCGCTCGCCTTTGGTGTTGACCCCCATGGCCACAATGGCGGCCTTAGAGACGATCCGTCCAGCTTCCCTGGACTTGATGTAGGTGGCATCCAGCCAGACATAGGGCCAAGACCCTTCCAAGGGCCTTGACAGGAAAGCTTGGACCCGTTCGTCAATGTCCGCCACCAGGCGCGAGACCTGGCTTTTGGAGATCCCTGTACCGCCCATAGCTTGCACCAAGGCGTCGACGCTGCGGGTGGAGATGCCTTTGATATAGGCTTCTTGGATCACTGCCGTTAAGGCCTTCTCGGTGAGACGAAGTGGTTCCAAAAAGGAAGGAAAGTAACTGCCCTTACGCAGTCTGGGGATTGACAGATCCACGCTGCCAGCGCGCGTTTGCCAGGACCGCTTTCGGTAGCCGTTGCGGTGAACAAAGCGTTCAGCGCCTAGTCCTCCGCACTCTCTAAATTGGGGGGTTGCGTAGGGTTCGTTTTTTTGATTCGCTGTGCCCCTTAACAACAACAGGGAGCCAGTGACATGGCAAATAAGAAATATGTGGTTGATCTGACTACTGAGGAACGCGAGACACTTTTATCGAAGATCAAGAAGGGGCGTTTGTCCGCGCGGGCAAACTTGAAGGCGCGGATTTTGCTCAAAGCTGACACAGGTCCTCAAGGAGAGGGTTGGACGGACCAAAGAATTTGGGAAAGCCTTGAGACTTCATCCTCGACAGTTGCTCGGGTTCGTGAAACCTTCGTGTTGAAGGGCCTTGAAGCCGCGCTTGCTCGTAAGCAGCGGGTGCATCCTGCAGTGCAGCGGGTGTTTGACGGGGAAGCTGAAGCCAAGCTGATCGCGTTGGCCTGCTCGCAACCCCCTGAGGGCTATGCGCGTTGGACGACCCGTCTGTTAGCCCAAAGGGTCGTCGAGCTTGAGATTGTTGACAGCGTCCATTTCAACACCGTGGGCAGGACATTAAAAAAACGAACTTAAGCCTCACCACAGCCGCTACTGGGTAATCCCACCCAAGGAGAGCGCAGCCTTTGTAGCGGCGATGGAGCATGTGTTGGCGGTCTATCAGCGCCCACGAGACCCCAAACGACCGCTGATCTGCTTGGATGAGGCGGCCAAGCAATTGGTAAGTGAAACACGCCTGCCCATTCCCATGGCTCCCGGTCGCACAGCACGCCATGATTATGAGTACAAGCGCGCTGGTACCGCGAACATTTTTATGGCGTTTGCGCCCCTGGAAGGGAAACGTCACCTCAAGGTTACCGCCCGTCGTGCTAGAGCCGATTATGCCCATTTCCTAGAAGATCTCAGCGATAGGCATTTTTCGGACGCTGAGAAGATCGTGCTCGTCCAAGACAACCTCAACACACACGCCACAGCGTCCTTATATGCAGCCTTCCCGCCTGAAAAAGCCCGCCGCATCGCCGATCGCTTCGAGTGGGTTTTTACCCCAAAACACGGCTCCTGGCTGAACATGGCAGAGGCAGAGCTGTCCGTCCTCTCGCGCCAATGCCTTAAGGAGCGCATCGAATCTCAAGACGAACTGGCGTCCGATATCAAAGCCTGGGAGACACAACGAAATCAACAAGTCGCAATCGCAAACTGGCAATTTACAAACGAAGACGCGCGCGTGAAACTCAGAAAATTGTACCCGTCAGTTTGAGAGATTCGAAGGACTAGTCGTTCTCCCAGCTGTCCACCCGTCTTGGAACTGACCTCAAGTTCCATCAATTCATGGGCGGCAAATGCAAGCATGTCGGCAAGAAAATTCTCGCATTCATGGTTTTCAATCAGATCAAGAAGTTCTAATCTTGTATCGGCGGCGGAGAGGGTGCTGTGGTTTTGTGACATGGTATTCGTCCTTTCGTTTAGGGTTACAACTTTAATAACCTAAACAAAGACTCCGCTGCTGACCACGAGCGCGCGGGATCGCGCTTGCTGTGGGGGGCATCGCGATCCCCCGCGCTCTTACACCACGCTAAGGGACACTAACTAACATCGCGCTTCCTCCACGTTGAGGAATACGCTGTAACAGGGAGGTCAATTTTTGCCCGCTGCAGGGGTCAATTTTAACCCGTTGCTAACAGTAGTTCCCCACTGTGCGCTCACTCACCTCGATCTTCATTTCTTGTTTGATCCGATCTGCTAAGTCTTTGCGTCGCCAACGTACAACGCCATCGCGCTCAACGTCAGGACCAGCCTTTACCCAAGCTGCAAGTTGGTCCATCTCAGATCCTTTGATGCGGGGCTTGGCTCCTGCGCCTTTGCGATCTTCCAAACCCCCAACGCCTTCGTCATTATAGCGATGGATCCAATCACGTAGCGACTGTCGGTCCATGCCGCTACTTTCTGCTGCGTACTTACGAGACACACCTTCCAAAACAAGTGCTATGGAAAGCAATCGCCCGCCAACTCGACCGTTCTTCGCCTTGCGTGCCAGCGCCCGCAAATCATCGGCACTCTTGTCAAGACGGATAATGGGAACCGCTGCACTCATATCATAATCCTATTCAATGATCCCTGCATCGAATCAGAATTGGACCACCTTGGGAATACCTAAAATTAAGAGTCGCTCATTCTTGCCGCTGGTATAAGACCTTTGCCCAAGCCCCCATTTCGTCGTGTTCAATGGAACCCAGAAAACCTGGCCAATTCGAGCGAAATGCGGGGGTGTATCCTTCCAGTCGGGCTACGCCCTCCCTATTAGACACCACCCCGTATTCTCATCCCGTTCGTCGCGCGCTTCTCACCTTGTTTGTCGCGCAGCAACAACATCTGAAAAATCAAGAGCTCTCACCGCGGACACTCGCGATCAAACCGCCTAATATTTTCCTGGTCTGCACACCATTTATCCAGGTTTTGGGACACGGTAAACAAATCGTGACAGCAGCACGTAAGACAAAGCTGCGAGAAACGGAGTAAGAAGTAGTTGGATGGCAATAACACCAAATTCAAGTGTTGGCAGCAACCATAAGAGGAAATAATTCGTTGTCATTACACAAACATGAGACAAGACAAACTTAGGCAATCTTTGAAAAGAAAGATCGCGAAAAACAATACCTCCATGAGTTAAGAAACTAAACCCAATCCCGAAAATAGTTCCTGAGAAAATGGCGAGAAGCCAAGATTCACTGAGAAGAATCGCAAGGGAAAAACATATCCAACCGAACAGAGTGTTTAACACACCCGAAAAAACAAATCGAACAATCTGAAGTTTCCATACGTCGCCGAATTTCAAAACTTGAAACCCGATGACATAATATTCCCTACGCCAATGCTCATCTGAACTTTTGAAAAACCTAAAGCAGAAATCAGACGAGTTAATCTAATCTTAAATGTGGTTGAAAATGGCAAAAGTCTAACCCAATAATGAATGCGATACCGATTTAAAAATGGCTTAACGTCCACATCTGCAAATCCCTCTTCCTTCAATAGGTATGACATAGAAGTATGAGAGAAAATCTGCATATGCTCAATGTCAATGATGGGTGAACGCCTACCCAAAATACGATTAACTATGCTACGATAATTGTGAGTAACAAATACCACAGCGCCACCTGGACGAAGTAACCGATAACAAGAGGCGAGGAGCTCCTTCGGGAACCGAACATGTTCAAGCGTCATGAAACAGGTGATCAGATCACAACTATTGGGTTCGAAATCTGATTCAACAAAGATATTCTCAATAATCCATTCCCTACGGTGATCTGGCGCCGCCGCAATGGCGGCTGGGGAAGGCTCAACACCCATCACTTTTTCGAAACCAACACCTTTCAGATGATCCAGTAGGATACCAGTTCCAGTTCCTATCTCCAGAGCTAGGCCTTTGTTTTCGATCTTCTCAAGAATTGGGGCCATTGCTTTCATATAGGTTTGCGCCGCAGCGTCTGCCTCCTCAGTGCTATCAAAATCTGACTGATGGTAAGCTAAGGCCAAGTCCTCTTGAGAAACGGGATGCTCAACATAAACCACATCGCATACAGGACATCGCAGAAGCTGATAGCACATAAACTCAGGATCCTTTCGTGACGCATAGCTGAAAGACGAAAACTTCCCCTCGTCAATATTTTCTTCTAGAAAAACCCTAGTTTCGGATGAGGAGGAATAACAAACTGAGCAAACACCAACTTGAGACATAGCTTAATCCCATCTATATGATAACCGCGTTCTAGTGATGATCGAAATCTAAGATAAAGCGAATCGCCTGATAGTTACCAAATTTATGAGTTTGATTTCGCCTATAGACTTCATCATAATTTTGGATCACTGACGAACGCGCAAGATCCTTATGAACCAAGACCCAACCACTTTCTTGAATGCGCGCCGCAACACGTTCTAACATTTTCTTCCGTTGAGTATCAGTCATAAAACTTGAAGTTGAAATCGGATGTACCCCAGACCAGGGTAAATGACTTGCTCTAGCATCAATCAGCATATTAAGGTCAATAATTTCGACTGGTTCATCCCAGTTGGAAGCTATATAGTCCAAAGCCTCTCTCAACTTCTGTTGATCTAGCAAGGCGTCGTTCAAGGTCAGCCCCGATATGCGCGCATTATGACTAGCTATGGCTACAACGCTATGTTCTTCGCCATAATTCATTACTTGAGATAAATCTACACCAAATGAGCGACTTTCCTGGAACGCGCGGACATATCCACCCCAACCAAATAGAGGCACCCAAGCGAGGCTAGCTGAAATTAGAGCATTCGCTAGAACTCGCACGCCGCTACCACCTGCAATTCGACGAACTGAAAATAGAAGCAACATGAAGTACACCAACAAATTTAAGATATTATTGTCATGACTTCTACCGAGAAAGTAAGAAAAAACGACCAGAGACAAAAGGAATAGGACCCAACTTCCAATAAACTTATCCCGTGTGAAAAACTCACTAGAAGGCTTGCTAGAAGGCTTGTTAATCGCAACTATCCATAGTCCAAAACAAGTCATCGCCAACCAAATTGGTCCCGAAGAATTAATTGAAAGTACGCCAGGTGGATTTTGAAGAAAAGAAGCATACAACAAAGGTTTGGGCAAAACACCAAAAGAAAGGAAGTAAATAAGGGTTAAACTGGCCATAATCACCCCAAATACACCTAGAACCTTACAACTCTCCCAGATAAAGACCCTAATTGAAAACCCTGTGCCATTCTTAAAAACTGACGCCCAAACCAAAAATGGTGTCCAAACGATCGTTGTATGTATTCCTGCCTCTGGTGACCAAAATAGGCCAAAAACCCAGATCGCGTGACCGAAGATAATCTGACGCCGAGTTAACCCACCCGAGGACACACTAGAGGAAATAGTTACTAGATAAAGGCCCATCGCTACCGCCGGGAAAAAACGCATTCCAGACGTAGATGGCGTGGACAAAGGAGATATCAACCCAGCTGGAAAACTGGTCCAGAGAAGGGAACAAACGATCACACAACTGAGCGCAAGCAAGCGAACAACAAGTCCTTCCCTCTGAGTGATTTTTATTGCAAGCAAAGCAAGCGCAAAGAAGAATGCAAGGGTAAAAGCTGACGCGAGAAAGTAAAATCCGTCCCAGCAATTTACGAACCTGCAGGCTGCAGCCGACATCAGGGTCGGTCCGATACCGTATTGAACCGGAAAATCAAAAAGTGGGATAGCACCAGAAAGAGTTAAGCGAGCTGGTCCAATATAAGCACCCCAATGGTGCCAGGTAGTAACCTTTGCATCTCCCAAAATGAGGCCTTGATAACCAACATAGAAGATCGATAGTATGAAGATTATCCCATACAAAACCCTCTGACCCCACACCGAAAACGTAGGCATAGAATCATAGGAAAAATCCTTGTCTGACTTCTTCTCCAAGATGTAAAGAGTGCCCGCAAATATGATCAAAACTAGCCCTAGTTCACCATAGGATAAGTCCATGCTTCCACCGCTGAACCGCCACCAGGGTAAAGTCGTAGAGATAGATCCCGCAAATAGAATTGCAGATAGACGCTGCCAAAACAACGATGCCTGCAGCAAGGCTACAGTTCCCGCAATAAATAGCAAACTCAACGAAAATAGCGGGCCAACTCTCTCAAAACAAGTTTCCCAAAATAGAAGAGCGAATATAAGCCAAATATATTTTCTATACCGCCAGAAAATCTCTTCCCTCTCTTTAGACTGATACCAAATAGGAGATGTTATTGGCGCAACAAATGTTGCATATCCAAGAATCACAACAAAGGAAAATATAACTGCTTGATCCAAATTTAACATATTTACCTACTGATTAGAATGTTGTCTTGATGTAACGCCGTTCCGAATTAGGGCAACTCTTATGAGGCGTGGCCTTCTCTTTACCTCGGTCATGATTTTTGAGATGTATTCTCCCAATAAGCCAATTCCAAATAAATTTATCGATCCGAAAAACAAAACTGAAATCAGAATTGTTGAAAATCCCCGCGGTGATGTCTCTGGATAGAGTATTCGTGCTACACCAATACCAATACCGAAGAGAAAGGTGACAATCAAGAGGATTGTTCCCGCGGCCGTCAACATGCTCAATGGTGCGTATGAATAGGCAAATATACCCTTCTTTGCCCACGATAAATTCTTAAAGAAGTTATTAGTTGACACCCCGAACATTCGTTCGGGACGGACATAGTCAACACCAACTTGCTTGAAGCCAACATAAGCGCGTACACCGCGCACGAATAAATCTCGCTCGGGGAATTTCAGCATCCATTTAACCACCGACTTATCAATCAGTGAAAAGTCCCCCGCATCTCTTGGGATGTGGATGTAACTAAAGGCGGAAAAAATACGATAAAACAGCTTGTATAGAAATTCCCAGCGACGGGACATTTCCCTACGCACACGACGGCCAAACACGACATCATAACCTAAAATCCATTTTTTATAAAATTGCTCAATTAACTCAGGCGGGTCTTGCAAATCACCGTCAAGAAGAACAACTGCTTCCTTCGTAGACAGTTCCATACCACTTCTGAAAGCCATTTGGGAGCCAAAGTTCCTTGAATGATTAATTCCCAAGACGTGGGGATCATCTTTACTAATTTTTTCGATGACACCCGCCGAGTTATCTGGGCTGCAGTCGTTTACAAAAATTATTTCGTAATCAATTTTAAGTTTGCGAAACGTATCCGTCAAACGCTGATGCATATAGTGTATCGCTTCGGCGTCCTTATAGCATGCAACGATTGCCGAAATTGAGCGCTTGCGATCACTATCATTCAGTTTGCTTAAAGTTTTTAGCTCCTCCTGATCCAATTTCTTGACCCAACTAACCGTTTTCTGGAGGCCTGTCTCCAAATCAATTTGGGCGGTCCAACCAAATAAGGCCTTTGCCCTTGCGGGATTCGCATACCAATCCTTAAGATCCCAATTGCGATCCTCCATGTTGCTAAACTCTGGAACGGTTTCTAAATCAAATAGCTTTTTAACGATCAACGCGAGATCGCGGATGGTGGTTTTGTGCCCTGTTCCTATATTTACGCTTTCGCCATGCATTCGCACATTCATGCGAGATGCCGCTGAAATAAAGGCATAACACACATCTTCAATATAAACAAAGTCCCGTGAAATATCTGGGTTCACGAACGGTGGATACCCACCTTCCAAAGCGCGAAATAACACATTGGGAATTAGCCGAGACGTATCCTCTAACTCGCCATAAACCGAGTAAAGTCGCAAATTAAGGCATGGAATTGAACGACTCTTTCCACTGTAGGAAATGTAGTCTGCCACGGCGCTCTTGGAGAGAGCATAGTGGCTATTTGGCTTGCGCGGGTCGTCTTCATCTGGCGCAGAACAATTTTCACCGTACTCCGAAGAACTCCCAGCATGGATATAGGCGTTTATAGTGCTACCAACCTCTTCGAGCAAATTTACCACTGACAGGAAGTTAGTTTGGTGAATTAAGTATGCGTCCTTTTCGAACGAATATGCGCCATAAGCTTTGCAATCAAAAATTGTTTTTGGTTCGATCCAGTTAACTAGAGCTTTGACAGCATTTCTATCGTTCAAATCTGCCTCTATCACATGCTCGTCGGCGATATCGACCAATCGCCAGCCCTTTTTTTGGCGAACAACCGCGTAAACATCGTTCCGTTCCGCAAGAAGCATTCTGAATAAGTTTGCACCTACGAAACCAGAAGCCCCAGTTACCAAAATTGGTCCCGTCAGAGCCGCTATGTCTTTACTGTACTGCGTCATGCCAAAACCTCCAATAGTGAGGGCAAATCAAGGCCTGACTTTTTGCGCATATAGATTTGTGAACCATAGGCATCAAAGGTGTGTCCTCGAGCACATAAATGGGTGAATTCCGCAGGAACGAGACCTCTGTGTGCAAGCCAACCAACCAACGCCATCCCAAAACTTCCTGCTTCAACATGTTCCTCTGCGATAATTAGTTTCTTGGTTGAGGAAAGTTGCTCTAATAAAGATGAAGGCGGCGAAGCCAAAACGAGCGGAAGGACCGACGCTATCCATAGGGTCGGCCTTACGTCTACATCCATTTGTTGTACTGCTTCCAAATATGTACCTGCCAAAGGACCAAAGACTATAACGGTTGCGCCGTTTCCAGTTACAAGCTGGCGCCAAGGCTCAAATGCTGGCGGCCTATAATTTTCTGGTTTTTCACCGCGCCCAAGGCGCAAATACGCTGGTGATGAAATTTGATCTAACCAACCAACAGTCGCCTCTATGTCTTCATCAAATACAGGAACGCACACCTTCATATTTGGCAAGGTAGAAAGAACTCCGTAGTCTTCAATAGCGTGATGCGTTGGCCCCATAACGCCATAACCGTACCCACCACCATTGCCCACGAGTTTAACAGGCAAACCATGCAGGGCAATATCATTTCTAATTTGTTCAAACGGTCGCGCATAGCAAAAAGGCGCTATACTATAGGCCCAAACATCGAGACCTGTATAGGCCATACCCGCCGCAACAGAGACCATGTTTTGCTCGGCTACACCCGCGTTTATGAACCGATCTCCCAATGCCTCCTTAACAGGCTCAAGTGCCATAAAACCCAGGTCACCAGTCAGAAAAACCATACCTGAATGAGCTCGATCGACCAAAGCCTTGCTAAATGCACTTCTCATATCAACCAATTTCCTCAAGGGCGCGTTCAAATTGCTCTGGCTTCATGGGCAAATAGTGCCACTCCATCTTATCCTCCATAAAGCTGATGCCTCGTCCTTTTGTTGTCTCCATAACAACGATATGAACCGTATCGAACCTTTGACCAGCGGCCGATCGGATTGCATCCAAATCATGCCCCTCAATGTGTGAAATACAGGCGGGGAAGCCAGAAAGGCGATCTCCCAGCGGAGCCATAGAAGCCACTGAAGTCGTATCTCCAAAACCTTGCAGACCATTATGATCTACGAAAATGGTTAGGTTATCCAGGCGATTATGGCAGGCATAGATGAGCGCCTCCCAAGTTGACCCCTCTTGCCATTCGCCATCTGACGTAACGCAGTAGATGTGCTTGTCCTCACGTTGTATCTTGCAACCGTGAGCAATGCCAGCAGCCAACGAAGCCCCGTGCCCCAGGCTGCCTGTCGCAAAAGGAATGCCATCAATGCGCCCTGCTGGTGGATGACCAGCGAGGAGTGTGCCCTCGCCATGAAACGTGTCTAAATCTATACCTTCCAGGCGTCCACAACTCCAAAGCGCGGTATAGAGCGCACCCGCGCCATGACCTTTTGAAAGGATGAGATCTTCATCTGCACCGACAAATTCATGAAAGAGGACAAGAAGGGCATCCAACACGGAAAGATTGCCCCCAATATGCCCAACTCCAGCTTGAAAGTGCATCTGCAACAACTTGCGACGCGCAGCACGCACCGTCTCAGGTCCACAGAACGGGTTATGATTTTTCACTGCTTCAATCATAGTAGTCGTGTGGTAACAAAAATCGGTAGAAGCGCAATCAAAATCTGGACCATACTGGCTTTTCGGAGGATGTTTGTTCAAAAGTTGCGCGGCTTGGTCGGCGCTAAGCAAGGCATACAAATAGGCCCCCTCTCTGTCGCTGCCAACAAAACCCTAATTCAGGCACAGGGGTATGGCTTTCGAACTCAATCAGGCTTCTACGCCGTCGTTAAGCGGGAAATTAGCTACCTACTGCTGATTTTTGAGCTTAGTCGTGACAAAATTCAACGAGATTTTCCCCGAATGTACTCCTACGCGACGTGATTCTTTTCAAAAGCGATTGCCCAGGGCTCAGGCACAGCGATTGCTTGAAAGATAAAAACCACAGTCGCTTGCATAAATTGGTCTATTTGCGACGTATTTGCCATTTAACGACGCATGGGTCTTTGACGATCTTTGTCGAGGCTGTCAATTCGGGCTAAACGCGGCATCGGCAGAGGCGTCCGTTCTATCGCGTCGATGCCTTATAGCGGTTTCCAAATCGATGGGACCAATCAACTTGAGGAACATCCACGCCAAAAATGGATTTAGGGCCATTCAGCCGCCTCAATACAAACGCGAACGACTTTAAGAAGCGATCAGATATCAAAGACGAACTGGCATTTGACGTCAAGGCCTGGAAGACGTAACGAAATCAACAAGCCAAGATCGCAATCTGGCATTTATAAATGAAGGTATTCGCGTGAAACTCATAATTATACCCGTCAGTTGGAGAGAATCGGAGGACTAGCAAGCCAAACGGTCAACACGAGAGCGTCTAAAACGGATGCTCAAAATCCTTATTCAGCAAACTGCGCTCTTGCGACAAAATGGTTGTAGGGGACTCGCAAGTCTCCCGACATTAGTTCTACCAATGGGATGCGCATACCGACCTCCTTCAATAGAGCCAAATACTGGTCTTTTGTGCGAATGTACTTTCCCGAGTCCAACCACATTAAAGCCCGAGCAATACCATGTTGTCGGTCGATATAGACAGGCTCGCGTATTGCGATACTCGCCCCTGGAGCGGTTAATTTCTTCATGTTCATCAATAAACGGATAACTTGTTCGTCGTTCAGATGGTGTAAAAACCCCCCACTAATAACACAGGTGAATTGTCCTTCAAATTCTTCGGGTAGGTCACTCGCATCCGCGCAATAAAAACTATATTTCCCAGCGGGGTGACGGGTCCTGGCAGTTGAAATATGGTTCGGGTTTATGTCAATTCCCGTGTAATGTTCGGCCCGGATCTTTGCGGCGAGGTAGCCAGGCCCACAACCTATATCAAGTACTCGATCTAGTTCAAAATGTTCGTGGAGGAACTTGAGGTGCCTAAGGCGCGCGCGCTCAGAACCAAGTGTGTTTTGCACCAGTTCATATATCCTCGGAATTGTAATCAGCCGATAGAGACCAGTGGTTCTTTCCGACCGATTCTTCAACACTGTTTCCATCATTGCAAACGTCCTCGTTTCAAACAACCAACCATCGCTAACATGTAGATGGTTGTTATGACAATCGCCTCATTCCTCCACCTAATGCTGGAACGTAGCGTTGTTGCCTAGAATGAATCTGCATCGATGACAAGTCCACAAGCTTGCGGTGGTGTCGTTCAATCTGGAACGGACGAACAGAGCTTCGACGGAACAGACCAGTATTGACCTTCTCCAACACGCCTGATCCAACCTCTCCTGTCACGCACGCTGCGACGACAAGTTCAATTCCCTGGTATTGTGAGAGTTGCTCCTGTTCAAAGTTCATTTGATGATGCTCCATGCAATAGATACGAATTAAGTTCATATTGATTGATCTTCGCTTAAGGAAAACCAGCCCATCCCCAACAAGTCGATCAATAATGCCCATGCCGACCTCAGCATCCATAGCCGATCTCGAGGCTGGGAAATGTGTGCTCCATCCAAAGCCGTAGTAGCGAGGCCACTCTTCCCAGCGCACACCACTACGCGTGAGCATCGGTCGAAGGTTTTCGATCCGAAACGTCGAACCCCAAGTTACATAGTGATCAAGTAGATGTTCATTTTCCTTCAGCCAGGCGCTATACTCAATCATACTTTCTGCCTTGGTGGCGTTTGCGAAATGGGCATCTTCCATAGACGTCAGCACACCATACAGCAACAGGATTGGCAGCCACCACCCCAAACCCAATTCCCGCCCCCTCCCTCTTTCGCGTGCAATTGATGTCTCGTAGGCTACGCGCCAAGACCTGTGGACCCAAAAAGAACTTACGAAGCAGCGCAGCCAGCTTAACCCAAACACATACGCACCACTTCGCTGGCGTTTCATCATCACCACAAAACCGAAGAGCATGGGCACAACGTAAAGGCCCCAAACCACCCTTGTGATCGCCCCCCGTTCAATATGGATCAACGCGGCCGTAAGAAAAACCGCCGCGGAAAACGCCAAGAGAGCGCGCATATCAGTTCCGACAGCCAAAAGGGCAACGAGCATTGCTAAGAGGAATATGGAATTGATGTGAGGACGACTTGCAAGCTCCTCAAGAGTAACTAGGATCTTCGAAAAGTCAAAGCTATTTTGAAAAATTGTACCGCGCTGGTTGATTGCTTCAACCAGTGTGGGGTTTTCATATACTCTTGGATCAAAGCCTGCCCATGACTTGATGAGCCTGATGTCATTTTCGCTGATCCCGTCAGATTCCATCAGGTCCCGATCCGCCAGCAAAACGTCAGCGCCTTTGAAATCTAGGAGCCAGGTGCGGACCTTCTGATATTCCAATGCTTTCTGCCATTCTTCCCCCCGTGGGATTTCATGAATTAGATAGGACAGGATCACCGCAGCAACCGCCGCACCGATCCATGCGAGATTTTTCTTTGAACAAAGCTTTTTCCAAACAGGAAAAACAATAAAGGGAGACGCGACAAGGGCGACCGATATCGCCATTTCAAAGCGAATGCAAAGCGCCCAAAAAAGTAGAACCAGCGACCCGAAATAAAGAGCATTCGACGCCAACCCGTCCGAATATTCCGAGGCAACAAAATACATAAAAATGGACGTGAGCGCGACAAGTGCGGTAAGTATGGTAAACTGCGGGCTCGCGATTGGTAATGTGGCAACAAGAAGCGTGATCAAAATCGCGACCATAAGGGGCACTCGACACCAACGAAGCAAGGAAAATTGAATGGAACAACACACTCCCGTCAAAAGCACAAACCCAAGGGAATACCCTGATAGTTGACCCACAGAAGGCAAAAGAGATAAGAACCATCCCCAGATCCGGCTCGTGAAAAACAGATCTGTCGAAGGCTGCGCAAACCCGCCTACTCCGAGAAGCATCTGCTCCATCCCTAGGTCATCATTCGTCATGTAATATATGCCAGGTATCGAGTAGAAAACATAGGTGGCGGCAACGATAAGGCCCCCAAAAAACACATTCAAAGCAAACTTGTATCTCACTGTAAGGGCCATGGGAAGGGGGACTGACGAGCGGTCGCCTCGCTCCCCGCAACCAAGAAACCCCTGCCTTATGCTTTGACGGGCGCGTAGGAGGGGGCCGCTTTTACTCATTGCGACGCCTCCTATTACGCGGGTTTGGTGAGTCAAGTGCTGATTGTGCGCCCCCAAGGGCTATCGCTTTTGGGCAAGATTCGACCTCTTTTGGTGCAAACAGAGAGCGCCTTGTCCTATCTCGGGCGGAAATTGGGTCGAATATGGAGTGAATTCAGCGAGTTGTTCGCTGAATGTACTACGCAATCCAGCGCGATTTTTTCAAAAGCGATTGCCCTGGTGCGCCCCCATGGTTGAGCGATTGCTTTGGAAGCCAAGACAAGGACCGTCCCATTAGTCACGACAAAGGATGATCCTCAAATGAACTAAGCGTGAACCTTATACCAACGGTCAAGAAAGTTGACGCTTTTTGTGTCTCACGGTAGATGCGCTTCGCGCTTCGGCTTTTTGGAGTTGCGGTCGCCACTCGCTTGTTATGCTCACTCAGCCAGACCGCAGGACAGGGCCTTCGCTGATCGAGGCGTTTTCTTAGCTTGTCGGGGCCGCTGCGGGGGCCGCAGTCGCGACCCTTACACCAGCGAACATAAGAGTCGTTCTCAATCGCCGCTCTGGTATCAGCAAGCTAAATCGTCGGCGCCAGAGCGCCTACAGCGGACGCTCACGCTAAATCTAGCGGGTTGGACATTTGCTCGCCTTGCGGCTTTACGGCGATTTCTCTTAAGTCAGCTTCGGGCCCATGTATATCTGCGGTTGGTCTTAGCCCTGGAGATTGGCGACAAAACGTAACTTAAAGTTTCCCCCCTCACTTTCGACGACTTCATACATCTTAAGTACTCTGAGTGCCTCTGGGTCTTCCAACTCGGGCAAGGAAAATGCGACGAAGCCCTGAACGCCCCTTGTTCTACCCGATCTTGTAATGGATACAACTTCGTCGTTTTGGCTTATGGCAAGTGTTGCTTCATCGACCTCGTTTCCGTAGCTATTCGTCAAAATACCCGCAAAGTTGATTTCGCCTTTATGATATTCGTCGAGAGAAGTAAATGATAGTTCTGACATTTCTGTTGAGAGTAAGGACTCTGGTCTTCTTCCTAAAACACTATCATACTTGGTTTCAGCGGTGTAGTTAACACGGACATCGAATATAGGTTCTATTTCACCAAACAGATTTTCCCGCCGCCCGATTGCATGATCGAACAGTGAGAGAATACGGGGTCTATAAAGATCGTAGTCAGGAAGGGTTGATGCAGACCGAGATTCGGACTTATCTACGATAGCTTTCAAGTCTTCACCTTGAACGTCCCACGGAGTTTCAAGCCCTAACACCGCCATAATTGTCGGAGTTATATCAAGAGAAGTTACCAGAGTCTCGTTAACTTCACCCTTGACTTGATCGGGAAACTTGATGAATAAGGGTACCGATAAATTTTCCAACCAGGAATGCTCATTAACTGGCGTACGACGATCTTGGGCATCGAACGAATAAGACACACCGTGGTCGGCCGTGACAATAATCAGACTTTCATCGTAGATACCTCGAACTTTCAGAGTATCGACTAGTTCTGAGATGATTTGATCAGTAAACTGGACTTGATGTAGATAGCTATGATTAACAACATTTAGATATGATCGGCTTATATCACTAAATCCGCCATGGGGAAATGGAATGCTCGGGCGAGGACTTATGTTTTCTATTGTTCGACCTCTGGCCGTCAAAAAGTATGGTACATGAGGAAACTCCAAGTGAATGAAATTAAATTGATCTATCACAACTTCATTTTGAACATAAGTCAACCAACTCTCATAATTTTCTAGGTATCTGTGCTCGGCAGCCGCATTTTCATATTTCTTTCCGGCAATGTTTAACTTGCCTATCCCAGCCCAAGTTTCAGGCAAGTCACCGAGAACTCGCTTGGTCCAATTAGGATGGGCCACGGAGTATAAGTAAAGGGTTATCAGATCGTCAACAATCCAACCTGGATTGAAGTTGCTTTGGTTGGCGGAATTTAGTTTTACCAAACTCGGTCCGATCAAGTCTTTGGAAAGAATGGTGCTCTGGATGGTAACAGATGTCTGAGAATTAAAAAAATCTAAGATGTTGTTGCCTCGATCAAGTCCTCTACGACGGAAATTTCCGCTTGCTATACTGGGTAAAGCAAGATGGGTTTGGTTCCAAACAGCCATGGCATTGGGGAAGTAAACAGCGTTCTCGGCGAGCTTGGCAAAGCCTGGATATCGGTGAGCATTCAGTTGACGACTAGAATTTTGAAGTGTTACCCCCGAAAATTCGTCGAATATGATCAAAAAAACAGAGGTATCGCCTAAGTTAACCTTATCATTTTTCTGTTTAATGGGAACTTTAGAAAATAGATTTGAAGAGGGGGCGTTATAGGCAAAATTGAGTCCTGGCAATAGGGTCAAAAGGACAACCCAAACCACGTAAGGACGGGGATCGATTTTCCCCATGAATTGGTATAGAAGTAAGGCCATGCATGCAGAAAGAATAAGGTATAGAATAGCTTCAACCTCTAAACCTGTTAAACTGAAGAGTGAGTTGTTGATCAAAAGTAGCGAAAATAGAGTCAGTAAACCACACAGAACTACAATATCTAAATGGGACGTAAAGCGGCGGAACGTGACGCTAACAAGCGTTCGAATGGTCAAAGTTACAAATGGTGGCGCTATAACTAGTATAATTAGAAAAATGACAATCGATCTTTGGGAAAACCCATGTGCCAGGAAAAAAGTCTCGTTCCTTGACATGAGATCAATTATTGGAGCACTTATGGCGAGAGCCGAAGCAACAACATAGTTGATTAAAACTCTTGCATAGTCTGTAGAAGGAAGCAGGTACTTTAACAAGTTAAAGTGTTTGGGAATGAGTCTTCGCAGTCTATTTTCATACCGAGAGTGCAAATTTATAAGGACTGTCAAACTATTCGTAATTGTCCAATAAAGAGTTAGACCAGCCTTATCATCGTAAAGAAAAAGGAAAAACAAGGTCGCGATGATCAGTCCTTGCCTCCGTTGCCGCATGTTTTGACCAAATGCGAGATGCACGGCAGCGATGTTGATAAGAAACATGAGAAATGGAATTAGATTGACCTGACCGAACAGTATTTTATCTTGTTTTTCCAAAGGGCCAACAAAGAAAACCTCGGCTCTTTGTAGAGAAATGTCATTGTCGAGCACATTGAGGGTAGTGTCGAGCATATAGAAGGCGGCGATGAAGAATGGCAGTTGTACCGCCAGGCCCGACAAACTTCGAATGGTTAGGAGTGGGCTGTAAGAAAACCGCTGATAGAGGCGTTTCACGGCGCGATGGCGTTCTTCGCCTTGGTACTGCTGTTTGATGGCCTGAACTTGGCGAGACAAGACCCCATCGAGGCTCGATTGTCGTTGCACAAGATGATCGGTGGCCTTGACTAGGGGCTGCGTGATTAGCCGCACCATGACGGCAAGGAAAACTAAGGCGAATAAGGCTGAACCTGTTGCATTGAGGCTGATCAAAAAAATCTGTTGCAGCAGGGCCTCGATAAGCCCGATCGTGTAAGTGTACATGCGTCCTATCCTTGCGCGCTCAAAGGTATATGCGTGGCCGCCTCCAGCGCCTTTACTCTGGCCGCCAAGTCATGTAGTTGGGCGATCTGCTCGGCGTCACTCATATTCAAGACCTTTACCTGCGCCACCAGATGATTGACGATGGTGATGGCGCTGTAGCCAAGATTGGCATCGGTTTTCTGTCGCAGGGGGCGTATGGGGCTTGGGTCAAAGGTAGTCAGGGTTTCCTTGACCAACTGGGGTAAAGTACCGAGCGCTGTCGAGCCGACCACGGGGCCGAGTTGGGGGGCCTGCTCTTCGGCCCAAGGTTGGGTCATATAGTCGCCCTCAAATTCGGTTTGATTTTCCGCATCTTCGGCGCTGAACCTTCTTTGAGTGCCGGCCGTTCCGTCAAGTCGTTGCCCGACAATAGCGCATTGAGGCGATAGCAGGCCACGCGGAAAAAGAAGGCCAGATACGTGAACAAGGCCACCACCAGAGCGCCGAGGGCGTTGCCCGAAGCGGGATCCAGATAAGCATGTGCGGGACTAGGCAGAGGGAGAGCAAGGACGAGCAGAACCACTGGAAGTTGGGACATCGGTCAAGGCCGCTTTTCTTGGCGAGGTTGAAGCGCAAACATGGCTTAGCCCGCAGCAATCGGGAAGTTTGTGGGGCGGCGCGCTGGCAACGCCCACGCCGCCTGAGCCCGCTACCGCGCTTCTTGCGACAGATCAAGAGAATGAAACCTATGTTGGAGGCAGGGGAATCGCACTTGAGAGTTGACAATTTGTTCTAAAGGGACTCGACGGCTTCCATCACGAGATGGAGCCGACATCTGTAGCTTCTCCGCAGCCGACCAACGTCGAGGTTTGACCCAGTCCAACATGACTTATACCAACGGCCAAAAAAGTTGACCCTTTTTTTGCCGTTTTGTGTCTCACGGCAGAAACGCTTCGCGTTTCGCCTCCGACGGGGCCTTCGCTTTACCCCGAGGCGCTTTCGCGCTATTCTCGGGGCCGCTACGGGGGCCGCAGTCGCGGCCCTTATACCAGCGGACATAAGGGTCATTCTTAATGACCGCTGGTATTATACCAACGGAAAAATTAAATGACCGTTGCCCAATCGCGTTTAGTCACCGACATTATGCGCCTTGGGTCATTGGCAAAGAAGTTCCATGCCTCAGCGCACTTTTGAAGAATTTCCTTGTATGTGTCGAATACCGATAGTGCGAGTTTGTTTGCTCGCAGATATTGCCAGACGTTTTCCATAGGGTTGAGCTCTGGCGAGTAGGGCGGCAATTTTAGGAGCGTGATATTCTGGGGTATCTCTAGTTTGTTAGCCAGATGCCAACCTGCGCAATCAAGCACAAGGATCGCATGCGCACCAGTAGCAACCGTTTTGGAGATTTCCGCTAAGTGCAAGTTCATCGCCTCGGTGTTCACATAAGGCAAGACCAGCCCCGCGGCGACACCCCGTTCGGGACAGGCAGCCCCGAAGATATAGCTCCATTGATAACGTGTATCACGCGGCGCACGCGGGCGAGTGCCCTGAGGCGCCCAAATACGCGTCACTGTGCCCTTCTGACCTACGCGCGCCTCATCCTGAAACCAAACCTCAAGGGTTTTTTCGCGGGCGTAGTCAGGCAAAATATCCCTTATGATCTTTGAGAAGTTTTTTTTAGCGCCTCCTGGGCCTCTTTGTCGGTTTTGGGGTGTTCGGGCCGCACTGTCATACGCCGAAATCCCAGCTTGTCCAAGTAGTTCCCCACTGTGCGCTCACTCACCTCGATCTTCATTTCTTGTTTGATCCGATCTGCTAAGTCTTTGCGTCGTCAACGTACAACGCATCGCGCTCAACGTCAGGACCAGCCTTTACCCAAGCTGCAAGTTGGTCCATCTCAGATCCTTTGATGCGGGGCTTGGCTCCTGCGCCTTTGCGATCTTCCAAACCCCCAACGCCTTCGTCATTATAGCGATGGATCCAATCACGTAGCGACTGTCGGTCCATGCCGCTACTTTCTGCTGCGTACTTACGAGACGCACCTTCCAAAACAAGTGCTATGGAAAGCAATCGCCCGCCAACTCGACCGTTCTTCGCCTTGCGTGCCAGCGCCCGCAAATCATCGGCACTCTTGTCAAGACGGGTAATGGGAACCGCTGCACTCATATCAAACTCCTATTCAATGATCCCTGCATCGAATCAGAATTGGACCACCTTGGGAATCCCTAAAATTAAGAGTCGCTCATTCTTGCCGCTGGTATTATACCAGCGGCGAATGAAAATGACTCTTATGTTCGCTGGTATAAGGGCCGCGACTGCGGCCCCCGTAGCGGCCCCAAGAATAGCGCGAAAGCGCCTCGGGGTATAAGCGAAGGCCCCGTCGGAGGCGAAACGCGAAGCGTTTCTGCCGTGAGACACAAAACGGACAAAAAAGTGTCAACTTTTTTGGCCGTTGGTATTACCTCCTTCAAGTGTCCGCTCAGTTGAACGGGTGCCTAGCGAGCTAAATCGTCAGCACCAGAGCGCCTACAGCAGACGCTTACGAAAATACAGAATTGCAAATTCAGTACTTATAAAGAACTAGTGACCAAGTTGGAGCGCAGCCTGCGTGGCGCCTGAACACCGTAAAAGGCTGATTGCTAATGACCCTTGGTTTCATACCAGCCGCGGTAGCTTTTGACTCGTAAAAATGCTTGGAAACCTGGAACTTTTTCGCCAATGACAAACAGCGTATCACGTCAATCACACAAAGAAATTGGATACGCGTCAATTGATCCCGCCGTTGGTATCAGTCACTCTCAAACAGCGGAAAAGCGTCCCCATCTTGGGACCTTTGCGACGATGCCATCCCCGCCATCGACAGGATCGCCTAGGTCAATGGCGGAGGGACAGGGATTCGAACCCTGGAAGGGCGTTAACCCTTGCCGGTTTTCAAGACCGGTGCATTCAACCGCTCTGCCATCCCTCCGACACGCAAGGCGACTACCCCCAAGCCCCCGACCTGACAAGCGAAAAATCTGCTGGTCTTCGCGAGCGCGATGCGGTCTAGCTGCGCATCCGCGCGCCGTTGTGGTCGAACAAGGCGGTGCGTTGCGGGGTTGCGGCGTAGGTTTTGCCCAGAATTTCGACCGACCAACCCGTTTCCCGATCCGCCATTTCTTTGGGGACGTAGCCCATAGCGACTGAGACGGATGAAGTATGGGCATAACCACCCGATGTGACCCAACCGACGCACACATCGTTGAGCATGAGGGGCTCGTCGCCGATCACGTCGGCCTTGTTTGCTGCTACCGTGAAGGTCACCAAGCGATAGGCTGTGCCCCCTGCTGCCTTCTGTTCGACTGCGGCTTGCTTGCCGATAAAATCCGCGGATTTTTTCACGGCGACAAATCGACCAAGTCCGCATTCGTAGGCATCGTAAATCGGGCGGTACTCGCGCGCCCAGCTGCCGAAGGATTTTTCAAGCCGCAAGGCGTTGAGCGCCCGCAACCCAAAAGGTTTCAGGCCTAAGTCCTGACCCGCGACCATCAGCGCCTCCCATATGTGCAGTTGATCGTGCGGTTCCATCCATAACTCGTAGCCCAGATCGCCCGTAAAAGAGACACGGCCCACCAACGCCTGAGACAGGCCAAGGGTCATGGGGCGCAAATCCATAAACTTCATCGCGTCCGCGCTGACGTCCGCGCGCGTAATTCGTTGCAGCAGATCGCGCGACTTGGGACCCGCAATCGACAAGCCGACCTTGCGCGGACCGTAGGCCGTGATCCGCACATCAAAACCCTCGGCCTGCTGGTCGAACCAACGCCGATGATAGTCTTCGGCGACGCCCGACCCGATCAGCAGGTATTGCCCCGCAACAGGTTGGCCAAGGGAGAAATCCCCAATCACGCGCCCATCGTGTTTCAGCATGGGAGCGAGCGTCATGCGCCCGACGCCAGGGAGGCGGCAGGCGAGCAAGCGGTCGAGGTAAGCCGCCGCGTCGGGTCCCTCGATCCCGTACTTGGCGAAACCTGAGGTTTCGATCAGCCCGACCTTGTCGCGTACATTCTGCGCCTCGGCCGCCACATGGTCAAAGTCGGTCGAGCGATACCAGGAAAATTCATCCTGAACGCCTGCGGGGGCGTACCAGAGCGGCACCTCCAACCCATAGGAGGCCCCCATTTGCGCACCGAGTGCGCGTTGACGGTCATAGACGGGCGTGGTGCGCAAGGGCCGGGCGGCGGGCAGTTCCTCGTTCGGGAAGCGAATGGAAAAACGGCGCGAATAGTTTTCCCGCACTTTGGCGTTGGTATAGGCCAAGGTGGCAAAGTCGCCAAAGCGCGACACGTCCATGGCGAACACGTCAAATCCTGGATCGCCCTCGATCATCCAGTTCGCGAGCGCAAGGCCGACGCCGCCGCCCTGGCTAAAGCCCGCCATGACCCCGCACGCCATCCACAAGCCCCGCTTGCCCCGTATTGGGCCGACCAAGGGATTGCCGTCGGGGGCAAAGGTGAAGGGACCATTGATAATTTGCTTGATCCCCGTGTTCTGAAACGCGGGAAAGTGGGTGAAGCCGACCTCGAGTTCTTGCGTAATCCGATCCAAGTCGGGCTCGAGAAGTTCCTTCGAGAAGTCCCAACTGGTTTCGTAAGGCATCCAAGGGCGGCAGTCTTTCTCATAGGTGCCCATCAACATGCCGCCGCGTTCTTGGCGCAGATACAGCTCGCCATCGAAGTCCACCGCGTGCAGCATTTCTTTGCCTGTCTTGGCATTGAACTCCGCGACCTCGGGCATGTCTTCGGTAATGAGATACATGTGTTCCATGGCCAGAACTGGCAGCTCCAACCCTACCATGCGCCCAACCTCGCGCGCCCACAGTCCGCCCGCGTTCACGACGTGTTCGGCAATCAAGTCCCCCACGCTCGTATGAATTTTCCAGGTCTGGTCGGGCAATTGCTCAATAGCCTCGACCTTGGTCTGCTGATAGATTTCGGCGCCGTTCTTGCGCGCCGATTTGGCGTAGGCGTGCGTTGTGCCATAGGGATCGAGGTGTCCCTCAATTTCGTCGTAGAGCGCACCGACAAACTGATCGGGGTCGAGCAACGGCATGAGATCGTGGGCCTCTTTGGGCGTGATAATATGCGCCTTAAGGCCCAGGTACTTGCCCTTGCCCGCGATCGACTTGAGCCAATCGAACCGCGCTTCGGTGGCCGCCAGCATGACCCCACCCGTCATATGCAGGCCGATGTCTTGGCCGCTGGCCTCCTTGATTTCCTGGTAAAGGTCCACCGTATATTTTTGCAGCTTGGCCACATTGGGGTCACCGTTGATGGTGTGCATGCCGCCCGCCGCATGCCAGGTGGACCCTGCCGTTAGTTCGGCGCGCTCCAGCAAGACCACATCTGTCCAGCCAAACTTGGTCAGGTGGTATAGTACCGAGGCACCGACAACGCCGCCGCCAATGACCGCGACTTTCGCATGTGACTTCATTCTTCTCTTCCTTGAGACTTGAGCTGTTGATGATAGGCCGCCGCCTCGGGCATACCTGCCTCAAGGGCGAAGACGTAGGCGTGGGTTAAATAGAAGGCCGCGCGCTCAGGGTCGCTGCCATAGTGCGCGGCGGCTTGGGCATAGAGCCTGGCGAGTTCCGGGCCTTGCCCATGCTCGTGGGCGGCCAGTAACCGCGCCTCGAGGTCCTTCACACCATGCGTTCTGCCACCCATTGGTGGAACAGGTGCGTCGGGCCGTCCATGGCCGGAGAAAACTTGCCCCCGTCGAAGTGAATGCCATAACGGCCCTTCTGCATGCCCTCGACGACAAAAATGTCTTCCTTAAACACCTCTTTCCACATGGCAGCGTTCTTCGCGCGCAGCTCATCGTAGGCGGTGCTGGTCATGTCGGGGCTGGCATAATAGAGCTCAATGTGCTCACGCGTTTGGTCTTGACCTAAGGGTTCCAAAATGATGGCGAAGGCATGATCCCGATGAACGCCGAATAGAACATTGGGCGCGACCGTGATATACTCCGCGGCCTTGTCCCAGTGGCCGCTAAGCCCCGCGAAGTCTTGGAACCGCCTGCCGTCGTCCGACAGCATGGGGCTATAAACCAAAGTACCCTGCCCCGAAAACTTGCCAGGCTGCTCAATGTTGTAGTGATCCTCCAAACGCGAGTAGGAGTTCAACCCAGGATGCACCCAGGGCAGGTGGTAGGACTCGCAGTAGTTCTCAGCCGCCAATTTCCAATTGCAATCGACGTTGAGCTTAAAAGAACTCTCGGCACCGCCGTGGTAAAGCGGTTGCTCGAATTCAGCCCAACGCTGAATCAGGTCCCTATGCATTTGGTCAAATGGTTCCGCGTCGCCGCTCACATTAACGAAAATCACATCGCGCCACACATGGGCTCGGATCGACGTTAGGCCGAGTTCCGAGCGGTCCATGTCGGGATGCGTATTCTGGCCAGGGCCGCCGACGTGCGGGGTTGTTTTGAGATCGCCTTGCAAGGAATAGCACCAGGAGTGGTAGGGACACCGAATCACCCCGCGCACATTTTTGGGTTCCTCCACCAGAATCATCCCCCGATGGCGGCAGGTATTCTGAAACACCCCGATCTCCCCCGCCTGATCGCGCACCGTAAGCAGGGGCATCCCTAGGAGCGAGACGGGTTTTACATCGCCCGCCTCGGGAATATCTTTGCCAAAGGCGATGGCGGTCCAGCCCGCAAAGAATATTTTCTCGCGTTCGGCCCCAAACACCGACGGGTCAGTGTAGAATTGGTTGGGCAAGCCCTTGGCTTGCGCGACAGGTTGTTGGACGAGAGACAAATCAAGCATAGGCATGACTTACCGCCTCTCCCCTCAAAAAACAGCCCCTTTGCGGCATGATTGCAATGCTACAGCGACTCCCCCGCGAGTTGCCGCATTCGTTCGAACACGCACAGTCCCTGCACGCTGAGATAGTGGGGGATATCGATAAAGACCCAATTTTCCGCCAGCTTGTCGCCCTCGCGGCGATAGACGTCAACAACCCGCATGGGCGCCGCAGTTGGGTTCCCAACCATCCCTAAGAAACCGCCCGCATTCTTGTTGTTCAGATTTGGCCACCCAAAAAAGGCGCCAAAGGTCCCCTCTGCGATCCGCGCCACATGGCCATTAAATTGCTTGTCATAGAGATTAAGGCGAAAGGGGTATTGGTGCTGTTGCTGATAGCGGGGGATGGTTCGTGTCGCGCCGATCCCGCACGGCCCGTACCAGGACATGTGTTCCGCCCAATGCTTGCGCAACAAATCGGCTGGAAAAGGCACCGCATCGTCGAGGTTCGCCGCGCCCAAGTGGGTCGTCATCTCGTTGATCAAACGCAAGGTTCGTTGCCCCTCGGCCACTGGCTGTGCCTGCAACAACCGCCCTGTCCCCCCCTTGGGGCCTGGGTAGGTGAACCAACGTCCCGTCATGGGCGGTAAGGGATAGGCGCCGCAATCGTGCATCAACCCAATCAAATCAACCCAGAGCGCCGACTCAGCGATCCTGTCCTCTGTTACGCGGTGAAACTCGGCATAGCGCAGAAACGTCAAGCGACCCGTAGGGGGAATGCCTATGAGTGGCCGATCGTATAGACCTGCAAAATGTCCCATGGAGCAGGTCCAGACTTGCCCCGCTGTGCCCTGTTCACTTTCACTTAGGCCCGCAAAGAATAGATCTTCGCGCCGCTCAAAGCCCCCAAAAGACTGCCGCAAAGGCCGCCAGAACGTGGCAACCGCTGCGGACGCGCAAGGGCATTCATAAAATGGCCGAACACCGCGCCAGCTATAGTGCGTGGACGCAAAGGCATGATGCACATCTTCCAAGTCTGTCGAGGTATCGAGACTTGTGGTGAAACGTTGAACCAGGTCCTTCGCGCTTTGAAGGTCCGTCATGGCGAGCGCCCCTGGGACGCCTCGGCAAGAGACACAGTGCTCTGAACGGGTCTCGACTGCAAATAGTTGCGATACTCTTGTTGCGCAATTTCGATAAACTTGGGCTCAATTCGCAACAAATCGTTCTTAATAAAGGGCATGCCATGCAGCTTGGTATGGACAAAGGTCGCCTCCCTCGTCGTGACGGTAAGATTCAAGAACTTCTTGAGCCATCGTCGAATAATCTTTGAATGCTCGTGAACCAATCTTGGGTTGTCCATGATGAGTTTTCTTATACTCCAATTCAACTCAAACCAGGGAGTAGATCGAGGAATCATCAGAAGAGATTTTACAATCTCAAAAACCTCATCCGCTTTAGCTTCATCCAACTTCAACTTTTCTCTATTGAAAAGAGACCTATACGAGAGCCCCGCATTTCTTATCGATTTTGATAGTTCCTTTTCTCCAAGATATATGACTTCTGATTTTCTGGAATAGTAACCTAATTCCCTCCAGTAGTCTCGGAAGAACTTACTCCCAATTACCTTATCCTTACACAAAACGAGAAATGCACCCAGGTGAAAATTATCTTGGGTTGGAATATGGGTATTCTCCACAGCACCTGCAAAATCGCAGTCTAGGCTATTCAGTCGATCATACAAGTCGCTTAAAGCGCCTTCGTAAAGAAAGGTCTGCGAATCATTCGTAAGTAAGATTTTTGCTGGCTTTGCCTTCTGATCCAAAACCATCTCCATTGCGTCCTTATAGGCACCAAAATCAATACCCAAATTGGGGCGCACTGCATAGTGAAAACTCTTGCTGCACAGATCGCATGGCAACGAGGGTTTCCGAAAAAGGCTATAGACAAAAGCAGAAAATCCAACATTGTGGATCAAAACAAACTGAACGTTGCGTTCAGATAAGCGTTTACACTCGGCCAAGAACACGGACTTATTTCCAATATCTCCGTGCAGGACAGCAACCGCGATCATACTATCGGGTCCGATCTCATACCCCTTAGGACTAGAAACAACTGTTGACCCAAACAAGCCGAGTGCATATTTTATGATGCTGAATAGCATCCCATAAATGAAGATCGACAGCGCGCGCAGATAGTTGGTTGTAAACAACTTTTTAAGGGCGCGCAATACCTCTCTAACAGGCCTATTTCTTTCCGAGACATAGGTGAGCTGTTCTATGATCCATCTCCATCCTGCCAGGGCCTTGGGTTTTTTGTCAAAGTTCCCAAATTCCAATGTCTGTTCTACATATGGTCTGAACCGTCGATTTCCTGCCAACCGACTCGGATCATCCCAAAGGGAATTCTCAAAATCACTCTCTTGCATTCCCTTCGCAGTTCGTCCTTTACCGATTCCATCGACCTCACCAAATCGCCCGATCTCAGAGCCTTGCATGTTTTCATTTAACCTTTTCTCATCTGCGAGCTCTTCGGAGGCGCCCTTAAGTTCTTCAAAAGTCGATACGAACACATCGGAACTGCTCTTTATGGCGTTACGAGTTTGATAAAGACTTCGGTTTACTTTCAACCTCAGTTTATATTTCGCATATAGACCCAAAATCATTTAATTATACCAACGCAAAGATACACTGATTCATTGACCAACCTGCGTCCAAGGACCAAACCTGAGGAGTGATGCCCCCACCAGTGTTCATCCTGCGCACTGCGAAGCGAAGTCGCAGGATCCAGCACTCATCGGTTTCATGAAGTACAGACGGCATGAACCTTATACCAACGACTAAAAAAGTTGACACTTTTGTGGCCCTTGGTGTCATGTGTTTACAAGTCCGAAGCACGTCAAAGCAGACCTTATGCGTTCCTCTCATTCTTTTGGTGTTCGTCAACCAAGTTCTATCAACACAAAGTAAAGAAACCAACGCGATCAAGAGTCAAATCGCATGAAGAGGACAGGAATTTTATTGGGGCGCAAGCAACGTATCGACACGCTAAGAACGATAAACCTGACTCGCGCCCGCGTTACTGGCACGTTTTCTGATGAGATCAAGGACCGCCGCATCCCGCTCTTGACCTTTTGCTGGCGCGAATAGAGCCTTGCCTCGGTTTTCCTCACCATCGGGAGGAACCGTCAAGTAATAGATCGCGATAGACTTGCGGCATTGACCCTCGGGCCCGTTCACGGGCCCAACAAGACCATGCCAACTATTTTGGGTCGTATCAAACAAAACAGCTCGGTTGAACTTTGGAACAATGACTTCAATGAGGTCTTCGGGAGTCTTCTTTTTTGCTTTGGCTGACCAGAACCCCAACTCACCTCCCCACGTATCTTGCCATTGGGCGTTCATATAGACAATTAGGTTCAGCTTTCGCTGCAAGCCCAACTTGGGATGGATGTTGTAATCAAGATGCTGGTTCAGCTTGCCCCCGCGCGCATGAATATGCCATCCACCGCCGTTCAATCCAGGGTCCGGAAATAAGGGAGAAATTCCCGTGAACGTCTCAAGACAGGTAAGGAACCCAGGTGAGTTTAAGTAAGCGAATAGGGCATAGGTGAGCGGCGTAAACTCATTGTAATCGTTGCATGTCTTTTTAATTTCAATCGCATTCCGATACTCGTGCCAAACTGGAGACTGAAATTCTGGAAATTCCTCACTTAAGGAACTGGCGACTTTAGGGTCGAAGAAATCGTCGAGAACAATGTGATCAAAAGGCTTGCGATGCTGAAACTGATCAGGGGTAAAGGCGCGGATACCGTACTTGAGTTCCATCACAGTGCTCCAATTAAACCTGCGTGTCGTTCCCGTGTGTTCTTTGGATCAGCAAGGCGTGCGAGGGGTGGTGTTCCCCTTCGCACGACCAAGTTGTTTAGTTACCAGCGACAAACTCCGCCCAAATGGCGTCGACAAACTCTTGCGTTTCGAAACTGTAAGGGGTGGTTGTGTAGAGTTTTGCTAAGGTTGCCTCGTCGGGGTAAATGGCGGGATCGCTCGTTACCTCTTCGTCGATTAAACCGCTGTCGAACGCCGCCTGGTTGGCGTTGGCGTAGAACACATAGTTGGTGGCGGCGGCGATCACCTCTGGACGCAAAATGTAGTTGAGGAACGTATAGGCCTCGTCAACATTGGTCGCGTCGGCTGGAATCGCCATGAGGTCAAACCACATGAGTGCGCCCTCCTCTGGCACCACGTACTCAACTGTCACCTCCTCAGCGGCGTCACGCGCAATGAATATATCGCCCGACCAGCCGACGGCAACGCATATCTCACCCGCCGCCAAGGCATCGATATACTCGGAGCTATCGAACTTGGTGATATAGGGGCGAATCGGGGTCAGAACCTCCAAGGCCCGCACCAAGTCAGCAGGATCGTTGCTGTCGGGATCGAGCCCCAAGTAATTCAATGCGGCGGGAATGACTTCGTCGGAGGCGTCGAGCATGTAAAAACCACACTCGGCCATCTTGGCGGCGTTCTCGGGGTCAAAGACCAGGTCCCAACTGTTGAGCGGCGCGTCGGTTCCCAAAGCGGCTTCCACGTTTTCGGCCACGTAACCAATGCCCGTTGTGCCCCACATGTAAGGAATTGAGTAAGTTTGGCCTGGGTCGAAGGTCTCCACTTTGTCCAAGACAAAGGCGCTCAAATTATCAAGACCAGTCAAGCGTGCCTTGTCGAGCGCCTGAAAAACGCCCAGTTCCGACTGGCGCTTCAAGAACGTCCCCGACGGTACGACGAGGTCGTAACCAGAGTTTCCCGCCAGCAGGAGTGCCTCAAGCGTCTCGTTTGAATCAAACGTATCATAGGTCGTATCGATGCCCGATTCTTCTATGAACTCTGGGATCGACTCCTCGTTGATGTAGTCCGACCAATTGAAGATATTGAGTTGCTGGGCCGAGGCTTGGGTCGCGGCGGTCAGCGCCAGGGCAGAAACCAAAAAAACGCGCATGGGGGCTCCTAAATCGATGAGTTGATGAAGGCACCTCAATCGCCGTCGAGGTGACAGCGCCATAAAGGCATTTGGTGCGTTCAAGTCAAGGTCTTGATGAGGGATTCCACGTGCTGGCGGAGCCCGTCCCAGTCTTTGGTCTGCACCAAGCCTGCGGGCGTCGCCAAGGACCCTCCTACACAAGCGACATTCTTGTTCGCCAAATAGGCACGTGCGTTGGCCACGGAAATACCCCCCGTGGGGCAAAACCGCGTGGTCGGGAACACCGAAGCAAAGTCGCCCAACGCCTTGGCGCCGCCCGCCCGCTCGGCGGGAAAGAACTTGAGGTTCGCGTAGCCCAAGGCCTGCGCGCTCATGACCTCCGACGCGGTGGCGCACCCAGGCAACAAAGGTATGCTTAGGTCCACCGCCGCCCTATGCAAGTCAGGGGTTAGACCTGGGGAAACGCAAAACTCGGCGCCTGCGTCCTGCGCGGCGGCCATTTGCGCGCGCGTCAGAACCGTTCCTGCCCCTAAGTGGGCGACGCGTCCCTTAAGACGCGCAATGACCTGCAGCGCGCTGGGCGTGCGCAAGACAACTTCAAACACCTGGATCCCGCCCGCGACCAGGGCCTCCGCCAAGGGTTCTAAGTCTGGATCGTCGTGCAAGGCCAAGACAGGAATGACGGGACCTGCGGCCAGGATCGGGTCCGTCGCGGCAAACCTCATGCGACAAAACTCCCGCCTTTGGCCGCCGCGCCCATGAGGCTGCGGACCCCCGCGAACAACTCCCGTCCCATGCGCGACTCATCGCTGCGATCGGTCTTTTGAGCGGGGGGTCGGGCGCGCATATCGGCCTCGACATTCAAGGTTCCTGCGTCGGCGTCAAGATCAATCAGGTCCCCCTCCCGCAGTTGGGCGAGCGGTCCCCCCGTAGCGGCCTCGGGGCTCAAATGAATTGCGGCGGGCACTTTGCCGCTGGCCCCGGACATGCGCCCGTCCGTGACCAGGGCAACGGCGTACCCCAAACCTTGGAGAACCCCCAAGGCTGGCGTGAGCTTATGCAGTTCGGGCATCCCATTGGACTGCGGCCCCTGAAACCGCAAAATCGCTATATGGTCGCAGTGCAGGTCCCCCGCTTCAAAGGCCATCAAAAAAGCCGCCTGGCTTTCAAATATTTTGGCAGGCGCGCGAACGCGGCGGTGCTTGGGATCGACGGCGGAGACCTTGATCACCCCTTGCCCGAGGTTGCCAGACAAGACGTGAATGCCCCCCGTTGGGGCGAACGGGTTGGTCGCGGGGCGCAAAATCTGATCGTCGCGCGGCAACTCGGGCGCCCTGGTCGTTTTGAGACCGTCGGCGCGCGTGCCTTGGGTTTTCTCTTGGTCGTCAAATACGGACTCAAAACCATAGGCGTCCAAACCCTCCCCCATCAAAGTCTTGATCTGCTCGCACAAATACCCTTCGCGCTTCAGCGTATTGATGAGGAACGGGAGGCCGCCCGCGGCGTCCATATGGTTCACGTCGGCGGGCCCGTTGGGATAGACTCGCGCCAGCAAGGGCACCGCCGCCGATATGTCGGCCATATCGTCCAGCGTTAGCAAAATTCCCGCCGCCGCGGCCATGGGCATGAAGTGCAAAATCAAATTGGTTGAGCCGCCGGTGGCCATAAGGCCGACCAGCGCGTTCAGCACCGAGGCCTCGCTTACCACATCGCACAAGGGCGCGTAGTTTGCCCCCAAATCCGTGCAGCGTAGCACCTGGCGCGTGGTTTCCGCGACCACGGCGGCGCGATGGTCCGTATAGGGCGGGACGAAGGTTGTGCCTGGCAGCTGCAAGCCCATGAACTCGAGGATCATTTGATTGGTATTGGCCGTTCCGTAGAACGTACAGGTGCCAGGAGCGTGGTAGGACTCGGCCTCCGCCTGCATCAGCGCCGCTTGGCCGACCTTACCCGCGGCATAGTCCTGGCGCACCTTGGCCTTGTCAGGATTGGGCAAGCCCGAGGGCATGGGCCCTGCCGGGAGAAAGGCCATGGGCAAGTGCCCGAAGGACAAGGCGCCGATAAAGAGGCCAGGAACAATTTTGTCGCAAGTCCCGAGCAGCAAGGCACCATCGAACATGTTGTGCGACAGGGCAATGGCGGTCGATAGGGCGATGACATCGCGACTGGCAAGCGACAAGTCCATGCCTGGTTGCCCTTGGGTGACGCCGTCGCACATGGCGGGCACCGCCCCAGCCACTTGCGCGGTGCCGCCCGCCGCGCGGGCTGCTGCCTTGATAAGGTCAGGAAAGTGCTGCAGCGGTTCGTGCGCCGACAACATGTCGTTGTAGGCGGTAACGATCGCGAGGTTTGGCGTTTCTTGGCCCATGAGCGCGGCCTTGTCAGCGGCCCCGCAGGCGGCAAAGCCGTGCGCCAAATTCCCGCACGACAAAGCCCCCCGATTCGGTCCCTGGCGACGTTGCGCGGCCATACGGTCCAAATAGGCCGCGCGCGCCTCGGCGCTGCGATGGCAGATGCGATCAAGGATCCGTTGCAGGTCAGGGCGCATAGTAAATATCCACGGGCGTGCTGGCATGACGCAAGAAGTGGGCGATGGGATGGACCTCTGGTTCGCCGGCCTGCGCCTCGACGAACAGGGTCCACTTGTCCTCGCCATGAAAATGCAGAACGAGCCTATCCGAGGCCAAGATCGGGGCGGCGGTCAGGGTTAGACGCGGCACCAGCGGCGCCATGGTCGGCGTCGAAACGATAAAGTCAGGCGCCTCAGGGTCCAAACCCCTGGCAAGGTCAGCACTGCCAGGAAACAGCGAAGCCGTATGTCCGTCTGGACCCAAGCCCAAGACGGTAAAGCGACTTAGTGCCAGCGCCCCTGCCCCAGCGTTGAGCGCCGCGGCGGAACCCTCTGGGCCAAGGTCCGCGTCGTACAGGGGCCGCAAACCCCGACTCCCCAGGGTTGCCCGAAACATACCGTAGTTGGACCTTGAATCGTCCACGGCGACGCACCGGTCGTCGACGGGCAGAATCTCCAAACCTGGCGGACGCGACGCTGCCGCCAAGGCGCCGAGCAATTCCCTGGGCGTTGATCCCCCTGAGAGCAAGAGTTGGGCGGGAGCGGAGTCCTGTGCCCAACTCACTATGCTTTGACTAAGAACGCTGGCCAGTTCCAAGCGACTGTCGAAGCGGTGGATCTTCCCAATCATGCGTCAGCGCCGTGCCAGCGATGGCCCTTGAGGCCGAGCAGCAAATCCGCTTGCGCAGGTCCCATGGTGCCCGCCGCGTAGGGACTTGGTGGGGCCGCCAAGTCGTTCCAGGCCGCCAAGATCGGGTCGATCCAGGCCCAGGCCGCCTCGACTTCATCATCGCGCATAAACAAGGTGCGATTGCCGCGCACCACGTCCAAGAGCAGGCGTTCGTAGGCATCGGGAAAGCGACTTAAGTCAAATTGCTCGGCAAAGGACAGATCCAAACCCGCCTGGCGGAGGCGCATCCCCCCAGGGCCTGGGTCTTTGGTCATAAGGTTGAGCCGCACCCCCTCATCGGGTTGCAAGCGGATCACCAGGCGATTGCCGTAAAGACCCTGTCGATTGTCGCCAAAAATGGAGTGCGGAACGCCCCGAAACTGGACCACAATTTCCGTATAGCGCGCACCCAACCGCTTGCCCGTGCGCAAGTAAAACGGCACGCCAGCCCAGCGCCAGTTGTCGATTTCGGCGCACAAGGCCACATACGTTTCGGTGGCGGAGTCGTTGCCCAGCTCGCTTGTGTAGGCGGGAACTACCTGCCCCGCCACTGCGCCGCCGCCGTATTGGCCGCGCACGGTCTTTTCCCCCGCGTTGGCCGCCGTGATAGGGCGCAGCGCCTTCAGGACTTTGCGTTTTTCATCGCGAATGGCGTCGGCCTCAAAGTCGTGCGGCGGCTCCATCGCGGTCAAACACATGAGCTGGAGCAAATGGTTCTGTACCATGTCGCGCAGCGCCCCAGCGGTATCGTAATAGGTTGCCCGACTGCCCAGGCCTACGGTTTCGGCGGCAGTGATCTGCACATGCTCAATGTTGGCGGCGTTCCAGATGCGTTCAAACAGAACATTGCCAAACCGCAAGGCCAGCAGATTTTGCACCGATTCTTTGCCGAGGTAATGGTCGATACGATAAATCTGAGCTTCTTCAAAAAACGCGCCAACTTGGCGGTTGATGGCCTCGGAAGACCTTAGATCGTGCCCCAGAGGCTTTTCCAGCACCAGCCGCACCTGCGCTCGATTGAGCCCGACCGCCGCCAAATTGCGGGCCACATCGCCGTAAATCGCGGGCGGAAGCGCGAGATAGATCACTTGCGGGCGGGTCGGATCGTCGGTCGCCAGCGCCTTGACCAACCCCTTATAGTCGGCGGACTCGGTGACGTTGACACTGACATAGGACAGGCGCGCCAAAAACCGTTCGACAACGTCCTCCATCAAGTGTTCGCCCGCGACAAACTCCTTGAGCGCGCCATGGATGGCAAGGCGAAACGCCGCATCGTCCTGGGCCCGACGCCCGCACCCGATCAAGCGCGCGCCGTCGGGGAGCTGGCCGTCCAAATCGCGGTAGTAGAGGGCAGGAAACAGCTTGCGCTTAGCCAGGTCCCCCGAGGCACCAAAGACCACTTGGTCAAAGGGGTCAACAGGAATAATTTGCGCCACGGGAACTCCTCACGATATTGGTCGGGTTACAAGTTTTGTTCATATCTGAGCATAAAATTGTTCGCAAGTGAACAGGATCGCTTCGGCCCAAAAAAGTGCAGATTGCAGGGTCAGTGCGGGGAAGGATCAACGCCAGCCTCGCATAACAAATTGAAGAGGCGTTCCTGCAAACGCTCTCGATCCGCCGCGCTACGCGCTTCGACCCGACCGACCAAGGCCGCTTCGGTGTTGGAGGGGCGGAGCAGCCACCAGCCTGCTTCGGTAACGCAGCGCACCCCATCCACGTCCACAAGCTGACCTGGATTCCCCTTGCCCAAGGCGGCCTTAACCGCCGCCATCGCTGGCCCCTTGTGATGGTCCGCGCACGCGAACCGCAATTCGGGCGTGTTGAATACCTGGGGCAAGGACTTGCGAAAATCCGATAGCTTTAGGCCGCTGCGCGCGAGATACGACATGATCCGAACCGCCGTATAGAGCCCGTCGTCGTAGCCAAAATAGCGATCGGCAAAGAATACATGACCCGACATTTCGCCTGCGAGCGGGGCTTTGGTCTCCCGCATCTTCGCCTTGATCAGGGAATGACCCGTCTTCCACATGAGCGCCTCGCCGCCTGCGGCCCGTACACGATCAAATAGGACTTGGCTGGCCTTAACATCGGCAATGATCGTGGCCCTAGGGAAGCTGGCCAACACCTCTTCGGCCAAAAAAATCAAGTACTGGTCGGCCCAAATCACCTCCCCCTCATCGTCGACCAAGCCGCAACGATCGCCATCGCCATCGAACGCGATTCCCATGTCGCAATTTTTGCGGCGAACGAGTTCTTGCAGTTGGACGAGGTTTTTGCGGACCGTTGGGTCGGGGTGATGGTTGGGAAAGGTGCCATCAACCTCCTCAAACAAGACATGATGCTGCCCTGGCAGGTGCGATATGACTTGGGCCAAGACCGCGCCTGCAGCGCCGTTGCCGCAGTCCCAGCCGACGCACAACGCTCGGCCCTCCTCGCCAGCAAACCCCTCCGCGACGCAGCGGGCGTACTCCGCTTGCACATCCAGCTGGTCGACCTCCGCCTGCCCGTCTTCGTAGTCCCCCTGGGCAGCAGTTTTTCCCAAAGCAATGATGTCGTCGCCGAAGAATGACTGGCCCCCAAGGACCAACTTAAAGCCATTGTAGGCGACGGGATTGTGCGACCCCGTAATCATGATCCCCCCTGCCAGTTCATGACTGTGGACCGCATAGTAGGTCATAGGCGTGGGGCCAAGGCCAAGATCGGCAACACGGCATCCCGTGGCCGCCAAGCCAGCGATCAGCGCCTTGCCCAAGTTAGGGCTGGTCAGGCGTCCATCGCGACCAACGGCTATGTGCGGCATGCCCCCCAGCCGCCGCCGCGCGATCGTGCCGAAGCTGCGCCCGACATGGTAAGCATCCTCGACGAACAGAGTCTGGTCGACCTGCCCGCGAATATCATAGGTCCGCAGAATGGAAGGGTGGAATGCATGGGTCATGGAACGCCTATAGGCCGCGAATTCAAGATTGGTAGCGGCGGATTTTTGGGGGAACGTCGGCCAAGGCCCGCAAGGGCTGACGAAAAATTTGAGCGGTAAAAAGCTATAGAGACTGGACGTTTTCCTGTTTGCGGTGTTTTTTGCCCCCGCTACAGGACGGCGGTGACCTATTTTGTTCAGGCGCATCAGAAGCGCGATGGCCGCACCCTTTGGCTCTTTAGTCGGGGGCCGCGCACCTACACCTTTACCAACGACCTGCCCCCAATCGATCAGGGGATGCCAACGCGCCGCTGGCATGATCTGCGCGGCGAATGGGTGTACTACAGCGCCGCCCGCAACACCCGCACCTTCGCGCCCCCTGCCGAGGTCAACCCCCTGGCCCCCGTCGCGCCCGACGGGTACCCTGGCGAGATCCCCGTCACGGATTTTGAGGTGGCGGTGTTCGACAACCGCTTTCCTGCCCTGCGCGCGCCCGACCCAAATGCCGATCTCAGTTCAGGTGTGCGCTTGCCCGCGGCGGGGCACTGCGAGGTTGTGGTCTATTCCACGGTCGATCACGGCAGCCTCGCGGATTTTAGCGACGCGCATGTCGCCCTGCTGCTCGATGCTTGGGGGCATCGTGTCGATTACTTGCTTGCGCGACCCGAAACCGCTTACGTCATGCCGTTTGAAAATCGTGGGGCGGAAATCGGCGTCACCCTGCCCCATCCCCACGGTCAAATCTACGCCTTCGACCAGGTGCCGCCGCAGATCGAACGCCAGGCCCGCAATCAGGCCCAAACCCAGTCGATCGAGCGGCAAAGCGACCTACAAACCCATTGCATAGAGGACCATGGCCATGCGCGCGCGTTCGTGCCGACCTACGCTCGATATCCCTACGAGACCTGGATTGTGAGCGCGCACGCGGGCCCCTCCCCCTCGGCTTGGGGCGCCGCGCGGCTCGATATGGCCCGCGCGCTCAAGGCCGCATTAGCACGGCTCGATGCCTTGTTCGCTCAACCCATGCCGCTGGTCATGTGGGTTGCCACGGCGCCCAAGGGGTTCGAGCAAACGTGGCCCTGCCATATCCAAATCTACCCCCTGTTGCGCGGCTCGCAACGCCTGAAGTACTTGGCGGGCGTGGAACAGATCACGGGGCTCATGCTATCGGACGTGCCGCCAGAAACCGCTGCCGCGACCTTAAGAGACCTAAAACCATGACCCCTCCGCCTCCCCCAACCCACCACGAGGCCCGTATCGCCTTCGACGCCTTGAATACGGGGCAACTTGCCCTTGAGGCGAGTGCCCCCGGGCGCGTCAATTTGATCGGCGAACATACGGACACGAGCGGCGGGCTTGTCCTGCCTTTGACCCTGGCGCGGCGAACCTACGTTGCCCTCGCACTCAATGGCGGCCCCAAGGGACGCATTCGGGCCAATTCCCGCGAGGAAGGACTGGCGGAGGCCGACCTGGACGCGCCAGCATCGGGCCAGTGGATCGACTATATTTGCGGTGCGGTGCGCCTTATGCGGCAGGCGGGCGCTCAAATCGACTCGCTATGCGTCGGCCTCGCGTCCGACCTGCCTTTGGGCGCTGGTGTTTCGTCTTCGGCCGCCCTAGAAATCGCGCTCTTGCGCGCCCTGCGGCTGGCCACGGGCCTGACCCTGAGCGATTCAGATCTGGCCTACATGGCACAAAAAATCGAGAACAAGCATCTGGGCCTAAAAACGGGCATCATGGACCAAATGGCGTCCAGTCTTGGCACCCCTGGCGCGCCCCTGCTGTTCGATACGCACACGGGCCATACCCGCGATCTACCCATGTTGTCCGACCATAGGTTTTTGACTTTCCATTCGGGAGTGTCGCGCCGCTTGGTCGATGGCGCCTACAATGACCGGCGCGCCGCCATCGACCTTGCCCTCAAAACACTTGGTCGAGTGCGGCTGATGGACGTTCCAGAGCGCGAGTTGGCGCAACTGCCCGCCGCCATCGTCCCGCGCGCGCGCCATGTCGTGAGCGAAAATGCCCGCGTCCAGGCGGCGGTGCAAGCCCTTATCGACCAAGACGCCGCCGCCCTCGGTCACCTGATGAACCAGGCCCATGCCTCCATGCGCGACGATTTTGCCGCCAGCCACGCGCGCGTCGACGCCCAGGTCGCCGCCGCAACAGCCGCTGGGGCCTTGGGCGCGCGCATCACGGGTGCTGGCTTTGGGGGATGCTTCGTGGCCTTGGTGCCCGAGGCGCGCGCCGCGCACATCTGCGCCGACCTGCTATCGCGGTTCCCCGAGGCCCAGCAAGTCGGCTAAGCGCGGTTGCACGGGGCTCACCCCTGCTCTATAGCCCGCGCTTTGGCGCGGATGTGGTGGAATTGGTAGACACGCTAGATTTAGGTTCTAGTGCCGCAAGGCGTGGGGGTTCGAGTCCCTTCATCCGTACCAAGCAAATATTAACCTTCCAGAGACGTGAGAGCCAAGCCCTTATGGACGCCAAATTGATCGCCGAAGACGGCCTGAACCGGAAACTCGCCATCCATGTCGCGGCCGCAGATGTGACGGAAAAAACCGATACAAAACTGAAGGATCTGGGCAAGAAGGTAAAAATTCAAGGCTTTAGACCTGGGAAAGTTCCCCTATCGATCTTGCGGCAACGCTACTTGGACAATGTGCTGACCGAAGTGCTGGCGGACACGATGCAAGCAAGCGTTGCCCAAGCGCTGGAACAGCACGACTTGCAACCCGCCATGCAACCCAAGGTAACCAAAAACGACTTTGAAAAAGGCAAAGATCTAGATTTTGAGATCGAATTGGACGTCTTGCCGACGATTGAGTTGGCCGACTACACAGCATTCGAGATCGTCGCCTACGAGGTCGAGGTCACCGACAAGGAGATCGACGACACGCTGACCCGCCTTGCGGAACAACACAAAGGCTCAGAAAAAATCGCCGATGACCGCGCCGCTGCAAACGGTGACATCCTTATGATTGACTTCAAGGGCACCGTCGATGGCGAAGCCAAGCCAGGTATGGACGCCGAAGACTTTAAGCTCGTCATCGGTTCGGGCCAGTTCATTCCTGGATTTGAGGAGCAGCTGATCGGCGTGAAAGCCAGCGAGCAAACGGCCGTTACCGTGACCTTCCCGCAAGACTATCAGGCGACCGACCTGGCGGGAAAAGAAGCCGTTTTTGACGTCGTGTTAAAGGAAATTCATCAAGAAAAAGCGGCTGAAATCAACGAAGAGCTCGCCAAAAACCTGGGCAAAGATTCTTTAGACGCGCTCAAGGCCGACGTTGCCGCCGACCTCAAGCGGAATTTTCAGAGTTTGGCGCGCAACGTGACCAAGCGCAAACTGCTCGACCAACTGGACGCAGCGCATAAATTCGACTGCCCTGCCTCCATGATCGAGGCGGAATTTGAAACGGTCTGGCGGCAGGTCGAGCGCGACAAGGAGATGGACCGTCTGGACCAGGAGGATCGCGACAAGTCGGAGGAGGACCTAAGGGCCGAGTATCGCGCCATCTGCGAGCGCCGCGTACGCCTTGGCCTCGTGCTTGCGGAAATCGGTAAGGTGGCGAAAATTGAGATCACTGACGAAGAGATGCGCGAGGCCCTACGGCGCGAAGCGCAACGCTACCCGGGTCAACGCCAACAAGTCGTTGACTTCTATCGACAAAACCCCGCCGCCGTTCAAGCCCTGCGCGCGCCCTTGCTCGAGGAAAAGGCGGTCGACGAAATCCTCGCCAAGGCGCAAACGACCCACGAGTCCGTCGATGTGGAGAGTTTACAAAAGCAGTTTGCGGCTTGAGCGCTCCTTAGAGAGCCGCGTTGGTGGACGCTCAATCGAGCAAATTGGAGCTTTCACGGACGCGCGACCAGGGGGGAGCCTAGCCCATGTAGCGCTTGAACGCAGTTGAGGCGCTGGTGCAAACGACCCCTGGTATTTGCCGTCTCGGCCCTTGTATTTGTCCGAGGGCCAACCCACTTCCCCTTCCAATTCCCTGGGACCCTCCCCCGCGTCCCCTATTTGGAGAACCTATGACCCAGATCGCGTTTGACTCAAGCCTTCTTTCCCCCACGGCCGCCGTCGTGCCCAATGTCGTTGAGCGTACGAGCAACGGCAAGGAAGGTTACGATATTTTCACCCGTTTGCTGATGGAACGGATCATTTTTTTGACGGGCCCGATCAACGATATGGTCTCCACGGCGGTTTGCGCCCAGCTTCTGTACCTGGAATCGCAAAATCCCAAAAAAGATATTATGCTCTATATCAACTCGCCTGGCGGTTCCGTTTCTGCGGGCCTTGCCATGTACGATACCATGCAGTTGGTGAAGGCCCCCGTAAATACTTTTTGCGTGGGACTTGCCGCGTCCGCGGGCTCCTTGCTGCTGATGGCGGGCACCAAAGGCAAGCGATTTGCCCTGCCGAACTCCAAAGTCATGATCCACCAGCCGTCCGCAGGCTTTCAAGGTCAGGCTTCGGACATTGAAATCCATGCCAAGGAAGTGTTGCGCACACGTGCGACCCTGAACGAGCTTTATGCCCATCACACGGGGCGCAATTTGGACGAGGTGGAGCGCGGCATGGAACGGGACAACTTCATGACCCCGCAAGAGGCCCTAGACTTCGGATTGGTCGATGAAATTTTGTCTTCCCGCGAGGCCCAATAAGGTCTAAGCCGCTCGAATGAGTAAAGAAAAAACTGACGACAAGGGCACCCTTTACTGCTCATTTTGTGGCAAGTCGCAGCACGATGTCCGAAAGTTGATTGCGGGACCCAACGTCTTCATTTGCGATGAATGCGTTGAGTTGTGCACTGAAATCATCCGCGAGGAAATCAAGGAAGCCGCCCTTGCCAGCAAGGATGGCGTCCCGTCCCCGCAAACAATCATGCAGACCTTGGACGATTTTGTCATTGGTCAGGCCCAGGCTAAGCGCATTCTGTCGGTGGCCGTGCATAACCACTACAAGCGTCTGAACCACGCCAAGGAAACAGGCGACGACGTCGAACTGTCCAAATCCAACATCCTGCTGGTCGGCCCCACGGGGTGCGGCAAGACCTTGCTGGCGCAAACTCTGGCGCGCATCATCGACGTGCCCTTCACCATGGCCGACGCGACCAGCCTCACCGAGGCGGGATACGTTGGCGAAGATGTCGAAAACATCATCCTAAAACTGCTGCAAGCCGCCGAGCACAATGTGGAGCGCGCCGAACGCGGTATCGTCTATATCGACGAGGTCGACAAGATCAGCCGAAAGTCCGACAACCCCTCGCTTACCCGCGATGTGTCAGGCGAAGGGGTACAACAGGCCCTTTTGAAGTTGATGGAGGGAACCGTCGCCTCGGTGCCCCCCCAAGGCGGCCGCAAACACCCACAACAAGAGTTCATCAACGTCGATACCTCCAACGTTCTGTTTATCTGCGGCGGGGCCTTTGCGGGGCTCGAAAAAATCATCTCCGACCGAGGTCAGGGCCAGGCTGTTGGCTTTGGCGCTGACGTGCGGGATGTCGATGAGCGCGGCGCGGGCCAGATCCTCGCCGATGTTCAGCCCGAGGATTTGCAAAAATTCGGTCTGATCCCTGAATTTATCGGCCGTCTTCCTGTTGTTGCGACCTTGGAAGATCTGGATGAATCCGCCCTCGTGCGCATTCTGACCGAACCCAAAAACGCCTTGGTCAAACAATATGAGCGTTTGTTTGATATGGACGAAACCAGACTTAAGTTCACCAAAGAGGCCTTGTCCGCCATTGCCAAACGCGCCATCGCACGCAAAACGGGCGCGCGCGGCCTGCGCTCGATCATGGAGGCCATATTGCTCGATACCATGTTCGACCTGCCTGGGTACGAAAATGTCGAGGAAGTCGTTGTGAGCGCTGAAGTTGTCGATGGCGACGCTCAGCCACTCCTAGTACATAAGAAAGCTGCCTGAGGCCATTCAACCCTCCCCACTCACGCGCCGGGTGGCGTCAAGACAACAAGACAAGATCTAGGCCCCTTGCCTCGCCCCATAAACTCGCCTAGGCTGCGTGCATGACCCGTCTTGTCGCTTGTTTGGTGTTCGCCCTGCTCCCTAGTGCCGCCTTAGCGATCGGTCATGGCGATCCTTTGGGCTCGGGGGAATCTTTTTTCGCGGGTCTGACCCATACCCTATTGGGGCTCGATCATTTAATTGCCATGATCGCCATTGGCTTGCTGTCGGCCCAAATCGGTCGCGCCGCTGTTATCCAGGTGCCGCTCGTCTTCGTGATTGCCCTCGTGATCGGCGGCTTTGTAGGCCTCGTTTTGGGCGTCGGCCCCATTCGTGAATGGCTCCTATCCACTTCTGAAGTTGTGATTATGCTCTCGGACCTCTTGCTGGTCCTAGCCATTATATGGATGGCTCCACACGAGAAGAGCTTCAACGCCGTGTCGCTTGTTGGTCTCTTTGTCGTGACCTTTGGCCTGTTTCACGGTTTTGCCCACGGCGGGGAAATTCCCGACGGCGCCATCGCCCTATTCTATGTTCTTGGGTTCGCCACCACGTCGCTTTCAATGCATATCCTGGGCCTGCTGATCGGGGAAATCGGTCAAGTGTTTCGCCAACCCCGCGTCGCACGTGGGGTGTTCGCCGCTGTTTTGCTTGGGGTCTCCATCCATCTCCAAGTGGATTTTTGGAACGCGATCATGCCAGATTTCGTCCTCGAAATTTTCGAACTCTGACCCTGTTTTGACGCCTGTCGATGAGATAAGACCAGCGGCCATAGCACACGGCATTGACGCGTCGGAATAGACCTGCTTCGCGATTAGGTGATTTTCTTTGCGGTGGTCCAATTTTCGTGATTTTGCGCTTGTGATGAAAGCTCTGAAAGTCCGTAAGCGTCCGCTCTGGAAGCCCTCAATTTTGCGGTTTTTAATGACGCTCTCAATGCAGTGTTCTGATGGCATGAGACAAAGATCGGTAGCGCGCCAAAGCGTCTTGATAGGCTGCGGCGAATTCTGCGCGCGGGGAGATGGTCCGAAGGTTTTGCGGCAAGGGGCTGGCCTCGACTATGTTCTGTATCGTCGCACCCGCTTCGGCAGCGTAGGCGAGCCGTGCCGCGCCTAAGGCCGCGGCATGGTCCGACAGCGGGTTCAACCTTAGGGGGTGTTGCAAGACATCGACAAGAGTTTGCACCCAAAACGGGGATCGCGCCCCGCCCCCGACGGCGGTGAGCTGATCCAGGTTCGCCCCAGCCTTCTTTAGCGCATCGGCGCAATCGGCGAGGCTGTAGGCGACACCTTCCATCACCGCCTGGGTCAGATGACGAAAGCCGTGCGTGCGGCCCAGACCAATGAACGCGCCTGCAGGCATGTTCAGGTTATGGGGCGTTCGCTCGCCCAGGAGGTAAGGCAGGTAGATCAAATCGCCTGGCCCACGGCTACGTTGGGGTAAGAGACTTGCCAAGTCAGCGCTGTCCTTGCCAAGCGCGTCGGCAAGCCATGTCAAACTATCCGTGGCGGCGAGGGTCACACCCATTTGGATAAAGCTGCCGGCAACAGCGTGATTGAAACTATGGACCGCCGTTTCCGCCTTGGGCATCCAGGAGTCGTTGACCGCCAAGACAACGCCCGAGGTACCCAAGGAAATCTGGCCCTGACCGTCGCGGACCGCGCCAATCCCAAGGCTCGCCGCCGCGTTGTCCCCTGCCCCGCCCGCGACCAGACAGGTAGGATTGAGCCCGAATTCCGCAGCAACTGCGGGAGCGACCCGCCCTCGCACCTCGTCGCTTCGCACCAGGGGAGGCAATAGGCCCTGGGGGAGCGCCGCAGCGTCGCAAAGGGCTGCACTCCAACGCGACGCCGCGCAGTCGAATAGGGCGGAGCCCGCGGCGTCCGAAGGTTCGCTATGCTGCAAACCCGTGAGCCAAAAAGCGAGGTAATCCTTTGGAAACAAGACCGAAGCGGCGCGAGACCAGGCTTCAGGTTCTTCGTCACGGACCCAGGCCAGCTTGGAGGCTGAGAAACCTGGGAACACCATGGTTCCCGTCGTGCCCCTGAACAGGGGGTTTGCATCGAGCTGGGCCGCCTGCACCCTTGCCCGGGTATCGTTCCAAAGCAAGCACGGACGCACGACCTGTCCCTGGCTGTCGAGCAGAACAACCCCGTGCATATGCCCCGAGATGGCGAGGGACTTGAGCGATGGGAGGCGTCTCGCGATTTTTTTGAAGACAGCCCGTAGGGCCTGGATCCAATCGACTGGGTTCTGCTCGCACCAGCCATCTCGAAGACGCGACACCTTGAGCGGCACCGTTGCCACGTCCAAAATCTCGTGCTGATCGTTGATCAGCAAGGCTTTGAGACCCGAGGTTCCGAGATCTAAGCCGAGGTACATACGACCGCCATAGCCCCACCCCGAAGTTTGGGCGCGACGCCCCGATCAAGCCTCGGGCGCGTCATATAGCTCCGCCAAAATCTCCGCCTCGTGCTCGCCGAACAGGGGTGGCGGGCAGTCGTAGGTGACGGGGGTTTTGGAGAATTTGAGCGGGTTCCCGATCAACGGGATCTGGCCGCTGGCGACGTGGGGGCTGGGGACTTGGGGGTGCATGTTGCGGGCGCTGACTTGGTCGCTGGCGAAAACTTGCGCCAGATTGTTGACGGGGCCTGCGGGGACGCCGATGGCTTCTAGGCTTTCGACCACGGCGTCGGTGGTCAGGCCGCCGACGGTTTTGGCGATGGCGGGGATCAAGTGATCGCGGTGCTTTAGGCGTGCGGGGTTGGTGGCGAATTGAGGGTCGCTGGCCCAGTCCTCCTGCCCCAGCCAAGTCGCGAAACGGGCGAATTGGCGATCATTGCCAACGGCGATGACCACGTGCCCGTCGGCGGTGTCAAACACCTCGTAGGGCACGATGCTCGGGTGGGCATTGCCGCGCCGGGGCGGGACTTGGCCCGTGACCAGATGGGCGCTGCCTTGGTTGATGAGCCAGGCGATTTGGGTATCGACCAGGGCCAGGTCCAGATGCTGCCCCTGCCCTGTCTGGGTGCGATGGTGCAGGGCCGCCAGGATGCCGCTGGCCGCGTAGAGGCCGCACACCACATCGGCGACCGCGACCCCGACTTTCATGGGTTGGCCCTCAGGGGTTCCTGTCAAGGACATGAGCCCGCCGTAGGCTTGCGCCATCAGGTCATAACCCGGTTTGGCGGCGTTGGGGCCCGTTTGACCAAAGCCCGTGATGGAACAGTATAGGAGCGCGGGGTTGAGCGCGCTCAGGCTGTCGTAGTCCAACCCGTAAGCAGCGAGGCCCCCGACCTTGAAATTTTCGACCAAGATGTCGCTGTGCTTTGCCAGTTGGCGCACGATCCGTTGGCCTTCCTCAGTTGTCAAGTCGAGCGGCAACGAGCGTTTGCCGCGATTGGCGCTGACGAAGTAGGCGCTTAGGTCCTGACCGCCATCGACCTGTTCCAGGAACGGCGGCCCCCAGGTGCGCGTGTCGTCGCCACGCGTTTTCGGGTTTTCGACCTTGATCACGTCGGCGCCCAGGTCGGCGAGCAGTTGCGTGCAGCTAGGCCCTGCCAAAATGCGCGAAAGGTCGAGGACGCGCAGCCCCGTCAAAGGTCCTGCCATCCGTCAATCCCTAATACCAACGGCCAAAAAAGTTGACACTTTTTTGTCCGTTTTGTGTCTCACGGCAGAAACGCTTCGCGTTTCGCCTCCGACGGGGCCTTCGCTTATACCCCGAGGCGCTTTCGCGCTATTCTCGGGGCCGCTACGGGGGCCGCAGTCGCGGCCCTTATGCCAGCGACTAAAAGAGTCATTCTCATTCGCCGCTGGTATATGAGGTGTTGCCCTGCAATCCAAGCCTTGTCCAAGCCCTCAAAACTCTGCGCCCGCGCGCCGTTCCTTCCACCGCAGAAAGGTATTGGCGCCCAAGTTGGCTAAGGACTTGGGGGGCAAGCGGCGCAGGTCTGTTTGCTCGACCTGCAGGGCGGCGAGGTCGTCGCTGAGACGGCCTGCGACCCGATCCGCCGCCGCTAGACCTAGCAAGGTGCCCTTGGTGACGCCGATGCCCAGCTGACAGCAGGCGGAAACGAGGCCTGGTTCCAACTCGGCGAAGCCTTGCCGATTGTTCCAGGAAAGGCAGAGACGCCCGCCCCAGCGGTGCGCCATCTTGACCTCGGGCAGCATGGGAAACCGCGCCCGAAACGAGCGATCGTGGGCGGCATAGACCGACCGCAAGGCAGCGCCTGAACTGACCATCGACTGGCGCAGCCGAAAGGTGTTGCGCACCACCAGGCGATCACCGTTGATCCCCGTGATCCGACGCAAGGTCGAGCCCATGGGGTCGGCGGGGGTACAGCCCCATTTGGGGTGGCCGCCCAAGCGCGCCTGTTCTGCCGCGCTCAAGGGTCGCGTCATGGAAGCGTAAGTGAAGATGTGCATGAGGCGGCCCGTGAAGTAGCCAAACTTTTCCGCCATGCCGTTGACGGCCAGGATCACGTAGCCCGCGCTGACCGCGCCTTGGTCGGTTTCCGCCCGCCATGCTGCGCCTTGGCGCTGCAAGGCTCGCACGGGCGAGCGTTCGTGGAGCTGCGCCGTCGTCGCGACCGCCTTGCCCAATTCGCGGATGTAGAGCGCGGGCTGCAGCATGACCGCCCCTGGGGTATAGAGGCCCTCCAGATAAAAATCCGTGCCCGTTAGCGCGCGCATGGCCTCGGCGTCCAGGCGTTCGCTCGCCTCGCCCAAACGGGTCAAGTGCGCCGCGTAGGCGGCGTTGTGCGCCGCGCCCGTGGGCGTTGCTGCGGCGTTGATTTTGCCGCTCGGGTCAAAGGCCTCGCCGAGGTATCCAAACTCCGCCGCAGTTTCGTAGGCAAAGGCGATAGCTTGGCGGTTGAGCTTGATTTGGGCCTGGTCGGCCGCCACCTTGCCGCCGTAGTCGCTGGAGCTAAGGTCGTGGGGCAGATCGACCATGAAGCCCGAGTTGCGCCCAGCGGGTCCCTCGGCCAAGACGCGCGCTTCTAAGACCCGCACCTTAAGGTGCGGCGCTTGCACGGCCAAGCGCCGCGCCGCCGTCAGGCCCGCGAAGCCCGCGCCGATGATCAGGACATCGCAGGTCGCTTCGCCCGCCAGTTGCGGGTAGGACGGCCCTGGCGGCAGGATGGCGTTCCAAGCGGCAGGGCCTGGGTCGCCTGCGATGAACTCGATGGGGCGGGCGCTCGCGGTCACCGCGCTAGGCCACCTCGTCCCCCGTGCGGTCGCTCAGGTCAACCCAAATGGTCTTGGTTTCGCAATACTGGTCGTGGGCCTGCAGGGACTTGTCCCGTCCCCAGAACCCTGATTGTTTATAGCCGCCGAAGGGCGTTGTGATGTCCCCTTCGCCGTAGCAATTCACCGTCACTGTCCCCGCCCGCACCGCGCGCGCGGCGCGCAGGGCGGTCTTGATGTTGGCCGAGAATACCGAGGCGGCCAGGCCATAGTCGGTCTGGTTGGCGATCTGGAGCGCTTCGTCGGTGGACTGAACCTCAATAACCGCCAGGACCGGCCCAAACACTTCGGCCTGGGCCAGCGGATCGTCGGCCTTGACCCCGTCGATCAGGGTCGGGGTGATAAAGCATCCATCGCGTTCTTCGCCGCACAGGCGCGTGCCCGTGGCCGAGCTAATCGCTGCGGTGACCTTGGCGAAATGGTCGGCGTCGATCAGGGCACCCAGGGCATTGGCGGGGTCGAGGGGGTCGCCCGTGCGCCAGTCGCGTAAGCGCGCCGCGACGCGATCCAACAGGTCTTGCTTGCGCGCGCGGTGGACGATCAGGCGGGACGCCGCCGAACAGTTTTCGCCCATGTTCCAAAAGGCCGCGTTCACCACGTGCTCGGCCACCAGATCCAATTGCTCGGCGTCTTCCAAAACCAGCAGCGGGTTTTTGCCGCCGCATTCCAGGGCGATGTTCTTTAAGTTGGAGTCGGCGGCGTACCTTAGGAACCGACGGCCCGTTTCGGTCGAACCCGTGAAGCCGATCATGTCGATGCCTGGATGCAAGCCCATGGGCTGCCCGACGCTGGGACCATCGCCGACCAGAACATTCAAGACGCCTAGGGGAACCCCTGCCTCCATAGCCAACTCGGCGACGCGCAGGGCCGTTAGGCTGGTTTGTTCGGCAGGCTTGACGATCAGGGAATTGCCCGCCGCCAGCGCTGGCCCCAGCTTCCAGGCCAGCATGAGCAAAGGGAAATTCCAGGGCAGCACGAGGCCTACGACCCCGACGGGCTCGCGGACGATGAACGATAAGGCCTCATCCCCCACGGGCGCGGTTTGATCGTAGATCTTGTCGATGGCTTCGGCGTGCCACTTGATCGTCGTGATGGCCTCGGGGATGTCGATGCGTTCGCAGTCGGCGATGGGCTTGCCCGAATCGAGGCTTTCCATCACGGCCAGTTCGCGGCGGTTGCGCTGCATGAGCTTGGCCAGTTTGATCAGGGTTTCCTTGCGCTCGGCAGGCGCGCGCAGCGCCCAGCGCCCGTCGTCAAAGGCCTCGCGCGCCTTCTGCACGGCAAAATCAACGTCGCGGGCGTCGGCCGCCGACAAGTGGGTAAGTACCTGCCCCGTCGCGGGATTGAGGGTCGGCAGATCGCCGCCCGCGCCTTTGCGGAAGCTGCCGTCGATAAAGGAACAGCGCGGCAGGGTAAGACCGCCGGCCAGCGCGCCGTATTCTTCGCGTGTTAAGAGATCGGTCATGCGCCGCCCCCTCCTCTCTGTTCTGCTGAAATCGTGGCGACGGCCCGATCCATGACTTCAAGGGTCATGGCCAGTTCGCGTTTTTCGTCTTTGTTAAGCGGGCGCAAGGGATAGCGCGGCGGTCCGACGGGAAGCCCGCGCAGGGTCAGCCCGTACTTGATACACTGCACGAACTTGCCGCCCTGCTCCAAGACCCGCATCAGCGGCATCATAGCGGACATGAGGCGCCGCCCGCGGTCAAAATCGCCCTCAACGACGCAGGCCTGGTAGAGCGCCAGGTGCGCCTCGGGAGCAAAATTGGAACCCGCGCAGACCCAGGAGCGCGCGCCCCAGGCGAAGAATTCCAGCGCCTGATCGTCCATGCCGCACGACAGTTGGATGTGGTGGTAGTCGCGCGCCAGCAGGTGCACGCGGTTGATGTCGCCGCTCGATTCCTTGATGGCGCAAAAATTGGGGCTGCGCCCGACCCGATCCAAGTAGGTTTGGTCCATCTCGGCGGCCATGCGGCCTGGATAGTTGTAGAGCATGATCGGCAAGTTGGCGGCCCGATCGATGGCGAGGGCGTGCAGCGCGTTTTCGCGGCCCGTCGGCACGCCGTAGGGCGGCGTTGCAATCAAAATCGCGTCGGCACCGATCGCCTTGGCCCGTTCGGCGTAGAGGATCGATTCCTCGGTGCGCATGGCCCCCGTGCCGACGATCAGCGGCAGGCGGCCCTTGATCAGGTCCTTGGCTAGGGCCATGAGCGCCAGGCGTTCTTCGGGGGTTTGCACATAGTACTCGCCCGTCGTGCCCGCGACGATCAGGCCCTGGACGCCGCGCTCAATCAGATGGTCGATGACGACCGCGAACCGATCCTGGTCGATGGAAAAATCCTCCCCGTAGGGGGTCACAACGGGGGTATAGATGCCCTCAAACTTCATTGGATCCTCTCCCTAATAGGTTTGGTTCAACCAGTCACCAGCAGGAATTTCCCGCTCCCGCCGCGCGATGTAGTCGCGCAAGGCCTCGTCCGTGGCTGGGTCGAGCTTTGGTTCCTCATAGTCTTGCAACAGTTTTTTGGCGCGGGCAAGGGCGCGGTCTTTGGTCGTCAACTCCCCTTCGGCGATCCATTGTTCGATGGAATTGTTGTCGAACAGGTCGGGCATGAAGAAGGCTTGCTGGAACTTCTCCATCGTATGGGGATGGCCCAGGTAGTGCCCGCCAGGGCCGACATCGGCGACGGCCTTGAGCGCCTCGTCAAAATCGGACCAATCAATGCCCTGGGCCATGCGATAGCCCATGGCGCACTGTTCGGCATCGACGATAAATTTGGCCATGGAACAGTGCATCCCCGCCTCGTTCCACCCCGCCGAATGCCAAACGTAGTTGGCGCCAGCCATGAGGACGGCCATGAGCGTCGTCGCGCTCTCGTAGCCTGCCTGGGCATCAAAAACTTTCGCCCCGCCCAAGGTGTTGGAGGTGCGCCAGGGGACGTCGTAGAACCGCGCCATTTGCCCGATCATGAAGTTCATGAGGCTGATCTCGGGCGTCCCTGCCATGGGCGCGCCCGATTTCATATTCACCGTCGAGAGATAGTGCCCATAGATGGCGGGCGCGCCCTTGCGGATCACTTGGGTATAGGCGAGCGCGCTCAAGGCCTCGGCGTTCAGTTGCGCCACCGCGGGGGCCACGCCCGCCGGGGTATTGGCGCCGCCGAGCACGAAGGGTGAGCAGAGGACGGGCTGGTTGCGCTTGCAGAACGCGCGCATGGCCCCGAGCATGGTCTCGTCCCAGACCAGCGGGCTGTTGCCGTTGCAGTTGCCCGTGCAGACAGGGTGGGTTTCCAAATAGGCCTCCCCGAACAAGACCGCGCACATGGCCATGACATCTTCGGCATTTTTGGGCGAGGTGGTCATGCCCATGAAGGTCTTGTCGGAATACTTCATGGAGGAATAGGTGATGCGCAGGTGCCGTTGGCTGATCGGGTGGTCGCCCGGTTCGACGATATGGTGGGCGCTGGAATGGAGCGCGGGCAGCATGTGGCTCAATTTGTGAAAATTCGCCAAGTCGTCCAAGGTCGGTTCGCGCCGCCGATCCTCCAAATCGCGCAAGTAGGGCGCGCCGGTCATGGGGACAAACATGGCCCGATCACCGCCGAACGGCAGGTTCTTGGCGGGATTGCGTGCATGGTAAGTAAAGCTCGAGGGAATGGTGGCGATCAACTCGCGTACCAATCCGCGGTCCAGATAGACCAACTCCCCCACCACCTTGGCCCCTGCCTGGCGCCAATCGGCCAGGGCGATGGGATCGCGGAATTGGACGCCGACGTTTTCCAAGATGTCCATGCTGGCCGCATCGAGGCGGGCGATCTGCTCGGCGTCCATGGGTTCGGTCAGGGGCAAGCGCCGTTTGAGCGCGGGCAGCATGGCCGTGTCCGTAACCTGGCGCGCGGCCTTGCGTGCCCCACGCCCGCGTCGTTCTGTTCCCACCGCCTCAACCATGGTGTTGCCTTCAAATATGTTTATTCGCGCCCGTTCTTGGGCTTGTTTCTATGAGCCTTTCATAGGGCAAATCAAGGCGCATGGTTAGCGAATTCGCGTCAGTTGAATCATGAAGTGCCGTCGCTCAAAAGTCGATAAATTGGCAGCAAAAACCTGGAAACAGGGAATTTTGCCAGATTTCGTACAAATCGGGGGATTTTGCGGGGGATTCGGGGGTTTTCACGGGCCCGAAACCCTTATTCTAGGCGGACTTTTGGCAAGTTTCCTGTTATTCGGAAAAAATCCCTGTTAACTCGGTTTTGCCGCCTGTTTTGGGGCCGTTCATTTGGATAAATCCCTATAGAACTCGGGCCGTCGGTCGCGAAACAGACCCCAGGCCGCGCGGTCTTGACGGATCGTTTCGAGGTCAAATGTTGCCTGGGTCACCCCTGGTGCCTCGTCGCATTGGGCGACAATCGCGCCCTTGTGGTCGGCGATGAAGCTGTGCCCGTAAAAGGTCAGGTCCGCGCCGACCGTTTCGCGCCCGACCCGATTGGCCGCCGCGACGATGGACATGTTGGCCGCGGCGTGCCCCTGCATGGTGCGTTGCCAATGCGCCCGCGAGTGCAGCTGCGGGGCCGCAGGTTCTGACCCGATGGCGGTGGGATAGAGCAAGATGTCCGCGCCTTGGAGGGCCATGGCGCGCGCGGCCTCGGGAAACCATTGGTCCCAGCAGACGCCGACCCCGATGCGTCCCTTTGCGGTCTGCCAAGTGCGGAACCCCGTGTTGCCAGGGGTGAAGTAGAATTTTTCCTGATAGCCTGGGCCGTCGGGAATATGGGTCTTGCGATAGAGCCCCAGGACGGTGCCATCGGCGTCGATCATGGCAAGCGAATTGAAGAACTGCCGCGGCGTGCGCTCAAAAAAACTGATCGGCAGCACCACGCCAAGGTCCTTGGCGAGTTGGGCGAACCGCGCGATCAGCGGATGGCCCTCAAAGGGTTTGGCCAAAGCAAAGTGGTCGGGGTTCTGTTCGCTGCAAAAATACGGCGTCTCGAACAGTTCCTGCAGCAAGACCAGGTCGGCGCCTTCCGACGCCGCCACGCGAACCAGCGCCTCGGCCTTCGCAAGATTGTTCTCCAGGTTCCAAGAACAGGCCATTTGGGTGACCGCCACCGTCACGTGCGTCATGGCGCGTCCCTGATGTCTGCGAGGATGCCAAAGAGCTCCTGCTGCGAACCGATGTCCAGTTTGCGGTAAAGCGAGCGGCGATGGACCTTGACCGTGTGCATGGAAATCCCGAGGTTCAAGCCGATGGAGCGGCTGGAATGGCCCTGGACGATGTGCGCCGCGACCTCGGCCTCCCGCGCTGTTACGGGTTTGGACATGGCTTGGCAACGATCCTGAAAGCGCTGCTCAAGCGGGGTGGAATGGGCCTTGATGTGCCTCGTTGGTTGGTCCAACATGTCGAACAGTTTGGGAACCAGGACCGTCGATAGCTGCGTAAAGGATTTAAGGTCGCGCGCGCTAAAGCGGCGCTGCCCGCGCCCGCGGCCTAGGGACAGGTGCAAGACCGCGCGCTGGTTCAGGGGACTTAGCAAGCCCATATCATCGACCATGAAAGTAGCGCTGAAATAGGAATCGTAGTAGCGGCTGCTTTCAAACCGATCAGGCGCGATGTCGCGCAGCAAGAAACACTGGCTGCGGTCGATTTTCCAGGAGTGGAGGTAGAACGGGTCCAGCAAAAAGCCAAAATCGACGTAGGACTTATCGAAGGTTTGGCGCAGGTCGGGATCGGGGATCCATCGGAACAGAATTTCTGGTTTCATGTCCTGTTCAAAGCGCATGAGCAAGACCGACTGGGCCTGGAAACGATCGCGCAAGTACGGGACCACCAAGGCCTGAAAGTCGGTCAGATGCCGCGCCGCGACCAACTTGCCGAAGAAGTCGTACTCAGTTGTGTTCATTGACCGACGCCCACATGATCTTCCCCCATCGCAGTGCCAGATTTTTGATCTGGCTATACCCCTTTAGGGGTATTGGTTTTTTAATTGAACCCTCTAAGCCCTGAGCGAGGAGCGAAACCTATGGAGCAGAGCCAAGACGCCTTGGGCGTTTCTGAACATCGAGTCCCATGACGTCAGGTCAGGCAACCGAGCCTGCCGCGAGGTCGAACGCCACTGCGGCGGTCGGAATCGAGGACCTGCAAAAGGTCTATCCTGGCCCGCCGCCCGTCGAGGCGCTGGTGCGGGCCAACCTAGAGATCCAGGACAACGAATTTTTTACCCTGCTCGGCCCCTCGGGCTGCGGCAAAACGACGCTGCTGCGCCTGATCGCGGGGTTTGAGACGCCCACCCGCGGCGCGCTGACTTTGTTCGGGGAGCCGATTGTGCATCTGCCGCCCGAGGCGCGGCCCGTGAATACGGTGTTCCAGCATTACGCCCTGTTCCCGCACATGAGCGTGCTGGAAAACATCGCCTTTGGCCTGCGCCGCCTCGGGCGCACGCGCGCGCACGCCGACAAGACGGCCCAAGACATGCTCGACCTAGTGCAACTGCAGGATTTTGGCGCGCGCAAGCCCGGCCAGCTGTCGGGCGGTCAGCAGCAACGCGTCGCCCTGGCGCGGGCGCTGGCCCCGCACCCCAAGGTGCTGCTGCTCGACGAGCCCCTATCGGCCCTCGACCTCAAATTGCGGCAGTCCATGCGCTCAGAACTAAAGCGCCTGCAGCAAGAAACCGGCATCACCTTCGTGTTCGTGACCCACGATCAGGACGAGGCCCTGGCCATGTCCGACCGCATCGCCGTCATGTCGGCGGGGGAAATCCAACAAGTCGGCGACCCGAGCCGCGTCTATGAGCATCCCGAAAATCGCTTCGTCGCCGAGTTTATCGGGGACGCTAATTTTATAGAGGCTGAGGCCCTGGGCGGGACCGCCTATGCCCTGGCAGGCGGCGCGAAGCTCGAAGGACCCGAGCAAGCCCCTGGTCCCGTCACGCTGTTTTTCCGCCCCGAGAAGGCCAGCTTTGCCGACCAAGGGTTGGCGGGCGAAGTGCGCGAGATTCTCTACATGGGCGGCAGCACCGACTATAGCGTGGCCTTGCAAGCGGGCGAGCGCGTGCGCGTGCGCACCGAAAATCGCGCCGACGGCGCGGCGCGCGCGCAGATCGGCGACCAGGTACAGGTCCGCATCGCGCCTGCGGCGGTTCGGGTGCTGGCGCGATGACGGCGCTGGCCCGCGCCGTGCGCGCCTATGCAGGCGTGATCCCCGCCAGCCTCATGATCGGCCTGTTCATGATCGTCCCGATCCTGATCATCCTGGTCTATTCGTTTTTGGCACCTGGCGACTACGGCGGGGTCAGGGCCGAATTTTCGCTCGCGGCCTACCAAAAACTGCTCTACCAACGGAACCTGTTCGACCAGCTGGAGTTTAATCCTGCCTATCTGCAGATCACCTTTCGCTCGCTCTGGGTCGCCACCGTCGCCGTGGTCGGGTGCCTCCTGATCGGGTTTCCCGTCGCCTACTATATCGCGGGGCAACCCGAACAGCGCCGCAATACGCTGCTGCTGCTGATTACGATTCCGTTTTGGACGAATCTTCTGATCCGCACCTACTGCTGGATCCTCGTGCTGCGCGATACGGGATTGATCAACAACGCCCTGATCGGCAGCGGCTTGATCGACGAACCCCTGACCTTGCTCTATACCGAAGGGGCGATCGCGCTGGGGCTAATCTATACCTACATCCCGTTCATGGTCTTGCCGATCTATGCGGCCTTGGAGCGGGTGGACCTGCGCCTGATCGAGGCCTCGCGCGACCTCTATTGCAGCCGATGGAGCGCGCTGCGCTTTGTGGTGATCCCGCTCGCCATGCCAGGCCTGATTGCGGGCGCGATTCTGGTCTTCATCCCCGCCCTCGGCGCCTTCATCGCGCCCGATATGCTGGGCGGTGGTAAGAATTTGATGCTGGGGTCCTTGGTGCAACTGCAATTTTCCAGCGCGCGCAATTGGCCCTTTGGGTCGGCGCTTGCCATGGTGCTGATGGCCGCGGTGCTGCTCTGCCTCCTGGCCTATGCCCGCAATGCCCGACGCGGCGGGGGCGGACACCCATGACCCGCGATATGCGCTGGCTGCCTGGGTTCAACTGGATCACCCTCGCCTTCTTCCTGTTTCTCTACCTGCCCCTGATCATCTTGGTGGTCTTTTCCTTCAACGACTCGCGCTCGGCAACCGTATGGAGCGGCTTTTCGCTCGACTGGTATGCCAAGGCCTTCGCCAACGACGACATCCAGCGGGCGACGAAAAACAGCCTGGTGATCGCCCTATGCGCCACCGTGGGTGCCACCCTGATCGCGACCATGGCCGCCCTCGCGCTCGGCCGCAGCCGCCTGATCCAGCGCAAAGCCCTATTCTCTGGGGCGCTGATCTTGCCGCTCATGATCCCCGAGATCGTGACGGCGGTGGCGACCTTGACGTTTTTTTCGACCCTTGGGCTCGCGCTCGGCATCGGCAACATCATCATCGCGCATACGGTGTTTTGCATTCCCTTTGCTTACCTACCGATCCGCGCGCGGCTGGAAGGCATGGACGAAGGGCTGGAAGTCGCTGCCGCCGATCTTTACGCCAGCAAGTGGCAGACCCTGCGCCGCATTACCCTGCCCTTGCTTGCGCCTGGGATCGTGTCGGGCGCGATGCTCGCCTTCATTATTTCCCTTGACGATTTCATCATTACCCTCATGGTGGCCGATGCAGGGTCCACAACGCTGCCGATCTATATCTACAGCCTTGTGCGCATCGGCATTACACCCGAGGTTAACGCCATCTCGACCGTTCTTTTGGGGGTTTCGATCCTCATTGTCACCGTGTCCTACCTGATTGGAAACAAGAAGTGAGGGCACAATCCCAAACCTTAAAGGAGGTATCCATGAAAAACCTATCCATTTCCTTATTGGCCCTATCCTGTGCCAGCGGGGTCGCCGCCGCAGAGGGCGACCTGTTCCTTTACAACTGGACCGACTATACGGCACCCGATTTGATCGAGAAGTTTGAGGCCGAAACGGGCATTTCCGTGACGCTCGACACCTACGATTCCAACGAGACCTTGCTGGCCAAATTGCAAGCGGGCGCGACGGGCTACGACATCGTGGTACCATCGCACAATTTCGTGGAAATCATGGTCGGCGAAGGACTGCTGCAGCCGATCAACGCCGCTGACCTCGCGGGCTACGACAATCTGAACGCGGACTTCACCAGCCCGTCGTGGGACGAGAACAATGCCTACACCGTTCCCTGGCAGTGGGGCACCACTTCCTTCACCGTCAATACGGACGTGTTTGGCGGCGATATCAATACCTACGAGGTGCTGTTCCAACCGCCTGAAGAACTGCAAGGCAAGATCGGCATGTTCAAGTCGCCTGACGAGGTCATATCGATGGCGCTGATTTCGCTCGGTCTGCCGTTGTGCAACGAAAACCCTGAGGACATGCAGCAGGTGCTGGAGCTGCTCGAAAGCCAAAAGCCCCATGTCAAAACCTACAACTCGGACGGGATTTTGGAGCGGCTGGTGTCGGGCGATACGGCGGTGCATCAGAACTGGAACGGCTATTCGATCCGCGCGCGCGATGAGAATGCCGCCATGCAGTACGCCTTCCCCAAGGAAGGGGTAATTGCCTGGGCCGACAATGTTGCGGTGCCAGTCGGCGCGCCCAACTACGACAACGCGATCAAGTTCATCGAGTTCCTCATGGACCCGCAGAACATCGCCGTGCAGTCCAACTTCGCAGGCTACTCCAACGGCATCACGGGATCCGAGGCCTATATGGACGAGGCGCTGAAGGCGGCGCACGAGTTGTCTCCGCCCGCAGGCACACCGCTCGTGTTCTCGCAAACTTGCTCGCCCACTGCGGTTGATTTGCAAAACCGTGTTTGGACGGCTCTGCTTCAGTAGCTCCTTAATTTAGGCGGCGGGGCCTGTGCCCCGCCGCTGTACCCTATGATCTCGCTTGTGATCTTCAATGCCCGCGTCCTAACCATGGCGCGGGACACCCCCGTGGCGCAGGCGGTGGCGATTGCGGGCGACCGTATCGCCGCCGTCGGCAGCACCGCGGACATGCGGGCGCTCGCGACCCCAGGGACGCGCCAGATCGACGCGGGCGGGCGCACGGTCTTGCCTGGGTTCATCGACAGCCATGTGCATCTGTTCCAGGGTTCGGCAGAACTGGACTTCCTGCCCGTCGGCGGCCTCAGCAATTTGACCCATGTGGTACCCAAGGTGCAAGCCTATGTCCTTGATCGGCCCGACGAGCCGCTGGTGCTCGGCGTCGGCGCGTTCTACGATCTGTTTTTGGGGACCGACGCCGACCCGCGCCACCTCCTGGATCGGATCCTGCCCGACCGCCCCTTCGCCCTGCTGGCGGCGGATCTCCATACCCTGTGGGCCAATACCCGCGCGCTCGATCGTGCGGGGCTGCTGCACGGGGCGGACATGCCCGAGGGCTCCACCGTGGTCATGGGCGCCGACGGCTGCGCCACGGGCACCCTGCTCGAAACCGGGGCCTTCGGCCCCGTCTTGGCGCTGTCGCGCACAGGCGGGCGCGATATGCTCGGCTACGTAACGGGCAAGGACCCCGACCCGCCCGCCACCGCCGCTGAGCGCGCGGCAGACAAGGACATGCTGGTCAAGGGCCTCGGGCATGTTGCCCAGCACGGCATCACGACGCTGCACAATATGGACGGCAACTTCTACCAGTTGGAATTGCTCAGCGAACTGGAAGCCCAAGGCCGCTTGACGGCGCGGGTGCAAGTCCCGTTTCACCTCAAGAACTTCGATCCCCTCGACCGCCTGGAGGAGGCCGCCGCCATGCACGCCCAATACCGGGGCGCCAAAGTTTGGTCGGGCCGAGTCAAGATGTTCATGGACGGGGTCATGGAAAGCCGCACCGCGCTCAAGTCCAAAGCCTATCCCGACGCGCCGACCCGCCAGGGCGAGGCCCTGTTCGCGCCCGATCACTTCAACGAAGCCTGCCGCCGCGCCGACGCGCTGGGCCTGCAAATCAGCGTCCATGCCGTCGGCGATCTCGCGGTCACGCGCGTGCTCGACGGCTACGAAGCCGCCCGCACCGCCAACGGCCCGCGCGACGCGCGCCATCGCGTTGAGCACATCGAACTGATCACCGACGCAGATCTGGTACGGATGCGGCGCTTAGACGTGGTCGCCTCCATGCAGCCGCGCCACGCCGCCTTCGCAGGGTTCTTCGAGCCCCCGCAGCCGAACACGATCTTGTTCGACCACGAATGCGCGCGCGCCTACGCCTGGCAAACGATTCGGGAACGGGGCATCACGCTGGCCTTCTCAACCGACTGGCCCGTCGTGCCCGTCCATGTGTTGGCGAACATCCAAAGCGCCGTCGCCCCCTTGGACTTGGGGCCTGGATGGCCCGATCAGCGCCAATCGCTCATGGATACCTTGCGCAGCTACACGGCCATGAACGCCTGGCTCGGCTTTCAGGAAGGCCACACGGGCCAGATTCGGCAGGGCTTGGCGGCGGACCTGGTGGTCTTGGACGGTTCGATTGAGGACACGGCCCCGACGCAGATCGGCGATCTCGGCGTTGCGTTGACCTTGTGCGATGGTCGGGTGACTTATGATGGGGGTCGGGTGACTTGATCTGATATGCGCGGCTGCGTTGATTTTGACGACGGCGGCTGCTGAAGGTCCAAGCAAGGTTGGGTGAACATTTCATGCTGAATGCTGCGACTGTTCACAGGATGGCGTTTGGCTAGAAGACTGAAGTCACCCGAAGATACGAGACTCCTTAGATTTCCGCCCTCCGCGCGAGAACTCAACTCTATGGAAAACGTCTGGCCGAATCCACAAGCCAACAACCGCTCGGCAACCGTTTTCGAACGTTGCGATGACATTCTCCAAAGCGTGCACGTCATGGAGCTTCTCGGCAAATGACCTGGAGCGCATAGAATCAATAGCCGCGCGTAGATGAGCAACGGTCGTCTGATTTTTGCACTGGAGTTGCGCACAAGGTGGGTCGCGCATCGACTTCTCGTGCAAGGGAGCGAACACCTACAAAATGGAGTTCCCCAATGTCAGAATTCACTGAACAAATTACAACCTATCTCACCCATTGTGAAAGATCGCGCAGTCTAAGCCCCCACTCCCTTAGGGCCTATGCGCAAGACTTGTTTGATTTTCTCTCCTTCAGAGCTGTGCACGACAAAGAAGATGCAGTAAAACCAGAAACCCTTATCGATTACGTATATCACTTAAGACATGATCGTAATCTTAAACCAGCTACGGTGCGCAGAAGGCTGACTTGTGTTCGCGCGATGTTGCTTTGGACTTATCAAGACAACTCAGCGCTTTGTTCCAGAATTCGAGAACAAGACCTTGAACTGCGAGTTCCAAAAACCCTACCCAAGCCCATAGAGCGGCAAGACATACGGCATATTCTGCAAATTGGCGAAACAGTTTTATCCAAGTCAACCTGGAAACAAACTGCTCTGCTCATACGTCTCATTGTCGCAACAGGACTCAGGATCAGCGAAATTCTCAACATCAAACTCAAAGATGTTAGCACCGACGGCAGAACAATCCGCGTGATGGGTAAAGGGAGCCGTGAGCGCACGGTTTACGTGGTCAATATCGATGTTCTCCAAGAGTTTACTGAAATGCTCTGCGGTAGGCAGAACCACAATCCAAATGATCACGTGTTTCAGAATGCCTGGGGTCGGCCTCTAAGTGCAAGCGCATTTCGAAAACGCCTAAAGGACTTGACATCCAGGCCAAATGTGCCGGCGCATCTATCTCCACATAAGCTTCGACACTCCGCGGCAACCCTGCTGATTGAGGAAGGGGTGGATATTCGCTTGATTCAAAGGTTGCTTGGTCATGCCAGTATCGCGACTACGGAACTCTATACCAAGGTTACCGACACATCTCTCCGCGCAGCGCTTGAGTGTGCGGACACAATTTCAACGATTTAGAGAGGAGTGGCGATAACAAAGAATTATGGGCAGAGATGACCAGCTAATAGTGATTTCAAAACACTATGACAATTTCAAAAATTACGCCCTGGCTAGTGACGCCTACAAGTATATCGCTTTTTCTGGAAGTCCTATTCTAACAGAAAAAATTTGGGTTAGGGGAGCTGAAACGGGCAGAAGCAGTAAACAATTTATGTCTTCATTGACGATAGGAGACATCGGCATTTACGATAAAGGCAGATTCCAGATATTCTTTAACCAACCGTCGATGTTATCTCAGCAATGGAGTTACTTGCCGAATGTTACTGTTCTAGCGCCCAACTTACACTCATATCAGCAAGCCGCAGACAAATTTAACTTCTACAGCTGGATAGTCAAGTATGGAAATTCAGCGATTAAAGAAGTAATGCTAAATCAAATTTCACAATTTAACATCCATTTCAGAGTAGGTAGACCAAAGCCAAATGACAGAAAAATAAGCTCATCTCAAAAGGGAGAAGGGGGAAGTTCCTATCAATCAAGTGCTCCTAAAGACTGTGATAGTGTATATAGAACATCAAGTTTCTGCAACTACGAGGTTGGTCTAATAATGCAATCAGTAGCATATCAAGATGGATGTATTCATGGACCTGTAGGTAGAGTTTGGAGTGGACATGAAGAAAACCCCTACAGGAATAGCTGCATATATTATGACCCGAATGTAGAGAATATGATTGATTTAGATAGAATGTATCAGCTTCAAACCGATGTATTCTGCCTCTTAAGAGAAATGAAGTTCACTGGCGCATTCAGCACTGATTGGCTTTATACAACAAACGGAGGAAAATTCTATTTTCTCGAAGTCAATCCAAGATTTTCAAGCGACGTGTGCTTGTTTGATCAAAGCTACAAAAACAATGGAATTCAAAATCAAATTGCGGTTAATCATCAAATGTCGACATCTGAGAGTTTCCTAGGGAGGCGTATTGAGATAGTGAGTTTTTGTGAGTTTGGTGGCAGTGAAGAGTTTCGAGCATACTTTCCGCTGGAGAGGACACATGAAAACCATAATTTTGCACTTAATATGTCTCGGAGAGTTCCAGAGTACCTCCTGGATTTTCATACAAACCATATGCTTCTCCATTTATCTGAAACTTGATTTGTGAAGTTTCTATCAATTTCATCTCTCTGTTTCTCAAATTATGTATTTCTATCTGCAGTTGAAGTTCTTCAGCCTGATCTTTCAATTTCTCTAACGTTGAATAGTTAAGTGAATCAACAACTTCTGTTGTCATTTCGCTTAGCTGATCAAGGAGTTCATTAATGTCTAAGTGAATTGTCGACGCTCCTAACACAGAAGAGGCAACCCAAGCCCAGCGAAGTGCATATGCCAACTTCATGGCTCTTCTGAAGACTATGCTTCCTTCATATATTTCAGAACTTTGAATCGATTGATATTTTATACAGCTATCAATTGCACTAATTATTTGTGCACACTTTTTCCAGTCTTCAGGGGAGGCTAAATTGGCGGAGCCAAACCGTACGTGTAAAATGACCTCTCCCCAATACAGTGCTTCCAATTCAGCGCCTGCACGTTTTGCCCTGGAAAAAATCACCCCAGGGATTTTTCCCTCTTGATTGCCACTTATGCTTAAGGAGTCTTTTAATAGAGGAGCGAGAATTTGTTTAGCTTTAACATTATCTCGAAGTGACTTTATAATATTGATTGATTGATCTAATCGATATAGCAGGTCTTGCGATTGCAGCCTATCCAATAAATCCTTAATCCAAGCAAAATTGATTTCGGATTGCTCAAGTTCAGAAATTCTAATTGACAAGTTTATTTTTTGGAAAAAATCAAGATTTTCGGAGTTTATAAAATTTTGCAAAACTTCGATTAATTTTTCTTTGGAGTGTATATTTTGGGAGTCATTTGGTTCATTCAAACTGGAAATCTCAAATGATGAAACGCTTCCTAAAAAATCTCTTGGTCCAATTATATAGGACAAATTTTCCAATGAGATCTCCAGTGACTCGATCACCGTATTGTCCAAAATCAATGCAGTTGCAGATACAGACCTGAGGTCAAGTTTGTTAAATCTGCAACTCCTAAACAAACTATCCTCGAGACCGTTTGATGTCATATCTATGTCATTAAACTTACATCTCTCATATATAGTTTCGCGCATATTGCTATGTTTGTAACGAATCCGACCCTCACCTAAGAAGTCACAGTCGCTAAATCGTGCTCCAAAAAAGCTGCAGTCTCTTATTTCTGTATCATCAGTAAAAATGAAATCGCAACTCTCAAATATTGAGAAAACAAAGTTGCAGTTAACAAATTTACAATCTATAAACTTGCATTTTATGTATGTAGTAAGGCGTGCCTCAATACGCCGGAAATCGATATTCGGGAAAGTATATCCGACAAATGATTGATAGGATACTGTTCTGCGAAATAGAGATTCCTTCCAAACCAGATCAGTTTCAGGCACGCTCGTTAGATCATTCATAATTCTTTGTTATCGCTAAATTTCGTTTCGGTTAGCATGGCTGGGTCGACTTTGCAACCTACGAGTGATGACTGATTTTCGCAGTGTACCACCTCTGTTCCTGAAACGCACAATAGCGCTTCACTGGGGAAGGTCAACATATCCAGTTTAACTGCAAATTTAGAGACCGTGTCCAAGTACAGATCATACTCACGGCTAAGGAGAGGAGTTCGACTTTGCGGGGTGGAGCCTTCCGTTTTTTTGTCTGGTGTTCCGTGATGGATGCTGCGACTGCGCGCAGCATGACATCGGAAGGGGTGTCGGGGTTTCGGAACACCGTCATCCAGCGCGTTGCGAAGCGATGTCGCAGGGTCCAGCGCCCGCCGTTTTCAGCCTGGGTGGAACTTGGTGACACAGAGCAGAACAGGCATCGCGCGGTCGGCACCGTCTGCTCTTGTGGCCTGTGTTCCGTGATGGATGCTGCGACTGCGCGCAGCATGACATCGGAAGGGGTGTCGGGGTTTCCGAACACCGTCGTCCAGCGCTTCGCGACGCGACTTCGCGGATCCAGCGCCTGCCGTTTTCAGCCTGGGCGGAACTTGGTGACATAAAGCAGAACGGGCAAGGCGCGGTCGGCACAGTCTGCTCTTGTGGTCGGTGTTCCGTGATCGATGCTGCGACTGCGCGCAGCATGACATCGGAAGGGGTGTCGGGGTTTCCGAACACCGTCGTCCAGCGCGTCGCGACGCGATGTCGCGGATCCGGCGCCTGCCGTTTTCAGCCTGGGTTTAACTTGGTGACATAGAGCGGAGCAGGCAAGGCGCGGTCGGCACCGTCTGCTCTTGTGGCCTGTGTTCCGTGATGGATGCTGCGACTGCGCGCAGCATGACCTCGGAAGGGGTGTCGGGTTTCGGAACACCGTTATCCAGCGCGTCGCGACGCGACGTCGCAGGATCCAACGCCTGCCGTTTTCAGCTTGGACAGAACGTGGTGACATATAGCCGAACGGGCAAGGCGCGGTCGGCACCATCCGTTCGTAGGGTCAGCGTGCTGGGGTGGATGTGGCGGGGCCAAGCAGCGCTTTGTTATTTGACTTCGACCCTGGGATGGAACAGCAGGGCGATGGGAATATCCAACGCCGACGGAGCATTCGATGGACCGACGCGAGCAGGCCGCCTGCGTTCGCCAGTACTTTGAGTATTTGACCGCTTCCAATTAAGCTGCGATCCTCGACTTGTTCGATCCCGATGGGGATGTCGATTCTCCCTATCTGGACAGGATGCGCGCTTGCGAATTCTTCGCCAAACTCGCCGAGGCCTCGCAGCCTAACACGATCCTGTTCGACCACGAATGCGCGCGCGCCTACGCCTGGCAAACGATCCGGGAACGGGGCATCACGCTGGCCTTCTCAACGGACTGGCCCGTCGTGCCCGTCCATGTACTGGCGAACATCCAAAGCGCGGTCGCCCCCTTGGACTTGGGGCCTGGATGGCCCGATCAGCGCCAATCGCTCATGGATACCTTGCGCAGCTACACGGCCATGAACGCCTGGCTCGGCTTTCAGGAAGCCCACACGGGCCAGATTCGGCAGGGCTTGGCGGCGGACCTGGTGGTCTTGGACGGTTCGATTGAAGACACGGCCCCGACGCAGATCGGCGATCTCGGCGTTGCGTTGACCTTATGCGATGGTCAGGTGACTTATGATGGGGGAAGGTTTTGATACTCACGAGAACATGAGTTAGGCTACCCACACCCTCGACGTCCGCCCCCTGCCCGACGTCATCCAGCGCGGAGCGAAGCGAAGTCGCAGGATCCATCACCCGCTGTTTCCCCTGAAACGGAACGCGGCCACAAGGAGAGAAGCACGCAACCCAAGAGTCGGTCCCGTCCGCTTTCGCGACAGACGTTCAGTGATGGATGCTGCGACTGCGCGCAGCATGACATCGGAAGGGGGTGTTGGGGTTTCGGAACACCGTAATCCAGCGCTTCGCGACGCGACGTCGCAGGATCCAGCGCCTGCCGTTTTGAGCCTGGGCGGAACGTGGTGACACAGAGCAGAACAGGCATCGCGCGGTCGGCACCGTCTGCTCTTGTGGTCGGTGTTCCGTGATGGATGCTGCGACTGCGCGCAGCATGACGTCGGAAGGGGTGTCGGGGTTTTGGAACACCGTCATTCAGCGCGTCGCGACGCGACGTTGCAGGGTCCATGGCCTGCTGTTTCGTCCTAGGCTGAACGTGGTGACATAGAGCGGAACGGGCAAGGAGTGGTCGGTACCGTTTGCTGTTGTGGTCGGTGTTCCGTGATGGATGCTGCGACTGCGCGCAGCATGACACCAGGAGGGGCGTCGGGGTTTCGGAACACCGTAATCCAGCGCTTCGCGACGCGACGTCGCAGGATCCAGCGCCTGCTGTTTTGAGCCTGGGCGGAACGTGGTGACAAAGAGCGGAACAGGCAAGGCGCGGTCGGTACCGTCCGTTCTTGTGGCCTGTGTTCCGTGATGGATGCTGCGACTGCGCGCAGCATGACATCGGAAGGGGGTGTTGGGACTCTGAACCAGCGTCATCCGGCGCGGAGCGAAGCGAAGTCGCAGGGTCCATCACCTGCTGTTTTCAGCCTGGGCGGAACTTGGTGACATAAAGCGGAACGGGCAAGGCGCGGTCGGCACTGTCCGCGCTTGTGGCCAGTGGTCCGTGATGGATGCTGCGATTGTTTTGTGATGCGGACGTTCCTTGCGCCTTTGGGGATTGGAGCCCGCTTGCAAACCGCAGCCGTGGCCCTACACCAGATCCAACAAGAATTTTTCGCAATAGGGTTTGTCCCTATCGAGCCATCCAGCCTCTATCGGCGGCCAGAGCCCGCAACCGCTTTGCCCTTATTGTGACTTGATTATTGGTTAGGCCCGAAAAATCAATAAGAAAGTGGGCAGGATTTTCAGGGACAGGATCCGCCTCAAATGGCAAATCAAGACGACGATATTCCTCCTCACTAAGACTCTGAACGCCGATACTATCGAAACCACGCGCGAGAAAATTAGCCAAACTGCCTTGAGCAGAAACCAAGGCTTCATGATCTACCGACAAGCATGATTGGTTTTTGAGCATAGGTTTGAACGCAAGGCTCATAACCCTTCCATCTTTTTCATGATCGGCGCAAATATTCCTCATAAGACACTTCTTCCCAGCATTCATCGTGAGTTAAAGCGTAAAGGTGAACTACGAATTTTCTCAACTGAGTGCTTGAGCAGTTGAGCATCTGGATTTTTCAATGATGTTTCTGTTTCATGATTTGAAGATAAGTCGATTCCACACATATCAACATCTCCAGAATCTAAAAATTCAATCGAGAAATCCCATCCATTTTCCTGAAATTCAAAATGAATATCCCCGTCTGGAGTCGAGGCCACACACAAATTTTGTGGCAGAGATCGCGCTGTGTAGAGGAAGAACAAACTCTTACTAAGAGTTAACTTCCTCGGCGCTTTTCCAACGCCATTGTGCCAACCCTTGGGCAAGTTACCATAGCTTTGAATTTTTTTTGTTGGCTCACTCAAAGGATGTTGGGGATCTTGTGATCTTAGCTCTTCAACGACCCACGGATCCATTCTGTTTCGTTGCGCTTGTGTCGCACGCGAAACGCTTTGTGGGTCATATGTGCTTTGATGGACTTGGGCGTTCATTGAACTTGTATGGCATATGGGAAGCAAGCGGTCAATTCGGGGGACAAAAGACGTACCTCCACGCCCTTCTCCAGCAAACTTGTGCCGACGCAGGGCGCATCTGATTGGATGGAGCCATTGCCGCGAGCCGCGGACCACGCTCAAGCGCCCCGCGTTCAGCTTGACATCTTGGGGGGTGTCGGGACTCTAAAACACCGTCATCCAGCGCGTCGCGACGCGACGTCGCGGGATTCAGCGTCTGCCGTTTTCAGCCTGGGTTGAACTTGGTGACGTAGAGCGGAGCAGGCAAGGCACGGTCGGCGCCGTCCGTTCTTGTGGCCTGTGTTCCGTGATGGATGCTGCGACTGCGCGCAGCATGACATCGGAAGGAACGTCGGGTTTCGGAACACCGTCGTCCAGCGCGTCGCGACGCGACGTCGCAGGGTCCAGCGCCTGCCGTTTTCAGCCTGGGCGGAACGTGCTGACATAGAGCCGAACGGGCAAGGCATGGTCGGCGCCGTCCGTTCTTGTGGCCTGTGTTCCGTGATGGATGCTGCGACTGCGCGCAGCATGACGTCGGGAGGGGTGTCGGGGTTTCGGAACACCGTCGTCTGGCGCGTTGCGACGCGACGTCGCAGGGTCCATCGGCTGCTGTTTCGTCCTGGGCGGAACGTGGTGACATCGAGCGGAACGGGCAACGCACGCTCAGCACCATCCGTTCGTAGGGTCAGCGTGCTGGGGTGGATGTGGCGGGGCCAAGCAGCGCTTTCTTATTTGACTTCGACCCTTGGATGGAACAGCAGAGCGATGGGACTATCCAACGCCGAAGGAGCAGTCGATGAACCAACGCGATCATGCCGTCTGCGTTCGCCACTACTTTGAGTATTTGACCGCCTCCAACTACGCTACGATCCTCGACTTGTTCGATCCCGATGGGGAGGTCGATTCTCCCTATCTGGGCAGGATGCGCGCGCTTACCTTGCCATGACCCTCCTCATCTGCGGGGCGGGAATCGCTGGCTTGACCATGGGACTGACGCTGCATCAGATCGAGGTGCCGTTTCAAATCTTTGAAACCGTGTCGCGGCCCAAACCCTTAGGCGTTGGGATCAACTTGCAGCCGCCCGCCGTCCGAGAACTCTATGCACTGGGACTGGAGGAAGCTCTGGATCGGATCGGCGTGCAGACCCGCGACTATGGGTTTTATACGCGCACCGGCCTTGAGATATGGACCGAACCGCGCGGGCGTCGGGCTGGATACAAATGGCCGCAATATTCCGTGCATCGAGGGCACTTGCAGATGGCGCTGCTCGCCGCCTTGCGTGCGCGTTGTGGCGAAGACTGCCTTAGGTTCGGCGCGAAAGTGCTGGGTTACGAAAACACCAGGGACGGCGTCAGGTTGCGCTACGAGATGGGTGGGACGACCTGGTGGGCGACGGGTCCTATGGTGGTCGGTGCTGACGGCATTCATTCGGCGATACGGGCGCGCATGTATCCGAACGAAGGGCCGCCCGTTTGGGGCGGCGCGCTCATGTGGCGGGGGACGTCGCAGGCCAAGCCGTTTTTGAGTGGCGCATCGATGATCTTAGCGGGCAACGACAGGCAGCGCTTTGTTTCCTATCCCATTTCCAAACCGGACCCCGAAACCGGCCTCTCGACCCTCAACTGGATTGCGGAAACAACTCCCAACGCCTCGACGCCCATCGATCGAGGGGATTGGAACCGCCGCGTCGAGTCTTCTCGATTTGCGTCGGATTTTGCCGATTGGGATTTTGGCTGGATCGACGTTCCAGGCTTGATCGGGTCGGCCGCCGAGGTTTTTGAGTACCCCATGGTGGACCGCGAACCGGTCGAGAGCTGGACCGACGGTAACGTTACGCTGATCGGCGACGCGGCCCATGCGACCTATCCCGTTGGCTCAAGCGGCGCGAGCCAGGCTATTGTCGATGCGCGGATCCTCGGCGCTGAGATCAGGACCCATGGCCCTGGGGCCGACGCCGCGCACGCCTATGAGGCCCGCGTGCGCCCCATGGCCAACAAAGTAACCCTCGCCAATCGCGGCACCGGAGGGCCAGATGCGATCATGCAGCTTGCCGAAGACCGATGCGCAGGCGATTTCAGCCGCCTCGACGCCGCCCTGCCCACGGCGGAGCGCGCGGCCCATGCGGCTGCCTTCAAGAAAATCGCGGGGCTCAGCGTTGAGGAGACAAATCGCACGAATGGCCTATTGTGAGTGTCCGTAACCTACGCGATCAGGTCTCAACTTAGGCCGTATCTGGTTGATCTGGCAGCATGGGGCACTCGGGCGCGTTGGTGGCGGAGGACCACTTGTACGCTTTCCTCAGCGTGGCTGGTCCGGTTCGTTGGGATTGCGCGTGATGAGTGTCTCAATTTGCTCCATGGTTTCTGCTGGCAAGGGACCCAAGCTCAAAGCATCGGTGATTTCGTTCATTTGTTCTGCTGTTCGCGCGCCTGGGACTGGAACATGATCTTCGCGCTGCCCCCAAATCCATGCCAGCGCGCCCTGGACAGGCGTTCGGCCCCCTTGGGTCAAAAGATCGCGGACAGCCGCGAGGGTCTCCAGAAACGCTGGATTGGCCCGCCCATCGCGGTAGTATTCCATCCAATCTTCACGCGACGCGCGAATGTCGTTGGCTGGCAAGGTCGTTGCGGCGTTGTACTTTCCCGAGAGCAAGCCCATGGCGAGCGGGGATCGGATCAATGACAAGAGCCCCTGATCGCGCGCCACGTTCTGCATGCGCGGGGCGTCGAAGAATAGGTTCATGGCGTATTCCACCGCGACAAAATTGGGTTGCGAGGCCACCGCCGATGCGCGCTCAGAATAGTCCGTGCTCCACCCATAGGCGCGCAACTTACCCGCCGCCCGCAAGCCGTCCATCGCATGGAAGATGGTTTGCGCCTCGGCCACGGGCATGTCGTTGATATGGAGCAACACAAGATCAAGACACTCGCGGTTCAAGCGACGCAAGCAACCCTCCACGGCTGGCACCACGTCCTCGGGCTTGAAGGGTTGAAACGAAATTTGCTTGCTCTGTTCGTCGATCCCGATGCCAATTTTGGTTATGATCAGCGCGTCGGGCCGCCCTTTGAGCGCCTGGGCCAGCAGACGCTCTGAATGGCCCGCCCCGTAAGCTGCCGCCGTATCGTATACCCTGATACCCCCGTCCCAGGCTGCATGGATTGTGCGGATTGAGGCCCCGTCGTCCGCCTTAGCGTAGCCCAAGGACTGAGTGCCGTGGTACATGGTCCCCCCTATGGGCCAGCACCCCATCCCCAAAGCGGGGATTTGTGTGTCAAAAATTCGGATCATTGCGGATCTCCCATCGCAGGCCGCAAGTTGAAGGGAACACCCAACGTCGAACAGACCCGCCTTAAGTGTGACAACGAAAGTAAAATTAGGAGACAACTGGTCCCCCATGTGCCTTCGCGGAACCTGCTTGAAACAGCCTTTGGCTCTTTTCATCAACAAAAGAAAATGAAATTATCATTTCATGAATGAACGTTGTTTGGATTGGGACAACCTAAAGTTGTTCCTGGCTGTCGCACGCGCTGGCGGTTTGGGACCCGCAGCGGCGCGAACGGGCAAGAGCCCACCAACGCTCGGGCGGCGCATGGTTGAGCTGGAACGCGACCTGGGAAGAGACTTATTTGTCCGCAAACCTCGCGGTTACAGCCTGACCCAGGAGGGTGAGGGTTTGCTCGTGAAAGCTGAATCGATGGAAGCCCTGGTTCAACCCCTGCTCGCAACCAGTCCAGCGGAGGCGCCGCCGCTTGTGAAAATTGCCGCTGGGACTTGGGTAACGCAAGTCTTGCTGCAGGCGGTAGATCAGCTCCTGGCCACTGCCCCCGTGCGGCTGCGGTTTATTGCCGAAGAAAGCCTGACGGACATCGCCCGACGCGAAGCTGTGATTGGTGTACGCAACCGTGCGCCTGTCCAAGTTGGTTTGGCGGGTCGCAAAATTGGCGGTGTCCAATTTGCCGTCTACGCCCGCGATCCCAGCGTCACCCCGTGGGCGCGGGTTTTAAACGAGACGCCATCCGCGCTTTGGGTGAGGCGTATGTCCCAAGGCGCGCCCGCCATCGAGGTCAGCGCGCCGCACCATGCCCTCACCCTGGCAAAGGCTGGCCTCGCACGCGCGGTTCTGCCAACCTTCATAGGAAACCAGCAAGCAGGCCTTCGACCCGTTTCCGATCCCATCCACGCCTTAAACCACGATCAATGGTTGGTAGCGCACCATGAAGACCGCTTTCTTCCCGAAATCCGGAAGTTGATGACGTACCTCCACGCCCTTCTCCAGCAAACTTGTGCCGATGCAAGGTACGTGTGAAACCAAGGGTCATAAAATTTGACTTTTTTATGGCCCTTGTACCAGCGAACATACGAGTCATTCTGGGTCGCCGCTGGTATCAGTCGGCTTCATCGCGGCCTGCGCCTACGAAATGCCGCTTTCCGTCCGACGAGGCGAAATAGTCGCGGCAGACGGTTTCAAACAGCGTGACCGCAGGGCTCACGAAACTGTCGGCGCGCCGCATTGTTCCGAAGATCGGGGCGGGCACGGCGTCGGAGAGGGGGATACTGTGAACAGCGCGTCCTGTGTAGGCAACATCGACGGCAGGTTTCAGATTCAACAAGGCATAGCCCAAGCCATAGGACACGAAACTGCGCAGCGTTTGAAACGTTCCTGCGCGGTACACCACATGCGGCGCGATATTGGCAACCCGAAACAGCATGTCGAAGTAAGTGCGCGATTCTGGCAAGTCCAACAAGATCATGGGGAACGGTGCAAGCTCGGCCAACGTCACGGACTTGCGCGCGGCGAACGGATGCGCGGCGTCGATCAAGGCATAGGGTCGCGCAAGCCCGAAGCCCTTGAAATCCGTCCCATCTGGTTTCCCCAAGTCGTAGGTCAGCGACACGTCCACCGCGCCGCTTAGCACTAGATCGGCGACATAGATCAGGTCGCCCTCGATGACTTTAATTTTCAGTTTCGGGTGTCGTTCGGACATTTTCTGCACCGCGTAGGGCAAAGCCAGCGGCGCGAGAGGGGCGAAGCAACCAATTGCGAACTCCCCCGTCAGTTCGCTTTGCGCGCTGGCCATATGGTCCTCAAGTTCGCGCGCCTGATCGAGCAGTGCGCGCACCTTGTTGACCAACCTTTGCCCGTCGGAGGTCAGCAAGATTCCCTTGCTGGGGCGTCGCACGAACAACTGGACATTGAATTGGTCCTCGAACGCGTCGATGGCCGCCGCAATCGAGGATTTGGAGATCCGTTGGCTGGTCGCAGCAGCAGCGATGGACCCGTGGCTTGCTGCGGCCTCGATATAGATCAGTTGCCTTAGATTTAATCGCATGGGCGCGCGCCTTTCAGAAACAGACGCCTTTATGCCAACGACCAAAAAAGTTGACACTTTTTTGGCCGTTTTGTGTCTCGCGGCAGAAACGCTTCGCGTTTCGGCTTTTCTGGGTTGCGGTCTCTACTCGCTCGCTATGCTTGCTCAGCCCGACCTCAGGACGGGACCTTCGTTTTACCTCGAGGCGCTTTCCTTGTTTGTCTCGGGGCCGCTGCGGGGGCCGCAGTCGCGGCCCTTAATACCAGCTATCATTAGAGTCATTCTGGGTCGCCGCTGGTATTAAAGGTCGGAAAAACCGTGCATCTTGTCATGAATAAACTATCTTTCCCACTAAGGGACCTCGCCCTAGGCTGCCTTCACAATCGTGTGAAGGGACTTATGGCTGAGCTTGAGACCACCGACGCCCACGACCTGACGGCGGCATTCGCATCGGGGGAACTGTCGCCCGTTGAGGTGACCAAGGCTGTGTTGAGTCAGATTGATCAGATCAATGGCCGTCTCAATGCCTTCACCGAGGTGGGTTACGAGGCGGCGCTGGCGGACGCGAAAGCCTCGGAAACGCGCTGGCAACGCGGCGCCCCCTTGTCGCCTTGGGACGGCGTTCCCGCGACGGTCAAGGATTTGATCGCCACCAAGACCTGGCAGCCTGCCTTTGGAAGCCATGTCATTCAGTCCGAGCTTGTCGGTGAAGATGGACCGGCGGTCGCGCGGCTGCGCGAAGCGGGCTGTGTCCTGTTGGGCATGACGACGTCGCCCGAATTGGGATGGAAAGGGGTGAACGACAGCCCGCGCTTTGGGAACACGCGCAATGCTTGGAATTCAGACAAAACGCCTGGCGGCTCAAGCGGCGGGGCGGCAGTTGCCGCCGCACTGAACCTCGGGTGGTTCCATATCGGCACGGACGGCGGCGGATCGATCCGGATGCCCGCGGCGTTCAGCGGCGTTTTTGGCCTCAAGCCAACATTCGGGCGCGTACCCGCCTACCCTGCCAGCATTATGGGAACGCTTGCGCATGTCGGGCCGATCACCCGCAGTGTTCGGGATGCAACCGCCATGTTGAACCTCGTATCGCGCCAGGACCCAAGGGACTGGTACGCGGGACCAGAGTTGTCCGAAATCCGACTGCCGCCGCTTGGCGACCTACGCGGTTTCAAGATCGCATTCAGCCCTAACCTTGGACACCTTAAGGTTGATGCCGAAGTGGCCGCTGCCGTGAAGCGTGCCGCAGAAACCCTAACCGACCTGGGCGTGACGGTGGTCGAGAGTCCCTTTTCGACGATTGGCGCGCAGAAAACTTTTGAAACCCTTTGGTTTGGTGCGGCGCGACATCGCCTTGCAAAACTCAGCGACGCCGAACGGGCGCGGGTTGATCCCGACCTGATCGCCGCCGCCGAAAGCGCCGCGCACCTAAGCGTCGCCGACCACTTGGACGCCAATCTGCATCGCGCAGAATTGGGGCGGAAGGCGGAGGCGCTTTTGAACCAATACGATGCCTTGATCACACCGACGGTTCCAGTTCCCGCCTTTGACGTAGGGCGTGAAACCCCTTCGGGTCGGGGACGTTGGACCGATTGGGCCGCCTTCAACTATCCATTTAACCTGACCCAGCAGCCAGCCTGTTCGGTGCCTTGCGGCTTCACGGCGGCGGGCTTGCCAATCGGGCTCCAGGTTATTTCCAGAAAGTACCGGGATGATTGTGTGCTCAAAATCGCCGCAGCTTATCAAGCCGCGTCCCCGGTGCCGTGGCCAAGGACCAAGCAGGTCATCGAGCCAGCACAAGACCCAATACTTGAACCCGCATAGAGCACCAACCAGCAAGGGAGATGACAACATGAAACAGCTTAGAGCGCACACCAACCAAGGAGACGACGACATGAACCAATCCAATAAGATGAGCCGACGCGACATTTTGAAACGCGGTGCGGTGACAGCGACGGGCGCGGGCCTTTTGTCCACGCTGAACGCTGGAACCGCCAGCGCCCAATCGAGCGATCCCGTGCGTGTTGGCGCGGCCCTGCCCATGTCGGGCCCAGCGGCGGCGGACGGAATCGAGTTTGAGCGGGGTCTGCAACTGGCAGCGAACGAAATCAACGCAAATGGCGGTGTTTTGGGACGGTCTGTTGAGATCGTCATTGAAGACACGGCGGACATGGGGGCCGACAAGGTTAGCCAAGCCATGCAGCGGCTGGTTGACCGGTCCGAAGTTTCCGCGATCATCAACGGCTACAATATCGGCACCAATATGATCGAAATGGACGTGGCGGCGGATTCGGATATTATCTTCATCCATTTTAACACGCTGATCCTGCACAATACCAAATTCAAAACCGACCCAGACCGCTACTATGGGTGTTTCCAGGGCGACCCTCCTGAGTTCTGGTACGGGCCAGGTTTTGTAAAATTCCTCGCCACGCTCGAGGCCGAAGGAAAGTGGACACGACCGAACAACAAACTGGCGGTCATTCCGTCAGCCAACGAGTACTCGGTCGTGATCGCCAACGCGATCCGAGACACAGCTGCCGAGTATGGCTTCGAGATCAGCCTCTATGAAACCGTACCCTACCCCAACAACCAATGGGGTCCGGTGTTGGCCAAGCTGCGCGACGACCCCCCCGCGGCCATCGCCGTGACGCATTTCCTGCCGCAAGACTTGGCGCAATTCATGATCGAGTTTGTTCCCGATCCGACCAACTCTTTGGTCTATATGCAGTACGGCCCGTCCTTGCCTGCCTTCCGCGAAATCGGGGGTGAAGCGGTGAATGGCACGCTCTATTCCACCGTCATAGGCGCGCTGCCCGATGACTATGCTGCCCCGTTTTGGGAGAACTATTATGCGGCCTATGGCGAGAACTCAGCGCCGCTTACGGGGTCGCAGACCTACGACGCCCTTTGGCACTGGGCCCTATCGGCGGCCATCGCCGGAGGCCCCGGCGACGCCTACGATCCCGAGCAGAACCGCAAAGTGGCTGGGGCCATGCGCAAGCTCGTCCATCGCGGCGTAAACGGGACATGCCGTTACATCGAAGGTGAGCAGTCGGCCTACTGCTATCCGACGCAAGAGGGCGACCCGTCGCTCGGCATGCCGCACCAGTTCCTGCAGCATCAGGACCGTCGACAAGGGCCCAAACTGATCGCGCCCGATCTTTACAAGACGGACGCGTTTGTCGCGCCACCCTGGCTCCAAACCTAGGCGATCATGCCGAAACCTGCCGACATTTTGCAGGTTTCAGGTCTGACCAAGACCTATGGCAGCTTGCAAGCTGTCAACGGCCTCAACTTTGCTGTACGCCAGGGAGAGATCTTTGGCGTCAGCGGGCCCAACGGCGCCGGGAAGACCACCATGTTCGATCTGGTCTCTGGCGCCACGCCCGCGACTTCGGGCGACGTACAATTCAACGGACGCAGCCTATTGGGCCAGAGTCCCGACCATATTTGCCACGCTGGATTGGTGCGAACCTTTCAGTTGAATGCCGCGTTCGCGGGCCTCAGCTTGTTCGAAAGTGTTCTGATCGGCGCGACATTTGGATCGCACAAGATGCGGGCAAGTACCTGGTTCCGCATCGACAAAGCAGCGCGCAAACGCGCGCAGGAAGCCATCGACTTCGTCGGCCTTGGGTCGGCGCAAGACACGCGCGCAGGGCAGGCCAACGTCTTTGACCTCAAGCGGACCATGATCGCTTGCGCCCTGGCGACCGAACCAAAATTGTTGCTCATGGACGAACCCGTCGGCGGACTGGTGCCCGATGAAATTGACATGATCGCGCGACTGGTTGAAAATCTGCGCGATTCGGGCATCACCATACTTCTGATCGAACATGTGATGCGTTTCCTAACGTCTTTGTCCGACCGCATCTTGGTCATACATCAGGGCGCGAGCCTGTTTGAAGGCACGCCCGACGCCATGCTGCGCGACCCGCAAGTGCGCCAAGTCTATTTGGGAACATCCATCCCAGAGGCCGCCAATGCCTGAGGCCCTGACCATCCGCGCGCTGACCGGCGGCTATGGCCCCCACCCTGTCTTGCATGGTTTGGTTCTTGGCCTGGACGAAGGAAGCCTGATGGCCGTCGTCGGACCGAACGGGCATGGCAAGTCCACGCTTTTGCGGGCAATCTCTGGCATCTTGCCGAAAGCTGCAGGCCAGATCCGCCTGCACGACATGCGCATTGATGACCTTTGCGCAGACCAACGCGCACGGGCGGGCTTGGTCCATATTCCCCAGGGCGATCTGCTGTTCAAAGACCTAAGCGTTTGCGAGAATTTGAGCGCGGGAGGGTTCTTTCGTCGGGGGGCGGATTTGCAGCAGGGATTTGACGAGGTCTACGCCCTATTCCCAGCGCTGGCCGAGCGGAGGCATCAACGGGCGGCGTCCCTGTCGGGGGGGAGCGACGCATGGTCGGGATCGGGCGCGGGCTCATGCAAAAGGGGCGCGTCCTGATGATCGACGAACCGTCCTTGGGACTGGCGCCAGCGATCATCGAGCAGATTTATGGGGCGCTATTGCAAATCAAGTCCAGCGGGCGCGCGATCTTGCTGGTCGAAGAGACGCCCGCACGGATCGAGGCGATCGCCGACACCGTGATGCTGATCGACGACGGACGGTGCGTCTGGCGCGGAGAGCCGAACGTTTTGATGCAGGATCGGGCCCTATTGGCAACCTATCTGGGAGGGGTCGAGCCGTGAGTGCCATTCCGCAAATTCTGGTCACGGGCCTAACCCTCGGCGCGCTCTACGCTGTTGCAACGCTCGGTCTTTCTTTGGTTTGGGCGGCGGTGCGTATGCTCAATCTGGCGCATGGCGCCTTACTGGCGCTCGGTGGATACGCGGCCTATGCGGGTGCAACGCATCTGGGATTGCCTGGCTTGCTCGCCTTTGGCTTTGCTCTGCTCTTGGGCGGGCTCATGGGTTGGATCATGTATTGGGGCTTGGTCCGTCCGATTTTGGATGCACCAGGGTTTGAGACCAATATTCTGATCGTTACCGTTGGCCTGGGCATCATCATTGAAAACGGGCTCCTGCAGGTTTTTGGCGGCCAACCCTACGGCCAACCCGTCGCCGTCAGCGGCGCGATGGATTTTCTCGGCGTCCGCTTCCCGACACAAAATATGGTCACCATCGGAATCTCGGTGCTGCCGGTCGGGGTTGTCGCGCTGATTCTGAACCGCACGCGGATTGGGCTGGCCTTAAGGGCCGCCGCGCAGGGGCGCGAAGCGGCGCTTTTGATGGGGCTTCCGGTCAACCAGCTGTTTGCGACGACGATGGCAATGGCGGGCATGTTGACGGCGGCGTCGGGCGTTCTTGTCAGTTCGATCACACAACTGTCACCGCTTCTTGGCACAGACCCCATGCTCAAAGCACTGATCATGTGCATCCTTGCAGGACTCGGCAATGTCAGCGGCGCGATCATGGCGGCGTTCCTGCTGGCAACGATCGAGGTTGCTGCGCAGTACTACTTTGGCGCACGCTGGGGTTTTCCTGTGCTGCTGATGTTGGTGATCGGTGTCCTGATCTGGCGGCCCAGCGGTCTGTTCTCGGCCGCACCGGTGGAGCGCGCATGAACGGGCTCTTCGCCTCCCCCGCGCGCCGTGACCTCGTGATCGGGATCGTGTTTCTCGCGGCCCTTGCGCTTGTCCCCACGATGGATGTGAACCGCTATACGCTGGGTCAGATCGTCTTGTTCATGATCTACGGCGCGGTTGCCATGCACTGGAACCTGCTGTTCGGCTATGCAGGGATCTTTTCGCTGGCGCAGCTGATGCTGTTCGGCATCGGAGCCTATGCCATGGCCATGCTAAACTTTTACCTAGGTTTTTCGATTTGGCTGGCGATCCCGTTGGCGGCTGGGGTGGCGATGCTCGCCAGTCTTGTGCTGGGCCTTGCGACCTTGCGTCTGCGCGGTGTCTATACTGCGCTGTTGACCCTGGCGGTGGCGCAGATGGTCACCGTGTTGATCGTCACCGATACGCAGTGTTTTGTGCAAACCGAAACATCCTGCAGGATGTTCACAGGAGGTGCGGCTGGATTTTACGGCTTTGACGATTTCGGCACCCGCGCCATCTATCGCGGCCAATGGCTGGTTGCGAACTACTACATCGTGCTAACCGCCGCCGCGGCAACAGTCATCGCCACGCTGATTGTGATCCACTCAGGCTTGGGCCTCAGTCTGCGCGCTATGCGCGACAATCCAAGCTATGCGCAGGCACTTGGGGTCAATCGGTTCCGGCTCCACCTTAGGGTATTCGCCGTTACCGCTTTGCTGACCGGATTTATGGGTGCCATCTACGCGGGGCATATCCGCACCGTATCGCCGAGCGTCATGTCCTTGAACCAGATGCTGTATCTTATCGCCGCCCTTATCATCGGCGGTGCAGGCCGCAGTTGGGGCGCGCCGCTGGGGTTGGCCGTCCTCATGATCGCTGATGAGATTTTGCGCGACTATGGCAACCTTCGGCAAATTGGGATTGGCCTCATGCTGGTGCTTGTCCCCATCTTCTTCCGCGACGGACTTTTGGGCCTTACCTTGCCCCGCCTCGCAACCAAAACCCGCAACCCGACCCCACCAAACTCAGAGGAGGAATAAATGAAACAAGATTGGCTTGGAAATATCGTAACCGGTGCGAATGACGCGACACTCGCTGGGATCAATGACTTTATCGAAGGATTTTTGGCCTACGAGAACAAGGCCGCAAACATCCTAAAGGCCGTTGAAGAAGACCCCGACAATTGCCTGGCGAACGCCTACGCTGGGTTGTTTTACATGTTCCTCGAGAGCAAGGACGCGCCAGGATTGGCAAGGCCCTACGTGGAAAAAGCCGAAGCTGTGGCCAAGGACGCAACACGCCGTGAGCAAATGAACGTGGCCGCCGTCCGCGCTTGGGTCGACAATGATATTCCCCAGGCAATCAGACTGTCTGAGGAGATTGCGACCGAATTCCCACGCGATCTCGCCATTGTTAAATCAGCCCAATACCACCAGTTCAACCTTGGTAATTGCGCGGGCATGTTGAAACTGGCTGAGTTGGTTTATGACAAGAACGCCGACGTTCCCTATATGCACGGCTTGGCAGCATTCGGCTACGAGCAATGCCATCTCCTCGACGAGGCCGAAGCCTCTGCGCGCAAAGCAATCGAGATCAGGCGTAAGGAACCTTGGGCGCATCATGCCCTTGCGCATGTTATGATCACCCAAGGGCGAATTCAGGAGAGCATTCAATTCCTCAACGACGTGAGCGACACATGGGTCGATTTGAACTCGTTCATGCTCACGCATAATTGGTGGCATCTAGGGTTAAATTTGATCAGCCGAGGACGCAATGACGAAACCTTGAAGCTCTATGACGAAAAGGTCTGGGGTGTATGGAAGGAATACTCGCAAGACCAAGTCGGGGCGGTATCGCTGTTGATGCGACTGGAACTGGTTGGCGTCGATGTGGGAGACCGCTGGAAGGACCTCGGGGAGTACTTGAAGGTACGAACCGATGATTTTGTCCAACCGTTCCTTACCATGCAGTATCTCTACGGCTTGGCCAGGGCAGAACTCGCAGAGGCAGATACGTTGATGGACAATTTGCGAAACTTTGCCGATCAAGCCCCAGACTTTGTTCGCGACGCTTGGCAGAATGTCGCCCTGATCGCCTGCGAAGGCCTCTTGGCCCATGCGCGCGGCGATTACTCGACAGCCTTCGCAAAAATGTCGGTGGCGGGACCACGCTTGCTCGAGATTGGCGGCAGTCATGCGCAACGGGCCCTGTTCGACCAAGTTCTGCTCGACTGCATGATCAAGACCGGTCGCTACGGGCAGGCTCAGCAAGTCCTCGAATCTGGTCGCGCGCATAACCCGCTCGACCGGCCAACGAACAACAAACTCGTCAACGTTTACACTCAACTGGGTCTGGGACGTGAGGCCGCCCAAGCACGCGCACGTTTGGTCGCCTAAACTAAGACGCGCCAGTATGAAAGATCAGCGCTGCGACGGTTCCGTGATGGATGCTGCGACTGCGCGCAGCATGACTTCTCGTTGGGGGTCTTCGTTCTTGGGGCTGATGCGTCTTTGCGGGTGGCAAAATCGCAAACCACCCCGTCGGGCGTCACCTCTACCCCTTCTGGGAGAGGAAAATTGGAATGCAGGAGGCTGCTGATATTAATGTGATTGCCAGTGATTTTGTTCGCGCCTGGTCTCGTCTTAGAAGGGCCTATGGTTTCGCGTGCTACTATTCTCGTTTCCCTACTAACCCTCGTTCTGGGACTGGGGGCTGGGGCTTATGGGTTTCGGCTTTACTTGGGCAGTTTGCAGTTCACCGATTTGAGTGGCGATCCGCAGAGTCTGTTGACGGTCGATCATGGCCAGTTTCAGGATCTGCTCGACGCGCATCTCAAGACCGACTTTGACGACGGTATTCACCGCTTTGACTATCGCGCCGCCCTGGCCGACAAGGCGCAGTTGGCGGCCTATTTGGCTGGGCTGCAAGCCATTGACCCCGCGGCCTTGGGCACCGACGAGGCGCTGGCCTACTGGCTCAACTTTTACAATGCGGGCATGATCCACCTGATCTTGACGCGCGGGGAGTTTGGGCGGGTCATCGATCAGCAAGCCTACTACTTTTTGACCGACCATTTCACCGTGGCGGACCAGGGCGTGTCGCTCGACAAGATCGAGAATCAGATCATCCGCCAGCAATGGGCCGAACCGCGCATTCACTACGGCCTGAATTGCGCGAGCCTGTCGTGCCCCAATTTGCAGCCGCGCGTCTTTATGGGCGCGACGCTTGAGGCGCAACTGGACGCTGCGGCTCGCGCCTATATCAATCATCCGCGCGGGGTTGAGGGGTTGCAAGGGCGTCGCCTCGTGGTTTCGGAGATTTTTGATTGGTTCGCCGACGACTTCGGCGGCACCGACGCCGCGACCCTCGCGCACCTAGCGACCTATGCCGAGGCTGACCTGAGCCCCGCGCGGCGCTTGCGGTTTTTACCCTACGACTGGACCTTGAACATCATCCCAGAATGAGTCTTCCGCTCGCGCTCTGCGCGCTCGGCGGTCTTTGGTGCCTCTGGCTTTGGCACGTCTCCCGCGCGGCTTGGCGACCCAGCGGCACGGCAAGCGTTTGGGCTTTGCTTGCCGTGGTACTGGTGGCCGTGGCGCTTCGCGTCCTCGCCGTCGCCCTACCAGCTTATGAGGAGGTCGATTTCTACCGCTATTTCTGGGACGCCAAGCAGGTGCTGAACGGGTTTAGCCCCTATGCCCATCCCATAAGCGACGCGCTCGGCCCCCTGCCCGCAGATTTGGCGGCCTTGCAAGACCAAGAAGCTGCTTTGCTCTCCCACATCCGTCAGGATACCTTGCTGTTTTCAACCCTCTACGCGCCGCTAGCCCTCGGCGTTTTTGCGGGGCTCGACCTGCTCCCTGGCCCCCTGCCTCTGGCGTTCGTTTGCAGTTTTGTCCTCGCCGAAGCGGCGACACTGCTCCTGCTGCGCCGACACGCCGACAATCCATCGGTCCGTTGGTTCGGGCTTGGGGCGCTGACGCTCAACCCTCTGCTGATTCTTGTTACCTACAACGGTTTGCACTTTGACATTTGGTTGCTGCCCCTCTTGGTCGGATGGGTTTTGACGCTGCGCGCGGGCGCGCCGACGCGGGCGCTGCTGCTGCTCGGGCTGGCCATCGCCCTGCGCCATTGGGCGATCGTGCTGCTGCCCTTAAGCCTCATGGCCTTGCCAACCTGGCGCGCGCGCGTGGTGAGTGGGCTCGCCATGGGCTGTGTTCTCCTGATCGTGTTTCTCCCCCAAGGTCTGCACTTCTTTTCCGATCACTCGGGGCTGCGCGTCTATGGACGCCAGTGGGAGATGAACGATGCCTTGTTCCTCTTGCTCGACGCCGCAATGGGTCAGTCCCCCGCCCGTGCTGTCGCCCTAGGGGTGCCGCTGGTCCTGGCCCTGATCTTGCCCTTCACCAGGCTGCGCGACCCCGCCCTTTTGGGGCTCATCCTCGTCGGTGCCTTGCTGCTGCTGAGCCCGACGTTCTTTCCCTGGTACTGGCTTTGGCTCGTGCCCTATTGCCTGCTCTCATCGCATCCGCTACGCTGGCCTGGGTTGGCCCTCGGCGCAAGTCTCCCCCTCTACTACGCGCGGTTTTGGTTTGACGCGCGAGGGCAGAGCGCGCTGTTCGATCAGGTCCTGGTCTGGATCGAGTTTGGGCCGATTTTGGTCTTGGTAATTTTGGCTTTTTGGAAGGCGCTTGACGCCCCAACCAAGACATCTTAGCGCGGTCGAAGGGAAGATAGACTTCCCTAGTCTAAACTGGAAGAGTTTTAGATGTCTTATCAGTTCGATATAGTGACCTTCATTGGAAGGTTTCAGCCGTTTCACAGCGGTCACAAATCTGTTGTTGATCGGGCGCTCGGCGTCTCTGAACAAGTGAACCTTGTCGTCGGGTGTTATGGCGAGCCCAGATCTCCGCGCAACCCCTTCACATTCGACGAACGGGTCGAGATGGTTAAGTCCTGCTACCCTGACCTTGTCAGCGCTGGCAGGCTGCATTTCACCGCGCAAGTTGACCATACCTATAACGACGCGCGCTGGATTTCAGATATCCAAAAATCGGTCGATACCCTGGCCAAAGCGCGCGAAGACTTGCGGCATCCGCGCGTCGGCCTCATCGGGCATTCCAAAGATCATACCAGCTATTACTTGCGGTCGTTTCCCAACTGGGAAAGTGTCGAGGTTGAGAACTATCAAGACATCAACGCGACCCAGCTCCGAAGCCACATATTCGGCGGTCGTGTCGAGAAATTGAAGGTTCCAGACGCTGTCAGCCTTTGGATCCAGAGGTGGGTTCGCGACCAGAGCCAGGTCTTTCAATCCGTCGCTGAAGAGCATCAGTATGTCCGCGCCTATAAAAAACAATGGGAAAGCGCGCCCTACCCGCCAACCTTTGTGACGACGGGCGCGCTCGTCGTTCAGTCGGGTCATATCCTGATGGTGCGGCGGCGGTCGAAGCCTGGAAAGGGATTGCTGGCCCTGCCTGGCGGGTTTCTTACCCAAGACGAGACTCTGATCGACTGTGCCATCGCCCAGCTCAAACAAGAGACCCAGATTGGCATTCATCCCATCGACCTCAAGCGGTCTATGAACAAAACACGCATATTCGACGATCCGCACCGATCGCAGAGAGGACGGACACTCGCCGTTGCCTTTTTGTTTGAACTTCAAAATCGCCTCAAACTCCCTAAAGTCAAAGGTTCAGACGAGGCCGAACAGGTCAGTTGGGTACCGCTCGGGCGACTGAAGCGATCCGAGTGCTTTGAAGACCACTATTGCATCATTGAAGAGATGGTACAGATTTGACGCCGTTCGCCCGTGCGCTTGTTCCAATCGATCTAGAACTCGCTATAGGGGCCGCTCATGCCCGAGCCCGCATCCTTGCCCGTCAGCCTGATTATTCCTGCCTTGAACGAAGCGCAGAGCCTGCCCTTGCTCGCCCCTCGGATTCCGACCTGGGTCGATGAGGTGATCGTGGTGGACAACGCCAGTAGCGATGCCACAGGGCGCGTCGCGACCGACCTGGGGTTTCGCTGCGTTTATGAAGCCCAGCGCGGCTACGGTGCGGCGGCTTGGGCGGGGGCGCAAGCGGCGACGGGGCAGATCTTTGCCTTCGCCGCTGCCGATGGCAGCGACCCTGTCGATCTGCTCGGGCAGATTCTTGCCCCTATTCGCGCGGGCCAAGCGGCCTTTGTACTCTCCGCGCGCCAACCAGCCCCTGGCGCGCTGACGTTGGCGCAACGCTGGGGCAATGCCTTGGCCTGCGCGCTGATCCGCCTGCGCTGGGGCGTCAAGTTCATGGACTTAGGCGCCTTTCGGGCCTTGCGGCGCGACACCTTCGCGGCGCTGGCCATGGCCGATCGCGGCTTTGGCTGGACTTTCGAGATGCAAGCCAAGGTCGCGGCCCGCGGTGTGCCCTGGCGACACGTCCCCCTGCCCTACGGCGTGCGCCAGGCGGGTGCGGCGAAAATCAGCGGAACCCTCGGCGGTACCCTGCGCGCCAGCTGGGCGATTTTGGCGACCTTCGTCGTCCTGGCCTTTCGGCGGCAGATTTGATGCGCGTCTCCCTGAAGCAGCTCCTCATCTTGACTCTGGCAGCTTGGCCGCCAAGCCTGGGGGCCGAGGTTCCTGTGCCCGACCCGCGTCCGCCAGCGCTGACATGGAACGTGGCTTTGCCCGCGCCGCGGCCAGATTTAGCGGCGTTGGAGGTGGCCCTGCCCGACCCGCGCGGCGTCATCACGGTCACCGCGCAACCGCTGCTGCCTACGCCCCGCCCGTCCGACCTATCTGCGCCGTTTGCTGCCCCGTCGCGGACTGGCAATCCGCAGCAATGCCTGAGTGCCTTGCGCGACCTTGGGGTCACTTTTGACCGCGCCAACCGCAGCGGCGCGGGCGGCTGCGGCGTGGAGGACGGGGTGGAAGTTGCAGGGTTCGACGGCGTCCGCCTCGTGCCCCCGGGGCTCATGACGTGCGCGGCGGCGCTGGCGACGGCCCAATGGCTGGATCAATCGGTCGTTCCTGAGGCGCGGGCGCGATTTCGCCAAGACGTACAAGGCCTCAACCAAGTGTCCACCTACGCCTGCCGCACCCGCCCTGGCGGCAAGCTGTCCGAACACGCCACGGGCAACGCCATCGATCTGGCCAGCCTGGAGTTGGCCGATGGGACTGTGATTTCGGTCTTGGACGACTGGTATCAGAATACCCGCCGCAGCCAGTTTTTGAAGGCCATCGCCCGCGCGGCTTGCACCCACTTCTCCCTGGTTCTCGCGCCCTGGAGCGACGCGCAGCACCAGGACCATTTCCACCTCGACATGGGCGACTGGCGATCCTGCGATGGTTGAGGGGGGCCTAAGCCAGCACGACGTCGTGGCGGGCCTGGCCGTGCTGGCGGCGCGCCACCCTGAAGTCGCCCGAGCGCTCGAGCGCACGGGCACGCCGCTGACCCGCCGCAACCCGCGCGGCTTTCCGACCCTGCTCGCCGCCATCGTCGGCCAACAGATTTCGGTCAAGGCCGCCGCCGCCATTCGCGGGCGGCTCTGGGCCCTGATGGACGAGGCCCCAACGCCCGCTGCCCTGGCCCAACTTTCCTGGCAAGAGCTGCGCGACGCGGGCCTGTCGGCGCGCAAGATCGACTATGCGCAGGGCCTGGCAGCGGCGATCACCTCGGGCGATCTGCCCCTGGCGCACTTAGAAACGCTCGACGACGAAGCCGCGACCAAAGCGCTGACGGAAGTGCGGGGCTTTGGTCCTTGGACCGCGAAAATCTACCTGCTGTTCTCCGAAGGGCGGCCCGATATCTACCCCCCTGCCGACCTAGCCTTAGAAAAGGGCCTGCAACTGCTGCTCGACTTGCCCAAAAAGCCCACGACGCCTGAGGGGGTTCGCTTAGTCGCCAAGTACAGCCCCCATCGCAGCGCCTTGTCGCTCTTGCTCTGGGCGCTCTACGGGGCGGCGAGCCTCGACTGACGGAGCCCGCCATGGACGCCCTCATCGATCAATTTCTCCGTGTCTTTAACATCTTGTTGCCCGTATTCGCAGTTGTGGCGGTGGGGTTTGCTTGGGCCAAGTCGGGACGCCCGTACCCGACGCGCGAGATTACGGCCTTTGTTACCCTGATCGGCACCCCGTGCTTGCTGTTTCACTTCCTCCTGATCCGCGACGTGCCGTTCCTCGCCTTGCTGGCCTACATGGGCGCGGTCCTGGCCGTGACGGCGGCGGTTACCCTGATCGCCTACCTCCTGATGCCGATGTTCGGCGGCGATCGACGCGCCCTCACGGCGGCCTTTTCCTTTCCCAACGTTGGCAATGTCGGCTTGCCCGTGTGTTTTTTGGCCTTCGGCGCCGCGGGCGAAGCCTATGCGCTGGTCTATTTCTCAGTTTCCGCCATGCTGATGCACACCATCGGACGGTGGGCCCATCGCGGTGAAACGTCCGTGATCATGATTTTTCAGAGCCCAGTGCTGTGGACCGTCGTCGCGACCCTCGCCTTGATCTGGTGGCGGGATCGCACGGGCAACTTGCTCGTTCCCGCGTGGCTGATGGAAACGACCAAGCTGATCGGTGGCATGGTCATTCCCGTCGTTCTCGTTTCCTTGGGTGTTGCCATCTCGCAGTTGAAAATTGACCAGCTTGGCCGCAATGCCGCCCTCGCGCTCACCCGCTTTCTGCTGGGTCTGGGATTGGCCTTGGCGGGTATCCAGGTTTTTGGCCTAGAGGGCGTGGCGGCCAAGGTCTTCATCTTGCAAACGATCATGCCCATTGCGGTGCTGAACTACATGTTCGCCGTGCTGTACGACAACCATGTCAAAGAAACCGCCGCCCTGGTCATGACCAGCAACCTCATGGCCGTCGCCAGCCTGCCGCTCGTGCTGTGGTTTATGGTTTGAGGTCTTGCGTCGCTTAGACTTGATCCTCATGCCTGCTCCTTTTCTGGGCGTGGTCAAAAGCGCCGCGAGACTAATACCAGCGGCGAATGAGAATAGCTCTAATGATCGCTGGTATAAGGGCCGCGACTGCGGCCCCCGTAGCGGCCCCGAGAATAGCGCGAAAGCGCCTCGGGGTATAAGCGAAGGCCCCGTCGGAGGCGAAACGCGAAGCGTTTCTGCCGTGAGACATAAAACGGCTAAAAATGTGTCAACTTTTTTCGCCGTTGGTATAACCAGTACCTGAACACCGCCAAAGAAAATGTCACCTTCATGAATGCCTTAGCATTCATGAAAATTGGGATCAAAATCCCAGGGCGCGCGCCATGTCGTCAACCGTGGCGTTCATGGCCTCGAGCACGGGTCCACGGACCTGCTTGGCGAGGATCCCTGGTTCCATGGGGTCATCGACATGGACTTGCGACCCGCTCATGACTTCCAAAACCCCATGGCCACAGAACGGCACATGGACCTCGGAATAGCCCCCCTCATGGATCATGGCGAGGCGCCCCTGGCAAAAGGCCATGAGGCGCTCGGTCATACGACGAAACGTCTGGGTCGTGCACTGGGTCCGCGATAAAATATCCAAGGCGCCCGCGTCAAATCCGCACGAAACCAAGACGAAGTCGGGCTGAAACTTGGTCAGGGCAGGCAGGATCAGGTGATCCATGGCCCTTAGAAAGGTCTCGTGCCCCGACCCAGGCGATAAGGGGATATTCAGATTGCTGCGCGCGTCGAAATCTGCCGCGACGAAGCCGCCCGTATCGTGGGGATAGTTGCGATCCTGATGGATCGAAATGGTCAGCACATCGCGATCGTCCCAATAGATGGCTTCTGTACCGTTGCCGTGATGCACGTCCCAATCGACCACGGCCACGCGCGCCATGAGGCCCTTGGCCCGGGCCGCCTCCACCGCCAAAGCGCCGTTGGCGAGCAAGCAGAAGCCATTGGGACCGTCGGGCAGGCAATGGTGCCCTGGGGGCCGACACAGGGCGTAGCCATTGGCAAAGGCCCCGCGCGCCACATCCTCAACGCAACGAACCGCCAATCCCGCCGACTGCCGCGCCATAGCATAGCCCCCAGGACCAAAGGGGGAATGGTCATTGAGCCGAGGGCCCAAATCGCCGCCGCCAGCATCGGACAGGCGTTCAAATTCGCGCAAGTAAGACACGGGATGCACCTGGCGCAGGTCTTGTTCGCAAACCGGTGCCGCCCCCCGAACCGCCAAGTCTTTGATCAGGCCCGATACCTCGATCAAGGACTTGAGGCGTCGCTTGGTCTCTTGGGTTTCGGGCAAGGACGACCGCGCCGTGGGCTGGACAAAGTTACCCGTGGGCACGACGCCCGAGAAGTAGCCGCCCCCGTGCCACATGCAAAGCTCGTCCCAATAGAAAGCCGTTTGTGTCATCGCTATCCTCGCAAAAAAGTTTGGTTCAAGCGCTTAATACCAGCGGCGACCTAGAATGACTCTTATGTTCGCTGGTATAAGGGCCGCGACTGCGGCCCCCGCAGCGGCCCCGAGAATAGCGCGAAAGCGCCTCGGGGCATAAGCGAAGGCCCCGTCGGAGGCGAAACGCGAAGCGTTTCTGCCGTGAGACACAAAACGGCAAAAAAAGTGTCAACTTTTTTCGCCGTTGGTATAAGGCGTAAGCAGGCCGAAGACCCGTCGCAACCACAAAGCGCCCTCGTCCAAGGCCATGTGCGCCGCCATCACCGTGTCGAGGGCCTGGACAAATCCATGGGTCGTGCCTTCGTAGCACGTATAGCCGAGCAAACGGTCCGCCGCGTCCAACACCGTCGCCAAGTCGCGCGCTTCGTCCCTTAGGAGATCAAAGCCTGCGGTTTGGATCAGGGTCTTAGGAAAGGCCGCGGCCGTTTGCGCGCTCATGCGCCCAGGGGAGGCCAGAACCTGCTGACCCTGCGCAGGGTCGCGCAAGTACTGATCCTGGTACCAAGCCATATGCGTTGCCTCAAACCCGTAGCCTTGCGCAAACTGCGCCCGCGACGGCGTGGACGCCTGAAAATCCAGCACAGGATAGATCATCCACGCCGCCTGCGGCCTCAGCACATGGCCTTGGGTCGCCATGATCGCCAGCGCCGCGACCAGATTGCCGCCCGCACTATCGCCGACCATCGCAACCCGATCCCCCGCAAGTCCCAGCGCTGCCTGTTCCCGCAACAGCCAGGTATACGCGAGGCGACACTCCTCCAGGCCTTGGGGAAAGGCATGTTCGGGCGCCAAGCCGTAGCCGACCGAGGCGACGACGCAGCCTACATCGTTCGCGAGGCGCGCGCACAGGCCGTGGTACTGGTCATGGTCGCCGAGCACGAACCCACCGCCGTGGAGATAGACGAGCAAAGGCAAGGTCTCGTCGAGGCGGGGGCGATAGAGGGTCAAAGGAACGGGTCGCGCGCCGCCCTCCGCCCAGAGCGTTTCGATGGATCGAATAGTTGGGATCGGCCCGCTCATGTCCCGTAAGCGTTGCTGGAACCCCCGACGCGCCTGCGGCAGCGGATGCTCCCAAGGCGGCGGCGTTGGCGCCGCGAGCATCGCCGCGCACGCAGGATCAAGCTGATCTGGCACGCCGACCGACTGAAACCTGACCGACACGGCTCAGGCCGCTCGATCGCCCTGGGCCGCTGGCGCGCGGCGCGCGGTGTCGGCAAGCGCAGGAGCGGCGCGTTGGGCCGAGGGCGCGTCGGACACGGGCGTCAGATTGCGCAAGGTGGCAGGATCGCGCAAGTCCATGTCCTCCAGCGTTTTGGGCTCGCCTAGGGACTTCGCGCCAGGGTCCATCTGCAAATCGCGGAACCGCCGCGCCTTGGGCATGACGCTGCGGTCGAGCGAGCCGATCATGCCGCTGTAGGCCTTGGCGGTTTGGCTAATCCCCTTGTGCAAGCGGTCAAAATGCCCGCCGAGGGAGGCGAGGGAGTCGTAGAGTTTGCGGCCCAAATCGGCGATTTCTTGCGCGTTTTCGTGCAAGGATTCCTGCCGCCACGCATGGGCAACGGTCGTCAAGAGGGCAATGAGCGTTCCAGGCGAGGCCAGAACGACCTTGTGCGCCGTGGCGTGCGCCAACAAATCTGGGCTCACCTCCAGCGCTGTGGTCAGCATGGCGTCGTTGGGCAGGAACAGAACCACGAATTCGGGCGTTGAGCGTACCTGATCCCAATAGGCCTTTTTTCCCAGATCGACCACGTGGCCGCGTAGCGCGTTTGCGAAGGCGTGCAGGTCTTGCTGCGCTGCTTGCGGATCGTCCCCCTCATGGGCGCGGACAAAGGCGGCGAGCGGGGCCTTGGCATCGACCACGATGCACCCCTGCCCTGGTAACTTGATGAGGGCATCGGGACGCAAGACTTGGCCATCGTGGCCCTTGATATGGACTTGCAAGTCGAAGTCCACATGCTCGGCCATGCCCGCCATGGTCATGATGTTTTTCAGTTGCTGTTCGCCCCAGACACCCGCGCCTCGGGGCCCCGAGGTGAGGGCATTGCGCAGCGCCGCCGCCTGACGGCTCATGTCCTGGCCCAACACCGCCAGGCCGTCGATTTGCTGTTTTAGGGCCCCCTGCCCCGCCGTCGTTTGGGCGCGGTAGTGCTCGACCGACTCCTTGAGCGGTTTCAGCATGGCGCCAATCCCCTCCTGCCGCCGCTGCAGGTCTTGGGCGACGGTTTGATTGGCCTGCGTCAGCGTTTGCGTGAAGGTTTGATTGGCAAGGGCTAGAAAATCATCCCGATTTTGGCGCAGAGCTTGGCTCGCCACGTCTTGCATCTTGAGCCTTAGGGTTTCCTGCAAGGCCTCCGCCGCGTCGCGCGCCTGGGCTTGGGTCTTGAGACGCCCTTGCAAAATGCCCAAGCGCGGCAACAAGGCCAAGGATGCGAGACCAGCGCCGATCAAGGCCCCCAAAGCCAAGACGCCCCAGGGGCTCAAGAGGTCCACGAAACTCTCCATGCCCTAGACCAAGAACAAGCACGGAACCTTGTCAAGGGGCGGACGTCGGTGCCTCTTCGCGCACCTCCTCAGCCGCCTCCAACCCTGGCCAAGACACCAGGATGGCCCGCACCAAGGTCGCGGCAGGGATCGCAAAAAACAGGCCCCAAACGCCAAACAGGCCGCCAAAAATCAAAATCGCAACGAAGATCGCCAAGGGATGCAGCTTCACAACTTCGGAAAACAGCAGGGGTTGCAGCAGATTGCCGTCGATAAACTGCAAAACCAGATAGGCGATCCAGCACGAGATCAAAAACCAAACCGTCAAGCCCGCCTCTTGCGCCACACCGACGGGCACGCCCAAATCCTGCGAGGCCACATACTCCGCAAAGGTCAGCAGGACCGTCACCAGCCCCGCCGCCACGGCGCCAAAGATCGGGATCACTGGCGACACCCCCGTCAGAATCGCAATCGTCAGCGACCATTGGGACCCGAGGGCGGAAAATACCACATAGGTCGAAACCCCCAGCAGCACGATTTCCAACAGTTTCCCGCGCACATAGGCCGAAATGGACACATTGGTCCGCCGCCAAACTTGTTCCAGCAGCCCGCTTTCCGTCGGCACGTAGCGCACCAAGGACCGCACGATCAAATCGCGGTCTTTTAAGAAGAAGAAGGTCATGAGCGGCACCAGAATGGCGTAAATGATGACATCAATGGCCCCCGACAACACCCCGTTCAATTGCGAGACGGCGGCGGTCAGCCCCCCCTCCTGCCCCAGGAGCTGGTCTAGAAGCCCGCGCGTATTGGTGAAGAGATTGTCGGCGGCGTCGGGACCGAGCAGCCAGGCGTTGCCCGCCATATAGTCGGTGATGACTGGGCGCAGCCCTTCTAAGGCGACAACAAGGTTGGGGCCGATATTGACGATCTGGCCGCTCACCGCAGGGACAAGCAGGGCAAGCCCGACCACGAGCAAAACCAGGTTGAACGTTAGCACGCTGGTGGTGGCCCATAGGCGGCTGAGCCCCAACCGTTCCAACCACGAGGTCGGCCCGTCTAAGACGTAGGCGATAATGAGCGCGACAATCGCCGGCGTGAAATGATGGCCGAGGAAATAGACCGCGCCGACGAGCAGGGCGGCGACAAAGACAAAAACCACCACCTGGCGGTTGCCAGTCTGGGCGATCCACCAAGACGAGATCGGGTTTTGCGGGGGGGGCTCATCACGCATGCGCCCCCTGTCATAGCGAGTCTTTACAGCCAAGCAACTCTTATGCGTTGGGACGTCAGGGCAATCGCACTTGAACGAAATCTGGCCCTGTTCGGCGTCACTGGGGAGAGTTTGGCCGTCCCATTCGCTCAAATCAGGTAAAATAGGGACAGAATCTAGCGATTTGTTCTTCAAATGTACTCTCCATGTGGTGTATTTTTTTCAAGTGCGATTCCCCTGGTTGGGACGTACCTAGCTTAACGCCACGGCAAGATCCGCCAGGACCCGAGAGTCGAAACGACAATAAGGCCCAGCACACCAACCACAAAGACCGCGAGCGGTAGGTGCTTCCGCGCGGCCGCATGGACCTCGAGCGCCATGACCAACAGACGGTCGAGCGATCCAAGCCTAGTCGGCTTATTTGACCTGCGACGGTTCATGGACGCCTCCTTTTCAGTTAGCCAGGAGACCCCTTTACCATGGAGTCAAGCGGGGTCCAAGCGCCAACGGCGCGCAAGGAGTTTCCGCGCAAGACGCTTTCAACAGCAGGAGACCGATGCAGGTTTCGTGCGGCACCCTCTTGACTTCCCTTCTGTTGGGCATCATCGACCATCCCGTGGTTCCTGGAGACTAACCATCGACGGGATGAAATGGGAATACGGTGAGGCGTGGCCTATAGGCACCAACTCCGTAACTGCCCCCGCAACTGTAAGCGGCGAGCGCCCCTTCGTTTGACGCCACTGGGCCCCTAGGGCCTGGGAAGGCAGGAGGGGAAGCTAGGACCCGCGAGTCAGGAGACCTGCCACAGACTCATCACCCATGTCAGGGCGGGGCGTCCTGAAGGAGGTCTTATGGCGCGCGCACACGGCTCGTCGGGCACCGCAGAGCGGACAGCTTTGCCTGGGTCCCGATCCGATCTTCAATTTCGCCAGCCACACCCTGGCGGTATGGCTCGGCGGGTAGCTTTTTGGCGCTCACGCGCCTGGCCGCAGTTTTGCCTCACCGACTTGAGCGTCCTGGGGCTTGTGCGCGGGGCGCTGCTTGTCTCTGCGCTCTTGTGGTGTTTGATCCTGAGCGTGCTTTAATACCAGCGGCGATTGAAAATGACTCCTATTGATCGCTGGTATAAGGGCCGCGACTGCGGCCCCCCAAGCGGGCTCCAAGCCCAAAGGGCGCAGGGAACGCCCGCGCTCCAAACGCGCGGCCCCGAGAATAGCGCGAAAGCGCCTCGGGGTATAAGCGAAGGCCCCGTCGGAGGCGAAACGCGAAGCGTTTCTGCCGTGAGACACAAAACCGCCAAAAAAGTGTCAACTTTTTGGCCGTTGGTATAAGCCGCCCCTTGTCCATCGTGGCGACCGCTCCCACTATGCCAGACGCGCCGACTGGCCCTCTGTTGCAAATCCGCAACATGGCGCTTGGCTTCGCAGGTCTCCCTCTGTTTAGCGACCTGTCCCTGGACTTGGTCCCAGGGTCCACCCTGGCGGTCTTGGGGGCGAACGGGTCGGGCAAAAGCACCTTCGTCAAACTGCTGCTCGGCCTCGTGTCGCCGCTTGCGGGGCAGCTAAGCTGGCCAGGAGGCCCGCCACGCGAAATTGGGTACCTGGCCCAAATGAGCGCGTTCGACTCCCGCTTCCCGCTGCGCGTGCGGGATTTGGCCGCCATGGGCGCCTGGACCTCGGCGGGATGGCGCGGGCACCTGTGCGCCGCGACCCAAGCGCGCGTCGAGGCCGCGCTGGAGCGGGTGGGCCTTTCGGCCGTGGCCCATCAGTCGCTGCACACCCTCTCGGGCGGGCAGCTGCAACGGGCCTTGTTTGCGCGCCTGATCGTACAAGACGCGCCGCTGATCCTGCTGGACGAGCCCTTTGCCGCCATTGATCAGCGCACGGAAGCGCACCTGCTGACGTTGATCGACCAGTGGCGGGCCGAGGGGCGCAGCCTTGTGCTGGTCGTCCATGATCTCTCCTCGGTCCTCGACCATTGCAGTCACGCCCTGCTGTTGGGCGCGGGCCGCGCGTCGCATGGCCCGGTCGCAAGCATCGTCACGCGCAAGCGCCTGGTGGCGCAGCACTATCTCTCCCAAAGTCAGGCCGCCTGGATTTTCAGCCAGGAGCGCCTGCCGCGAAGGAACAACCATGATTGACCTGCTCACCGACATGGGGAGTTTCGCCTTCGTTCGGCGTGCCTTCGTCGCAACGACGGTCTTGTCGGCCTCGATCACGCCGGTGGGCGTGTTTTTGGTGTTGCGCCGCTTGTCTTTGGCGGGCGAAGCCATGGCCCATGCCATCACCCCTGGTGTCGTGTTTGGCTTTGTGACCGCAGGCCTCTCGGTCACCTCGCTGCTGATCGGGGGCCTGATTGCGGGCGTCGGCGTTGCGGCCCTCACCGCCCTGCTGGCGCGCAAAACGATTCTGCGCAGCGACGCCAGCCTCGCTTCGCTCTATCTTATCGCCTTGGCGGCGGGCATTTTCATCCTGTCGGCGGCGGGATCGGCCATCCCGCTCAAGAGTTTTTTGTTTGGGTCGATCCTGGGCATCGACGATGCGTCCCTCGTGCTGGTCGGCGCGGTCGCAACGGCTACCTTGCTCGCCTTCGCCGTGCTGCTGCGCCCGCTGATCGTTAGTACCTGCGACCCCGTGTTCTTTGAGGCGCAGGCCCGCCGCCCTTGGCTGATCGAACAGGCCTTCATGCTGCTGCTGGTCTTGAACTTGCTCGCGGCGTTCAAGACCCTCGGGACGCTCATGGCCGTGGGCCTCATGATTTTGCCCGCGACCGCGGCACGCTACTGGTCGCGCACCATCACAGGGCAGCTCGCCCTGGGCTTCGCATTCGCGCTCTTGAGCTGCTGGTTGGGGCTCGTCCTTTCCTACCTCATGCCCCATACCCCCTCGGGGCCCGCAATCGTCTTGACGGCGGGCGGTCTGTTCAGTACCTCGGCGCTGTTCGGGCCCTATGGTTTGGGACGGCGGATACAAAGGCGCGTGCCCACACCCACCTCTCGGTCAATCTAAGAAAGAACTTTGCGATGGCACTCAAAACTCCCCTGAAAATTGGCTTTGCGACCCTTGGTCTCTGGCTGGCCCCCCTGCCCACGGGCGCGGAGGATCTGCGTCTGGTCGCCAGCTTCTCCATCCTCGGCGACATTGTCCAACAGGTCGCAGGCGATCATGCCAGCGTCACAACCATCGTCGGTCCCGACGCCGACGCGCATCTCTATCAACCGACCGTCGCCGATGCGCGCCATGTTGCCCAGGCCGATCTGATTTTCGTCAACGGCCTCGGGTTTGAAACCTGGTCCGAAACCCTGATTGCGGAGTCGGGCACGGACGCCCTGACCATTGTTGTTACCGACGGCGTGCCCCCCTTGCGAGTGGACGGCGCCGTTGACCCGCACGCTTGGAACGCGCTGACCAACGCCCTGATCTACGTTGACAACATCCGCGACGCCTTGGTGACGGCCCGACCCGAGCGGGCCGAGGACTTTCGCGCCAACGCGGCCAGCTACTCAAACGCGCTTGCAGCCTTGGACGCGCAAACCAAGGCCGCTATTGCGGCCCTGCCCGCCGACCGTCGCACGGTGGTGACCGCCCATGATGCCTTTGGCTACTTGGCCGACGCCTACGGTTTGACCTTCTTAGCGCCCGTGGGGATCGATACGCAGGCCGAACCGTCGGCGCGCGACCTTGCCGCCCTAATCCAGCAGCTGCGGGAACAAGACGCGGCGGCGTTGTTTGTCGAGAACATCACCAACCCCGCCCTGGTGCAGCAAATATCGAGAGAAACGGGCATTGAGATCGGCGGGCGCCTGTTTTCCGATGCTTTGTCGGAACGCGGCGGTCCCGCCACCTCCTACCTCGCCCTGTTCGAACACAACCTCGCCGCCATCCTAGCAGCCTTACAAGGGCCGAGTTTTTGAAGCGGGCGACACATTCACACACAATAATACCAACGGCGAAAAAAGTTGATACTTTTTTCGCCGTTTTGTGTCTCACGGCAGAAACGCTTCGCGTTTCGCCTCCGACGGGGCCTTCGCTTATACCCCGAGGCGCTTTCGCGCTATTCTCGGGGCCGCTACGGGGGCCGCAGTCGCGGCCCCTATACCAGCGAATAAAAAAGTCATTTTCAATCGCCGCTGGTATAAGTTACCCCATGCCCCTTTCATTTGCCCGCGGTTGCCCCTAAGTCAAAACTGTGGGTCGCACCCACTATGACGATAAACGGCATTCGTAATAGGCGCGATGGACCCGGGGGCGGTACCCGGCTACTCCACCAATTCTCGGCAGGTCGCCTCGTTGGCGCCTGCCCCAAGGGGTAGAAACAGGATCGACATGCGTTCAAAGGGATGTTTTTCGTTCGGTATGGCACCGCTGTTATCGGGCCAAGCTTATAGTTGCAAACGACAACAACCAAGCACCGGTTGCTCTGGCTGCTTAGCAGTTTGAAAAACCAAAACTTCAATCCCTAGGGCGGTGCTAGCCTTAGGTGGGGGTCGGGGCACCTAGCAACAGAACGCCCCAACTCCCCTCCCACAATACATACACAGATGGTCGTGTTGTGTCTCACGGCAGAAACGCTTCGCGTTTCGCCTCCGACGGGGCCTTCGCTTTACCCCGAGGCGCTTTCTTAGCTTGTCTCGGGGCCGCTGCGGGGGCCGCAGTCGCGACCCTTATACCAGCGAACATAAGAATCATTTTCAATCGCCGCTGGTATTAGAGCCTTGCGCGCCTAACACTTTTTATTCGCTTGGCTTGAGCGTAAAGCAGGTCCATGAACGAGTCCCCTAAGAGCCTCATTCCCTACGATGACATGGTAATGAATGCCTTACGTGCGGTTGTGCGGGAAGCGATCCAACGGGTTTCGGACAAGGGCCTCCCAGGCGATCATCACTACTACCTCACATTTCGGACCGACCATCCCGCCGCGGAAATGCCTGCAGCGATCAAAACTAAGTACCCGACCGAGATTCGGATCGCCCTGCAATACCAGTTCTCCAACCTCTACGTCGATGATTTTGGCTTCCATGTCACGCTCTACTTCGGCGGCATGCCGACGCCGTTTTACGTACCGTTCGACGCCATCACCTCGTTCCTCGACCCCCATGTGCAATTTTCCATGCGCTTCGAACCTCTAGGGCTTGAGAACCCGATCAAAGACACCGACAAACCACGCAAGCGCGCCGCCGCCACAAAGGACAGCACCCATACCGAGGACGAACAAGACAAGGCCAGCGACAATGTTGTCAGCCTCTCCTCCTTCCGCAAATCTTGAAGCCGTTCGCGCCTGCACTGAACCAGTTCAATGGGCGATGCTGTTGCTGGCGGCCCCGCGCGACCACCCCAGCAACCAACCTTCTTCGGTAAGGATGTTTGGGTCGTCGGCCAAAGGGGTCCGATCTAGCCAGACGTCCAAATCCGCGCGCGCTAGGGCCGAAGCTACGGCCAGAACTTGGCGGGCGTCCTTGACTTTATGGGACTCTTGGTCGGAGTCAAACATGGAGGGGTAGATTTCGGCAAAGACCAGCGGTCGATCCGCCGCCTCAAAGGGCCAAATGGCCAAGCGGTCACCGAATACCTGCCGATGCTGCTGCAAACGGGCAATGCCCATGAGGGCCTGCGAGCCCACCGACCCTGTGTAGGCCAGTTTCCACCCTGATTGCATCCGACCAATGCGCCGGTCCGCAGCGGTCCGCCCCTGGGCCTCAAAGGCGCGCCATTCGCTGAGCCCTTGATCGTAGGTGACGGTTTTGCGCGCGGGCAAGTACGGTAAGTCCAGATGGGCGGGTCGGCCCCAAAACACTGCGCGCGACCCCAAGCGCCGATTGAGATCGTCGGCGACCCGAAAGCGGTTGTTTTGGTTGCGCGGCCCGTCCTCGATCAGCGCCGCCAAGTGCGTCCAGGTCGCCGCCCACGCAACCCCAGACAGCCCCAAAGCCACCGCAAAGCCGCGCGGATAGCCAAAAGCAAAGTCGAAACCCGCCAGCAGGCGTTTCCCCGCCTTGATATGGTCGTGCAGAGTTTCGTCTAACCAGGCGTGAAGCTCGGCGCGGGTCGAAAAGTTGGTGAGTACGTCCCGTCCCATGATCCAGCCCGCGACCCAGAGCGAATCCTTCCCGCGCGTCGGCACCGACGAAGCCGAATAGTCGAGGCAGAGCAAGCTGTCGAACGGTCTCATGCCTTCACGCCCTGGCGTCGGCACCGCGCGCTGCAATAGGTGACGCGCGCCCAATCCCGCGCCCATTTCTTCCGCCAATTAAAGGGTCGGTGGCAGACGGGGCAGGTCTTGGACGGCAGATGTGACTTCTTGATCCCTTGGGGCATGTCGACGACATAGCGTGAAATTGGCGTGCCACAAGTGGTTTGGATAAGGGTGATGCAACTGGTTCGCTAGCCACCCTCCCCTTACGGCTCAAAGGACGCCAGGAAAAGGAAGTCTATTCCGCTTGTTCAGCGCCTCTTTACAAAGAACGAGACATGAGTATAGACGCTTCGTGACCGTTTTTCAAAAAGGTACCACATGGCGAATAAAGAGCTAACCGCATTTGACATCTTCAATCAATTCCAGTCTCGACGGGACCTAATGCGGCGCACTGGAAAACTGGGTCTGATCGCGGGCTTGCCCCTCACACTCCAGGGGTGCTTGGCAGTGCCAGATAACGAAAGCCGCCTAGCCTCAGACGGAACGTTAGAAATCGCCCTTCAACCTGGACGAAATTGTTGGGACAATCGGTGTTTTCGCTACAATTCCGAAGCAGGCGAAGTGTCCGCCATCGGTCATGAGCCCATAGCAGTTCCAAGCGATCTAGATCTGACAAGGGGGTTTGTTTCAGAGGAAGAATTCAACACACTATTAAAAACGGCACGGTCGGCTGATCGAGTTGTGAATGAAAGTGGCGGAAGCGGTAGTAGTGGAAGCAACAGTCCTTGTCCCGAATGTTAAATTCGGACCAACCAGAAGCGCTCACACGCGTTGATGCTTGGAACAGAATTGAGGCCTACTCTACCGAAATTTACTCACTTTGGCATCATTCAAGTTCGTATTCCGCAATCCGAAAAAGAATTGATAAATTCTCGATAGGCAAGAACGCAATTGATTTTGGTTGCGGAGAAGGGTACTGGCTTGGAGAGCTCAAGAACTTCAAACGCATAATAGGAGTAGATTTCTCGACTAACCTCGTGAACAAAATTAGCAAACCAACCCTACATACCGAAATAGTTGTTGCTGATATTGGATCACTTTCATACGAACATGAATTCGATTTTGCCCTGAATCTTAACGCATTCATGCCAGAAAACCATACCGCGGCCTTGAAAAAATTCTCCACTATGTTGCGAGCGCTAAGGCCTGGTGGTCGACTCATATTCGTAATTTTTTCCGCAGAAGGTTATCAAGCGTTTATTAACCTTTTGCATTTTCAACGATCCGCAAGTGGTGATGAACTTGGTTCGTTGAAGGAAACGATTGATCTATTTTTCGAGAAATCGGACAATCCTTTAGGCTATATCAGACAAGGAAATGGAACCGTTGTTAAATTTTGGGTCAGGGACGAAGCAGAGGCTTTTTTCCGAATGTCTGGAACAGTAGAGATTTTGGAGTATTTTCGTGTACCTCACATTTATGATGGACCGAAAATTCCAGGATTTGACTCTTGGTTTCACGGATGGGTTATCGAAAAATCGGCGTGACGAAGTCACCCAATGACCTATCAGGCGATGGCTCTCTCCCTTACCTTTGGTTGAAAGATACGGCACAAGTGCAGATGGACATGACAACGCGACTTTACTAAACCATATCTTATGTTCAGTTTTTCCGAGCAAGAATCTAAGATCACAGATCAGTACCAAACGACTCTACCTGCTCGGGTGCGTCAGCAACTGAGGGTGCGTAAGGGAGACCAGATCGTTTATCGCTTGGACGAGAAGGGTCGGGTTTATATTGAAGCTAAGCAGTCAGAACATCTAGACCCTGTCATAACGGCTTTTCTAAATTTCCTAGAACGCGATATGCAACAAAGTCCTGAAGTCTTGAAACCTTTGGACCCAGCCCTCATGTCAGATGCTCAAGACCTTGTTCAAGGTGTGGAAGTTGACTTGACGACCGCTCTGCCATCTGACGATCACTGAAATACGTCGATGATTGTAAACGGCTGGTCTTTGTTTGGGTCAACGATGCGACAACGCGGCGGGCTTATGGGAGCAAAACCGATGCGTATCGGGTGTTTCACCGCATGCTCAATCATGGAAACCCACCAGACGATTTTGCGCAGCTGATGGCCGAAGCGAAGCAAGGACAGTATCAATTTCGCCAGGCGCTTGACTCGACGAAGTTGTAAGACACGGCAAGAAGGCAAGCGTTTGGGCGTCTTCTTTGCTGGCGTCATTCGTCTAGTGTCACCTTAGGAACGTCTGGCGAAATGAGAACATAGAATGAACAAAACTGAGTCTAGGTTTTGCTATTCACGAAAGAATGGCTGACAATTACAATCCCCAAGGCGCGATTTGTCGGGATCGGTCTTACAAAAAGGTGACTTTTTGAGACCCTATTCGAGTCCTTGCCGTTTCAACAGCCAACTTGACCCCTTTGAATTCAGGAACGCTGACCCTAAGTAGCGTCTCATGGCTTCCTACCCCTTGCTCCCCCTCCGTGATATTGTTGTTTTTCCCCACATGGTCGTGCCGCTGTTTGTGGGTCGCGACAAGTCCGTGCGTGCGCTGGAGGCGGTGATGGGAGACGAGAAGGAGATCGTGCTGGTGACCCAGCGGGATTCGGGCGACGATGATCCCTCGGACAAGGGGCTCTATGAGGTCGGCACGCTCTGTTCGGTGCTGCAGTTGCTCAAGTTGCCCGACGGTACCGTGAAGGTGCTTGCCGAGGGGCGCGGACGCGTAAAGCTGTCGGATTTCAGCGACGCGGAGGGGTATTTTTGCGCCCAGGCCGAGCCGCTGGAAGATTCGGTCGGCGACGACACGAACTTAGAAGCCCTATTGCAAACGGTGCGGGGACAGTTTGAACACTATGCCCGGCTCGCCAAAAAGCAGGGCGGCGAAGTGATTGGGCCGATCAAGGAAATCACCGACCCGTCGAAACTCGCCGATACCATCGCCGCCAACCTCAATGTCAAGATTAGCGCCAAGCAAAGCCTGCTGGAAGATTTGAACCTGACCACCCGTCTCGAGGCCATCTTTGGCCATATGGAAGGGGAGATCGGCGTCATGAAGGTCGAGAAACGCATTCGCGGTAAGGTCAAAAACCAGATGGAGAAGACCCAGCGCGAGTACTACCTCAATGAGCAAATGAAAGCGATTCAAGCCGAGCTCGATGGCGCCGAGACCAAGGATGAGATGGGCGAGTTGGTGGAGAAAATCGCCGAAGCCAAGCTGAGTAAAGAAGCCCAGGAAAAGGCCGATTCTGAGATCAGCAAGCTGCGCAAAATGTCGCCCCTGTCGGCCGAAGCGACGGTGACCCGATCCTACCTCGACTGGCTGACCAGCATCCCGTGGCGCAAACGCTCCAAGATCAAGAAGAACTTGAGCCGCGCCGAGACGGTTTTGAACGCCGATCACTATGGTCTCGACAAGGTCAAGGAGCGCATTCTGGAGTACCTGGCAGTGCAGAACCGTCTGCGCAAAGCCAAGGGCCCGATCTTGTGTCTGGTCGGCCCGCCAGGCGTTGGCAAGACATCCCTAGGCAAGTCCATTGCCACCGCCACAGGCCGCAACTTCGTGCGCATGTCCTTGGGCGGTGTGCGCGATGAGTCGGAAATTCGCGGCCACCGCCGCACCTACATCGGCTCCATGCCTGGCAAAGTCATCCAATCGATGAAGAAGGCCAAGACCACCAACCCGCTGTTCATGCTCGACGAAATCGACAAACTGGGCAACGATTGGCGCGGCGACCCCTCCTCGGCTTTGCTCGAGGTGCTCGACCCCGCGCAGAACCATGCCTTTGCCGACCATTACTTGGAGGTCGATTACGATCTGTCCGATGTCATGTTCATCGCGACGGCCAATTCCTACACCATGCCCACCCCCCTGCTCGACCGCATGGAGATCATTGAGATTGGCGGCTATACGGAAGAAGAGAAGATCGAAATTGCCAAGCAGCACCTGATCCCGCGCCAATTCAAAGATAATGGCGTGCGATCTGGTGAATTGGAGATCGACGATAGCGCCATCCGCGACCTGATCCGTTACTATACGCGCGAGGCGGGGGTTCGCAATTTGGAACGGCAGTTGGGCAACCTAGCCCGCAAGGCGATCAAGAAAATCGACCTAGAGAAATCGGGCAACCTGGTCATCACGGACGCCAACCTGAAAGACTATGCGGGCGTGCGCAAGCATCGCTACGGCCTCGTCGACGTTGAGGATAAGGTCGGCATCGTCACGGGTCTTGCTTATACGTCCGTCGGCGGGGACATATTGCACATTGAGGCGGTGACCACGCCTGGCAAAGGCCGTGTCGTCACCACGGGGCGCTTGGGCGACGTCATGAAGGAATCGATCCAAGCCGCAGAGAGTTTCGTTAAGTCGCGCGCCGCCGATTTCGGTATCAAGCCCGATTTGTTCCAAAAGCGCGACATCCATGTTCATGTGCCCGAAGGCGCCACGCCCAAGGATGGGCCCTCGGCGGGGCTCGCCATGGTGACCTCCATCGTCTCGGTCTTGACGGGCATTCCCGTGCGGCGGGACATGGCTATGACGGGCGAAGTTACCTTGCAGGGCCGCGCTTTGCCCATCGGCGGATTGAAAGAAAAGTTGCTGGCGGCGTTGCGCGCGGGCTCGCGGCAAGTCCTGATCCCCGAGGAGAACGAAAAGGACCTGGAAGAAGTGCCAGAAACGGTCAAGGACGGCCTCGACATTCGGGTCGTCAAGCACGTCGATCAGGTTTTGGAACATGCGCTGGTGCACCAACTGACCCCTTTGACCGAAGAAGAACGCCGCGCAGCCGAAGCCGCCGCCATGGCGGGCAACAAGGCCCCTGACGAAGCGGTCGTCGCGCACTGATACCAACGGCCAAAAAAGTTGACACTTTTTTGGCCGTTTTGTGTCTCACGGCAGAAACGCTTCGCGTTTCGGCTTTTTGGAGTTGCGGTCTCTACTTGTTCCCTATGCTCGCTCACCGCGACCGCAGGACGGGGCTTTCGCTTATACCCCAAGGCGCTTTCTTAGCTCATCTCGGGGCCGCTACAGGCGCCGCAGTCTCGGCCCCTATACCAGCGAACATAAGAGTCATTCTCAATCGCCGCTGGTATTGTTGGCTGTGCCTACTTGGCAGGTATGGGCCGCTGCATCGACCGTCTCATCGCCCATCAAGTCACAGACGCGTTGGAACGGGCGCAAGTGCCCCCTGACCAAATCCTCAACCATATGATCGAACGAATGGACCTGTTGGAAACATTTCTGGGAAACTAGTTACTTGCCTAACCACACGCTGGACTCTATGTTGGTTGGAGAAGGTAACTAGATGGTTAATTCACATGGCAACGCACATCGCGAAAACATCAAACTGGCAGAGCTTTTCGACATGCTACCGCACGAAAAAATTATCCTCAAACGGTTTGAGGCCGTGCGCTGGTCGAATGAATATAGCAGATCTGGCTCGAATCGCAGGAGTAACAGAACGAAGCTGGCCCGTAAACCCATTCCGTTCCGTTTTGGCAGTTGCTGTAAGTTATTCTAGGTAGGGCAGGGTTCGATCATGGAGTATTCCAGCATTCCTATGCGCAAATGGTCAATCGTCATCTACCTAGATACCAAGAGCTTGAATGGTATTTCGAGCCTGAGACTGCAACGCGACGTTAAAATCACGCAAAAGTGCGCATGGCTCATAGTAAACTGGTTGCGCGAAGCGTTTGACGGGGTGCAAGGCTTGCTCCATGCACTGGGTGAGGCCGATGAAACCGATATAGGCGGAATTCACAGAAACCATTTGAACGCCAGGCGCAGGAAACTTCGGGACGCAGGCTGGGGGATGGTGCGCAAAACTGCCTTTACTGAAGTCAAAGGCCAAGTAGCGAACAAGAAGGTGCGAAAATGGTTAAGCGCACTGATACACAGACACTGAGAACCTTTGTTAAAGGCCACACCAAGGAGACCGCAGAGATCTGCACGAACGATGCCCGCGCTGATCTCAGCATTGACAAGCCGCAAGGAGCGGCCAATAACTCGGTTTCCAAGTGTGTCAACGACATGAGGGTCCTTCTGCATGGCTATCGCTTTTGGGAAAGATTCGACCTCGTTTGGTGCAACCAAAGAGCGCCTTGTCCTATCTCGGCGGAAATTGGGTCGAATTTGGAGAGAATTTAGTGAGTTGTTCGCCGAATGTACTACGCAATCCAGCACAATTCTTTAAAAGCGATTTCCCCAGGTCCTTCTGACGCATGTTGAAACCGAGTTATAAGGATACATCCCACAAGATGAACGCGCAACACCTGCACCGCTATTTCAACGAGTTCGTGTGCTGGCACAACCTCAGGAACCTGGAGACACTCAACCAAATGCAAAGAAACGTTGCTGGAATGATCGGTAGATGGCTGATGTATCGTGATCTGGTTGGGGAGAAAACATGACCCAAACGGCAATAATCTCAGAGCTCATCAACGATCCATTTGCGCGAACTCAGTCCTCATTTCCGAGACCGAATCTGTATTGCCTTGGGGAATTGTTTTGCGGACCTGGTGGCATGGCGTTGGGCGCAAGCAAAGCGAAGTTGGGTAGCAGTGGTTTCCGCCACGTTTGGGCAAATGATATCGACAAGGACGCGTGCAGAACATTTCGACACAACATGAGCATCGTCGAAGACGCAGTTTTCTGTTGTGATGTACACAAACTGGACCTCAAAAGCCTGCCTCTAATAGATGGACTGGTGTTCGGGTTTCCGTGCAACGACTTCAGCGTTGTAGGGGAGCGGCAGGGAATGTCTGGTCAGTTCGGCGGTCTCTACTTGTGGGGCGTTCACGCGCTACAAGCGCAACGCCCGCTGTTCTTTGTGGCTGAGAACGTGAGTGGCCTCGCATCTAGCGGAAATGCGCTGGAGGTCATACTAAATGCGCTAAGGCACGCTGGATACAGTGTATTCAAAGAGACCTACAGGTTCGAAGAATATGGAGTGCCGCAGTCGCGGCATAGGATCATCATCGTTGGTTTTCGGAACGATCTTAAGGTGACAGAATTTCGGCACCCGGAACCGACAACGAAGAACAACCCAGTGACGTGCGAAACAGCATTGGCAGGCATTGCACAGAACACTCCAAACAACGAGTACACGAAACAATCCTCTGTCGTGGTCGAAAGACTAAAACATATCAGGCCAGGGGAAAATGCCTTTACCGCTGATTTGCCAAAACATCTGCAACTCGACATGAAAAGCGGTGCAAAGATCAGTCAAATTTACCGTCGATTGCGACCGAACAAACCTTCCTACACCGTCACTGGTTCTGGCGGCGGCGGGACGCATATTTATCATTGGAGCGAAAATAGAGGATTGACGAATCGTGAGCGTGCCAGACTACAATCCTTCCCAGACGACTTCGAGTTTCTCGGGGGCAAGGAATCAGTTCGCAAGCAGATAGGAATGGCGGTCCCGCCAGAAGGGGCACGCTTCGTATTCACGGCTGTTCTGAAAACGTTGCTCAGCCACGGGATCCCGAGCCAATGCTAACAAACGATCTGTTCCCGCAAGTTCTTCTGAATCCAGCATCGGAAACAAGAGCTGACCGTCTGTTGATCATAAGCGGATTTGCGACGGCGAACATGGCTGACCGTCACATGAAACATTTGAGCGAGCTCAAAGCGCATATCGACATTGATCTGGTCGTTGGAATGATCCCAGTAAGCGGAATCGAACGAACGCACCATCTGGGATTCCAGGAGATAACTAAGGCGTGTTCCTACGAAGGAATTAGTTTCAGATGTAGCTATATTGCCAGCGGGAATCCTGTTCATGCGAAGGTCTATTGCTGGACGAAGGGCGGCAAGCCAGTTGCCGCATTTTCTGGTTCAGCGAATTATACGATGGCGGGATTTGGGCCGACCCAGATTGAGAGCATGGCGTCGGTTGACCCGATTACCGCAAGGGAATTCTTTTGCCAGACCGCAAGACATTCGACCGACTGTTTGGCGCATGATGTTGAGAAACAAATAGCACTCAAGGATTCTCAGATGGTCGAACCAGTGCATCATAAAGTCCAGGGACAGAAAAAAGTCACATTGTCTCTCCTAACTAGCAGTAAAACCCCCGCCAAATCGGGCATCAACTGGGGGCAAAGACCTTTCCGAGACCCTAACCAGGCATACATCCACGTACCCGTTGAGGTCCAAAAATCTGGTTTCTTCCCAGATCTGGGCGAGCAATTTACTGTCCTTACAGATGATGGCAAAAGTTTTGTCATGGTGCGCGCTCAACAGAACGGAAAAGCACTACATACGACACATAACAATGCCCTCTTAGGAAAATACTTTAGAACGCGGATAGGAATTGATTCGGGGCAGTATGTCGAACGGTACCACCTGGATCAGTATGGTAGAACAACGGTTTCATTCACCAAGATCGACGACGAAACATATTTTCTAGATTTTAGCCCCAACATGGATCCAGGGGAAAATACCGAGACCTACGAGGAATGATGGGCGGCTGGACAGGATAACAATCTCCCATTTAAACCAAACACAATTGTCAAAAATCCTCCTGCCTGCGCTGGCCAAGCCCCCCTCCCTGCCCCTTTGCCTGATCCAAGGCTCGCGCGATGATCGGGTCTATGAAGAGGACTAGCGATTGTGCCGCGCAGCCGAAGCCGCCGCCATGGCGGGCAACAAGGCCCCTGACGAAGCGGTCGTCGCGCACTAAGCCCAGGGGTCGTTTGCAACGACCCATGCGATGGGTGAAGGTTCTGGCGGGCCGCATCCCCGATTTTTTTGCCCCGTTGACTTGGCGGCGCAACGCGCGCTAGCGCGGGGCCATGAAACGCTCTGAGGTCAACCGCATCTTGCTGGAAGGCGACGCCTTCATCCAGTCTTTTGGATTTCGGTTACCGCCCTTTGCCTACTACAGCCCCGAGGTCATGCGCACCAAGGCATCGACGCAGATCTTCAGCCGTCGCCTCGGTTGGGACATAACGGACTACGGCGCGGGCACGTTTGATGCGATGGGTCTGTTCCTGTTCACGGTCCGCAATGGGGCCGAGAGCGATTTGGCCCAAGGCAAAGGGATGCTTTACGCCGAAAAGATCATGATCTCGCGCAAGAACCAGCTGTCGCCCATGCACCGCCACAATGTCAAAGCCGAGGACATCATCAATCGCGGCGGCGGTGATTTGATCCTGGAACTGTTCGCCCCCGACGAGCACCTTGCCATCGACCGCCAATCGGACGTCCATGTCACGCTCGACGGCGAACCACGCGTCTTTGCCGCTGGCGCGCACGTGCGCCTGAAGGTCGGCGAGTCCATCACCTTGCTGCCAGGCATGTGGCACGCCTTCTGGGCCGAACGGGGCGACTGCCTGATCGGGGAAGTCTCCACCGTCAACGACGATTTGACCGACAATGTGTTCGAACGCCCCATCGGGCGCTTCGCCCAGATCGACGAAGACGAAGCGCCAGTCCATTTGCTGGTCTCCGACTATTGATCGGATCAACTGCGCGGGTTCAGGGGCTTCGCCCGCCACCGATCCTTAACTGGGAGCCATGGCGGCCCTGCCTTGGGCGGGAAGGCCTAATCGGACGCCAAAGAGTCAAGATAGCGTAAAGTTTCCCGCAGCGAGGTTTCGAGGTGGGTGCGCATTGCCGCTTCGGCCTTGTTCGAATCCTTGTCCGCAACCGCCGCCAAAATTGCTCTATGTTCCTGAATTGTCTTGACCCCTGCACCTGGGGCGGGGATGGAGTGGGTGCGGCAACGGTCAATATGGGCCTTGGACAGTTCAACCGACCGCCACAGATTGGAAAAGTCGCTGACCAGCGCCAACTGCATATGAAAGGCGTCGTCTTGGTCCATGGCGCGCGCGAATTTCTGCCGCTTCAGCGCCATTTCATGGTCATGGAGAATATCTTCGAGCGCATGGAGTTGCTCGAGGCGCGCGTTCTTTGCCGCGAAACGCGCGCTTTGCGCCTCCAGGGCCATACGCACAATATAGGCTTCCTCGACCTGCTGGCGATTGATGCTCGCGACAAAGGTCCCGCGCTGAACAAAGACGTCAACGAGGCCCTCATCGACCGCCTTTTTCACCGCCTCGCGCACGGGTGTGCGCGATACGCCGAGCTTGCTCGCAATTTCGACTTCGTTGATCGCCGCCCCTGGCAACAGCTGGCCCGCTATGATCGCGCGCCTAACCAGCGCATAGACCTGCATGCGCAGGGGCTGGGCGCGGTCCAAGGTGACCTCAGACAGGCTATCGTAGAACATGGCGCGACCACCTAAACCGATTGATGCTGCCGATCAATCGGCCATGGATCTGATCTTGGAAAGTGCTTTGGGACCCATTGTGACCCCGAGCGGTGGTGTGTCGGAATCCAATCCGACTCTAGAGGTCTTATACCAGCGGCGAATGAGAATGACTCTAATGATCGCTGGTATAAGGGCCGCGACTGCGGCCCCCGTAGCGGCCCCGAGATGAGCTAAGAAAGCGCCTCGGGGTATAAGCGAAGGCCCCGTCGGAGGCGAAACGCGAAGCGTTTCTGCCGTGAGACACAAAACGGCAAAAAAAGTGTCAACTTTTTTCGCCGTTGGTCTCACGCTAAAGCGTCGCCCCTAGGGACCAGGGAACAAATTCGTTGTCCCCATAGCCGAAGGCCTCTGATTTGGTGACCTGCCCCGAGGCGGTCGCGAGAATGAGGTCAAATATCTCTTGGCCCTTATCTGCGTGCGATACACCGTCCAGAATGTCACCGCAGTTGAGGTCCATATCCTCGACCATCTTCTCAAACATGGGGGAATTGGACGCCAACTTTAGGCTCGGTGTGGGTTTGCACCCAAAGGCCGAGCCCCGCCCCGTTGTGAAGCACATCAAGTTGGCGCCGCTTGCGACCTGACCCGTGGCCGAGACAGGATCGTAGCCAGGACTGTCCATAAAGACCAATCCGCGTTCGCTAAGGGGTTCTGCGTAGTCAAAGACCCCGAGCAAAGGCGTCGAACCGCTCTTGGCTACCGCGCCCAGGGACTTCTCCAGGATCGTCGTCAGCCCCCCCGCTTTGTTGCCTGGGGAGGGGTTATTGTTCATGTTCATGTGATTTTTCGCCGCATGGTCGGCCCACCAGTCGAGCAGACCTTGGAGCTTGCGCGCGACCTCGCGGTCGCGGGCGCGGGCAAGCAGCAGGTGCTCGGCGCCGTAGATCTCGGGCGTCTCCGACAAAATGGCGGTGCCCCCTGCGGCAACCAAGTAATCGACGGCGACCCCCAAGGCGGGGTTCGCCGTCAGGCCCGAATAGCCATCGGAACCGCCGCATTGCAGCGCCAGCGTCAGTTCTGCGGCGGGCGCGACCGTCCGGCGCGCGGCCCCAATTTGTGGAAGCATGTCGTGAATGGCCGCGACCCCCGCCGCAACGGTTTTCGCCGTCCCGCCCACATCTTGGATTTGTAGGGCGCGCAGGGTGGGCGTTTCCTGTAATCCACTTTCCGCAAACCAGGAGGCCACCTGCAAGGTTTCGCAGCCCAAACCGACGACGAGGGCGCCGCCAATGTTGGGGTGGCGCAGGTAGCCCGTCAAGGTGCGTTGCAACACGCGGTACCCAAGGCCCGCCGCCGCCAGCCCGCACCCCGAACCGTGAGTTAGGGCAAGAATACCGTCGATCTGAGGATAGTCCGCCAAAACACCAGACCGCTCAATCGCGTCGGCAATGCGCCGCGCCACGGTTGCCGAGCAGTTCACCGATGTCATAACCGCCAAATAGTTCCGGGTCCCAAACCTGCCATCGGCGCGTCGAAACCCCTGGAAGGTCGCGGACGCTGCATTCGGGGGCGGATCGATGTGGTGGGGGCGAGGCAGCGACACCGCGCGCGCGCCCGCTGGCAGGACATGGACATTGTGATCGTGCAACCATTGGCCTTTGCCAATAGAAACCTTGGCGCAACCGATTGGAAAGCCGTACTTCATCACCAGTTGGCCTGGTGCCATATCGACAAGCGCCATTTTGTGGCCCGCGGGAATGGGATCGCGTACCCTGACATCCGCGATCAGGGATCCTTGTTCAAATGGGTCAACCGCGAGCACCAAATTGTCTTCGGGTCTTAACTGGACGAAACGGGACATCTTATCGCCACGATCCGTTAGTTTTGGCACTCTTGGTTTTCGTCTCAACAGACCTAAAGGGTGCGCGCCCTTCCTGCACGCCTTTGTTCCCCGCCTCAAGGGTTTTGATCGATTTGGACCCTGCTTTGAGCGGAGTGACCCGCCGCCACCCTACGGACCTTTCCTGCATCTTCGTTGCCCCTTCCTTTCGGTAAATCCTTGCCCCACGGTGCCGCACCCATGGCGCACCGCCACTCGGCAAATTTGGCTTGCCTATTTTGTTACACTAATATAATAGCGTTGTCGAGAGGAGGATGACCTTAAGTTTCTCATGTCTGTTTCGCAGCACAATCAGACGGGCGCGACCGCCCTGGAAATGCATGAAATCAGCAAAAGTTTCCCAGGCGTCCAGGCCTTAAGCGAGGTGAGCCTTTCGCTCGCCTACGGGTCGATCCACGCCATTGTCGGCGAAAATGGCGCGGGCAAATCGACCCTCATGAAGATTTTGAGCGGCGCGTATCAACCCAGCGCGGGAACGATACGGATCGAAGGCCGCCAGGTCACCTTTCAAGCGCCCTCAGACGCCCAGCACCAGGGCATCTATATGGTCTATCAGGAGCTGAACTTGGCCCCCGATTTGACCGTGGCAGAGAACATTTTTTTGGGCCGCATGCCCCAGCGGTTTTATCTGACGCGCGTCCGAAAGATGAACCAAGACGCCGAACGGATCCTCGCTGACCTGGGGGCCACGATCGATCCACGTGCCCAGGTGGGCGATCTGCCAATCGCCCAGCAGCAGCTGGTCGAAATTGCCAGGGCCTACGCCGCTGGCCCCCGTATCCTGGTCTTGGACGAACCGACCTCCAGCCTGAGCGACCATGAATCGGAGGCCCTGTTCGCGGTGCTGCGAACCCTGAAGTCCCAAGGGATCGCCATCGCCTATATTAGCCATCGCTTGACCGAAGTCCTCGCAATTTCAGACCAAGTGACGGTGCTGCGCGACGGGCAGCGCGCAGGATCGGAGTCGACCGAAGGTATGACCGCCGAGCGCATGATCGAGCTGATGGTCGGTCGCCAAGTCACCGACATCTTTCCAAAAATCGACGTTCCCATTGGCGATCTCGTTTTCAGCGCCAGGGACTTGAGCGATGGCATGAGTTTTGACGGTGTGAGTTTTGAGGTGCATGCAGGTGAAATCCTGGGCCTGACGGGCTTGGTCGGCGCGGGTCGGACCGAAGTCGCGAAGGCGATTTTTGGTCTGCGTCCGCTAAAGCGTGGGGACATGACCTTAAAGGGCCAACCCTTTGTTCCCCGCAGCGCCGCAGCGTCGGTTGCGCGCGGTCTGGCCTATGTTTCCGAAGATCGCAAAGGCGAAGGTCTGATCCCCGCCATGCGGGTGCGCGAGAACATCAGCCTGTCGGTACTGGATCGCTTAACGCGCTGGGGCCAACTCAGCCGGTCACGCGACCGCCAGCTCGCCCAAACCTATATGGACAAGCTTGGGGTCATGCCCCCTGATCCCGAACGCAAGATCGATCTGCTTTCGGGGGGCAATCAACAAAAAGCCGTCATCTCAAAATGGCTCGCAACGTCGCCGTCCTTGCTGATCCTCGATGAACCGACGCGCGGGGTCGATGTAGGCGCCAAGGCAGAAATTCACCGTCTTATCGGTACCTTGGCCGCCGAGGGCATCGCGGTCATCCTGATCTCCTCCGAATTGCCCGAAGTCATGGGCGTGAGTGATCGCATCATTGTTTTGCACGAGGGACGGTCGAGCCCATCGTTTCCGCGCGCGCAGTTCGACGAGACCCTGCTGATGGCCCATGCGACAGGGGAAGCGCGCCCATGAATGGCCCAAGATCGGCGGGCGCGCCGCCGCGCCCTTTGCCCCCCTCGTCCCGATTTGCCGCGCGAGGATCGCTCCTCAAATTCCTCGCCAACGGCGGGTTGTTCCTCGCCATCGGGGTCCTCTGCCTCCTAGGTGTTTTTGCCCACCCTGCCTTCCTGTCGTTCACCAACTTTCTGAACGTCCTCAACTCCATGTCCATCGTCGGTATCGTCGTGGTGGGCATGACCTTGGTTATGGTTGCGGGGGGATTGGCGGACTTGTCGGTGCCCGCCACCATCGCTTGTGGGGCGATCCTTTCTCTGGCCTTGCAGCCCGCACTCGGGCCCTACGGCGCTGCGCTCGCGGCGATCCTCGTGGCTGGGCTTTGCGGTGTCTTCACCGGCGCCTTGGTCGGCTACGTTGGCCTCAACGCCATCGTTGCAAGCCTGGCGGTGGGGTCCATCGTCTTGGGCGGCGTTCAAGCGGCGGTTGGCGGGGTCATCATGTACAATTCCCACCCCGAGGTTGCGGAATTCCTCAAGGGGCGCGTGTTCGCCTTGCCGCTCGTTGTCATCATCTTCGCAAGTGTGGCAGCCTTGGGGCACTGGGTCCTGTCGCAGACGCGCTTTGGCCGCTGGATCTACGCCACTGGTGGGAACTATCGGGCAGCGCGCGTAAGCGCCGTGCCCGTGCGCGCGGTCCTGATGGGCACCTTTATTGTGACCGCCCTGTGCGCGGGCCTCAGCGGCGCGCTGCTCGGTCTTACGATCCAAAGCGCGCGCCCCTTGGTCGGAACGGGCTACGAATTCAGCGCCATCACCGCCGTCGTGGTCGGGGGCACGTCGATCTTGGGCGGGTTCGGCACCATCCCGCGCGCGGTCGCAGGGCTCGTGTTTGTGCAACTGTTGACCAACGTCATGACCCTGCAAGGCATTCCGACCCCGATTCAGGGCCTGTTCATCGGCTTGCTGATTTTGATCACCGTCGCCCTAGACGTGCGTTTGCGCAGCCAGGGGGCGCAGGCATGACCCTTAGTGCCCTTTTGCATGCCCTTGGTCGCTACCGGGTTTTGGGGGTTTTGATCTTGGCCCTCGGGCTTGCCATGGTCTTTGTGCCCGACTTTTTGAACGCGACCAACGTCGGGATCGGCCTCCATCGCAGTTCCACGGTCGGTCTGATCGCCCTTGGCCTAACCGTCGCCCTGATCGCGGGACAAATCGATCTCTCGGTTGGGGCGACCTTTGCCCTGGCGGGGATTGTGACCATGCTGGTGCAACCGCTCTACGGGATTGTGCCAGGCGCGCTCGCAGGGATCTTAGCAGGGGCGCTGTGCGGGGCCTTCAACGGGGTGTTTGTGGTCTATTTTCGGGTCAACGCCCTGGTGGCGACCTTGGCAAGCATGCTGATCTTTCGCGCCGCCTGCCACTGGATCACCGATTCCATCCCGCTCAAGGGCGAGGTCGACATCTTCTTTTCCATTGGCCTCGCCCCTGCCCCTGGCGACCTCCTCAGCCCGCGCAGCGGCCTGTTCCTGGTTGGGATTGTCTGCTTGCACGCGTGGCTTCGGCTGATGGTCGGGGGCCGCAACCTCTTTGCCGTCGGCTCCAGCCCCGCCGCGGCCACGGCCAGGGGATTACGAACCAACACTATTCTCTTCGGCAGTTTCGTGTTTTGCGGGTTCATGGCGGGCCTAGCTGGCGTTTTCCAAAGCCTGGAAACCAATACGGGTTCCGCCGTATTCGGCGCGGAACTGCTCTTGCCCGCCCTCGCCGCCGTGATTGTCGGGGGAACACGATTGGAAGGGGGACGTGGATCGGCCTTGGGAACCTTGGGCGGGGTCCTCGCCCTCATGTGCTTGACCCTCGCCATGGAATTCCAGTCGATCCCAAGTTTTTATCAGCAAATTGTCACGGGATTGGTGCTGATTTTGCTGATCATTTTGGACCGTCTGACCGCCGCAACCCTGCCGACGGCAGCACGAGGGAGCGTGGGCCCGTGACACCAAATCCCATGAAACAAATCCAAATAAGCCTGAAACCCTATTCTGCATCCCCGCGATGCAGCCGAAATTCATCTGCGCGGCCTGGCCGTCAGATGGACCAGGGCGATGCGCCGCGGCCCTGCCGCTTGCAGCGTCCGCACACCCTTAAGACCCATCTCTTTACCTGAACGGAGACATGATATGAAACCTACCCTCTATGCATCCATCGCGGGCCTCAGCCTGCTGGCCGCTGCCCCCGCCGTGGCCGACGATCAAAAAACGCTCTGCTACGTCACAGCAGCCTCGGCCCATGCCTATGTCACGCCCGCCAACGAAGCCCTGGAGGCACGCGCGCAGGAGCTAGGCTACGACCTCATCACCCTGAGCCAAGACTTTGACGTGCAAAAAGGTGTTGAACAAATCAGCACCTGCATTGCCCGCAACGCCGACGGCATGATCCTCTGGCCCATGGACGCCGAGGCCTATCTGACGGGCGTGGCCCGGGCGCATGCGGCGGGCATCAAGACCCTGCTGATCAACTCGCCCATGGGCGAGGACGCTAACGCCTTCATCGAGTCCTTCACAGGCCCCGATAACTATGCCCAGGGCGGGGTTGTCGCCGGGGTTGTGAACGAGGCCTTGGACGGCGCAGGGTCGGTTGTCATTATGTCGGGCAGCCCTGGCCACGGCACGAGCATTGAGCGCGTCGAAGGCTTTACCGACGGGCTGGCCGAATTGGGCAGCGACATCGAGGTTCTGGCCGTCGAATACGGCGAGTGGGACCACCAAAAGTCCCTCGAGGTCAGCCGCGATGTGGTCTTGCGCCTGGGCGATGACATCGACGCGGTCTACGGCATTGGCGATATGATGGCCCTTGGGTTCTTGGATGCCTGGCTGGAAGTGCGCGACGCCGACAGCGTCCCCGCCATTTTCGGCATTAACGGCCAAACCGACGCCTTCGCGGCCATTGAAAACGACCTGATGGTGGCGACGGTCTTGCAATCGCCGCGCGAGGACGGCCTGCTCGCCATCGATACCATGGACAAAATTATGATGGGCGAGGAAGTTCCTGCCGTCATTTCTATGCCCATGACCGTGGTCAACGCCGATAACATCGGCCAATTTGACCCCGCGTTCTAAAGCGGCTAACCTTGGTCTGGCAGGGATCCACCGCCCTGCCAGTTCACCCTTATCGACGGAACAGCATCGACAGGACAGCTATGAAACGACTTGAGGGCAAGACCTGCCTCTTGACCGCCGCCGCGCAAGGCATTGGCCGCGCCACCGCCCTGGCCATGGCGGCGGAAGGCGCGACGGTGATCGCCACCGACATCAATTTCGAGGCCCTCGACGGCCTCGCCCCATCCATCCAGACCCGCGCCTTGGACGTGATGGACCCCAAGGCGATCCAGAGCCTCGCAAGCGAACTGGGCGCGGTGGACGTGCTGTTCAACTGCGCTGGCTACGTTGCCAATGGAACGATTCTGGACTGCGAGGATCAAGATTGGGCCTTCTCGTTCGATTTGAACGTCACGGCCATGTACCGCATGATCCGGGCTTTCTTGCCCGCCATGGTCGCGGCGGGTCAGGGCTCAATCATCAATATGGCCTCGGTAGTGTCCAGCCTTGTCGCAGCGCCAAACCGCTGTGCTTATGGCGCGTCAAAGGCGGCGGTGATCGGGCTGACCAAGTCGGTCGCGGCCGATTTCGTCACCGCAGGCATCCGCTGCAACGCCATTTGCCCTGGAACCGTCGCCTCCCCTTCGTTGGAGGAACGCCTGCACGCCACGGGGGACTACGACACCGCCAAGGCCACCTTCATCGCGCGCCAACCTATGAACCGATTTGCCGAGCCCGAAGAAATTGCGGCGCTGATCGTCTATCTTGCCTCCGACGAGGCCAAGTTCACCACGGGGGTCGCCCATGTCCTTGATGGGGGATGGGCAAACGTCTAGGCCCGCGTAAAGATCCCATTTCCAGCGAGAAGCCTTATGAAACTCATGCGCGTCGGCCCACTCGGCCAAGAAAAACCCGCCATTCTAGATCCCGAAGGCACGCGCCGCGACATCAGCGCGCTCGTCCCCGACCTCGCAGGCCCGCACCTCAGCGACGCAGGCCTGGCCCCGATCCGTGAGGCCGACCTGCGCGCCCTGCCCGCCCTGCCTGCGGACGCGCGGGTCGGTGCCTGCGTCGGACACGTGGGCAAGTTCATCTGCGTCGGCCTCAACTATTCGGACCATGCCAAGGAGGCGGGCATGGACCTGCCCAAGGAACCGATCTTGTTCATGAAGGCCACGAGCGCCATTTGCGGCCCCGACGATCCGATTCTGATCCCGCCTGGGTCGGAAAAAACCGACTGGGAGGTCGAGCTCGCGGTCATCATTGGCACGCGCGCCAAACGCGTTTCGGAAGTAGAGGCGCTCGACCACGTTGCTGGCTTTGCCATCGCCAATGACGTGTCGGAGCGCGCGTTTCAACTCGAACGCTCGGGCCAATGGACCAAGGGCAAGAGCTACGACAACTTTGGGCAGTTGGGGCCCTGGCTCGTGACCCGCGACGAGGTGCCAGACCCCCAAGACCTGTCCCTATGGCTGACTCTGAACGGCGAAACCAAACAAAGCGGCACCACCGCGACCATGGTCTTTGGGGTGGCAAGGCTGGTCAGCCACATCAGTCACTTCATGACGCTGCGCCCAGGCGACGTCATCTCGACGGGCACGCCCCCTGGCGTCGGCATGGGGCTGAAACCCCAGCAATTCTTGCGCGCGGGCGATGTGGTGGAACTGGGCATTGAGGGCCTGGGCGTGCAGCGACAAGTGGCGACGCAAGACGCCTAAGCCCGACACGGAAGCCCGCGCCCATGCTCAAAATCGAAGTCGTGGTCGATGCCACGAACCAACTCGGCGAAGGTCCGCTCTGGTGCCCGCAAGCCTCGCGCCTCTACTGGATCGATTCCTTTGGCCCGGGCGTGTTTTCCTGCGATGCCCAAGGCCAAGATGTGCGTCACTGGCCTTTGGAAAAACACGTTGGCGCGCTTGCCTTGCGAGCAGACGGCGGCGGCCTCATTGCCTTGGCCGATGGGTTTTACTTCCTCGACTTCGACACGGGTGAGACCCAGCTCGTGGCCCGCAACGACACACCTGGGACGCGCCTCAACGACGGCAAGGTAGATCGCAAGGGACGGTTCATTGTCGGGTCCATGGACGTGCACGAGCGCGATCCCGTCGGCGTTCTCTATCGCTTGGACCCCGATTTGTCGTTGCATCGGCTCGACACGGGGATCGTCGTTTCTAATGGCCCCTGCTGGTCGCTGGACAATCAAACCCTCTACTTCGCTGACTCCTTAAAGAAGGTCATCTACGCCTACGACTATGATCTAGGTCAGGGGACCGTATTGCATCGACGCGACTTTGCCTCGTTCGCCGACTTCCAAGGTTACCCCGACGGCGCGACGGTGGATGCGGAGGGGTTTGTCTGGTCCGTCGAAGTCTATCGCGGACGCTTGGTCCGCTTTGACCCCGAGGGCCACGTCGACCGCGTCGTCGGCTTGCCAACCTTTTCCGCCACCAGCCTCACCTTTGGCGGCGCGAATTTGGACATCGCCTACGTGACCTCCATGGCGCGTCCCATCAACGGCCTCCTCCCCCAAGAGCGCGAAGCTGGTGCCGTCTTCGCCATCCACGGTTTGGGCGTGCGCGGCGTGCCCGAGCCACGGTTTGGGGGGTAGCGACTGTCACCTCAAGCTAATCGTTGGTGCAAAGCACACCGACCAATCAACACGGGGCGCTCGTGGACTAGGCCAACCGTCATAATACCCGCGGCGACCCAGAATGACCTCTATGTTAGTTGGTGTCAGAGCCGCGACTTTTGTAACTGTTGGCATCAGTTAAAAACGATCAGCGCCGCGCCCGCGCAGACCAGCGTCGCTGCGCTCAAGCGCAGGCGCGCTTGCCTCTCTCCCAAAAAAGCGATGCCGAGCAGGGACGCAAAAATCACCGATGTTTCGCGCAAGGCCGAAACCGCGGCGAAGTCCGTCGTCCGCTGCGCCCACAGGACCAGCGCATAGGCCACTGGTGCCAAAATCGCGGCAGGGGCGGCGCGCCAAATGCCAGGAGGGGCTCGGCGTCGCCAAATCCCGAAGAACACCGCGAGCGCGATCGGCGCATGGCTGGCGAAGTTCCAGACCAGAAAAGACAGCGCTTGGTCGCCCTGACGCATGCCCACACCGTCGACCACTGTATAGCCAGCGATCCACACGCTGGTCAGCAGCGCAAGCAGAACACCGCGCGGGTCGACGGCGCGCGCAAAAGCCGCCAGCAGCATAATCCCCAACGCCACGCACGCGATGCCCACCACCCCCCAAGACGAGGGCAGTTGACCCAACGTTGCGTAGGCCAAACCCAGAACCAGAAGCGGAACCGCCCCCCGCGCGATGGGGTAGGCGACGCTGAGGTCTGCAAACTTATAGGCCAGCAGCAAACTCATGTTGTAGCCGTAGTGCAGCACGGCGCTGAGCCCGATCAGCGTCCAAATTTGCCACCCCCTGGGCACTGGAACGAAGGGCAGCAAGACGAGCCCCACCAAGGCCACGCCCGAGAGCATCATAAACAAGGCACCCAAGCGGTCGTTGCTGGCCTTAACAATGAAGTTCCAGGCCGCGTGACACAGAGCCGCCCCCAAAATCAACGCGGCGGCGACGAAACTCACGCGCGGATCCGACCCAGAATTCTCAAGAGAAAGGCGAACGCAAGGCACAAGACCCAAAGAGGTACCCAAAAAATGAGCGGTTTGAGCACGAATTGAGATAAGCCGCCCAGGACCGTCCCCGATTGACCCGCCCAGAGCTCAACTTGGTCCAGCAGCGCAGACGGCACAAGACCGCCCAAAGTGCCGTAGGTGGCGGCGTCCGACGCGCTCACAAGATAGGCGAAATCGACGGCCAAGAAGCCAAAACAGCCCAGCAAGCTCAGGGTAGATAAGAGACGCCAGAGCATAGGGCGGCCCAGCAGCCTAGATATGAATAGGGCGTGCGTCCACGGCCAGGGCAGCTTCCTTGAGCGCCTCAGCGAAAGTCGGATGGGCATGGCTCGACCGCGCTATGTCCTCTGCCGACCCGCCAAATTCTAACACCGTGACCAACTCGTGGATCAAATCCCCCGCATTGGGCCCGATAATGTGTCCGCCCAGGACGGCATCGGTTTCGCTGTGCGCCAGAATTTTGACGAACCCATCCCCCTCGCCCATGGCGCGCGCGCGCGAGTTGGCCTTGAAAGGGAAAACGCCCTTTTTGTAGGGAATTCCCTGTTGCTTGAGCTGTTCTTCTGTGGCGCCGACGTCAGCCACTTCGGGGTGCGTATAGATCACACCTGGGATCGCCTGGTAGTTGATATGCGGTTGCTGACCCGCAATTCGCTCCGCCACCGCGACGCCCTCTTCCTCGGCCTTGTGCGCCAGCATGGGTCCTGCCACCACATCTCCAATAGCCCATAGCCCGTCGCGAACTCGCAAGGTTTCGTCCACGGGCACGCGGCCTTGGGCATCGGTCTCGACGCCGATGGCCTCCAGACCCAGGTCTTGCGTATAGGGACGGCGCCCAATCGCGATCAGGCAGTAGTCTGCGTCGAGGACAGACGACGCGCCCCCAGCCGCAGGCTCGCTATGGACCTGGAGGCCTGCTGCGTCCCGATCAATCCGCGTTACTTTGGTAGCAAGCTGAAATTTTAAGCCCTGCTTGGTCAAGATGCGCTGAAATTGCTTGCCCACCTCGCGATCCAAGGCACCGCCTATGTGGTCAAGGTATTCGACCACCGTCACCTCGGCGCCCAGTCGAGACCAAACCGACCCCAGCTCCAGCCCGATGACGCCGCCGCCGACCACAACGAGGTGTCGGGGCACCTCGGGCAGGGCGAGCGCACCCGTCGAGGACAGTACTCGCTGCTCGTCGATTTCGATGCCTGGCAGCGCGGCGGGAACCGAGCCCGTCGCAATCAAAATATTCTGGGTCTTGAGCGGTTCTGCGCCGTCAACGGACACCTGTCCTGCGCCGACAATTGTGCCGTGTCCCTTAAGGTAAGTAACCTTGTTCTTGGCAAAAAGCCCCTCGATCCCCGCGGTCAGGGTCGCCACTTGCTGCTGCTTGGTCGCCATCATTTTCTCAAGGTTCAGCGACACGCCCGCAACATCGATGCCCATTGCGGCGAAATTTGTTTCGGCCTCGTGATAGAGGTGCGTTGCGTGCAAGAGGGACTTTGAGGGAATGCAGCCCACGTTCAGGCACGTGCCGCCGAGCGTACCCCGTTTTTCCACGCACGCGGTTTTGAGCCCCAACTGCGCCGCACGAATAGCCGCAACATAGCCCCCAGGGCCACCGCCAATAACAATCAAATCGTAAGTCTTAGACATGGGTCATACCTAGCACCTGAAGCGAATTGCGAGCAAGTCGCGAAAAACTCTACAACACGCAGAGACGGGAGAGCGGTCTTGCTTGTGGTGAAGCCATCACCCTGTTTTGGGTTTCGACGAGGCTTCCTTTGTTCATAGTTGAACCCTATAGGGCGTCAAAGTTTTGTTCAGGAGCCCTTCTATGCCCTCTCCAACTCGAATTGCCTTAAACGGTTTCGGTCGCATTGGCCGCCATACTCTGCGCGCGCTGTTGGCGCGGCCTGACAGCCCCCTCGATCTCGTCGCGATCAACGATTTGGGCGACATGGCGCATATGGCGCACCTGTTGAAGTACGATTCCGTCCATGGGCGCGGCGATTTTGACTACGAAGTTGCGGACGGCACTTTGCGCGTCGGCGCGCACCAGGCCAAGATTTTGCAGACGCCAGACCCCGCCGACCAGCCCTGGGGCGACATGGGGGTCGATGTGGTTCTGGAATGCACAGGGCGGTTCACCGATCGCACTGGCGCGGGCAAGCATTTGGCGGCCGGCGCCGGCAAGGTGCTGGTTTCCGCGCCCGCCAAGGACGTCGATGCCACGGTCGTCTTCGGCGTAAACGAAACCACCCTGCACGCAAGCCACAAACTGGTGTCCAATGCCTCCTGCACCACCAACTGCTTGGCCCCTATGGCCAAGGTGCTGAACGATAGCGTCGGCCTGGTCGTGGGCTCCATGACCACGGTTCATGCCTATACGGGCGATCAGCGCCTGGTCGATACGGACCATGCGGACCCGCGCCGGGCGCGTGCCGCCGCGCTCTCCATGATCCCCACCTCGACCGGGGCCGCCAAGGCGATTGGGCTGGTTCTGCCCGAACTTGCGGGCAAACTCGACGGCACGGCGGTGCGGGTCCCCACCCCCAATGTTTCCCTGGTAGACCTTAGTTTTGTCGCCAGTCGGCCTACAGACATCGGGGAAGTCAATGCGGCCCTGGTCGCAGCGGCCGAGGGACCCATGCGGGGCATCATGGCCGCCAACGACCTGCCCTTGGTGTCCATCGACTACTGCACCGATCCCCATTCGTGTTCCATCGCCCTCGATCAAACCCAGGTGATCGGCGGCACCTTGGTGCGCGTCCTGGGCTGGTACGACAACGAATGGGGGTTCTCAAACCGCATGATCGACACGGCCCTGCACATGGCGCAGCTTTAGCGAAACTTGCGCGCGGCGGGGTCAGCCGCAGGCAACCAGAATTTGCGCGATCCGCTCGCAGTCCGCCACTGTGAAGGTCAGGGGAACGCGCAAGTCGCACGTCGTGGCAAGCACGCGTTCGGTGCGCGCCAGGCGCGGCATAGATCCCAAGTAGTGCCAAGAATCGTAGCGGGAGGTAAAGCCCGAGGGCTCGTCGGCGCCAAACCACTTGAGTTCCACCCCGCGCGCCGCGCACCGCTCGACAAAGGCGGCAACAGGGCCACCGTGATAGTGAAACTGAAAAGAGGAACCGACATGCCCTTCGGCGTCGGGAATCTGGCGCACCTCGAACTTGATCTGATCCCTTAGGCCCGCTTCCAGGGCCGCATAGCGCTGGTTCCAACGCCTGATATTGGCGTCCAGGTGCGGCAGTTGCGCCCGGATCAAAGCGGCGCGCAAGTTGTCCATCCGGCTGGAGCAGTTGGGTGCCAGGGTTTTGACCCGCGCAAACACCGCTTCGTCTGGCCGCGCGCCATGGCGATCGTACAGCATGTAGGACCCTGAAAGGATCACAGCGCGGGCGGCGACCTCCGCATCGGTGGTGGTGAGTACCCCCCCCTCCCCTGCGTTCACGTGCTTGTAGGTCTGCGCGGAAAAGCAGCCAACAAGCCCAAAATTGCCCGACCGCGTGCCGTTCCAATGGGCGCCCATGGTATGGGCGCAATCTTCGATGACCGTCAGGCCCAAGCCCTGGCACTGCGCCATCAGGGCGTCCATATCGGCCAAATGCCCGCGCATGTGCGAAAGCATCAGGACCTGGGCGCCGCTCGCCGCAGCCTGTTCGGTCAAATGCGACGGATCCAACGTCCAGTCGTGCCTGGTTTCGACCAGTACGGGGCGCGCACCGACAGCGAAGATCGCCCCTGGCACAGGCGCCAGCGTATAGGCGTTGGTCAAGACAGGATCCCCTGGCTGCACCCCGACGGCGCGCAACGCGATCTGGAGCGCGGTTCCCCCGCTCGTGGTCGCAAGGCAGTAGGGCACGCCTTGGTAGGCGGCATAGTCCTGTTCCAGCAAGGTCACTTCGGCCACTTCATCGGCCAAGGTATTGTATCGGTGCAGGCGCCCCGTGCGCATGATCTCGACGGCGCGCGCGATGCCCGCCTCGGGGATGGGTTCTTGTTGGGTAAAGGGCTTCTCAAACCTCATCGAAATCTGCTATCGGCCCAAAAGGCGACGACCGTCCAAATCAAAACCCCGATGAAAATCGCCACCCACCAGTACCATTTCAGCGGTTCGCGGCGTTTTTTCAGCACTGGGATCGCGGCTTGCTTTTCGCGTAATTCCTGCTCCAGCCGGCGCTGGGTCGCCGACTTGCCGCCCATGACGCCGAGGGTCCAGCGGCTTTCCTGGTCTTCCTTGTCCATGATACCACCTTAGCCGCCCAGCTGGGCGCTGTCATGCCTCATTCGCCGAACCGGCGGATTTCTGCGAGAAAAGCGACGCCCGCGCGAACAGGACCTGTTGCGGCTCGGCGAATTTCGGGTTAGAGGTTTGGTTTCGTTCTCAAGACCTTAAGTGGAGATTTAGCATGAATTCCAACCTTATTCGCCTGATCGTCGCCCTTGTCGTTGCCGTGGTATTTTTCTTTGTCGGCCAGCAATCCCGCAATGGTGAAATTTTGGACCTAACTGATGCTCGCGATTCCGCCGCGTCACAGGTAGCAGAGTTGGAAAGCCGAACTGCAGAGCTGGAACAAGAATCCTCCGCCAAAGACGCGGATATGGCAACCCTCACTGCCGACGTGTCTGCTGCGACCGAAGCCGCAGCGGCTGCCACCGCCGCCCTTGAGGGCTTGAACGAGCAAATCGCACGCCTTGAGAGCGAGGCAGCAGAGGCCCAGCAAGCCCTTGGCAACGCCGAAGCGCAAGCAACAGAGCTCGAGGGTCAAGTCACCGACCACCTCGGCCAGATTGAGGCCCTCACCGCCGCCCTGAGCGACGCCGAAACGGCGGCAGCGGATGCTTCTGCGGATGCGGCGATGGCGTCTGCGGATGCGGCGATGGCTTCTGCAGATAAGGCCGAGTTGATGGACAGGGTCGCCGATCTGGAAGCCGCCATGGCGCAATTGTCCGAACAAAACACAGCGAGCGAAGCCGCTTTGGCGCAAGCGCAAAATGACCTCGTCGCGGCCAACCAAGCCCGCGTCGCGGCGGAGGCGAGTCTGGAAGCCAGGGTCGCCAGCGACGAAGAAGCCGAAGCGGGATTGACCCAAGTTCAGGACGACTTGATCGCCGCGCAAAACGACCTGGCTGCGGTTCAGGGCGATGTGGCTGTTGCGGAAAACCGACTGAAAGCCCTCAATTCTGAAATAGACTCCGCCGAGGCCCTGGCAGAAGCGGCCTCAAATGACGCGAACACTGCCGAGGCGGCGGCGGGCGCGGCGCAAGAACGCCAAGCCACCGCCGAAGAAGCGGCAAGTGCCGCCCAACAGCAGCAAGCCGACGCGGAAGCCGCCGCCCGTGACGCCGAAGCACGCCAAACAGAGGCCGAAGACGCCGCCCGCGACGCCGAAGCCCGCCAAGCTGAAGCCGAAGCCCGCCAAGCTGAAGCCGAGCAACGCCGCGACGCCGCAGAAGCAGCAGCACGCGATGCCGAGGCCCGCCAAGCTGAAGCGGAAGCCGCCGAGGACGCTGCCGAAAACTCCTAGCTTTGGTGCGGATTTCAAGTCGATTCGACTTGGAATCCGCTTGAACTTGGGCAAAAGGGTCGTTGAAAACGACCCCTGGCCTCAAGCGTCCGACAAGCGCCAGGGTGGGTGCTTGCGATTGGTGCCTGCGTGGTAGAGGCAGAGTTGGTTGCCGCTGGGGTCGCGCAAGCCAGCCTCCCGCCACAACCAGCGCTGGTCGCAGGGTGGGCTGTCAAACACGATCCCCTTCGCCGTCAGGTCGGCGAATAGAGCATCGACGTTCTCGACCTCAAAGTAGAGCCTGATCCCGCCAATTTTGGGCGGATTTGCCACATAGAGCGAGAAGGTGCTGTCGCCCGAGGGCAACTCAAACCGCGCGTACTCCTCGCGGGCTGAAACGATGCACTTGAGGCCGAGCGTCTCGTAGAACCGCACGGCGACATGGAAGTCATGAACCTGAACGGTGACTTGGTTAAAGTCCAAGTGCGTCGCCTTTCACGCGCCGATTGTCGGGGTCGTAGAGGCACGGGTCCACGACCTTAGCAGGGAAGCGTTGACCCAGGAACCATGCGTCGCACGCCTCAACCCCCACGTCGAGGAACGCGCGGAGTATGTTGGTGCCCGTGCGATGGCCGTAGGCTGCGGAGGTCACGGTTCCCACTACGCGGTCGCCGACCAGCAAACTATCGCCGCCCTGGGCGGTGGCAAAGTCGCAGTCGAGCGCGAGGGTGACCAGCCGGCGTTGCGGGGCGGCGCGCGCCAGCAAGGCCGATTTGCCAACGAAGGCCTTATCGAGCGTCACAAATCGATCCAGACCGTGGGCATAGGGATCAAATTCGGTCAGGAAATCGGCCTTCCAGTGACCGTAGCCCTTTTCTAGGCGCATGGATTCGGTGGAATAGAGCCCGAACGGCTTCATGCCGTAGGGCGTTCCCGCCGCCCAAAGCACGGTCCACGCCTGCTGGACGCTTTCGTTGGCGACATGCAGCTCCCAAGCCAGTTCACCGCTAAAAGACACGGCCATGGCCACGGCCTCGACCGGGCCGAGAGACACCCGTTGGCAGCGCAGCCACTTGAAGGCGTCCCAGTCGGTGCGCGGCGCGGCGGCCTTCAGCACATCCCGCGACCGCGGCCCCGCGATCACCAAGGTGTCGTGGCTGTTGGTCAAGCTGCGCATCTGCACGCTGCCGTCCCCTGGCAAGCGCTGCGCCAGCCAGTCCCAATCGTGTTGCTCAGCCGCGGCGGCCGACCCATACCAAACCCGCCCGTGCCCGAGGTTGGCCAAGGTCGCCTCGCCCTTGACCATGCCCCGCTCGTTGAGGAAGTAGTTGAGGCTCACCTTGCCGTCCTGCCGCAACACGCGCGAGCACATGAGACCCTCCAGGAAGTCATGGACGCCTGGCCCCGACAACTCGATCCGGTTGAATCCATTCACCTCCATCAGGCCCACATTGGTCTGCACGTTGGCGACCTCGGCGGCCACGACCGCGTGGGTTTCATTGAATTTGAACGAATGGGTCTCGCGGAACTCAGGCTCAAGTTTGTAGTACGCCGCCCGCTCCCACCCCGCGACGACGGCAAATTCAGCGCCCAATTCCGCCAAGTCGCGCGTCAAGGGCGAGGTTTTGAGCGGACGGCCCGCGGGTCGATGCTCATGGGGCATGTGGAATCGAAATTCGTTTTGGTAGTCTTCGATGGCTTTGAGCGCCGTGTACTCGACCGTATGGTGGCGCGAAAATCGGCGCGGGTCGAGGCACCAGGTATCGTAGCACGCGTCACCGCCGCCCTGAACGTGGCTGGCGATCATTTGCGCCAGCAACCAGCCGTGGCCGCCCCCCTCCCCTAGGCCCGCGCGCAAGCCCGTGATGGCATAGGCGTTTTGCTTGCCTGTGATCGGCCCGACGAGGGGGAGACCGTCGGGCGTGTAGGTGATCGGCCCGTTGACGATGGTGGCGATGCCTGCGGTTTCCAGACAGGGCATGCGCGCGATAGCCCCCATCATCACGTCGGCAACCCGATCCAAATCGTCGGGGCACAACGCCATGGTAAAACTGGGGTCGATGCCGTCCAGGCCCCAGGGCTTGCAGTCTTGTTCATAGAACCCGATCAGCAGGCCGTCCTTCTCCGCGCGTTGATAAAAATCCGATTGCGGGCAGCGAATCAGCGGCACCTCCCACCCTGCCCCCCGCTCGGCCTTCAGGGCCGCGATTTGGGGGATGGGATCGGTGAGCATGTACTGATGCTCCATGGAGGCGACGGGCAACACCACCTCCATCAGAGCGGCGATTTCATTGCAGCGGTACCCGCCCGCGTTGACCAGAATCTCCGCCTCCATAACCCCTTGGTTGGTCGTGATCTGCCAGGCGCCGCCGATGCGTTGGCGGAGGCCCTGCACTTCGGTCTGGCGAGTGACCTGCGCGCCGGCTTTGCGCGCGCGCCGAGCCAGGGCCTGGCACAGCTGCGCGGGGTCTATGTAGCCATCGTGCGGGTCCCACAGCGCGCCCAGCATCGCTTCCGTCGAAATGAGGGGGTGGCGTCGCTGCGATTCTTGCGGGTCGAGCAGTTCAAAGTCCACGCCCATGCCTTTGGCTTGGGAGATGAAGTGATGATAGCCGTCCAGATGGTCTTGCGTGGTGGCGAGGCGCAGCCCCCCTGTGCCGTGGTGGTAGTTGATCGGATAGTCGGGATCGGCCGCCAGCTCGGAATAGAGTTTGATCGAGTGCGATTTGAGGCCGAGCATGGTTTGGTTGGGGCCAAAGTTGGTCACCTGCGCCGCCGAATGCCAGGTGGTGCCCGAGGTCAGTTCGTCGCGTTCCAGCAAGACGCAATCGGTGATGCCGTGCTGGGTCAGTTCGTAAAGGGTCGCGCACCCCGCGATCCCGCCGCCAATGACGGCGACTTGGGTATGGGTTTTCATGAATGCGCGCCTAAGCCCAAAGCCGAAGACCCTCCCCCGCGCGTGCGACGCTGTGTGTCGCAATTCTCCTGAGTCTCGCGAGATAAAACCAGCGGCGACTTAGAATGACTCTTATGTTCGCTGGTAAAAGGGCCGCGACTGCGGCCCCCGTAGCGGCCCCGAGAATAGCGCGAAAGCGCCTCGGGGTATAAGCGGAGGCCCCGTCGGAGGCGAAACGCGAAGCGTTTCTGCCGCGAGACACAAAAAGCTTTGTTCTTCGGTTCGGGCGCTTGTATGGCGCATGGCTTCTTGGAGACCCCTATGGCTGAAATCGGACCCAATACGCGCTTGCGCGCCTCGTGCTTCTATCACTCTACGGTCCGCGAAGGGGTTCGGGCCTTCTCGCCCTACAATCGGATGCTCATGCCCACCTCCTACGGCGACCCTGAGGGGGAATACGAACGCTTGACGCAAGGGGTGGCGCTCTGGGACGTGGCGGTCGAGCGGCAGGTGCAGCTAAGGGGTCCCGACGCCGCAACCCTGGCCCAAATCCTGTGCGCGCGCGACCTCTCATCCTTGCAAATCGGCCAGGGCAAGTACGTGCCCATGTGCGACCATTGGGGCGTCTTGATCAACGACCCCGTGGTCCTAAAATTGGGCACTGACCTGCTGTGGCTGTCGATCGCCGACAACAACATGCTGATCTGGTCGCGGGCCATCGCCGCAGAGCGCGGCCTCAGGGTCGAGATCGAAGAGCCCGATGTGTCGCCACTCGCGATCCAGGGCCCCAAGGCCGATGAGGTCGCCGCCGCCCTGTTCGGCGATTGGGTGCGCGAACTGAAGTTCTTCTGGTTCGCCGACGCTGAACTCAACGGCATTCCCCTAAAGGTCCAACGTTCGGGCTATTCCAAGCAGGGCGGGTTCGAACTCTACTTGATGGACGGGTCGCGCGGCGACGAGCTGTGGAACCTGGTCCGCGAAGCGGGCGCGCCCTGGGGCATCGGCCCTGGCAACCCCAACCCCGCCGAACGGATTGAGGGCGGCATGCTGTCGTTCGGCGGCGACACCGACGACCAAACCAACCCCTTCGAGGTACGCCTCGACGCCTATACCGACACGGATTTGGACGACGCCGTCATCGGAATGCGCGCCTTGCGCCAAATCAAGGCCGAGGGACCGCGACGCCATCAGCTGGGGCTGGTACTCGATCAAGATCAGCCCCAAGACGGCCATGCCATTTGGTACCCTGCAACCCAGGACGGGCAGCGGGTCGGGGCCATGACCAACGGCGTCTGGTCGCCCAAGCTGCAACGCATGATCGGTTTTGTCTTGGTCGACCGTAGCGTCCAGGTCGGCGACCGCCTCACCATCGTCAAGGACGGCCAAACCTACGGCGGCGAAACCGTCGATCTGCCCTTTGTTTGAGACGACACCTTCGCTTCGCTCGGCGCGGAACCGCATTTTTTGACGGGTCGTGTGGCGCGCTTTGCCATGCCTAGGAATAAGGCAGACCTAAGGCCTTAAATTCAGCAAGCTCCCATCCAACGTCATCCAGCGCGGGCCGCAAAGAGCGGCGGCTCTCGAACAAGCCGCCCTCAACCTTACCGCCCGTCTAAACACTCCAGTCTCGGCTGGCAGGCTCGGGCACCTGCCACATTTCAGTCTCGAAATTCCAGTACTTTAGCGTCCAACGCGCACCGCGCTTTTCGATCTGCGTGGGCGTGGCGTTGCTGTAGGCACCCGCCCAAGGGTCCATATCGATGCCGAGGCCCAAGCTCAGACCGTGCAAAACCCCCGCGTGGCCACCGACCAGCATATCGTCGTGCGTAAGGCCGTCGTTCAGGCCCGCGATCAGGCGGGCGATGAACGCGGCCGTCGGCTCGACCCCCGCGGGGTCCTCAATAAAGAAGTTGCGCTCGGCGGGAATCGGCATGCCTTCCACGCCTGCAAAGTCGCGCTCGATCAAGCGCGTGTCTTGACAGTGGTCGAGTTTTTTGCCGCGCAGATAGGGCGCGAGCGTTTGCTGCACGCGGATGAGCGGGCTCGACAGCACGGCCTGGACGGGCAAGGTGTCCAGCACGGGCGCGGCGCGGCGCGCCTGGCCATAACCCAAGTCGGTCAAGGGCCAGTCGCGGGTATTGGCATGAAACACCCCCTGCACATTGCCTTCACTCTGCGCATGGCGCAGAAAGAAAAAACGCCGCACGGGCAGATCGTGGATAGCAAATCGCGACATAGAACTTTGGTCGCCTCGATAGATCCTAAGCGAAGGTCATTTCAAAACGGCCCGCCCCTAAAGTTTGGGGCGCTCGGCCTTGGGGTCGTAGAGCGGTTTGAACGACGCCAGCGCCTCGAATCGCTGGCCCGCGACCTCGACCTCAAAGTGCGAGCCTAGGGTCTCGGACATGCTTTCGCCAGGCTCGATGGGCACGTAAGCCAGGCCAATGGCCCCGCCCAGATGATGGCCGTAGTTGCCCGAGGTTAAAAAGCCGACGATCTCGCCGTCGCGCACCAGCGGCTCGTTATGATAGAGCAGCGGTTCGGGATCCTTCAGCTGCACCTGGATTAGTCGGCGATTGAGGCCCGCTTGCTTCTTGGTAAGGACCGCCTCTCTGCCGTTGAAGGCGGGCTTGCTGGTATCGACGGCAAAGCCTAGACCGGCTTCCAACACATGATCCTCGTCCGTGATGTCGTGGCCAAAGTGGCGATAGGCTTTTTCGATCCGGCAGGAATCCAAGACGTGCAGGCCCGCGAGGGTCGGGCGTTGATCGAGCAAGGTTTCGAACACATGCCCCGCCATATCCGCGCTCACGTAAATTTCCCAACCCAGCTCGCCCACGTAGGTCACCCGATGCGCCCGCGCCAGACCCATGCCGATGTCGATCGGCTGATGCGTGCCGAAGGGGAAGGCCTCGTTCGAGAAATCGGCAGGCGAGACACGCTGCAACAGCGCGCGGCTGTTGGGGCCCATGACCGCAAAGGCCGCTTCGGCCGCCGTGACATCGGTGACGACGACAAACTCGTCCTGCATATGCTTGCGCATCCAGGCCAAATCGCGCTGCACCGTCGCCGCAGGCGTGACCAGTATGTACGCCGTTTCGCTCAAGCGATTGACCGTCAGGTCCGCCTCGATCCCGCCGCGCGCATTCAGGAGCTGCGTATAGACAATTTTGCCGGCGGGCACATCGACTTGGCCGCCGCATAAGCGGTTCAAAAAAGCGCAGGCGTCGCGCCCCTCGACGCGAATTTTGCCGAAGGATGACAAGTCGAAAACCCCGACATCGTTTCGAACGGCGGCGTGTTCCTTGGCGGCAAGGTCAAACCAGTTCTGCCGCTTCCAACTATAGGCATAGGCGGGCGCGTCCCCCGCCAATGCGAGTGTGGACGCCAGCCCTGGGGTGGGTCGTTGCCACTTCAGCGGCGGGCCTGCGGGCGCAGGTGCCTCTGCCCCCATTCTTAGGGGTCCCGATTTTGCGGGGTCAAACCAGTTGGCCCGTTCCCATCCTGCGGTTTCGCCGAAGCACGCGCCCTTGGCCTTCAACAGCTCGTGGACGGGCGAACGCCGGATGCCGCGCGCGGTCTCGGGTTGCTTATAGGGGTAGTGATCGGCGTAAAGCAGACCCAGCGATTCCTTGGTACGGTTGAACAGGTAGGTGCGATTGGCCTGGAACGGCTGCATGCGCCGTATATCCACGTCCCACAAATCAAACGGCGCGTCGCCGCCGACAATCCACTCCGCCAGCGCCTTACCCGCCCCGCCCGCCGACTGAATCCCGACGGAATTGAACCCCGCCGCCACAAAGAAATTCCGTAGCTCGGGCGCCTCCCCCAGCAAATAGCGGTCGTCGGGCGTGAAGGATTCGGGGCCGTTGAAAAAGGTATGGATGCCCGTTTCGGCCAGGATCGGCATGCGTTCGCACGCTGCTGCTAAGATCGGTTCAAAATGGTCAAAGTCCTCGGGCAATTCATCGAAGCAAAAGTCCTCAGGAATCCCATCCATGGCCCAGGGCTTGGCGTTGGGCTCAAACGCGCCGAGCAAGATCTTGCCTGCGTCTTCCTTATAGTAGGCGCATTCGTCGGGCACCCGCAGCACGGGCAACTTGCCCATGCCAGGGATAGACTCCGTGACGATATAAAAATGCTCAGCCGCATGAAGCGGCACCCTGACCCCAGCCAGCTCGCCGACCTGCCGCCCCCACATGCCCGCGCAGTTGACCACAAAGTCGCACGCAATCCGCCCGCGCTCGCCCTCGCCGCCCTCGCCCGCGCTGCCCCTTACGTCGTAACGCACCCCCGTCACCCGCCCGTCGGCTTGGTCGATGCCCGTGACCTGGACCCCTTCGATGATTTGAGCGCCCAAGTTGCGCGCGCCCTTGGCCAGCGACTGCGTAACGTTGGACGGGTCGGCCTGCCCGTCGAGCGGCAGATAGACCCCGCCGACGACATCGTGCGTTTCCAAATAGGGGTAGCGGTCCTTCACTTCGGCGGTGCTGATCTCCTCAACCTCGACGCCAAAGGCCCGCGCCATGGAGGCTTGGCGAGAAATCTCCTCCATGCGCGCCGTCGTTAGGGCCGCAGTGATCGACCCGTTGCGGGTAAAACCCGTCTCAACCCCCGTTTCCTCGCCCAAGGTCCAATAAAGCTCCTGGCTATACTTGGCGAGCTTGGTCATATTGTGCGTCGCCCGCAACTGCGCGATCAACCCCGCCGCGTGCCACGTGGTCCCGCACGCTAGCTGCCGACGCTCCAACAATAGAAGGTCGGTCCAACCCATTTTGGCCAAATGGTACGCCACGGACGTGCCAATGACCCCGCCGCCAATAATGACCACACGCGCGTTGCTCGGAATGTTGCTCATGCCCCCGCCCCTAACCCCAAGCCCGCCCGCGCACTCGACCGCAGGCGGCGCTCAAGTGACACATATGCGCCGCGCGCTGATCCCCTGCCGCCAGTTGGCGCGCGTCTCATACCAGCGGAAAGGTCAAAATGACTCGCGAGCCGAAGAGTCCAAATCCAACTCAATTCCCCTCCCTCGGAGGGGTGGCAGGCGAAGCCTGACGGGTTGGTTCTGCGATGTGCCAACCCATCTCTAAAGTCGGGAGAACAGGCGGTTCCAAAACACGGGTCACGCCGCCCTTGTCCCAGGCGTGCAACACGCGCAATACGACCATCCAGCAACTCAACATCGATCAAAGAAAAATGTCATCACTGACGGGCAGCCGATGGGACGGAAGGATCCATCTCCGCGTCAGCATCAGCCGCAACGCCGCTGAACCAACAGGATTTCCGTTGGTATGATAAGACAAGGCGCTTTCTGGCCGCACCAAGCGAGATCGAATCTTCCCCAAAAGCGATTGCCCTGCTCCCTTGCAGAGGCACCCCCTAGGGCGGGGTGATCTGCGGAAGCGCCCATGGAGGCCTGCGCTCGGGGACCTTTATTCCGCACCGAATGGCACCTCGTCAGGATAGGCCTACCACCGCCTTGATCATCCCTACGCCAATCCCGATATGACTCGAACCCATCAACCTCAAATCAGGGCGCCGCATGAAACTCGTTCACTCAATCGGAAAAAGCCAAACCCAATGGACCGAACAAGGGACCGAAAATCCAGAACTGGCCTCTGTTCTCAAACGGCAGGCACGCGCGCTTAGGCCGCACTTCAAAGGCCGCGACCTTGGGGAAGATCAGGACGCTTTGGCCTTAGCAAAAACGCACCCGCTTTTGCTCATTCGCCAATTCATTTCGTGCGTTGACAAGGTGTTCAACAAGGCAAAATCGCTGAAACACATGTCCGAGGCAGGGGTTCGTCACCGTGATGCCCTCGGTACCGCATGTTGGGAACATCTTCGCGCGCACACATCTTTTGATCCCGAAGGGGAAGATCAATACCGAAAGATATGGCGATGGAAACTGCATCCCTACGCGCAAGCCGCCGATCTGGACGGCGATCTCGCCAAGATGAAAAAACAGCAGAAAGGGGCCAAAAACACCAGGCAGGGCGCGCGCAAGCCTAGCGTCGTACAAGTATTTCATCCCAAGTGCGACCTGTTCTTAGCAGGATCGCGAGAGGCCCCCGACTTTGCAGCGACTGCGCAGAACATCTGCGATCACCTATTTTCAGGCAGCCGAAGGCGCAACTTGCCCCCGCTTAAGCAGGGCAAAATCGATCTCAGAATCCGAAGCGTTGCATCTTCGACAACGCAGGCCCAACATGGCGCGCTCTGGCGGCCACAAGACCCTGCGCCCCAATGGGTTATCGACGCCTATCGCGTTGGAAAACAGGCGACAAGCCCAGGCTCACAAGCATACGAAGACATAGCGACCAAAATCTACCAACAGGTCCGCGCTCAAGAACAACCACGCAAGGGAACCGCACACAAGTCAGGCAAGCAGAAACGCTTCACCCTCCATCCGAGTCTGGTGGGCGAATTACTACATCAACACTACGAGCCCATGAAAGTTCGCGGTGGCGACATCAGTGACGAGACTTTAGCCATCCACAACTTCCACCTTTCGGTCAAGGCGTTCTACAACAACAAAATTCGCAAGTCCGCCGTTCCCAAAAACAAGAACAACTTTAGATGGAGCGACCGGCTGCCAAAAAACATGAACGACTTGGTCGCAGCCATGCGCCAGCAAAGTGCAAATCGCAACACCGCCGCCCTGATCCGCGATGGCCGCAACCTTTGCCACGCTGTCCAATTGGCGGGACAAGATCACAACAAAATCCCAGAACTCCGCAAACGCCTGCGCACCTCCGATCATCAAATATGGATCAAACAATCGGAAGCCTTTGAACGCCATTGGCGAACTTTCCTCAGCCAAGCAGGCCGCACGCTAACGCATTGGGCCGATCCTGAAGGCACAGTCGAAATTAATTTCAAAACCTATGGTACTAGCGATATTTTCGATGCAGACGTAGCGAAGCTAGTCGTGGGCAAGCCCCTAGACGAGGGCAAACTCAAGAAAATAGTGTCCTACGAAGGCCGTTTTGCGGACCTCGATCATTTTAATCGGATGGCGAGCCTGGTTTACGACAAAGCCTTGCAAGACGAAAACGGAAAGCCCCTAGACCAAGACGGCACCTTCGATTGCCAAAACCAAGAGCAGGCAGAATCACGACTCTTCGCTCTGTTGCGGGTCACCGCCAAGTTTCGGAACGAGGTCTTTCATTTCAGGAGCCGCCAGAGCTTTATGAAGCTGGTTCGCACCCTTTCCGACGCAAACAGATGGCAGAACGTCGACGGTTTTGACGACCTACTTCGTTTCGCCAAAATCCGACTAAGCGCCGATCAAGAAGGCCGTCAACGGCGCGCTGCCAAAGTTATCTAGGGCTTGAAGCTTGACTTATACGCGCCCAACACGAAGGCCTTGCAAGTCCTCGTTGATGCAGAAATCCACGGGAACCAAAGCGATCTTGTTTTGCCAACTTTCTCCCGTATCATTGCCAAAAACCATGACCTGATTCATGGCGGGCATGTCGAGTCTGACGAAAATCAAAGGACTCAAGATGCCCGCCACTTACTCCCGCAAAAGATCAGTGGCGAAACCATGGAGGATCAGGCCAATACGGCCCGCTACGGCGCACTTCAAATTCTCTACAATTCCTGCTTTCGGGCCTGGCTGGACAAAGTCGATGGCACGACCTTGATCGAGGCCCACCGTCAAGTCGTTGCAGAAATTACCGAGCGCGCGGCGAAGGAAAACAGCAAAAGCCCTTTTCAAGACCTTATGGTCGCCCGCGCAGGTTCGTTGCCAACCTTGGGACACGGGACGAAATTGCAAGACTGGTTCGATACCCTGCAACACTTCATAACCGCAGAAACTCGTCAAGACCGCACCTACAAGGCCGACCAGGACCAGTCTCGGGCAAATTCGCATTGGATCGAGAGTTTTAAGTGCGAACTGCTGGGCTTGCTCTTTTGCAAGTTCGTGGCGGAAGACGCGCAACGCCCGCACCACTGGCTTATGACTGGCCCGCTAACCCCAACCGATGCCCCACTCGAACCCATCAACGTCGCGCTGTCGCAACCACCAACGCCCGTTCAGGATTGGGAGGCCCTGTTCTACCTCATTCTCTACCTTGTCCCCCACCAAGATGTGGGCCGTCTGATGACCCAGTTTTCCAAGGCGGTCGCCCTGGACGACAAGACCCCCAACCCACTTCAAGACGCTGATAAGGTCGCTCGTCTCAGGGACTTGTGCTTGACCTACACGCAAATGGCGGGGGAACATGCGGTCACGGCGCTAGAGGCACCAAACTTCCTGCAAGACTTTCGTGGCCTGTTCACCTACCCTGCGGACTTTGATCGTGTGTTCAAAGGACACGAGCCCGATCAGCCCGTGACCGTCACCGCAGAGGTCGAGTCAAAACGCCTTGAGGGGGTACAAACGGGGCTAAGGCACATCAGCCGGTTCGGGACGCCGCACCTCCTGAAGTCCATGTTTGGGGACCAGCGCATCAAAACGCAGGAGGTGAAGACCTACCTGGCGGGCCTCAAAACTATTGCCGAGGATCACAAACGCGCCGCAAAGCAGCGTGAAGCCCTCGTAAGACGCAATGGGCAACGTCAGAAAATCGCGGATCGGCAAATACGCGAGTATAAGGCCACGGTCGATAAGATTGACCGATTCAAAACCGTGGCCGAGCGGGTGCGCCTCAGTGGCTTTGTGGGCCATCATATTTTGACCATGCGCCTCGTCGCACGCCTTGTGGACTTTTCGGCAACGTGGGAACGTGATCGCATGTTTGTCGCCCTCGCGCTCTATGCCTCACACCTTAAGGATGAAGATTGGCCGCGGAATGTCGCCGCCTTTGCCAAGAAAGTCATTAATGCAAAGTCATCAAAAGCCATCTTAGGTCTCCTCAAAGACAAAGGGGTGGGCGCGGAATCTCTGGAGTACTTTTGCCGTCATTTCGGCGAGCGTAAGGCGGAAATTCGCAACGCGCTCGCTCATTTCGCTGTGTTGAAACCCGATTTTCAGTTGACCGAACAAATCAACCAGGTCCGCGATCTCATGGGGTACGACCGGAAGTTGAAAAACGCCGTCAGCAAAGCCATGAAGGACATCTTGCTCGATGCGGGGTTTGACGTAACTTGGCATGTCCACGACCATCAGTTGCGCGCGCCCACAAAGGCTGGAACGGGCGTTCGGTCTGCACGCATGACGCATTTGTCGTTTTTGTCGGGTCAAAACAAAGGACAAAGGTTCTCTCAAGATCGCACGTCCCACGCGAGACGCATTGCGGTGGCGAATTTGGTCTTTGGGGCGGGCAACCAAGCGTTGGCCTCCCCTCCCAGCAACCACAAGTCCAAAGCCCAGCGCCACAACCCTCGCGCCCAGCGCCCGACAACCCGCAAACAGAACCCACGCCAAAAGGCCAGAAACAGAGCCAATAGGCGGTGACGGGCTTAGGCTTTCGCCCTGGGGTTCCTACTTCATTCTTGCCAACGCATTCCGTAGGAACTACCTTTCAAGACAACTCCTCACTGCAAAGGAGTCGATTTTGAAAAAATGACGATTCAGGAGCAAACAGCCACCTTCAAACAGGGATTTTTTTTTGCGCAGGTGTCGCTTTTTCTCCCATCTTTTGATAGAGTTAGCGAAGACCTAATTGAGACGACGGCTATTTCGAAAGCCGACTGCACCTCCTATTTGCGACGAGCCAAGGTTAGACACATTGAGACGACGGCTATTTCGAAAGCCGACTGCACCTCCTATTTGCGACGAGCCAAGGTTAGACACATTGAGACGACGGCTATTTCGAAAGCCGACTGCACCCAACTCAAGGTCAACCTCGTTCTCGGTCGTATTGAGACGACGGCTATTTCGAAAGCCGACTGCACCGTAGTTGTCTCTCAGGAGCATAATCTATTCATTGAGACGACGGCTATTTCGAAAGCCGACTGCACCTCAACCATGGCTAGTAAATCGATAAGGATCATTGAGACGACGGCTATTTCGAAAGCCGACTGCACCACGGGCAGGTTTGTATCAGTGTGCATTTTTATTGAGACGACGGCTATTTCGAAAGCCGACTGCACCAAAACTTTGAGCGCAGTTTGCTCATTGCGTATTGAGACGACGGCTATTTCGAAAGCCGACTGCACCCGCTAGTGGCAGCCCTTGCAACTAAAAAGGATTGAGACGACGGCTATTTCGAAAGCCGACTGCACCGGTTTGTGTTGGGGGCCTTTTATATTATCGATTTAGACAACGGCTATTTCGAAAGCCGACTGCACCTTTCAGGCTCTAAATCCGTCCAGGTCAAAAATTGAGACTACGGACATTTCGAAAGCTGACGTCACACCTGAACTTTTTTCGACCAAACCGCAGACAGATTGAACCAAAACCCATCTCAACTTTGGCGACACACCCGCCTCCCCGCGACAAAGCCCTGGACACGCAGGAATCGCCGCCTTAGGAACGCGCAGGTCTTGTCGTCAGCGCAACACTCGCTGGACAAGCCGCGCTCAACAACCTCATCGAGACGACAGCTTTGTGAAACTCTATTGGATCGGTTTGTTCCTCCTGGTTCAGGGGACTTGGGCCTTCGCGGACGCTGCTCGGGCCGCTGCAATCCACGGGGCCGACTGCAAGCCTCTGGATGTACTGATGGCGCAAAGCCCTGATTTCAGGCGGAACCGGCCCCTTGTGGCCGCCCACGCGCCTTGCGTTCGCAGCGTGCAAATCACCGAAGCCAATGGCTTTGTTTGGGATCTTTGGGTCGTGAGTTCAGGTCGGTCACGTCAGGGTCCGCTGATCGTCGCGCTGCACGACAACGAAGAAGTGGCCTTCGACGGGGCCTTGGAGGCCGTGGCGACCCACGGCGGGGTCTTGGTTGCGGTCAACGGTGCCAATACCCGCTGGTACCAGGGGGTTGACCCCAACCGCGCCTTTTATCGGCACAAGGGCGGGCTGGCGTGCGACGGGGTTGCGGCCAACGGGGCCGCCAACTTGTGGGCCCTGATCGACGCCCATATGGGCGCGCGCACGGTGATCTACAGCGCCCATTCCAACGCCAACGGCCATCGGGGCAACGGCGGGTCGGGGACCATCTCGATCAAACGGCCCAGCGACATTTTTCATCGGTTCGATTTTGGCAGGGGCCTGTTCCAGGACGAAGACCATGTCCTGATTACCATTCAACGCTCGGCCAAGGACCTTCTGCAAGCCGCAACGGATCGGGGCTTTCACATCATGGTCGAAGACACCGCGACCCAGCCCTACAACTGTTCCCTCTCGCACTTTGTCGAAACCTATACGGACTACGACTATGCGAACATTGAGGTTCAAAACGGCGTCTCGGGCGTCTGGGCGCAGATGTTTGGCTTTGCCTACGAGGCCTTGGGGAGTTGAATCTGACGCTTGGTGGGGGCTTGCTGAATTTAGGGCCTTATACCAGCGGCGAATGAGAATGACTCTTATGGTCGCTGGTATAAGGGCCGCGACTGCGGCCCCCGTAGCGGCCCCGAGAATAGCGCGAAAGCGCCTCGGGGTATAAGCGAAGGCCCCGTCGGAGGCGAAACGCGAAGCGTTTCTGCCGTGAGACACAAAACGGCAAAAAAAGGGTCAACTTTTTTCGCCGTTGGTATTAGGTCCGCCCGACTCTTGGGCGCGGGAAGCGTGCCACACGACCCATCAGCGCCTGACAACCGCCAAACAAAATGCTCTTCTCAAACCACCGCTGGTATAACTTATCCCGACGCGAAACCCCTATGAGGCGTGCGCATGTCCAAAGATATGTTCGCCAACTTTAGCCGCAGCGCAGTTACCCGCGGCAAGACCTACGCCAACCGCGGGCGCGTCATCTCTGTGACGGGTGATCGTACGCAAGGAATTCAATCCATCGTCGCCAACACCCGTGGGACAATCTACACCCAGGACATCAGTTGGACCGAATACGCTGAGATTGAGGGCTTTTGCTCATGCCCCGTGGGCTATAACTGCAAACACGTCGCCGCCGCCCTCATGACCTTTTTTGACAGCGAAGGAACCGATGATGTGCCGAGATCCTCGGCCATGGATCCGCGCGCGCCCAAGCGCCAGCAAAAGCCCAAGGCGTCGGCGAACGACGGCCTCAATGCCCACGCGCGGCAATGGCTGGCGCAGATGGCCGAGTTGGCCGCCGCGCCCGAACCTGGGCGCGACCCGCGCCTTGACCCTTTGGGTCCGCGCCCCGAAGAGTACCCCGCGCGTATTCGCGACCGCCTGGTCTATGTGCTGGAGGGCGTCGATGGTGAGCTAAGAGTGTCCACCTGGAAGGCACAAGTCAACGCCAAGACGGGCGAGTTGAACGCCGCCAGCAGGCCTTACGACGTCTTCCACAACCTACGCCAAAACGTCGCCCAGTTCATTCGACCCCTTGACCTGGACTTGCTGGGGCGTTTGCTGCAAGCCAAGTTGATCAAGGGAGGCACCTTTTACCAAAGCTTTGGCTATGGCGTGCCAAACTACTTGGAACGCCCGTGGATGTTTGACCCAAAGTTGATTGAGGATCTCTGCGCCACGGGACGTTGCTTTGCCCTCGATCCCCCAGAACCTGCCGCAGACGCTGGCGAGCGCGACGTCGCGTTGTTTGGGACCGCGTCCCAGCGCGAAAAACCCAATTTGCGAAAGCCTTTGACCTGGTCGCCCGCGCGTCGCGCCCCCGAACTGACCTGGAAAATGCACGCGAGCGGGGCTCAGCGGCTTGGATTTTCAGGCGGCACGATCGCCAATTTGGGCGACACCAGCTTGTGGATCGACGCCGAAAAACAGCAAATCGGGATGCTGGAAACCCAGGTTTCGCCAGCGATTTTGAAGTTGCTATCGCGCAGCCCCGCCCTGCAAGTCGACAGCCCAAACTTGGCGAGCCTGAACCTGCCCAAGACTCTCGGCTCCATGAAGATTCCCCCGCCCCAGATGCTAAGCGTCGAGGAGCGGAGCGTCGAGACCCCCAAGGTGCATCTGGCCCTTGCCGCCGCCAAAACACGCGCAGGGTCTTGGGTCTGGGCCGACCCGATTTCCTTGCCCACGCTGACGGTGACGTTCGACTACGCGGGGCACAAGGTCCGCCATCAGGACGCTGGCCCCATTCGTTTCCTCGATAAGGGTCAGATTGTTCACCTACGCCGTGATGAGGATTGGGAGGCGTCCTGCCTACAACGCCTCGCAGCTTACGGCGCGGTGGCCCCCGAACAGATCGAGGATCTCCCGTCAAAAAAGATGCTTGAGGCCGATCTGGTCTTCGACGAAGGCCATGAACAGCGGGCGCTCAGGTTCACGGCCGAGGGCGTCCCTGCCTTGCGCCGGGACGGGTGGACCGTCACCCTTAGCAAGCAGTGGCCCTATCGCATTACCGAGGGCACGGCTGCGTTCTCTGCCTTCACGACCGCGAGCAAGAACGAAGATAAGTTCCAGGGACACTCCTGGTTTGAAATGGGGTTTGAGGCCGAAATCGACGGCCAAAAGTTCAACATAGCATCCTTGATCGCCGCCTTTACCCAGCAGTATGCGGCCCGCTACCTGCACGACGGCTTGCCCGATCTAGAGGCCTTTCGCGTCGATATAGCCGATGACTTGGCCTATTTGAAGTTGCAGAACGGGACCTACGCCGCCGTCTCGCCCGTCCCCATCGCCCCGATCTTGCATCTGTTCCTCAGCCGACAAATCGAACTCGAGCTCATGCACCCGAGCGAGGCGAGCCTGGCGCAGCATATGCAGGAGGCCCTGGCAGGCAGCGACGTTCGGTTCGCCGACCATGCGGGCATCTTACCGCTCGCCTCAGCGTTGGAGGCGCTGGGCAAAACCCCCGATGCGCCGTTTCAGCCGCCCGCGAACCTATGCGCCACCTTGCGGCCCTATCAGGCCTTCGGCGCCGAATGGATGACGCGCCTGACCCAATCGGGCTTTGGCGGGGTGCTGGCCGATGATATGGGGTTGGGCAAGACCTTACAAACCCTCACGACCTTGCTGACGCGCACACAACAAAATCCAGCGCCTCAAACGCCGTCCCTCCTCATCGTCCCGACCAGCTTGCTCAGCACCTGGCAGACGCAAGCGGCGGATTTCACGCCCGACCTGCGCCTCCATATCCACCACGGCTCCGATCGCCTGCGCGACCTCTCCAACCTCGATGGCACGGACCTGGTGATCAGCACCTACCCTTTGCTGGCGCGGGATCGAGACATCTTGGCGGCGCAAGACTGGGATTTGGTCATGTTGGACGAGGCGCAAACGCTCAAAAACCCCGCCTCGCAGATGGCCAAGGCCCTGCGCCACATGTCCGCCAAAGGGCGTCTGGCGCTCACGGGAACGCCCGTGGAAAATTCGTTGCAAGACTTATGGACCCTGTACGACTGGGTCGTTCCAGGTTTGCTGGGCAATCGCAAAACCTTCACCAGCCTGTTTCGTACTCCCATCGAAAAGCATAAAGACGCCGACGCCCAGGCGCGCCTCAATCGACGCTTGAACCCTTTCCTGCTGCGGCGCACCAAGGAAGAGGTCGCGACCGAGCTGCCACCGCGCACGGAAATCATCGAATCCGTGACCTTGAGCAAGCCTCAGCAAGCCCTCTACGAGTCGGTGCGGGTCACCATGGATCGGCGCGTGCAGGAGGCGGTGGCGAGCAAAGGCTTTACGCGCGCCCAGATCACGATCTTGGACGCCTTGCTAAAGTTGCGGCAAGTCTGCTGCGACCCTGGCTTGGTCAAGATCGAGGCCGCGCGCACGGTCACCGAAAGCGCCAAGCGCGCGCGCTTGCGCGACATGGTGCAGGAGTTCATGGCGGCAGGGCGCAAGGTGCTGATCTTCTCCCAATTCACCTCCATGCTGGATCTGATCGCTAAGGACCTAAGCGAGATGCACCTGCCCTACACCATGTTGACCGGGCAAACCAAGGATCGCAAAGGCGTCTTGCAACAGTTCAAGGAAGGCGAGGCCTCCATCTTCCTCTTGAGTCTCAAGGCGGGCGGCGTCGGGCTAACCCTGACCGAGGCGGATACGGTGATCCTCTACGATCCCTGGTGGAACCCTGCCGCCGAACGCCAAGCCATGGACCGCGCCCACCGGATCGGCCAGGACAAGCCCGTGTTCGTGCATCGTCTGGTCGCCAGCGGCACGGTCGAGGAAAAAGTCCTCGCCCTCCAGGCTCATAAGCAAGCCCTGGCCGACGCGGTACTGAATGCCGACACCGATACCTCCGCGCCAAAGTTCGACCCCGAAACCTTGCGGGACCTGTTCGCACCGCTGGAATAAGCCGCCCTTGAAATACGGCCTGTCTTGGTGCCTGCCGACGCCAACGCACCGCCAAACCCCCTTCCCAATGCCCGTAGAGACGCATAGGGCGGCATCCATGCATCGGTTCTTGCCCATCCTCTATCTCCTGGGCCTCACCCTTGCCAGCGGGTGCGCAACGCCTGCAGGAACGCAGGTGCCCGCAAGCGCGCTTCCGCCCACCCCTCAAGCGACAACCCCAATCCCGCAAGCGCGCCGCGTTGCCTGCGCCAGCGGGGTAGGAAATGCCACCATCAGCTGCAGCGACCAAAGGCTGACATTGGAAAGCAACGGCCTGCCCCAGCACGAGGTCATGGTTGGGATCGATAGCGGCGCCTGGAACGCCCAATGGCCCGCGGCGCAGGTCTATCGCGGTGCCAACGCCTTTGCCGTGCCGCGCGTCCCCGAACTGGCGCCCCAACCGACCTTGACGGTGCGCAATGCCGCTGGGGTGGCGGTCAATGGGGTCCCGATCTTTTTCCCCCATGCCCCTGGCAAAGCGGGAAAGGACTCCTGCCTCCGATTTGACGGGCTTCAGGGAATTGTGACCGACACCAGTTGCCTGCGCGATCCCGTCGCGGCGGGGGAAATGGACGACTGCGGCGGGCATACGGGGCGCGGCGGGGACTACCACTATCATGGCGAACCGACCTGCCTGCGCGACCGCCTGCCCACGGGCACGATCTTGGGTTACATGCTCGACGGGTTTCCCGTCTATGCCGATCCCTTGCCTGGGTCCGTCGCCTATCAGGCGTGCGGGGGCCACATTTCGCCCGCGGGCGCAATCCACTACGCCTTTTCTGATACCTATCCTTACGTCACGGGCTGCCTGCTGGGCTTGTTTCAAGAAGGCCCGCGAACGCGCGGGGTGCGCGAATACGACGGCAAGGTCGGTCGCAACCCTGGCGTCATTACCGACCACGAATTCCTGCGCGGCAACTGCCAAGCCCTCACCTTCGCCCGTGCGGGCCGCATCGAACATTGCCTCTAAGTGCAAGGGCATATTTTTTGGGACGCAAAGACTTGATATCTAAGCGAGTCTTTTCCTACTGGTACCAGGGGCAACTGCGACGCACGGACTGGCTATGCCTCGAATCCTGGGTCCGCCATGGGTTCGAGGCCACGCTCTATAGCCACGATCCGCAGACGCGCGTGCCTGCGGGAGTCACTTGGGCCGATGCCAGCCTGATCCTGCCGATTGCGCTGAAGGACAAAATGCTGCCGCTAAGGGGGGGCGATGCCCATCGTGCGGTGGTCAGCTTCTCCGACCTGATTCGCATGAAAGGAATGCAACGGGGCCTGGGTCTGTGGCTCGATACCGATGTCTACCTCCTAAAACCCTTCACCTACGACGTGGGGGAGCCGTTCTTGGGGTGGGAGGGGTTCAATCGCATCGGTGCCTCCGTGATCTACGTGCCGCCCCAGAGCGCCTTTTGCCGCGACTATGCCCAGGTGTTCGACGATGTCGAGCGCGTCCCAAGCTGGGTCGAATGGCGCAAAGCCACATGGCGTCCCCTGAAGTGGCGCCTGCAAGGCCTTCCCTTTCGCCCAGGCGACCTCGGGATCACCATCTTTGGCAACTACGCCTTCACCCGTCTTGGGCGCAAATACTACCGCAAGTCGCAAATTCTACCGAAGAACCGCTTCTACGCCTGGACGGGCAAGCACAGCCAAAGGTTCTACACCGACCCGCAAGGCCTAGACCAACTCACCGCCCAAGAGGCATGGGGAATTCATGTTCACCGCAAATTCTTGGACAGCAAAACCCCGATCCCTGGCAGCTTATACGAAACAGCGCTAAGAACCACGGCCTACCCGTCTTGACTGCGAAAGAAGCGCCAAGAAACCCATGAAACCTGCAATGCCCCGCAATAGGACAGCAGTTATGAGATTTTCCGCTGGTAAAAAGGGATGGTGCGAGGATGGACCCTTCCGTCCCATCACACGATCAGTCAGCGCCTAAACACCGCCAAAGAAAAATGTCATTCCGAGCCAAGCGAAGCGAAGTCGCAGGATCCAGCACCGATCAGTGGCGGGAAGTACAGACGGCACGAACCTTGCGCCGTGCCAAACACCGCCAACAGACCTACCTGTCCCCAAAATCGAGGGTCCCCGCACCCAATTCAACCATCCAAAATTCCGAATAAAACAGGGGCGAACAGGCCGCAAAATCGATTGGAACAGGGAATTTTCCGAATAACAGGAAACTTGCAAAATGCCCGCCTAGAATAAGGCTTTTCGGCGCTCCAAAACCATTTTTACCCCCCAAAATCCCCCATTTCCCCCCCAAATTTAACAAAATTCCCTGTTTCCGTCGTTCAAGAAGGCGATTCACTTGGCCCTATCACGCTCCAGATCACCCTTTGCGAAGCCGTCGAATGAGGCTGGAGGTGTCCCAGCGCCCGCCGCCCATGGCTTGAATGTCGGCGTAGTACTGATCGACGCGCCGTGTCACCTCCAACGGCGCGTCGAGCCGCTCGCCTTCGGCCAGGACCATGCCCAAATCCTTGCGCATCCAATCGACCGCAAACCCGAAATCGAATTCATCGGCGACCATGGTGCGGCCCCGATTGCTCATTTGCCAGGACCCGGCAGCGCCGCCCGAGATGGCCGCTAAGACTTTGTCCATGTCCAATCCCGCGCGCTGGCCAAAGTCCAGGGCCTCGGACAAGCCTTGGACAAGCCCTGCGATGGCAACTTGATTGACCATCTTGGTGAGTTGGCCCGCGCCAATGGGCCCTATGTGGCCGCAGTATTTGGCATAGGCCGCCATGATCGGCTCGGCGCGGGCAAAATCCGTTTCTGCGCCGCCGCACATGATCGTCAGTTGGCCCTGCTCTGCCCCCGCCTGGCCGCCCGAGACGGGGGCGTCCATGAAATGCAGACCGCAATCTTGCGCTTGCGCAGCCAACTGCCGCGCCATTTGCGCCGAGGCCGTCGTATGATCGACGAACAAGCCATCGGCGGCCATGGTCGCAAACGCTGCGGTCGCCACGCTTTCGATGTCGCGATCATTGCCGACGCACGCGAAGACCAGATCGGCGCCGTCGCAAGCCGCGGCGATGGTCGGGGCCTGGGTGCCGCCGTAGTGCTGCGCCCACGCCTGCGCGCGGGCTGTCGTGCGGTTATAGACGCGCAAGTCATGGCCCGCGCGGTGCAGGTGCCCCGCCATGGGAAACCCCATGACCCCGAGGCCAAGAAACGAAATTTTCATGAGGCTTGGTCCTTTCTTCACTTTTGGTTCGAACTTTGCGCCAACTTTTTCAAATTGGTCAGAATCCGCTTGATCGCGGGCACCTTGCTGGCGTCCGCGTCGAATGCATGGCGATAAAATAGGCGCTGATCGGCGCGAACGGTGATCAGCTGCGCGTTGTTCTGGCACCAGTCCATCAGCGCCTCGGGCGCGGCGAAGGCGTTTTGCCAAAAGGTCAGCACCGCGCCCTTGGGCCCGACCTCTACCTTATGAACGCCCGCGGCCTTGGCCAAAATTTTGAGGCCAATGACCGCCAGCAAGTTCTCGGTCTCGGGCGGCAACGCGCCGAACCGATCGATCAGCTCGGCCGCAAAACCCTCCCGATCTTGATCGGTCTCCAACGCGCCCAGACGCCGATAGAGCGCGAGGCGCAAGCCCAAATCCCCTACGTAGGTCGCGGGGATCAGAACCGACATGCCCAAGTTGATTTGCGGGCTCCAGGTATCGACCAAGTCCAGGCCTTCGACGCCCAGATCGGCGCTCAGCTTGGCCCGTTGCACCGCCTCCTCCAGCATCGATTGGTAGAGTTCGACGCCGACTTCTTTGATGTGGCCCGACTGCTCTTCGCCGACCAAGTTACCCGCCCCGCGAATGTCGAGATCGTGCGAAGCCAGGTTGAACCCCGCGCCCAAGCCGTCCAGGGTTTTCATAACGGCCAAACGCTTTTCGGCGGCCGGGGTCAGGCGATGCCCCTGCGGCAACGTCAAATACGCATAGCCACGCTGCTTGGACCGCCCGACCCGCCCGCGCAACTGGTAGAGGGCGCTCAGGCCAAACATATGGGCCTTGTGGATGATCAGGGTGTTGGCGGTGGCGATGTCGATGCCGCTCTCGACGATGTTGGTCGAGAGCAAAATGTCGATTTTGCGCTGGGTGAAGGCCTCCATAATGTCTTCAAGGTCGGCGGGTGCCAGGGACCCATGGGCAAGGGCGGATTTCAGTTCGGGCACCAATTTGCCCAAGCGGTCTTCCATGTCCGCCAGATCGCGAATGCGCGGACAGACGATGAAGGACTGGCCGCCGCGGAAATGCTCGCGCATCAGGGCCTCGCGCAAAATCAGCGGATCCCAGGGCATGACGAAGGTGCGCACCGACAGCCGATCAACGGGCGGGGTGGCGATCAGCGACAGCTCTTTGACGCCTGTCAGCGCCAGCTGCAAGGTTCGCGGGATCGGCGTCGCGGTCAAGGTCAAGACATGGACGTTTTCCCGCAGCTGCTTGAGCCGTTCTTTCTGCTTGACGCCAAAGCGCTGCTCCTCATCGACGATCACCAGGCCCAACTCGTGATAGGCAAAGGACGGCGCGAGGATGCCGTGGGTGCCGATGATGATCTGCGCCTGCCCTTGGGCAATCCGTTCCTTCGCCGATTTTAAGGCAGCCCCCGTCACCAAGCGCGATATGTGCTCGACCCGGATCGACGTGTCCGCAAAGCGTTCGGCGAAGGTCTGAGTGTGTTGGCGGGCCAAAAGCGTGGTCGGCACCACCACCGCGACTTGCGCGCCCTGCATCGCCGCGGCAAAGGCAGCGCGGATCGCCACTTCGGTTTTGCCAAAACCCACGTCGCCGACCACCAGTCGATCCATGGGCCGTCCCTTGGTCAGGTCTTGCAGCACGTCCTCAATCGCGTCCTGCTGATCGTCGGTTTCAACGTAGGGAAAGCGCGCGGCGAATTCCGCCATGAGGTCAGGGGCCATGTCGAAGGCGGGTGCGGACTTGAGTTGCCGGGCCGCCGCCACGGCCATGAGCCCTTCGGCGATGGCAAAGAGTTGTCGCTTGGCCCTAGCCTTGCGGTTTTGCCACGCCGCCGACCCCAGGCGGTCGAGCGCCATCCCCTCCCCCGCGTCGCCGTAGCGCGACAGCAGTTCGACATTTTCGACGGGCAAATAGAGACGGTCGCCGCCCGCGTAGGCCAAGTGCAAAACATCGTGGGGGGCGCCCCCCAGATCGAGCGTTTCCAACCCTTCGTAGCGGCCAATGCCATGATCGACATGGACGACCAAATCGCCAAGGCTCAGGGACTCAACGTCCCTTAAAAATGCGTCGGCTTTCTTGCGCTTGCGCGGGCGGATCAGCCGTTCGCCCAGCACATCTTGTTCGGTTAGGACCAGTAACCGATCCAGGCGGAACCCAGCCGCCAAAGGCAAAACCGCAAAGCCCACCGCCATCTTGTCGAGCGCTTGCACTTGATCGGCGCGCGTCACATCGCGTTGCACCTGCACCCCCGCCTCGAACAAGGTCTGCTTGAGCCGCTCCTTGGATCCTTGCGACGCGCAGGCGATCAGGGCCTTGCCGCCCGATTTTTGGTGGCTGCGCACCTCGCGCCGCACCGCCTCGTACAAATTGGCCTCTGGGTCCCGCCGCTCGGCCGCAAAGCTGATCCCAGGTCGAACGGCCTTGGTCAGCACGGGCAGCGCGGCTTGCGCAGGCACATCGAAGGATGAAAAGTGCCAGGCTTGCCGCTGCTCGGTCAGCCGATCCCAATCGGCGGACTGCCAATACAGGGTCTCGGGACGGATCGGGTAGTAGAGCGACTGCTCGGATTTCTTCGCGGCCCGTTCCACCTCCAACGAGGCCAGGCGAGCCTGGTAGAAATCCTCGATGGCCTCCAGGCGCGCCTGGGCCGCCTCTTGCACCTGGCAATCCAGGATCAGCGGCGCTGCCGCAGGCAAGTATGATAGCAGCGAGGGCAAGGCTCCCTCAAAAAACAGCGGTTGCCAATGTTCTTGGCCCGCGTAAGCGCGCCCTTCCGACAGGGCGGCGTAGAGCGGGTCGCTCTGCCCTGTCGCGCCAAAAGTCTCGCGGTAGCGCAAACGAAACCGCTCGCGCGCGTCGGCATGGCTCGGGATCTCGCTGGCGGGCAGCAAGGTCAGGGCGCTCGCCGCCTTAGTTGTTCGCTGCCCCGCGGGGTCAAAGTGCTTGAGCGTATCGATCTCATCGTCGAAAAAATCAATCCGCACGGGCGCCTTGGCCCCCGTTGGAAATACATCGATCAGGCCCCCACGCTGGGCAAACTCCCCCGGTTCGGTCACGGTCGATACCGCCGCGTACCCCGCCAGCGCGAGGAAACTTGTCAGTTGGGCGGGCGCCAAGGTGCCCCCGGGTTTGAGCCGCAGCACCTGCCCGTCAAAAAACTGCGCGGGCACCACTCTTTGCAACAGGGCGTTGACCGTGACGACCAGGATGGTCGGTTTGCGATCCTGCTTGGCCTCAATCTGGCGCAACAGCATGAGGGTCTTGAGGCGGGCGGAGACCAAATCACGGCTCGGCCCCACGCGATCGTAGGGCAAGCAGTCCCAGGCGGGGAACCCCAGAATGCGGTGGTCGGGGGCAAAAAAGGCCAGGCGGGCCTGGACCCGCGCCAGTTGGGCATCGTCGGGCACGACCAACAGGCTAAGGCGCGCGTCTTTAATCAAGGCGGGCACAAGAGCGGACTCGGCCCCTTCCAGAACCGAACCAACCCAGGTCAAGGAACGCGTGGTCACGATCCCTCGGGCCTGTAGCGAAAGGCGGACAACCAGGCGCGCAAATGTGCGGGCATGGTCGGGGGCAAATCTGCTCGTTGGGTCATCATGTCGTGCAGGACGGGCTCTGGCAGCTCGATGAACTCCGCGAACGCGGCCAGCGTCGCCGCGTCCATCCGCGGCAGGTGCCCGCGCGCAAAATTGCCGAGGATGAGGTCGAGCTCCTTGGTGCCGCGATGGGTACAACGATAGAGGATTTTTTTGGCCTCAAGGTCGATTTGTGTCATGGTCTGGCCCATACGACCTTTTGCCTGGAAGGTAATACCAGCGACGGTTGAAAATGACTCTTTTGATCGCTGGTATAAGGGCCGCGACTGCGGCCCCCGGAGCGGCCCCGAGAATAGCGCGAAAGCGCCTCGGGGTATAAGCGAAGGCCCCGTCGGAGGCGAAACGCGAAGCGTTTCTGCCGTGAGACATAAAACGGCCAAAAAAGTGTCAACTTTTTTGGCCGTTGGTATTAATTGGCGACGTCTTATGCGCCCCCCCGAACTCGCCCCGCTATTTGCGCCCGTTGACGACCTGCCAGGGGTCGGCAGCAAGGTTGCCGAGCGCCTAGGCACCTTGTGCGGGCCGCGCGTTCTGGATCTGCTCTGGCATCGCCCGGCTCGTTTTATCGACCGCCGCGTGCGGAACAGTCTGCACGGGCTGGAGTCGGGCCAAACCCTGACGCTCCTCCTTACCATCGGCGCGCATCAAACCCCTGGGCGCAAAGGAGCGCCCTACCTCATTCCCTGTCTGCACGACGACGGCGGGGTGACGCTGACCTTCTTCAACGCGCGCGGATCTTGGCTGGCCGAACAGTTCCCAGCGGGCCAGCAGCGCTTGGTTTCTGGCAAGATCGAATTCTACCGTGGCGCTTGGCAGATGGTCCATCCAGAGCTCAGCCTGCCGCCCGACAAGGCCGACACCTTGCAGCGGTTTCAGCCCGTTTACCCCAGCCGCGCAGGCCTGGCGCAAAAGGTCCTGGGCAAGGCCGTTCAGTCAGCCCTGGCGCGCGTACCCCCCGTGGGCGAGTGGATCGACGGTCCGCTCAAGGCCCAGCGCCAGTGGCCCGACTTTGCCGTCGCCTTAACCCAAGTCCACGAAGATCCACACCTAGACCAAGTTCCCGAACGCCTCGCCTACGATGAGGCCCTGGCAGGGCAAGTTGCCCTCGCGGTCTTGCGCGCCCACCGCTCCTCCGCGCAGGGCCCAGATCTGAGCGCGCCCGGCGATCTGCGGCGAACCCTCATCGACGCCCTGCCCTTCGCCCTGACCAACGATCAGGCCCAAGCCATCGCCGCCTTGAGCGCCCAGATTCGTGGCCCTGCCCAGGCCATGACCCTGATCCAGGGCGATGTGGGCAGCGGCAAGACCTTGGTGGCGCTGGCGCTCATGCTGCAAGCGGTCGAGGCGGGAACCCAGGCGGTCCTGATGGCCCCAACCGAAATCCTGGCGCGGCAACACGCCCAAATTCTGGCGCACCTTACCCAAGGCCTGCCCGTGCGGCTCGTGTGCTTGACGGGCAAAGACAAGGGCAAAGCCCGAACCGCGCTCGCCGCCCAAATTGCCGAGGGCAGCGCGGACCTGATCGTCGGCACCCACGCGCTGTTTCAAGAGGGGGTGGCATTCAAAAACGTCGGCCTGGCCGTGATCGACGAACAGCATCGTTTCGGGGTTCATCAGCGCCTGGCCCTATCGCAAAAGGGACGCGCGCCGCACCTGATCCTCATGTCCGCGACCCCGATCCCACGCACACTAGTCATGGCCGCTTACGGGGACCTGGAAGTCGTCGAGATCAAGCAAAAACCCGAGGGACGGCACCCCATACGAACGCTGGCCAAACCACTCAGCGGCGTCCCCCAAGTCCTGCAAAGCCTCGAACGCCTGCTACACACAGGCCAGCAAGCCTACTGGATCTGCCCCTTAGTGGAGGAGTCTGAGGCTTTGCCCGATCTATCCGACGCAACGAGCCGATTTGACGCCCTACAAAAAGCCTTCGGCACCCAAGTGGGCCTGATCCACGGTCAAATGAAGCCCGACGCCAAGGAAGCCGCCATGGCCGCGTTCAAGGCGGGCGAAACGCGCCTCTTGGTGGCCACAACGGTGATCGAGGTCGGCGTCGATGTGCCCAAGGCCACCTTCATGGTGATCGAGCAGGCCGAGCGCTTTGGTCTTGCGCAGATGCACCAAATCCGCGGCCGGGTCGGTCGCGGCACCCTGCCTGGCACTTGCCTGCTGCTCTATGGTCATCCTGTCTCCGCAACCGCGCAGCAACGGCTGAAGGCCATGCGCGCCTCGGGCGACGGCTTTTACCTAAGCGAGCAAGACCTCAAGCTGCGCGGCGGCGGCGAAATCCTCGGCACCCGCCAATCGGGCCTGCCCGAAACCCGCTTTGTGGACTACGGCCTGCACGGGGAGTTGATGGCGATCGCGCGCAAAGACGCCCAAGCCCTACTCGCCGCCGACCCCACCCTGCAAACTCCGCGCGGGCAGGCCATCCGCACCCTGCTCTACCTATTCGGCAAGGACCAAGTCGCACCTTTGCTCAAGATTGGATGAGCCAATGGCGGCAAAGTTTGACTCGTCGAGCTGGTGATGAACGCGGAAAATACTGAATTGAAATTCTGTATTTATGAAGGACGAGCAACCAAGGGGAAGCGCGGCCTGCTTGGCGCAGCCACGCGGGCGAAAGGGTCGTTGAAAACGACCCTTGGTAGAAGACCAGCCGTTCCTGATCCTATAGCAAGAGCAGGGTCAAGCTCGGGAACAAAATCAACAAAACAACCCTGATCATATCGCTGGCCACGAAGGGCAAAACGCCGCGGTAGGTCGCCGAAATCGGCACCCCTGGGGCCATGCCATTGATCACGAACAGGTTCAGCCCCACAGGCGGGGTAATGAGCCCGACCTCGACCACGATCAGCACCAGGATGCCGAACCAAATGGCGGTCTGTTCCGCAGTCAGGCCAAAATCCAAGGCCTCGATGATGGGAAAAAACACTGGGATGGTCAGCAAGATCATGCTGAGGCTGTCCATAAAACATCCGAACACCAAATAGATTAGTAAAATCGCCAACAGAATCAGAATAGGTGCATAGCCCAAGGAAACGATAGCGTCGGAAAGGAGGGTCGGCGCGCGCGTGAAGGCCAGAAAAGAATTGAACAAGGCCGCCCCAAAAATAATCAGGAAGATCATGCCCGTGGTTTTGCCCGCCGCCAGCAAGCATTCCACCACATCGCGCCAGCCGCACCCCCCAGGGCCGATGGCGTAGAGGGCCGTGATCATGGCGCCAATGGCCGCAGCCTCGGTCGGGGTGAACAGGCCCCAATAGATGCCGCCGATGACCACGGCGAAAATCACAAACACGGGCCAGGTCGCCAGGAGGGTCCGAAAGCGTTCGCCGTAGGGTCTGCGCGGCGCGGGTTGGGAACGATCCGCGCCGAACCGCGCCACCAGCGCAATGGCCATCATATAGCCCAAGGCCGCCAAAATCCCTGGGATCAGGGCGGCAATGAACATCTTGACGATGTTCTGTTCGGTCAAAATCGCATAGATCACCAAAATGACCGAGGGGGGGATCAAAATTCCCAAGGTGCCGCCCGCGGCAAGAACCCCCGTAGCAGTGGCGTCGGAATAGCCGTAGCGCTTAAGTTCGGGCAAGGCGACTTGCCCCATGGTCGAGGCGGTGGCGAGGGAGGACCCGCAGATGGCGCCGAACCCCGCGCAGGCCCCGACGGCGGCCATGGCAACACCGCCGCGCCGATGGCCCAGCCAGTTTTCAGCGCTGAGAAATAGGGCCTTGGACAGCCCCGATTTGGTGGCGAACTGGCCCATGAGCAAAAACAGCGGCACAATCGACAGGGAGTAACTGGCGAAGGTCTGGTAGGTGAGCGTTTTGAGTTGCGCGAGCGGGGCATTAGGCGAGCCCAGCACGATCCAGGTGCCACAAAACCCCGTAATCGCCATGGCCGCCGCAACGGGCACGCGCAGAAAAATCAGCAGCAGCATGACAGGAAAGGACCAAAGCGCGAGGGCCAGATCGCTCATGCGAGGCGCGCCCCCGCGCGCATTGACTTGAGATCAAGCCCGAGGACGTAGATCGCAACGAGGGTCGCCCAAACCGCCGCCGCAAAAGCCAGGGCATAGCCGTACCACAGCGGCGCGCCCAAGATCATGGTCGATTCCCCGTAGGCGAGCTTCTCCTGCAGGCCATACCAGAGCCGCCACATGACGACCGCGGAAATTAGGGCGATGAGGGCGTCCCCGACGAAGGTCAGCGCGTTGAAGACCCAGGTCGGCAATGCATTGACAAGGACATCAACCGTCACATGGCCGCGATGGAGGTGGCAGTAAGGCAGGAAGCCAAAAACGGCGACGGCGGCACCGATTTCCACCAACTCAAAATCGCCTGGGATCGGCCCCAATCCTGCCGAAATCAAGCTGCGCCCCGTGACAGACAGCACCGTCAAGACCGCCGCCAACAGCAAGACCAGCCCCGCCATCAAGGCCATAGCCCCCGTGATTTGATGGACGAGGCGATCCGCCCGGGTGTTGATCAGCACAGGACTCGCCCTTCCTCAAGATACGATAGCGCCATGATGAGGTAGGCGGTGCCCCAAATCAACTCGGCGTCGATGGCATAGTCGCGAGGCTTGTTAAAGCACCCATCGACCAACCGGCCCGTCGGGCGCATATGGGCCCGCAGCCCGTCGATCAAAGGGTCAAGGTGCTGGGTAAAGGGGGCGGTTTCGGCGCCTGGATGCTGCACCGCCATGCGCGCCATTTGCTCGATCACAATGGCAGAGGCGGAGGTATCAACGGGTCCCGCAGGATCGTCGAAATCCCAGGGCGGCGGGCCGTACTGGCAACGATCCATCCAATACGCCAAGGTGCGTTCCGCCGTTTGCGCGTACCGACGTTCGCCAAAATCGGTCCAGCCGCGCAAAAACCCCGCAATGGCCCAAGCCTGCCCACGGCTCCAACAACTCTTGTCGTGCAGGCCCAGCAGCGTGAACTCGCGCAAGACGCGATCTTCGGTTTCGTGGTATTCGATGAATTCTACGGTCGATCCGTCGTCGCGCAAAAAATCCCGAATGGTAAGGTCGAGCATGGCCTTGGCCCCGTCGCGAAACACAGGATCGCCCGTTTCTGGCCAGGCCCAAAAATCCAACCGCAAATTGGGATGCACATTATCGACCGCCACAATCCGGCGCGAGGCGAGCGTTGTCGAGCGGACCTGCACCTCGCGGCCAATGGGCATGGCACCGTTTTGGGGAATCGCCATGGCCCGCATACTATAGGCCGCCGCCAGCGCGAGCGTCCGATAGGCGGGTTCTTGGGTTTGCGCATAAAGCCGCGCGGCGGAATAGTAGAAGCGATGGCCGCGAAATTGATCGTCCTTTTCCAGTTGGGGGCGCAACATCTCGGTCCGCTCGCGCGCTTCGTCGATCAGGTCGGCGCGATCCTCCAGCACCCCCTTGATGCGCAGGCACTCGCTATAGTGGCCGCCGCACCAATCACCATCGTCAAGGGTTTCCCACGCGCCCGTAATTGGATCGGCCTGGTAGGGCCAGGCCGATCCGATAGCGGCGCGGGTCTGGCCGATGCGATCAAGAAGCGCGCCAAGGAGGTCCGAATGCCGCATGCGACCCTAAATTTTGAGAAGAAATCGCGCATGGGCCGCCCGCTTTGGTGGGCGGCCCATGCTAGGGAAGGCTACTCGTAGGAAAGCTATTCGTACTTTGCCACCAAGGCCCGTGCATCCTCGACCATCTGCGCGGCGGGCCATCCTTGCTCCGTCATATCGGCGATCCAGGCGTCGATGATCGGCTGGGTCATCGCCTTCATCTGCTCTACATCCGCATCGGCAAGGGTATGGATGGCGTTCCCCGTCGCCCGCGTCACCTCCAGACCTGGCGCGTCGCCCGTATCCATGGCACGGCCCGCCCAAGCGGCGGTCTCGAGACCCGAATTGGCGTCGATCACGGCCTTGAGGTCATCGGGCAACGCCTCGTAGGCAGAATGGTTCATAGCCCAGATAAAGACGGTGTTGTAGAGCGCGCGATCCCCGCCCACGATTGTATGCGCATTCGCCAACTCGTGAATTTTCAGCGGCGGCACGATCTCAAAGGGGATAACCCCCCCATCGACAACGCCTTTGGACAAAGCTTCGGGCAACTGCGGCACGGGCATCCCCACGGGGGTCGCGCCGAGGTTTTCGAGGATCTGCGAGGCGATCCGCGTCGGCGCCCGCAATTTCAGGCCCTCAAAATCGTCCACGGAATCGATATCGGCGTCCTTGGTATGGATCGCCCCTGGGCCATGGACATGGACGGCCAGTATTTTCACGTCGGCGAATTCCTCTTCCAGATACTTCTCGTAGAATTCAAAGACGGCTCGTGAGGTGGCTTCGGCATTGGTCGAGCCGATGAACGGCAACTCAAACACCTCGGTGCCTGGGAACCTGCCTGGGGTATAGCCAGGAATGGCCCAACCGCCGTCGATCACCTGGTCGCGAATCTGGTCGAACAAGGCGCCAGGCGTGCCGCCCAGTTGCATGGCGGGGTAGAGCTGCACCTCGATCCGCCCATCGCTGTCCTCATGGATTTTCTCGACCCACGGTTCCATGAAAAAGCGGGGAACCGACCCCTTTGGGGACAAAAAGTGTTGGAAGCGCAAGGTAACCTCCTGCGCGAAAGCCGCTGGCGTGACGAGGATGGCCATGGCCATCAGCACTGATCTTAACTTCATCGTGTTTCTCCCTTGAAGTGTCTTATGATCGAAGCCGTCCCATCCTGGCGAAAGCTCGCAAGATCGGGCAACTTCTAGGGGAAAACTAACACTGTTCCTTCGGGCGTGTAAAGCAACTTCATACCCATCGCAGCTTAGGGTAGATGCAAGCCTTCCCTCCTTCCCCTCCAAACTTGGAAGATCGCGAGGAACAGATACCGGACGGTAGCTTGAACTCCACGCCCGTGCGACGGACGCCAAGCCCCTCGTGACAACGTGATTTGATTGTGAGGCGCCCGCCCTAGAGAGACCCGTCATGCGCTGGTTCTCCCTTGTCCTGCTCCTGTTCCCTCAAGCCTCGCTTGCGCAAAGCTCCTCAGCCGACCGGATCGTGCGGTTCATTGAGAACAATTTTCGCGCCGATGTTGCGATCCACTCGGTGCCCTATGAGGAGATCTTAGCGGGCGGCCCGCCCAAAGACGGGATTCGTTCTATCGACGCGCCAACCTTCGTTTCCGTCGAAGAAGCAGCGCAGTATTTGGGCGCGCAGGAACCCGTGATCGGTCTGACGCTCGAGGGCGAAACCAAAGCCTATCCCTTGCGCCTGCTGACCCGCAGTGAAATCGCCAACGATACCCTCGGCGGCGTGCCCGTGGCCGTCACCTACTGCCCGCTCTGCAACACGGCGATTGTTTTTGACCGCAGGGTCGAGGGCGAGGTCACGGAGTTCGGCGTATCGGGACTGCTCCGAAATTCGGACATGATCATGTACGACCGCGCTTCCGAAAACTTGTGGCAGCAGTTCACGGGCCGACCCATCGTCGGGGCGCTCTCGGCGACGCCAACCCAACTGCGCCGCTACGCCGCCCGCCTAGAATCGTTTGAAAATTTCGCCGCTCGCGCGCCCGAGGCCTTGGTGATGTCGGGCGGCGAGTTCTCAAGGTTTTCCCTCGCCAACTCGGGTCGCAACCCCTACCTGGGCTACGACACTTCCGCCCGCCCGTTCCTCTACTGGGGCAGCTTGCCCGAGGGGATCGAGCCTTTGGCCCGCGTGGTGGCCATCGACGGGCATGACCGCGCCTACGCGCTCGCCCTCTTGCGCGCCCAGGGGCAAATCCAAACTGGAGATTTGCAACTGACCTGGCAGGCAGGACAGAACTCGGCTGTCGATCATGCAGAGATCGCCCAGGGGCGCGACGTCGGCAATGTACTGGTCCAACGCGACGGCGAGGATGTCCCCTACGAGGTCACCTTCGCCTTCGCCTACCACGCCTTCGCGCCCGACAACCCCATCGTGATCGACTTTTGATTTAGGGTCCCCGTGGGTCCAACTCCCTGAAATCGCTGCGGCGAATGGAAAAACACCGCTCAAGACCCCTTAAGTTGGGTTGGCGTTGATTCGAAAATCTCGCCTCAGCGACCTTGAAACTGCGGCGGTGCCTTGGCGAAGAACCCTGCAACCCCCGCCGCAAAATCGGCGCTACGGCCCGCGATTTGTTGCGCCTGGGCTTCGACCTCCAGCTGCTCAGGCAAGCTGCGTTGAAAACTGGTCGCAAAGGCCTGCTTGGTCAAACCAAAAGCCAAGGTCGGCCCGGCTGCCAGACGCTTGGCGAGGGCAAACGTTTCGTCCTGCAAAGTGCCCTCGGCGACCGCGCGGTTGATGAGGCCCCACTCGAGCGCCGTCGCGCCGCTAATTTCATCGCCCAAAAGCGCGAGTTCCAAAGCGCGGGTGCTACCGATCCGACGCGGCAAGGACCAGGTCGAGCCCGCATCGGGCATGAGGCCGATTTTGACGAACCCGAGATTGAACCGCGTGCTGGTCTCCGCCAAGATCAAATCGCCTGCAAGAGCAAGACCCGTTCCCGCGCCCGCGCAAACGCCGTTCACGGCTGTGATGACGGGCAACGGCAGGTCGTGCAAACCCGTAATGACAGGATGGTAGTAGGCGTCGAGCGTTTGCTTCAAGTCGGGCGGCGTCCCGCCCATGGCGGCTGCGTCGGTCAAGTCCGCGCCCGAGCAGAACCCCCGCCCCGCCCCCGAGATCACCAAGCAGCGCACCCCCTGGCCTGGCAAGCCCTCGATCACCTGCCGCATTTCGGCCAGCAAGGTGCGGGACAGCGCATTGAGTTTGGCGGGCACATTCAGTTGCAAACGGCCAACGCCCTCATCAACGTCAAATAGAATGGTGTCAAAAGTCATGCCCTGCCTCATATCAACGGCCAAAAAAGTTGACACTTTTTTTTGCCGTTTTGTGTCTCACGGCAGAAACGCTTCGCGTTTCGGCTTTTTGGATTGCGGTCTCTACTTGCTCGCTACGCTCGCTCAGCCCGACCGCAGGACGGGGCCTCCGCTTATACCCCGAGGCGCTTTCTTAGCTCATCTCGGGGCCGCTGCGGGGGCCGCAGTCGCGGCCCTTATACCAGCGAACACAAGAGTGATTCTCAGTCGCCGCTGGTATCAAGTAAAGCTCAAAGGATCAATATCGATACTCACCCGTGTTTTCGAAGGGAATTTGAAATCCTGCAACCAGGCCGCGATGAAGGACTGCGGGCGTTTGCCCTTCGGCACCCGAACGACAAAGCGTTGGCGGTGCCAACCCCGAACTAGGGGAAGCCGCGCGGGCGCTGGACCCCAAAGGTCAACCCCTTGCGCTTGAGGGGCGATTTTGTGGAGATCATGCACCACCCCCTGCAACCGTTCGGGGTTCTCATCGGCGACCATAAGGGCGGCGAGCCGCGCAAACGGCGGCATGGAAAAGGCTTGGCGTCGCTGCAATTCCATGCTGTAGAACCCTGCACGATCATGGGCGACCAGGGCCTGCATCAGGCTGCTGTCAGGCGCGCGCGTTTGGACCAGGGCCCTGCCTGGCACTCGTCCCCGGCCCGCGCGCCCAATTACCTGATGCAACAGCTGAAATGTGCGCTCACCTGCGCGCAAGTCCTCGTTGCAAAGCCCGAGATCGGCATCGACGACCCCGACCAGGGTCAATTCAGGGAAGTCCAAACCTTTGGCCAAGACCTGTGTGCCGATCAGCAAGTTGAAACTGCCGTCGGCCACGGCCGCGAAGGCCGCGCGTGTTTCCGCAGGGGTGCGCAGTGTGTCGGACGAAAAGACCCCGATGCGCGCGTCGGCGAAGGTCCTTACCGCCTCCTCCATCAATCGTTCGATGCCTGGACCGCAGGGAACCAAGCTGTCGGGCGCATCGCAGGCGGGACAGACGGAGGGCTTAGGCGCGGGTGTGCCGCACAGATGACACTGCAAGGTGCCCAAGAACCGATGCTCGACCAACCAAGCGCTGCACTGATGGCACTCCACCCGTCGGCCGCAATTGGCGCAGAGGCTCAAAGGCGCGTAGCCGCGACGGTTCAGGAACAGCATGGCCTGCTGACCTTGATGCAAGGTATCTTGTACCTGGGCGATCAGGGTGGGGGCGAGCCAGCGGCCTCGTTCGGGGCGGTCCCGCCGCAGGTCAAGGAGGGCGATTTCAGGCGGCGGCGCGAGATTATGGCGCTGGCGCAAAACCAACCGATGCACCTGACCCGTCCGCGCCCGGTGCTCGGTTTCCAGGCTCGGCGTCGCGCTGCCCATCACAAAGACCGCCTGGGACAGCTGGGCGCGATGTTCGGCCATATCGCGCGCATGGTAAGCGCCCATGTCGGTTTGCTTCAAGGCTTGCTCGTGTTCCTCATCGACGATCACAAGACCCAAATTGGTAAAGTTTGCATGCAGAGCAGATCGCGCGCCCAAGATGACGCACGGCTCGCCGGCCGCCGCAATCCGCCATGTACGCGCCTTGGCGCCTGCTCCCGCTTCCGAATGCCAAATCAGCGGTTCCGCGCCAAAATGCGTGACAAAGCGGTCGCGCAACTGGTTGGTCAGCGCGATTTCAGGAACCAGCCACAGAACCTGCCTGCCCAAATCAAGGGCGCGCGCTATGGCCGCGAAATAGACGTGCGTTTTGCCAGAACTCGTAACCCCGTCCAGCAGGAAACGCGCCGCCGCGCGCGTGGTGAGCGCAGTAGCGATGGCCTCGGCGGCCTCGGCTTGCTCGCCGCTTAGAGTCGTTGGTGCGGCGCGGTAGCGCGGTGGCCTCACTTCTGGGATCGCGCGTTCTTTTACGACCGCCCCCTTTTTTACGAGCGCGGTTAGGATCGCGGGGCTCGCCTGGGTGGCGTCGAGCAGGTTGCGCCGCTCCCATTCCTCGGTGCCCATGCGATCCACCAGGCGCTGTTGGCGAACGCTTAACCGCAGGTCGGCAGGGGCCTGGACGCGGAACAGGCGGGTATCGGTCGCCTTGGGGAACAGCGCATGACGCGGGGGCATGGCTAGGCGCAGCGCCGCACCCAAGGTCATCATGGTTTCGGCGGCCAGACGCGCGATCAGCGCCCTTTGCGCCGCCGCCATAGGGGGGACGTCCAAAACGCCCAACACGGCCCGCAGGCGCGCCAGGTCGAGTCCGTCCCCGACCTGTAAGTCCCAGACCACACCGACCAGCGCACTGGCCCCAAAGGGCACCTCCACCCAGGCGCCCAAGGACGGCGGCGACTCGAACTGGTAGGTAAAGGCCTGATCGAAAGGGCGCGGCAACAAAACTTGCGCGGTCGTCTTTTCCACGAAACCTGGGGGCATCCCCCCTGACTTAAGCGCGGCGTAGGACTATAGCGAGGGGCAAAGCAAAATTAGGAGCTTGATCATGAAGTTTTTTGTCGACACCGCCGACCTCGGGGAAATAGAACAGTTGGCCGATACGGGCCTGATCGACGGCGTCACCACCAACCCCTCCCTGATCGCCAAGTCGGGCAAGAACATTCTGGATGTGACAAAACAGATCGCCGCGCTGGTTTCTGGCCCCGTTTCCGCCGAAGTCACCGCGACGGACTACGAAGCCATGGTCAAGGAAGGGCGCAAGTTGGGCGCCCTGGCAGACAATATCGCGATCAAGGTTCCCCTCACCGTGGCGGGGCTGAAGGCGTGCAGGACGTTTCGGCAAGACGGATTCTTGGTCAATGTAACTTTGTGTTTTTCTGCGACCCAGGCGCTCTTGGCTGCCAAAGCAGGGGCCTCGTTCATCTCCCCCTTTGTCGGACGCCTCGATGACTTAGCGGTCGATGGCATGTCCCTTATCGCGAAAATTGCCCAGATCTATGCGGCCTACCCCCACTTCAAGACCGAGATTCTGGTCGCCTCGGTCCGAACGCCCCAGCACGTAGAGAAGGCCGCCCTTCTCGGCGCGCATGTGGCAACCTTGCCGCCCAAGGTCATTTGGGACCTCTATGCGCACAAACTCACGGACCAAGGCCTCGAAGCCTTCTTGGCTGACTGGAAATCGACGGGCCAGTCGATTCTGTAGCATCAACGGCTCTAAAAATTGGCATTTTTAGGGCCGTTTTGTGTCTCACGGCAGAAACGCTTCGCGTTTCGCCTCCGACGGGGCCTCCGCTTATACCCCGAGGCGCTTTCGCGCTATTCTCGGGGCCGCTGCGGGGGCCGCAGTCGCGGCCCTTATACCAGCGAGCATAAGCGTCATTCTGGGTCGGCGCTGGTATAAACTCAGCGTGTCGCAGGGTCCCTATAGGGCACCTGAACGCGCCGCTGCAGGTCTAGACTGTCGCCCGCAGAGACCTGGATCGTCTGCTGCTGCACCGTATCGACAAAGTCCAAGTAGAGGCGTTCGGTCAAGGTGTCCTCGATGAAGTAGGCGCAATTGCTCTGGTTGTCGGTGTAGCGGTAGCAGACCAAACCTGGGCGATCTGGCATCAGGACCAATCGCCCCTCCACCACCTGACCTTCCCAATTCCGGTAGGCGGTGGCCGCGACGCCGTCAACGAAGACCCCATGATACTCGGGCACCGTATCGCCCTTGGTGCTGAAGAATAGGGTGGAATCGCTCACCAGGTCCGCGATCTCCTCGTGGCTCAAGCGTCGCAGGCCCGTTGATCCCTGCGCGGCAGCAAACCCAGAGAGGAGCAGGACCAAACTGAACCACAGGTGTCGCATGCCCTCCCCCTTGCGGGGAAACGGCCCTGCGATCAAGGGCGAATCAAGTCTTGATCCCTGTAACCCTGGAAATACAACAAGGTTGTCAGGTCGGTATGGTTGATGGCCGCCGCTGCTGCCGCCTGAACAACGGGCTTTCCGTAGTAGGCGACGCCGAGCCCCGCCTCCGCAAGCATGGGCAAGTCGTTGGCGCCGTCGCCGACCGCCAGAATTTGCTGCTGATCCATGCCCAGCGCCTGCGCCTCCTCTTGCAACACCTCTGCCTTCATCGCCGCGTCGATCAGGGGCAACTTCAGCCCGCCCGACAGCGCGCCCTCGATCACAACAAATTCATTGGCGACGAAGCGATCCAGGCCGAGACGCGCAGCGACGGGGGCGGCCATGGCGGTAAAGCCCCCCGATACCATGACCAGCCGCGCGCGATGCGCCGCCATGGTGGCGCAGAGGGTTTGCGCCCCTGGCGACAGAACGGCAGCCCGCCCCAGGGCCTCGACCTGCGCCAGGGGTGTCCCCGCCACAAGTTGGACCCGGCGCATCAAGGCGTCGGCAAAATCGATCCGCCCTTGCATGGCCTCGAGCGTGAGGGCCTCGACTTTGGCCGCGACCCCCGCCACGCGCGCAATTTCAACGATGGATTCGCTGGTGATCAGCGTCGAATCCATATCCGCAACCAGCAAAGATTTTCGGCGCTGATCGGTCGGAACCAAAGCCACATCGACCCAGGGCATGGCCTTGCGAATATCCCTAACAAGGGTCGGCAAGGCCGTGCCAACCTGAACCTTCATATAGAGGTCGAGGGCGTAAGCGGGGCTCAACCAGACCGACCCCGTTGGCTCAATCTCATGGGCCGCAAAGCACGCCCCCAAGCTGTCCTCAACCGCTGCCTCGGTCAAGTTTTTGCCAACGAGGCACAGCGCGTGGTCAATCATGGGAACCGCAAGTAGGTGGCGTGTTGCACTTGCGGCAAGGCCGCGATTCCCGCCAGGGCCGCCTCGGTCGGGGCGGCGTCGATGGAGACCAGCGCCACCGCGTCGCCTGCTTGTTGCTGGCGGCCGAGGTGGAACTGGGCGATGTTGATCTGATTGGCGGCCAGCGCGTTGCCCATGGCCCCTACGACCCCAGGCGCGTCTTGGTGGGCGATGTAGATCATATGGGGGTTGAATTCCGATTCCAACTTGATGCCTTTGACGTCCGTTAGGCGTGGATGATCGCCAAACAAGGTGCCCTTGACATGACGATCCTTGGCCGCCGTCACCACCCGCACCCCAACCTGGCTGGCGTATCCCTTGGACCCTAGGGTTTTGGTGACCGAGACTTTGATGCCGCGATCAGCGGCGAGCGCCAGGGCATTCACCCGGTTGACGGTCGTCAACTGCCGCCGCAACAGCGCTGCCAAAATGCACTGCTGCAGGGGGTCGGTGTTCTGCTCGCGCACTTCGCCCTCGAAACTGATTTCGATCGACTTGATTTCGTCCTGCGTCAGTTGCCCAGCAAATTCCCCGAGGTTCTCGGCCAGTTTTAAGTAGGGACCCAGCTGGGTCGCCTCCGCAGCGGTCAGCGACGGAGCATTGAGGGCGTTGGTGATGGCCCCGTCCACCAAAAAATCGGCCATCTGCTCGGCAATTTGCACCGCGACCTTTTCTTGTGCCTCCGTCGTCGATGCCCCAAGATGCGGGGTGCAAATCACTTGCGGCATGCCGAACAGAGGATTTTCCTTGGCAGGTTCGACCGCGAACACGTCGAGAGCCGCCCCCGCAATGTGGCCCGTTTCGATGGCCGCCTTCAACGCCAATTCATCGACCAGTCCACCGCGCGCGCAGTTGATGACCATGGCCCCCTGCTTCATTTTGTTGAGGGCCGTCGCATTGATGATATTGGCCGTGTCAGGGGTTTTGGGCACGTGCAGTGTCACAATGTCCGCTTGGGTCAACAAGGCCTCCAAGTCGACTTTCTTCACGTGCAGATCCTTGGCCCGTTCCGCGGTCAAAAACGGGTCGTAGGCCATGACCTTCAGCCCGATGCCCAGGGCTTTTTTGGCGACGATGGACCCGATGTTTCCCGCCCCGATCAGGCCTAAGGTCTTGCCGTTGAGTTCGCTGCCCATAAACCTGGACTTTTCCCACTTGCCCGCGTGGGTTGAGGCGCTGGCCTGGGGAATATGACGGGCCAGGGCGAACATGAGGGCCAGGGCGTGTTCTGCCGTGGTCATGGCGTTGCCAAAGGGGGTGTTCATGACCAAAACCCCAGCGTTCGTGGCCGCCATCAAGTCGATATTGTCGATGCCGATGCCCGCGCGCCCCACGACCCGCAGCTTGCGCGCCTTGGCCAACAAGGCAGGGGTTACCTTGGTGGCGGAGCGAACGGCGAGACCGTCGAAGGCGTCGATCATGTCCTCGAGTTCGGCGACGGAAAGCTTGGAAACCACTGTGGGTTCCACGCCGCGCTGCTTAAAGGTCGCGACCGCTTGGCTGCTCAGAGAATCAGAAATCAGAACTTTAGGCATGGTCGCCCTCCTGTTTATCGAGTTGCCGGTCCAACGCCCAGTCGAGCCAGGGCATGAGGGCCTTAAGGTCCGCGGCCTCTACCGTTGGCCCGCCCCACAGCCGAAGTCCGGCGGGTGCATCGCGGTAGGAACCGATGTCGTAAGCGATGCCCAGGCGCGCCAATTCGGCTTGCATCTGCTTGAGCGCCTGCGCCTGCGCCAAAGCGTCCAGGGCCAGGAACCGAGGGTCCACGCAGCGCAAGCACAAGGCTGTCTTTGATCGAACGGCAGGATCATCGGCCAAAAAGGCCCACCTAGAGGACGCCTCGACATGGGTACGAACCGCGCCGTAGTTGGCCTCGGTTCTTTCCAGAAGCGCGCGCAATCCGCCCAGATCCTGCGCCCATTTGAGACAGAGCAACTGGTCGGCGACCGCCAGCATCGACGGGGTGTTGATGGTTGCCCCCGCGAACAGGCCCTGATTGATCTTGCCGTTTTTGGCCAGCGTGAAAATTTTGGGGAGGCCCCGCGGTGCCGGCGGGCCCTCCAACCGCGCCTGCGCGCGGGGCGAGAGCGCGATCATGCCATGTCCCGCTTCACCGCCCAAGGATTTCTGCCAGGACCACGTCACAACGTCCAACTTGTCGTAGGGCAAGTCGAGCGCAAAGGCCGCCGACGTTGCATCGCAGATGACGAGGCCTCGACGATCAAGAGGAATAAAATCGCCGTTGGGCAAGCAAGTTCCAGCGGTGGTCCCGTTCCAAGTCACAACCAGGTCCCGATCAAAATCGAGGTCCGAGAGATCTGGTAGGGCGCCATACGCGGCCTCAAAAACACGCACATTCTGAAGCGCCAAAGGGCCTTGCGCGTCCTTTGCCCAGCCCGAAGAAAAAGAGTCAAAGGCCAAAACATCGGCCCCGCGCGCGTCATCGAGGAAATTCCAGAGCGCAAGTTCTACCGCCCCCGTATCGGACCCTGGCACTAGCGCGCATAGCCAGTCGTCGGGCAAACCCAAGAGCGCTTTGGAGGTGTCGATCACTTGGCGCAACTGTGCCTTGCAGACACCGCTGCGATGCGAGCGTCCTGGTACGTAAGTCGCCTGCAATTCACGCCAGGACCAGCCAGGCGGTTTGGCCGTCGGCCCCGTCGAAAAATTCGGATTGGAAGGTCGGGATTCGGGCGCTGGCTGCAAAGCCAAGGCACCCAAACGCTCAGGCGAACGGGCGACCGCCGCCTTTGTCGTGGTATCAGTCATGTCAAACCTCTAGTTTGTGAGTCCGTTGTTGGACCAGGCCTGAACAGTTTAACCTGAAGGGTTTGGGGCCGTCAAGCAGACCCCAACTTTATTTTGACAAAGGCAAGCTCACCACGGCCCGTAGGCCCCCAGACGGCGCGGCGTCCAACCTCAAAACACCCTTGTGTTGACCGATGAGGGTCTTGGCCAAGGCCAGCCCCAGCCCCGTGCCGCCCGTCGTTCGATTGCGCGACGTCTCGAGCCGAACAAAGGGCTTTAAGACCTCCTGCCGCTTATCTTTTGGAATGCCAGGCCCCTCATCCTCGACCAAAATAACATAGGAATCGCCCTGTCGCGCCGCGCTGATGTAGGCACGCCCGCCATAGCGAACCGCGTTTTCAATCAAGTTTTGCAGCGCGCGGCTGAGCGAGGTTTTGCCGATTCGCACCTGGGCGTCTTTAATCGAACGAACCTCAACGGGTTGATGAGCCTCAAAAAATCCCTGGATCAGTTGCGTCAAGAACGGCTGCATTGCGACCTCTTCCAAAAGATCTTGGCGCTGATCTGCGGCTCCCAGCTCCAGCGATTGATTGACGACGGCTGTCATCTCTTTCAGATCCTGTAAAGTCCGTGCCTTCAAGTCCTCATTGGTCCAAAGTTCAGCGCGGAGACTTAAGCGCGTAATGTAGGTCCGAAGATCGTGGCCAATTCCCGCGATCATTTGGGTGCGGTCGGCCAGTTGTTCCTGCAGGGCGACCTGCATGCGGTTGACGGCATCGACCGCCTGTTGCAGGTCGGGGCTGGACTGGGGTTTCATCGGCGGCGCATGCAAATCCTTGGAAAGCCGCTCAGCGGCCAAGGCAAATTGCTGCACAGGATGCAGCGCAGCCCGCGCGCGCAGCAGCACCGCAACCAGAACGATGAAGAAAATGGCGGTGATGAGGCCCAGTTGACCAAAAAAGGCATAGGAGTCGTCGAGCGCTTGGCGATGACTGATGACGACGTAGGGCCCCTCGTTCATTACAATCACGGACCTTTGGGTGTTGAGGCCGAGCCATTCATCGAGCCAAGAGATGCCGTCGGGCGCAGGAATTTCGTTAACGAACTCAATTTGCGCGGCGGGGTAGTTGACAAGCTCGGCAAGGGTGCGCGTTTCGGCTTGATCCATGCGGGACAAGAGACCAACTAGGTTGATCAAGTCATCCGCCTCCAAAGTTCGGGTATTTTCGCGGACTTCGCGGTTTCGTTCTAAGGCAAAATAGGCGACGAGGCCGATTTGGAGGATAAAGGCGAAGAGGATAGAAAACAGCAGCCCGTGCACGCGCTGCGAGGGCACCATCGCGCGAAGACGCGGCCAAGGATTCCAAAATCTCATCCGATCATTGCGCTGGGGAGCCTGCGGCCTGCATACCCACGTACCAAAATTGATCCCCTGAGCGGATTCCAAGTCGACTGAAACAATCGACCCCAAGGAATATCTGCGCCAACAAAGGGTTTTACGCCATTCAGCCGATTCGTTACCAATGCCAATGCCAATGCCAATGCCAATGCCAATGGCTTTAGGGCCCTGAGGCGTTCGCCAAATGCGCCTGCTCCGATTCGCTCGACCCCTCATTAACCGCTGGCTTGGTCTCAAGGCGAACCTGCGCGGTCAACATGTACCCTTCGCTGCGAATCGTCTTGATTAACGTCGGGGCCCTTGGATCCTTCTCGATCTTTTTGCGCAAACGGCTAATCTGAATATCGATGGATCGGTCGAATGCGTGCAAATTCCGATCCTTGGTCTCACGAACCAGGGCCTCCCGCGACAGCACTGTCCCTGGCGCTTGCACGAAAATTTTCAACAGGTCGAACTCTCCCGACGTCAGTTCTCGCACCTTGCCGTCGACGTCGCAAAGTTCGCGCCGTACCAGATTCACGTACCAGCGGTCGAAGACCAGGACTTCCGTGCTGGTGATCTTTTCGGTCTCTTCCATGGTTCCGCGTCGCAAAACGGCGCGAATGCGGGCCACGAGCTCGCGCGTGTTGAAGGGCTTGGTAACATAGTCGTCCGCGCCCATTTCCAGGCCAAGGATACGATCGATGTCCTCCCCTTTGGCGGTCAACATGATGATCGGCGTGTCGCTGGTGGCCCGCAATCGCCGTGTGGCGCTAATCCCGTCTTCGCCAGGCATCATGAGATCCATGATGATCAAATCGAACGATCGCATCGACAACTTTTGCATCATGACGCTCGCGTCTGGGGCCGAATCGACCTCGTACCCCTCCATCTCGAGCGATTGGGCCAGCAGGTTGCGGATCTCATTGTCATCATCTACGACGAGCAAGCTGATGCGTTTGGTCATATTGAGTCTCTCTCTAGTACCAACTGTCACAAAAATTGACATTCTTATGACCGTTTTGTGTCTCACGGCAGAAACGCTTTGCGTTTCACCTCCAAGGGGCCTTCGCTCATGCCCCGAGGCGCATTCTTAGCGATTCTGGGGCCGCTGCGGGGGCCGCAGCCGCTGCCCTAAAGCCAGCGGGCATAGGAGTCATCCTCAATCGTCGCTGGTATAGATGCCAATTGGACTGCTTTTTGGGTAGGCTATTGCCGCGTTTCTATAACTTTAACCTTGAACCAATCGTTGCGAAAACTCAAGACTTTGTTAGACATACCAACGTTTTAGGCCCGTTTCAGGCAACTCTGATACGTTTCGTTTCGAAAAGCCAAAAAACGTACCTTGACAACTGTAACTCTCAAGGTATTATTGGGGTTATGCGTTCTTTACTACTCACTCCCCTTGTTTCCCTGGCACTCCTCGTGTCTGGCCCCGCGTCTGCCCAGTCGGCGATGGCGGGAATAACGCACTCCTTGAGCGTTGTTCGATTTGCCTTGCATCTCGAAACGCGACTGGGACCAGTCGATTGTGAATTGGCTGGAAGCGGTAGCCAGCAAGAGATCTTGGATTGTCGCAATGAATACGGGCAAGTCCTGACCGACGACCAGTTGGCAGGAATCGGCCTGATCAAGCGCGTCGATCAGGATCGCTAATCAAATTGATTGCCATGCTTCGGCGTGGCCCGTCATTTTGAGTTGCGATCTACTTCCCCCTAATACCTTTTAGGGGGTATGCGCCAGGATTTCCAGAAACTTCAGCGATCGCATGTGATCGCTGGAGAGGCGATGCTTTGTGCATCGCACCCCGTTGCGTCTGCCGCAGGCCTTCGGTCCTTGTCGAAGGGTGGAAATGCCTTCGATGCGGCCCTAACGGCGGTCATCGTGCAGGGCGTCGTCGACCCCGCCATGACGGGCCTTGGTGGGGATTGCTTTTGCCTCATTGCCAAAGACATCCAATCCGTCCGTGCGTTCAACGGATCGGGGTCAAGTGCCCGTGGGGCTTGCCTTTCGGACATTGAGGGGCCGTCGATTGGCTCGCGAGACGCTGCGGCGCTCACGATTCCAGGTGCTGTCGATGCTTGGGCTCAGCTCCATCGACGTTTCGGTGCCTTGCCCTGGGCCAGCCTTTTCACAGATGCCATTGCTTACGCCGATCAGGGATTCGCAGTCCATGAGCGAGTCGCGCACGATTGGGCCCTCGCAGCGCCTGATTTGCGGATGAGCGCCACCGCGAGTCGGGTCTACTTGCACGACGATGGGTCGAGTCCCGAACCTGGCACCCGATGGCGCTTGCCCGAGTTGGCCCAAACACTGAAAACCCTGGCCGAACAAGGATCTGATGCCTTTTACAAGGGCGAGTTAGCAGCAGCCATGCTTGCCCATTGTCGTGCCTTGGGCGGCAAGCACAGCGCGCAGGATTTCGCCGCGCACCAGGGCGATTGGGTCCAACCGATCAGCGTTCCCTACGGGCACTTGGAAATTTTTGAGTGCCCGCCCAACGGTCAAGGTTTGGTGGCTTTGCTGGCTTTTGCGATTTTGGATCAGGCGAAGACTCGGGGGTTGCTGACAGCTTCGCAGCCCTTTGATCCCGATCGAGTCGAATGGCAACTTCGCGCGGTGAGCGTTGGCTACGAAGTACGCGACGCCGCCATTGCCGATCCCGAGTCGTCCAAAGGGCTTGCAGAAGCGAGTCTCCACATCGACCATGTAACCAAGCTGGTCGATCAGGTCGCGGCGCAGATCAAGGCGCACACGCCGCTTTATGCGGCCCCCTACACGCCCCCGCATCGCGACACGGTCTATGTCGCCGCCCGCGATGCCAGCGGACTGAGCGTCTCCCTGATCAACTCCCTCTTCAACGCCTTTGGGTCAACGCATGTTGTGCCAGGAACGGGCATTTTGTTGCACTCGCGCGGTCAGTCTTTTTCCGCCGACCCAACCCATCCCAACGCTTACGGCCCCGCCAAGCGTCCCATGCATACCATCATTCCCGCCCTCGCCCTCCGCAACGACCGCGTCGATACGGTATTCGGCGTCATGGGCGCGCACTATCAGCCCCAGGGGCAAGTGCATGTCATGACCGCCATGCAAGATTGCGGCCTCAGCCCGCAAGCCGCCCAAGACTTGCCGCGCTGGTTTGCCAATCCCGAGGGATTCGTCGAGGTCGAGGCCACGGTACCCCAGGACCTTGTTCGCGAACTCGAAGCCCGCCTCGGCCTCGTCAAAGTCACCCACGAGCCCCTAGGCGGCAGCCAGGTGATCCAGGTCCGCGATGGGTTCATGATCGGCGGCACCGACCCGCGCAAGGACGGATTGGCCTTGGGATTTTAGGGCATGTCCCTGTCGGCCCGCACCTACCTTGGCTTTGCCGCACCAGGGTTCTTCATGGCTTTGACGGCGATCCCCACCTACATCACCTTGCAGAAATTCTACGTGGACCACGTCGGCCTGGCCGCGGGCAGCGTGGGTTTGGTGCTGGGCGCGTCGCGGGTTTTGGACGCGCTAACCGACCCCCTGATCGGTTGGATCTCGGACCAAACACGCAGCCCCTTGGGACGTCGCAAGCCCTACCTTATTTTGGGTGGCCTGCTTTGCGGCCTCAGCCTCTGGCCCTTGTTGCAGCCTGCTGGCGACGTTGGCGCTCTCTACCTCTTCACGTGGATCTCGATCTTCTACTTGGGCGCAGCGCTGATCCAAGTGCCCTATACCGCCTGGACGGCGGACCTGACCAAGGACTATGCGGCGCGCACGCGCCTGGCAGGTTTTGGGCAGCTGGCCCTGCTTGCGGGCACCCTCGTTGCCTTGGGCGCGCCCCAATTTGCCGATACCGCGGAGCGGGAACTACGGGTCCTTGCCGTCCTTGCCTTGGTTGCGATCCCCCTCACCCTCGCCCCTGCTATTTTTTTGGTGCAGGAATGCGCGCAAGGACCCCTGGCCCCCGGTCTGTCCCATCGCGGTGCGCCCTTTGATGCCTTGCGACTGCCCTTTGCAGACTCTCGCATCCGCCGATTCGCCTTGGCGTACGCACTCAACGCCCTTGGCAACACCCTGCCCTTAACCTTGACCCTGTTCTACTTCGCCCACGTCCTACAGATCGACCCTGGCGCGCCTTTGCTGCTGTACTTTTTGGCCGCCATGGCCTGCATCCCCTTGTGGACCTACGTAGGCAATCGACTCGGGCGCGGGCGCGCCTGGCAAGGCGCCATCTTAATCTCGACGCTAGCCCAAGTCCCGGCCCTGTTCTTAGGGCCTGAAACATGGCCCCTGTTCTTTGCCTCCGCCCTTGTCACAGGGGCGTGCCTGGGGGCCGAGTTCACTTTGCCCCAAGCCATGCAAGCCGACCTCGCCGACGAAGACAGGCAGCGCACAGGCAAGGATCGCGCGGCGACCCACTATGCGCTCTGGTCCGTCACCATCAACCTGGCAACGGCCCTCGGCGCTGGTTTGGCCCTCACCTTCATTGACGCCGCTGGATTTCAGGCGGGATTGGCCGCGCATGCGCAGGTCCCTAGCGCCACCGCAGCCATCGCCCTTGGCTACGCTGTCTTGCCCGCGCTCTTCAAGTTGCCCGCGCTTGCGCTAGTACAAGGGTTTGAGCGGAATACCAGCGGCCTTAGCGCCGAGACGCTTGCCCTTTATCGGGGGCACTCCTAGGCGTCCCCTATGCAACAGCTTCATGTCATCGGCGCTGGCTTGGCGGGATCGGAGGCCGCTTGGCAGGCGGCAAATTGCGGGGTGGCCGTGGTGCTGCACGAAATGCGGCCTTTGCGCACGACGCCCGCGCACCAGACCGCCCTGCCCGCCGAACTGGTCTGTTCCAACTCATTTCGGTCAGACGATGCGGCGGCCAACGCTGTTGGCTTGCTGCACCAGGAAATGCGCACCTTGGGCGGGCTGATCATGGCCGCCGCCGATCAGGCGCAGGTTCCCGCTGGTGCCGCACTGGCCGTTGATCGCGATCTGTTCAGCGCCGCTGTCAAAGCCAAGCTCGACGCCCATGACCTCATCGACATCCAGATTGGCGAGGTTCGCGATCTCCCAACCGACACGCCGACCCTGATCGCCACTGGTCCACTGACCTCGCCGGACTTGAGCCAGGCCCTCTTGGCCCTGACGGGCGAAACCGCGCTGGCCTTTTTTGATGCCATCGCGCCCATCGTGCATTTGGACTCGGTCGATATGGACCAGGCGTGGTTCCAGTCGCGTTACGACAAACCTGGGCCGGGCGGCACGGGCAAGGACTATTTGAACTGCCCGCTAAGTGAGGCTCAGTACGATCGGTTCCTCGACGCCCTTTTGAGCGCGGACACGGGCGAGTTCAAAGACTGGGAGAAGGACACGCCCTACTTTGAGGGATGCTTGCCCATCGAGGTGATGGCGGCGCGCGGCCGCGACACCTTGCGTTGGGGTCCCATGAAACCTGTCGGCCTCACCCCGCCCTCGGGTCACAAACCCCATGCGGTGGTGCAGTTACGCCAGGATAATCGGCTGGGGACCCTATACAATCTCGTCGGGTTTCAAACCAAACTCAAATACGGCGAACAAGCGGAGGTTTTGCGCCTGATCCCAGGCCTTGAAAATGCCACTTTCGCGCGCTTGGGCGGGATTCATCGCAATACTTTCCTAAACGCCCCGCGCCTCTTAGACGAACGCTTGCGCCTGCGCGCCCAACCCAACTTGCGCTTTGCTGGGCAGATTACGGGCGTCGAAGGTTATGTCGAAAGCGCCGCCCTTGGCCTGATCGCTGGGCGCATGGCTGCGGCGGAAATCCTGGGCCAGGATTTTCCGTCCCCTCCCAAGGAAACGGCGCTGGGAGCGCTGCTCGCCCATGTCACGGGCGGCGCCAACCCTGACACCTATCAACCCATGAACGTCAATTTCGGCCTGTTCCCGCCCCCGCCCGTGCAGACCACCGCCCAGGGCAAGGCTCGAAAGCTCCGCGGGCGCGACCGCAAAGTCTGGCTAACGGACCAAGCGCGGATTCGTCTTCGCGCATGGCTTGAACACGGGCCATCCGCCGCTTAGTTATCGGATATAACCAAATCAGAAGGAGGCCACCTATGGCTGATGCGTTCACCCTCCCCGCCCTTCCCTACGCAGAGGACGCCCTCGCGCCCGTGATCGGCGCGCAGACCGTTGGGCTGCACCACGGCAAGCACCACAAAACCTACTTTGACAAGATGAACCCGATCGTTGCGGGCACAGCCTACGCCGACATGGCCCTGGCCGATGTGATGGTCGAGGCCTACAAAAAAGGCGAGCAGGCCCTGATCAACAATGCGGGGCAGGCCTGGAACCATATCCTGTACTGGAATCAAATGACCCCAGGCGGCGCGAAGGCCCCAGCGGGCAAACTGGCCGACGCCATCGACGCGGCCTTCGGCGGGTTCGACGCCATGAAGGCGCAAATGGTCCAAACGGGCGTGGGTGTCTTCGGCTCGGGCTGGGCCTGGTTGGTGAACGACGGCGGCACCCTATCCCTCCTGGGCACCCCTGGCGGCGAGAACCCCGCCATGCACGGCAAGGTGGCGCTGGTTGGCATCGATGTGTGGGAACATGCCTACTACCTCGACTACCAAAACCGTCGCCCCGACCACATCACAGATGTCTTGGATCAATTGGTCAACTGGTCTTGGGTGTCCGAACAGTTTGAAGCTTAGGTCGTTGGCCCGCCCGTTTGCTTAAGGCGCATGCCCAACGCTCTCGGCGCACGCGCATAAACCACATCAACTTTGAAAGGGGCCACGGCCCCTTTTTTTTTGCCTAGTTTTGACCTAAGCCCCTTCCCAGGCTGACTTGAACTTTCGGCTTATGTTGTGGGAAACCGATCATGCTTCGCATCTCTGCCTCCTGTCTCGCCCTGTTCCTCACGGGAGCCGTCGCGCAGGCGCAATCGATTTTGCCCGAACTCATGTACGGGGTCTATGGGCTCGACGACAGTTGCGAGCTTGAGGCGCGGCGGATGATCATTACCCCGACCGACATCCTCATTGCCGACCCAGGCCTCGACATCCGCGTCAACTATCCGGACCAGCGGCAGGTGAGCGGGGATCGGGTGGCTCTATCGGGGAATTTTTTTGTGTCCGTGCTCTATGACGGCGCCATTGAACGCACGGCACGCGGCGCGCGCATGGCGTTCCACTTTCCCGACCTGTCGTTTCCGCTGTTGGAACCGATCATGAAAGGGGTCTTGGGCGATGAGGTGCCGACGGCGATTCGGGCCAACCTGGACCTGGTCGAATCCGACGACCAAGTTGTCATGACCTTGCAATCCGATGATCCCAACCTGGGCGCGCGCCTATCGGGCGCCGTCGGCACTTGGGTGTTCGAGGCGACGCAGATCACCCGAACGCGCGGTGACGCCACCTCGACCTATGTGCGGTGCTTCGACGGCCTGGGCGCCAGCGCGCAGCACGCGCGCTTGATCGCGGGTAAGACGGGGATTTACGCGCCAGAGGGGCGCTGCACCGCCGATGAAGACCTGTTCGTGATCGCCGAAGACGGCTGGGGCCTGTCGGTCCCCTTCGCCGACCCGACCATCGGCTTTGCCTTTGCTGGCGACGGGACCGATCTTAGGGGGGAGTTGTACCGCGCGCCCTTTGCACCGCTGGCCCCCAACGAAAACTCCTATATCGACATTGAGGTGCGCGACGGCGCGCTCCACCACCGCCTAAGCTTTGCGGGGCAAGGTTTTACCTGGACCAAAACCCTCAGCAACGGACAGGTCCAAGACGCGGGCCTCTTCAGCAAATGCGTGGAAATCGGCGACGCTCGGTTTACCGACGCGATCCGCCAAGCTGGCCAGCTCTAATTCCAACGGCCAAAAAAGTTGACACTTTTTGGGCCGTTTTGTGTCTCACGGCAGAAACGCTTCGCGTTTCGCCTCCGACGGGGCCTCCGCTTATACCCCGAGGCGCTTTCGCGCTATTCTCGGGGCCGCTGCGGGGGCCGCAGTCGCGGCCCTTATACCAGCGAATATAAGAGCCATTCTTAATCGCCGCTGGTATCACCCCCATACAGCGCAAGCGTTTGAGTCTCTGGCTCGCGCTGGCTGGGTTCGCGCGGGTCGAACGTTCCCGCTTGGCCTTGTTCCACGACTTGGCGGCGAATGCTGCGGGTCTCGGTGAACACGTCGAAGAGGGTCTCGGCGTCGCCGCGCTCGATGGCGCTTTTCAGGTTCGCCAAATCGCCGCTGAACTGCTCCAGCACCGCCAAAACAGCGGACCTATTGCTGAGAAAAATATCGCGCCACATGGTCGGATCGGACCCTGCAATCCTGGTAAAGTCCCGAAACCCTGAGGCCGAGTATTTAATGACTTCAGATTTCAGGCTGCCTTCCAACTTAGCTGCCGTATCGACGATGGAATAGGCGATCAGATGGGGCAGATGCGAGGTCATGGCCAGGACCATGTCGTGGGCCCGCGCGTCCATCTGCGCGACCTTGGCCCCGCACGCCTCCCACAGCGCGCGCAGAGAAGTCACCGCCTGAGCGTCCGCGCCTGCGGGCGGGGTCAGGATCACCCAGCGATTTTCAAAGAGTTGACGAAACCCTGCGGCAGGTCCCGACTTCTCCGTTCCCGCGATGGGGTGCCCTGGAATAAAGTGAACGCCCGCGGGCAAGTGCGGCCTCACGTCGGCCATGACTTGGGCCTTGACCGAGCCCACGTCGCTGACGAGGGTACCAGGCGTCAACTCCGCGCCCATGGCCGCTGCCAAGTGCGCGTACGTGCCTACGGGGGTGCAGAGAATGATCAAATCGGCCCCCACCACCCCAGCCCGCAGGTCGGTTGTCGCCTCGTGGGCTAGGCCCAGCGCCAGGACCTCGTCGCAGCGATCTTCGCTTGCTTCCACAACCCGCAGCCGCTGCCCAAGGCGATGGTGGCGAATATTGTAGGCCAGTGACGCGCCAATCAGACCCGCCCCAACGAGGGTGATGGTCTGAAACAAGGACACCCCTAAACCTCGAGCTTATGAATCGACACAAGACGCCCGAGAACCTCGCCGTCGTGGCGCAGGTCACCAACGGCGAACAGGCGGCTGGGAATCGTATGAGGCAAATCGAGCACCAAGAGCGCTAGACCGCGCGCCCGAAGCTTCGCGACCAAATCGCTCTCACTGCCGAACTCGAGCGGGACCGCAGTGCCGAAGTGTTCGCGCGCGCCCTGGGCCAAGGCGCTGAAAGGTTCCGCGACAACGCCGATGCGAAAGTCGCCTTGCTGCGTGCAGGCCGCGCCCATGAGTTCCTTCCAGATTCTCGTCAATGAACGCGGCGGCAGCGCGCCCTGGTTGCGCCCTCGCAACCGCTCGACAATGGCGCGCTCTCGCGCTGGGCGCGGGATCAGGCTCGGGTCCGTTTGCGCGCCTTTGGCCGCCGCGACTTGCGCCGTCACGTCGAATCGCGCCATCAGCAAATCATGGATCTGCGTGTCCAAGCGATCGATTTGGTCGCGAAGGGTCGCGAGTTCAGTCGGGTTCATGCCTGCGCCCTTGCCTGGAAAACTTGGCGGCCGCAATGCCGCCACGCTGCCGCGAACGCCAAAATTCCATGAGTGGCGTGGTGATCGACAGGCGATTGCCGGGTCGCGGGGGAACTTGGGGTTGGGCCAGATGAAAATTGCTCGTGGGGCGTCCGCGCTGAAGGCGGATCGTTTGCTGGCCGCGCACATGAAACGCCGATTGGCGCAGCAAGGTGCGCACCTGCCAACCCCAGTATCGGCGCCCGTCGCCTGCCATGACCGCTTCCGTGCCCCAGGGGTGCGGTGTAAAGACGGCAAGGCGACCTTGGGGCTGGAGGATTTCGTAAGTGAGCGACAAGAGCGCCAGGGGCGTGCGTCGGTATTCGAGCGCATAACTCAAAACCACCAGATCAAAGTGGGCGCGAGAAAAGGGCGGCAAGTCCGTATCCATAACCAGCGCGGGATGGTCGCCCAACCGTCCGCCCAAAGCTGGCGGATAGGCGATAATGAAACTTGAGGGCCGCAACGCCTGCACCGCGTCTAGAACCTGGGTTGAGGCGGCACCGATCAGGAGGGCTTTGGGCCGGGCGGGAACCTGGCTCGGGGCCACGCGTTCAAAGGCACGGGCTTTTGCCCGTTCGTGGCCTACCCCCAGGTCACTGTCCCAAAGCTGCGCGAGACCAGGCAAATTTGGCCATAGGGGTCGCTGCGGTGCCATGGGGTTCGCCTATCAAAACGGGGGTCCCTTCACAACTCTGACATTCGTGGCGGCACTGGTGGCCTCTGCAGGCGTCCCTCTGTATAGGGTGACCATGTTCAGTTTGCGCACGCTCCTGCTGTCCTGCCTTGCGGCCCTGGTGCCTCTCATGGCGTCGGGCAAAGGCTCGGGATCCAAGCCCCCCCCTTCTGCGGACAAAGGGTCAGGGTCCAAGGCGTCCCTCTCGATCCTCGAGCTCGACGATCCTCTGCCAGCGTGCCTCATCGAAGGGGCAGAGATCGCCCGCGATCCCGAACAGGGGGTCGATCTTAGGGTTGAAGGTGCCGTCGACACGTTTATATGGGCCATAACATTCGATCAAAGCCTGGTCGAAATTGAGTTCGAGGACGAATTCTTCTTCGCCAGAGCCGAACATGTCGAGGTTCAGCCATGCGAAAGTGCATCGGATTGACGCTACTTACCAGTTTAGCTGGCACCTTGTCTGCGCAAGGGCAGGAGCCGCCACGCGACGCGCGCCTGATTGAGTTTGATCGCGCCCGAACCGTTTGCCTACCCAAAAAGGCCGCCGCGTTCGACGCCGCCTCCCTCCAGCGCGAGGACCCGATCTCGGGTCAATTAAAGGCCGATGCGATCAGCCTGGACCAGAACTGGATTCGGCTTGAGTATGGTGACGACCGAGTCCTCATCGCGTCGGCCCAGTTGCGCTTTGGGTCCTGTTGAGAATTGACGTCTTGCCAGGAAGCCCCTAAGGCTCGCGCAACGCTGCCCCTGTGGCGAAATTGGTAGACGCGATGGATTCAAAATCCATTTCCGAGAGGAGTGCTGGTTCGAGTCCGGCCAGGGGTACCACGAGTTTCCGTGAAAAGCGGAAACCTTAACCGACGCATCCATTCATCCAAATTCGAGTCCCAAACCTCGACGCATGCGGGGCGCGCTCCTCGACCAGACAAGGGTCATTCAATTTCTCCACTGGCATAATACCAGCGGCGAATGAGAATGACTCTAATGGTCGCTGGTATAAGGGCCGCGACTGCGGCCCCCGTAGCGGCCCCGAGAATAGCGCGAAAGCGCCTCGGGGTATAAGCGAAGGCCCCGTCGGAGGCGAAACGCGAAGCGTTTCTGCCGTGAGACACAAAACGGCTAAAAAAGTGTCAACTTTTTTCGCCGTTGGGATAAGCCGTATCGGCTGCGCCCAATTCTATGAGAATGGTCTTGAGCAGGTCGGCGCGTTGGGCACCGATCTTTTCCGCGATTTGTGCTTCTTCGTGGCGGGCCTCGGCGCGGACCTGGTCGATGCGCTTGCGGCCGAGCGAGGTGATGTCCAAATTGATCTTGCGGTGGTCAGCGGCCAACACGCGGCGGTGGACGAGACCGTCGGCGACCATGCGATCGACCAGCTTGGTCAGCGTCGGTGGGTTCATAAGGACAAGGTCGGCCAAATCGCCCATGGTGTGCGACTCGCCCGCTTCCAAGATTTCCATGACCCGCCAGGCCTCCACCTGCACGCCGAACTGTTTCAGGCGCCGGGTCAGGGAGATATGGACTTTGCGATGGGCCGTTGCCAACGAGTAGGACAGGTAGGACTGGACGGGATGCGGGGTCTTCATTGGAACATGGATCCTTTACGTTCAACACGAAACTATTTGACTTGGAAATTATTTTCAACGAAAAACCGTCTATGATTGGGGCCGTCAACCGCCAAGTTGGGCAACCAGCGCCAACTGCAACCCTGATGCCGCTCAGTGAGCTTGGGGATTTGACGGACGATCGCTGGGCAGTGCCTGGGGCCGCCTTTCGCATCGGCCTGCTGATCCCCATGTGCGGTTCCGCAGGGCTATGGGGTCCCTCGTGCATTTCAAGCGCCCAGGTCGCCGTGGCCGAGCTCAACGGCGGCGATGGCATCGATGGCCGACCCGTCGAGCTATTGATGATCGACTCGGCCCTAGAAGCGCCGACCCCCGACGAGGAAGTCATCCATGCCTTGATCGACCAGAACGTGATCGACGCCATCGTCGGCATGCACATCAGCGCGGTCCGGCAAAGTTTGAGCAAAATCGTCAAGCAACGCGTCCCCTACATCTATACCCCGCTTTACGAAGGCGGCGAGCGCACCAACGGAATCTTCGCCATTGGCGATACCCCCGAGCGTCAGCTGGGACCCGCACTGGATCATTTTACGCACGAGCGGAAGATCAAGAAATGGGCGCTGATCGGCAACGACTATGTGTGGCCGCGTGCGTCGAACGATTTTGCCAAGCGCAAGCTGGGCGCGCTCGGCGCGCGAATTGTCTTTGAGCGCTACCTGCCCTTTGGCATGGGGGACATGGACAACCTCGTTGCGGCCTTGGCGACGAGCGACGCGGACGCAGTTCTGATCTCGCTGGTCGGGCAAGATGCCGTGACCTTCAACCAGGCCTTCGGTGAGGTGCTTCTGCACGCGCGCATGCTGCGATTTTCCTGCGCCATTGAAGAGAACGGACTCTTGGCCTCGGGCGCTGAAAACCTAATCGGGCTCTATTCTGCAGCGTCCTACTTCGGAACCGCCCGGACCGCCGCGAATGGTGCCTTCAAGGAAAAGTACCATAGCTTGCACGGCGAACACGCGCCCGTTTTGAACGCTCTCGGCCAGTCAACTTACGAAGGGGTGCAGTTTCTCGCGGGTCTGCTGGCGGCGCACTCCCACGACTGGTGGCGGCACAACTCCCTAATTTGGCCGCACGTGCCCTATGCCAGCATCCGACGCGAGGAAGCCAACAGCGGCAGCGACCGCCCGATTTACCTGGCAAAAGCCAATGGTGTGCTGTTTGACATCGTCAAAAAGCTATAAGATTCAAGTCCTTATAGATTATTACTTGAATCGGAAAATAAAATGCTTGAAAAGGAAATTAAAATCCTCCATGCTCTGACTTGAACGCACGGGCCGCGCAACGCGGGCCGACACGATGGAGTCAGATCAGGGAGGATCCCCTTGGATTGGATAATTTTGCTCTTGGTCGCAGGCGCTTTGGTGCTGATCGCGATCTGGTTCTTGCAACGGTTCTACGTCAAGGCGACGCTGAACGCGGCGCTGGTCCGCACAGGTTTCGGGGGTCAAAGCGTGGTTTTGAGCGGTGGCGCGCTGTGCCTGCCCATCGTGCATCAAATTCAGCGCGTCAACATGAGCGCCATCGCAATCGCCGTTGCCCGGGTCGGCAGGGAAGCCCTGCTGACCGCCGATCAACTCCGGGCCGATATGGAGATGGAGTTTGAATTTCAGGTCCTCCCCTCCCCTGAGGGTGTCGCCGCCGCCGCGCAGTCTTTGGGCCGGCGGGTCGAGCGCGGCAGCGACGGTATCGAGGACATCGTTCGCGGCCCCCTAATCGCCGCCATGCAAAATGCGATCGCGGCCAAATCGCTCGCCGATTTGCACCTGGACCGCGCGACCCTGACCGAAGAGATTCAAGGTGCCATCGCCGCGAAGGTGGCGCCCCTAGGGCTGCGCCTGATCTCGGTTTCGATTATCCGTATCGACCAAGCCGACCTGTCGCAATTCGATGAGCGCAATGCCTTCGACGCGCAAGGCATGCGCAAACACGCCGAACTGATCGCCCAGGAGCGGCGCGAGCGTGTCCGCATCGAAACCGAAACCGAGATTGCGGTCCGCGAAAGTGGCCTCGCCAAGCATCAGCGGCAACTGGAAATTGAGCGCACGGAACGGGCCGCGTCGATTGCCAATCAGGAAGCCCTCGACCGCTTGGAAGCGGAAACGCGTGCCAAAACCGCTAAGGCCAAATCGAGCGCGGACCTGGAGAGCGAACGCGCCCGCATCGATGCCGAACAGCAAATTAAAGCCGCGCAGGTGACCCACGATGAAGAATTGCGCCGGTCCGAAATGAGCGCCATTCGAGGCCTCGAAGAGGTCAAGATTGAGAACGAAGCGCATCTGACCAAACTGCGCACCGCCGAATTCAAGACCAAGGCCGCCGAAGAATCGGCGCGGGTCCAGGTCCTGCTCGCAGCTGAGGAGGTGCAAGCGCAAAAGGACCTAGCGATCGCCAAGCGCGAACACGAAACCGCCCAGGCCCGCCTGCAAAAAGACCTAAACTTGAGCGACTTGCAAGCCAAGAGCGACGCCGACACCTTGGCCACCAAGACCCAAGCCGAAGCGGAGGCCAAACAACGCCTCGCCAAAGCCGAGCTGGCCAAGGCGGAAGCCGAGGCCAAGGCGCGCATCGCCATGATTGCGGCCGAAAATTCCATGGACCCAGCCCTGATCGCGATGCGTCTGGAGGAACGCAAGCTCGATCGCATGCCCGAAATCATGACGCAGATGATGAAACCTGTCGAAAAGATCGATTCGATCAAAATCAATCAGATCAGCGGGATCGGCGGCGGCACCGACAAGGGCGAGGCAGGGGTCGACGGTGCCTTTGGCTCTGCCATGGACCAAATTCTGGGCATGGCCGTGCGACTGCCGGCCATGAAACAGATGGGCGAGGAAATCGGTCTCGATTTTGACGCCAACCTCGCTGGCCGCACGGCCGACTATGCCAACCGTGTCAAGGCAAAGGATCCTGCCAAGGATCCAAAGAAATAGCGACACGACCCACACCAAAAGTGGCGAGGAGGCCACACGCGGAGAATAGATCCATGACATTCAATCAATCCAAACTCAATCGACGCCACCTACTGACCGCAGGCGCGGCCCTCGGCGGTGCCCTGATGATGCCGCGCTTTGCCGTCGCCGCCGATACCATCAAATTGGGGTCCGTCCTCGACACCTCTGGCCCCTTCGATGCCTACGGAAAGCCCATGGACAAAGCCTTGCGGTTGGCGGTGGCCCAGATCAACGAGGGCGGCGGCTTGCTGGGCAAGCAAGTCGAGGTTCGGGCCTACGACACGCAATCGGATATGGCGCTCTATAGCCAATACGCCCAGCAGCTGACCCGCCAAGACCAGGTCGATGTGGTTCATGGCGGTATTCTTTCCGCCTCGCGCGAGGCCATCCGCCAGACCCTGCGCCGGTCCCAGACGCTGTATTTTTACAATGTCTTGTACGAAGGCGGGGTGTGCGACCGCAATATCTTCATCAATGGCGTCACGCCTGCACAGCAGGTGGCGGCGCTGGTGCCCTATGCCATGGGGCAGGCGGGCAAGCGGGTTTACATTTTGGCCGCGGACTACAACTACGGTCAAATTACCGCGAACTGGATTCAGAAGTTTGTCGCCGATGAGGGCGGTGAGACCGTCGGCCTCGACTTCTTCCCCCTCGACGTTTCTGACTTCGGCTCGACCATCGCCAAGATTCAATCGGTCGGGCCCGATCTCGTCATCGCCCCGCTCGTCGGCGGCGCGCATCTGTCGTTCTTTCGGCAATGGGCCGCTGCGGGCATGAAGGACAAGATCCCCCTGGCCTCAACGACCCTTGGGGTCGGCAATGAACACAAGGTTCTGACCCCCGAGGAAGGCAACGGCATCATGATCGCCTACAATTACAGTCAGGAGCTGGCGACACCGCAGAACAGGGCCTTTAAGGATGCCTGGGCCAGGGCCTTTGACGGTGATCAGAGCATGCACGAAATCGCCGTCTCGCAGTACCACGGCATCTTGACCTGGGCGGCGGGCGTGCGCGCGGCGGGGTCGCTGGACCGCGACGCCCTGATCGCCGCACTGGAAACGGGCATCTCCATCGACGGTCCTGGGGGCAAAGTCACGGTCGATCCCAAGACCCATCATGCGGTTCTTGATGTTCATCTCATGGAAATCGACAATCAGGGCATGCGGCTGATCGAAACATTGCCGCAGCGCCAACCCGCGGACACGCAGGCGGTTTGCGATTTGCAGGCAAATCCCAACGACAATACCCAGTACGAGATCGAGATCTAGCCCTCCCCTAGACCTCGGATTGCGGGGGCAGCGCCCGAGCTGCCCCCCTTTTTCGCGATCCTGCGGGGTCAGGGGCAAGGTACGCCCAATTTTGGAATCCTGAATGGACCTATTCGTCGTAATACTCGTAGAAATTTTCTACGCCATCGCGTCCCTCGCCTTGGTCAGTGCTGGCTTGGCCGTGGTCTTTGGCATGATGAAGGTCATCAACTTTGCCCACGGCGAGTTCATGATGCTGGGAGGCTATGCGACCATCACGGCGGTCAACCTCGGCCTCAATGTCTTTGTCGCCATGTTGATCGTCGCCCCGTTGACAGTTGGGCTCGTGGGTCTGGTGCTCGAACGCCTCATCATTCGCCACCTCTACGGGCGGCTGGTCGATACCATGCTGGCAACCTGGGGGCTCAGCTTGCTGTTGGTTGGGGTCGTGACCCTGGTCTATGGCAATACGACGACCAGCATCACAACGCCGATTCGCGGGTTCGCCGTCGGCGCCTACCAGGTCAACGGCTACAATTTCTTCATCATTTTTATGGCCTGCCTGGTTCTGCTGGCCCTTTACGCCACGCTCAAGACAACGCGACTGGGCCTGATCGCGTGCGGGACCATGCAACGCGCGGACCTGGCGGCGGCCCTCGGCTACAGCCCCGATCGCGTTTATATGGCAACCTTCTTTTGCGGGTCGGCCCTAACGGGTTTGGCGGGGGCGGTTTTTGCTCCCCTGGTCGGATTGGTGCCGACCTCGGGGTCGGCCTACCTGGCGGAGGCCTTCATTACCGTCGTGTCGGGCGGGCCCTCGCTGATTATGGGGCTTGTCAGCGCCGCCAGCACGTTTGGCGCCATCAACCAGCTTGTGACCTTCGCCTCGACCCCTGTGTTGGGCGAGGTCGCCATTTTGGTTGCGGCAGTGCTGATCCTGCGCCTGATTCCCCAAGGCATCACAAGCCGATTTTTTAGGGGCAAGGTCTGATGGCGCATCTTTGGAACAAGCAGGATCTGCTTGTCCTCGTCCTCGCCCTGGTCGCGGTCTGGCTGCTGCCAACGCTGGTCAGCACCTACACCTTAACCGTCTTGCTGATCTACGCGATGCTGGGGCTGAGCCTGGGGCTCATTTGGGGGTTTGGCGGTATTCTGTGCTTCGGCCAGGCCGCGTTCTTCGGGCTCGGCGCCTATACCTACGCCATCGCGGCAATCAACTTCGGTGAGAGTACGGGCCCCCTGCTGCTCGCCCTTGCCGTGCCGAGCGTGTTCGCCGCCCTGCTCGGCGCGCTCATGTTCTACGGTCGCCTTGCCGATGTCTACTTGGGTGTCATCACGCTCGTGGTTACGCTGATCCTATTCAAGTTTATGAATGCCACCGCTGGCCCGCAGTACCTGATCGGCAGCGCGCGGCTGGGCGGGTTCAACGGTATTCCAGGGTTTCCCATCCTGAACGTTCCTGGGCGGCCCGAGGTTCTTATCTGGGGCGACGCGCTCTGCTACGTCTGCGCGGCGGCGCTGCTGCTGGTCTTCTTTGTTGTGACCTGGCTGCTCAGGTCGTCCTTTGGGCGGGTCGCCGTTGGCATTCGGGAAAATGAGACCCGCGTCGCCCTCATGGGCTATGACGTGCGCGCGCGCAAGACGGCCCTATTTGCCATTGGGGCCGCTATCGCGGGCCTTGCGGGCGCGCTGTTCGCCAACTGGGGGGAGATCGTGACCCCAGGGCTCTTCAGCCTGCAGCAAAATGCGGAAATCATCATCTGGTGCATCGTCGGCGGGCTTGGGACGCGCTTTGGCCCCATGGTGGGTGCCGCGGGCCTTGCCTACTTAAAGTTCTTGCTCGGCCAACAAAGCCTGATCGACAACGCCATCATCATGGGGCTGATCTTGGTCGTCTTTGTGCTGTTTCTGCCCAAGGGCCTTGTGCCTGCGATCGCGCGCCTGCCCCAAACCTTGGCGCGCGGACGCCCGCGCCAGCGCCATCGCGCGCGCTTCAGCCGCCCGAACGCGCGCCGTGCCTGAACCCGTTCTGGAAACCCTGGGCCTAACCATGCGGTTCGGGGGCCTCGTCGCTGCCGACCGAATCGACTTTCGGCTGCAAGCGCGGGAGTTGCGCTGCCTGATTGGGCCGAACGGCGCGGGCAAATCCACCTTCTTTAAGTGCGTCGCCGGCCTGCAACAGCCTAGCGAAGGCCAGGTCTTTATGCGCGGGGAAGAAACAACGCAGTGGCTTCCCCACCAAATCGCCGCCCTCGGCGTCGACATCAAGACCCAGGTTCCCAACGTCCTCGAGGGCTTAAGTGTTTTCGAAAACATCTGGATGGCGGCGCGACGCTGCTTCCCCGAGGCCGAGGCCGCGGACCGCGCGACGGACATGATCGACTGGCTGGCCCTGGCCCCCCTCGCCAAAACCGAATTGGGGCAATTGGCCCATGGGGAACGCCAGCGGGTCGAGCTGGGGCTGGTCGCGGTCGGGGACCCTTGGTTGGTGCTGTTGGATGAACCTGCCGCGGGCCTCTCGGCCCAAGATATGGAACGCATGGCCGCCCTGATCCTAGACCTAAGCCGATCCGCCGCCCTGGTCATTGTCGAACACGACATGCAGTTCATCCGCTCCCTCGCCTCCACGGTCACGGTGTTCCATCGCGGGCGCGTCCTGATGGAGGATCAGGTGGATCGCGTCCTGTCCGATCCCACCGTGCGCGACGTGTACTTGGGGAAAAAGGCGTGAGCGACCGCAACCCTGCCTTTGAGGTCCAGGGGCTCTGCGCTGGTTATGGCAAAGTGCCCGTCCTTCATGGACTGGACTTTTCAATCGGCCAAGATGAAATTGTCGGCATTCTAGGCCACAACGGCATGGGCAAATCGACGCTCCTGAAAACGCTCATGGGCTTCATACCCCCCACGGCAGGAACCGTTCGATTTCATGCCCACACGGTGACGCACAGTCCGCCCCATGACCGGGCCCGTCGCGGCCTGGGCTATGTTCCCCAGGGGCGCGGCATCTTTCCCCAGCTCACGGTTCGGGACAATCTGCTCTTTGCCTGGCACCCCTACGCAAGCACCACGGATACCGAGGCCGTCCAATCGGTTCTGAAAGACTTCCCGCGCTTGCGCACGCTGCTGGACCGAGAGGGCGCGGCGCTATCGGGCGGGGAGCAGCAATTGCTGGCGCTGGCCCGCTGCTTGGTTGGCGCCCCCGACGTCTTGCTGCTCGACGAGCCGACCGAGGGCATTCAACCGTCCATCATTGAGGAGATGGCCGAAACCCTCCTCAAGCTTCGCAACACGCGGGGCCTGACCCTGCTGCTGGTCGAGCAAAATTTCGACTTTATCGCGGACCTATCGGACCGCGTCCTGATCCTGGAGCGAGGTCAAATTACCGGCGAGTTGAGCCAGAGCGATCTGCACGATTCCAGCAAAGTTGACGCCTTCCTAGGCCTTGGTGCTACCCGTTCGACCCGCCCCGCCACGTCACCACCCGTCCCGCCTGCGCGCCCTTCTCCGCGGCCAACCGAGGCCCGCACGCCGTCTGGCCTGCGCCACGACCCCGTGCCCGCCGTGCAGGGGACGGAGGTACCTGCGTCACCCCCCCTTCGTTCAACGGTAACATCTATGACGATCAAACGCCCGACCCTGGCCCAGATGCGCACCATGGCCCTACGCTTTGGCATGAGTCTGTCCGATGAGGACCTGCAGGAATTTCAGGACCTTATCGAGCCGACCATGCAAGCCTACGACCGCCTGGATGCGATGCCCGACCATTTGCCCGAAGTCCGATACCCGCGCAATCCAGGCCAGTTCCCGGACCCGTCGGACAACAGGCTGAATGCCTGGTACATCAAGACCCACGTTGCTGGCGCGCCCGACGGCCCTTTGCGGGGCAAGCGGATCGCGCTTAAGGATACGATTTGCCTGGCTGGGGTGCCCATGATGAACGGTTCGTCGATCATGGAAGGGTACACGCCCGAAATCGACGCCACGATCGTCACCCGCATGCTCGATGCAGGGGCGGTGATCGCGGGCAAGGCCCATTGCGAGAACTTCTGCCTGTCTGGGGGGTCGCATACCAACGCCAAAGGCCCCGTGCATAACCCCTGGAAACGCGGCTACATGGCGGGCGGGTCCTCCAGCGGGTCGGCGGCGCTGGTCGCGGCGGGCGAGGTCGATATGGCCATTGCCGGAGATCAGGGCGGTTCGATCCGCCTGCCTTCATCCTGCTGCGGCACCTACGGGATGAAGGCGACCCATGGGCTTGTCCCCTACACGGGGATTATGCCGATCGAAATGACCATCGATCACGTCGGCCCTGTCACCAACACGGTGGCCGACAATGCGCTCTTGCTGGAGGTGCTGGCGGGGGAAGACGGGCTTGATCCGCGCCAGTACAGTCCCAAAACCCAAGCCTACACCCAGGCGCTCGGCAAAGGCGTCAAGGGGTTGCGCATCGGCGTGCTCAATGAAGGGTTCGAGCATCCGAACAGCGAAGAGGATGTGAGCCAGAAAGTTCGAGCCGCCGCGGAACGATTTGGCACGCTGGGCGCCCAAGTTGAGGACATTTCAATCCCCGAACATTTGATCGCCGGCGACGCCTGGGGGGCCATTACCAATGAAGGGCTGATGGACGGCATGATGTGGGGCAATTCGGCGGGCAGCAACTACCGCGGCTTGTTCTTGCCGTCCATGATCGATCACATGGCGCAGTGGCGCAGCCGGGCCGACGAACTGAGCCCACCGCTCAAGGCCTGCATGTTCATTGGGGAACATTTCCAAACCCAGTACCGTGGGCGGTTCTACGGCAAAGCGCAAAACATCATGCGCAAATGCAATGCGCGCTACACCGCGGCGCTGAACCAAGTCGACCTGCTGCTCATGCCCACCATGCCGCACAAACCCCGAGAGATCCCGCCAGCGGACTGCTCTTTGAGCCTTTACGTTCAACGCGCCTTCGAAATGATCGCCAATACGGCCCCGTTCAATGGGGGATTGCCCGCCATGAGCCTGCCGTGCGGCCTGATCGAAGGCTTGCCCATTGGCCTGCAGCTCGTCGGCGGACCCTATCAAGAAATGAAAATCTACCAGGCGGCCCATGCCTTTGAGCAAAGCGGCGACTGGCGCGCCCTGTAAGGAGACTTCATGTCGATTTTGACCGAGAGCCTAGCCAGCCAGATTCACGGTGTCGCGTCCCTCGACCCCGACACGCCCCAGGGGCTCCCCCTCGACGGTCTGTCGTACGTCAAGGGACCGACAAGCCCCGCCCTTGCCTATCAAACCATCCCGCAGTTGATGCGCGCCGCGGTGGCCCGCCATGGCCCCCGCGACGCCCTCGTCTTCACCGAGACGGGGGAACGCCGCAGCTACTGCGAGTTTGATCGAGACATCGACGCGCTCGCGTGCGGCTTACTCGCCTTGGGACTGACACGGGGGGACCGCGTCGGCATCTGGTCGCCCAACCGCTACGAGTGGGTTCTGACCCAATTCGCAACGGCGCGGGTTGGCCTGATCCTGGTCAACATCAATCCCGCTTACCGCCTGGCTGAAGTCGAATTCGCGCTCAACAAGGTCGGCTGCAAGGCCCTCGTCCTGGCCAAGTCGTTCAAGGCCTCGGCCTACGCGGACATGATCCGGCAGTTGGCGCCCGAGCTGGATACCTGCGCGCCGGGCCGGCTGAACGCCGCGAAGGTGCCGACATTGAAGAGCGTCGTGGTCATGGACCCGCACCCAGGCCCTGGCGCCTTTTCCTTCGATCAGGTCCTAGACCTGGGCGGACCCGCGCAGCAACTGCGCCTTGAGATGATCGACAAATCGCTCAGTCCCGACGACGCGATCAATATCCAATTCACCTCGGGCACCACGGGCGCGCCCAAGGGGGCGACCCTCTCGCACTACAACATCGTCAACAACGCCCGCTTTGTTACCGACCGCATCGCCCTCACGGACCAGGACCGCCTGTGCGTTCCCGTGCCGCTTTACCATTGCTTTGGCATGGTCATGGGGGTCTTGGGCGCGGTTAGTAAGGGGGCCGCGCTGGTGTTCCCTGGCGAAGCCTTTGACGCCGTCAGCACCCTAAAGGCCTTGAGCCAGGAACGTTGCACCGCCGTCTACGGCGTGCCGACCATGTTTGTCGCCATGCTGCAAGCCATGGACGGCAATCCCTGCGACTTAAGCGCCCTGCGCACGGGCATCATGGCCGGCGCGCCCTGCCCCATCGATGTGATGGAACGGGTCAACGGTCAGATGAATATGCGGGAGGTCACGATCTGCTACGGCATGACCGAGACATCGCCCGTGTCGTTCCAAAGCTATGTGAACGATCCCATCGACAAGCGCTGCGCCACCGTCGGGCGCGTTCACCCGCATCTTGAGGTCAAGATCGTCGATGAGCAAGGCAATCTGGTGCCCGTCGGGGCGGAAGGACAGCTCTGTACCCGCGGCTATTCGGTCATGAAGGGCTATTGGGGCGAGGAGGATCGGACTCGCGAAAGCCTGATCGACGGTTGGATGCATACGGGCGATCTTGCGACCTTTGACGCCGAGGGGTTCTGCACCATCGTCGGGCGTGTCAAAGACATGATCATCCGCGGCGGGGAAAATATCTACCCCCGCGAAATCGAGGACTATCTATTCCGCCATCCCGATGTGCTGGAGGTGCAGGTCTTCGGCATCCCCGATGCAAAGTACGGCGAGGAAGTCTGCGCCTGGATCATCCCCAAACCGAACACGACCCTGAGCGAAGCCGCCGTCCAGCAATTTTGCCAGGGCCAAATCGCCCACTACAAAATTCCAAAGCACATCCAACTAGTCAAGGAAATTCCCATGACGATCACGGGCAAGCCCCAGAAATTCCTGATGCGGGACCAAATGGTCGAAATCCTCGCTGGCCCGACGCCCGCATAAACCGACACCAACTCCGCCCGTCGCAACCTATGCGACGAGCAGTAGAAAGGCAGATTTATGTTTCTCGCGACAATGAACTTTGACCTTGGCAGCGAGGTCAACGATCTAAGGGACATGGTCCACCGCTGGGCCCAAGAGCGCGTCAAGCCTTTGGCCGCAGAAATCGACGCCACCAATCGGTTTCCCGAGGCCTTGTGGGCAGAGATGGGCGCGCTTGGCCTGCTGGGCATTACAGTCCCCGAAGCCGACGGGGGATCGGGCTTGGGCTATCTGGCGCACACGGTGGCGTTGGAGGAGATTGCAAGGGCCAGCGCCTCGGTGGCCTTGAGCTACGGCGCGCATTCCAATCTCTGCGTCAATCAAATCGCCCTCAATGGCACTGCCGCGCAGCGGGCGAAGTACTTGCCCCCGTTGATTTCGGGCCAGCACGTCGGCGCCCTCGCCATGTCGGAGGCTGGCGCAGGCTCGGACGTTGTGGGCATGAAACTGCGCGCGGAACAGCGCGCCGACGGCTTTCGCCTCAACGGCACCAAATACTGGATTACCAATGGCGGCGAAGCCAACACGCTCGTCGTCTATGCCAAGACCAATCCCGACGCGGGGTCGCGGGGCCTGACCGCCTTCTTGGTGGAACGGGATACACCAGGTTTCACCCAATCCGCCCATTTCGACAAGCTCGGTATGCGGGGATCCAATACGGTTGAATTGATTTTCGACGACGTTGAGGTGCCATCCCACCAGGTTCTGGGGCAGGTCGGCGGCGGCGCCAAGGTGCTCATGTCGGGCCTAGACTATGAGCGCGTCGTCCTCTCGGGGATTGGATGCGGGATCATGGCGGCGTGCTTATACCAACGGCCAAAAAAGTTGACCCTTTTTTTGCCGTTTTGTGTCTCACGGCAGAAACGCTTCGCGTTTCGCCTCCGACGGGGCCTTCGCTTTACCCCGAGGCGCTTTCGCGCTATTCTCGGGGCCGCTACGGGGGCCGCAGTCGCGGCCCTTATACCAGCGGACATAAGGGTCATTCTTAATGACCGCTGGTATTAGATACCATCATGCCCTACATGGTCGCGCGCCAACAGTTTGGCCAAAGCATCGGCACCTTCCAGCTCATGCAGGGCAAAATCGCCGACATGTACACCAAAATGAACTCGGCGCGCGCCTACGTTTACGAGGTCGCCAAGGCCTGCGATCGGGGGGAAGGAACCCGGCAGGACGCGGCGGCGTGCGTCCTTTACGCCTCGGAGGAGGCCATGGTCGTCGCCCACCAAGCGGTCCAGGCCATGGGCGGGGCGGGGTTCATGAACGACACACCCGTCAGTCGCTTGTTCCGCGACGCCAAGCTCATGGAAATTGGCGCAGGCACCTCCGAAATTCGGCGCATGCTCGTTGGCCGTGAACTGATGGGCGCCATGGCCTAATGCCCGTCCTGTCCTCGCAAATCTCGGTGAGATCGGACACCTTCCGCGCCAATCAAGCCGCTCACGCGGCCGCCATCCGCGCCGTCGAAGCGGCCGAACGGGTATGCGTCGGCGGCGGCGGCGAGGCGTCCAAGGCGCGGCATGTGGCCAAGGGCAAGCTGCTGCCGCGTGATCGGGTCGCGGCGCTCCTGGATCCGGGTTCGCCCTTTTTGGAGGTGGGCCTGTTCGCGGCCTGGGACTGCTACGACGGCGCTTGCCCAGCCGCAGGTTTGATTGCGGGCGTCGCTAGGGTCAGCGGCCATCAGGTCATGGTCATCTGCAACGATGCCACCGCCAAATGCGGCACCTACTACCCCCTGACGGTGAAAAAGCACCTGCGCGCCCAGCGCATCGCCGAGGAAAATCATCTGCCGTGCCTGTACCTGGTCGATTCTGGCGGCGCCAACCTGCCCAATCAGGATGAGGTCTTTCCCGACGAACATCACTTTGGCCGCATCTTCTACAATCAGGCCCAGATGTCGGCCAAAGGGATCCCGCAGATCGCGGTCGTCATGGGCTCCTGCACTGCGGGCGGGGCCTATGTGCCCGCCATGTCGGACATCTCGATCATCGTCAAAAATCAGGGCACCATCTTTTTAGCGGGGCCACCGCTGGTCAAGGCCGCGACGGGCGAAGTCGTGTCCGCCGAAGACTTGGGCGGCGGTGACGTGCATACCCGTCTTTCTGGGGTCGCCGACTATCTCGCCAACAACGACCACCAGGCCTTGGCCCTCGCCAGGGAGGTGGTGGGCAACCTCCCGCCGCGCGCGCCCGCCGCCCTCGACACGCGCGCCGCGGAAGACCCCCTCTACGATCCTGGCGAACTGCTCGGGGTGGTGCCTGCCGACCTCAAAACCCCCTACGACAGTCGCGAGGTCATCGCGCGCCTCGTCGATGGGTCGCGCTTTGACGAGTTCAAGGCCCGTTACGGCCCGACCTTGGTCTGTGGATTTGCCCACGTGAAGGGCATCCCTGTAGGGATCGTGGCCAATAATGGCGTGCTGTTTTCTGACGCCGCGATCAAGGGCGCGCACTTCGTCCAGCTCTGCTCGCAACGCAAAACCCCGCTCGTGTTCCTGCAAAACATCACGGGTTTTATGGTTGGCCAAAAGTACGAAGCCGAAGGCATCGCTAAACACGGCGCCAAGTTGGTCACCGCGGTGGCAACAACCGCAGTCCCGAAAGTGACGGTTCTGGTCGGGGCCTCCTACGGGGCAGGTAACTACGGCATGTGCGGGCGCGCCTATGGGCCGCGATTTCTGTGGACTTGGCCCAACGCGCGCATCGCCGTCATGGGCGCAGAGCAAGCGGCGGGGGTACTGGCGACGGTCAAGCGCGATGCGATGGAGCGCGACGGCGGCACTTGGTCGCCCGCCGCCGAAACCGCGTTCAAACGCCCCACCCTAGCGATGTTTGAACGGCAAAGTCACCCGCTCTACGCATCGGCGCGCCTATGGGACGACGGCCTGATCGACCCCCGCAAAACCCGCGACGTCCTAGGTCTCAGCCTCGCCGCTGCCCTCAACGCCCCAATTGCCACCACGCAATTCGGTCTGTTTCGGATGTAGGCGCCGCCCCGTGTTTCAAAAAATCTTGATCGCCAATCGCGGCGAAATCGCGTGCCGCATCATCGCCACCGCCAAACGGTTGGGCATCGAAACCGTGGCGGTCTATTCAGAGGCCGACGCCAATGCCAAGCATGTGGCCCTGGCCGACGAGGCCTTTTGCCTCGGGCCGCCGCCGGTCGCGGAAAGTTACTTGCGCGGGGACTTGATCCTTGCCTGCGCGCGCACGTCGGGCGCGCAAGCGATCCACCCTGGCTATGGTTTCCTCGCCGAAAATCCAAAGTTCGTCGCCCAGGTGGAACAGGCTGGCCTGACGTTCATTGGCCCCAGCGCCCAGGCAATCCAGGCCATGGGGCTCAAAGACGCGGCCAAAACCCTCATGGCGGAGGCGGGGATCCCCGTTGTGCCAGGCTACTCGGGCGTTCAGCAAGACCCAGACTTCTTGGCCGAGGCCGCAGCCAAAATCGGTTACCCCGTCCTCATCAAGGCCCGCGCGGGCGGCGGCGGCAAGGGCATGCGCAAGGTCGAGACGCACAAGACCTTCCAGGCGGATTTGGCGAGTGCGCAGCGCGAGGCGAAGGCGGCCTTCGGCGACGACGTTTGCCTGATCGAAAAATACATCGCAACGCCGCGCCATATTGAGGTTCAAATCTTCGGCGACACGCAGGGCCGTGTCGTCCACTTGTTTGAGCGGGACTGTTCGCTGCAACGTCGGCACCAAAAGGTGATCGAGGAAGCCCCCGCCCCAGGGATGCCCGCAGCGGTGCGCGCGGCCATGGGCAAAGCCGCAGTGGACGCCGCCAAGGCGATCAACTACGTCGGCGCGGGTACGGTCGAATTCATCGTCGATGGTTCGGGCCCCCTGCGCGACGACGGGTTCTGGTTCATGGAAATGAACACCCTGTTGCAGGTGGAACACCCCGTTTCCGAAGCCATCACGGGGCTGGACTTTGTGGAATTGCAACTGCGCGTCGCGGCGGGGGAGCCCCTGCCCTTTTCGCAAGACGAGCTATCGATCCGTGGTTGGGCCTTCGAGGCGCGGGTCTATGCCGAGGATGTTGCCAAGGGGTTTTTGCCCGCCACGGGCAGGGTCCAGGACGTGCGCAACCCTGCGGCCGTCGAGTTTCAGCGCGGCCCCGTGCGCATCGACAGCGGCATTCGCCAGGGCGATACGATCAGCCCCTTCTACGACCCCATGATCGCGAAGGTCATCGTCCACGGGCCGACGCGGGCAACAGCACTGAACAAGCTGACCCAAACCCTAGCCGCCTGCCGTGTTGGGGGAACGGTTACGAACCTGCAATTTCTCGCCGCCCTCTCGCGACACGCAGGCTTCGCCGCAGGCCAGGTCGACACCGACCTTATCGCCCGCGACTTAGGCAGCCTCACGGCGCAAGACCCGCCAAGCGAGACCGTGCAAAGCCTCGCCGCCCTGGCGGCGCTCGGGTTCGCCGGCGGCGAGCCTGACCTGGACGATCCCTTGCTTGGGTGGCGGCATTGGTCGCCCGCGCACCATCGGATTAGCCTGGGCTTTGACGACACCGAACGCGACTACACCGTGACGCTCGAAGGTCGGAACCGCTTTAGAGTCCGTAGCGATACGCTGGCGTGTTCTTTGAGTCTTGCCAAGGGCGCAGACGGCCAGGTCCGCGTTCAGGTGGACGATCATCAAACCAGCTTCCATGTAAGGCATCAGGGATCGAGCGTTGAAATCACCCAAGATGGCCAGGCATATGTCTTCACGATTCCCGATAAGACGGGTGCCGGCGACACCGATCTAAGCGCTGGGGATGCCATTGTCGCGCCCATGCCTGGGTCCGTTGTCGCCATCGATGCCCGCGAGGGCGAGGCCGTGCAAGCGGGCGCGCGCCTGGTGCTGCTGGAAGCCATGAAGATGGAACACGCCCTCACCGCCGCGCGCGACGGGATTGTTGAGAAGGTCCTGGTCGAGGTGGGCGATCAAGTGCAAGACGGCGAGGTCTTGGTCCGGCTGGTGCCGCACCATGACTGACGCTGTTACCCTGGTCGAAGTAGGCCCGCGCGATGGCCTACAGAATGAGCCGCGGGTCATCGCGACGGCGCGCAAGATCGACCTGATCGACCAGCTCGCGGCGTGCGGCTTGACCCGCATTGAGGTGACCAGCTTCGTCAGCCCCAAGTGGATCCCCCAACTGGCCGACGCCGCCAAGGTCATGGGCGGCATCGCACGCGCACCCGGCGTCGCCTACGCCGCACTGGTGCCGAACATGCAGGGCATGAAGCGGGCCCTTGCCTGCGCCCCTGACGAGATCGCGGTGTTCACGTCGGCGTCGGAGCGGTTTTGTCGGCACAACATCAATTGCTCGATCGCGGAGAGTTTGGATCGGTTCCAACCGGTCGTGGACCTGGCGCGCGACGTGGACCTGCCCGTGCGGGGCCATATCTCCTGCGTAACGGATTGCCCCTACGCGGGTGCCGTCGCGCCAGGCCCCGTGGCGCAGCTTGCCCGTCGCCTCATCGCCTTGGGGTGCCAGGAGGTCAGCCTTGGCGATACCCTTGGCGCAGGAACCCCCGAACGGGTCGATGCCATGCTTGCGGCGGTTCTGGATCACGTTCCTGCGGCCCAGTTGGCGGGTCACTACCATGACACCCACGGTCTGGCGTTCGACAACATCCTCGTCAGCTTGCAAGGAGGGCTCCGCACTTTCGACTGCGCCATCGCCAGCTTGGGCGGCTGCCCCTACGCGCCAGGGGCCGCGGGCAATGTCGCGACCGAACAAGTGGTGCCTTGGCTCCATCGCCAGGGCTACGACACGGGCGTTGATCTCGATCGTCTGACCTCGACCCTTGTCCCGCTGGCCCAAACTCTGCGAGGCACGCCGTGAACAGCTACGAAACCCTCGACGTGCGCGTCGATGCCCGCGGCGTCGCCTCTCTGGCCCTCGACCTCCCCGAAAAGCGCAATGCGCTCACGGTGACCATGATCGCCGAACTCACCCACTTCGCCACGGTCGCGGCGCGCAAAGGTGGCTTACGGGCTGTGGTGCTGTCGGGAACGGGCGGCACGTTCTGCGCGGGCGGGGATTTGGCATGGATGCGCGCGCAAATCGACGGGGACCGAGCGACGCGCCTGAGCCAAGCCCGCACGCTCGCGCGCATGCTCAAAGCCCTCAACGACTTGCCGCTCCCGCTCATCGGCAAGGTCCAAGGCGCGGCCTTCGGCGGTGGCGTCGGGCTCGTATCGGTCTGCGATGTCGCGTTCGCGCAGACCGAGACACGTTTCGGCTTGACCGAAACGCGCTTGGGCCTGATCCCCGCCACCATCGGCCCCTACGTCCTAAAACGTCTTGGCGAGAGCAAGGCGCGGCGCGTCTTTATGTCGGGCCGCGTCTTCGACGCGCGCGAAGCCACGAACCTGGGCTTGATCGCCGACGCTTTTGCGGCGGACGCCCTCGACGAACGCATCGAGCGCGAAGTCGCCGCCTATCTACGCGCCGCCCCTGGTGCCGTGGCCGCTGCCAAGGCCTTTGCCCAAACCTTGGGTGGCGCCGTCACCGACGCCCAGATCGACCGCAGTATTGAGCAATTGGCCCATATTTGGGAGGCCCCCGAGGCCCGCGAAGGCATTGAGGCTTTTTTTGCCAAGACCCAACCTACTTGGGTCCCTAAAGACCTTATTCACAAACCAAAACCAACAACGGAGATGTGACATGGAGGACGATGCCATTGTTATTTGCGGGGCAGCCCGCACGCCCATGGGCGCTATGGGCGGCCAATTTGCAGAGGTAAGCGCCAGCGAACTGGGGGGCGCCGCAATCCGCGCCGCCATGGCGAGGGCCCGCGTATCGCCCGAGGCGGTCGACGATCTGCTCATGGGCAATGTTCTGTCCGCGGGGCAGGGCCAGGCGCCCGCGCGGCAAGCGGGGTTTCATGCTGGCCTCGACGCCAGCGTTCCTGCCCTCACCCTGAACAAGATGTGCGGATCGGGCATGAAGGCCGTGATGATGGCCCACGATCAGTTGAAGGCGGGCAACGGCGCAGTCTTGATCGCCGGCGGCATGGAAAGTATGACCCGCGCGCCCTACCTGCTGCCCAGCCTGCGCGCAGGTGCGCGCCTGGGCCATACGCAAGCGGTGGACCATATGATGAAGGACGGCCTGGAGGACGCCTACGATCAGGGCCGCGCCATGGGGGCCTTGGCCGAAGATTGCGCCGCCAAGTACCAATTCACCCGCAAGGACCAGGACGCCTACGCCCTGGAAAGCCTGGCGCGCGCCACCGCCGCGCAGGAACGCGGCGACTTTCAACGCGAGATCTGCCCCTGCACCCTCGAAACCCGCAAGGGGCCGCAAGACCTTGACCAGGACGAAGCCCCCAGCAAGGCGCGCCCCGACAAAATCCCGCATCTCCGGCCTGTGTTCAAAAAGGGCGGGACCATCACCGCCGCCAACGCCTCGTCCATTTCCGACGGCGCGGCGGCGCTGGTTTTGATGCGCGAAAGCGAGGCCAGAGCTTCGGGCACGCCGATCCGCGCGCGCATTCATGCCCACGCGAGCCACAGCCAGGCCCCCCAATGGTTCACGACCGCGCCCATCGGCGCCATCAAGAAAGCGCTGGCGCGTGCGCGCCTTCGCATCGACGCCATCGACCTGTGGGAAATCAATGAGGCCTTCGCGGTCGTGCCCATGGCAGCGCAGGCGGATCTGGGTCTCGATCAGGCCCGCGTCAACGTCTTCGGGGGGGCCTGCGCCCTGGGCCACCCCATCGGTGCCAGCGGCGCGCGCATCCTCGTGACCCTATTGAACGCCCTGGAAACCCACAAGGCAAAGTTGGGCGTCGCCGCCTTGTGCATCGGCGGCGGCGAGGGCACCGCCATGGTGATCGAGTCCCTGGTCGCCCCCGCAAGCACGGAAGAAGACTGATGCAAAAGGTCTATGAGGATGCGCATCAAGCCCTGGCGGGGCTGCTGCGCGACAACATGCTGATCGCCGCCGGCGGGTTCGGCTTGTGCGGCATTCCCGAGCTATTGATCGCCGCCATACGCGATGCGGGCACGCAAAATCTGACCTGTGCCTCCAACAATGCTGGGGTCGACGACTTCGGGCTCGGTCTCTTGCTGCAAACCTGGCAGATCCGACGCATGATCGCTTCCTACGTCGGCGAAAACGCCGAATTTAAGCGGCAATACTTGTCGGAAGAGCTCGAGCTTGAGTTCACGCCCCAGGGCACCCTGGCCGAGCGCATGCGCGCAGGGGGCTGCGGCATCCCTGGCTTCTACACCAAAACGGGCGTGGGCACCGTCATCGCTGAGGGCAAGGACCATCGGGACTTTGGCGGCCAAACCTACGTGATGGAGGAAGGAATCTTCGCCGATCTCTCCATCGTCAAGGCCTGGAAAGCCGACGAAACGGGCAACGCAGTGTTTCGAAAAACCGCGCGCAACTTCAATCCCCCCGCGGCCATGTGCGGCAAAGTCTGCGTGATGGAGGTTGAGGAACTTGTTCCCACGGGCACCCTCGACCCCGACCAAATTCACCTGCCAGGTGTTTACGTTCACCGCCTGATCCAGGGCGACCATGAAAAACGTATCGAGCAACGCACAGTGCAGGGAGACTAAGCATGGCTTGGGACAGAAACGCCATGGCCGCGCGCGCAGCCCAGGAACTCGAGGACGGCACCTACGTCAACCTGGGCATTGGGATCCCGACCTTGGTCAGCAACTTCATCCCCGCTGGGGTCCAGGTGACCCTGCAGTCGGAAAACGGCATGCTCGGCATGGGCCCGTTCCCAACCGAAACGGAAGTTGACGCCGACCTGATCAACGCGGGCAAGCAAAAACCTGGGCATTGGGATCCCGACTTTGGTCAGCAACTTCATCCCCGCTGGGGTCCAGGTGACCCTGCAGTCGGAAAACGGCATGCTCGGCATGGGCCCGTTCCCAACCGAAACGGAAGTTGACGCCGACCTGATCAACGCGGGCAAGCAAACCATCACCGAACTGGCGAATACGGCGTACTTCGATTCGGCAACCTCCTTTGGCATGATTCGCGGCGGCAAGATCGCCATGGCGATCTTGGGCGCTATGGAGGTGGCGGAAAACGGCGACCTCGCCAATTGGATGATCCCAGGCAAGCTGGTCAAAGGCATGGGCGGGGCCATGGACCTAGTCGCGGGCGTCGGGCGCGTAGTCGTCGTTATGGACCATACTAACAAGCACGGCGCCCCCAAAGTGCTACAAAGCTGCACCCTCCCCCTCACAGGCGCGGGCGTCGTTGACCGCCTCATCACCAACTTGGGCGTCATGGACGTAGTCGAAGGCGGCCTAAAAATCGTCGAAACAGCGGCAGGCGTTAGCGAAGCCGACCTCAGTTCGGCGACCCAGGCAAGGATCGTCAACTAGGGCCGATGAACGACGCCCAAAAACGATCTAAATCAGGGAGTTTTGCACGTCCTACCCATCCAGCGGCAGGCCAAACGAACCGTCCCCTCTCCAGGCGCTTGGTGAAAAGACAAGCTCCTTGGGAGTCCCACCAAATGATCTTGAGCAGGTCCCCGCGCCGCCCTCGGAATACGAACAAGTGACCACAATAGGGATCAAGCTTCAAGACGGCTTCTGTCTGAGCGGCGAGAGTGTCGAAGCCACGGCGCATGTCTGTGACGCCCGCCGCTAACCAGACCCGTATGTTGGAGGTGACGGGGATCAATCGGATAACCCCTCAACCAAGGCCAAAATCGCCGCCAAGTTCGTTGCTCCCTAAATCAGGACGCGACGACCATCGCTCAAAGACAGGTCAACACGCAAGGCATGCAGACTGCCCTTAGAACCGCGCGCGCCCACAGAGGCTGAAACACGAGATTGGGGAAATTCTACGTTCGTGCGAGCAGGCGTAGGGTCTGAAGACACGGATACTTCGTAAAACGCTGACCCCGAAACCTCACCACCGCCCCCATGGGGCGCATCCTTCCCAGACCCATGACCTCCCCCAAAACGCGAATCCTTGAGCCAGCTGTGGAGCATAGTCGCGTTCAGCGCATACCGACGCGAAACCTGCGCCACTGAAACACCTGGAACTCTGGCTTGATCGCAGATCTCTAGCTTCTCCGAAGCCGACCAACGTCGACGCTTGACCCGATCCAACATAACTTGCCTCCTTAAAGTGTCCGCTCTGTTGAGCGGGCACTTAGCAAGCTAAAGCGTCAGCGCCAGAGCGCCCACAACGGACGCTTACTAATCCCTCAACCAAGGCCAAAATCGCCGCCAAGTTCGTTGCTCTCTCAATCAGGACGCGACGACCATCGCTCAAAGACAGGTCAACACGCAAGGCATGCAGACTGCCCTTAAAACCGCGCGCGCCCACAGAGGCTGAAACACGAGATTGGGGAAATTCTACGTTCGTGCGAGCAGGCGTAGGGTCTGAAGACACGGATACTACATAAAACGCTGACCCCGAAACCTCACCACCGCCCCCATGGGGCGCATCCTTCCCAAACCCATGACCTCCCCCAAAACGCGAATCCTTGAGCCAGCTGTGGAGCATAGTCGCGTTCAGCGCATACCGACGCGCGACCTGCGCCACTGAAACACCTGGAACTCTGGCTTGATCGCAGATCTCTAGCTTCTCCGAAGCCGACCAACGTCGACGCTTGACCCGATCCAACATAACTTGCCTCCTTAAAGTGTCCGCTCTGTTGAGCGGGCACTTAGCAAGCTAAAGCGTCAGCGCCAGAGCGCCCACAACGGACGCTTACCTTACCACCAAGGAAACACCTGGCACCCTGGCTTGGTCGCGGATATCTAGCTTCTCCGAAGCCGACCAACGTCGACGCTTGACCCGATCCAACATCACTTTCCTCCTTGAGTATCCGCTCAGTTGAGCGGGCACCTAGCAAGCTAAATCGTCAGCGCCAGAGCGCCCACAACGGACGCTTTCGTTCAAACTAACTGGGTGTAAAAAGATCGAAAATAAATTTAAGAACTTGCGCACTGTCTTTTGCCAAAGAAATGTACTCTGAAATTTTATCAATTAAGCTCGTTTCGTTACTCTCATGGATATCTGTGAGAGTATCCGCATTCTCTGTTTGCAGGAAAATTCCTCTCCCTGATGCTAACTCATCATGAATTTTCATTTCAATTTCCTTAAGAAAATCTTCAGATTGCCTTCTAAGAACATCCATAAACTCATTCATTCTATCATCATCATTAGAATCTGACTTGGAAATAGCACTTTGGAATTCCTGGTAGCTTCCTTTCTCCAAAATAATAACTTTTTCACCAGATATATTATACTTTGACGGCATGGAATTGCTCTCCTTTTCATGAACACAAATTTTCAATTCCTCTGGGACTCTTAAAAACAAAGCATCACACTCAGCCTTGCTTGCACTAAGCACAGAAAATCTGAGTAAGCTTGAAAGTGAAATAGTTCTCGCGCACTTAGGTGCCCTCTGGAATGAAGACTCGCTTAAAACCACAAATAGGCCACAAGTTTTTTCTGAATCGGCCAAAGCAGACAGGTATGTGCTTTCTCTTACTGATTTATGAATCTTCTTTTTTGAAATTCGCTTTGCATTCCTAATTTCATTGTCATGAAAACTATGATCAAAAGAAATCATATCAGCAGGAGCCTTGCGAAGAAATTTTCGAACTTGCGATGCGATATCAGGATTAAGTCGGCAATATGCAGCGTTACTTTGCCCAAAAATGGATAACCAAATCGGATCATTCTCTCTATCAAGACCAAGTTTTAACTTGCCGCCGGAATGGTAAAATTCCTTCCAGATATCCTTCGTGGACAGCTTTGATGCTTGTTGCGAAAGGACATCATGATCAAACACGATTATTGCTTTTTCCATCACCAAAATAACTGCCTAGAGATTAAACCTTCACTAATCAGACGACTTTCTGGGTTCTTCTGAGGTAATCCGATCCCTTTCTTTTACGATAACACTAATAGCTTTTGTCTCAATGCTCGTAAAGTCGTGGAAATAGTCTAAAGGAGCTTCAAAGAATGAACTACAGCCAAAAACCGATGAACGCATTGAGCAACCTCCTAGCTCCTTCTGATTCTTAAAGAAATAGAGGAAAGATATGTTCTTTCTCCATTTCTCTTGAGAACCCAGGACTGCAAGAATACAATTCAATAGATGCTCGCTATGGGTTTCAATAAGTAGAATTGGAAACTCATCACAGGACTGATCGGAATCATTGTCAAAATGAAATTTTTTATACACGTTGTCAATTGAGCCCACCAGTGATGTCAACGAAGATGCGTGCATGTGAGCTTCTGGCTGCTCCATGCTGATAAAGCCGCTCTTTTCAATGCGCCCAACTGCATAAACAAGGGGTAAAAATTGAGACAGTCCGTAGCCCACGTCCTCAAGACCTAAAGTAAATTTAGGACGTCCGCGTGGGTTTTTCAGCGCAAGTCCAGTTGATCGATGTGACACTTCCGATATCTGAGGAAAATAACCAAACTCCTGCTTAAACGCCAACCAGTGCTGCGGTAACTTGGATACGGACTTTCGATATCTAGACTTGTTTGATCCAAAATTCATCTTTAGATCTTCAATGGTTTCGGTTTCTGATTTAACACCACTTTCATGCGAGTATACATCTCGAGGTTCCATTCTTGCCGCTCTGATGTCTGTGAACTTTCTCGGACTGAGTGATCGATCTATAGAGCGTGAGGCTTGCTCCAGAAGCTTAGAAAATACGATGAAACTTGGGTGTGCATTTTCTGGTAAATTTACCTCTCTGGAGATTAACCAAAAGTCCTTAGTGTAGGGAAGGAAGTCACTTGACTCAGAGGACCACGAACTTTCTTGACCTGCAAAAGAGATAGGAACAAACCATTTACAAAGAGCTTTGTTTCTATCGCCCATGGGATGGGTAAGCCGAGCCGTGACCGACAGTTTGGGGATTTTAAAAATATATTTATTAATGGATAGATATCCAATGGCCGTTTCATCATATCTTAAGTATATTTCTAAGTTCGCCTGCATCGTTTGATGACCTTCAGGAATACCTCTCAAAAGGTTGAGTAGAAACGTTACTCTGGCTAGTAAATCCGCATCTATGACTTCGTCTAAAAGCCTAGTTCTCCTGTCTAAATACGCTCTATTTATCTCGCTTTTTGTTATGGAATTGATTGATCTAACATTAAATGAACGTATTCCTCGTGTTGTTTCAGACACATATTTCCGAACCCTATTTATGACATCAACTGCGTCTCCAAGTACAATTCCATCGCCTTCATGTTGCTTTCGAAGTTCCTCAATCATGAGTCTCAAATTAAAAGACTGACGCACAACAGATCTGGACCTAAAATCCTCTTTAAAGTCTGCTCGTTCAAATGTTAGATTGAGGTTTTGAATTTGATTTAAGGTTTCCTCCAAAAATTCTAAGGTCGTTGTCAAAATGGGACTAACGGGCAAAGAATGAAGATCGAAAGACAGCACAACTTCTTTATCTTTGTCATGATAGGGAAATATGGATATTGGACTCTCGATTCTACATCGATCTGATGTTACTGAAACAGGTTCAGGACCGAATTTGGAAGCGTAATTATTCTCAGATATGAAAGAGATTAACTTTAGGAGCGATGTTTTGCCCGTACTGTTTTTTCCTAATATTACTGTCAGTGGTTTCATGCAGAACTCAAGCTCATCTAATCCCATGAACGGTTTGCATTTTATCTTTCTTAACACTAATTCATACCTCCAACCTTTAACGCTAGTGGACCTGAAACAAATAATCGAGCGGTTTCGAGCCACACTAAACACGAAGAAACCTCTGGTGATTGCCCTCCCTGACGGCCCCTAATAAATGCCGCAGGTCGCACAAGATGTCAAGCGTGAATCGTAGGTGGGTTGCTTTTGAAAAAGTACCTATGAAGGAGAGTAAGCCTCCGCTGTAGGCGCTCTGGCGCTGACAGTAGCTTGCTACGTGACCGCTCAACTGAACGAACACTCAAGGAGGTAAGTGATGCTGGATTGGGTCAAACGTTGACGTTGGTCACTCGTCTTTTCTACGTCCACCCTGTCCAGCTTTAGGCCCCCAGCCCCCTTCAATTGGAAACCGCAACACCATAGCGGGCTGCAGCGCCCAGCTCTTCCTCGATACGCAACAGTTGATTGTACTTGGCCGTCCGGTCCGAACGCGACAGGGACCCCGTTTTGATCTGGCCGCAGTTGGTGGCGACGGCTAAGTCGGCGATGGTGGCGTCCTCGGTTTCGCCGCTGCGGTGCGACATGACGACGCCAAAGTTTGCGCCCTGGGCCATTTGGACCGCGTCGAGGGTTTCCGACAGGGTGCCGATCTGATTGACCTTGATCAGGATGGCGTTGCCGCTGGCCTCGGCGATGCCACGGGCCAAGCGCGCTGTGTTGGTCACGAATAGGTCGTCGCCGACCAGCTGCACCCCCTTGGACTTGGCCGTTAGGGCCTGCCAGCCGTCCCAATCGTCTTCGTCCAAGCCATCCTCGATGGAAACGATGGGGTAGGCCTCGACCAAGTCGAGCAAGTAGGCCTGCAACTGCGCGGAAGATCGCACGAGCCCCTCCCCCTGCATATGGTACTGGCCGTCGCGATAAAACTCTGAGGCCGCGCAATCGAGCGCGATGTTGACATCGCGGCCTGGGGCGTAGCCCGCGACCTCGATCGCGCGCACAATCAGATCGAGCGCGGCTTTCGACGAGGCCAGATTGGGGGCAAAGCCGCCTTCATCGCCGACGTTGGTATTGTGCCCCTTGGCCTTGAGTTCGGCGGCCAGCGCATGAAACACCTCTACACCCGCGCGCAAGCCGTCGCGGAAGCTGGGCAAGCCGTGGGGGCGGATCATAAATTCCTGAAAGTCGATGGAGTTGTCCGCATGGGCGCCGCCGTTGATGATGTTCATCATCGGCACGGGCAGAACATGGGCCGCGATGCCGCCGACATGGCGGTAGAGCGGGACTTGGCTGTCCAGCGCTGCCGCCTTCGCCACCGCGAGCGACACGCCGAGCAAGGCGTTGGCGCCCAGGCGCGCCTTGTTGTCGGTGCCGTCCAGGTCGATCATGGTTTGATCCACGCGGCGCTGCTGTGCCGCTGGCATCCCCCTCAAGGCCTCGAGGATCTCGCCCTGGACATGGGCAACGGCGCGTTCCACGCCCTTGCCAGCGTAAGGGTCGCCGCCGTCGCGCAGTTCCACCGCCTCGTACTTGCCCGTCGATGCGCCCGACGGCACCATGGCGCGCCCCAAGGCCCCGGTTTCCAGCTGGCAATCCACCTCGACCGTCGGGTTGCCCCGACTATCAAGAACCTGGCGGGCGGAGAGATCAGCGATGCGTGACATGTTCGAACCTTTGGGATTTGGGTTGGTGAGGGGGTTTTGAAGTTAGGACGCTTTGGCCAAGCGATCAAAAGCCATGAGCTGGCGGAGCAAGCCCTCGGCTTGATCCAAGGGCACCTGATTGGGGCCGTCGGAAAAGGCGCGGTCGGGGTCGTCATGGATTTCCATGAAAAGGGCTGCGACGCCGACCGAGACCGCGGCCCGCGCCAACACGGGGATGAACTGGCGCTGCCCGCCGCTGGTCCCGCCCTGCCCGCCTGGTTGCTGAACCGAGTGCGTGGCGTCAAACACGACAGGATAGCCGAACTGGGCAAGCGTTGGCAAAGCGCGGAAGTCCGAGACCAGGGTATTGTAGCCAAAAGACGTGCCCCGCTCGCAAGCCATGACTTGCGCATTCCCCGTGGAGGCGACTTTGGCGAGCACGTGTTCCATATCCCACGGCGCCAGGAACTGGCCCTTCTTCACATTGACAATCTTGCCCGTGCGGCCCGCCGCCAGCAGCAAGTCGGTTTGGCGACACAGGAAGGCCGGAATCTGCACCACATCGACCACCTCAGCCACCGCGGCGCAGTGCCCTGGTTCGTGCACGTCGGTGACGAGCGGCAAGCCTGTTTCAGCGCGCACATGCTCGAAGATCCGCAACGCCTCCTCCAGCCCCACGCCGCGCTTACCCGCCAGCGAGGTTCGGTTGGCCTTGTCGAAGGAAGATTTGTAAATCAGCGGGATGCCGAGGCGCACGCTCAGCGCCTGCAGGGCCGAGGACATGCGCAAGGCATGATCGCGGGATTCGAGAGCGCAAGGCCCTGCCAACAGGACCAAGGGTTGGTCATTGCCGATCTCAAAATTTTGCAACCGAATGTTCATTAGACCAGCCGCGAATGGTCGAGCGCCGCAGCGATATAGGACGCAAACAAGGGGTGCGGCGCCAGCGGGCGCGATTTGAGCTCGGGGTGGTACTGCACGCCGATAAACCAAGGGTGCCCCTTGATTTCCAGCGTTTCGGGCAAGGCGCTGTCCACGGCTTTCCCCGAAAAGGTCACCCCCGCCGCCGCCAACCGATCCTCGTAGGCGGGATTGACTTCGTAGCGATGGCGGTGCCGCTCAACGATTTGGGTCGCGCCGTAAATGCTGGCGATCTGGCTGTTGGGTTGCACGGTGGCGGCGTAGGCACCCCGTCGCATGGTCCCGCCCAGATCGCTTTTTAGGTTGCGCACTTCGCGCCGTCCGCCCTGGGCCATCCACTCCTCCAAGAACAGTACGACAGGGTCGGCGACCTCGCCAAATTCTCGCGATCCCGCGCCTTGCAACTTGGCTAAGTTGCGCGCCGCCTCCACCACCGCCATCTGCATGCCCAGGCAAATGCCGAAGAAGGGCACCTTGCGCTCGCGCGCGAACTGGATCGCCCGAATCTTGCCCTCGGTCCCGCGCGCGCCAAAGCCCCCAGGGACCAAAACCCCGTGGTAACCGTTCAGAATCTCGACGGGATCTTCGCGCTCAAAACGCTCGGCGCTGATCCAATCTTTTTTGACCCGCACGCCGTTGGCAATCCCCCCGTGGGTCAGGGCCTCCTCAAGGGACTTATAGGAATCCTGTACCTGCATGTACTTGCCAACTATGGCGATTCGGACCTCCCCCTCGGGGTTGCGGATTTGGCCGACCACATTGCGCCAGGCGTCGAGCTTGGGCTGGGATACCTGCAAGCCAAAGTGTTCCAGGACTTGAGTATCGAGGCCCTGCTCGCGCAAGGCGAGCGGCAAGGCGTAAATGGTATCGACATCGCAGGCCTCGATCACGCGCCCTGGTTTCAAGCCGCAAAATTGCTCGATCTTCTGCTTTTGCGCGTCGTCGAGCCCGACCTCGGCCCGGCAAACGATCAGCTCGGGCTTTAGGCCATAGCCTTGCAGTTCTTTGACCGAGTGCTGAGTCGGTTTGGTCTTTAGCTCCCCCGCCGCACGAATATAGGGCACCAGCGTCAGGTGCATGAGCAAGCTCTGCGTCGGCCCCAAGGCGTTCATGAGCTGGCGAATCGCCTCCAAAAACGGCAACCCCTCGATGTCGCCGACGGTGCCGCCGATTTCACAGATCAGGAAATCCTCCCCGTCGAGATCGGCCTGAACGAAGTCCTTAATCGCCTCGGTTACATGCGGGACGACTTGGATGGTTTTGCCGAGGTAGGCCCCTGCCCGCTCCTTATTGAGGATCTGCCAATAGACCTGGCCCGTCGTCACATTGTCGGATCCACGCGCGCTGACCCCCGTAAATCGCTCGTAGTGACCTAGGTCCAGATCGGTTTCGGCGCCATCGTCGGTGACGAAAACTTCGCCGTGTTCCGACGGGCTCATGGTTCCAGGGTCGATATTGAGGTACGGGTCGAGTTTGCGGATACGCACCCGAAACCCCCGCGCCTGCAACAGCGCCGCCAGCGCGGCCGCGGTCAAGCCCTTCCCAAGCGAGGAAACCACCCCCCCTGTCACGAAAATAATGCGTGTCATGGGCGCGCCTTAAAGCCAGAGCCATGCATGAACCGCAAGGGCCAAAATCGCTCTAGGGCCAAAGCGTTCCATGTCGATTGTTCCAATCGACTTGGAACCCGCTTTCTCTTACAGGCGCAAACGGCCCTAAATTGGACCGCTACTCCTCGATCAAAATTCGCTGCACCTCGCCGCTGTCTTGGGCTTGTTCGTAGGCGATGATTTGATCGAACGAATTCTCGGTGAAGGCAAAGGCCAAGGACGAAATGAAGAACAGCGTCACCAAGATCGTCGTCAGACGGGTTAGCAAATTGGCCTCAGGACGGCCCGCAAAAAACTGCTGCTGATTGTTGCCGCCCGCGAGGCCGCCGAGGCCTGCGCTCGACTGTTGCGCCAAGATGACCATGATGAGCAGCACGACGATGATGGCTTGCAGGACGAAGAAAAAATCAAGGGACATGAACTTGGTTCCTATTCAACTCACGCTTGACCTAAGCACGCGCGTCGTAAATTGCAAGCAGGTCCTGGGGCTCGAGGGAGGCCCCGCCGATCAGGCCCCCGTCGATGTCGGGCTGGCGGAGCAAGGCGTGGGCGTTGGCAGGCTGCATCGACCCGCCATAGAGGATGCGGCGGGTCGGGTCGGCTAGGTGGGCCCGAATGGCCGCGTGCATGGCTTGCGCTTGCTCTGGGCTTGCCACCTCCCCCGTTCCGATGGCCCACACGGGTTCGTAAGCCAGGGCAAAGCGCCCCGATGCGGGACAACTGGCCGCGACTTGCGCGAGGACCACCTCCTGCGCGCGCCCTGACCGGCGCTGATCGAGGGTTTCGCCGACGCAGATCAGCGGCAGCAAGCCCGCGGTTTGCGCAGCCTCGGCCTGCGCGCGCACCTGCGCGTCGTCCTCGCGATGGTTTTGCCGCCGCTCGCTATGCCCGACCAGCACGAAAGTCGCGCCTGCGCGCGCGGCCATTTGCGCCGACGTGTCGCCCGTATGCGCGCCCTCCAGATAGGGGCCGCAGGTTTGTACGCCGAGCGCGAGCGGCAAATCGGCCATCAGGCCTTGGGCGGGGGCGAGTAGCAGGTCGGGCACGGCCAACCCTAGCAGGGCTTCGGGCGCGCCCGCGCCAAACCGCGTTCTGAGCGCGCGTTCGTAGGCTTGCAATCGCCTCAAGTCCCCGTTCAGTTTCCAATTGCCAATCAGCCATGGCGTCGCCCAAGTCGCGTCCCCGATCGGGTCCTTGGTCGCATCACGATTTTCGCTCTCACTCCCCATCGGCGTCTCCTTTCTTGAACAAGCGGTTGTCAGCCCCACATGCTTTGGCTAACGCCCCTTACTAAGCCGCGCGGCGCGCCTCGCGCAAGGGTGCGGCATCTTGTTTGTTTTGACGGAAAAGGCCTTAGAAACCCATGTTAATCCGCATTCGCCGCCTGGCAGGTTCTGTTGTTGGGGCGGCCTTTATTTTGCTGTTGGCCATTTCCTTGCTCGGCACGGGCAATTCCGTGAACCCCATGGCGTTTTTTCAGGGCAGCCCCGTGGTCATTGAGGTGGGCGACCAGACCCAGCGCTGGAACACGCTGGACGCCACCAACGCCGCCGCCAACGCGCCAGGGCTCGTGGCTGCCGACTATGCTGAGCTTGGCTACGGGCCGCTTATCACCGCCATGGCCGTGCGCGATTCCTGGGATCAGGGTCGCCTAAGCCTCAACGCCAGTTGGACCAATGCCATCGGCATCGCCCTACAACGCCAACAAGTCTTTGTAACCCCTGACATCCGCGACGACGCCGTGCGCCTGGTGACGCCCCTGATCGCCGCCACCAGCGCGCTGCGGCTTGTCACCGATGATTCCTCGGCCTTGCTGCCCGTGACCTTGCAGGACGTTCCTGCCGCGCAAGTTACCCAAGCCTATGATTTTGAATCCATTCGCGTCTCCAGCAACGGCCTTGATCTGGAAGACCCTAGCGACGATGACCTGCGCACGACCATTGAGGACAATCCCGACCTGTTCGTCCGGCCCGACACCTGGGCCATCGACGCCTTGATTGTCGATGTCCCGACTCTCGCTGATCGTCTTGAGGTTACGGACGATCAGGTGCGACAGTTCTACATCGACAACCCCGACCTGTTCAGCAGCGAAGAGGCCTGGGACTTGCAGACCCTGACGTTCCTGACGCAACTCGAAGCCACCCTATTCCAGTCGCAAATTGACCAGGGCGCAACCATCGACGAGGCCATCACCAACAGCACCGCCACGGTCACGAACGCGGGCCTGCGGCCTGAAAACCGCTTGTCGGCGGAGGACCTGGAGCTGAGTCAGACCTTGAGCGTCGGGGACCTATCCGCGCCGACGAGCGCCGAGGACGGCAGCCAAACCTACAGCTATTTCAAGGCCTACCAACCCGTCACAACCCCCACATTGGACGAAGTGTGGGAGGAGGCGGAAGCAGCGCTGAAAGACGAACAAGCCGAAGCGCAGTTGACCGAAACGATCCAAGCGTTGCAACGCCAGGCGCGACAGGAAGATTTGACCCTAGGGGAGCTTGCGGACAAGAACGACTACACCCTCGAAAGTTTCAGCGAACTGCAAAGCGCGAACACGGCCCCTGCCCCGATCAACGTCGCGGCGCTGTTTGATCGGTTGGAAGCCAATCGGGCGGAGCGCGCGATTCCGTCGCGGGTCAGCTTGATCCCTGGGGAAATCGAGATGCTGTTCACCATCACCGCCTTTGAGGACAGTCGCCCCCAGACTTTCGAGGAAGCGCGCGAGGAGGCGGAAGTCGTTTGGCGAGATCAGGAAGCGCTGGCCAAGGCCGCCGCGCGGACCCAGGACCTAGCCGCGCGCTGGCGCGACGGTGAAGACGTGCGGGCCTCGGTGGAGGTATTGGACGATCCCTTTATTGACCTCGACCGCGTCGAAGCCATCTCGCGCCTCAATGCTGACTTGGACGAGAGTGAGCTTGGCAGTTTTCTCAATACGCTCGACCAGACCGCGCAGGCAAGGTTGATCGGTCCGCCCCGGTCGGCCAGGCAGGTGACCTTGATCGAGGAAAATCCGCGCTTGCTCTCGCCGTTTTCCCTGCCCGATCAGGAAATTGTGACCGTCAATCTGCCCGATGGCTTCTACCTGTTGCGCGCGACCTACGCAGAGCCGCAGGCACCCGAGGGTGACGAAGAGGAGGAGGGAGAAGAAGCTCCGCGTGAGGCCTTGGTCGAGTCGTTGATCGACGGGTCTGCCGCCGCCCTTTTGGACCAGCTGTTGTTGACCGCCTACCTCGACGATGTCGCCGCCACGCGGCCTGCCACGGTCGATTCCGATGCGATTGTCGCGGAAAATCTGGCGCGCCAGCAGGCCCTAGCGCAGCACGGCGGCTTGTGACCGCGCGGCGCAACGGCCATGGATTTCTTCCCATCGCTGGAGGCGTTTCAAGCCGCCTATGAGGCGGGACGGCCCCAAGTCGTCTATCGGCAGATTCTCGCGGACACGCAAACAACGATCAGCGCGCTGATGAAAATTGGCGCCGAGGCCCCCTATACCTCCCTGTTCGAAAGTGTCGAAGGCGGCGCAACGCTCGGGCGCTATTCCTTCATCGCCCTCGCCCCCGATCTGGTCTGGAAACGCGAGGCGGAAAAAACCTGGATCAATCGTCGCGCGCTTGAGGATCAAGGGGCTTTTGACTTGGAGGAGGATCAAGAGCAAAACCCGCTCGAAAGCCTCGCGGCGCTGCACCAGGCCTCCTTCGTTCCCATGCCCGCGGATTTGCCGCCCATGTCGGCGGGGTTGGTCGGCTTCTTCGCTTACGATACGGTGCGCCACATCGAACGCCTGCCGACGCACAACCCCGACGTCTTAGGCACGCCCGAGGCGGTCTTTATGCGCCCGACCCTCACGGCCGTCTTTGATCGGGTCAAGGACCTCATCACCTTGGTTTGCCCCGTCTATCCGCAAGCGAGCGTGTCGGCGGGCAGCGCCTATCAAGGCGTGACCCAGCGCATCAGCGCCCTCATGGACCGGCTCGAGGCGGCCCTGCCCGCCACGCTCGCAACCCCCATGACCGCGGACCTGCCCGCCGCCACCTCCAACCTCAGCCCCGCAGCCTACGGCGATCTGGTCCGGCGCGCCAAGGACTATATTGCTGCGGGCGATATTTTTCAGGTTGTGCTGGCGCAGCGGTTCTCGGTTGCCTACGATCTGCCTGCCTTCGCGCTCTATCGCTCCCTGCGGCGGCTCAACCCCTCGCCGTTCCTGTTCTACCTAAATTTTGATGGCTTCGCCTTGGTCGGGTCGAGCCCCGAGATTTTGGTGCGCGCAAGGGGCGGGCAAGTAACGGTGCGCCCGATTGCGGGGACCCGCCCCCGCGGTGCCACCCCTGCGCAAGACGAGGCCCTCGCCGCCGAACTGCTCGCCGATCCGAAAGAGTGCGCCGAACACCTGATGCTGCTCGACCTCGGGCGCAACGACGTGGGCCGAGTTGCCGAAATTGGCTCTGTTACCGTGACCGACCAGTTTTTTGTCGAGCGCTACAGCCATGTCATGCACATTGTTTCCAACGTAACAGGGCAGCTAAGGACGGGCCTGACCGCCGTGGATGCCATGAAGGCGGGGTTCCCAGCCGGCACCGTTTCGGGCGCGCCCAAAGTCCGCGCCATGCAAATCATCGATGAATTTGAGCCCGACCAGCGCGGCCCCTACGCGGGTGCCGTCGGCTACCTTGCCGCCAACGGCGATATGGATACCTGCATTACCTTGCGCACAGGCTTGGTGAAGGACGGGATCCTGCATGTGCAGGCGGGCGCAGGGATCGTCGCCGACTCGGTTCCAGAACAGGAACAAGCCGAATGCGAAAATAAGGCCAAAGCCTTGTTGCGCGCGGCCCAAGATTCGTATCGCTACGCCGCGACGCGGGCCAATTGAACGGGCGCGCCCATGTTCTTGCTCATCGACAACTACGACAGCTTCACCTACAACCTGTACCACTTGCTCGGCGACCTGGGCGCCCAGGTCAGCGTGGTCCGCAACGATGCGATCACCCTCAACGAGGCCCTGGCGCGGGGCAGCAGCGGGCTGATCCTGTCCCCTGGTCCCTGCACCCCCAATGAGGCGGGCATATGTCTGGATGTGGCGCGCGCCGCCCTGAGCACCCCCTTTCCTTTGCTCGGGGTCTGTTTGGGGCACCAGGCGCTGGGCCAGGCGGCGGGTGCGCAGGTCGTGCGCGCGCCCGAGCAGATGCATGGCAAGGTTTCAACCCTTGATCACACGGGAACAAAGTTGTTCCATGGACTTGCGACGCCCATTGAAGTGGCGCGCTACCATTCGCTGATCCTTGATCGGGTGCCCACTGGATTTGCCGCAACCGCCGAGGCCGAGGGACAAGTCATGGGGATCAGCCACGAGCGCCTGCCGCTCCATGGGCTCCAGTTTCATCCTGAATCGATTGCAACACCGCAGGGCAAGCATCTGCTCCGCAATTTTTTGAACGAGGCCGACGCATGGACTCCTTGAATGCCGCCTACGCGGGAACCGTCTTGACCCAGGCCCAAATGCGCGAACTGGTCGGGTTCTTCATGTCGGGTGACGCCGACCCCATCGAAATTGCGGGGGCGCTGGTCGGGCTCGCCGTGCGTGGGGAAACCGCCGACGAAATCGCGGGCGCGGCGCAAGCCATGCGCGCCGCCATGGTTCCTTTTCAGGCCCAAACTCAAGGTGAGGTCCCCATCCTCGATGTCTGCGGAACCGGCGGCGATGGCTCGGGGTCTTTGAACATATCGACCGCCGTCGCCTTTGTCTTGGCGGGGGCAGGCGTCCCAGTCGCCAAGCACGGCAATCGCGCGCAATCGTCCAAATCGGGCGCGGCGGACGTTCTTGGGGCCTTGGGCCTCGATCTGGAGGCGGACCAAGACAAGATGGAGGCTGCGTTCACGCGCGCCAACACCGCCTTCTTGCTCGCCCCGCGTCATCATCCCGCCATGCGCTTTGTCGGGCCCGTTCGGCAAAAACTCGGGATCCGTACCTTGTTCAACGTCCTCGGCCCCCTTTGCAATCCCGCAGGGGTCACGCGGCAACTCCTGGGCGTGTTCGCCCCCGCATGGCTCGAAAAAATGGCGCTGGCGGCCCGATCGCTCGGGTCCGATGCTGCCTGGATGGTCCACGGCGATGGCATGGACGAGTTGACCGTGTCGGGGCCCAGCCAAGTTGTCGCGCTAAAAAACGGCGACTTGCGCGCCTTTGAGGTTCGTCCCGAGGATGCAGGGCTCGCGCGCCACCCCTTGAGCGCGCTGGCGGGGGGGGACGCATGGCACAATGCCACGGCCATGCGCCGCTTGTTCGATAGTGCCCCTGGGGCCTACCGCGATGCTGTGCTGCTCAACGCTGCTGCAGGTTTGATCGTCGCAGACCTCGCCCCTGATCTAAGGACTGGTGCGGCCATGGCGGCGGAGTCCATCGACCAAGGCAAGGCGGGCGCGGCCCTTGATACGTTGATCGCGGCAACCGCGTGACCGACGTCCTCGCCCAGATCTGCACCCGCAAGCGCGCCTGGATCGCCGCGCGTCAAACCGCGCATCCCATTGAGGAACTGCAGGCCCGTGCGCAAGACTTACCCACACCTCGCGGGTTTTGCCGGGCACTCCGTGCCAAGCATGCGGCGGGCGGCAAAGCCCTGATCGCGGAGATTAAGAAAGCGTCGCCGTCCAAGGGGCTGATCCGCGCGGATTTTCATCCCGCTGATCTGGCCGAAGCCTACGAGCGCGGCGGCGCGACCTGCCTGTCGGTTTTGACCGATGTGGATTTTTTTCAGGGCGACGATTCCTATATCGGCGTCGCGCGCGGTGCCTCAAGCTTGCCGATTTTGCGCAAAGACTTCATTTTGGACCCCTACCAAGTTTATGAGTCGCGGGCGCTCGGCGCCGATTGCATCTTGCTGATCATGGCCTGCCTGGAGGATACGGTCGCAAAGGCCTTGCACGACTTGGCCACCGATTTGGGCATGGATACCTTGGTGGAAGTTCACGACAGCGCGGAAATGGCGCGCGCCAATGCGCTGGCGCCTGCCCTGCTCGGGATCAATAATCGAGACCTAAAGTCCTTAGAAATCAGTTTGACCACCTTTGAGACGCTCGCGCCCAGCGCCGCGCCGGGCGCTTTGTTGGTGGCTGAATCGGGGCTTTACGCCAGCACCGATTTGGATCGCATGGCCGCGGCTGGGGCGCAGGCTTACTTGATCGGGGAAAGCCTGATGCGCCAGGCCGACGTGACAGAGGCAACGCGGAAAATCCTGGGTGGCTGACCTGACCCACATTGACCCCGACGGCAACGCCCGCATGGTCGATGTCGGACACAAGCCCGCGACCGCGCGCACCGCGACGGCGCGCGGGACGCTGAAACTTTCCCCCAAGGCGCTGGCTGCGGTGCAGGCCCAGTCACTTAAAAAAGGCGACCCGATTGCGGTGGCGCAGCTCGCGGGCATCATGGGCGCCAAACGTACCGCCGACCTCATTCCCCTGTGCCATCCTCTGCCGCTGTCCAAAGTTGAGGTGATCGCGACCCTGAAGGCCGCGCAGGCGTGCATTGAAGTGACCGCAGAGGTCAAAACCACGGGTCAAACAGGCGTGGAAATGGAGGCTCTGACTGCGGTGTCGGTTGCCTGCCTGACCCTCTACGACATGCTGAAGGCGGTCGATAAGGGCCTGACGCTCGAGCAAATTTGCTTGAGTGAAAAAACGGGAGGCAAGAGCGGTGACTACGCTCGACCAGCAGCTTCAACAGGCTGATCGCGGGATCGATTTTGCTCAAGCCCAGGCGCAGATCTTGGCAACCGCGCCCGCCGTCCGCCTGGAAAACCTGCCGCTCGACCAAGTGGCCGACCGCATTCTCGCCGCCCCTGTCATTGCGGCACGCGATTCTCCCCCCGCCGCCGTCAGCGCTATGGACGGCTATGCCGTGCGCCATGGCGACCTCGGCCTTGCTCCCCTGACGATCCAGGGACAAACGGCGGCGGGCGACCCTCAAGGCGCGCCCTTGGCCCCTGGGGCGGCGCAACGCATTTTTACGGGCGCCCTGCTGCCGCCTGGGGCAGATACGATCTTAATCCAAGAAGATGCCCAAGTTGTCGGCGATCAACTCCGTCCCATGGAGATCCCTAAGCTTGCGGCCTTCGTTCGGCCCAAGGGCTTTGATTTTGGCGCGGGCGCGGTTCTGATCGCGGCAGGTCAGCGCCTGACGCCCCCTGCCCTCGCCCTAAGTGCGGCGGCAAACCTCGCGCATGTGACGGTGGCACGGGCACCCCGCGTCGCGTTGATCGCCACAGGCGATGAGCTATGCGACCTCGGCACTGCGCATGCGCCCCAGGATGTGGTCGCGAGCAACTCCCTCGCCTTGGCCGCCTTGCTCGAGGCGGCGGGCGCGCATCCGCTCGATCTGGGCCGTGTCGGAGACCAGATCGCGGATCTGCGCGCGCGCTTGACCCAGGCGCAGGGCGCGGATCTGGTGATCACAACGGGCGGCGCGTCGGTCGGCGATTTTGACCTGGTGCAAGCGGCCCTGCACGCCTTGGGCGCCCGCCCCAGGTTCTGGCAGGTCCGCGTGCGCCCTGGCAAGCCCGTGTTTTTGTGGGACTTGGACGGCATGCCCGTGCTGGGCCTGCCAGGCAATCCTGTTTCCGCCTATGTCTGCGCGCGCGTTTTCGCCCTGCCCTGGGTTCGACGCGCCCTAGGGGTTCGGCCCGAATTGGAAGCGCCCGTGTCGCTGCCGCTCGCGGCACCGCTGGCGGCCAATGGGCCGCGCCATCAATTTGCGCGGGGCCTTCTAGAAAAGGGCCAGGTTAGCCCCGTCAGAAGCCAGGATTCCAGCTTGCTCCAACCCCTGCACGCGGCTGGGGTTTTGATCGAGCGCGAGCCCCATGCGCCGCCTCGCCGAATCGGGGACCTGGTGTCGTGTCATTTTATGTAAAATAGGAACTTGCAAAGAACAAAAAGAAACAATAGAGAACATAAGGGGATTCCAAATGTTCTCATACGAGGTTTCGAATGCTGACCAAGAAACAACGCGATCTCTTACTGCTGATCCACGATCGCACATCGACAACAGGGATCGCGCCGTCCTATGAAGAAATGAAGGAGGCCGTGGGCCTTAAGTCCAAGTCAGGAATTCATCGGCTCATCGTCGCCTTGGAAGAGCGCGGATTTTTGAAACGGTTTCGCCAACGCGCCCGCGCCCTGGAAGTTGTCAAGTTACCCGAGGACATGTCTGATCGTCGTGTCCCCTCTGCTTGGCCTCACCCCAGAGCGCCGCATCAAACGCCAGGAACGCTCGAAACGGACCCTCCCGCCTCTTTGGCGGCCTATAAGGAACGCAAAGCAAACGCGGCCTTGCGACGGAACGGTATGCGCTCTCTGACCCTTGAGGCGAGCGAAAGCATCGCCCTGCCTCTTTACGGTCGCATCGCGGCGGGTCTGGCTATCGAGGCCATTGCCGACCCAAACGACCGCTTAGATGTCCCCAGTCATATGCTCGGTTCGGGCAGTTACTATGCGCTCGAGGTCGCAGGGGATTCCATGATCGAGGAAGGCATCATGGACGGTGACATGGTGGTTATTCAGCGGACCGATCAAGCGCACAACGGCGAAATCGTCGTGGCGCTGGTCGATGGATTTGACGTAACCTTGAAGCGATTCCGAAAAAAAGGGGACTCAATCGCCCTCGAACCTGCAAACCGCAACTACGAGACCCGCGTCTTCAATGCCACCCAAGTCGCGGTCCAGGGACGCCTCGTCGGCTTGTTGCGCAACTACTAGCCGATGGTGTCAACGTTCATGCCGCTCCCTGCATTTGACGTTCGCTGTGCAACCCGCTCGTTGAATACGTTCTGATCTTATACCAACGGCCAAAAAAGTTGACACTTTTTTGTCCGTTTTGTGTCTCACGGCAGAAACGCTTCGCGTTTCGCCTCCGACGGGGCCTTCGCTTTACCCCGAGGCGCTTTCGCGCTGTTCTCGGGGCCGCTACGGGGGCCGCAGTCGCGGCCCTTATACCAGCGAACATAAGAGTCATTCTCATTCGCCGCTGGTATTACTCCTCTGGGGCATTTGCCCTCAACCAAGACCCACGCGGATGCAGCCAGCGCGCCTCGAGGCGTCGGTCCCCGTAGAACAAAATCGGTCCCGTCGCCTCGGACGCTTGATTGGCTAAGGTTTGGTCCGCCTTGGGCACGGTCTTAGCTTGGTCCAGGCCTGGCGACCCCGCGAACCATAGCTCGCGTGCTTGGCTAAAGTCATAGGCGCTCAGGTCTTCCAGGCCCGCCTGCTCTAGGGTGCCGTCGTCCGATCGCACCAAGATCCATCCATCGGGATGATGCAGCGATGTGGGTCGCGGCAAGACGGTCGGTAAGGACGTCGTTACGCAAATCAGGAAAGTACCGAGGCCCAAACGCCACGACGCCAGACGCTTGGCCCCCAACACCAATCCATAGCCCAAGAGCAAGGGCCAGATCAGGGGCGCTGGTGCGGCACGGATTTGGATCAGCGACCCTGGTTGCATCTGAATCCAATGCGCCAAGCCGAACAAAAGATCGAGTCCCTGACCCACCAGCCATAGCGGGCCGCCCTCCAAGCCGAGGGGCATGGCAAGCAAGCCGACAAAGGCCAGCGGGATGAGGACAAATCCCGCAAGCGGCACCGCCACCATATTGGCCACGACCCCCAGGGTTGGGGCGCTCTGAAACACGAGCAGCAAAATCGGCAAGGTCAGGAGATTGACGGCCAAGGTCGTGACCACCAGACCGCCGCCCCAACGCGCCAGAGGATGCAGCGGCTTTTCCAACCTGTCCTCCGTCCCTCGCGCCCAATCTTGGAAGAAGTGCGACGCGCGGATCAGCACCGCGACGGCCAAAAACGATAGGTGCGTGCTCACCGAAAACACTTGATGGGGACCCAAGAGCAGCACGAGGAACAGGGCCAGGGACCAAAACCGCCAACTCAGCGCCTGGCGCCCCAGCAACAGGGCGCAGCCCGTCGCCAAGACCAAGATCAAGGCCCTTTGGGTCGGCACCGCGCCGCCAGACAGGAAAAAATACCCCAGCGCCGCGGCCATAGCCAGAACCATGGCCACTTTGCGCTGATCCACATAGAGCGCCCATCGCGGAACCGCCCAAAACATCCCCCGCACGCACGCGAAGACAAAGCCCGCCAGCAAGGACAGATGCAGCCCAGAAATGGCCAATAGGTGCGACAGACCTGCCCCCTGAAATAGGGCGCGCGTCTCGGAATCGAGGCTCCCGCGCAGACCCGTGAGCATGGCGCTGACGACCGCGCCCTTCGCGCCTGGCAATGCCGCCTGAATACGATCATGGACTTGCAGGCGAAGCCCATCCTTGGGCACCTCAACGGGCACGAGCGGTTGCACCCGCTGCAAGCGGCCGACGCCTTGCACGCCGTCAAACAAGGCACGAAAGCGCGCATCGTAGCCACCTGGGTAGAGGGGGCCCGACAGAGGCGTCGCCCAAAACGCCACTTGGTAAGTCGCCCCCACCGTCAGTCTTTGATCGTGGACCAGGCGCACCGCCATGACTCCGTCGGGTTGCGCGACATGGAACACCAGGCGATAGGCCTCGCCATGGGGCGCTTGTGCCTTCAACTCCGCCGCTCCCGAGTAGGGCCCAGGGGCTGGCGGTGCCACGGTGCCGATGTTCTGCACGCGCCAAGCCCCTGCCCCCGCAACCAGCATTGCGCCAAGACAAATCCAAAACAGCCCTGAACGCGTGAGCGCGGCGAACAGCAGGGCGGCCAGCGCGAAGGCCCAAACCGACGTCCAGGCAGACCCAGGAACGGCAAAGAAGACAAGGGCCCCCAGCCCGCCGCCAGCGGTCAAAACGTGGGGCGCGTCGGTCGAACGCAGCGGCTGGCGCGCACGGCGGCGCGACGCGTAGGGGAAATCGAGGGCGTCCCCTTCCGTCTGCGCGCGCATCGGCCTAAGGCACCTGGAATACCAGCAACGACCCAGAACGACTCTTAGGTCCGCTGGTACAAGGGCCGCGACTGCGGCCCCCGCAGCGGGCTCCAAGCCCGAAGGGCGCAGGGAACGCCCGCGCTCCAAACGAGCGGCCCCGAGAATTGCGGACACGCGCCTTGGGGCATGAGCGAAGGCCCCGTCCCGCGGTCGGGCTGAGCGAGCATAGCGAACGAGGTGAGACCGCAACCCAAAAACGCCGAAACGCGAAGCGTTTCTGCCGAGAGACACAAAACGACCAAAAAAGTGTCAACTTTTTTGGTCGTTGGTGTAAGTAACTCGTTGCAACCACGGACCTCACATGGCTCAAGCATCTGCCCCTGTCACGCGTTTTGCCCCCTCGCCGACGGGGTTTCTACATATAGGCGGCGTCCGAACCGCCATCTTCAACTGGCTCTACGCCCGCGCGAACGGCGGCACCTTCCTGTTGCGTATAGAGGATACGGACCGCGCGCGCTCGACGCCAGAGGCAGTTCAGGCGATCCTGGATGGCCTGGCCTGGATGGGCCTCGATAGCGACTCGCCGCCCCTATCCCAGTCCAGCCGCGCCGACCGCCATCGCGAGGTTGTCCAAAGCCTCCTCGCGCGCGGCCACGCTTACCCCTGCTACTGCACCCCAGAAGAACTGACCGCCATGCGCGAACGGGCAACGCGGGAGGGCCTGCCCCGCGCTTACGATGGCACGTGGCGCGACCGCAGCGCGAGCGACGCCCCAGCAGGTGTCGATCCCGTGATTCGGTTTCGGGCCGTTCAAGACGGAACCGCGACCTTGGAGGACGCAGTGCAAGGCCCAGTCACCCGCCCCAACGCGACCGCCGACGACTTGGTCCTATTGCGTGCGGACGGCACGCCAACTTACAACCTCTGCGTGGTCGTGGACGATCACGACATGGGCGTCACGCACGTGATTCGCGGTGACGATCATCTGAACAACGCCTTCCGACAACAGCAGATTTACGAAGCGCTGGGGTGGGATCTCCCAACCTTCGCCCACATTCCTCTGATCCACGGGGTCGATGGCACAAAACTCTCCAAACGCCACGGTGCCCTGGGCATCGAGACCTATCGGGATCAGGGCTATATGGCCGAGGGCCTGTTTTCCTATCTGCTCAAACTCGGCTGGGCCCACGGTGATGAGGACTTTATAAGCCGCGAACGCGCGCTTGAGGTCTTTGGGTTCGCCGGCATGGGCAAAAGCCCGTCCCGCCTCGATTTGGATAAACTCAGATCGACGCACAAGGCCTATCAAGATGGCCTCGACCCCGCGGTCTTGATGCAACGGGCGGGCGAGTTCGACCGCGCGAACTGGGACACGCCAACGCGGCAGATGATCGAACGCGCAGCCCCCGCCCTGCAGGAACGCAGCGCGACCTTGGCGGACGTCGCGGCGCAGTTCAGCTTTTTCACCGCCGAGTTGCCCCTGCGGTTGGACGACAAGGCCGCGCGGGCCCTATCGGAAGCGGGCCGCGCGATCTTGCGCGATCTCGCGCCCCTCCTTGAGGCCGTGGACACCTGGGACGAACCGACGCTCGCAGCAGTGGTCAAAGCCTTTGCAAAACAGCGCGATCTGAAAGTCGGCAAGGTATTCCAGCCCGTGCGCGCGGCGCTAACGGGCACCATGGCCTCCCCTGGCGTCACAGAAATGATGGGGGCCTTTGGACCAGAAAAAACCCTCGCGCACATCGACTCCGCCATAAATTCGCCTTAAGATTCTGCCGTTCCAACCCCTGCGCGCCATTCGCGCCGATCTGAACCGACGGCGCGCCCTTCGGCCCGTTGCCCGCGCTGAGGATCCTCTCGACGATTCGATTTAACATCGGCTGGGGAAGCGACGAAACCGAGGACCCGTTCGCAACCTGGAGACTCTGTGCAAAGGTGCAAAGCGCGCCGCTAGATTGCCCATTCGCGCCGCGACGGTTAAGGCCCCCGCAAACACACAGGTCATGCGTATGAGTCAAACGGTTGCCAAAACCTTTACAGTCACAGACGATGCAACGGGCGCGAGCTTTAAGCTCCCTGTCTATCGGGGCACCTTGGGGCCCGACGTCGCCGATGTGCGCAAATTTTTCGCCGACTCTGGGGCTTTCACCTTTGACCCTGGCTACGCCTCGACGGGCTCGTGCGAATCAAAACTGACCTACATCGACGGCGACCAAGGGATTTTGCTGCACGGCGGTTACTCGATTGAGGACTTGGCTAGCAAGTCCACGTTCCTCGAGGTATGCTATCTGCTGCTCAACGGCGAGTTGCCCAATGCCGCGCAGCGCGAGGATTTTGTGGATCGGGTGACGCGACATACCATGATCCACGACCAGTTGTTTCAGCTGTTCCGCGGGTTTCGCCGCGACGCTCATCCCATGGCGGTCATGACTGGGGTGGTCGGGGCCCTGTCGGCCTTCTACCACGATCATTTGGACGTCAATTCGCCCGAGGATCGGATGATCTCCGCGATCCGCTTGATCGCCAAAACCCCGACCATTGCGGCCATGGCCTACAAATTCTCGGTAGGTCAGCCCTTTGTCTATCCCCGCAACAACCTATCCTATGCGGGCAATTTCCTGTCTATGACCTTCTCGGTGCCCGCGGAAGACTATGTGGTGAATCCCGTTCTAGAACGGGCCATGGACAAAATCTTTATCCTGCACGCAGACCATGAGCAAAATGCCTCCACTTCGACGGTACGCATCGCAGGCTCGTCCCAGGCCAACCCCTTTGCCTGCATCGCAGCAGGCATCGCCTCGCTCTGGGGCCCCGCCCACGGCGGCGCCAACGAGGCGGTCTTGATCATGCTCAACCAAATCGGCGACCCCTCACGCGTCGGGGAGTTCGTGAAGCGCGCCAAGGACCCCAACGACCCCTTCCGCCTCATGGGGTTTGGCCATCGCGTCTACAAGAACTTCGACCCCCGCGCCAAAATCCTAAAAACCGCGTGCGACGAGGTTTTGGCCGACCTGGGCATCAATGACCCCCGCCTAGAAATCGCCCTGCAACTCGAAAAAATTGCCCTGGAGGATGAGTACTTCGTGAAGCGCAAGCTCTACCCCAATGTCGATTTCTATTCAGGAATTATCCTCTCGGCCATGGGCTTCCCCACGTCCATGTTCACGGTCTTATTCGCCCTGGCCCGTACCGTGGGCTGGATATCGCAATGGAAAGAAATGATGGAAGACCCCGCCCGCCGCATCAATCGCCCCCGCCAACTCTACGTCGGCCCCTCCCCGCGGGCCTTTGTTGAGTTGGGGAGTCGGTAGCTTGGCATTGGAACCAAAGAGACTGACAGTATAAATCCCAACAAAGAATGGCTCAAAATTTGGGAAACTGGAGGTACGTTTGACGTAATACCAGCGGCGACTGAGATTGATTCTTTTGATCGCTGGTATAGGGGTCGCGACTGCGGCCCCCGCAGCGGGCTCCAAGCCCAAAGGACGCAGGAAACGCCCGCGCTCCAAACACGCGGCCCCGAGACAAGCTAGGAAAGCGCCTCGGGGTAAAGCGAAGGCCCCAAACTGCGGTCGGGCTGAGCGAGCATAGCGAGCGAGTAGAAACCGCAACAAAATGCGTCGGGCTGAGCGAGCCTAGCGAGTGAGGTGAGACTGCAACCCCGAAAGCCGAAACGCGAAGTGTTTCTGCGGTTAGACACAAAACGGCCATAAAAATGTCGACTTTTTTGGCCACTGGTATAAGCGGACAGCCAAGTCGTTCGGCTAAACAGATTCAGCCCGAACCTAAAGTGTCCGAAAACGAATTCAACAATTTCGCACGTCGCAAAACGGCAATTGACGTCGCGAAAGACCGGTTTACACATGCTAGTTGAGCTGGCAGTTTTTTTATGCAACCGCCCTAACCTTCCAGGATTTACTATTGCAAACGCTAAGGGGCTCAAGTAGTCCTCATCTCGATTTAAGAATGCGTCATCACCTTGTCTTATGCATGTGCCACATCTTCCACGCCACCTGTTGGGAACTGGATACCGAGTGGTAGGCAAATTCGCATTGCCACGCTCCTATCTGTGGTCTATTTCCTTGGGAGCAATTTGGGCGATCTGGGCATGCTTGGCACTTATTTCTATCTTGGTCTCAACCCAAAATGCGGCCTATGTAAATGACAATCTTCATTGGGGCCTTGCGCTTCTACAGGGATATCAATTTTGCGAGGGATGGGTGGCGTTTAAGGACCATGCCGTCGTCAGAGGCTATTTAGATTTTGCGATAAATTGTGCTATTGACGTGACCCTTGGAAGATCATTCTGGGCTTATGCTTTAGTTTATCAAATTGTTTTTATATTCTCTCAACTTTTGTTGGCGTCAGCGGCGCGAAATTTTGGAGTTAATTGGTTTATTTGCGGAATTTCCTGCGTTTTACACTTAATTGCGTCTAACCATCTTCCTTATCCGTGGCCTGACTACATTTTTGCTTTTTGGTACTCTGTCCTTATTTTTCTTTTTTCGCTTTTTCCTCGTGAGAACCATAGATCATCTTATACTTTGTCTATTGCAATTGCAGTAGTGGTTTTTTTATGTGTTTTGAGTCGCATCTCTTCTGTGCCCATTATGCTTCTGACCTGTCTCATCTTTAGTTTGTATTACCGTGAGTATTTTAAGGAAACTCTGGTATCTCTTTCTACCCTATTTCTTTTAGTTATTAGCTTTGTCTTGTTTTTCTACATCGTCCATGATGTAACATATTCGGATATATTGGGAAACTTTCAAAATGTGAGACGCCTATTTAATGGATACGTAAGATCACCGCTCCATCAGTTACAGGAATTTAGTGTCCAAGGCTTCCTAGTACCTGCTTTAGCCGTTCTTATTTCTAGCGTGTTTGGCCTTATCTATTCTGCAAAACCTCGAATCGCATTATTTGGCTTGACTTTGAGTGTTGCCACACTTTGCCACAGCATCTTTGCCCATTTGCCTGACTATTTCCGTTTTCAACTTTTCACGCTCGGACTTTTGATCGGCCTCATTGTTCTTCTTCGAGACGCGTGGTTCACCATTCTAAACTCAAGCATGGAACAGTCTCGGCGGGTCGGTGCCATGTGCATCATCTTAATGGCAATACTCATCCCACGATTTCACGATACGATCACAAACGCTGGTAGGTCTGGGCTGAATTTGGAAATTGAGATGGATACGGAGAGCGTTTTCCAGGCTTTACCAGAATTTCGGCAATTTGGCAAGTTCATCTCGTCAACGCCATCTCTATTTAGTCATCAGGAGCAACTTTTGGGATATTGCAAGAATGCGGATGGCGTAGCCAATTTTACCGTAGATTCTACCGCAACCCTCATTTGTGCAAACGCAGTAATCTTGGTTGAAAACACTCTAGCAGAAACCTTAGCTAATTCATCTCGAAGCAACCTAAAGAATAGCGATACTGATAATCTGGCTACTATTATAACACTGGTGCCTTCAGGATCCCTCGTGCCAACCGAGTTTATTACAAGCTTAAAGTTCCCGGCAGAAATCACCCTTCTTAGCACTGTTAACTTGAGTACAGATGACGATCCATATATTCTAAGTCCTTTTTCTCAAACCGACATCTATCTCGTCAAGGCGCTGGACTCAAAGAGTGGATAAATCTGAAAGATTTTTGAGTATGTTCCAAGGTATTTTCATTTTGATGGGCGTACGAGGATTTCCCTCGCGAAGTTCTTTCAAAGGCGCAGCTATAAAGGCTGACTGTCGGCTCCGTCTCGTTCAAGTTTCCGTGCGATAGTAAACTCAATGCTTACGAGAAGTGCTGGATATCTGTATCGCGGTGAAATTGGCAACGTGATCTGGTTGTCACTAAATGCAATATTCGCGGCTTTCACCGTGTTGATTCTGCTGGTGGCCCCTGCGTCTGGCTTTAGCTTACGGGCGCTTATCATGGCGTTGATCTCGCAGGGCTTGGTTGCCGCCATTGGTTTACTGGCCGCCCTAAGGTGGAAATTCGCGGTGGGGAATGAGCACGAAGCTACATCGGCGCGTGTCCGCGCTCTGGTTCTTTATCTGCTCTGGGGCGGGTTTGTCGGGGGTCTATTTTTTTTCTTCTACATGAGCAGTTGGTTAATCGGGCTTTACATGCCCCTGGATATGTACGGCCAATTGATGAGCGGCAGCCTAGCGCATGACACTGGTTTCCATGTGGTTTTGATCCAATCAATCATGGATACTGGCATCCCCAGCCTGCATTTACATGGTTCGCCTCTGGTGGGCTATCATCTAGGCACGCACTATTTCGACGCGGCGCTATTTACGCTCTTAAACCTCGACCCTTTTGAATTTTACGGCCCTGCGCAGCTTGCAAAAGTGGGCCCAGCACTTGCCGCCCTCGCTTTTGTCTGCCTTTGGGTAACCCAAGGCAGAGCTTGGTGGCAATTTGCCTTAGTGTTCTTTCTTAGTTGCGGTGTTTTACTCAACACCTGGCATGTTGTCTTGTCCCACGGCCTTTGGTTGCCCGTTGTTACCAGCTTACTTGCCTGGCCATGGGTTTGCAGTCTGATCTATGAGCCGCTAAGGCTGCGTACAGGCTTGATATATGTTGTTTTCTGCGCCTTCCTCCTATTCGGGAAGGCAAGCCACGGGCTCGCCTTTGCAACCGTCGTTGGCATGGTGCTGTTTCTACAAAGTTACAGAAACTGGCGAATTTACGTAATCGGTGGTGTGATGCTTTTCGTACTTCTAGTTTACTCAGCTTGGGCATCCCAAAGTGGTGACCGCTCGGGCGGCGGGCAACTAATGCTTGGGGAGCTGAGCTACCAAGCGCATACGGGGGTGTTAGCGACAGCGGGCCTGATCTATGCAATGGCAAGGCCCGAGGCGCGCAGGCACTGGACGCTGTTCGCCGCGTGCTTGGTTGTGCTTGCCTTGTTCTCGCTCTTTCTTCCGCTAATTGTGACAACGGATGTTGGTGACCTGGGGTATTTTGGAATGGCGTTGCTATTCATCACCTGGATTATGTTCATCAATGTGTGGTTTCACAGAGGGCGGGCCTGGGCCTGGGCCTGGCCAAGGACGGAAGGTTGGCCCGTCAAATCGGCCTGGACTATCGGCTGGTTCTGCCTAGCGTTGGTCGTCCAAAACGCCGCTGGAAAGGTCGGCAAGCTTGACAATTTTTCTGAGCGAATTCCTCACCTCAACGCATACCTCACTGGGCATCAGCGAGCTAACGTGAAGCAAGGCAGCATTGACGCCATAAGGGACTATCGGCAAGCAAACACAAAAGGTTATGGCAGTTCAGAACGGCTCTTTTTATCCAAAAGTCAGTGGGTGGCGCTGAGCCGAAGCTTCGTCAAGGAGGGGAGATCCGACTGGCACGGCGCTATCCTGGCACAGGCGATCCTACGGACGCGATTTATATATGGTGTGCCTAAAGATACAACATCCTATGGCTTTGCAGGCTATGATGCCCCTACACACTGGGTAGAAGAGGCCCCTGGCTCGCACGCAGTATGTCCAGCGTCTGGTAGTGAGGACTTTACGCTAACCCAAGCCCTAAGTTGCGCCACCCATAAGATGGATACTTAGCTTATGACAAGCACCTATTTGATCGACGCGAAATCAAGAGATGAACGCCGATGGAAAGTTGCCCAATGGTGACACATCCAAACCGATCAACGGCAATCGTGACTGGCACTTCTCGAGGAATTGGGGAGGCAATTGCTTCAAGACTCTTGAACAACGGTTGGCGCGTCTTCGGCGTGTCGAACCACACGCAATCTGACAACTTACTGAGCGAAAGAGACTATCAACAGATTAGTGCAGACCTCTCAAAAACCGATGAGGTTGCCCGTATTGTCGAAACCACGCTAGAATCCGCAGAGAGCATCAATGTCCTTGTAAACTGTGCGGGGGTCATTGCACGCAACGCGACGCTCGACCATAGCGTTTCAGACTGGGGACGAGTATTGCAAATTAACCTTACGGCTGCCTATCAGCTATGCCAGAGCGCCCTTCCGTCTATGATGGAAAATGGCGGTGGTTCGATTGTTAATATTGCATCGCAAATGGCTTTTATGCCCCATATCGGAGCGTCGCCTAGCTATGAAGTGTCGAAGGCTGGCCTTGTCGCGTTGACACGCCACCTTGCCGAAGAATTCGGACCTCAAGGCATACGGTCGAACTCCGTTTCCCCTGGGTCGATCGCAACTGGTTTACAAAATGATATGAACTCTGAGGTATGGCAGCAGATAAGGTCTAAAATACCCATGAGGCGACTCGGATTACCCGATGAAGTGGCAAAAGTCGTTATGACTTTGGTGTCAGATGCGGGCTCCTATATCAATGGTGCCGATATTTCGGTCAATGGCGGCTCTTTGATGCGATGACAACGAATTTCAACCATCTATGTGTTGATGCCTCTGTCGCGGCAAAACGAGATGTACGGATTGAAAGGCTTCTATCGGGCAACTTTCCAGTCTTCCTTTTCGGTGCAAACAAATTTGCCCTTTCCTTGGCCCAATACGCCAACCCCGTTGCTATCGTTGATGATTTTCTTTCCTGCAACAGCATTGAAGGATTGGATGTCATTCGCTCCTCAGATTTGCCACGCCATTGTATTGTAGTGAACTGTGTGGTTGGAGTTCGGGCCCTCACCGCAAATCGTGCAATTCAGAAGCATGTTTCAGAAAATTATATCGTCTCATATTTTGAATTATTGCGGAGCAACAAATTCGATCTTCCTGATGTTCTGGAATACGCAAGAACTTTTGAATATCTCGCCGCGAACTCAGAAGTTTGGACGCGTCTGTTCGATTCCCTAGAGACGCAAGTATGTCGCGAAACCTTACTAAAGCTCACCCGATTTTATCATTCTGGGAGCTTGAGCGAACTAGAAGGATTTACTGATCGCCAAGGCGAGCAATACTTCGACATATTTGCTAAAAACGCTCTAAATCAAGGTGTGTTTTTCGATGTAGGGGCTTTTGACGGACAGACATCCCTCCAGTACATGGACATTGATCAGAATTTTCAGAGTATTCACATCTTCGAACCAGTTCCTGACAATATGAAGGTTTGTGAACTTAACTTGCTAGATGTTGACACGGTTTCTTTCCACCAGCTAGCCGCCTCTAATAAGGGCGGTCAGACCCCTTTTTCCGCAAACGGAACAGCGAGCACTAATGATATTGCAGGCGACTTAGAAGTAAACCTTGCCTCCATAGACTCCCTGAACCTAGGGAAATGCACTTTTCTCAAACTGGATACCGAGGGCGCAGAACTATCGGTTCTTCAGGGCGCGAGGGAACTCATAAGAGCCAATCGCCCCATCGTCGCAATTGCGGTGTACCACAAGGCCTCGGATTACATAGAACTGTTTGCGTTCCTCAAAAAAAACTTGCCCGACCATAAGGTCTATTTTCGACACTACACAGAAGGTTCGACAGAAACCGTGATGTACTTTGTCCCTGAGCATATTTCATGAAGCTAAGTGTTGTCTCCACCCTTTATCAATCCGAACTTCACTTGGAGGAGTTTGTACATCGCGTGGCCCAACAACTCTCTTGTTTTAAGGACGACGAGTGGGAGTTAATCTTGGTAAACGATGGATCACCAGACAATAGCTTAGCGTTGGCAAAGTTACTTATTCGCAAATTCAAGCAAATTTCTGTAGTGAATCTCTCGCGAAACTTTGGACACCACATTGCTATTATGGAAGGACTTCGGCAGTCACAGGGTGAACGAGTGTTTCTCATTGATTCTGATTTAGAGGAGCCCCCAGAGTGTTACAATGATTTGACGATTGCCCTAGAGCGCGACGGATCAGAATGCGCCTTCGGGGTGCAAGAGGTTCGCCGCGGTGGAGCATTATCACGTTTCTTAGGAAATTCAGTATACCGTGTTATGAGTTTACTTTCCGAGGTTGATATCCCAAGAAACCTTATGACAGCGAGGCTCATGACTCGAAAGTTTGTTAACGCTGTCAATCTCTATGAGGAACGAAACTTATCAATTGGTGTTATATGGGCAAGTGTTGGGTTTAAGCAATCCAAAGTGAAAATTGTCAAGTCAACAGGATCAGAAACTACATATGGGTTTTTTAAGAAATCGAAAGTGTTTATAGACACAGTGGTCTCTAGTGGGTCCATTTTGTTGAGCGTTGTTTCTTTGTTAGGCTTGATCCTATTTGTGGCAAGCCTGTTCTTTCTCTCCTTTATTTTCTTGCGCTGGATATTTCTCGGGAGTGAAATAGCCGGCTGGATATCAACCATTATGTTCTTGGGCCTCTTATCAGGCTTTCAGATATTCTCGATCGGTCTGATTGGCCTTTACGTCGGCCGGATCATGAAAGAAGTGAATCAGAGGCCTCGCGCCCTGGTAGCAGAGATTTGGTCTGCTTCGAATGTCGAATAGTTGGGCACTTATTACTGGCGGAAGCCATTCAGAAATACCGCTTGTCAAGGCGGCACGGCGTCTGGGTCATCGGGTGGCGACGCTTGGCGCCGATGCACGCGGTGCCGCCCATCAGATTTCTGATAGGGCAATTATAAGAGATTTTTCAGCGCCAAGGAACATCACGGACGCAATGAGCGATCTCGAACCTGCCGCCGTAATCCCTGGATGCAATGACTATAGCTATCTAGCTTGCGCCCAGGCAGTGGCTGAAGCTGGAAAGACGAATAATTATGGCTTTGATCCCCCAGAAGTGGCCATAAGGCTACATCACAAAGACAGATTTAGACAGATGCAAATTGAGGCCAACTTGCCTCACATCAAATCCATGGTCATCGATGATCAAGCTTATGGGGAACTCGGTCTGAGTGAGTTAAAGTTTCCACTTATTGTGAAACCAGTTGACCTAAGCGGTGGCAAAGGTATTAAAAAAGTCACCGACCTAATTGATTTGCAGATGGCCTTAGAATGGGCGTTTAGGGACACTCGCGCCGAGAGAGTAGTGGTTGAAGAATACCTGGACGGTTCCCATCACAGTCTCTTCCTATTACAGGTCAATGGTGAAGCCCTCTTCACCTATTTTGCAGATGAGTATTTCTGCAAACACGCACCTTTCCTGGTATGTGGAGCCTACACCACAACAGGCTTGCCTTCCAATGTTCAGCAATCCGTTATTGACGATACTCTGAAAATCGCAAGGGTTATGCCACTTGTTGATGGCCTGATTCACATCCAATTTGTTTGGAACGAGGGTTCGAAACCAGTTATCATTGAAGCAACACGGCGCCCGCCAGGAGACTTATTTCTTGAACTCGTCGAACGATGCAGTGACCTGCGCGTCCTAAACACTCTTATTGGCTTTCATGGTGGCAAGCCAAATGAGCCTTTAGACTCAGTCGCGTTCAAACACAACAAGGCAGCGCGCATTTTGCGTCACTGCATTTGGGCAAATTCCAACGACCCCCTAGGTGTGGACTTACGTTCTACAGATACAAGCCTTGCCACAACAGGTTCTGGAGGAGAATTTGAAAAGCGCGCCATCATATTCCGTCCCTTTGACACACAGCCAGATATCCCAGGGCGATAAACTATGATCCGTCAGGTTGTTCAATATGGCTTCGTCTCTTTTTTAGCAAATGGCTCTGGACTGGGCGCAACTTGGGTAACCTTATCCGTGGGACGTCCTATTGAAGCAGGAATGTTCATGGGTTTTATAGTCGCTACTCTCATTGCCCATCACTTGAATCGCAGTTGGACCTTTTGTGATAGCGGGAACTACATAGCCTCTCTTGGCAGATACTATCTAAGTAATTTGGTGCTGCTTGCGATACAGGTTGGCGTTGCATCAATTCTTGTTCGCGGTTATGGTTTTCCGTCTTTTGCGACAGCTTGCGCTGTGTTAGCAGTAGTGGGTGTGCTTGGATATGTGGTCACGCGCTGGTTTGCATTTTTGAAACGTGAAGAATAGTGAAAGCTGCCGCCTGACGGCGGTAGCATCTGGTTTGGAGTGCGACTCCAAATAGTTTAGGATGACGTCATCGTTGATGTCACCACTTGTTGTTGAAAAATGACCCCTAACCCAGAAGGTGACTATACCAGCGGCGATTTAGAATGTCTCTTATGTTCGCTGGTATAGGGCCGCGACTGCGGCCCCTAGATAAGCTAAGAAAGCGCCTTAGAGTAAAGCGAGGGCCCCGTCGGAGGCGAAACGCGAAGCGTTTCTGCCGTGAGGACCTTAAGGCCAATCTGCCTAAGCGCCCTGCCCATGCCCCGATAGACATAGCTGCCAGGCCCATCCCCCGCGCGAACAAGCCAAGGCGCTGCTCCCCAGCCGAGATTTTCATTGCGCCCTGTCTTTGGATTTCCAGGCGCGTCGCTTGGGGTGTGAAACAGGAGGTACAACACCAGGGGGTGTCGGTATATAAAAGATCCAGGGGGTGTTGGTATATAAAAGATATTGTGCTGGGCGACCTATGCGCCGCCCAGCACGGGCAATTGTTAGGCGCCGAGATAGTGATGCGCGGCGATCAATACCGCAATGATGACCAGTTCGACCAGCAAAGGGGGCACGACGGCTTGATCGAAGCCATCGGCAAGGAGGCCGACCACGCGTCCAGCCGCCACGGCACCAAGCAGCAGTGCCACTGCCAAAAAGCCGAGGGTCTCACCCGACGCCAGGCCATAGACCAGCAGGGCGACACTGGCGATGAAGAGCCCGCCGATCAGGGAACGAATGGTGTTAAGGCCCGCCACGCCGATCGGTTCAATCGCGAAGTTTTTGACCATACGGCGGGGGGCGAACATGGACATGGTGCCGAGGCCAAGCAGCATGGCGGTGGCGAGGCCGACGAGGATTTGAAGGGTGAGTTGCATCTTTAAAGTCTCCTTTGAAGGTTGGGGGGATTAGGCCGCGAACCGTTGCACGGCTTGGTGAGCCTTGTCCTGAAATTCAGGATTGGCAAAGTTGCTGTCAATCTGGGTTTGGTCCATGACAGGCCCCGTTGGCGAACCTGTCCCGCTGGCGTAAAAGCGCCCAGTCTCAAACGTCTCGTTCAATAGGCCGTCCACGTAGCGCTTGGCCCCTGTTTCGACGCTGTGCATCATCCCCAGCAGTGGCATGAGGGCGCCGCCTAGGTGTTTGAAAAGAAGCTTTTTTACAAACGGCAGATCGTCCATGCCCTTGGTACCTGTGGTGCCGCCAGGACTGATGGTCAGGAAGCGTATATGGGGGTATTGGCGGGCCATGGCCCCCATCCACATGATCCCCGTCAACTTGATAGTCCCATAAATGCGAAGAGGGTCAGCATCCGCGCCGAATTTGGACCCATCGGCCACAGACGCATACTCGTCGATGGAAAAGGATCGCATGTCGGGCTTGGCCACGCCCATCTTGGGGATGCCGCGCGCGGCTTCCGATCCCGCGTAGAGGACGGTCGATGTAATCAACTGTCGAGACAGGAGTTCGTCCACCAGCACCACGTGGCCCAGAACGTTGGCGGCAAAAATGTGCGTGACGCCCGCCGCCGTGCGTGCGTTGGGGGTGCGTCCGCCCATCCCGCCCGCATTCAAGATAAGGGCGTCGACGGGCGCGGCTAAGCCCCGCACTGCTTGCCTGACCGAGTTGGGGTCCGAAACGTCCATCAGAACGATTTCAAAGACCGACTTGCCTGTGCCAGCTTCCAAGGCGATTTTGGCTGCGGCGGCCCGATCGGCGTCACGGCACGCCAGATAGATTTTTTCGATGCCCTTACGCAGAGCCAGCTGCCGAGCCGCCTCACGGCCCAAGCCCGCATTGGCGCCGGTAATGAGGATGGATTGAATCGGGTTCATGGTTGTGACTTCCTATTTTTCATTTGGATGGGGCCAAGGTAAGGAGTTACATTTTTGAAGTGTAGAGAGATAAAACTGGACACGGTGCGTCAAAAATGAAACACGCCATTTCATGTCGATCCACGAAAGCCATTCCCTCAATTGGGACGATCTCAAGTATTTTTTGGCCGTGGCCCGAACGGGGACCCTAAGGGGCGGCGCCGAGCGCATCCAGGTCAACCACACCACCCTGACACGCCGGCTGTCGGTGATGGAGCAGCGGGTCGGTAGCCGCTTGTTCGATCGTTCCAAGCAGGGGTTGGTTCTTACCCAACTTGGGGAAGACCTGCGGCCCCATGCCGAACGGGTTGAGGCAGAGATGGCGGCGGCGGCGCGAGCGATTGTGGGGCGCGATGCACAGCCCTCGGGAACCGTCTATATCACCTTGCCCCACGGTTTGGCGCTCACCTCGCTGATGGACGACTTCGTCGCCTTTGCCAATCTTTATCCCGACATCAGCCTCAATATGAATTTCACCAATGACATCCGCGATCTGACCCGGCGGGAGGCCGATGTTTCGCTGCGGGTCGCGCACGAGGTTACGGACGACGTCGTGGGCCGAAAGCTGGTTCAGATGTCGCAAGCCGCCTATTGTACCCGCGCCTACGCCGACCAGATCGCCGACAATGGCGGGGAAGGCCTGCACCTGATCGGTTGGCATGAACCCGAGGAAGCAACAACCGCAACCTGGATCAAAGAAAGTTGCTATCCCAAAGCAACCCTAAAGCACCGTGTTTCGGAACTGGTTTCCCTGTTGGCCTTGGCCGCCGCAGGTTTGGGCATGGCCTATGTGGCCTGCAACCTGGGCGACCGCCATCCCAACCTGATCCGCGCGCCGTTTCAACGACCCCTCCCTTACCGCAGTCTTTGGCTGTTGCTCCATCGCGATCTTCGAAATACCGCTAGGGTGCGGCTGTTTGCGGACTTTCTCGCCGAACGGGTACGATCAAGGCGCAACGAATTCTGGGTTGCGGGAACCGCAGGCTGATTTAAGATTCTGCCAAGGGCGGCGGCATAGCCAGAGCGCCCGCAGAGGCCCATCCCGCCCTGGCAAGCAACCCTTCGTAAGCCCAACTCAGCGCGCGCAACGGCCCTACTTGGTCGGCGGCGCGCGGTTGCCAGGCTTTGGTGGCGAGGCCCAAGATGCGCGGGAAAATCATGGCCTCGGCCTCGCGATCCGCCGTGGTGAACTCGCTCCAGAACGCGCCTTGGACGCCGAGGATGTTGGCCTCGAGCTCGGGCGCGTCCTCGGGCACTGGGTCCCAATTCACGGTCGCCGCCAAGTCGATATAGGCGGCCCAGTTGGCGCCCCAGTCATCGGGATCGTCGGTATGGGCCATGTCAAAATAGGTGTGCTGGGCAGGGGTCATGACGACCTTGTAGCCCGCGCGCGCCGCCGCCAGCCCGCGCGCCTGGCCCGACCAGCTGAACAAAATCGCCGCGTTTTCAATACCGACGCAGCCCAGCGCCACTTCCTCCCACGCTGCAGGGCGCGCGCCAAGGGTCCGCAAGTAAGCGGCTAAGCGATTGAGGGTCCAGCCCAAGAGGTCATGGGGAGTCTTAAGACCCTCCGCGCGCATCAAGGCCTGCGCCGCTGGGGAGCGCATCCAGGTGTCTTCGGGCAATTCGTCGCCGCCCAAATGCACATGGCCGAAGGGAAACAGCGCCGCCACCTCGCGCGCCATGGCCTGCCACACCCGCCAGCTCGCGTCCTGGGCGGGGTTCATGACGTTGCCCCCATAACCCTGCACCGAGACTTCTTGGCCCGTGTCTTCGGGGTCTCGTGTGTCAGGGTAAAGGGTGGTGAGCGCGAGGGCGTGGGCAGGAAGGTCGATTTCGGGCAGGATCTCAATCTGCAAAGCGCGTGCATGGGCCACGACCCGCTGCACATCGGCCTTGGAATAGGCACCGCCGCTGCGGGCGCCGCCGCCAAAGACGCCTGGGATCAGGCACCCTTCGCCGCGCACATGGGTTTGCGCAAGCTCGGGCAAACTGTCAAGCGAAAGACGGAAAGCCTCATCGTCGGCAAAGTGCCAGTGGAAACGGTTCAACTTCAACAGAGCCATGAGGTCGAGCAGGCGCAAGATGAACTCAACCGCGTAAAAGTGCCGCGCGCAGTCCAGGTGTTGGCCGCGCCAGGCAAAGCGCGGCACGTCTTCCATCACCCCGCACGGCAGCACGCCGCCATGGGTGTGACGCAGCGTTGCCAGTGTGACGCCTGCGTAAAACAGGCCCGCCGCATCGGCAAATTCAATACGGCAACCCGCTGGCCCGATGGTCAGGCCATAGCCTTCTGCGGGAAGCGACGCGCGTTCGTGCAGATCAAGCGCGACCCCCGAATCCCCCAGCAACGCTGGCTGGCCGAGGCGCTGGGACCAGCGATCGACCGCGTCCAAACGGTCCGAGGAACAGGCAAAGGCCTCTGCGCGCAGGGTTCCGCCCGTGGCTGTGAAGCGGTGCGGCTGCGGGCACAGGCGCAGGGGCACATCCGCCTCGGGCGGGCCTGCCCAAGCGCGCGCCTGCACGCCCGCAGGCCCCGGCGGCAGGTCGAGGACTTGCCCATCCGCGCGCAGATACGGGCCGAGCGGGAGCCAAGCGCGGTTGACGGGCACAAACTCTGCCGCTTCATGGGCTAAAATGAGCTGATGGGGTTGACCTTCCGCCAAAGGGGGCAAAGCCACCTCGGTATAGCCGCCGACCCCGCGCACTTTCTGCCCCCCCGCCACAACCTTCATAGGGGCCAGGCACGAAAAGCAAAAGACCGCAACGTCGAGCGCGCGGTCTGGCTGAAACGTACATTCGATATGGGGCCCCGCGATGCGCGCTGCGTAGGCACCCTCAAACTTCATAAGCGTACTCAAAGGCGCTGTCGTCGGGGCGCAACTCCACCATAAAATCGTAGTTTTCGGGACGGTAAAGCCCGCGCGTGAACTCAATGGCGCGACCGCTCGACAAAAAGGCGGTACGGTCGATTCTTAAAATCGCGGTGTTTTCCGCCAACCCGAGCAACGTCGCCTCCTCGCCGATCACATTGACCGCAGAAACGCGCTGAATGGCGCGGATCGGCGCCTGACCCACCTGTCGCAACACCGCGTAGAGCGAGTCGCCCACCAACTCAGGGTTCGGCAAAATGTTCGACGGCAGTGACGACTTTTCAATGGCCATGGGGACCTGGTCGGCGCTGCGTAACCGATGGACCCGCGCGACGCGCTGGTTCAAGGACAGGCCCAGGGCGATCACCTCATCCGTATTGGGCGCGAATAGGCCAGATTTGAGCACGGCGCTCTTGGGGGACTTGCCGCGGCGGCGTATATTATCGCTGAACGACACCAGGCTCGACAAGGACTGCGTGGTGCGCAGGCCAGCGCCGCTCACGAAGGTGCCCGCGCCGCGCCTCTGCGCCACCAACCCCACCTTGACCAACTCCGCCACCGCCTTGCGGACCGTCGCCCGACTGACCTGGGCGATCTGCGCCAAATCCCGTTCAGGGGGCAACTGGTCATCGGCTTGCAAGCGCCCGTCGTCGATGGCGGCACGAATGTGACGAGAGAATTGACGGTAGCGCGTGCCTGTGCCAGGACGGAACCAAGCGGCGGGTTGATAAAGTTCGAAGTAGGATTCCATACCAATATTAAGACCTAAAAGGACCTGAATTGGCAACGAGAAAAGAAACCAAAGCAGAAACCTTTTGCGTTTTAGGTCTGCTATCACCGAAAAAATTCTGTGGAAAGTGAAAAAAATCGTTGATCTTTGAATCCTTTGGACCCTAAGGGATATTATTGGTCATGTAATTGGTCTAGTGTTTGTGACGCAGTCGGGTGGAGTCCCATTGCCTGCACGGCACGGAATTTGGGAGGATGAATTTGACGGCACGAGAAACAGCCGCTGCGGGTCGCCCCTGGCCCCGCCTTTCCGAGGCTTGGTTTTCTTGGTTGCTGATCTTGCCCGCCGCGCTGTTCATCTTGGTAATTGTCGCCTGGCCTTTGCTGGAAACGGTGCGCCTGTCCTTCACCGACGCGCGCATCCGCGGCGAAACTTACGTGGGTTTTGAAAACTACCGCGACTTGCTTGGCTCCCAGAAGTTCCATGCGACGGTCGTCCGGACCTTCTATTGGATGTTCTTGTCGGTATCGCTAAAACTCATTTTCGGCCTCATCGGCGCGACCATTTTGAACGCCGTGGTGCCAGGGCGGGCCTTGTTCCGCATTCTGGTCATGCCGCCCTGGGTAGTGCCCATCGCCATTGGCATGTTCGGCTGGCTTTGGCTCTACAACAGTCATTTTGGGCTGCTGGCGGGGATCGGGCAAGGACTGGGCATCCTTGACGGTGCCTTTGGGTTTCTGGCGTACAAGACCTCGGCCTTCTACTCCGCCATCGTCGCCGATGTCTGGGTCGGCACGCCCATGGTCACCCTGTTCTTTCTCGCGGCCATGCAGGGGGTAAGTAAGGACTTGTACGAGGCTGCATGGGTCGATGGCGCCAGCCGTTGGTATCGGTTTCGTCGCATCACCATTCCCCAAATTATGCCCGTAATCGTTTCCATGGCCCTCCTTTCGGCCATATGGACCTTCAACAGCTTCGAAATCATATGGATTTTGACCGAGGGCGGGCCACGCGGGGCCACCACCACCTTGATCGTCGATACGTACAAGGTGGCCATTAGCAACTTCAAATTTGGCGAAGGTGCCGCGCGGGCCGTCGTCATCGTCATCTTGCTCGCGGCGTTTTCGGGGGCCTACTTGGTCCTGCTCAACCGCATCAACAAACGCTATGAGGCGAATTGACCATGATTGATCGCTATCGACCTTGGCAAGTTGTCGCCATCTACTTTTCGGCCTTCCTCTTTCTCGGCTTCATGTTGTTGCCGTTTTTTGAGATGTTTATGACCAGCCTGCGCCCGCTGAACCACTTGTTCCGCAGTCCTTACCAGTTCTGGTCCGACGATTTCAGCTTTAGGGCCTATTTTCAGATGTGGGACACAATCCCCTTGCTGCAGCGCTATATCTTGAACTCGATTTTCATCTCCTCCGCCGTCACGGTCATCACCCTGGTGCTGGTCATCCCCGCGGCCTACGCCTACGCCCGGCTGAATTTTCCCTTTAAGGATCTATCGCTCGGCCTGTTCTTGGGCGTGAACATGTTCACGGGCGCAGTCTTGCTAATCCCGCTTTATCGGGTCTTGCGCAGCCTCGGGCTGCTCAATTCCTACTGGGCCATGATCGTGCCAGGCGTGGCCTTCCTGATCCCAACGGGCATCTGGCTGCTACGGTCCTACATCCAAAAAATCCCCAAGGAACTCGAAGAGGCCGCCTACGTCGATGGCGCAAGCCGACTCTACATCCTGCGCCGCGTGGTCCTGCCCCTGGCGGTGCCAGGGCTCATCGTGGTAGGCACCTCGGTTTTCATCATTTCCTACGCGCAGCAGTTCCTGTTCGCCATCACCTTCAACCAAACCCGCGAATACCAGCCCCTGCCGGCGGGTTTGTTTGAGTTCATCGGCTATCAATCCGTCAATTGGAATGAGATGATGGCCGCTGCCTTGACAGGCGTGCTGCCCGTCATGATCATTTTTCTGTTCTTGCAGAAATACCTCGTCGCTGGCCTGACCGCTGGCGCCGTTAAGGAGTAACCCAGGTCACCATAAGGAGAGTACCCATGAAGACCCACCCCACCCTCAAATCCCTCTTGATCGGCGCAAGTGCCCTCGCCTTCGCGAGCACTGGTGCCCAAGCCCAAGACATGCACTTCATCATGTGCGGCGGTGAAATCCGCGATGCGGATCAGAGCGTTGTCGATGCTTTTCTGGCCGACAACCCTGGCGTTTCGGTCAACATTGAGGCCGTGCCCTGGGGCACATGCCATGACAAATCCCTAACGCTGGCCTCCGCGGGCGATCCGCCGTCGGTCGCCTACATGGGCAGCCGCACCTTGCGGCAGTTGGCTAACAACGACTTGATCGTTCCCTCACAAATTTCCGAGGAGGCACGCGACGCCTATCAACCTGGCATCTTGAACACCGTTACGGTTGAGGGGGTGGAGTGGGGCTATCCCCGCGCCTTCTCGACCAAGGCCCTGTTCATCAATTGTGACCTGGCCGAGGCCGCAGGGGTCGCCTGCGAGGCTCCCGAAACTTGGGACGACATGTTCGCCATGGCCGAGGCGATCCACAACAATACCGAAGCCGCGGGCGTGGGTCTTGCGGGCAAAGACTTCGACAACACCATGCACCAGTTCCTCAACTACCTCTATTCCAACGGCGGAACGGTGATCGACCCAGCAACGGGCGAGAACAAGCTGGACAGTGATGAAACCCGCGAAACTTTGGCCTTCTACGAGCAACTGGCGACCGTGGCCCAGGACGGCCCAACCGCGTGGGAGCGTTCGCAGCTCAAGGACCTCTACAACGATGGCGGCATCGGCATGTACATCGACGGTCCCTGGGGACGCGGCCAGCACAATGAGGATGTGAACGAAATCACCGTTCCGATCCCGCGTGGCCCCAGCGGCAACAACGGCACGATCCTGATTACCGATTCCATCGTCGTGTTCAAGGATTCGGGCCATGAAGACCTGGCGCACGAACTGGCACAACGGCTGACAACGGGCGAAAGCCAGTACCTGCTGGATACCGAATGGGGTTTGACGCCGATCTTCGACTATGCCCAACTTGGCTTTGAGGCGCCCTACTATGAAGACGATGACTACTGGCAAGTGTTTGTAGGGGGCATGGCCAACGGCGGTCCCGAGCCCCTGGTCGAGGACTTCAAATCGCTGCAGTCGGTCTTCACCAACATGATCCAAGGCATCTTGTTGGGCGATGATTCGGTGGAAAATCTGGTCACCATCGCTGGTGAAGAACTGGCCGACGCGCTCTAACCCTTTCCTCCCCCTGGTCTGGCGACGGTCGTTTAGACCGTCGCCAGACCGTTCCCTTCGATAGGGATCACCAAGAACTATTAGGCAAGCCCGTGGCAACTCTTGATCTTCACAATATCAGCAAATCCTTCGGCAGCACGCAAGTGCTGCACGACATAGAACTGGCCATCGAAGACAAGGAATTTGTGGTGTTTGTCGGCCCGTCGGGCTGCGGCAAGTCCACCTTGCTGCGCATCATTGCGGGCTTAGAAGAGGCAACGCAGGGGCAAATCTTGATCGACGGCGAGGATGTGAGCACGGCGGCCCCCGTTGAGCGCGGGATCTCCATGGTGTTCCAGTCCTATGCACTCTATCCGCATTTGACAGTATACGAAAACATCGCCTTCCCCTTGCGGGTGCAGAATCTGCCCAAGGACGCCCTCGACGCCCGCGTGCGCGAGGCAGCCGCCATTTTGCAACTTACCGACCGCCTGCCACACAAGCCGGGGCAACTCTCGGGCGGTCAGCGCCAGCGTGTGGCCATTGGCCGTTCCATCGTGCGCAACCCCAAAGTGTTCCTGTTCGATGAACCCCTGTCCAACCTCGACGCGGCCTTGCGCGGGGGCATGCGGGTTGAGCTCAGCCGCTTGCACGGCGAACTGAACGCCACCATGGTCTATGTCACCCACGACCAGGTGGAGGCCATGACCATGGCCGACCGTATTGTCGTCTTGAACGAAGGGCGCGTCGAACAGTTTGGCAGCCCCATGGAACTCTATCATCATCCCGCGACGCGCTTTGTCGCCAGCTTCATCGGTCAGCCCAATATGAACTTTGCGCCTGGTCAAATCACCGCCATCGACGGGGCGCACGCGACGGTGACCCTGGACGGCGGTGCCGCGCTCGCCTTGCCTGTCGATACGAGCAACGCGAGCGTCGGCGCACGGGTCGAGGTCGGGATGCGTCCCGACGACATTCGCCTCGGCAACGACTTCAAATTGAATGTTGAGGTCTTGGAACGCCTCGGCGGGACCACCATCGCCTACGGATCGCTCGAGAACGGTCAAAGTTTCATTGCGACGCTGGAGGGGAATGTGCCCGCGCGCGAGGGGGAGGCGCTGGGCCTGGCCATCGCGCCCGAGGACTGCCACGTGTTCCCGGCCAGCGGCGGCGTGTTGCGGCGCCAACAAGCCCCCGAGTTCTTCCGCGCCGATAGCGCCTAATACCAGCGGCGACTGAAAATGACTCAAATGATCGCTGGTATAAGGGCCGCGACCGCGGCCCCCGTAGCGGCCCCGAGATCAGCGGACACGCGCCTCGGGGTAAAGCGAAGGTCCCGTCCCGCGGTCGGGCTGAGCGAGTGCAGCGAGCGAGTAGAGACCGCGACCAAAAGTGTCGGGCTGAGCGAGTGCAGCGAGCGAGTAGAGACCGCGACCAAAAGTGTCGGGCTGAGCGAGTGCAGCGAGCGAGTAGAGACCGCAATCCAAAACAGGCGAAACGCGAAGCGTTTCTGCCGTGAGACACAAAACGGCCAAAATATGTGTCAACTTTTTTGGCCGTTGGTATAGCACATGCGTGTTGCCGTTGCTGGCGTTGGACTTCGGTCCAGTTACGTCCTATCGCTGTTCAAAGCCGCATGCCCCGATCTGACCTTCGTCGGTTACGTTGACCCGCAGCCAAGCCACCTGGCGGCGCTCGATGCCACCATGCCGCAGTATGAGGACGCGGACACCATGCTGCGGCAAACCCAGCCCGACCTATTTTTTATCGGGTCCCCCAACCTATTTCACCTAAGCCACATTCGTGCGGGCCTAGAGGCCGATGTTCCCTACATCTTCACCGAAAAACCCGTTGTTGTCTCGATCGAGGAAACGCTGGCCCTGTGCGCTTTGTTGGCCCAGCACGCGGGCGTCTCGCGCCTCCTTGTCGGCTTGGTCTTGCGCTACTCGCAACATATGCGCGATCTGTTTGCGGCGATTGACGCGGGGGTCTTGGGACCCATCGCCTCGCTGGAGGCCAATGAACACATAGGGCCCTACCACGGATCCTTCTTTATGCGCGACTGGCGGCGCAAGACCGACCTTTCGGGCGGATTCATGCTGGAAAAGTGCTGCCACGATTTGGACCTTTACAATCGGGTCACCGCCTCACGCCCCGCGCGCGTCGCCAGCTTTGGCGGCAAACGTTCTTACATCGATACGCACGCGGACCTAAACGAACGCGAACGCGAAATCTTCGCGCGCAAGGACTCGGTTTGGCGCACGGCGGACGATGCCTTTGCCTCGGACGCCGACATCATCGACTTTCAAACCGCGGTGCTGGAGTACGAAAGCGGCGCCAGCTTGGCCTTTCACACCAATTTGAATGTGCCCGATGAGCATCGGCGATTTTGTGTCATCGGCGCCAAGGGCATGGCCGAAGGGGACTTTGTCCGCGGGCACCTCAAGATTACCCAACGCGACGGGACCGTGTATTTGCACCAAGACTATGGCGGGCAAGGATCGGATCAGCACAGCGTTCACTACGGGGCGGACGAGCGCATGGTCGCCGACCTGCTCCAGCACATGGAAACGGGCGCCGCGCCCCTGCCCGTTACGGTATTGGATGCCCTTGAGGCGGGCATTGCCGCCCTGGCCCTCGATCAGGCGCGGGAACGCCGCCAGGTGGTTGAGTTGCACGACACCTGGGCCGCTTTCGACCAGTATGGATTGCAAGATCGGTCATGATTCAAACACCCCGCCCGCCCCATCAAGGCACGCGTGCCTCCACCCCGCATCCGCCATAACTTAGGTCCATGACGCCCCTAGACCGCTGGCATACCTGGCGCGAGATTTTGGCGCAGCCGTCGATTTGGCGGTCCTGGGCAGCGCAGTTCGACCCAGAACCCGCGCGCCGCTGGCTCGCCACCTGCGCGCCCGAGGAGATTTGGTGCTGCGGCTCGGGGTCGAGCGCCTACATCGGCGACATTCTCGCCGCGGGCTTAGAGGGGCGCGGCGGGCTGCGCGCCGTCCCTGCGACCGATTTGATCGCCCGTCCCGCCGCCTTCTTGGACACGGCCCATCCGCTCGTCGTCAACTTTGGCCGCTCGGGCAACTCCGCAGAGACCGTTGGAACCCTCAACGCCTTGGACGCGCTGAAACCCAGCGCTCCGCGTCTAAATATAACTTGCAATCCTAAGAGTGCCCTCGCGACGCGCACGCGGCCCCAGGACCATCTCATCGTCTTGCCCGCGGCGACCCACGACCAGGGTTTTGCCATGACCAGCAGCTTTTCAACCCTGCTGCTAACTGCCCTGCGGGTCTTAAGCGAGGATTCCAGCCCAGCGCGCCTTATGCGCGCCGCCGACACGGGCGAAGGTCTGCTCGCCGCCCTGCCTAATCTGGTCGACCCCGCCCCCGTCCGGGTGGCGTTCTTGGGCTCGGGCGCGCTGACGTTCGTCGCCCGCGAGGCGGCGCTGAAAGTGATGGAGCTGTCAGCTGGCACCATTGCCTGTCTTTGGGACAGCATTCTCGGCTTTCGACACGGCCCCAAATCCTTCGTGCAGCCAGGCACGCTGCTCGTTGTCTTTGGCGGGTACGACACGCAAAACCTGCACTATGAGCGTGATTTGATCGACGAGCTTGGCCGGCAGTTCCCCGCGGCGCGATTGATCCACCTCGGGCCGTCGGGGGACGTGCCAGTGGCCCAGCCCGACGGCCCCCTATGGGCCGCGGCCCCTATGGTCTTGTTTGCGCAAGTTGCTAGCGCGCTCTGGGCCAACGCCGCTGGCCTCAACGTTGACGATCCATTCGCGGGTCGCGGAACCCTGACGCGCGTGGTCGCCGACGTCAGGCTCTACGGGGCCGCAGCATGATCCAGGCGGCGGGCATCGATTTGGGCGGCAGCAAGTCCGAAGTTCAGCTGTTTGATCGGGACTGGCAACTTGTCGACCGCCGCCGTGACGAAACCAGCGCCAGCTACCCCGACCTGATCGCGCTGCTCAGTGATCAGATTGCGTGGACGCAGCGGCAGGCGGGCACACCCGTGCCGATTGGCCTGGGCGCGGCGGGGTTGCTATCGCCCGACGGCACCAACTTTGCCGCCAACCTGCCGTCGACGGGCAAGCCCTTGCTCGCCGACTTGCGCAAGGCCAGCGGCCATCGGGTGACCTACACCAACGACTGTCAGGCCGTCGCGCTGTCCGAATCAAGATTCGGCGTCGGCGCGGGCCATCAGCAAGTTATGGCCCTGATCCTGGGAACCGGCGTTGGCGGTGCCACCGTCACCCATGGGCGGCTGCGCGCGGGCGCGGTAGGGACGGGCGGGGAATTCGGCCATATCCCCGCCTCGGCCGCTGTCGTACGCGAATTTGGGTTGCCAATTTTCCCGTGCGGATGCGGGCGCCAAGGGTGCGTTGAAACCTACATCAGCGGCCCAGGGCTGTCGCGGTTGGCGGAAACGCTGATCGGGCGAACCTTCACGCCGTGTGAGATCGCGACCTTGCATGCTACGGACCCGCAAGCGGCCCTGGTGTGGCGCGCCTGGACCGAAATGACGGCAGACTTGCTCGTCTCGCTCGTGCAGATCAACGACCCCGACCTGATCGTCTTGGCAGGCGGGCTAAGCCAGATGCCAGGGGTCATTGAGGCCTTAACAAAGGCCTTCGAGGCTCGGCAATTTTGCGGTTTCGGCAACCCGAAGTTGGTGCTGGCCGAGGGCGGCGATGCCAGCGGCGCGCGCGGCGCTGCCTACGCCGCCTTTTTGGATACGCCGCGCCATGCTTGATCGTCTCTACGAGGGCATCCAGCGCAACCGCGCGGGCGCGCCCGTCGCCCTGGTGTCGGTCTGCTCGGCGCATCCCGACGTGCTGCGGGCGGCGCTGAATTGGGCCGAGCGCGGCGACCGCGCCCTGATTGTCGAGGCCACCAGCAATCAGGTCAACCAAGACGGAGGTTACACGGGCCTCCGACCCCGTGACTTTGCGCACCAGGTGCGCGCCCAAGCTACCGCGCAGGGCGTTGCCTGGGAACGCCTTATTCTGGGTGGCGACCATCTTGGGCCGCAAGCGTGGAAAACCTTGAGCGCCGACGCGGCCATGGCCAAGTCCGTCACCTTGGTCGATGCCTATGTCGCGGCGGGCTTCCAGAAAATTCATCTCGACTGCTCCCATGCCTGTGCCGACGACCCCGAGCCTCTGGACGACACCCAAATCGCGCAACGGTCCGCGCAGCTGGCCCAGGCATGCGAACGGGCGTGCGAACGGACACGCCAAGGCGACCCACCCGCCTACGTGATCGGCACCGAAGTGCCGACCCCAGGCGGGGGCACTAGGCCCGACCACCGGCCGCAGATCACCTCGCCGCAGGCGGCGCGCCGCACGCTCGATGCCCATGCGCAAGCGGGCCTCGGGGGCCTCAAGGACCGCATCGTCGGGTTGGTGGTGCAACCTGGCGTCGAGTTTCTGCCGCTTGGCGTCCATGCCCTGCCCGAAGACGACGACCCCCAGTTGCGCGACGTCATGCTGGCCTGGCCGCGTTTGGTGCTGGAGGCGCATTCGACCGACTATCAACGCCCGCGCGCCTTGCGTCGTCTAGCCGAATGGGGATTTGGGTTCTTGAAGGTTGGCCCTGCCCTCACCTTCGCCGTTCGCCAGGCGCTCTACAGTCTCGACCAGGCCCTTACCTATGGCGGGCAAGGTGTCGGCCTGTTTGACCGCATGGAACGGGTCATGCTGGACGACGACCAGCATTGGCGCCAGCACTATGACCCGCACGATAAGTTGGCGCGGCACTTTGGCCTGTCGGATCGCATCCGCTACTACTGGACGGCCCCGCGCGCGCAGCGGGCGGTTGCAGCGTTGCGCGTGCAGGTCCAGACGGCGCGTCTGCCCGACCCCGTGCTGCGGCAGGTCTTCGCCCCGCACGTCCTCGACCGCGCCGATCAGTTGGCAGGCCCGCTGGACCAGCGCCTGATCGACGCCAGCGTTGAGCAGGTCCTGGACGCTTATACCAACGGCGAAAAAAGTTGACACTTTTTTGGCCGTTTTATGTCTCACGGCAGAAACGCTTCGCGTTTCGGCTTTCAGGGTTGCGGTCTCTACTCGCTCGCTTTGCTCGCTCAGCCCGACCGCAGGACGGGGCCTTCGCTTATACCCCGAGGCGCGTGTCCGCTATTCTCGGGGCCGCTACGGGGGCCGCAGTCGCGGCCCTTATACCAGCGAGCTAGGCGGCGAACGCCACGAGGACTAGCGACCAAGTGGGAGCGCAGCCTGCGTGGCGCTTGAACGCCACAAAAGGGGAGTTGAATAGGACCCTTGGTAAAAGGCGCGGCGTGGCTTTTAGCTTAGAGGTTTGCGTCGATAACTCCCGCGACCTGGCCTTGGCCGTGGCCGCGGGGGTTGACCGCATTGAGTTGTGTCGGGACTTGTCTGTCGGGGGACTGACGCCGACCGATGACCTGATCGCGGTTGCCCGCGCGGCCCCCATCCCCGTCTACGCCATGATTCGACCGCGCGCGGGGGATTTCTGTTTTTCCCGCGCGGACCTGGACCTTATGGCCGACGACATAACCAAGGTCCGCGCGGCGGGCTTGGCGGGCGTCGTCCTCGGCGTCGCAACGGCCACGGGCGCACTCGATACAGCAGCCCTGGGCGCGCTGGCCGAACGCGCGCACGGGCTCGGGCGCACCTTGCATCGGGTTGTGGATACTCTGGCGGACCCTGCCGCCAGCCTTGCCCCCGCCATGGCGCTGGGCTTTGAACGCATCCTCACCTCGGGCGGCAAAGACACGGCGTGCGAAGGCGCCGCAACCCTTGCCCGCATGTGCGCCCTGGCGGGCGAAAACCTCGAGATTATGGCGGGCGGCGGCGTCCGCGCCGATCAGATCGACCCGTTGCTCCAGATTGGGTGCAGGTCCTTCCACGCCTCCTGCATCCCAGCCAACGCAACGGGACAAGCGCGACGTATAGATCGCGACGAACTCGCCAAGTTGCTCGGGAAGATCAGAAGCCTAATACCAGCGGCGAATTAGAATGATTCTAATGATCGCTGGTATAATACCAACGGAAAAATTAAATGACCGTTGCCCAATCGCGTTTAGTCACCGACATTATGCGCCTTGGGTCATTGGCAAAGAAGTTCCATGCCTCAGCGCACTTTTGAAGAATTTCCTCGTATGTGTCGAATACCGATAGTGCGAGTTTGTTTGCTCGCAGATATTGCCAGACGTTTTCCATAGGGTTGAGCTCTGGCGAGTAGGGCGGCAATTTTAGGAGCGTGATATTCTGGGGTATCTCTAGTTTGTTAGCCAGATGCCAACCTGCGCAATCAAGCACAAGGATCGCATGCGCACCAGTAGCAACCGTTTTGGAGATTTCCGCTAAGTGCAAGTTCATCGCCTCGGTGTTCACATAAGGCAAGACCAGCCCCGCGGCGACACCCCGTTCGGGACAGGCAGCCCCGAAGATATAGCTCCATTGATAACGTGTATCACGCGGCGCACGCGGGCGAGTGCCCTGAGGCGCCCAAATACGCGTCACTGTGCCCTTCTGACCTACGCGCGCCTCATCCTGAAACCAAACCTCAAGGGTTTTTTCGCGGGCGTAGTCAGGCAAAATATCCGTTATGATCTTTGAGAAGTTTTTTTTAGCGCCTCCTGGGCCTCTTTGTCGGTTTTGGGGTGTTCGGGCCGCACTGTCATACGCCGAAATCCCAGCTTGTCCAAGTAGTTCCCCACTGTGCGCTCACTCACCTCGATCTTCATTTCTTGTTTGATCCGATCTGCTAAGTCTTTGCGTCGCCAACGTACAACCCCATCGCGCTCAACGTCAGGACCAGCCTTTACCCAAGCTGCAAGTTGGTCCATCTCAGATCCTTTGATGCGGGGCTTGGCTCCTGCGCCTTTGCGATCTTCCAAACCCCCAACGCCTTCGTCATTATAGCGATGGATCCAATCACGTAGCGACTGTCGGTCCATGCCGCTACTTTCTGCTGCGTACTTACGAGACACACCTTCCAAAACAAGTGCTATGGAAAGCAATCGCCCGCCAACTCGACCGTTCTTCGCCTTGCGTGCCAGCGCCCGCAAATCATCGGCACTCTTGTCAAGACGGGTAATGGGAACCGCTGCACTCATATCATACTCCTATTCAATGATCCCTGCATCGAATCAGAATTGGACCACCTTGGGAATACCTAAAATTAAGAGTCGCTCATTCTTGCCGCTGGTATAAGGGCCGCGACTGCGGCCCCCGTAGCGGCCCCGAGAATAGCGCGAAAGCGCCTCGGGGTATAAGCGAAGGCCCCGTCGGAGGCGAAACGCGAAGCGTTTCTGCCGTGAGACATAAAACGGCGAAAAAAGTGTCAACTTTTTTCGCCGTTGGTACAAATGCGCCGTGCGGCTAGGCTTGGAGGCGTTGATTGTCAGGGTCCCAAACGCTTGGGTGGTCGTGCACGACCGCCGCGTGTCGCTGGCCGTAAATTTCGATCTCCAGGCGTGTACCCGCCACATCCAGACCTTTTTTGACCACCCCAAGGGCTATGTGCTGCTGCGAGCGGTAGCCGTAAGCGGATGAGGTGATTTCGCCCACGACTTGATCGCCCTGCCAAACCGTCGACATATAGGGGGCGTCGTAGTCACCGCCCTCTACGATCAGGGTTACAAAGCCCTTTTTGGACCCCTGCTGACGCTCATTGGCCAGGGCGGTTTTGCCAACGAAGTCGGCTTGCTTGCCCAGTTTGACGAACCGATCCAGCCCGCCCTCGAACAGGCTATAGTCGGTGGACAAATCCCCCTTCCAAGCGCGGTATCCTTTTTCGATCCTTAGGCTGTTGAGCGCGTACATGCCAAAGGGCCGTGCGCCCGCGTCCAGGATCGCCGTGTAGAGCTTGGCGCTGTCCTCGGTCCTGGAATGGACCTCCCACCCCAATTCCCCCGCAAAGGAAACCCGCACCAATTGGCAGGGGGTTTCGGCCATCTTGGCGGTTTGATGGCTCAACCAAGGCTGCGCTAAGTCCGCGTCAAAGCCCGCAGCCGTCAGCACCTCGCGGGACTTGGGACCTGTGAGAATGAGCGTGTTGAAAGCGTCGGTGACATTGGTCAGTTCGACGCCGTCGGGCCGGTTCCCTTGTTCGAGGACGGCCCAGTCATGGGCCTCCGCCGTCGCGGCGGTGATCAGCATGTAGTTGTCATCGGCGAGGGCCAAGACCGACATCTCGGTCAAAATCTCACCGCGCGGGTTGGCAAAATAGACAAGGCCCAGACGCCCAGGTTTTGGAACGTAGCCCGTTACCAACCCGTTCAGCCAAGCCTTGGCACCAGGGCCTTTGAGGCGGTAGCGAGAGAACCCTGGCAAGTCCAAAACGCCCGCATGGTCGCGCACCGCCTCGACCTCCGCGCGAATGCGCGGTTCCCACGGGCCTTGGCGGGCCCAGGTTTCCGTCGCGGCCTCGGATGTGTCATCGCCGTCTTGGGCGAACCAGTTGGCCCGCTCCCAGCCGCCGTAAACACCCATGACGCCGCCGAGCTCGCGCACACGCGCGTCGTTGGGCGACAGGCGCTTGTTGCGCCCTGCGGGCCATTCGTGGTGGGGGAAGTGCATGGCGTACTCATGACCATAGACCTCCAGCCCTTTTTGATTGCAGTAGTCCTGATCGCACCAAGCGCCGAAGCGGCGGGGATCGACGGCCCACATGTCCCATTCGCTTGCGCCTTCGGTGACCCATTCGGCCAGCACCTTGCCTGCACCGCCTGCCTGGGCGATGCCGAAGGTAAAGACCGCCGCCTCAAAGGCGTTGGGCACCCCTGGCATGGGGCCAATCAGCGGGTGACCGTCGGGGGTATAGGGGATCGGCCCATTGATGACCCTAGACACGCCAGATGCCCCCAACAAGGGCACGCGCGCCATAGCATCTTCGATGTACCATTCGATACGCTCCAGATCGTCCTCCCATAATTGGAACGAAAAGTCCTCGGGCATGGGGTCGTCGGCGTGCATCCAGTGACCTCGACAGGGGTTCTCGTACGGTCCCAAATTGAAACCCGTTTTTTCCTGCCGCAAGTAGTAGGAGCTATCGACATCGCGCAGCAGCGGCAACTTTCCGCCCTTCTCGCGCAGCCAGTCTTCCAGTTCCTTCACGGGTTCGGTCAACAAGTACTGATGACTCATGGTCATCATGGGCACCTCGCGCCCAAACCAGCGCCCCGCCTCCTGCGCGCGATAGCCCGCCGCGTTCACAACAAACTCGCACTTTAGGTCCCCATTTTTGGTGTGGATCGTCCATTGCTTGGCCGCAGGGTCCCAGGTCGCGCCCGTGGCGGGACAAAACCGCTCTATGCGCGCGCCCAGGTCGCGCGCGCCCTTGGCGAGGGCTTGGGTTAACTGCGCAGGATCGATATCGCCGTCGGTTGGGTCGTAGAGCCCGCCGACCAGATCGTGCGTCTCCAAAAACGGATAGTGCGCCTGCAAATCAGCGTTGGAGCACATTTGAATATCGATCCCCTGGTAGCGCCCCATGCCGCGCACGTGCTCGAATTCCTGCATGCGCGCGCGCGAATGCGCCAAGCGGATCGACCCCGTGACGTGGTAGTTCATGGGGTAATCGACCCGCGCGCCAAGCTCGCGATACAGCTCGGTCGAGTAGCGCTGCATATTCATGACCGCCCAGGACGCGGAAAAGGTCGGGATGTTGCCCGCTGCGTGCCAGGTCGACCCCGCAGTCAGTTCGTCTTTTTCAAGCAGAACACAGTCGGTCCAACCCGCCAGGGCCAGATGGTAAAGCGCCGAGGCGCCGACGGCCCCACCGCCGATGATTGCAACGCGCGCGTGCGAGGGAAGCGCCATAGATCGACATCCTTAAGTTCTTGGTCTTTGGGTACGAGCAAGCCAAGCGCATGGGGTCCTGGGCCGCTTGCTTGGCCGCGACATGTTTGCCGATTTCGGCCTCCGCTTCTGGGTTGGGTCCCGCGCTGAGTCTAGGTTGCCGCCGCCTTCAACGCTTCGACCAAGTTCAGCGCCTCCCAAGCAAAACCACCGTCGCCGTCGGGGGTGCGACCAAAGTGGCCGTAGGAGGCGGTGCGCTGGTAGATGGGGCGATAGAGGTCGAGCGCGGTGCGAATGCCGTAGGGAGACAAGTCCACCACGTCGTTCACCATGCTTTCGAGTTTGCGGTCGTCGCGCGTGCCCGTGCCGTGAGTATCCACCAATAGCGACATGGGTTTGGCAACCCCGATGGCGTAGCTGACCTGCAGGGTACAGCGCTCGGCAAAGCCGGCCGCCACCAGATTTTTTGCCACCCAGCGCGCGGCGTAGGCGGCGGATCGATCTACTTTGGACGGGTCCTTGCCCGAAAAAGCGCCCCCGCCGTGGGGCGCCGCGCCGCCGTAGGTATCGACGATGATTTTACGCCCCGTTAGACCCGCGTCCCCGTCGGGACCGCCGATGACAAAGATACCCGTGGGGTTGACGTAGAGGTTGTCGTCCGACGGCATCCAGCCCTGGGGCATGACCTCGGCGACGACGTCGCGCACCAGCGCGCGCAAGTCGGCCTGCGCCACGCCCGCACTGTGCTGGGTCGATACCACCACGTTGGTGACGCCGATGGGTTTGCCATCGCGATAGCGCAAGGTCACTTGCGACTTGGCGTCGGGGCCAAGACGGGCATCGCCGCCGCGCCGAAGTTCCGACAAGCGCTGGAGAATACGGTGCGCGTACTGGATCGGCGCGGGCATGAGGGCGTCGGTTTCGCGGGTGGCGTAGCCAAACATGATCCCTTGGTCACCCGCCCCTTCTTCCACAAAGGCGCCCACACCCTCATCGACCCCTTGGGCGATGTCGGCGGATTGACCATGGACGTAGCAGTCGATTGCGGCGTCGCGCCAATGGAACCCATCCTGTTCGTAGCCGATGTCACGGATCACCTCGCGGGCCTTGGCGACCATCTGCTCCGCGCTCACGTCCCCGCGCACCTCCCCCGCGAGCACCACCTTGTTGGTCGTGGTCAGGGTTTCGACGGCGACGCGCGGCGGCACGGGGTCGTTGCCGTGCTGGGCCATGAACAAATCGACAATGGCGTCGGAAATCTGGTCGCAAATTTTATCGGGATGGCCTTCGGACACCGATTCCGAGGTAAAAACATATTCAGCCATAGGGGACTCTCTCTTCTAATCCAGATGCGTGCGCGCGGGGTTGCCTAGTAGCGGTAGGCGTCTTGCTTGAACGGCCCTTGAGGTGGGACACCGATGTAGTCGGCCTGCGCCTGCGATAAGGTGGTCAAGGTTGCGCCGACCTTGGCAAGGTGCAGGGCCGCGACCTTTTCGTCCAGGTGCTTGGGCAAGGTATAGACCTTGTTCTCGTACTTGTCGGCCTGGTTCCACAGCTCGATCTGGGCCAGGGTTTGATTGGTGAAGGACGCGGACATGACGAAACTCGGGTGACCCGTCGCATTGCCCAAATTCACCAACCGGCCCTCCGACAACAGAATCATCCGCTTGCCGTCGGGAAACTCGATTTGGTCTACTTGCGGCTTGATGTTGTCCCACTTGTAGTTGCGTAAGGCTTGCACCTGAATTTCGGAATCAAAGTGCCCGATGTTCGCGACGACCGCCAAGTCCTTCATCTCGCGCATATGATCCAGGGTGATGACATCGATGTTGCCCGTTGCCGTGACGAACAGGTCCGCCTGCGGGGCCGCTTGCTCCATGGTTACGACCTCGTAGCCTTCCATGGCGGCTTGCAAGGCGCAAATGGGATCGGCTTCGGTCACCATGACCCGGCACCCCGCATTGCGCAACGAGGCGGCGGAACCTTTGCCGACGTCACCAAATCCCGCAACGCAGGCCACCTTGCCCGCCAGCATGAGGTCGGTGCCGCGCCGAACGGCATCGACTAGGGACTCGCGACAGCCGTAGAGGTTGTCGAACTTGGACTTGGTAACCGAATCATTGACGTTGATAGCGGGGACTTTCAGGGTGCCTTTGCGTTCCATCTCGTAGAGCCGCAAGACCCCTGTTGTCGTCTCCTCAGACAGGCCGCGCACCTCATTGAGCATTTGGGGGTACTTGTCGTGCATCAGCAGGGTCACGTCGCCACCGTCGTCCAGGATCATATTGGGCGTCCACCCGTCGGGGCCTTGGAGGGTTTGTTCGATGCACCACCAAAACTCCTCCTCGCTCTCCCCCTTCCAGGCGAATACGGGAATGTTGGCCGCCGCCATGGCCGCCGCCGCCTGATCCTGCGTCGAAAAGATATTGCAGGAGGACCAGCGCACGCTCGCGCCGAGCGCCGTCAGGGTTTCGATCAAGACCGCCGTCTGGATCGTCATGTGCAAACACCCGACAATGCGCGCGCCCTTGAGCGGTTGCGACTGCCCATAGTCCTGTCGCAAGGCCATAAGGCCTGGCATTTCGGCCTCGGCCAGGGTAATTTCTTTGCGGCCCCAATCGGCCAGGGACATGTCGGCGACTTTATAGTCAGAAAAGGGCATGGGTCATCTCTCGGTTTTGGGCGTCGAATCTGAAGTTGCCCTGGCCTATAGCGCTCCGCTTAATTAAAGAAACCTTTAAATGAAATGCTCGCCCGATATTTTGACCTTGACCAAGGCCTTGGCCGACGAGACGCGCCTGCGCCTGCTCGCGCTGCTGTCCCAAGCCCATTTGCGACTTGCGCAGACCGAGGCCTTGCTCGATCAATCGGGGCCGCGCCTGTCACGGCACTTGCGGATTATGGTCGAGGCGGGCCTGATCGAACGATCTAAAGAAGGCAAGGAAGCTTACTTCCGCCTCACTGGGCAGGCCGAGGTGCGGGCCCTCATCACCCCGATCTTGGCAGCGCTGCGCGCGGCGGACCGCTTTGGCGATATGGACCGCCTGCGCGCCCATATCGACGCCGCGCGCGCGACCGCCCAAGACCTGGAGGCCAAATTCTACGCCAAATGGAACCAAGCGCGCGCCTTCTTCGTCGATGAGCAGCAGGCCGAGGCGCGGCTTGTGCAGATCGCCCGAGCGCGACCGTCACCAACCTTGCTCGATATCGGCACGGGCACGGGCCGCTTGCTCGCCGCCCTCGGCCCGCACGTCGCCGCAGGCCTAGGCCTGGACACGGACCGCGACATGCTCTCCATCGCCCGGCACCGCATGGCGGTGGCGGAGGCCAGCCATCTGACCGTGCGCCAGGGCGATATGTACGATCTGAATTTGGACGGCCAGCGTTTCGATCTGGTCTGCCTCTACGGCGTCCTGCGCTACGCCGCCCTACCCGCCCCCGTCTTGGCCGAAGCCGCCAAGGCCCTCGCACCTGACGGCACCCTGATCGTCGTCGATTTTCTGGAACACACGCACCAGGAACTCAGCGAGTCCTACGGCCACAAATGGCTCGGTTTCGACCCCGCCGACCTGGCAACGTGGTCGCACAGCGCAGGGCTTCGCCTTGAGGCGCGGGAAGATCTGGTCGGCACGCGCCTTACCCTTGGGCTTTGGTGCTATGGCGCGAATAGTACCAAGGGCGGGAGCAATTGACGCGTATCCAAGTTCTTTGTGTGATTGACGTGATGCGCTGCTTGTCATTGGTGAAAAAGTTCCATGCCTCCCCGCATTTCTACGAGTCATACCAACGGCCAAAAAAGTTGACACTTTTTTGGCCGTTTTGTGTCTCACGGCAGAAACGCTTCGCGTTTCGCCTCCGACGGGCCTTCGCTTTACCCCGAGGCGCTTTCGCGCTATTCTCGGGGCCGCTGCGGGGGCCGCAGTCGCGGCCCTTATACCAGCGAACATAAGAGTCGTTCTCAACTGCCGCTGGTATCAAAAGTTACCGCCGCTTGGAATCCGCTTTAGAATCAATACCACTCATCGAGCAGGGCCGCTTTGCGACTGGCGACGTAGGCTTCCAGGCGTGCCCTGATCTGGGGGTCGAGCGGCGGGGCTTCGTATGCGCTTAGGAGATGTTTCCAAACTGTATTCGCGCGTTGCGCGGCATTCGGCTGGCCCGCCTCTACCCACGCCTCGTAAGGGCCTGGGTCGGGCAACAGGGTCGGGGTGTTGGCGGTGGCGTAAGTCGCGAGCGTATGCGCGGTGGCGAGGAAATTGTCCCCTGGACCAGCCTCAGTATAGGAGGCACGGGTCAGGGTCTCCGCACTGACCTCCATGCCCTGGGTCAGGCGAAGGAGCGCCGCGCAATTGTCCAGATCCAAAATGAACTTTTCGTAGGACATGGTCAGCCCCCCTTCCAGCCAACCAGCCGCGTGCCAGACTTGATTGGCCCCCGACAGAACGGTGGACCACATGGCATTGGCGCTGTCCTGCATGGCCTGGCCGTCGGCGGTGTTGGCAGCGGTGATTTGCCCGCCCCCACTGCGCACCGGCACCCCTAAGCGGCGGCCCAACTGCGCAAGCGCCAAAGTCACCAAGTTGGCCTCAGGCGTGCCAAAGGTCAGCGAACCTGTGCGCAGGTTCATTGTCGAATGAAAGCTGCCCATGACGACAGGGCAACCTGGCCTGATCAGCTGACTAAGGGCAAGGCCGACTAGGACCTCGGCCAAAGTCTGGGCGGCAACAGCCGCTGGCGTCACGGGGCCCATGGCGCCCGCGAATATGGCGGGCGAAACGCAAACGCACTGGCCCGCCTCAGCGTAGGTGCGCAGTACACGAGACATGACCCCATCGAACACAAACGGGGAATTGATGTTGATGTTGGCCTGCATGACCGCGTGGTGGGCAACAAAGTCCTCCCCGAATACCAATCTGGCCATGGCCAAGCTATCGTGCGCGCGATCAACGGCCGTAACACTGCCCATAAAGGGCTTGTCGCTCAACGTCAGATGCGCCTGAACCATATCCAGATGTCGCTTATTGACCGCCACATCGACGGGCTCAACGACCGTACCGCCCGCATGATGCAAGTACGGGGTTTGGTACGTGAGTTTGACGAAGTTTTGGAAATCCGCCAAGGTGGCATAGCGCCGTCCCTGGTCCAGGTCGGTCACAAAGGGCGAGCCGTAGCCTGGCATGAACACGAGGGACTCGCCGCCAATCTGAAGCGAGCGTTCAGGGTTGCGCGCATGGAGGGTAAAGCACGCTGGCGCCGTTGCGCACAAGGCGCGCGCGAGACCGTGGGGAAACAGGACGCGATCGCCGTCCACTTTGGCCCCTGCCCGCGAAAACAGGGCGAGCGCGGCGGCATCGTCGGGAAAGCACATCCCGACGTTGGCCAGCAACCAGTCCGCCTGGTGTTCGAGTTGGCGCAGCGCGTCCTCCCCCAACAAACCATAGGCTGGCACCGCGCGGTGCTGCGCGACCCTTGTTGGCTTTAGGGCAAGGCCCCGCCGCCGCCTGCGCTTGCTCGCCCCACCAGGGCGGGTGGGCCTAAGGTCGGTGCCCCTGGGCAGGTTCGCGGAACGCTGTTCCGACTCATGATCTGCAGGTGCCACGGCTCATACCTCACCCCCGTCAACCTCATTGATTGCCCGCTTCTACACCAGCAATAGAAGTTTCAAAGACGATTTATTCTGTTCGGCCTGTCGCGACCCTCTTGGATTGGGGATCAGGCCTGGCTAAAGGGATTGCTTATGGGGGTCATGTATCCAGGATTTGGCCGACTGCCGCATCAGGGTCGCCTGGATTTGCTCGCTGGCCAGCTGCGCGCTTTGCCCCTTAGGGCAGGCGATTTGGTATCCTTTCGGCAGATTGACGGCTATAGCCAAGTCTGGATCCTGGGCGGCGATCAGGTCTTTGACGACATGCCCTCGGCACAAACGCTGCCGTCAGATGCCTGGGATGAAACCGCGTTAGAGGCGGCGGTTGCGCGCGGTGAATTGACCAAACCCGAGACGGGCCTGTGCTTGTTTGCGGGACCGCAACCTTGCCCTGAGCCTTTGGTTCTGCGCGCACGCACGCCCGCGCGCCTTTGGGTCGGCCTTCCCTGCCTGCAGCGGCACTTGGCCAAAGGGGCAGGCGGACAAATTGCCATCGACGTCAGCCGTCATCCTGCGTCCGATTTTGACTTGCCTCCGCCGCTCGGGAAGGTGGTGCGGGAATTTCGCGTCCCCAAGGCCTCGGCCCTGGCTTACGAACTCAAGCGCGGTCAGTATGTGCAAGTGATCGACGTCGAGGGACGCCAGTGTAGCGATTTTATGGCACTCCATCTTCGTGACCTGGACGCGGGAACCGAGCGCTTTATCGACTCAACCGTCACCCGAACCCTCGTCGGCGGGGCCTACCCGGCACCAGGGCTGTTCAGCCGCTTCTTCGATCAAGATCTGCGCCCGCTGCTCGCGCTTCGGCAAGATACGGTGGGCCGTCACGACACCTTCGCGCTCGCCTGCACGGCGCTGGGCTATGAAAATCGGGGCTACCCAGGCCATGTCAACTGTTCGGACAACATCTCGGATGCTTGGATGCCGTGGGGGGTGGGGCGCAAGCGCGCTTGGCCCGCCATCAATTTCTTCTTCAATTCCGAAATCGATCCGCAGACCCACCAAATTTCCTCCGACGAAGCTTGGTCGCGCCCTGGCGATTATGTGGCCATGCAAGCGCTGGAGGATCTGCTGTGCGTCTCAACGGCCTGCCCCGACGATGTGGACCCGATCAACGGCTGGAACCCGACCGAGGTTCATGTTCGCATCTACGAAGAGGACACCGCGATCCGCCAAGCCGTCGCCTATCGCCCCACCCCTGATGCGGAGCCGCGCATGACCACCGAAAGCCCCTTCCATCCTCGAACCTCGGCCCTCACCAAGTCCTTTACCGTTGCGAACGATCTCTGGCTGCCCGTCCGCTTCGACGGCGTGGGTACCTTGGCAGAGGTTGCGGCCACGCGCCAGGCGGCAACCCTGCAAGACATGTCGAGCTTACGAAAGTACGACATCGTGGGGCCAGACGTGGAACAACTGCTGGACTTAGCGCTCACCAAAACCGCCTCAAAACTGCCGATCCATCGCGGCTTTTACGCCTTACTGCTCCATGAAACTGGCGCCGTGATCGACGATGGCATCCTGTTTCGGCTGGAGGATAAGTCGTTCCGCTGGCTATGCGCCAATCCCGAAGGCGCCGAACACTTGCGTGCGCTGGCGGCTGCCGAGGGGCTCAGGGCGTTCGTCTTGTCGCGGCAAGCCGCGCTGTGCAACCTTGCCCTGCAAGGTCCCAAGTCACGAACGATCTTGACCACGTGCTTTGCCGCCCATGTGCGTGCGCCAGACTTGGGTCAGGTGCGTTGGTTCGGCAGCACCGTGGGGCGCATCGACGGGCGGGCGGTCTATGCGACCCGCACGGGTTACACGGGCGAACTGGGCTACGAAATCTTCACCGCGCCCAGCGACGCGCCCGAGGTATGGGATGCGCTCATGGCCGCAGGGGCAGCACACGGGATCGAGCCGCAAGGCACCGACGCCCTGACTATTTTGCGGGTGGAGGCGGGCCTCATGGCGGGCGGCGCCGAATTCACCCCTGGCGTCGATGCGCTAGAGGCGGGCCTCGCCTTCGCGATCAATTTCAAGAAGGACCGCTTTGTCGGCAAAGCGGCCCTGGAGCGCAACAAGCGCGCCGAACGCAACCTGCTCGTCGGGCTGCACTTTGACGGGGCCGAAGTCCCGCGCCACGGCGACGGCCTGTTCATCGGCCCGCGCCAAATCGGCACGATCACGAGCGCCGTCATGTCGCCCCATCTCGGCCGTCCGCTCGCCCTCGCCCGCCTATCGATCGAACACGCAAAACAGGGGACAGAACTGGAAGTGGGCAAGCTGGACGGCCATGCGAAACGGCTCACCTGCCGCGTCGCCCCCACCGCCACCTACGACCCCACCCGAACACGCGCCCGAGCGTAAAACTCTTGGCCAGCGCGGGGCCGATGTGCCCATCGGCCCCGCTACTGGGTCGTTTTCAATCAGCCGTTGATCCAGCTGTCCACCAAGTCTTGATTTTCTGCGATCCAGTCTGCCGCGACGTCGGCAGGGTCCTTGCCCTCTTCAAAGATAGCAGAAATCCAGCCCGCGACCATCTGTCCATCCAACTGAATGTTGGTCAACATGCGGGCAACGGCGGGGTTACGGTCCTCTAGGGACGCTGAATGCGCCACATAGACATCGTTGGCGGCGATCACGCACTCAAATGTCGAAACCTCCAGCCAGTTTTCCGCGTCAAGGTCCACGTCCTCACACCCTGGAAAGCGCGCAGGTTCCTCCACCACGGAAAGATCGTACTTCACGTGGATGGCCTCAGGCGTCCAGTAGTAAAACAGCATGGGCTCGCCAGAATTGTACGCCGCATCGAGGGACGCCTTGAAGACATCAGCTTCGACAATGTTGGGCTCCCACAAGCTGTCGAGGCCGTAGGACTTGAACTTGATCTGCCAGCGTTTGGTCGAGGCCCAAGAGCTTGCCCCAGGCCAGTACTCGCCCAGGCCGTCGCCGTCGGTGTCGAACAGGGCTGCGACCGCAGGGTCGGCCATATCTTCAATACTGCTGACCAAATCCGCAGCGAAAGCGGGCACATAGAGATTGGACGTGCCTTGGTAGGGGCTGTTGGTGCGAATGGTCCCCGCCTCCACAACATACTTATCCCAGGACGCTTGGTGGTTGGGCATCCACATGTCGCTGTGGACATCTATGGATCCGTCCCCCTTATCCATGCCCTCATAGATCACGGCCTGGTTGTTCATGCCTTGAATGATGTTGGCCTCCCCGCCCATTGGCCCGTCGATAATGCCTTTAATAACATAGCCGATGGCCTTGGCGCCGTTCCAGTTCAGGTCCGAAATGGCGATGGCCTCCTGCGCTTTTGCCGCGCCAGAAAGCGCAACCGCCGAGGCTGCGATGAACAGAAGCTTCTTCATGATATATCTCCTTACAGTTGAAGCAATGAAAAAGAGGAGCGTCTCATCCCCCCTATACCCGGCTGAAAGTTTGCCGAATTCCGTTGAGGATCCGATCGACCACAATGGCCACAAACGCAATCGCGAACCCCGCGTAGAGGCCCTTACCCGTTTCCGCGTTGCCAAGAGCATCGGTAACGATAGCGCCGAGGCCGCCCGCGCCAATAAAGGCGGCGATGGTTGCCATCGACAGGGCGAGCATGACGGTTTGGTTCAGGCCCGCCATAATCGAGGGAATGGCCATGGGCAGTTCCACCTTTGTCAGTAACTGGCGGTCCTTGGCGCCGAAGGCCAGGGCCGCCTCCTTCGTGCTTTCGGGCACCTGGCGAATCCCCAGGGCCGTCAGTTTGATCATGGGCGGAATTGCAAAAATCACCGTCGCGACGATGGCGGGGGGCTGGCCCGTCGAGAGGAACGCGACCGCAGGAACCAAGTAGGACAAGGACGGAATGGTCTGCATGATATCCAAAATGGGTTCGGTAATCCAGCGGGCGTAGCGGTTTTTGGCCATCCAGATCCCGACGGGCAAGCCGATCAGCACGCAAATCAAGGTTGCGATCACGACCAAGGCCATGGTCGCCATGGCGGTCTGCCACAGGTTCAAATAGGCGATATAGGCCAGGGCGAACACCACGAACCCCGTGGTCCAGCGCCCTGCGTAGGTCCACGACAGGGCGATGAAAACGAAGGCCACAACCCACCAGGGGGTGCGAACGAAGGCGACCTCTGCAAAATTGAGCGTATTGCGCATGACCCCGACAATCGCGTCGAAAGTGACGCTGAAATAAATCTTGGTCCAACTCACGGACTTATCCATCTGATCCGACAAGAAGGTGTAGGGCGTCGAAAAGCGCGGTTCGCTGAACGGTTTTTCGATGCGGATGATGCGCGGCGCCAGCTCTTGTGCCGCTACGGCGTCGGCGATTTCTTGCCCGTTGGGGCGACGGTAGAAGTAGTCGCCATCGGTGCGAATTCGCTGCAAAATCGGGAAATCGTCGATGAACCAGCAGTCCAAGCGATGCCGCAGCGTGACGGCCTCAAAGGCCGCGACGGCGGCCAAATCTCGCTCCGCAGCGCGGCGCGTCTTGACCGCGTCGCCCCAGGCGGCGTTCTGTTCGTCGCTAAGGGTATCGACGTCGAGGGCTTGAAAACTAGCCTCCAGGGCGCGTGCGTCGGCCAAACTTTGATCGAGCCACCTCCGCAACTCCGCCAGGTTTGCCAGACCGAGTTGATCTTGCATGAGGCGAACAGCCTCCCCCGCTGTGATCTGGTTCAGGCACTGCCGCTCATCAACCCGTACTTGCGTTGCCCGATACAGCGTGATCGGGACCAAAAACACCAGGAGCGCAAGGCCCAAAACCAAGCGGCGAATGGCAAATCCACTCGGCACCGCCGCGTCGATGCGCCAGCGCCCGAATTGGCTGTTGTAGAGGCGATCAAACAGGAACCCCGCAAACAGCCGACCCGCGAGTAAAAACGCCAGCCCCAGCATGGTGTAGCGGACGATCCAGGTGGAAAACCGCTGCATGGTCACCTCTTGGCCCGCCGCAGCCGCGATCTGCCAAGCCGCATCGTACTTGAAGTATTGCAGCAAGCTGGCAAGGCCCGCCACATCGATCACCACCATGATCCAAAAAAACGGCCACATCCCCCGCGCCGCCGCCATGAACCAGGGCAGCAGCAAGGCCCCCCAATTGACATGATACCAGGGCAGGTCGGCCTTGTGCTGCGCCTCAAAGACGCGCTGGAAATAGGCGACGCGAACCTGGGCGAAGGCGGCGATGCTCGTATCGCGTGTTGTGCGCTGATCGCCCATGCTAAAGATCCCCACCTTGCAAGCCGTACAGCAGGCGGTCTTTGCTGATCACCCCTAAGATCTGGTCGTCGGACTTGATCAGGGCGGGCGCTTGCGTGCCTCTTAAGTACCCGATGAGACGATCCAAATCGTCCTCGGGGGCGGCCACGGTACAAGCGGCGGGGTCGAGGGGGCCAAACTCCTGTTCGTAGGCGGCCAAGGGCACCATGATTTTGGCCGCCGACACCAGTTTCAACCTGGAAATACCCGCAACGAAGTCAGCCACATAAGCATCAGCGGGGTTGGTCACGATGTCCTCCGCCGTTCCAATTTGCACGATCTCGCCATCCTTCATGATGCCAATACGATTGCCCATGCGGATCGCCTCGTCCAGATCGTGGGTGATAAACACGGTGGTCTTTTTCAGCTGTTGCGACAGCATTAAGAACTCATCCTGCAGATTTCGCCGGATGAGGGGATCGAGTGCGGAAAACGGCTCGTCCATCAGCAAAATTTCAGGATCGGCCGCCAGGGCACGGGCAAGACCCACGCGTTGCTGCATGCCCCCTGAGAGTTCATCGGGCAAGCGATCCCCGTACCCATCGAGCGAGACCTTGGACAGCGCTGCATCGGCCAGCTGGGCGCGACCGAAGGCGTCCATGCCCCGCAATTCTAAAGCAAAGCCAATGTTGTCGCGGACCGATCGATGCGGCAACAAGGCCATATTTTGGAAGACCATGCCGATCTTTTCGGCCCGCAAGGCACGCAAGCGTTCAGGCCGCATGGCCCCCACGTCTTCGCCTAAGATCTCGATGGTCCCCGCCGTGGGTTCGATCAGCCGATTGAGATGGCGAACCAAGGTCGACTTGCCCGACCCCGATAGGCCCATGAGGCAAAAGATCTCCCCCTCGCCGACGTCAAAACTGGCGTCGCGGACACCGACCACCGCCTCGAAGCGCGCCAAAACCTGGTCCTTGCTCAGATTTTCCTGACGAATGGCGGCCATGGCTTCGCTCGCACGATCCCCAAAAACCTTCCAAACATTTTTCACCTCGATCAGGGCTGACACGCTAACCTCCAATCCTCACGCCTTAGGCCAAACCCGACGTCGGGTCAAACATGCCCACCCATGCTCAAAACGCGCGCAACGCTGAATTTCCCGCCCGCTCAGCGGCTTTTCTTGGCGCTGGTCAGTTTCCATTTGCGTGCGAGGTCGGCAACGGCGCGGGTCAAGCCCCTTGTGTCGGGGCTTTGCGGGTCGAAGCCGCCCCCGTGCCACTCTTTGATGTCTGCATGTTCCTCATGATTCGGATCAGCCATCACTTCTAAAAACTGTTCGTACCCTGGGGACCCACCGATGTCTTCTGGTGGGCACGTGCCCTCGACCTCAAGCAGCTCAAGCTTGGGCTTCCCTTCTGGCGCTGGAAGCCGGTCGAGCACCTCGATCAGATGCCACCAATCATCGCCGAAATCGTAGCCATAGAGCAACTGCGATCCTTCTGACGCAGCGATAAATTGCGCCAAGGTTGTTTCGGCCTCTGGTTCGTCGCCGTCCATGGCAAAACCCACATCGGTCGCGCCCCATCGACGGTCGGCCGTTTCAAAACAGTGTAAATGGCAGTTCATCCAACCCATAGCCGCCTGGATTACCACATGCAGACGATCAAGGGTCAGGGTTTCGGGGACGAGCAACACCCGCTGGGTCGCTGGTATAACATCGAGCAGTATGACGGAAATCCGTATGTTGTCCATAAAGGCACGTCTAGCATGTATCAGGTTCTTGTCATCTCAATTTTAGGCCAAACGGTCGGCGCGCTTGCGAAAAGATCTTTACTCAGTTTGGGTGTCGCGCCTTCAAGATGGCGAGAATCAAGGCATCACGCTGCTGGCGGAGACGGTCGAGTTGGTCTGGGTCACTGACCCCAGCCATGGCCTCGGCGAGTAAGGCTGTGCTGACTGCATCCAGACGTGGATCGCCCAAATCGTCCCACCAAGTGTTGAAAGAAGTCGCATAGCGATCGGTGAAGGTCTCGATCCCGCCAGGGCCAGCGCCAAGATGGAATAGGGTTGTCGGGCCATGGGTGGCCCAACGCAGGCCTGGGCCCGCCCAAACGGCCGTGTCGATATCCTCGACGCTGGCAACGCCTTCGCGGGCCAGGTGCAAGGCCTCGCGCCATAGCGCCGCTTGCAAGCGATTGGCGACATGGCCCATTACTTCTTTGTTGACCCGAATGGTGATCTTGCCGACCTCGGCGTAGAAGGCCTCGGCCAAGGGCAACACGTCGGGGGCGGTATGGGCGTTCGCGAGCAATTCGACCAGCGGGATCAAGTGCGGCGGGTTGAAGGGGTGGCCGAGAATAAAGCGGCTCGGGTCGCGCCACCCCGCCTGCATGTCGCGCACCAGCAAGCCCGAAGCGGAACTGGCAACGACAGCCTGAGGCAACAGGGCGGGTTCGAGTTCTGCGAAGACTTGGTGCTTGAGCTCGAGGCGTTCGGGCACATTTTCCTGCACGAATTCGGCCTGATCGACCGCCTCGGCAAGGGTTTTGGCAAAGGCGAGCTCGCCGCCACTCGTCACTTGACCAAGCTGCTTCAGCGCGGGCCAGGCTTGATCGATGAAGGCACGGACCTTAGTTTCCGCCTTGGGATCGGCGTCGAAGACCTGAACGCGCTTGCCCGCCGCCACAAACAGCGCGGCCCACGAGGCACCGATCACCCCAGCGCCGATGACACCGACGCACCTTACCGCGCCCATGCTAGAACAACCCTGGATTGAGCGGCGAGGCCGCGGTCATACCGCCGTCGAGGGTAAAGAGTTGCCCCGTGGCAAAGCTGCTCTCCTCACTCGCCAGCCAGACCGCCATCGCTGCAATGTCGCTTGGCGCGCCAAACCGCCCAGCTGGATGGCGGTTCAGGGCGTCGGCCTGCGCAGCGGCGGGGTCGCTGGCCACGGCAAAGGCCGCCTCGGCCATGTCGGTCATGATCCAGCCTGGGCAAATGGCGTTGCAACGCACTTGTGGGCCGTGGTCAACCGCGATCGAACGGGTCAACCCATGGACGAAAGCTTTGGAGGCGTTGTAAATCGCCAGGCCAGGATCGGCGCTGTTGCCCGAAATGGACCCAAGGTTGATGATGGAACCGCCCGCTGCCATGCGCGGGATCAGGGCACGGCACATGAGAAACACCCCTTTGGCATTGACGCCCATCAGCTGGTCCCAATCGGCGTCGCTGGTCTCGATGAGCGTCTTTTCGATTTGGATGCCCGCGTTGTTCACGAGGATATGGAGCCCATCAAAGTCCCTCGCCAGAGCCGCGACCGCATGGCTATGGGCAACATCGCACTGGCGCCAGTCAAGGTGCGCGGGCAGATCAGCGGGCCGCGCCCCCCGCCCCGTCACCGTCACCCGCGCGCCTTCGCTGGCGAAGCGATCCGCGATCCCCCGACCGATGCCTTGCCGCCCGCCCGTGACGAGCGCGGTCCTCCCCTTAAGGCGCATTTAGTGCGCAATCATAACATGACGCACCGCTGTATAGGCGTCCAAGGAATAGACGCTCATATCGCATCCCGTACCCGAACCGCGCATCGCGGCCCAAGGCATCTCAGGGGTGGCGACACCGTGGGTATTGACCCAGGTAAAGCCGTATCGCAGCCGCGACGTCACCGCCATGGCGAGGCCAGGGTCTTGCGTCCAAACGCTCGAAGCGAGGCCGTAGCGGCCCGCGTTGGCGGCGGCTAGGGCTTCTTCTTCTTCTTCAAATCGCGAAACCGAGACGACGGGGCCGAAGACTTCCTGCGTCGTAATTTCGCTCCCGAGGTCGGCCTCGGCAATAACCGTCGGCGCGTAGAAAAACCCCGCGCGGTCGAGGCTCTGGCCCCCCGCCACGACCTCGGCGCTGCCGCGTGCCCGATCAACAAAGCCTGCAACACGGTCGCGGTGCGCCGCAGAAATCAATGGTCCCATATAGACGTCAGGGTCCCGCTGCGCGCCGACAACCACCTCCCCGACCTCGTCGGCCAAACCAGAAACGATCCAGTCGTAGGACTTAGATTGCACAAGCAAGCGGCAGGGCTGCGCGCAGTCTTGCCCCGCGTTGTAAAACGCGCCCCACTTGATGGTATGGATCACCGCCTCTAGGTCGGCATCGTCAAAGACGATCACGGGGGCTTTGCCGCCCAATTCCAGATGCACGGGGCGGATCTGCGTGGCGGCAGCGCGCAGGGCGGCCATGCCCGTGCGCGGGGAACCCGTGACCGAAATTCCCTCGATCGCGCGATGGTTGATCAGGGCCTCGCCCACGCTCTCCCCCGGCCCGTGTAGAATTTGCACGACCCCGCGCGGGAAAATATCGTTGATCAAATCGGCCAGCCTTAAGGTCGAGAGCGGTGTCAATTCCGAGGGCTTGAGGATCACGGGGCAGCCCGCGGCCAACGGCGCGGCCAGTTTCCAGGCCGCCATCATCAGCGGATAGTTCCACGGCGCGATTGCGGCCACTGGCCCGATGGGGTCCTTGCGGATCATCGACGTATGGCCCTCAACATACTCCCCCGCTGCCGAACCCGTTTGCGTCCGTGCCGCGCCCGCCATGAAGCGGAAGGTGTCGATAATCAGGCCCATTTCTTCGGATCGGGTCAGGGCCAAGGGCTTGCCAGCGTTGGTCGATTCCAAATCGGCCAGCTCATCGCTGGCCTCTTCTATGGCGTCGGCCAGGGCCAACAAGCGGGAGGCGCGCCCACTAGGACTTACCTGGCCCCAGGTCTTAAAGGCCTCCTGAGCGGCATAGGCAGCGTCTTCGATCTGTTCTTGCGACGCGGCGGCCACCTGCGCAATTTCGGTTTCTGACGCAGGGTCGATGATCGCGTTCGCCTCGCCCGCGCCCGCAACCCGTTCGCCGTCGATTAGAAGATCTGTTTGCATGCCCGTCTCCGTTTCTGCTGTTTTATAATTTCATTTGTTGGACCTGGGCGCTGAGACCGCCATCGAGCACCCAGAGTTGCCCCGCCGCGTAGCGAGCCTCATCGCTGGCCAGCCAGTTGACCAGATTGGCCATATCCTCGGGCTGGCCGAAGGTGCGCAAGGGATGCACGTCCTCCACCGCTTGTTTCAGGCTCTGGGCCGTGCCACCCGCGCCGCCCGACCCTTCGCCCTGGAAGAAAGATTGCAACATGGGCGTATCGACATAGCCTGGGCAAATGGCGTTGACACGAATGCCCTCGGGCCCATGATCGCAGGCCATGGCCTTGGTCAGAGCATGGACCGCGCCTTTGGTCGCGCAATAGGCGGCCAGGCCAGGGTCGGCAATAAACCCATCGTAAGACCCAAAGTTGATGATCGACGCACCACCCGCGGCGCGAGATTTTCGCAGCAAAGGCAAGGCATACTTGCAAGTGAGGAACGTGCCCGTCACGTTGATCGCGAAGATGCGGTTCCATTGCTCCAGCGTTGTCTGCTCGATAGTCTCTTCAATTTCGATGCCTGCGGCGTTGACCAAAATGTCGAGGCGGTCGCCGATCTGGCCCATGGCAGCCACCACCTCGGCCTCACTGGTCACGTCAAGCCGCAAAAACTGGACCTGGGACGGCGCGTCCGCCGCGGGCGTGCCGAGCGAGCCGCCCGCGCTGAGGTCGCCTGCATAGACCCGCGCGCCCTCGCGCGCCAAGCGCGCGCAAATGGCGCGGCCAATGCCGCCGCACCCGCCCGTCACGAGCGCGATTTTGTCCGCTTGGCTCATGGGGCCGCCGCGCCCGCATAGGCCTCGAGCACCAGGCCGTGGAAATGGTGCACGGCGTGTTCAGATTTGCCCGAACCGCCAGGATCATGGACGATGCGCCCTTGGGTAAAGGCGGGGGTGTTCATGCCCCGCTGCACCGACTCCACCAGGGCGATGTCCTCAACTTGCAGGACCTCGTCCAGGTAGCGGATCGCCTCCCGCTCGCCTGCGTCGGGTTCAGGCGTTTGCAAGAAGAAGTCGTAGGTTTCCAAGGTCCGCTCAGGACCCATGGGAATGATGTTGAGGACGATCATGGACGGACGCCCTGGATAGCGCATGAGGCAAGTGGTCGGCCACAGCCACCAAACGGCATGGGTCGTCACCTCGGCGCCCGACGTGTCGTAGGCGGTGTTGGTGACTTTCCCCGCCTCGGCCATATGGCTGGAATAGATTCCGTGGGTCGTGACCTCGTAGGTATCCATATCGACCAGGGTGCAAAAATCCTTGTGCGCCGTCGGGCAATGGTAGCATTCTAGAAAGTTATCGACGACGTTCTTCCAGTTGGACTTGATGTCGTAGGTCAAGCGATGGCCAAAGGTCAGGTCAGCCACATCGGGCGCCCACCGCATGATCTCGGCCCGCAAAGCCCCCGACTGCGCGTGCAAAGGCGCCGCCGTGGGGTCAAGATTGACATAGACAAATCCGCAGAACTCTTCGACTTGCACCGAATCGAGGCATATCTGATCCTTATCAAAATTGACCAGACTTTCGGTGTGGGGCGCGCGCGCCAACCGCCCGTCGAGCCGATAGACCCACGCATGATAGGGGCAACGGATGTTGGTCGCCGTCCCCTCCCCCGCCAACAACTCATGGGCGCGATGCTTGCAGACATTGTAAAAGGCATGGAGTTGATGGTCCCGATCGCGCACCACGAGGATGGACTGGCCCGCGATTTGCGCCGTCGCGTAGGCCCCAGGCACGCGCACCTTTTCCACATGGCAAACCCACTGCCACGTCTTGGCCAGGATCTGCTGCTGATCGGCACCAAACCAGGCCTCGCAAGTATAGGCCTCCGCCGATAGGGAGTGCGAAGCGGCGGGATTGGGGTCAAAACCTGCCCGAATGCGGGTGATGTCGAGGGGCGTGATCAGGGTCATGGGGCGGGGATAAGCAAAGTGCCCTCGCCGCGATTGCTCGAGAGCGACGCGCCACGAGGACTAGGGATAGAGTCTCAAGCTGGGTCTGACCCGCCCACACAAAAGTCCCTTGTCAAGCCAAGGCAATCGCTTTTGAAAAAATCGTGCTGGGTTGCGTAGTACATTCAGCGAACAACTCGCTGAATTCACTCCAAATTCGACCCAATTTCCGTCCGAGATAGGACAAGGCGCTCTCTGGTTGCACCAAACGAGGTCGAATCTTGCCCAACAGCGATAGCCCTGCTTGTCAAGCGCCGCCCTATTGCATAACCGTCAAAATCCGCTACCTTATTGCCATGAATACAATCCCTTTCGATACCCATGGGTTTGTCAAGCGCCTTGTGACGGCTGGAATGCCAGAGCGACAAGCCGAGGTTCTGGCGCAAGAGCAAACCCGCTTGATCGAAAGTTCCCTTGCGACCAAACACGACATACGCGAAACCGAGCAACGTCTCACGATTCGCCTTAGCGGTATGATGATAACGGCGGTCGCCGCTGTGGCGGCCTTGGTCAAGCTGCTCTAAAGCCCTTAGGGCTGGACAGTGACCTGATCGGCGAAGTCGCGCGTCGCTAAGTAACTGATCAGGGGAATCGCACTTGAGAGTTGACAATTTGTTCTAAAGGGACTCGGCGGTCTCCATCACGAGATGGAGCCGACACATGCCCTTACTAGTCAATTATTTCAACGAGTTAGATGATCCTCGAACGAGCAATGCCCCGCGTCACAAGTTCTGCGACTTGATGACGATAAGCCTTTTGTGCGCCCTATGTGGGGGTGAAACGGCAGTGGACATGGAACATTTTGCTCGCAGCAAGGAGGATTTTTTGCGCGAGTTTCTGGAACTTCCTCTGGGTTTGCCCAGTCACGACGCATTTTCACGCCTGTTTCAGTTGATGAAGTCAGACAGTTTTCAGGCGTTTTTTGAAAAGTTTCGAGCTGATTTTGCAAACACTGATGAAAAGCAAAAGGCCATTGCTATTGATGGTAAGGAGCTGCGTGGAAGCTTTGATAAAGCTGCCAAGAAGTCAAACCTTAACCTGGTCACAGCGTTTGCCCATGGGGCGCGGTTAAGTCTTGGTATTACTCAAAGCGCTAAGGCAGGCAGTGAGATTTTAGCGCTGCGTGAGTTGATCCAGATGCTTGATATTCGTGGTATCACTCTTACCGCCGACGCCCTGCACTGCCAACGCGAGACCTGTGAACTGATCGCCGCTCAGGGTGCAGAGTATTGCATACAACTCAAGGCCAACCAAAAGGGATTGATGAACGATATTCAGACCTTTATTGCAGACCCACAAACGATTTGGGCGAATGAGTACAGTTCCACAGATGCTGACCACGGCCGTATTGAGGAGCGCCGCTATAGAGTTTATGAAGTCCCAGATTATGTGACACAAACCCATAATTGGCCCCAACTTTCTGCTTTCGTCCACGTGTTGTATAAGCGTGAAATTGATGGGAAAGTTAGCCAAGAAGAGCGGATTTATCTTATGTCAAAGCAGAGTAACGCTCAGGATACTGCTGATCTCATCCGTGGTCATTGGCAGATTGAAAATAGCTTACATTGGTCCCTAGATGTCGTGATGAACGAGGACTTCCATCGTGCGAGAAAGGGCAACGCACCTGCAAACTTTGCTACCTTACGGCGCATTGCTTTGAACATCATAAAGGCCAACAGCGACAAGTCCTCAAATCGCGTCAAGTTCAAACGCGCGGGATGGAGCAACGAGTTCTTAAAGACACTCATTCAAGGATTTTGAAGTGCGATTGCCCTGAGTAACTGATTTCCTTTAGTTGTGGATTATAAGGAAATCAGCTATGGCCCCTATTGGCGCTCGGTTGCCCCCTTAAAACGTGATCGTTTTAGGGGCGCCTGACTATAACAAAAAACCACAGCGCGCAGGCGCAGATACAGCGCCGCCGTGGCTGGGAGCGCGGCCTGAATTTCTGCGTTTGGAGGCGGGGTTTGCGCTTGGATGGGCGTCGTGAAGATTTGGGCACTCAGCCCCAAAATGACGGTCAAAACAAGACACAAAACCGAACAATGAATGTCAATTCATTGTTCCGTTGGTATCGGGCGGCAATTCGGCGTTGATAGGCTCGATCTGACGGGAACCTTGCAAAGGCGATGGAGAACGGGGAAAAGAAACACGCACAAAGCCCCGACAAAAAGAACAAGGACAATCCCGTGACCAAAACCTACGAGGAATTGAAGGCGACCCATCGACGGGTTCGCGACCAACAACCCCAAACCTTGGGCCTGCGCATCCATCGGTCTCTCAGCTGGCTGGACCGTGCGGAGCAGGCGGTCGATGACCCCGACATCAGGTTCATTTGCTTGTGGATCGCTTTCAATGCTGCCTACGTTGAAGGGCGAACCCAGAACAAGCTTGTCGGCCAATCAGAACGAGGAACTTTTGGTCATTTCTTCGCCAAGATCCATCGACTTGACGCCGATGGCACGCTCTACAAAGCATTCTGGCATCACTTTTCAGGGCCCGTCCGCCTGCTGATGCAAAACCCGTTCGTCTTCGGCCCGTTTTGGGCGCACAACAATGGCTTGCCAGGCTATGTGGACTGGCAAGACAGGCTGGCGCGGGCGCAAAAGCGCTTCCATCGCGCGTTTAAAAAGGCGGATACGGTAGAAATTTTGAAGTTGGTGTTTGATCGCCTCTATATACTCCGCAACCAGATGATCCATGGCGGCACCACCTGGTGCGGCTCGGTCAATCGCGAGCAAATGAAAGACGGCACCGCGATTTTGGCCTTTCTCATCCCCCGTTTTATCGAGATCATGATGGCAAATCCCGACGAGGACTGGGGCCACTCCTTCTACCCCGTGGTCGAGCCTGGAATATGACGGCGCGCGGGATCAACCGTTAGCAAGAACCCGCCCTGATACCAAGGGCTGGCCCAGGGCTTTCCCACGCCCTCACCCCAATTTTCGCTGCGCCCGTTTGCCCGTGGTAGGGCATTGCAGTTGATCAGAGTTGCGATCGCGGCGGGCCAGAAACGAAACGATGCGCCTGGCCCGCTGGCGCGATAAAGCACTGGTCGCGCTGCCCAAACCAGCGGTATCGGTTCCGCGCCACCCAACTGTAGATCCCATCGCGCACTGGGCGCGGCACAGCGCGCAGAATTTGACCCCAAGACCAGGGCGCCCGCAACTGGCGCAAGATGGCCAACCCAGCATCGGACTTGGTAAGGGCCTCGCCCTGATCGACAACCAAAAAAGTCCGGTCCAAATCCGCCAGCGACAGCCCATGAAGGCGCGCGAGCTCCATCCCCTCCCCCGACCAAGCCGAGACAAAGCGTGCATGCGGCGCGCGCTCCCAACGGAGCACAAACCTAACCCACCCAGAACATAAGACGCAGTCGGTATCAAAGACGATGATCACTTTTTCGGACTTTAGCAAGGCTTGAGCAAATGTCAAAAGTCTTGGTAGCCAAATCCAAGTCGGACCACCTGGGCCTCTGTCATACCAGCGGCGAATGAGAATGACTCTAATGATCGCTGGTATGAGGGCCGCGACTGCGGCCCCCGTAGCGGCCCCGAGATGAGCTAAGAAAGCGCCTCGGGGTATAAGCGAAGGCCCTGTCGGAGGCGAAACGCGAAGCGTTTCTGCCGTGAGACACAAAACGAGACCTCAGCATAATTCAACTTCGGATCGACGAACCACAATATGTGGTATCACTTGAGCGCGACAAACACTATATTTTGCGGCGAGTTTTCAGTTCTTTGATTTACGCTGAGGCCTCAAAACGGCAAAAAAGTGTCAACTTTTTTGGCCGTTGGTATCAGAGGTGCGGCCACAGGGGAATCGCACTTGAAAAAAATACACCACATGGAGAGTACATTTGAAGAACAAATCGCTAGATTCTGTCCCTATTTTACCTGATTTGAGCGAATGGGACGGCCAAACTCTCCCCAGTGACGCCGAACAGGGCCAGATTTCGTTCAAGTGCGATTGCCCTGGGTGCGGCCAATTTTCACCTTGATTCCCGTCGCGAGGCATGGAACACTCTCCGCTTGGTCGCATGCTAACCCGAGTTAAGCAGCCACCAGTCAAATCTTGTAACCAGTTTCTACGGGAGGAAAACCATGAAACGTCTTCTCACCGCAAGCGCCGCGACGCTTGCCTTCGCAAGCGCTGCCTTCGCTGACGGCCACTTGAGATTCGCGCCAGGTTCTGGCGACTTCAGTTGGGATTCGCTGGAGGCCTTTGCTGCTTCGACCGATCTCACGGGCCAGAGCTTGAGCCTGTTTGGCCCCTGGCTGGGTCCAGACCAGGAATTCGTTGAATCCGTGATTGGGTATTTTGAGCACGCGACAGGTGCGAACGTCACCTACGCAGGCTCCGATAGTTTTGAGACGCAAATCCGTGTGGATGCTGAAGCAGGGTCTGCCCCCAATATTGCCATCTTCCCTCAGCCTGGCCTGGCGGCGGATCTAGCTTCGGCGGGTCTGTTGGCCCCTCTTGAGGCAGGCACAGCCGATTGGGTTTCTGAAAACTACGCGGCGGGGTCCTCCTGGGTTGATCTAGGGACCTATGCAGGCGCTGACGGTATCGATGACCTCTACGGGTTTTTCTACAAGGTCGATGTGAAGTCCTTGGTTTGGTACAGCCCCGATAACTTCGAGGACGCAGGCTACGACGTACCGACGAGCATGGAAGAATTGGTCGCCCTTTCAGACCAAATCGTGGCCGACGGCGGGACACCCTGGTGCATCGGCATTGGTTCGGGCGGGGCGACAGGCTGGCCCGCCACCGACTGGGTCGAAGACATCATGCTGCGCACCGTGTCACCCGCCGACTACGATGCCTGGACCCGCAACGACATGCCCTTCAACGACCCCAAAGTTGTCAACGCCATTGAGCTTTACGGGTCTTTCTCGCGCAATGACGCCTACGTGGACGGGGGTGCTGGCGCGGTCGCGTCAATCGACTTCCGCGATAGCCCCAAGGGCCTCTTCACCTCCCCGCCGCAGTGCTACATGCACCGCCAGGCCTCGTTCATCCCCGCTTTCTTCCCCGACGGCACGCAAGTGGGCGTCGATGCTGACTTCTTTTACTTCCCCAGCTTCGCGGGAGAAGATCTGGGGAACCCAGTCTTAGGCGGGGGAACCCTGTTTGCCATTACGGACGAGAACGACGCGGCCCATGCCTTCATTCGGTTCTTGCAAACCCCCATCGCCCATGAGGTCTGGATGGCGCAGGCGGGCTTCCTAACGCCGCTCAAAAACGTCAATACCGATGTGTTCGGCGATCCGACGCTCGCACCGATGAATGACATCTTGCTGAACGCCACCACGTTCCGCTTCGACGGCTCGGACCTCATGCCCGGCGCAGTTGGGGCGGGAACGTTCTGGACGGGCATGGTGGACTATAACAACGGCGCCGACGCGCAAGACGTCGCCGACGCCATTGAGGCCTCCTGGCCCGAATAGGCCCAACCCTCTTTAGAGTGAAATCGGCTGCGCTCTTATACCAACGGCCAAAAAAGTTGACACTTTTTTGGCCGTTTTGTGTCTCACGGCAGAAACGCTTCGCGTTTCGGCTTTTTTGGGGTGCGGTCTCTACTCGCTCGCTATACTCGCTCAGCCCGACCGCAGGACGGGGCCTTCGCTTATACCCCGAGGCGCGTGTCCGCTATTCTCGGGGCCGCGCGTTTGGAGCGCGGGCGTTCCCTGCGCCCTTCGGGCTCGGAGCCCGCTACGGGGGCCGCAGTCGCGGCCCTTATACCAGCGAACATAAGAGTCATTCTCATTCGCCGCTGGTATTGAGCAGCCGATTTCCCCCTTGCCTCCCATGAGCATTATTGTGCAATCCGTCATTGCCATTTTGGCGGTCGTGTCGGTTTCGTGGCTGTATTTTTGGCTGTCGAACCGCGCCCTAGATTGGGCAACGGGCGGGGATTCGCCCACGGCCCTAGTGATTCGCCCCTGGTTGTTTTTGGGGCCAGCGCTGGTATTTTTGACCCTGTTTCTGATCTACCCCGCGTTTCAAACGCTGTACTTGTCTTTCAACGAGCGCTTGCCAGGGCGCGTCCTATCCTGGGTCGGCACGCAAAACTACGCAGACATGCTGGCCCAGCCCAAGTTTCGCGAAGCTTTTCGGAACAACCTACTGTGGCTGCTCGTCGTTCCCGCGCTCTCCACCGCCTTTGGCTTGCTGATCGCGCAATTGAGCGACCGCCTGCGCTGGGGCGCGTTCGCCAAGTCGCTGATTTTCGCGCCCATGGCCATTTCCCTGGTTGGCGCAGGGGTGATTTGGAAGTTCATTTACGAATTCCGCGATGTGGACGTGGCCCAAATCGGCTTGCTGAACGCCCTGGTGGTCGCCCTGGGCGGGCAACCGCAAACCTGGCTGTTCCTGCCGTTTTGGAACAACTTCTTCCTCATGATCGTGCTGATTTGGATCCAAACAGGTTTTGCCATGGTGATTATTTCGGGTGCCTTGCGCGGCGTGCCCGAGGATACGATTGAGGCGGCGATCGTCGATGGCGCCAGCCCTTGGCAGGTGTTCTTTCGGGTGCGTTTGCCGCAGATCACCCCGACAATTATCGTGGTTTGGACCACCATTACCATCACGGTCTTAAAGATCTTCGACATCGTATTCGCCATGACCAATGGCGAAGGCGGCACCCAAGTTCTGGCCAACTATATGTGGAACCAGTTTTTGCGCGCCAACGACTGGGGCGTCGCCTCGGCCTCGGCGATTGTCCTGATGCTCATGGTGATGCCGATCATGGTTTGGAACTTGATGGGGGGACGCCGGGCATGAGGCAGACCGCATCGCGCCTGGCCCGCACCAACCCTGTTGTCGGACTCGTTGTTGGGTTCTTGGTCGTCCTCTGGACGCTGCCGACTTTTGGTCTCCTCGTTACCTCGTTTCGTACCCCTGACCAAATCGCCACCGCGGGCTGGTGGCGGGCGCTGTTCCCAACCCAAAGCAACGTGATTTACCGCACCCCCGCCTTCGATGCGGGCTTGGAGGCCTCGGGATCGATCTTTGAGGGCGGGCGCGGCACGGTGGCCGCCTGGGGCATCAGCTCGCGCGCGCCCGAGATTGCCGCGCCTGGGGAAACCGTGAACCTTCGGGGGGGGGAGCGTCTTACCGTCCAGGCCGACGGCAGCTTTACGGTGAGCAGCGCAGCCCCGCTAGACTGGGTACGCGGCCAACGCATTTTCGCGCGCGTGACCACCGGCCCCTCCTTCACGCTGGGCAACTATCATAAGGCCTTGTTGAATCCCGACAATGTCGACGGCATGCTCCGCGGCTTTATCGGCACGGCCTCGATCGCCATTCCCTCCACCATTATTCCAATCATGATCGCCGCCTTTGCCGCCTATGCGCTGGCCTGGATGCGCCTGCCCTGGCGGCGCGCTTGGTTGGGTTTGATCATCGGCTTGCTGGTCGTGCCCCTGCAGTTATCGTTGATCCCGGTCTTGCAGTTGTTCCAAGCCGTCGGGCTCGGCAAGTCCTACCTTTCGGTGCTGCTGGCCCATACGGGCTTTGGTCTGCCGCTGGCGATTTTCTTGCTCTATAACTACATTTCACAGCTACCTGGCGAACTGATCGCCAGCGCGCGGGTCGATGGCGCGACCGATTTTCAGATTTTCCGTCGCTTGGTCTTACCCCTGTCCGTTCCCGCCCTCGCGAGCTTTGCGATCTTTCAGTTCTTATGGACTTGGAATGATTTGCTCGTGGCGCGGGTGTTTTTCGTCGGCGCCATGGGCGAAGAAACGGTTATGACGGCGGAGTTGGTGGAACTCATGGGCTCCCGAGGCGGGGACTGGGAAATCTTGGCCACCTCAGCCTTCATTTCCATGATCGTGCCACTGTGCCTCTTCTTCGCCTTGCAACGCTATCTGGTCCGCGGCTTGCTCGCGGGCTCGCTGAAATAAGGGACTTCGGCCATGGCTCAAAACTGGTGGGACGACGCCGTCATCTATCAGGTTTATCCACGCAGCTTTTGCGATGCCAACGGCGATGGCATCGGCGACTTGCGCGGCATCACCAGCAAACTCGACTATATGGCCGATCTGGGGGTCGATGCGGTCTGGATCAGTCCGTTTTTCGTCAGCCCCATGCGCGACTTTGGCTACGATGTCGCCGACTATCGTACCGTCGATCCGATTTTTGGCACCAATGCCGACTTCGACGATTTGCTGGACCAGGCGCATCGGCGCAGCCTGAAAATCATGATCGACATGGTCTTGGGCCATTGCAGCGACCAGCACCCTTGGTTCATAGAATCGCGGCAAAACCAGACCAACGCCCGCGCCGATTGGTTCTACTGGCTCGACCCCAAGGACGACGGAACGGAACCCAATAATTGGCTCAGCTTCTTCGGCGGGCGAACCTGGACCTGGGACACCCATCGCCAGCAATACTACTTCCACAACTTTCTTTCCAGCCAGCCGAACCTCAACCTCGCCAATCCTGCGGTTATGGACGCCATGATCGACACCTGCCGCTTTTGGCTTGATAAGGGCGTCGATGGCTTCCGCCTTGATGCTATCCATACAGCCAAGTGCGATCAGAACTGGACCGACAACCTTGCCCGCCCGCGCGCGTCGGGCGTTCGCCCCGAGCGGGAGTTTGACTATCAGCGCCAGGACAGCCATCAACTCAATCAACCGAGCATCCAAGTCTTGAGCCAGCGCCTGCGGCACTTGGTCGACGGCTATGGGGATCGTTTTTTGATGGGCGAGTTGGACGGCGAAGACGCCGTCGCCGTTTCCAAAACCTTTACCGAACCTGGCCGCCTGCACTCGACCTACAACTTCAACTTGTTGCGGATGGAAGGGGCCAGCGTCCACGACGTCAAGACCATCATCGCGGGACTGGCACAGAACTTTAACGCCACCAACGCCATCTCCATCGCCTGGTCCAACCACGATATAGCCCGGGTCTATGACCGCATGCGCCGTCAAATCGAGGTGCCCAGCGCTTTCCACGACGACTTTGCCCATATGTTGGTGCAGCTTTCGACCTCACTGATCGGGTCCACCTGCCTGTATCAGGGCGAGGAGTTGGGCCTGGACGACGCCGACCGCCTGACCCGCGACCAATTGCGCGACCCCTGGGGGATCGCCCGCTACTCCGACACCTTCATGGGCCGCGACACCTGCCGCACGCCGATGCCCTGGCGCGCCGACCAGCCCCAGGGCGGTTTCAGCAATGGCGCAACCTCCGACCCTTGGCTGCCGCTCGACGCGCGACATCTGACCAAGGGCGGCCTCGACCAACAGGGCCAGCAGGGCAGCTTGTTTGCTCGCACCAAGGCGCATCTGGCCTGGCGCAAGACCCAACCCGCGCTGACGCGCAAGGGCCAGATCGAGCTGCAGACGACTGGCGACGATGCCATCGCCTTTATTCGCCGCGCGGACACGGGCCCTGCCCTCATCTGCGCCTTCAATTTTTCTTCTGAGGCCAGGACCTTGAACGGCGTGCAGTTGGCGCCTTGGTCCGCTGCTTTTGGGGAGGCCTGATCGTATGGAACAAGTCAAACTCACCGCCGTCAACAAGGCTTTTGGCCAGGCTCAGGTGATTCGCGATGTGGCCTTGAGCGTAACAAAAGGCGAGTTCGTGGTCTTTGTCGGCCCTTCGGGCTGCGGCAAGTCCACCCTGTTGCGGCTCATCTCGGGATTGGAGGACCTGACCAGCGGCACCATTGAGATTGGCGGACGCGACGTTTCGGCGCTACCGCCGTCCAAGCGCGGCATCGCTATGGTGTTCCAGTCCTACGCGCTCTACCCCCATATGACCGTGGCGGGTAACATGGCCTTCTCGCTCGACCTGCAACGGATTCCCAAATCCGAGATCCAGGCGCGCGTGCAAAAAGCCGCCGAAATCCTGCAAATGGAACACTTGCTGGATCGGCGCCCAGCGGCCCTATCGGGCGGACAACGTCAGCGGGTCGCAATCGGCCGCGCCATCGTTCGCAACCCCGATGTGTTCTTGTTCGATGAGCCACTGTCGAACCTCGACGCGGCCCTGCGGCACGAAACCCGGGTAGAAATCGCCAAGCTGCACGCGCAACTGGGCGCGACGACCATCTATGTAACGCATGACCAGGTTGAAGCCATGACCCTCGCGGACAAGATCGTGGTCTTAAAGGACGGCGAAGTCATGCAAATCGGCGCGCCCATGGACCTATTTCATCGACCCGCCAACGCTTTCGTTGCTGGCTTCTTGGGCTCGCCCAAGATGAACTTCTTCGCTGGCGAAACCCAGAACACCACCTTTTTAGGCGAAGGGATGAAGGTCGCCAAAGCCCGACGTGTCAGCGCCCCCGAAACGGGCAAGGCGCGCCTGGGCGTGCGCCCGCAAGACCTCCGGATCGATCCCAAGGGGACGCTCAAAGGTACCATCAAGCTCATCGAACGCTTGGGCACCGAAACCGTGGTCGAACTTGCGACTGAACAGGGTACAGCTTTTCGGTTCACGTCCGTGACCCCGATCGAGAATCAGGTCGGTGACCCCCTCGCCTTTTCCTTTTATCCTGGCGCGGCGCACCTGTTTTAGGTTTGTTCAAGCCCATGTTCCAGTCTGGCTAGGGACCTGCCATTGAAATCTGTATGAAGAAGCGCCCCCGCAAAACGAGACCACCCACCAAAACCCTACCACGGGCTACGGAGCAGATCCCGCAGCCTCGCAATCTGACCCCTGCCTTGTGCCAGCGGTTGCAACGGGATCTAAATCGCGCGTGCCTGGAGGTCGCAAAGGCCCACGGCCTTGCGATGGAGGCGGGCCAAGTGCGCGAGGTGGACCTACGGTTCGCCCTGACCTACAGCGTGCGCGTCGGTATCGCCATGGACGATGGCCAGATTTATTCGCGAGACCGCGCCTTGTTTGAGAGTCTGGCGCCCGCCTTCGGCCTCGCGCCTTCGGACTTTGGGCGAACATTTTGGACATCTGGGGACCTGTTCCGACTGGTCTCGATCAATCCCAATCGGCCCAAATACCCCATCAGTGCCGACCGGGTCAGGGATGGGCGTAAGTTCAAATTCACCGCCGATGCGGTTCTCGCGTCGCTGAATGAGGCCCGTAGCCGCTAGCTGTAAGGCACTTGGCGGCGAGTATTCCTATTCGTGATCGGCGCCGAGGCCTAGGCTCAGAACCTTGTCGTAGAGGGTACGAATGGCTTCGGGCGGAATCCCGTGGCCTACGCCCGCGTAGGCGGCGACCTCGACGCCGAATCCTGCCTTGGTCAGCGCCGCTTGCGCCAGGGCTTGGGCGGCGAAAGGGACAACGGGGTCCGCTGTGCCGTGACCTAAGAAGATCGGCGAATGGCTGACGACCTCTTGCGTCAAGCGATCGGGACCCGCCAGCGCGCCCGACAGGCCCATGACCTGACCTACCGGTTGGGCAAAGCGGGGGCATGCCTCGAGCGCCATCATGCAGCCTTGCGAAAATCCACAGACCAGCAGTTTTTGCGCCCTTAGGTCAAAACTCCGCAAGGCGGCGCTGAAATAGTCCAGGACCAGAGGACGCGCGGCCTGCACGCCGCGGTCCAAGTCTGCGGGATCAAGGCGCGCGTCCAGATCAAACCAGGCACGGGCCTGCGCGCCGAACGGCAGCGTCTTGGGGGCATCGGGGGCAAGAAATCCCGTCTTTGGCAAGTGCGAGGCCAGTTGCCGACCGATGCCCATCAGATCCGCGGCATTGGCGCCGTAGCCGTGCAAGAACAGGACCAAAGTGTCGGGCTGCGATGGGCCTGCGTAGAGGCCAGAGAGGGAGCTGCCGCTCGGGGTAAAGGGACGCGCTGTCATGGCCCAGACTTGCCAGGGTGTTCCGCGCTTGGCAAGGGCGCTGCATGTCCTGGCCCCGCACCCGCTTTGCCCCGTCGCCCACGGGCCATTTGCACCTAGGCCATGCCCTGTCGGCCTGGGCGGTCGAGGCCCTAGCGCAGGCCCTGGGGGCGGACATGGTGCTGCGGATTGAGGACATAGACCCCATGCGCTGCACACCAGAGTTCGACGCCGCCTTGATCGAAGACTTAAATTGGCTTGGCCTGCGCTACGCAGGGCCCGTCGTGCGGCAGTCGGCGCGCTTGGCGTTCTATGCCGAGGGCGTGGCGCGCCTTCAGGACCTGGGACTGCTCTACCCCTGTTCCTGCACCCGTCGCCAGGTCGCGGCGGCCTCCCCCAGGATGGGCCCCGACGGACCTGTGTACGGCGGCACGTGCCGAGACCGAGGGCCAGAACCTGGGAAGCCGCGCGCCTGGCGGCTCAATATGGGCGCGGCGGTCGCGCGGGTCGGGCCGCTTGCACTGGATCCGCGACCCTGGGGCGATCTGATTTTGGTGCGGCGGGACGTGCCCACATCCTACCACATCAGCGTGGTCCTGGACGACGCCGACCAAGGCATCAGCCATATCATGCGCGGCCAGGACTTGGCTGGGATCACCGCCGTACATGTGCTGTTGCAGCGTTTGCTGGGCTTGCCGACCCCAACTTATGCCTACCATGACCTGATCCGCCATGGCGACGGACGCAAGCTCTCAAAGTCCGAACGCGCGCCTGCCCTGCGGCAGATGCGCGCCGAGGGGGTGAGCCCTGAAGAGCTACGCGCGCGCCTCGATAGCATCCCAAATCTGCGCGGGCAGATCGATGCGATTAAAGCGGGAAATTTCTTGCAGGCCCGTTGGCGAAGTGACGTTGATCTCGGTTAAGTAGGGGCCAATCATGTCGATGCCCGTGAACAGCAAACCGCGCTGTTTCAACAGCGGCCCCAAAGCAGCGCACACTTCCCGATCCCGTTCGGTCAAATCGACGGCAGCGGCGGTACCGCCGACGTGCAGGTTGGCGCGCGCTTCGCCCGCCGCGGGGAGGCGATTGAGCGCCCCAGCGGGCTCGCCATCGATCAAAATGATGCGCTTGTCGCCCTGACGGATCTCGGGGGCATAGGCCTGGACCATCAGCGGTTCGCGCGAGGTCGCGAAGAAGGTTTCAAGCAAGGCGGTTAGATTTTCGTCGTCGGGCTTCAAATGAAACACACCCGCGCCGCCGTTGCCAAATAGGGGTTTGACGATGGTGTCGGGGAACTCGCCACGAAAGGCTTTGATCGCCTCGACATCACGGGAGATCAGCGTCGGGGGCATGAAGTCGCGGAACTCGGTGACCAGCAGCTTTTCGGGGGCGTTGCGCACCTCCACTGGGTTGTTGACGACCTGGACCGTATCCATGACCTGTTCCAGCAAATGCGTTGCCGCGATATACTGCATGTCAAAGGGCGGGTCTTGGCGCATGAGCACGACATCAAACCCGCGCACATCGCGCACTTCGGCGGGGCCAAGGCGCGCCTTGTTGGCGGGGTCGCGCTGCACCGTCGCGGGCGTGCCGCGCGCCAGGATAGCGCCGCGATCGTAGGTCAGGGCGGTGGGCAGATAGGGGAACAGCCTATGCCCGCGCCGCTGGGCCTCCAGCATCAAAGCAAAAGTCGAGTCTGCGTTTACGTCGACAGTGGACCAAGCGTCCATCTGAACGCCGATTGTTAGAACCATGGCATAACTCCTTTAACTTGGAACGCTCAAGAAAGGCCGAACGCGTTTTCGATGTGCCGGGTCTGACCCGCCCGATCGATCAAAAAGACATCGAACCGCAGACCAAAGCCAGCATATTCGGGTTTGGTGCCCATCCAGGTGTCCGCCGCGCGCAAGAGGCGTTGCTGCTGTTCGGCGGTTAGGGCGTAGGCGGCGCTACGCAGGTCCGCGCGGGTTTTGACCTCGACAAAGACAAGGCGATTTTGCTTAGGCGCTTTCAAGATGAGGTCGAGTTCACCCGCCGCCGTTTTGGCGCGGCGGGCGAGGACCTGGTACCCCCCAGCCTCTAGCACGCGCGCGGCTTTGGTTTCGGCGGCTAAGCCCTTGGCGTAGCTGGAGGTGAAGTCCCCCGTTTTCTTACCGCGTATTTTCGTCAGGTTGATCATGGCGCAACTCCAAAGCCCGTGCGTAGACTTGCGACTTAGGCAGTTTTGTCCGCTTTGCCACTCCCCTCGCCGCCTCAGAAACAGTTTGGCTGGTCAGGGCCGCGCGCAGCAAGGTGTCGAGGTCGCCCTGGTCTTCCTGCTTGGGCGCGGGGCCGAACAGCAGCACCAGTTCGCCCTTGGGGACGGGCCTTTGGCTGTAGTGCTGCCCGAGGCTCTCGACCGTGCCTGTTTGCATTTCTTCGAACTTTTTGGTCAGCTCGCGTGCGGTCGCTGCGGCGCGATGGCCCCCAAGGACCGCTGCCGCGTCGTGCAACGTCGCAACCAGACGGCGGGGGGCCTCGAAGAAGAGGCTGGTGGCCTGCAAGGTGCGAATTTCGTGCAGGGCCGCTTGCCTGGCGCTTGATTTCGGCGGCAAAAATCCGCCGAAGTAGAAGCGGTCGCTGGGCAAGCCCGAGAGGATCAGGGCCAGGATCGGCGCGGCGGGCCCAGGCGTGGCGGTTACGGACAATCCCGCCGCCTGCACCGCCCGCACCAAGGCATAGCCAGGGTCCGAGATCAGCGGCGTGCCCGCGTCGCTGACCAAGGCGACGGCTTGACCCGCGCGCAGGCGGGCCACGACCTGTTCGATCAGGTCGCGTTCGCGATGGTCATCGCACCTTTGCAGGCGAGCCTTGACCCCTTGTAGGGTCAACAACTTGGCGGTGACGCGCGTATCCTCGCACAGGACCAAATCCGCCGCCGCCAAAGCCGCCAAGCCGCGCGGCGGCATGTCGGCCAAATTGCCGATGGGCGTCGCGACCAGCGTCAAGGTTCCAGGGTCGCGCGCAGGCGTTGCATGAGGGGCGTGCGTTGGACGCGGATCAGGGCGCATGGGTCAGCAGATAGGGGGTTAGGGCATCCAGGCGCAAGCGCCCTTGCGGCGTCGCGCGGCGATGGCCTTGCGTTTCCTCCAAATCGCCCGAGGCCAGCAGGGCCGCGATGCGGTTGGGCGCACAGAGGCCCCACGCGGGGCTCGTAAGCGGCAGACCTTGTTGCAGGCGCAAGCCGAAGATCAGCTGTTCCTCTGCCCGATCGGGGGCGCTCAGGGCTTCCTGCACCTCCAGGCCATGACCCAAAGTTGCAACTTGTTTCAGGTATCCCGCGGGGCTCTTGCGCGTGATCCGCCGCTCCCACACGCCATCAAGGCGCAAGGCGCGACCTTCGGCGCCAGGGCCGATGCCCAAGTAGCCGTGCCCGCGCCAGCCGAGCCAAGAATGGCGACTTTCGTGCCCAGGTTTGGCGAAGTTTGAGACCTCGTAGGCGTGCAAGCCCGCCGCCGCCATTTGATCGACCAAATGCTCGTACAGGTCCGCGGCTTCGTCCGCGTCCATGGGGGTCCAATCCCCGCGCCGCACCGCCGCGCCGAAGGCCGTGCCGGGTTCGATGCCGAGTTGATAGACCGAAACATGGCCCAGCCCCAAGCTCAGGGCCTGGGCGACTTGGGCACTTTGCCAGGCTAGGGATCGACCTGGTAGGGCCGTCATGAGATCGAGGCTGGCGCAATCAAAGGTTGCGCACGCTGCCGCGACGGCAGCGCGCGCCTCGGCGGCGCTGTGGTCCCGCCCCAAAAAGTCTAGCGCCCGATCGTCGAACGACTGCACGCCTAAGGACACGCGGTTGACCCCTGCGGCGGCAAAGTCGGCGAACTTGGCCTGGGTCGCGCCGTTGGGATGGACCTCTAGGGTGATTTGCGGCCATGCGGCGGCGGGCCAGCGGGCCAGGACCCCGTCGATAAGGTGCCCAATGGCACGCGGGGACAGCAGCGAAGGCGTGCCGCCGCCGAAATAGAGGGATTGCAAGGGTGCTAGGTGCTGCCCCGCCATCTGGTGGTCCAAATCGGCCAGCAGCGCCTTGATCCACTGCGTTTCGTCCGCTTGCGTTTTGGCGATGTGGACGTTGAAATCGCAGTAGGGGCACTTGGCCGTGCAAAACGGCCAGTGGACATAGAGGCTGGGGACGCCCTGGATCGGGGATGGTTCAGGGCCTGGTTGAGGGTCCAGGTCAGGCAAAGCAGGTTGCGACCAGCTGCGCAAAGGCTTGGGCGCGGTGGCTCATGGCGTGTTTTTCGGCGGGGTCCATGTCGCCGAAGCTGCGATCATGACCCGTGGGGACGAAGACAGGGTCAAAGCCAAACCCGCGCGTTCCGCTGGGGGGAAAGTTCAAGGTCCCTGCCACTTGGCCGTGGAAAGTTTCCACATGGGCGTCGGGCCACGCGAGCGCGAGGACGCAGTGGAATTGCGCGGCGCGGTCGGTCTTGCCCGCCATGTCGCGCTCAAGACGCGCCATGGCCCAATCGAAGTCGCGGACGCCAGGGTCCCGTTCGGCGTAGGGCGCCGTATCGACGCCAGGGCGACCGCCCAGCGCGTCCACGCACAGGCCCGAATCATCGGCAAGCGCGGGCAGGCCCGTAGCCTCCGACGTGTGCAAGGCCTTGAGGTGGGCATTGCCGACGAAGGTGCGTTCGGTTTCTAGGGGTTCAGAAACGCCCAGGTCGCCAGCGCTGACCACCTCCACCTCAAAAGCGGCCAGAAGATCGGCAATTTCCCGCACCTTGCCGAGGTTGTGGCTGGCGATGACGAGCTTGGGGTCCGTGAACCTGCGCACGGGAACCGATCCCTCAGCTTAGGTCGGCGACGGCGCGGTCGATGCGGTCCAGGGCTTCGTCCAAAGCCTCCATCGAGGTGGCGTAGGAAATGCGGAAGTGCGGCTCCAGGCCAAAGGCGATACCTGGCACCACCGCCACTTGCGCGGCGTCGAGCAGGTAGGTGGCAAAGTCGCCGTCGTTGGCGATGGTCTGACCCGCAGGCGTGGCCTTGCCGATCAGGCCCGCCAAGCTGGGATAGACGTAAAAGGCCCCCTCGGGCAGGGCGCAGTCGATGCCGTCCATGGCGTTGAGGCGGGCGACCACCCGATTGCGGCGCGCCTGAAAAGCCGCGTTGCGCTCGGCCAAAAAACCCGAATCGCCAGTCAAAGCTGCCACCGTTGCGGCTTGCGATACCGAAGAAGGGTTGGAGGTCGATTGCGACTGCACCTTACCCATGGCCTTGATGAGGGGCGCGGGACCGCCCGCGTAACCGATGCGCCAACCCGTCATGGCATAAGCCTTGGAGACACCATTGCACGTTAAGGTGCGATCCTGCAATTCGGGGCAAACTTGCGCGATGGTGGCGTACTCAAAACCGTCGTAGACCAAATGCTCGTACATATCGTCGGTCATGATCAATACCTGGGGGAAATCCCTCAGCACCGCCCCGAGCGCGCGCAGATCGTCGGCGCTGTAGGCCGCGCCTGTGGGGTTAGACGGGGAGTTGAGCACGAGCCACTTGGTACGGTCGGTAATCGCGGCGCGGAGATCGGCGGGTTGCAGCTTAAAATTGACCTCGGCGCCCGCGGTCACGAACTTGGGCGTGCCTTCGGCCAGGATCGCCATGTCGGGGTAGGAAACCCAGTAAGGCGCGGGGATCAGCACCTCATCACCTGGGTTCAGGGTGGCCATGAAGGCGTTGTAGAGCACTTGCTTGCCGCCCGTGCCGACGGTGATTTGGGTCTTGGGGTCGTAGCTCAAGTCATTTTCGCGGGCGAATTTGTCGGCGATGGCGGCCTTGAGGGCGGGCGTGCCATCGACGGCGGTGTACTTGGTTTCTCCAGCGGCGATGGCGGCGTAGCTGGCTTGCTTAACGAACTCGGGCGTGTCGAAATCGGGTTCGCCCGCGGCCAGACCGATGATGGGGATGCCCTCGGCCTTCATTTCCGCGGCCTTGGCGCTGATCGCCATGGTCGGGGACGGTTTGATGTTGGAAAGGCGGGTGGCGAGTTGGTCGATGACGGGCATAGGGCGATTCCTGGCGTGATTAGGGCCTTGGGTTTTAGCCATGACGGCCTAAGGATCAAGGCCTATGAACCGCGCATCGCAGACCGCCCTGTGCCTCGCCATCGTTTTGATCGGCTGGGGCGTGTCGTGGGAGCTGCTGCCCTACCAAACGGGCACCGACGATTTGCCCGAGGCAACGGTGCCCGTGTTCTATCGGTTCCTGTTCTCCGGCCTCTTGTTCGTCGCCTTCATCTTGCTGCGGGACCTGCGGCGCGGGCAGATCAGCTTTGACTTTTCTTTGAGCACCTGGGGCCTTGTCGCTTTGCTCGGCGCGGGGTTCTTTTCGGTCAACTACTCGCTCTACTACATGGGCCAACGCGGGTTGCCGCCAGGCTTGGTCTCCCTGTTCTTTGCCTTTGTTGTCGTGACGAATTTGATCTTGACCTCGCTGGTTGCGCGGCGGCCGCCGCCGATGCGCATGACCTTCGCGGCCCTGATTGGGCTGGTTGGGGTCGCGGCGGTCCTCTCTCCCAGCATCTGGGCCGATGGCGGGATTTCCTACGATTGGGTGACTTTGCGGCAAGCGGGGTTATGCCTGGCAGGAACGCTGGTGGTCAGCCTTGCAACCCTGGTGCAGGTGGAAATGAACCGTCGCCAGGCGCCCGTGGTCACGACCACCGCCTTTGCCATGATGTTCGGGGCGAGCTACGTCGGGCTCTATTCGCTTTGGCAGGGCTATTCTTTTGACATCAGCGCCGAGCCCGCCCATTTTTACAGCGCGCTTGCGGTCCTGGTGCTCTTGAGTTCGATCGGGGGCTTTTCGGCCTACCTAAAGCTCGTCGGTTTGATCGGGCCGAACCGGGGCGCCTATGTCAACTTGGGTACCGCGGTGGTGGCCTTAGTGATTTCTTATTTTAGGGGAACGGGCGACACTTTGACCAGCTTGCAACTGCTGGGTGTTGCCCTGATCCTATTGGGGGGATATTTGATTCTGAGGTTTAAGGAACAGACGGCCTAAAGTACCTCCCCTATGCAAGACCCCTTTGGCAGAACCATCACCTACCTGCGCCTTTCGGTGACCGATCGCTGCGACTTTCGCTGCACCTATTGCATGGCCGAGCATATGACCTTCCTGCCCAAGGCTGAGGTCTTGACGCTGGAGGAGATGGGACGGCTGGCCCAGGCCTTCATTGAATTGGGCGTCAGCAAAATTCGCTTAAGCGGCGGGGAACCCTTGGTGCGCAAGGGGGTTGTGCAGCTGTTTCGCGACATCGGCCGCCATCGCAACACGGGGGCCTTGCGCGAATTGACGCTGACCACCAACGCCAGCCAACTGCATCGCACCGCCGATGATCTGTACGCGGCGGGCGTGCGGCGCGTCAATGTTTCCCTCGACAGCTTGCAGCCGCAGCCGTTCAATTTCATCACCCGTGGCGGCGATTTGACGCAAGTCCTCCAAGGGATTGAGGCGGCCAAGCGCGCGGGCCTCAAGATCAAGATCAATACCGTGGCGCTGAAGAATTTTAACGAGGGCGAGTTGGACACCTTCGTCGCATGGTGCGGGGCCGAAGGCTTTGATCTGACCTTTATCGAAGTCATGCCGCTGGGGGACATGGGCCAGGTCCAGCGCACCGACCAGTTCCTGCCCTTAACCGAAGTGCGTGCGCGCCTCAGCCAGCGCTGGACCCTGCGCCCGACGCCCTACCGCACGGGCGGGCCGTCGCGCTACGTCGAGGTCGGGGAAACGGGCCAGCGCCTGGGCTTCATCTCGCCTTTGACCCAAAACTTCTGCGACGGCTGCAACCGCGTGCGCGTGACCTGCACGGGGCGTTTGGTACTTTGCTTGGGGCACGAGGACGGCGTCGATCTGCGCCCCGTCCTGCGCGCCAGCGAAGGCCTAGACCCCGTTAAGCGAACCATCGTCAAAGCCTTAGGGTTGAAGCCAGAACGGCACGATTTTCGGATCGCCGAGGGCGCCCAACCCGCCGTGGCCCGCCACATGTCCACTACGGGCGGATGATGGATCCTGCGACTTCGCTTCGCCCCGCGCTGTATGACGGTGGTCTAGAGGCCCGACATTCCCTCACGATGTCACGCTGCGCGCAGTCGCAGCATCCATCACTGAACGTCAGCCGCGAGAACGTCAGGTGCCGACCTTAGCTGGCTTCTGTCGCGGCGGCGACGTCGAGTTTTACGCCTGGGCCCATGGTGGAACTGACCGAGATGCGGCGGACGTAAGCGCCTTTGGCGCCTGTGGGCTTGGCTTTGACGATGGCATCGACGAACGTTTTGATATTGACCCGCATGGCCTCCTCAGTAAAGGACGCTTTGCCAACGCCCGCATGGACGACGCCGTTCTTTTCGGCGCGGAACTGCACCTGCCCGCCTTTGGCATCCTTGACCGCCTGGCCAGGGCTCGGTGTTACGGTGCCCACCTTGGGGTTGGGCATGAGGCCTTTGGGACCGAGAATTTTGCCGAGCCGCCCGACCAGGGGCATCATGTCAGGCGTGGCGATCAGGCGATCAAAGTTGATGTCGCCGCCCTGGATCGCCTCCATCAGATCTTCCGCGCCGATGATGTCCGCGCCTGCGGCCTTGGCTTCCTCGGCCTTGGCATCACGGGCGAAGACCGCCACGCGCACGGACTTGCCCGTGCCGTAGGGCAAATTGACGGCGCCGCGCACGTTCTGATCGGCGTGGCGGGGATCGACGCCCAAATTCATGGCGACCTCGACCGTCTCGTCGAACTTGGCGGTCGCGTTGGCGCGGAGCAGCGTCACCGCCTCGTCAATTGTATAGAATTTTTCCCGGTCGACCGCGGTGCGGGCGGCGCGTAAGCGTTTTCCGTGACTTGCCATGGTTCTAATCCCTTACCTCAAAGCCCATGGAGCGCGCGGATCCAGCGATGATGGCCATAGCTGCCTCCAGATCGTTGGCGTTTAAGTCCGCCATCTTGGCCTCGGCGATTTCGCGCACCTGGTCCTTGGTCACCGTTCCAGCGACCTGGGTGCCAGCGTTGGAGCCGCCTTTGGGTTTGCCCGCCGCTTTCTTTAGGTAGTACGACGCTGGGGCGGTTTTCATTTCGAATGAAAACGACTTGTCGGAATAGACCGTGATGACGACTGGGGTCGGGACGCCCTGTTCCAATTCTTGGGTCTTGGCGTTGAACGCCTTACAAAATTCCATGATGTTGACGCCGCGCTGCCCCAACGCAGGGCCGACGGGCGGTGACGGGTTTGCTTGACCCGCAGGCACCTGCAATTTCAGGGTGCCGTCAATTTTTTTTGCCATATGAACCTCTAAACTGGCGAGCCTTTGGGGACTTGACCCCGCGCCTTTACCGACAGGGGGACCCCAAAGGGGGTTGAGGGGTGTGGTGCGGGGTGACGCCCCTCCCACAAAGAAACGGCCCCCTCTTGGAGGCGACTTGGGGGCCTATAGGGGCACGCCTGGTGCCCGTCCAGCATTTTTGATCGCTAAACCTTTTCGACCTGGGCGTAGTCCAACTCCACCGGGGTGGCGCGGCCGAAAATCGACACGGAGATTTTGAGGCGGGCCTTTTCCTCATCGACCCCTTCGACCATGCCGTTGAAGGACGCAAAGGCCCCATCCTTGACCCGCACCTCTTCGCCCACGGAAAAAATGATCGACGGGCGCGGTTTTTCGACGCCCTCTTGGACTTGGTTGATGACCCGCATGGCCTCGGCATCGGGGATGGCGATGGGCTTGGCTTTGGCGCCGCCGCCCAAAAAATTGGTGACGCGCGGGGTGTTTTTGACCAGCGACCAGGCCTCGTCGGTCAGGCACATCTTGGCGAGTATATAGCCTGGGTAGAACTTGCGCTCGGTCTCGACTTTTTTGCCCTTGCGGACCTCGGTCACTTGTTCTGAGGGGACGACGAGATCGACGAACTGGTCGCTGAGGCCCTTGCGGGCCGCTTGCTCTCGCAAGGAGTCGCAGATCTTGGCCTCGAAGCCCGAATAGACGTTGATGATGTACCATTTCGCGGGGACCATGGCCTCAAACCCCTCCAACTAAGGACGCGACCGTCCGAATCAAGAAGTCACGCGTGGTGATGATCAGGGCGTCGGCGCCGAAGAACAGGAACGCCATGATCAGGGCCAAGATGACCACCATGAGCGCTGTGATCAGCACCTCGCGCCAGGTCGGCACGGTGACGCGCAAAATCTGCTCTCGGACTTCCCGATAAAACTTCATCATGGCAAACCTCAACTGCTGGGGGTCGCGCTCTCGACCTCGCCCGTATGTGCTGCCCCGATGGATCAATTTCAAGGCGGAATTGGCAGGGGTAGCAGGACTCGAACCCGCGACACTCGGTTTTGGAGACCGATGCTCTACCAACTGAGCTATACCCCTAAGCGGCCTCCGCCTATAAGGGGATGAGCCGCAAATGGCAAAGCGGTTTTTTGCTTCACGAGGAAGGCGAACAGCTGGCATGACTTCCCCCCCCCGCGCCCTCAAGACGGCCCGCTCAAAGACGCCCCGCATCTTGCTGACGGGCGGGGCGGGCTACATCGGCTCGCACACTGCGATCGAGCTGATCCAGCAAGGCTACGACGTTCTGATCTTGGACAATTTCTGTAACGCCCATCGTCAGGTCTTGACCCATATGGAGCGCTTGGCGGGGTGCCCGATCCCCCTGGTCGAGGGGGATGTGCGCGACGCGCAGCTGCTCCAAACCCTGTTCGCCGACCATCCAATCGACGGCGTTCTGCACTTTGCAGGGTTGAAAGCCGTCGGGGAGAGCGTTGCCAAGCCCGCGCTCTACTACGACGTCAACGTTGGCGGCGCGCTGACGCTGATCCAGGCCATGGCGGCGGCGGGTGTGGGCGCGCTTGTCTTCTCTTCTTCCGCCACCATTTACGGCGAGCCTGATGTAGTACCGCTCAAGGAAAGCGCGCCAGCGCGGCCCGAAAGCCCCTATGGCCGCTCAAAACTCTGGGTTGAACAGATCATGGCCGATACGGCCACCGCCTTGCCAGCAGGTGCTTTTTTGGCCCTGCGCTACTTCAACCCCGTCGGCGCGCACGGCAGCGGGCAGCTCGGCGAGGACCCGTCGGGGACCCCGAACAACTTGTTCCCCTACATGGCGCAGGTGGCGAGCGGTCGTCGGCCCGCGCTGACCATCTTCGGCGACGACTACCCGACGCCCGACGGCACGGGGGTGCGCGACTATATCCATGTCGTCGATTTGGCGCGCGGGCACGTTGCGGCCCTAGCCCATGTGCTGGCCAATCCCCGCCTCGGTTTTGAGGCGATCAATCTGGGGACGGGCACGGGGCATTCGGTCTTGGAGGTCTGCGCAGCGTTCGAGCGCGCATCGGGGACCGCGATCCGACGGCGCACGGGCCCACGCCGCGCAGGGGACGTGGCCGCCTATTGGGCCGACCCCGCCAAGGCAAGGCAGGTGCTAGGGTGGCGCGCCGAACGCGATCTTGCCCGCATGTGCGCGGACGCCTGGCGGTGGCAGCAAGCCTATCCGAACGGGTATGGTGGTTCCTGAGGCGGGCTTAAATTAATCGATTTGGCCAAGCCATCAGTTTGGCCAATAGCAAGAAAACAAGCCAGGATCGAACGAGGCCATAAAATGACGACGGATATGTCTCCCCCGGAAAAAAGACCTGTACGGCTGAGCAAGGCACCCCGTATTCGACGAGTTTATTGGTGTGATTTCCCCAAGGACGCCCACAAGCCCGAGTTCTGGAAATTGCGTCCAGTGGTGATTATCTCAAGGACTGCAAAGTTCTATGGTCTTGTCAAAGTCGTTCCATTTTCCACAATGCCTCAGCACGACAAACTCAATACACATGAAATGCCGTCACCATTCGACAAAACCCTTAAGGCTTGGGCAATATGCAACTACATCGCGACTGTCGCCACCTCGCGGCTCATACAGGACAGGCTCGGCGTTCCGCTGGTGGAACAGACCGATTTTGATCAAATCGTCCAAAAGGTCTTTGCCAGTCTCCCTGACAGAAAAAGGGCTGCTCCAAAGAGCAACCCTTCGGAACGGTGACACAAGGCCCCGCTCGCAATTCCCCGAAGGGAAACGGTGACGGCAAGCCGCCCCGCATGTCTATGCTTGAGAGTGCAAGTAGTTTCATCGTCAAAAAATGTAAAGCACAAAAGCCCTTCTAAGGTTAGTCAAGTGACTATGCCCTCAACCTTATCTGGCAACCTATCCCGCATCCTGGGCGGCGCGCGGGCCTGCGGTTTGGTGGAGGAGGGCGCATAGGGGGATAGCCAGCGCGCCCATGGCGGCCATGGCGAGGAAGGGGGTGGTTTGGCTGGTTTGGATGAACTGCGCGGCGACGACTTTGGCGGTGCCAAGGCCCAGACCGACGGAGATGGCGGGCATGAGCGCTTGTGCGGCACCCAGCTGTCCCTCGGGGACGCGGCGGCGCAGGAAGGCGAGCGAAATGAGGTGGGTCAGGGCGAAGGTGAAGACATGGAGGCTTTGGACCAGCAAGAGCAGCCCCCACCCGTGCGCATGGGGCCAGAGCAGCCAGCGGACCAGGGCCGCGAACCCGCACACGGCGAGCAACGGGGCCGCCCGCGCCTCGGTCAGGGCCTTGGGCGCCAGCACAAACAGGGCGATCTCCACCACCACGCCCCAGGCGATCAGCGTATAGATCTGCCCCGAACCGAAGCCCCAATCGCGCCAAATCGGCACGGCGTAGATGTAGTAGGCGCCGTGGGACCCATGGATCAGCATGATGATGGCGTAAAAGAGTAAGAAACGCGGCTGCGCCAGCAGCTGGGCGAAGGTCATAAGCCGCGCGCGCAGCGGCGTCAGGACATGGACGGGATGGGCCGGCAAAGCGAGCAGCGCGCCGCCCATGGCGAGGACAAAGCCCACGATCAGGGGGTAGAACAGGGCCGAAATTTGCGCCTCGGTCAGCGTTGCGGTGAACAAGATGATCAAAGCAAAGGCGATGGACCCGAGCGCGCGGACGCGGGCGTAGGGCAAAAGATCGCGGCTAACGTAGGGTTGCAGGTGGGTGTCGACCAAGTTGGTCAGAGGCATGAAGGCAAAGGACATGAGCGCGAGCGCGAGCGCGAAACCCCAAGGCTGGTCCGCCAGCCCCAGCAAGCCGTAACCCAGGACCGAGATGAGGAAAAAGCCCGCGTACAGGCGTCGATTGAACCCGCGCCAGTCGGCCAAGAGGCCCGCAAGCAAAATCCCGACGACGAAACACAAGTCGGCCGACCCCTGCAAGCGCCCCGCCAGCGCCGCGTCGATGCCGCGCGTGCCGAGCCAGCCCGTCATGTTGAACAGCTGAAAGGCGGTGACGGAAAAAAAGAAGGTATAGAAGGTCGCGGCGGCGGCGGCTGTTTGCCGAGACCGCGCCGCCCAAGAGCGCGTCATGGTGACCGCCTTGTACCAACGGCGAAAAAAGTTGACACTTTTTTCACCGTTTTGTGTCTCACGGCAGAAACGCTTCGCGTTTCGGCTTTTTGGGTAACGGTCTCTACTCGCTCGCTACGCTCGCTCAGCCCGACCGCAGGACGGGGCCTTCGCTTATCCCCCAAGGCGCGTGTCCGCTATTCTCGGGGCCGCTACGGGGGCCGCAGTCGCGGCCCTTATACCAGCGAACATAAGAGTCATTCCAGATCGCCGCTGGTATTATCTTCACTGCGTCGTGTTCAAGGCCGCGCTCAAGTCATGGCCGCGCTAAAGCTTGGAAGCGGTCAAGTCCTGAAGCGGGCCCGTTGCGGGGCGGAGAACGTACGCGGGAATATGGTTTTCAAAGACTTTCTTGGCTTTCTGCACCAGGGTTTCGTCCATGGCCCATCCCGCGAAGATGAAAGGCACGGTTTCGAGGCCCGTGCCCTTGCCTTGGGGCTTGGGGGCCCGATCCACGGCGGCCTCGCGCGCGATGGTTTGGCCGATTAGGGCCTCGATGGCCTCGACCTGTTCCGCCTCGGACGGGCTGGCGAGCGTCACCGCCTGCCCCATCTTGCCCGCGCGCCCCGTGCGGCCGATGCGGTGAACATAGTCCTCGGCATGAAACGGCACATCGAAGTTGACCACAAGCGGCAGATCACTGATGTCGATGCCGCGGGCCGCAACGTCGGAGCAGACCAGGACCTGGACCGCCTTGTCCTTGAAAGCCGCCAATTTTTCGAGCCGCTTGGGCTGGGGCATGTCGCCGTGCAGCGGTGCGGCGCGGTAGCCCTTGGTTTGCAAAGTGCCGACCAGATCGTCGATGTCGCGCTTGCGATTGCAAAACACCAGGCATTGCGGCCCGTCGGGTTTGCCTAGGACCCCTGCCAAGGCCTTGCGCTTGCCCCGATAGGCAACCTCGATCAAGCGCTGGCTGATATTGGCGCTGGTGCTCGACTGGCGCGCGACCTCAACCTGCTTGGGATTGGTCAGGAACAGATCGCATAGGCGGCGAATTTCGGGCGCCATGGTAGCGCTGAAAAACAGCGTCTGCGGCTTGCGCGCCTTGCCGCCCTGCACCAGGTGGGCAATACGCTCAATATCAGGGATGAAGCCCATGTCGAGCATACGGTCGGCCTCATCGACCACGAAAATTTGAACATCGTTCAGCAAAATCGCCCCGCGCTCAAACAGGTCGAGCAAGCGCCCTGGGGTTGCAATGAGAACATCGACGCCTTTGCGCAAGACGTCTTCCTGATCGCGCATGGACTCGCCGCCGATCAGCAGCGCCATGGTCAAGCTGTGATTGGCGGTATAGGCCTCAAAATTCTCGGCGATCTGCGCGGCCAGTTCGCGCGTCGGGGACACGATCAGGGACCGGGGCATGCGCGCGCGGGCGCGCCCCTGGGCCAGCACGTCGATCATGGGCAGGACGAAGGCGGCCGTCTTGCCCGTCCCCGTCTGGGCGATCCCGATCAGGTCGCGCCCCATCAGGACGGCGGGGATGGATTTGACTTGAATGGGGGTGGGGTGGCTGTACCCTTTGGCGTTCAGAGCGTCGAGGAGCGGATCGGACAGACCCAGGTCGACAAAATTGGCAGATTGATCCAAGCTATGGGGTCCCTGGTTTCGGGTGGGATTAGGGTTGGCCGTGCCAACGCCAGCGGTCCTTAGGCGCGCTTGCGGCGAAAGTAAAGCTGGGTTTGGGGATGGCACCTCGCCTTTAAGGGTAACCTTCCTATCGCAACTCAAGCCGTAGTTCGCGGCCAACCACCCTAGCAACACGCGACAGAGCCGCGAGGCTTACTTTGTCATTGTCGGGATCCAGCACCCTATCGAGCTGGGAGCGACTCGTCTCGAGTTGCTTTGCCATTTCGACCTTTGTCAAACCTTGCTGCGCCATGGCCGATGCCAACTGAAAAGCAATGACGCGCTTGATTGCCCGCTGGGTCGTCGCTTCGAAGGTGCCTTGGTCTTGGAGGAAGTCGTTATAGTCTAGGCGTTTTGTTTTGATTCGAAATTTTGTTTGATAATATGCTCTAAGCTCTGATAGGTTGTTCGAATTTCTTCCTTTATGTTTGCCCAGGTATGTTCGATGGGGTTGAAGTCTGGAGAGTACGGGGGAAGATATTCTAGTGTATGTCCAGCCCCATGTATTGCCTCTTGAATGTCAGTTCTTTTGTGGAACGAGGCATTGTCCATAATAATAACTGCCTTATGGGGTAGAACAGGCAATAGATCTTCAACAATCCATCGGTGAAAAATATCACTATTGATGTTGCAATCGCATAGCCAACAGGAGATCAGTACTTCATTCAAGATTGCTCCAATTGCATTGGTTCTCTTTCTGGGATTCCAATTATGGACGCCGTAACACCGTTCACCGCGAACTGAATAGCCATGTGTGCGCGGCATATCATGGGCAAAACCCGCTTCATCAATATAAATCAGGGGGCGGCCTTCGCTCTTATAGACCTCGATCTTGCTCTGAAATGCAGCACGCTTTGCGGCGTCTGCTGAGGGATGATGTAGAGTTTTTTTTATAGCTGACGTTCATGCGCTTCATTGCATCACATATGCCACGGGCACTTACGCCAAGGCGCTCAGCTCGTTCACGATGATAGGCGTCAGGAAAATCACGGATATCGCGACCCAATCGATGAAGATCTATCTTTAACCATGGACGCTTCTTAGTTCTCATGGGATCACTACGTTTGGACCAGCGCACTAAGGAGGCTATTCCTACTCGAAAGCGTTCCGAGGCTTGTGCAAACGTCAAACCTTCTTTCTCTTTGATGGACAAAACATGAAGACGAAATTCTAGGGGATAAGTCATATCTCAATATAACCAATTTATAACGCCTTGGCTATAAGTACTTCGCCCGCCTTCCCTGGCTCGCCAATGTTCATGGTTCCAGTCCGGCAACCGCCAGTTCGTGTTTTGGGGGCGGTGCGTTCTGCGGGCAGTTTCGATGGCGGTGTTCTAGAGTCCCGACATCTCCTCACGATGTCATCTACCTTTTGACCTGCTTCATAATTAGTTGACTTAAATGATTTTCTTTGCGTTGGCCCAATTTTCATGGGTATGTACGGATCATGAAAGCTCTGAAAATCCTCAAAAAGCAACCTCGTCTGTTTTACCACCTCTCTGGGATCAGCTTATCTGATTTTGAGCAGCTCGTTTTGGAGGTGAAACCTCTCTGGGAAGCCCCTAATCTCCGCCGCCTTTCTCGAGAGGACCGAAAGCGAGCAATTGGCGCTGGTCGTCGCTACCGATTAGGGTTCGAGGAGATGCTTCTTCTTTGTCTGATTTACTATCGAACTTACATCAACCATGAGTTTTTGGGACTCATTATTTGGGGTTTCAGACAATACAAGCATTCGTGCTACAAATACGATCTCTAAACTCCTTGCAGGTCATTTTAATATGCCCGAGCGCAAAGTCCGCTTAAGCGAAGAGGAAAAGCAAGACCTTCTGTATCTGATTATTGATGGCACCGAACGCCCGATCCAACGTCCCAAGACAGCGAAGAATCGCAAGTGGCACTATTCGGGCAAGAAAAAGCGCCACACTCATGTCCATCAGATTGTCACTGACAACAAGGGACGTATTCTTGCCTGTGGGCCCGCTCAGCAAGGACGAAAACATGACAAGAAGATTTATGATGATAGTCAACTGGAGAAGCCGCCAGATACTCTAGTTTTGGGGGATCTGGCATACCAAGGTACCTCATGCGAAGTGCCGATAAAGAAATCAAAAAATAGACCACTTAGCCGTAAAGATAAATCCTATAATCGTTGGTTTAACTCTATGCGTATAACAGCGGAGCACGCAATTGGTAGAATGAAAAAATTCAACATTCTCTCCGATATTTCCAGAGGAAATCGTCATGAAAATATGATTGCAAGAAATATTGCAGGCTTAGCGAATATGAATTTGAAAATTTGCTGAAATTTAGAGGTAGGGAGAAGACCGTCTCCAATTTTTCATGCTATTGAGAATTCGGGGCTTTTGGGTTGCGCGCTTCCCTCCGTATGTCCGCTTTGCCCTCAAACGGCCGTCGTAGAAAGTCCTGAGATTTTTTGCCCTTGCCGCGCTGGCGGCTTGCCTCTATGGCCCGAGTTCCACAAACCTTCCTGCCAAGCTCTCTTGTGGTTCAACAGACTGAGGGGTTGGCTGACGGCGGATCGAACTTGGGGCACCAAGCACCGCCTGAGCCATAGGGAGTGACAACATGGCTTTTTACGAATGCATTTTCCTTGCGCGTCCCGAGCTTTCGACCGCGCAAGTTGAGACGCACGCTGAGGCGTTCTCAAACCTCATCATCGAGGCGGGCGGCGAGGTGCAAAAGACCGAGTTCTGGGGTCTTAAGACCCTGGCGTACCGCGTGAAGAAGAACCGCAAGGCGCATTATGTGATGCTCAACCTCATCGCCCCAACGGCGGCCATGGAGGAGATGCGCCGCGTCATGTCCCTGAACGACGACATATTGCGCGACCTGACGACCCGGGTTGATCGATTTGAAGACGGCCCCTCGATCATGATGCGCAAAGCCAAGGAACGCGAAGAACGCCAAGCCCAAGACGGTGGCCGCTATGCCTCAGGCCGCGCGTCGAGCAACGGTTAAGGAGCCAGACGAAGATGAAAAAACCGTTTTTCCGCCGCAAGAAATCTTGCCCCTTTTCTGGGCCCAACGCGCCGCTGATCGACCATAAGGATGTGCGGCTGCTCTCGCGCTTTGTTTCCGAGCGCGGCAAAATCGTGCCCGCCCGCATTTCCTCGGTTTCGGCAAAGAAGCAGCGCGAACTGGCCAAGACCATCAAGCGGGCGCGCTACCTCGCCTTCATGCCCTATAACGATAGCCAGCGATAGACCACAGGAGCCGCCTTATGGAAGTCATCCTTCTCGAACGGGTCGAAAAACTCGGCATCATCGGCGACGTCGTGACCGTCAAACCTGGTTTTGCGCGAAACTACTTGCTGCCGCAGCGCAAGGCCCTGCGGGCGACCAAAGCCAACATGGCCGAGTTTGAAGCGCGGCGCGTCCAACTCGAGGCCGATAATCTGAAAGCCAAGGAAACCGCGCAGTCCGTGGCCAAACGCCTCGACGGCAAGGGCTTTATTTTGGTTCGCCAAGCCTCCGACACTGGGATCCTCTACGGTTCGGTTGCCACGCGCGACATCGCCGAGGTCGTGACCGAAGGCGGGTTCACCATTTCCCGCAACCAAGTGGTTCTGGACCGTGCGATCAAAACCTTGGGCCTGCAAGAGTTGCAGATCAAGCTGCACCCCGAGGTGTTTGTCAGCGTGCGAATCGCCGCCGCCAAGTCGCAAGAAGAGGGCGAGGCCTATTTGCGCGGCGAGCTGGTCCTGACCTCGGCAGAAGCGGCGCAGGCTCAAGCCGTCGAGGCCAAGGCCGAAGCCGAAGCGTTGGCCGCAGAGATCGCTGCCGAAGTCGCGGCGGAAGAAGAAGCCGCCGCCGCAGCCTAGAAGATTGAGGGTCGGCGTGCGCCAACCCCTGCTCGGTTTGCGTGCGCTTTGACGTTTGCGTTTGGGCTTCAGGCTTACTAATGCTGGTGGCAACTGAGAATGACTCTTATATTAGCTGTTATAAGGGCCGCGACTGCGGCCCCCGTAGCGGCCCCGAGAATAGCGCGAAAGCGCCTCGGGGTATAAGCGAAGGCCCGTCGGAGGCGAAACGCGAAGCGTTTCTGCCGTGAGACACAAAGAAGTCAAGCGCCGTCCACTTATCCCCGGTCTTAACAGGCTGTGCAGAACATAGGGAATTTAGGGCGACGCGGCGGGCTGCGTTTTTTGTTTTGAGCCTTGGGTATGGAAGCCATTAAGCAGCTGACAGAGAGTTTGCTCGCCCCCAACGGAGCAGACCCGCGCACGCCGCCCAAGTCAATCGAATTGGAACAAGCCTTGCTGGGCGGCCTCATGCTGTCCAACACCCGGCTGGACGACTTGGCCGATTTCCTCAAGCCCGAGCACTTTAGCGAAGAGGCCCATGCCAAGATATTCGACACGCTGACCAAGCTGTCGGAAACTGGGCAGGTCGATGCCCTAAAAATGCGGCCCTACTTTGAAAACGATCCCCTGCTGGCCGCCGCAGGCCACGGCCAGTATCTGGAAGATTTGCAGGCCGCTGCCCTGCCCTCTGCGCCCTTGCGCGACTACGCCCAGGCGATCTACGATCTCTATTTGCGGCGCCAGCTGATCGACACGGGCGCGGACCTGATCAACGAAGCCTTCGATCAAGACATCGACGACCCCGCCGCCAAGCAGATCGAACGCGCCGAAGCCAAGCTGTTCAATCTGGCCGAAAATGGCCTCAGCACTTCGGGGCCCGTGGCCTTGAAGGACGCGACCGCCAACGCCATCACCCTAATCGCCGATGCCGTCGCCAACCCTGGCGCCGTTTCGGGCCTGGCGACCAACTTTACCGAGCTGGATCAAACGCTCGGCGGGCTGCAAAAGTCCGACTTGCTGATCCTCGCCGCCCGCCCCGCCATGGGCAAGACCGCGCTGGCGACCAACATCGCCATGAACACTTGCCGCTATAAAAACGCGAAAGTGGCCTTCTTTTCCATGGAAATGAGCGCCGAGCAGTTGGCGACCCGCTTGCTCGCGGAAGTTTCCGGCATCTCCTCCTCAGAATTGCGCAAGGGCAACTTCGATCACCGCGACTTCTATAAGGTCCATGAAGCGGGATCGGACCTGGAACGGCAGACCTTCTTCATCGACGATACCCCAGCGCTGACCATCCCGAGCCTGCGCACCCGCGCTAGGCGATTGAAGCGCACCCACGGCGGGCTGGATCTGATCATCGTTGACTATCTGCAACTCATGCAAGGCACGGGACGCGGGACCAGCGGGGAAAACCGCGTGCAGGAAATTTCGGAAGTCTCTCGGGGCCTCAAGGCCATCGCCAAGGAACTAGACCTGCCGATCATCGCCCTATCGCAACTGTCCCGCCAGGTCGAAAGCCGCGACGACAAGCGCCCACAACTCGCCGATTTGCGCGAATCGGGCTCGATCGAGCAAGACGCCGACGTGGTCATGTTCATCTACCGCCAAGCCTACTATGATCGTCAGCGCGAACCCCAGCAAAAATCTGGCGAGAGCGTGGACGAATATCAAAAGCGCCATCAGGAGTGGATTGAGCATATGGATACGATCAACCCCAAGGCGACCCTGATTATCGGCAAGAACCGACACGGCCCCACGCGCGATATTCCGCTCTACTTCAACGCCGCGATCACCAAGTTTTCCAACTGGCTGCGCAAAACCGACGACGAAGCCTTCCGTGACTAGAACGCCCCTACCCGCCGCCAGCCCCCAGGCCCGCCAGCACGGCGATCAGGCCTGTCTTACCGTCTCCTTGCCCGCTATTCAGGAAAACTACCTGATCCTGACCGAACGGATGAGCCAGCACCAGGCCTATGTGGCCGCGGTCGTCAAGGCCGACGCCTACGGCCTTGGCGCCGCGCGCATCGCGCCCGCCCTGTGGCACGTCGGCGCGCGCGTCTTCTTCGTCGCCACCATGGCCGAAGCCCTAGCGTTGCGGCGGGTTCTCCCCGAAGCCGCGCTGTACGTTCTAAGCGGTCTGCACCAGGCCGACCTGCCGCTCTATGCGCCCTATCGCCTGATCCCCGTTCTCAATCAGTTCAGCGAAATTGAGCTGTGGCTGGATCAGGCTGCGGTTCGGGGCCAGCGCCTGCCCGCAGCGATCCACATCGACACGGGCATGGGCCGCCTCGGCTTGGACGCCCAAGAGCTCAAATCGCTGAAGCAAGAGGCCGAACGGCTCAAGGCTTTCTCCCCACTCCTTTACATGAGCCATCTGGCCAACGCCGAGATTGGCGGGCACGAAGGCAATTTGATCCAGCTGGGCGACTTCCGCGCCGCCATGGCGGGCTTGCCTGCGGGTCAGGCCTCGCTGGCAAATTCTTCGGGCTGTTTTTTGCCGCGCGACTATGGCCTCGACCTGGTACGCCCTGGGGCCGCGCTCTACGGCCTGAACCCGACCCCGCAGGCCGACAACCCCATGCACGCGGCGGTCGGCCTGAGCGCGCCGATCTTGCAAACCCGGACCCTGCAAGCGGGCGATACGGTCGGCTACGGGTCCACCTGGGTCGCACGGGGCGAAACGCACGTGGCCACCCTCGGCCTTGGCTATGCCGACGGTCTATCCCGCGCCCTTGCGGGCGCTGGGCAAGTCTTTGTGGACGGCGTCCCCTGCCCGCTGGTAGGGCGGGTGTCGATGGACCTGATGACGATCAACGTCAGCCACTTGCGCGCTGACCAGCGGCGGCCTGGCACGCGCGTCGAGATCATCGGGCCGCACCAACCCGTCGATGCCCTGGCGCACGCGGCGGGCACCATCGGCTACGAAGTGCTGACCGCGTTGGGCGACCGGTTTGCCCGCACCTATGTGGAAGACCCAGCCCCATGATCGGCCTCACCGCCCTAGGGCGTGGGACACTGGTGGCGGTGCGCGCCCTGGGTCAACTTACCCTCTTTGCCCTGCACGCCCTCGTCGGCCTTAGGCAAGTGCGCCCGCGTCTATGGGCTGGACACTTGATTGAAATCGGGTTCTTCTCCTTGCCCGTTGTCGGGCTTACGGCGGCTTTTTCTGGATTGGTCCTGATCTTGCAGTCCAACGCGGGCTTGGCCGAGCTGACCAACCAGACCTTAGCGACGCAAACCGCCCCGCGCGTGGTCTTGACGGCACTAGTTCAAGAACTGGGACCGGTTCTGGCGGGCCTCATGCTTGCGGGACGGGTCGGCGCCGCCATGGCGGCGGAAATCGGCACCATGCGCGTTTCCGAACAAATCGACGCGCTCCATAGCCTATCGACCGACCCCATCGCCTACCTGGTCAGCCCGCGCCTGCTGGCGGCGACCCTCATGCTGCCGCTTTTGGTTTTGATCGCCAATGTGATCGGGGTCGCTGCCGCTTACGTCCTCGCGACCCAAGGCCTCGGCATGGCGGGCGCGACTTACCTGGCCGTGACTTGGCAGGCCCTGGCCTGGGGCGATGTAGGGCTTGGCCTCAGCAAAGCAGCGGTCTTCGGGTTTTTGATCGCGCTGATCTCAACCTACCAGGGCTATGGGTCGGGCGGCGGCGCGGCGGGCGTGGGCCGCGCGACCCGTCAGGCCGTTGTCCTTTCTTCCGTTGCGATCTTGGCCGCCAACTACCTTTTGACCGCCTGGTCCTTCGCCGCATGATTCGGTTCACCGACCTGATCAAATCCTTCGGGTCCAAAGCGGTCTTAAGGGGGCTTAACCTGCAGGTGGCGCGGGGTGAATCGCTCGTCCTGCTCGGGCGTTCGGGCGTTGGCAAATCGGTGACGCTCAAGTGCTTCCTAGGCCTCCTGCGCCCCGACAGTGGCCAAATCGAGTTGGAGGGGCAGAGCCTCCTGTCCTTGAGCCGCGCGCGGCAACGGGCCGTTCGCGACCGCGTCGGTCTCTTGTTTCAGGGCGGGGCTCTGTTCGACTCTCTGCCCGTCTGGAAAAATATCGGCTTCCGTCTAATCGAACGCCGCAACCCCGAGGTCCGCGCCACCGCCCTCGACCTGCTTGCGCAAGTTGACCTGCCCGCCAGCGTCGCCGACCTCGGCCCCGCCGAACTGTCGGGTGGCATGCAGAAGCGTGTCGGCCTAGCGCGCGCGCTGGCGGGCAACCCCGACATTTTGCTGTTCGACGAGCCAACCACGGGCCTCGACCCCATTTCGGCAGCCCAAATCAACACCCTGATCGCCAACCTGCGCCAGCAACGCGGCGCCACCAGCCTGACCATTACCCATGATCTGGGCAGCGCACGCACCATCGCCGACCGCGTCGCCCTGCTGCACGCTGGGCGCGTGGTTTGGACGGGAACGCCCCAGGCCCTGGATACGGACGACAATCCCTACGTGCGTCAATTCGTCGACGCCGCGCCAACGGGCCCCTTGAGCCGTGGCTAAGAGCGCTACCCACTATGTCTGTCAATCGTGCGGCAGCGTCGCCGCGCGCTGGTCGGGGCGCTGCGAAAGCTGCGGGACTTGGAATTCCCTCGCCGAAGAAACCGCCCCAACCAGCGCCCCAGGGGGCCTGAAGGGCAAGGCGCGCGGCAAGGCCCTCGCGCTGACGCAGCTGTTCGCTGACCTGAAGCCGATTGCGCGCCGCGCCACGGGCGACGACGAGCTCGACCGCGTAACGGGCGGCGGGCTAGTGCCCGGATCGGCGATTTTGATCGGCGGCGACCCTGGCATCGGCAAATCGACCTTGCTGCTGCAAACCCTCGCCAACTTGGCGCGCGCGGGCCGCCGCGTCGCCTATATCAGCGGTGAGGAATCGGTGGCCCAGGTCCAACTGCGCGCCGCGCGCATGGGCCATTCCACAGCTCCCGTCGATCTGGCCGCCGCCACCTCGGTGCGCCATATCTTAGCAACCTTTGACACGGCCGATGCGCCCGACGTGCTGGTCATCGACTCGATCCAGACCCTCTATCTCGACAATTTGGACAGCCCGCCAGGCACGGTCGGGCAAGTTCGCGGTGCTAGCCAGGAATTGATTCGCCTCGCCAAGCGCCGCGGGCTCGTCCTGCTGCTGGTCGGGCATGTGACCAAGGACGGCAGCATCGCTGGGCCCAAGGTTGTCGAACATATGGTGGACGCGGTTTTGCATTTTGAGGGCGACCGAAACCATCAGTACCGCCTGCTTCGGGCGCGCAAGAATCGCTTTGGTCCTGCCGATGAAATCGGCGTCTATGAGATGGTGCAGGCGGGCCTCAACCCAGTGAGCAACCCCAGCGCCCTGTTCCTGTCGGATCGGGACGCATCGGTCCCTGGCACCGCAACGTTTGCGGGCATGGAGGGCACCCGCCCCCTCCTCGTCGAGTTGCAGGCCCTGGTGTCGCCGACGCCGCTCGCCACGCCGCGCCGGTCCGTTGTCGGTTGGGATTCGCAGCGGCTGGCCATGATCCTGGCCGTGCTCGATGCCCGCTGTGGTCTGCAAATCGGCGGCAAAGACGTCTACCTGAACGTCGTCGGGGGCTTGCGCATCAGCGAGCCCGCCGCCGACCTAGCCGTCGCCGCCGCCATCCTGTCCTCCCTCTCGGGCACCCCCGTCCCCGACAAGCAGGTTCTCTTCGGCGAAATTGGCCTGAGCGGCGAAGTTCGCTCCGTCGCTAGCGCCCCCGCCCGGCTGCGCGAGGCGGCCAAACTTGGGTTTGACAGCGCCCTCAGCGGCCCCCTCTCGGGCGACGTGGAAGGCCAAGAGAGCCTTCGACACACATCCCTAAGCCACATTCAAGACCTGCTGATCCCGTTTGCGCTCACTTCGGAAAACTAAAAACGCCCCGCGGCGGCGTTGATTGCGCGACGAAGCCCCGCCAAATCGTCGGCGCGCGCCAGGCGACGCGGGCTCGCGTAGAGGACATACTCCTGGCCCTTCCCGCCAGGCCGCAGGCGTTTTGCAACGGTGAGCACAGGGGCCTCGTGGGCATGGCGAAAGACCGAGAACAGCGCCTGACCCGGTAAGAAATCCACCGCGTAGTCGCGCCAAATCCCGCGGGCGACCTGCGTCGAATAGAGGGCCAAAAGACTGGAAAATTCCTGCCGCTCAAAAAACAGCACCCGAGCATGCCGTCGCCCCACCTTGGGCGTCGGCGGCACGGGCCTCGCGGGATGTGCAAACGGAATGATCGTCCCCATAGAATCTGCTCTTAACGGATTCTCGCCAGATTCGAACACCCCATGCAGGGAAGGTTCGCGCCTTTGGTACCATGCAGTCAGGCCCCCTTGGAATGATCACACTCTAAGGGGAGCGGCGACCCAGAATGACTCTTATGTTCGCTGGTATCAGACCTTCGCGGCTTTGGTTTTATCGGGCTTCCAGCAGTGCCTTCATCCCTGACCGAGACAAGATTTGGAGCCCCGTTCGACGCCAGGGCTCCAATTCATTCTGCTTATTGTTTGCCCACCCAGTCGCGTATGGCGGCGGTATAGCCTTCTGGGTCTTGGAACATGGCGAAATGGCTAGTGTCTTCCAACACCAGGTACTCGGCCTCTGGGATGTTGGCGGCGATGGCTTGCGAGTGCTCGGCCAAGATGGCCTCGTCGTGTTCGCTTTGCACGACCAAGGTCGGGACGCTTATGGTTTTGACAAGCTCCAAACCGTCGGGCTTGTCGGAAAACCACATCTGGGCCACCGCGCCGAGGAAGTCCTCAAACCCGTCAGGTGTCGGAGACATGAGGGCATACTCCGCGCCCATCATGCCGACATAGCCGCCAAATACCGCGTTGTCGTTCACCGCAGGGTCCACACCAGCCAGGGTTACGTTTCCAGCATGCCCGAAATGGCTGGCCAGCCGCGTCGGCGCGGTTTTGGACAGTTCGTACCCGATGTTTGCGCCGTCTGACCAACCGACCAGATGAACCTGGTCCACCTCCAGCATATCGAGCAAAGCCAGGTAGTCTTGCGCGAGGAGTGCGATGCTATAGTCGCTGCCATCGTTGGTCGACCTGCCATGACCCCGCGTATCGGCCACGATCACGCGATGGTCTTGAGATAGGTCCGCCACCTGGCTGGACCAAATGTCCGCGTGCGCCAAGCCGCCATGGATCATAAGAATAGGCGTGCCGTCGCCATCGCCGAAGCTGGCATAGAACATCGAAATGCCGTTGACATCCACCGACCCGCTTTGCGTCGCCTCGGGCATAGCAGGCGGATTGGGTATACTCATCCATTGCTCTTCAGCGGCAACGCTGCTGGCCGCAAGAAGTGCACATGCGGTAATTGCTGATTTCAGCATTTGGGACTCCCTATTCAGTGTTTTTGGATCACGCGGCTCGTTACCAAGCCGTCTTCCTGTTCTATTGATCGGGGAAAAACTGGGTTATAAGGTATGCGCATGGAGTTTGAACGCAGCGTTCGTCGGAAATGAGTGTCTTATCAAACGCTTGCATGCCCGACTATCTGTTGCGCGCACAACCAGGCCTGATCACGGATGCGCAGTATTTCGATTTCGATGAACAAGCCGAGCGCCTGATCGGTTTTGATCAAACTTACATCCAGCTAAGCCCTGGCCCGTTTCAAGGTCGATTCCTGTCGGCGGAATTTGGCCAAGACATGGCTGTCCACATTGAGCATTGCAATCGAGCCCTTGAGCAGTCGGTGGCGGCACCCAAGTCCGTCATCACGCTTGGCGTCGTTGTTAGTCAGGTTAGGCCATTCCTGGTGAACGGGTCCGAATTGACACGCGATGACGTTTTCATCTGTGCGTCGGGACAAGACCTGTTCTTTCGCAGCCCTGAACACGGGGCGATTCTGGCGATTGTCATCGCGAAGGACAAACTCAGCGCACAAACTGGCCTGTCCGAGCGGGCACTCGAATGGCTCCAGGCCGACGCGTTTCAAACCCGCATCCTCCGTGCGCCCCAACTCGCGCGCCGTGTCCGCGAAGACACGGTACAGGCGCTCCAAAGCGCATGCTTCGAGGGACAATCTAAGGCCCGCGTCGCTGCCATCGGCGAGGCTTTGCTCACGGGAGTGGCATCGAAACTCTCCCTAGAGATCGCAGGCTTGCCAAAGCCGCAGGAGGCAGCCCGCAACCCCGCGTTCGACCGGTTTTACAATTGCAGACGCATCCTGCACGACAGGTGGCAAGATATTCATTCGATGAACGACCTTCTGACTCGGACACGCGGTGGGCGGCGCGCCCTGCAATTGGCCTTTGCGACCCATGTGGACCTAGGCCCCCTCACCTACCACCGTATTTTGCGCCTTCATTTGGCCAAGCAAGCGCTGCAAGACCCCGATCAGTTTTCCGCATCCATAGGGGACATTGCGGCCCGTTTTGAGTTTTGGAACTGGAGCCTGTTCACAAGCCAGTACAAGACACATTTTGGCGAATTGCCCTCGCAAACACGGGCAGCAGCAGGGTTTGAAGCCGAGTTTTCGTATCGTTGGTCGTAAAGCCATTCGCGTTCGAGAGGCGGCTAACCAACCCTGTGCCCGCATCAATGCAACAAATCTGTAGCAATCCCAATCAGCCGTTCTTATAGGGCTGGCTTGGACTTCTTAACACCCCTTAAACCTTGGAGGAAACTATGAAGAGAATTTTGCTGGGCGCTACGGCGGCGCTGGCGCTTGGGGCTTCGGCGCAGGCGGAGATTTGCGATGGCGCGGACGTGACCTGGATCATTCCGTTCTCGGAAACTGGCGGGTCGGCCAAGTGGGCCTTGTTTTGGGCGCCTTTGCTGTCGGAGCAGTTGGGTAACAAGGTCAATGTCGAGTTCATGTCGGGCGCAGGATCGACCAAGGGCGCGAACTACTTCCAAAACGAAGTCACCTGGGATGATTGTACCCTATTCGGATCCTCGGGGTCGACGCAGTTCCCCTATCTGCTCGGCAACGCGCGCGTCGATTATGAGTACCGCGACTGGCAAGTCGTGTTGGCAACGCCAACGGGCGGGGTGGCCTATACGACCCCCGACTTGATGGACAGCGTTGGCAGCGAGGCCTTGTCCTACGCGTCCCAAGGCGCGACGTCTTTGGATTTGGTGCCGCTGCTGGCCTTTGAACTGCTAGGCTACGACGTCTCCCCGATCTTTGGGTACGGCGGGCGCGGCGACGGCCGGGCTGCTTTCTTTGCTGGCGAGACCAATATCGACTATCAAACCACTTCCTCCTACCTCTCCAAGATCGACCCCGAGGTTGAGGCAGGCAACGCCACCCCGCTGTTCTCCTGGGGCGCTGTTGACGGCGATGGTCAGATCGTGCGCGACCCAACCTTCCCTGATCTGCCGCACTTCTCCGAAGTTTTGGCGGATGCCAACCCCGATGCCCTGGATACGGCGGGCTATGCGGCGTGGAAAGCCTTCTTCACCGCGGGCTTTGCCTCGCAGAAAATGGTATTTTTGCCCGAAGATGCCCCCGCTGACGCGGTAGCTGCCGTGGCAGCGGCGTTCCAGGCCGCCACGGAAGTTGACGGCTTCGCCGAAGCCTCGGCCAGCCGCTTGGGCGTCTATCCCCAAGGCATAGGCGAGGGTGCGCAGGTCTTGCTTGAAAAAGCGCTGGAGGTCGATGCGGCCTCGCTAGACTGGGTCAAGGACTGGCTTGCAGGCCTGGAAGGCTAAGTCCAATTTGGTTTAATTTGGAGGGGGGCTACGCGCCCCCCTCTTTGTTTTGGGGGACGCGAGGACCTTTGGCATGGATATTCTAACGAGCCTGGGCGATGCCCTTTGGCTGATTCTCACCACCGAATTGATTTTATTTGTCCTAGCAGGGGTGGTGCTGGGCATTGCCTTGGGAATTTTGCCCGGCCTGGGCGGCATTGCGGGCATGTCGATTTTGATCGCCGTTCTCTCCGCCTATCAAGACGCGCCCATGCACGGCATCGCCATGGCCATTGGCATGATCGCAGTTATCCCGACCTCCGACACCTTTGCTTCGGTGTTGCTCGGCATTCCAGGATCGAGTTCCAGCCAAGCGACGGTGCTGGACGGCTTTCCCCTTGCCAAGCAAGGCAAGGCGGCCCAGGCCCTGTCCTCGGCTTTCATCTCCTCCCTATTTGGCGGTATCTTGGGCGTGGTGGTGCTGACGGTGATTTTGGCCTCTGCCTCGGGCGTCATCAAGTTGGTTGGCTCGACCGCACAATTCATGCTCGCCCTCTTCGGCATTGCGCTTGTGGGAATTCTCTCGGGCCGGTCTTTGCTGAAAGGATTTCTGGGCGCGGGCTTGGGCCTGTTCGTCGGCCTGATCGGCATCGGCGAGCTGTCGACCGTCCCCCGTTTTTTCGGCGACGGGTCGGTCTGGCTCGCTCAGATTTCAGACTGGTTTGCCGAGGTTCTGCCCCAGTCCGAAAAGTTCCTGCGTACCGAGGACGGCGAATTTTTGCGCGACGAGGCGGGCAAGCGCGTGCGCGGCCCCACGGGCTGGATCGAGGAGCTGCAAGATTATTTCGCCGACGGCCTCAAAATCGCCTTGGTCGGCTTGGCGCTGTTCGCCCTGCCCGAAATCACCGACCTGCTGCGGCAAAACCGCGCCATTGCGGGGGACGCCAAGCTGGGGCTCGGCTGGCGTCAGGGCTTCCTTGATTGGTGGAACAACAAGTTTTTGGCGCTATGGAACGCCTTTATCGGCGTCCTTGTCGGGGTCGTGCCTGGGCTCGGCGGGTCGGTCGTCGATTGGATCGCTTATGGGCAGACCAAAGCCATCGTGGCGGCGCGCGGCGGCGATACGCGCCAGTTCGGCAAGGGCGATATTCGCGGGGTCATTGGCCCAGAAAGTGCCAACAATGCCAAAGAAGGCGGCGGCTTGGTGCCGACGTTGCTGCTCGGCCTGCCAGGCTCGGGCTCCATGGCGATTTTCTTGGGCATCCTCGGGCTCTTTGGGTTGGAAACGGGCGCCGATATGTTCAACACGACCGCCATCGCGGGGGAGAACTTTGTCATCGCGGGCAGCAACATTCTGATCACGGGCCTGGTCGTTACCTTCTTCATCGCCTGGACGCTGATGCTCGGCAACCTCATGGGCGCGGGGCTGTGCTTTGGCTTATCGGCGCCGATCTCGCGCCTGACCAAAATTCCCTTTCCCATGCTAGCGCCGTTTTTGCTGGTCGTCATTTACTTCGCCGTCTTCAAAACTGGCCCGAACCAGTTTTACGCCTTCGCCGCCCTGCTCCTGCTCGCGGTCCTGGGCCTCATGATGAAACGCTTCGATTGGTCGCGACCCGCGTTTTTGATTGGCTTTGTGCTGGCAGGGCCCATGGAAACCAAGTTCAACACCGCCGCCCAAGTCATCAACCGATCCTTGCAGCGCACGGGCACCATTGAGGCGCGCGATTGGGTGCCCATAGGGCTGATCGGCTTGCTGATCGTCCTGATCGTCGCCGCGGGGATTCTGGTCGCGGTCCGCGAAGCCCGCGAGGCGCGGGCCGAAGGGCTCAAGTCCTTGAGTTGGCGAGAAAAAGCGCCCCCCATCGCGTTTTTGGCCTTTGTAACCTTGGTCTTTGCCTACATGGTCTTGGCGCCGCTGGGCTGGGACAAGCGGATTTACTACTTTGGGTCCAACATCAACGACGCACAACTGCCGCACTTTTTGGGACTGATCTTCTTCCCCCTATCGCTGCTGGCGTTGATCCGTGCCCTGGTGTGGCGCGGGGAGCGGGAGTTGTTGCGCGATGAAGAACGCTCTATCCTGCCCAGTCGGGTCATGCAACGTGGCCTGACCACCGCCTTTTTGTGGATTGCTGGCTACGCTGGCCTTATTGCGTTGCTGGGCCATTACCTTGGCTCCCTCGCCTTCACCGCGCTGCTGCTGGGCCGCCTCAGTACCGCGCCAGCCTGGCTCAAGATCCTTCTGGTCGCAGGCTGCATGGCTTTGCTGACCTTGTTGGCCGATCTGACCAATCCGCGCCTGACGCTCGGGGCCGTCGGGCGGCTGGTCCCCGATGCGCCGTGGAGCGAACCCGTCCGCGACTATTTGCAAAAACCCCAATTCCTGGGCTTGCCAAGATGACCGACCTGACCGCCATTCCTGCCCTCTTTATGCGCGGGGGTACCTCCTCTGGCCCCTATTGGAATGCGGGGGATCTGCCCGCTGACCCCGCCAAGCGCGACGCGGTCCTGCTCGCCGCCCTGGGCACCACCGATGGCCTGAGCGCCGAAACCGACGCCAGCCAGCTGGGCGGCGTCGGCGGGGGCACGCCCGTCACCTCCAAAACCGCAATTCTGTCCAAATCACCCGCACCAGGCGTCCATATCGACTATCTGTTCGCGCAAGTCTCGCTCGACCGCCCCTTTGTCGATACCTCCCCATCCTGCGGCAATATCTTGAGCGCCGTCGGCCACGCGGCCCTGGAAATGGGCCTGGTGCCCGCCCAGGATGGGCAGACCGCGCTGACCATCCGCAACACCAATACGGGATCGATGATGGAGGCCGTGTTGGACACCCCTGGCGGGCGCTGGTCGTACCTGGGCGACACCCGCATCGACGGCGTCGCGGGCACCGCCGCGCCCGTACTCATGAACTTTCTCGACGTCATTGGATCGAAAACGGGGCAGCAATTTCCCACGGGCCAAAAGCAGGAACGGATCGACGACTTGACCGTCACTTGCATGGACGTGGCGGTACCCATGGTCTGGTTTCGCGCCGCCGAACTTGGTCTCCAGGGCCATGAAACCCCCGCGCAACTGGCCGACCCCGCGCTGATGGCGCGCCTAGAGGCCTGCCGCTTGATCGCCTCGGAGCGCATGGGCTTGGGCGATGCCCGCAGCCGCGTTGTGCCCAAGATGGGCCTGGCGTCCCCGCCCCGCCACGGCGGCCACATCACCTCGCGCTATTTTGTGCCGCAAGAATGCCACCCGACCCACGCCGTTACTGGCTCGATCAACGTCGCCGTCGCCGCCACAACTCCAGGAACCGTGGTGGCCGAAGTCAGCACCGCCGCCCCGCATGCCAGCGGCGTTTTCACCCTGGAACACCCCCAGGGGTGCATCGATGTCACCTTGGCTTACGAAGGGACGCAGTTTCAAAAGGCAGGCCTGATTCGCACGGCGCGTAAGATCATGTCGGGTCACATCCATGTGCCCAGCGCCATTTTTGCATGAACGATGGCAAGGCCCCGCAGATAAAGTCGCGTCAAGAGCAGGAATCGTCATCTAGTTTGGAGACACATATGACTGTTTGACAAATGTCCGTACAAGTGATACCCTGACTATGAAATGAGCAGGTTGTTTCACTTCGACTGGGATGAGGCAAATGTTGAACATACAGCAAAGCACGGAGTGAGCAGATCAGATATTGAATTTGTCCTTAAGAACGATCCTATCGTTCGACCAGATGTGTATCCGTCGATCCTTGAACAACGGTGGCGGGGTGTTGGGCGGGATAAGACTGGGCGTTACATCTTTGTCGCTTTTACGTTGCGAGAAGTTAACAAGGTGCTCCACATAAGGCCAATTTCAGCACGCTACATGCATAAGCGAGAGGTTCAAACTTATGAGCAAACAAAAAGAACTTAAACCCTTCCCAGTCCTTAGTTCTGACAAAGCGGCGCAAGATTTCGTCGAAGGGGCAGATCTAAGCGTCTATGATTTTTCAGAATTTCGTCCTTTGAGCAGCTTTTCCTTAGCCCAGAAAAACAACGCACGTCTTGAAATGCGCATCTCAGAATCAGGTCTCAATAGACTCAAATCCAAAGCTAAGGCGCTCGGAGTCCCTCACTCGCGCCTTGCGCGTATGATGATTGAGCAAGGGTTGAACCAGCTACCCTAAAGCGGTTTCCAAGTCGATTGGAACAATCGACGGGAACATCCGCGCGCGCACAGGCTTTACAGCCATTCAGCCACATCAATACAAATGCGAAGGGTTTTGTGCGGCCCCTAACGCCGCCGCACCATAGCCCGCGCGGCGGCCAAACACGGCTCCTGAGGTAAGGCCCGACCCGCCAGGGTAGCCGCCCAAGAACACATTGCCCACCAACTCCCCGCAGGCAAAGAGCCCCGCGATGGCCGTGCCGTCGGCGCGTAAGACTTGCCCTTGCGGGCCGACTTTCAATCCGCCGTAGGTGAAGGTGATCCCGCCCGTCACAGGATAGGCTTTGAAGGGCGGGGTATCCAACTTCTGCGCCCAGTTGCTGCGCGGTGGCGTCAAGCCAACCGCGGATTTCCCGTCCTTGATCGTGGGGTCAAAGGGCCTGGTTTCGTCCACGGCGGCATTGAAGGCCTCGATCGTCGCCAGCGCTGCCGCCCGATCTTCCAAGCCGTCGAGACCGTCGATCAAGGCCTCCAAAGTCTCGGCCTGGGTGAAACTGGCGTCGTAAAATCGGTATTCCCCGTACAGCAAGTCCTCGACCTTGGCATCGAACAGTTGCCAGGCGATTTGCCCAGGTTGATCCAGCACCGCCGCGCCGAACTGCGCGTAGGTATAGTTGCGAAAGTCCTGGCCTTCATCGACAAACCGCGCACCCTTGGCATTGAGCATGAGGCCCAGAAAATAGCAAATTTTGCGATAGGACTTCCGATCCAAATGCGGGATCGCCAAATTGCCAAAGTCCTTCATGGCCGCGTCCATAGGCGTGGCGTGGCAACCCGTGTAGCGTCCATGCTTAACCGCCCCTGCCGCAAAGGCCGCTTGCAGGCCCCAGCCCTGGTTATGCGGCGTGCCGCGTACCTTGGCGCCCGCCCATTTGGGGCCCATCAACTCCGCGCGCATCGCGGCGTTGGCCTCAAACCCCCCGCACGCGAGCACCACAGCATCGGCCTGCAAAACCCCGCGGGGGGTGCGGACACCGATTACGCGCGCGCCGTCACGGCACAAGTCTAGGGCGGGCGTGTCAAACGCTAAGGTGCCGCCTTTGGCATGAAAGGCCGTCATTTCCGCTTCGACCAAGCCGACGCCTTCGCCCTTGGCGGCCAACGTCAGCCCGCCCCAAAATACGTGCTTGCCGTCTCGCAAAAAAGACTGCCGCTCGTAGATCGGTTCAAAGGTCACACCCTGCCCTGCCAGCCAACGCACGGTCGGATAGGACAGAGCAATCAAGTCCTCCTGCTCGGGCGTTAGGGGCGCGCCCAGATTGAAACTTCGCAGGTCTGCGGCAAAGGTATCTTGGGTGTAAGCACCAAACTCCGTGTCCTTGAGCCGCGCATCGTCGGGATTGCTCAAGAGCGGCCACAAATCCTCAGGGCCCTCGTAAGCAAAGCGCATGGCCCCTGCGGTATATTTGGAATTGCCGCCCGCCATATCTGGGGCGGCCGCGTCGATCATATGGACCGACGCCCCCCGTTCCAAAGCCGCCAAACCCGCGCACATGGCGGCATTGCCCGCCCCCACAATCAAGACTTTGGTCATGGAAAGCTCCTCCTACAGCAGGTCTTAAGGCGATTCCTGACAGTCAAAGCCGACGTTCCCAAAACCAACGGCGTTGGCGCTGGGGTCGGTTCTGCCTGAAGTATGCGCCAAAGGTGTTTGTTAGCGCTCCCCCTTAACCTGCAAGGTAGGTTCGAAACCAGGCCACCATGCGTTGCTCGGCAAGTTGGGCGGCGGCAGCGTCATAGCGCGGCGTGGTATCGTTGTGGAAACCGTGGTTGACCCCTGGGTAGATCTGGGCCTCGTAGATCTTGTCGTTGGCTTCCATGGCCCGTTGAAACGGGGGCCATAGGGCGTTGATGCGCTGGTCGAGCGCGGCGAGTTGGATCAGCAACGGCGCTTCAATTTGGGGAACTTGCGCCGCCTCGGGGAACGACCCGTAGAACGGCACACCTGCCGCCATCTCGGGATAGGCCACGGCCAACTTGCTGACGACCCCGCCGCCGTAGCAGAAACCCGTCGCGCCGACCTTGCCGTTCGTCCCCTCGAGGGCTTGCAAAAATTCGAATCCTGCGAAAAAATCGTTCAAAAGGCGGTCCTGATCCAAGGAACGCTGCATGGTACGGCCCTCATCGTCAGTGCCAGGATACCCGCCGAGCGACGACAGGCCGTCAGGCCCCATAGCGACGAAACCCGCCTTGGCAAGGCGGCGCACGACGTCGCGAATGTAGGGGTTGAGCCCACGGTTCTCATGCACCACCAGAATCGCCGCAGGCGGTCTTTTGGGGTTAAGTTCTGCTGGACGCACAAGGTAGGCTGTAACATCGCCCGTTCCGTTGGGGCTAGGGTAGACGAGGTCCGTTGCAACGATGTCGGGATCGTTGGCGTCCACCTGTTGCGCCAGCGCGTAGTTGGGCGACAAGGTGCTCAGGATCGCCGCGGCCGTCAGGCCGCCGACGGCCCACTTGCCTGCGCGGTCCAGAAACTCGCGTTTGGAAATCTGGCCATGGGCATAGTAGTCGTAGAGGTCCAACAGGTCTTGATCAAAGTCAGCTGCGGTCAGGCGGCGTGGTGGGGCTTGAGGGGTCATTGGGTGGTCTCCTTGGCTTTGGTATGAGGTAGACCTCCCTTGGCGAATGTCCAGCGAGTGTAGCGAGCGAGTAGAGACCGCAACCAAAAGAATCAGGCTGAGCGAGTAGAGAAGGCAGGTCGCCTCTTGGGATCGGTGAAAAATCCGCCGACCGCGCGCTCGTACGCGAAGGCAGCGGTGAAAACGGTGGGGTCATCGAAGGTGCGCCCCACCAGTTGAATGCCCGTCGGTACTCCCGTTTTGGCAACGCCGCTGGGAACGGCCATGACGGGGCAGTTGAACAACATGTTGAAATGATGCGTCAAAACCCAACCGTATTCAGGATCCACGGGGACGCCGCTGATGGTAAAATCGGGGTTGCAGGGGTCATGGTCTGCCCGCACTGCAGGGATCGTATTGGTCGGACAGATGAACAGATCCGCGCGCGCCATGACCGCGCCGAAGGACTGGTACATCTGGTGTTGTACCTCCCACGACTGCGCCACATGGTCGAGGCACGTCTGTCGCGCGGCCGCGGCGGCGGCCAGAGTGTAGTCGCACAGATCGTCGGTGCCTTGGTCAGCGGCCCAGGCGGCTTGACGCAGGTAGTGCATGGTGGTGTACCACTGACCCGCCGCCGTATCGCAGGCCTGCGACCAAGGCAGCGTCACGTGTTCCACGGCCGCGCCCAGAGCGACGAAGGTATCCAAAGCGGCATGAGTGTTGGCTACCACCTCGGCATCGACAGGCCGATAGCCCAGGTCCATAGAAAAAGCGATTTTCAGGCCGTCAAGACGCGTCGCCGCCGTGGGCAAGACCACCGTTTGCCGCAAACTATGGTGATCGCGCGGATGCGCGCCCGCAACAACCGACTGGACCAAACCAATATCTGCGATGGAGCGCGCCAAGGGACCGCAGTGGTTATAGGGGTCAAAGTTCGCAGGCGGCCCGTCTGGGTTGCGGCCATGGGGCGGTTTGAAACCCACGACCCCGCAGCAACTCGCGGGAATGCGGATCGACCCGCCGATGTCGGTGCCCGTGGCAATCGGAGCAAAGCCCGCCGCCAGCGCCGCTGCCGACCCGCCCGAAGAGCCCCCAGGGCCGTAGGCGCGATTGAAAGGATTGAACGTCGTCCCCCAGGCACGGCTGCGGCACACGCCCGAAATGCAGAACTCAGGCGTTGTCGTGCGCGCGAGGATCAGCGCGCCCGCCGCCTGCAACCGTTCGATCATGGGGTCAGATTGATCCTCGGGCGGGGCGTCCAGATAGCGCAAGGATCCGAAGCTGGTGCGTTGACCCTGCACACGCTGTGCGTCCTTGACCAAGATCGGGACCCCCAGCAAGGCGCCTTCGGCAGTGCCTGCAGCGTAGGCAGCGTCCGCCTCGGCCGCTTGCGCCTGCGCCGCTTCGAAGTAAGTATCCGTCAAAGCATTGAGGCTAGGGTTGAGCCGATGGATGCGCGCAATCAACGCCGCCACCAAGTCGCTGGGCCGCAAGGTCTGGGCGCGGAACCTTGCAAGGGCGTCCATAGCGGTCAGGTAGGCAAGCTCGCTCACGCTTTGGCCCACCGCGAGATGAATTCTGCGGCCTGTTGCAGGGACTGCGCCGCCTCGGGCAGTTCTGCGTAGAGTTCGAACACATGCCACATGTCAGGCCAGACGCGAAGACGCACGGCGGGATGCGCGGCCAAACCTTGCAACTGGGGGCGCAGAATGTCGCGGGTTCCCGTCGTGATCAGGGTTGGCGGCAAAGCGGACAAGTCCTGATGGGCGGGCGAGACACGCGTGCGATCCCCCGCACCGCAATAGGCGTCAGCATAGAGGCGCAGGTGCGCGGGCGACAGCGTGGGATCGGTGGTGAGCGCCCGATCCTGGGCAGTTGGGGTCAAATCGACCCAAGGCGAGAACAAGCATAGCGCGCGCGGCAGGGGTGGTGGGTCTGGCAAGGCCGCTAGCGCTGGGATCAGACCCAGGGCCAAGCCGCCGCCTGCGCTTTCGCCGCTCAAGACTAAAGGACCGCGCACCGACACGGCGTCATAGACCTGGATCGCCACGTCAAGCGCCGCGGGGAACGGATGTTCGGGCGCGAGTGGATAGGCGGGCAGCACCGCCCGCATCCCAGTTGCCAGGCACAGCGGGGCGACCAGCGGCACTTCGTAGTCTGGCGCGCCCGAAACATAGCCGCCGCCAAAAAAATACAAGATCGTCGCGTCGGAGCGCAGGGTTGGGGGCGTCAGGGTCAGGCACGCCGCCCCGCCCCAAGACTCGCGCCCAATCACCACCCCTTGCTCGCGCGCATACCGCTGCACCGCCCGCTCGGCGCGCGGGCCGAACTCATCCGCCAGGGCTTGGCGCGTACTCGCGATGCTTACTTCCCCTCCTCCCAGCGCAGCCAGGCGCGCCGCCAGCGCCTCGGCGCTGGATGCGCGGGTCATGCGCTAGGCAGGCCCAATTCGGCCTGCCACCGCCGACTGATCGCTTGGGTAACGCGATCTGCGATCATGGCGATCAGGGCCATGCCCAGGCCCGCCGTAATACCGACGCCAAAGTCCCCGTCGCCCAAACCGATATAGATGCGCTGGCCTAGCCCGTTGGTCCCGACCAGGGCGGCGATCACCAGCATGCTGATGGCATAGACGATGGTTTGATTGAGGCCCAGCATCATGGCGGGCAGCCCGAGCGGGATTTTGACCTTAGTGAGAAGTTGCCAGCGTGTTGCGCCCAGGCACGACGCAGCCTCGATCACGGAACCTGGCAAAGTGCGCAGGCCGTGTTCGGTATAGCGAATGGCGGGTACGATGGCGTAGGCGACGATCGCGAGCAGGGCGGTGAACTCGCCAATTTTGAAGATCATGACGAACGGGATCAAAATCACGAACAGCGGCATGGTTTGCAGCGTATCCATGATCGGGCGCACCAGCCGTGACACGGCACCGTATTCGGCGGCGGCGATGCCGATCAGGCTGCCGAGGCCAAACGCGATCAGTACCGCCAAACCGCAGAGGTACAGCGACAGCACCGCCTGCGGCCAAATGCCCGTGAGCAGCAGGAAGGCCAGGCCCGCCGCGGTCCAAGCCGCCAGCAGCCGCCCGCCCGTGCGCCAGGCCAGCGCCACGATCAGGGCGCACAGCGCAAACCAGGGCATCTCGGTCAAGCCAATGAACCCCAAAACCCCGCCCAGAACCGTCAAGGCCGCGAGGGTCGCACGCCCGCGCGCCCACAACGCGCCCGCCCCAAGCGCCACCAGCGCGGCGTAAGCTGCGATCAGCGTCGGGGTCAGCGCAAATCCCCAGGTAAAGGGGCTCACTGCGGTCTGCAGCCCGATTTTGACGGGCAGCATTAGAAAAAAGAAGGCCGTATTCTTGACTGCCTCAATCGTTTCGCGCCCGTCGACCACCAGCACCCGCAAGGCCTCGTTCATTGGCTGGGCGGGATAGACCACCCAGGCCTCGGGCCAACTTTGCAAGGCGGGCACGATCAGCGCCATGAGGCCAAGCGCCCCCAGGATACCCACCCCCATGAGCGCGGCACGGCGGGTCTGGTAGGGACGCGGGGCGAAGGTGTCGCGCGTGGCAAAACCATAGCTGATCCGATCCAAGACCATGGCCAGCAAGGCAATCACCAGCCCCGCCAGCAGGCTCTCGCCAAAGGCGGCCTTGCGCATCTTCGACAAAACTTCCCAGCCTATATCCGCCGTCCCGCCAATGATGGCGGCGATGATCACCATACTCAGCGCCGCCATGGTGGTTTGGTTGAGCCCGAGCAGCAGTTGCGCCTTAGCAGCAGGCAGGCGAACCTTCCAAAACAGCTGACGATCGGTGGCGCCAGACATGAGCCCTGCCTCGATCAAGGCCAGGTTGACGCCGCGCAAACCCAGAAGCGTGTTGCGAACCATGGGCGGAAAGGCGAAGATAACCGAAGCAACCAGGCCAACGGTGGTCCCGAAGCCAAATAGGATCAAGATCGGCAACAAGTAGGCGAACGCGGGAATGGCTTGGGCCAAGTCGAGCAAGGGGACGATCCCCCGCCGCGCGCGCGCCGAATAGAAGGCCCAAACGCCAAAACCCAGCCCCACGAGCGCCCCGAGCGGCACCGAAATCAGCACCAGCGCCAGCGAATTCATGCTCTCGGTCCAGAACCCGATCAGCGCCATGTAAAACAGCGCCAAACCGACAAACACCGCGAGCCGCGGCCCCGAGGCCAACAGTGCGAGCAAGGCAAAGGCCGCCGCCGTCACGGCCCACGGTAAAGCCTGCAGCAGCCTCTGTGCTGCCCAAATCGGCCATTCCAGCGCGCCACCGACCAGACGAAACAGCGGGCCAAACAGGTCCGTAAATCCCCCCATGCCTGCGTTCAAAATTTGGGTCATGGGGACAAGCGCCGCATCGGGCACCCGCACCAGCCAGGCCAAGGGTTCGGCCCAGATGAAGAGGACCAAGGTCAGCGCGCTCAAGCCGATCCAGAGCGCCTCTGGTCTTAGGGTCAAGCGCCACCCTCCTGACCATGCGGCGCGTCGCCCCGCGCCAGGGCGGTGATGACGCTATAGGCATCGACCCCGCCCAAGTCCTGCCCGTCCGCATCCTGCACCCTCAGGCCCGCCACCTGATCGCGGAGCAAGGGCAACAGGTCGATGAGCGGGGTTTGGCCCGAAACGGGGGCACCGTCGTGTCCGCCAGTCTTAGCGGGGTCGGCCAAATGGCCAGCGGTCAGCACGCGTTCGCGCGGCACATCCAGGGTAAAGTCGCGCACATAAGCGTCCGCAGGGTGCAAAATCACATCGACGGGCCGCCCAATTTGCACGATTTCCCCTGCGCGCATGATCGCCATGCGATCGGCAATGCGCAAGGCCTCCATAAAGTCATGGGTAATAAAGACGATGGTCTTGTTGAGCTCGCGTTGCAGTCGCAGGAACTCGTCCTGCATTTGGCGGCGGATCAGCGGGTCGAGGGCGCTGAACGGTTCGTCCAAAAACCACAGCTCGGGCTTGACCACCAGGGAACGCGCGATGCCGACGCGCTGTTGCTGGCCGCCCGACAGCTGATGGGGAAAGCTGGCTTCCCGCCCTGTCAGCCCGACCAAATCGATCACCTCTTGCACCGCGCGCCGCCGTTCGTCCTTGGCAAGGCCTTGCAGTTCCAGCGGGAAGGCCACATTGTCCAGCACGTTTAGGTGCGGCATGAGGCCAAAATTCTGAAACACCATGCCCATCTTGCGACGGCGATAGTCGATCAGATCACGGCGGCTGCACGTCAGCAAATTGTCGCCGTCGAGCAGGATCGCCCCCGCTGTCGGCTCAACCAAGCGCGACAGGCAGCGCACCAAGGTCGATTTACCCGACCCCGACAGCCCCATAATCACAAAGATCTCGCCGACCTGCACCTCGAAAGACACATCCGCAGCAGCAACAATGTGACCGCGGTCGCGCAGGGCCTGCGCCTGCGCGCTGGCATCGCCCGCAGGGTCAATCAGGTCCCTGGGCGCCGCGTTTTTCTGCGCGCCAAAGACCTTCCAGATATTCTTGCAGGCCAGTTTCGCGTCGGTCATCGGCCTAGGATCTCACCATCGGTCGCCATCCCCCGCACCAGTCTTGCGTCTTCTTTGTGTCTCACGGCAGAAACGCTTCGCGTTTCGCCTCCGACGGGGCCTTCGCTTATACCCCGAGGCGCGTGTCCGCTATTCTCGGGGCCGCTTCGGGGGCCGCAGTCGCGGCCCTTAATACCAGCGAACATGAAAATCATTTTCAATCGCTGCTGGTATTCGAAGACGAAGCCGTGCGAGGTGGGTTGCAAACGCGCGCCCCAAATGGGTTCGCGACGCGCCCTGGGGTGGCTCAGTTGGTCCAGGCCATCCAAACGTCGGTATTGGCGGCCATCCACTCGGCCACAACCTCCTCGACCGATTTGCCGTTCTGGTCCACCTCCGCGATCAGTGCGTTCTGCACCTCGTTGCTCAGAGCGTACTTCTCAACAAAACCGAACGCCTCAGGCCAAGTTTCGGCAAAGTCCTTGGAAACGATCTTCTGAACGCTGGCCTGGGCAAAACCGCAGGCATCGCCGCGCGACTGATCGACCCCCGCCAAACAGTCGGCCGAAGCGCTGTCCCATTCGACCAAGTTCAAATCGATTTCGGCATGTACCCAATGCGGCTGCCAGAACATCATCAGCATGGGCTGCTCGGTCGCGATGGCTGACTGCAATTCGGCGAGCATGGCCCCTTCCGACCCGCCCGCCACGGGCTGGAACGGCAGGTCGATGGCCGCAATCTGATCTGCCGAGCGCGTGCCCCAATCGGCGGGATAGGTAATCAAACGCCCATTGGGAAAAGTATCGGCGGCGGCGAAAGCCTGGGCGCAGTCATAAAGCGCTTCGTAGGCGGGCAAGCCTGGGCACTGCGCCTCCATATAGGGTGGGTAGAACCAGCCTTCGCGCGGTTCCAGCCCCAACTCTCCCACGATGACGATATCGCCATTCTCCACGGCTTTGGGGTAAATGTCACCGACATTGTTGGTCCAAACCTCGGGCTGAAAGTGCAAGCTGCCCTCGGCAATGGCGCTAAACTGCGGCACCGCGCCGGCGGTCACGTACTCGACTTCCAGGCCCATCTGCGCCAACGTTGCGCCCGCAATCCGCGCGCTCAAGTGCTGGCCCGTCCATTCATTGATGGCGATCTTGATGGTTTCAGCGCCCGCACCCACGCTCAAGGCCACCATCGCCACCGCCGTGGTCAACATCCGTTTCATAAGGGTCCTCCCAATTTGCTATGACTTCAGGAAGGGCAGAATGAGGGGCTAAGACCGCCAGAGTCAAGTACCAAATCCTGTTGCCATGCGCCCTTGGCGTCTTGCGAACATGGGAAGGCAGAAGCGATTGGATTGAAGCCACAAGTCTCGGGAACGAACGAGGCAACCAATGAAGGCCCCCCTCCTGTGCGGCAAGAACACTTGGCCCGCACAACAGGCGATCGCGGCGTTTATGACGAGGCCTCAGAGTACGTGTGCGATCTTATTCGCAAAGACCTGATCCAATCCGAGCAAAGTGCCTTCATTGCCAAACAAGCTGCACTCCAGCAAGCCTTTGCCCAGCCCAAGACCGCCTACCGCCAAGTGCGCCTGGAACAAATCATCAAGCGCAAGTTGGCCAAACGGGGATGAGCGCTCCCTATCTGCTTTCTGAGGCCGCTGAGCAATCGCTTGACAATATTCTCACTTAAGCCGTCGACGTTTGGGGTGCGACCCAAGCGCGTCAATACCTGGCCGACTTCTCTACTTTATTTGAGGCCGTTGCGGCAGGAGACGAGGTTGGCCGTCTTATTCAGCCTGAATATGGCGTAAAGGGCCGATAAGCGAGATCAGGCAAGCACTTCGTCTATTGGTACCAAATAGATCACCAAGTTTGGATCGCTGAAATTCTCCATGAGCGAATGAACTTCGGCGACCGCCTGTGTGCGGGCGGCAATCTGCCCGCGTAAAAGCCAGGCTCACCCAATTTGCTATAGCGGCTTCCAAGTCGACTGGAACCCTCAACCCCAAGGGAAGGTCCGCGCTCAATAGGACCAGCGGAGACCCAGAATGACTCTTTGTGTTCGCTGCGAAAATCCAGGAGAAATGGTGCGGCCAAGAAGACTCGAACTTCCACGGGATTACCTCCCACAGCGACCTCAACGCTGCGCGTCTACCAATTCCGCCATGGCCGCGACCAGGGCGGCGCTTTAGCAGATGCAACGCAAACCGCAAGGGGGTAAGGCCCCTCATGTGTCCGCCGTCGAGTTGCTCATTTCCCCCGCGCCCATCGACTATCCTGCGGCCCTCAGCTTTATGGAGCGGCGGGTCCAGGACATCCACCAGGGCCGCGCGGCGGAGGCGCTTTGGTTGTTGGAACATCCCCCGATCTATACAGCTGGCACCTCGGCGCGGGCCGAAGACGACTTGGGAACGCATCCCTTCCCCGTCTATCAAACTGGGCGCGGCGGGCGGCTGACCTACCATGGCCCTGGGCAGCGGGTCGCTTACCTGATGGTCGATCTTGCCCCGCGCGGCCGCGACGTTCGTGCTTTTGTCTCCGCCTTAGAGACGTGGGTCGCGGCGGCTTTAAGCGAATTTTCCCTGTCCGCGCGCGCCCACGCCGATCGGGTGGGTCTGTGGGTGAACACGCCCGACGGAGAAGCCAAAATTGCCGCCCTTGGCCTGCGGCTGAAAAAATGGGTCAGCCTGCACGGGGTCGCCATCAACGTGAATCCCGACCTCGACCCCTTTCGCGGGATCGTCCCCTGCGGCCTTGCCGATCACGGCGTCACATCTTTGGAGCAGCTGGGCCTGCCCGTCGCCATGACGGATTTGGATGTCGCCCTCATCAAGCACTTCGACAGCGTCTTTGGCGCCCCCTTGACGCCTGCCCGAAGGCCGCGCATCTAGGGGTGGCACACGAGGTCCAGATGGTCGCGCCTTGCCAAGGTCGCAAGACGGCAAGGTGAGGAAAGTCCGGGCACCATTGAAACACGATGCCAGCTAAGGGCTGGTGAGGGCAACCTTAAGGAAAGTGCCACAGAGAGCAGAATGCCTAGGCGGACTTGGGGCGAGGGCCACGGCCCCCGACCAGCCCCGCAGGTAAATTTGAAAGGGTGCGGTAAGAGCGCACCGCGCCCCTGGTAACAGGGGTGGCAGGGCAAACCCCATCGGGTGCAAGGCCAAAAGGGGCTCTAACTTGGATGTTGCGGGTTGGTTTCAAAACCCGAGCCCAGTGGTAGGCCGCGCGAACCCATCGGCGACGATGGGTCCAGATGAATGGCCATCCTCGACAAAACCCGGCTTACAGGGCCTCGTGTGTCCTTGCCAGCTGCGGAGTTGGGTCGCGCCGACAAAGCGTGGCACACTGCACCTTGTGGCCGCGAATCACGCCGAACAATGAAGTGAAAAACGGTCGCCTACCTGGGCTCGAAGGGGGCTTATGCCACATTGAAAGGGAAATTTCTCGCAACTTACCTTATTATTATATTTGTGAAGCATAAAAATCACACCACAAGACTTTGACACTTTTTCGGAACATTGAAAGAACGTCATCGGACAAGACACAGCATATGGCTTAATTGTTGGATTCCACTGGTCGATCTCCGAAAAAAAATTTCGACTCGAGTCTTGATCAAAGACATTTCTCAATTTACTCAATGGCTTACAGATAAGAGTTAAGACACTTTTGTTGTTACATTAAAATCAATAAGTTAGTTCAAGAAAGGTGAGTTGGTTTGTACGTTCTCGGGACATTAACAAGCGGGAGTTCTTCCAAACGCGGCGGTTTTTTATCGACGTGGTTCCGCACTCTAAGGTCGGTTTCTTATGACCTTGGTCCCTACGAAGTCATGATCCGCGTATACAACCGACCAACCCTGGCGCCAGGGGTCCCGCAATGATCGCGGCCGCGCAACACGCCCCTGCCGAGCATATTCCTGTCATGGCGCGCGAAGTCCTCGACTACATGCAGCCGAAACCAGGGGGCATATACGTCGACGCCACGGCAGGCCGGGCGGGGCATACGCGGTCGATCTTGAACGCCGCTGAGGACTGCACCGTCATTTGCCTAGACCGTGATCCCGATGCTGTCGCAGCCATTCGAGCCATGGACCTGGGAACGCATGTTCATGTCGTACATACTCCGTTTTCCAAAATGGAGTCCGTGCTCAAGGATTTGGGAATTGATCGCGTAACAGGCATTCTATTTGATTTAGGAATTTCATCGCCGCAAATTGATACACAAAATCGTGGCTTTTCCTATTCCAAAGACGGTCCATTGGACATGCGAATGGACCCTTTGACACAAAAACTAACGGCTGCTGACGTTGTCAATACCTTTGACAAAGATCAGCTCGCAAACATATTTTACCAATACGGGGACGAACGGCGCTCGCGCAAAATCGCGAGCGTTCTGATCGCTGCACGCGAGAAGAATGGGCCCCTCAAGAACACAACAGAGCTGGAAACTGTATTACGCTCTGTCGTGGGTTTCGCGCCGGGCAGAAAGAGCAATCCGATAGCCCGTTTATTTCAAGCGATCCGAATCTATGTTAATAATGAGAAGATTGAACTGGAACATGGCCTCCATTGCGCGAGGAAAGTTTTGGTTGCGGGAGGAATATTAATCGCCATCTCGTTCCATTCTATGGAAGACCGTCTCATTAAGAATTTTTTAAGAACTAACTCAGGGCATCGAGAAGGTGGGTCACGCCATCTCCCGTGCCCTGAGAATGATCATTTAAGCAGGTCTACGGACCCAAACCGCCGAAAATTTTTTCGGCCGCTGACTGGGCACGGCCTTAGGCCGACACGTATGGAATGCGAGCTCAATCGTCGCGCTCGGTCAGCAATTTTACGTGCAGCACAACGTACCGATTTGGAGTTGTGAATGCTGAAATTCTCCCGTCTCGTTAATTTAACCTTAGGCGTCCTCAGCCTGCTGATCGTTTACTCTCTGATCATGACGAAATCCAGTATTTCGCAAAAAAAAAAGCACCTTGGCACATTAAGCCAACACCTTGAAGAGGCCCATGACTGGCAAAACGCATTGGAGGCTGAGCTCAACCTCCTGCAAAGCCGGCCTTATCTTTCGGCACTGGCGGAAGCGCGCTTTGGCGACGGTCTTGTTTCGGCAGCGCAGGAGATTCATGTTCAGGACCTGCCCGACCGAGACCCAGGACAGGCGGGGCATCGCCAGGCTTTGGCCCTGTTTGCCGAGGCTGTCGCCAGCCAAGAGCCCGCAGCGACGCCCGCCCCACCGCACGTCGCAATCCCTAGCAGCCTCGACAACTCCCCCCTTATCGGGCGTCTGATCCAACACATCCAAGGGCAAGGGTCCCGCAACTGATGGTCAGGCTTGCACAAGGCCTCTTTGGATCGTTTTTTCACGGGCTTCGGCACCCAGGCAAGGCCGCGCTCAGCGAGACGGTCTTCTCTCGACGCCACCTAGCCTTGACGGGGTTCATCGGGCTGGCCTTTGCCGTGGCAACCCTACGCCTGGGGTATTTTGTCCTCGATGAATCGGAAGCTGGTTGGGCATTTTGGCAACGCGCCGAAGCCATCGACCGCCCTCAAACTCTCGCCGCCCTTCAACCCGTGCGCCATCGCGCCCAAATCCTCGGCGCGCAGGGACAAATCCTCGCCAACAATATCAAGGTCAAGATTCTTTGCCACCGCCCTGGGCAGGTTGAAGACCCCCGCGCGGCAGCGCAGACCTTAGCGGCCATCATCCCTGGCGCCGACCCTGAGTTTTTGGAACGACGGCTGCGGGGAACGCACCCCTGGCTGAGGTACGAGGTGACCCCCAGCCAAGCCCAAGACATTCACGAGGCCTACATCCAAGGGATTGTCTTTTGCCCCGACCAGCGGCGCGCCTACCCCCACGGCGCCTTGTTCGCCCACCCCCTGGGGTTCACGGGGGCAGATAATCAGGGGCTCGCGGGCATGGAACTGCGGTTGAACCTGCAGATTCAAAATAGCGCCGAGCCCTTGCAAACCAGTTTGGACGCGACGGTCCAGGGCATTGTCATGGCGGAGCTGGCGGCGCAAATCGAACGGTTTGAGGCCCTGGGCGGGGTCGCCATTTTGATGCGGGTGGATACGGCCGAGGTTGTTTCGCTGGTTTCCCTGCCCACATTCGACCCCAATCAGGTCGTGGACGTGAACGCCCCTGGTATGTTCAATCGCGCGACCATGGGGGTCTATGAGTTGGGGTCGGTCATGAAGCCGTTCACCATCGCCGCCGCCCTGAACGACGGCCTCGTCGATGTCGATACGCAACTGGAAATCGCCCAGAGCCTTGAGATCGACCAATTTGAGATTGAGGATTTCCCTGGCACGCCCAAGGGCGTGCTTACCGTCGCTGAAATTGTGCAGTATTCGTCGAACATCGGCACGGCGCAAATTGCCGCTATGCTGGGCCCCGAGCGCCAGCAGTTTTACCTAAGGGAATTCGGCCTGATTCGCCCCGTTGACTTGGAGGTTGCGGAAATCGCCCCGCCGCTTGTGCCCCATACCTGGCGGGAAACCGAGACCATGACCGTCGCCTACGGCCACGGGATCAGCGTCACGCCCTTACAACTGGTGGCCGCAGAGGCCGCCCTCGTCAACGGCGGCCTCTACCGACGTCCGACCCTGCTCGCCACCCAGGGGCAAGATCGCGCCGCGACGCGTGTCATCGACGCCCATACGTCCGACTTGACGCGCAGCCTGCTGCGCCGCGTCGCCGTCTTTGGTTCTGGTCGCGCTGCCAATGCCAAGGGATACGTCATTGGCGGCAAGACAGGAACCGCGGAAAAATCCGCCGCAGGCGGCTACAACAACGATGCGCGCATCTCCTCCTTCCTCGGGGCCTTTCCGATCCATGATCCTGCCTATGTGCTGCTGGTCTCGATCGACGGCCCCAAGCCCCAGGAATGGACCTTTGGCCACGCCACGGGCGGCTGGGTCGCGGCGCCCGTCTTTGGCCGGATCGTCGAGCGGATCGGCCCTTACTTGGGGATCGAGCGCTTGCACGAAGACCCCTATGGGTACGAAGTCTCAGAAAATGCTATCGCATCGGCGACGCCCGCGTCCCCCACTGCCCCGATCAGTCTGCCCGATCCGCCCGCCCCCACCGACGTGGGGGAGTCGAACGCCGTCGCGCGAAACGCGTTCATCGAAAGTTTGATTGCTGGCGATGGCATCTTGTTCTGACATCGCCCTCGAACTGAGCAAGGCCGACCTGCGCCACGTCAAGGATCTGACCCTCGACAGTCGGCAGGTGCGACCCGGCAGCTTGTTCATGGCCCTGCCAGGGACCCAGGTGGACGGCAGCGCCTACGCCAAGGAAGCCGCCGAGAAGGGCGCGGTGGCGCTGCTGATCAGCCGCGATACCGACCCCAAGCGCTTACCCGCCGAATTTCCCCACGGCCCGAAGATTTACCGCAGCGCCGAGCCCCGTCGCGACGCTGCCCGCATTGCCGCCCAATTTTACCCCTTGGCGCCGCGCACTTGCGGCGCGGTGACGGGGACCAACGGCAAGACGTCGGTGGTCTGGTTCGCGCGGCAACTGCTCCAGGCCGCGGGCGTCAAAACCGCGTCCATCGGCACCCTCGGCCTCTGGCCCGAAGCGCTTGGGTCGCTGCCCACCCTGACCTCGCCCGACCCCATTTCATTGCACAAGACCTTGCAAAACGCCGCCCAAAACGGGTTCGATCACCTCTTGATCGAGGCCTCGAGCCACGGCCTGGATCAGCATCGTCTCGATGGCCTGCGCTTCGCCGCGGCGGCCTTTACCAACCTCAGTCGCGACCACTTGGACTACCATAAAACCCCAGCGGCGTATCGCGCCGCCAAGCTGCGGCTCGCCGACCTCCGGTCCCCCAAGGGTCGTATCATCACCAATGCCGATGACCCCGCCTTCGCGGGCCTCGCGGGCTGGTCCTATGGGTACGCGGGCCGCGACGGCCGCCTGCTCAGCGCCCAGGCAACGCCGAACGGTCTCAGGGTCAAAACCGAGGAATTTGATCTAGAATTGCCCCTGATTGGCCCGTTTCAGGCGCACAATCTGCTGTGCGCCTGGCTTATGACCCGCGCCATGGGCACCGAAACCGACGCATTTTTGGACCAGATCACTGCCGTGCCTGGCCGGATGGAGGTGGTGGCCCACCACCGCGCGGGCGGGGCAATCCTTGTCGACTATGCCCATACGCCCGCCGCCCTCGACCAGGCTATGCGAGCGGCACGTGCCCATACCCTGGGCCGCCTGATCTGCGTGTTCGGCGCGGGCGGCGACCGCGATCAGGGCAAGCGCCCGCTCATGGGTCGCGTTGCGTACAAAGGCGCCGATCAAGCGATTGTCACCGACGACAACCCCAGACACGAACCGCCCGCACGCATTCGCGAGGCGATCCTCGCAAGTTGCCCAGGTGCCTTGCAAGTCGGCGATCGCCGCGCCGCCATCGCGGCCGCGATCGAAATGGCCCGCCCTGGCGATCTGCTGCTGATCGCGGGCAAGGGCCACGAGACGGGCCAAGACCTCGGCGCGACCAAGCTTGCCTTCAACGACAAGCGCGTGGCCCAAGAGTTGGCTGCCCAGACCCAGAACTGGCAGGTCGTATCGTGACGCCGCCGCTTTGGTCCAGTGCCGACCTCCGCGCGGCTTTGCGCCCCCAGCACGCAGATCCCTTCGCCGCAACGGGGGTATCGATCGATACGCGCACCCTCCAGCGCGGGGATCTGTTTGTGGCTTTGCACGGCCCCAACTTTGACGGCCATGACTTTGTCGATCAAGCCATGGCGGCAGGGGCGGCAGGGGTCGTGTCCGCACGGGCGCTTGCCGTTCCCCATATCCGCGTTGACGACCCCTTTGAGGCCTTGCAAGCCCTAGCGCGGGCCGCGCGCGCGCGCTTCAACGGCGACCTTATCGCCATCACAGGGTCGGTTGGCAAAACCTCCACCAAAGAACTGACCGCCGCAGCTTTTGGGGCCTTTTGCCGAGTCCATGCGACGCCTGGCAATCTCAACAACCAATTTGGCGTGCCTTTGACCCTCGCGAACATGTCCCAAGATACGCAAGTGGCCGTCGTCGAAATGGGCATGAACCACTTTGGCGAAATCGCCGATTTGAGTCGCCTCGCCCGCCCGACCAAGGCCCTCATTACGGCGATTGACTGGGTGCATTCGGAAAACTTAGACGGCACCTTGGCGGGGGTCGCGCGGGCCAAGGCGGAAATTTGCCAGGGCCTTAGAGGCACCCTGATCGCGCCCACGCCCCTTCGGAAGGTGTTGGCGCCGCACCTCGGGCGCGCAGACTGCCTTTGGGTTTCGGCGCCATACCAAGGCACGCTGCAGCTGGATCGCCCCGAACAGCGCTGGAACGCTGCCCTCGCCCTCGCCACCGTCCCGCCCGCGCACCAGCACGCGGCGGCATTGGCCATGGCCAGCCTCCCCCCCCTGCCTGGCCGCGGGCGGCTGGAACGCGTGCGCATTGACGGCCAAACGGTCTTGTTGGTCGATGATGCCTACAATGCCGCCCCCGCCTCCATGCGGGCGGCCCTCCATGACTTGAGCCTCTATCGCGGTGGCCGTAAAATTGCCGTTGTCGGCGACATGGCCGAATTGGCCCAGGCCGCCAAGCACCATCGCGACCTGGGGCACCTCATGGGCCGCCTTACCCTCGACTTTGTCTTGGCTGTCGGGCGATTCCAGCGCGATATTCTTGGCGCCTTGCCCCCGACCCTCCCCGCCCTTGGCCTGGCAACCCCGCAAGAGGCGTTCGCCGCCTTACGCGCACGACTCCAGGATCAAGACAAGGTCCTCATCAAAGCGTCCCACTCCACGGGCCTTGGGCGCCTTGCCCAAGATCTGCGCCGTGCGGGACAACCCGACAACCCGCACCCTTAAGGACCTGCCATGTTGCCCCTGCTCTTCTCTGACTTTGACGGCGTCTTTCGCTTGCTCGATTCCCTAACCTTTCGTGCGGGCGCTGCCTTGATGACCGCCTTGCTGATCTGCCTGGCCATTGGTCAGCCGCTCATCAACTGGTTGAAGGGGCATTTGAACGCCGACCAACCGATCCGCGACGATGGTCCAGAGACCCACTTTGTCAAGCTGGGCACCCCAACCATGGGCGGGGCCATGATCTTAATTGGTATTTTCGGCGCTAGTTTGCTGTGGGCCGATCTGCGCGAGCCTTTGCTTTGGATCGCCCTCGCCGTGATCGGGGGCTTTGGCCTCATCGGGTTTGCTGACGATTGGCAAAAGGTCAGGAGTCAAAACAGCCGCGGCCTCTCGGGGCGGGTACGGTTGGCGGCGGAGGCCGTGGTCGCCATCGGCGCCGCGACCCTCTTCGTCCAATACGCCGACGCCGATCCCGTATTTTTGAATACGCTCTACATTCCGTTTTTTGAGTACCACACGCCCAGCGACCCGAGCTGGAACCCCATCAAAATTGGTTTTGCCGCCTTCCTTGTCCTCGCCGTCCTGGTCATTGTCGGCGCGTCCAACGCCGTGAACATTACCGATGGTCTCGACGGCCTCGCCATCGTCCCCGTTATGATCACCGCCGCCAGCTTCGCCCTGATCGCCTATTTGGTCGGCAGTCCCCACTATGCGCGCGAATTGGCCTTGCCTGAGATTGACCGGGCGCGGGAACTGGCGCTCATTTGCGCGACCATGGTCGGCGCCGGCCTCGGGTTTTTGTGGTTCAACGCCCCGCCTGCGAAGGTCTTTATGGGCGATACGGGTTCGCTTGCTATCGGCGCGGGTCTTGGAATCATTGCGCTTATGACACGCCATGAAATCGTGCTGGGCATCATTGGCGGCCTGTTTGTGCTAGAGGCCCTGTCGGTCTTCATCCAAGTTGGGTCGTTCAAATTGACGGGGCAGCGCGTGTTCAAAATGGCGCCAGTTCACCATCATTTTGAAAAGGTGGGCTGGGCCGAATCCACCATCGTTGTGCGGTTTTGGATCATCTCCGTGGTTTTGGCCCTGATCGGGCTTTCGTCCCTCAAGTTGCAGTAAGACCCCATGATCGACCTCAGCCGCTTTGCTGGAGACTCCTTTTATGTTGTCGGCCTGGGCACCTCAGGGCGCAGCTGCGCGCATGCGCTCGCGGCAGCGGGGGCCAAAGTCTTTGCCTGGGACGATCACAAGATCGACGATCTTGACGGGGCGCACCTGACCCTGTGCGCACCCGTGGACGTTCCTTACGAGGATCTTTCTGCCCTCGTCCTCTCCCCTGGGGTCGCCCTGTCGCATCCAAGTGTTGCCCGTGCCAAGGCGGCAGGGGTGACGGTGATCAGCGATGTGGAGCTTGCTTTTCGCGCGGGACTACGCGCGCCAGCCCTGGGCATTACGGGGACCAACGGCAAATCCACCGTGACCGCGATGACGGCGCATGCGCTGGAAACGTTGGGCAAGTCCGTTGGCGTTGGCGGCAACTTCGGGCCCCCGACACTGCACATGCATGATCCAGGCCCTGCAGGCTTTATCGTGCTGGAGCTCAGTTCGTATCAACTCGACCTGTCGCCTGGCTACCCCTTGGCGGCAGCGTGCGTTTTGAACCTCGGCATCGACCACTTGGACCGCCACGGCACCATGGCGGCTTACGCCGCTGCCAAGGCCCGCATTTTTCGGTCCGCGCGCCAGGGGTTCATCTTAGGCACCGATCCTTGGTGCCAAGCCCTCGCCCAGGAAACCGGCGCCCCCTTAATCCCACCTTCTGCCTGGCCCACGATCAATCAAGACCAGACGATCACGGGGCCGCATCAGCGGCAGAACTTTGCCGCCGTCGTGGCGCTGTTGGGCGCGCAAGGGTTCGCGGCGAAGGACGTCTTAGCCGCTCTCCATAGCTTTCCAGGTTTGGCCCATCGCCAAGAATTTCTGGGACAAACGCCAAAATGGACCTTTATCAACGACAGCAAGGCCACCAATGCGGGCAGCGCTGCTGTGGCGCTCAAGGCCCACGAGCGCATTCATTGGCTCGCTGGGGGGCAGGGCAAAAATGGCGGGCTCGCCGACCTCGCCCCCGCCCTCGCCCACGTGGTCAAGGCCTATGTGTACGGCGAGAACGCGCCAGCCCTGGGGCAACTGTGCCAGTCCCAGGGCGTGCCCTTTGCCCAGTTTGCGACCCTCGACGCGGCGACCCACGCGGCGCTGCGCGATCCAACGGGCGGGACGCTGCTGCTCTCCCCCGCCGCAGCCTCCTGGGATCAGTACCCCAATTTTATGGCGCGGGGCGATCACTTCCGCGACTTAGTCAAGCCCCATCTGACCGACGGCCCGCGCGCATGAGCTTTATTCCCAGAAACGACCGCTCGGTCTTTGGGCGTTGGTGGCACGAGGTCGATCATACCCTGATCCAGCTCATGCTGGTTTTCATCGTCTTCGGCTGGATCATCATGTTCACTGGGTCGGTCCATGAGGCACAGCAAAGCGACTTCCTGGTACTCAAGTTTTCCGCGCGCAAGGCGGCCTTCGCCCTCACGGGGATCGGGCTCATGTTTGGGGCCAGCTTCATCCCCCCCACCCTCCTGCCGCGCCTTGTCTGGGTCGGCTACGTCTTAGCCTTGGGGCTGCTCGCCAGCTTGCTCGTCCTCGGCCTGGAACAAGATGGCGGGACGCGTTGGCTGCACATACCTGGCCTGCCATTTTATCCGCAACCAACAGAATTCGCCAAGCCGTTTTTGGTCCTCGCCCTCGCCCTGTGCTTCGCGCGCGCACGCACCTGGGGCTTCGCGCGCGCCTGGGCGGCGGCCACGGCGGTCTTTGCCTGCGTTGCCGTTCTAATCTACATTCAGCGCGATGTTTCCCAGACCGCTTTTGTCACCCTGATCTTCTTGGTCATGGCATTCATGGCGGGCGTGTCTTGGCCGTGGATACTGACACTGACGGGGATCGGGGCTACCGCAGGCATGGCCGCCTACCATAGCGTTGGCCACTTCCGCGACCGCGTCGATAATTTTTGGGCGCGCCTTTGGGGCCATGACGGGGATCGGTACGATCAGCTCGATATGGTCGAAGCGGCCTTTCGCAACGGCGGGTTGCAGGGGCTCGGCCTGGGCGAAGGCGACTTAAAGACCAAAATTCCTGCAGGGGTCAACGACATGACGCTCGCCATCATCGGCGAAGAACTGGGCATGATCGGGGTGCTGGCGGTCTTCGCCCTGATCTTGGTTTTGTGGGCCCGCACGCAGCGCCGCGTCGCCAATATGACGGAGGATTTCCCGCGCCTGGCGGCAACGGGGCTTGCCTTCCTGCTGGTGGGGCAGGCGCTGATTCATATCTTTTACACCTTGGGTTTGCTGCCCCCGACTGGCATTACCTTGCCGTTTTTCTCCGATGGCGGGTCGTCTCTGATCGCCTCGGCCTTGACCGTCGGCCTCTTGCTCTCCTTAACGCGGCAGCGGGGGCCCAGGCGATGATCAAAGTCTGTTTGGCCGCAGGCGGCAGCGGCGGGCACATGTTCCCCGCCGCAGCCTTGGCGAGCGAACTGCGGACCCGCGAGGTCGAGGTCAGCCTGCTGACCGACCGTCGCGGACAGGCCTACGCAAACGCCTTTGAAAATGTGGATCGGCACCAAATCCCCGCCGCGCCCCTCGTGGGCAAGGGACTGGGGCAAAAGCTCCGTGCCGTCTGGGTGCTGCTGCGCGGGATCGGCGCCGCGCGCCAGCGGCTGCGCGCCCTCCGCCCTCAGGTACTGGTGGGGTTTGGCGGCTACGTGTCGCCGCCACCCGTCATCGCCGCCTGGTCTTTGGGCATTCCCGTTGTGTTGCACGAACAAAACGCGATCATGGGCCTCGCCAATCGCTTGGCGAGCCGGTTTGCGCGCAAAATTGCCCTCTCCTTCGCCGACACCAAAGCCCAATCCCGCCCAGACCGCGCGCAGGTTACGGGAAATCCCGTTCGCAACGATTTTAAGGACCTGGGGCCCCTTGTCGAACCCACGGATCAGGTGCAAATCACCGTGTTTGGAGGCTCCCAAGGCGCGCATCTTATGGCCAAGCTGGTGCCCGCGGCGATCTTGTCTTTGGACGATCACCAGCGCAGTCGCATCGCGCTCACCCTGCAGCTGCGCCCCGAAGACCAAGCAGCGGCGCGCGAGCGCTTAGAAAATTGCGGCTTGGCGCGTCTTGAGATCCAGACCTTCCTCGACCCCATGGCCGCCCATATGGCGCGCGCGCACCTGCTGATTTGCCGCGCGGGCGCGACCACGGTCGCCGAGGTTGCGCTCGCGGGCCGCCCCGCCCTGTTCATCCCCCTGGCACTACACCGCGATGCCCAACAGGCGCGCAACGCTGAGCCTCTGGTCGCGGCGGGGGCCGCGCGCCTAGTCCTGGAATCGGCGGCCAGCGCTGCAAGCCTGGCCGACGAAATTACGACCCTGATCGAAACCCCGCATTTGCTCCCCCGTATGGCCCAAGCGGCCGCTGAAACCGCCCGCCCCCACGCGGCGCGCGATCTGGCCGATTTGGCGCTTTCTCTGGTTCGAGGTCCCTCATGAACTCCATGCCCATCCCCACCATCCCCTTAGACTTTGGCCTAATCCACTTTGTGGGCATTGGGGGCATCGGCATGTCGGGCATCGCCGAGGTGCTCCATAACCAGGGGTACGACGTCACAGGCTCTGACCAGCGCGACAGCCCCAACGTGCAGCGCCTGAGACGGCTGGGCATCGAGGTCCGCATTGGCCACAAGCCCGCGCACGTGGCAGATGTGGGAGTCGTCGTCGTCTCCTCCGCCGTCGACCCGCAGAACCCAGAGGTGCAGGCGGCGCGCGCGGCGCAGATCCCCATCGTGCGCCGCGCCGATATGCTGGCCGAGCTGATGCGCCTCAAGTCGTCCATCGCCGTCGGGGGAACCCATGGCAAAACCACCACCACGAGCCTGATCGCCCATATGTTGGTCGCAGGGGGCGCCGACCCCACGGTGGTGAACGGCGGCATTCTCGAGGCCTACGGCAGCAACGCCGTCTTGGGCGGGGGCACCTGGCTGGTCGCCGAAGCCGATGAGTCCGACGGCACCTTTACCCGCCTGCCCTCGACCATCGGGGTCGTCACCAATATGGACCCCGAACATATGGATCACTACGGCACGGTTGAGCGCTTGCAGGAGGCTTTTGATACTTTCATCTCCAACGTGCCCTTTTACGGATTTGGCTTGCTGTGCATCGACCATCCAGCGGTTCAGGCGCTCAAGGCCCGCGTGTTCGATCGTCGCATCGTCACCTACGGGCTCAGCCCCCAGGCCGACGTTCGGGCGCGTAACTTGCGGCCCAATGAGCGCGGCGTGCAGTTTGACCTCGTGTTGCAAGACGCCCGTCAAACGCCCCCTGAATCTCATCGCGATTTTTTCCTGCCCATGTGGGGGGAGCATAATGTGCAAAACGCGCTCGCGGCGTTGGCGATTGGCATCGAATTGGGCTTTGATACGCAAACCCTAAGGCGCGGTCTTGCCGAGTTTAAGGGCGTCAAGCGCCGGTTCAGCCACGTCGGTACCTGGAACCAAGTCACCATTATCGACGACTACGGTCACCACCCCGTGGAAATTGAGGCGGTGCTGACCGCCGCTAGGTCGATTGAGCGCCCTGGCAAACTGATCGCCCTCATGCAGCCGCACCGCTACTCGCGTCTTCGGGATCTGTTTGAGGACTTCTGCACCTGCTTCAACCAAGCCGACCATGTGATTATCGCCGACGTGTTCGCAGCGGGCGAAGTCCCCATCGACGGCGTCGATAAGAACGCCCTAGTCGAAGGGTTGGCGCGCAACGGCCATCGGTCGGTCGAGGCCTTGAGTGAGGCGGGGGCTCTTGCGACCCTCATCCGACAACGCGCACAGCCAGGCGATATGCTGATTTGTCTGGGCGCGGGGTCGATCTCCACTTGGGCCAATGCCTTGCAAGCCGACCTAGAGGCCCTGGATGCTTGACCCCAACGACCTACCGCCCGTTCGGGGCACCTTGAGTTTCAATCGGCCGCTTGCGGCGCACACCTGGATGCGCGTGGGCGGCGCTGCGGGGGCCTTGTTCCGGCCCGCAGATCTGGACGATCTGGCGCAATTTCTGCGGCAAAAGCCCGCCACCATCCCGCACCTGGTGATCGGGGCGGCGTCGAACCTGATCGTTCGGGACGGCGGCTTGCCCGACACGGTCGTGATCAAACTCGGCAAGGGCTTTCGTGACTTGACGACGCAGGGGCTGAGATTGCGCGCAGGTGCCGCCCAACTCGACCTGCATGTCGCCAAATTTGCTGCTAAGGCGGGCCTGGGCGGCCTCTCCTTTTTGGCAGGCGTCCCAGGAACCATCGGCGGCGCGGTCCGCATGAACGCTGGGGCCAAAACCACCGCCGCCAACGCCCATATCGCGGGCGGGGAAACCGCAGATCGCCTGATCAGCGCCCGCGTTCTGGACCCCCAAGGCCAAATCCACAGCTTGAGCCCGCACGACCTAGGGATGAGCTATCGACAAAGCACCCTGCCGCCAGATTGGATCGTCATCGACGCGGAGTTTCAGGGTGTCCGCGCGGACCCAGCGGCCTTGGACGCTGAAATCGCTGCGGTCCTTGCCTATCGCGCCGCCCATCAGCCAACCAAGGCGCGAACCTGCGGCTCCACCTTCAAAAACCCAGGCCAGGCCACGGCCTGGAAACTGATCGAGGCGGCGGGGGGGCGGGGCCTGCGCAAAGGCGACGCGGCGATCAGCGATTTTCACTGCAACTTTTTGCTGAACCTTGGGGCGGCAACGGCAGCAGACCTGGAAGATCTGGGCGAGGACATCCGCGCCCGAGTCAAGGCCCATTCGGGCCTAAGCCTGGAATGGGAAGTCAAGCGGGTTGGGGTACGGGGATGAGCCAACATGTCGTGGTCTTGATGGGCGGGGAAACCCCCGAACGGCCTGTATCTTTGCAAAGCGGCGCTGCCTGTCAACGCGGGCTTGAGGCCGCGGGGTACCAGGTGAGTACGCTGGATCCTTCGGGCGCGGCCCAACTTTGGATCGACAAGCTCCTCGCCCTAGGCCCCGACGTGGTCTTCAATGCCTTGCACGGCCCCTTCGGCGAGGACGGCAAAATTCAAGGCGTGCTGGAGGCTTTGCGGCTGCCCTATACGCATTCGGGCACGCTGGCGTCCGCCCTTGCCATGGACAAGTTGCTCTCCAAAGCCATTTTCGCCAAGGCAGGCTTGACCGTCGCGGCGGATCGGGCCGTGGGGCTCGCGGACGTGCGGGCAGGCGACCCCCTGCCCCGCCCTTACGTGCTAAAGCCCGTCGCGGAAGGCAGTTCCATCGGCGTCGTGATCGTGCACCCAGGCGACCAGGTGGATTTGCGCCCCTTGGCGGCCTACGACAGGTTGATGGCCGAACAGTTCATCCCAGGGCGTGAATTGACCGTCAGCTGCTTTCACGGTCGGGCGGGCGTCGTGACCGAGCTCGCGCCCCACGACGGATTTTACGACTACGAGGCCAAATATACCGACGGCAAAACCACCCACATCCTGCCCGCCGCGATTCCCGAAGAACTGCGCCAGCAATGCTTGCGCGATGCGGAAACCGCCTACGCCGCCTTGGGGTGTCGCGGGGTGGCGCGGGCGGATTTTCGCTTCGATCCCGCAGCACCGCAGGGGCAACAACTGGTCATTTTGGAGGTCAATACGCAGCCAGGGATGACCGACCTATCGCTGGTTCCCGAGCAGGCGGCGTACCTTGGTCAGAGTTTTCCTGACCTGCTGCGCCTTATGGTCGAGGATGCGTCGTGCGATCGCTGAGACCCGCCTTCGAAGATCCAGCGCAGGATCAAGAGGCGCCCAATGCCAGGATCCGCCGCCTGGCCCGGCGCTGGACCAGCCATCGACTAAGGCTCCGGGCCCTGGCCCTAGTCTTAGCACTCGCAGGTCTGGTCGGCGCAGGCCTCGGGGTCTATTCCACGGGGCGCCTGGACGTGTGGCAGATCAGGACGGGCCTATGGGTCACCGACCGCCTCGCCGCGCGCGGTTTCGCCCTGCCCAACTTAGAGGTCTATGGCATGGGCTTCACAACCCACGATCAGATCCGTGACGCCGTTCGCGGCTATGATTTGGAGGCCCTGAACCGCCTGAACCCGCAGGACATCCGCGCGCGCCTGGAAACCTTGCCTTGGGTGAAAGCCGCCACCGTTCAGCGCACGTGGCCCGACAGCCTGAGCATCTGGTTGACCGAAAAGCGTCCCATGGCCATCTTGCACGCGGGCGGGCAAGCCCATGTCTTGGGCCGCGATGGCGTGCGCATCGCCGCCGCCACTGCCGAAATGATGCAATCCTTACCCAACATCTCGGGCGACGGCGCCGCAGACTTCGCCCCAGACCTGTTCCAGGCCTTGACCGAATTTTCAGAAATTCATGCCACCTTTGTCGGAGCGCGGCGTCTGTCCAATCGCCGCTGGGACCTGTATCTCGCCCCAGGGGTGGAGGTCCGCCTGCCAGCGGGTGACACGCGGGACGGGCTGCAGCGTTTGCAGACGCTGATCGACAGCGACGATATCTTGAGCAAAGACATCAAAACCCTAGACCTGCGCGGCCGGCGCGCGATCATAGCCCGGTAACCGCGAGCCGCCCTGCAGCAAAACGAACCTTGGTACACGTAACTAATAAAGCGTCAAAATTGTGAAAGAACGCGAAACTCATACGATTCACCGCTGTGCCTTTATCGTCACAGGACCGAATAAAAAAATCCGAAATTCAACAACTTAGATGCACTTGATCTGCGCTTGGGGTAGTCACTCTTTACGGGCATTCTATGGCCTGATTTATTTTTAGATATTTATTTTTAGTGAGCTTTTATGGGGTTAATGAGTACGAGCGCGGATCCGATCGCTGTTCTCGATTTGGGGTCGCACCAAACACGGGTTGTCATTGCCGAAGCCCAGGGCCCAGACGAGATCAAAATCCTCGCCAGCGGTCAGTGCATGACCCGCGGCGTCGCCAAAGGGATCGTCAACAACGCGGAGTTCGCGCAGCAGTCGATTGCCGATGCCCTCGCCCAAGCCGAAAACCTGGCGGGGATCAGCATTCGGCGCATGGCCGTCAGTGTCAATACGGCCAACCTCAGTTCCGTCCATATCGGCCTATCGGAGACTTTGAACGGCCAGCACGTGACCCCAGAGGTGCGCGAACGCATGGCGATTGCGGCCCGGCACGAGGCGCAAGCCCGCTTGCCCGCCGCGTCCCAGTGGCACAATTTGCATATGATCCCGCTTGGGTTTTCCTTGGACGGCGACCAGCCGACGGACGCCCCCGATGGCCTCAGTTGCCAAACCTTGGTGGCGCGGTACCATCTGGTTCATGCGCCCAAGACCTACATTGATAACCTCAAGGACTGTCTTTGGAACAACAATATCGACGTGGAGACCTTTGTCCTCGCCCCCTACGCGGCGGGCATGTCCGCGCTCAAGCATAGCTTTCGGGAATTTGGCGCGACCTTGGTCGACTTAGGGGCCGAAACCACCTCCGTTGTGACGTTTCAGGGTTGGAAGTTGCAGCGCGCGGTCACACTGGCGGTCGGCAGTCATCATATCACGGGCGATGTTGCCCGACATCTGGGGCTCAATACCGATCAGGCCGAACGGTTGAAGGTCTCGCAGAGCACTCTCTCGCACGCTTTTGGCGCGCCGACCCCCACCGAAACCGCACCCTTGTTCGAGGCAAGAGAATTTGAACACACGGACCTCAATCCCGTCGTTGAATACCGCTTGCGCGAGATTCTGGACGCCGTGGACGAAGTCTTGACGGACCCGAGGTTTGCCCTGCCGCAAACGCCTGCCTTGGTCTTTACGGGCGCGGGCGCGAATCTGCGCGGCTTTGGCGCTTACGCGGACAAGAAGTTTAGTCACAAGCGGGTGCAACTGGCCGCGCCAGCCGGGATCGACGGCGCGCCCGAAGACCTGAGCAACCCCAGCTTTGCCACCGCCTTGGGCCTTGTTCGCTACATGGCCAAATGGCGCGCCCAGCGCGCGGCCCGACGCGGCACCCTTCGGGGGCTCGCGCCCCAGGCCCTGCCGTTTCTGGGTCGCTTATTTGCGAATTGATCCGATGAACCCCTTGCGAATTTAACAAAAAGAAGTTTGAGGAAATTTTATGGCCCTGCATCTACAAGTCCCCCAAGTCACCGACGAGTTCCGCCCGCGCATTTGCGTTGTGGGTGTTGGCGGCGCTGGCGGCAATGCCATCAACAACATGATCAGTTCGGGCCTCGAAGGCGTCGAGTTTCTGGTTTGCAATACGGACGCCCAAGACCTGTCGCAGTCCCTATCCGAAAACCGCCTGCAACTCGGCCCCACGGTCACCAAAGGCCTGGGCGCGGGCATGCAGCCCATGGTCGGCGCGCAAGCGGCGGAGGAATCGATTGACGAAATTTTGCATCGCCTTGACGGTGCCAATATGGTTTTCATCACCGCTGGCATGGGCGGGGGAACGGGTACGGGTGCCGCGCCTGTCATCGCCAAGGCCTTGCGCGATCGTCATATTCTGACCGTTGGGGTCGTTACCCGACCCTTTGACTTCGAGGGCAAAAAGCGCTCAGCCTTCGCCGAAGAGGGCATCAGCAATCTTTCGTCCACCGTCGATACCCTGATCGTCATTCCCAACCAGAACTTGTTCCGACTGGCCGACCAGAACACAACCTTCGCCGATGCCTTCAAAATGGCGGACAATGTCCTGCTGGACGGGGTGCGCGGCGTCTCGGACTTGATTGTGAAGCCGGGCGTTGTGAACCTCGATTTCGCCGACGTTCGCACGCTCATGACCGTCATGGGCAAGGCCATGATGGGAACGGGCGAGGCCGAGGGCGAGAGCCGCGCCATCGAAGCCGCCGAACGCGCGATTGCCAACCCCCTGCTCGACGACATTTCCCTCGACGGTGCTCAAGGCATCTTGATCAACGTGACAGGTGGATACGATGTCACCCTCTACGAGGTTGATATGGTGGCAAATCACATCCGCGAAAAGGTGGATACGGAAGCCAACATCATTTTTGGTTCCTCCATTGATGCGAATATGGAGGGGATCCTGCGCGTCTCGGTCGTGGCAACGGGTATTGATGCCCACCAGATGCGCCTGGGCACGGGGCCCTTTCCCCACCCAGGGCAAGGGATGCCTGTTGGGCCACGGCCTGGCGACCCGAACACCCCTGGCGGTGGCCCAGGCGGCGGAATGCCGCAACCTGCCCCGCGCGCCAAACCAGCACCTGCGCCGACGCCGCCGTCGCAAAACCAGTTCCGCAGTCCCTTTGCCTTTCGGTCCAACCGCGGCAACAACGACGCGAGCAACCAGAGCACCCAAGACCCTCGCATGAGCGCGGCGCCCGCGCGCGCGCCCTCGGCGCAGGCCACGACGCCCCAGGCTGCGGCGGCCTACCCCAAGGCCCCAGGCGCACCCGCCATGGCCGCGGCCCCTCGGCCCCAACCCGCAGCGGTGCCTGCGCAAGCGGCCTACGATGTGCCCAAGCCCGTGCAACAACCGGTGCAGCCTGCGGCCTACGCGCCGCCAACGGCCCAAGCAACGGTGACCCCAGGACCGCAAGCGGACGCGCTCTATCGCCCCTTCTCGCCGCAGTTGGGCAGCGACGACGCAGCTGCCAGCCCAGCGGCAGCAACACCCGCCGCTGAACCCGCCCCAAGACAAGCTCCGCCGTTGGAAGCCCTAGGCGCGCCCCTACCGCGCTTATTCAAAACGGACCAAGGGAACCCAACACCCTCACCGCAGACCGAGCCAGCGATGACCCGCCCAACGCCTGCCGTTCGGGACTTGGATGCGGCCCAGGGATCGGGGTTGCTCGACGGCGAAGAAGTGTCCCAAGCCGACGCAGGCCCGCGCGTTCTCGACGTCGACGATGTGATGAGCAGCAGTCTTGCCAAGTTCCGCAGCGACAATGACAAGACGCCCTCGTTCTTCAAGCAGGCGAGAAACTAAGTCAATTCACTCGATTCTGAATTCACCAACGCCAAGACAACTCAATCCTTCTTGGCCTTGGTATAGGTTCCCCACAACTGCGGGGCTGTGATCGCGCTCCCACAGGTTTTTTTCGCGCACCCAGTCGAGAAAACCCAAGAATTCCAACTAGATAGAGTCCCGTCACTTCTAACCTTAACATAAGGTAACGCGAGTTGTCTTTATCCGCGCGCACGCGGTGATTAAGCGCGCGCCATGGATTGGATTGCGACTTCCCCAGCGCCTGCCACGCCCGCCAGGAGGGCGACGCTGGACATTCCTGTTCCTTCCGCGCCCGTTGATCTGAACTTTGCCTTTTCGGCCCACCGCTCCGTAACCCAGCACACCTTGGCGCGGCCCCTGGCTTTTCATGGGCGCGGCGTTCATTCTGGCCGCGCCGTCACCGTGCAACTGCTGCCCGCTGCCGTCGATCACGGTATTCGGTTTTTCCGCAGCGACTTGCACAATGGGGCCCGCCTCATCGTTCCGTCCGCGCACCAAGTGGACGACACGCGCCTCTGCACAACCCTGATCAATCAGGAGGGCAGCGAAATCGGCACGGTCGAGCATGTTCTGGCGGCCCTGCACGGGGCGGGGGTCAGCAATTGCTTGATTGATATCGACGGTCCCGAGTTGCCGATTTTGGACGGCTCGTCCCACCCTTTTACCACCGCACTGTCCCAGGTTGGCCTGCAAGATCAGGCAGCACCGCAAACGTACTTGAAGATTTTGCGCCCCGTCGAGGTCCGCGATGGCGAACGGATCGCGCGTCTCCGCCCTGCTGACGGCGGTTCAGACCCGCGCTTGACCCTGAACTTTGCCATCGATTTTGACGCCGTCTGCATCGGACATCAGACTTTCACCCTAAATTTGACCCCAGAATCGTTCGCGACCCAAGTATCAGCAGCGCGAACTTTCGGCTTTGTCGAACAAATTGATACCTTGCGCCGTCAAGGCCTGATCCGCGGTGCCAGCGATGAAAACGCCATCGTCGTGCGCGATGGGACCGTTCAAAACCCTGAGGGGTTGCGGTTCCCCGACGAATTTGTGCGTCACAAGGTTTTGGATGCCGTTGGGGATTTGTTTATTGAGGGTATCCCTCTGATTGGGATTTACGATGGCATCCGCGCAGGGCACGAAATGACCAATCGAGTCATGCGCGCCTTGATGGCCGATCCCCAGAACACCCGTCTCGTCAAGGTTTGAAGCCGCGATTTTTGTGGACATGGGGCGCAAGGCGTTACATATCAGGGTCCTGTACCCAAGGAGACCCCCTTGTTGCTTGCCGCGCCGCAGACACAACAATAGATCCGCAGACCATGCGTGATTCGCTCATGGTGTTGAACTTTGACGACAAGTCCCCGATCAGCAGCAAGATTTGCGTTTTTAGGCTTGCGGGGCAGGTCTTCGTCAAGCAATGGGCGTCTATGGATAGACCTGGACTTGGTCGGTTGCAAAGCGCCAACGCCGCCTACCCGCCGATTGACGTGACCGAGGAACATGATCTTGAATGTATCGCCAGGGTTGTGGCCGCAACAAATGAGTTTTGAGCATTATGCGATTTAGACGCCTACTGATGCCCGCTATTGCGATCCTGTCTTTGCCAAGCGCCTTGATTGCACAAGAACCTTTGAGCGAGCAATACTACAAAACTGGAAACGACGCTCTAGACATGTGCGCGGGCGAAACCAGCTATCTCTGCCCCGCATACGTTCAGGGCTTGTTTGACGGCATATCTTACCAATCGGGCCAGAGACTTGCCATTGATGGAAACGGCTTTTTCATTTTTATTGATGATGCAACTGGCGTACCTTTGAGTTACAAAGATTTGGACCGAAACGGAGTCCCAATATATTTTTATCCAGACTTGCGAGAGGGAAGATTCGCTGAGTGGGCAGATTCTGGGCGCGAGTATAGCCTTCCTGAAAATTGGATAACGATTTGCCCCCCAACGTCCTCAACAAGCGGGCAAGACCAAGACATTTTTCTCAACTACCTCCGAAACCACCCTGAAGAAAGGCACCTGACCGCAGCTGAACTGTTCCACACGTCTATGCAAGAAGCCTTCCCTTGCCTCGAGTGACCCGCCTCCCAGCCCTACTCGCCCTAACCGCCAGCGCCACCGCCCAACTGATTGCGAATACCAGGCTGCCCATTGCTGGGGCAGGGAAATAGAACGCGGCGTGACCGATGGAGACCGCGTCAATTATTCTAGTCGACTTGGAATCCTGTTTAGACGTCAAAAAATTAAGTCGCCTTCGCATTTTTGACGATTTATAGGGCGTCCATGCTCAGGTCGCTTTCGCTTCTTATCTTGTGCTTGATTTTAACCGCCTGCGACGGCGAACAAACGGCCGACTACGATACGAACACCAAGGGCACGGCTGAAGAGTTGTTTGACAAGGCGGGCCTTGCCCGATCGAAAAAAAACTATGAAGACGCTGCAGGGCTCTATGCGGAGGTTGAGCGGCAATACCCCCTGAACCCCCTCGCCGTTGACTCGCAGTACGCGCGCGCCGAGACTTTCTATGAGGGCCAGCTCTATGACGAAGCTATTCTCGCCTTCGATCGGTTCTTGTCGTTCAACCCTGGGGATCCGCGCGCGCCCCAAGCCATGCGCCTGCGGGCCCTATCGTTCTATGAAGAGATTCCCGACGTCAATCGCGACCAAGGGGTTACGCGCCAGGCCGAAACGGCCCTCAAGGCCTTGATCGCGGCCTTTCCGGGCACCGAGGAGGCTGCCGACGCGGCGGCGAAGCTGGTCTTGGTCTACGATCAGCTTGCGGGGCATAGCATGGTCATTGGCCGCACCTACCAAAACCAAAACCGATACTTGGCCGCGCACAATCGGTTCAAAGACGTGATTGAACAGTACCCGACAACGAGCCAGGTCCCCGAGGCCTTCTACCGCTTGGTTGAAACGTCGCTCGCGCTCGGATTGGCGGGGGAGGCCCGCCGCTACGGTGCCACCTTGGGCTACAATTTTCCCTCGAACCCCTGGTACGCCCGCGCCTACGCGCTGCTGACAAATTAGCGTTTTGATCCCCGCTGAAGGCGCCTATAGGCGCGGATGTGCTAACGCATCTCACCCTCAACAACTTTGTTCTGATCGATGCTCTGGATCAGCCCTTGCATCCAGGCCTGTGCGTCATAACGGGGGAAACGGGCGCGGGAAAGTCGATCATGCTGACCGCCCTGGGGCTGGTCACGGGCGCGCGGGTACAGCCTGGCCTGATTGGCCTCCGTGGGGACCGCGCCGACGTCACCGCCGTGTTCGACCTGCCCACGGCCCATCCGTGCCAGCGCATTTTGGCCGAACATCATATGAATCGGCCAGACGGGGATCAGCCCACGAGCCTCGTACTACGCCGAACCCTGACCCAGGATGGTCGCACCAAGGCCTTCGTCAACGCCAGCGCCGTGCCCGTGGCGTTTCTTGCCAGTCTGGGGCAACACTTGGTGGAAATTCAGGGCCAATTCGATCAGCTCGCGATCTTGAACCCCAGCAACCATCGCAGTCTGCTCGACAAGGCCCTGGGACTGGAAAAGCCTCTGGCAGACCTGGCAACACGGCACGCCGCACGCGAAGACGCCGCCGCCGCGCTGGCCGCCGAGACCGAACGCCTGGCGAAATTGAGCGAAGATCAGGACTACCTGCGGCACTGCTTGCAAGAACTGGACCAAGCAAAGATTGACCCTGGCGAAGCCGAGACCTTGTTGACGCGGCGGCAGTCTTTGCGCGTCTTGAGCGCGGCGGAGGATTCGCTCGGCCAACTCACCCAAGTCATCAACGGCGATCGCGGCCTGATCGACCAGCTAACCAAGGCGACAAAGCTCGCCAGCCGCTTGCCCAGCGATTTGGCCGAGGACATGGCGGGCCTGATCGGGGACTTGGACCAGGCCTGGAACGCGAGTGAGAGCGCCGCCCAGGCCTTGACCCTGAAGTTGCAAGATTTGGGCGCGGCAGAACAGGAACTAGAAGCGGTCTCCGAACGCCTGTTTTTGCTGAAGGACTTGGCGCGCAAGCACGACTGCCAGCCCGAAGACTTGCTGGACCAACAGGCGAAGATCGCCGAGACCTTGCGCACCTTAGACGAGGGCCAGACGCAGCTTCGTGGACTAAGGCGCGCCTTGGATCAGGCAACGCAGGCCTACGCCGAGGCGGCGGATACGGTCAGCGCCGCGCGCACCGCGGGCGCTACGCGCCTGTCCGCCGCGATCAGGGCTGAACTGCCCGATCTGCGCTTGCCCGAGGCCGAGGTGTATTTTGAGCTGCGCAGCGAGGCCAACGCGCTTGCGGGGCCGCAGGGGTACGATCAGGTCAGGCTCATGGCGCAAACCAATCCAGGGGCCGCCCCTGGCCCGCTGGAGAAGGTTGCCTCGGGCGGCGAGTTATCGCGGATCCTCCTGGCCTTCAAACTGGCCCTCACCCCGACCAGCGGCCCTGGCCCCCTGCTGGTCTTCGACGAAGCCGATGCAGGGGTCGGCGGGGCCACTGCCGCGGCCCTGGGCCGCCGCCTGCGCCATTTGGGCACGGTCTCGCAGGTCCTGGCCGTCACCCACTCCCCGCAAATGGCGGCGGCGGGCCATTGGCATTTGAAGGTGACCAAAGTCACGGACGAACAGGGCGCAGGCACGCACATCACCGAGCTGCAAGGCACCGACCGCACCCAGGAAATTGCGCGCATGTTGGCGGGCCGTCACATCGGCCAAGCGGCCCAGGACGCCGCCCGAACCCTCGAACGCGAATTCGCCGCATGAGCGCAGCGAAGCCCGCCAAGAACGCGCCCTTGACCCGAGCCAAGGCCAAGGCTGAAATCAACCTGCTCAGCGCCCAAATCCGCGCGCACGATCTGGCCTACCATCAAGACGATCAACCCCAGATCGCCGACGGCGACTACGACGCGCTGAAGCGACGGCTGATCGCGTTAGAATCCCAGTTCCCCGATCTGGCCTTGCCCACCAGCCCCAGCCAAGGGGTCGGCGCACCGACCCAGTCGGGCTTTGCGAAAATCCAGCACGGCGTTCCCATGCTCTCGCTCGGCAATGCCTTTAGCGCCGAGGACGTGCAGGATTTTGTGGCGCGGATCCGTCGCTTCCTCGCGCTCGGCGAGGACAGCCCGCTGACCTTCACCGCCGAGCCCAAGATCGACGGCTTGTCGGCAGGGCTCGTGTATCGCGACGGCCAGTTGGTTCAGGCCGCAACGCGAGGGGACGGTCGCACGGGCGAGGATATCTTGGCCAACATGCGCACCCTGGGTGATGTCCCCCAAACCATCGCCTACAGGTCCGACATTGAGGTGCGGGGCGAGGTCTATATGACCAAATCGGGCTTCCTGAAGCTCAACCAAGACCTGAAAGCCCAGGGCCAGCGCGAATTCGCCAACCCGCGCAACGCGGCGGCGGGCAGTTTGCGCCAGCTCGACGCCGACATCACGGCCAGCCGTCCGCTCAAGTTCTTTGCCTACGCCCAGGGCCTGGGCACGGCCCCCCGCCCGACCCATGGGGCCTTCTTGACTTTCTTGGCTGAACAAGGGTTCGCCACCAATCCCTTGAGCCAAATCTGCGACGACGCCCAGAGCCTAATCGCGGCGCACGAGGCCCTGGCGCAGGCGCGCGGGGCCCTCGACTACGACATCGATGGGATTGTCTATAAGGTTGACGATCTGGCCCTCCAACATCGGCTCGGGTTTCGCACGCGCGAGCCGCGCTGGGCCATCGCCCACAAATTTTCTGCGGAGAAAGCCCTTACCGAGGTCGTGGCCATCGACATTCAGGTGGGGCGCACGGGCGCCCTGACGCCCGTGGCGCGCCTGCGGCCCGTCAACGTCGGCGGGGTCTTGGTCGCCAACGCCACCTTGCACAACGCCGAGGAAATTGCGCGCAAGGACATTCGCGTCGGCGACCGCGTGAAAATTCAGCGCGCGGGCGATGTGATCCCGCAGGTCTTGCGGGTCGTGGACGCAGACCGCGCGGATCGTCCCGCGCCTTACGCCTTTCCCCGCCACTGCCCTGTGTGCGGCAGCGCGGCGGCGGCGGTCGGCGAGGATGTGGTGATCCGCTGCCAAGGGGGGCTGACCTGCGCGGCGCAGGTGCGCGAGCGCCTCAAGCACTTCGTGTCGCGCGCCGCCCTCGACATCGATGGCTTGGGCGACAAGCAGATCGACCTGTTCGCCAGCAAGGGCTGGATCGGCAGCTTTGCCGACATCTTCGCCCTGCCCGCCCGTGCCGCCGACATCGAGGCCCTGGACGGCTTCGGCCCCAAAGCCGTCGCCAACTTGCGCGCGGCCATCGCGGCGGCGCGCACCGCCCCCCTCGACGCCATGCTGTTTGGGCTCGGTATCCGACACTTGGGCCGCACCACCGCGCGCCTGATCGCCCAGCACTACGGCAGCGCCCAGACGTGGCGTGCCGCCATGGAGGATCTGACCGAGGCGCGCCAAACCGCCCTCATCGGCATCGACGGCATCGGCCAAACCTTAGTGGACTCGCTAGTCCAGTTCTTCAACGATGATCGTAACCGCACCGCCGTCGCCGACCTGCTGTCGGTTATGGAACCTGCGGATTTCGTTACGCCCCAAGGCGACGACGGCCCCTTCAGCGGCAAGACGCTCGTATTCACGGGCACGCTCATGCGCATGACCCGCGACGAAGCTAAGGCGCGCGCCGAGGCGGCGGGGGCCAAGGTTTCCAGCAGCGTCTCCGCCAAAACCGATTTCCTCATTGCGGGCGAAAAGGCAGGGTCCAAGGCCAAGAAAGCGGCCGATTTGGGCATCACGGTCCTGACGGAGGAGGAGTATGCGCAAGCCTTGGCGTGATTCTAAAGCCAGTCCGCGCCAAGTTGATTCCTTTGGCTGGGCGGCCTATGTGCGGCCCAGGTAGGGTCCCTATGACGCGAAAGAGGTCAAGCATGGAGTTTTTGTTAGGGAACGCCTTGAGCGATGGCGAGCAAGAGCGTCTAGATCGGTATTTGGGGGAACTTGAAAACGCCAGGATCCCCAACATGGAGGCCTTGGACGGATTTTTTGCTTCCTTGGTATGTTGCCCTGACTTCATCAAGCCGAGTGAATTTCTTGAAGTTATCGACGAGACGATTGAGGGGCATGACGAGCGGACATTCGAGAGTGATGACGAGGTCCAGGACTTCATTAACTTGGTCCTGCGTCACTACAGGCATGTGTCGGAGCAGATCTCAGACCGAGACATGAATTATATCTATATGCCGTTTCTGCAGGAGGATGCCGACGGCAAGGTCTGGGGCAACGATTGGGCCAAGGGTTTTTTGAGTGGCATGAACTTGCGCGTCGGGATTTGGAGTGCGTTGCTGGAAAATGACGAGCAAATCAGCAGCGTAATCCCCATATTCGCCTTGGCTTACGAGCATGACGAAGACCCCAAGATGAGTTTCTACAAGGAACCCTTGTCAGATGCGCGCCGCAACCTGCTTTTTGACCTGGTGACAACAGGGGTGTCGCTCATTTATGCGTATTTTGAGGATCAGCGAGGGGACTATCTCCCTCAGGTTCCCAGGCCAGCCAAGTCCGAAAAAGTAGGGCGCAATACCCCCTGCCCCTGCGGATCGGGCCGAAAGTTCAAACGCTGCTGTGGCGGGCCAAAGACCGTCCATTGACGCCATGGGCGTGTGATACCAGCGGCAACTGAAAATGACTCGTCGCGCCGCTGGTATAAGGGCCGCGACTGCGGCCCCCGCAGCGGCCCCGAGAATAGCGCGAATGCGCCTCGGGGTATAAGCGAAGGCCCCGTCGGAGGCGAAACGCGAAGCGTTTCTGCCGTGAGACACAAAACGGCCATAAAAGTGTCAACTTTTTTGGCCGTTGGTATGATAGCAGCGGCAAGTTTGACTGATCTGCCGACCCACGCGCGTCGCAGCGCCCAACCCGAATAGAGACGCCCACCCGATGTCATCCAACGCGTAGCGAAGCGACGTCGCAGGATCCAGCACAGATCGGTGGCGGGAAGTACCGACGGCACGACCCTCGTGCCGTGCTAAATGACGCCCAACAACGACCTCTTCAAGGAGAGAGGGGCACCAACCAAGGAGCATTCTCCATCGGCGCTGGCTTTAGGCCCGCTGCTGCAGTTTTTCCCTTGCTGCCTCAGCAAAAAAGGCGGAACGGTTCTTGACCTTTGCCGCGTCCATGCGGGCCAATACATCGCCGGGGATGGAGACATTGATGCGCTGTGCTGGCGCCTGGACCGTCACCTCGACATCAAAAAAATGCAAACTGCCCAGATCCCCATAGACGTCGATGATTTGCTCTGCCGTCCAAGAAGACGATACGGGGAGGCCTTGTTGCAGCTGCTCGTGAACGATCTCTTCGAGCATTTCACGAGCGACGCCTTTGATCTCCTCAAAGGTGTCTCCCTCGGGATTGGCGTTGACGCCCGGGATCAAGGCGCACAGGACGCCGTCTTCATCATAAAATGTGGCCCCAAGATAAGAGTAAGGTGTCATGGTTCGTATCTCCGTCTCGTACAGACATGGCTACTTGAGCCCGCATTGCTTGAGGATCGCGCGCGCAGTGCCCTTGGGCACATCCCTACCGTCAGCGCCATTGACGAAGGTGGCAACCCGCTTGCCTTCCTTGTACACCAGAATGTTTTGCACCTGGTTCAATGGAAAATCCACTTTTGATAAGCAGCTTGATCAGCTCTTTTCTCTCCACAGGCTAATTTTGCACAATCGCATGCACAACGCAAGGATCTGGGCAAAATGATGGATCCTGCGACTTCGCTTCGCTCCGCGCTGGATGACGGGGGTCTTTGGTTCCAACATCTCCTCGCGATGTCATGCTGCGCGCAGTCGTAGCATCCATCACTGATCGGTGGCAGGAAGTACAGACGACACGAACCTCGTGCCGTGTTCAATGACGCCAAACAGCCACCTCTCTATAGAGAAAGGGATACCAGTAGACGTAAGGATCATTCCTAATTTCGTTGATGTCGGCATCCGCGATAAGCCCGCCCTTGCTTTAGAGCCCGTTGCATAAATCCACGATCCATCAAGCTACCAGAGTCTTCGCCCTACATTTGCCACATGAAGCCCGCCCCCAATCTGGAAAACCACAAGATTGGGGGCGGTTCTTGTTTATCTGCATCCTGACCTAGACCCCAGCTACACGCTTGGCGCCCCCAATAAGGGTGCCAACTCTGGCATATGGGCACTTGAGGAGACGGAACCCGTTGTTGTTGTTCCGTTTCGTGGTGGTGTTCCTGTTGCGATTGGCGGAGCGGAGGTTTTTGGGTTTGTTGTTCCAGGAACCGCCGCGCAGAACGCGCACTTTAAGGTCAAGCTGCCTTTGCCGCAGGGTCAAATTCCGTGCCAGCAAAGATCGCATGGCGTAGGCGCCATGTGTTGGCGTGGGTGGCATGGCCCGTCCACCCCTGAATGCTCGCGATGGTGTCGGTGCTCCTTGCCCATCCGTTGGGATCGGCGCGACGCATCTTCCGCACTTTGTCCATCAACCGATCGACATTGGCCTTGGGCAGGCGCACTTCGCCCTTGGTCGGCAGGTCAAAACCCAAAAACTGGGTCGGCGCAAAGGTCGATTGCAGGTGTGTCTTGCGCGGGTGCAGCAATAAGCGGCGCTGGGCCAAAAACGCCGCCAAGCGCCCGTGCGCGTCTTGCAGTTGCCCTGGGTCGTTCGCGAACAAAGCGAAGTCATCAACGTATCGCGTATAGCCTTTGATTTTCAGCACCTCCTTGATGAAATGATCCATGGAATTGAGATAAATATTGCCGAAGAACTGGCTGGTGAGATTGCCAATGGGTAAGCCTCTGCGGCGTTCCAAGGGCGCGAGCAAGTCGTCGCCTGGAAAATGCACGTTGACGGGTTCTTGGACGTTGGAATGGTCGATGATAAGGTCCAAGAGCCAGAGAATTTTTGGACAAGTAATTTTGCGGCGCAGATCACCTTTCAGAACGGCATGGTCGATGGCAGGGAAATAGCGAAAGATGTCGCATCGCAAGACATGGGCAAACTTGTCCGCATAGTGCAGATAGCGCCGCAGGGCGGCGTGGGTGCCTTTGCCCTTTCGGTTGGCGTAGGTATCGAAGACGAAGACTCGTTCAAATACAGGCTCGATTTGCGCATAGAGGGCGTGATGGACCACGCGGTCGCGAAACGCCGCTACCGAAACTAAGCGCGGCTTGGGGTCTTGAATAGGAATTTCTCGGTATGGCGAGGGTTTATAGGTTTTTGATCTGAGTTGGTCGCTCAAGGCCAAGAGGTTCCATTCCATGTTTTGCAGGAACCGCGTCGCGGCGGCCTTGCGTCGCTTGCCTTTGATCGCCTTCTTGGTGGCGGCGAGCAAGCCCTGAAAGCTGCTGAGGGCGTCGAAGTCAGGAGGCGTGGGCATCGGACTTGAGCCAAGCCCCGATGCGCCCACCGACCTTCGCAAGCAAACGGATGGCGTATTCAAAGCGTCGGGTGCTTAGGTGACCTAGGTCGAGGCATAGGCGCAACAGGTAGCGCAGTTTCTCCACGCCTAAGTTAGCGCTCGCCAGCAGGGCTCTACGCGTGCGTTGATAGGTTGCCTCAATCAGGGTTTCTAACACCGCCAAGGCTGTTGTTTGAATGCGATCACCAAGTAAAAATTTTTGACTTCGGGGAAACTTCTCCAGGGTTGGCACGAGCCAGAGCAGAAACTGGTAGTGCGCCTCCAGGGCCGTTGTCGGCTCCGCTTGCTTCGATTCCTCCATGCCAAGGCTCAAGCAAAATCGCGTGGGGAACAAAACCCCAAAAAAATTTTTGTCGGGCCGCTATCGCGGCCCGACGAGGTAAGGAGGTAAGGAGGTAGGGAGTAAATGCCTCTAGGGGCATGTGCCCCTAGAGGGTCTTGAGGAGACGGAACCCGTTGTTGATGAGGCGTTTCGTGGTGGTGTTCCTGCCGCGATTGGCGGAGCGGAGGTTCTTGGGTTCGTTGCTCCAGGAACCGCCGCGCAGAACGCGCACGGAGCAGTCCCCGTCCAAGTTCGCACGGCCATCACTGGCATGACCTGCCAAGTTCCCAACCCAGCAATCTTGCGTCCATTCCCAAACATTCCCATGCACATCGTACAAGCCCCAGGGGTTGGCCTCAAAACTTCCAACAGGAACCGTTCGCCGTCGATAAGTGCCTTCGCGGGAACCATTGTAAGTATAATCTCCGTCAAAATTCGCCTGTTCCGTACTGATCCGCTGCCCCGTCCAAAACGGCGTTGTCGTCCCTGCCCGTGCAGCGTATTCCCACTGCGCCTCTGACGGCAGGCTATAGCCTCCGTCGGTGCGGTCATTGATCCACGCTATGTATTCCTGAATGTCGTCCCACGACACATTGATCACGGGGCGGTTGCCGCGCCCCCAACCCTCATCGTCGGGCCGATGGCTACAACCGCCATCGCTGACGCAAGCGTCCCACTGCCGAAATGTCACCTCATACTGAGATAAGGCGAAGGCGTCGCGAATCCGAATCCACTGCTGAGGGCCCTCATCGCCATCGCGCCTTGGTTCACTCGACGGACTGCCCATCATGAAACTGCCCGCAGGGATCACGACCATGGTCGGCAGATCGGGACCTTCGGCGAAGGTATCGCCCGCCTTTAGGTCTGTCCGATCCACGCCGAGGGGGATGTTGATGTCCTGCAACACGCCCGCACCAACAAAAATCTCCTTCTCGCCCCGCCACACCTGGCCGCCTGCCTCCAACTCGGCGGAAATCAGATACTCGCCCTCATCGAGTTTGATGGCGAAAGTCTGCCCAGGTTCGGACGGGCTGGTGCCCTTGCGCGCACCATCGACATAGACCCTGGCGTCCCCTGGTGTGGTAGTGATCCGCACCGTTGCCTGCTGCGCCTGCGCCGAGGCCAAGCACAACAAGGCAAGCGCCAGCCCGCCCAGATATTTCGTGTACAATTTCATGTGGGTTCCTCCAAAAAAGTTCCATGCAAGTGTGAATTTACAGCGCCGCACTCATGGTCCAACACTGGCTCAAGGGCTCATCAGTACTGATATATTCCCGCAGGACTGCAGTCGTTATAAACGTTGATGGTTACCTCAGAACGTACCGAATCCGTTACGGTGAAACGCCCCGAGCAAACTGTATTGTCGAAACGAATCCTGTAGTCATACTGTCCGCCGATGCGACCACGATGATCACTACAGAGCGTTGAAGAAGAGCGGTTCGAAGAATTGCTTATCGACCCTGGTTGCCCCGAAATCGTCAGATCGTCGGCTGTCTCGCCAAAACCCGATGTCACATCCGCATAAACCGTGATGCACCTTGTTCCACTTTGCTGCGAACCCGATGTAGAGGGCCTGGAACTGGCTGTCTGTTCTGCCACGCGCGCCGCCTCTATGTCCTCACGCTTGGAACGAAGCGACGCCTTGGCATCAGCAATCAGCCGTTCGCCACTACCAATCTGCTCAGCAGCTTGCAACAAATCTTCTGCTTCCTCCAAATTTGACCGCGAAATTTCCGCTCGTGCGTCTGCGACCAAATCCTCGACCTGCTTTAGGCTTCGCCCTGCGTCCAATTCACGTCGATACTCGCGAACCTGGCGCTGATCCGCCCCCTTAGCCTCGGCAAGAGCAAGAAAATCATCCGCGCGATCAAACTGTTCGTTTTGAAGCGCAGCCTCCGCCTCTTGCAGCAGACCAACTGCATCGGCGGCATCCATGGCCTCAATCTCTTCCAAAAAGTCCCAATCGTCTCCCTGCGCGAGCGCGACCAGCGGGCCGATCCCCGCACCAAGGATCAAAGCACCCGAGGCAACCAGCGAAGCGATCCCCAAACCAAGGATCAAAGCACCCAAGGTGCGCCGCCGAAAAGGTTGAAAAGATCGCGAGGGCATTAACTGGTCCCCTGTTGTACCCCGCCCTGAATGTCAACGCCCTTGAGACGGGTTTGTCCCGCTTGTTTGAGGGGAAGGGGGCGTAAGGCTGGCAGGTGGGCCAGCAAACTGCAAACTGGTGCCGTCCGCACTTCCTACTGTCGATCAGTGATGGATCCTGCGCCGTCGCTTCGCACCGCGCTGGATGACCCTTGCTTGGGACTGCTACCCCCCAACGCGAAGTCATGCCGCGCGCAGTCGCGGCATCCATCTCGGAACGCTGGCCGCAAAAAAGGGCGGCGCCGATCCTGCGCGCGGTACCTACGAGCCTTGCATTGATCCTGAGACGGCTTGGTTGTGATTTAGGACCAGAGCTGAACTAGGCCGTTTACGAGGGCCATGGTGCCAGCGGTGGCCGCTGCGGTAACGGTTAAAGGTATCCAGGCCCGTTCGGTCTTGATCTTCGCCGTCTCCTCAATAAGCTTGGCTATTTCGGCGCGCATCCTATCGTCAGCGAGGCGTTGTTCTTCTTGGGTCATGTCAGTATCCTTGAGAAAAGGCGCACGGGGCTCCTACCAAAGTTCGTATTAGTCTTGCGGTGGCGTGTTGTCGAGAAACCTGTATCCTATTTACGGGAAGAGGCCTCAGCATAAATCAAAGAACTGAAAATTGGTCACAAAATATAGTATCTGTCTCGCTCAAATGATACTACATATTGTGGCCTGTCGATCCGAAGTTGAATTATGCTGAGGTCTCGGGAAAATCCTTACCTCCTTTTGATAGGCCCTGAGCCAATCGGCTTCGGACCCAGACAAGAGTTCCCACACGATCAAATGGGGGTCGAAGGGGACTTGGGTTAAGGTTTCAAAGCCGAGCCAGCCTGGCGTGCGTTCGACGACGAGCAGGAGGTTTTCGCAGCGGATGCCTTGCGAGCCTTCGGCGTAGAATCCTGGTTCGTTGGAGAAGACCATGCCAGGGCGCAAGGCCCAGTCGGCGGCGGGCGTGCGCGGGCGGGGCGAGAGGTTGGGCGGGCTTTCGTGGACGCCGAGGCCCGCGCCGACGCCGTGGCCCGTGCCGTGGTTGTAATTCAGGCCCGCGTTACACAGGGCCGCGCGGGCCAAGACGTCGAGTTGATGGCCCGTGGTGCCGACGGGAAACTGCTGGCGCGTCAGGGCGATCACGCCCTTGAGCACCAAGGTGAAGTGCTGGCGTCGGACATGCGGACTTTCGTCGTTTGGCAAGGGTTAAGATTGGTGCCGTCAGTGCCTCCATCCTACCCGAACGGATACAGTGCTCCGTGGCAGCCTACAGGATCCCAGCCTCCTCAATCGGGAAGTCATCATTTGATTTTTTCGCCCTGATCGTAAGATCCTAACAAGAAAATTCAACCCTTGGGCTGTATCATGTCGAACGCTTTCCCAGGGTATCCCAGGCCTCCGTGAAGGCCACATAATCCATTTTCAGGCGTAAATGAGGCACTTTGGACAGCGTCTTGAAGGGTGTTTCTTTCCCGCGTCCTGTTGCCCCCATGGTTGACCGTAGAAAGCGCAGAGCGTCAACAGCTTCGGTTAGGCGAGCCGCATACATGGGCTCATGGTGGGCCACTCGATTTCGCGTCATATATACAATTTCCAGACTTTTAGCGATTTTGCCACGGTCAATTGACTTGTCTGGGAACACCCTTTTCAATGAACGCCTCCAGAGCAAGTCTTCATATTTGGCAGAGTAGAGGCGTTTCCAAAAGGCGAAAGTCGTTTGACTCATGACTTGGCCATGCGAGAGTGGGAGTTGTTGTTTTCTCTCCCTAACAATTATCGTTTCTTGCTCTTTAGAAAGTTTAGTGTCTTTTGGAAATGCCGACCTATCCAGTTTTTTCTTGTCTCGAGGTTTGAGTTTCTTGTAGATTTCATCTCGCGCGTGCGATTGCGCTCTTGTGACGAGGGCGATTTCCGAGGGTCGAAGAGGAACAGAGTTATGATCTGGGCACAGCCAATCTCTGTCGTCAAATGCTCTGGAAAGTTGTAAGCTTGAAGCATTGCGCAAACCCAACTCCAATATAGCAATCATCGACATGAGAGAGGAACCAACATGTAGCGTATGGTTGTGGAGCGCTATGGCCCTCCTTTGGTTAACTGAGTGCGCCTCGTAGGTCTTCAGGCGTTCTGCAGAAATAAAATCGACAAGGTCCATCAAGAAAATGATACAATTTCCCTCTTGATGCGTCAAGAATCCTCGTCTAAGAACACTCCTGAAAAGTGGGGATGCAGTCGGCTGTCGGCATTCGTGCAGGACGGACTCCCCACTTATTGATATAAGGCCCGTCGATGACGGGCCTTTTTCCGTTCATTGGGCGGTGATGACGAAAGTCTTTCGCGCATCGGTTAATGGGTGCAACTTTTGAACACCTCACCTTGCCGCAACGGATCAACGCAGCGGGGTGTTGCGGCGATCATCGGCATCAAATCCATCAAGAAATCGCCCCCTCCTCTTGATAAGCCCTGAGCCAGTCAGATTCGGAATCGGACAAGAGGTCCCACACGATCAAATGGGGGTCGAAGGGGACTTGGGTTAGGGTTTCAAAGCCGAGCCAGCCTGGGGCGCGTTCGACGACGAGCAGGAGGTTTTCGCAGCGGATGCCGTGCGAGCCTTCGGCGTAGAAGCCAGGTTCGTTGGAGAAGACCATGCCAGGGCGCAAGGCCCAGTCGGCGGCGGGCGTACGCGGGCGGGGTGAGAGGTTGGGCGGGCTTTCGTGGACGCCGAGGCCCGCGCCGACGCCGTGGCCCGTGCCGTGGTTGTAGTTGAGGCCCGCGTTCCACAGGGCCGCGCGGGCCAAGACGTCGAGTTGATGGCCCGTGGTGCCGACGGGGAACTGCTGGCGCGTCAGGGTGATCAGGCCCTTGAGCACCAGGGTGAAGTGCTGGCGTCGATCCTCGCTGACGGTTCCGACGCTCAAAGTGCGCGTTACATCGGTTGTCGCGCCTGGGTATTGGCCGCCTGAGTCGAGGACGATCAAATCGCCGTTGTGCAATCGGCGGTTGGTCGCGGCGCTGACGCGGTAGTGCGGCAAAGCGCCGTTGGGGCCTGCCCCGCAGATGGTTTCAAAGCTCGGTCCCAAGTAGGCGGGGTTTCGCGCGCGGCAGTCGGCTAACTTGGCGACCAGATCCAGCTCGGTCAGCTTCGTCTTGTCTTGGACGTCGAACCAGTCGAGGAACGCCCCGAGGGCTTGGGCGTCGTGCTGGTGCGCGGCGCGCATGGCGGCGATTTCGGCGGCGTTCTTTGTCGCTTTGGCCTGCTGAATGGGGCAGGCGTGGGCCTGCCCGCGGGTGCCCAGGGCCGCGACCAGGGCTTGCGAGGTGGTGGCGGGGTCGTACTGGACCGTTTCGTCTGTTTTCAATGCCGCCAGCAGGCCTGCGCGATGCTCTGGGCTGTAGGTTTCGACGGTCGCATCGGGGCGCAAGAGACCAAATTGAACGCACACAGGCGTGGACGGCAGGTCGCTCCCCCTTGTATTCGTGAGCCAGGCCAGGGCGTCGGGTTGGGTGATCAGCAAGCTGCGGCCCGCGCAGGCCGCCGCCATGCGGGTGCGCTTGTCCTCCGCTGTTTCCCCCGCCAGTTGCATCGACAAGTCATAAGGACCAGCACTGGCGAAGTGGGGACGGTCGGCCCAGGCGGCATCGACCAGGTTGTCTGGGTGCGCGATCAGGTCTGCCGAGGTCAGCGCGCGGAGCTGATTGGCGCTGAAGAGCCAAGGGTCGTAGGCAACCCGCTGGCCCGCCAGCGCAGGGGCGACGAGGTCGAGCCCCCCTTCCAAGACCTCCCAGTCCTGCCCCGCCAGAGCGCTTCTGGCCTGGGCCGCGTAGCGTCCATCGACCAGCAAGGTGTGGCCCCCCCCTGCCCGGATCACGGCCAGACCCGCCGACCCGCCGAAGCCGCTGACGGCGCGCAACCGTTCATCGTGCGGGCGCACTTCCTCGCCGAAGCAGGCGTCGGCGCGCGGCACTAGGTAAGCGTCGAAGCCCTGATCGCGCAGGAGGGTTTGCAGGGTTAGGAGCGTTGAAGCCATAGCAGGGACCATTGCCCGTCGTGGGTCCTTTGGCGCAGGTGCCAGCCCAGGGCGGTGTAGGTGGAAAGGACCGCCGATTCTTGTTCCAAGAGCAAGCCCGCGAGCAACAGGTGGGCGGTGGAGGTTGCCACCTGGCTAAAGCCAGGGGCCAAGTCGATCAAGGGGCCCGCCAGGATGTTGGCAAAGATCAGGTCGTAATCGCCGCCGCCTAAGTCGGGTTGCGCGCCCAAGATGTAGCGAACACGACCCGCGAGCGCGTTGACGGCCAAGTTGGCCTCGGCGACCGCGAGACTATCGCCGTCCTGCTCGATCCCGACGATCTGGGCCGAACTGGTCTTAGCCGCGGCCATAGCGAGCACGCCCGACCCGCAGCCCATGTCGAGGACGCGCTGCGGGGTCATGCCTTCGGTCAACAATGCGTCGTAGAAATGCAGGCAGCCGCGCGTCGTCTCGTGGTGGCCCGTGCCAAAGGCCAGGCCCGCGTCGATCTGCAAGTCCACCAAATCCTGCGCGGGCGGGCTATGGCTGCCGCGCAGGCAGAACCGCCCGACAGTGACGGGCGGCAAGTTATCCTGGGTATGTTGGACCCAATCCTGCGCGGGGATCGCTTCGGTTGAGATGGCGGGCGGGTCGAACCCTGCCAGTTCAGCGATGGCCTCGATCAAGGCGGTGGCGTGCCGCGCCGCGCTGGCGTCGGCGACGTAGAGCGCGCAGTCGATGGGTAGGGTGGGGTCGGCGCGGTCGCGGCCCTGATCCGTTGCGAACGCCTCGGCAGCGGGGGCCGTGCGGTCGAACACCAGATCCTCGATCACTGTCAGGCCCGCCGCGAGCTGGTCCGCCGCCGCCTGCGGCACCTGAAACCTAATCTTGAGGGTCGCTTGGCTCATGCCGCCTTGGGCAGGTCGAGCGTGCCCCAACACTCGCTCAAGGCCTCGATCAAATGGTCCATATGGGCGTCGCTATGGAGCGGCGTTGGGGTAAAGCGCAGCCGTTCGGTGCCCCGCGCAACGGTGGGGTAGTTGATGGCCTGGACGTAAATGTGATGGCGGTCGAGCAAGCGGTTGCTGACCTGCTTGGTCTTGACAGGGTCGCCGATGATCAGCGGAACGATATGGGTCTGGGCCTCCAACACTGGCAGATGCGCGGCGCGCAGCCGTGCGCGCAAGGTCGCCGCCCGCTCATGGATCATACCGCGTTCCTGCTGGCTGGTGCGCAAGTGGCGAATCGAGGCCAGCGCGCCCGCGGCGATATAGGGCGGCAGGGACGTTGTGAAGATGAAGGCAGACGCTTTGGAGCGGATCCAGTCGATCATGACCGCCTCCCCCGCCACATAGCCGCCCAGACAGCCGAAGGCCTTGGCGAGGGTGCCCTCAATGAAGTCCAAACGATGGGCCAGCCCCAGTTCTTGCGACTTGCCGCCGCCTTCGCGCCCGTAAAGGCCGACGGCATGGACCTCATCGACATAGGTTAGGGCATCGTACTGTTCGGCCAGGTCGCAGAACCCCTCCAACTCGCCCACCGACCCGTCCATGGAATAGACCGATTCGAAGGCGATCAGCTTGGGCCGGTCGCCCGCCTTTTTCAACTCGGCCTCCAGGGTCTTCAATTGGTTGTGCGGAAAGATGACCTTTTCGACGCGAGCGTGGCGGATGCCCTCGATCATGGAGGCGTGGTTCTTTTCGTCGGAAAAGACCACAAGGCCCGGGATGTTGGCGGCCAAGGTGCCCAGGGCCGCCAAGTTGGAGACGTAGCCCGAGGTGAACAACAAGGCCGATTCCTTGCCGTGCAAGTCGGCCAGTTCGGCCTCCAGCTGCAGGTGCTGATGGGTGTTGCCGCCGATATTGCGGGTGCCGCCCGCGCCCGACCCGCGCGCGCCGACCGTGCCCTGGATCGCCTCCAGCACTTTAGGGTTCTGGCCCATGCCTAGATAGTCGTTGGAACACCAGAGCTGGATTTGGCGCGGCCCCGTGGGGCTGTGCCAAATCGCATTGGGGAAGTCCCCCGCCTGCCGCTCCAACTCGGCAAAGGTGCGGTAGCGCCCCTCGGCTTTGAGCGCCTCCAGATCTGTTAGGAACAAGTCGCGATAGTCCATGAGGCCCCCTAATCTGCTTGGCCCGCGCATTCTAGTCGCTAAGATGCCTTGGCGCGAAAAGTCCTGCGAATTGGAACGGGGCAGGGTTGAAACGGGGCGCTGGTCAAGGCCCCGTCGCTCGGCTACAGGCTTCGGCATGAGCCCAAAACGCATTGGCTTCATCGGCCTTGGAAATATGGGGCGTGGCATGGCCGCGAATTTGGCGGCGGCGGGCTATGCGGTCCACGGCTACGACTTGGTGCCGTTCGACGTCGCGGGGGTTGCGCGCGCCGACAGCGCGGTGGCGGCCGCGAGCGGCGCGGACGTGCTTGTCACCATGCTGCCCGACGGCGCGAGCCTGCACGCGGTGTTCGCGCAAGTGAAGGACGCCTTAGCGCCTGGTCGCGTCCTGATCGATTGTTCCACCGTGGACGTGGACGCGGCCAGACAGGTCCACGACGCTGCCGCCGCCGCAGGGGTGTTGGCCCTGGACGCGCCCGTATCGGGGGGTATCGGTGGCGCGGCGGCGGGGACGCTGACCTTCATGGTGGGGGGCAGCGACGCGGCCTTCGCCGAGGGCCTGCCGCTGTTCGAGGTCATGGGCCAGCGGGCGGTCCACTGCGGCGGCGCGGGCACGGGCCAGGCAGCGAAAATCTGCAACAACATGCTGCTCGGCATCTCCATGATCGGCGCGTGCGAGGCCTTTGCCCTCGGCGACAAATTGGGCCTGGACGCTGGGAAGCTGTTCGACGTTGTCTCCACCTCCTCGGGCGCGTGCTGGGCGGTCAACACCTACTGCCCCGTGCCCGGGGTGGGGCCCGAGGCACCATCGGACAAGGCCTATGTCCCAGGATTTGCCGCCGAACTCATGCTCAAAGACCTAAACCTGAGCCAAGCGGCGGCGGCCCAAGCAGGCGCCGAAACGCCCCTGGGTACCCACGCCGCCGCGCTGTACCAGGCCCTGGTGCAGAAACTGGGCGCGGGGCACGACTTTTCGATTCTTTACCGAGAGCTGACAAACCAAACCTAACCTCCCATGCTGACCCTCGCCCTGATCCAACTCAATGTCGGGCCCGACCCCGCCGCGAATTTGCCCACGACGCTGGCCCTGATGGAACAAGCGGCGGACCGAGGCGCGACCCTGATCGTCACGCCCGAGTGCAGCAATTTTTTGTGCGCCGAAGGCACCAGCCCACGCCCGCGCGCTGCTCCCCAAGACGCGGACGCTCTGCTAAACGCCGCCTGCGCTTTGGCGGCGGCGCGGCGGGTCTGGATTTGCCTGGGCTCGCTGATCCTGGCGCAGCCCGACCGCCCCAAGCTGCTCAATCGGCAAATTCTGATCGACCCCCTGGGGCAGATCGTCACAACCTACGACAAGATCCATCTGTTCGATGTGCAGCTGGAGGGCGGCGAAGGCTACCGCGAGTCCCGCACCTACGACGGCGGCGCAGAGACGCGGGTCAGCCAGATTGAGGGCCACGGCTTTGGGCACAGCATCTGCTACGATCTGCGTTTTCCCGAACTGTTTCGTGGCCTGGACGCGGAGGCCCTTCTGATCCCTGCGGCCTTTACCCGCACCACAGGAACGGCGCATTGGCACACCTTGCTAAGGGCGCGAGCCATCGAAAACGGCGCCTTTGTTATCGCGCCCGCGCAAACGGGCACCCACGACGGCACCCGCCAAACCTTCGGGCATTCGCTCGCGATTGATCCCTGGGGCGAGGTGCTGGTCGATCTGGGCCAAGACCCAGGCGTGGGCCTGGTACAAATCGACTGGACCCAAGTGACCCGCCGCCGCGCCCAAATCCCCGCCATGACCCAGGGCCACCTGAACCGAGACCGCTGGGCCCGAGACCGCCTGACCCGAGAGTCTTGATTTCCCGCGCCGAAGCCGCCACGTCTAAGACGCATGAAGACCTTCTCCCTCCTCTGTGATCGCGGCCACGGGTTTGACTTGATGGTCAAGTCTGCCGAGGCGCTGGAGGCGCAACAAGCCCGCGGCCTGGTCACCTGCCCCTACTGCGACAGCGCCCAGGTGCAGCGAGCCCTCTCCCAGCCCACGGTCGCAGGCGGCAAAGGCCGAGACAAGGGCCGCGGTCAGGCCCCCAAGGCGGACACGCTGCCCGTTGCCTCCGCTCCCAGCTCGGGGCCAAGCCGCGCGGACCTAGAGCGCGCGTACAAATTCTTGGCCCATGTGCGCGCCAAGGTGGAAGCAACGCACGAAGACGTCGGCACCCGCTTCACAACCGAAGTCCGCGCCATGCACTACGGCGAAACCGAAGAACGCGGCATCTACGGCGAAGCCTCGGCCGCGCAGGTTCGAGACTTGGTCGAAGAAGGCATCGAAATCGCGCCGCTGCCCTCTTTGCCGAAATTGAACGGGTAGGGTCTCAAGGCGACCACCTTGTTTGGGTAAACGTGTTTGGGGTTGAGGCGACCTTGAACTCACGTCACTGTGCGTGCGGCGAGACAAAGTCGCAGAATCCATCACTTGCTGTTGTGGTCTCTTGATTGGACTTATGGTTCGGCGCGATTGGGTTCTGCAAGGGTTTCGAGAGCTTCGACCAGGGCGAACATGTAGGTGCTGGGGTTGCTTTCGTATTTCTGATCAGGGCTGTTATTGGCAAACGTTTTTGCGCGGCTTGTTGCAATCAACCGCCGTTCTTTCACCAATCTATCGTGCCCAGTCCAACCTGCCTTCTTGTAGTACTCAAACCCATTTTTCTGACGCAGAGCTTGGACGGCTTCTTGACTACAGCCCCCACGCCCATCGTGTTGGAAAAAGGGTGCATCTGTGTTTTGAACGTGGAGGAGAAGCCAATATTCAAAACAGGGATTGGAGCACGCCAGGATTAGCTTGCGAGATGGGTTCTGACGGGCATCGTTCGCCAACTTTGGGAATTGGGGATCAAAATCGACGTCGCGCACTACTGCGACGAGTTCATAGCCTTCTGTTATTCGCCGCTTTGCCTCCTGCCACATCTGCTGGTGCGACTGGTCGCTCGGCTCGACGGTGATCGCTATTCCCCAATCACGGAAGAAATCGCTCAGGGCAGCCAGGTAGTCTTGTTCTGTTCTGCCGTGCGCAAGAACCAACACGGGTTTGCGTTCAACGCGGGATCCAGTATGTCGATGCCTCCGCGGTCGAGAACCTTGCGGGGGACCGAAGCGTCGGGCCTCTTCTTTACCCACTAAGCTGGATCCGTCTGCGTATGATCGCCTTTTGAAGGGTCCACCAAAGGTTTCAATCTTGGCAGAGCCCCGAAACGCCCCTGGAAGTAGCCGCGTTCGGTGGATATCCTACGACCCGCCGTGGCCCGCGAAAACTCGTTTTGGGAGTAGACCTTGGCGGCCAAATTTTCGTCTTTTTCAACGTACCAAATTTGATCGTTGTCGATGAGCGGATGATCCATTGCATGAGTTGCATGGGTCGTGAAAATGAGCTGACCTCGGCAGCCGCTATCATTCGTGCTGTAGGCGTCAATGAGCCAATCTATGAGATGCGGATGTAGAGAGCTGCCTAATTCGTCGATGGCGAGTATGCCTGAATATTCTCTATCGCCATCACGATGTCGCAGCACCACATCGGCGAGATCATAAAGCTGCCGCGTTCCAAAGGATTCGAACTGCAGGGGAATTTCTTCGGTCGTATGTGCGTTCCCGCGTCTAAAAACCACCAAATCACGAACTCGTCTCTCTTCCCACAAATCAGCGCGCTCTTGGTCGTCGGTTTCAAGAGGAATTCTATAGATTTGAAAGGCTTCCAGAGCGGTTGGTGGGCGTCGGTAAATGAGGCGGATTGATGGTTCAAATCGTTGCATGAACTGAAGTCTTCGCTGTTCTCGATCCGAATCCCTCAATCTCGAAATAGAAGTTTCTGGCATTCTGGATAGCCTATGCCCTCCAAATTTGTTGGGCGACCCACTCATATCCTCCAGGTCAATATAACGCTTTAGCCAATAAGCAAAATCAAGGATTGGCTCATCTGAGAATTTCACGTGACCAAAAGATAATTGGGCCACAAAGGCTTCATTGATCCCGCATTCCGTCAATAAATTTCTATAGTATCTCCGCAGGAGTACGTCGCTTGCGGTTACGTCAAATTTGCCTTCGCCTAAGTTTTCTCGCAAGTAGATCTCTCGATCCTGACTTTTCTTTTTTCCAGAACGCATTGAGAGTCGCTCATAAACCACTTCATTTAGATTTCGTGCCAGGTTGTAGGTGAACAGGTTCCCGTTAACAGCGGCAACCAACTCGAATTCCGTCGGAGCGTCCATCAAGTTCTTGTCAAACTTGTGCGGATAAGGCGGCACATGTCTCAATCGACTAAAAAGATGAGTACCTCGGACAAAGTGCTGCAAATCTGCCAAGGCGCTGATTAGGCTTGATTTCCCACTCGCATTGGCACCGTAAATGAGGGCCACTGGCAGTACGTGGGGGACGACGTAACAGCCTGTTTTGAGCAAGTAGCGATCCTCGGACGGTTTCCCCCGCTTCAAGTTTGAGGAGGCGGGGACCATGGATAGAGTTTGCCAATCGGCTATGGCTTTATGGTTTTTGACGGAGAATTGGACAAGCATTTGGACCTCTTATTGGCCCTATATGGCACATTTGTGCCAAAATTTCTAGTTCTTCGCGAGCGCGTTGGCGAAAAAGGGGCTTTGTCGCGAAAATGGCGCACTTCATTTTGAGACTTGATTTTGCCTGTTGGAGGCTTTGATTTGATCGGGCACTGCGAGGGGTGGAGGCAATGGAGACCATCTCGTCAGGCTTCGCCTGCCACCCCTCCGAGGGAGGGGAATTGGATCGGGAGAGGGGTGATTTTCTGGCTTGCTATTGTCCCTCGCTTGCTCAAGAAAACCTTATGGCTGAGACACCGACGGGCGCTGAGGTTTTGACCGATCAGGCGGTTTTTAACCGCGCCCCGCGCGAGACGTTTTTTGAGGCGACTTATGGGGGGGCTTTGTCGTTTTGTCGGCGGCCCTATAGCCGTGATCTTGCGGGGGTTGATGTGGCCGTGGTGGGGGTGCCTTTTGATAGTGCGGTGACCAACCGGCCAGGCGCGCGGTTGGGGCCGCGGGCGATTCGGGCGGCGAGTACGCAGTTGGCCGAGCTTGAGTCCTACGCGTTCGGCCTCAATCCCTTTCACCACCTCTCGGTGGTCGATTTTGGCGATCTGACCCTGAACCCGCACGACCCCGCCAGCATGGTTGCGCAGATCAGCGCGGGCATCGCGCCGCTGGTGCAGGCGGGGGTGCGTCCGCTGGCCTTGGGCGGCGACCACTTCATCGCCTATGCCCTGCTCAAGGCCCAAGCGGAGCGGCACGGGCCCCTTGCCCTGGTGCAGTTTGACGCCCACGCCGATACCTGGGACAGCCTCGGTCCCCTCGACCACGGGACCATGTTTGCCCGCGCGGTTGCCGAAGGTCTGATCCAAGTCGATCGGTCGATCCAGGTCGGCCTGCGCACCCGTACGGATCAGGACTTCGGCATAGAACAAATCGGCGCGCCCGCGTGCCATGCTTTGGGTCCCGAGGGCCTGATCGCGCGGATCCAGGCGCGCGTCGGCGACGCGCCCGTCTATTTGAGTTTCGATATCGACTGCCTCGACCCCGCCTTTGCCCCTGGTACGGGCACGCCCGTGTGCGGTGGCCTGGCGACCTGGCAAGCGCTGGCGGTGATCCAGGGGCTGCGCGCCTTGCGCACCGTCGCCATGGACTTGGTGGAGGTCTCGCCGCCGTTCGACTGGGGTGAAATTACCGCCCTCGCCGCCGCCTCCATCGCCTACGACTGGCTAGCGGGCCAAGCGGCGAACGAGCGGGACGCCCGCCTATGACTCCGCTTTGGCGTCCCTCAGAGGCGGCGATTGCCGCCGCCAACATAACGGCGTTTCGCGCGTTCCTGGCCGAACGCGGCCATAGGCTCGACAACTACGCGGCGCTGCATCGGTTTTCCGTCACCGATCAAGGCGCCTTCTACGACGCCTTTTGGGATTGGGCGCAAATCAAGGGCGAGAAAGGCGCGCGGGCCTTCGTCCACGACGGCCCGCTCTGGGCCGCGCAGTACTTTCCCGAGGGTCGTCTTTCCTACGCCGAGAATATTCTGTTCCCCGCCGCCCCGACCGCGGGCCCCGCCCTGCTGATCGATCGGGAAAAGGGCGCGCCTGCGCGCATGAGTTGGGCCGAGTTGCGGACTTTGACCGCCCGCTACCAGGCTCTGTTCCGTGCGGCGGGCGTCGTCAAGGGCGACCGGGTCGCGGCCATGGTGCCGAACGGCGCCGATGCCATCGCTATTCTAGCCGCCGCCAACGGCCTGGGGGCCATTACCGCCACCTGCTCGCCCGACTTTGGGCTGGAAGGGGCCTTGGATCGCTTCGGTCAAATTTCGCCCAAGGTTTTTGTCTCCTGCCAGGCGTACATCTACGCAGGCCAGCGCATCGACATGGCCGAAAAGGCCCGCGCGCTGGCGGCGCGCTTGCCTGGGTTGGCCCGACACTTTGAATTCGACTTTCTGGACGGTGCGCCGCGCGCCTTGCCCGCTGCGGCGGACTTGCAGCTGGAACGCCTGCCGTTCGATCATCCCCTATCGATCCTCTTTACCAGCGGCACGACGGGCAAGCCCAAGTGCTTGGTCCATCGCCAGGGCGGGGCCTTAGTAAAGCAGTTGCTGGAGCATAGCCTGCACTGCGACGGCAAGCCTGGGGACCGCACCTTCTTCTTCACCACTTGCGGTTGGATGATGTGGAACTGGCTGGTGACGGGCCTGGCGAATGGGCAGACGCTGCAACTCTACGACGGTTCGCCCTTCCACCCTCGCCCCAAGGTGCTGTGGGAACTGATCGAGCGCAACCGCCTCACCCTGTTCGGCTGCGGGGCCAAGTATATCGACGCCATGGCCAAGTCCAGTTACGTGCCGCGCCAGCGCGCGGACTTGAGCAGCTTGCGCACCCTGGCGACCACAGGCTCGCCCTTGATCCACGAAGCCTACGACTATGTCTATACCAAGGTACGGCCAGAGGTGTGCCTCAGTTCCATTTCTGGGGGGACCGACCTGATCGGCTGCTTCGTTGCTGGCCAGCCGACCGCGCCCGTCTATCGCGGGCAGATCCAGGCACCCGTCCTAGGCATGGACGTGCGCGTGTTTGACACTGAGGGGCAGGAACGCGGCGTGGGCGCGCGCGGGGAGTTGGTTTGCACCGCCCCCTTCCCCTCCATGCCTTTGCAGTTCTGGAACGACCCAGGCCAGAGCAAGTATCGCGCCGCCTACTTTGAGCGGTTTGAGGGTGCCTGGCACCACGGCGACTTCATTGAGCAGACTGCCCAAGGCGGCTACATCATTTACGGACGCTCCGACGCCACGCTAAACCCTGGCGGCGTGCGCATCGGCACCGCCGAAATCTATCGGCAGGTCGAAACGCTGGACGAGATCGCCGAAGCCGTGGTCATCGGTCAACCCCAAGGGGGGGATGTGCGGGTCGTGCTGTTCGTCAAGATGGCGGCGGGCCAGGCCCTGACCCCCGCCCTCATCAAAGCGATCCGCGCGCGCGTCCGCGACCAGGCCTCGCCCCGACACGTCCCCGCCGTCATCGCGGCGGTGGCCGACATTCCCAAGACCCGCAGCGGCAAAATCTCCGAACTCGCCGTGCGCGATGTGGTGTGCGGGATCGACATCAAGAACGCGGGCGCGCTAGCCAACCCCGAGGCCCTCGACTTGTTCATTCCCGCCCTGAAGGCGGCGGAGGGCTAAATACTCTAACTTCTCGTCCTCAGCGTCTCGGGCGCGTTTCCCGCGACGATGCTTTCGACAAAGCGCACCATCAGATCGACGAGGCGTACACCCTCGACGTGCGTGCGCCCTATATCGAAACCATGCCGCTCACGGATGAAGGCGTGCAACTGCATGGGCGTTTCCGTCGCGTTGGCCATGGCCCAGTGGCGTTCGGCCCAGTCAAAGGTAACCGTGCGATCCCGCTCCCCATGGGCCGTAAACAGGGGAATGTCCCCTTGTTCCATGGCATCCTCGGGCAAAAAGCCGCCCCACATGTTGATGACCCCCGCAAGGTTGGGACGCGAGATCCCAGCATCATCCAAACTATAGGCGACGTTGAGCGCGATCACGCCCCCGGCCGAGGACCCCGAGATGAAGAGGTGATCGACGTCGATGCAATAGGTCTCGGCTTGTTTAACCGCGAACTCGAGCGCCGTCACCGCGTCCTCCAAGGCCGCAGCAGCTGCTTGACGTTGGCCGTCTTGCCGCTGCGCCTGGCCTAAGGCCTCGACAAAATCAGAATAGGCGGGGCTTGGGATCGGCTGATCAGGGACCAGGCGATACTCGATGGAAATCAGGTTCATGCCCGCCTGATTGAAGGCGCGAGCCATGGTTTTAGGTCGCTTGCCGCCTTTGCCGCCGTTCACGAACCCGCCGCCGTGAAGGAACACCACCGTCGGACGGGGCGCGTCGCATGTGGACGTGGACGCCGCTGGGTACAAATCCAACCGCAAATCGTGCGGACCTGCCGCCGTCGCGCCTTGCGCGTAGGTCAAGGTCTCCTGCGCGTGCGCGGCCCCCAGGATAAGGCAGAGCGCCACGGAAAGAAGCCCCTTGCAAGGGAGGCGGGACGGACCCGCCAAGGCCCAACGGGATTTGGTTTTCGCCGTCATTCTTGTTCTCCACCAGTGCATAGGTTGGGCGCGTACAAGCGCGGGACCAAGGCTGTCAAGGATGGGGCAGAACTGGAAAAGTTCCCGTCGCGTTCGAGGGACGGTTCGTCTAAATGGGGTTGCGTCCGCTGAGTCTGGAGCTCCCATGTCGCACTTTGCCAAACCCGCCCTCCTCATCACCGCACTCGCATTGTTGGTCGCCGCGTGCGGCGAAGCGCAGAAATCGCCCCCTCGCCATCGTGGTCACGGCAAGCATCACGACCAGGGCGGGTTGGGACCCATGGCCAGCCAAACATCGGGCCGCAGCGGCGTGAGCGGGGGGAGCAGCACCTCCAGCGGCCCAGGGCGCACATGGGACATAGAACAGATCGGCAGCAGCAGTCAGCGGACCAACACGGCCACGACCTATGCGGGCGCGCCGTCGGTAACCATGACGTTAAGCGGCGATACGCGCCTAATCGAAAGCAACAACTTGCCCGACCACCGTGTCGGCAGCTTCCCCAACGGCTCGGTCGAAGCTCAGTCCAACACCTACCGCATGGACGCGACCCCAAGCCAGAACGCCGAACCGACTTACCTGCGCCTTGGCACCTCCTTCGGGATTGCGCTCAACGGCGTGACCTTCGACCCCTTGGCGGCAGAGTTCTATGAAAAGGGCGGTAGGGACTGGAACTACGTTGCCTTGGATGGTGCCATCCCCCTCGGGCTCGACAGTCAGAACGGCCATATCCAACCAGGGGGCAAGTATCACTACCACGGTCTGGCGACCGACATGGGCGCGGGCGCGGGCTTTGACGCCAGCGCCCATTCCAACCTGATCGGGTACGCGGCCGATGGTTTCCCGATCTATGCGCTCTACGGCTACGCGAACGGCCAAAGCCGCCAAGGCGTCGCCGAAATGACCTCAAGCTGGCGCCTCAAGTCGGGCAGCCGCCCAGGCGGGTCGGACGCCCCTGGGGGCACCTACGACGGCACCTTCCATGCGGACTATGAGTACGTCGCGGGCGCAGGCACCCTGGACGCATGCAACGGCCTTCAAACCCAAACGCCCGACTTTCCCGATGGAACCTACGCCTACTTCCTGACCGCAGCCTATCCCGTGGTGCCGCTGTGCCATCGGGGAACGCCCGATGCGAGCTTCAGCCAAGGCAACCGCTCAGGCGGGGATCGACGGCGGTAACCCTGGCGGGCCAGGAGTCATAGCAACGGCGCTTAAGTAGTGTCTAATACCAGCGGAAAGATCGAATGACCGTTGTCCGATTGCAGTTTGCTTGCCATATGAATTGAGTCTCGGCGCTCGAACGCAGACGGCCCATAGGTCATTGAATACTTCCGTTGGTATAATTTGCACCATGGGAGGGCGGGAGTCTCTCTGGTGGTCCCAAAATAGGCCGAATCTTGCGCAAAAGCGATTGCCCTTTGGGAATGTAGGGGTTGCGTCGGTGGCTGATGTTCCTTACCTCAAGTCAGGCTTATGACTGAAATCGAACAACGTCTTGCAGATGATAGGATGCGCGCTGGAATCGCGCACCTGTTTGCCGAAGCCAACAGGAGCAGGGTTGATTCCGACAAAATCACCGCCGAAATAAGTCGAATTAACGCCGAGACACGCAAACTCGTCGCCGAAACGGCGAAAGTGAGCACCGACCGAAGGTGGGTCCCCATCGCGACAATCACCGCTGCAATCGCGGCGGTACTCGCGACGATCCTCGCGACAGCAACGGCGCTTCTGCAGATATTTTCCTGAGCAAGGCCCCGAGCACGACGACCACCCCGCCAGGCTTCGCCTGCCCCCTCCAAGGGAGGGGAATTGGATGGTGCTGGGCTATAGTTCTTTGAACAGGCGGAATCCTTGGTCGAAGGTTCGGTGGTCAGCGGGGTCCCAGTTGCGCAACGCGAGGCGCAGATAGAGCGGATAGTCGAACCAAGACCCGCCGCGCGCCACCCGCCAGCGGCAGTCGCCGCCCAGATTGGCGCTGCCGTCCGCCGCGTGGGTATCCAAGGTGTCGGTCCAGCAATCTTGCGTCCATTCCCAAACGTTGCCGTGCATGTCGTAGAGGCCCCAGGGGTTGGCATCAAAACTGCCGACGGGGACGGTCTGGCGGCGATCCAGGCCTAGGGCCGAGCCGCCGTAGGTGGCTTCGCCGTCGAAGTTGGCCTGGTCGGTCGTGATCTGTTCGCCCGTGTAAAACGGCGTTGTGGTGCCCGCGCGCGCCGCGTATTCCCACTGCGCCTCGGAAGGAAGTCCATAACCGCCGCCCGTCTGGACGTTGATCCACTGAAGATAGGCCTGAATATCGTCCCACGACACGTTGACAACCGGCCGGTCCCCGCGCCCCCAGCCCATATCGTCGGGGCGATGCTGGCACCCACCGTCGGCCACGCAAGCGTCCCACTGCGCGAACGTCACCTCGCGCGCGGACAAGGCAAAAGGTCGGTCAAGGGTCATGCGGCGTTGCGGGCCCTCGTCGTCGTATCGTTCGGCCTCCTCGGGCGGGCTGCCCATGAGGAAACTGCCCGCAGGGATCACAACCATGGTCGGCAGGCCTTCGCCGTCGCCAAATGTCTCCCCAGCTCGCCAGTCCATGGCGCGCGGGTCCCCCAGGGCGCGCGCTACTGCCTTGGCTGCGGCGATCCGCGCCACTTGATCGGGCGCTGTAATTCTTGTCATGTCTTTGACCGCGGCCCGCTGTGCCGCCTCCGCCGCTCGCCGTGCGTTCGCCTGCGCGTAGCGCTGATTCCTATAGTCGGTTTCCATTGCCATCACCCGCGCGTCGCTTGCGCCTAAGGCGCGCGCCTGCGCCAACAAGGCCGCCGCCCGATCAAGATCGGACTGGTCGAGGGCCTCGCGAACCTGCTCTAGCACAGACTCCACCCCCTCAATCGGCGCCCCGTCCCCCTCGGCCCCAGCCCCCAAAGGTACCGCCGAGAACGCCAGAGCGAGGGCGAAAATCCCAAGGCGCCAGGCCGTTTTTGTGGAATAGATTGCACGAACTAAAGCCATAGCTATCCCGACTAGGCTGAGGGTCGCGTGCCGTCAATACAACACGCAGGCGGTAACTGGGTTGATTTTTTGGGGGGAGGGGTTAGATGGTGTTAGGAACCCCTAGGTACTGTTAGGAATCCTTAGGTCGAGGTCCCATGACACGAAGACAAGAAATTGAAATCCAGCAGATTCTCGAAGACATTCGGGTCAACCGCATCCGCCAATGGACGCTGCCCGCCACGGTTGTTTTGACCAGCATGGGCGTTGGGGCCGCTGTTGCCACCTTGATCTTTACCTTGGCCGCCGCTTAGTCAAGTTCTCCCACCTGCCCTCACTTTGGTTTCACGCCGCCGTCGCGCCGGAACAGCCATTCGTGCGCGGGATCGTTGGTGAAGCGCCAGTTTCGGCGTGGGCCTGCCATGACGTTTAGGTAGTAAAGTTCATACCCATAGGGCGCAGCGCAGGGGTGGTAGCCCGAGGGCACCAGGACCAGGTCGCGATCTGCGAAGGCGATGTTCTCATCCAGACTCAAATCATCGTTGTAAATCCGCTGGTAGCCATAGCCCTGCGGCGGGTTCAAGCGGTGGTAGTAAGTTTCTTCCAGGTAGGTTTCTTCAGGAAACCGGTCGGTGTCGTGCTTGTGCGGGGGGTAGGACGACCAGTTACCCTGGGGCGTCCAAACCTCGGTGACCAGCAAGCTCTCCGCTATGTCCGTCTGCTCCATCGCGATGGCATTGACGTAGCGGGTATTGGCGCCCTTGCCGCGCGCCTCCATGGGCGCATCTTGAGGCGCAAGGCGCTGGACGGGACGCCCAGGCTTGCCTGGGGCCATGCAGACGGCGACTTCCAGGTCTGTCGTCGCCTCAAGCTGCCACGCGGCCCCTGCGGGAATGTAGGCGCCGTGGGCTGGTTGGCGCGCGAACAGATCCATGCGCGCGCCCAAAGCGCCCAAGTCTTCCGCGCCCGCATCGGTCTGGGCGCGCAAGCGCATTTTGCCCGTCAGGATCACCAAAAGATGTTCCTGATCGCCTGTTTCCTGCCCCAAGGTTTCGCCTGGGTCCAAGCGATGCACGGCGAAGCCGACGTAGGACCAGTTCGGGCAGCGGTCTTTGATCGTGTGCGGCTGAATCTGGTGCAGGCACCCGTGGGATGCGCCGCAGCGAAGGTGCAGGGAGCCGGTCACGCCGCCTGTTCCTTGAACTCCTCCCCCAACTCGGCCAATTCGGCCCCACCCGCCATGAGCGCGCGGATATTGTCCAGATCAATCGCCTCGCGCGTGCCGTATTCCAAAATACGCCCGCGATTGAGGAAGGCGAAGCGATCCCCGATCAGCTTTGCGTGCAGATCATTGTGGGTGATGAAGACAATAGCCAAGTCGCCGCGGTCCTTGACTTGCTTGATGGTGCGCAACACCTCGAGCTGTTGTTTTTGCCCAAGGGCCGACGTGGGTTCATCCAAAATCAAAATTTTGGCGCCAAAATAGATGGCCCGAGCGATCGCGAGGGTCTGGCGCTGGCCGCCCGACATGGTGCCGATCGGTTGGCTCGGGTCCGCCACGTCGATGCCGATCTTGGCCATTTCGGCGCGGGTGATGGCGTTCATGGTCTTGAAGTCCAAGAACCTCCGCCGGGTAAGTTCGCGCCCCAAAAAGAAGTTGCGGGTGACGGACATGAGCGGCTGCAGAGCCAGATCCTGATAGACCACGCCGATGCCTGCGTTAGCCGCATCGCGCGGGGACGCGAAATTGACCACGTCGCCGTCGATCAAAATTTCGCCCTCGCTGGGCTTATGGACCCCCGCCAGGGTTTTGATCAAGGTCGATTTGCCCGCGCCATTGTCGCCGAGCAGGGCCGTCACCTCGCCCTTGAACACCTCAAACGATATGTCCTTTAGGGCAATAATGTTGCCAAAGAACTTGGAAATGCCGCGAATTTCGATGGTTGGTTGCGCGTCCATGGCCCTAACCCTTCAAGACTCTGCCACGGATATATTGGTTGAGCAGGGCGGCGCCGAGCAACATGAGGCCGACGATAACCCGAAATAGGTTGTTTTCGATCAGCGGCACAAACCGGATGCCGACCTGCACAATTGAGAAGATCAGCGCGCCCAAGATAGCCCCAACAACCGTACCGTAACCGCCCGTTAAGGCTGTGCCGCCGATCACGGCGGCCGCAATGGCATGCAGTTCGCGGAAGTCCCCCGCCTTGGGGTCAGAAACGCCCGAGGCCAACGCGAAAATGATGCCTAAGAAGCCAGCGAGAAAGGCCGACGTCATGAATAGCCCTACCTTTACCTGGGCCACGGGCACCCCCACGGCCCGTGCCGCGACGGGATCGCCGCCAGAAGCAAAAATCCAGTTGCCGATCTTTGAAAAGTTCAGGATGTAAATGGCGACCAGGGCCACGATGATAAAGTAATAGACCTCAGCATTGAGCAAAAGCCAGTCAATCTCCAGACCAAAAAAACCATCCTTGAACGCAAAGACATCGTCGATCCAGGTCGGATCGGGTAGCTGCACAACCTCGCCGTCCTGCAAGACTCGGGTTTCCTCAAGCTGGGGCTTGATGTTCAGCCGCGACGAACCGTGAATGCGGAAGGCCAAGTAGTTGGCAAACCCACGATTGGCAAACCAGAAACCGAGAGTCACGATGAAGCTGGGTAGGCCTGTGGTTACGACCAGCAGACCCGTCACAAACCCCACGGCCAACATAAGGCCCAGGGTCACGAGGATCGCCAGCACCAGCGGCACGCCCGCCAACACCATCATGGCTAAGGTATGGCCGCCCAAAGCGACATTGGCGCCAATCGACAAGTCAAATTCGCCCGAGATCATCAGCAGCGCTGCCGCGATCCCAATGATGCCGATATAGGCCGTCAGCTCGACCCAGGCTTGAACGCCCTGTTGTTCATACCACATATCGGTGAAGGTATTCTTGTACCCCGCAAGTTCGTTGATCGGCCCCGTCAGCAGCATGTAGGCCGCAACGATGATGATCAGCCCGCAGATCGACCCCAATTCGGGCCGCCGCAGCATGCTCTCAATCAATCCAACTTTCCGAATGCGCTCATCGACTTGCGCCATGGTGATCCTCCCCAAAAACAAAAAAGGGGGGCGGGACCAGCCCGCCCCCCGTATAAGGCGTCGTTACTACTCTAAGCCTTATGTACGCAAGCGGTTAGCGTTCAACACCCGCGAGTGCCTGGACTTGCTCAACGTTGGCCAAGGTCACAAAACCAGGGCCAGAGTTGATTGAGTTGCCCGGCAAAGTCCCATTGCGGTGGTTCAGGTGCAGGACAACAACAGGCAAATAGCCTTGTAAGAACTGTTGTTGATCGATGGCATAGTGGACGGTGCCGCCGATAATGCCCTGAACGATCGCAGGAGATAGGTCAAAACAGCCGAGGACAAGATCCCCTGCCATGCCCAATTCCTCAACCGCTTCAATGATCGGATCGCAGCCTGTTGGCCCGACACCCAGGATGGCACCAATGCCAGGGTTGGAGGTCAGGTAAGCCGAAACCGTGTTCTTGATGTCGTTGAAGTCGGTGGAAACTTCCACCATGTTCAACTCCTCGCCCAAGCCATCGGCAAAGCCTTGGCAGCGCTCCAGAAGGGCCGTGTTGAAGGGCTCGTGGTTGAAGCATACGCCCGAGGCACCGCCCATGGAAGCGCTCTTCTGACCGCCGCCCAGGCCTGCCTCGTACTCAGGCTGGCCGACGTGCATGATCGCGCCCAGTTCGGCCGAGACATCGGAGCCTGAGTTGATCGAAATCACAGGAATTCCCGCCTCTGCCGCTGCCGAGATCGGGCCGCCGAGAATGCTGGCATCTGGGATCGACACAATCAATCCATCGGGGGCTTGCGCCGCCGAAGATTCGATCAGGGACGCCATTTCGTTAAGATCGCCCGTCGAGGGATTCCGGTAGGTGACGTTGGCACCAGTGTCTTCGGCAGCAGCCTCCACCCCGTTGCGCACGACACCCCAAAACCCGTCAGCGTCGGACCCGTGGGTAACCACAATAATGTTGGCCGCATGGCCGTCGGCCATAGCAGACCCTGTTAGTGCCGTCGTCGCGACGGCAAGGCTCAAGAATTTTTTCATCTGTTCCTCCGAAAAAATCAAGTACAAGTCCCCCTGCCGCGTACAGGGAGAGGCCGTCTGCCGCTTAGGCTTAAGCCTACCCTTAAACAGCACCGTTTGATCCGTGAGTCAAGCAAAACGAACAAAAAATTCTGCTTTGAGCAAAAAAAGAATATTTATTCCGCTTTACTTGTCCCCTAAAGACCGTCCCCTGTAGTACCAACAGCGTTTGAGAATGACTCGATAATTGTTCGCTGGTGTAGGGTCGCGACTGCGGCCCCCCAAGCAGACTCCAAGCCCGAAGGGTGCAGGGAACGCCCGCGCCCGAAACACGTGACCCCGAGAATCGCGCGAAAGCGCCTCGGGGTATAAGCGAAGGCCCCGTCCTGCGGTCGGGCTGAGCGAGCCTAGCGAGCGAGTAGAGACCGCTACTACAAGCGTCGGGCTGAGCGAGCATTGCGAGCGAGGTGAGACCGCAACCCTGAAAGCAGAAACGCTTAGCGTTTCTGCCGTGAGACACAAATAAGGAGAATAGCCATGACCTACCAACGCCTCACCGTCGCGCAAGCCTTGGTCGCATGGCTAGGTGCGCAGCAAGTCCAAACTCTGGATGGACCGAAGCCTTTGTTTCCGGCGGTGTTCGGTATTTTCGGCCACGGCAACGTGACCTGCCTCGCCGAAGCACTTGAGCGGGTACAGGACACCTTGCCGACCTACCGAGGCCAAAATGAGCAGTCTATGGCGCTGGCGGGAATCGCCTACGCCAAGGCCAAGCGCGGCGAGCAGATTTGCATCGCCACCTCCTCCGTCGGGCCAGGGGCGACCAATATGGTCACGGCGGCGGGGGTCGCCATGGCCAACCGCCTGCCCTTGTTGATCTTGAGCGGGGATACGTTTCAAAACCGCAGGCCCGACCCGGTCTTGCAACAAGTCGAAAATTTCGGCGAGCCGAGCCTGACCGTCAACGACTGCTTCAAGCCCGTGGTGCGGTATTGGGACCGGGTTACCCACCCGGAGCAGATCCTCGCCATGCTGCCGCAAGCAACGCAAACCATGCTGGACCCCGCGACGCGCGGTCCCGCCTTCCTGGCCCTGCCGCAAGATGTGCAAGCCATGGCGCACGACTTCCCCGCGACGTTCTTCGCGCCCAAGGTCTGGTCCGTGCCCCGCAACCGCGCCGACGCCGCAGCGGTGGCGGAGGCGGCGCAAGTCCTAAAGACCGCAACCAAGCCCCTAATTATCGCTGGCGGCGGCGTGCTGTTTTCGCGCGCTGAAGCTTTGCTCAATGAGTTTGCCCACCGCCGCGGAATCCCTGTCGCGGAAACGACCGCGGGCAAGTCCTCGGTACTCGACACCCATGACCATGGCGTCGGGCTGACGGGGCCAACGGGCACCAGCGCCGCCAACGCCCTCGCCGCCGATGCCGATGTGGTTCTGGTCATCGGCTCGCGCTTGCAAGACTTTACGACGGGATCCTGGTCGTGCTTTCAGGCCGATCAGGTGCGCTTTATTGCCATCAACACCGCCGCCTGGGACGCCCATAAGCACGGCGCGTTGGCGCTTGTTGGCGACGCGCAGGTAACGCTAGAAGAGCTGGACGCGCACTTGGGCGACTGGTCGGCCCCCGCAGCGCGGCTGGCGCAGGCCAAGACCGAAATGGCCGCCTGGCGCAGCTACCTCGCCGAACGCCGCGCGCCGACCAACACGACGCCGCGCTACTCCGAGGTTGTTGGCGCGATCTGGGACGCCGCCACCCCTGCAGACCGGGTCCTAACCGCAGCGGGCGGTTTGCCAGGGGAACTCAACAAGGGTTGGCTGGCCAAGTCGCACGGTTCCTACGACTGCGAATACGGATTCTCGTGCATGGGCTACGAAATCGCGGGCGGCTGGGGCGCGGCCATGGCAAAAGCCGAGGCCAAGGATGGCGGCGAGTTGATCGTCTTCGTCGGCGACGGCTCCTACCTCATGATGAATTCAGACATCTACTCCTCGGTCTTGAGCGGCCATAAGATGATCGTCGTCGTGTGCGACAATGGTGGCTACGCTGTCATCAACCGCCTACAGAACTTTAAGGGCGGCGAGAGTTTCAACAATTTGATCAAAGACTGCAAGTTGGGCGACGGCGTCGCGCCCTTCATGCCCAACTTCGCCGATCATGCCGCCGCCATGGGCGCCATCGCCACGCATGCCGATACGATCGACGACCTGAAGGCCGCCTTCGCCAAAGCCCGTGAGGCCGACCGTACCGTCGTCATCTCCACCCGTGTTCAATCCCACGATTGGACGGGCGGCGACAGCTGGTGGGATGTGGGCGTGCCCGAGGTCAGCCCACGCCCGCAGGTTGAGGCGGCCAAGGCCGAACACGAGGCCAACCGCGCCCAGCACCAGCGGGTCGATCTGGTCTAGCGGGTCGATCTGGTCTAAAGCGCCCACCGCTGCGCGCCCTCCCCAATCCCAAGAGGCCCCCCGTGATTAAAATCGGTATCTCCCCTATCTGCTGGCAAAACGACGACTTGCCCGATCTGACCGCAGACTTCACCATGGAACAGGCCCTGCAAGAGGCGCGCGAGATCGGCTACAGCGGGGTCGAGCGGGGGCAGCGCATGCCGAGCGACACCCAGGGCCTCGGTGCCTATTTGGAGGCCCATGAGTTGGTCTTGTGCGGGGGTTGGTGTTCGGGGGCCTTGCTCCAGAACGATCCCGTGGCCGAACGCGCCCATATCGGCGCGCAGGTCGATCAGTTCGTCGCGCTCCAGGCCCCCTGCCTGGTCTACGCCGAGTGTTCCAACACCATCCAGGGCCAGGCGGGCGCGCCGCTGTCGACCCGACCGACCTTGGACCGGGCGCAAATTCGCGCCTACGCGGACCGCCTGAGCGAAGTGGCGAAGTGGACCGCCGACCAAGGCCTGCCGCTGGCCTACCATCACCATATGGGCACCATCATCCAGTCCGAGGACGATATCAACTGGCTCATGAACGATGCCGCGCCCGAGGTGCATCTGTGCTTCGATACGGGGCATCTCCTGTTCGCTGGTGGGGACATCGGCCAGACTCTCGACCGCTGGGGCGAGCGGGTCCACCATGTCCATTTTAAGGATCTGCGCCCCGCCGTCGTTGCAGAGCTCACGGCACGGGACGCGGCGTTTTTGGACGCGGTGGTCGCAGGGGCCTTTACCGTGCCAGGGGACGGTTGCATCGATTTTCACGCCGTCGCCCGCCAGCTCCAGGCGCTCGCCTACCAGGGTTGGATCGTGGTAGAGGCCGAACAAGACCCCAAGATGGCGCCGCCCAAAGCCTATTCGGCGCAAGGATACGCGCATATTTTGGACGTGTGCGCCCAAGCAGGACTGGAGATCAGCCATGAAGCGTGACCTGCGCATCGACAATCAGCCGACCAACAAGGTCGGCCTCAAAAAACTGCGCGTCGGCGTCATGGGCATGGGTTTTATGGGCGGCACCCATACGGCGGCCTGGATGCGCGGCAAGTCGGCTTTCAACTGGCCCATCGACGTCGAACTGGCCGCCCTATTTGACATGAGCCAGGATTCTTGCGCCCTAAACGGCCCGCGCTTTGGCTTCGAACGTACCACCCAAAATTGGGAAGAGGTGTGCGGCGCCGACGACATCGACGTGGTTTCGATTTGCACGCCGAACTTTGCCCACAAAGATATGGCGCTCATGGCAGCGCAGACGGACAAGCACATTTGGTGCGAAAAACCCATGGCCACCAACCTAGAAGACGCGCGCGCCATGGCCGACGCCGCGCGGGCCGCGGGCGTCAAGACCATGTTGGGCTACAACTACATGAAGTCCCCCGCCCTGCTGGCGATCAAGCAGGCGATTGAGGACGGCGTGATCGGCGACTTGGTTCATTTCAACGGCGTCTATCAGGAAGACTTCATGTGCGATTTGTCCGCCCCGCATTCGTGGCGCCTGACCAAGAAAGGCGGCGGCAAGGGCGCGCTGGGCGATATGGGCTCGCACCAAGTTTCTATGGCAATCTGGCTCTGCGGCCCCTTGCGCGATGTCGTGGCGCGGCTGCAGACGGTCCATGCGCAGCGGCCCGACGCCCAAACGGGCGAGATGCGGCTCGTCGAAACCGACGACCAGTACTCGGCCCTCGGGACCTTCCAAAGCGGCGCGCTCTTCACCCTCCATACCTCTTGGCTCGGCCAAGGGCATAAGATGAACTTGGGCTTTGAGATCACGGGGACCAAAGGGGCGATCAAGTTTGACCAGGCGCGCATGGGCGAGTTTCAATTATTTGAGCAGGCGGGAAACGCCAACATGCCCACCAACGGCTTCAAGCAAGTGTTCGTCGGCCCTTGGCACAGCCCCTTTGGGAACTTCTGCCCCGCCCCTGGCCACCACGTCGGCTTCAATGAGATGAAAGTGATCGAGGCCGGCGACTTCGTCCGCGCGATTTTGGAGGACGGCGACTGCTACCCCAACTTCCAGCATGGCCTGGAATTCGAAGCAGCGCTCCAAGCCATCCAAGATTCATCGCACGCGAGGGCCTGGATTGACCTCTAAACTCGACCACCTGCGCGCCCAAATCACCGACGCGCACGCGGACCTACCCCCGCAACTCAAGCGCATTGCCCAGTTTGTTCTAGACCATCCCCAGCAAGCGGCGCTGATGCGCATTACCGATATAGGCGCGGAGTTAGGGGTGCAGCCCAGCGCCGTGATCCGCTTTTCCAAAGCCATTGGGTTTTCAGGGTTTTCGGGCATCCAGCGCATCCTCAAGGCCGATCTAGCCCAGGGATTCCCAGCCTCCTACTTCGAACGGATTCAGGGCCAACCGCCGGCGCACGCCAGCAATCCGCTCGCCCGCTTCGCCGATCTGGCGCAGCAAAGCCTGGCGAGCTTGCCCGACGCCGATCGCTTTGATCGGGCCACCGACATGCTGTGCGCGGCCGAAACCATCCACATTATGGGGCTAAGGCGGGCGTTCGGCCCCGCCGCTTACTTTGCTTATCTGCTGTCTAGTTTTGACGCTCGGGTCAACCAAATCGAGTTCCTCGGCCACATGAACCGCGCCAGCCTCAGCACGGTTCAGCGGCACGACCTGCTGTTCCTCATCTCCTTTCCCACCTATTCCCCCGAGGTCCTAGCGGCCAAGGATCTGGCGAGCGAACGCGGTGCCAAAACCTTGGTTCTGACCGATTCCGCCGTCAGCCCTTTGGCCCAAAATGCCGACCTGGTGCTGCTGACCGATCAAGCGACCGATCGCGGGTTCCGCAGCGCAGCGGGGTCTATGGTCACCGTCCAAGCGCTCGCCATGGCGTTCGGGGAACACAGCGCACAAAGAGATCGGGCAAAAGCGCCTTCTTAAGCGAACTCATACCAACGGCGGCAAAGTTTGACTCGCCGAGCCATTGATGGACGCAGAAAATACTGAATTGCAAATTCAGGATTTTCAAGGACTAGCGACCAAGTGGGAGCGCAGCCTGCGTGGCGCTTGAACGCTACGAAAGGGTCGTTGGAAACGACCCTTGGTATCACTGCTGCAATCAGCCACCCAGGACCAAGCGGACGCCGCGTTGTTCTAGCTGTAACCCGAAAAATGTGTTGCCAACCAAGGCGTGGGTGATTTGGGCGGCGACAACGACGCTGAGCATGACGGCGACGGTGACCGCGTAGTCGCGGGTCAGTTCGAACACCATGAGGATCGTCGAGAGGGGCGCGCCAAGGACGGCGCCGACCATGGCGCCCATGCCCGCGTAACCATAGGCGAAGCTGTCGGCGGGGAACTGGGGGGCCAGTTGCGTCGCGATTTGCCCAAACAAAACCCCGAGCAGCGCCCCGATCATGAGCGCGGGGGAAAAGATGCCCGACCCGAACCCTAAGGCGAGGCACAAAACCACCGCCAACAACTTGGCGATCAAAAGGAGGAGGAGGTACGACTGATCGTAAGCCCCGCTTAAGGACTGGAAGGTTGCGACATAGCCGACGCCCAGGACCTCGGGCACCGCCATGGCAAGACCGCCCAGCGCCATGCCCGCAAAAGCAGGATGCAACCAGAGCGGGACCACCTGCGCGAGCCGCCGCCGCAGGTGCCAGGCCCGCCGCATTAGGGTCAAAAACGCCGTTGAGACCAGGGCGCAGATCAACCCCAGCAGCACAAAGGCGGGAAACTCCCAAGGGGAGATTTCCAAGGTTTTGACGATCAAGAACGCCTCCTCAGCGGGCAAGAGGGCCCGACTGACCATGGTGCCCGCGATGGCGGAGAGGACGACGGGTCCAAGGGCCGCGAGCGACAGGCTGGTCAGGCCGCCCAGGGCAATTTCGATGGCAAAAAACAGTCCCGCCAGCGGGGCGTTGAAGGACGCCGCCACGCCCGCCGCCACGCCGCAGGCCAAGTAGATTCGGCGATGTGTTTCATCGACCCGCAACCAAACCCCGCCCAGGGACCCGAGGGTTGCGCCCAGATGGACCAAAGGGCCCTCGCGCCCGACCGACGCGCCCGTGCCCAAGGCCAGGAGGTTTAAAACGCCCGCCTTGGCTGCATCCGCCCAGCCCATGAGGCCGCGGTCGCGCGTCTGTGCCAGGACCACATCGGCCACCCCAGGGATGCCGCCGCGGCCAAAGAACTGCCAGGTCAGGACCCCGACGCCGAGCCCGCCCAAGGCTGGGACCAGAAACAGCATGACGGGAGCGGCCTGCGCCACGCCTTCGCCATCTGTATGCAGCAAAACATCGCTAATCAGGCCGAACAACAGCCGAAACCCGACGGCGACAAAGCCCGTGGCAAGGCCAATCAGGCTGCCGATGGTCAGGCGTCGTCCAAAACCCCACTCGGGCTTGGCAAAAAACTGCTGGACCCTGCCCCTAACCACAGGAGGCGCGGAAGGCCGCGACGTTGCGGTTATGGTCGTCGAGGGTGACGCCAAAGCGGTGCCCGCCCTGGCAATCGGCGACAAAGAAGAAGTAGGGCGAGGTCGCGGGGTTCAGCGCCGCCGCCAGGGCCGCCTGGCCTGGGTTGGCGATGGGCCCTGGGGGCAGGCCATCGTGGCGGTAGGTATTGTAGGGGTTGCCCGCGTCGTCCAATTCCGACCGCCGCAGACCGCGCCCCAAATCCATCCGCCCGTTGGTCAGGCCGTAAATCAAGGTCGGGTCGGCCTGCAAACGCCAGCCCGGGGTGGTCAAGCGATTGGAATAGACGCTCGCCACCAAGGCCCGTTCGGCCCCAAGGCCCGTTTCCTTTTCGATGATCGAGGCCAAAATCACGGCTTCGGCGGGGCTTTGGACCACGGCGTCGCTGCTGCGCGTGGCCCACAAGTCGGCAAGGGTTTGGTCCATGGCGGCCGAGGCGCGATCAAGAATATCTTGGCGAGTATCGCTGGCGGTGAAGGCGTAGGTCTCGGGCAAGAGCGACCCTTCGGCAGGTACGGCCTCGATCTGCGGGCCGCCCAAGTCTTCGTTGGCATTGAGGAGCTGCACAATTTGGTAGGAGGTCAGCCCCTCGGGCACCGTGACGGTGCGTTGGACCACGGCCCCAGCGGTGATCAGATCGACAATCTCGTCCATGCTTGCCGAGGCGGGGATGGCGTATTCGCCCGCCTGTATGTCCCCGCCGCGGCCCGATAAGCGCAAACTGACCCGGAAGAAAAAGGCGCTATCGATCAGCCCTGCCGCCTCCAAATTCTCGCCAATGGTCCGGGCCGTTTGCCCGCGGTTGATTAGGAAGGTTACCGTTTCTGACGCTGAGGCATCGGCCTCTTGCGCCCTTGCCACCCCGAACGCCCCCAGGACCGCCAAGAGGAGCGCCCCCGCACAAAAGGTTCGCAAAATCGTCAAAGAACTCAGCATTTTAATTATTCAATTTCACGTGCAACTTGAAAAGCAAATCAGTGCTTAGGCGACACCTCGGAAGGCCAGCGATGCGTTGGTGCCGCCAAACCCGAAGGAATTCGACAGGGCGACGTCGATTTTGCGTTCCTGCGCCTGATGCGGCACCAGATTCAAGCGGATCCCCTCTTCAGGGTCGTCCAGGTTCAAGGTGGGCGGGCAGACCTGATCGCGCAGGGCCAAGACCGAGAAAACCGCCTCAACCGCCCCTGCGGCGCCGAGCAGATGGCCAATCGCCGACTTGGTCGACGACATGGCGACCCGATCCGCCGCTGCGCCCAGAACGCGATCAACAGCCTTGTATTCGACCATGTCGCCCGCAGGGGTCGAGGTGCCGTGGGCGTTGATATAGCCGACTTGATCGGGGTTGAGCTGCGCGCGCGCCAGCGCCGCCGCCATAGCGCGATAGCCGCCGTCCCCCTCGGGATGCGGCGCGGTGATATGGTAGGCGTCGCCGCTGAGGCCGTAGCCGACCAGTTCGGCGTAGATCGTGGCCCCGCGGGCCCTGGCGTGTTCGTATTCTTCGAGCACCAGCGCCCCCGCGCCGTCGCCCATGACGAACCCGTCGCGCCCCTTGTCCCATGGGCGGGACGCGGCGCTGGGACGGTCATTGAAGCCAGTAGAGAGCGCCCGCGCCGCCGAAAAACCGCCCATGCCCAGCGTATTTACGGTGTTTTCCGCGCCGCCCGCCACCATGAGATCGGCGTCGCCAAAGGCAATCAACCGGCCCGCGTCGCCCACCGCGTGGGTGCCCGTGGCGCACGCGGTCACCACGGAGTGGTTTGGCCCCCGCAATTTGTTGTGGATGGAGATCAGGCCTGCGGTGAGGTTGATGATCGACGATGGCACCATAAAGGGGCTCATCTTGCGCGGCCCGCCGGCTTCGGACTTGATTGTCGCCTCCTTGACCGTCGCCAAGCCCCCCATGCCAGACCCAAAGATCACGCCCGAGCGGATTTGCTTTTCCTCACTATCGGCGACCCACCCTGCCGTTGCCAAGGCCTCGTTCGCGGCGGCGACGGCGAAGTTGATAAAGGCGTCGAGCTTGCGCCGTTCCTTGGCGGGCAGACCGCGATCGGGGTCAAAATAGCACGGATCCGCGGGGTCGTGCTTGACCATGGAGGCGATTTGACACGGGTAGGCGGACACATCGAAATGCGCGATCTTGGAAATCCCTGATCGGCCCGCCAGAATGTTGGCCCAGGTGGTCTCGGCGTCGGGGCCCAGAGATGTTACGGCACCAAATCCCGTTACAACAACACGTCTCAACATCGGCTTTGTTCCTTTGTGTCCAAGCCCAACAAGAAAAAGGGGCTTCGCAGCCCCTTCATTATACCAACGGCCAAAAAAGTTGACACTTTTATGGCCGTTTTGTGTCTCACGGCAGAAACGCTTCGCGTTTCGCCTCCGACGGGGCCTTCGCTTATACCCCGAGGCGCTTTCGCGCTATTCTCGGGGCCGCTACGGGGGCCGCAGTCGCGGCCCTTATACCAGCGAACATAAGGGTCATTTTCAATCGCCGCTGGTATTATAGACCAGAAAACTGGAAATTTAACCCAAGAACCTTAGCCCTTGTGTTCTTCGATTAGCTTCACAGCGTCGCCGATCACCGCGATTTTCTCGGCTGCTTCGTCGGGGATTTCCAGGTCAAAGGCTTCTTCGAAGGCCATGACCAGCTCGACATTGTCGAGGCTGTCTGCGCCCAAGTCGTCGATGAAACTGGCTTCCATGGTGATCTTCGCCTTGTCAACACCCAGGTGCTCAACAACGATATCAGCTACTTTGTCGAAAACGTCGCTCATAGTCTCTTTAATCCTTGATTTAATTTTAAAAGAGCCACGGCATCACGCAGCAGGCGGCCAAGGCTGCCCCCCTCTAGCGGGGCGAATCTGATTTGTCAGGTCTAAAGTGCTGCAAAATATCCTTATATCCCCATACCTGCGATGAACCCATTGCAAGGGTCCTGAACTTGGTCCTGCCCTGCCTCTGGGCGCGGACGCTAAAGCATGAGCATGCCGCCGTTGACATTGAGAGTTGTCCCCGTGAGGTACGACGCCTCGTCCGAAGCGAGGAAGGCCACCGCTGCGGCAATTTCTTGCGGGCGGCCCATGCGCCCTGTGGGGATGGTCGATAGCATGGCTTGCTGGGTTTTTTCGGGCAGATCTGCAGTCATGGCGGTTTCGATGAAGCCAGGGGCGACGCAGTTGACCGTGACGCCGCGGGGCGCAAGCTCGCCCGCCAAGGCCTTGGACATGGCGATCATCCCGCCTTTGGAGGCTGCGTAGTTGGCCTGGCCCGCGTTACCCATGACCCCAACAACCGAGGCCATATTGATAATGCGACCCGTGCGCCGCTTGATCATGCCTTTCATCGCGGCGCGGATCAGGCGGAAGGTGCCCGTCAGATTCACATCCAGCACCGCCGACCAATCGGCATCCTTCATGCGCATGGCCAGGCCGTCGCGGGTCAGTCCCGCGTTGTTGACCAATATGTCGATCTGCCCCAGCGCCGCTTCGGCCTCCGCAACCAAGTGATTGCATCCCTCGGCGGTACCCAAATCGGCGACCAAGATCTCCCCGCCGACCTCGGCCTGCAACGCCTCTAGCGCCGCGCGCCGCCGACCCGCCAGCGCCACCGTGGCGCCTTGCTGGGCTAGGGCCTTGGCGATTGCTCCGCCGATGCCCCCCGATGCCCCCGTGATCAGCGCTGTCTTGCCTGCTAGTGAAAACATCAAATATCTCCTTTCTATTCGCGGGACTCCAGCAGTGCCCGTAGGCCCGCGCTCGTGCCCGCTTGCACCGCCGCCAAGCGGCTGTCGATCCGCTTGGCGAGGCCCGACAAGACTTTGCCCGCCCCAACCTCGACCAGTTGGGTCACACCCGCATCCGCCGCCGCGACCATAGACTCGGCCCAGCGCACCCGGCCCGTGACCTGCTGGACCAGCAGGTCCGTCACGTGCGCAGGGTCTTGGTTGGCGCGCGCGGTCACATTGGCGATCAGCGGCAGAGCAAAGGCGCCCTGGGGCGTTTGCGCTAGGGCCTCGGCCATGGCAAGCGCGGCGGGCGCCATGAGGGCGCAGTGAAACGGCGCCGACACGTTGAGCTTCAGCGCCCGCTTGGCCCCCGCCGCGCTCGCCTGTTCCATGGCGACCTCCACCGCCGCCGCAGCGCCGCTGATCACCCCTTGTCCAGGGGCATTATCGTTGGCGAGCGCACAGACCAGGCCCGTTTCTTGCGCCGCCGCGGCCGCGATTGCCTCAATTTCCGCCGCCGACAGCCCCATGATCGCGGCCATGGCACCGTCGCCCACGGGCACCGCCGCCTGCATGGACTGGCCGCGCAATTTCAGCAGCTTGGCCGTGTCCGCAAGGCTCAATACCCCCGCCGCGGCCAGGGCCGAATACTCCCCAAGGGAATGGCCCGCGACGAAGGCCCCGTGCGATGCCAGGTGGTAGCCTTCGCTTTCCAAGGCGCGAACCGCCGCTAGCGAGACCGCCATCAGCGCCGGTTGGGCGTTTTCGGTCAGGGTCAAGGCCGCCAAATCCTCGCCCCACATGAGGGCCGATAAGTCCTGGCCCAGCGCCTCGTTGACTTCCTCAAAGACCTGTTTGGCGGCGGGAAACTCGGCGGCTAGGTCCTGCCCCATGCCCAAGGCTTGCGAGCCCTGGCCTGGAAACACGAAGGCGCGTTGAGGGGCGGGAATGGGGTCAGACATGAGCCGCCCTTGCCGCCCCCAGACCTCAAGGTCAAGGTTGAACCGCGTTAGCTGCCTAGGCGGTAGCCCCCAGGGTCGGTCATGACGATGCGGGCCTCGCGCGGCGTTTCCTCGATTTTTTGACGCAGGCGGTAAATATGCGTTTCCAAGGTGTGGGTGTTGACGGCGGCGTTGTAGCCCCAGACTTCGCCCAACAAGGCCTCGCGACTGACCGATTGGCCGCCCGCCCGGTAGAGAAATTTGAGGATCGCCGTCTCTTTTTCCGTGAGTTTAATCTTGCGGTCGGAGTCGCGGAACTGCAACATTTTGAGACTTGGCCGGAAGTTGTAGGGACCGACGGGGAAGGTGGCGTCGTCCGACAGCTCGTGGGTGCGCAACTGGGCGCGAATGCGGGCCAGCAGGACATTGAGGCGGAACGGTTTGGTGACATAGTCATTGGCGCCAGCATCCAGGCCCAAGATCACATCGGGGTCGGAATCTTGGCCCGTCAGCATCAAAATCGGCATCTTAAAGCCCTGACGACGCAAGAGTTTGCACAAGTCCCGTCCGTCCATATCGGGCATGTCCACATCCAACAGCAAGCAGTCAAAATCCTGTTCCAGCGCGGTGGCCAAACCGTCCTTGCCTGAATAGCGCGCCGTCGATTGAAATTCCTGGTGCAGGTCCAACTGTTCAACCAGAGAGTCGGCGAGAATGTGATCGTCGTCAACGATCAGCAAGCGTTTGCGACCAGGTGTTTCCATGAGACTCGTTCCTTGACATTAGGCCTTCATGTTAACATTTCGTGAGCACGGGGCGATACACAGTCAATCACAGGTCTGTGAGCGAAAGTCCCGCTGCGCGGACGATCCAGGCTTGACACTTGGGTTCGGGGCGCTTAGGCGCGCGCATCCGCCCACGCAGTCCAGGACGCAAGCAATGAAAGTTGTCAACTCGATCAAGACGATGAAGAAGCGCGACAAGAATTCCCGCGTTGTTCGCCGGCGCGGGCGCGTCTATGTCATCAACAAGAAAAACCCGAGGTTCAAGGCGCGTCAAGGCTAGGCACGACGTCTGAGCAGGCAGACCTATACCAGCGGCGATTGAAAAGGCTCGGCGCGCGCCAACGCCAGCGCGGTCCGACCTCTTGAACACAAGCTCTGGGCCGCGATAGGATCGGCGTAGGAGCTTTGCATGGAACGCCCCCGCATTGGTTTCAGCACGATGGTTGGGTCCGAGGCTTTGACCGCCCTGCCCCAGCATCTTGACCTGATCCAGTCGCTCGGGGTCGATGTGGCCGAACTTTCGGCCCTGCACGATGATCTCATTGCCCACCATCGCCTGATCCCGACGCGGCTAGCCTTGCTGAAGTCAATTCTCGCCGACCGCCCGCTCCAATACTCCCTCCACGCCGCCATCGGCCTCAATTTCATGGTCCCGCCGTGCGACGTGACGGCGCACGAAGACGTGGCCAAAGCCTATTTGGAATTGGCTGCGGAGGTGGGGGCCGAGCACCTGGTCGTCCATACGGGCATGTACCCTGGGCACCTGACCCAAGTCGAGCGGGACCGCCGCTATGCGCAGCAACGCGGCTGTCTCGCGCGCTTGGGTCAGGTTGCCGCCGCCCAGGGGGCTTACCTGTGCGTCGAAAACGTCTTTTACTGGAACGACGAACAGACCGCGACGCCGGCGGAACTGGCACGCGAATTGGCAACCCTCGACCATCCCCATGTCTGCGCGACCTTTGATTTCGCCCACGGTGCCCTCAACCTTGAGGATTTGGGGGCGTTGTTTTTGCGCGAAGCCGCCGCGCTGACGCCCCATGCCAGGCACCTGCATCTGCACGACAATTTCGGGCGACGCAACCGCACGCGCGCCTATACGCCGAGTGAAGAGCTGGCCTTTGGCGAAGGGGACCTGCACCTGCCCCTGCACTGGGGTGGGCTGCCCTGGGATCAGCTCGCGAAGCTGCCCTATCCGCAAGACCCCGTCTTTATGATCGAACTCGGCCCGCGATTTTGGCACGAGGCCGAACAGATGGTCCGCGACACGCGCGCCTGGGCGCAGCAGGTGGGTGCCTGATGCTCTCGCTCGGGCAATCTCGACCAGAAAAGCTGCGGCGGGGCGACCGCCTCGCGGCGGGTGTCTGGGCCCTGTGTTCGCACTTTTTCAGTTTCTTGGGTCCGCGCTTTACGTTCTGGGCCTTTCAACGCGTGGGCCGCGCCTTGGTCGGACGGTCGAGCAATGTGGGACTGGTGCGGAAAAACGTCGACTTGGTCTTCCCGGATCGAACGGCGGAGGCGCGCGAGCGCCTGGTGCAGCAGATTGCGGGGGACCTGCCGCTGGCCATCGCGGAGTTGTGGTTGCAGCCCTACTGGCGACGAAGGTCGGAGGCGCTGACTCGCCACAACCTGGACGCCGACTGGTTGCAGCCTTTCGCCCGCAATGAGCGCCAAGCGGTTTTTTTGCTCGGGCACTTTTCGGGCTGGGAAGCCAATATTATGACCCTCAGCCGACACATACGAAACGTCACGGGGATCTACGCGCCGCCGAAAAACGCCCTCTTAGAACCCTACTTTCGCGAGCGGCGGACCGATCTTTCGGGCAACTGGACGCTCTATCCGCGCGATATGAAGATGCTGCAGCGTCGCCTGACAAAGGAATTTGCCCAAGGTAAGTCCCTGATCTACGCCCTCGATGCGCCGCTGCCTGGCCCCATGCTGCCCTTTTTGGGGCTGACGTCGCCAACGGCCCTGCGCCCTTACGAACTGGCGGCCAAAGCGGGCGCGCCCATCATACCCCTCCAATACGGGCGCGACCGCGCGGGGATTGGCTTTTGGATTAGTGCCTTGGAACCCCTCTACGCCAAGTCCGCCGCGCCCGAGCATGTCCGAGATTTGGCGACGCGAATGAACGCCCTCTACTCCGACTGGATCCGCGCCAACCCCGACCAGTGGTACTGGACGGGGCGGTTCTTTCGGCCCAACCCCCAGTGGGAAGCCCGCAACCAAAAACGAGGCAAGCCCGCGTCTTCTGCTGATACCAACGGCCAAAAAAGTTGACACTTTTTTAGCCGTTTTGTGTCTCACGGCAGAAACGCTTCGCGTTTCGGCTTTTCGGGTTGCGGTCTCTACTCGCTCGCTAGGCTCGCTCAGCCCGACGCTTTTTGTTGCGGTCTCTACTCGCTCGTTAGGCTCGCTCAGCCCGACCGCAGGACGGGACCTTCGCTTTAGCCCCGACGCGCTTTCTTAGCTTGTCTCGGGGCCGCTCGTTTGGAGCGCGGGCGTTCCGCTTGGAGCCCGCTGCGGGGGCCGCAGTCGCGGCCCTTATACCAGCGAACATAAGAGTCATTCTCATTCGCCGCTGGTATTAACTCAATCCTCTAGTTCCCCGTCCCAGTAAAGGTAATCGGCCCAGCTTTGATGCAGAAAGTTCGGGGGAAAGCGGCGGCCATAGTCTTGCAACTGATGGTAAGACGGCCGCTCGGGAGCGTGACGCAGATGCAGGCCCGAGTGCTGGAGCAGCTTGGCGCCTTTTTTCAAATTGCATTTCTGGCACGCGGTCACGATGTTGTCCCAGGAGGTCCTGCCGCCCTTGGCTTTGGGCACCACGTGGTCGAAGGTCAGGTCGGCGGCTTGGGCTTTGGTGCGGCAGTATTGGCAGCGAAAGTGATCGCGCAAGAAGACGTTGAACCGCGTGAAGGCGGGGGTCCGGTTCATGGGCACGTAAGCCTTGAGCGAAATCACCGACGGCAACTGGATGGTTTGCGAGGGCGAGCGCACCGCGCGGTCGTACTCGGCAACGATATGGACCCGGTCTTGGTACTTGGCTTTCAGCGCCTCCTGCCACGACCAGATCGACAAGGGCAAGTAAGACAAGGGACGAAAATCGGCATTCAAAACTAAGGCGGGGAACTGGCTTAGGTCGGTGGCTTCCGACGCGTGGGAACATAGGCGACCCATGGCCAACCCATACAGGACTGTTGCCATGATGCAACAGCATGTTTTTGGGACGAGCCTTGGGGCCTGGTCTTTGTGGGAGAGCCGCCCAGGGGACTCGCTTTTGAAAAATATCTGCGAAGGAGGGACCCTACCAGCGCCGCCAAGGGCTTTAGCGCAAGTGGTCGATCTTGGTGCCTGGGTCTTTGAGGGTCCAACGGGACAGCCGCAGTGCGGGCCAAACCCAAGCAAGCGCGAGACCAAGATACAGCGCCCATCGCCCCCAATGGCCCGCAGGCACCTGCTCAATCAACCAAACCGCAAGCCCCAAGTAAACCGCCCCGCCCAGGACCAGAGTCAACCCCGCCAAAGCCGTGCGCCATCGTCCCATGATTTAGTCCTTTCCCTTTGGTTCTAAATCGGTTCAAAGGGGCGAAATGCAAGCCTTCAACCGCCGGATCTGGGATCAACCCCATGTCCTCCTGTTGCTCACGCTCACGTTTTGGTGCGGTAACTTCGTCATTGGCGAATATACGACCAAGATCAGCGCGGCACCTGTCCCGCCCGTGCAGTTGGCCTTTGTGCGTTGGGTCTGCGCGGCGCTGGTGTTGCTGCCGTTCGCGTGGCGGGGCTTGCGGGCCGAGCGTGCGGCCATCGCGGCCAATCTGCCCGCGCTTTGGATTATTGGCGTAAGCGCCTATACCTTTTACAACACCTGTATCTACCTGGCGCTCTCGCGCGCGGGATCCGACGCCACGTCGCTCGCCACACTGCAAACGATTTTTCCCGCCCTCGTTGCCCTCGTCGCGCTGGTCCTATTCGGGGTCCGCCTCAAGTGGTTGAATGCGGCGGGCATCGCCCTGGCCGTCGCAGGGGGTGTGCTGGCGACCAGCCGCGGGGAGGTCCAAACCTTGCGCGCCCTTGACTTGGGCGTCGCGGAACTCTGGGCCTTGGCGGCGGTCCTCTCCTACGCGGTTTATACGGTTCTGCTGCGCTTGCGACCTGAGGGCATCTCCTCCTTGCCGTTCCTTTGGGTTCTGATCGTGGCGGGGCTTAGCCTCTTGGGGCCTTGGTGGGCCTGGGATACTTGGGTGGCTGGCCATCGCTTTCCCGTCAATAGACATGCCCTTGCCGCCCTCGCCTACCTCATGATCTTCCCCTCCCTAATTTCCGCCTTGTGCTACAATCGCGCCATCCAACTGATCGGCCCTGGGGTGCCCTCCTTGTCGATCAACCTCATGCCCTTCGGGATCGCTCTGCTGCTCTGGCTATCGCCCCTCCCATCGCAACTGGCCTGGCACCATCTGATTTCCTTGGCCCTGATCTTTCCAGGAATATGGCTCATCCGCAAATAGGGCTGCCCAAAACCCGCGCGTCAAGCTTGCCGCAAGTGATCAAGCATGGGGATAAGGCCCGCGCCCCTTACCTGCAATTTGCATCCTTCGACGGACGCCGAGACTCGGCGCTAAAACTGTCGATCCCAGGTGCCATCCATGCGCACTTCGGTTTTCTCCTCGTTGCCCAATTGTCCGATTGTTAGCTCTAAGCTCATGGCCGAATCGGTTCCCAGGTGCGGCAACCACCCGAACGTTACCGAGCCCGCGACATCGTCATTGGGGCTATAGGTTTCCCCCGTACTGAGCGTGATGGCATCGGTCCCGAATACCTTATCGAGCGATCCGCGAACGAGAAACTGCCCCAAATGCGGGTCTGGGGCCGTTAGGTACTCGACCCCGACACTGATCTCGCCAACGCTCGCGCGATCCTCGTCGGAGCTTGTTCCATCGGAAAAGGTAAAGGCCTCCAGGATTTCGTTGGCGTACATGAAACTGGCGTAGGGCGCGAGGAAGGCCCCCGAGTCGAGCCGACGTTCGTCGCTGACCGATCCAGTGAACATGAGCCGCCACGACGTCGTATCGGCGCTGGCGCCATCGTCGGCCGTGTAGGCATTGTTGGCGACGGTGAGAACTGCGGCCCCTGAAAATAGGAGCCGATCCCAGGTTCGCCCGACGTAGTAGCCGCCGAACAGTCCCGTCTTGTCGAGGTCGGTTTCATCCTCATAGTCCCAGCTCGAGGTTTCTAGGCCGTAGAGCAACCCCGAAACCGCCGCCTGGGTGCGCGTGAGTTCAGTGCCAATCATGGCGTAGGCCACCGTCCCGTCGCCAACCAGGTCGGCATCGACCGACTCTTGAACCAGGCCTGTCGCAAACCAGTCGAGCAAGGACAGGCCCTTGTCGCCCTCGCGCGCGGACACCACGGTCAGGATCTCGGCAGGTGGATCCCCGCCCTCGTCGGGGGCTTGGCTAGGCGCGCCTGTCCCAAAGCCGTGACGCCGGGGACGCAAAGCGCCTTGCGTTGCGGCGGAAACCGCGCCGATGACGGCCGACCCGACCCCGAGACTGGTATCGACAGAGGAGGCCGCACCCCCAGGATCTTCTGGCGGGCGATCTGGTGGAGGATCCTCATCGGTGGCGGTATCGGTGACGGTAACACTTACGGAGGCATCGTCCACGGTGTCGCGATAGTCTTCATCGGTACTCGTATCGTTGATGGACGCAACGATGCTAGCAGTACCCTCAAGATCAGCGCTCGCGGTCACTTCTATCACTTTCGGGTTCCATCCATCGTAAACAAATTCCACCCTGTCGGGCTCGAATTGAACCAAAGGGGAACCGTCTGCACTTAAGTCGATGATAACGTTTTCGCCTTCCAAGGGCCGAACCGCTAAACCAATCTCAAAGGTTAGGGTCTCACCAGACTCGACGCTTAGATCAGAGTTTGAAAGCACGATGCCAGGCCTGCGGTCATCGGTAACATTTACTAATAACGAGCCAAAGAGGCTATCGGGATCGTCAAGAGGAACGTCAGGATCTACGAAATCCAACCACATTATCCAGGTAGCGTCGCGCGGATAGACATCTAAGGCGGTGACTGTGATCCTATGATCTTCCCAATTCGTTGTCGTCATTGTAAGGTCTCGTTGATCTTCATCAATCGTCACCAAGTTGTATTTGTCCAAGGTGTAGTTAACATAAATAGCCACATCCTCTGTTGGAGCCGCCGACCAACTGACAAAGATATCTTCGGATTGGCCTGGTGTCAGATTTAGTGCGGACAGGCTCGAGCTAGAAGATTCCGAATCGGTCACAATAATCTGCTGCGCCCGTGCGGCCTCTCCCAGCGACACCGACGCTATCGTCACCAAACCTGCCCTGAACCACACTGGCAACACTGCACCTTACTCCTGACCTCATCGCCACCACGAAACCCAGAAGATCGTGGCCAAAAACTCGACACAAAATCACTTAAATTTGCAATTTGGGGAATCCTAGACCCCCCTAAGACCCTGCCCCGTTTTGACACGCACTGTTCTATAAATGCCCCGATTTACAAGGGCTTAAGCAGACTCCAGGTCGATTGAAGCAATCGACTTGAGAGAAGACCCGCGCCCACGAAGGGGTCAAGGCCATGCGGCCGATTCAATAGAGATGCGAAGGGCTTTAGCCCCGAGGCCGACCCACTCGCGCCAAGGCGGCGCATAGGGCGTCGATCTCCTGAGACGTCGTGAACCGCCCGAGGCTGAGGCGGATGGCGCTGCTGGCTTGCGCCGCGTCGAGCCCCAAGGCGGTCAAGGTGGCGGACGGGGCCAAATCCGCTGCGCTGCACGCCGACCCCCTGGAAAATTCAAACCCCGCGAGCCCCGCGCGGATCTCGGCCTGGTCGAGGCCGTCAAACCGCAAGTTCAGATTGCCAGGCACCCGTTGCACGCGATGGCCATTGACATGCACCCGCGGCAAGCGATCGACGGTGGCCAAAATTTTCTCTCGCAGGTCCCAAGCCTGGGTCAAATCACGCTCCAAACAAGCGGTCACCTGCGCCGCCGCCGCGCCAAACCCGACGATCAGGGGCAAGGGCAAGGTGCCCGAACGCACGCCGCGTTCCTGCCCGCCGCCATGGAGCTGAGGGGCCACGTGGGCCTTGGGCCGCCGGCGGATGTAGAGCGCGCCGATGCCCATGGGCCCATAGGCCTTGTGCGCGGAAAAGGACGCCAGGGCGATGGGCAAGCGCCCCACGTCGATGGGAATTTTGCCCAGCGCCTGCGCCATGTCGCAGTGGAACAGCGCGCCGTGACGCTGCGCCAGATCGCCCAGGGCGGCGAGATTTTGGATCACCCCAATCTCATTATGGACCGCCATGGCAGAAATGACCCCAACCCGCGGGTCGAGCCGTTGCGCCAGGTCGTCCAAATCGATCAGGCCGTCGGGTTGCACGGGCAAAACTTCGGGTTCCGCGCCAAACTCGGCGCACGCCTGCGTCGCCGCCAATACGCACTTGTGCTCGCTCGCGAACGTTAAGATCCGTGGGCGTCCCTTTTTGACCTGCAAGGCCATGGCGCCCTTGAGCGCCAGGTTGTTGGCTTCGGTCGCGCCCGAGGTAAAAACTATATCGCGCGGCGACGCCCCGATGGCGGCGGCGAGATGCGCGCGCGCCGTTTCCACCGCCTGCGCCGCCGCCTGTCCCCGTTCCGTATCGATCGACCCAGGGTTGCCGAATTGCTGCTGAAAAAACGGCACCATGGCCGCCCAAACCTGGGGGTCCAACGGCGTCGTCGCCTGATAGTCTAAGTAGATGCGCGACATGCCGCCCCATAGACATCGAGGGCGCGGTCGATCTCCGCGACGCTCGTCGTGCGCCCTAAGGAAAACCGCAGGGCCGACTGCGCCAGCCCTGGCGCGATGCCCATCGCCTGCAAGACGTGGGACGGCCCGACTTTCCCCGATGAACACGCGGACCCAGAGGAAAGGGCGACCCCCGCCAAATCGAACTGCATCAGGAGGGTCTGCGCCGTCTTGCCAGGGGTCAGCACGCACGTCGTATTGGGCAAACGCGGCGCCCCTGCCCCGACGATCTGGCAGGCGGGGTTGCGCGCGCGCAACCCATGCTCCAGCCGCGTTTGCAAGGTCTGCATCGCCCCAAAGTCCAGCCCCGCCTCGGTCAAGTGCCGGCACGCCAGCCCGAAGCCCGCGATTCCTGCGACATTTTCGGTGCCAGCGCGCCGCCGCCGTTCCTGCCCGCCGCCACGAATAAGGGGACGCAGGTCAAAGCCTGGCCGTGTCACCAAGGCCCCAACCCCTTGCGGCCCGCCCATCTTGTGCGCCGACAGGGTCAAGCTATCGCAGCCCCAGGCTGGCAAGTCGATCGGCATTTTGCCCGCCGCCTGCACCGCATCGACATGGTAGTGAATCTGCGGATTGCGTTCGCGCGCCGCCGCCACGACCTGACCCAAGGCACGACCGTCCGACAGCAGGCCCGTTTCATTGTTCGCCGCCATAATGGCGAGCAGCACGGGCCCCTCTTGCGCGCGCAGTTGCGCCGCCACCCCCGCTAAGTCGAGGCTGCCATCGGCGTTCAATCGCAGGGTGTGCCCTGGGCGCGCGTCCAAGACCGCGCGATGCTCGCTGTCGGGGCGCAACAGCGGCGCGTCGGCAAAGTGCGCGAACAGGGTCGCCGTCGCCTCGGTCGCGGACCCAAAAAAGGTCACGTCCTGCGCCCGCGCGCGGCACAAAGCCGCCACCTGCGCGCGGGCGCTCTCGATCCGATGGCGGGCGTGGCGGCCTTGGCCATGGACGGCGCTGGGGTTGCCCGCCTCCGCCATCACACGGGCCACCAACGCGATCACCTCGGGCAAAGGCGGCGTCGTGGCATTATGGTCGAGGTAGGCACGGGGCATGGATCCCACGGGGCGCCTGGGCAGTTACAGGGCGGCTAAAGGGCGGGGCGGTCGTGGCCTTCGGTTGCGTCCCGCTCGCCCAAGGGAACCGCTGGGGCCTGATCCAACGCCGCCTCCAGCGCGCTCAGCCGCGCCTTCATCATGCCGAGCTGCGCCCGCACCTTCTGCGGGCTATCGATCAGGTCGTCCAACCCCCCATCGGTCGGCACGCCGTAAGCCATGAACGCGGCTTTACCCGAGGCATCGGTGGCGGGCCGGTGGCTCAAGGGTCGGGCGGGAATGCCCGCCACCGTCGTGCGGGCGGGCACGTCGCGCGTCACCACCGAATTGGCCCCGACACGGGCGCAGGCGTGGACGGTTAGCGGCCCCAGGACTTGGGCACCCGACCCGATAATCACATTGTCGCCAATGGTGGGGTGACGCTTCTTGCCCCTTTGACTGTGACTATCCTCCGACGGGCTGACGCCGCCGAGGGTGACCCCGTGGTAGAGGGTCACATCGTCGCCGATCTCGGCAAATTCCCCGATCACGACGCCCATGCCGTGGTCGATAAAGAACCGCTTGCCGATCTTGGCCCCTGGGTGGATTTCGATTCCGGTCCAGAACCGCCCCCATTGCGACAGGTACCGGGCCAACCAAAACCATCGGCGCTGCCAAAGCCAGTGGCTCAGGCGGTGAAACCGCATGGCATGAAAACTGGGGTAGGACGCGATGACATCGAGCCGAGACCGCGCGGCAGGATCGCGGCGGCGAATACCGTCGATTTCGTCCCTCAAGTCTTTGAACATAGAACCGAGCCTTTCTGAACCGAGGATGTAGGCGTTCGGTCACAATTCGCAATTGTTTTCCCGCAGAAACCTTTGATTTTCGGTTCGGTCGTGCCTAAATCCGCATCACCGTCCACCCCCCCCCCGAAAGAACTGAGTAGATCATGCCCGAACTTATCATTCCTGGCCCCGCAGGTCGTCTTGAGGCCATCTATCGGCACAGCGGCGAGGACGGCGCGCCGATTGCCGTCTTGATGCATCCCCACCCCATGTACGGGGGCACCATGAACAACAAGGTGGTTTATTCCATGTACCATACCTTCGCCGAGGCGGGGTTCAACGTCTTGCGCTTTAACTTTCGCGGTGTCGGCAATTCCGAGGGCGACTACGACAAGGGCGAGGGAGAGTTGGACGACGCCACCGCCGCCCTGCAATGGCTGCAAGTCCATAACCCCCGTGCCCGCGCCTGCTGGGTCGGCGGGTTTTCCTTTGGCGCCTGGATCAGCATGCAGTTGCTGATGCGCCGGCCCGAGGTGACCAGCTTCGTTTCCATCGCACCCCCCGCCAACATGTACGATTTTGGCTTCTTGGCCCCCTGCCCGACCTCGGGCCTCATCATTCACGGCACCAATGACCAAGTGGCCCCCTTGTCGGAAACCCGCGACTTGGTCGAGCGCCTGCACATGCAAAAGGGCATTCATATCGAACTGGATGAAGTTGCGGGCGCCAATCACTACTTCCAGGGCCATATTACGACCCTGGACGCCAGCGTTGCCGCTTACCTGGCGGCCCATGCCGACTACAGCGATTTGGAAGGGGACATCGCCCCTGCCCTGACCATTATGAAGGAACGCCCCGTGAAGCTCCAGGCCCCAGCCCCCAAGCTCTCCGCCGCTGAAATCGACGATCTCGACCTCGACAGCTTGTAGGCCAAAGCCGCCTGGTCCCCGCGCATGTCCAACGAACGCCCCGCCCAGTTCAAGTCCGAGTTTCTAAGCCGCCTGCACGCCCGCGGTTTCCTCAAGGACTGTACCGACTACGGCGGCCTGGACGCTGCCCTGGTGGACCAGGGCCCTGAGGCCGCGGCTTATATTGGCTTCGATGCCACGGCGGACAGCTTGCATGTCGGCAGCCTGATCCAACTCATGCTGTTGCACCACTTCGAGGCATCGGGCCACCGCCCCATCGCCCTCATGGGGGGAGGGACCAGCAAAATTGGCGACCCCTCGGGACGCGATGAAACCCGAAAGATGCTCACGCCCGACGGCATTGAGGCCAATATCAAGGGCATCCTGCAGCCTTTTGAACGCTTGGTCTCCTTTGCCGACCGCGCCATTTTGGCCAACAACGCCGACTGGCTCGACCCCCTGGGCTATATCGCCCTGCTGCGCGATGTCGGCCCGCACTTTACCCTCAACCGCATGCTGACCTTTGAGGCGGTCAAATCGCGCCTCGAACGCGAACAGGCGCTGACCTTTTTAGAGTTCAACTACATGATCTTGCAAGCCTACGACTTTACGGAGTTGAACCGGCGTTACGGCTGCATTTTGCAAATGGGCGGCTCCGACCAATGGGGCAATATCGTCGCGGGCGTGGAACTGGGTCGGCGTACCAGCGGGGTGCAGCTTTTTGGCCTGACCGTGCCCTTGCTCACCACCGCCTCGGGCGCCAAAATGGGCAAGTCTGTCGGCGGCGCCGTTTGGTTGAACGCGCAGCGGCTGTCGCATTTTGACTTTTATCAGTACTGGCGCAATACCGAAGACGCCGATGTGGCGCGATTTTTGCGGCTCTTTACCTTAGTTCCCCTCGACGAAATTGAGCGCCTCGCAGCCTTGGGCGGCCAGGAGATCAACGCCGCCAAAGCCATCTTGGCCTTTGAGATCACCGCATTGGTGCGCGGTCGAGACGCGGCGGAAGCGGCCGAAACCGCGGCCAAGGCGCACTTTACCGGCCAAGGGGACTTGGCCCAACTGCCGACGCGCAGGCTCGACCTGCCGCCTGAGGGCCTCATCATCGACTTGCTCGCGGCGGGATTTAACCTGTCCAAGTCCGAGGCCCGCCGCCTGATCCAGGGCGGCGGCGCCAAGGTCAACGACGCCCGCGTCGAAGACCTGGAGGCACGGTACGGGCACACCGATCTGATCCATGGGGGAAAGCTCAAGCTCTCTTCGGGCAAAAAACGGCACGTATTGGTTGAGCTCAAGGCCTAGACAAGAGTCCCCCTAAAACGCTTCGGGTTCAATGTCATCGATGACGGAGCGCATGATCCCAGGTTGCAAAATCGAAAATGGATCGACGCGGACGTCCAGAGTGTCGAAAGGACCAAAAATCTCAAATTGCGAGGCAAAGATGCCCTGCCCGTCGCTGCCCGTCACCAGTTCCGCCAGCACGGGAATATCTTGAAAAATTTGATTGACGACGTTGAAAGGCGCCAAAGCCCCGCGGAGTTGCACATAGCGCGTCGCCCAATTGAGCCGTCCGCTGACCAGCAACCCGATGGACGGCCCCGCCAAGCGCAGATCCCTGATCTGCAACCGCGGCACGTCCATGCGCCCGCGAAACTCCAATTCGTCAAACCCCAATCCCTGGCCCGACATCTGCTCGGCAACCCCCGTCAGCGACACCAGGGACACCAGGTTGAGCAGGGAGGGGACTTCGGCGAGGCGAAAATTGGTCACCGTCCCTTCCAAGTCCCACGGCCCGCCGCCGACGGGAAAAATCGACGTGCCCGTCAGGGCCAAACGCCCGCCCCGGACATCGCCACTCATATGGAGCGTTTCCAGCAAGGCCCCAAAGTTATCCGCATGCAGGCTTAGGGTATAGACCCCGTCGCGTTGGACAAGGCGCGAATCCATCCGCCCGCCAGGGACGTTGGCCTCGTTGGCTGGAACGGCCGCGTTCAAGGTGTAGCCGCGCAACCCTTCGTCCGCAACAACGAGGGAAAATCGGGCATCCTCGAGCGCTGTTGCCCCGCCAAAATCGAGACGGTCGATCTGGGCATCCTCCATGAGGAAGACTTGGCCGACGCGAAACCCGAACGCCCCTTGCCCCCCTTCCCCCTCCAGGCGCGCGGCTTGGGCGCGGGTGAACTGGTCGAGCAGGGCCTCCATATCCAGGTCCCCGCCGCGCCCGGTTGCCCGTATCGCGCCATCGCGGCGCTGCAGTTGCAAGGTCGCAAAGGTCATGACCCCCGCCTGCACGTCGCGCAGCTGAATGGTCGCCCAGTCGCCTGCGCCTGGGCCCGTCACCATTTGAATTTCGGCATCGGCGCTGAGATCGGGGCCGCGCAACCGCAAATCGCTCACGGTCTGCGGCCTTGCCTCGTCAAACAGCACGTCGAAGGCAACGCTGCCGCCCTCCCCCACGGGTTTTTCGTAGACCAGCGCGGGAAACGACAAGGCCATATCGCGCAGGTCCATCTGCACATAGGCCTGCGCGGGACGGTCCCCAATCCGTTCATAGCGCACTTGCGTATCGGCCTGCCCGCCCAAAAAATTCTGAACCCCTGGCAGAAACAGGCCCGCCTGATCCGCGGGCAAATCCGCCCATATCTCCAGAGCTAAGCGGCCCTCTTGATCGGCGATATAGCTTTGCGACAGCGCGACTTCTGCGGGAATCTGGCCTAAACGCGCCGTGCCAGTCGCGCGCAATCCCGTTTGCGTAATCGTAAAATCTAAAGCGCCATCCGCAACATCCTGGCCCACGAGGAAATCCCCGATCCGCAGGTCGCGGACATTCAAAGCCGCCTCTAGGACCAGATCGTCCTGCGCGATTCCTTCGCCCCCCTGGGTCGCAGAATCGAAGGTGAGTTGCATAGCCAGATCCCCCTGCACCGTGCCCGAAAGGCGGTCGAGCGGCAGGTCGGCCAGACGCGCCAACCCAACCCCGCCCCCCGCCAGCGTCCCAAGCGTCGGTGCGACGGCGCCCGCCAGCTGCGTCTCGACCGCAACCGTCACGTTGCCTGGCGTACGCAAGTCCACACGAACCAGGCCCGCCTCGAGGTCGAGCGATTCGAACTGTGCCGTATCGAACGCGACCTGCAGTTCCCCCGCCGCAAACGTGAGGGCCCCCTGCGCGCGCGTGATGGCGGGCAGACCTGGCGTGAACTTGACGTCAGCCGCAGAAAAATCCGCCCGCAGTTGCTGCCCTTGCAGGGCGAAGTTGAGCGCGCCGTCGTCTCCCGTTTCGAAGGCATAGACGCCCTTGAACGACAGATCGGTAAAGGCCCCTGCGGTAACAAATCTTGCAACATCACTTCGGGCCTTGGGCGCCACCGACGTGGGCCACAAGAAAAACAGATCGCCCTGATTGAGCGCCGCCGAGCGCAGATCCAAGGTCATGGTCGGTTGGTCCCCTGTCGTGCGAATGAACAGATCGGCGTTTAAGACCGGCCCTGCCTGGTCTCGGCTGCCCGTCGCCAGCTCCATGTCGGTCAGGGCCAGACCGCGCGCATCGAACTGCCCCGTCGCGCGCATGTCACGAACGCCTACCGCCACATCGGGGGCCGAGGGCAGGCCAATTTGCGGGATCGTCAGCGTCCCCGTGCCACTGGCGAGGGTGAAGTCCGCGCGCCAATCGTCCGTGGGCAGATGCCAGCGCACGGTGGCGCTGCCGCGCGTGGTCAGGGCCAACTGGTCGACGATGTCGGGAACGGGGGTCCAGGGGGCCAACCGTCGCAAGTCCAGTTGGTCAAACCCCGCCGTTACGGCCAGGGACTGGCCTTGCAAGTCGGCTGTCGCGGTAAGCGCGAGGATCCGATGCGCCTGCGCGCCGCGAACCTCATGGACCTCTAGGCCCGCCTCATGGCTTTGCTGGTCGCGGTCGAGGGTCAGGGTCAGCCCGAACCTGTAGGGTGTCGTCAGCAGGTGCGGTACCTCCAACCCCAGGACCTGCAAGGTTGTAGCGTAGGCCGCTGGAGTCACCGCCTCGCTCGCAAAGCGCAAGGCTAAGCGACGTTTGGGGTCGTAGCTTCCCTCCAGCGCAAAGCCCGTCTCGCCAGCACCTGGCGGGCGGACCCAGCCGGCGACGGCGATTTGGCGCGGCCGCCCCGCCTGGCCTGCCATCTGAGCCGTATCGAGCGTCAAGGTCAGCAGGGTCTCCGACCGATCCGCGACGCGCAGATCGAGCTGAACCCGATCCATACGAAACCCTCGCAGCCGTTCCAAGAGCTCTAGGGCCGCGATCCGATTGAGAAGATCGGACTCAAAAATCGCGCGCGCCAGCCGTGCCGCCAGTTCGTCGTCGGGCGGCTGCCCCAGGCTGTCGGGCGCAGGCAAGGCCTCGGCAAGGGCGGGGCTGAGGTTCAAGGGCAGGCGCACGCCGCTGACCTGCACTTCGCTGGGCGCAACCCGCCCGCGCACAAGACCACTAAGGGGCAGGCGCACGCGCGCTTGGTCGATTTGCACGGGATCGGCGGCGAACGTCAAGGTGACGTCGTCCAACCGTACCTGCGCCTCCGCACGCCAGGGAACAAGTTGGACCGTCACCTGGCCAGCATCTACCTCGGTCCCTGGCGCCAACCCCCTGAGCGCGGCTTGGGCTCGATCCGTGAGTTGGGGCAGGCGAAATTCCACGAACCCTAAGGCCGTAACGCCAAGGACGAACAGCGCCGCCAATACGGCAATCCTGACCCAAATGCGCCGCCGTGGCGGGCCTGCTCGACGCGTCCCTGTTGGACGCGATCCAGGTCGGCGCGCGCCTTGAGGATGCGGGCGCGCTCGCGGCGGGCGGGCGGGCGTTTCGCTGCCTCGCTGTCCTCCTGGGGTCTGTGGTGGCACGCGCGCCCTCGTTCCTGTTGGTTCCTTGTTCCGTCACGCTCGCCGAAACGACTTGACGGCTTCGCCCTAAAGACCACATCAGCAAAAAAAAAGGAGTGTTCATGGAAAAGGCCCCCGAATTCCGTCTCGAAACCGACCAAGGCACAAAAACTCTCGCAGATTTTACGGGCAAGACCCTTGTTCTCTATTTCTATCCCAAAGATATGACCTCGGGTTGCACGACCCAGGCCCAGGGTTTTCGAGACCTGAAGCACGCGTTCGACGCGGCAAACACCGCGATTTTAGGCGTGTCGAAAGACAGCCTGAAGCGTCATGCGACGTTCAGCGACAAGGAGAGCCTCAACTTCTTGCTCGGGTCCGATGAAAACGGCCATGTCTGCGAGGACTATGGCGTTTGGAAACAGAAGTCCATGTATGGCAAAACCTACATGGGCATCGAACGTTCCACGTTTTTGATCGACGCTAGCGGCAACTTGGTGCGCGAGTGGCGCAAGGTCAAAGTGCCAGGGCACGTGGCCGAAGTGCTTGAGGCCGCGCAGGCGCTCTGACCCCAGCACTCTAGTTTATACCAGCGGCGGCAAAATTTGACTTGTCGAGCCCTTGATGGACGCGGAAAATACTGAATTGCAAATTCAGTATTTGTCAAGGACTAGCGACCAAGTGGGAGCGCAGCCTGCGTGGCGCAGACACGCAACCAAAGGGTCGTTGCAAACGACCCTTGGTATTAGTTAGGTCCGGGCCAGATGTCGCTGGCGCAGCGCATCGTCGCCGCCCTCGCGCAACCCGACCCCGTGCGCAAGTGTCACCAGGCCCGCGCGCTCTACGAACCCATGGCAGCGGGACTTGTGGCGTCGGACTTGGGGGACCTCACGGACCTACCCGCCTTGCCCGACACCCCAGGGCGGCAAGATCGGCCGCTTCTGATCCCGCCCAATCAGGTTCCCAAGCGCAAGATCAGGCGCGGCCCTAAGGGGCGCTTCGCCCTCCTGCATGCGCTCGCCCACATAGAGCTCAATGCCGTCAACCTTGCCCTCGACATGGCGGGGCGCTTTGGCGTCAGCTTCGGCGGCGAATTTGTTGCCGATTGGCTGTCGGTGGCCGACGATGAGGCCAAGCACTTCTTGCTTTTGCAAGCTCGTTTGACCGCCTTGGGCGGTGCCTATGGAGACTTGCCTGCCCACGATGGCCTGTGGATGTCCGCCATGGCCACCAAGGATGTGCCCCTGGCGCGCCTGGCCATCGTGCCCATGGTACTCGAGGCGCGCGGCCTCGACGTCACGCCCGCCATGATCGACAAGCTCGAGCATGTGGGCGACCTGGAGAGCGTTGCAGCCCTGCGGGTCATTTACGCCGACGAGGTGCGTCATGTCGCGCTGGGCCGCAAGTGGTTCGAGCGTGCGTGCGCGGCGCAAGGCTTGGACCCCGAGCCCACCTGGCAGGAACAGGTCAAAGCCTTCTTCCACGGCGTCCTAAAACGCCCGTTCAACGAACCCGCCCGCACCGCTGCGGGCATGGCCCCCGCCTACTACGAACCCCTGGCCGATTGGTACGAAGCTATGGGGTTTTGAAGTCAGGGACTATGGAGGCTCCCAAGTCGATGAGAACATTTGACCCAACGGGAGCATCGGCACCAAAACTCAATTCCGCAGCGGCTTGTTGGTTTCCAGCATGTGAGTAATGCGATCTTGCGTCTTCAGGTTTTTGCAGAGGCTCAAAAAGGCCTCGCGCTCCAAATCCAGCAGATCTTGTTCGCTGACCTCTGCGGTCACGTCGCGGTCGCCCCCCGTCAAGACGGTGGCCAAGTGGCCCGCAAGCTCGACGTCGTAGGCGCTTGCGAGGCCTTTGGCCTGGAAATCGCGCGCGGCCATGTCGAGCGCGGCGCGGCCCGAGGCGCCTGGCAAGCGCAGTTGGGCGGGTTCTGGGGGTTCGTAGTCCGCCACCAAATCCAACGCCCTTTGCTTGGCATCGGCCAGCAAGCGCGCGCGATTGAAGGTGATGCCCGAGCGCGCGTTGAGGATTAGCATGTCCTGCGCCTCCTGCGCGGACGTGGCGACTTTGGCGGTGGAGATGTACTCAAACGCTTTGGCGACGGCGGGCATGGGGCCTTTGGGCAGCTTGGGCGCTTGGGCGTGGCGACGCACCAGTTCCTTGCATCCTCCCCAGCCCGGGACAACCCCGACGCCGACCTCGACCAAGCCGATGTAGGTTTCGGCGCTGGCTTGCACGGCATCGGCGTGCAGGCACACCTCGCACCCGCCACCAAAGGCGTAGCCGAAGGGCGCGGCGACGACGGGAAACTTGGCGAAGCGGAGCGCTTGGTAGGCATCTTGGCCGTCGCGGATCAAACTGTCTATCGCGGGCCACATGGCCATGTTGACGGCGTAGATCAGCAGGCCCAAGTTGGCGCCGACGGAGAAATTGGCGCCGTCGTTGTAAATCACCAGCGCCTTGTACGCCTCGGACCCTTCGATCAGCTTCACCGTTTGTTTGATGAGGGCCATAATCTCGCTGTCGAGGGCATTGGCCTTGGACGTGAATTCGAGGGCCAGCACCCCGTCGCCCACGTCCCAAAGCGCGGCAGAGCCGTTTTTCTTGACAGGGTCGCGCGTGCGCCGAATTTCATCGAGCAAAATCACGCCATCGGGAACCGCCAGATCGGCGAAGGTTCCGTCGAAGCCGAGGATCTGTTGACGCCCCGTGGTCTCGTTCAGTCGATACATGCCGCCAGCGGCCTGGGCCTTGGCGATCAAATCGGGGATCGGACGCCCCTCGGCAACGAGGCGCTCGACAAACCAATCGACACCGATCCGATCCAGGAGCTTAAAAGGGCCGTGTTTCCAAGCGTAGCCCCACTCCATGGCCTCGTCGATGGCTTGGGTATCGTAGGCGATGCGCGCGGCCAAGTCCGCCGCGTAGCATATGACGCCCGAAAACACCTGCCACGCATAGGCCGCGCCCCTATCTTCGGCCTCCATCAGGGCGCGCGGCCCGTGCTTGCCCGCAGAAATCGACGCCAAGGACGCGCGGTGCGAGGGCGCATAGTCGCCAGTTTTCAGATCCTTGGACAGCTTGGTTCGCGTGCCGTCGGGGCCTTTGTCGAGCCGATAGAACCCGCCTTTGCCCTTCCGACCCGTGTAGCCCGCCGCGATCATGGTCTCGATCATTGGCACGGGCGCGATCTGCAGATAGGCGTCGTCGGCGGGCAAAGTCGCGCGCATGGAGGCGTCGATCAGGGGAATGAGGTCGAGGCCGACCAAGTCCATGAGCGCGAACACCCCTGTTTTGGGAATGCCGAAGGGTTTGCCGTTGATGGCGTCCGCCGCCTCCACCGACAGGCCGCGATCGACGGCGGCGCGCATGGCCAGGCCCGTCCAAAACTGGCCGATGCGATTGGCGATAAAGGCGGGAGAGTCTCGACACTCGACCACCCCCTTGCCCAGCACATGGTCGCAAAAGTGGCGCAGCCGCGCCACCGCGTCGGGGCGCGTGTCGGGCCCCTTCACCAGTTCCAAGAGGCGCATGTAGCGGGGCGGATTGAAAAAATGCGTGATGGCGAACCGCGCGCGCAAGTCTGCGGACATGCGCGCGGTCAAGCGCTGCAAAGGAATGGTCGAAGTGTTGGAGGTCAGCAAAGTCTCGGCCCCCAAAACCCCCGCCAGACGCTCGTAGAGCCCTTGCTTGATCTCCAAATTCTCGACGATCACTTCCACCACCCAATCGCAGTCGGCGAGGAGGTGCAGGTCCGTGTCCAGGTCCCCCGTCTTGATCTTGCGGGCGTTGCGCCGATGCATAAAGGGCGCGGGCGATTGTTTGAGCGCGCGCTTGACCGCGCTCGCGGCCAAGGACCGCCCAGCGGCGTCTTGACGGTCGAGCAGCACCACCGCCACGCCCGCGTTGGCGCAGTGGGCGGCGATGCCCATGCCCATGACCCCTGCGCCGAGGACCCCAACTTTCCGAAACGCCATGTGTCTGCTCCCGCCCTAGACGGCTTCCAATACCGTCGCGATGCCCTGACCGCCGCCGATACACTGCGTTGCCAGAGCGTAGGTTTTGCCCTCGCGTTTTAGGAGGCTCGCGGCCTTGCCCGTGATGCGCGCGCCCGTGGCGCCGAGGGGATGGCCCAGGGCCAAAGCCCCGCCGTCCAAATTGATCTTGGCTGGGTCGATGGCAAGGTCGGCGATGCAGGCCAGCGCCTGGCTGGAAAAGGCTTCATTGATCTCGACGATGTCGATCTGATCCATGGTCAGTCCCGCCCGTTCCAGGGCTTTTCGACTGGCACCGATGGGCCCCAAGCCCATGAGGGTGGGGTCGCAGCCCGACACCGCGACGGCGCGCACCCGCGCCAGCCCCGCCAAGCCATGGCGCGCGGCGTAAGCGGTCGAGCAGACCAGCGTCGCTGCGGCACCGTCGGTCAGGGGGGAGGAGGTGCCCGCCGTCACCGTACCGTCCTTGGCAAAGGCCAGTTTCAAGGCCGCCAAGCCTTCGGCGCTGGTCTCGGGGCGAATCGTCCCGTCCTGATCCACGGTGCCGTCCTTGGTCTCCACGGCAACGATCTCGTCGCTCAGCTTGCCCGCCGCTTGCGCCGCGGCGGCCTTGGCGTGCGACTGCACCGCCAGCGCCTCCTGCGCTTCGCGGCCAATCGCATAGGCTCGCGCGACGTTTTCTGCGGTTTCCCCCATGCCCATGTAGGCCCCTGGCAAGCGGGCATAGAGGTCGGGGTTGGGCATGGGATTGAACCCGCCCATGGGCACCCGCGACATGCTCTCGACCCCCGCCGCGATGTAGGCGTCGCCCGCGCCCAGGGCGATCATGCCCGCGGCATTGTGAATCGACTGCATGGACGAGCCGCAAAACCGGTTGATCGTCACCCCCGCGACCGATTGCGGCAACCCTGCCATCAGCCCGACAAGACGCGCCATGTTAAAGCCCTGCTCGCCCTCGGGGAAGGCGTTGCCCAGGATCAGATCCTCTAGCGTTTCGGGATCGACGCCCGTGCGCGCGACCAGTACCTTGACCGCCGTTGCGGCAAGGTCGTCCGCGCGCACACGCGCCAGCCCGCCCTTATGGGCAAAATGAAACGGCGTCCGCGCGTAGGCGGCGATCAAAACGTCGGTCATAGTCACAAGTCCTTTGGATTAAGATGCTGCCCCTTGCTCGGCCCAGGCGGCGCGCAGGTCTTTTTTCAGAATTTTGCCGACGGGGGATTTGGGCAGTTCATCGACGAATTCGATCACTTTGGGGGTCTGGTACCCCGTCAGGCAGGTGCGCAAATCGGCGCGCAAGGCCTCCGCCGACAGCGTGCTGCCAGGCTTGAGCACCACGGCGGCATTGACCTGTTCGCCCGTTTGCGCGTCGGGGACGCCGTAGACGGCGCATTCCAACACCTCGGCCTGAGCGTTGATCAGTTCCTCAACGTCGCGCGGATAGACGTTGAACCCCGAAACGATGATCATGTCCTTGAGGCGGTCAACGATGAAGAAAAATCCGTCTGCGTCCATGACGCCCATGTCGCCCGTATGAAAACGCCCGTTCTTCAGGACCTCGGCATTGGCATCGGGGCGCTGCCAGTACCCTTGCATGACTTGCGGGCCCGAGATGCAGACTTCCCCGCGCTCCCCTGGCGCGACTAGGAGACCCGTTTCGGGATCGATAAGTTCGACGACCGTGCCAGGAACCGGCACGCCGATCGACCCGACGCCGCTTTCGTGCATGACTGTTGGACGCCCCGTGGGGTTCAAAACCGCGATGGGCGCCGTTTCGGACAGGCCGTACCCCTCGACAAGGGTCGTATGGCCTTGGGTTGCGGCGCGAAAGTCAGCGGCGGTGGACGCGGGCAACGCTGCGCCACCCGAGATTGCGTATTTCAGCTTGCTGAAATCGATCTTGCCCGCCGTGACATCGGGGTGGGCATTCAGCGCCGTATAGAGCGTTGGCACGCCTGCGAAGAAGGTGACATGACGATCCTGCAAGAGGCGCGGAATCGCCCCGATCAGCTTGTTGCGATCGGAGTGGGTGACCATGATGACCTTGCCGCCCAACATGAGCATGAAGTTCAGGCAGCAGGTCATGGCGAAGACATGGTAGAACGGCAGAATTGCGAGCATGGCCGCGGTTTTGTGCTCGGCCTCGGTCAAGTCCCACCAGCCCATGACTTGCTGGCAGTTCATGTACAAATTCCCATGGGTCAAGGTCGCCGCCTTCGGCAAGCCCGTGGTTCCGCCAGTGAATTGCAAGGCCGCCACGTCCGCAGAAGCGACCTCAACGGGCTTTAGACCGCCGCTGCCGCTGTCCAGCAAGGTTTGATACCCGAGAGTCTCTGCCGATTCCACGGGCCGCGCCAAGGTTTTCCGCCCCAGGGTTTTCAGCAAGAAGGCCGACAGCCCAGGCACGACGCCCGCGAAGGGGCACAAGATCACTTTTTTCAGCGAGGATCCCTGCTGAACCGCCGCAACGGTGGCATAGACCGACGCCGTATCCAGCGTCACCATCAGTTCGACCTGGACCGCCTCGACCAGCTGCACCGCGGTCGATACGGGATAGAGCGGGTTGAAATTGACGACCACCCCACCCGCTTTGGCAATGGCGAAGTAAAAAATCGGGTAGTAAGGACAGTTGGGCAAAAACAGCCCGACGTGCGTGCCCTTCGTCACGCCTTGGGCTTGCAACCCCGCCGCCACGCGGTCGACCAAGTCGCCCATCTGCGCGTAGGTGGTGCGCACTTGCGCACGGAACCCGCGCACGGGATCAGGAAACTCCAGCGCCACCTTGTCCCCGAACGCCGCAACGGCATCGGACAGCAAATCGTTCAGCGTCCCGTCCTTCAAGGACGCATCCCAAGTTTGGCCCTCCGGGTACGACGCCTCCCAAGGGTAGGGACGCTTGAGAGATTTGGCGGCTTTGGGGGTTTTGGGCGCTTTGGACATGGGCTCTACAAGGGATTTGTCTTTCAGGGGTCCTCCCAAAACTGGCGGATTTCTGTGTCGAGTCAAGGCCCGAGTTCGGCATCCCCCCTTGTTTTTTTGCTCAATTGAGGCCAGGTCGCGCGGCACGCATGGCCCCGCCCCCTCGCCCTTCCTTGGCGTCAAAACGTCGTGCCCTGCGGGGGCAAATCCGCCAACAGCTGGACGTACTTGATCGCCTGCCCGATCCCTTGCTGCAAGTCACGGGCCGCAAAGGGCGGATCAAATGGGCCAATCGCGCAGCGCGCGAGGTGTTTGGCCCTGATCTGTTCGATGGCAAGTTGGCCGATTTCTTGCCCGCGAAACCGCTCAAAACTGCGCTCAAAACCCTGAAGAGTGACCCCGAAACCGTCGCCGAGCTGATTGTTCAGCCAAGCAATCAAAGAGGCCGTGACTTTCAGGTGCGCCTCATACGCCTTGAGGCCAAGTCCCCCTTTGGCGCGCGCGTCCTGGTCGCCTTGAGCGACGTGACGGAGCTGCTGCGCTCGCAAACCCAGCGGACGGACTTTATCGCCCATGCCTCCCATGAACTCAAAACCCCCGTCGCCGCGCTCTCCGGCCTGATCGAAACCCTGGAACACGATCCGAGCGCGCTGCCGACCTTCCTGCCGCTCATGGCCAAGGAAACCGCGCGCATGCGCGCCCTAACCGGCGGCTTGCTAGACCTGGCGAAAACCGAAATGCAGACCGACGCGCCGCCCCAGGAAGTTCTGGCGGTCGAACCGCTGATCGCGCAGAGCCTTGATGCCCTGGCGCAGGCTGTCCAGAACCGTCGGCAGAGCATTCTCAGGCAGGCCCCTGGCGCGAGCGCATGGGTGCGCGGCGACCCCGTTGCGCTCGCGACCGCCCTGACCAACCTGTTGCAAAACGCCATTGCCTACAGCCCTGAGGGCAGCACGATCCAGGTGGACACCCGCGTTGAGGATCAGGAAGTTTGGATCCGAGTCGTAGATCGGGGACCCGGAATCGCCGCCAAGCATTTGCCGCGCTTGACCGAACGCTTCTACCGCGCCGATGCGGGACGCGATGCGAAGCACGGCGGGACGGGCCTGGGTTTGGCCATTGTTAAGCACATCTTGCTGCGCCATCACGGGCGGCTCTTGATCGACTCGACGCCTGGGCACGGCTCCTGCTTTACGCTTGTTCTGCCTTTGCACGCCGAGCCGACGGGGAACGGGATCGAAGCCGAATAGGTCAATCGACCCTAAGGAACATGCAAACCTATAAGGGGCTGGGATTTGTCTGCTGTTTCCACCTTGGCGCGAAATGCCTTTGCCCTTCGCCGCGCCATCTTTTCCACACCTTCCCCTCGACCTGTCATAGGCTTGTCATAATTGGCCCCTATGGCCCCCCTTGCGTCGATTGAGCGACGCAACGTGACTACCAAACAGGAGTGTCTCACTATGGTTCGTCTTCTCACCCTCACCACCGCCTTGGCATCGACCGTGGCGACCGCCAACGCGCAAGAGCGCACGGGGTCCACCATTTATATGGTCGGGTCCTCCACCGTATTTCCCTTCTCCGAATACGTTATGGACAAATTCGCCGCCGAGACGGGGTTTGACCGTCCGACGAATTTTTCGACTGGCACGGGCGGGGGCAACAAGATTTTCTGCAAAGGCATCGGCGCCGAGCATCCTGATTTGTCGGGGGCCTCATCGCGTTGGAATGAAAAGCGCTTTATCCAGTGCGACCAAGGCGGCATCCCGCGCCAGGAAGCTGGCGGCTACACGGAAATGAACATTGGCTTTGACGGCATCACCCTGTTCAATTCCGTCGACGAAGCCCCCCTGGAGTTGGACCGCGCAGGCCTGGCCTTTGCTCTGACGACGGTTGACGCGTCCGAGTGTGGCTATGAGGGCGAGGTGCCCGACGTGACCGTGCTCGGCCCGCCCGAATCCTCGGGTACCCGCGCCGCGTTCGCCGAATTGGTTGTTGAAGCGGGGTTTGAAGCAGCAGGCTGCGACGAAGACATCGTGGACTCGTTCGCCGACGTTTTTGACATCGGCGGGGCCTATATTGAGGGCAGCGAAAACGACGCCGCCATGGTCGATGAAATCGCGGCGACCGCAGGCATGATCGGCATTGCGGGCTATTCCTTCCTATCCAACAACCTCGATCGCGTGCAAGGCGCGACGATTGAGGGGGTGGAGCCCACGTTCGAGAACATTGCTTCGGGCGACTATCCCGTTTCGCGTCGTCTCTGGTTCTATGTGAAAAACGCCCACTTGGACGTGATCCCAGGCCTGCGTGATTTCGTGAATTTTTACATGCAGGATCGCTTCATCGGCGAAGCGGGGGAATTGATTGCCGTTGGCCTCATCCCCCTGCCCGCCGAAGAACGCGCCGCCGAGCAAGCCCAGGCCGCCGACCTGTAGGGCGAACACCTTCCCAAAACTCCAATTTTGTCAGGGGGTGCCTAGCGCCCCCTGGCTTGTGTTTCACGCGACAACCCGCCATGGACCCGCATAGCCCGATTCCGCGAGGCGAGGAGCGCCGACTGTGAGCTTGCTGTTTCAAATTCTGCTGCTGGGTCTTGTGGTCGTCATCTTTATGATGGGTCCGTACCTAACCGCAACGCGCCTTGCTGTGGCGCGCGGGCGGGCGCATCAGCAGGCCCCTGGGCGCAACGCCTTCGGGTTGCGGGCGCAACCGCGGTTTTACGGCCTGCTCGCCATTTTCGTCGCCGTTTTGCCCGCAACCTTGGTCGCCCTGGTTGGACTGGGCGCTTACGTGCCCAATGCGGAAAAGTCTGTCACGGGCGAGGTGATCGCAACCCGGCTGCAAACGCCCATCGGGGCCAACGAACTCGACCTGGACCCGAGCTTGACCTACGAACAGTTTTTGGCGCTGCCCGCCGCAGACCTCGGGTTCTTTGGCGGCACGCCGCAACGCCAGCTCCGCAATACCTTGCAAGTGGCCGACGATTGCGTCACGCAGGCGGCAAGGGTCATGGCCGCCAACTGGCCGCTCAGCTTGGCCCCGCCCTGCTTGGAACCGGGCTTTGCACTCGACTTTTTTGACGGTTTGGGCGAGGCGCGCTTGATCGCCGAGGATCGCATTCGCGCGCGCACCTTTTTGGCGATCTTGCTCGCGGCGCTGATCGGCTTGGCCTGCTCGGCCCTCGTCTCAATCCCGCGCTTGCCCGCGCGGCAGGTGCAGGAACGCACGACGCTGGCGCTCTTGGCCCTGGCCTCGCTGGTCGCCATCATGGCCATGGTCGCCCTGATTGTCACCTTGCTTGGCAATACCTTGGGCTTCGTGCGGTTTGGACAAACCTACAACTACGGCGGCCCCTTGCGCCTGCCCGATTGGGCGCAACGGGCCTACGCAGGCATCGACATGGCCCCCATACGCCGCTGGTCGCAGCCGGTCGAGCCCGCCGACTTCATCGACTATGGGGCGGCAGGGGCGATTTTGCTGGACGGGCAGTTGGTCGTAGAGGAGACCCTTGGCCTCGACGACCAGGGCGCAGAGTTTGTGGAGAGTGCCCAGCACAAATGGCAGGTCCGCCTGCCGAGCGGCCCCGCGAATCTCGGCCTTTCCAGGCGTCAGCTCGCCTTCGTGGCCAATGTGCAGCGAAGGGGCGGCACCCTGCGCGAGGCCGATATTCGCCGCCTGCTGCCCTTTGCCCGCGAATTGATCGATCCCTTGCTCGACGCCCAGGCCTTCGCGGCGGCCCAGGCCACGGCCAAAGCCAACTTGGCCGCCGCAACCGCGCAGGCCCAGCAAGACTACCAGGCCTTCATCACCCGGCAGATCGCCCAGCAAGGCCTGGAGGATCAGCCCGCGCGCCTGAGCCCCGCCTACATCCGCACCTATGGCCTGAGCGATGAGATCGGCAGCCTCGACACCCAGGCGGTGCTGGCGGCGATGCGACCGCACGCTGGGGAATCCGCGACCGCCTTCGCGGCCCGTCAGCAGGCGCGCGCCGCCTTGATTGAGGAGGAAATCGCCCGGTTGCAGCGCAAGTACGCGCGCGACCAGCGCAACCGTGCCTTCTTGCACTTTCAAGACCTCTCGGACGCGCAGCGCCGCTGGCACTGGTTGCGGGATTTTTTCAGTTGGGACTATAAGCCTGGGGCGGCCAATAGCGCCGAGGAACCGAGCCACCGCTTCGGCGTGCTGGCCATATTCTACGGCACCGTCGCCATCGGCACCATCGCCTTGCTCGTCTCGGTCCCCTTAGGTCTGCTCGCCGCTATTTTTGTCAGCCAGTTTTCCAGCCGCAGGTTCAAGGCCGTCGCCAAACCGACGCTGGAGATTTTGGCGGGCATTCCCACCATCGTCTACGGCTACTTCGCCCTTTTGGCCGTCGCCCCCTTTATCCAATCGGGCTTTATCTATTTTGAGCAGCATTCGATCCAGTGGGTCCGCGACGTGTACAACTGGCTGCCGCTGGAAACGCCGCAACGGCGCATGGCGCTGGTGGCGGGCATGGTCATGGGCTTTATGCTGATTCCCTTCATTTCTTCGACCACCGAAGACGCGCTCGCTGCGGTGCCCCAGGGGATGCGGGACGGGGCTTTGGCGTTGGGGTCCACCAAGTCGGAATCGCTGTTCCGGGTGCAGTTCTTCGCCGCCTTGCCGGGCATTGTCGGCGGTATTTTGCTGGCCGTCTCCCGCGCCATCGGCGAGACCATGATCGTGTTTGTCGCCGCTGGGGCCACGCCCAATGCCGTCTTGACCTTCAACCCGCTTGCCTCGCAAACCACCGCCACCGTCATCATCGCCAATCGGTTTGGCGGCGCGGAAGATTCCGAAGGCACGGGCGTTGTCTATTTGGCCTTCACCATCGGGCTGGTTCTGCTCATGCTGACCTTGGTGCTGAACCTCGCCGCCATCTATGTGGTCCGTCGCTTCCGCGCGCGGTACGAATAGGCGATGGCTATGACGAACCCCGCCGCCACGCGCCCCGCCAGGCGCATTGCCAGCCGCAAAGCCTGGGACCGGGTGCTTGCGGGCGTATCTGGGGCGGTGCTGGCGTTCGTGGCCCTGATCCTGGTCGCCCTGTTTTGGGACGTGATCGACGGCGCGAAAATGAGTTGGAAGCGCGCGGAAATCAGCGTTGATATTCGCTACCCCGACGCCGACGCACTCTATCAAGACGGTCCCGCCTTTGCCACCACGGCCCCTGGTCCCTTGGCCGTGCGGCAGGTGCGGGTCGAAACCCGCCCGCTGGTGATCGACGCCCTGATCGGCAGCCGCAACGCCTACGACCCGCAGATCGTCCAATCCGTCGAGCGCTTGACGGGGGTCCAGCCCGCAGATTTGACCGCGCGGACCCGCGGTCGCGCGCCCGTTCCAGCAAGCTACGCGGGGCAGATTGGCGCCTTGTTCATCGACCCAGGGCCCTACTTCAAGGCGAGATTTGAGGGCAATCCCGACCTGGCAGGCACCACGGGCACCTACGCCTTGGCCTTTTCGACCGATGCGGACGCCTATCTGCGCGGCTTTGAGCGCCTGCTGGTCGATGGCACGGGCCAGATTCCTCTGTCGCGGCTTTCGCCCTTTCAGCGCTCGGTTCTGGATCGGCTGCGCGAGCGGGACGCGGTCCGCCGCGTCTGGAACTGGTCGTTCTTGACCAACGCCTATCCGCAAAGCCAGCGCGTCCTCGCGGGCATCGGCCCCGCCATCCAGGCCTCGCTGCTCATGATGTTGATCGTGGTCGTGGTGGCGCTGCCCGTTGGCGTCGGCTCGGGCATTTTCTTGGAGTTTTTTGCCCCCCGCAAGGGCCTTTGGGGCTGGGTCACGACGGTGATCGAAATCAACATCAACAACTTGGCCTCGGTCCCGTCCATCGTGTTCGGCCTCATGGGGCTCGCGATCTTTGTGCAAGCCTGGGGGCCGATCTTCATCTTCGATACAGGTCTAGCCACGCCGATTGTTGGGGGCCTGATCTTAAGCCTCATGACCCTGCCGACCATCGTGGTCACATCGCGCGCGGCGCTCCTGGCGGTCCCGCCCTCGTTCCAGCAGGCGGCTTACGGCATCGGCGCAACCAAGATGCAGACCATTTTCCGCTTTGTGTTGCCCTACGCCTTCCCCGGGATCTTGACGGGCGTTATCATCGGCGTCGCCCAGGCCATCGGCGAAACCGCGCCGCTGGTGGTAATCGGCATGGTCGCCGCCGAGGTGACGACCTGCCAGGCGGGGCTCTTGTGCCTGGAAGACCCCTCCCCCGCGCTACCCACCGCGATTTCGTACTTCCGCCGCTTTATGGACGGCGATCAGCAGATGGTCTCACGATCTTATATGACCATCATCGTTCTGCTCAGTTTGGTTTTGTCGATGAACGCCTTGGCCTCCTTCATTCGTGGCCGCATTGCCAGATCTCGGCAAGGATAGAGGACCCGCCCTATGCACCCCAGCCCCATTCAATGCCGCAAGGTCAGTGTTAGTTACGGCGGCGCGCCCGCGCTGCGCGATGTTTCGATGGCGATCAAGGCCCGCGCGGTCACGGCCTTCATCGGCCCCTCGGGTTGCGGCAAATCGACCTTTCTGCGCTGCTTCAACCGCATGAACGACTTGATCGAAACCGCCCAAGTCACGGGCCAAATCGACCTGGATGGGCAGGACGTCAACAGCCCTGAGACCGACGTGGTCGCGCTGCGCCAGCGGGTCGGCATGGTCTTTCAAAAACCCAACCCCTTCCCCAAATCGATCTTCGAAAACGTCGCCTACGGCCCTCGCATCCATGGGCTGTGCCGCAACCGAACCGAACTGCACGATCGGGTCGAACAAGCCCTGACGCGCGCAGGCCTGTGGGCCGAGGTTGCGGACCGCTTGCGCGACCCTGGCCTGGGCCTGTCGGGCGGGCAGCAGCAACGCCTGTGCATTGCCCGCGCCATCGCGACGGAACCTGAGGTTTTGCTTATGGACGAGCCCTGCTCGGCCCTCGACCCCATCGCCACCGCCACTATCGAGGCGCTGATCGGCGATCTGGCGCGGACCTATACGCTGATCATCGTCACCCATTCGATGGCGCAGGCGCAGCGGGTGTCCGCGGACACGGCCTTCTTCTACAAGGGCGATTTGGTCGAAATGGCCCCGACCAGGACCTTGTTCGCCAGCCCGCAGGAACAGGAAACCCGGGCCTACTTGAGCGGCAGCTTTGGCTAAGCCCCCAACTCCTCTTCCGTGACTGCCAAGCCCCTTCCCCAGGCCGTGCGCGTGTTTGTCGTGGAGGATCAGCCCGCCTTGCAGACCCTTTTGGCCTACAATTTGGAGTCTGCGGGCTTTGCCGTCACGGTGATCGGCGACGGGCAGGAAGCCCTGGACCAAGCCAAGGCCGATCCCCCGCAGGCGCTGCTGCTCGACTGGAACTTGCCAGGGCTTTCGGGGCTATCGCTCTGCAAGGCGATCCGCAAGGACCGCGCGCTGCGGCAAACGCCGATCCTCATGGTCACCGCCCGCGACGCCGAGGCCGATGTCGTTCGGGCGCTGGCGGCCGGTGCCGACGACTATATCACCAAGCCGTTTTCGGTGGTGCAACTGATCGCCCGCCTGCGCGCGGTGCTGCGGCGGGCCTACCCCGACCAGGCGGGCGAGGGCATGGACCTGGGTGCGCTGGTCTACAACCCCGCCGCGGTTCTGGCCTACCACCAGGGCCGAAAGCTGAAGCTCTCCCCCACAGAGTTCCGCTTGCTTGGCCGCTTGATGGCCAAAGCGGGGACGGTGCAAAGCCGTGAGCGCCTGCTCGATCGCGTTTGGGGCCCCGACAGCGAGGCCGATGTGCGCACCGTCGATGTCCATATTCGCCGCTTGCGCAAGCAACTGACCAAAAAGGGCGAGACGGACCCCATTCGCACCGTGCGGGGGGAAGGCTATGTCATCGACCCGCCAGGATGAGCGCACTGCAGCGCGTGCAGCGCCGCCCGATGCAGCGAGGGCGTTGCGGCGGCGACCACTTTGCCGTCGCTCGCGAGCGTCAGCGGCGCCCCCGCCCAGTCGGTCATGCGGCCGCCCGCTTCGGCCACGATCAGGCTCGGGGCCAGATAGTCGTATGGCTTGAGGCAAGCTTCGACGGCCAGATCGACGCGCCCGCGCGCTAAGGTGCAAAACCCGAAGGCGTCGAGGCCGTAGCGGACGGCGTTCGTCGCCGCAACCAGCCCCTCGAACCGAGCCTTGTCGGCGCCAATAAACATGGTGGTACTGGTGGCGCTCAGTGTGGCCGCGCGCAAGTCCTGGCAGGTGCTGACTTGGGCGGCGCGACCTGCGAACAGCGCGCCCTGGCCCTTGGCGGCGCTGACCTGGACGTCCATGGCTGGGAAGTCCGCCACCGCCTGCACCACCTGCGCGCCCTCGACCAGGGCGATCAAAATCGCGAACACGGGAACGCCCAGGACAAAGGCTTGGGTGCCGTCGATGGGGTCGATCACCCAAACGCGCCCCGCGTCCAGCCGTTCGGCCCCCTGTTCTTCGCCGTAAATGCCGTCCGCGGGAAAGGCCGAGGTCAGGCGTGCGCGGATCAGGGCCTCGACCGCGCGGTCGGCCTCGGTGACCAAAGTGCGATCGGGTTTGGTCGCAACTTCGAAGCCCTGGGTCCAATACTTAAGGGCGCAGGCCCGCGCCTCCGCAATGAGGTTGCGCAAAAACGGATCGATCATGCGCTTGCCTTCCCACGAATCTGCGACCAAGTGAAGGCCATGTCGTTCCTCGCCCTGCTCTCGCCCGCAAAAAAAATGCACCTCAGCGGCCCGCGCCCCGACGGCCCCCTCACACAGCCCCAGTTCAAAGACGAAACTCATGCGCTGATCCAGACCGCGCGCGCCTGGCAGGTCTGCGACATCGCGCGGCGCATGAACCTCTCGGATGCGCTCGCCCAGCTCAACTACGCCCGCTACCAGGCCTTCCATATGGGCGACGCAGACCAAGGCGAAGGCGAGCAGCAAGCCGCCCTCTTCGCCTTTCACGGTGACGTCTATCAAGGCCTCGACGCGGCGTCCTTGACGCCCGAGCAAGTTCTGAGCGCCAACGACCAACTCCGGATCCTCTCGGGCCTCTACGGTCTGCTGCGCCCCTTGGATCTGATCCAGGCGTACCGCTTAGAAATGGGACTCGGGATCGAAACGGCGGCGGGCAGCAGCCTCTATGCCTACTGGGGCAGCAAGATCGCGCACGCCATCAATGCCGCCGCCGCCCGCACGGGCGCGACCCACGTCGTCAACTTGGCGAGCCAAGAATACTTCAAGGCCGTGGATCGCAAGGCGCTGACCTTGCCCGTCCTAACCTGCCAGTTCAAAGAGCTGCGCCAGGGCAAGCCGACCATCATTTCCTTCAACGCCAAACGCGCCCGCGGCCTCATGGCCCGCTATCTGGTCACCTGCGGCGCCCAGACCCTAGACGAACTCAAGGCGTTCGCAGTTGCTGGCTATCGCTTCGCTGCCGACTTATCGGACGCGGCCACGTTCACCTTCCTAAAACAGGCTTGATCGACCCGCCCCCTTCGCCTAGGCCGCTCCCACGGTCGCGGGGCGTAGCTCAGCCTGGTAGAGCGCTGCCTTCGGGAGGCAGAGGCCGGAGGTTCGAATCCTCTCGCCCCGACCATAGCAAGCCTTGCTGGGTCTTGGTTTCAATGACCCTTAGGTCCGCCTTGATCCTGGGCATGGCAAGGCGCGCCACGCGACCAATTTGCGCCCGAACATTGCAGAAGAACAGCATCATTGTGCGCCGAGCGCAACGACCTTGTCCCCAGGGTCATGCGTTGGAAAGCGCCTGCCAGCCGATGTCGCGACGATAGACCTTGCCGGGCCATTGAACTTGATCGGCGAGGGCGTAGGCCGCCGTGCGCGCGGCTGATAGGGTCGGGCCTTGGCCAACGGCGTTCAGGACGCGGCCGCCTGCGGTTTTGAGGTGTCCATCTTGCAACTGCGTGCCCGCGTGGATCAGGTGGCTTTGGCTTGGGGTCTGGGCGGGCAGGTCGATAGGGTGGCCCGTTTCGTAAGCGCCAGGATAGCCCGCCGTGGCCAGGACGACCGTCATGGCCGCGCGGTCGTGCCAGGCGACCTGGGGGGTCGTTCCGCGCAGGAGCGTTTGGATTAGAGGGACTAGCGGCGATTTGAGGCGGGCCATGAGTACCTGGCATTCGGGGTCGCCGAAGCGCACGTTGTATTCGAGAACGCGCGGCCCCGCGGGCGTCAGCATGAGCCCAACGAACAGGACGCCGCAGAACGGCGTACCGCGCGCGACCATGGCCCGCGCAACGGGACGGACCGTTAGGTCGATCAACCCGTCGAGGGTCCAATCGGCGGGCACGATGGCGGGGCTGTAGGCGCCCATGCCGCCCGTATTGGGGCCCGTATCGCCCTCACCGACGCGCTTATGGTCCTGCGCCGTCGTCAGCGGCACGATGGTCTCGCCCTTGACCAAGGCGAACAGCGAGAGCTCGGGCCCTTGCAAGCGTTCTTCGATCAGCAGCGGTTGGCCGAGCGGGGCCAGCGTCGCGAGCGCCGCGCGCGCCTCGGCTCTGGTATCGCAAACGACCACACCCTTGCCCGCGGCCAAACCGTCGGCTTTGATCACCACCCGCTCGGGCCAATCGTCCAAGGCGGCCTCGGCCTCGGTCGCCTGTTCAAAGCGTTGGAAGCGCCCCGTCGGCACGCCCGCCTCCGCCATCACCATTTTGGCGAACGACTTGGACGCCTCCAACTGCGCGCCGATCTGGTCAGGGCCAAACGCGGGAATAGATCGAGCGCGCAAGGCATCGACCAAGCCTCGGGTCAGCGGGTCCTCGGGACCGACCAGAACCAAGTCAGGCCGCAAGCCCGTCGCGAGGGCGACCAAGCCCGCCACGTCGCCCGCCCCGACCTCGTGGCAGGCCCCCAAGGCGGCGAGGCCTGGATTGCCTGGGGCGCTGTGCAGCTCGGTCTCTGGCGCGTCGGCCATGATTTTGCGGCCCAAAGCGTGTTCGCGCCCGCCGCCGCCAATCAATAAAATCCGCATAGTTGTAGGTATTAGCAGGTCTTGGCGCGGATAGATTAATTTTCCGAAAGTTTCCCGCCGTCGCTTGATCCCTACCCCAAAGCGGCTAGAGCGGCCCCATGTCCGGTGCCGCCAGCAATGTTCCCGTCTATACCGTCAGCCAAATTTCGGGCGACGTGAAGCGGACCTTGGAAGAGCGGTTTGAGCAGGTACGGATTCGCGGCGAAGTCTCCCGCACCACCCTGGCCCGCTCGGGCCACTTTTACCTGGCGCTAAAAGATGCGCGCGCCGTGATCGACGCCGTGGCGTGGAAGGGCGTTGCCGCGCGCTTCCCGTTTCAAATCACCGAAGGCATGGACCTAATCGCCACGGGCAAGGTCACGGCCTACCCAGGCCAGTCCAAGTACCAGTTGGTCATCGATCAGGTCGAGTTGGCGGGCGAAGGCGCGCTGCTCAAACTACTGGAAGATCGGCGCAAGGCGCTGATGGCCGAGGGGCTGTTTGACGCGGCGCGCAAGCGCCCCCTGCCCTTGCTGCCGCGCCGCGTCGGCGTGGTGTCGTCGCCGAACGGCGCCGTGATCCGCGATATTTGGCATCGGGTGCAGGGTCGGTTTCCTTTGCCTGTGCTGCTCTGGCCCGTGCTGGTGCAGGGGCCGACAGCGGCGGGGCAGGTGGCGCGCGCCATCGCGGGCTTTGCCGCCCTGCCCGCCGACCAGCGCCCCGATGTGGTGATCGTCGCGCGCGGCGGCGGCTCTTTGGAGGACTTGTGGGCCTTTAATGAGGAGGCGGTGGTGCGCGCCGCCGCAGCCTGCCCGATCCCCCTGATCTCCGCCATCGGTCACGAAACCGATACGACGTTGCTCGATTTCGTCGCCGACCGCCGCGCGCCGACGCCGACCGCCGCCGCCGAATTCGCGGTGCCCGTGCGCGCCGACTTGCTGCACACGGTCCAGGATCAAGACCAGCGGCTGGCGCGCGGGGTTCAGGCGCAGGTGCGCCTGGCGGGGCAAGGCCTCGATGATGTCAGCCGCGCTTTGACCGACCCGCAGGCCTTGCTGCACCGCGCCGCTCAAGACCTGGACACGGCGCTGGCACGGGTGCAGCAAAGCGCCCGCACCGTTCCCCAGCAAGCCGCCGCACGCCTGCGCCAAGTTGCCGCCGCCCTGCCCTCCCCCGCGCAGACCCTGCGCGCCAAGGCTGACACCTTGCGTGGCCTCGAGGCCCGCCCCCGCCTGCGCCGCGCCTGCCAGCGCCAGCTGGCCCAGGCGGCGCAACTGATCGACAGTCTGTTCGGCCAACTTCAGGCCCACCATGGCGCGCGCGAGGCCTTGCGCGCGCAAGGCTGGGTGACGGTGCAGGACGCGCAGGGCCAGATGGTGACGCGCGCGACGGACATGGGCGCGGGCCAGCCCTACGCCCTGCAATTCCACGATGGCCCCGCGCACGTCATCGGTGCCGCCGCGCCGCCGCCGCGCCCATGATCGTGCGTCGCTTCCTATGCTTGAGCCTCGTCGTCCTCGGGATTGCGGGCTGTGGCCGACGCGAAGGCCAGGCCGAACGCTTGGTGCTAGAGGGGCAGATGCAGCAGGGCGGCCTGGTGGTCGGCACCGTCAGCCCCGACGCTCTCGTGGCCTTGCAGGGGCGCGAGGTGCCCGTCTTCGACGATGGTCGCTTCCTGATCGGCTTTGCCCGCGACGCGGGGCCGCAGGCGGACCTGATGGTGCGCTGGCCCTCGGGCAAGCTCACCACCCGCACCCTCGATGTCGCCCAGCGTCGCTACGCCGTGCAGCACATCGACGGCATCGACCCCGCGCTGATCGACCCTCCTGCCTCCGAAGTGCCGCGAATCAATCGAGAGCGGCGCGAAACCCGCGCCGCGCGCAGCGCCGACACCAACTATCCCTTCTTCGACGATGGATGGGTCTGGCCCGTCAAGGGCACCATCACGGGCGTCTACGGCAGCGACCGCATCTACAATGGCCGTCGCGGTCAGCCGCACTGGGGCATCGACTTGGCCGCGCCCGAAGGCACCGCCATCCGCGCCCCGACCACAGGGGTGGTGCGGCTGGTCCAACCGAACAACTACTTCGCGGGCGGGCTGGTGATCGTCGATCACGGCTACGGCCTCACCTCCTCCTTCCTCCATATGCTGACCATCACGGTCGCGCCAGGGCAACTGGTGCAAAGGGGTCAGATCATCGGCTCGGTCGGGTCAACAGGCCGCTCCACGGGTCCCCACCTCGACTGGCGGCTCAACCTGGGTCCCGATTTGCGGCTTGATGTTGCGCTGTTGCCTTTGCCTGCGCGTGAGTAGCTGGCTGAGCAAGCAAGTAAATTGAGGCCCAGGCCCTAAGTCTTTTTGGTGCCCGCCGCAATTAGCAGGTCCACCACTTCCTGGTGCCCCTCCTGCTTTGCGGCATTGATCGCCGTAACTCCGTGATACGTAGCCGCCCCAGCCTCCGCCCCCCGCGCCAACAAAAGCTCAATGATCGCAACATGACAACCCTGAGACGCCATAAGTAACGGAAATGCGCCCGTTTTGGACTCAACCTGGTTTGGGTCTGCTCCCTGATCCAACAAAACCAGAGCAACGTCAAAATGACCATTCTGACACGCCATCAGCAAAGGAAATGTGCCGTTCCTTGGGTTTACTTCGTTTGGGTCTGCATCTTTGTCTAATAAGACTTGAACAACGTCAACATGTCCGCTCTCGGCCGCTAGCAACAAAGGGAATCCGCCTTGTCCAGGATCAATCTTATTGGGATCAGCTCCATTTTTTAGTAAGATCCGCACCGCATCAAAACGACCGTTCAGAGACGCAACAAGCAGCGGGAAACTGCCGTTTGCTGCGTTTACTTTATTCGGTTCCGCATTCTTGTCCAATAAAGCCTGAACAACTTCAGCATGACCGTTTTCGGATGCAACTAACAATGGGAACGAGCCGTTTCTTGTGTTTACCATGTTAGGTTTGGCGTTATTGTTCAGCAAAGCATGGACAACACTAACATGACCATCCTGAGACGCCATAAGCAATGGGAAAACGCCGTTTCTTCTGTTTATTTTATTCGGTTCGGCGTTCTTGTTCAACAGGGCATGGACAACATTAAGATGTCCGTTCTGAGAGGCCATAAGCAAAGAGAAAGTGCCGTTTTTTGTATTTTCCATATTCGGTTCGGCATTCTTGTCCAACAAAACCTCGACAACATCAATATGACCTTTTTCAGCAGAGATCAGCAAAGGAAATACGCCGTGGTTAGTTAAAACCTGATCGGGGTTTGCTCTTTCATTCAACAGAACTTTAACAAGTTCAACATGAGCATTCTGAGACGCAAGTAGTAGTGGGAATGCGCCTGTTCCAGGTTCAACTTGGTTCGGGTCTGCGCCCTGATCCAACAAAGTCTGGGCAACTTCGACATGTCCACCCCCAGAAGCCATCAATAAAGGAAAGACGCCAGTCCTTAGGTTAGCTTCGTCTGGCTTGGACCCCTTTTCAAGCAACGCCTGAACCACGTCAAAATGGCCACTCTGCGACGCAGTTAGCAAAGGAGTATTGCCCGTTCTAAAGTCGACCTTCTCCAATTCGGCACCCTTGCTCAGCAAGGCCATAACGATCTCAAGATGACCGTTCTGAGCCGCCACCAATAAGGGGGTAGCTCCATTCGTGGCGTTAACTTGGTTTGGGTCAGCGTTTTTGTCCAAAAGGGCCTGAACGACCTCAGTATGCCCATGATAAGACGCCAATAGTAAAGGGAAATAACCATATATGGGATCGACTTTGTCCAGATCGGCTTTCTTGCATAGCAAAGGGCGGACAACGTCAATGTGACCGTTCTGAGCTGCAATCAACAAAGGAAATGCACCGCTCTTTGAGTTAACTTGGTTTGGCTTTGCGTTCTTTTCCAACAGTGCTTTGACGGAACCAACATGACCATGCTCAGCGGCAACAAGTAGCGGGAATACACCTTGCCCAGGATCAATTTTATTCGGTTCCGCATTCTTGTCTAACAAAGCCCTGACAACGTTATCATAACCTTCCTGAGCGGCCACAAGTAGCGGAAAGGCGCCGTTTTTTGAATTAACTTGGTTTGAGTCCGCACTCCTATCTAACAAGACATGAACAAGGTCTGAATTGCCGCACTGAGTCGCCATCAGCAACGGGAAGGCACCGTTCCTTGAATTAACTTGGTTCGCCTTGGCTTTCGAATCCAACAGTACTTTTACAACTCCAACATGACCGTTAATTGCAGCGATCAATAAGGGGAAGGCGCCTTGCCTGGGCTCTACTTGGTTTGGGTTCGCGCCATGCCTTAACAGTGCGTTCACAACATCAGTATGACCGTTTTGAGCAGCAATCAACAAGGGGAATATTCCAGAAGACTTATGGATCCAAGTTGGACTAGCCCCATTTTTAAGCATGACTTGAACCACCTCAATATGGCCCAGCGCCGCGCCGATCAGCAGCAAGTGCCCATTTATCTCCTCGTCGCGCTTAACTTGCACTTTTAGCAGAGTATGAAGACCAGCCTGGCTTGCCGCGATTAAGCCAACGGAGGTCAAGGCTGGCCAGTGTTCTTGCAAGGTTTCAAGGGCGAGCCTGAGTCTATCACTTCCCCTAAAGTCCTGCCATGCCCGCACCAGCGTTGCCAACGCCGCGACCGAATTGACCTTACAGCAATCGACCAACAGCGCCTGGATGTTCTCTATGCCCGATTGGTCAAAGAGTGAAGCAGCTTTCTGTTCCTCTATCCAGTTTAGAACAAAGTACTCGCCTAAAATGTCAGGCGTTAGACCCTCAAGGGGCGGATCCGTTTTGTCGACCTGGGCCTCGACCGTTCGTCCCAATCGTTTATAGGCTGCGGTAAGCCTAGCGCGATTATTGGCACAATCTGCCGTCAGGCCGTAAAATTTAGGATCAATGCCAAGGTCGTGGAATTGTCTCAACTCAAAACGTCCGCAAAAAGTTGCCAAGACGGCCAATCGGTCAGCACCTTGGTCATTTGGGTTTGATCCCTCCCCCCACTGCCGCTGTTGCAGCGCAAACGCCTTGTGCAAAAGCTCCTCCATGAAGGCGGGCGATTCTCTCTCTTCCTCTGCGGTCGCGTCAGCGTCAAAGATCAGAGCCAATATCATTGCGAATAGAGGGCGACGCAGGCCCATATCGCTGTTTAACGTCGCTATAAACGGTTCAGATGTCTCCCAAGGTATGGGGCTGAGCCCCACGCGCTTGCGCCAACTCTGGGCGATCTTAAACAGCGTTTCCCCTTTCATAGGTTCAAGGGTCAAGCAAGGGTCGCACTGGCTATACATTTTTGCGATTAGGTCATCACACTGCCGCTCATCGAGGACATGCAACCAGGTGGAATTAAGATTGGGCCGCAGGCTTTCTTTCGTTTCTAAGCTGGGCAACGGGTCTCGATCAATGATCAGCAATCGCAACTTATGCCCTCGATTCCAGCGTGGATCAGAAAATCTCTTCACGATACTATGCAACAATCGCGTTTTTTCTGGAAAACCCGAAATATAATCGATGACGATTAGAGTAGGCTCATGAAGTTCTGAAACGGCGAGCCTAGCGCGCCAAGTGTCTACTTCGTCGAAAAACAAAAACCCCGCCTGCCAAGGGAGTTCCAGGTCTTTAACTAGCTTCAAGGCCAGCCGACTCTTTCCTTGCCCGCCTTCCCCAGAAATTTGCCACCAAGCCAACGGGGCGTCATCATCCAAAAATGCCCGCACTGCGGCCAACTCGTCCACGCGGCCTGCAAAGTCGGACAATCGATCTGAATACTCTAAGCCATAGATCGGACTAAATCCCTGGTTCCAACTTCGGGGTTTAGGGCTGGTCAGCGGCAGCCGTGCCTGATTGTCCAGATGGATTTCAATTTGTTTTAATTGTTCAGTGATTTGATCGGTCGAAAGGGCCAGATGGACCAGATGCGCGCTCTGAATCTCCGCTTCCTTGGGGGAGAGTTGGCTAATTTCCTGTCCAATTGTGCCAGTCAAACGCAGGGCGAGAGATTGAGCCGCCTCGTCCAGTTTAGCGCCAGCTTGCTCGACCTGTTCCCGTGCCCATTGTGCGTAAATTTGGGCGCAACTGATCGGTTGGCCGCGCTTTGCCGCCTCGCGTTGACGGGCTGCTATTGCTTTCGCACCTGGGTGCTCAAGGAACTCCAAGAAGGTCGAAACTTGTTCGCGGAGAAGCTTCAGGTCTTGGCTCGATAGGTCTGCCGACACCCTTTCAATAAGGCCGCTCCAAAAGGGTTTTCGTTTGCAGCTTTTGTAGATCCAACTTATCGTCGAAACAAGACCAGCGTCCTTAACCGCCTGAGCCAAGCCAGGAAGCCCGCCGACCATCGTATCAACCGCACCACAAAGCGCTCTATCAATTAGTTGGATTTTATCGCGCTCGTTCATTGCGCCGCCCCTATCCCTCCATGTCGCCCAAAGTGGTTGTTAGTTTCCGCCAAATCCTCTCTGCATCAACCAACCGCACAGTATAGCTAACCACCTGGACCTCGGTTTGCAACTCGGACGGCAAGCGCACCCAATCTTTCTCAGTTGTCAACAGGCGGTGCGTTTGGGCCTGGGCGTGCAGATGCGCCAGCTCCGACGGTGTGAAAGCATGGTGATCGGGGAAGGCTTGAAACCAGTCCAACGCAAGGCCCAGCGCGGCCAAGGTGGCTTGGAACTTGGCGGGGTCGGCGATGCCGCAGAAGGCGCCGATGGGGCGGTTGTCGGCGGGCCAGTTGCGGGGCAAGGCGGCTTCGACTTGGGCGTCTTGACCGACGGTGAGGCGCAGGTCCGCCGCGCCCTGGCCTAGGCCGAACCACTGGCGCAGGGGTCCGGCGGGCAAGGGAAACCCGTTGCCGAGACCATCGCGGGCGGGCCGAACCTCGATCACCAGGTCCTTGGCCAGGCGGTAGTGCTGCAACCCGTCGTCCATTAGCACCACATGCGCGCCCGCCTGCGCGGCTTGAGTTGCGGCGGTCCAGCGGTCGGCGGCGACGTAGGTCGGGCATAGGCGCGCATGGAGCAGCGGTTCGTCGCCGACGTCTTGCCAGGTATGAACGGCGAGATCGACGCGCAGGGCGGCGCGGCTTCGGCGACCGTAGCCGCGCGAGACGATGGCGGGTTGGAGGCCACGGTCGATCAGCAGCCGCGCCAGGGCTTGGGTGACAGGGGTTTTGCCAGAGCCGCCGACGGTCAGGTTGCCGACGCAGATCACGGGCACGGGCGCGGCGCGCGCGCGGTGCATCAAGCGATTGACCAGGTCTAGGCCCGCATAGACCAGGCCCAGGGGCAGCAAGGCCCAGGCGATCAGGCTGCGGGTTTGCCACCAGAAGGGACGGCCCGCGCCCGTGCCGCCGCCAGACGGCGGGGCAAGTTCTGGTCGCGGCGGCGTTTCCGCCCTTAGGATCGCCTCCGCAACTTTGGGCAGCAGCGCGTTGGTGTAAAGCCGCAGCACGTCGGCCTGCGATTGGACCAAGTCGTAGGCGCGGGCCTGCAACTCTCGCCGCCGTTCTTGATCCGACAGCAAGAACTCGACGGCGTCGAGAAGCGAAGCGGAGTCCGAAATCTGGATCGCGGCGTCGGCCTTGATGAACAGATCGACCAAGTCCAACTGGTTGTCCATATGGCCGCCGACCAGCACCGCGGCGCCGTTGCGCGCGGGTTCGATGGGGTTGTGGCCGCCGATATCGGGCACCAGCGAGCCGGCGACCAAAGCAATCCGCGCCGTGCGGTACAGCGGCCCCAAGACGCCGAGCCGGTCGACCAGCAGGATCGAGTGCCCCGCGATCATGTCGGCCCCTTCCGAATAGAGCGCATGGGTATGGTCGTGCAGCACCTTGGTCTGCACCTCGGGCACGCGTTCTATGTGGCGCGGGGCGATGATGGTGACTAGGCTGGGGTAGCGTCGCTTCAAGGCCTCATGGACCTTCAACACCTGCGTTTCCTCGCCTGGGTGGGTATTGGCGGCGAACCAGGTCGGGCGGTCGGCGAAGGCCGCGCGCCAGCTATCGACTTCGGTCTTGGCCGCGGGCAAGGGCTGCCCAGCGAACTTAATGTTGCCGCCGTTGACGGGGGCTTGGGCGCCGAGCGCGGCAAAGCGTTCCGCATCCTCCTGGCTTTGGGCGATGATGCTGGCGAAGGACGAGAACAGCCTATAGGCGGCGGAGGGACGGGCGCGCCAACGGCGGAAGGATAGGATCGAAAGGCGCGCGTTGACCAAGTGCAGGGGGATGCCTTGGGCCTGGCACTGGCGCACCAGGTTGGGCCAAACTTCGGATTCGGCCCAGATCCCGACGCTGGGCCGCCAGGTGCGCAGAAACCGCTGGACCCAGTACGGATGGTCCAGCGGCAAGAACTGGTGCTGCGCGCGTGCGGGCAAGCGGTCGGCGATTAGGTTGGCCGAGGCCAGCGTGCCGCTGGTGATCAGCGCCTCCGCGCGGGGATGGGCCTCCAGGATGAGAGTTGCCAGCGGCAGGATCGACAGGGTTTCGCCGATGGACGCGCCGTGGAACCAAATCAGCGGCCCGTCGGCGCGCTGCTTCGTAGCGATGCCGCGCCGTTCGCGCATGCGAAACGGCAGTTCCTTGCCCATCCAGCGCCGCCGCAGCAAGAGGAGGTAAAACAGCGGCAAGGCCAGCCAGGTCACCCAAGAGTAGAGCCGCAGCCAGGTCATGTCGGCGGTGTGGCCTCAGGAACGATGGCCCTCTAGCCCCGACCCGCAATTTGCAGGTCGGGCACGAGGAACGAGGGGCAATGCAAGCTGCCGTTACGGTCCGTGTCGTCGGCCAGGACCAAGCGCGCGAACATGGCGCGCATGTCCCCCGCCACCGTCATGGCCTGCACGGGCGCGCCGATTTGGCCGTTCTCGATCAAAAACCCCTCGGCCCCGCGCGAATAGTCGCCCGTCAAAGGGTTCAGCCCCGCGCCCATCATGTCCGTGACCAGCAAGCCGCGCGCGACCCCCGCGATCAGGTCCGCCTGGCTGCCCTGCCCACCGCTGACCCGCACATTGGTCGCCGCGGGCACCAAAGTACCGCCGCCCGCGTGGCTGGCGCGGCCATTGCTTTGCAGGGATAGGAGCGCGGCGCTGCGCCGGTCCAGCAGCCAAGTCTGCAAGACCCCGCCGCGAACCAAGTCCAGCACTTCGGGCACATGGCCCTCGCGGTCGATGGCGCGCGAGGCGAGCCCGCGCGGCAGGGACGGATCATCGACAATCGAGACTTCGGGCGCGAACAAGGCGTGTCCCAGCGCGGTCTTCAAAAAGCTCTGCCCCTTGGCGATGGCCGCGCCATTGATGGCGCCGAGGAAACCGGCGATCAGCGACTTGGCCATGGGCGCGTCGAACACCACGTCGCCAGCGAAACTCGCCACGGGCTGCGCGCCGACCTTGGCGAGGGCGCGGTCGGTCGCGCGCTGAACAAGCGCGTCAGCGGCACGCACGTCCGCGTCGTGGGTGGCGGTGCTAAAGTCGTGCGCGCGTACCTGCGCGCCGTCCCCGCCCGCCACAACGCTGAGGCCCTGGGAAAAACGGCTGTAGGCGCGCGACACGCTCAAGCCGTTGGACGCCACGAGCGCGGTGCGCCCCTTGACCCAACCCGCCTGGCCGCCGTCGGAGTTGACGATGCCCGTGCGCGCCATGGCGGTGTCGTATAGATCGGTCGCACGGGCGATCAGGGTCGGCAGATCGGGTTCGCTCGTGTCCACCTCCAGGGTGCGGGTCGGCGTGTCGGGGTGCTGCGGCAAGTCCGTGTGCGGGGCCGCGGGCAACAGCTTGGCGCGCGCCACCGCTTGCTCGGCCAAGTCCTTCAGGCCCGCCGTGTCGGTCTGATTGCCCGACAGATAGGCAACCCGATCCCCGACCCAAACGCGCAGACCCAGGTCGAGGCTCTCGGCCTGCTCCAGCTCGGTAACTTCGCCGTCGCGGTATGTCAGGCCCGACTCCCGTCCGTAGGACAGCACCGCTTCGGCCACATCGGCGCCTGCGCACCGGGCTTGCGCGACCAGCTGCGCCGCCATATCGCGCGTCGCGGGCGCGTCGCTAAACCAGTCTTGTTCCATGACGGCTTATCTAGGCCCTGACGGCGCGGACGAAAAGACGCTGCACGTTCCAGGGGCGATTTCTGAGCCGCCAATCACAGCCTCCCCAGGCCAGGCGAGCGGGTCTTGACCGAAATTGGTGACGAAGGTCTGATCGGCGGTGCGGCGCAGGCGCGTGTCGGGGCCGAGGTCCTGGACAGTGATCCCTTGCGCCAGGGCCAAGTGACGGATCAGCGCCTTGGCCCCTGCCTTGTCGGGATGAAAGCCCAAGTAAGTCGCGCGCTGGCCTTGCGCGCCCGCTGGGCCGAGCCCGCTTCGCCGTCCTGTGCCTTGGGCAGAAATATGACCAAAGGGCGTCAGGGCCGTTCCCTCAAGGTGCAAATGCTCGGCCCACGACTGCGCCTGCACGGTGGCGTTGCTCGGCAAAGTCACCTCAAGCCCCGCCTCGGGTGGCAAGGATTCCACGCGCGCAACTTGCAAACCTGGAAATAGGGCCACGCCCGCACCGTCGAGCAAATAGGGGGGCGGGGTCTTGGCGTAGGACATGTTTTCGCTCAGCGCACCCGAGCGCGCGCCGTAAACCAGATGCGCGCCCGTCTCGCGCAGCAAAAAATCGTTCAGATCGGGTCGGTTGATCAGCATGGACGGCAATATGACCAGCCGCAGCGCGCGCAAGTTGGCGGCGGTCCAAACTTTGGGGCCGAAGAACTCGACATTCAGCCCCAGCTCGCGCGCGGCTTGGTACCAGACAAAGGTCCAGAGGCGCGCGTCCAAGTCCGCCCCCTGCCCCAGCGCTTCAAAGGCCCAAACCGTCGCATAGTCGTAGTAGAGCCCGACGGTGGTTTCGGGGTCCAGGCTGGCGCGGACGGTGGGGATCTTGGGCAGGTCGGGGCGCAAGGCCTGCACCTCCCGCCCCGCGCGGTCCCACGCGAACCAAGGCGTGTTGAGGCCCGTGTGCATGACCTCCTGCGCCCAAGGGGCTTGCCGCCAACGGAAGTAGGAAACGGTCTGCGCGCCGTGCGCCAAGCCCTCAAGCGTCCAGGTCTGGACCATATGATCCGACGGGGCGACGTTGTAGGAGGCCCAGTTGACGGGCCCAGGCTGCTGTTCCATGATCCAAAATTGGTCGGCACCGCCCCGCGCTTTGCCCATGGCGCGATACAGATCGTGATGAAAGGCGACCAGATCGGGATGACCCGTATGCCCATAGCGCGCCAGCTCCGCCGCGCTGACCACGGTAGGGGCAACCTCATGAACCTGGCGAATGAAGCCGAGCGGGTAGGAATCCCAAGCGGCAAAGTCCAAATCTTCGGCCAAGTCCCAGTGGTCAAAGCCCCGCTCGAACAACATGAAGTTGTGGGTAACAAACCGCTGCGGCGAGCCGCCTCGAATAATCGCCACCTGCTCGCGGTTAAAGTCGCGCGTCATGTCGGAAAAGAACCGCCGAAAATCCAACCAATGCGCGGGATTGGCGCCCGCCGTCAGTTGGCTCGGCACCTCAACCGCCGCAAAAGCGCCGTAGGTCTGCGACCAAAAGGCGGTCCCCCAGGCTGCATTGAGCGCTGCGATGGTGCCGTACTTTTGCGACAACCACCGCTGAAACGCTGCCTGATCTTCCGCGCCGTAGGACAAGGTGCTGTCGTGGCAACCGTACTCGTTGTCGGTCTGCCACCCCACCACAGCGGGATTGGTGCCGTAGCGATCGACCAGCGCCGTCGTAATGCGGCGCGAAAACCCACGGTAAGTCTCGGACGCGACCGAAATATGCCGCCGCGACCCATGGCGCCGCCGCTGCCCATCGGCGCCGACCCGCAGCACCTCGGGATGCGCATCGGTCAACCACTTGGGCGGCGTCGGCGTCGGCGTGCACAAAACCACACGCAACCCCGCCGCGCCCAAGGTCGCAATCGCCTGGTCCAACCAAGCCCAATCGTACCGCCCCGCCTCGGGCTCCATCAGCGCCCAAGCAAACTCGCCGATCCGAACGTAAGCAAGCCCCAAGCCCGCCATACGCCGCGCATCCTCCGCCCAAACCTCCTGCGGCCAGTGTTCAGGATAGTAGCAGGTGCCGAGTTGTGGGGTGTCGGGATCGGGGATCATGGATGGGGCTTAGCCCATGGCGGAGGGTGAAAGAACTGGGAAAATTTTGGGGGCTTTGGATTGGGAGTGCGCGCTAGACGGTGACTGGAGCGCGGGCCTGGTGATCAAGACCGACGTCACCCCCATTCAAATGCTCGCGTTGGCCTTGAGCAAACAGCACCTGGCCCTCCACCTCCACTCGATGTCATCCAGCGCGGAGCGAAGCGAAGTCGCAGGATCCATCACCCGCAGCGCCCACTTGCGTGAAACGTCGCGACAAGGCACGATCTACCCAACACGCGGCCATTGCCTCCCCTCCAAAGCCAGCGGCAGGGGCCAAAGCAAAGTTGGTGCCGCCCGCCTTGGCCGCTGACGTTCCGTGATGGATTCTGCGACTGCGCTTCGCTTGCGCAGAATGACCTTTTTTTGGGGGCGTTTCAGCAAATTTGGGGGGCGTTTTAGCAAAAACTGACGTTGGGCTCGGGTCTTGGTGCGGTTCAACCATGCGGTGCAAATTCGTCTGCTGTCCCACCACTGCGGGTAAGTTAGCCCGCCGCAAATCGTCTAGAAGTCGTCAACTTCTTCCATCACCGCCAGGACCTCCCCCAAAACGCAGATCCTTGAGCCAGCCGTGGAGCATGGTCGCGTTCAGCGCATACCGACGCGCGACTTGCGCCACTGAAACACCTGGTACCCTAGCTTGATCGCAGGTCTCTAGCTTCTCCGAAGCCGACCAACGTCGACGCTTGACCCGATCCAACATCACTTGCCTCCTTCAAGTATCCGCTCAGTTGAGCAGGCAATTAGCAAGCTAAATCGTCAGCGCCGGAGCGCCTATAGCGGACGCTTACAATAGAGGTAGCGTTCCACCCATGGCGTGGCTCGGTCCTGGCTGTTGTTTTTGTCTCTAAACACTTGATTCTACAGCTTTTTCCGCGTCACTCCACACAAGTCAACGGATCAGACGCGAATAAGCCAGGATCAACTCTGGATCAGAACTAATGTGAGTAATCAGAAATATTATAAATAATAATGTCCCTGCAGTACCGAGATCGATCTTGAGCTGGAGAAGTGGTGACTTTAATGAAATTCTCATTCCTTTCCTTTCGGTTGTATGAAGCGTATTTACGCGTTCCATACTTACTTTACTGAATCGGATTTTGGGTCCTTCAGTTTTTATGTATTTAACGTTCATGTGGCTGAGAAATATATTTTTTGTGGCTGAGAAATATGTTTAGGGTATTTTTTGGGGTATTTTTGACGCCAAATTCCCCTGGGGCGAAATTGGACTAAATCACCTTGAGGTGGTCCCAAGAAATTGGACAATGGTTTAGTGAGGGTCAATCGTTAAGAAAGGACGACGACACATGCCTAAACGCAGAACATTTAGCCCAGAGCTCAAGGTTAGAATAGCCCTTGATGCTCTTCATGGTGAGCTGACGGGTCAGCAGATAGCCAGCAAGTACAAGATCTCTACAGGTCAGGTTTGCACCTTTAAGAAGCAAGCGATTGCGAACATGACAGAGGGCTTTGAGCGGGCCAGCCCTAAGGCACGCAAGAAGTCTGGGGTAGAAGCACCAGACGTCAAATCACTTCACGCCAAGATTGGTCAACTGACGATGGAACGGGATTTTTTAGCCGACGGGCTCCAGCGGATCGGGATCAGCGTAAAGCCATGATCCAGCTTGAGCCCAGCAAAAATAAACCCAGCATCACGCGCCAATGTTCGTTGCTCAACATTTCTCGTTCCAGTCTTTACTATCACGCTAAGGGGGAAAGCGCCAAGAACCTTGAACTGATGCGTCAAATCGATAAGCTGTTCACCAAGCATCCGTTTTATGGCTCGCGCCAAATGGTGCGATCTTTGGCTATGCAGGGTGTTCAGGTGGGGCGTCACCGCGTACGTCGTTTGATGAGGCTCATGGGGCTCTGCACGATTTATCAGAAGCCCAACACCAGCAAACCCCACCCTGATCATCGGATTTATCCGTATTTGCTGCGTGAGCTGACCATTGAAAAAGCCAACCAAGTTTGGTGCACGGACATCACTTATATCCCTGCATCTGGTGGGTTCTTCTATCTGGTGGCGATCATGGATTGGGCGACACGCAAGGTTCTCTCATGGCGATTAAGCAACACGATGACGGCAGATTTTTGTGTCGAGGCACTCAAAGAGGCCATAGAGCTCTATGGCGCGCCGCAGATATTTAATTCTGACCAAGGCAGTCAATTCACCAGCCACGAGTTTACGAAGGTGCTGCTTGATGCGGGCGTCAAAATCAGCATGGATGGCAAGGGTAGATGTATGGATAACATCTTCATCGAGCGGCTCTGGAGATCGCTCAAGTATGAGTGCATCTATCTGCATGAGATCTGCAATGGCTTTGAGGCCAAGAAATTGATTGGTGAATGGTTTGGCTTTTACAACGATGAACGCCCTCACAGCTCACTTGAGGGTAAGACGCCTGCCGAGGCCTATGAAAAGAGAGATACGGCCTTGTCACCCCATCCCCCCACTCGCCCTAACGGGCTCGCGGGTGGAGAGGTGACAAGGCTGGGACCAGATGCTAACACACACCTAAAAATGGCAGCATGAACAACCTAATCACTCACTAAATTCGCTGCCAACCTGTCCAACTAACCAGGACCACCTCACCTTAGACGAGGGTTACACCAGCACAACACCACAAGATTGACGCCGCCGTAGAGATCGCAGGAAGCGAGATCGTGCCCCAGACTAACTCTCATAACCCATTGGGACAAGCCAGTTTATAGGAGACCCATCGTGAATAAAGTGAGTGCCTTTGACGCCAAGACTCATTTTTTCGGCGCTGCTCGACAAAGTTGCTCGGGGGGAGGAAGTTCTTATCACCAAACGCGGGAGAGCGGTTGCGCGGTTGGTTCCCGCACAGGCTCAGGAGCGTGCGCGCGGTGCCGTGCGCAAACTTAAAGTGCTTCGCAAGAACGTCTCGCTTGGAGGGCTCGACTGGTCTGAGTTGCGCGATCAAGGACGTCGATAGGCGCATCCCACCCCGCGAGGTGTCATCCAGCGCAGAGCGAAGCGACGTCGCAGGATCCATCATCCGATGCGTCCAGTCTCGAGATGGTTGCGGTTAGTCAGTGTAGGATGTGAGCCACTGCGTTGGGGCTTGTCCGTCCAAGGAGAGAGATTGGGCGGTCCAGGGTTTTGGAGTCCAGTTCCTAAGGCTGCCGTCCCGTGATGGATTCTGCGACTGCGCTTCGCTTGCGCAAAATGACCTTTTTTTCGGGGGATGTCGCGGCGATGAAGCGGCACTGGGTTTGGGTCGTGGGATGGTTCAACCACCCCGTCAGGCTTCGCCTGCCACCCCTCCGAAGGAGGGGAATTGGGCGTGGGAGGTGTTTGGGTCGGGGATTTGGCTTCGCGCGCGCTGTGTGACTTTTATGGGGGACGTTGCGGTACCAAAATGAGGTTGGGTTTTGGGAATGTTCAGCCACTCCGCACTGCCTTGCTATGAGGAGGTTGACCTCCGCTTCCATGCCTCATAACCTATTGTTGCAAGCCAGTTTATAGGAGACCCATCGTGAATGAAGTGAGTGCCTTTGACGCCAAGACTCATTTTTCGGCGCTGCTCGACAAAGTTGCTCGGGGGGAGGAAGTTCTTATCACCAAACGCGGGAGAGCGGCTGCGCGGTTGGTTCCCGCACAGGCTCAGGAGCGTGCGCGCGTTGCCGTGCGCAAACTTAAGGAGCTTCGCAAGAACGTCTCGCTTAGAGGGCTCGACTGGTCTGAGTTGCGCGATCAAGGACGTCGATAGGCGCATCCCACCCTGCGAGTTGTCATCCAGCGCGGAGCGAAGCGACGTCGCAGGATCCATCATCCGATGCGTCCAGTCTCGAGATGGTTGCGGTTAGTCAGTGTGGGATGTGAGCCACTGCGTTGGGGCTTACCCTTCCAAGGAGATAGATTGGGCGGTCCAAGGTTTCGGAGTCCAGTTCCTAAGGCTGCTGTTCCGTGATGGATTCTGCGACTGCGCTTCGCTTGCGCAGAATGACCTTTTTTGGGGGGATGTCGCGGCGATGAAGGGGTCGCGGCGCGGATTTTGAAGTAGGTGCCAGTTGAGCGCGGCCCCTGCCCTACGTGGCCTAGTGAATAATCTGGGACAGGAACTCCTTGGTCCGCTCGTGCTGGGGTTTGGTGAAGAAGGTTTCGGGGTCGTTGCGCTCGACGATTTGACCGTCGGCCATGAAGATGACGCAGTCGGCGACGCGGCGGGCAAAGCCCATTTCGTGGGTGACGCAAATCATGGTCATGCCCGTTTCGGCCAGTTCGACCATGGTATCCAACACCTCCTTGATCATCTCGGGATCGAGGGCGGAGGTCGGTTCGTCGAACAGCATGATCTTGGGCTTCATGCAGAGGGAGCGGGCGATGGCGACCCGCTGTTGCTGGCCGCCCGAGAGTTGCCCTGGGTACTTGCCCGCTTGTTCGGGAATTTTGACCCGTTCCAGATACTCCATGGCTGTATCCTCGGCTTGCTTGCGGGGCAGGCCGCGCACCCACATGGGCGCGAGCGTGCAGTTTTCCAGCACCGTCAAGTGCGGGAACAAGTTGAAGTGTTGGAACACCATGCCAACCTCGCGCCGGATCGCCTCAATATCGCCCAGGTTGTCGGTCAATTTGATGCCATCGACAACGATGTCGCCCTGCTGATGCTCCTCCAGGCGGTTGATGCAGCGAATGAGAGTGGACTTGCCCGAACCCGAAGGGCCGCACACCACGATGCGTTCCTGCGCCGAGACCTCTAAGTCGATATCGCGCAGCACATGAAACTTGCCGTACCACTTATTCATTTTGTTGATTTGGATGATGGGCGAGGACATGGGGCTCAATCCTTCGGAGCAGGGTTAGGGGTGACCGGTGGCCAAGCGTTTTTCCAGCCAGATGGAATAGCGCGATAGGGAGAACATGAGGGTAAAGAAGATCAGCGCCACAATGGCTAGCATTTCCAATTTGGTGCCGTTCCAGGCCTTGGCACCTGCCAGTTGCTCATTGACCGTAAAGAGCAAGTCAAAGATCGACACCACAATCACCAGCGTCGTATCCTTAAACAAGCCGATAAAGGTGTTGACGATGGCGGGGATCACGGCCTTGAGCGCTTGCGGCAAGGTGATGAGGCGGGATTCCTGCCAGAAGGTCAGGCCCATGGCGCGCGCTGCCTCGTACTGACCTTTGGGCAGGGATTGCAGGCCGCCGCGAATCACCTCGGCCATATAGACGCCGCCGAAAACGCAAATTCCGATCAGGGCGAGCGACAGCTGCGGCACTTCGGTTCCAGGCGGCAAGAGCTTCGGCAGAATCACCACAACCACGAGCAATAGCGCCACCAGCGGCACGCCGCGAATACCCTCGATGAATCCCGTCGAAAACCAGCGCACAATGGGCAAGGTCGACTGGCGACCGAAGGCCAAGACGATCCCGATCGGCAGCGACATGATCATACCGATGGTGCCCAAAATCATGGTGACCAGCAATCCGCCCCATTGCAGGGTCGGTACGTGCCCCAAGACGATGAAGGTGCCCCGCCCCTCCTGCACCGCGCGCTCAAATTCTGCGCGGTTGGAGGCGGCGGCGCCGCGCGCCGTGCGCAGGACTTGCGCCTGCGTCCGCAACGCCTGCGCAACCGCAGGATCGCTCTCCTCCGCCGCTTGGGCATTGAGCGCGTCCATTTGCGCCTCGATGGCTTCGGGGGTAAAATCGTCGCGCTGGCCGAGCGGATGATTGGCACCAATCAAACCCGTCGCCCCATTGTTGACCAGGATCGATTTGCTCGCCGTCTCGGGATTGAGGACATTGCCCCAAATACATAGGATGAACAAGAACCCCGCGACGACCTTGGAAACCAAAATAGCAGGCCCCGCCGTCACCCCAAAAGCGGTGCGCGTGCGCACCCCCTGCATGACGCCGATGTAAATCAGCAAGGCAAGCGCCAACCAGAGCCGGCCTTGCTGGCTGGTCACAAAGGCCCACACCCCAGGGTCGTCGGGTCCATGGAAGCCGTAGAACCGTATGGCGAGACCCGAGAGCATGAAGAGCAGATAGAGCGGATACAAGACCGAAAAGGTGATCAGAATTCGATGGCGCGCAGCGGGCACGAACAAGGGCAGGAGCGCGAGGATCAGGCCCAAGGTCACCATCCAGATTCGCCACACCTCAGAATTAAAGCCGCCATCGTCGGCAAAAAGATCCCAGACGTAGTTCTGCGAGTAGGAGCCGATGAGCATGCGGTTCCAGTTCTCAGGATTGGCACTGACCACCGCCCAGTTGGCACCGTTGCGGCGCGCGCCCCAGTCAATCAGCGGCTGGAAGCCCGCCAGCGCGTCGCGCATGCCCTGGACATCCTGCGCCTCAAAAGCGGTAAGAAGCTCGCGACTGGCATCGGCCCAACGACCTGCTGGCGCGTCGGAACCCGTCAGCAAGGCCAGCGCATTGCGGGCTTTCTCATGGGTCAACAGCACCACATCTTCCCCCGCGTCCGCCGCCGCTTGCTGCGCGGGGCTCAGGGGCGGATTGGCGATGAACTTGGCCGATTGCCAAAACTCAAGGTCCCGCAAAGCGGCGTGCAAACTCGCCGGCAAGGGGTCAAGGAACCCGCCAAAGTCCGTTACGGTTTCGTTCAGAAATATGTCAGCGTCGGTCAAATCGGCACGGATTTGCTCTACCAACCGATTGAGCCGCAGGCCGCTGGCGTCGGGGTCCTGGGCTTGCGCCAGCTCTGCCGCGAGTACGCCGCGATAGTCGATGGTCCGTTCAGCGCCGAAGATGTCCTTGCGCATTTTGGTGATGCGGCTTTCGGGCACGGTGATGATCGGCATGGCCGCGACATTATCAACGAGGCCGTTGAACTGCAGCGCCGCACGGGAAGGTTTGAACAACATGCGGCTGGCGTCGCGATCCAGGCCCGCAAACACCTCGGCGATTTGCGCGCGTACCTCGGGCAGGGGCGTCAAGACGCGACCCGCATCGGTGCGCTGGCGCTGGTTCACCGCCGTTGCAATCGCATCCCGCGCCGCCTTATAGGCCGCGGCCCGCTCAGGGGAGACCCTGTACCAGGGCTGCGAGGCCTCGAACAAGTAGTCGCGCTCCGCCGCGTTGAGGGTCAGCACGTCCGCCGCAGGCCTATCCGTTTGCTCGGGGTCTTTGAGTTGCCGCTCGTAAATCTCCAACTCCACCACGCGCGATAGGGGAACCGTGTCCTTTAGGAACCGCAACCGAAAGGCGATGGCATCGGGCAAGAGGCGCGTCGTTGCCCCCAGCCGTGTCTCGGTTTCCAGACTGACCAAGTCCGCCGAGGCCACCAGGGCGGCAAGGTCGGCCATGTCCCCTTCGATCCGGGCAATCAGCGCCTGCGCCTGATCGCTGGCCTGCGCCTGCAACCGCTGGGCCTCGACCAAGCGCGGGTCCAGGTCGGTCATCAAGGTGGCGAGCAGTCCCTCGCCCTGGGTCTTGCCCTCAAAGTTGGCGCGCAACACCAAGCCCGAGAGCGCCGACCAACCGCCCATGAGGATCAGGGCGCCCAAGACAAGGGAGATGATCGTATCGCTGAGCGATCCGAACAAATTGGCGCGGACCCACCCCAGCGCCCCAGTGGCGGTGGCGGGGGGGTCTCGCTGCGCGAGTAGATCGCCCTTTCGAATGTAAGCCGAGACGGATGACGGGGGTGTGGAACGATTCTGCATTTTATCGCTCCACCAATTGAACGCGCGCGTTGACGTAATTCATGGCCACCGAAATGGTCAGCGATATGGCAAGATACGACAGCAGGATGATGAAAATAATCTCCAACTCGCGCCCTGTATTGTTGCGCGCATTGGCCAACACGCCGAATACGTCGGGAAATTGCAGCAGGTAAGCAAGCGAGGAGTTCTTGGCGAGGTTCATGTATTGGGAACTGAGCGGCGGGACGATCACCTTCAGCGCTTGGGGAATGGTAATCAGGTTCAAAATGCGCCCAGGGCGCAATCCCAGGGCTGCGGCGGCCTCGTGCTGGCCCTGATTGACCGACTGGATCCCCGCCCGAACAATTTCCGCGATAAAGGCCGCCGTATAAATCGCCAGCGCCGCGATCAAAGCGATGAGCGAAACGGGCACGGAAAACCCGAACACGGCGCGACCCTTGTCGTTAAAAACGAAAGTCTCGGTACTGACTGGACCCCCGACCAGGACGAACAGGACGAAAATCACCGCAAAGAACACAACCCAGCCGAGCAGATCGACCTTGGGCCGCGTGCCCGTTGCGTCCAGGCGATCATCGGCCCAGTTAGCGATGGCCGACTTCAGCGCGTTGGCCCACAAGACCCCGATCAAAAACACGGCCAGCATGGACCAGCCGACCAGCGGGGGAAAGGTCGTCTCGACGCTAAAAAACAGCAGGATGAGTAGGGTTAGAACCCCCGCGACGACGAAGCCCATGAGGGACTTGCGTTGGCGATTTTGCACGCGGCCATTGACCTTGTTGGCTTCGGACCAGTCGCGCAAGCGCGGAATGAGGCGAAAAAACGTCGCGGCAAGGGCGCCAAGGAATAGGAAACTGAGGCCCGCCACGACCCACCAGTTGGTTGTTTCTGCCCCGTCAGGGCCAAACTGGGTCGGAAAAATCGTCCAATTGAACGGCACGAGGCCGAGCCAAGTGCCCGTGCCATCGCCGTTCCCGAACTTGAGCGAGGGCATATCAAAAGAGAAGTTGTGGAACAGAACCTCGCCAATCGTAATGGGCGATTCCACCCCAATTCCTGGCAGCAACAGCAGCAGCGCGCTCAGGAACAGCAGAATAACGGTCAGGGGAATGTTGCGCAGCACCTCGATATAAACTTGCGCAATTCGCGACAGCAGAAAATTGCTGGAAAGGCGCATGACGCCCATGATGAACCCCAAGATCGTCGCCAGAAAAATGCCGCAAATGGCTACAATCAAGGTATTGAGCAAGCCAAAGCCGAACAGCGACAAGACCGAAGAGCGGGCGGTGACTGGCAAAACGATGGGATCGGACGGGTCAACGCCCGCAGGATTGGGCAGGAAGGCCCAACTGATGTCATTGCCCTGGGAGAAGTAGTTTTGGCTGAAAAACCAGATCAGCAAGCCGAGCCCCAACACCAGCGAGACTTGCACGATGATATCGCGGATTAGGCGGTCGGCAAAGATATTGCGCCGCGTTGGCGCGCGTCGTTCGACCTCATCGGGGTCAGCCTTGTCAGAGACACGGGCGTTGGTTTCAGGCATAGCTTAAAGGCCGTTTCGGAGAAGCCTCGTGTCGCCGAACCTCTAGCGGAGGTGCAACGACAGGTTTGGAAGGTCAGTTCATCACGATAAGGAAGGGGAGGCCCAGAAGCCTCCCCCATTGACTAAGTTTGGATCCAGGGCGACCCCTGGGTCCGCCCTAGCGGAAAGGCGGCGCGTAAAGAATGCCGCCGTCGGTCCAGAGCGCGTTTAGGCCGCGCGACAGACCAATCGGGGTGTCGGGACCGACATTGCGCTCAAAAGACTCCGCGTAGTTGCCGACCAGTGCGATGATGTTGAAGAAGGCATCGTTGGAAACGCCCAACATGTCACCATAGTCGCCGTCAACGCCGAGCAAACGCTTGGCACCCGCAGGGGCATCCGCATCGGCCGCAACCGCAGCGACGTTCTCAGAAGAGATGCCCATTTCCTCGGCAATGATCATTGCGTTCAGCGACCAACGCACCAAATCGCCCCACACCTCATCGTCTTGACGCGTGGAAGGACCAAGAGGTTCCTTGGAAATGATTTCGGGCAAGATCACATGCGCCGACGGATCAGCAAAGGTGGTGCGGTTCGCCGCCAAGGCCGACGAGTCCGTCGTGGTCACGTCGCACTGGCCAGCCTCGTAGGCGGGCAACAGTTCGGCGTCCTCCAGGAAAATCACGGGCGTGTAGGACATGCCGTTGTCAGCGAAAAAGTCCGCGAGGTTCAGGGCGGTTGTCGTACCCTCAAGAACGCAAACCTTGGCACCATCAAGATCATGCGCCGACGAGACGCCGAGCGATGCAGGAACCATAAAGCCCTGACCGTCGTAGTAGTTCACACCTTGGAACGAGATTTTCAGGTCCACATCGCGCGAGTAGGTCCATGTGGTTGTGCGCGAGAGGATGTCGTACTCACCCGCGGCCAGTTTCGAAAACCGCTCGGACGCTGAAACGGGGAAGTACTCGACCTTATCCGCGTCGCCAAAGATCGCGGCGGAAACGGCGCGGCAAACATCCACGTCCAGCCCCATGTAGGTATCGCCAGAGGGCGCGGAGAAGCCTGGAGTGTTCGCGGGCACGCCGCAAAGAACGGAGCCCCGTTCCATAGTTGCGGCGAGCGTTGAGCTGTGACCGTCGGCAACGGCAGACGCGCTTGCGATAGCTGCACCTGCAGCCAACAAGACAAACTTTTTCATCGGAAAATTCCTCATTGGTTTATTTTAACAAGCATAGATCGCCTCCCCTCCTGCCTTTGTGACAGCACCGCAACCCGAAGGTCCCATGGCTGGTTGCCCTAGAACACCTCCCGCCGCAGCTTTGCGCGAATGCAAGACTTGCAAAGCAGCTATGCTGGCGCGCTTAAGCCCCGATTCCCGCCCTGGTGCAAGGGGCAATTCGTGCTGAGGCCACGTTTTTCCAAAGCCTGGGGGCGCGCCAAAGGCCTGCCAAGCTGGGTTGCCTAAGCACGCGCGCACGGCGCGCGCGCGTCCGCGCGCCCCTAAGCCCTTGAAATGCTTGACCTTGTTTTCTGTTCAACCCAGCGTTTGGCGCGCGCAGAATGCGCAGGCGCGATTGGGGTATTGGGGCCACAAAGGTTTGAACAGTTTCTTGAATTTTTGTTGCCAAGGGTTTCGAAACCTCTTAACGGTAGAATTTGGGTGCAACTGTTTTGCAAATAACCGCAAGATATAAGGAGGCATAAGCATGAAACCACCCCTAACCAGCTTACCCATTCGCGTCGCGAGCGAGGGGTTCTACTCTGGGTTCTCAGAGTACGTGACCATTTCGGGAAAAATCATCATCGGGGCCCTGATCCTCTGGGCCATCGTCGTCCCTGAGAATGCAGCCTTCGTTCTGGACGCCATCAAAGGCTTTATCTTGAGCTCCTTCAGCTACTGGTACATCTATATCATGGCGGCCTTTGTGATTTGTTGCCTAGGTCTCGCCATCTGGCCCGCGGCAGGGCGTTTGAAGCTGGGGTTGGAGCATGATCAGCCCGAGTTTTCAAACTTCTCTTGGTTCTCCATGATGTTTGGCGCGGGCATCGGCATCGGCATGCTGACCTTCGCCACCGCAGAACCGATCTATCACTTCGCGTCCAACCCCTCGACCATTATGGGGCTGACGGAACCAGAAACGGCGGGCAACGTGCGCGCCGCCTACGTTTGGTCCTTCACGCACTGGGGCCTTGCCGCCTGGTCCGCTTACGCTATTGTCGGGCTTTCGCTTGGCTATTTTGCCTATCGCCGTGGCCTTCCTCTCACCATTCGCTCGGCGCTCACGCCGCTGTTTGGCCCGTCTTTGTCGGGCCCGCTCGGCCATGTGATCGACGTGGTCGCGGTCGTGGCAACGGTCTTGGGCGTGGCGCAAACCCTCGGGTTCGGCGTAGAACAGTTCGTTGCGGGCCTGCACCGCATCGGGTTCGGCGATTGGCTCTTAACGGAAGCCGCCGATGGCAAAAAAGAGGTCTCGGGCCTTGCCATCATCTTTGCCCTGATCATCATTATGGGGGCCTCCACCCTCTCCGCGCTCTCAGGCGTCGGCAAGGGCATCAAGTGGCTCTCCAACATCAATATGGGATTGAGTTTTTTCTTGCTCGCCTTCTTCCTTTTGTTCGGGTCCACCTTCTTTGGCCTTCAGGCATTCTTCGTGGGCATCCTCGACTATCTTTGGTCGATCCCGCAGAACATCTTCACGGTTTGGAGTTCCGATGGTGTTGAAGGGTCGCAGGCCGCCCAATTGGCAGGTTGGCAGGGCGACTGGACCGTATTCTATTGGGCCTGGTGGATCGCTTTTGCTCCCTTTGTTGGGGTGTTCTTGGCGCGCATTTCCAAGGGCCGTTCTGTCCGCGAATACGTGCTTGGGGCCATGATCGTCCCCGCCCTCATGTGTTTCGTCTGGTTTGCCATGGTCGGCGGCACCGCCATTGATCTGGAACTGAGCGGAGCAGCCGAAGGGGCCATCATGGGCGCAGGCCTGTCCGATCAGCTGTTTGCCACCTTGGCCGTCATCCTCAACTCCTCGCTTACGTGGATCATGTCGGTTATCGTCGTCATTTTGCTGCTGACCTACCTGGTGACGTCGGCAGATTCGGCGGTGCTGATCATCAACACCATCAACGCCGCTGGCGACGAAGGCCCCAAGGCACGTCCCCATATTCTATTTTGGGGCGGGGCTTTGGCACTCGTCGTCGGGGGTCTGATTCTTGCTGGCGGGCTCGAGGCGATCCAGACCGCCATGCTGATCGGCGCCCTGCCCTTCAGCTTGGTCATGGTTCTCATGGGCGCTGCGGTCGTCAAAGCGATCTATCGAGACCTGCAGCGCAAGAGCTTGGGCGTTTCGACAGGCGAGTAAATCAGCGTTCAGCACTCAAGAAAGGGGTCCTTGCGGCCCCTTTCTCTTTTCTGGTGCCCGCAATACTAACGGGAGGTGAGAATGATGCCAACGGGAAAATCGGACTGATCCCTATCGGACCTTGCAAAGGAGGGGACTTGGACCCCGCAGTGTCGGGGCCGTCTGTTCTTGCGGCCAGCGCTCAGTGATGGATGCTGCGACTGCGCGCAGCATGACGTCGTGAGGAAATGTCGGGCCTCTAGAACACCGTCATCCAGCGCGTAGCGAAGCGAAGTCGCAGGATCCATCACCTGCTATTAGCCCTCAAGCGGAACGCAGATACAAAGAGGGAAGCACGCAACCCAAAATCGGCCCCTGCCGTTCTTGCGGCCAGCGCTCAGTGACGGATGCTGCGACTGCGCGCAGCATGACGTCGTGCGAGGATGCACGCGCTTAGATTGGGTGCCACTCAGCGCGGAGCGAAGTCGCGAAATCCATCAATAGATCAAGCTGCGATCCCGAGTACGAGGCCAGCCCAGAGTCCCGTCAGCGCGACCGCTGCTAGGCGGTACCCTTGCTTGCGGGTCCAGTTTTTCGATTGCAAGTAGAGGGACCCCAAAATGGCGCCGAAGACGCCGTGACCGACCAAGATGTGGAGCGACGAAACGATCGACTCCCAACCAAAGGGTTCACCGAGCCGATAGGGTTTGACGACCAATAGGCCGAAGACCCAGAAAAAAACCGACACCAATACCCCAACAAACACGGCTCGCCGCAAAGTCTTGATCGTATGACCGAAGACTAGGCCGAAGATCAGGCCCATGAGGCCGCTAAAGAACATATGCATGGCAAAGGCGACCGAAACCGACGAAGCCTGAAAGCGAACTGCCGCCAGCTCCATCGCGCCTGTCGATATCAGCAGAGCGCCAATAATCGCGCCCGACACGAGCCCGACGGGAAGACCCGCCAAAGCACAGATTCCCATATCTTGCAGCCTTAGAAAACGACGCGGCGTCCCTTGGCTGGTCTCGGATTGTGTTTCGATCATCGCGCCTGATCTAGGTTTGAGTGCCCTTTTTGGTCGCGGTCCAAGAGGCAGGGCCCGTGAGATCAAGACCCTCCCCTCATACCAGTGCTTAGAGCCGCTGCATCGTCACGGAGCGGCAGAAGAACTGAATACAGGCCCGGAGCGTGAGGGACTCGTCGGTCAGTTCGCGAATGGTTGCTTTCAACTGCGGCGCGCCACCAGGGGGTTTTAGCTTGCCCTTTGTGTAGCTTCCGTCACTTTCTTGCTTAAAGTCCCAGAACAGGCGATACCCTACCAAGTTCTGGTCTGCCTTGTCCCCCTGCACCTCGACAATGGTCCCGCACAGCCCCTCATCGCAGGCCGCGACCTCAATCACTGGGTTGCCGCCGCCCATATCTGCGCCGAGCCACTGCCCCTCAAGGGATTGGGCCTGGGCCGACACAGCGGAAACGAACGCGAGGAAGGGAATCAGAACTTTAAGCATGCGCCGCATCTATATCGCCCGCTTCCCGTTTCAAGGGGCTGTTCCCGCTCGTCCGCAAAATGCCCAATATGTCGCAAGGCCTCGCAACACTGTGATCTTACCCCGAAATCGCGAAACAGTTCTTGGGGTTCCCAAGTGCCGCCTTGCTGTTGGGGTTAGATCTTGGGGTCAGGGTTTTCCGTGTTCGCGCCGCCCTCTTGAACCAAGAGGTAGTTCATCGTCGAGGCCGCGTGGCGAAAGGTCATGGCCTCTTGATAGTCGGGGTCCTGGAACCAGGCGTCCACATGGGCCTTGGACGGGAATTCAAGGATCACCAAACGCCCATCGTAGTCTTGCCCCTCGACACAGGTAAAGGCCTCGCCGCGGGTCAGAAACTTGCCGCCATATTTCTTGACGATCGGCGGCGTTCTGTCCGTGTACTTCTTATAGGTTTGCGCGTCGTGGATCGACATCAGGGCGACAACATAGGCTGGCATGGACTTTTCCCTTATTTAGACACCTGGGTCCGGCAGGTCGGTATATTCGACCCCCTCAATGACGGTGAGCATGTGGGTGGTTGCGGCTGCGTGGCGAAGTTTGGCGACCTCGCGGTAGGCGGGGTCGGAAAACATGGCGATGGCGGCGTCCTTAGTTGGAAACTGCGCAACCACCAAACGCCCCTCGCATGACGTCCCTTCCAGGTTCGTCACGTCGCCCCCGCGCACCAAATACCGCCCGCCGAACCGATGGGTATGCGGGGCCGCCAGGCGCGCGTACTCGCGCAGTTTTTCCGTGTCGTGGACGGTCATGCGGGCAACGACATAAGCGGCCATGTTTAAGACCCTCCTTGTTCAAGACGCTCGCGCGCCATGGCGTCGGCAAGGGCGGCGGTCGAGCGGTCTTCGGATTTGGCGCGTCTTAGAATGGATCGAATTGTTGGTTGCAAGCCTTCTATTCGCTCGATGGCGGCGTGTCGCGATGGCGTGGAAAAAATGACGGTAGAGGCCCCCATCATCCCGCCCGCGTTCACAACGTAGTCGGGGACGTAGGCGATCCCTGCCTGCCGCAAGCTTTCCCCATGTCGATCCTCGGCCAGTTGATTGTTGGCAAGACCGCAGATCGCCTTGGCCCTGATCTCTGGAATGGTACGGTCGTTGAGGCCGCCGCCAAGGGCGCAAGGGGCAAAGACATCTACCTCAGCAGCATGAATGCGCGCGGGATCCAGGGCGGTCGCGCCAAAAGCTTCGACGGCCCGCTGCGCCGCCGCCTTCTGAACGTCTGCCACGACCAGCGCAACGCCCGCTTCATGCAGACGCTCCGCCAAGGCAAAGCCCGTGGCGCCGAGCCCTTGAATCGCCACGCGCAGGCCCCGCAGATCGGTCTGACCAAAGGTGACGTCGGCCACGGCCCTGATCCCCATCAATCCCCCTAAAGCGGTGAAGGCCGACGGGTTGAATCCTGGTTCGTACTGGGAAGCGCGCGCGAATACATATTTGCACCGTTCGGCAAGGATGTCCGCGTCGGCGGGACCAACGCCTACGTCGATGGCGGTCCAGTATCGGCCCGCGAGGGATTGTACATGGGCCGCAAAGGCGCGCAGGAGGTCGGGTTTTTCTGGGCGGCGCGGATCGGCCATGATGACGCACTTGCCCCCGCCCAAGGGCAGGTCCGCGAGCGCGTTTTTGTAGCTCATGCCCTTGGCGAGCCGTAGCACGTCGCGCAACGCCTCCTGCTCACTGGCGTAGGCCTGCATTCGACACCCTCCCGCCGCAGGGCCAAGGACCGTCGAATGGAGCGCGATTAGGGCCTTGAGTCCGACCTTGGGCGCGGAGCAAAACAGGACCTGCTCGTGCCCATCAAAGTCTGGGTGGTCAAAGATCATGGGGCAGCTTTCTTATACCGAGGGTCGTTTGCAACGCCCCATGTGTTGCGTGTCTGCGCCACGCAGGCTGCGTTCCCACTTGCTCGCTCGTCCTTAAGAATACTGAATTTGCAATTCAGTATTTTCCGCGTCCATCAAAGGCTCGACGAGAGGAACTTTCCCGCCGCTAGTGTTACCGACATGACGCCCCGCCATCCCATCCTTCAGGCCTTATCTCGTCATGGCCGCGACTTCGGCGGCGAAGTCGTCGGCCTGTTTTTCCATCCCTTCGCCCAGTTGGAAACGGGCAAAGGCGGTGAGACGAACCTCCGCGCCCAAGTCCTTGGACGCCTTCGCCAAAACATCGACGATCTTGCTTTCGCCATCGACCACGAACACTTGATCCATGAGGCAGCGTTCCTGCTTGAACTTGGCCAAACGCCCCTCGACCATCTTTGCAATGATCGCCTCTGGTCGGCCAGACTCGCGCGCCTGCTCGAGCAAGATGTTGCGTTCCTTTTCGATCAAATCAGGGTCCAAGTCCGCTGCCGCGATGGCGGCGGGCACTGGATCCGCCGCCGCGACGTGCATACACAGCTGCTTACCCAGCGCGGCTAAGGCGTCTTTGTCGGCACTTGAGTCGAGCGCGACCAGCACGCCGATCTTGCCCAAACCTTCGACAACGGGGTTGTGCATGTAGGAAACAACTACGCCGTCGGAAACCTCCAACACTTGGCTGCGGCGGATGCTCATGTTTTCCCCGATGGTCGCGATTTTGTCGGTCAGTTCATCGGCGACCGAACGGCCTGTTCCTGGGTAATCCAGCGCCGCGAGCGCCGCCGCGTCGGCGCCAGTTTCCAAGGTTAGGGTCGCAAGCGTGGTGACAAATCCCTGAAAGGACTCGTTGCGCGCGACAAAGTCGGTTTCCGAATTTACCTCCAAAACCGCGCCCTTGGTGCCCGCGACCTTCACGGCGACCAACCCCTCAACCGCTGCGCGGTCGGATTTTTTTGCTGCCTTCGAAAGACCTTTGACGCGGAGCCAATCGACGGCTGCGTCCATATCTGCCTGGGTTTCGGTCAGGGCTTTTTTGCAATCCATCATGCCGGCGGCCGTCGCTTCGCGCAGTTCACGGACCAGGGCTGGAGTAATCGCTGTCATGGCTTATGTCCTCTTCAATCAAACTTCTGTCCCAACCTAGGGCTCACGCAGGGCGCGCCTAGGCTGGGGCTGGTTCTGGAAAAACTGGCTGGCGCCACCTTGGCGCCGGCCAAACTCTTAAGAGTCTTCAGTGGCGGCCTGCGCTGGCGCGGCCTCGTGCGCGTCGCTGACAACCGTTTCTTCGGCGCTAGGCTCTGCTTCCTGGGCAGAATCGGCGTCTTGCGACGGTTCTTCCTGCGCAGGTTCTGAACCCGCGTCCTCGGTCAAGGCGGCTTCCTCTGGGACGGCCTCAGCCGCGCCGAGATCGACGCCCTTGCCGATCATTTCCGCCTGAATGCCGTCGAGAACAGCGTCCGAGACCAATTCGCAGTACAAGTTGATGGCGCGCAAAGCGTCGTCATTGCCAGGAACGGGGTACTCGATGCCGTCGGGATCAGAATTGGAATCAACGATGGCGACGACGGGAATTCCCAGCACCTTGGCTTCTGCGATGGCCAGATGCTCCTTATTGGTGTCGATCACAAAAATGATGTCGGGCAAGCCGCCCATATCACGAATGCCGTTCAGGGTTCGCTTCAACTTTTCATGGTCGCGCGTCAGGTTCAGTTGCTCTTTTTTGGTCAGCGCATTGACTTCGCCGCTGTCGATCTTTTCCTCGATGGCGCGCATGCGCTTGATCGAAGCCGAAATGGTTTGCCAATTCGTCAACATGCCGCCAAGCCAGCGGTGATTGACGTAGAACTGTCCCGAGCGCCCAGCGTATTCGGCGATCAAGTCCGCCGCTTGCCGCTTCGTGCCGACAAACAGCACCCGGCCACCCTTGGCGACGGTTTCGCGCACCGCTTCCAGCGCCCGACCGAGGAGGGGGACGGTCTGGTCAAGGTTGAGGATGTGAACGCCATTGCGGTCGCCGAAAATGAACTGGCCCATCTTGGGGTTCCAGCGCCGTGTTGAGTGGCCGAAATGAACACCAGCCTCAATCAGCTGGCGCATGGTAAAGGTTGGCATCGCCATGCGGTTTCTCCTTTGGTTGTGCCGCACCAGGGTCTATGTGGTTCACCAAAGGGAACCCTGGCTGTGAAGTGAGCCTAGCTCCTAACGCCCTGCCCGCCCAACGCAAGTCCTAAATGTCACGGGGTGCAGACATGAGGACTCGGTATGACACCAACGCCGCGACGGTTTGATCCTTCGCGGCATTGCTGGACGCAGGATCGAGTGAATTGCAAATTCACTCGATACAAGGACTAGCGACCAAGTGGGAGCGCAGCCTGCGTGGCGCTTGAACGCAGCCTCAAGGGTCGTTGAAAACGACCCTTGAGCAAAAGCGGACGCAGGATCGAGTGAATTGCAAATTCACTCGATACAAGGACTAGCGACCAAGTGGGAGCGCAGCCTGCGTGGCGCTTGAACGCCACACAAGGGTCGTTCAAAACGACCCTTGGTATAAGACCTCAAACCTCACCCAAGTTCTGCCCCCAGGATAAATCCCCCGCCGAGCAGGCGCGATCCTTGGTAGGCGACGGCGGCTTGTCCTGGGGCGAGGCCGTATTCGGGCACGTCGAGGCGCAGCTCCCCCGCGCCCACATAGGTTCCTGCCACGGGGGCCATGGTGGAACGGACTTTGATCTCGATGTTTTGGCCTGGCACCACGTCCGCCAACCAGTTTTCTTGGTGAATATAAACGCGTTGCTTGGCGAGCGCGGCCTTGGGTCCCACGACCACCTGACGGGCCTGCGGGCGCACCGCGACGACGTAGAGCGGTTCGGCAAACCCGCCGACCCCGAGGCCGCGCCGCTGGCCGATGGTAAAGCCCACGACGCCGCTGTGTGTTCCCAACACGCGATCATCGTCCATATGCACAATGTCGCCAGGGGCGTCGGCCTCGGGCCGCAGTTTGCGCACCACGCTCGCGTAGTCGCCGTTTGGGACAAAGCATATGTCTTGGCTATCGGGCTTGTGCGCGATGTCGAGACCATATTTTTCGGCCAACACGCGGGTCTGGGTCTTGGGCCAGGCGCCCAAGGGGAAGCGCAGCAGATCCAGTTGTGCGGGCGTGGTTGCGAACAGAAAGTAGGACTGGTCCTTGCCATCGTCAGCGGCGCGGTGCAGCTCTGGCCCTTCGGCGCCCATGCGCCGCTCGATATAGTGCCCCGTTGCCAGGGCGTCGGCGCCGAGGTCTTGCGCGGTCGCCATCAGGTCGCGAAACTTGACCGTCTGGTTGCAGCGGACGCACGGGATCGGCGTTTCCCCGCGCAAGTAAGAGTCCGCAAAGTCGTCCATCACCGCCGCGTGGAAACGGCTCTCGTAGTCCAGAACATAGTGCGGAAACCCGAGCTGGTCGGCGACGCGGCGCGCGTCATATATATCTTGACCCGCGCAGCAAGCTCCTGCTTTTTCCAGGGCATAGCCATGATCGTATAGCTGCAGGGTCAGGCCGATCACCTCGTAGCCTTGCTCGTGCAACAAGGCCGCCGTCACCGCCGAATCAACCCCGCCCGACATGGCGACGACGACGCGCGTGTCCTGCGGGCGCTTGTCAAAACCTAGGGAGTTCATGGCGCGAGCCTATAGCAGAACGTTGGCGACGAACAATTCTATTAGGCTCTGATAAGCTGGGAGGTCGCTGCCCCAAAGCGAAGAGGAACAAGCGTTGGAGTTGACCCTATACCAACGGCGGCAAAGTTTGACTCGTCGGGCCGTTGATGGACGCGGAAAATACTGAATTGAAAATTCAGTATTTTCAAGGACTAGCGACCAAGTGGGAGCGCAGCCTGCGTGGCGCGTGAACGCAACAAAAGGGTCGTTGCAAACGACCCTTGGTATTAGGCGGCGAGCGCTTCGGGTGCCTTCCCCCCGTATTGCTGGGTGATCTGGGCGCAAACTTGCGCCACCAAGTGACCTAACTGGTCCAAGCGGTCGGAAGGGATCCGGACAGTCGGGCCCGTCACGCTGAGGGCCGCTATCGCCGCGCCTGCCTCGTCATAGACGCAGGCAGCGGCCCCGCGCAGGCCGACCAAATACTCCTCGTCCTGCACCGCGTAGCCGCGCGTTCTTGACTGGTTTAGATCGTGCCAGAGCGTGTCAAAGCTTAGGTGGGTCTTGGCTGTGTGCGCGCTGAAGGACTGCCCGACCAGCGCGCGCACCCGATCGAGATCGAACGTCGTTAGCAAGGCCTTGCCCAGACTGGTGCAGTGCAAGGGCAAACTGGCGCCAGGTTCGGCGAACGCACGCATGGGCTGGCTGCACTCGCTCTGGGTCAGAATGATCACCTGGTCGCCCGACATGACCCCCATTTTAACGGTCTCTTGGGTTTCCTCCATCAGCCGCACCATCGGTGCCCGCGCGAGGTCCAGCAAATCGCGACCATCCAAAAAACTCTGACCGACAGAAAAGGCCTGGACGCCAATGGTCCATCGCTGGCCCGTCGGGCTCATCTGCACATAGCCCGCGTCCAACAGGGTCGAGAGCAGGCGATGGGCGGTGGAGGGGGGCAAGTCCGCAGCGGTTGCAATGTCCTTCAAGGCCATGCCGCCCTTGGATTGGGCCAAGTGGTTCAGGAGGCTCAAGGCCCGCTGCAAGGATTGTACGGTGGAAGATTTGGCTGCACTCGTCAAAGAATCAATCCCATGACTGGCGAAAGCGGAATAGCCCTCACGCTGAGGATCACCTTAGGTCATTTTCGCCGCCAAAGCTAAGTGTGCGACATCCAGCCGCACAAACGACGCCGAATTGGCAAAATCAAAGGCACCCGAGCTTGCCGGGGTTGAACAGATTGTCGGGGTCGAAGGCGCGCTTAATTTGACCCATGAGGGCAAGGCCCGTCGCGCCGACCTCTGCCTGCAGATACCTCCCTTTGCCGATGCCAACGCCATGCTCGCCCGTGCAGGTGCCGCCGTAGCCTTGGGCGCGGCGCGCCAAGCGTTCGGCAAACCCCGCTGCCGCTGCCGCCTCGCGTTCGTCACCTGGATCGAGCAGCAAGAGGCAGTGGAAATTGCCGTCACCGACATGACCGACTATCGGGGCGAGGAGTTTGTTCTCGGTAGCATCGGCCACGGTTTCCGTGATGGTATCGGCGAGGGCCGAGATGGGTACGCACACATCGGTCGTCAGCGCGCGAGCCCCTGGCCGCAAGCCCAGCATGGCGTAATAGGCCGTATGGCGCGCGTCCCAAAGTTTTGAGCGCTCTTCGGGCAGGGACGACCAGGTAAAGGGGCCGCCGCCCTGGTCTTCGACGATCTCGCCGACCGCCCCCGCCTGCTCCGCGACGCCCGCCTCGGACCCGTGGAATTCAAAAAACATGGTCGGTTGTTCGGCCAAATCGAGGTGGGAGTAAGCGTTGACCGCTTGCATCGCCAAACCATCCAACAGTTCCATGCGGGCCACGGGGATGCCCATTTGCTTGACCAAGATGGCGGTTTCTGCCGCCGCCGCGACGGAGGCAAAGGGACACACCGCCGCCGATACGGCCTCGGGAATGCCAAACAGCTTCAGCTGCAATTCGGTGATCAGCCCTAAAGTCCCCTCCGACCCCACGAGCAGCCGCGTAAGATCGTAGCCCGCCGAAGATTTGAGCGCGCGCGTGCCCGAGGTCAAAATCTCGCCGTTGGGCATAACGGCGGTCAAGCCCAGCACCACGTCCTTCATGGTGCCGTAGCGCACCGCGTTGGTGCCCGAGGCGCGGGTGGCGGCCATGCCCCCCAAACTGGCATGGGCGCCTGGGTCGATGGGAAAGAACAGACCCTGGTCGCGCAATTCGTGGTTCAGGCCTTCGCGCGTGACCCCCGCCTGCACCCGGCAGTCCAAGTCTGCGGCATTGATCTCAAGGACCTTGTTCATCTGCGTCGTATCGACCGACAAGGCCCCGCGCGCGCCAGGAATGATATGACCCTCGAGCGACGACCCTACACCAAAGGGAATCAGGGGCAACTGGTGCGTGCGGCAAATTGCGATGGCCGCCTGAATATCTGCCGCTGTTTCCGCAAACAAGACCGCATCGGCGGCTTTGGGCGCGTGGGAACTCTCATCGGTTCCGTGGGTCAAGCACACCGATGGATTGGTAGAAATTTTGTTGCCCAGGGCCGCGGTAAGATCCGCGATGGCCTGCTGGAACGCGGTGGGGGAAGACACTGAAACCGTCATGGCTCCAGGTCTAAGCGGCCCACGCCGCAAATTCAAGACGCGCGCATCCTGAAACCTTGCCCTCCACATTGGGATCCTTAAGAGTCTTGAGCATGAAGCCCGACGAACCCGTGCCCCAGCCGCCTGCCCGCGCCGCATCCGCGGCCCTGCGCGCCCAAGGGCTCTCGCCCGACCAAGCCCACGCCGCCCTTGCCCAACTCGATCCCGCCTGGCGCCTAAGCGCGGACGGTTCGGCCTTGCTGCGCGATTTTCAGGTCAAAAGCTACGCCAAAGCCGTGCATCTAGCGAACCTATGCGCCTGGTTGGCCGATCAGCAAGACCATCATCCCGACCTAAGCCTTGGCTATGGTACCTTGAGCCTAAGCCTCACCTCCCACGATTTGGGCGGCCTCAGCGCGCGCGACGTGCGCTGGGCGCGCCGCTTGGACGCGATCATGGCACTGGGGCGCACGCGCCACGACGGCGAACCGCAAGCCAAATAAAGTCCTTGCTGCAACAAGGGGGGCCTGCCATGGGCGCGCTATGACAAACCCCTCCACAAGTCGGCTTCCGCTTTCGGTTTGGTCCCTGGCCCTGGCCATGGGCGTGGGCATGTCGGGGGCGACCATTGCGGTGCGCGTGGGGGCCGAGTTTGGCAATATCCTGTCGGGCAGCGCGGCGCTCGCCACCTACCCCACGGGCCTGCAGGTGGTGGGGGTCATGCTTGGGGGCTTGCTGTTCTCCCGCGCGATGGCGCACTATGGCCGCAAGCCCATCTTGTTGGTGGGGCTGGCCTTCGGCGTGTTGGCGGGGCTGATCGGCGTCTTGGCCTCGGTGTTTCAACACTACTGGATCTTGTTCCCCGCGCACTTGTGTTTGGGGCTCTACTTGTCGTGCATCGCCCTGTTACGATTCACCGCTGCAGACCAGGTTGCGGGCGCGTTGAGCGCCCGCGCCATCTCCCTTACTCTGTTTGGGGGCGTCTTAGCCGCCTTCGTGGGTCCCGGGTTTGTCTTTGCCGCCAACTTGATCGACCCCGCGCAGTACTACGGCATTTCCTACGGGTTCATCGGCCTTGTCGCCCTCGCCGTCTGCCTGCTGATCGCGGCGACGCCGATCAAGAACAGCGCCAACGCGGCAGCTGCGTCCGCCCCGCCCACTGGGGGCCCCCCGCCCCCCTACATGTCCTACGCTTATGGCGTGGGCGTCCTCACCGGCGCCATAGGGTATGCGGTCATGGCCCTGCTCATGACGGCTGCGGCCTTACATATGCAGGCTATGAACATGAGCGGCAGCGCCCATGCGGGCCATTTTGGCCCCAATGTCCGTACCTTTGCCATCATGTGGCACGTCGTCGCTATGTTCGCGCCCATGGTGATTCTCCCTCGCCTCGCACACCTCATGGGCCTTAAGAACCTCATGCTGCTTGGCGCGGGGTTGCTGATTACCGCTTGCCTAGTCGGTTTACTCCCAACTTCGCCAACGCAGATGTTCGTCGCGCTGATCGTCCTGGGCTTTGGCTGGGCGGCGACCTACGGCGCGGGCGGCATCGTCGTTAAGCAGGTGGTTCCCGACGCGGCGCGGTTTTTGGCGCAAGGCCGCAATGAATTCACGGTTTCCTTCTTCACGGGCCTGGGCACGATCGGCGCTGGACCCGCCCTGGCTTTTCTGGGGTGGGAGGTCATGAACTGGATGGCCCTGGTGTTGGTCGCCATCCTCGTGCCGCTGCTGCTGCGCCTGTCACTGACCAAAACCGCCTAGTTGCGCCAGCCCATGATGGGATCGCCACATCGATGAGGGGACCTAGCCCATGACCTCGCCAGTCGTCCCTCGGGGCTACTTTGGCATCGGCATCGAGCAAGTGTCAAAGCCTGGCAACATGGGCAACCTGATCCGCACGGCCCACAGCTTTGGGGCGAGCTTCGTCTTTACGCTCAACCCTGGGGTGTCCAAGCAAGCCTTGATGAAGTCCGACCCCTCGGCGACCCTCGATACCTTGCCCTACTACCAATACAGCCATGTCGATCAACTCAATCTGCCGCGCGGGTGCGACCTGGTGGTGATCGAACTCACGGCCGCCGCGATCCCCTTGCCAAGCTTCCGTCACCCGCGCCGCGCCGTCTATGTCTTGGGCCCTGAACGCGGTAGCGTCTCGGGCGAGGTGCAGGCCCGCGCCGACCATGTGGTGCAAATCCCCACGAAGTTTTGCGTCAACGTCGCCACCGCGGGCGCAATTGTCCTCTACGACCGACTGCTCCAGCACGGCCGCTTCCCCGATCGCCCCGTCCGCCCAGGCGGCCCGCTCAGCCCCCTGCAAGCACACGTCCATGGGGGGGCCTTCAGCCGCAGGAAAAAACCAGATTGAGGCACAACTTTTGGACTTGTCAAACCCATGAGCCCCGCCTAGGCGTGGGCCTGGCGCGGGTGTAGCTCAGGGGTAGAGCATTAGCTTGCCATGCTAAGTGTCGTGAGTTCGAATCTCATCACCCGCTCCAACTTCCCCTTAAAATTTAAGTCTTCAAAACCTCCAATCCCTTGCTGGGCGTGGCTTTACGCGGTTTCTGGTTCGGAACGCCATCCCGTCCCTGCCCAGACTTCTAAACATTCTTCTAAACAAATTTCTAAACACTCGAGGCAGGTTTAGAAATGAGGCTGACCCAAAAAGGCAACAAATTCTATGCGGTGAAGCGGGTCCCGCAGCGCTTCAGGGCCATAGAACCCCGACGCCAAGTCTGGCTGGCCCTTGGCACCGATAGCCCCAGCGAAGCTAAGGCAAGAGCCACCGTCGCCGTTCAGAACCTTGAGAACCAATGGTTAGCCTGTCAGCAAGCATCGGGCGACGGTATGCAGCGATACGAGGCACTCTCACACTTGGCCGCAGACAAAGGCTTTTCGTACGCCCCCGCCGCGCAGGTGGCGAAGTTGACCGTTGATGAGTTGTTGCGTCGCGTTGCCGTCGCCCAGCAGTCCCCCGTCATTGCCGAGGCGGTGCTGGGCGCAGAGGAAGCGCCGCCGTTGCGGCTTTCAGAGATCACGGACCTCTATCGGCAACTGGTCGCCGTCGAAATCAAAGACAAGGGTCCGAACCAGCGTCGGATTTGGGAAAATACGGTGCGGCGTTCCTTGGGTCGCCTAATCAAGGTGGTTGGCGATAAGCCCGTTGCCGATCTCAACAGGGAAGACGCTCTGGCTTTCCGCAACCATTGGGTCGGTCGCATTCAAAACGACGGGGTGTCCGCTGGAACCGCCAACCGAGAGATCGCATCCATTTCTGGCGTGTTTTCGACCCTCTATAAACTCAAGGGGTTGGGCAACCCTAACCTATTCAAAAACCTCACTTTCGCCAATCAGCGCAACCATCGCCCGCCGTTTGACGAGGCGCACATCCGCGACCACATCTTGCCCGCGCTCGACAAGGTGACGCTCAACGAGGAAGCCGCCGACATTTGCCGCATTCTGATCAATACGGGCATGCGACCCTCAGAGGTAACGGGTCTGGCACCAGCCGACATCATTCTTGAGGCGGAAACGCCCCATGTCTGCGTGAGGCCAAGAGAAGGTCGAGAACTCAAGACCCAAACCTCCATCCGAGACATCCCCTTGGTTGGCATCGCGTTGGAGGCCATCAGACGCCACCCGCAAGGCTTTGGACGTTACTTTGACAAGACGGGGTCCCTTGGCCAGATCGTCAACAAATTTTTGAAAACTCGAAACCTGCGACCGACCGACGATCACAGCGTCTATTCTTTTCGTCATGGCTTTCAGGATCGCCTGACCGCCATCGAAGCCCCCGACCGTATCCAAGCCGATCTCATGGGGCATCGCTATGTCCGGGAGCGTTACGGCGCGGGTCCCAGCTTGGCGCAGAAAGCCGTCTGGCTGGCCAAGGTAGGGTTCTTTTGAGCGGCAATCAGGCGTGCCTTGTCGAGGAGACGATGCTGCATGGATTGATGTTGCAACTCCTCCTCCAACCGCTCAAAGATCGGCAGATACACCTGCCCGCCCGCCGCCACCAATTCCGCGATGAACCGATGAGCCGCAACCAAGGTGATCGAGGGCGAAACAGCAGACGACTTTGCCATCCCAACCCCATAGCCAAGTGAGAGCGCCTGCCACGAGACGCAGTTCCGTTCATCCCCGCCATCCCCGCGATGACGGCAAGTAGCGGTTTGTGCGCTGCTTCGGATAAATGGCCCCGAGTTTGGCCTCGCTAATGATAAAAGCGAGTGCTAAGGCTCGTGCTGGGGTTGAGCCTAGGGGGACTTAAGCAACCCTCAAGCTGCAGGTCAGAGTCGATGATACATGAAAAAAGCGTTCAGAAACAAGCACTTAGGTTGCTCGGTCTCATGAGTAGCGGAAACCCCGAGGCTTGGCCGTCGCTAAAGGCCACGAGCAAGGCCCCGTCCATTCCCCATGAACGCTCCCAACTTTGGCTCTCGCTCCCCGTGGAACAAGGGTCGTGCCCAAGGTCAGCGGCGAGCCTTTACACAAGCGCAGATTCACGCCCTAGAGGCGCATTTGCTGGCTCGGCAAAACTGGCACGACTTGGCCTTGCTGGCTTTTGGCTTGGACAGCTTGTTTCGATCCTGCGACCTGTTGCCACTCACCGTCCGCGACGCTACCTACCCCAACGGCCAGATCAGAACCCTGATCCCCATCCAGCAGCAAAAAACCAAGCGGGCGGTTTCCCCCGCGCTGACGCCGGCCACCCAGCACTATGTGCGACACTGGATCAGGGTCAGCGGCAAAGCCCCCCATCACGCGCTTTTCACCCGCAACAAGTCCCTAGCCGACCCGCCGATTTGCCGTTCAACTTATGCCGAGGTGGTCAAAGGCTGGGCGACGGCCTTAGGTCTGCCCAGCGAAGAGTTTTCCACACACTCCATCCGCCGTACCAAGGCCAGCCATATGCACCAAGCGGGCGAGGACCTAGCTCTGATCTCGCGGTTGCTGGGTCACAAATCCTTGGCCGTCACCATCGAGTATCTCGGGCTCAATCAAGCCCAAGCCGAAGCGGCCAGCCTGCGGCATCCGATGATGCAAGGTCTCGTCAACCGATAACTTCAATCGAGGTAAATTTGACAACTTCTAGGCAACTCTGGCACAATGAGTTTGACCTTACTCATATTTCTCATGACGACCGATGTCAGCAACGCCGAAATCTACCGTCTCTTGCAAGCGCAGGACAAGCGCATGGATATGATGGTCGAAGAGATGAAAGACTTTCGTGGCGAAATAAAGGAAGTCCGCAGCGAAATGAAGACCATGCGGCAGGACTTCAAAGCCGATATTCACGAACTAAAGCAAGATATGCACGATATCCGGCAGAGTGTGTGTCGCATAGAAACTCGCGTAGATCAGGTCGACGACCGCGTATATCGGATCGACAACCGCCTGCACCAAGTCGAAGACCGCATCGACGGCATTCGGATTACTTGGGACAATCGTTTGATTGGCAGCACGGTCGCGGCATCAGCCATAACCGCTGGGGCGGTGGCGGTTGCCATTTCTGTGCTGATTTAAGCCAGCAAAGTCTCCGTCCAACGCGCTTAGACCTGAAAGAAAAAAGCCAACGCAAAATCTTGTCCGATGATGCAAGGTTTGTCCCAAGCCGAAAATCGCCGTCGGTAAATTTGACAAGGGTCGCCAAAGTCTGGCAAAATGAAAGAGATTTAACCCCCGCGCGCATGGGTCTCAAAAAATTCGGTTCTGGATTTGGTCGCCTGGTCGGCGGCTTGGCCATGATTACTGGCGTTGAAGCAACCGCCGATACCAACCACGGCCCCGAGCAAGCTCCCGAAACCAATCCTGCCCTGGAGCAAGTCGCAGAAACCTATCAAGGTGTTGAAGACTGTGGTGTCTATCTGCGCGAAGTGATTGAAGAGTCCCGAGCAGCGGGCAACCCAATTTCAAGGACAGAAGGATCACATATTTTGGCCGACTGCCGAAACGCCCAGCTCCAGGCCACCCTAGCAGAACAGGAGGCCACCCTAGCAGAACAGGAGGCCACCCTAGCAGAACAGGAGGCCACCCTCGCTGCTGATAGTGAGCAACTTGCAGCACGCGGTTTGAAAATTGAAGGTGATCAACTTTTTGATCTGGATGGTCGGTTACTGGGGAATTTTATTCACGAAGAGGGCCAACCAATCCGACTTGACCTCACACCATGGGAAGAAATAAACGAAGAACTGGGTCGAGAATATGCTCAGCGTTTGGCTGAATTTGAGACATTTCTCATGCGGTCCCTATCTGAAGAACCGCAATAAACTCAAAGCACAAAGTTTGATTTGTTGACCAGCTTTCTCTACTGGCAACCACCACTCTCGAATTCAACTTGCAAAAACTTGGTTGATTGACTCTTTCATGGTATAATTGTTGGAATGTCCCAACATGTCAGAAACCTCAATTGACAATAGTTTTGAGAATCATGATTTGATTACCAAGCCAAATGGCTTGGCGAAGGGATCAGACTACCCTCCCGTCGGTCAAAAAGAAGCTTTGCTGGAGCTTGCCACCCTAGAACACCAAACCAATCAGGCAGATCAAGACGAAGCTGCTGCTTTACTTGAGGAATTGGAACATACTGGAGAAACGCCCGAAGAACGAATTGGTCGGTTGAGAGAATTCATTGATCAATATTGTGCCGACCTTAATATCCCGCCTGATCGCATGGAGGCGGTGGTTTTGGAATGTAAGAACTATGAAGATCAAACACGTTTTGGTTGGTCTGATCCTGATCTGCAGATCGGAGCAGAGGATGTCGAAGCCGTCCGCGACAAGATCCTAAACTTGGTTCCCCCGATTGAGGAGCGGCGCGCTCAAGTAGTAAGAAACGAAGAAAAAAGCACAAGAAACACCAATTCAATTGACAGAAATTCAACTACTAAAAGTAGCGTAGGGGTGAAGTCAAATGGAGAAATTGAGCGGCAGAATCTAATCGGCATCAAGACTCTTGACGACTTACAATCATCTTTTGAAACCCTCCGTCAAACCGAGGGCGGCACTTTGGGCGCTTTACGAACGCTCCTTGCCCCACCGCCCGAGGGCGTCGATGACCCGCAGGTGCGCGAGGTGGTGCAAAAGGTCTTCAATGTCGCCCAAGCCTTGCAGGACGCCGTGCCCGGTAAACCCGAGGTCGTGGCCCGCTTGCTCAACGCCTGCTCGATCAACTTCGCCGCCAGCCAGCCCGCCGAGATATTTTCGGGTTTCCTGACCGCCGCCGAGCAATCCGACCAGTTGGACGCCGCCGAGGTGACCGCCCTGCGCGAGGTCTTGGCCGATCCGCGCTTGGACGGCGACATTCGCGATGGCCGCGATGTGCGGTTGGCGGGACGCGCCACCAAGCAAGTAATCGACCCCGAGACGGGCGCGGTGGTGGACGAGGAGTATCTCTACACTTCCCCGCAAAACTATGCCCCCGTGCGCCCCGGTGTCGGCACCTACATGGACGGTGACCGCCAAGTGCTATTCCTGATCGACAGCGGCAAGACCCGCGATATAACGGGCCTGCCCGACCAATACATCACCATCTTGGCCGAAGTCTGGACGTACTATGAAGCCGCCCAAGAGTATGGCGCGACGGGTTTCTTGGAAAGTCTGGGCGCGATGCATTACGGCGGCCTGAACGACACGGCCTTCAACTGGCTTTCGCTCCGACGGTCACGGGACATCATCAGCACGCTTACGCCTGGACTGGCGGCGGGGCGCGACGGCAAAATCGGCCAAGTAAACCACAACCTGCTGCGCGCCCAAATGCGGGTGCTGACGGGCAACCAGCAAGCCCTCGCCATGCAGAGTGATGAGACTGACACCCTCAGCAATCTCGCAAGCCTCGGCCTGATCAAGGACGGCGTGCCCGATTGGGATGTGCTGGAGGCCTTCGGGCAGTATTCGCAGATCCACTATCTCCAAGGCTTTACCCGCCAAGCGGTTCAAACCTACCTGCATTCGAAATTCCCCGAGCGGGTCGATCCACCCCAGGTGGCCTAGAATTGGTCGGCCTTTGATTTGGCAGTGAGAGCAGAAAAGCGCATAATCGTGGCCGACTACCCGCGACCAGCATGGCAGCTCGAAATTACGGCCTTTACCTGGGTCCCAATGGGGAAATGCTGATCACCTTTGAAGCTGGGATTAAAGATGTGCCCGTCGAAAGTCTGATTCCTCCTGCTCACCGTGGCGAGCGCTTCGAGTGGGTTTATACCCTAAAAACATGGATCTTGGCTAAACATGGCAGAGACAGAACTCTCTGTCCTATCGCGCCAATGTCTTAAGGATTGCATTGGATCTGAAAAAGAACTGACCTCTGATGTTAAAGCATGGAAGATGCAGCCAAATTAACAAGCTGTCATCGCCAACTGGTAATTTGCAAATGAGGACGCCCGCGTGAAAATTAGAAAATTATACCCATCAGTTTAAGAGATTCGAAGGACTAGTTTTGCTCCGCCCTCTAGCCTGGTTTTTGCTCCACTCTTGACATCCACAATTTTGAACTATAAACGCGATCTCCAACAACTAGCCAAAGAGGGGTACACCAATGGCGGTTCCTTGGCAAGTCATGAACAAGATGCGCTCCAAAATTAAATCTATAATCAATTTTGATTCTCTTACGCCATGCACAGAGGAAGAGAGAAGAATTTGGGGCGATAAAATCAAAGTAGATGACCAGCTAATGGATGATAGGTTCTATACTTATGATTATGACAATGGTCAGATTGTGACTAATTTTAAGACCCAGGGAGTTCACTATATTTTTGATTTAGAAGGCAATCTCCTTAAGAAGCATACTGATTAATGTCTGGCCAAATGCATATCTAGATTTCGCTATCTTTGGCATGTCTTACGCAAATCATCCTATTTTAGGCAGACAAGATTTAGGATAGAGCACTTGTGGAGAAAGGCAATTTTTGTTGAAACTTCAATGAACTCTCATGAGCCTGAATTGTTGTAAAGCCACTTTAAAACTCATCTAAGGCCTGACCCGTAGCAGCATCCTTCTGCCAATCGGCCAGACCAGGCGCAAACGCGTTTAGTAAGTAAACTTCTGACTCAAAAATCGCCACCCGCAGCGTGTAGCCCCTAAACCCCTTCACCCCGATCTCTCGCACATACTCGGGCAGATGTTGACTGGCGCGCTTCGGCAAAAGATTATCGGCCAACTCATAAAAACTATCCAGCGAAGCCGTTTCATAACGCTGAGCCGCTTGCCGATTGTCAGCGAAAATGAAATCGAAAGTGTCCGCTAGATTTTGTTGGGCGACCGACGTAACGCTTCTGGTCTTCATTTCTGCTTAAATCGTTCTTCCCGATGAGCCGCCAACTGGGCTCTGGCTTCCTCAACGCTCACCACGTTGCCGTCCTCAATATCCTGCAGGGCTTTGAGGGTCTGGTTATCCCGAAACCGCCACTCGATTTCGCTTGGCGATAGGTTTTCTCCCCGCGTAGCCGAGGCCAAGACCTGACCCAGCATTTCTTGCTTAGGACCGTCAAAATTCTTCGCTTTTTCGTAAGCTTGTTGCAGCGTGTGGTTCGGAGCGACTTGGGCCATACCTCTATTATAGGCCCATGAAGGCCGAAGCGCAAATTGATCGGAGAACTTTGCCCGTTCCGAGCAAATCCCTCATCGTCTCCCCGCCATAAAATTTCCCCACGGGCCGTCCGATGCCCTCGACCTCATCCCAAGACCGCGTGCCAGATTGGGATGTGCTGGAGGCGTTCGGATAGTATTCGCAGATCCACTACCTCCAAGGCCTTACCCGCCATGCGGTTCAGGCGCACCTGCATTCAAAATACCCCGAGCGGGTCGATCCACCCCAGGCGGCCTAAAAATGGTTGGTCTTTGATTTGGCAGTGACGGCAGAAAAGCGCATAATCGTGCCTGACTAGCCGCGATCACCATGGCAACTCGAAATTACGGCCTTTACCAGAGTCCCGAAGGGGAACTGCTGATCAACTTTGAACCCGGGATAGAAGGGGTACCCGTCGAAAGCCTGATCCCGCCTGCTCACCGAGGCGAACGCTTCGATGATTTTCCCTTGGAAAATTACTTTGCTTTGGCCAGCACCGTTTTGGTTTCGCCTGCCGACTGGCAGCAATTTCAAGCGCAGCAGCCGTCGCGCGGTTTGGCAACAGCGGCGACCCCCGAACCCGAGTTTCCCAAACCCGATCTGGATTACCTTGGCCTGCGCGATCCCAACGGGTCGATGAACGCCGCCCGCACTGCTGAATTATTTAAGATAGTGGCCGCTTACTACGAAGCCAGAGCCAAGACGCTGGCGCTCAGCCCCGGGGTGGTAGCCCAGTGTTGGCACAATGGCCTCAATGCCGACCTGATCCTCAGCACGATTCGACGGTTTACCCGTCCCGATGGCCAGTTGGATTTTCACGCCGTCGAGCAAGAAAACCGCGATCCTGTCCTGCAAACCTATTTAGCCTTGCAAAAACCCGATACCGCGTTTCTAAAGCCTGATCAGCTGGAGCTTTTGCTGGACTGGCTGACGGTCTTGCCCCGCCATGATCCCAACTTCAAAGACCCCGAACAGCGCCAGTTTCACCTGCAATTCATGGGTTTGCTGGATCTATCTGGCCAACCAAACCCCAAAGCGATCTCCATCGCCCGCGACTACATCTGGTCGCACGAAGGCCAACCGCCCCACTACGCCGAGCTGTGGCGAGAGGTGCAGACCGCCTTAGGACGCTTCGCCAAACGCACCCCTAACCCCAAAACCGACGCCCAGCATTACCAAGACTGGCTGGTACCCAAGCTGGACGCAGGCTTGTCCAACACCGAACTTGCCACCCAAATCTTGCAGGCGGCCAAAACGGGCGCGGTGCCGATTGCGACCGCCCCCCTGCAAGCCGCCGCCGCTATCGAATGGAAACTGACCCACGCGGGTCTCCGTGCCCTTGCCGAGGCGGAAACGATCAATCAGCAACCGATGGAGTGGTTGCCGTTTGACGCGGGGGTGGGTCTACTTCGACAACTCCTGAAAAGTAAGCACTACGGTCTGGACCCCACCGAGATCCAAGCCCTGTTGGACGACCAAGCGCGTCCTGGCCTGATGCGGCAACTGCGCCATCTGTTCGGCGACGCCCAGAAAAGACAAATCCTTCGGCAAGTCGGGATTTTGGATGCGCAAGGCCAATGGTCAGAAGCAGGCTTTCTGCGACAGCAAAAACTGGCTCAACAGCTACAAGCGCAGGGCAGGACGCCGCACCTCCCGTTACTTCGGCTCAAACTGCATGAAGCCCACCACGCCGATCAGGACATCCCCGTGGCCTGGGCCTTGCTGGCCGACGACCTGAACCCGCCCCAACTGATGCTGGCCAAGCGTTTGCTCAATATGGCTCTATCAGGCGGGATGCTGGGGCAAAAAGTACGAGTGGGCGACCACCTTAGCCCCGATCTGTACCAGACCATGCGGCGAATCGGCGCTTGGCTCTACCCGCGTCCTGTTTACGACCAGATCGACGGGTTGCGGTGGGCGGCCAACTTGGTTCGCCGTGGCAGCCTCAACTGGAAGCAGTGGGCGCAAATCTGCTCGTTCATCTACCCCAAGCTCGATCAAGACCCCGACCCAACCCGTCTAGAGGACTGGCTGGAGGGTTTGGTCAACTTTGAGGGCGAAGGCCTACACCGTCAGACGCCACCCAAACCGTTTGCAGGCACCAAGATCGGCCGCAACGAGCCCTGCCCGTGTGGGTCGGGGAGGAAGTACAAGAAGTGTTGTGGAGTGTGAGAGTAGGGCAAACGCACGCAACTATCTTTTGGGATTGGAAAGACGCGCGAACCAATTTGGAACCAAACCGACGGACCTAGCATAGATTCGCAAACTCAAACTGTCGCTAAATGGTCGAAAACGACGCGATTGGAGTAGCGTGAACTTGGGAAGTGAGCACTCTAAATCAGAGTCATGTCCCAGATCAAAGCAACAAATTTCGTGAAACTGCTTTTGTTTCATATGTTTACCTCAAGCTGAAGCACCTCATTTGTTGAATGAACGATTACTAATGTTTCGGCCAATCATCCGACAATAAAATCTGAAATCTTCAAATCATAAAGACAAACTTTTGATAAGAAAATTCATGAAATTCAAACACCAAACTGCAGATCAAACTGTGTAAGAATCTTCTCTTCTATACGCCCCGTTACCCAGAAAGGGGATATAAGGAAAAACCTGTAAGCGAGTAAAGATGAAGTATACTTTTGAAAAATATGAAACCCGAGGGAGAACTTACGATACGATTTTTTCGAAGAACCCTGAGATAAAGGAAGCTTTGAACAAAATTGCCAGTCTAAATATTGATTTCTCCACTTTATCGACGACGAAGATATCAGATTGCAGTGAGAAAATAAAGTTCTACCAGAGAAGACAAGAAAAGGAAGTCGAGCTGCTGCGGAAGATACTACTTACGGCTGAAAATAGCTTGCTCTTACTTGTTGGACCTGAAGGAATTGGTAAAACAAGTCTAATAGAGTACTGTTTTGGGTACAAAATTCGAACAGATAACTATCTAGGAAGCAATTTGGATTTTGACTGGGATTACATTAGAATTGATGCGAAGAATTTTGTTGACATTAATGAGGTGGATCAGTTCCGTTTAAGGTTGGCCGAGAAGATTTATCTTAAGATATGCATAAGATTTGGGCAGAAAATTAGTGAATATGACATCAAAGCCGAAGAGATAAAAAGGATCATTCCTATTGTGCGAACATCTCGGGAATCCGCTGGAGGAGGTGAATTTATTTATGAATTTGTTAGAGATTTCTTATCCTACATCTCAGCATTTAACTTAGGGAAAAGTATCAAAATATTCCTAAGTATTGACAATTCGGATCAGCTAACTTCGGGATTGCAATTCAACTTCTTCCGGGCGCTTTCACGTTTTCTTTCTGATATCAAAGACACAAAGGCGTCTTTCTTAGATGTTGCAAAGAATGACGGTGCAGATACATCTTCTATAATCAATATTGTAATGCCAATATGACCAGAGACGCACAGAGCTCTCACAAATTATGGCGGGAGATTTTGGCCTCCTCAAGAATTTCAAATCGATGTCGTCAAATTGGATCAGCCTTTAGATTCTTGGAGTCTTTTGATGGCAAATATAGAGGAGTACAGTAAAGATAGGAATATAAGCTGGAACGAAACACTAGTTGAATTCGTATATAATAATGAGGAAAATGGAACTGTTGGTATCGGTTCAAGAGAAGCTGTCGACTTAGTTAGAGAATATTTGTCAATCACAAAAAATTTGCTCTTCAAATTTGATGATATTCCGAAACTGTCGGGATATTCATGCAGAACAATGAGGATACTAACACTCAAAGCCATCACCCATCCGTATTTGTTTGAAAAGTATGCGGTAGATAAACTCATAAATGACAAAAGAAGAAAAGTAGTAGCCGAATTTGTTTCCCATTCTTTACCAATAGTAAAATCGTCAACTTTTGATTTCATGTCATCCACGATAGGAGAGAGCGATAGGCCGTGGCATGAAGTTATCTTGAATCCATTCAACGTCATAAGAGATAAAGATAAAATTGAGAGATCACCATTGCTCGGATGGTTTCTATTTCATCTTTTGCAGCGTTCTTCAATCGCGCCAATCGCAGGGAATTTTGAAGATAGTTTTACAGATTCAACTAGGCATGAGCTATCTATTGACAAAGTAATAGCGCACCCACTGATGGAATTGGGTTATCCGCTTGAAAATATAAGTGCTGGAATCAATACCTATATCCGCTGCGGTTTGCTAAAAGAGCCTGTGACGCAAGATCGAAGTTCCTTGATTTCCTATCGATCAAAGTATGTATATTTGGACAAGATTAGATTTGAAAAGTACGCTGATCTAATGTTTGGAAAGAGGCCATCTGATTCTATCCAGTTCTTCGAGCATTGTTTTCGTGACATACACAATTTAACTAGAAGAAGATCTTGGGAATTCAATAAAGATAGATTTTCAATGTTAATTGAAATGATACGACACGTTCTTGGGAAAGAAGCGAAGTTCATGCTCATGACTAAGGGATCAGAAGGCGCACGAAGAATAGCTAGAAATATGCCTTCTCCCCGCAAGATGTTTTGTGAGGAAATCATCCCGACTTTACGGAGACAGTTGAAGCGGATCAAACGTCAGTTTTTGACGGGAGATGTTGCATTTACGGGCATGGATTTTCGTAATATTGATGATTTTGAAATCATTGAACACGACTTAGTAAAGATATTGGAAGATCAGTTAATATATCGCGAAATGTGGCTTGAATAGAATGCTTAAACCTCGTGAAGCTATTGATTTTTTTTTGGAAGAACGATTTGTTCGCACTCCTCACGTTTACCGCGGACAAGAAGACTCTAGCTGGGATTTAGTCCCTAGTTTATTCAGGGATTCTTCAGGAAAAACCCTGCCTACTAGCAACAGAATGGAAAATCTAGTTAAATTTGTGGAATACTATTCTCCAAGGTTCAGGTCTGCATTTTGCCTCAAGAACCCTGGCCTTTTCCACACAATGAAACCGCAATTTTGGGCCGCTCTGGCGCAACATCACGGAACAAGTACGCCTCTATTAGATTGGAGCATGTCGCCATTTGTTGCATTGTTTATGGCCTATAACTCCGGTCATAATGCTGCTCATGGAAAGATATTTTACACCGATAAATTTAGACCTGGAGGAGAATTGGAAAAACTAGGTTTAAAGTTCAGAGCTTGGCCAGAAATTTATGCATACAGGAGAATTGTGCACCAAAGAGGATTGTTTAGCTTTCTTCAGCCTAGCGTTCCTGGTCAGAATTTTGGCGAGAAATTAATTAGCGAAATTCCTAACTTGATTAACAAAATTGACCACGTAGTAATTGCTTGTGACAAAGCATCAAAAGAGGAAGGACTTGATATTTTGGATTTTCTGGGAGTAAATGGAGAAATTTTGTTTCCAGAAACAATTGACGGATTGAATTTTTCAACTAGGATTTTGTTTAGAGTGTAACAGTCTTACAAAATGGAAGAATATGCACTTGAAGATGCTAGTACACTCAAGAAGCTCGCCATATTTTGTGTCAAGGGCGCTAGACCAAATCCAAAAATTTTCCGAGAGGTCGCAAGTAGGGCTCGACGAATCAGAAACTCCATCGATTGTTGTGAATTAATAGATCAAGAGCATGTGTATCATGTTTACTTTCGAAAAACCTCTGAGCACGAGTATAATAGAGAAAAAACACACGAGGTGGTTATTAAGACACCAGAAGCCGAGTGGCCACATGCAGTAAATAGAGACGCACCTATGGGTTCATTCACAAGTGATTTTTTTGATCTTGAGCACCCTTAGATGAGGGGAGAAGACTTCAAAAGTGATATTGCTTGGCGAAGCAGAAGTCAACGTTAAGTGTGTTGGAAATTTCCTGACCCCATGCAAGTTCCTTTCTATCATCGACGATCTTGGTTAGCACCAATATCTTGTCGCATTTAAGTCGCCTAAAGGCGCGCCCATTCAATGTTGAATCGGTCTAAAGTAGGAGGGGAGGATAAAGAACCATTGAAATAGCCACCAACACGTGTTCAAACAACGCAAGAAATCCTCTCACCCCTGAAACCGCCCCCGCGCCGCCAGCGCCGCCTTGGCAAAATGGGCATTGGGCGGCAGCTTGGTAGCCTGCAGGGCTGCCCAGGGGTCGTCCTGCTCGATAAAGCGCTGAAGCTGACCAAGGTCACGGGCTGACTTTTCTGCCTGATTGCTGATCACTGCAGGAACCTGGTCTTGCTTGGGAGCGTTCAGATATTGCTGCACCTGACGCAAGGTTTGCTGCGCCTGTTCAAGGATTCGCAGCTTCCTTGGCGGCATGGGGCGCTCGTCGGGTGGACAGTACTTGGCGACGGCCTTGGCGAGCGGTCCACTGAAAACCCGTCGCTCCAATGGGCGCGCGCGCCAATCGCTTTCGTACATCTTGGCGAGTACCTGCACCCAGATTTGGTTTCTGGTATGACTGAGGACATAGTGAAAAGCGCGGTCGCTGTGCTGGTCGGCGTTCTTGGTCATGTACACCGAGCCTGGCCGTGATTTCATCACCGCCAGAACGGCAGCGGCAAAATCGGCGGCTTCAAAGCGGGGCAACTCCCACGCGAGGCTCTGAGCTTTGTTGATATGGTTTATGACCCCGTCGGGGGTGTTGGGATAGCCGTCGTGATGACGATAGATGTGGAAGGTATCGTGATCGTCCTCGATGGTCAGGGTGGCACGGGTGGACATGGAAGAAGGGGATTAGAAAATTGGGGTCGTGGATACGAGTCAGCCAGCTTCACCACCAGCAGGAATAGAAGATCCGATGGCGGGTTTGCAGCACTTGGTTGGCCCAAGCGCAGAATCGTAGGTCTTGGTCGCGATAGTCCTCGGCAGTTTCGTCTTGGTAGGCTTCCCCGAAGAAAAAGCCCCCGGGGCTGGTCGGCAAAACCCAACGCTCGACCAAGACCTGCAGGGTTGCGATATCGGTGGCGGTCAGTTCCAACTCACCTTCGTTGAGGCCGTCGGCGCTTTCGACCTTGTTTTTGAGGCGATAGAGCCCTTCCATAAACTCCTGCAGCTTGGCGTGTTTGCGCCAGACGAATTCTGGCTGCCTTTCGTTGGCGCGGGTGTAGGCAAATTGATCAAGACCCATGAGGCAGAGGAGGTTAGTATTCGCTAGGCAGCAGCACCGTCATGACCCGAGTGGTGACGGCGGGGTCCGCCGCGTCGGGGGAGCCAAACTCTAGACTACGATCATAGGCGTCGATCTTGAACCAGATGGTCTGACCGCCGACCTCCACCACTCCAAAATCATGCAGCCCATAGGGGTCATTGCTTGGCTCAAAAGCGTCGAAGGACCGAATGGCCGCTAAGGCCCCCAACCTGAAAGCAAGGGGCAAATCCATCACGCCTTGGGTAATGACAATCTGTCCCCCGACAAAGGTTCGCCGAAACTCGTCGTTGAGTTGACGGATACGCAGATCCTGCTGGCTGAGGACTTCTTGGTCAAGACCGTTGTTGCTGGGGTTTTCGCACATGGGCGCTGGGGTGAAGATGATCCCAGCTTAGATCGCATGTTTGGATCAGGCGAGCTTTGCACAAAGGCACCTCGGGGCAAGGACGGCAAGGGTCTGGTGTTTGGGCGTTAATAAGAGCCTTGAACTTTACCCCACGCCGCTTGCGGTCAAGGATTTGCCCCCGCCAAGGCGGGGTTCCTCCTGTGACCGCGTGCTGAACGGCGCGGGCCAGTTGCGGCGGCGTCTTATTTCCTAACCCACAAGACACCATGACAACTTATTCTCTTGCTCTTTTTCATTCACACTCGTCCAGAAGTGGCAACGATCTTGGAAGTGCGTTTCGGTTTACCTCGACCTCGGGTCAGCAGCAGGGCGGGACCAAACAGGGCGGCAACCTCCAAGGTCAAAGCCATTAGCAGCGGGATTAGGAATCGTTGCTGTTCGAAGCTAATCCCCGCCGTTGCCAGACTTCGGATCGTTCGTGCGCTGAGAGAGGTGGTTTCTGAAGGTGACGATGAAAGGGCCGCGATATCTGCCAGTGTTTTCTCGGCCTCGGCCCTCGCGTCCCTTTGCTTTGCATAAATGGCCTCGGCGACGGTGCCACAGCCACCCCGACGACATTCCTCGGTATAGAGCGCGCCGAGCCTTTCAACCTGAAGCATTTCCTGCGCGTATTGATCCTCCAAGCGCTCGCGTTGCTGACGCTGGTTTTCCTGCCACGCGATTTGGTCTTGGCCTGACTGGAAGGCAGCCGACAACACTGAGACCGAAGAAAACAGCGATAGGGGTGACAGCGCCAGCACCACCGACAAGGCCAAGCTGCGCCGAAACAAACCCCGCCAAATGCCTAGATCAAACCTCTGGAAAAAGATGACGGCGACCAGCAAGGGACGCAAAAAATCACTGGCCAAGAAACCCGCCAGTAAGGCCCACTTCAACGACTCCTGCCCGACAAAATCCCAGACGAAAATGGCATTGATAGCCGCCAAAGCACCAACCGAAGCCAAGCAGATCGGCACACCCAGTAGGCGGAACCAGCGATGGGTGGGAATTTCTGGGCGGGAATCAAATTCGCTGCGAAGGTTCTCAGAATTTCCCAAAATCCTGGGTTCAGTCGGCGACGATCCCAAGAGGTTGCCAAAAACCCCGCTGGCAGGTTTCTCATACACCGAAGTGGGAGAAAGTTTCGCGATCTTTGTGGTTTCCAAGCCCCAGACAGGGCTGACACACCACCGCCTTGTGGCCATGTCAAAGTGAGCGTGGCCGTTCCGTCGAAATCGTTGCAGCTGCCGTTTAGCAGCTTCGTAGCTGACCGACCGATCAAGTCCGCCCGTTTCCAACGCCGCCTGAAAATCCCGAAGGGTAAAGGTTTGACCCTCAAAACCAGCAACGGCGTCGGCAATACACGACGCAGATATACTGACACCTGCTACCCGCACTAGAGCCAGCCCTTGTGGCGGAGCCAGCGCAACTGTTTGATGGAAAAATCCGCCAAGTCCCGGATATTCTCGGGAATTCTGATCGGGTTCCCATCCACCTGACCTACGGTTTGGTTCCAGTCGAAGAGGTTGACCCGAAGACCGTGGGTTGTCAGCGTTTCCTTGGCTTTCTCCGCGCCTTCCTGTCCTGGCGTATCGCGATCAAAGGCCAGCAACACGCCACGCGCGCCGTGGTGGTCGGCCAGCGCCTTGATCTTCTGCGCCTGCACCTCAGAGACCATAGCGCCCATACTGGCCCCGACATTCTGCAGGCCTGCCTCTACCGCCTTCGCCCAGTCAAACGGTCCTTCGGTCAGGACGATGTAGCCCATCTGCTGGATTTGCTCGGCGGTGGCGGGATGGAGCCAGAGCCGATCCTGACCCAAGATTTCCGCCGATTTATGAAAACCCTCATAGAACAGGTATTTGGGTTTCTGGTCCGCCTGCACCGCTCGCCCAAGGTGGGAGATGATGACGGGTTTGCGTTGGTCGGGCGCTTTCTTGGTAGGCCTAGCGTCGCGCAACTGAAAGACGATTCGCCCCCGCAAGGGCGAACGGCCCTGCGCCAAATAGCCAATCCCTAGGTCTTGGGCGGTGGCTTCCGATACGCCTCGGGCTTCAATGGCGTCGTGATAGGAGCATAGTGGCAACAAATTTTGGCGGATGGGGGCGTTGGTGTTTGTTTCCTCTGGCAAAGAGGCCTGGATTTTTTTCTGGGTTTTCTGGGCGGCTTTCTTGGGCTTGGATGCGGCTCGCGTTGGGCGCGGCGGGATGGCTGACCAACCTTGCTCGACGATATAGGCCCCCGCCTCAAAGCAGTTGAGGCCTTGCAACCGTTGGATGAGCTCAATGCACCCGCCGCCCTCTCCGACAGAAAAATCGTACCACCGCCCGCCAGCGCCCATGTGGAACGACGGCGTGGCTTCGTCGTGGAACGGCGAGTAAGCCCACCAGTCGTCGGGCTTGGATTTCTTTGCCGATTTTTGCAGGCCCAAGCCTTGAAATAAAGCCTGCCAATCAAGGTTGGCGCGAACCACGTCCAAGTCTTCTGCCGTGAGCCGAAGGCGGGTTTGCATCTGTTCTGACATGTGAGGTGGCTGTCTGAAAACTCCCGCCGCGACCAGAGACGGAAAGCCGCAATGTGCCCTCAGGTTAGTCCAAGTCGCTGGCCTTACCCAGCTTTGCACAAGGCCAAGTTTTGTGGCGGTTTTTGGCTGATGATGTGTCTCTGGTGTCTTGGGCGAAACAAGCAACCTGACACCCTACCCCACGCCGCTTGCGGTCAAGGATTTGCCCCCGCCAAGGCGGGGTTCCTCCTGTGACCGCGCGCTGAATGGCGCGGGGTGGTTGTTGCGGCGTCTTATTTCTTAACCCCAAGACACCATGACAACCAACATCCGCGATCAGCTCCGCGAAAACTGCATCGACCTTGCCAAGCAACTGGAGCAAGACGGCGAAAACCGCGACGCCACAACCTTGGAACGCGCCCTCGACATCGAGTTCACGTGCGGCGCGAGAGGAACCTTCCTTGGCGCTCGCGTTCTCCTGGCCTTTGGTGGTCCCAACATCTGGGTCAACACCCGCAACAATCGCGTTGAGGGTAGTTGGGGCGTCGACAGAGTCGAGATCGGTTTTGACGATGACGACTTCATCCATGAGGCCTGCGAGCAGTACTTTGACTGTCTGTGAGGACGCGTGCCCAGGACGATTCCCGCTCTGCCGTGGGCGGGAATTTTTTTGCGAAATGGCCAAAAAAAATCGAATCGGCAAAGCCGATTTTTTGCTTTCAGCGCGTCAGCGGTGGCTCAAAGCGCGTCGCTCGCGGTGCTTAGCTGCAAAGCAGAAAGAGGCGCCGATATCGGCGCGCAAGTTTGCATGATTGCACAAAGGCACGATCAGCAGAGCTGACCGACCCTTTGGCAACATGCAACTTGCCAAGGGGCTCCGCCCCCTGGACCCCACGCTATGCAAAGCAATATAAAATCATTTCCAAGAGCTTGATCTAAAGCAGCAGATATCAAAACAATCGGTGGGGAGTCGTAAAGGCACCCTTCTCAAGCTAATGGACCGCGATGACTAAGGCGATGGACGCATCACGCCAAGATATCCAGACGCACATAACCTCCCCCAAGACTCGCCACGCAAAACAGCATTCTACCAATCCATTTGAGCGATTGAACAAGGATATACTGCAGCGCACCAAGACGTTGGTAATCTTCTCAAATGATGTCGCTATCGTTCGCCTAGTCGCTGCCACATTGGTCAAGCAAAATGATGAGTAGACCATCGCCAGCGATACCCATATCTAATGGCCCCAAACAAGTCTCCACATCGAGGGAGAAAATAAACTCGTGACAAACTAACTCTCAAGTTCTAAAGGCGAACTCTACGCAATCAAGCCCCGTACCTGTTTCACAACTTGACGAGGCGCAATCTTAGAAGGCTGCCAAATGTCGACAAGGCTCTTTATTAGCCATTCATGGTCATACAGTGAACGCTACAACGCTATGGTAAACCTGCTCCATAATCGTAAGTATTTTAATTTTACCAATTACTCCGTGCCTGAAACCAAAGCCTTCGGACCAATGGCGCAGTACAAGATGCGTGAAGAGTTGCGCGAACAGATCCGACCTGTGAATTGCGTAATCATCATCGGTGGCATGTGGACCAATCACAGCGATTGGATCAAATTCGAGATGGAATTTGCGAAGAGCATTAACAAACCGATCCTTGGGGTGCGCCCGCGCGGTGCGCTGGTAATGCCAGTTGCGGTTAGTCAGGCATCCGATTTGGTAGTGAACTGGAACTCGGACTTAATCGTCGCAGGCATAAGGCAGATCATATGATCACGCCTAATCTTGAATACCCAGCGCTATACGCTAGCGCAAATAACGGCTCAATCGAGGCTCAAAATCGCTTCTTGCGAACAGTCAAGCTCGAATACTTCCTGTTGTTCTGCGTTAGCGTCGCAAGCGCTACGCGTGAAATGTCTGCGGCCAACTCGCTTATTATTACGTTGCTGTTAGTCGTGCTGGCAGGTCTTTTCGTGTTCAAAGTATTTAAGCGACTGGATCAGGACTGGTACCGCTGTCGCGCGCTTGCGGAGTCGGTCAAAACATCGACATGGAGGTTTTCAATGCGCGCGCATCCATTTGAGGACGCAGATAAAATTGAGATTCCAAAGGCGAATTTTAGAAACCTCCTTAAACACATTTTGCGAACTAACAGACACATTGCGGCGAATCTCGAAACTCCTGTGATGGAACAGGTTACCGAGTCGATGGTCGAGATCAGGAAATTGCCACTAGATCAGCGAATGGATTACTACGTCAAAAATAGAATTGATGATCAGCGGAAATGGTATTCGAAAAAATCGATCGCGAATAAATCTGCACTCAATTTTTGGGTCCTTATCACTATATTGCTTTACGTAGCCGCAGCGATAGCACTGAACCTTGAACCACTTGGTCTTCCTTTGGTAACGCTCGCATTCGATCCTTTAATTGTGGTTGTAACCTCCGCCCTAGGTTGGTTACAAATGAGACGTTATGGCGAGTTGATGGCGAGTTACAATCTCACCGCCCACGAGATCGGAATCCTCCGCGGGAACTCGGATTCAGTGACGACAGAGGAAGAACTCTCTGACTTCATCAATGAGGCGGAGCTGGCATTTTCGAGAGAGCATACGCAATGGGTTGCCAGGCGAGACGCAACCTAAAGTCCCAATTGGCAAGTTAATTCTGGATTCTTTGGGTGAAAGTTCATAGAAAATCTACATACTTAAATTTCCACACTGAACGTATCGAAAATATCAAGTCTTTTGGCATAGACTTTCACACCCCAAAACCTCTTAATTGAGATTTAACTGCCTAAACGCCATCCCGTCCCTCCCACTCCCTGCTTTGCACAAATATTCCCCTAGCATGCAACCAATGCTAAACTGGGAGCGAACATGGGAACTCACGATGCACCGCTGCTGCGGGACTTGGCTATCGAGGCGATACACACCAATGAAGCGAACGATCCCGCTGCAGAACTCGCCCGCACCCAAGCCTACAACCGCGCCTACTGGCAAGACTACGCCAAGCGCCACAAGCGGGTGTTTGGCACCTTGACGCTGCAGGAGTACGCGGAGGTCAAGCAAACCGCTGACGACAGCGACCGTACCGTCTGGCAGCAAATTTGGGCGGAGAGTCGAGCCTATCGCCGTGGCACGGTGGTCCCGACTCCAAAGCTGGCCCGTGGTCAGCAGGACTTGCTGATGGAGATGCGACGCATCGGGAACAACCTCAACCAACTGGCTCGGCTGGGTCATATCCAAGCCCAGACCCATGGTGACAGTCTGACGGCACAAGGCGACGATCCAACCGCCGTGGCGGTTTTACGTTGGTGCCAGCAACTGGAACGACACATCAAGTCCACTTTTTGAGTCGCTCGCTGATACGGTCGGGCGCGGGTGAGACCCGAGACGACGCGGCTCAATCGTCCATCTGGTATCGGGCACGCAGCTCGCGAGTGTAGTTTTTGAGCGGCACGGCGCTGCGTAGCCCTCGCCCATCGCGAACATCAATGATCCAGATGGTATCTTTCTTGACGGTGTAGAGCAAGGAAAACGCCGTGTTGGTCAGTCGATATTCCATCACGCCCTCGACATCCTGAAAGCCATGACCCGCGCTGGGAAACTCCGCCAAGGTTTGCTCAGCGAGTTGCAACGCCGCTAAGGCTTAGGCGCGATTAAGCTGCGGGTGTTGGCGATAGTAGGCTCGCATCCACTCAAGCCCTGGCTTGGCGGTGTCGAGATAGGCGACTTTCATACAGGGAAATTAACGGGACCTGGGGCTCTCGGGGAAAGCGGCCTGATCGTCGGCAAACCACGCGTGGATAGCACTTGGGGCTATGCCTGGCGCGCCGCGTTCGACCATCTGGAGGCCCGTTTCTAACAGCGCTTGCGTGGCTTGGCGTTCTTCGACCAAGTTCTTGATGGCCTGATTGGCCATAAAGGAGGTGCTGCGGTTTTCCCGTCGGGCGATCTCTTGCAGATCGGCCTTGAGTTGCACGTCAAGGCGGGTGGTAAGTGAAGCGGTTGGCATGGTCATGTTCTCGGGAATGGGTGTATCTGCTTACAGTGTAAGCAAAACCCGACAGGAGTCAAACCACCCTCAAACGGAATCCCGTCTGGTTTCAGAACCTTGGCACAAAGCTAGGGGAGCGTCTTCATTTGGCTTAGACTGGAGACCCGCATGATCCTCAAATCCATGGCACGCAAGGGACCGAGTTTCGGCCAGCTGATTAGCTACATCAACCAAGGCGCTCGCGCCAACGACCCCATCGTTGCTCACAATATCTACGCCAGTCATGCTCCTGGCCCGACGGCGGCGCAATTTCTCGAAAACCACCGCCTGCTGCCCCGACTAAAGGGCGGCAACAGCCTCTATCATGAGATCATTGCTCTAGAAGCCCAAGGCGACGTTGGTGATGAACAATTGCGCGCCGCCTTAGTCAAGCTGGCAAATCGATACATGGAGTTGCGCGCGCCCAGACAGCTAGCCTATGGCCGCGTCCACCTCGATACGCGTAGCCCCCACATTCACCTGATGATCTCGGCCAACGAGCTGAACAAAAACCGTCGGGTGCGACTGAGCCAAGCAGCCTTTCGGCAAATCCAAATCGACATGGAACGATTCGCCAAGCGAGAGTTTCCCAACCTCACCCTGCGGGACATCTACGACCGCGCCGATCATAGCAGGGTCAGGGTCGGGCAAGCCCGCCGTACACGCGCCGAAGGCGACATGATGCGACGCACCGGCCAACCGAGCTCTCGAGCCAAGGTGGCAAAAATCTTGCAAGAAAACGTCGGCTCGAAGACCACTTGGACTAAGGTCAACAACCTTGCCAAACGCTGGGGTTGGCATCTGTATCAGCGTGGTCAAGCCTTTGGCGTAGTGGTCGATGGACGCAAGTATCGCCTGAAATCCCTTGGCGTCGAAATCGAACACGACCCCCGCGTGCTGGAGCTGCAAAACTTTGCCAACGCTCGCCTGCGGTATTTTGAGGGTCGCCACCATAAGGGGTTAGAGAATGGACGAGACTGGGGAGCCTCCCGATGATCCGAAACTTCAACACCCAAGTGCTCAAATGGATCTTCATCGTCGCCCTGATTCCAACCGCGATCAACCTCCTCATGACCCTTGCCCCGCATCATCTCGCCCTCCTACTGATCGGCCTGATCCTGTTTTGGCGGCCAGCCAGACAGGCAGTGCTGGCCGCGGGCAAGGCTCTGATCAAGGGGGCCGGAAAACTCGCGTGGGAAGGAACCAAGCTGACGGTCAAGGGCATCTATGCGACGGGCAAGTTCTTGATCAATGGTCCCGACCGATCCGAAGCTCGCTTTATGACGCCGATCAGACGCTGGCTGTGGCTGGACGGCGGGCAGAACGGCTACCTCATCGACGGGAGATCGACCCGACTGCCGCTCCCTGTGACCTATCAGGGCACGATTTTGCAGGGCGGCATGGGGACGGGCAAAAGCTCCCGCTTTATCATCCCCAATTTGCTGAAACCGCCATCCAATAAGCCGTCCTTTGTCATCAGTGATACCAGTGGGGAGCTTTATGAGAAGACCTCAGGCTATTTGCTTGAGCAGGGGTATCAGATTCGCACCTTCAATCTGCTCGATGTAAGGGCTTCCCAAACCTACAACCCGCTGATCGTGTGCCAAACCCAGACCGAGGTGGCAGAATTGGCCAAGGTGTTGGTGCACGCCAGCACCGCCCATCAAACTTATGCGGGGAGCGATCCTTTCTGGAATCAGGCCGCTGAAAAGCTGATCCGCGTCTTGGCCCAGTGCTTGCTCAATCAGCCTGATGACCAGTTCAAGAACTTGGCCAATCTTCGCCATCTGGTTGTCAGCTTCGATACCCACACGGCGGCAGCGGGGCAGTTGAGTAAGATCGATCAATTTGTCCTAAACGCCACGCAACAAGATTTGCAAACCTACAACGCTTACAAGGCCTTGGTGGGAGGCAATCCTAAGACCTTGCAGTCCATTCTCATGAGTGCGGATGTTGCCCTTGACCCCTTGGCCGCCCCAGAAATCGGCCAATTGACGGCAACGGGCAACCTCAATTTTCGTGAACTACGCCAACACCCAACCGCCCTCTATCTGATGGTCAACCAAACCCAAATCCCGCTCTATCGGTTCTTGCTGAACCTGATCTATACCCAGCTATTTTCTGCCTTGCTAATTGATGCGCACAATCCTGGCCATCCAGTGTGGATGCTGCTGGATGAGTTTGGGCACTTTCAGGTCAAGGGCTTTGAGGTCATCGCCACCACCGCTCGCAAGTACCATGTCGCCCTCCACCTGGCCCTGCAGTCAGCCCTGCAACTGGAACAGCAATACGGCACCCATGGTGCCAAGATCATTCGTGACGGGTTGGGGACGCAGATTTTCTTGCCTGGCCTCGGTCTTGACGACGCCCGAGCGGTGTCTGGACGCCTAGGGCACCAAAATGGCAAGGCTCTTATGACCGCCGACCGCATCATCCGTTTGGAGGACGACGAAGCCCTGATCTTGCCCGGTCACGAAGACCCGCTAAGACTGTGGACGCGCGAGTATTTCAAAAACGGCGAACTCCGTTGGCGAGCCAGCCTTCCACCCGCTCCGCTGCCCAGCTTGGCGGCGGGTCATACCCCCCTTATTCACCTTTAGGAAACGACTATGGACGACGCCTACGCCTACGACCACATCAAAGCCGCTGGTTGGGCCAAAGGTTACGAAGATGGCGCAAGAAATGCGCCACAAAGCCCTGTGCATGACCTGGGCTGGAGCATGTTAGATTCGGCCAGTTTTCGCGCCTACAGCCAAGCCTATCACGAAGGCTATGGTGAAGGACAGCGTCGCATAGAGCTCCTGCAAGCCCGTCAAGAATTGGATCGCCTTTTTGACGAGTTGGCCAATGAGTCGAGACGCTGATTGATCCGCTTTGCCAAGCAAATTTACAGCCGCTTGCTTGACGGCATCAGTCCCGTCACCAACAATGCTAAAACATGATCCGTCCCCCCAACAACGACGCCATCAAGTTCTGGTTGGCAGAGCAGGTCAGACAGGCGCGGCTTCACAAGGCCCGTCAAGCCCTCAAAGGCACCCAGCTCGCCCGTGATCTTCCCGCTATGTCCGAGGCCAGATTGCTTGAAATCGCCCGCAATCTAGAAAATCCCCATCGGCTAATGGCCAACCTGCTGGTTGTCTTCAACCAATGGCGACGCCGACGCCAAATACGGCGATTTGCGTGACAAATTTTCAGATTGTGGTATTTTCGACAGCCCTAATCTCATCCCACCATGCAAACCCCAAGAACGGCCGACGGAACCCGCCTTGGCGTCGCACTCTTGCGGGTCTCGACCGACCTGCAGTATCAAAGCGGCGGCGGTATTGAAAACCAACGCAACCGGATCGAATTTCTCGCCAAACGCGAGCGCATTGCCATCGTTCGGGCCTTTGAGGAACACTTCTCTGGGCGCGCCTTCAATCGACAGGTGATCGAAAACATGATCGAGTTTCTGCGTCGCCACCCCGCCATCAGCGTCGTCATCTTTGGCGACATAGATCGCATGACGCGCGGCGGCGCTGGCACCTACCTCACGCTTAAAGATCGCCTCAAAACCTTGAACGTCGATCTACTGGACGCCACGGGCATTATTCAGCCCGAACGCAACAAGCTGGAACACACAGGCTTTGCCTACCCTTGGTCGGTGGAAAGCCCTTCGCGCATGGCGGAGGTGATCATGGCCGAAAACGCGCGGACCGAAGGTTCGACCATTTTAACCCGCGTAATCGACCAAGAAATCAACCTGACCCAACAAGGCTATCATTGTCGCCAAGCCCCCTTTGGTTATCGCTTGGAAAAGGTCATGACGCCCGAAGGCAAAAAACGCCCAACTCTGCAACCAGACCCGATTGAGGGAAAATGGATCATCAGAGCCTTCAAATACAAAGCGGCGGGTCTGCTAGGCGACACGGCAATCTGTGAAAAGCTCAACGCCCAAGGTTTCAAAACCCGCCCCATGAACGTCCATGATCCTCACACCCGGAGGATCATAGGACAGAAAGGTCTCAATCCCATCACCCCGTCTTTGCTGCAACGATACATCGCCAACCCTATCTACGCGGGAATCAAAGTGGAAAAGTGGACCCACAACCAACCCGTCCCCATGGTAGGCAAACCCTTGATCTCCATCGGTCTCTTCAATGCGGCAAGTGGAGGGAGATTGGTCATCGAACCTCTTGAAAACCCAAACACTTATCGCTTGGTGGAAAACCGAAAAGAGTACCAATGCCGAAGACACAACCCCGAGTTCCTGCTGCGGCGCTTGGTCTTGTGCCCCACCTGTGGAAAACCACTGCACGCCTCCAAATCAAAAGGGAAATATCAGAAGTTTGGCTACTTTCATTGCAGACGCCATAAGCCCAGCTTTTCTGTCTCCCAAAAGGTGTTCGAAGAAACGGTTGCTACATGCTTGAAAAGCCTGACGGGAAAGCCAGGATTTTTACCGCTCTTGCGAGAGATCGTTCGCGAAATATGGTTGGAGAAAAATGACGAAGCGGAAACTGAAATTCAAGACGTTGCTGCTAACCGAAATGCGATCCTAACCCAACAAGAAAATCTGGTGAACAAAGTTGCCATGACCAGCTCACCCATCCTGCTTAAGAAGCTTGAAGAGCAGATTGAAGCACTCGAGGACGAACGCATCAAGCTCGACGAACAAGCCGCCACCCCACCCCTAGAGCGTGACGAGATTTTTGCGTTTTTCGAGATCGCAAAACAGGCGTTCGAACACCCTCATGAATTTGTGCAAAACGCCTTGACCGAGCGACAAATCGAACGCGCTTGGTCGATCATCTTTGCACAAAAACCAACCTACGAGGATTTACAGCTTCGAACTCCCGATTTAACCCTTATCTATCGGCTTAATCGGGACTTTGATGGTAAGAAATCGCAGGTGGTACACCAACTGAAATCAAATTCGAACACTTTTGAAAAGGAGATCAGAAGCGCTCTTTCGGCATTTTACCCCTTAGGGCTACCATCCGCAATAAAACAAGACGACGACCCAGACGACAGTTTGCCCGCTTTGTGAAACTCATAGCAAACTTCAGTGAGATCATAAAGGCAGGTCAGTATCTGTTGCATCTGCGTATCGGAGTAGTTTCGAGAAATAAAACCAAGAATTTTACGTCCCATCGGAACATCGATTTTATGATAAACGGAACCGACGGTCTGTTTTTGATAACTTTGCATTTTTAAGGTGTTAGTGAATAGATTTGTTATACATTATTCAAGCTCATTTGTCAAATTTGACCTAATCCATTCTCAATCTTAGTCTTCAGAAAAAAAAGGGGGAGTGAGATCCCCACCCCCCTTTCTTCATACATGAAAGAACGGCTTAGTTGGCAACCAGCCCTTGGGTTAGGGTCTTCCCGACTTGAGCGAAGAAGGTTCGTAGCGAGGCACCATCGGTGCCGATATGGTGAACCTGACCGTCCGAAGCAATGCGGCTAAGCGTTTGATGATCGGCATCATGCCCGTAGGCAATGGCCATTATCGTCGCCAATTCTTGTACGCGCTCGATATTGGCGTCAGTCACGGGCGCTTGTCCGTCGGACAAAAACAGCACGAACGGACGCAAAAAATGCCAGCCGTTAGGGTTAGGTGCCGTCCTCTCCGCCTCCAACAGATCGCCAATCTTTATCAGCGGCGAATCAAAGTTTGTGCCCCCAGATGCAATGGCATCTGGGATGGTCGCACCGATGGCAGATATGCCTTGGGCGATCCAGCTTGAACCGTTGTTGAAATCAATCCCGCTGACCAAAAAACCGTCCTTGTTCTCGGGAACCCCAAGCTCGGCGGTCAAACCATGGGTTGCCATGTTTAGTTCGGTGATTTTGTCCCCTGACATGGAGCTAGAACAATCGCGTGCCAGAATCACATGTTGCTTCACATTCGAGGCGACCCCCGTGGGGATGGGGCGCTTGGCAGCCATGTTGACAACGGGCATGGGAAGGCCGTCGGGCTGGGTGTCGGAAACGGGCAGACCCGTCATGGGGAGGGTATCGCTCATCGATAAGTCCTTTCTTTGAAGTTTCGATGCGCTGGACCTAGTCGAAGACTTTCGAAGCCAACACAGACGGAAATCCGTTGCCGTGAACGGATTCCCGTCTCGCGACCTCAACCTATGGCCGTGCCAAGATCCCATGAGACTCACCCAAGAAAGCCCGTCTCATGTCCACGTTTTACAAATATAGACAGTCGCAACGCAGCCGCGACCACCTAACCCGCAGCGGCTTTGACCCCGAACAACTGCGGCGAGAATACGCCCAGACGCGCGGACATCAGGCCGCTCAACAAACCGCTCGGCCAAAACCTCAAGGTCATCATACCCCGAGTTTTTTCGAACGCGCCAAAGCCTTGCTCGCGGGTCGAGCCTCGGGAGACCACACCCGCGATCAGATTTCCCGAGTGATCGCTTGGCCAGCCGCTCTGGTGGTCTCTTGCGGTCTGCCTGCCTTCGACGGCCATGTGGCTCAGGCAGAGGCAATCGGTTCCTTCCGCGCGGAACTTCAACACTCGCTTGACCCCTCATCCCCGCAACTTGGCAAACTTGAGGAGACCACCGCCATGTCGGACAACCGCCAACCTTATGAACCCCAGACCTTCATCCCCCGACCAATCTATGGTCAGGAAGAGGCATCACCCACGCCAGACGCCATCATTGAACCTCAACTGCCGCTCATTCACGTTGTTCGCCTCAACGTGCATCAACCTCCCGCCGTATCTGACGGCAATCTGCTGGTGCAGCTTTGGATCTTGGCTCTGACCTTGGGAGGCGCCGCGCTGGCATGGTCGCATATCTATCAGCGCCGTTTGCTCCAACTTAAAGTTGTCTCGCCCAGACAAGAACCTGCGGATCACAAGCCAGCCATGGAAGAAACCTCAGATCGGCCATCTTGGTCGCACACCCTATCGGTCGCCACCCGCCAAGGCCTCGTGCGTGCCGAGAACCAAGACGCCGTTTGGGGATGCCAGTTTAGGTCTGATTGCTCCGCCTTGATCGTCTGCGATGGAGCTGGCGGCATTGAAGGGGGGCGAGAAGCCTCCCAGCAAGCCATCGGCACCATGTCGGCACACTTGATTGAGCGATATGAGTCTCAGGAGCGTCTGACCCTTAAGGATTTGACCCGCGCGATACAATTGGCCCGTGAGGCCAATCAAACCGCAAAGCTTCAGGGTGTCACCACCGCTATTGTGGCCCTTATGCGGGGCGATGAATTGATCTACGCCACGCTCGGCGACGGAGCCTTATCCGTTCTTTGGCCCGACGGCATGGTCACCCATCTTCAGGCCACCCATCATACCGCAGGCCAGCCTTCCAATATCATCACCGCCTTCGTCGGCCATGCTTGCCAAGTACCGCCACGCGTCGGTTGGCAGCGGTTAGAACCTGGCTGTCTGGTCATGCTTATGAGCGACGGAGCGTCCGACATTTTTCCGTTTGACGATCTGGCGCTCAATCGCACCGCACACTGGCAGGCACTCGTTGACCAACCTCTTACCTATGCGGATCATTTTTTGCAGCAACTGGAACAAGCACGAGATGAGGGCGGCGCTTACTATCACTCCGACAATCTGAGCCTTGGGCTCATGGGGTTGCAGGAGATATCCCATGGATGAGTTCAGCGGTCTCAAGCCCGTAAAACACCCGCTTAGCAATGGCGGCCAAGGAACCGTTGAGGTTGTTGAAGACGCCAACGGTCAAAGGTTGATCAGAAAATCCATGGCCGCCAAACCTGCAACCGAGAAGCGAACTGCCGAATTGGTCAACATCGGCAAGCAGATCAGCAGCCCTTACATCGCCAAGCCCAGCGCGTGGCGGAAAACTAAAGACGGCAAGATCGAGAGCCTTGCTCCCTTTGTTGAAGGCTGCGATCTGGAACTCGATCCCCCAAGACCCCTGACGGAACTCTTGGAGATCGCCCAGCACTGTGTCAGCCAAATGGTTATCTTGGAGTCGGTCGGCTTGGCACATGGCGACATTGCCCCCGCCAACATCCTAGTCAGTCCAGATGGTGCAACCAACTGGATTGACCTTGACGGTGCGAACTTGCCAGGATCGGCAATGCCTCCGCCCGAAACCCTCGGTCAAAGGCCAATGCTCGCCCCCGAACTCCGCGACGGGAGCCAAGCTCCCAATATGGCCTCTGATCGCTATGCTATCGGCGTCTATCTCAATATGTTGCTGCTTGGCCGCCACCCCATCGACGGCTTGGCTAACACGCCAACCGAAACCGATGATTGGATGAGCCGCAACCTGTGGCCAGAAAGGCACCGCAGTCCTTATGCGGGAGAAACCCCGATTGAGGCGCTAGGTGACGAGTTGATGGATTTGTTTGACCGCGCCTTCTCTACAAGCCCCAATGTTCGCCCTTCGGCGAAGGAATGGCAGTTGGAACTAACCCACGCACTGGACAACACTTGGATACATGACTGTGGCGGTGTGTTTGTCTGCAATGATGCGCAAACGCTGACTTGCCCGCACTGTGGGGAGATCGGCGCTCGGCCGCCTGAGAATCCACTGTCGGCCAGCGGCAACGCCGCAGGCCCTCAAATAGAAGTCAGACTGACGGTTCCCGATCATGGCGTTGACGAAAAACTCGTCATCACACCGCCACAGGTCTTAACCCTAGGACGGGATACCATCCCCAACCTGCCGCAAACAGTTTCTGGTAAGCATCTCAACCTCGCGTGGATACGCCATCAGCTAACGGTTCAACACATTGGTCGCAATGAGAGCCTCGTGAATATTGACGGGACATACCTGCCGTTCAGCTTCGTGAACTTGCGGCGAGGTGAGGTGGCGGAGTTGAAATTGGCGGGCACAGCAGCTCGACTGAAAGTAACGGACTAGCATGCCTGTGTGTGCAGTTCTCTCAACAAGTTCGCGAATTCTAGCATCAAGCACTTGAAAAATTCTCACTTGTTCACACTTACTACGTACTTTCTCCAGCAAAGGACTCAGAGATGACGGACCTCCAAGCACTCTCAATCACCAAATGTGATTGATTATTGAGCTTCATCACAATTCCGTTGTAGAGATCGTACCAAAAACCGATACCCCATTGCAAGAATAAGAACCCACTTAAACACTATGACTAAGAAATCAACTATAGATCATGTTTGGAATAAGGCGTCAAAAGTTCGAGGCAAAAATCCGAATCTTTATCGCCGTGATTCAAAAGGGAATGAAATATACAAACCTTCCTACGGTAAAAATGGTGAGAAAAGCTGGCAAATTGACCATATCAAACCAAAGTCCAAGGGTGGTTCAAACGATCGAAGAAATTTGCAGGCTCTGCAAACGGACGCCAATAGGAAAAAAAGTGATAAGTACTGACATATCGTTGCGCAGAATTGCTTTATCTAAGGTAGATTTTATTATTTGCAGACCTCAGAAATTCAATGTGTGATTTTGAGACTTGTCAGCATGAACGATAGGTAAGACATCGAAATCCTACTTTATTGTCAGAGTGTTGCAAGCTCTTGCGAAGTCGGTTTATGAAATTTCGGCATGCCTCCTCAGTCCAAAAACCTGAGATAGGCAAAGTGCCTTTGATATTTTCAAGCATCGCGTGGTCAATCGCTGAGATGACTCCAATCAAAAACTGCCCTTCTACATCATAGACTTGTAGGGGTTTGCCCTCATGGGTTCCCAAAAGCTGTGGAGCCTTGGCGTCTAATTCATGAACAGCTATTCCCATACCTAGCCAACGTTGGTTCCCTTGGCAAATGGGACTTTGAGACAAAGCGAAGAAAAATCCAGCTTGGTGGCTTGACGCGACTTGCGCTACCTCCAACCATAGCTGCTGTCCAAATGAATAAGAAGGCAGGTCCTCCGCAATGGTGAGGAGCGCTTCGCCTCTAGGTCTTTGCTGGCCCATCATGTATAACTTTTCGGCATCAATTAAGCGAAGAACTGGTCCTGAACTCGAGATTAATAATTGCGCAACACTGAATGCCGATAGGTCATCTGGCCAAGGTAGCATCTGCGCCAATCCCTCTTGGATCAGCAAACTGGGATTAGCCGTGACTATTTTACTAGCTTCGAATTTACTACCCCACTCTGCGCCAAATAACTCACTAAATGCCAAGTGGATCCACTCTGCTTCTCTTGGAGAAAAACTAGCCTTTCCTCGGCAGAGATTTGCCAAACGCGTGTCACCGTAGTTTCGCGTATCAGCAGGATTTCGGTCGTTAACGGTTGAACGATTGTTGATCGTCGGTGCATCCGAGTAAATGATGGAAGCCAATCCCTGCTGGGTACCTGCCCTGTTACCGAGAACCTTGCTGCTGGCAACAATTTTGACTAGTGCAGCGGCATGAGCGTTGGAGCCAAGCAGTCGCTTCTCCTTGGTGATCGTTTCTATGTACTCCCGAGTGACCTGTTCTGGCATAAGGACCCCCATATTGATTTATAAGTGATATTCTGCGACTTAGCACGAAAATGCTCTTCCGCCCCAGACGCATATGCGTCCCTTGACGCCCATCTTACCTATGAATCGCCCGTTACCCGAAACGCTTGAACACTTTTATCTAAATGGCAGCAACATGCCATCTGGATCCTACGATCCCAAAACCCAAGCTAGAAGAATTAGAACGGGCGAAGATCCCCGCGCCCCTACGGCGCGCATGGCCTCAAATCATGAACTATATCATTCTATGCTAGCGACGACGACGGGCTTTGGAACAGTTTCCATTTTGACGGGTGCCATGATGGCACACGGCAAGGAAGAGATGCGAACGTTGTTCCAGCAACTCATGCGTCACTCGCACTATACTCATGAGGCCTTTGCTACCGCTTCGGGATTGTTCTCGGTTTCCCGAGGCGCGAGCTACGATACGGACTTGCTCAAGGACTATCCCGCTTATCAGACTTATTTTAACTTGTGGCAGCCTTTAATGGCGAAAGCACCTCATCCAATCCTTGCTCAAGTCGCATTGGAACAATTAACTCGTCTCGCCATGCAACCAGGATTGGACTTGACTTTGGCAAAAAAACCGATCACAGACTGGCAGGGCTTCCGACTAGACACGCCTCTCCAGCCTGATGCACGGCTGAAAAAGCTTCTCTCAGAGGAATTTCTGGAAGTTATGTTTCGAGCTAAACCTCAGTTGGATAGACACGCGCAACTTGTTGTAGACCAACTCCATAATAACAGTCTCACTATTGGTGACGGACGCGCGCTCATCCGACAAGCCAAAAACGACATAGTTCTAGATGCATTTGGCGGACTTTACTTTGAACTTGCAAAGCACCGCCTCGACAACTTGGGTTTGCCGAGTCTCGACTACAATGGCCACATGGCTTTCACCCAAGAACTGACACAGCTGACGGAAATCTATCTTGGCGTTATACTTCCGTTTCGACCGCCAAAGACCGATGAAACTCGCGAAGATATCTTGCTTGCTGATTTCGCTAGTGAAACGTTGACCCTGCATGAAGGTTCATTGCCCGCATTCATCGTTGATAGTGAAGATCTAGTGAATTTCGATGCTCATGATTTTCTAGGCGGTACTAAGGAAGAACCGAGGGTTCACATATTGGGTTATAACAAGGCTCGTCTACGCAACCAGTACACCTTTGATCCCGAAAGTTCAGAATTACTAAATCTCTGGCCCTATGACCCTCTACTCGCCCTGCGCCGCCGCATTACCGACACTAATAGCGATGAACTCCAAGCGATTGAACTAATTGGTGTCTCAACGCCTGAAGCGCTGGGTAAGCTGGCAAAGCTTTGGCCTAACCATACCAAATATGTACCTATTGTCTCCGCTCGTACTCTCCAAGACGAACTATGGAGGAAAACTTGGTTTGAGATTCTCCGCGGCCTAGGCCCGCTGCCTGTCCTACTCGACATCAGTCCCTTTGCCGCACTAAGATCGTGGCGTAGTAACGGTCTCAAAATTCTATATCACCGTGTTACAATGCAATTTGAAGGTAATGCAGTTGAAGAAGCCGCCAAATTCGAAATATTCGTTTGGTACATAGAGCAAGAAAGACTGATCTATTTCACTCCATTGACCGCAAATCTCGCTGGAGCAATAGCTTATGAGTCTCGTAAATATCCTAATCACTTCATCTCGGAGGCAAGCTTCGTCAACGAGAATCAAGATTTGCTGATTCTTGCCTTTAGTCACGTCGTTCGTGAGGAGTGGACCTTTGGGTTCGAATAAATATACGAGCACTCATAACTAGGAACGAATATATCACTAAGTGCACGGATGTGTTCATATTCCAACAAAAGTCAGAAAACAACCGCCGTCACTCCAGAAGTCAGAACCATTATTCTAACAAAATCCGATCAGATTTGGCGCTATCAGAGAGAATCATACTCTCCCACGGGAGAGATTTTTATGAGGATTCAATGAGTTTTCCACCTAATCTACTGTACTCAGAACCATTCTTTCAAAGCCTATAACTCCGCACCAAGGTAATTGCCTAATTATGAGAATATCCACTGATATCTATAGCTCTGACCTCAGTCCAAGAACTTCTAAACATTCTTCTAAACAATTGAAAGAAAATTGAACGAAGGCAAATTTCTATATTGCACTTTAGATCCTTATCTGGTAAGGGTTTTGCAATCTTTAATTGAACTATTTTGGCTGAAATCTCATGCTCATCACCCGCTCCAACTTGCTTTATGTATTTGGAAAGCCATGGGTTTATTGGGCTTTGCTACGGGATCATACGATACCCTGATCATGGAGCAACACACAGGAGACAAGGGTCCCCTCAACCATCATTTTGGGCAAGGCTCCTGCCACGACTTTTTGGGGCCTGGCTTGACGGCTTGATTAGTCGAACTGTTGTGATTTGCGAATTCTCTGGCACTGGTTGGCGCTGGGTGCCAGTATCGCCAGCTAGAAGGAGTTCAGCCATGCGCGGCTTAGTCACCTACGATGAGGGCAAAACCTCAACGCGCCTCAATCGTGTTTCCTTAAGCGAGACTAAACAGGGATTTGACGAGGCTTGGTTGCAAGACATCATGCACACCAACCCTGATCTCATCCCCTTGACGATATCGCCCCAGGAGCGGGGACCTACATCCCTGTTTGCCGTGAACTAAGCATCCCAAAACCAGGCGGCGCAATTTTCCTTGATTTGTTCGGCCTTACACTCTCGGGCAAGCTGGTCCTGATTGAGTGCAAACTCTGGCGCAATCCGCAGGCCCGCCGCGAGGTGGTCGCGCAGGCGCTCGAATACGCGGCCCTTATGCGAGCTTGGTCCTATGCTGATCTGACAGCGCGTCTTAAGTCGAAACTCGACAACCAAAGCCAGAATCCACTTTACGACCTGGCCAAAGAACACGACGCAACACTCAATGAGGCGAAGTTTGTCGATCAGGTCACACGCAGCCTCAACAATGGCGACTTTATCCTGATCATCGCAGGCGACGGCATCCGTTCCGACGTCCAGGCCATGTCGGAGCATTTGAACCAAAGCGGCAACGCCGCCATCTTCTCTCTGCTAGAGGTGCAGCTTTGGCAAGCCGACGATGGGGCGCTGACCATCCTGCCATCGATTCCTGTAAAGACCAAGGTCATCAAACAGCGCGTGATCGTATCAGAACACGGGACGCCCTTAAACCTAGATACCCCTGAGACCGAAAAGACCCAAACTGAAGCCATCGTTGATCCTGAGCGCGCCGCCCAGCGCAGTACCGCCCGCGCTTTCTGTCAACGCTTCATTGATGAAGTGCGGTTTGATCACGCAGAACAACCCGCGCCCCGCCATGGCGGCCATAATTTTGTGCGCCTCGCTCTGCCTGAACCTATGGACCCGCTTACGGCTTATCGTACCGTCAAAGGGTCTGCGGGCTTTTTTTGCGACGTTGTGGAGTAAGAAGGCCAAGGTCTCATTGCCGATCTGAAAGCCAGCATTGAAGGCATGTCAGCCGAGGTTGGCGCAACCCTTGTCCTGGACGAAAATAAACGCGACCCACACAAGGTGTCGCTGAGCGTATCCTATGAGCGCCAAACAAGCGACGACGAAGCAATATTGATGTGGTTCAAAGTCACCGCAAACAAGCTGACCAGTTCGCTGCGAACTTTCCTTGCGCAGTACTAAAATCAGCAGAACTCAGAACTGATGAATTTGAACCTGGGTTCAAAAACAAGAAAGAAAACTTGAACCCAGCTTCAATTGTCATTGATTCTTGACATAAAATCAGTTAGATATTTGCATGAAAGCACCTAAGCCGACATTCTGGACTTTGGAGAATTTGGGCCAAGAACGCCTCTCCAAAAACTTCCAATTCCGACAGTTTCTTTATTCAGAAATCGCCATCTCATCAGGCATCGCCAACATGCCTGATGATCCCGAGCTTGCCGTGGAAGCTGGCCGCAAGTTGTGCGAACATATCCTTGAGCCGATTTGCGAGATGTTCGGCCCAATCATTGTGCGTTCAGGTTATCGTTCCTGCATTCAACGCAGGGGAGACGCCCTTCAAGCATTGGCAAGATTTCGCTTGGTATCTGGATGAAAAGCTGGATCACAACGGCATCACCTTCTTCAAGCGAGATTTCGCCTTCAACATCGGCTGGGCCATGGACGGCGACCCAACGATCTACAGCACCCGCACCGACGGCTCCAAGACCTTGCGCAATACCAAGCGCTCAAAGGAAGAGCGGCAGGCCGCCAAGGACAACCCGCACCCACCGACCAGGCAGGGCGGTTTGGTCTGATGATGCCCATCCTCTCAAACCGTGTCTCAATAGGGCGTGGTGCTGAGAGACGGGCAACCAATCCTCCCTGGTGTCTCACACGGGTGGGTTTGGGCCTTAAGAGACAGAAGTCTCACAGGGTCCTGACCCTTGAGAGACACTTCACCCCAAAAGCGAAAAGAACGCCTTGAAAATGGACATTGGATACGCACGGACATCAACCGCCGATCAAGAGGCAGGCTTTGAGGCCCAGCTCCGCGACCTAAATACCGTCGGCGTTGAGAGGGTGTTTCAGGAAAAAGTCTCATCGGTTGCCATACGCGAACAGCTCGAGGCAGCGCTAGACTTTGTTCGCGACGGCGACACCCTGGTCGTCACCAAGCTGGACCGCCTGGCCCGTTCCACCGCCGACCTGCTCAAGTTTGTTGACCACCTGCAATCCAAGAATGTCGGTCTCCGCATCCTGGACTTCGGCGGCGGGGAGATTGATACGAGCTCGCCCAACGGCAAACTGACCCTAACCATGTTCGCCGCCATGGCACAGTTTGAGCGGGAGATCATGCTAGAGCGCCAGCGCGAGGGCATCGCCAAGGCCAAAGCAGAAGGGAAATACCAGGGCCGCGCGCCCACGGTGCTGAAACGCGCCGCTGAGATCAAAGCCCTTAAGGCCGAGGGCATGGGGGCAACAAAGATTGCGGAGCACCTCGGCGTTGCCCGTGCGTCGGTATATCGGGCCTTAGCTGCCTAAAAATTGAACCTGGGTTCAAATTTTGTCTCCCATTTGGTTCACAAGGGACTTATTGTGGTTTTAGCGCGGATGCTATGTTGACCTGGTCCGCATCAGCCCCCAGGGGCATTTGCGTTGATTGAGGAGGCACCGACATGGATACCAAGTCACCTGCTGGAAAGATGACGCTGACCATGTTCGCGACAACGTCGCTGTTTGAGCGTGCGAATATGCTCGCCCGCCAGAGCGAAGGTGTCACCAGGGCGAAGCTGAGGCCAAGTAGAAGGGCCGCGATCCAGCGCTGCGGCATAAGGTTAACCAGGCGCTTGAGATCAAAGCTAAAGGTGTGAAGGTGATTGATGTTGCAAAACAACTATCTCTTGGCGTTTCAACCGTTTACCGGGTAGTTAGGGTCCAATCTACGTGAACCCTGGTGCACGTATTTTTGCTTGTGCAGTTTGCGGGAAAGCCTTCTCATGAAGTCATTGAACTTCGAGTTCTTGATTGTACATGACCCAAAGCTCAGGCAACTTGCGGGGAGCGCTGAGGCGAACTTCGCTGATGATCCCAACACCACCTTGATCAAGATGCGGCAGTTTGGAGAACTGCTTGCCAGCCATGTCGCCGCAAAAGCCAAGATGGTTTCCGTAGTGAGCGGTACCCAGATTGATTTGCTGAATGCGCTGCTGAGACAAGGCGTGGTGGATAAGAAAGTTGCAGACGCTTTCCATCTCATCCGAAAGAAGGGCAACACCGCTACCCATGAGTTTACAGGGTCTCGCACGGACGCACTAAGGTCGTTGCAGTTTGGTTTTGCGCTAGGTGTTTGGTTTCACCGCCGGTGGGGCGAGCGTTCATTTTCTGCCCCGCAGTTCGCGCCGCCTAGAGCGCGAGGTGAGATAGAGGCGGAGCTTCAGTCCGAACTTGCTGACCTGCAACAGAAGTATATGGATGCGCTCTCTGACGCGGAGCGAGCGCAAGCACAGGCCAAAGAGGAGGCCCGCCTCCGCCTGACGGCTGAAGAACAGACCTCGAAGGCGAAAGAGGAACAGGAAGTCTGGGAAGCGCTCGCCGCTGAGCAAGCCGAGACCAACGCCGAGCTATTGTCTCGGCTAGGTGCAGTGCAAGAAGCTGCGCAAGATGAAGCAATCCCGTCCGATGTGCCGCTTGAACTTAATGAGGCTGAAACCCGTGCGCTTATCGACAGCCAGTTGCGGGATGCTGGGTGGCAAGCAGACACTCAGAGACTACGCCACGCCAAGGGAGCACGTCCCGATCAGGCCCGTGCCCTTGCAATAGCGGAATGGCCTACATCGTCAGGTCCAGTAGACTATGCGCTCTTTTTGAATGAACGATGCGTTGGCTTGATTGAGGCGAAGCGTGGCAGCACCGATGTGCCAGGTGTGTTGACCCAAGCCATGCGGTATGGGCGCGATGTTCAGCTTGATCCAGAAGCCGTGACCGTGGGTGCACCTTACGCCCATAGTAAGGATAAATACCGCGTCCCGTTCTTGTTCGCGACAAACGGGCGCGGCTTCGTCAAGCAATACCAAGAGAAATCAGGCATCTGGTTCTGGGATGCGCGATTGGAAACAAACCGCTCCATTCCCTTATCCGAGTGGTTTAGCCCAGACGACATACGCGCAAAGTTGGAACAGGAAACAGTGTCTTCAATCGAAGAACTGCGCAATGAGCCTTTCACATATGGTGGGCTTCGACCTTACCAGCGAGAAGCGATCAGGAAAATTGAAGGGGCAATCGGGGAAGGGCAGAGGGAAATTCTCGTCGCGATGGCGACAGGGACTGGAAAGACACGCACCTGTATCGCGCTCATGTATCGGCTGCTGAAGCACAAGCGTTTTCGCCGCATCTTGTTCCTTGTGGATCGGCGGACGCTGGCAGAACAGACCTTTCAGGCGCTCGAAAACACTGAACTTGAGGGCCTTCTAAAATTCTCCGAGACCTATAATATTGCGGGTCTCGTAAAGCGCATGCCTGAGCGCGAAGACCGGGTGCATATCGCCACGGTTCAGTCTCTGGTCAAGCGCATGATGTACGCCACCGATGATGACGACAAGCTTACGCCAGGCCTGTATGACTGTATCATCGTGGACGAGGCGCACCGAGGCTATACGCTGGATGCAGAACTGCGGGAAGAAGACATCGAGTTCCGCAACACCGATGATTATCTGTCAAAGTATCGCAAGGTGTTGGACTTCTTCGATGCCACTAAGGTTGCTCTAACAGCCACGCCCGCGCTGCACACATCCGAAATCTTCGGGCATCCCGTTTACCGCTATAGCTACCGCCAGGCGGTGATTGATGGCCACCTGATCGACCATCTACCACCCAAGCGGATCGTCACGGCTTTGAACGAAGCTGGCATCCATTTCGAGGGCGGCGAGACTGTCGATTTGATCGACATGAAGACGGGCGAGGTGGAACAGGCGGAGCTACCCGACGAGATAGACTTTGAGGTCGAACAGTTCAACAAGCGGGTTCACACGCGCGCTTTCAACCGCGTTGTCTGTGAAACTCTGGCCGAAGAAATCCCGCCTGACAGCCCTGGGAAGGTGCTGATCTTTGCCTCAAGGGATGATCATGCTGATCTACTGGTGGAAGAGCTTCAGCGCGCGCTGGAGGACGAGTATGGACCGCAGCCAAAAGGATTGGTCGAAAAGATCACAGGAAAGGCCGACCGGCCAACTGATGTGATCCGTCGTTTCCGAAATGATGACCGACCCAAATACGTGGTCACGGTTGACCTTTTGACGACTGGTGTGGACATCCCCAAAATCACTGAACTGGTCTTTGTGCGCCGGGTCAATAGCCGCATCCTTTATGACCAGATGATCGGCCGCGCGACGCGCAAAGCGGACGAGATCGGCAAAGAGTTCTTCCGTATCTTCGACGCCGTGGACCTCTATGCAAATCTTCAGGCGATGACCGATATGCGCCCTATCGTGGCCAATCCTGACATCAGTTTTGCCCAACTAACGCAGGACTTGCAAAACGCAACAGACCCGCTGGACAAAAGCTATGTCTGTGATCAGATCATCGTGCGCACCCGCCTGAAGCTGCGGCGTATCTCTCCCGAGGATGCTGAAAACTTTGAACGCGCCGCCGATCAGGACATCGAAGCCTTTGTTAATTGGTTGCAACTGTCTGAACCAACTGAGATCGAAACCTTTCTGAAGGATAAGCCTCGCGTGATTGAGGTGCTGGACCGAAAGGACCGCACTGAGAGCGGGGGACCAAAGCAGATCATATCACAGCATGAAGATGAACTGATCCGCGTCGAAGATGTGTTCGGCGACAACCTGACGCCAGAAGACTATATCGAAATCTTCGAGCGCTACATTCGTGAGAACATGAACCAGCATCCTGGGCTGATTGCGGCCACCCAGCGCCCGCGTGAACTCACCCGCAAGGCGCTGAAGGACATCGCGGGCACCCTTGACGAAAACGGCTTCTCTGAAACCACCCTACGCTCTGCCTATGGCCGCGCACGGAATGCAGACATTGCCGCCCATATCATCGGCTTCATCCGACAAGCCGCCATTGGTGACCCTCTAGTGCCCTATACCAGCCGTGTGGATAAGGCGGTGACCAAGATCGAAGCCTCTCGCGATTGGACCAAGACACAGCGCCAGTGGCTGCGCCGCTTGGGCCGTGCGCTGAAGGAACAACCCATCGGTGAGCCCGCGCTGGTGAACGAAGGTGCCTTTGCGCAAAACGGCGGCTTTGATGTGATCAACCAAGCCTTTGACAACCAGCTTGAAACCGTCTTGCAAGACCTCAACGACGCCATCTGGGCGATAGGGTAAGAAAGAACAACAATGAACACAGTCCCCCAAAATACAGTTGGCGACATCGTTGCCAAGCTCTGGAAGCTCTGCAACATCTTGCGCAAGGACGGCATTACCTATCAGCAATATGTGACCGAACTGACCTACCTTCTGTTCCTCAAGATGATGCAGGAAAAGGGACAGGACGGCGAGGTGATCCCTGGCAAGTATCGCTGGCGCGAACTGGTCAAACTGGAGGGCGTGCCCAAGCTGAACTTCTACCGTGACTTGCTCGCCAACATCGGCATTGGGGCCAAGTCGCGCACCGTGTCGGCGATCTTTGACAGTGCCAACACTTTCATTAGGGAACCCAAGAACCTTGACGCGCTGGTCACCGCCATTGACGAATTGCATTGGTTCACCGACGAACGCGACAGCTTTGGCGACCTTTACGAAGGCTTGCTGCAAAAGAACGCGGAGGAAACCAAGCGCGGGGCGGGCCAGTACTTTACCCCCCGCCCGCTGGTGGCCATGATGACGCGCCTGATGCAGCCACGGGCGGGCGAAATCATCTCAGACCCAGCCGCAGGCACAGGCGGCTTTCTGATCGCCGCTGATACTTTTATACGCGAGGCGACTGATGACTATTTCAAACTTGGTGGCAAAGGCCAAGAGTTCCAAATGAACCGCGCCATTCAGGGTGTTGAGATTGTCCCCAACACCTACCGTCTCCTGCTGATGAACCTCGCCCTACACAGCGTCGGCACCGACAAGATCGACCTTGCCTCTACCCTATCGCCTCACGGTGCCAGTGTTGAAAACGCCGATCTGATACTTGCTAACCCGCCCTTTGGCCCCGCAGGCGGCAAGCCCACCCGCGATGACTTTACCGAGACGCACAATGTCTCGTCCTATCAGCTTCCCTTTGTTGAGCACTGCATCCGCAAGCTGAAACCGGGCGGGCGCGCCGCGATCATCGTGCCCGATAACGTGCTGTTTGAGGATGGGCGCGGGCAGGCCCTGCGGCGGATGCTGATGAACTGGTGCGACCTGCACACGGTCCTGCGCCTGCCCACCGGTATCTTCTATGCCCAAGGGGTTAAAACCAATGTAATCTTCTTCACGCGCGGCAAGACACAAGAAGGCAACACGCCCGATGTCTGGGTCTATGACCTGCGCGCGCAGATGCCGTCCTTCGGCAAGACTAACCCGATGACTGAGGATCATTTCAAAGACTTCGAAGCGGCCTTCGGCGATGATCCCGATGGCAGAGCAGAACGGCAGGACGGGGGTGAGGAAGGCCGCTTCCGCCGCTTCACCCGCGATGAGATCGCAGCGCGCGGAGACAACCTCGACATCACATGGCTACGCGACGCCGAAGATGACCCAGAGGACGGGCTAACCGATCCTGAAGAGATTGTCGGTGCCATCATGGGCCATTTGACCGAGGCCATGGCAGAGATCGAGGCGCTGAGTGAGGAACTGTCCGTCGAGGTGGCGGAGGCGGCAGTATGAGTGGGCTGCCGGAAGGGTGGGAAGTTACTATCCTTGAGGATGTTCTTTCGGTCAAAAATGGTTTCGCTTTCAAAAGCGGAGACTACAAGGATGAAGGCCACTTTCTCATACGTATTGGCAACGTTCAAAGCGGTTATATCTCATTAGAAAAGCCTGCTTATGTCGGTTTAGATGAAAGGACAGAAAGGTTTGCCCTTTCAGCTGGCGACATTCTGACATCTTTGACTGGCAACATCGGAAGAGTTGCAAAGATTGACGACTGCCATCTGCCTGCTGCGTTAAATCAGCGAGTTGCAAAACTAGTTCCAGCATCAGCTTTGCACGAGGCGGACTATTTATACTCGTTCCTGTCATCAGATAGATTTGGCGCTGCTCTGGCATCACACGGAAAAGGTGCTGCGCAACAAAATGTAAGTCCAAAAACAATACTTGGCGTCAAGTTCCCCCTCCCACCCCTCGCGGAGCAGAGGCGGATTGTGGAGAAGCTGGACCAGCTCTCGGCCCGAACCCGCGCCGCTAAAGACCACCTCGCCCACGTCCAAACCCTCGCCACCCGCGCCAAACAAGCCACCCTCGCCGCCATTTTTGCGGAGTTGCCTGCTGAAACGGAGCGTTCGATTGGATCGCTAGCTGAACGAATTACCAAGGGGTCATCTCCGAAGTGGCAAGGCTTCGCCTATCGGGAAGAAGGCGTCTTGTTTATTAGAAGCCAGAATGTGGGTTGGGGGCATCTGTTGCTCGATGACAAGGCTTACCTTCCTGTCGAGTTTAATACCAAGCAAAAGAACTCCGTGATTTGTTTCGGCGATGTTTTACTAAACATTGTAGGGGCATCGATAGGTCGTTCTGCAGTCGCTGACGAGCGCATTTCAGGAGCCAACTGCAACCAAGCAGTAGCAATCATTCGGCTTGCTGACGCTAACCTGGTATCCTCTCATTTCTTAAACCTGTGGCTGGGTTCTGGCGCTGCACAGTCCCAAATCCTAGAAGGGAGTGTCGATGTCGCTCGGGCAAACTTCTCTTTGTCGGCGATAAAGAGCCTTAGTTTCCCATGGCCAAGCACTGAGGAACAAGCTGAGATCGTTAGCCGCATCGAAGTCGCCTTTGCCCGGATTGACCGGATGGTCGCTGTGGCCACCCGAGCGGCAGACCTTCTGGAGCGGTTGGAGGCTCAGCTTCTCGCCAAGGCTTTCCAAGGGGAACTTGTGCCCCAAGACCCCGCTGACGAGCCTGCCAGCGCGCTACTCGCCCGCATCCGCGAGGCTCGTGCGAAGGCCCCTAAACCCAAACGCACGCGCAAGCGTGTGAAAGCATAAAGGAGACCCGCCATGCACAAAGTCTGGGGCCTGCACATGCCACATGAGATCGGCTTCGCCGCTGTTGAAGCCGCGCGTGTTTCCATCGGATGGGGTGACATGGGCGATTTGAGCCAACTTCCCAAGGATCGAGACGCTATCAAGGCCGCAATAGCCAAGACCTACCCCGATATTAAACAAGGCGCGATCCCCGTCGAAGCGGGCGTGATCTATCGCTTTGTCCATGAGATCAAAGCGGGGGACTATGTCGTCTATCCCTCTAAGCATGACCGTCTGGTCAATATTGGCAAGTTCACTGGAGAGTTTGTCTATGAAGTTGGCCCAGAGGATGGCGATGATAGTTATCCGAACTCACTCAAGGTAGAGTGGCTGGGTCACTTTCCCCGCAGCGAGTTCACGCAATCGGCGCTGTATGAGATCGGCTCCTTCATCACCCTGTTCTTGATCCGCAACCACGATGCTGAGTTTATCGCCAAGTTAGACCCAACGGCTCAGGCGCAGGAAGATGAGGACGCCTCACCAGACGACGATAGCGTATCTAGCTCTGTCACGCGCCAGGCCGAAGAGACTGCACAGGATTTTGTCACTAAGCGCATTCACGAACGCTTGTCGGGTCACGAGTTTGAACACTTCGTAGGGCACCTACTAGAATGTATGGGCTACACCGTGCGCGTGACGCAGAAATCAGCAGATGGCGGGATTGATGTGATCGCCCACAACGACAAGCTGGGCTTTGAACCCCCAATCATCAAAGTGCAGTGCAAGCGCACTACGAACCAGATCAGTGAAACGCAAGTACGGGAACTGTTGGGGACGCTGGTTGAAGGGGAGTACGGGTTGTTTGTGACGTTGGGGGCTTTTGACCGCAAGGTCAGGCAGTCGGAACGGAACCTTTCAAAGTTGCGGCTGGTCGACGGCGAGCAACTCTTTGATTTGATCGTGAAGCACTATGCCGACCTATCGCCGCGCTTCCGAACCCTGATCCCGCTTCGTCAGATATACGTGCCTGATCTTGGGTAAGACGAAAACAGCCTATTCCCTCTTTCGCTGCAAACTAAATCAAGGACTTAACGTCACTCGTCCAAGTGCGTATTGACTGGTTGACTCAACTGAACCCTGTCTCTAGGGGAGGTTCATGAAGATTGTTTTTATGGCTTCTCTTGGCTTGCTATGCGGGTGTTCAATTTTCGCGCCCTCCTATGTTAAAGAGGCGGATACAAGAGCAACTAAAGCTTATGAAGAACTCTCAATCATATTGGCTAAGTCAGACCTTGGTGTTTTAACAGACAAGAATTCCTATCCCGATTACATCGATAGCTACGCAACAATTATTGGTTTGTTTGAAACTGCGTCACTCGCCGTCGGAGGCAGCCCAGAAAGTAACTCCCAAGGCGTCCTAGCTAGGAGTATTCGAAATCTTGATGGTTTAATTGACGATTGCATGTCTCAAGTGAAAACTTTCGCAGAAGAACATAGAAAATTTGGTGTCCCGCAAGCTTCTGGGATTGCCCAACCAGTTAGAGTTGCGTGTGATCAGGCTTTAAAAGCTATACGCGCCACAAGATAGGAGTTCCCATGTCTATTGATCTTTCAAAATTCGATCCTAAAAACGCTTCTGAGCTAGCAACTGCCATAATCCAAGAAGTAGAGAACTTGTCAGGAGGAGTAGTGAATCATATCTCCGAAATCGAAGGTTATTTGCGGTCTTTGGCAGAAGCAGCAATCCAGACAAGAAATTCGTTGAAAGCTGGGAGGATTAGTAAAGATCAAGCTGATACACGTATGCTCATGCAGGAAATGGCACTTAAAGGCACAGTAAAATACTCTGAGTATATTGCTGCAGCTTTAGCGCAGAAAATTATAGACAAATCATTCGAAATTGTTGGGTACGCAATTAAGAATAAAACGGGGATAAATCTCTTTCCAGAGTTAATTAGCACTGATGGCTCCTGAAGGTCTTTTAACATGGCTAACGGCTTCTTTGAGCGCGCGAACGGGGAATGGACATTTACGAGATAAAATCGGGCTCAGAGTTAAAGAAAGCAGACCTTTAGGCTTACTTGGCTGATTTGGCCTTTCAGGTCGTTGTTGCCCAGCGCGGAGGCCATGCCGTCCGTTCTGCTTTTTGGTTTATGCGAACAAAGATTACACCCTCGGCGACGAGTTGGACCCTGAGGGGCTGGTGTAATTTCTGACCAAACGGTGGCCGCCAGGGCCTTAGCCATAGAGCCAAGGCCGAAGATCGATGAAGCGTTGATTTCGCTGGAGCGTGAAGCCATTGATGAGAGCCAATGCTCGTGCCTTCGCAAAACACGCTCCAACTATTGCGACGCCTTCGCTTATTTCAACAAGGGCATATCCGAGCCGTCAATCTACACGCTCCCCCGCATATCCAAGGCACAGATTGAGAGTTTCGTCGATGCTGTCATGTTTGGCCTAAGCGACATTCACGACGGCGACCTAGCCACCGCAGTCCCAGGCCAAGATGCTGGCCTCATACCAAGCCCAAGCTCCATTGATTGACCGCGCAGGAATAGCGGAATGGATTGGCAAACTAATCTATCCCTTGTGTTTCTTCGACTATGCGGCCTTTGCCTCCCCGTTCCGATCATCAAAGGAACAAGCCCTGGGAGCAGGTGGCGACGCAATACTCCCTCCACGTTTCACATGAGAACGGTCAACTTGATCACTTCGAATACCTTACCGACAAGGCCGCATTGCCCGACGCCTTGAGCAAGCAATTTAGGCAAGACCTGCCCGCCTCAGGCTCCGTCATTTCTTGGAATATGAGTTACGAAAACACCATGAGCCGCCGCATCGGCAAATGGCTGCCTGAGCATCGTGATTTCTTTGAGGACATGATCGCTCGCACTGAAGACCTCATGTTCTTGTTTGATGGCGCTAAGTCCTACCCCCAGGGCTCCTACATCGACTGGCGGTTCATGGGGTCCGCTTCGATCAAGAAGGTACTGCCTGTTATGGTACCCGAGCTTTCCTACGACGGCCTGCACGTCAACAACGGTTCAGCTGCCATAGCGGCCTAGCGGGAGCTGGTGCAAATGCCCCTAGGGGACGATCGCCGCGCTTCTCTCCGCCAAGAAATGCTCAATTACTGCCGCGTCGATACCCTAGCGATGGTCAAGATATTTCAGAAGCTGGAAACCTTGTGTTGAATGGGTGTTGGGATAAATTTGAACCCAGGTTCATTTTTCCCTGAGCACTTTTTTTAATGGCCGAATAAAATAGCAATTCGTGCTAATGTGCAGCCTGATCAACCGAAGGCAAAAATTTGACTTTCAAGTGCTACAGGATGGTGCTACAACTACCCAATCAGCAGGCGTTGAAAACGTTGATTTTATTGGCTTTTAGGGTGTGATCCCATAAATCTCATCACCCGCTCCAACTTGCTCTATGTATTTGGAAAGCCATGGGTTTATTGGGCTTTGCTACGGGATCATGCGATACCCTGATCATGGAGCAACACACAGGAGACAAGGGTCCCCTCAACCACCATTTTGGGCAAGGCTCCTGCCACGACTTTTTGGGGCCTGGCTTGACGGCTTGATCAGTCGATCTGTTGTGATTTGCGAATTCCCTGACGCCGTTTAGAGGCGGCTGTTAGTTTCGCCAACTAGAAGGAGGTCAGCCATGGGCGGCCTAATCACTTATGACGAGGGCAAGACCTCAGCGCCCCTCAACCGTGTATCGGCGAGCGAGACCGAACGGGGGTTCAATGAGGATTGGCTGCAAAGGCTAATGCACGCCAACCCTTGCCTCATTCCCCTGGATGAGATTGCGCCAGGATCGGGCGCTTACATTCCCGTCTGCCGAGAACTGTCGATCCCCAAACTTGGCGGCAGCGTGTTCTTGGATCTGTTCGGCGTCACACCAACTGGCAGACTTGTCCTGATCGAGTGCAAGCTATGGCGCAATCCCCAGGCGCGGCGCGAGGTGGTCGCGCAAGCCTTAGAGTACGCGGCGCTTATCCGCGCCTGGTCCTATGCTGATCTGACCGCACGGTTAAAATCCAAGCTCAAGAGCCAAGCGCCCAACCCGCTCTATGACTTGGTCAAGGATCAAGCAGGTGCCTTGGGGGAGGCGGCCTTTGTGGATCGGGTGACCCGAAGCCTCAAGCTGGGTGACTTCATCGTCCTCATCGCGGGGGATGGTATCCGCAGCGATGTGCAGGCCATGGCGGCGCATCTGAATGCGAGCGCCAGCGCCGCCGTCTTCTCTCTCCTTGAAATCCAGCTTTGGCAGGGGGGCGAAGATCAGCTCATCATCCTGCCCGCCGTGCCTCTGACGACCCAAGTCCTCAAGCAACGCGTCATCGTCTCCGCCGATGGCGCGCCCCTGGAGGTGGAGCCGCCAGCAGAAGATGAAAATGAGGTAGAAGCGCGCATCGATCCCAAAGGTGCCAGCGACCGCCAATCAAGAAAGCAGATTTGGCAAGTCTTCATCGACAGAGCAGTTTTTGACCACGCCGAACAACCCGCGCCCCGTCATGGGGGCGACAATTACGTGCGTTTAGCCATGCCGGAACCCATTGGTTCCCTCGTTGCCTATCGGACTAAGGCAGGCGAGGCGGGGATCTTCTTCCGTGCCAAAGGCCATGAGGGCGAAGGCCTGTTAAAGGACCTGCAAGCCCGCGCCGATCACCTTGCCGCAGAGATTGGCCTTGCGCCAGCGTTTGCGGCAAATGATGAGCAGGCCTTTGATGGCACCGTTTCGTTCCTGTATCCCGATCCCATCACGGGTGACGATGCCCTGCTCACCTGGCTCTCGGACACGGCAAACAAGGTCACGTCGAGCCTTCGCACGTTCTTGGCTCAATCCTGATTTGCCGCAATGGCCGCGCGCCATGGCCGATTCTAAATTGCTCGCGACCCAAGGAGCAGCCGATCATCTGGCTATCGCATCCTTGACGACTTTGGGATAGGGGAGCAACGCGAGGTCGAGCCAAAGCTTGGGGAACCTGGCTGCAAGGGTCCAACTCAGGTGCGGCGGCGCAAAATCACGATTTAGGAGGGGCACAGCGAACCCATGGCTGGAAAATACGACGACCTCACCCACGCCCAACTTATCGAACTGCTGGAAAAGCGCGACCGAACCAAGAGGTTAGGGCTGGTGTGGGAGCGCGACGAGATCGAGGCGGACGCGGCGGTCGATGCCAACTTCATCGCTTGCCAGATCGACGAGGGGCTGTCGGACAAGCCTGCGCCGTGGGACAATTTAGTGATCGAGGGCGACAACTACGACGCGCTGCGCTGGCTGCGCATGACCCATGCAGGCAGGGTGAAGTGCATCTACATCGACCCGCCCTACAACACGGGCAACAAGGATTGGGTCTATAATGACAGCTACATGGACAAGGAGAACCGATTCCGCCAGTCCACATGGCTGGAGTTTCTCTATCGCCGCCTGACGCTTGCACGGGACCTGCTGGCCGAAGACGGGGTGCTGCTGGTGTCGATCAACGACGACCAGCGGGCCTTGTTGGAACTCATGATGGATGAGGCACTGCCAGGGATGAAGATTGCGGCGATGCCTTGGCGCACGAGGCAAGGTTCAAATGCAGACCAGCGCGCTTTCATGAGCCAAGATCATGAGTATGTGCTTGTATATGCCAAAGTTGATTTTCGGTTCTTTGGTAACGAAAAGTCTTATTCCATGTACAAGCATTATGACGAGTCACGGGGAGATTGGTTTCGTCTTAGCGACTTGACCCTCGGCTTTGACTACCGCGAGCGACCTAACCTTTATTATCCACTCTACGACAGCGAAACTGACACATGGTATCCCTGCAATCCCAACGGCGTATGGCGATACGCAACATTGGACAAATTGAAACCAGGTCAACGGCTTCAATCTAAGCCTATGGAAGAATGGTTAAATCTAGGACAAGTTAGGTTTCCAGAGCAACAGAGAATAGAAGTGTTTGCAGGGCAATCGCACTTCAAAATCCTTGAATGAGTGTCTTTAAGAACTCGTTGCTCCATCCCGCGCGTTTGAACTTGACGCGATTTGAGGACTTGTCGTTGTTAGCCTTTATGATGTTCAAAGCAATGCGCCGTAAGGCAGCAAAGTTTGCAGGTGCGTTGCCCTTTCTCGCACGATGGAAGTCCTCGTTCATCACGACATCTAGGGACCAATGTAAACTATTTTCAATCTGCCAATGACCACGGATTAGATTGGCAGCCTCCTGAGCGGTGCTCTGCTTTGACATAAGATAAGTCCGCTCTTCTTGGCTAACTTTCCCATCAACTTCACGCTTATACAACACATGGACGAAAGCAGAAAGGTGGGGCCAATCATGGGTTTGTGTCACATAATCTGGGACCTCATAAACTCTATAGCGGCGCTCCTCAATACGGCCATGGTCAGCATCCGTGGAACTGTACTCATTCGCCCAAATCGTTTGTGGGTCTGCAATAAAGGTCTGAATATCGTTCATCAACCCCTTCTGGTTGGCCTTGAGTTGTATGCAATACTCTGCACCTTGAGCGGCGATCAGTTCACAGGTCTCGCGTTGGCAGTGCAGGGCGTCGGCGGTAAGAGTGATACCACGAATATCAAGCATCTGGATCAACTCACGCAGCGCTAAAATCTCACTGCCTGCCTTAGCGCTTTGAGTAATACCAAGACTTAACCGCGCCCCATGGGCAAACGCTGTGACCAGGTTAAGGTTTGACTTCTTGGCAGCTTTATCAAAGCTCCCACGCAACTCCTTACCATCAATAGCAATGGCCTTTTGCTTTTCATCAGTGTTTGCAAAATCAGCTTGAAACTTTTCAAAAAACGCCTGAAAACTGTCTGGCTTCATCAACTGAAACAGGCGTGAAAATGCGTCGTGACTGGGTAAACCCAGAGGAAGTTCCAGAAACTCGCGCAAAAAATCCTCCTTGCTGCGAGCAAAATGTTCCATGTCCACTGCCGTTTCACCCCCACATAGGGCGCACAAAAGGCTTATCGTCATCAAGTCGCAGAACTTGTGACGTGGGGCATTGCTCGTGCGAGGATCATCTAACTCGTTGAAATAATTGACTAGTAAGGGCATGTGTCGGCTCCATCTCGTGATGGAGACCGCCGAGTCCCTTTAGAACAAATTGTCAACTCTCAAGTGCGATTCCCCTGGAAGTGTTTGACACGCTTGACGACCTAAAAGCCGCTTGCAAACGCGGCGATGTGCCCGTTAGCGGACGCGCACCCTTAATACGCCCTGACCTACCTGGTTTTGAAGATTGGGTAGGTAAGCGGATCGGATACGGGACTCCCGCTTTCAAAAGATACAAGAAAGATCTGCGCAATCCACGTCAGCCGCTTTCAAGCTGGATCAGCCCCCGCGCTGAAGCTGAGCTTATCAAAGATGACAGCAACACCCTTGTGATCGGGACAAACGACGAAGGCGCAAAGGAAATCAAGTCAGTCTTCGGCTCTAAAGCCTTCAACTACGCCAAGCCCGTCTCCCTGATCCGTGAAATGGTCCGTCAGTCAACTGGCCCAGATGACCTCGTCCTCGACTTCTTCGCAGGATCCGCCACCACCGCCCAGGCGGTCATGGAACTGAACGCAGAGGACGGCGGCAGCCGCCGCTTCATCTTGGTGTCTTCCACCGAAGCCACGGAGGACGACCCCGGCAAGAACCTTTGCCGCGACGTCACCGCCGAACGCGTCCGCCTGCTCAACGCTAGCGAGGACAAGAAGTATGCCGACCTTGCCGCAGGCTTTACCTATCTGCGCACGCAGGAGATCGCCTTTGAAGACCTCGACTATGACCTGAAACCCGCCCATGCCTGGGCCGCGCTGGAAGCCATGCACGACCTGCCGCTAACCCTTTACGACGGGCAAGCGGCGTGGAACCTGCACGAGGGCGAGACGACGGCGCTGGTGCTGGTGGACCGCTTCGATCCGAAGCTGATCGATTGGCTGCAAGGCCGCGACCGCCAGAACTTGTTCGTCTATGCCTGGGCACCGGGCCAGATCGCCCAGCATCTCGACGGCACCCACGTGGACATTCGCCCCGTCCGCGACACGCTGGTCCGGCGGTTCCAGCAATGAGCAAACGCCTGTCCCTTGCCGCTTATCAGACCCGCGCGGTGGACGCGTTGTCGGGGGTGCTGCGTAAGGTGGCCGAGTTGCACGACCGCGACCCCGCGAACCGACGGTCCATCGCCCTGAAAAGCGGCGTGACGCTGCTGCAAAGTCCCACGGGATCGGGCAAGACGCTGGTGCTTGGCCGTGTTTTAGAGGGGCTGCGCGGCGCGCTGAGCCGCCCCGTGGTCTGGCTCTGGTTCGCGCCCTATTCTGGGCTGGTGACGCAAACGCGCGCGGCGCTGGTCGCGCAGTGCGGCGGCCTGCGCGTGCGCGACGTGGCCAAGGACCGAGAACCCAAGGGCACCCGCGACGGCGATGTGTTCATCCAAACCTGGGCGACGGTCGCCGCCAACAACAGGGATGCCCGCAGGGTGCGGCGCACATCGGAGGCGGCCCTATCCTTCGATGACCTGATTGCCGCATGGCGGGACGCGGGATTCTTCGTCGGCGTGGTGATCGACGAGGCGCATTTGAACTTCGGCGCCACCGCCTCTGTCGCGGCGCAGTTCTATCTCGAGCATATGCAGCCTGACTTCACGATTCTCGCCACCGCGACGCCGAACGATGAGAGGCTGGCGGCGTTCGAACGCACCGCAGGAATCGAGGTGGCGAGCCGCGTCGTTGTACCCCGCGCCGAGGTTGTGGAAGCTGGATTGAATAAGGTTGGGCTCAAGCTGGGCCTGATCCGTTTCGGTGAAACCGACCGCGACCTGATCGACCATGAGCAGGCGACCTTGCAAGCGGGGTGGACGCAGCATTGCCGCGTGCGCGACCGGCTCAAGGAACTCGGGCTGGCCGTCTCACCGCTCATGCTGGTGCAGGTGGAAGACCAAGCCCAGGGCGCAGAAGACCCCGTGAAGCGCGTGCGCGACAAGTTGGTGGAGATCGGCGTGGATGACGCGGCCATTGCGACGCACACGTCGGGTCAACCCGACCCCGACTTTCACTCCCTCGCCTACGACCCCAACACCCATGTCCTGATCTTCAAAGTCGCCGTAGCCACAGGCTTTGACGCGCCGCGCGCCTGGACGCTGGTGTCGGTGCGCCCGAACCGCGGTCGCAACTTCGGCTTGCAGATCGTAGGTCGGATCATGCGGGTACACCCCGCCGTGCGTCCGATCCATGGGCAAGATGACCTACTCGACAGTGGCTATGTCCTGCTGACCGACCCGCAAATGCAGGCGGGCCTGCAAGCGGCGGTGGACGAGTTGAAGGCGGTACGCGAAAGCATCGACCTCATCACCGACAATCTTGACGTCTATGAGTTTGGCAATGCAGACCAGCCGACGGGCCTTTCAGACGTTGCCCAATCGACCTTCAAACCCGCGCCACCCGCAAACGCTGACGAACGGCAGAGGCGCCTCAAAAGTCTTATCGAACGCGGCGTGGTGCGGGCCGATATCGAGGCCATGGGGGAAGAGGATCAAGATCGCGCCATCCTCGTAGGCGAGGCCTGGCAGCATGTGGGCGACACACCCCTCTTTGGTAACCTGCCAGAACGCGCAAATCCCGCACCTGAGCCACGGCCAAGCAGGCCCAACTTTCGGCCCTATCCCTTGCGTACCGACTTGGATTTGCCGAAAGCCCTAATGCGAGAGCTTCCGCCCGACCCGACGAAACTCAACGATCTTGTGCAAGATACGGCCCGTGAGTTTTGCCGCACCGCCGATGTGATAGGGTTACTGACAAAACGCCTGGCAAACGCGCATCTGGACTTGCGCGATTTGTTCGAGGCCGAGGTTCAAGAAACCATCGATCTACGGTTGCGCTTGTCGCCTCTACGGGTGGCTGAACAGGCGCAACTGGCCTTCGAATTTAACAACGCTATTGACCCACGGCTGCTGAAACGCGCGTTGGTCGAAGAACTCCGCCTTATTATTGACGACAAAGGCCTTGAGGCAAACGATCAGGACCTGCGCCGCGCCATCGACCTTGCAGGGATGATGGAACAGCAGAAGCTGAAAGACGCCATTAGGACGGTCCAGTCTCGCAGTGTTCGGGTTGATACCAGCGAACCCGTTCCCCTGGAGTACCTTGGGCCTGACGGGCTACGCGAGGCCGATAAATCCGCTTACGGCGTGTTTCCGCACCGTTTGAATAAGGAAGAGAAGGACTTCGCCGAGTTCCTCGATAGGGACACGACAAAAACAGTGAAGTGGTGGATGCGCAACCCAGAGAATGAAACATGGGCGACACGACTGATTTTGCCATCTGGGCACAGGTTCTTCCCCGACTTCGTTGTTGGCGTCAATGGACGGACAACGCCTGACACCATCGCCTTAGTTGAGATCAAGGATGATGGCGATACGGGCAGGCTTCAATCCGATCGTAACGTCGAGAAAATTCGGGTCCAACACCGCGAGTACCGCAACGTCTTCTGGACCTATCGCTCCGATGGCGCGTGGATACGCGCACGCTACGCTGAAGGCCTGCATAGAATCGTGGACCAAGATCGGTTCGATATCCAGCAACTTGTGTATTTGGCTTAGGCGTACACAGGGGTCAAACCCTTGTTGGTGTCCCTTAGCCTGACGTTGGACAGCGGAGAGTCCCTGTTTAGGTCATTGAAGTGAGGCTATCGGCAACTGATAGTGACCCTTATGTCCCCCCTCCCTTTGGAGGGGTTCCTGTTGGGCTTAGTTTGGCCCAGTTCAAAGTTGGTGCCTTCTGTTCCTCCTGCCGTCAATCGATGCTGGATCCTGCGACGTCGCTTCGCTACGCGCTGGATGACATTGGGTGGAACTGGACGCGGGTGTGTGGGTAGGCCAGTTCATCTTTCTGGTGGGACAAAACGGCCCATCGAGTCAACGTTTTGATCTGCTCGCTGATGTCGTGCGGCACCCGAGATCCTGGGCAAACCGTTAGCCGTTCAAATCTCCAAAGGATCCCGCCTCAAAACGGCGGGAAAACCCGCCATCATCGTTAATAAGCCAGGTTGAAGGCTTGTCTTCGGCGGCCGATCCCTCACATGTATCCCACCAAACAAAGGACCGCATCATGTTACTCGACACGCCCATCTGTGACTTTGGCTGGAAGGCCCCAGACTTTAGGCTCAAGGACCCGAGCGGCCAGGAGTTCGCCATGCGGGACCATCTGGGGTCGCAGGGCTTGTTGATCATGTTTCTCTGCAATCATTGCCCCTACGTTCAGGCGATTGGCGACCGCCTCGCCGAGGATACGAACGACTTGATGGCGCGCGGCATTCAGGTTCTGGCCCTTATGTCGAATGACTATCAAGCCGTCCCCCTCGACGGACCCGAGTACATGCCCCAGTTTGCGCAGAAGTTCGGCTGGAAATTTCCCTATCTGGTCGATGAAACCCAGGCGGTCGGCAAAGCCTATGGGGCCGTCTGCACCCCTGACTTCTTTGGCTTGAACAAAGACGGCGAGCTGCACTATCGCGGGCGACTTGATGACCTGCGCATGGGTCCAGCGACGCAAGGCCGCACCCGTGAACTGGTCCAAGCCATGATCCAGATCGCCGAAACTGGCCAGGCCCCCAAGCAACAAACCCCGTCTATGGGATGTTCGATCAAGTGGCGATGAGATCGATCGCCGAACTACTCCCTCAGGCTTGGCTTGCGACCAGCCTACTTGGTCGCAGACTTGCCCTTCTGATCCTCACGTAACCATTGATGCAGAACCGCGTTGATGAGAGTTTGGTAGGGCAGGCCCTGCTCGAGCGCGGGCCTTGAGCCGCGATAGGTTGGGTTTGGGGATATTGAGCGAGATTTTCTCGCGTGGCGCGTGAATAAACTGATCGGCCAGGGTCTTCCAGGCGTCAACCTGCTCCGCACTTGCTGGCGCGACATCCCTGTAGTCGGCGGCCTCAACGTCCACATATTCCTGATACTCTTCCTCGCGCTCAAAATCCGAGCGGCGCAGAATTGGGGGAAACTTAGTTTGGGTCATGGATCTTGGCCTTATAGGTTTGGGTGAGTTTTCGGCTGGGAAACAGTGTTTTGAGGAACCAGGTTTGCCCCGCAAAAACATACGGAACACCGTAGGCGTAACCGCCTAGGTTCACAACCGCCAGATGCTAATGGGCGAAGCGTGGGCCGCCCATCCTGGGTCTGTCAACTTAACAATTGTTTGTGACATTTTGTCATATTTCTGTTGACATGACAAATTGTCATATTATGCCCCTTTCCTTGAGAACCCAAGTACAAAGGAAGACGCCCCATGACCCTCCGCGATTCGCATCCCTCTGCCCCGCTTCTGCCTCGCGAGCCTGCGGACGCGAGGCCTGCGCGCGAGGCGCCGCCCTATGTTCCGAATCTTGCCGAAGCCTACGCGGGGGCGCTGCGGCCGCGCATTGCTGATCTGATCGACGGGCAGTTCGATACCGCCTTGCTGCGGTTTCTGGTTTCCGATCTGGGCGAGTTGCTCGTTGAGTATCGGGACTATGCCACCCCCGTGCGCGTCGCCCATTTTGACGACGCCGATCATGGCGAGTTAGATCGACCTGACATTTTGGACGAAATGGCGGACTTGGTGTGCCACGGGCTGCTGGAAAAGGGGGAACTGTTCAGCTTGCCCGATGGGGACGGCTATCTGACCAGCGAGACCTTCGACGAAGCGGGGGGATACGATCTGCACCCCGAGGACGTGGCCGATTGGGCCTACGATGACCGTTTTGAAGGCTAAGACCAGCGGCCCCAAAAACTGACGTTTTTTGGGCCGTTTTGTGTCTCACGGCAGAAACGCTTCGCGTTTCGCCTCCGACGGGGCCTTCGCTTATACCCCGAGGCGCTTTCTTAGCTCATCTCGGGGCCGCTACGGGGGCCGCGGTCGCGGCCCTAATACCAGCGATCAAAAGAGTCATTTTCATCCGCCGCTGGTATAAGGCCAGCGGCGACAAAGTTTGACTCGTCGAGCCTTTGATGGACGCAGAAAATACTGAATTGCAAATTCAGTTTTTCAAGGACTAGCGGCCAAGTGGGAGCGCAGCCCGCGTGGCGCGTGAACGCAACGACCAAAGGTCGTTGCAAACGACCTATGGTGTCAAAGACGCGCGATTTATGCATTTGCTGGGGGCCTGTTTTACAACTAGGCGTCGCCACCTGTCTTGAACCCCGACAGAATCCCTCTAAAGCCGCGCCTAACATCACAGCAAAGGTTCCGCCATGAAAGCCCTTGTCACCGTCAAGCGCGTTGTTGACTACAACGTCAAGATCCGCGTCAAAGCCGACCAAAGCGGCGTCGAGCTCGCGAATGTGAAAATGTCCATGAACCCGTTCGACGAAATTGGGGTCGAAGAGGCCATTCGCATGAAGGAAGCGGGCACCGTTTCCGAAATTGTCGTGGTGTCCATGGGCGAAGCCAAGGCGGTCGATACCATTCGCACGGGCCTAGCTATGGGCGCCGACCGGGGCATCCATGTGACCAGCGACGCCCCGCTCGAGCCCCTGGCCTTTGCCAAGTTGCTGCAAAAAGTGGTCGAAAAAGAAGACCCTGGCATCGTCATCATGGGCAAGCAGGCCATCGACGGCGACAACAACCAGTCGGGCCAGATGCTCGCGGCACTGCTGGGCTGGGCGCAGGGCACCTTCGCCTCGTCCGTCGAAGTTGACGGCGACAAGTTCAAGGTGACGCGCGAGGTCGATGGCGGCCTAGAGACGATCCACCTGCAGCGGCCCGCGGTCATTACCACGGACCTGCGCCTGAACGAGCCGCGCTACGCCTCCCTGCCCAACATCATGAAGGCCAAGAAGAAGCCCGTCGAAGAAATCGCCGCCGCCGACTTGGGCGTCGATACGTCCCCGCGCGTTGCGGTCGTCAAAGTCACCGAACCTGAAGCGCGCAAGGCTGGCGTCCGCGTTGCCGATGTCGCCGAGTTGGTAGACAAGCTGAAAAACGAAGCGGGCCTGATCTAGCGCCTCGCCGTCGCCTGAACTTCCTATCCTGACCTTCTTATAAGGACCCCCCCATGTCTATTCTTTTGATCGCCGAACACGACAATCAAGACCTCTCCCCCGCCGTTGCTAACGCCGTCACCGCCGCAGGGCGCATGGGCGGGGACGTGACCGTGCTGGTCGCGGGCCAAAACTGCGGCACCGTCGCCGATCAGGCCGCAAAGCTCGCAGGCGTGGCCAAGGTGGTGAAGGTCGAGGCGGCGCACTACGCCAAGGCCCTTGCCGAAGAAATGGCGCCGCTGATCGTCAGCTTGGCCCAGGGGTGCAGCCATGTGGTGGCGGCCTCGACCTCCTGGGGCAAAAATATCCTGCCGCGCGCGGCGGCCTTGCTCGACAGTCAAATGGTCACCGAAATCACCGCCGTCCTCAGCGCCGATGAATTTGAACGGCCCATCTACGCGGGCAACGCCATGACGGTTGTGAAGGCGAGCGACGCCGTCAAGGTCGTGACGATCCGCGCCACGGCCTTCGACGCCGCCGCAGAAACGGGCGCGGCCCTGATTGAGGATGGGAGCGCTTTGGCGGCGACGGGCTTGTCGAGCTGGCTCAGCCAAGACCTAACCGTCTCCGAACGTCCCGAACTGACGAGCGCGAAAATCGTCGTTTCGGGCGGGCGCGGCATGCAAAACGGCGAGAACTTCGCCATGCTAGAGCGCGTGGCCGACAAGCTCGGCGCCGCCGTCGGCGCGTCGCGCGCGGCGGTCGATGCGGGCTATGTGCCCAACGACTACCAGGTCGGGCAAACGGGCAAAGTTGTGGCGCCCGACCTCTATATCGCCGTCGGCATTTCGGGGGCGATCCAACACCTAGCGGGCATGAAGGATTCCAAGACCATCGTCGCCATTAACAAGGACGAAGAAGCGCCGATTTTTCAAGTCGCCGACTACGGCCTCGTCGCCGACCTGTTCGACGCCGTCCCAGAGTTCGAGGCCGCGCTCTAATACCAGCGGCGAGAAAGTTTGACTCTTCGAGCTTTTGACGGACGCGGGAAACACTGAATTGCAAATTCAGTGTTTTCAAGGACTAGCGACCAAGTGGGAGCGCAGCCTGCGTGGCGCTTGAACGCAACAAAAGGGTCATTGAAAATGACCCTTGGTATAAGGCCTCGCGCAACCCAAAAGCAACGCACAAAAAAAGGGGCAGAGGCCGCGCTTGGCCTCTGCCCTTTTTTTGTTCTGGTCGCTACTGCTGGAGCGCCCTTAGCGCATTGCTGAGGCTCAGGCCCGCGCGCATATCGCGGACCGTATGGGTCAAATCCTCGATCAAGGTCCCTGGCACTTGCGGCCAGTCGCGAATGACCGATACGCTGGTCATATCGAGGGCGACGGTGCGCGCCTCGTTGAGAACCGTCAACAGATCGGTGCCGCCGCGCGAGTAAGCGCGCAGCTGTTCTACCGACAGCAAACCGCTGACTGCGGGGCAGCGCTCAAAAACCTCTTCGGTTTCGATGGCGCGCCAGAGCGCCTCGATCCGCTCCAGGGCTTCGGGCCGCATGACGTACCAATCCAGTGGCAAGGCCAGATGCTCGGCCGCTTGCTGGGCGCGCCCGCCGTATAGGGGGTAGAAGGCGAAGTCAGGGCCGTACTGCGCGGCCGAAGAATAGGGCCCCAAAGTGACAATCGGCGCAAAACTGCCCGAACCGAGCAGGACCGCGACGTTGACCTCCTCCATCCATCCTTGTTCCTGCCACTGGTTTAGGGCCAGCAAGACTTGATGGACGGCGGGGTTCTGCCAATCGGGCGTCGCTGGATCGACCAACATGGGCGTCCAGGCGTGCATGAGCGCCACCAGCGCCAGGCCCAAATCCTGCCCCTGCGGCCCCGTGTCGAGGCCAAAAGGCAAGGCCGCTTGGCCGTCCAAGGCCGCCAACAAAGCGCCCGTGGCCTCGACGAGGCCCGCGCCGACGTCGCCCGACAACAAGGCCAAGAGGCGCGCTCGCGCGTCGGGCACTTGGCCAAGGGCGCGATGATCGACCCACAAGCCCATGAGGTCGGCGCCGTAGGGCGCGGTTTGCGCAAAATCCGCGACGGCGGACAGGTGCTGGACGCGCGAAAGCAGCAGATGCGGATGCTCCCCCGTCGCCAGGGCCGCCGCGATCTGGTCCTCATAGACGCCTTCGGGCAAGGTCAAGAACCGATGGGGCAAGGCCCGCTCCCCCACCTGCCCGTCGGCAAGCGTATGCCAGCCCTCAAGCGCCCCCGCCAAACACTGCGCCGCAGCGCTGCCGCCCGGAAACGGCGACCAAAGCATGGCCGCTGGCCCCTGCGCCCCTGCGCCCAAACCCAGAGGGCAGAAAAGAGCAAAAATAAAGATCAAAAACCGCATGGTCCCCTCTTAGGACTCCAGGGCGGTTTGCCAAGTCTTAGGACGGAAATAAACCCAGCGGACGCATCAAATCATGCCAGGGGAAAGATGAGCTGACCTGCCCATCAATCAGCGTCTAAGCACTAAACCTAAATTCAGACACCCTCATCCGGCGTCATCCAGCGTGAAGCGAAGCGACGTCGCAGGATCCAGCATCGAGCGGCGGCGGGAAGTCCAGACGGCACCAACTTTTTGCGTTGACGTCCCTTTCCCCTCCTTTGGAGGGGGCAGGCGCAGCCTGACGGGATGGTCTTTCGGCGCTGAACACGAGGCGGGGCATTATGACCGAATCCGCAAACCACCCCGCCCTGGCGGGCACCCCTCCGAGGGAGGAGAATAGGGCTGTGCAAGGGTGGACCCTTCCGTTCTATCCGCTGTCCATCAGTGATGGATTCCGGAACCTCGCTTCGCTCGGCTCGGAATGACGCTTTCTTTTGTTTGTGTTGAAGCGCTGGAGGGTCACATTGCGCGCGTGCAACGCCCAGGAAACGGACGGATTCGAGGCAATGCGAGGCGCAAGCCGCCCCCTCAGATGTCATCCAGCGCGCAGCGAAGCGACGTCGCAGGATCCAGCATCGAGCGGCGGCGGGAAGTCCAGACGGCACCAACCTTGTGCCATGCCAAACGACGCCCCACAAGCGCGCCTCCAAGCGGAGGGGCGACCTAAGGGTCCGCTAATTTTTCCACTGGTATCACTCCCCCGCCAATTGGTTCGCAAGGACCCCCTCCAGCCACGCCAAGTCAGACCGCCACTGCGCATTGGTCGGGTCCTTGTCCACCAGGGGACGAATCAGCGCCAACCCACGTTGGGCCTGGTCACGCGCCAAATCTTGGTCTCCCTCTGCGAGGGCGAGTTGCATCAACTTTGCACGGGAAACGAACAAGTTGCGCTGCCAACCGCTATGGCTGGGGTCACTCGACGCCAGCCTTTCTCGAATGGCAAGGCCCGCTTCATAGGAGCCACGCGCCGCGCTCAAATCCCCTTGTTCACGAGCCACATCGCCGATCTTATTGTGCGAAACCGACAAGTCGCGCTGCCAACCGCTATGGCTGAGGTCACTCGACGCCAGCCTTTCTCGAATGGCAAGGCCCGCTTCATAGGAGCCACGCGCCGCGCTCAAATCCCCTTGGGCACGAGCCACATCGCCGATCTTATTGTGCGAAACAAACAAGTCGCGCTGCCAACCGCTATGGCTGGGGTCACTCGACGCCAGCGCCTCAGCAATGGCAAGGCCCGCTTCATAGGAGCCACGCGCCGCGCTCAAATCCCCTTGTGCACGAGCCACATCGCCGATCTTGTTGTGCGAAAACGACAAGTCGCGCTGCCAACCGCTATGGCTGGGGTCACTCGACGCCAGCGCCTCAGCAATGGCAAGGCCCGCTTCATAGGAGCCACGCGCCGCGCTCAAATCCCCTTGGGCACGAGCCACATCGCCGATCCTTTCATAGGAAACCGACAAGTCGCGCTGCCAACCGCTATGGCTGGGGTCACTCGACGCCAGCCTTTCTCGAATGGCAAGGCCCGCTTCATAGGAGCCACGCGCCGCGCTCAAATCCCCTTGGGCACGAGCCACATCGCCGATCTTATTGTGCGAAACCGACAAGTCGCGCTGCCAACCGCTATGGCTGGGGTCACTCGACGCCAGCGCCTCAGCAATGGCAAGGCCCGCTTCATAGGAGCCACGCGCCGCGCTCAAATCCCCTTGTTCACGAGCCACATCGCCAACTTCATTGTGCGATACCGAAAGATCTCGACGAAGGTTAAGATCGCTTGGGTCTTGATCCACGGCGCGTTGCAAAAGGTCCCGCAACTCATGCGCTGCACCCCTTTGCGCGGGCAAATCACCCATGATTTCGAGCATCCGAAGTTGGCGGCGCAGCAAAGCAATGCGATCCTCCACATCTTGCTCAAAGAGAATGCCGTAGGCCTGTTGGAGCGCGGTGAGCGCCGCTGCGCGTTCCTTCGAGAGCACATAAGCGTCCGCCTGTAAGGCATAGGCTCGACTAAGCGCGCGCGCCTCATCGCGCCGTGCGTCCTCATGCGCGGCGCTAAGTGTGTCGAGATTCGCCAAAGTCGCCAGGGCTTGTTCGATCTGGCCCTCACCGAAGAAAGTCGTAGCGCGCGTCAAAAGGCGCTTGATGTCGGAATCGTCTGACTGTGGCGAGCCAACCTCGGTTTCGCGCGCAACCTGGCGCTCGGCCATTTCCTGTATCTGTTTTCTCAACTTTTGCTCTTGATCAGGATCCAGCAAGTCCTCAGCACCCACTTTTGCGAGGAACATTCTAAAGTGCTCAGCCACGCGCTTTTCTTTTTGGTATTCGGGCAAGGGAACCGTGCCCGACGCGGGACTAGGCGGAGTGCGCCTGTTTCTAAGGCGATCAATAAGGTTAAGGAGGTTTGCAAATCTGTTTGAAGTAACAAACAGAAAGAACACAATTACAACGATCAAGACGATCACGAACCAAAAAGGCAAGCCCCAAATCTCAATGAGCCGTCGAACTTGATCCATCCCTTCCATCGATCCCAACTTAGCACAACCACGTCCTGTTTCAACCCAAAGCCTGTCTCCCCAACGCGAAACGAAAACTATCGTCCACGCCATTACAACGAAGGTCCAATCGCAAACGCTTGCGAGCCATTCCAATTGATGCCAGACCCCTCGCCCTCACCTCCGAAGAAGAAACCCTCATGACCCAGCCCCTCGCCGCCCTTCTCGACCATATTGCTGCCAGCGCTAACCCCGCCTGCGCCAGGTCGAGGCCTTATAACAACGGCCAAAAAAGCTGGCACTTTTATGGCCCTTTTAGGTCTCACGGCGGAAACGCCTCGCGTTTCGCCTCTGACGCGGCCTTCACTTTACCCCGAGGCGCTTTCGCGCTGATCTCGGGGACGCTAAGGGGGCCGCAGTCGCGGCCCCTACACCAGCGAACATAAGAGTCGTTCTCAATTGCCACTGGTATGATACCAACGGCGGGATCAATTGACGCGTTTCCAATTTCTTTGTGTGATTGACGTGATACGCTGCTTGTCATTGGCGAAAAAGTTCCAGGATTCCATGTATTTTCACGAGTCAAAAGTTACCGCCGCTGGTATGAGCCATAGAAAATGAGCTGCTGTCCCACTCCAAAGTCATCGTCCTGGCCGTGGATGAGGGCACGGTCACCCGCCCGATCCAGAACTTCCTAGAAGATGTTTAGGCCAAGCTGAACTCCAACGATGCCACCAAAATCGTCGGCTGCTGCAAGGCCTTGGCCAAGCAAAACATGCAAGTCAACTTGGCGACCGACCCCACGCCCTGACCTTTTGCAATGACACGCAAACCTCCTGGGCATTGGCATTAGGAAATTCGAAAATCCCGCCTCTGATAAAATTCAAAATCGCTCATCCAGCGAACCCCCAAGTCGTTGCAGGCATCTGGAACTTTGCGACGGCCGCGACGCTGCGACGGTTTTGAGACTTCCTTGGTTACAACGCAGCGATTTGGTGCCGCAAGGGCGCAGGCGATCAGAAATGGATCGCAACCCGCCTGCTCCAGCTCTGTATCGGAAATGTCTGGCGCATAAGCTTCATCAATAACGCGGTTGACAAAGGCCGCTGTTACATCGTCGCCCAAGAGCAAAGCGTCGCGCGTTGATCTTTCCTTCATCCATTGTGCCAACACATCCCTACCGCTTGTAATCTCCTCATAGATTTCCAAAGGAATTTTTGCATGACCGCCAACCCCTTGCGCCAACAACCAATTCCAAAACTGTGGGATGCGATCAATGGGGTAGTAGTCTGCATGCGCCCGAATCAGAACGTTTGCATCGAGCAAGTACAGCACATCCTAAGTCCCAGATGCGGAAAAAGAGGGCCAGTTGACCCCTTCGGCTCGTCGCAAAAGTGGATCTACAGAAGTTGGCTTTACCCCGAGCATTTTGGCAGCTGTGGTATGGGTTAGCTGATTGCTACGAAGTGTCTGACCGACCAAACCCACGAGAGCATCGCCAAGTCGATGCTTGCGCACAGCATAGTAGTTCGGCCCTCCGTCGGTCTGATTTGCTTGATCACGTTGAAGCCGTTTTAATCGCTGCCATCTTGCGACGTAGCCAGCTTGCAGTTCAGCATAGATGTGCGTGTTGACGAGACCTATTCTGAGAAACCGATAGGCCACCATTTGCTCGCTTAAGTTGTGACGACGTGCCGTTGCATCAACGATCTCGCGCGCCTGTTCAGGACCTTCAATCGATAGAGTCGTTGCAAACAAAGCCGACGGCAAGAGAAGTTCGCCCGCGACATCATTGCAGAACTGTTCTATTTGAGCCTTACTTGTTTGGGGAGCGTTGGAAGTGGGGAAGGCACTCAGGCCAGTTTTTCCAACAAAAACATGCGCCAACTCGTGCGCCAATGTGAAAACCCAGGCCGCTTTTGCATCCTGGTCATTGATCACGATAAAAGGGGCCAGAGGATCGGCGATTGCAAACCCACGAAACAGGTTGGCACTTAAGTTGGAATGGTGCGAACCCAGATTTCCAATCAACAAAACAAAAACGCCCAGGGCCTCAACCCGCCTCCGAAAATCGGTGAACAGCGCATGAGGAGACCCGAACGCTTGCGTCCAGTTGTCCTGATCGACGCCGAGATGCACCCTGATCTTCTGAACCGCAGCTTGGACGTCCATCGGCATGCTGCCTAAAGACCCAACAAACGCAAGAGGATGGCGATCTTCATCCTCCTCAATAAGCGCGCGGACAAGGTTCTGCCTGGCGCGAACATCTCGCAATAGCGCGTCCAATAAGGCCGCATCTCTGGCAGGGACATGGCCTGGGAGCGTCCGAAAATCCTCCCCGCGATCAGACTTTTGCGGCGGATGTTCTCGATAAAATGTGGTCAAAGGACGATGATACAGGCGCGCGAGCTTGATCAGCTGTTGATGCGTTGGCTTGGATTCTCCCGCCTCTAAGGCTCTGAGCTTATCGGCACCAGTCTTGTGCGCAGAGGGGGCCAGCACCAATTTTTGTGCTGCATCCTCAAGGCTTAGAGCAGCCTCCTGCCGCGCCCATCGCAACATCAGGGGATTGATCTGTTCCGCGCGCCTTGCCATCGCCCCTCCTCTAATACCAACGGCCAAAAAAGTTGACACTTTTTTGGCCGTTTTGTTTCTCACGGCAGAAACGCTTTGCGTTTCGGCTTCTTTGGGTTGCGGTCTCTACTCGCTCGCTTGGCTCGCTCAGCCCGACCGCAGGACGGGGCCTTCGCTTATACCCCGAGGCGCTTTCGCACCATTCTCGGGACCGCTACGGGGGCCGCAGTTGCGGCTCCTACACCAGCGAACAGAAGAATCATTCTCAGTCGCCGCTAGTATAATCCCATCCATATCCTTTTCCTACAAAAAACACCGCGCCTTACCCGCTCTGCTCCAGCCACCGACACGAACCCAGCTGCCACAGGCGAGATTTTTTTCGGCCCAGGGCGTGATTTTGCGGACGACTTGTGGCTAGGCTGGCGCATGCCCGCCCTGATGCCCTTCGAGTCGATCCCCGTCGCGCCGTCGCCTGTTGATCCTTATGCGCGCGCGCCCAAGTCGGGGGAGTTTCAGCGGTTGCGCCGTCGTTTGACCCGCCAGGTCGAGGCGACGTTGCACCAGTTTTCCATGCTCGATCCTGGCGATCACATCATGGTCTGCTGCTCGGGCGGCAAGGATTCCTACACCTTGTTGACCATTTTGCAGGATCTCGCGCGGCGCAAACCTTTTGACTTTCGTGTGACGGCCTTCAACCTCGATCAAGCCCAGCCTGGGTTTCCCCAGGACACGCTGCCCGCCTACTTCGCGGAGGTCGGCGTCGCGCATCTGTGCCACCGCGAGGACACCTACACCGTAGTCAAGGCAAAAACCGCGCCTGGCAAAACCACCTGCGCCTTGTGTTCGCGTCTGCGCCGGGGCATCATTTATTCGAAGGCCGCCGAAATCGGCGCGACCAAAATTGCCCTGGGCCATCATCGCGACGATGCGGTCGAGACACTATTGCTCAATATGTTTTTTGGCGCGCGGCTCAAGGCCATGCCGCCCAAGCTCTCGGCCTTGTCGGGCCAGCACGCTTTGATCCGGCCGCTCTATGCGTGCGCGGAAGCCGACATCGCGCGCTTTGCCCGCGCCATGGCCTACCCGATCATCCCTTGTAATCTGTGCGGGACGCAACCCAATTTGCAGCGCCAGGCCTTCAAGACCCTGCTGAGCGAGTTCGAGAAAACCTATCCTGGGCGTCGGCAAGCCATCTTTAAGGCCCTGAGCCACGTCGTCCCGAGCCATCTGGCCGATCAGGACCTGTTTGACTTCGCAACTATGGCACCATGCGCATCGACCAAGTCCGCGCCCGCCATCGAACAGCCCGACCTGGGTGACGCTCTGGCGCGGGTCGCCGCGGAGCCGAAGGGCTTCATGGCGCTATTGGAACCGCACGACGCCGATCTAGACCCGCCCGCCCTGGCACCTGCGTCGTCGCCCTGGGCAGGGTCGATGGCGGCGACCGCTTAGCCCTATGCGTCGCAGCCGCTCCCCTGTTGTTCGCGCCGCCGCTGCTGGGCTCCTGGCCTTTGCCTTCGGCGCGCGCGCGGGCGCGCAGGCGGACCCGCCCGCGACCGACTTGCTCCAGTTCGAGACCCAGCAGATCGTCGCGCGCGAGTCCGACGAGTCCCTAACGCTGCAAATTCGCCCAAATCAGGACCTGGTCGATCCCCTCATCGTTGGGGTTGTGGTCGAGCCCTTGGACGGTGGCCGTGCCGACGCGCTTGTGCCTGCGCAAGCCCGACTCCGTATCGACCCAGGCCAAAGCCTGGTCGAACTGTCGCTGCTCCTCACCGACAATCAGACCGAGACGGGGCCCCGATCCTACGCCGTCCGTCTATTCCCCTTGGCAATCGGGCAGAATAAGGGCCTGGTCGCCTCCGCCCCCGCGCTGATCCGACTGCTCGATGACGAAAACTTTGTGCCCGCGCGCTTGGAAGACCTGCAAGTGGCCGAAGACGCCCGCCGCACCGAGTTGGTGCTGCAGCTCGACCGCCCTGCCGAGCGGCGGACCCTAGCGCGGATCGCGCTGGTGTCGGGGACCGCCCTGGAAGCGGTTGATTTTGAGGCTGTTGAAACAGAGGTTTGGCTGCGGCCGGGGGACCGCGAGGTTAAAGTTCCGATCCAAATCGTCCGCGATGACCTGTTCGAGGCTGACGAGCATTTTTTCGCCCGCGTTATCGACAGCAACGGCCTGCGGTTCGTGGACTCGGAAGCCAAAGTGACGCTGATCAATGATGATCGCCCGCCGCGTCTGCGGTTGAGCGCGGACGCGGTGACCGAAGGCGCCTTGGAAGGGGCCGTGAGTTTCACCCTAGACCGTCCTGCTGGCGTCGAAACCCGCATCGACTATGCCTTTAGCAGCAATACGGCGATGGCGGATCGGGACTTTATCGCCGCCAGCGGCACGCTGGCGTTTCCTGCGGGCGTCACCCAACGAGACCTGATCTACACGCTGGTTGACGATGGACGTGATGAGCGGGATGAGACCTTCGTCCTGCGCATTGCCGACCCTGTGGGCCTGACCCTCGATAGCACGAGCGTCACAATCGATCTGCTCGACGACGATCCGACCCCGTTCGCCGTTCTGGGCCAAACGGACCTGCGCGAAGGGGAAGAGACTCAGCTTGTGTTCCGCTTAAGCCAAGCTTCCGACCTGCCCATATCGTTCCGCCTGCGTTTGGTGTCAGGAACGGCGACGATTCCCGACGACTTGGAACAGATCGACGCGCTTGTCACCTTCGCCCCTGGTCAAATTTACAGTGAACCCCTTACCTTAAGCCCCATTGTTGATGAAGTTTATGAAGAAAACGAACAGGTTAGTCTCACCCTGTTTGACGCCCGCAACGTCAGCTTGCCGAGCCTGAGCCCCACACTCAACATCGCCGACAATCAGCGCGAACCCAGCCTGACCTTAGCCTCGATCACCTCGCGCGAGGGCGGCAGCGACAATGCGCTGGTCTTTGGGCTATCGCGCCCGTCCGCTGGCAACGCCAGCTTTACCTTGCAAACCCAATCGGGCCTCGCGCGCGCAGGCGAAGATTTCGCCGCCCTCAACCAAGTCTATTCCTTTCCCGCAGGGACGACCGAACTCGCCATTCCCCTGACGCTGATCGACAATCGGCTCAACGAATCTCCCGAGACGTTTCGGGCGCTTGTGTCCAATCCCGTCGGCTTGACCATGACCCAGAGCATCTACGAAATTGAGATCGAAGACGACGATCCCGTTCCCAGTTTGGACATTCGCAGCGATGGGGACGTGTCGGAGGCCGATGGCCAGGGTTTGGCGTTTGAATTTGTCCTCAGCGCGCCCTCGGGCCGCGAGATCCGCTTCAACACCCTGGTCGCCTCCGCCAGCGCCAACGGCCACGTTGAGGACGATATAGAGGCCTACAGCCCGACCGTCACGATCCCGCCAGGGGCGGCGCGCACGCGCCTGGTGCTGCGCCCCAAAGCGGACTTTTTGTTTGAAGATACGGAACAGTTTTCCCTGTCCCTGACCGATGGCAGCGGCGTTCGCTTGCCAACGCAGCCCTTTGTATTCGCAGTCCTGGACGACGACGTGCCGCCCGTCGCGGAGTTGATGGTGCCAGAGTTCGCCGAGGGCGATGCGGCGGATACGGTCGCCGTCCTGCAACTGTCGAAACCCGCGGGCAAGGATACGCCGTTTCGCATTGGCGTGTTTGAAGGCAGCGCGCGCGAAAACCAAGACTACGACGTCGGCGCGCGCGACCTTATGATCGCTGCGGGCACCAGTTGGACCGCCCTGCCCGTGCGTGCGATAGACGATGCGATCTATGAGCGCGACGAAACCTTTGAAATCGCCCTAATCGACATTGAGGGCGCGAGCGTGGAGGCCCCCCGCAAGCAAGTCCGCCTCAGCGACAATGACCCCAAACCCACGGTACGCCTAAGCCGCAGTGCCTTGCGCGAGCAGGGCACGGATCAGGGCTTGATCGAGTTCCAGCTATCGAGCCCTGCGGGCCAGCCTGTTGTTTTGGATTTACGGACGCAAGCAGGAACGGCAACCCTGGGGCAGGACTATCTGACCCCTGGCGGCAGCGTCGAATTCGCCGCAGGGCAAACGCGCCAAACCTTTGACCTGAAGGTCGTCAACGATGCGATCTACGAAGGCCCCCAATCCCTGACCCTTCGCCTGGAGGGTGTGAGCGGCGCGGACCTGAACGACCCCAGCGCGCGCGAGGGCGACCAGGACGCGCCGTTTTGGACGCTCACGATCGCCGACGATGATCCCGCCCCACAAGTCCGCGCCACCACGACCCTCGCCGTTGAAACCGCCCTTCGACCCGCTGGGGAAATCGTGTTTGACCTGGATCGACCTGCCGAGGTGCCCGTGCAGTTTGACTATGCCCTCGCGGCGGACGCCGCCGCGGCAAGGGACATAGAATTGCCGCCTGGAACGCTCAAGTTTGACCCAGGCCAGGCCCGCCAGGCCCTGCCCTTACGCCTGATCGACGATGAGGTGAACGAACCTGAAGAAACCTTCGACCTGGTCCTCACCAACCCCTCGCACGTTCGCTTACCGAAACAGCCTGTGCAGATTCTGGTCTTGGACGATGATCCCCTGCCGCTCGTCTCCCTTACGGGCGGACGAGCAGTGGAAACTGCGGAAGGCGGCGGCGCCAGTGCCGTGCCCTTTCTGGTCACCCTGGACGCACCGTCCGATCAACCCATTCGCGTCACCGTCGCGACTCAGGCCCATGGAGTGGGCGCCAACCCAGCGCTGTTCGGCGTCGATTTGCTGGACTTTGAGGCCGAGCTGAGGTTCGAGCCTGGGCAAACCGAGCGCGCCGTCGCCGTTCCCCTGCTGGGCGATGCCCTGCACGAGCATCCCGAAACTTTTATCTTGAGCCTTGTCTCGGCGGACTTGGCCAGGATCCAAACGGGCCAGGCCTTGGGCCTGATCGAAGACCAGGATCCCCTACCTGTCTGGAGCGCCGAGGCCCTGCGGGTGCAAGAATCGCAAACCCAAGGGGCGTCGGTCACTTTGCGCCTCGACCAGCCGAGCGGCAAAGACGCTTACGTTGACTATCGCCTGACGGCGCAAACGGCGCTAAGCGATATCGACTTTGAACCCCTCCACGGCACGGCCTTCATCGCTGCAGGGCAAACCGAAACCCAAGTCAACATTTTCTTGATCGATGACGATTTGGACGAGGCCGACGAGACCTTCCACCTCATCCTAAGCAACCCGACGCACTCGGCCTTGGGCGCGGCAACGGCGGTCATCACGCTCACGGACGATGATGCGGGGCCCTTGCTCACCTACCAGGCTGAGACCTTTGTCGAAGGGGGCGAGCCAGGACAGAACAGGGTGTTCTTTACCCTTTCAGAACCCTCAGCCCATCCCCTGGAACTGCGGTGGCGCACCGCGCCAGGGTCAGCGCTCGCCGATCAAGACTTCGTGCCCGAGATGGGCCAGCTTACCTTCCAACCTGGGCAGTTGCAGGCCAGCCTCGACCTCAAGGTCATCGACGATGACCGCGACGAGCCGCTGCAGCAGTTTTCCCTGGCCTTGACCTCGGAGGATCTGCGCCTCGACACCCCGTCCATTCGTCTCGACATTCAGGACAACGATCCCGCACCCGACCTGATTATGGCCGAAACCTGGGTTGAGGAGATCAGAGCGGAGGGCAGCCTGAGGCTTCGCCTAGCGGAAGCGTCCGAACGGGACTTGTCGGGCCGCTTCGTCGTCACCTCCTTGTCCGCGCTGGCAGGGGACGATTTTGACTTCCCCGCGCAGACCTTCACCTTCCCTGCGGGGCAAACAAACCTGCTGTTCTCCATCGACATTCTTGATGATTCTGCCGATGAAATTGACGAACGCTTCCGCCTCCGTGCCGCCCTGGATGTGACCGACCCAGGGGCAGAGGCCGTTGCCACCGTCTATATTCAAGACAACGATCCCGTGCCCGCGCTGGAAGTGGCCGACATCCGCGTGGCCGAAGACGCCGAGGCGGCGCTGGTTCCCGTTCGGCTGTCTGCCCCCTCGGGCAAACCCATTTCCCTGACCTACGGCCCCGTTGCGGGCAGCGCCCAGGGCGATCAGGACTATGTCGCGGGCACCTTCACCCACGTCTTGCCCGCGGGCGCAACGCAGGGCTTGCTGGCCTTGCCGCTGATCAACGACACGGCCGATGAAGTCGATGAAAACTTTCAATTGGTCGTCCAATCGACCACCCACAGCACCGTCGCCGTCGCGGCGGCGCACATTACCATCGAGGATGATGATCCGCCCGTGTTCGCGCGCCTCACAAGCGGCACAACCTCAGAATCGGGGCAATTGCAGTTGCTCGCCGAATTGGCCGAACCCTCGGGCCACACGGTCGAATTGATGGTGGAAACCGTATCGGGGGCCGCAGTCGCGGGCCAGGACTATGTCTCCTTGTCCAAAACCCTGATCATTGAGCCAGGGGACCAGGCCGCAGAATTTTACATCGATCCCATCGACGATGGCTTCATTGAACAGGATGAGCACTTTGGCGTGCGCATTGCCAAGGCGCGGAACGCTGAATTCGACCCCGCACCCGTGCTCGTCACCATAGAAGACAACGATACCCCGAGCAGTCTTTCCATTCATGCCCTGAACATGGTCGAGGGCGGAACGGGCGAGTTTGTCTTTACCTTGAGCGCGGTCAGCGAAGAGATTGAGGTGGTCGAGTACATCCTGATCGACGGCACCGCGCAGCGCGACATCGACTATGCCCTGGCCCCTGGATCCTTGATTTTTCAACCTGGGGAACTGCAAAAGACGCTGTTTGTTCCCGTGCGCGCCGACCGCACCGATGAATTTGACGAGACGTTCAGCCTGTCGATCATCGCCAGTACGATCCCCTATGACACGGACGAAATTTTGGTCTCAATCGAAGATCAGGACCCGATCCCAGAACTGCAAGTCAGCATTCCCGACGTGTCAGAAGGCGATGGCGCTTTGCCCGTTCAACTCAACCTCTCCTCATTGAGCGAGAAGACCGTGTTGGCAACGGTGCGCGTTGACCTGCCCGACCCCGTCTATTCTCCCTCCTTTGCCGCCCAGGACCTGAAATTTGAGTTGGCGGCAGGGGAGCAGACCCAGACGCTCACCTTGTCGATTGAAGACGACGTGTTTGATGAAGTCGATGAATCCCTCACCTTCACCCTCATCGACATCGACCACGCCGAAGCGCCGCAAATCGCGTTTCAAACCACCATCTTCGACGACGATTCCGCCAGCACACTGGAGTTCGTCGATTTTGACCTGACCGAGGCCGAGCCGGGTGAGATTCTGCTGCCGCTGCAACTGGACAAACCTTCGGGCAAGCCGATCCTGTTTTCCTATGCATTTGAAAACGGCACCGCCGTCGCGGGAATCGACTGGCGGGGAACGGGCCAGCAAATCCAGATCGACCCTGGGCAAAGCCAAATTGGCCTGCCCTTCACCCTGCTGGACGATTCCCTGTACGAAGGCGACGAAACCTTTAATTTGCAGCTATCGCGCTTTACCCATGTCTCGGCACCGTCCCAACGCAAGACCTACATCATCGGGGAAAACGAACCCGAACCCAGCCTGATCATTGGGGATTTTAGCCTGACCGAAGGCGACGAAACGCCTTTGCAAGTGGACCTGAACACGCCCGCCGCCGTCCCCCTAGATCTTACCATACGCATCGAAGATGGCACCGCCAGCCGCGCCGAAGACCTTGGCGCCTATACCTCCGACATCACATTTGGCCCTGGGTTGCTCAGCCAGCAAATCATCCTCACCGCCATCGATGACGCCTTCGATGAACCAACCGAACACATGCAATTGAGGCTTTTCAGCGACATCATTCAAGTCCCAGAGGAGCCGGTTCGACTGACGATCCTCGACAATGACCCGCTACCAACGTTGCAAGTTGCGCCGCTACAGGTGGTGGAGGGGGAAGAAGCTGCCCTCACCTTCACCCTCTCAGAACCCTCCAACAAACCCATCGCGATCTCCCTCGCGCCAGCGGCGGACAGCGCGCGCGGGCACGAAGATTTTGAATTTGCGGCCCAAACCATCGACTTTGTGCCTGGCATGGTGGAGGCAATCGTGCCCGTCCGCATTTTGGAAGATGCCTTGAATGAGCATCGGGAATCCTGGCGGGTCGAGATACGAAATCCCCAGAATGTCGATGTGCCCCGCACCGACATCCTGGTCGAAATCCTCGACAATGATCCCCTGCCGACGCTGTCGTTTCAGGACTTGATCTTGCACGAAGACGCCACGGCAAAGGCGCGCACCCTCGACATTCGGCTCGACCGCCCCTCGGGTCGCCCCATCGAGGTACAGCTCTCAACGCTCGATGCCACCGCCCACGGCGGGGAAGATTTTGAACCGCTCGCCCTAAATCTAAGGTTTGAGGAAGGCCAGACGCAGCGGCAGGTTGTGTTGGGCCTGATCGACGACGCCCTGTTTGAGACCACCGAAACCCTGATACTAGCCTTGGGCGGGGCCGACTACGCCAACGTCGCAACGCCCGAAGCCCTGGTATCCATTTTCGACAACGACGCACGGCCTGAGCTGCGATACGAAGACTTGACGGTGGCCGAAACCAATATCGATCAGGCGCTTCGCATTCCCCTGCGTCTCGACGCCCCTGCGGGCCGCGCCGTTACGGTCGAATTCGCCGCGACGGGAACGGGCGCACCCCTGCCCGATGTGCGCTTTGACGACTTGCAAGTCACCTTCGCCCCTGGCCAGCAACTGGCCTATTTGGACGGCACCATCCTTGCGGATTTGCGCGACGAGCCCGAGCAGATCGTGCGTCTAACACCTTTGCCCAGCGACGATCTCGTCAGCCCTGCCGCGCCGCTGTTGCTAACCCTGTTGGACGATGACCCCGCTCCCCGCCTCCATATCGAGACCGACCCAATCGGTGAAGGTCAGGCAACCAGGGCGCAAGCCCGCCTCGTCCTCTCCGCCCCCAGTGAATACCGCGTCGGTGCGCGGGTCCGCAGTTCTGAGGGTTCGGCGGTCACGTCCAGCGACTTCCTGCCCGTAGATCAAACCATCAGCTTCGCCCCTGGGCAGATCGAGGCGGCGGTTCCGCTTGCCATCGTCGCCGACAATATTTTTGAATTGACAGAATCCTTTGACCTGCACGTGTCGGATCTGGAAAACGCCACCTCCACCCTCAATCAGGCCCGCGTCCTCATCGTCGATGACGAACCCTTGCCGAACATTGGGGTTTCTGCAAATCCCGTGGCCGAAGGCGAGCAAGGCGTGGTGACCTTTGACCTGGATCGGGTCTCGAGCCTGCCCATCACCCTCGCTTACAACCTACAGAGTGCCTCCGCGCTGATCGGGGACGATTTTGCGCCGCTCGCCGGTACTTTGACCTTTGCCCCTGGGGAACTGCGCAAGGCCATCCAGGTGCGTGCCCTGCCCGATCAAGTTTTAGAGCCCACGGAGGAGATTTTACTGATTTTGAGCGATCTGTCCCGCGCCGCCGCGCCGCGCATGACCATTCCGATCGACCTTTTGGATCAAAACGAGATCCCGCAAATTTTGATCGACCCACAAACGAACGCCTCCAGCGAAGCCGACGCCCTGGTGACGCTGGACTTTAGCCTTTCGCATCCCTCGGCCCTCGCCATGGACATAGCTTACGAAACCCTCGACGGAACCGCGGTGGCAGGGCTGGACTTTGTCGCCACCTCGGGCCTTATCAGCCTCGCGCCTGGGCAATCGCGCGGCCAGGTGCAGGTTCGCGTGCTGGACGATCAAATTTATGAGGGACCAGAAACCTTCGACTTGGCCTTAGCTATGGTTGATGAACCCGCCAGCGTTCAACGGTTGAGCGCCCGCATCGACGATGATGATCCCCCGCCGACGCTGCTGATCGACCCGCCGCTCTTTACCGAAACCGCCGGGGTGACGGTGTTCGACGTACAGCTGAGCCATGCGGCGGCCCAGCCCCTGTCGGTCAGGGTGAGCAGCGTCGATGCCACCGCGACAGCAGGACAAGACTTTGAAGCCGTCGCCCAAACTCTGTTGTTTGCGGCGGGACAAACCCGTGGGCAGGTCTCGCTCAAGCTGCTGAACGATACGACTTACGAGGCTGAAGAAACGTTCCAACTGACCTTTGACAGTGCCGAGGCGCCAATTCCTGCAGTCAACCTTGATGTCACCTTGCTCGACGACGACCCTGCGCCCATGGTGCGCTTTGACAATTTGGTCGTCCCCGAAAACGGCCGCGAGCCGACGGCTTTCATCATCAATGTCGATACGCCAACTGCGCTCCCGATCCGCCTGTCCTACAACACGGTCTTCGACGGCCATGCGAGTGAGGACGACATGCTACCGATCCGCGGAACCTTGGTGATCCGCCCTGGGCAACAGCGCGCGGTGCTGCCGCTCGACATCGTCCGCGATAGCATCCTAGAGGGCTCCGAAACGCTCTCGCTGGTCTTCGATCAAATCGAAAACGCCCGCCTCGCCCGCCCCAAGGCCCTCATCCGCCTCGTCGACGCCACGCCTCTGGATCAGGGAACGCGGTAATTAAGATCAAGGTCATTCAAGCGCCGCGCTGGCGACTCTCCCGCTTGGCGGCCAGTCCTTATACCAACGGCGAAAAAAGTTGACACTTTTTTGGCCGTTTTGTGTCTCACGGCAGAAACGCTTCGCGTTTCGGCGTTTTTGGGTTGCGGTCTCTACTCGCTCGCTATGCTCGCTCAGCCCGACCGCAGGACGGGGCCTTCGCTTATACCCCGAGGCGCTTTCTTAGCTTATCTCGGGGCCGCTACGGGGGCCGCAGTCGCGGCCCTTATACCAGCGATCATTAGAGTCATTCTCATTCGCCGCTGGTATTGTTCAGCCTTGCGCTACCAAGTAGGGACTCTGACCGCGCAAGCGCCGTAGGACGGCCTTGATCTTTTTGCTTCGGGTGAGTTGACGACCCAACGGGGCAAAAAAGCCGAAGCCGTTGAGCCCTATCGCGCGCTTGGCCGCGGTAAGCAGGGCAAGACGATCCAGCGGTGGCGGCGGCGCAAGCGTCAGCGGTTTTCTTAAATGAACGTAAAATTCGTAGGTGTTGGTGTGGGAGATTGACCAAATCTCAAACTGAACCAATCCCAAGGCAATGGCATCCGCGATCAACAGATGGAACGTTTCTGGACATAAGACCTGGCAATGGGTGTCTTGGTAGGTTGGGCTGGGGTCCAAGAAGCTTTGGTACGCCGCCTCGGGCGATCCTGCGGCGACAAGGGTGACCCGACGTTCGAGGCCCAGGGCGAATGCGCTCTTTTGGTGTTGGCGCTTGTCAAGGATTCTAGCGCCGTTCAACTGGACATCAAAATGCGTATAGGGAGTTGGGGCCCGATGGTCTTCGTGGAAGGCGCGGAGCCAGTCGTTGAGGCGCGTGGGAAAGCGGAAGTAATCAAAGCAGGCCCGATAGTCGGGAATGGCCATAGAGAGCATGCCGCCTGGGGCCAAGGCGTCGTAGGCGCCTTGCAAGAATTTGATTGGATTGGGCAAATGTTCAAAATTATGCGACGACACCACAAAGGCATAAGCGCCAAAATGCGGCGAATGGTTCCGCAGATCGCCAAGTTGGCACGCGTCAAACACATGGTCCACGTCCTCAATGCGCGCCACGTCGGCCGCGTTTAGCGCAGGATCTGCGGCAGCGTTTTGGCGCAGGCGGTCGGTGTCAAAAACATCAACGGACTCGCATCGAAACCCCTGCGCTTTGGGCGTCAGCGGGTTAAAGTAAGGCGCAATCTCAAGTCCAACTTGATCCTTGCGAACAAACCGCAGGAGTTCTTGGGTTCTATTCATTTTGGGGAGTAATGGTGTAACAGCTGGACCGCGCATAAGCCCCCCTTGAGGGGCAGGCAACCCCAATCACGCGCCGTGATTCTGCGAAATTGCAGCCTTCACTAAGTACGGGCTACGCCCCGCCATTCGCCTTAGCATGGTCTTGACCCTTTTGCTCTTGACCAAGTAGGCGAAGACGGGCGGGAAGGTGCTGGAACCCTTAACCTCCGTGGCACGTTTCGCGGCGGTGAGGAGGCTGTGGCGGTCGTACCTGAGGCGCGCCGCGCGCGCTTCTGGCTTTCTCAAATGAACGAAGAATTCGTAAGTAGTGGTGCGGGAGATCGATAGGACATCAAAATGCACCAAACCCATGTCGATGGCATCGCTGATCAAAAGATGAAACGTCTCCGGACACACAAGACTGCAGTGGGTGTCGTGGTAGACCTCATCGGGTTGCAAGAACCTCTGATAGGCTTGCGCGGGCGATCCTGGGGCGCCAAGGGTCATGGTGCGCTCAAGCCCAAGGGGGAACCCCGGTCTCTGCCGTTGTTTCTGATCGACAATCTCGGCGCGATTCACGTCAAAATCAAACAGCGTGTAGGGTGGGGGTTGCTGATGATCTTCATGGAAGGCGCGCAACCAGTCTGACAGACGCGTTGGAAAACGGAAGTAGTCAAAGCACGCCCGATAGTCGGGGATCGCCATGGATAGGACGCCGCCAGGGGCGAGCGCGTCGTAGGCGCCTTGCAAGAACTTAATCGGGTTGGGCAAATGCTCAAAGTTGTGCGAGGACACCACGTAAGCAAAGGCGCCAAAGTGCGGGGTTACGTTCCGCAAGTCCCCAATCTGACAAGCGTCGACGACATGGTCCACGTCCTCGATGCGTTCCCGATCTGCCTCGCTAAGGGATGGATCCTTAGCGGCGTTTTGGCGCAGTCGCGCGGTGTCAAAAACATCCAGGGACTCGCACCGAAACCCCGCCGATTTGGGCGTTAGCGGGTTAAAATAGGGCGCAATCTCAAGCCCCATTCGATCTTTGGAAACGAACCTAAGCAGCTCCTGTGTTCTGTTCATTGGTGGGGCCAGTGTCTAGAACAAACTGGGTGAGGATAGATGCGAAGTTTCGATCATCTGAACCTCGATTATTGGGTTCATGCGTTCTTCCTCGACGCGGTCTTCAGTCTTCATCGGTTTCCTTAAGTGAACATAAAATTCAGAAGAATAGGTTATAGAAATAGAACGAATCTGAAATTTGACCAATCCCATTTCTATGGCATCAGCGATTAGCAGATGGAACATTTACAGGTACAGTATACGACAATGGCTGTCACGATACAGCTCTCCACTTGTGACAAAACCCTAGGTACACGTGCCTGGGATCGTGTTTTGGCTCCAAGTCCCTGCGCGCAAGAGCGTTCTAAAGCGCGCGCACAAACGCCAACGCCTCCGCGCTATCCCAAGGCGCATCGCCAAAGACTTCTGCGACGATGCTCCCGTCGGCATTTAAGATTAGGCTGTAGGGCATCCCCGTGCCGCCAGCGTCGAAGAAGGCATTGCCTGTCTCGTCCCAAAAGAACGCGAGGGTTTCAAGACCATTGCGCGCCTGCCAAGCTTGACCCGCGTCAGCGGTAAAATCCGTATTGATGGCGACCACGCGTGCATTCTGGTCTTTGAGCGCGTGGTTCAAGCGGTCGAGCGCGGGCATTTCGGCGATGCAGGGCGCGCACCAAGTCGCCCAAAAGTTCACCACCAAGACCTGACCCGCGAAGTCCTCCAAGCTTTGCCCTTGACCCTCATGATCGACAAAGCCAATATCTGGGGCTAATTCCCCCGCGCGATCCAAGAACAGCAGGTCCATGAACCCCTGGTGCGGGTCTTGCGTCCCGCCTTTAAGGGGTAGCGCGAGCAGCGCCAACAAGATAAGCCAAATTCGTGTCATCGCCTGCCTCCTCACCGTCGTCACCCGCCGCGTCCAACGCCCTATGGGGCGGGCGCTTTGCCTCGGGCCCTGCGGACATCATGGCGCGCATCAATGCCAGCATAGAGGTCGACCAACGCCTCTACGCCCAAGACATCCGCGCGTCCCAGGCCCATGCCGCCATGCTCGCGCAGGTGGGCCTGATCAGCGCTGCGGATGCCAAGGCTATTGAGGCGGGCCTGGCGCAGATTGCAAGTGAAATCGCCTCACAAAACTTCACGTTCCAGACGGAGCTGGAAGATATTCATATGAACGTGGAGGCGCGCCTGACCGAGCTGATCGGCGCGCCTGCGGGGCGGCTGCATACCGCCCGTTCGCGCAATGATCAGGTGGCGACCGACTTTCGGCTTTGGTTGCGCGATGCTATGGACGCGCAGGCGGGATTGCTCGCGGATCTGATTAGCGCCCTGCTCGATCGCGCCGAACCCGAAACCGAGACCCTCGTCCCAGGTTTCACGCATTTGCAACCCGCGCAGCCGATCTCGCTGGCGCACCATCTCCATGCCTACGCGACCATGTTTGCCCGCGATTTGGACCGACTGGGCGATGCGCGGGCGCGCCTCAACCTATGCCCGCTCGGCAGCGCGGCCTTGGCGGGGACCCCCTACCCGATTGATCGTATCCAGACGGCCCAGGTGCTGGGGTTCGCGGGGCCGACGGCCAATTCACTGGACAGCGTGTCCGACCGCGACTTCGCCCTGGAATACTTAGCGGTCGCGAGCCTGTGCGCCCTGCATGTGTCGCGCTTGGCGGAGGAGTTAGTGCTGTGGACGGGTCCGCAATTCGGTTTTGCTTGTCTGACCGATGCCTTTTCGACGGGGTCGTCGATCATGCCGCAAAAGCGCAACCCCGACGCCGCCGAGTTGCTGCGCGCCCAGGTCGGCAAAATCGCGGGCGCGTTCCAGTCCCTGGTCCTGGTCATGAAGGGCTTGCCGCTGGCCTACTCCAAAGACATGCAGGAGGATAAGGCGGTGACGTTCATGGCGGTCGACACGCTCACGCTCGGCCTGCAAGCCATGGCGGGGATGATCGCAGACATCCGCTGGCACCGCGATGCCATGGCCGCCGCCTGCCAGCGCGGGCACCTGACGGCAACGGATCTGGCCGACTGGCTGGTCCGCACCCTCGGGATGCCCTTTCGCGAGGCGCATCACGTCACGGGCCGCCTGGTGGCGCTGGCCGATCAACGGGGTGTGCAGATCTGCGACCTGTCCTTGCCCGATCTCCAAAGCGAGGAGCCGCGCTTGACGGCCGAGGTGTTCGGCGTCTTGACCCCAGCGGCGTCCATGGCATCGCGCACCTCCTACGGCGGCACAGCGCCGGCGCAAGTGGCCGCGGCCCTCGCGGCGAGCCGGGCTGCGATCCCAGAACTGATGCAACGATTTGGAATCGCCGAATGACCTATGCTTTGCGCCCCGTGGTCGCCGCCGTCCTCGTCCTATGCCTCGCTGCGTGCGGTCTGGACAGCCCGCCGCCTGCGGGCCAAGTTCCTGGCAGCCCCGCGAAGAGCGGCTTCGTGCCCGCGGACTAGCCCCATGACCTTCGCGATCTTGGACCAGGAACTGATGTGCGAGGGCGTGCGCCTCGCGACCCTTGCGCGCACCTACGGCACGCCGACGTTCGTCTACAGCGCCGCGCAGATGCGCGCGCGCTACGACGCCCTTGCCGCAGCCTTGGCCGCCCGCACCGATTTGGACACGACCCTATGCTACGCGGTCAAGGCCAACTCAAACCAGGCGATCTTGACTCTGTTTGGCTCGCTGGGCGCGGGCGCCGATGTGGTCTCAATCGGCGAATATCGCCGCGCTCGCCGCGCTAACATCGCGCCCGACAAAATCGTCTTCGCGGGCGTCGGCAAGACCCGCGCCGAAATGGCGGAGGCCCTGCAAGGCGGCTTGCTCCAATTCAATGTCGAATCGGTAGGCGAGCTGCGAGTCTTGAACCAAATCGCAGGGGAGATGGGCCAGGTCGCCCCCGTCGCGCTACGCCTCAATCCTAATGTCGACGCCAAGACCCACGCGAAAATCACCACGGGCATGGCGGAGAATAAGTTTGGGATTCCTGTCGATGAGGCCATGGATCTGGCGACCCGCATGTCGGCTTTCCCCCATATCGTGCTGGCGGGTTTGGCGGTCCATATCGGCAGCCAGCTAACCGACTTGGCTCCCTATGCGCAGGCCTATCAGATATTGGCCGATGCGGTCCGCACGGTGCAGGCGGCGGGCCACAGGGTGCGGCGCATCGACTTGGGCGGGGGCCTGGGCGTGACCTACGATGCGGAAGCGGAAATCGATCTCGATGCCTACGCTGCGCTGGTGCAGCGGACCTTCGCGCCCCTTGGCTTGCCCTTAGTGCTGGAACCTGGGCGTTATTTGGTCGCACGCGCAGGCGGCCTGCTGACGCGCGCGATTTACGTCAAGGAAGGGCGGGAAAAACGTTTCATCATTGCCGATGCGGCCATGAACGATTTAATCCGCCCGACCCTCTACGACGCGCACCATGGCCTCCAAATCGCGCGGGGTCAGCAAAGTAGCCTGCCCACCGATGTTGTCGGGCCCGTCTGCGAAACGGGCGATGTCTTGGCCGTTGGTCGCCAACTACCGCTGGTGGACGCTGGGGATTTGATGCTCATTGAGGGCGCAGGGGCCTACAGTGCGGTCATGGGCTCGACCTACAACAGCCGCCCCCTCCCCGCCGAGGTACTGGTGCGGGGCGATCGCTTCGACCTGGTCCGCCCCCGCCAAGACATCGACACGGTTATTGATCAAGACCTGATCCCGGCCGATCTTTGATTTGCCGATCTTTGATCAACCGATCTTTGATCAACCGAATCCTGATCCCTTGCGAGACGCCGCAAAGCCGCTTAAAGGCCCCCCAAAAGGTCCCTTAGCTCAGCTGGATAGAGCGCTGCCCTCCGAAGGCAGAGGCCAGAGGTTCGAATCCTCTAGGGACCGCCACGGCTCTGACCTCCGAAACCCCTTTTGCCGAAGTTGACAGGGACAAGAGGGCTTAAGGGACCATGACACGATTTGGACATTGACACATGCATGTTGAAGAGAAATCAAAACTGAAGCAGTATTTTCACAACGAACTTGGTTGGGGACAACACTACCAAGGTGACATGGTTTTTGACCTCCTGTGCGAAGCCGCAGATTTTGCTCAGAATGGAGTGGTTTTGGATGCTGGCGCAGGTGGTCAACGCTACAAACCCTTTTTCTCCGACTCGCACTACTTAGCTCAAGAACACCCCTTGTCCGGTCAGTTGAATAAGGGCCTCACGGAGTTCGATATTCTCTGCGATGTGAAGCAGATCCCGCTCAAAGACTATTCAATCGACTTGATTCTCTCCACAAGTTCTTTAGAACATATGGAACATCCCGAGGCATTTTTTCATGAAGCCAATCGGGTTCTCAAACCAGGGGGTGCCTTGTTTGTGCAAGTTCCTTTTATATACGATGAACATGAAATTCCCTATGATTTTCAGCGCCCTACGCGCTACGGTCTAGAAAGGTACTATCGCCAGGCGGGCTTCGATCAAGTGAGCGTCGCGCCCCTAAGCTCATCAACCTATGCTGGAAACTACATATTCATGCAAGGCGTGTTGGAGGATTCCAAAAGATTGGGAACTTCACTTTCGTCGAAGCTGAAGCAACGATTTGTAAAGTATGTTTGCAAAACTGCTGGAAATTTGGCTTTGCGCATACTTGACAAAAGACCCAACCAGGATGCAAAAGCCCCAGTCGGCTGGATTGCAAAGGGATACAAGCCTGGTCAATACGTGAAATCAAAATTTCATAAGACAAAATCTGACTTTATCAAAGAAAACGCTATCTGCGGCACTGAACTCATTGAATCGGGAGGAAAAATCATCCCCAAGTCTCCCTAGTATTTCCCCAATCTCAACTTTCACAAGTATCCCCTCGTTGTCAGAGTTTTCTATCTCGGCATCAAAGAACAAAGATACTGACCATGCCAATATTAATGCCAGCGGCGACCGAGAATGACTCCTTTGTTCGCAGGAATAGGGGTCGCGACTGCGACCCCCGTAGCGATCCCGATACTAGCGCGAAAGCGCCTCCAGGTAAAGCGAAGGGGAGGCGAAACGCGAAGCGCTTCTGCCCTGAGACACAGAGCGGCTATAAAAATGTCAATTTTGATGGCGTTTGGTATGATGCCAATTCTAGTGAGGTCTGCCGTATTTCAGAAATCGAGATCCTTTGAAGATCACTTAAGTCTTCCCTCGCCATCCAGTCCCAATATGACCCTGTAATCGTAGACAGGGCAAGATCGCCCTGGTGCCACCTCTACATGCCCGTGGAACGTGATATTTCCACCATAGGCGTCGCTAATCTGCTGACACCGCAATCTGAGCGCCTCAAACTGCGCCGTAGTAAAGGCCCCAGGCTTGCCATTTTGACCGCCTGAAAGTGCAATGGCAATCGTCCCCCGATTGTGTCCCTTCTGTGCAGCGGGGATCCGTTCAAGCGGACGACCCGCCAGGATGTCACCACCAAAAGTAATCAGCTCATGGTAGCCAACGTCGGACCAGCCATTGCCGTTCACGTGCCAATCCCGCAGCGTTTCGATGTTGTCATGATGTGGATGATCTGAGGCCGTGCAATGCAAGAACACACGGCTGACCTCGCGCTGCGGTTTCACGAATGCGGGCAAGGCCCGCCGCGTGCACTGGGGGGGCGGACTCGCGACAGCGACTTGCACCGCACTACGGGTGATTTCTTCGCGCCGAAAGTCCTGCGCCTTTAACTGCATGCGACCGCCAAAGTAGAACCCCAGGACCAGCGAAAGCACCATCCAATAAGCATCGGGCAGGGAGGCCAAGGCGGCAAAGGCCAGATCGACACTTTGCGGCGAAACCAAAGCGACGGGAATAGCCGAAACCAGCGTGATGGTAAGAACAGGGCGGATCAATCTATTGAGACCATCGACCAACGAATCAAACCAGGTGCGATAGGCCTGGGGTTGAAATTCCGCGGCATATTGACCCAGGGCTGCTTGGCGATAGGCGCCGTCTCTGACAGCTTGCCGCTCTTTATGCACGCCAAACATCCCGCCGATCGACGTTGCGGCCTCCGCCACGTGTCGAACGCCACCTCCCGCAAATAAATTTGCAATCCACCTCATAGGCCTGCTCCATATCTATATTTTAGCTCCAAGACATCGCGCTCGACCTGATCCAAGCGAGTGTCGTAATCGCTGATTTGGGTGACAATAAATTCCACGCGCGCAACGCGCTTGTCGAGCGTATAGTAGGCAGCAAAGAGTGCGCTCATGAGCGCACTAATTTGCAGCAAGTTGCCAAGTGTGATCGTTGTATCAAACTTCATGCCTACCCCCTAAGCGCCGACGAAAATCGCGATATTGCACGCGAAGTAAGGCTGCATATTGTTGTGCGGTTGGTCGCCACCAACCTCTGAGGTATATCCTGTACGGGGATAATGCGCGTCCCCTTCAACGTCAGGATCACTCCAATGATGTCCAATAACTATACCACTGTGTGCATTTTTACCTTCTGACTGCACGTCCATCTCCACAGCGTGTTCGTGTTTGGCCAACTCATTCTCGGTAAGAGTATGCGTCGCCGCCCCCCCCAAATGACCTCAGAGGCCTAGACGTTGTGGCCTGGATCAACGTCACGCCGTCCCTATCGCCCTGGGTAAAATCAGGCGCGTTGAAGGTGGTGGAGCCGTCACCAGCACCAAAAGTCTCCCCCACCAGGGCAAAATACTCATCATAGGTCTCTCGGCTCAATTCCTGCCCCTCACCCAAAATCCAACCCGCTTTGAGCGTGCCCTGATCCGTCAACTTCATGTCCCCAATCGCCCAAATATCGCGCTGCGTTGCCAATTCATCCGAATTGACGGCCCCGTTCTTGCCAATCGTAAGGACGTTTTTCCCGCCGATGATGACCTTAACGGCTGTTTCAGCGGTGATGGTCGTTACGTTCTGACTGGCCGCGATCACTTCGATCCCGCCAACGCTCAACGCCAGCTCATCGGCCTCCTTTCGATACAGCCCTGTGTCCTGATCTTCATCAAAGGTGTATGAAGGCAAAGCAGCGGTCCCATTCAGCCCCTTGAGCGGTCCACGAAACGCCACCGCGCCCGCTGATATATCGTTCAGATCTTGCACGATCGCGTCCATCTCCTGATCCATGCGGTCGGCACGAATTTGGACCTTAGCATCGCGATCATCCCGCCAACGGAACAGCCGTTGGAACAGGCCCGAAGCATCACGTGGCATAGCAAATCCTCCAAAGATTAGATTGAGTGTTGAGTTTGATCCCTGGTGTAAAACACGGACGGGGGTATACGAGTGCTAGGATTGGGCACCACTTGGAGTTACGGCTTGGGTGCCTGCGGAAAATGTCATGGTGCTGAGTCCTAAAAAAGAGCTCGTTTGACGCTTCATTTGGGTACTGGCCGCAAAGCCGACATCTGTCTTGACCCGCTTGCGTTCGTCATTTAGCGCCGCGATATCCGCTGGTCATCCCTTCGCCCACCGACGCATGTTTGAGGGCTGGGTTCCGCACGACAATTTCACCCATCGCAGACCGCGACCGCCCGAACCTCAAAAAAGCCAATCCATGCCCTCTTTTCTAAAGTACTTGATCCTAGTTCCTCTTGCCCTTCCGAGTGAGGCGCAAGCCTACCTGGACCCTGCCTCGGGGAACGCGCTCGGGGCCCTGGTCGCGGCGCTCTTTACCTCGGCGGCTTTCTTCTTTCGCTCCGCCTTTTACCGGATCAGCGCGCTCATCTCGGGCAGCGAACCCGCGAATGCGCCAACGCCACAATCCTCAAGCGAACCGCCAATCTTGCTATTTTCCGAAGGGCTCACCTACTGGTCAACGTTCCAGCCCATCGTGGAGGAGCTTTTGGCGCGCGGAGTGACTTTTTCCTACCTCACCCTCGACCACCACGACCCAGGCCTACTGATCGACACCCCCCAAATGCACGCCAAGCTCGTGCCGCGTAATCGGGCTGGGTTCGCCAAAATCCAGCAAACCCAAGCACGAGTCATGCTCAGCACAACGCCGAATATTGGTTGCCCCGACTACCCTCTGCAACGCCCTCCGCGAGTCAAAGATTTGGTCCATGTGTTCCACGCCATGGCCAACGTATCGTGCTACCGCAAAGGCAGCTTGGATTTTTACGACAGCGTCTTGATGATGGGCCCGCACGAGGAGGCGCCGATTCGCCTCGTCGAGCACGCCCGGGGTTTGAAGACGAAACGCCTCCTCCCCGCAGGCTTGCCTTATCTAGAGGTTCTGCACGATCAACGGCACAACCCGTCGGCAACCTCAACCGAACAGGCGTCCGACGGTCAGTTCGACACGGCCCGAACCACGGTTCTGATCGCCCCTTCCTGGGGCCCCAAGAGCTGCCTGTCGGAATATGGCACCGACTTTATCAAAGGTCTTGCCGTCGCGGGCTACAACATCCTTATTCGTCTGCACCCTCATTCGCACAGCTTTGAACCCGAACAAGTGCAACAGTGGAAAGATGCCCTGCAAGGGATCGATGCAATCCAATGGGACACCCATGCCCTCGGCACGCACGCCATGGCCCAAGCGCAAATTCTTATTTCAGACACCTCCTCCATTCGGTTTGACTTTGCCTTTGTCTACGAGAAACCCGTCATCACTCTCCCCGTTTCTGCGGCTAGTCAAACGGATTTTGAAGGCGACTATATGGACCAGGTCTGGACCGAGACGATGGCACCCAGCCTTGGCACCGTGGTCAAGCCCGAAGACCTGGGCGCTCTGCCTCAGATTGTGACCGACACCTTGGCGAAGTTCACGCCAGAACACTTGCAAGGCCTTCGCGAGAGCGCTGTTTCCAATTTCGGGTCCAGTTCCAAGGTCATTGTCGCTTATCTGGTCGATCAGGCCAAACACCTAAACCTGAGCGAAGCGGACCAAATCGCCAAAATTCACCAACTTTCCGCACGCCTGGAAGCGCTCGAAGCTGCGGTCCTAAACCCTCCAAAACCCACGACCTAAACCGCCATGTACCCCTATACTATCGGCTTCATTGAAAGCTTCTTAGAACAAATTTACATGATCAGCGCCGCCGCAACGGGTTCGGTGTTCTTGTCGCTCTTGCTCCTGGCCGTCTTTGTTCGCCTAGTGACCCAACCCCTGGCTCGGTCCACCGAGCAAATTGTACAGCACCAATCCAGTCTCGACCAAGTCCTGAACCAACAGGTTCATGTCATCAAGCAGCAGCTCCAAGGCGAGGACCTCCATCGCGCGATCGAGCGCCTATATCAGCGTTTTTCCTATTCGCCGCTCCTTGCGGTCCGAAGCCTGGCGGGTCTGGCCGTGCAGCTGCCCTTCCTTATCGCCGCCTACTACATGCTGGACACAACTTATGTCTTGGAAGGCACCAGTCTGCCCCTGATTGGGCCCCTAGACCGTCAAGATAAGGTCCTCTTTGGGGAAGCCAATTTGCTCCCCTTTGTCATGCTCGCCATTAATATCCTGGCACTGCGCCTGGCCTTGGATCAGAACCGAAGGCAAAATCGCCGAGGGATCGTCATTGCCGTCCTATTCTTTCTGCTTCTCTACGACAAAGATGCTGGGCTCGTTCTGTACTGGACCTTGACCAACGCCTTGACGCTGATTTTCGCTCTCTACCACCGCTATGGACGCAAACCTGCGAGGTTTGCTGTCCGTATCCCGACGCCGAACCTCGCTCGCTTCCTCCTCTCCAATCACATATTGGCTCTAATCAAATATTTTGTCGGCGCCACCTTGGCGATCAGTTGGCCAATGATCGACCTCATGTCAAAGAACGAGACGTTTTTCCTGGCGCATAGTTTCTCGCGCAGTTCGATTGTCGTGTTCCTGCTACTCCTAACGCTGGTTCCGACCCTTATTTTGTTTCTGTTCCGGGCCCTGATCACCCTTTGGTTACCGCGTTTTTTGACGCGCCTTGACTACGCGATCTCGTTCGGTTTGTTCTTGCTGTTTTCTCTATACCTGATCAACAACTCGTTCTTGGGCATGACGGGGCTGGACATTGAATCAACTCTATTCTTCGTTCTGTCGATCCTCTTGGCACTACTCCTGCTCCAAATCGTTCAAACCCTGAACCTCAGGCACTTTCTCCCCTGGATATGCCTCTTGGCTTTGGTGCCCGCACTCAATTTCATCTACCGAGCTCCCTCATCATCCTTGTTCTCTGCCGCATCTCTTAGCATGCCCTACGATGACATTGAACTCCCCGACACACCCGTCTTCATAATCATATTCGACGAGTTTTCAGGACTGACGTTGCAGACCTCTGGTCGCCAACTAAATGCTCAGCGCTACCCTGGCCTTGCCAAACTTTCGGAACACGCCGACTACTTCCCAAATAGCCTCAGCCCCACACACCAAACGACGGTCGCGGTCCCCAGTATAGCCTCTGGTGCTCTGTCCCATTCGGGCCTCAAACGCGACGACAATGTCCTCGACATGTTGCGGTTTGTTACCGATGTGAATGTTCAGAGTAGCGTCCTACCGTCGGATTTTACCCAATCGAGTTTAAACTCTCTCAACGCAGACAGACAAGACCAGTTCAAGGCGGGTGTTGTTATGGACGACCTCTTGACGATCTATATCTACGCGATTGGCCACGGCAACTGGACGCAACGTCGTCTTGGGGACTTCCCACAAGTTTGGGCAGGGCTTAGTAAACTAAATCTGTTCGCCAGAAAGGAACGGCCTACCCAAGTCGATGCAATGCACCGAAGTCTTCGCTCCTACGCATCCTGGTTCGCAGATGTGAAGTCGGGGCAACCCTTGGCGCAAATCAACTTTCTTCATATGAAATTCCCTCACGCATACTATGAAGTAACGGCCAAGGGCCGTCCTATTCAAAATTATAGGATTATCGAGGACACAAAGCGAGGGGAGGGATTTGATACCTTCGAGTCTCATCTCAATGTTCTTCACCATAACTATCTTCAACAAGCTCAAGCAGCCGACACCTTGATCTCAAATCTCATTGATGCCCTAAACGCCCGCGACCTATACGATGATAGCCTAATTTTTGTCACCGCAGACCACGGGGTATCTTACTCATTGGAGGGGGGCAGTCGTCGAGTTCCAAAAAATGAAAGATCTTGGATCAACCTCATACCCGTACCCTTGTTTGTGAAGTACCCAAATCAGAAACAAGGCCGAACGATCGACTCAATGGTGACAACCCTCGATATAGCTCCAACGCTCTTATCCGTTTTGGGCATTGAGGCACCGTGGGACATGCATGGAGAGACATTGCAGAACCAGTCGATTGGACAGGACTCTCGCTCTGTCCCCCATGTTGCTGATTTCGACACCCATGGCTCCAAGTTCTATGACCTTGCCCTTGATACTATCAATCGTTCGATAGACTTATTCACCGAAGAGGGACCCATAGCTGAGGTCACTGTTAACTACACAGGCAACTCGGCTTATAATTCTCTCTTGGGCAAAAGCGTTCAGGACGATCAGGTCACGGCGTCAGATTTGACGTTCTCGCCTCTGGATACGGTGTTCAAGGGCGAAATTACCTTCACTGGAATTCTAAAAGATGCGACAGGTGATGCGATCGACGACGCGGTGCTGGCCATAAGTCAAAATGGCACAATCGTGTCCCTTACCATGTCTGGACGCGCCAGGGATCGACATGGATACGTCCCTTTCTCCCTTCCCGAACTCGAAACAATCGACGCGCCGCGAGAGCTAAAAATGTTTGAAGTAAAGCGCGATGCAGATGGCAACTTCGCCCTGAACTTCATCACCGATCTACGCGGTTAGAGCTTATCCTATACCAGCGGCAATCATGATTGACCCATATGTTTGCGGGTATAAGGGTCGCGACTGCACCCCCCGAAGCGGCCCGAGATCAGCGCGAAGGCGCCTCGGGGTGAAGCGAAGGCCCAGACACCCCACGAACCCTCAAGAAATTCAGAGAGCAGGCAAATGAATCCAACCAAACGAGTCTATGTCGGCATGAGCGCGGATATGTTGCACCATGGGCATATCAATATCATCAACGAAGCCGCCAAGCTCGGCCATGTCACGGTTGGATTGCTGACAGATCGGGCCATCGCGTCTTACAAGCGTTTGCCCTATCTGAATTTTGACGAGCGCAAGGCGGTGGTGGTCGCCATGAAAGGAGTCAGCCAGGTTGTGGCGCAGGAGACCCTAGACTATGTCCCCAACCTTGAGGCACTTAAGCCAGATATTGTCGTCCATGGGGACGATTGGAAAACTGGTGTCCAATCGAAGGTACGCCAAAAAGTCATAGATACCCTCGCGTCCTGGGGCGGAAAATTGGTGGAAGTGCCCTACACCCCAGGCATTTCCTCCACCAAACTCAATCAAGCCCTCAAGGCACAGGGCACAACCGCAGACCGCCGCCGCGGCCACCTTAAACGATTGCTCACGTCGCGCGACCTCATTCGCGTTCTCGAAACCCACAGCGGCATTTCCAGTCTGCTCGCCGAAAATCTGGAGGTCGAGGTCAATAACCAGAGACGCAGCTTTGACGCGGTCTGGTCCAGTTCCCTGACCGATAGCACCAACAAAGGCAAACCCGACATAGAGGCTGTTGATACCTCAGACAGGGCCAACACTATCAGCTCGATTTTTGAAGTCACCACCAAACCGATGATCTACGATGGCGATACGGGCGGCAAGCCCGAGCATTTTGCCTTCACGGTGCGAACGCTGGAGCGGCTGGGGGTCTCCGCCGTGATCATAGAGGACAAAACTGGCCTCAAAAAGAACTCCTTGTTCGGCAATGAGGTGGCGCAAACCCAAGATAGCATCGAAGATTTCTGCGCTAAAATTCAGGTTGGCAAGCGAGCCCAAGTCTCCCATGATTTTATGATCTTTGCCCGCTGTGAAAGCCTGATTCTTGATAAGGGAATGGAGGATGCGGTCCAGCGCTGCACCGCCTACTTGGCCGCTGGCGCCGACGGGATTATGATCCATTCGCGTAAAGAAGACGGCGCCGAAATTCGGGACTTTTGCCAGCGATACCAAGCATTCGGCCAAGGTCGCCCCTTGGTCGTCGTGCCCTCGTCCTTTGATCGCATCACGGAAACCGAGTTTGCCGCCATGGGCGTCAACATCGTCATATACGCCAACCACATGCTGCGCGCCGCCTATCCTGCCATGGCGAAAGTGGCCGAAACGATCTTGATGAACGAACGCGGCTTTGAGGCACGCGAGCATTGCATGTCGATCAAAGAAATCCTCGAAGTGATCCCTGGAACCAAGTAGTGCTCAGTCCTACCGCTTATCTGCGCATCCTACGCGACGCGGGCATCGCCTATTTCACGGGCGTTCCGGATAGTTTGCTGAAAGAAATCTGCGCCTGTATCACCGACACCCTCCCCCCAGAGCGTCATGTCATCGCCGCCAATGAGGGGGTCAGCGTCGGCCTGGCCCTTGGCCACCATCTAGGTACAGGTGAATTGCCACTGGTCTATATGCAAAATTCGGGCCTGGGAAACGCGATCAATCCGCTGCTATCGCTCGCGAGCAATCAGATTTATGGCGTCCCCCTCGTCCTTATGATCGGCTGGCGCGGCGAACCAGGCCATACGGACGAGCCCCAACACATGCACCAGGGGCGGGTCATGCTCGACATGCTCGCCGCCATGGACATAGAGTTTGATATTCTCTCGTCGAATATCGATGAGGCGCGCAAACAAACTTCGGCCCTGGCGCAAACCGCCCGCAAATCTCAAGCGCCCGTGGCGCTGATCGTTCGCAAGGGCAGCTTTGAAACCTATGAACCCCGCGCCAAAAAGCCCTCTGGTTCCTACACCCTAACGCGCGAGCAGGCGATTATCAAAGCTGCGGACAGCCTGCCTCCTGGCGCCGTCGTGGTTGGCACAACGGGCATGCCAAGCCGCGAGATTTTTGAACATCGCGCACGAACAGGCATGGGTCATCATCGCGATTTTCTGACCGTTGGCGGCATGGGCCACGCAAGCGCCATCGCCCTGGGGCTTGCGGCAGGTCGCCCCGATCAAAGGGTCTATTGTTTTGATGGCGACGGGGCGGTTCTCATGCACATGGGCAGCCTCGCCATAGCGGGCCAGTCTGGCGCTGGAAACCTGGTCCATCTTGTCTTCAACAACGCCATGCACGGCTCGGTCGGCGGACAGCCGACTGTGGGCTTTCAGGTTGACTTTCGGGCCATCGCGCTAGCGTGCGGCTACACGGCCGCAACACTCGCAACCACCGCGCAGGAAATTGAGACCGCCCTTACCGTCGGCGCCCAAGCAAGCGGCCCCCACTTCATTGAAATCAGGGTCAAGGGCGGACATAGAGCAGATCTGGGCAGGCCCACGACGACGCCAGCGGAAAACAAGCGCGCCTTGCAAGCCTTTTTGCGCGGCGAAACTCCGGAGGCTTGAGACCTTGGCACCTGCAACACCGCAAAGAACCATTTCTGAATTTGGCGCGCTCGCTAGCGTAACGACGACAGTCCCAGAATTGCGCAACGAGCGCATTTTCCTTGTAACGGGCAAGGGCTCGTTCGAGGCGTGCGGCGCTGCTTCGGTCCTCTTGCCGCAACTGAAGGAGCGCACCACCCTTAGATTTCACGATTTTGAGGTGAACCCCAAGATCGAGGACGCGATCAGAGGCGCAACCCTTGCACGTAACTTCGCGCCAGAAGTGATCCTGGCCGTCGGCGGCGGCAGTGTCATGGACATGGCCAAACTCATCAAAGCATTCCTAAAAACACCAGGCGATCCAGCACAAATCGCGCAAGGCCAAATCGCTGTTGCGGATCCACAAGTCCCCTTGATCGCCGTGCCCACCACCGCTGGGTCGGGCAGCGAGGCGACGCACTTTGCCGTGGTCTACATCGGGGCGCAAAAATTCTCGCTGGCCGCCCAGTGCCTCCTACCTAGCTGCGCGGTCTTGGATGGGTCGTTGATCAGCTCGGGCACCGCCTACCAAAAGGCCTGCAACGGCTTAGATGCCCTCGCCCAAGCCATTGAGAGCAGCTGGGCCTGCGGTGCCACGCCCGAGAGCCGAGCGACGGCTTTCCAAGCTGTTCACCTTGCGGCAATGCATCTAAAGCGCGTGGTGAACGGCCTCGCAACCCAAGTCGAGCTCCAGGCCATGCTGGAGGCCGCAAACCTCGCAGGTCAAGGCATCAACGTCTCCAAAACCACGGCGGCCCATGCTTGGTCCTACGGCATAACGAGCACCTATGGCGTCCCCCACGGCCACGCCGTTTGGCTCACCTTACCGCAGATATTTCAAGTCCACAGCACCGCCCCGCGCAGCGCCATCCTCCATCCAGGCGGCCTGGACGCTCTCAACACCATCATGACACACTTAGGCGAACTTCTACACATGACCGACCTGGAACATAGCACCGCAGCCCTGCAATACAGGCTGCGCGACCTAGGGGTCACACCAAACTTAAGCGAGATCGGTGCCGACACACCCGAACAACGCAAGACCCTTTCGGTCCAAGTGAACCTTGAACGTCTCTCCAATAACCCCGTCCGCTTTGACGAACACGCCATTCGAAGAGTATTTGATTTACCGTAGGCCCTCTTTTGCCGACGGAAGGTTCGTATGACCCGTCGGCATATAACAGCGGCGATTGAGAATGACTCCTATGGTCGCTGTTATAGGGCCGCGACTGTGGCCCCCGCAGCGACCCAGAGACCAGCTACGAAAGCGCCTCGGGGTATAAGCGAAGGCCTCATCGGAGGCGAAACGCGAAGCGTTTTTGCCACGAGACACGAAACGGTCACAAAGTAGCAACTTTTATGACCGTTGGTATAGGCTGCTCCCAAACAAGAGTCATTTGATTTTTCCGTTGGTTTTGTCTCCTGATTGCGAGGCTTAGGGCGCGGACGGTGTGGCGGCTAGGTTAGCTAACAACTCAGCAACTAGCAATTCGGCAAACACGTTTGGCGGGGTCGCCTCGGCCATGATGCCAGGGGGCGCTTGGCGTTGGGTCAGCAACTCGGCCATCTCGTTTGCTACTTCGCGCTCAAATTTCTGAGATGCAGCTTGTTTGATTTTGCTCCCAAGGCGACCCACGCCCCCAAGACCTAAGCCGATCAGCCCACCCATGATGCCCGCCTGCGGATTTTCCTCATTGTATTGATAGCCAGCCCAGGCCCCAAGGCCCCCAGCGCCAATGGGTAGGGCGCTCATCTGCGCGAGCTGCCGCGCTGTTGTGCTGTTGCCTTGGATTGCGCCAAGGGATCCGTCGAACACCGCTTCAGCATCAATTTGGTTTTGGATCTTCGCTGCATCGTTGCCAAGCACCGACGTCATGGCTTCTCTTCGTGCGGGCGTCCCAAACAGGCGACTTGCCGCACCCGTGGTCTGTCGGGATCGGGCAATCTGGTCTAGTTTCGTCAAGCCGTAACCCTGCCAAAGGTCTGGCCTGTTTTCGGGCGCCACTCCAGCAATCAGCGATTGCATATTTGCGGGCGGTTTCATGCCGCCTAAAGTCTCGCCGCGCTTTAGTGCCTCCTCGCGATCAACGGCATTCCGGGCAAGATGTCTCGCGTCGCCATACTCGGGCAGGGCGTCATAAATTGCGGTCCTTAGGTCCCTTGCTTGCTGAGGGATCGGCGTTTGGGGATACGTCGGATGATCCAATTTGTTTACGGGCTGCCCCGCATCCACAAAGGCTTCTTTCACAGCGTCCAAAAATTCCAGATTGTTGGGCCGAACGGGGCCAATGAAGTCCTTAGGCGCGTCCAAGATGGCCTTGGTCATGGCAGTTTTCCGACCTACCTCCATGGCTCTTTGGCCCTCCATTGTCCTGCCAATCCACTCAAAGTCCTTAAGGTCGATCCCTTGCCCCGCGTTCTCCGCTTTCCGATAAGCTCTTTGAATGGCTGGCCACGTCTCGGCGTGCATGGCATCAATCGCGTCCTGAACAGTAAGACCAGGCTTGGCCCCTGTTGCCTCTTGAACCGCGTTGCCTATGCGGAAGGGCTGGTCCAATTGACGGCCCGTAAGCTCTTCCCCGAGCTTCGTCCCCGCTATAGAGCTAACACTGGCCGCCGCACGCCCTGCATCGCCGCCGACTTCACCGAGGAAATCGATTACCATACCATCGTCGCCGAGTTGGTCTGCGCGCGCGTGGACCTGCGCAGGTGTAATCCCGCCTTCGTGCATCGCATCTTGCAGGCGCGCAATCGCTTCCTGTTGCGCCTTGGGCAGTCTTGGTCCTAGCCGCTCTTTTATACGATTTCTTATCAGTTCCGGCATAACTTTGTTATCGGCTGCCCTACGTGCCAAGGCAGTGCCTGCCTGCCTGGTATACTTGCCTATGTTGGTGGCCGCGCGACCAGCAAGGGGGATCGCCCCCCCAAGCGCAGCCGCCCCGCTCGTCATGGGGTCGGTGACCGCATCTGTGGCTCTCTTTGCAATCCCCCCTTCGCCCGTACCCATTGCGGTGACACCCGCATACGCCGCACCCGTTCCCGCGCCAGCCAATGCACGCCCTGCCAGCGTTGTTCCCGCCCGCAGCACTGGCGCGGCAAGGCTGCCCAAAACACCCACGAATTCCATCGGGCCCACTTGGTTTGGATGGTCGCGCCTCCCGCTTTCGATATTCGCGTCGACCCCATTTTTAATGTATTGATACTGCGCCCCAAAGCCTTTCGGCGCATCCCCACGAAAGTTCATGCCAAGGGCGCGCGCACCTGACGTAAGGCCCGCTCCCACCAGCCCGCTCAGCTCGCCAGCATGTCCGAAGGTCAGGCCTTCGAGGAATGAGGCCGCGACTTCGCCACCGCTGGGGTCGGGCTCGTAACCAAGTTGACGCCGCGCAGATTGGTGCTTTTGGGCCTCAGTATGCGTCATGTATGCGGGCCCGACCATCCCATCGACCAGCTCTTGGATCTCGCGCTGATTCTCGCCGTCGATCACGATGTCTGCGCCCCAATCCCAGCCGTTGTAGTTCGCGCCGTCTTGGCGCTCCTTCGGCGGGAAAGTCGCGGTTTGCGGCGCTTGTGCCTGAGGCGCGGCCTGAGGGGGTTGTGGAACATGTGAGGGCGCAACTGGCGCGCCCACAGGGGCCATCATCGGCCTCACAGGGCGCATAGGCTGCCTGAGGGAAAGTTCGGGTGTTTGCGCCTGAGGGGCGTCATGTAAGGGTGCCATCGGCGTTGCAACCGCATGCTGATGCAGGGGGGCCGTAGGCACCGCCGCTGGCATAGGCGCTGCTGGTTGCATGCGCGGGGCTGGCGCAGGTTCTGGCGTGGCGGTTGGCGCTGCGGGCGCGGGCTGCGCGTTTTCCACCTCCTTCTTGTCAAGAGCCTTGACCATTTGGGCGATGCGCAGCGCCGCTTCTTGGTTGCCGACTTGTGTCGCTACCCTAAGGGCCGTTAAAAGTTGCTCTCGCTCCATTATTGCGCTTTCAAGAAGAAGTTAACGAGATCCTCGTCTGACATTTGGCTTGTATCGACTGTGCCTCCACCCTGAGGCTGGGTTGTGCCTCGGCCGCTGCTGCCCTGCCCTTCGCCACGCTTCAACTGCTCAAACTCCCAGGCGGTCCTTTTGTTTGCAAGGTTCAGCCCTTCCAGCCTTGCCCGATCAAGCGCGCTCATCTGGGCGGGGCCCCGACGCTGCCTAAGCTGCTGTTCAATTCGCTTTTTTAATAGTGTGGACATGACCTCGCGCTGTGCGTCGTTCAGATAGCTATTGTTTGCCAGTTCTGCGACCTGGTCTATATGGCGTTGGCCTATGGGTTGGGCCATGACCTCTAGCCATTGTTCGCCTGCCTCTTGCTTGCCTTGCTTTTCGGCCATGTCGGCGTTCCTTTCAATGATACGCGACATGAGGGCTTGGCCCATAGCGCTCATGCCCTCGGCGACGTTTCGCGACCCGCCCGTTGGCGCTAAGGCGTTCGCATTCGCGCGCATCCGTTGGACGTCCTCATAGGTGCGGCCCGTGTTGCCGCCAAAAATAAAGGACTGCTGGGGTTTGGGCTGTTGCATCATGATAAGGCCTCCGCATAGTTTACAAACTTGACCCCATCGATCTCCCCGACCGCCTGGGGTTTCTTCTTCTCGACTTCCTGCGCCATGAGGCCCATCTGAATCGGGCCACCGCCTTTGTATCGGAAGGAATAGATATTTTGGCCGTCGTCGGTCTTGCCGACTTTGCGGACATCTTCTTTGACGCGCCGATCTGACATCGCAGCGAACGGACCCACCTTGGCCATGATCGCCGCGCTTCCCAGATCAAACAGCCCGCCCATGCCCTGATTGTACTGCGCCATCTGCTGATTATAGGCGCCCATCTGCTGATTGTAGGCGTTCATGCTCAGCCCCGCCACATCCGTATTCGCCACCTGCGCAGGCCCTGCCATCTGATACCCTGGCTGGCGCACCTGCGCGCCGCCGTTCAGCGCCTGCATTTCGTTGAACTGCTGCCCGCGTTTAGCCATGGCATCGCGCGTCATGCGGCTTTGCTCTTGGCCAGCGTTCAGGATCGCCCCGATCCGCGCGTCGTTCTCGCCACGGTTCAAATCGTCCATGGCTTGATTGTAGGCCTGCGAGCCGATCTGAATCCCTTGGCTGGCAAGGCGCGATTCCAGGTTCTCGCGGCGGCGATCAAGCCCTGGGTTCATCCGCTCCATGAGGGCGTCTTCATACTTCTGCCGATCTGCCGAATAGTCCTGGGCGTAAATGTCGCTCCCTTGCATGTCGGCCAGGTGCTGGCCCGCAAAGTCGGCCATCCCGCCTTGCAAAGCGACGTTCTGGTCAAACAAAGCCTGCATCTCGGGGTTCAGCGTTTGCGTGGCCGTATAGGTCGGCCAGGGCAATCGCACTTGAACGAAATCTGGTCCTGTTCGGCGTCACGGGGAGAGTTTGGCCGCGCCATTCGCTCAAATCAGGTAAAATATGGACCGAATCCAGCGATTTGTTCTTCAAATGTACTCTCCATATGGTGTATTTTTTTCAAGTGCGATTCCCCTGATAGGTCGGCACTTCATGCACGGCCCCGTCGGGGCCCGTCACGGTATGCGTCCCCGTTTGGCTGTAGGTCAGGCTGCCATAGGGGTTGACCTGGTTCATATTGTTCATGGCCTGCTGCGCGTTGGCCGTGGCGATGTTCTGCGTGGTCTGCGCCCCTGCCAGTTGGATGGGGTCGGGCGCGGGCGGGGGTTTGGGCTTACTTTTTCCCATGGTCCTGTCCTCTCATGAATTTGGAGTTGCAAAAGTCAGCGGTCTTCAAAACCGCAATCGCGGTCGCTTCGCCTGGCCCCCATAAGTCGGGGATCAGCGTTTCGTGCGCGCCCAAGGCCCGCCAGATCCGCCGCACGGGCGCGTTGCGTTCGCTGTGCCGCGCCACCACCAGGCGGCAGCCCAGCGACCCAAAGGGGTAGCGATAGAGCAGCAAAGCCAAAGCCTCGCGCGTCATCCAGTCACGGCAAGCAGCGTAGGCCGATAGTTCTATGGTCCCCGCTTCCGTCTGCCAGTCCGTATAGACAAACCCCGCCACCAGGCCGCGCGCGTCGTCAGCAAAGCCAATGGCGGCATAGGAGTCGTCAAACTGCCGCGCCCCGCCCCAAAGGCCCTGCTCGACAAACGCCTTTACCGCCCATGCCTGGTCCAGCACGGGCAGGACTTTAGCCATGGGGCACGGCGCCAATCGTATAGGTCAGATCAAGCGATAGGAGTTCGCACGACAGCTTGCTGTTCTGCGCGGAGATCAGCTGCACTTGCGGGGCCAGCACTTCACCGTGGCCTGAAACGCTCTCCCACTTTTCGGCAATGCTCCAGTCTGCCGAGCCGCCGTCGCCCCAATAGGAAACGTCCCACTCGGCCACGTCCCAGTTGCTGGAGGTCCTTGGCTCAGGAATGGCCGCAGCGGGCAAAACGGGGAAGTTGGGCTTGTAGTCGGCGGCAATACTGTGCTTGCCCGCAAAGTCCTGCGTGCATCGCCATTTGGATCGGATCAGGTGCGCCACCTTCAGCGACCCAGGCGCTTCAAGGTGGTCAAAGGCAAAACAAGCCCGACACTCAAACGGCTCGCCCTGGTCGGTCCCGCCCACATCGCAAATCACTAGGTTGCCATCAGCATCGCCGTAATAGAGCCCGTCGCCCAGCACGGCCATGGTCGCGGCGTTCCAGTCCGAAAACTTGGTCCAGGCCCCCGTGGTCAAATTGACCGCCCAACAATAGACGTCGCCAACCGCAGGCGGCACCACAAGCGCCATGTTCTTGCGCGCCCACTTGGCCAGCGTCCAGGTTTCAAAGTTGCCCGTTCCAAGCGCCGCGTTGCGCCAGTCGGGCTCGATCTTGACGCTCAGCGCGGTCAGCCCCAACTGCGAGGGGTCTTTGGCCGTCGCCGCCGATATGGGAATCAGGCCCGTGCGCGTTGCAACGATCAAATCGCCGCCAATCGACATATGGGCGTTCTTGCCCAAAGGCTCGCCAAGGTCATAGACGCCCGTCAAAGACCAGGTGTTCAGGTCCGATGGGTCGCCCGCATAGACGGCAAACTCGCCCTGATCTGTTGCAAAAACGCAACGGTCGTCCATGCCCGCCCCACTGTCGGAGGACCAAGTAGCCCCGAACAAGAGCGAGCCGCCACGGTTGAACACGCCCGCCAGAGGCAAGATCGTCGCCGTCCCCGAAACCGAGTTCACGCCGAGGTACCAGGCGTTCATGGTCCCCGCCTGGATGAAGAATTGCCGATTGCGATAGGCCCAGGTGTAGGACAGGGCCGCCGTATCAACGCCCGTAATGGCGTGCGGGCTCGACGTATCCGTCACTTGCTGCCAGCTCGTGCCATCGTACAGCTGCATGGGGTCCGCCCCGTTCACCAGCGACAGGAACGAGCCGCCCTGGTTCTGAATGTGCAAATCGCAGTAGTCGCCCGAGGTCTGCCCCGTCACCACGGCGCTCAAGGCGCTGCCGTAGGGCGTGGACGTGTCAAAGGCATAGATCCCTTCGGCATCGGCGGCAAAGAACACTTGGGTCAAGCCCGCCTGATACTGGAACAAAGCCTCTACGGCGCCGCCAATGGTCGCAACCAACTCGCTGCCCCCGCGCGGCTCAATGCCCGTGCTGGTCGGCCAAAAGTTCACCATCTCAATGGCCGATCCCTGCTGGCCCGCCGCAAGGGGCAGATTGGTCACCAGCCCGCCCGTCGGCGCGCCGTAGGACTTGGGCTTGGCGGCGGGCGTCTTGTCGGACTCGGTCGGGATCCGATTGCCAGGCCGCGCCCGCGACGGCGCAACGCTAACTTGCGTCCGTGGCCGCGCAATCTTAAGCATAGGCCCCTCGGTCCGCGTTCAACTCGGCCTCAAGGTCGGCTTCAAACTCGGCCAGCAAGTCATCGTAAGTCATGCCCTTCTGCCGCTTCCACCGCCAAACAGCCCCCTTTTCGACCAGACGCTCAGGGATCAGCAACACATCCGCATTCTGCGTAATCTCAGGCTTTCCCTCGACCCAATAGCTGGAAATGTAGGTCATGGTGGCAGTTTCGGAGAAGCCAAGAGCGGGCGAAAACTGAATCTGCCCGCCCTGCAAGCAATAGTGCCGCTGCGCCGATGGCCGTCGCTTCAAAAACGCCCACTGCTCAGGCGCAACAACAGGTCGCATTGCCTGGGATTCGCCCCCATCCGACCACCACACCGTGCCATTTTGCGCCATCTGGTAGAAATCTTCGGGCAGGTCAAAAGCCTCTTGGGTTGCTGGCAGCGCCCCACTTCCGCTTATCTCAAGCACCTCCTCCTTAAACAGCCCCGACCACTGCGCCCGCCGCGCAATGTCCGTCCCCGCTTCGTTCATAAAGGTCTTGATCTGGTCAATCTCAAAGTCCCCCGCCGTCAACTGCGCCCCAGGGCGATCCAGCCCAACGGCCAACAAGACATGGTTCAAAACATCCTCAGCGCTCATGGCAAGGCCCTCCAGGTTCAAATTTCAGGCAATAAAAAAGGGGCCATTGGCCCCTTGTTCAGCACCCTTAGGGTTATGTTGGTTTAGTCACCTGGCCTCGTCATAGATTGACGCCAGCTTGCCCTTCTTGACGCGCCAAGCTAAATACCCGAACGTTAAAAGAACCGCTCCAGCAGCAGCAATCGCCGCGCAAAGCGTTGTCACCCCATCGTGAAACGGATTGCGGGTTTGGGCCTCAATCATTTTCTCAACGCCAAGCCAAATAGACCCGCTCAAAAAGAACTGGCCCGCACCAATCAATAAAATCTGAAAATTGTCAAAAGAGGAAAGATCCTCCAAGTCCCGCTTAGTCACTTCATATGTCTCCTGGGTTCTTGGTTGAAGAACAGTCCTCAGCGCTCATGGCATAAGTCCCCCAACATTGACCCGCGCCCCAGCATGGCGCCTGCGGTAGTCGTCACGGTTCAGCGCCTCAATCTGCCCCGTCAACAGCCCCGTGACGGCCTGCGCGCCCTCAAGGTTGGAATTGGCGATAAAGACCTGAAACAGAACCGCGCTCAAATAGACCTCGGGATCCTGCTCCAACAACCAGTTGGTGTCATTGGCTTCCAAGCCAGGCAAGGCGGCGTAATACCCCAACTCAAGGTCAACCTCTTTCTCGGTCGTCACCAACGCCTTGCCCTGCACCGCAAACCCACAGACCAGCCCATCCTGGACGGCCCGCAAGGTCCGTTGCGGCAAAGCCTGGTCGGCGGTGCGCAAGGACCGCACTTCCAAAAAGTCCGCAGGCACGTCCGCCCGCCCGTCCTCATCGGTGGTCAAGGTCGCCTCGGCTTCCATATCGCCAACGCGCAGCCGCTTAGACAGCGCATTCTCGGCCATGCCGACGTACATCTGCGCACGGGTCGCCACATCGGAAACGCCCGACCGCGCCGTCACTTCGGCAATCAGAGCCGCATAGTCCTGGATCACTAAATCACACCTTCCTTGGTCCGCAACTTGGCGAAGTCGCTATCGTTCAGCACCCCCGCAATCGCTTTGGCATCCTGAGCCTGCAAGGCCCCGTGCAGGAAGCTATCCCGCTCATGGGCCATGGCCATAGGAATGGCGGCGACACGGTGCAGCCCATCCCCCTTCCAGCCCGCTTGCGCCACATTGCGCGCGGCCATGTTGTGATCGAGGATAGCGCCAATCTCCTGGCGCTCCTCGATCAGCATATCTTCATCGCCATCGGGCTTGATCCAGGTTGAGACCTGGCTTTCAGGGTTAAACCCAACGCACTGCCAGCCCGCGCTGTCCCGCTGCCCAATCATGCCGCGCGCTTGGCAAGGCCCTTTTCGAGCCACTCAAGGGCCGTATCGGTAGGAACGGCCACAACCGACCCCCGACGCTGCCGCACCCCGTCCGCGTCCCAAACATCGCGCAAAATCTCAACATCAACACCCGCAGGCGCAGCGGCCTCAGGCGCAGGCACCTCCGCAGGCACGTCAACGCCCGCCGCAGCCAATTCCTTGCGCAATTTCGCAACCGACTTGCGCTTGTCCAATTCCAAGCCATGCTCACGGCCCAGAGCTTCCAATTCATCTTTGGTCATGGTAGTTCCTTTCTTAGGGTTAAAATCAGGGCAATAAAAAAGGGGCCATCGGCCCCTTGGTTGGATGATTACAAATTTCTTAAATATGCTAGAGGGTCAAAATATAACTTGCCTACTAACAAGCTTATTTTTTGCGACTTGGTCGAGTTATACTGTTGTTTGCACCTTCAATAATTTTCCCTATTCTTCTTAACTTGGCGTCGTGATCGTAACAACAATGGAGAAGCCATACCCTCCTCCATAAATCCTCGTTTGGTTCCATCCACTCAACGGAAAGCCCCAAACTCTTTGCTTCAGTAAAGTCAATAACTGCTCCGTGCGAGTTGTATGTGTTAGAAGATGATAGTTTTGCAATGACAGCTGACAAATCCGACTCTGTAGCTCCACTGAGCATGCCTTCTTTAAGAATTTTCGTCGCAAGACTATTCATTCTACGCACTGCCGCGCTTGCCAGAGATCGCAAAGTTGGTTTTAAGGATTGATCAGCAGCAATAATTTGGCAAGGAACGGGTGCACCAATATCCTTAAGAAAGAACTGTGGATCAATCGGTCCCAATTCCGAATTCACGCCCATTAAGATCTGTTCGGCTGACATAGCAATGACTGTGCCGCCTGATTTTGCAAAGCTAGGAACGATGACTCTGTAGGCCTTTTTAGCCTGCTTTAGGACTGTAACAACCTTTTCAACTGCATCAACACTTCCGCCCGGAGTATGCAACACTATATCTATCTTGTCGCGGTTTACACCTTCGATTATTTCGGCTATATCATCCGCATCGTCGCGCAAAATTCCTTCTAAATCACAATCATAATAGACCACAACATCGCGGCCAGTGCCATTCTCAATATCTGAGATTAAGAGTTGGCGAAGGTACCGATCCTTCTCCTTAGCCCAGTATTTAGAAGACTGAGAGGGGAGCGTTTTCCGCCTTGGAAACTGATTTGTCAATTCTGTATGATTTTTCTTCGACAACGTAAAATCCCGACTCTTCGCTTGGAAAGAAGCTGTTTGACGATTCCAACACCTCATCGTACTCTGGAGGCTCAATCAGCACCCCGAGATCGCTATCAGGAGTGGGTTTACCCACTGTTTCAGCTTGCTCTAAGCATCTATTCGTATAAAACACAATGCTTCTCCCAGTTGGAGTTGACGTTCGGGGCACACTTTACCAGGAGGGCGCCCGTTTTTCATAGCGAACACATAGGCAAGCAGCCCTAAACTGGCAACCGTGAACATTAGCGGTACTTAGCCCCCCCCCCCCCGAGAACGGAAGCAACAAAAGGGGACCAAAAAGCCCCCTTCCCAATTAAGTCAAAGACTTAGCCCTAAGTCGTCGCCGTCAGCCCGTAGATATCAGCGATCACCCCGACCGCCTTCTCGTTCTCGACACACAGGCACCCTTCGCCCTGCAAGACAAACTGCTTATAGTCACCCGTCTTAGCGAGGTCCTTGTCTTCGTAAATGGTCCGCAGCCACTTCCACTTGACCCGCTTGGTATCCAGCACGAAGGCGTTGCGCGCCTGCGTGGCGCTGGCGCCCATGACGTGGTTGGGATGCACCGTGACTTGCCCCAGGGGGCCGAGGTAAATCTCCGCCGTGGCAACGATGGTATTCTTGCCGCCCTTGGCCGCGTAGCGGAACTGCGCGACGCCAGGGTCTTCCATGAGGCTAGCAAAGGCCCGCTTGCCGTAGGGGCTAAAGAACATATGGGCCAGCTTGGCTCCCGACGAATAGCCCGCTTGCAGCAGATCATCGATCAAGTCCTTGCTCAAGGCCCGCTGCGTCCCATCGGTCGGTGCGGTCGTGACTTTGGTGGTCTCGCTGTAACCGCCATTGGCACCGCCTGCCCCGCGCGAAACGTTGGTCTCGGCCCAGGTCGACAGCGACCCCGACTGACGATCATCGCCGCCCAGGGATGGGTTGTTGGTGACGATGGAGAACTCCACGTCGGTGCGCAAGGCCAGACCCTTTTCGATCTTATCGCGCGCCATCTGTTCAGACTTGGCGGCATTATCGACCGATTCTTGGGTGTTGGTGAACTTGCCGTTCTTGGCGAAGATTTGCGTATGGTTGCCCATGCGCTTGGACGGATTGTCCGACACAAAGGCATAATCCCGCCCTTCGGACTGAATGTTCTGCCCTGGGGCGTCGAAGTCCCGCACGGGCCATTCAGGGAAGACCGACTTGGCCGATGAATTGGCAATCATGGAATAGATCGGCGTGTCGGACCGTTGGACGGCATCGACGACGTTGGCGAGTTCTTCGCGGTTCACTTTCGCTGAACCGGTCTTAAAGGCTCCTGTTGAAACAGCCATAGTTGTACCCTTTCGAGGTTAGAGGTTGGCTAGTTGAGCATCGCGGCAACCGCGTCCTCAATGTCGCCAGATTTAGTGAGGCGCTCCATGGCCTTGCTACGTTTTGTGGGGGCTGCTGCCGTCCCGATGGTCCGCTTGCCCTTGCTCGGCTTTTCGCCAGCACGACGCGCAGCTTTGGAACGGTTGTCCAAGGCTTGCTTGCCGTGGCGGGCAAAATGCACCAGCCGCAAAATGCGGTGGTCAAGGGTCGTATCGATCTCCGCTTCGGTAAAGCCAAAATCCAGGGCCGCCTGCCGCACATCCGCTTGGAATTTGCTGCGCCGTCCTGAATCCTTCAGGCTCGGCATGGCTTGAATTAGCCGCGCTTCTTCCTGAGACTTGACTTTGGAGAGTTCGTAGGCCTGCATTTGCCGAGCCCTCGCGTTCACCTGACGGCCTGCCTGCAGCACCTGTTGCAACTCGCCGACGGCACTTTGCCGCAGGGCTTGCTGGTAGTGATAGGCACCTGGGTCACTCTGGGCTAGGGACAGGTCGGGCTCGGGGGGGATCAGCCCACTCAAAAACTGCGCAAGGTTCTGTTGCGCGGCTTGCAAGTTTCGAGATTGCTGGGCGTAGGTGGTACGGATTTGCTTGATCTCACCGCGTTCCCGCGCCAGTTCCTCGGTTTTGTGCGTATAGTCCTTTTGACGGAAATAGCCTGCTTTCAGTTCTTCCAGCTTGACTTGATCACCGTCGCTCAAGGTCACCAGCACATTGTCGCCGTCGCTCAAGTCCGTGTCGGGGTCGTCCTCATCGGCCTCTTGCTGATCATCGTCAGCCGCCAAATCCGCGCCTCCATCTTCATCGGGTTGCTCGTCTTCGGGCGTGTCCGCTTCATCCAGATCGCGTGCAGCCTCTTCAAGACCGAGGCCTTGATCGTCCACATAGTCGTCAGTTGCGGGGTCCAATACATCCATTCTCAACGTCCTTTTATTAGGGGTTGGTAACGCGGGACGGCTGTCCGTCGCGCGTATCTGAGGCGGGTTTGGTCTTGCCCTCGGCGAGGGTCATCAACTTCCGCTTCAAATCTCGAAACGCCTTGGCGCGCGTGCAGGCGACCAAACGGCGGGAATCTTCGTCGGCGCTGGCATTCAGCGCGAGGCTGAGGGCATCCGCTTCCATGGTTGCCAGCACGGCAATCAGGGTTGGGTTGCGGAGGAGGTCCTGCGCCTCGCCTTGGCGAAGCTCAGTCATCAATCAGGGCCAAAAATACGGCCGCTTGTTCTTCGGTGCGCCGATGCGCCTCAAGGGCAGCGAGCTTGGCGCGCAAAGCCGTGAACCAAGCGCGCAAGCTGGCAAGATCAATCTTGGGGGCCTGCAGATCGGGCAGCGGCGGCAAGTCGCCGCTCGGGTCTGCGCCCGCACGCGCGGTAGGAAACTGCGCGGCGGCCTGATCGGCAGCGTGCTGAGCAGCCGCAGCCTTGCGGCGCAGCTTCGCGCGCGTCCGCTTGGTCATTTTGGGTTTGCGGTTTAGGTAATCGAGGGCATCGTCAAGACTGGCGAAGCTGCCCTGGGCGGGGTCGGTTTGTTCTTGCCATAAGTCCCCGACCCACGCCCGCCCGCGATGGGTCGGCTTGGCGGGGGCGTTGGGGCCTTGCGCGGACCAACCAAAGGCAGGCCCAAAGGCGGCCCCAAAAGCCCCGCCGAAAGCATCGACCAAGGCCACGGCTTAGGAAGTTCCGCTAGGTTCAGGCCCCCAGGGGTTACCCTCAAGGCCTGAACCGACGAGGGCCATATCATTGATATACTTGACATTTGCCGCAAGCGCCGTGTCGTTTTCAACGCCCGACACCCTGCGGTCGCCATGCGACCAGACCGCAGTTGCGGTGGCGTCAGCATCGGGCAACTCCGCCACTTTGGCGTCCAAACTGTCCAGCTTGGCGGCGTTCTGCAAGGTGACGGCCAAGGTGCTGAGTTCGACCACCGTCTGCCCTGCGGCGGTCGGCGTCACGTGTTTGAACAGGGTTTCGCCGCCAAGGCTAAGGCGCAAATAGTACGTCAGGTTGGGCGCGTAGTTAAAACGAAAGGTCTGGGCCGCGTCCCCCGACCCCAAGACATGGATATTGGCGTCACGGTCGGCGGCGCTGGCGTAGGCGATCCAATCCGCGTCGATAGTCAAGAAGCTGTCGCCGTGTGAATCGATGATCCCGCCAGTGATTGAGGCACCATTGGAAAGGGTGACGGTCCCTGTGGTCGTGATGTTGCCCGTGAATTGGTATGACCTTAAGGTGATTGTCGTCCCGACAAACTGAAAGGCTGGCCCCGCGTTGGCGTCAAGAACCAGATCCAGGCCGCCAAGGTCTGCCGTGTCGCCACTGCGCGTCAGAAGGGGCGCCGTTTCGCCTGCATAGGCATCAAGCAGATGCGCCTTAGCACGATCATAGAGCTGCTCGGGCGTGCGAATCTCCGAATAGAGATCGACAACCGTCTTGTCAGGCTCTGCAATCGCAGCATCCTTTAACAGCACGGTGCTGAGGCGCGTCACCGTATCAAGCCCCCGCAGGTCCACGTCGGTGAGCCTTTTCGGGGCGTAACCATAGCCGATCAGTTGCACGTCAAGTTTGTAGTCGTGGGAATTGGTTTTGGTGCGGTAGTCGATGGGTCGAGACCCGCTCTCGCGTCCAACGTGCTCGCCTGCGCCGAGCTGGCTATTGGCCAGCAAGACATCGTGCGTGGCTTTGCCGTCAGCGCCAGAGGTCTGCTCGTAGATCAGCGTGTCGGTCACATCCTCAATCTTATTCTGTCGCCCGCCGTTATCGACGTCGCTAAAGTAGGACTTGACGCCCTCAATCGGGTCCCCTGCTTCGTCCAGGGCGGTGATTTCCAGCAGCTTGCGAATCTTAACCCATCCCCCGCCCGAGGCCGTCGCGTGGTCGAAGTGAACGGTGAAGGTAACGGGCTTATCGGCATAGCCATAGACTGTGTAGAACGACCCTGAGGAGATGGCGGCGAAGTCGATGGTGCACCCAAGGGGGTTGTATCCAAAAAGGGTCAGCTGACCTCCCGCGGCCCCGCCATAGGCCATAACTCCTTCGGCGCAAAACTGCGGCGAATAGTTGTCGAGTTTCACGACGTCCGCCGTCTCAACTCCAGAAGTTGAGTCGAGCAAGATGAGGCCATCGATGTCAAAATGGGCCTGACTGCCCGCAGCCCGAAGAATATTTTTAAGCCCATTGGCGGCGGTTCCGAGCCGGATGAGCGAAGGCCGAGTAACCAACAGCTTGGCACGGGACCCGTTGAAGTTGATATGTGAATTCGTCCAGAGGCCGCCGCCGTCCATCGCTAAAGTGCCGCCGTCATCGATATGAACGCCTTGATTTGTCGCCCAGTGGTTTGCTGTTTGGGCCAAGGCACGAAGCGCGATCTTCTGGTACGCTTGCGTTGTGGTGCCGTCGGCGAGAGTATCGCAGATCTTGAGGGTGCCTCCGTCGCGAATTTCCAACCACAAAAAATCGTTCGCCGTGTGCGGAACCAACAGTTGATCGGTCGAAGCGTTCAAGGTCAAGTCGCCTTCAATGACCAACTTCATGTCGGTCGGCAATTGCGCTTGGCGGAAAACACTGGCGCCCGCTCTCAATTCCACATAGGTCACTCCCGCAATCTCCGCTAAGGTCGAAAGATCCGCATCGGTCCCGCTTTGGGTGAGGGTGGTACCAAACAAACTAAAGGTCATTTATCTCTCCGCAAATACAAGGTCCACAATCCAGAAGGGCCCGCCTTGGGCACGGCAAAGTAACTCTTCGATGATGGTCATGCCCTTACCATCCGCCTTCAATGTCATTCTACGCGCATCGAAGCGACGTCGCGGAATCCATCACCAATTGGCAACCCTACCTAACTCCGCCCCCATCCCCACAAGGATAGGAGTAACGAGACGGGGCGGTTTAAGGTCTCTCAGCCGAGTCAACGCAAACGCGAATGGCTTTAAGGCACCACCCGCGACCCAAGCGGCTTGCCTTGGTCGTCGCGCAGCAGTTCTTTGGTGATGGTGGCCCCGTCGGGCAGCATGACCTGTGCGCCCACGATCTGTCCCTCGTCATCGCGAACCAAATTTCGGGGTGCGGCTTGGTGCGCCGCCACTGCTGCGACTTGGGCGCTGATTTGGGTCAGGGCCTCGCTCAGGGCCGCTTGGGTCTTGCTCAAATCCTTCAACGCCGCCTCAATGGGCCCTGCCTGGGTCGGAACCTCTAGCTGATCGGCCAGGGCCAGCAACTCGGCTTCGGTGCCAGGGGCGGCCTTGACGGCTTCGATTCGCAATTTGACCGACTGGTTCAGGGCGTTCTGCCGTTCGTCAGCGGCCAGTTGTTCGCGTTTCAGCGCCAGCTCCCGTTCGGCGCTGGCCGCTTGCAGTTGTGCCCTAAATTGCTGCTCTTGGGCGTTGTACTTGGCTTGCGCAGCTTCCTTGACCGTGGCGGCTTGGGCTTGGAAGTGCGCGCGCATCTGTTCCAATTGCATGGTCTGTTCGAAGGCGCTTGGCACCTGCGCTTGCGCTGCGGCCTGGGCCTGCGCCTCGGACGCCAGGCGCTGCTCGATCTCGGCCATGTTGGGGCGCTTGAAATAGGGTGTCGCGCTCGGGAATCCTGCGGTTTCGGTGATCTTCTCCAGCACATTGTAAACTTGTTCGGCGTCAACAAAAGGATTGTCGGGTCCAAAGGCGTTCAGCAACTTCTCCTGCAAACCGTGGATCAGCTGCAAAATCGCCAAATCGCGTTCCTTGGATCCTGTACCCAAACCGACATTAACGACGCAGTCCATGTCCACATCCCAATTCCTCGGGTCATAGTCAATCCACTGCCCGCGCAACCTTACCGCCCGCTCACGATCAGAATGCGCAATAACAAGCCGCAATAAGCCCTTGAACGCCTTACGAATCCCACGGCTCAAGGACCGCACGATCATCTCAGCCTGCGCAATACCGCTTTCGGCCATCAACTGCACCGACGTCGCGGTCATGTTCTGAAACGCCTCGGGGTCCAGCCCGCCCGATTGATCGGTCACGCCCGTGCGCTCGCGCAATTCCTCGTCGAGGTACTGGAGCATGCCAAAGGACTTTTCGCCAACAAAGGGCACGGTCAAAAACTGCACCGCATCCTTGGCCCGCCCCGCCTCAGCTTCGACGATCTTGCCAAAGGCAGGGTTCTGCATGGCTTCGATCCCTTGCGGCGTCAAAGCCCCCGCATCGGTCACAGGCGTCGGATTGTTGGCCCAAACCAAGTTGTCGAGCGTTTGCCGCACCAGCCCCGTTTTGATCTTCTGAATAGGCACCACGTCTTCGGCCAGCGAGCGCCCTTCAAACTGATGCGCCTCCCGCTCGGCAATCACCTTGGCGTAAGGCGCCTCAGCAACAGGCTCACGATCGAGGACCACATGGCCCGCCCCTTCTTCGCTCGACCCTTCGGCCATGCAAATCTTGTGCAACTCGGCAATGCCGTCGCCGTCCAAGTCCAGCCGCACATAGACCTCGTGGAGCAAGACTTCCTCCATGGCCGCCGCAGTCTGCAAGCGTTCGTCGGACCAATCCTCGCCCTTACGGGCCAAATTGTCGGTCTCTTCATGGTCACGGCCCGCATAGGCCGAAAGCCCCGCGACCAAATCGCGATCGTAACCGCGACTGACCAACTCCGAGCGCGTGACAATCTGCCGCTCACCAACAATCGGGCTTTCCTCGATGCTGTCGGCGGCGGGATGGATCAAGAACGACCCGCGCGGGATCGCTTCAAGGCGCACGTCCACCCGCTCAACAATCCGTCGCAAGGTGAAACTATGGCGCATAGCCGCAGGATTCTCGGCAAGGGCCATGGGGTCGGTCTCGGGCTCGCTCACGAGGTCGGCAATCTCAACGCCGTCCTCGCCACCCAACCCCAACAACTGCGCGTCGCTCTGATGGGTAAAGGTATGAACGGTCGCCTCTCGGCGGTTGTAAGCCCGCCACTTCAAAATGCCCGTTTTGACGACCAGCGCGTCAAAGATCGCGTCATAGAGCGCCCCCTCAACGCCCGCCTCGGGCACAACCACATGGTTCATATAGTCGGTCGCTTGCTGGGCTTGCAATTCCTTGCCCTCGCCAGGCCCCGCAGGCTCAAACTCAACGATCTTATCGCCCGACAAGAGCGTGCGCATGATCGTGGGCATGATCCTCTTAATGACCGCGCGCAAATCATGCGACACCACCCCCGTCCGCCCCGTTTCAAAGGGCATATCGGCCATGATGCCGTCGTAGTACTCAAGGGCCTGCTGGCGCGACTTCTCCTGGTCGTCGGCGTGCTTCTCGCACCCGTCAATCAGCTGCGCCACATGGCTGGCAAGTTGCGTGTCGTCGCTTAGGTCGATGTCATTCATACGGCGTCCTTGATTTGGCAATAGTGGCCCCTTACGAGGCTGCGATGGACGAATTAAAAACCGCGCTCGAATTAGCCCAAGGCTTAGGCTCTACAATCAACACCTGGAAGTCCCTCATGCAGGATGCTATTCAGGCACTTGGCGGGAAGCGCCCAACTGCCAGTGAACCAAAGCAAATTGACTCTGGTGAGATGAGGCAAATTGATGCCAATGAGATAAGGCGAATTGAAGCGGAAATTAGGATTCAAATCGAGAAATCTGAGTTGAAGCTAGAAAAAATAAAATGGGCGATAGAGCAAGCAGATAATGTTCTCAAGCGCATGCGCGAATTTGATCAAACAGCCCAGCGCTATGAACCTTATTCCACCATCGGCCATGGTCTTGTGTATCGATTAAAACGAAACTATCAAAAGGAAGAGCCCGATCATTATTTGTGTCCAAATTGCTTTACTGATCGTCGCAAAAGCGTCTTGCAGCCAAGCATGGACTTTAAATTCTGTTGTTCTAGGTGCGGCATGGAAGGCACGCTTTAAGGTAGGTTTGTCGTGTCTTTCGTCGCACAATAACTGGCGAATCTCGCTGCCGTATCCTACGCCTGCGCGGCGCACGGGCTATCCAAACGAGACCAGAGGCATCGGCGTCTTGGCTACAGCCCAATCATGGCTTAACCTCGGGTCAATGTTACAGTTCCTATCTCCGCACATATGACATCGAACCACAGCTTCGATTGATTACGTCACATGACCGTAAGCGTCCGCTGTAGGCGCTCTGGCGCTGACGATTTGGCTTGCTAAGTTTCCGCTCAACTATGCGGACACTCAAGGAGGCAAGTGATGTTGGATCGGTGAAAACGCCGTCTTTTTGACCTATATCGGCTGGCATAAACTCGAATATTTCACACAATAACAGGGACCTCCCTTTGCCTAATCCTGCGCCCGCTCCTAGGTGGCTCATGGGCTACGCACATGAGGCCAAAGGCGTCGGCCCCATGGCTGGCCCAATCGTGATTTGGCCCGAGGCCGATGTTGCGGTTTTCGTCCCAGCGCTCATGGTACCAGGCTAAGGCGTCGATTAGGCCGCCCGCCTTCCCCTCATCGATCCAAATCGACGGCCAAAGCCGCCGCGCGGTCTCAATCCGCTTCAAAGCCGCACCCTTGCCCTGATTGGGCACCGTCTGCACTGCAAAGCCCGCCGCGCGCACATGGTCCTCAAAACGAATGGCCGTGATCTTGTCGCGCTGGTCGGCGTCGTGCGGCAAATAACACTTGGCCGCACCATAGCCCGCCTGCCGCAACCAATTCAGATGCGCCGAAAGCGGCTGGCCCGTCGCTTCGTACTAGTCCAGCACCTTCAAGGCCGAACCAACAAACTGCGCCACCACAATGGCCGTCGCGTCAGAAACGCCAATGTCCCAAAAAGCATAAAGCGGCAGCAGCGGATCCAGCGTCACCGCGCCGATGCGCCCATCAAGCCGCGCCTTCACCACATCGCGCTGGTAATAAGCCCCAGAGCGCACGGTGGCGTAACCCCCCTCCCAGATATGCTCATACATCTCGGGCTGGTCGCGCAAACAATCTTGCCGCTCTTGATCCAAAGTCGCGGGGAACCAAGGGTTGTCGTTCCAGTTCGCCCGAACCACAACCGCGCCCGTGGGCAAGGTCTCGCCGCGCAGGAGGGCGTCCACAGGGTCGGCCTTGCGGCGCGGGTTCCAACTGAACCAAAGCTCCGAGCCAAGCGCGCGAATGGTGGGGCGCAATAACTCAAGCGAGGTCACCGAAAGCGTCTGCGCCTCCTCAACCCAGGCGCGATGAAACCCCTCGAGCGACTTGACGGATTCGGCGGTATGATCCTGCATCCCCTGAAAGATGATCTGCCCGCCCTTGGGCAGTTCAATGCGGTCCTTCCAAACCTTGAAACCGTCGGACTCGCGCAGCCCAAGCGCCCTGATCTTACCCTCGATCAACTTCTTCGCGGAGTCCTTGAGGCTCTTCTGCACTTCGCGCACACAAACCAAAGCCAGCCCTTCGCCGTGGTCGCCTGGAAAGCGCAAAGCATCCTCAACGGCCAGCTCCCCAAAGAAATGCGACTTGCCCGACCCGCGCCCTCCAAAGGCCGCTTTGTAACGCGCGGGCTCTAGCAGCGGCGCAAAAACCGCGGCGGTTTCAATTTGCAGGCTTGACAATTTTGCGTTCAATTCTGGCAACTTCTAACCGCGCCTCAAATTTTTCGGGGGCATCGTAGCCGCACATCTTGGAATACTGGGTCACGGCACGGATCATGTCGCCCAAGGCGCCTTTTTCTTTGGCCCGCTCCATGACCCAATCGAGATTGCGCAACAAATCGCTACGCTGGGTTTGGCCAGCTTGGGCGTTTCCAGCGCGGAGGGCGGCTAGTCGCGCCGCCACGGGTGGCTGCTTACGAAGGCGCGCCGCACAAGAAACGGCGTTGTTCGCGCTATACCCTGCTTGGATATAAGCCTGAGTGGCGCTCATGCCGCCGACCAGGGCTTGGCAGAACTTCTCCTGCCGCTCATTGAGGTCTGTCATAAGGGTAGAAATCCGAAACAAAGCGACCAAGGCGGCCGCCAACTCTTGCCAATCCTCCCTCACGGAAGAGAGGGCAAACGAAGCGAAGGCGTGCCAGCCACAAAACTAAAACGGCAAAAGCAAAACTCATCAAAACGCCCCCTTTGAACTTCCCCTGTACGGAGGGGAAAACCCAAAGGGGTGGCTACAAGGTGACAAGTCGAAAGCTAGAAACCAGAGCCGCGGAACCCATGTTTGAGGCCACAAACCCAGAGAGTTCTTACGTTGTTGTGCCTAAGCCGAGCGGCTAGAAACACCGCAAATGGACACAAGGATCACCAATAGGAATGCCCTTACACCCACGTTGCCCACTTGTCAAAAGGTTTTTGAACAAAAACGGAACTTTTTGCGAACGATAGAGAACTCTTAAAGCAGTCCACGTATGGACATAACCATGGAAGGGTCCAAAAAATCTCAGAGCCTAACCCGAGAAACGAGTCCTAAAAAACCGATAACCCCACCAGACAAACACGCCGATCCTGCCTGTCAAAGCAACGCAGAACATAAGGAACCCTGACAGGAAAGTCACCCAGTAAAGTAATCGACCAGGGGCCCCCAAAACTAACTCCCGTTGATCGATTGGCGCGAATTGATCAATAAGCCAACCGATATTGATACGAAGGTAAACAAACAATCCCAAGATGAGACCTGCGAGAATCAAGAAATTTACGCCCTTCATGAACTTTGGGGAAACGAAGTAAATCAAAAAAAGCGATAGGCTCGCTATAAGAAGATTCATCCCAGGAGCAGACCAACTCTGTATCTTACGCCGAACGAAATCGTCGTACCCGCTGGTCCATGAAATAAAGTATTCGCCTGACGCATGATGAAACCAAAGCACACTCCCCAAACCATACAGAAACAAAGACATAAAGGTAAGCAAGTAAATCATAACCGAGATCGACGGCCTGCTCACCCACAAGAAGAATTTCACAGGTCGAACTCCCTCAAAAATGCCAAGACCTAATTCCAACGAAACAACAAGTTGCCATCTATTCTCTCGCTTCTGAAGCTCGCGGCGCAAAAGTTAAGCATCTAACTCCTCCCCTTATCCGTATCACGGGTGTCACCAAACTTTATCAGGTCCTCGATTTTGGATCGCTGATCCCGAACTAGCACCCCTCAGGCCTGGGGCCCTGCCCAAAAATTGCAGTCACATTTCCCAACTTACGGCGCGACGGATCATTGACAGTCACACAACATCACTCAGAAAGGGTTAAGCGCTCAACCTCACTCTGTCAACTGTTTACCTCAACCCTTAAGTTTCCATCTTTTTCCGTTACAAAAATCGCTAATAGCAATATCCCTCGAATCCGTTCGCATCTTACCACTGATCATAGCACTCTGATATCCGATCTGGCAAAATATCCCAATAAGTATCTAAATCTGCACACATTAATGCCATTGGAACTTGCGTTAAATCGGTTGAATGGTTTCGGAACTTTTGTGGCGCAAATTTCTCGTAAAATCAATTATTGCAATCGAATTAGAACCCGCTATAGCACCAACGCTGCAAAAAGATCACCACCATGGAACCATTGGTATATTATGACTTGAAAGATATGGGGTCGTTTACTTGATACGCTGATGCCAAAGCTCTAATACCCAGGCCAAGGTAGCGGATCCCATTGCGGTTCTGGATCCATCCGCTGATGTTGTTCGTATTGGGTTGATGCGAGCCGCTTCAGGGCTGCTGGCAAGTTTCTAGGTTGGGCCTGGGATGCCGCATCTAGGCTGCCAATGCCGTGCGTCAAAGTTGGGGACAGGTTCTCAAACTCCGAAATAGGCATGATGTGAAAGTAATCTTGAATGGCATCGGTGACGTCATCAACCGGAAGTGTCCACGGTTTTTGCTCTAGGATGGCTTCGCCCAGAATGCCGTAGTCTCTCGCAAAGTCTGATCCCAGAAAATTATAGTTCATCAGCACCGCGCTCGGCGGCATGTCTGGGTCTAGTCTTTCAGCAATGCCACTTAAGAGAGCAGCAGCGGTTTCGATGGCTTCCGCGGAGTTATTTGACATTTGGCTACGATCCAAACCAATGAGCGATGCGTAGTCACGATCAACATTGGTAGGTTGCACCGTATCGGAACCCCAAAGCCACTCTGGAAGAGCCGTCATAACAAGGTCACTTCTAAAGGTGCCTGATTCGCGCCAAATGACAGCTCTTAAAAGATCAGGATCAATCCCATATATTTGCGCATAATTTTCTATCTCCTCGTCCCAATCACCGACCAATCTATTTCGCAAGGCGACCCTTCTTGGATCGAAATTTAGTAACTCACTAACAGTATTTCTTATGAACCCATCATGCTTATACTCTTCATCATAAGCATCAAAATTGTAGGGAAACATACCCTGAATATCATCCATAATCGCGCTCAACCTATCAAACTCGCTATAGAGCGGAAGATCTCTAACTGCGTTCATCTCAGCTTGGGTCTGCGGATAGTAAATATGTCCCCCCGCAACAATTACATATTTCTCATCACTCATTGACTTCTCCTCTCCATGAGCCGTTCACTTTTTTAACACACCCCTAATTAACACCTGATCACATCACTTTTCAACAATACCAAGGAAAAATCAAACGTCTATTAGTAGCGGAATTCAAGTCGATTGAAACAATCGACTTGACGACATATCCGCATCAACAAAGGACTCAAAACCATTCAGTCGATTCAATAAGAATGCGATTGTCTTTTAGGGGTAAGTAACACGATAAAAAGGCCGAAGAAGAAGGCTGGAAACTAGAGCCGCAGAACCCTTAATCTAGGCACAAACCCAGAGGGCCCTTCCTTTGTTGAACCTAAGCCAGGAAGCCAGAAACACCACAAATGGATACAAAAATCACCAATAGACTTGCGCTTACACCCACGTTGCCCTCTTGTCAACGCGTTTCTGAACAAAAAGAGAACTTTCTGCGAGCGATAAAAACCCTTAAAGCAGTCCACGTATGGACGTAACCGTGGAAGGGCCATGAAGTCGCAGAACCTAACCCGAGAGGCGAGTCCTTAAAAATCGATAAACCCACCAAACACACGCGCTGGTCCTGCCTACCAAAGCAACGCAGGACATGAAGAGTCCAGATAGGAAAATCACCCAGGAAAGTAATCGACCAGGGGCTCCCAAACCCATCTCCCGTTGATCAATTGGCGCGATTTGATCATTGAGCCAATCAATATGGACGCTAAGATAAATAAAGAATCCCAAGATGAGACCCGTGAGAATCAAAAAATTTATACCTTTCATGAACCTTGGAGAAACCAAGTAGATCAAAACAAACGAGAGGCCTGCGACAGAAAAATTCAATAAGGGAACTGACGCGGCCTGAATACTGTGTCGAACGAAATCATCGTATCCGCTAACCCATGAAATAATGTACTCGCCTGAAACATAATGAAACCAAAGCGCAATCCCCAAACCATACAGGAACAAAGACATAAAGGTAAGCAGGTAAATCATAACCGAGATCGACGGCCTGCTCACCCACAAGAAGAATTTCACAGGCCGAATTCCCTCAAAAATGCCAATACCCAATTCCAACGAAACGGCAATTTGCCATCAATTCTCCTGCTTCTGAATCTCGCGGCGCAACAATTAAGCATTCAACTCCTCCTTTGATTTCGTATCAAGGGCACCGCCAAACATTCCCCCGACCCATAATTTTGGAGCGCTGATCCCGAACCAGTACCCCTAAAGGCTTGGAGCCCTATCCAAGAGTTGCAGTCACAGTTCCTAACCAGCGGCGAGAGGATTCCTTGACAATTGCCCAGCAGAATTTGGAAGAGATTAAACGCTCAACCTAAATCTGTCAAATACCAATCTCAGACTCGCGGCTGCTCGTCTGCTTTCGTTACAATAATCGGCGACAACTAGATCCCTAGAGTTCATTCGCGTCTTGCCACTGGTATAGCCCCTCGAAAGCAACAGGCTAAGGCCAAGCAGCAGGAGACAGAAAGCAAAATTCCAAACAAAGTTCCAATTCCATACTCAAACACCGCGATTGTGAGGCAACTACTATCTCGATAAACTCTCGAAGAAATCAACTTTCTCAATCAAGACTTGATCGGAACCTCAAAATCACTTAGGGCCATTGAGAACTTCAACAAAGGAAATTTCAAATGCTACCATCTGGTTTTCTCATAACGGGTCTTGCCTATGTTGCAATCACTACGTTTCTTATTTATATTTTGATGTTTTTATCATACCGGTTTGTTCATCGGTTCGTTGCGATCTCCATTGGTATTTTGCCGCTCGTTCACACAATTTACACTATAGTCTCTCAGATTATTTATTGCAACGCAGAACCAGAATGGATTCCATCATTGGATGGATCAGAAGGTAGATTTCTCTTTACATGCGATAGTATATACGGATTTGTTTCGTATCTATATATATATTTTATTGGACCTATACATGCCGTCCTAATTGCTCATCTCATACGTTGGTTTTGGACAAAACCTGATCGAGATAAGGGTATTTATCGACAACCGCTACTATATAAGATATGGGAGGAACTCTGGTAAATTCTATTTTATCAAGCCTTGCAACTTTTCGCTAGATTGAGTTTTACAGGGATTCCTTTTTGCCTTAGAATGGTGAAATTCACCTCAATAGATCTTATAGAGATGGGGTGTCATACCAAAGTGATTGGAAGTAAAACTATAGGTTCCATCTACAGCTCTTCCCTCATCACCAACAAATTTTATCTCGTATCCCTGACCAAGTCCCGCGTGTAGTTTTGCTCCCCATCGCGCCCATTCAAAAGGATCAATCCACGCTCTTAAATCGCCGTCTTCGTATGCACCTTCAAAATCAAAATCTTCGTCATAGGGTCTTAGCTGACCTCTAAGATCGAAGGTTCCATCCCCATTGATGACGACATCACCTCTGAACCCAGCTGATCCCCGGCCCCACACATAAACATCAGAAAAGAAATCAGGATTGAGTAGATTCAAATAGTTGCTATGACGTGTCTTTGCTGTTTGTGCATCAGGATTAGTTTGCAATTCTTCAGATGAAGTCTCAAATCGAAGCCGTGTTCCAGGGGGCAAACCTTGTAGATTTTCATATAATTGGGTTGAAATACCGCCTAATTTAAGAACGTCACCACCACCTCCCTCGACCATGTGCGATGCCATATCTACATAGATTGGCTCCTTATTTCCATGTTCATCTACACGTCCGTTCCTATAATATTCAAGCGCAATACCTGGCGTAAAATCATCCGATTTATATGGATTATTAATTGTTCCTTTTGGTGGATAAGAATGAGGCATGAGATACATCTCCTAACTAACATTTACTAAGGGTTATACCAACGAAAAGATCACATAAAACCAGCGAGAATTGAGAATGACTCTTTTGCTCGCTAGCATAAAGGCCGCGACTGCGGCGGCCCAAGCGGGCACCAAGCCCGAAGAGCGCAAGGAACGCCCGCACTCCCAACACGCGACCCCGAGAACAGCTAAGAATGCGCCTCGGGGCATAAGTGAAGACCTCGTTCTGCGGTCGGGCTGAGCGAGCGCAGCGAGCGAGTAGAGACCGCAACAAAAAGCGTCGGGCTGAGCGAGCATAGCCAGCGAGTAGAGACCGCAACCCAAAAAGGACATAAAAGTGTCAACGTTTATGACCGTTGGTATCAATTCAACAAGGATCGCAAGAGCGAACATCACGTCGCGCATCTCAAAGACTACAAAGGCTGGGTCCATGTCGATGGCTATTCAGGCTTCAATGGTCTATTCGGTGAGCAAAAGGCCCATGAGGTGGCCTGTATGGCCCATGTTTGGCGCAAGTTCGTGAATGTCTTTGCCGTAAGCGTCCGCTGTAGGCGCTCTGGCGCCGACGATGTAGATTGCTAAGCGTCCGCTCAACTGAGCGGACACTTGAATGGGGCAAGTTATGTTGGATCGGGTCAAGCGTCGACGTTGGTCGGCTGCGGAGAAGCTACAGATCTGCGATCAAGCCAGGTGTTTCGGTGGCGCAAGTCGCGCGTCGGTATGCGCTGAACGCAACCATGCTCCACGGAGGGCTCAAAGATCCGCTTTTTGGGGGAAGTCCTGGGTTTGGGAAGGATGTGTCCTATGGGGGCGACAGTGATGTTGCGGGGTCGCCCTTTTATGAACCGCCCGTGTCTTCAGACCCTGCGTTTGCTCGGATGAAGTCAGAAGTTCATCAATCGCGAGCTTCAGCCCCTATGATGTGCGCCGTTCCCAAGGCAGTACCAAGCCCATTCTGGAGGTGACACCATGACATTGCCCCAGACAGACGCCGCTCGCCTGAACTTGGCTCTGAGCGAACTGCGCTTGCCCACCATCAAAGCCCTCTGACCGCGATTTGCCGAACAGGTCAATAAAGAAGGCTGCTGGCCCACTGCACACGTTCTCAGCGCCTTGACCGAGCATGAATTGGCCGAACATGACCGCTTGTTAGCAGCGGGTCAAAAGCTCCCCGTTGCTGGGGGGCAAGATTAAAGCGTTGTTGACACGGACGCATCAAGCGGCATTTAGCCCAAACCAGATTGCTGCCAGCAAAGACGCTTGAGACCTTCAACTTAAAATCCGCCCCCATACTGTCCAAGCTCCATGTCAACGCCTTCACTGCAGGCGATAGTTGGATCGATAAAGCCAACAACATTCTCTTGTTCGGCCCGCCTGGCACCGGTAAGTCGCATCTCGGTTCTGTGATTGGCCTGTCCCATGTCAAAAAGGGACACCGCATGCTCTTTACCTAAACAGTAGATCTAGTTCAGAATTCCCAGCAGACTCGGGGCGCTCTCCCACTTGAAAGCGCCATTGCAAAGCTCAATAAATTCCACCTTCTCACCTCAATGATATGACCTAATACCAACGGCGAAAAAAGTTGACACTTTTTTAGCCGTTTTATGTCTCACAGCAGAAACGCTTCGCGTTTCGCCTCCGACGGGGCCTTCGCTTATACCCCGAGGCGCTTTCGCGCTATTCTCGGGGCCGCTACGGGGGCCGCAGTCGCGGCCCTTATACCAGCGAACATAAGAGTTATTTTAAGTCGCCGCTGGTATAAGTTACCAAGGATCAAGCCGAAACGAGCGTGCTGTCTGAACTCATCAGCGCACAATACGAACGACGATCCACGCTCATAACAGCAAACCAGCCCCCAGGAGAATGGAACTCAGTCTTCCCAGGCCCGGTCATGACATTGGCGGCGGTCGACAGGCTCGTACACCACGCTATAATCTTCGAGATGACTGTCGATAGCTATCGACGCCGTTCTGCCGAATAAACAAAATGGTCTGGACGCCTCGCTCAAAACGCAAACTCCACAAAAACCAGAACTCTTGATCCTGACGGAACAATCCGCCACCTCCGCCAACGTCATGACCAAGGACTCTCATCCTGATTGTCGCGCAGCTCTCAACCAGATTATCGCGCTACGCATTTAATAGTAAAGTTCCCGGTCTTGGAGTTGGTGGAGGAACTGGGATAGTCATGGAGTTCGAGCCATAAGCTTGCAAGACCTGGGAAACCGAGCGTCCGCGCAGCGAGGCGAAGCGCTTCAAAGAAGTGTTTGCTGATTGGCGGATTGATATATGGGTATCGAGTGGGGCACTTTACTGCCAATAGTGCGAAAGAAGTTTAGGGCGTTTATTTGAGATATTTGCCAAAATAAATCCACCTCAGATAGTTTTCTGCGTAGCTATGTAGTTCTGCCAATTCATTTAATGGGTTACCAAATGATATGGGAACACTCACGTGGGAACCTATTCCTAACAAAGGTGTATCTGCATTAGCCGATCCAGCAATGCTCCCTTCATCGTAAATAACGTCTGCATTTAAGCCAATTGGAACCCCCAAGAGTTCGAATTCTGCGCCAACTCCAGCTTGAGCGGAGGCATTATACTCATAGTTGCTAACCGTAGGGTACCGACCATCCCATCCAATATCCACACAACTGTCAAGATGACCAAACAATCCGGCACCCAGACAGGCAGTAACTGTTTCATCGCTTGGGGATTGGGAAATATTAGCGTTAAGACCAAGTGGTCCAAGTTTGAGCTTACCACCAACTATATCATATCTGTCAACTGGCATATCAAGTAAACTCGCAACTGGCGCAGGAATGCTTGCCTCGATTCCCCAGTTTTCCTCTTCAACTAAAGGCAATGAAGTTCCATCGACGAAGAAACCACCAATTGTTGAACCATCCTCTCCAGAATCTCCGAGTTCTACAAAGTGCTGTTGTCTGTCGAGAATTGTGGATCCATCGAATTCGCCGTGTAGATTTGGGTGATTTAGGTGATTTCTTGACATATGATCTCATTCCTCCCTTTTGATTTTCTTATTCCAGAGCGCGGCTTTCGCTCAATTTTGCTCTTTTTGCGTGTGAGTGCTGACCGTAGGCATCCGCTATAGGCGCTCCAGCGCTGATGATTTAGCTTGCCGATTACCCGCTCAGCTAAGTGAACACTCAAGGGAACAGGTGAGTTTGGATCGGGTCAAATGTCGACGTCGGTCGTTTCGGAGAAGCTAGAGATCTGCGATCAAGCTAGGGTTCCAGGTGTTTCGGCGCGTCGATATGCGCTAAACGCGACCATGCTTCACGGCTGGCTCAGGGACCCGCGTTTTAGGGGATGTCATGGGTCTGGGAGCGATATGCCCCATGGGGGCAACGGTGAGGTTGCGGGGTCAGCGTTTTACGAAGTATCCGTATCTTCAGACCCTGCGCCTGCTCGAATGAAGGCAGAAGTCCGCCAGTCTCATGTTTCATACCAACGGCCAAAAAAGTTGACCCTTTTTTTGCCGTTTTGTGTCTCACGGCAGAAACGCTTCGCGTTTCGCCTCCGACGGGGCCTTCGCTTATACCCCGAGGCGCTTTCTTAGCTCATCTCGGGGCCGCTACGGGGGCCGCAGTCGCGGCCCTTATACCAGCGGACATAAGGGTCATTCTTAATGACCGCTGGTATCAGCCCCTGCGGAGGCGCGCGGTTATCAGGGCAGTCTCCATGCCTTGCGTGTTGATCTGTCTTTGAACGATGGTCGTCGCGTCCTGATTCAGGGAGCAACGAACTTGGCGGCGATTTTGGCTTTGGTTGAAGGGTTATCCGATTGATCCCCGCGAACTCCAACATACGGGGTCTGGCTAGCGGCGGGCGTCACCGACATGCGCCGTGGCTTCAACACCCCAACCGCTCAAACAGAAGCGGTTTTGAAGCTTGATCCCTATTGTGGTCACTTGTTCCTATTCCGAGGGCGGCGCGGGGACCTACTCAAGATCATTTGGTGGGGGAGCTTGTCTTTTCACCAAGCGCCTGGAAAGAGGGCGGTTCGTTTGCCCGCCGCCAAGGATGGCAAGATCAGCGTGACACCCACCCAGCTTTCCATGCTCTTGGAAGGGATTGATTGGCGAATTCCCAAGAAGACTTGGTGATCTTTGAGCGGGGAATAGGACGCTCAAAGTCCCTGATTTAGATCGCATTTTTTCGTTATTTTTTCCCTGTTTTTGTATCTTTAGGGTTCACTCCAAAACCCATCTCTACCATATGTGTTGGTGTCACTCATAGGCTTTGAGTGCGCCCGATGGTTTCCCCAACCTAGATGCCAATCTCTTTAACTTCCTTCTTGCGTTGAAAGTTTCGATGGAAGAAACGGTACTTCTGGGAGGGTTGCAAATCTTTCAAATTCCTTAGGAATTGTTCTGGCGTCTCCCCGATCTTGAAATACAGGACTTGCAACCCTTATCTTTCAGAAACTGCTGGAACACTTGCAATCATGCTTCCATCATCTACATCCCTTCAGCCCATATAAATATGGGAAGATATAATAGAACAGCTTTGAGAACGAATAAAACAAGACAGAGAAACTTACTATATCTAAATGAAGCAAACGCCCCTAAATTGAACATGAGAAGAATAAGAAGGTAAATCTTCAAGAAAGAAGAGGGAGGCATAAGAGGCTCAGAAATTCGTTTAAAAATACCGCCCCCATAGGGCGTATAGTAGGTTACAACTTGGTTGATATAATAGTTACCAATTAGACCATCAATAAGGGTGAGAATCGCGATAATTCCGAAGAAAATTATCCACCCAAAGGTAGGGTTGAAAACCATTCTCTTGATCATTTCTATCGTTCCAGTCATAACCTTAAAAGTCGATTCAAATTTTTACGTTGCAACGTTCGCACTTGTGTTGAATCGGCTGAGTGGCCTTAAATCCCCTGTTGGCGCGCGTCGTTCCAACATCAATTGTTCCAATCGACTTGGAATCCGCGTTAGTGTCGCAGAGACTGCGGCACATGTATCCTTGTTTACAGAATTCCAACGCCCGACGACCCGATCCGAACACCTGAACAGGTTAGCTTGGACACGCGCCTTACCAATAAGACTTACCTTACACGCAAGTTGCCCGCTTGTCAACCAGTTTTTGAACAAAAAATGAATTATGAGCGAACTTTACAAGATCGAACCGACACGCATTCACAAAATCTGGAACGACCCCTTGAGTCCCGTTTAGGAATCGAAGTCGTGAGCCCGACTGATGCCAACGGTCATGAAAGTTGACGCCTTTATGACTGTTTTGTGTCTCGCAACCGAAACGCTTCGCGTTTCAGCTTGCGGGGTAGCGGTCTCACCTCGCTCGCTCAGCTCGACGCTTTTAAGTGCGGTCTCACTTTGGGTCCGCGATCTTCCCCCATCTGGGCCGCATGGTCCAATTCTGCTTGTAGACGCTCGTCCTGGTGCGCGCGCGGCTTGGCAAAGCGCGCGAGCCCATAGTAAGCAAGGGGCGTCAGGTAAAGCGTTGCCAGCGTCGCCAAACCCAATCCGCCAACGATCACCCAGCCGAGCGAGGCGCGCGCTTCAGCGCCTGCACCACTCGCCAAGACCAGCGGCAGCCCGCCCAAGACGGTTGAGAACAGGGTCATGAGCACGGGCCGCAGCCGCAACCTTGCGGAATCAAGGATGGCCTCGTAAACGCTGGCACCCGTGTCGCGCAGCTGGTTGGCAAACTCGACGATCAAAATGCCATTCTTGGCCATAATCCCGATCAGCAAAATCAGACCGACTTGGCTGTAGATATTGAGCGAGATGCCCGAGAACCCCAAGGCAAAGATCGCGCAGGCGACACCCAGCGGTACGGTAAGCATAACCACGAGTGCGGCACTGAAACTCTCAAATTGCGCCGCCAGCACCAGAAAGATTAGCAGCACAGTGATGGCGATCAGCGACACCAAAGTGGCGTTGGTTTTTTCTAGCTCCGCGGCCTCGCCAGTGGCGAAGAACTGGTTTTCGGCGGCCAACAAAGGCAGGGCCAAGGCGCGCGCTTCGGCTAAGGCGGCCCCAAGCGGCAAGGCGGGCGTTAGTCCAGCGGTGACTTCGATGGCGCGGCGTTGATTTTGACGGGTCAATTCACTCGCCACCGCACCAATTTCAACGCGCACAAAGCTTGAAAGCGGCACGGCCTGACCCGCTGAAGTGAGAACCGTCGCGTTCTCCAAATCACTCGGGTCGTTGATCGGGTTCTGGGTGGAGAGCAGTTCGATATCGTACGTCTGATCGCCCACAAACAGCGTACCGACGTCTTGGCTGCTGAGGCGCGCACGCAGGATCGGCCCGAGCGCCGCCAGATCGACGCCCAAGTCGGCGGCACGATCTCGATCGATGACGAGGCTGAGTTGCGGCTGCGTTGCTTCGAATTCGACATTGACCCGCCCAAAAGCAAGGTTGGCCTCTAAGGCTGCGGCTAAAGCCTCGGCCCGGCCCAGAATCTGGTCGTAGTCGTCGCCAGTGATGGCAAAGCTCAGGCCGCGCCCGCCGCCACGAATGCCGAGCGAATTGGGCTGGATAGCAAAGGCCCGAATGCCGACGATCCCGAATAGCCCCCGATTGATGTCACCGACGATGGCATCTTGGCTGCGACTGCGGTTCCCCCATGGCGCCAGGGTAAAGACCATGAAGGCGCGATTGCCCGTTCCGAGCCCGACGATGGAAAAGACGTTCTGTACCTCGCCCGCTGCGACCAGAGGGTCCAAAATCGCCTCGACTTCCTTGACCTTGCGCGCGGTGTAGTCGGTAGAAACCCCTTGCGGCGCACTCAAAGACAAGAGGGCAACAGCCCGATCCTCGCGCGGGGTCAGTTCTTGGCGCAGGCCTTCATAAACGCCCACAGCGCTGAAGCAGACCAGCGCCACCGCCGTCACCACGACCAGGGGGTTGGCGAGACTTTGCTTTAAGGTCCAAACGTAACCCACAGTAAAGGCTCGCCCAAAGCGCCCGACCCAAGACCCGATCCAGGTGCCAAGTCCCACCGTCTGCGCCTTGCCTTGGGCAGCGTCGGCATCGTCGAGCAAGACGCTCGCGAGCATGGGGCACAGCGTGAGGGCGATGAGCGAGGAAAGGCCGACGGCGATGGCAAGGGTGAAGCCAAATTCGCGGAACAAGCCGCCCGCTTGCCCCGGCAAGAACGACAACGGAATAAAAACCGCCGCGAGCGTCAGTGTCGTGGTCAAAACGGCGAAGAACACCTGGCGCGTGGCGGCGACGGCGGCGGCCTTGGGGCCAAGGCCTTGCCCACGCAGGCGCATGATGTTTTCCAGCACCACAATGGCGTCATCGACTACCATGCCCGTTGCCAACACCAGCGCCAGCAAGGTCAAGATGTTGATAGAAAATCCCGCCAAGTACAGCCCCGCAAGGGTCGCAATCAAGGCGATGGGCATGGTCAGAGCAGGAATCAGAGTCGCCCGCGCGCTCCACAAAAACAAGAAGATCACAAGGACGACGATCAAAATGGCGATGGCCAGCGTCTTTAGCACTTCTTCAATCGACCCGTTGATGAAGCGCGCGTCGTCCGACGTTACGAACAGGCGCGTATCGCCAGGCAACAGCGGGGCAAGACGCGCCACTTCCTCGTGCACGGCGCGCGAAATCGCCAGGGTGTTGGCGCCCGCTTGCTTGAGCAAGCCCAGGCCGATCCCAACTTGGCCGTTGGCTTGCAAAAAAGTGGTCGTATCGCCCGGGCCCAGCAAGACCGTCGCCACGTCGCCGAGCTGCATGCCGTCCCCGAGCGGCAGCGCCGCCAGGGCCGCAGCGTCGCCGATCGGCGCGTTGGCGCGCACGGTCAGGCTCTTGCCCTCGGTGTCGAGCGTCCCCGTCGGCACGTCAAGCGCGGCGCTTTGCAAGGCACGCCTGATCTGGGTCAGGTCAAGGCCGCGCGCGGTCATTTGACGAAAGTCGAGATCGACCCGAAATATCTGCGCGCGCGCGCCGAACACTTGCACATCGGCCACGCCTTCGATGGCGCGCAGTCGATCCAAGACTTGGCGTTCGGCAACTTGGGTTAGCTGTTCGGGCGTTTGGGCGCGTGCGGTAAGCGCCAGGCGCAGGATCGGCTGCGCGTCGGCATCGGCTTTGATGACGGTCGGCGTGTCGGCGTCGTCGGGCAGATCGTTTTGCAGACGGTCCAGAACATCGCGCACATCGGCCAGGGCAACATTCAGATCAAGTCGGCTGTCGAACTCCAGCGTCACACGGCTGCTGCCAAAGCGCGACCGCGACGCCACGGAAATCAACCCGTCCAAACCTGCCGCCGCCGCTTCGATCGGCGCGGTGATCTCCTGATCGATGGTTTCGGGCGCGGCCCCCGCGTAGGCGGTGGCGATGGTGATGATCGGCCGCTCGACGCTGGGCAGCTCGCGGATCTCAATTTGTTGCAGGGCCGCCAACCCAGCGATCAGCAAAAAGGCATTGACGGTCAGGGCCAAAATCGGCCGTCGAACGAACAGGGCGATGAAGGCTTGGGTCATGGCCGTCCCGTGCCACTCGGCCGGTCTTCACGGCGACGCTCGCCCCCTTCGCGACCCTCTCCCCCGCTCTTGGGCCAGCCCTCCGCGCCCTCGCCTCGATCACCACCGCCTTGACCGCCGCCCTCGATTCGGGGCCAGCCACCGCCTTGGCCACCGCCACCCTGGCCACCGCCGCTGCGCAGGTCTTGGCCTGGCCGCAGCGCCGTCATGCCCTCGCTCACCACTTGATCGCCGTCCAACACATCGGCGGCGATCAAGATACGCCTTTGTTCGATTTGCAGAACCTCCACGGGGCGCTTGACGGCCTTGCCTTCACGCGCCAGCCAAATGTGGGCGCCCTGATCATCCCAACGCACCGAAACAGGCGGCACCGCGTAGGCCGCTTGCCCGGGCAAGCGCAGGTCCAGCTCAAAGGCCATACCAGGGCGATAGAACCCGTCGGCATTGGGGATCTGTACCTTGCCAATGAAGGTGCGGGTGGCGGGGTCCACCTGCGCGTCTTTGGCAAAGATGCGGCCCGCAAGCTGGGCCGTGGGATCGGCCAGGGGCCGCAACATGACTTCCTGCCCTTCCACCACTTCCCCAAAGGCACGCGCGGGCAAATTAAACACGACGAGCAAGGGCGCGGTGACAGCAATCTGCGTAAGGGGCACGCCCGCCTGCACCTGCATCCCAGGGGAAAGCGATGTCAGCAGCCCGACGCGCCCCGCAATCGGCGCGCGCAGGGTACGATCCGCCAGGTCCAATTGCCGTTCGCGCAGGTCCAGCTCCGCGTTGCGCAGCCGATCTTCAGCCTCCAGCAGCGTCACCGCCGTGCCCGCGCCGCGGCGGCGCAAGTCTTGAGCCCGCGCCAAATCCCGCTGCGCGCGGGCCAGTTCCTGTTCGGCGCGATCAATCGCGAGTTGCTGGCGTTGCTGTTCTAAAACGATCAGCGCTTGGCCGTCGCGCACCGTGGCGTTGGACGTCACCAGAATCTCCGCGACGGTGCCACCAACCTGGCTCACCACATCGACACTGGCAAAGGCCAGACCGTCGCCCAAGGCAGTTAAACGGCGCTCGACCTGGGTTGGCTCTAAGGGCACGGTCACAACTTGCGCCGCCCGCCCACCGCGCCCCCACCCGCCGCCGCCAACATCGCCAGGGCTGGCCTCTTGGGCCGCAAACCGATCGAGCCCAAACCAACCCAGCAGCCGCGTGTCGGGAAACACCCAAACCCACAGGGCAGCAACGGCGGCCACCAAGACCAGCGAAACCAACACCTGCTGAACCGCCGATAAGACTTGTCTCATAAAACACCTCCACCCTTGACCTAGACCTCAAACGGCAAAGGGGTATCTTTGAATACCAGCGGCGCGATTGAGAATGACTCTTTTGTTTGCTGGTATAGGGCCGCGACTGCGACATGCGGAGCGGGCTCCAAGCCCGAAGGGAACGCCCGCGCCCGAAACACACGGCCCTGAGGCAAGCTAAGAAAGCGCCTCGGGGCATAAGCGAGGCCCCGTCTTGCGGTCGGGTTGAGCGAGCATAGCGAGCGAATAGGGACCGCAACCCTAAAAAGCCGAAACCCGAAGCGTTTCTACCGCGAGACACAAAACGATCATAAAAGTGTCAGCTTTTTTGGGCGTTGATTAGGGGTGTAGGAATAGATCCTAGAAAAAAACAACCTATCCCATGAAACACATCGCTCCTTTGCTCGCCGCCCCTAATCGTAAGCGCCAGCCTCGCCCTGAGCTTTAGAGCAACACCCCAAGCAACGTTCCCGTCACCGTCGAAACCGCGACGAGAATACCCGCAATGACCGCGATGGGTTGCCACAGTCGATCCGTGGTGATTTTGGCCGTCTCCGCGAACAACTTCGCGATTTCCGCGCGCATTTTGTCGTCTGCAAGCCGCTGTTCTTCGTGCGTCATACTCCCTACTCTCCTAAGTTAAGACAAATAAGGCCCGTTCTTGCTCCCTCAAATATAAGTTCTGAGAATTCATTTTTCCAGCACAATAATACCACGGGTCGTTTTCAACGACTCTCGCGCGCGGGTTCGAGCGCTCCGCAGGCTGCGCTCCCTTCGTTTTGCATCGCAGAGCGCGCTCAAAGCCCCGCCTGCGCTTTTTGAACACGAACATTCCTTGCGCCCTTCGGGCTTGGCATCCGCGCGCAAGAACTACGGCAGCGACGATCAATACCTGCGCACCAAATGCTTGTCGCGCAGAAAGTTGAGCGCCGCTTGCAAGCCGCGTAGGCGGTGGCAATCCCTCCCCTTTTTTTCCACGGGCAGGCCGCGGCAGACGACACGCTCCAAAACGGGCCAATGCTCGCCGCAAACCGCAATGGTATTCTCAAGGACCTGACGGGCATGGAGCTTGCGTTCGACCAGCTCAAATTCCTGATCGCCGCCGCCTAGGCCGTCCCAGCGGACGGTGCTGATGTTGGGGGTCTGGACAAATTGCCAAAGCCCTTCCAGCCACTTGCCCGCCATGTAGAGCCCCGCGTTTTGATCCTCGGTTTTGGCCAGTTGACTGCGGACAAACAGGCGATCAAGCGGCCTGGGCATCTTACGCGCGGCGACCCCTTGGCCATTGTCTTCAACGATGATGGCCGTTCTTTGTTCTGGCGGAACGGCGGCCTTGGCCTGGCGCACCAGCGCCCTCCCCGTTTCATGGACTTGACGAATCCCCGCTTCGCGACGCGGGTCAAGGCACGTCGCTTGCTGAAGTTTGGCCTTGGCACGACGGCGTTGATGACTGGTACGTTTGCGGGCAGGCTTCATGGGCGGGCTCCTTTGCTTGATGAACGAAAATCCGAAGCGGGGCCATCTGCGCACGCTCCGTTGCGATAGGTGATGGAAATGCGCGCAGCGGCGGCGAAATCGCCCGCCGCTTCCAGGGCTAGAAACCGCGCCCGATCTTCGGCGCTCATAAGGGCCAGGCGCGCTTGGCGTTCGGCCTTCAACCCACTGCGACTTGGGTCTGGCTTCGCCGCCGCCCGTGCCTTGACCAAGGCTAGGTAGAGATTGAGTTTCCAGGCTTGCAAGCGGCGGTACTCGATGGGGAAGAAATCGGTGATTTCCCTAGTCCTTCGAATCTCTCAAACTGACGGGTACAATTTTCTGAGTTTCACGCGCGCGTCTTCGTTTGTAAATTGCCAGTTTGCGATTGCGACTTGTTGATTTCGTTGTGTCTCCCAGGCTTTGATATCGGATGCCAGTTCGTCTTGAGATTCGATGCGCTCCTTAAGGCATTGGCGCGAGAGGACGGACAGCTCTGCCTCTGCCATGTTCAGCCAGGAGCCGTGTTTTGGGGTAAAAACCCACTCGAAGCGATCGGCGATGCGGCGGGCTTTTTCAGGCGGGAAGGCTGCATATAAGGACGCTGTGGCGTGTGTGTTGAGGTTGTCTTGGACGAGCACGATCTTCTCAGCGTCCGCAAAATGCCTATCGCTGAGATCTTCTAGGAAATGGGCATAATCGGCTCTAGCACGACGGGCGGTAACCTTGAGGTGACGTTTCCCTTCCAGGGGCGCAAACGCCATAAAAATGTTCGCGGTGCCAGCGCGCCTGTACTCATAATCATGGCGTGCTGTGCGACCGGGAGCCATGGGAATGGGCAGGCGTGTTTCACTTACCAATTGCTTGGCCGCCTCATCCAAGCAGATCAGCGGTCGTTTGGGATCTCGTGGGCGCTGATAGACCGCCAAAACATGCTCCATCGCCGCTACAAAGGCTGCGTTCTCCTTGGGTGGGATCACCCAGTAGCGGCTGCGGTGAGGCTTAAGTTCGTTTTTTTTAATGTCCTACCCACGGTGTTGAAATGAACGCTGTCAACAATTTCAAGCTCGACGACCCTTTGGGCTAACAAACGGGTCGTCCAACGCGCGTAGCCCTCAGGGGGTTGCGAGCAGGCCAACGCGATCAGCTTGGCTTCAGCTTCCCCGTCAAATACCCGCTGCACTGCAGGATGCACCCGCTGCTTACGAGCAAGCGCGGCTTCAAGGCCCTTCAACACGAAGGTTTCACGAACCCGAGCAACTGTCGAGGATGAAGTCTCAAGGCTTTCACAAATTCTTTGGTCCGTCCAACCCTCTCCTTGAGGACCTGTGTCAGCTTTGAGTAAAATCCGCGCCTTCAAGTTTGCCCGCGCGGACAAACGCCCCTTGCTGATCTTCGACAAAAGGGTCTCGCGTTCCTCAGTAGTCAGATCAACCACATATCTCTTATTTGCCATGTCACTGGCTCCCTGTTGTTGTTAAGGGGCACAGCGAATCAAAAAAACGAACCCTACGCAACCCCCCAATTTAGAGGGTGAGGAGGACTAGGTTGGGGCCGCCAAACCAGGTGCTTGCAGGCTTGCCGCACGCCTGTCTGGACGACCCACCGAGGCAGGCCATGGAAACTCTCCCACAGCAAGGCGGCGTAGGCTTCCCCACCCAAATCGCTCCTGTCCTGGGCGGGCTTGGCGAGAGTCAAGGCGACGTCTTGGCCGAACTCCTGCCGATCGACCGCCACACCGTAAGTCAGCAGGGCCTCAAGGCGCGCCATGTCCGCTTCCAAGGTCTCGGGCGCTAAGGTCGAGAGTTCGGTGACCGTCTGCGGGTCCGATGTCGGGCTGTCCGTCCACAGGGCCGCGCTGCCCTTGGCATGGCGCACCGTCGGCAAAGAACCGAAGGAAGCCATGGCTCGCTGCGCCAGCGCGCGCGGCTCTGGGCTGGCGCCACGGGCGGGCGGCGCGAGGGCGGGCGTGGGTCGTTGGTCCATGGTCACGGTCCTCAAATCGTTGGGTATTGCTGCGCCAGGTGGCCCAGTGACGGGCCCAGGTGACGCGGCCTGTGGCCTTGTGCGGCACAGGCTCGGTGCCGCGCTCAAGATGATGGTAGGCAAAGCGCTCCCACTCGCGGCGGGCCTTGGTCGGGCTCCAGCCATCGCCGAGGGCTTTGGTCAGCAACTCCGCGGGGATCTGGTCGGGGTCGAGCGGCGGGATCAAACCTTCTTGGACGGAAGCCAGCGCTAGAGGTGTAGGGGGAGAATCGGGTGGATTCGGTGCCAGCTTGGCACGTGTTTCAGGCCGCCCCCGTGCCCCCCTGGCCCCCGTGCCGCTCTGGCCCTTGTGCAGGCGGCTTAAGTTCAGGGCGTAAGTCACTGACTTATGCCGCGTATTGGCGGGCGCTTGCACGGCGATGAGGCCTTTGGCGCGCAAGTCGGCCAGGGCGCGCTTGACGGTGCGCAGGCCTAGGCGCGACCGCATGGCGATGGTCGCGGTCGCAGGCCAGGCGTTTTTGCCGTCTTGGTCGGCAAAGTCGGCCAAGACCAGCAACGTCCAGTGCTGGGCAGGGCTCAGGTCAACGCGGCTCTTGAATACCAGACTCATGACCTCAACGCTCATGGCCTGCGCTCCTTGGCGACGAAATCCCCGCGCCATGCGGTAAATGAACTAATTTTTTATATATACGTTTATTGCGTTCCCAGAGCCGCCACGCTAGGTGGCTGGGGTGATCGAATGGGATAAGGAAAAGCGGGACTGGACGCTCAGGCACCGTGGTCTTGATTTTGCTGATGTCGCCCTTGTGGAATGGGACCAGGCCGTTACCAGCGTGGATACACGCAAGGATTATGGCGAAGTCCGTTTTCATACACTCGCGCCCATTCAAGATCGCCTCTGCGCTTTCGCATGGTGCCAGCGCGGCGACAGAATACGGGTGATTAGCCTGCGCAAGGCCAACCAAAGAGAGGTACAATCCTATGGGCGCAACAAAGCCCCCCTCCTCCAATGAATATCCGTTCGATCCATACGATGAAGTTCCTGAGCTGGACGAACATTTCTTCAAAAACGCGTTTCGCGGCCGCCCGCCCCTGTTGGCGGCGCAGCGCAAAAAGCGCGTCAGCATCATGCTCGACCCCGATGTCATCGCCCACTTCAAGGCGGGCGGCAAGGGTTGGCAGACCCGCCTCAACGCCAAGCTGCGCGAGATCGCGGGGCTTGAATAGGCTCCCGCCGCCCGCGAGACGGCGGGGCGAACTCCAGGATCAAGAAACGACACACAATGCGACATGGAGTAGATATATGACATTTTGTCATATGTTGTCCATGACAATTTTTCAGATGCAGGACTCTTTTTTCTGACCTAAAGTCATACCATGGAAACCTCTGTATCTCGCGTGCGCAAGTTACTGCGCGATCAAGGCTTATCGGTCGCGGAGTTTGCGCGCCGTGCGGGCGTGCCTGACAACCGCATCCGCAAACAGTTTGAGCGCGACGGCGGCATCAAACAGCCTGACTTGAACCTCTACGCCAAGGCGCTGGGCACGAGCAGTTTGTACTTGCTCACGGGCTTTGAGGAGCCCGCATCGTCGGGCTTCCGCGACTCCAAAGACCAGGCCCGGTTCATGGCGCCCAAGGATTTGGTGCTGGTGCCCGCCTTCACGGTGCCGCGCGCCTCGGCAGGCTTTGGCGAGTCGGATATAGAGGGCATCACCGACGCCAGCCACGCCATATCGGCGCGCATGGCCAAGATCGCCAAGGGCAAGATCGCCGCGGTCGAGATCAGGGGCGATTCGATGGAGCCCAAGCTGTCCGACCACGACTACGCCATCGTCGATTTCGGCGACACCGAGCCGACAACGGGCAAGACCTACATCTTCAAATTCGGCGGCGAGATCCTGGTCAAAGACTGGGCCTCCCTAGGCCCCCACCGCGGCCGCCTGATCAGCACCAATGCCAACTACCCCCCCATCGACATCGACCAAACCACGGACCTAAAGTGCATCGGGCGGGTCTTGGGTAAAGAAACCCTGCTCTGAGGAAGGTGGGACTGTGGCAAATGATAACCACTTAGAGATTATCCTCAAAGGTCCAGCAGCTTGGAATCAATTTGTTGCAAAACACCAAAAAACATACAGAACTAGGCGGAGGAAAGCAGTCCTAAGCCACGCAGACTTAAGTCGTGCAAGCCTGAGGAATGCAGACCTGACGCACGCAAGCCTGAGCGGCGCAGACCTAAGGCAAGCAGACCTAAGCGGCGCAAACCTGCGGGAGGCAGACCTAGGCGGCGCAAACCTGCGGGAGGCAAACCTATTCCGCGCAAACCTGAGAAACGCAGACCTAAGGCGCGCAGAATTGAATGAGGTGGACCTGAGGGACGCAGACCTGAGGGACGCAGATATCCGATCTAACAGAGTCTTATCTATGCGGCTATTAACAACTAGTATTTCAGCTTCATACCGCCAATCTCCCACGGACTTAAGCGCCGTCCTAGGCCTCACACAGGGCCAGCTCGACACAATGAAGGGCGATTCGAGGACTGTGCTTCCAGCCCATCTGAAACACCCCAGCCACTGGCCCGAGTTAAAAGTAGATGGGGAGGAAGAGGAGAAGAAGATCCTCTTTACGGAGACCCAAGTCCAATCCGAGGTTCTGGAAGAACAAACCCCCTTCAATGAGACTTTTCACCTCAATGACGACGACAACTTCATCCATAGTCAAGTCATGCCGTTCGATGCGCCAAAACTTCTGGAGAATGCCCTTTATTCCCTAGAGGATCTGGCAACGCGCTGGAAAAGAGACCAACGCTTTTCCCTAGAGGCCCAAGACTTATCCAGGGCACTTGCGGTGGGGCAAAACAACGCCCTCATCATCCACGACGCTGCCCAGCGCCTGACGCGGGACTTGGAGCGCCGCGTTGGAGATGGCGACATTCCTGACGATGCCGACGTCCAGAACAGCAAATTGACCCTGCTCGCAGCCACCGCCGATATGGGCCAGGCCGATGACACCGTGCGGGCCGCGCTGGAAGCCCGCGAGAACATGCGCGCAGAGCAAGTTGCCCAAGCAGATCTTGCCGCAGCAGCGGCGACGGTCGAGGAAGTTTTCGAAACCCTCACCGAACCTGAAGTCTTGCGCCCACTTCTTAAAGAAAACTTCGCGACCCTTAGAGATCTCGCCATCAAATTGAAGGCGCACATAGATACAGAAACCTGGCTCATCACCCAACAAGCCTACGCCTTCGCTGCCCGCATGTCGCGCATTGTAAGGGTCTTTTTATCGAATATCGAAACTTGGGGAAAAAAGAATGCTGGGATCCTGGCCATAAGTGGTCCAATAATATCTGTAGTAATACCCCTCCTGCAAACCCTTCTCGGCTAACCCCAGCAACAAAAAGTCGAGACAAAGCCCCATCCTTGACAGGGCAATCGCACTTCAAAATCCTTGAATGAGTGTCTTTAAGAACTCGTTGCTCCATCCCGCGCGTTTGAACTTGACGCGATTTGAGGACTTGTCGTTGTTAGCCTTTATGATGTTCAAAGCAATGCGCCGTAAGGCAGCAAAGTTTGCAGGTGCGTTGCCCTTTCTCGCACGATGGAAGTCCTCGTTCATCACGACATCTAGGGACCAATGTAAACTATTTTCAATCTGCCAATGACCACGGATTAGATTGGCAGCCTCCTGAGCGGTGCTCTGCTTTGACATAAGATAAGTCCGCTCTTCTTGGCTAACTTTCCCATCAACTTCACGCTTATACAACACATGGACGAAAGCAGAAAGGTGGGGCCAATCATGGGTTTGTGTCACATAATCTGGGACCTCATAAACTCTATAGCGGCGCTCCTCAATACGGCCATGGTCAGCATCCGTGGAACTGTACTCATTCGCCCAAATCGTTTGTGGGTCTGCAATAAAGGTCTGAATATCGTTCATCAACCCCTTCTGGTTGGCCTTGAGTTGTATGCAATACTCTGCACCTTGAGCGGCGATCAGTTCACAGGTCTCGCGTTGGCAGTGCAGGGCGTCGGCGGTAAGAGTGATACCACGAATATCAAGCATCTGGATCAACTCACGCAGCGCTAAAATCTCACTGCCTGCCTTAGCGCTTTGAGTAATACCAAGACTTAACCGCGCCCCATGGGCAAACGCTGTGACCAGGTTAAGGTTTGACTTCTTGGCAGCTTTATCAAAGCTCCCACGCAACTCCTTACCATCAATAGCAATGGCCTTTTGCTTTTCATCAGTGTTTGCAAAATCAGCTTGAAACTTTTCAAAAAACGCCTGAAAACTGTCTGGCTTCATCAACTGAAACAGGCGTGAAAATGCGTCGTGACTGGGTAAACCCAGAGGAAGTTCCAGAAACTCGCGCAAAAAATCCTCCTTGCTGCGAGCAAAATGTTCCATGTCCACTGCCGTTTCACCCCCACATAGGGCGCACAAAAGGCTTATCGTCATCAAGTCGCAGAACTTGTGACGTGGGGCATTGCTCGTGCGAGGATCATCTAACTCGTTGAAATAATTGACTAGTAAGGGCATGTGTCGGCTCCATCTCGTGATGGAGACCGCCGAGTCCCTTTAGAACAAATTGTCAACTCTCAAGTGCGATTCCCCTGCCATCCTTGACCAGCCCATCCACAAATCCTATATGGCTCTTCAAGACCGTTGCCCCCCAAGACGGCCACACTACCAATTCAAAGCTTGACTCCCTCCCCCCAGCCCCCCTACTCCTACTTCATTCCACCTCAAAGAGGATAGCAACATGAAAAAAGTTCTCAGCACCCAGAACCTTAGCCGCGAGGGATGGGACTAACCCACCCCTGCTTAGACACGACAGCGGCGACCGCCGCTGTCATCTTCGTCTGAAAACCAAAAAACTGTTCCCATGCCAGACGCGGGCGGGTCTCAGACGTGGGTCATCGAAGCGCTCTCCAGTCCTGCAGCCCAACCCGTAGCAGTCCTGTTCTCTGCCCTCGTCGCGGGGGTCCTTGCGTGGTGGGCCATCCGTACCAATCGCAGCAACAGCCGCGACGTCACGACCCTTAACCTAATTCACACAACTGCGTGGGACGCCGACTTCATCAAAGTTCGCGAACTGTTCAGAAAACTGCGCACCGAGACTACCCTCGCCAGTTTCTCAGAACGGCCAGGCTCACCAGAGTTCCAAGCCATATTGAAGATGCTCAACCACTACGAGTTGATTTCAATCGGCATCCGACAAAGCATCATATCTGCGCCGATTTACGCGCGCTACTACCGATCGCGGTTTGTGCTTGATTGGTGGGAGGCAAAACCCTTTGTCGAGGCTCTGCGCGCCAAGGTCAACAAAGATGGCTCCGAAGCTGCGGGCAACAAGTTGTTCAACGAGTATCAAAACCTCGCCGAACAATGGGCCGATGAACACAACATATACGTTCGGGCCTAAAGCCGTTCTCCTGTCTCGTAGATCGGTTGAATGGCTTTAGCTTTCGTCAATCAAGTCCCGACCCCATGGCCTCTATGGTATGGGGCCGCCCTATCGCCGTCTTGGTCCGAGGGCTTAGCCGCCGTCGTTGCCCTTGCCTTTCTGGCGATTTGGCTGCTGATCGCCCAGAATGTCACCCTTCGCAGCAAAGCGCGCGCGGCCGAACGCAAGGCGCAAAAGGCGCGAGCGTGGCGCGCAGAACGGGACCTTAGCGACTACGACAACCAAATAGACTTTGTCGCAAAAGTCCCCATCAATCCCGTGACACGGGTCATGAACCGAGAAATGTACGGCGCCGTCTATGCGCCGCTAGAGCGCAAGTTGGCGGACTTGTCGCGTCACCAAGGCCAAACTTACCGCATTTTATGCGAGACCTCCCTTGGTGCGTTTTTGCGCACCCCGCCCAAAATCAAACGCCCGCGAACACGGCAGGACTACATCGACAATGAAATGCGGGATCTGGCCTTCAAATCCTTCAATTCAAAACGCCTTGACGTCCTGGTCATTTCTGCCTCTGGTGCGCCCAAGCTTGCCATTGAATACCAGGGCACAGGCCATCAATTGGACGCCTCCTACGAAAAGCGCGACGCGGTCAAACGCCTCGCCCTAGAAAAGGCCAACATCCCCTTCTTAGAAGTTTTCGCGGCAACCCCCAGAGCAGAGTTTCTACAACAGGTTGAACAAATCTTAAGGAAATAGCTGATCCACATCGGCTCCTTAAAAACGCCTTCGAGGACTTCTTTTACCAACGGCCAAAAAAGTTGACACTTTTTTGGCCGTTTTGAGTCTTGCGGCAAAAACGCTTCGCGTTTTAGCTTTTTTTTTGGAGTTGCGGTCTCACCTCGCTCGCTACGCTCGCTCAGCCCGACACATTTTGTCGCGGTCTCTACTCGCTCGCTAGGTTCGCTCAGCCCGACCGCGCGACGGGACCTCCGCTTATACCCCGACGCGCTTTCTTAGCTAATCTCGAGGCCGCAGTCGCAGCCTTATACCAGCGAGTACAGGAGTCATTCCTGGTCGTCGCTGGGATAAGATCAGAACTCTCGAACCTTATCTGAATTCGGGATAGGCTTCGATGCCCAACTCGGTCTTGTCGAGGCCCGCCATCTCCTGTTCTTGGCTGGGACGCAGTCCGCCGAGCAAGTTGAGAAGCGACCAAGCGATTCCCGACGTGACGACGACAAACAGACCGATCGACACAAGGCCAAGCAATTGGGTCCCCAGATTATGTTCTGCGTAGAAAATGCCGACCGCCAAAGTGCCCCAAATCCCACAAATTAGGTGCGCGGGAATGGCGCCCACGACGTCGTCGATCTTGAGGACATCGAGCAACCGGACAGAGAAGGGGATCAGGAGACCCCCGATGGCCCCAATCAGCACTGGCACCAGCAAATTTGTGTACTCAGGGCCCGCCGTGATCGAAACTAGTCCCCCGATGACCCCGTTAAGGGCCAAGGTTAGATCAACTTTACCATAGAGGGCCTGCGAAACCCCCATGGCCACAACGCAGCCTGCGGCAGCGGCCAGGAAGGTGTTAGCGTATATGTTGGCGATGGCATTGGCGTCCCCTGGCGTGCCCAGGGCGAGTTGCGAACCGCCGTTGAACCCAAACCAACCGAACCACAAAATGAAGGTCCCGAGCGCGGCCAAGGGCATGGAGGACCCTGGCAAAGGCGTTACACCGCCGTTGGCGTACTTGCCCAGGCGCGGGCCAACGATCAAGGCACCGACCAACGCCGCCCATCCCCCGACGGAGTGGACGAGCGTGGACCCAGCAAAGTCATAAAAGCCTGCCGCGTCGAGCCACCCTGCACCCCATTTCCACGACCCCGTGATGGGGTAAATCAGCGCGGACAGGACAACAACGAACCCCAGAAAGTGCCAAAGTTTGATCCGCTCCGCCACCGTCCCCGAAACGACCGAGGCCGCCGTGGCCACAAACACCATCTGGAAAAACCAGTCGGACATTTTGGCGTAGCCACTCGCGGGATCAGCACTGACGTCGGCCTGGTACAAGATGCCTGACCAGGCGATGAAACCATTGAAGTCGCCTGGATACATGACCCCGTATCCGACCAAGTAGTACATGAGGCCCGCGATTGAGAACAGCGACATATTCTTGAGCAGAATTGTCGAAACGTTTTTGCTGCGAACAAAGCCCGCCTCCAGCATGGCAAAGCCCGCCGCCATGAACATGACGATCAATCCTTGCGAGAGGAACAGGAAAGTATTGAAAACATAGGCACTATCGCCCGTCGCTGCCGCGATGGCGGCCTCCATCTCCTCGACGGTGACTTGTGCCGATGCGGCGCTGGCAAGGGCAAGCCCGCCGATCAGGGCGCCAAAGACCTTCAGCGCTGCGTGTTTGGTGGAATGTATCATGAGAAAAATCCTTCTTTGAGGGAGAACGGGGTTAGAGCGCGGCGTCGCCGACTTCGCTCGTGCGAATGCGGGTCGCGCCATGACAATCGAGCACAAAGACTTTGCCGTCGCCGATTTTGCCCGTCGCCGCGTTGGCAACGATGGCCTCAACCGTCTTGTCCACCAGGTCATCCCCGACCACAATGTCGAGCTGTAACTTGGGTACAAAGGACACGGCGTATTCGGCGCCTCGATAGATCTCGGTTTGCCCCTTTTGTCGGCCATAGCCTTTGACCTCGGCCACGGTCATGCCGGCGATGCCCAATTCGGTCAGCGCGCCGCGCACATCTTCTAACTTAAATGGCTTAATAATCGCCCTTACCAGCTTCATGCTTGGTCTCCTTGTCTTCGGCCCTTCACGCCATGCGAAGGTTCATACCCGAGACAAGCAAAATTCATGCCAATAGCTTTAGCGCGTTTCCCATTTAAGAACTCTCACGCGTCTCAGCAAAATGCCTAATTTTTCATCATTTGCGATTGAGTAAAATTGCCTATTTTTTAGGCTTTTCGTCGGCCTATCCCACTGGCAAAATCAAGTAATCCTTGTTCGAGAACCGCTCAATCACGCTTATTTCCGCCGACCACCGCAGCAAGGAAACAACGGGTTAGGGAGTCTCCGACTTCGCTTCGCGCTGAATGACAGTTTCACGGGATCGCTAAACCCCGTACACGTCATGCTGCGCGCAGTCGCAGCATCCATCACGGAACACCAGCAGTAAGAACCGAAGGCCTGGACCCTGCAAGGTCCAATTCCCCCCTTGGAGGGATGGCAGGCGACGTCTGACGGGGTGGTCTACGATTTTTCCTGCCAATCCTCAAAACGGCAGATTGAGCAATTCACGAACAAAGGCGCCATAAGATTCCGCGAGTATTTGAGGACTGGTTCACCACTCGTTCGGCGGCTAGAGCACCGCCATGGCCTCTCCCGCCCCCTTCGTGATTTTCGGTGATGGTCCCGTTGCGCACACTTTGGCCTTGGGGCTGCGCATGCTGGACTTCGCGGTGCATCTGGTGCAGCGGCCCAGGCGCGACGATCAAACGCTTGCCGACGATCCGCGCGCTTGGGCCCTGCGCCCTGCGAGCTTGGCGTTCCTGACCCAGCTTGGGGTGCGAGACATCCCTGCGGCCCCCCTTACCGCCTTGAACGTTTGGCACGCCGACCAAAACGGCGCGCCCCTCGCTGGGCGCCTCCACTTCCCTGCCCCCAAAGCGCAGACCTTGGGGGCCGTTGTCCCCAACGCGCCGTTACGCGCCGCCCTCGCCGACGCCCTCGCAGAGACTGGGATCCCCGTAAGCGACCAGGCTTTGCAAGACCCGTGCGCCTTGAGCCAGCGCATCGGCGGCGGGCTGGCCCTTTTGTGCGAGGCCGCGTGGGTGCGCCGCGTGCCCCAGCGCCCCCTCGAGACGCATTGGCCCTATGAACAGGTCGCCGCGACGGCCCAGGTAAACCTAGCGGAGGATCATGGGGGCGTGGCCAAGCAGGTGTTTTTGCCCTCGGGGCCCCTGGCCCTGCTGCCCGCGCCCGATCCGCGCCAAGCCTCGCTCGTCTGGTCGGTCAACAAGGACCGCTGGCGCGCGGCGGAGCATCTGCCTGACTTGCCGCAGCGCATTCAGACCTTCGCCCAAACGCAACTGGACTTGGACCCTGCCGCCCTGCGCGCCTTCCCGCTCAGCAGCGCGCATGCCAGCGCCTATGGGCGACCAGGGTTTGTCCTGGTCGGGGACGCGGCCCACCGCATCCACCCGCTGGCGGGCCAAGGCCTCAATCTTGCCTTGGCCGACGTCGGCGCGCTGATCGACACCTTGACGCAGGCGCGCGCCGTCGGGAGCAACTTGGGGGACAAGACGGCGGGCAGCGAATTCGTGCTAGCCGACTATACTCGACGGCGGCGGCCCCACAACGAAGCCATGCGCGCGGCCACCGATCAACTCAATCGTTTCTTTGGCAACGATTGGGGCCCCCTAAGACTCTTGCGAACCCTGGGGATGGACCTATTCAATGCCTCCCCCCTCAAGGCTGCGCTGATCCGATCCATGTCGGATCCGCAACCTTTGTGTAAAGCCTTAATTGCCGACATGAGGGCGCGCAGCCCAAGTGGCGCTTGAACGCAACGAAAAACTCATTGCGAGCGGCTCAGAGCGCGGAGTCACTTGTGGATCATGCGCACAAAGAACTTCCATGCCAAACTCTTTTCGCGTAACTTGTTGCAGGGGACATTGAAATGAAGGTGATACGATGACGCTCTCAACTCTTGAGCCCGCTTGGCGTTTCACGATCCAGACTGCGTTCCTGGCCTTAAGTTTTGCGCTGCTCAGTTCTTGCGAAAACGTTGGTCCAGGGCCCACCCTGGTGTCTGCGGCAGCGACAGAGAACAGCCTGGCGCGCGCCGATGTTATCCTGGTGGGCGAACAACCCGTCTCCACCTTCTCCATCGATGTTGACACCGCAGCCTACGCGCGGGTTCGCCAGGCCTTAAGGTCGGGCGTTGCGCCGCGGCCAGGCAGCGTCAGGGTGGAGGAATTGGTCAACTATTTTGACTATGACTACCAACCGCCAACAGGCGCGGCGCCTTTTGCGACCCGCGTCTCCCTTGGCCCGACGCCGTGGAACCCCGATACACATCTCTTGCACATCGGCATTCAGGGGCGTGAGGTGGCACAGATCCGCCGCCCGCCTGCTAACTTAACGTTCTTGGTCGATATTTCGGGTTCCATGGACGGTCCTGAAAAACTCGGACTTCTCTTGCAGGCGATCAAGCTGACGCTTAATCAGATGGGTTCGCAAGATACGGTGGCCATCGTCACCTACGCGAACGACGCCAAAGTGGCGTTGCCGCCCACAAGTGCGAGCGAGACAAGGACCATCCTTGCGGCGCTGGACAGCCTGACCGCAGCAGGCAGCACAGCGGGAGAGACGGGCATCAACTTGGCCTATGCGCAAGCCGCGCAGAGCTTTAACCCCAGGGCGATCAATCAAGTTGTTTTGGCAACAGACGGCGATTTCAACGTCGGCCTCAGAAGTACGCAACAATTGGAGGACTTGATTGCCAGCAAGCGCGCGAGCGGGGTTTATCTGTCGGTTCTGACCTTTGGCGACTCGTTGGCGGGGGATCAGCGCGCGCAGGCCTTGGCACAAAACGGCAACGGGGTCGCGGCCCATATCGACAGCTTGTCCGAGGTGCGTCGGGTGCTGGAAAAAGGCCTTTCCAAAGCACTCCCCATCGCTGAGGACGTCAAAATTCAAATTGAGTTTAACCCCGCGCAAGTGTCGGCCTATCGCCTCCTAGGGTATGAAACGCGAGCTTTGCGACGGGAGGACTTTGACGACGATAGCAAGGACGCAGGCGAAATCGGCGCGGGGCATCGGGTGACCGCCATTTACGAAATCAGCCGTGCCCAGCCCATCAACCCTGAGGACTTACGTTACGGCAACGCGAATCAGGAACCGCGTTCCGAAGAGCTTGCTTTCTTGCAAATTCGCTACAAGGACCCTGGCACTTCGGCGTCAAAACGACTGGATTGGGCGCTAAAGACCCATGACTTGTTGCCGTTTGACGGGGAAGCAAATTTCGCCACCGCTGTCGCCGCCTTTGGCGAATACTTGCGCGGCAGTGAGCATTTGGATGGTTACTCCCTTGTGCAGATTTCCAGCCTCGCGTTCGACAATCTTGGGCCAGATCGCAACGGCTTGCGAGCGGAGTTTGTCGATCTCGTCCAACTGGCGCGGCAAATCGTGCCCTAAATCGGATTCGAGGCCGATCAGAACAATCAACCCCCAAGGAACATCCGCGCCAACGTCTAACCCTCAAGTTTTCGCGCCTCGGACGGCAACATGACGGGGAGGCCTTCGCGAATTGGATAGGCCAACTTGGCGCTGTTGGAAATTAACTCCTGCGCGGGCGCATCGTAGATCAGCGGCCCCTTGGTGACCGGACAAACCAGAACGTTCAAGAGTTTGGGGTCAAGACTCATGGAACCTCCCAAGATCAAAGTTACCAGCCTGGATTTATTCGCTCTTGCAGGTTCGGGCTAGTGTTTTTGAGGGCGCTTTTGATCGGGTTCCTCCAGGGCCCCGATGGCCAGCAAACCTTCGAGCATGTCAAGCCGCGCCTTGAAGTCGGCCGCCTCTAGTACCGCTTGCTTTTCGGCGGCGCTGAAGGGGCACGCCATGGCAAGGGAGGTCACCAAGTCGTCCATAGGCGCGGTCTCGACCGCGTCCCAATCGGTGTCAAATCCTTGGGCGCGAAAATAGGCGCGCATTTGCTTGACAAAACCCGCGCGACGCCCGTCGCTCAAGATCGGCGTCGTCGGCGTCAGGTCACGCGCGTAAGTTGCAAATCCAGGACGAACGCGACGGTAGCCCCCCTCGTGCAGCGGCAACTCCTCCAAAATCTCGAATCGGATCAGTCCGCTCAGGCCCACCAAGTAGCGGCCATCGTCGGTTTCTGAGAACGCGCTGAGGCGGCCCGCGCAGCCGACGCCGTAGAGGTCGCCCGCGCCCATATCTTGCTGGTCGGTTGCGGCCTGCACCATTCCGATCAGTCGTTGCGGCGTTGCCATGGCATCGCGAAACATATTGAGATAGCGAGGCTCAAAGATGTTGAGCGGCAACTGACCACCGGGCAGCAGCAGGGCCCCAGTCAAAGGGAAAATCGACAACTCGGCGGGCAAATCAGAAAGGGGGAGCGGCGGTGCCGCCATAGCCAGGCCCTCGCGTGCCCCACCATTCATGGGGGCAAGTTCAAGAAAACAATAAACTGGAAAGTTTTCTTCGTCCGCGAATCGTCAAGGGGTGGGTGGGGCCAAAAACGTCAAAAAACTGAAATAATTTCTGCTTCGCAACGCCGTCGTTCCAGTCCAGATCTTGGGCGATGAGGGCAATCAGGGTGTCAATCGCCTCCTCGCCGCGCCCTTGGGCCGCAAGGGCCCGCGCGAGGTCAAAGCGCGTTTGCGGGTCCTCGGGCGTTTGGGCCAACTGCGCCTCCAAGGCCGCAACTGGCGGCTGGTCCTTGGCTTCCTCTGCCAGGGCCATCGAGGCCTTGAGGCTGACAATCGTCGGGTGGGTAAGCGCCGCCGCGTCCAGGTCCGCCAACAGGGCCTCCAAACCCTTCGTATCCCCCTTGGCTAGCATGATTTGGCCGAGCAAGGCCAAACTTTCGGGCGCCTTGCCGCTGGCCTCGACAATCTGGTTCGCCAGCGCTTCCGCCTCGCGCAGTTGCCCGCCCGCCATCAGGGCCTTGGCCTGATCGAGGGCGGCGGCAAGCTGCGCGGGATCGAGTTGCGCCGCCGCGCCCCCAGCGGCGGCCAGGACCTTCTTGACAAAGGCCGCGATCTCCGACGCGGGCAAGGCCCCCTGAAACCCATCGACCGGCTGGCCCTGGAAAAAAGCATAGACCATCGGGATCGACTGGATTCGCAACTGCGCCGCGAGGGCTTGGTTGTCGTCGATATTGACCTTGGCTAGCGTCACGCCGCCGCCCGCCTTAGTAACCTCCGCTTCCAAAACCGGCGTCAGGGACTTGCAGGGCCCGCACCAGGGCGCCCAAAAATCCACGATCACGGGGGCAGTCATGGAGGCTTCCATCACATCCTTGGCGAAATTTTCCTGGCTTACATCTTTGATGAAGGCGCTGTTGGTCGTGGGGGTCGCCGTCTTCGCGGGTTTGATGCCGATCAAGCTCATGGCGCGGTCCTTTGCGGGATAGAAATCACGTGGGGCCTATGGGAAACTGCCTCGGCAAAGACAAGCAAATCTTGGGCGGCGATGTTGGTTGTTCGATCATTGCGCAGGGGATGAAAGTTGAGCGTTTCCTGGGCCAACAAGTCCTGATCCAACACCAGGGTCACCGCCTGGTCCCGATCGTTGATGACCGCAAAGGGCGTCACGGACCCTGGAAACACCCCCAAGTGCTGCACCAGCTGCTCGGGCTTGGCGAAGGACAGCTTACCCGCACCCAAGACAAGGCCCAAGGCTTTCAGATCGACCCGCTTGTCTTCCATCAACGTCACGAGCCATAGGCCGCCAGGCTTGTTGCGCAAAAACAGGTTTTTGGTGTGGCCGCCTTTGACCAACTGACGAACCGATTTGGCCTGCTCAACCGTAAAAACGGGCGGATGGCTCGTGGTTTCGTGGGCGATGCCGAAGGCGTCGAGCTTGGCCAGCAAGGCCTCGGCCTGCGTCGGCAGTTGGGAAAAATCAGGGGACGTCATGCCCGCGCCGTTGGCACGCCCAGCGCGTCAAATCCATAGCGGAGTGGACCGACTTAAGGACCTTTCGCCGTTGGATTCAGCTCAACTCGGCCAAGTATTTTTCCGCATCGAGGGCCGCCATACACCCCATGCCCGCCGCCGTAACCGCCTGGCGATAGACCTTGTCCACGCAGTCCCCCGCCGCGAATACCCCCGCGACGTTGGTCTTGACCGTACCTGGGGGGCACACGATGTAACCTTCGGCGTCGAGCGCCAGCGCGCCGTTCAAGAACTTGGTGGCGGGATCGTGACCGATGGCGATAAAGACCCCGTGGACGTCGATGTCCCGCGTGCTGCCGTCGAGCTGTGATTTGAGCCGCGCGCCTGTGACCCCGCTGTCATCGCCCAAAATCTCGTCGAGCGTTACATTCCAAAGCGGCTCAATATTGCCTGCCGCGAATAGGCGTTCTTGCAAAATTTTCTCCGCGCGCAAGGTATCGCGACGATGAATCAATTTGACCGATTTGGCAATTTTGGCGAGGTACAGCGCCTCCTCCACGGCGGTATTGCCCCCGCCGACAACCGCTACGTCGCGGCCACGGTAGAAAAACCCATCGCAGGTCGCGCAGGCCGACACCCCTTTGGACGCGAAGGCGGTCTCCGACGGCAGCCCCAGCCACTTGGCCGAGGCGCCCGTTGCCACGATCACCGCATCGCAAACGAAGGTGGTGCCACTGTCGCAGGTAACCCGCTTGGCATGGCCCGCAAAATCGACCTCTGTTACCACGTCGCGCACGATTTCGGTGCCGACGGATTTGGCTTGGGCGGCCATTTGTTCCATGAGCCATGGGCCCTGGATCGCCTCTGCAAATCCTGGATAGTTCTCGACGTCGGTCGTAATCGTTAGCTGCCCGCCATCTTGCAGCCCCGTCAGCACCAGGGGACTATAGCCCGCGCGCGCGGCGTAGATGGCGGCGGTCAGGCCCGCAGCCCCCGAACCGATGATGAGTAACTGTACCGTGCTTTCGGGCATAAAGCAGTCTCCAAATTGGAATCTTGAGGGCGCGTGTGCCTACTATGGTTCAGCCGCGCTCCCTTAGGGTCAGGGACGCTTACAGGGCGCGCGAGGCGCCGAAAACCTCTGTTCTTTGGCAACTCTCGCGCATGTGACGCGACTTGAACAAGGCCAGCGGGGACCACAAAGCGGAACGGTCACCAAACCTCGTGTTGAAAGGCGGGGCCGATGCGCCTAAATCTGCCCTATGACGGCGCAGGCAACACACCCGATCCAAACTTCGCAAAGCCGCGTATCATGCGACGGCGGCGGCGGCGCGCTTGGCCACCCGCGGGTCTATTTTGAGTTCAAGTCAGGGGAAACCCGCCTTACCTGTTCCTATTGCGGGCAAGTATTCGAACGCGCGAGCGCCTAATACCAGCGGCGATTGAGAAGAGCTCTTATGTTCGCTGGTATAAGGGCCGCGACTGCGGCCCCCGCAGCGGCCCCGAGAATAGCGGACACGCGCCTCGGGGTATAAGCGAAGGCCCCGTCCCGCGGCCGAGCTGAGCGAGCCTAGGGAGCGAGTAGAGACCGCCACCCAAAAAAGCCGAAACGCGAAGCGTTTCTGCCGTGAGACACAAAACGGCCATAAAAGTGTCAACTTTTTTGGCCGTTGGTATAGGGTTCGACCGCCAGCAACGAGCTGGTCTCAGTATTCCGCTCCGCAAGGAATCGAACTGACCACACGGTCAGCCCGATTGCCCTGGGAGGAGGAACGGGTTAGCAGGAATAGTACATCTGGAACTCAACCGGGTGCGGGCTGTGTTCGTAGGCGATGACTTCTTCCATTTTCAGGTCGATATAGGCGTCGATTTGATCCTTGGTAAAGACGCCGCCCTCTAGCAAGAACTCATGGTCTGAACCTAAGGAGTCTAGGGCTTCGCGCAGGGACCCGCAGACTTGACGAATGCCGCGCTCGTCGCGCTCGGAATCGGTCAATTCGTAGAGATCGTCGTCTTGGCTGGACCCGGGGTCGATCTTGTTGCGAATGCCGTCTAGGCCCGCCATCAGCATGGCCGAAAACGCCAGGTAGGGGTTTGCCGTTGGGTCGGGGAACCGCACCTCCATGCGCTTGGCCTTGGGCGAAGACCCGAAGGGAATCCGAATCGACGCCGAACGGTTGCGTGCCGAATAGGCCAACATGACGGGCGCTTCAAAGCCTGGAATCAAACGCTTATAGGAATTTGTTGAGGGGTTGGTGAAGGCGTTCAAGGCGCGCGCATGCTTTAGGATCCCGCCAATGTACCACAAGGCCTCCTGCGACAGACCTGCGTACTTATCGCCCGCGAACAGGGGCTTGCCGCCAGACCAGATCGACTGATGGCAATGCATGCCCGTGCCGTTGTCGCCCTTCACGGGCTTGGGCATGAAGGTCGCGGTTTTGCCGTAGGAGGCAGCGACATTGTGCACGACGTACTTATAGAGCTGTACCTTGTCAGCTATGTCGGTCATGGTCGAAAAGGTAATGCCCAATTCGTGCTGGGCGGGCGCGACTTCGTGGTGGTGCTTGTCCATCTTGACGCCCATGTCGAGCAAGACGGAGGTCATTTCTGCGCGAATATCGCCTGCCGAGTCAACCGGGGCAACGGGGAAGTAGCCCCCCTTGACCCCAGGGCGGTGGCCCATATTGCCACCGTCCATTTCATCGCCCGAGGCTTCGGGCGACTCTTCGGAATAGAGCTCGTAAAAACTGCGGTTCATTTCGACGGAAAAACGAACGTCATCGAACACAAAGAACTCGGGCTCGGGGCCAAAGACCACCGTGTCGCCAACGCCCGAGTCCTTCACGTACTGCTCGGCCTTTTCGGCGATGGAGCGGGGATCGCGCTCGTAACGCTCGCCCGAAATCGGATCGTAAATGGTGCAGAACACGATGACTTGCGGTTGGGCCGAAAAGGGGTCCATGACCGCTGTGGTCATGTCGGGCTTCAAAACCATGTCCGACTCGTTGATGCCTTTCCAGCCTGCGATGGAGGACCCATCGAACATGAAGCCTTCCTCCATCTCGTCCTCGCCGCACTCGCCAACGCACATGGAAAGGTGCTGCAGCTTGCCGCGAGGGTCGGTGAAGCGCAAATCGACGAACTGGACGTCGTTCTCGTCAACTAATTTTTTGAAATCCGCGTAAGACATAAGTTCTCCTTTTGAGGGTTGGCGAATTGGAAAGAGGGAAGCGGTGGTTGGGCGGTCCTAGCTTGGCGAGGGATCAGACCCGAAACTTGAGCGGCCCATCAAAGCGCCGCCGTCCCCGTTTCACGGGTGCGAATGCGGTAGGCCGCGTCGATGGTGGAGACAAAGACCTTGCCGTCGCCGATCTTATCGGTCTTGGCCGCTTCGATCAACGCTTCGACCACTTGATCGACCACAGCGTCGTCCACCACGGTTTCGATTTTGATCTTCGGCAAAAAATCAACGACATACTCGGCGCCGCGATACAGCTCCGTATGCCCGCGCTGACGGCCAAAGCCCTTGGCTTCGAGAACCGTGAGGCCTTCGACCCCGCAGGCCTGCAAAGCGTCTTTGACGTCGTCGAGCTTAAACGGCTTGATGATGGCTTCGATCTTCTTCATGCCCAACGACAAAGCAAAAACCGTGCCAACCCAAAGCCCGCCCCGGAAGGCCACAAACGCCCCCACGCCGCACCAAAAGCATGCATTCTGGTATCAAATTCTGCCCAAACGCCCAAAATTTGGGCACCTTGCCGTCAAGACGAAACCCCCACGAACCCGATTGACCTAAAGAAGGGGCCTAGCTAAACCGCAGCCCTGCGCCACACCCGTGGACAGATGGAGATTGTAGCTCAGCTGGTTAGAGCGCCGGATTGTGATTCCGGAGGCCGGGGGTTCAAGTCCCCTCAGTCTCCCCACTTGCGTTTATCGTCCGCCCTGCTAAGGGCGACCCAAGGCCGGTTTAGCTCAGTTGGTAGAGCAGCTGATTTGTAATCAGCGGGTCGGGAGTTCGAGTCTCTCAACCGGCACCACTGGAGTTCGCTCTTTACTAACGGTCCAAGGCTCCCTCGGAGCGGGTCGTTCATTTGGTGATTTTCTAAAGGCTAGTACCAGCGGCGACCCAGAATGATTCTTATGTTCGCTGGTATAAGGGCCACGACTGCGACCCCGAGATCAGCGCGAAAGCGCCTCTGGGTAAAGCGAAGGGGAGGCAAAACGCGAAGCATTTCTGGCGTGAGACACAAAACGGTGAAAAGTGTCAACTTTTATGACCGTTGGAATTGGTCGTTTTCCTTTACGACTATCACCTCTCGCCGACCTCCCAGGACAAGAACAATCCCAAGAATCAAGAATACTGATCCCAAGAAAAACCCAAGCAGAGTAGCGACACCTGTTACTGCTGCTCCAGCAACTCCAGCAGCAGCCAATGCAACGCCATCAGAATGGCCTTGACTTGTGTCGGCAACGTCGAGCACTACTCTACCAGAAAGCAAGAAGGCTGATATCGGCAAAACAAATATAGAGCATCCCAGATAAAGAAAACCACGCCCCAATGCGTGGCGAATGTTTCGTGCGTAAGCACACATTACCGCGCCGAGACCAATGATGCTTAAGTTTAAGGCAACAGAAGTTGTGCCGTCGTTATGCGAAAAAGCTGCTAGCGCTGGACTGAGAGCTATAAGGGACAGAACGCCTAGAATAGCACCAACAAATCCTTTGAAGACTACTTTGATCATTAAAACTGCTCCCTAGTATTCAAGGGCTTCAACGGTATCTATAGCCAAAGCTATTCTAGTACCGTCTATGCTAATTATGCCAGTCGCTTCAATTCTACAAAATTCATCAATTGATCCAAAGGAAATCCAATCAACATCGGCCTCACAGTTCTGCTCTATTTCCTCCCTAACACGTCGTCCCGCATCCATTATCACCCAGTATCCTTGCTTTTGAGCATCATAAAAGCGGAAACTATAGTCGCTAGAACCAAGTGAGCTGTCATCAAATGCTATATTTCCTGAGAGCGTCACTTCAGTTCTGTTAAAAGCCTTAACTGCTTCACTAACTTCTGGCGCTTGTGCAAAAGCAGTTGAGGTTATTAGCGATCCAACAAAGATCAATTTTCGCATTGTCGTCCTCCTGTTTTGACAATACCCAACCCCGACTGGCGTTGGGCGTTTAACCCCATGCCAACAGAGGAACACACGCCCCACGCTCTCCTTCATACACGGGCTTGTATGAGGTGAGACGCTCGACCTAGTGGACCTTCTGCTCGCTTATGTAGTTGCAATTCCAGGTTAAGGGGCTTGCAATATGCTTGACGCTATTAGATCAACAGGAACATTGCAAGACGCTTCAACTATGCAAAATTCCAACGGAAAACTAAATTGCCCTTATGCCCGACCCTCCCCTTGAAGGCGTGCCTTCGGGCGTCGTTTGACACGGTACAAGGTTTGTGCCGTCTGTGCTTCCTGCCACCTACCAGGCTGGATCCTGCGACTTCGCTTCACTATACGCAGGATGCACGTTAGGTGGGGGCGCTTATGCTCGGGTCTGGCGCTCGGACGCAGGTCAGTCAGTAGGTCAGTTCGTCTTTCCAACACTGCCAGTTTGGCCCATGAGTCTTGTCCAAGGCCTTAAGCAAAGAAGTCGTTACCCTTATCGTCGATGATGATAAAAGCAGGGAAATTTTCGACGCGTATTTTCCAAACGGCTTCCATCCCTAGGTCCGCGTAGTCGAGGACTTCGACGGACTTGATCGACTCTAGGGCGAGTTTGGCGGCGGCGCCGCCTTGGGTGCCTAGGTAGAAGCCGCCGTGGCGCTGGCAGGCTTCGCGCACTTGGGGGCTGCGGTTGCCTTTGGCGAGCATGACCAAGGACCCGCCCAGGGCTTGGAATTCGTCGACGAAGCCGTCCATGCGCCCTGCGGTCGTTGGGCCGAAGGATCCTGAGGCGTAGCCTTCAGGTTTCTTGGCGGGGCCAGCGTAGTAGATGGGATGATCTTTGAAGTAGGTGGGCAGGGTGCCGCCTGCCGCGATTTTGTGCCGAATTTTGCTGTGGGCCAGATCGCGCGCCACGACAATGGTGCCCGAGAGCATGACGCGGGTTTTGATGGGGTATTGGGTCAGGATCTGGCGGATCTGGTCCATGGGCTGATCCAGATCGATGCTGACCTCTGCGCCGACCAGGTCTTGTTCGGATACATGGGGCAAGAACCTGGCTGGGTCCCGCTCCAAAGCCTCCAAAAACAAGCCCTCGGGCGTGATTTTGGCCTTGGCTTGACGGTCCGCGCCGCAGGAGACTCCCAGACCGATGGGCAAGCTGGCACCGTGACGGGGCAGGCGGATGACGCGCACGTCGTGGCAGAAGTACTTGCCGCCAAACTGGGCACCGATGCCCATGTCGCGCGTCAGATCGAGAATTGTTTGCTCCATATCGAGGTCTCGGAAGGCGTGCGCTGATGCTGACCCTTGCGTCGGCAAAGTGTCGTAGTAGCGCGCGGAGGCGAGCTTGACGGTCTTGAGATTTTGCTCGGCACTTAAGCCCCCAATGACCAGCGCCAAGTGGTAGGGCGGGCACGCGGCGGTGCCGAGGGTGCGGATTTTCTCGTCCAAGAACGGGATCAATCGGTCTGGGGAGAGCAGGGACGGCGTGCCTTGAAACAGGAACGACTTGTTGGCCGACCCGCCGCCCTTGGACATGAAGTGCAGCGCATAGGCGGGCGCGGATCCGTCGGTGAATATCTCGATCTGCGCGGGCAAGTTGGTTTTGGTGTTGGTCTCCTCAAACATGGACAGGGGCGCAAGCTGGGAGTAGCGCAAGTTATTGTTGGCGTAGGCGTCCAGCACCCCCTGCCCGAGGGCCGCGGTCTCGTCGCCCTCGACCCAGACGGCCTGGCCGCGCTTGCCCATGATGATGGCGGTTCCCGTATCTTGACACATGGGCAGGACCCCGCCTGCGGCGATGCTGGCATTCTTGAGGTAGGCGAGCGCGACGTAGCGGTCGTTGTCGCTGGCTTCGGGATCGTCCAAGATGGCCTGAAGCTGCTGGAGATGCCCTGGCCGCAAGAAATGGTTAATGTCGGAAAAGGCCGCTTCGGAAAGCTGGCGCAACCCTTCGGGTGCGACGACCAGAACTTCCCGCCCGCGAAACCAGTCGGTCCCCACATGGTCCGCCGAAATCAAACGGTAGGGGGTCGCGTCGTCGCCAAGGGGAAATAGGGCAGTCATAGGGCGGGTTTAGGCCTAAAAACGGCCTTTGCCCACTGGCCGTGCGGGCGGAAACAGGGAATTTTTGCAAAATCGGATAAAATGGGGGGTTTGGGTCGATCCATTTCGGAAGTTGGGGCCTTTGAACCGGTGGTTGGCGCCCAGTTTCATCTCCGTGAAGATTGGGCTAAATACTTGGTTATGACCGATCCGTTTATTGTGCGTATGGACCCGCCGCTCCGCGCCGTTGATCAGGGGCCTTTGGCGGACTTGACCCTGGCGGTCAAAGATATTTTTGACTTGGCGGGCTACCCGACCCTCAATGGCCTCAAAGATTGGCCCGACCCAGCGCCCAAACGCGAAACGGCGCCGCTGGTGCAGCGGTTGATGGACCTGGGGATGCAAGTGGCTGGGAAAGTCATCACCGAACAGCTCGCGCATTCGACCATCGGCATCAACCCCGACTACGGCACCCCCCCCAACGTCCGCCATCGCGACCGAGTGCCTGGCGGGTCGTCGAGCGGGTCAGGCAGCGCCGTGGCCTTGGGGCTCTGTGACGTGGGCCTTGGGTCGGACACAGGCGGGTCGGTCCGGATCCCTGCTGCTTATCAGGGAATTTGGGGCCTGCGCCCGACGCTCGGCACGCTCCCGCTCGACGGGGCTATGGAACTGGCGCCGAGCTTTGATACCCCAGGGTTCTTGACTCGGGATTTATCGACGCTGCGCCGCGTGCACCAGGCCCTCGACCCAAGCCCAGCCAAGACCTTGACCTTGCGGGTCCCCACGGCGGTTTGGGCCTTTTACGACTTGCCTGTTCCGATCAGGGCACCCGCGGTGGACTTGCCTTGGGACCAGGCCATGGCGACGCGTATCTCGCGGGCCTTTCGCTTTGCCCAAGCGCGCGAAGTTACCGAACGGCTGGGGCATCTGGCCGACGACGAGCGCCTGAACCTGCACCCCATGATTCGCGAACGCCTGCGCTGGAACAGAAACGTGACGCTGGCGCAGAAGGTTGAGGCCTTTGCGGCGATTGAGCCTGACTTGGCCCGCTTGCGGGAAATTTTGGCCGAGGGGACGGCGCTGGTCTGGCCGACCATCGCCGAGCTGCCGCCGCTGATCGAGGTCGGCAACACTTGGGGTGAAGCCAAGCGCGCGCAGCAGTTTGCCCTCACCGCCCCCGCGGGTCTCCTGAGCGCGCCGCAATTGCACTGCCCCGTCGGCACCTTGGGGTTCTCCCTGATCGGGACCCCTGGCACCGATCTCGACCTGCTTGAGACAGCGCAAAATCTTTAAATTTCAAATCGATACTCGATCCGACGCGTCCAGACACAACGAGGGCGCAGCACGTTAGACGGTTCGTCGGGCACGTTGAGGGCGTCGTTGGCGCTTTGCGGTTCCAGGCACAGGTGGCTTGGATAGCCATTATAGACCTGCACATGGCTGGCGTCCGACCAGACGGTCATGGCGAAACCTGCGCCGCGCTGGTCCAGGCGCGCCAAAGGCCGCATCCCCGCCCCTGGCACCAGGACGCAGTGATCGAGCGCCTGGTCGAGCGCCAAAGAGACGGGCGCGTACCCGCCTAGGGGAATAAGGGCCGCATCGACGCGCTGCGCCTGGTCGCCATGGAGGGTCAGATGCGGCGTGAACAGCCGCCAGTAGGGATGGTGCGTCAGGTTGATAGGGGTGCGGGTGCGGCTGCGCGCCGTCAGGTCCAGCCTCAGGGTAAGAGGCTGCGGTAGCGAGTAGGTCGCCGCCGCCGTGACCTGGCCTGGAAACCCTTGATCGCCGTGGGGCGAGCGCAAGCAGAATGTGCTGCCGCCCGCCCAGCGCCACACGACTTGACCAAACCCCGCAGGGCCGCCGTGCAAGGTATGGACCCCGTCGTTGCGCGCAAGGCGCACCTGTCGCGCCGCAAGCGGGAACCGCCCACGGCGAATACGTCCCGCGACGCGTCCGACAACGGCCCCGACCTGCGTGGGATTGGGAAGGTAGGCGGCGGCGGCACCCAAATCGCGCACGAGCCGAATGGGCGCTGCCCCAGGACGTCTGAGGGTCAGGGATTGCAAAGCGGCACCCGGACCGATCACCGTGGCGCTCAGATGGCGGGAAGACAGGCGGCAAATTTTTAGGGGATTGTGGCGGTCGGCGCGCGGGGGGACCTTGCTCGGTACTTTCACGAAGGGGCCTCGGGGTCCTGGACGAATCTATACGTCCAAATCCTGCACGAAACCCGCGTTGGCTTGGATGAAGTCGAATCGATGTTCGGCCTTTTTGCCCATGAGCTTATCGACCAGGTGATCGAGGGGAATGTCGATCCCGACCATCGGGGTGGCGGCGAAAGCGCCGTCGCGCAGGGTGACTTGGTAGAGATTGCGGGTGTCGGGGTGCATGGTTGTGGCCCGCAACTGCGCGGGCAACATCTCGCCCAGGCCTTTGAACCGCGATATGTCAACTTTGCCCTTGCCCGCAAATTCGCGTTCCAGAAGTTCGTCCTTATGGGCATCGTCGCGGGCATAGACCGATTTGCCGCTGCGGCTGAGACGGTACAGCGGCGGGCTCGCCAGGTAGAGATGCCCCGCCTCGATCAGAGGGCGCATCTGGGTATAGAACAAAGTCATGAGCAAACTCGCGATGTGCGCGCCATCGACATCGGCATCGGTCATGATGATGATCTTTTCGTAGCGCAGGTCGGCCACGTCAAAGCCCTTGCCGAGCGCCACGCCAAGGGCCTGGCACAGGTCGGTGATCTCGGAATTGGCGCGGATCTTGTCGGCGCTGGCCGACGCGACATTGAGGATTTTGCCGCGAATCGGCAGAACCGCCTGGGTCTCGCGGTGGCGCGCTTGCTTGGCCGAGCCGCCCGCCGAGTCCCCCTCGACAATGAACAGCTCCGTCCCCTCCTGCGCGGCTTTGGCGCAGTCGGCCAACTTGCCTGGCAGGCGCAGTTTTTTGGTCGCCGACTTGCGCTTCAACTCGCGATCTTGCTTCTTCGCGAGGCGTTCGTCGGCGCGTATTATGGCGGCGTCCAAAATCGCACGGGCGGTTTGCGGCTGCCCCGCGAGCCAGGTATCAAAGCGGTCGCGCAAGGCGGTTTCGACCAGGCGCGTGGCGTCGGGGCTGTTCAGGCGTTCCTTGGTTTGGTTCTGAAACTGCGGGTCGGGCAGGAACAGCGACAGCACGGCGAACGTGCCGCCCATAACATCCTCGGGCGTTAGGTGCGCGGCTTTTTTGACCCCGCCCATGTCGCCGTAGGCCTTGAGGGCCTTAGTTAGGGCCGCGCGCAGCCCTGCCTCGTGCGTGCCGCCCTGGGGGGTCTGGATGGTATTGGCGAAGGAAATGGTCAGGCCGTCTTCGCTATGGGGCCAAGCCACGGCCCAATCGATTTTGCCCGGTTGATCGGAAAAATCGACACTGCCTGAAAACATGGCCGCGCCCAAGCGCGCGTCCGCCGCAACTTCGCCGTCCAAAAAATCCACCACCCCGCCTGGGAAGTGCAAAGTCGCCGCCGTGGGCACCGAGCCGCCTTCCCCGATCAAGGCAGGATCGCACGACCAGAGGATCTGCGTCGATTTGGTCAAAAACGCCTTATTGCGCACCAGGGGAAAAACCCGTTCGGCGCGCAACTGCGCCTTGGCGCCAAAGATCTCGGGGTCGGGCAAAAAGTGCACCAGGGTGCCGCGCCGGTTGGGCGCCGCGCCCAGATCGCGCAGCGGCTGGGTTGTGACGCCGCGTTCGAACCGAATGTCGGCCAGCTTCCGCTCGCGCGCGACCTCTATGTGCATCCAGGCCGACAGGGCATTGACGACCGACAGGCCCACGCCGTGCAGGCCGCCCGCGGTTTCGTAGGCCCCTTGCTTGAACTTACCGCCCGACATGAGCTTGGTGGCGGCGATTTCGACCGTAGGCTTGTCGGGGAATTTCCGGTGCGCCGCCGTCGGGATCCCGCGCCCGTTATCGCCGATTTCGATCGAACCATCGGCGTGCATGGCAACGGTGATTTTGCTCGCATGGCCCGCCACGGCTTCGTCGATGGAGTTGTCCAGAATTTCGGCGACCAGATGATGCAAGGCCCGATCGTCGGTGGACCCGATATACATGGCCGGGCGCAGACGCACATGCTCCACATCCTCCAGCACCTCGATGCTATCGGCGCTATAGTCGGCGGAGGCGCGATGGTTCAACAAGTCAGACATGCCCGCCCTCTAAAGCCATTCGCATTTGTATTGAACCGGTTGAATGGTTTTAATGCCAGTGGCGATTGAGAATCACTGGCGTAAGGGCACCGCGACTGCGGTCCCCCAAGCGGGCTCTAATACCAACGGCGAAAAAAGTTGACACTTTTTTCGCCGTTTTGTGTCTCACGGCAGAAACGCTTCGCGTTTCGCCTCCGACGGGGCCTTCGCTTATACCCCGAGGCGCTTTCGCGCCATTCTCGGGGCCGCTACGGGGGCCGCAGTCGCGGCCCTCATACCAGCGATCATTAGAGTCATTCTCATTCGCCGCTGGTATAAGTGCGCAGGAAACGCCAGCCAAAAGAGCGGAAGCCTGGCCCCCAGCGCGGTATCTGTTCCTAGAACTTCCGGTCCACGGTGCCGTCGAGGCGGATTTCTTCGGCTTCGTCGTTGCCCAACTCGCCGAAAGTCAGTTCAATGCGGGCCGTGGTGTCGGTCCCTGGGCGGGTGATCCAGCCAAAGGAAACCGAGCCGACCGCATCTTCGTTGGGGCTGTAGACCGTCCCATCGCTCAAAGTGATGTCGTCGGACCCGAACACTTGGCTCAATTCCCCGCGGACGATCAAACGGCTACCCGATGCGCTGGGCGCGGTGGCGTATTCCAGGCCCAGGCCCAAGCGCCCGAGGTTCGCTGTGCTTTCCTGCGAAGATGTGCCGTCGGAGAACTCGAAGGCACCCAGCGTTTCCGTCGCGTACATGAGGTCCATATAGGGCTTTAGCTTCGCCCCGCGTCGGCCCATGGCCCGCTCACCGCTGAGCCCGCCTTTGAAAATCCAACGGCTTGACTGCGCATCGCCCGTCGCCCCGCTATGGCTGACAAAGTCGTTGAGCGATAGGGTCCAGATCGCTGAACCGCTGAAGGTCAGCCCGCCGCCTTGTCGTGCTGTGTAGTATCCAACGGAAAAGCCCGTGCGGTCCACATCGGTCTCGCTTTCATAGTCCCAACTTGAGGTCTCCGCGCCGTACAGCACGCCGCTGACGCCCCCTCTGGTTTTGGTCAGTTCCTTGCCGATCAGCGCGTAAGCAAAGCTGCCGTCGCCCGCGAGCTCGGCGTCGAGCGAGGCTTGCGAGAGACCGACCGAGAACCAATCGACCAGGGTAAAGCCCGTATCGCTCTGCCGCGCCGACAGGACCCGTAGGCGATTATAGGCGTCGGGGTCGTAGCCATCAGACGAAGTTCCCGCCGCCACGGCACCGTCCACGTTAGCGGCGCTGTTGATCCCGCCCCCGATGGCATCGATCAGCACGCTGCCGATTTGGCTGCCCATCACTTCACTCGTGGTGATGGAAGATAAGACCGCTCCTGAGTCTTCAGGTTGGGCATCATTGTCATCAATCGATACCCGCACCTGGGCGCTCGAACCCGAAAGTTCCGCGCCCGAGGCGATGAGATTCACCGAAACTTCCACATTGCCCGTCGTATCGTTTTCGAGGGCCGTGACGGTCACCGTCTTCGCGTGGTCCCAGGTATCTCGGGTAAAGGTCAATTCGCTCTGATCTGCGGTCAGCGTACCCGCCGCCTCTACGCCAACTAAAACACTTACGTCCCCTGACGGACGCCCGCCTAAGGCGACAGTGAAGGCCGAACTGGCCCCCTCCGCGATCTTGAGGGCGGTTGTACTCACCACCAGTTCCGCCACCTCATCGTCATTGAGGGTCATCAAAACCTGCTGATCGGCCAGGGCCGCGTAGTCACTATCATCACTGGTGGGGGACAGAAGCGTCAAGGTGACTTCGCCCGATCCCAAATCAGAATTGTCGTATGCCGTCACCGTCACCTCATGGACCGTGTTCCAGTTCGCCTTGTCGAAAATCAATTCCTCATGGCTCAAGCCCACAAGGGTAGAGTCACTCAGGTCCAAGGGCACGGTTACGTTCGCTGTGGGTTCTTTGTTCAGGGAAACGAAGAACCCACCCGATCCGCCTTCAACCAGGGACAGACGCGTCGCCGAAACATGGACCCCCGCCACCGCATTGTCCGCGACAGCAACGGGGACCGTCACCGCGCTCGCCCGACTGTAGCCACCGCCCGTGGCCTCAAGGCTGATGGCGCTCTGCTCGTTTTCGCCATCCTCATCGTCAGCGCCCGTGACCGTGACGGTTTGCGCGTCAGACCAATTGCTCGCATCGAAGGTCAAAAGCGATCGATCGACTGTTGCGACGGTCGCATCCTCGGGGATCACAGAGATTTGCACCGCAGCCGTTGGCTCGTGTGTGAGAGCAACGGTGAAGGTTTGGGTCGCGCCTTCCTCAACACTCACGGCATCGCCAACATAGGCAACGCTAATCGCTGGGACGGTCGTGTCGGTCACGGCTAGGCTCAAGTCTAAGGGTGCCAAGGCCGCATAGGCTGGGTCATCGCTAGACGCCACCGCGAGGGTCAGAGTGGTCGACGCATCAAATAGGTCCGCATCGCTAAGGCTGATCACATCAAATGTCTGCTCGGCCTGCCAATTTCCTGCGGTGAAGGTAAGGGTATCAACAGGAACCGTCGCCACACTTGGGTCCCAATCGGCAAGCGAAACCACGACATCCGCGCTCGGCGCCGCGGTCAGCGCGAGCCTGACCTCGGCGGTTTCGCCCTCTGCCACCGTCAGCGAGCTGCTCGAAAGAGACAACCCAGCCACATCATCGTCGATAAGGTCAACCGTAACCGTCGCCGCCACATTCTCATAGTCTGCGCCTGAGGCCTCGAGACTGAGACGAACTCCCGTTTCGGACGTTGTATTGGCGTCGTCGAGGCTTTCAACGCGCACGGTTTGACCTGTGTACCAATTGCTGGCGTTAAAGGTGAGATAGGTCAAACCAGTGGCATCGGCAACGGCCGTCACGGCAGAGTTGTCTACGACCAAGTCCACCCGAACATCATCGTTCGGCTGTGTTTGCAATGACACCGCAAAGGTATCCGCGCTACCTTCATTCAAGTTCAGGTGCGATTCCGTCAGGCTTAAGCCAGGCGTGCCTCCGTCGTTCTCCCCCGTATCCTCATTCTCGTCCCCGCCTTCCTGCTCGTCGTTCTCGTCCCCGCCTTCCTGCTCGTCGTTCTCGTCCCCGCCTTCCTGCTCATCGTTCTCGTCCCCGCCTTCCTGCTCATCGTTCTCGTCCCCGCCTTCCTGCTCATCGTTCTCGTCCCCGCCTTCCTGCTCATCGTTCTCGTCCCCGCCTTCCTGCTCATCGTTCTCGTCCCCGCCTTCCTGCTCATCGTTCTCGTCCCCGCCTTCCTGCTCATCATTCTCGTCCCCGCCTTCCTGCTCGTCGTTCTCATCCCCGCCTTCCTGCTCATCATTCTCGTCCCCGCCTTCCTGCTCGTCGTTCTCATCCCCGCCTTCGACGGTAAGGCTCACGTCAACTGGCTCGGCAGTGTCAAAGCGGCTGCCCGAGGCTTCAAGTCTAAGGCCTGCGTCACCAAGACTCGCACCTGTAACAGTGACCGTCTGGGGCTCAAACCAGTCGGCATTGTCAAAGGTCAAAGTTGCCGCGTCAGCGATTGCAACACTCGTGTTGGTCGAGACCAGCGCTACGCTGACCTCATCGGCAGGTTCAGCGTTCAAAGACACGGCCAAAGTGTCTGTTCCGCCCTCGGTGAGGCTCAACTCTAAGGTGTCAACGAGGATCTCGGGTACCGTCGTATCCGACACCGTTACCGTTAGGTACGACGCGCCCAAATCACCGTAGTCCTGATCCTCACTGCTAATCGAAAGCGTCAAGGTGGTTCGGTTCCGCTCCAGATTGTTATCAATCCCCGCTTGCACCGCGACGGTTTGCGTTTCCGACCAGGTCTCTGGGGTGAAGAAGAAAGTATCGACAGGTGCGCTTGCCACACTCGAGGTTCCAGTCGTGATCTTTACCTCGACCTCAGCTTCTGGCTTCGATGTTAGGGCAAGAACGAACTCTCCTTGCTCCCCCTCGTCCAACCACAGGCTCGTTTCCGACAGATACAGCCCGACCTGATCGTCATCGACAAGATCGACCGTGAGCGTTTCTGACACCCGATCATATTCTTCACCAGAGGCCTCAAGATAGAGCTTGAGGCCCGTCTCATTGTCCACATCTCCATCGTCTAAACCCGTCACACGAACAGTTTGGGCCTCAGACCAGTTTTCGGTTGTAAAGGTGAGCGCGGTCGCTGTCTCATCGGCGTCGGCGACCGCTGTGATCTCTGCGTCCTCGACGCGCAGGACCACCTGCACCTCGCCGCTCGGTTCGGTGGCGAGGGCGAGATCGAAAGTCGCCTCTCGGTTCTCAAGCACCGTCAAAGCCAGATCATCGTCAGAAATGACAAAGCCCACAAGGCTTGTGTCCGTGACCGAGACCTCAAGGGGTGCATGGCTTAGGCCCTCGTACTCTTCCCCAGTGGCAGTGATGTTGATTGACCCGCTCTCATGGCGACTATCCTCATCTGCTTCGCCCCTCACTGTTACGATTTGCCCAATCGCCCAGGTGTCACTGGTGAAGGTCAGCACCAAACTGCCGTCGTCCTGCACGGCAACCGATTCGGCAGAAAGGCTTGCCGCCGACCGATCAAAGGTGGTCACGGTCACCGTCACATCACCGCTGGGCTCGGTCGATAAAGCCACCTCAAAGGTGTCGCTGGAAGCTTCGTCGATTTCAATTTCCGCCTTGGAAACCGCGAACGCCTCCATCCCCGTATCGTCATCGCGAACCGTGACGTAGACGGTCTTGCCGCTCAGGCCTTCGTACTCATGCCCCGTCGCGCTCGTTTGGATCGGAACATAGGTCTCATCGCGGGTGTCTGGGTCGTCTTCGCCCGTCACCGTGACGGTTTGCGCCGTCGCCCAATCGTCCCTTGTAAACGTCAAGTCCAGAACACCGTTTTCCCGCAGTACCCCCCCATTTGCCGAGAGACTTGCGGCGCCCAGGTCTTCCGAGGTTAGGGACAGCGTCACATCGCCGCTAGGCTGGGTCATCAATCTTACAAGGAAGTCTGTCGTCCCCAACTCGCTCGTCGACAGGCTTGTTGTCGAGATCGCCAGGCTCGGGGTATCGTTGTCTGCCAAATCCACGAGGACTGTCACCTGATCGTCGTCGGCCTCATACCCCCCGCCCGACGGGACCAAGGTCACGACAAGGCCCACCTCGCTGACCGAGTTATCGTCCTCAACCCCCGTCACCGTCACCGTCTGAGGTTGGTCCCAACCGTTTGGTTCGAACACTAAAGTGTCCCCCCCGTCCGCAGCCGCAACGGTGGCAGCGTCGGTGTTGCCCGAGCTGAGCGTCACCGTCACCGTATCGGTCGGCTCCCCTGCCAGCGCAACCTCGAAACTCGTACTCGACCCCTCCTCCACGCTCAAGTTCTCGCCCTGCTCGGCGCCAGCATAGGTTAGGTCCAGGGTTGGGATCGTCGTATTGGTCACACGAACATCCTTGCGCGCCGAAACGCCTTGGAAGCCCGCGTCGTCATCGGGCGCCGCAATCCTGATCTCGGTCGCTTGGTCGCTCAAGGCCGAATGATCGGCCCCCGTCACCGTCACCGTCTGCACCTGGTTCCAATTGTCGGCATCGAAAGTCAGGCTCGCAGGGGCGACCGTCGCCACCAGGTCGTTGTCAGACCCGACACTGAGCGTCAGTTCCTGCGACGGGATCGCCGTCAACCAAACCGTGAAGGTCCCGCTCTCCCCCTCAATCAGCTGCAAGACTTCTTCCGCACCCGAAACCTCAATGCCTGGCTCGGTCGCATTGATCGACTTTACCGCAAAGTTCATGATCCCAATGCTGGCATAGTCGGCGTCACTGCTGCCCGAAAAGTCAAGCTCAATCGTCGTCGCATGATCCTCAAGATCGTCGCGAGCGACCGCGACAACCGTCAGGATTTGCGGCGTGTCCCAGTTGTCGGGCGCGAAGGTCAGCGATGTCGTCTCACCCTCCACGCCCCCTGTCTCAGCGCGAACTAGGGCAACCGCCGCATTTTGCGTCTCGGCAACGATTTGAACGGTCGCCGCTGGTTGCTCAATCAGGCTGACAACGACGTTCTGGGCGTCACCTTCGGTCAAGGTCACCCCATCCTGGCTCAGGTCGAGGGTCTGGCCCGTGTCTTCGTCTTCCTGTTCTAAGGTTACAACCGACCTGCCCTCGTCCTCAAACACATTGGTCACTGTTACCTTGACGTTCTGTACTGTGGTATTGGCCGGGCTCGCCGTATCCGCCGCTGTCACCTCGAACCTGTAGACATTATCCAGATCGGCGTCGGCAGGGTTCTCAAAGTCTGCGCCGCCATCCAAGTCAAAGCTCAACTCACCCGTCGAGGTCAGGATAAAGTTTCCCCCATCTTCCCCGCCGCTGATCGTGTAGGTCGCTGGGCCATGGGCATCGTCGGCGCTCAGGGTGGCAAAAACGCCTTGGGTATTTTCCGAAACGGTCCAGCTCAGATACCCCTCAGCGTCCACCGCCGTCGCGTCGAACACTGGCCCTGACACATCGTAACTGCGCGAGAGTTGATCGGCCGCCGTCGCGCCCCAACCCGCTGCACTGACCCCCGCACCCGCCGCGACATCCACGGTCACCACGCCGTCTGCGTTCGGCACCACCTCAAACTCATAGACTGCCGCCCCATCCGCTCCCGTGATCGCACCCAGGTCGGCCATTTCTAAGAGGATCTGATCGGCGCCAAACCCCGTCACGCCTTCGGAAAAGGTCGCCGTGACCGTGAAGGCACCGTCGACGGGCGATACGGCCTGACTGCTCAGCCTTACAGCGGGCACGGTGAGCGCCGCCGTCGCATCGCTCGGCCCATTGGCGTTCACGGCCCGCACCGCCAGCGCGTGCGCCGCGCCGTTGGCAAGGGTGATGCGCGCGCTCGTCGCGGTACTCCCCGTCGAAACGTAGTCCCCGTCATTGATGCGGTACTGGTAGTCCAAAATCACCGATCCGCCATCGACTGCGGGCGCCGTCCAATCCAAGTCAACCCAGCCATCGCCAGGCGTCGCCCGCAGGTCCGTCGGCGCGTCGGGGATACTTATAAAGGTCACGACCGCCTTTGCGTCCAGCTCGATCCCATCAACGCTGATGCTAACCTCCACATCCCCGCTCGCCGTCGAGCTTAGGGTCGCCGTATAGACCCCCTTGGTATCATCGCGCTCGATGAAGGGGGTGAGGCTCGCCTCACTTGAATTCAAAGATCCAGTTATGAAAGTTTCCAGACCCGTCAGGAGGTCTTCATCTGCGTCTTTTAAGGTCACCCAAATGGTTGAGGCGCTGGTGATCAGGACATCCGCATCTGGATCGGCCACAACGGTGGAATGGGACGCCGAAAAGGACGGCTCAACCGTCGTAAAGCGCCAAGAGTCTCCCGCCGAGTCGCCCGAGAGACCCGCAAATGCATTGCTGTTCTGCGAAGTATCAACAATCGCCCCAGCGGGGATCAGGACGGCATAGGTCTTCGTGTAGCCGAGGTCGGCTGTCGGCCTGATCGTGACCGTCGCCTTGTCAAAATCAACGTGCTCACCATCGACCGTGAAACTCTCCACCAGCTTATCGGTCGCTGTCTCGTACAACTCGAGGTTGCCCGTGCCCGCCTGCACCTCTTCATCGAAGGTCAGGCTGAGCTGCGTATCGCGCTCGACCCCAGTCGCCATGTCGGTTGGTGACGTGCTGACCAAAGTTGGTGCGTCGAAATCCTCCACCGTCGTGAAAGTCCAGGCCTCTTGGTCGCTGATCCCCGCGTAAGCGTTGCGATCAACGTCCTCAATGGCCGTGGCGTCCACCAGAAGGTAGTAGGACGTGTCGTAAGCCAAGGGCTCGCCCAAAGTAAAAGCAAGGCTCGTGCCCTTAAACTCAACCGCCTCACTGCCGACGTCAACGGCCTCAACTTCTTGGTCGGCGAAATCATAGATCCTGATCGCCCCTTCGCCCGCGACCACGTCTTCATTGAACCAAAGTTCAAAAGTCGGATCGAGATCAACGCCCGACGCGCCCGTTGACGGCACCTGGATCCTCGCCTCTGGGGGTATCTTGTCCCCTGTCGTTCCCCAGCGCGGTTTCTCCTCTGCCACCCAACTGGCTTGGGTACTGGTGTCAAAACCATCTGGCGCCGCTGGAATCTTAACAACATTCCAGTTGGAGATATCTTGATCGAATCGCGCAGCAGATTCGAACATGCGAGTCATATCCGTAACATTCGCCGTGTCCCAGCCGCGTAAATCCTGGTTGAAGGCGCTGGCACCGCGGAACATGCGGCTCATATCTGTGACCGATGACACATCCCAGTTGCTCATGTCTTGATCATAGCTGGTTGCCCCATCGAACATGCCCGACATGTCGGTGACTTTTGACATATCCCAACGCGAAATCTCGTCGTTGAAGTCCGTGACGCCGAAGAACATTTCGCGGGTGTTTGTAAGACTCGACGTATCCCAATAGACATCACCCTTCCACGGATGGGCAAGTTCCGCTAAGGATATCCAAGTCATATTGTAAAACATGCCTTCCATAGTGGTCACGTTCGAAACGTCCCATTCGTAGAGATCGGCGGTGAACTGCGTGGTCTCAGCAAACATCCAGGACATATCGGTGACGTTTGAAACATCCCAGTCCTTAACACTGTTCATGGCCGCACCCGTATGCCCCCTGAAATACGAGGACATGTCAGTAATGTTGCCCGTGTACCAACCCGATGTACTGAAAGACGTCAGCGTCCCATCCAGCTTGACCATATCGGGCATGCTGTATGATCCGTCGCCGCCGACGTAGGGTGAACCAACGGAATAGAAATCCTCTGGCGAAATGACCAACTTGCCATAACAGGGATCAACCGAACCGACATAGGATACGGGATTGTTGGGATCGATTGCGCACTGCGCGCGGACATCAGCACTGGTATCGTCGGAAACGGTAAAGTACCATACGTTAGAATTTGAAATCCCCTGAAAGTCATTCTCAAATTCAGATTCGTCCTTGTACGCGCCTTTGTCGATGAGGACATAGTATGTTTGCCCAACCTCTAAGTCCTTGTTTAAGAAAACAGTCACACGTTCCGAAGAACCCGAAATAGTGGTTTCCTCTGCAGGAACAGATTCAAGAAGCTCTCCAGAAAGATTATAGACGTGGATACTGCCCGCACCTTTCTGAACCCTCTTATCAAACAGAATCTCCAGATGTATATCTGTTTCATCGATAAAGGAACCGCTCGCAGGAGAAAATTCTTCGACCTTTGGAAAGGCTCCATCTTCTGTTTTCCCTTCCCAGTCTGGTTGCTTGTCCTTGGTCCAATAAACGTGCGCCTCCTTATCGAAATAAGAGGGTTCCTCATCGATCAGGATGACTTCCCAATCCGATAGATCTTGTTGAAAGTTGCTCGCTTCATGGAACATTGCATCCATGTCATATACTTTTCTGACATCCCATCCCCCTATATCTTGATTAAAATGACTCGAGCTCCTAAACATGCCATACATACTTTTTACATGTCCTACATCCCAATTACCTATATCCACGTTGAAGTTATAAGTACCTGAAAACATAGAGGTCATGCTAGTAACACTCGACACGTCCCAATGAGCTATTCCGTCATCTATATTCTCGGCTCCTTCAAACATCTCAAACATGTTTGTCACATTTGATGTATCCCAAGCACTAAGATCACTTGATTCAAGAAGACGCATGTCAACTCTGCGAAAATAGTAGTTCATTTCGCGTATATTGGCCGTGTACCAGGTGTTTAGTGGATAATCTTTGCCGCCAACCCGAATGACAAAGGAACCATCTGGATCATCCCCCCAATCAGAATGGGAGAGGGGTGACCCTACGGCTTGAAAATCTTTGAGGCTTACAACCAGCATTCCCGCACACTCACCCGAAGTGCCGACATAACTTGAACCACCTTTTGAAACATGACACTCTGCGGGGACATCCGCCCATGCCGAAACGCCCAAAACAAGCGACAGCATAAGGGCAAAAAAAGCACGCAAGACCCCCGAAGCCGCCCATTGGGCCAACTTTGCGGGCTCAGGGATGAGCCTTGAACGGCTGGGTACCGCGCCCAAGAGGGCCAGTTCACCGCTCAACTCTATGCGTCGATCTTGAAACATTTATCTCACGTCAGAAGATCTTCCCTTACCTGAAGAAGCACTAAACTTAGCACCCGTGAAGCCGTTGCCCCGCGCCGCGACCTCAAGTCTTTGACCTTGACTTCGGTCTAGGCGGAAACAAGATGCACGAGTCCCATAATAAGTATACTGCTTTCGACGGGCGAAAACAGCGGATTTTCATATCAGTTTGTAACAAGGGCAAAGACGATTGGAATAGGAAATGGCCTACATCCGACGCCACCGAAGCGCGCTGGCTAGGTGGCAATCCCTGGCACCAAGTTTCTATGTCTTGAACCACACCAATGGCGCTAAAACCTTTGCTGGCGCGGGTGTTCCTTGGGTTGGGTTCAGCTTGAAATCCGCTATGAAAACAAGGACTTAGCAGCTAGGTCTAACCTTGAAACCGAGGCGCATCGACGCCGCAGCGCCCACCTGGCGCTGTGGCTCCTTAAACACGTTCCGTCAAAATCGTCGATCCACGGTGCCGTCGAGGCGGATCTCTTCGGCCTCGTCGTTGCCCAACTCGCCGAAAGTCAGTTCGATTCGCGCGGTCGTGTAGGGTTTCAACTTCGCCCCGCGTCAGCCCATGGCCCGCTCGCAACTGATCCCGCTCTTGAATATCCAACGGCTTGACTGCGCATCACCCGTCGCCTCGCTAGGGCTGACAAAGTCATTGCGCGACAGAGCCCAGATCGCTGAGCCGCTAAAGGGTCTGGATGAGGTCCGCGATCTGCGTTTCCATATCTTGCCAATGGGCAAAGGGCCAATCGGGCGCGCTTTGGCGCGGGCGGGGACCGAGATAGGATTTGACCGCGATGCGCAGATGGCCGTGGCGCATGCGCCCGCCCTGAAAACCGCCGCGGTTTTGGGGCGCGTCGAACAGGTCGCGTTCGTCCATGGCGACCAGCACCACTTGATTGGGCCGGGCGCGCGACAGCCGCACCGCCGCCTTGGCCATGGGCTGGGGCACCAGGGTGCCCTCGACCTGCGCGTCCTGCATGCCGCTTGGGGTTTCAAAAATGAGGGTTCCGGGCGTCGATTCCAGACCTTTGAGGAGGCGCAGGACCTTTCGCACCTCCCCCTGCCAACGCCGATGGCAGCAGACGAACCGGCCCGACGGCGTGTCGGGAAATACCTTGAGGACGTTGGAAATGGCCTGAATGGCGCCGATGGCGGGCAGGTCCGACACCGCTGGGCTCAGCTTGTGCCCCAGCGTCGTGATCCAGGGGCCGAGCAGGGTATGGGCGCGCGTTCCAAATTCCATGGGGTCCAGGAGACCCAAAGCCGCCACGCGCGCCGCGGCACGGGGGGTGCGCGCGCAATAGACCGACAGGGCCTTGTGCAACATGACGATCAAGAACCCCTGGCTCATCCACGTGGCATGATTGCAGATGATCCGAACCCCCGAGACCTCGAGCTGGTCGATCAGGGCGGGCAAGACCGGTTGCCAAGCGGCGATCACATCCGCCCGGTTCTGCACGAACTCCAGCCCCTGCGCATGGGTAAAGGCGTTGACCTGGGCATCGTCCAGGCGCGGATACAGCGAGCGTTCCAAGCGATCCCAAGCCAGCGCGTGGCCGCGCCCGTAGAGCGCAAACTGATAGAGCCAATTCCAATAGTTGAAGGCCAAATCAAAATCGAACAAAGGCGCGCGCGCCGCCGCGACTTCCGCCTTGGCGGTCGCCAACAAAACCGCGCCTGCCCACGACAAGGCCGCCAGAGTCTGGGCGTGTTCGGGGTCTTCAGCAAAGGCCGCTAACACCTTGTCGTGAATTGCGGCCAAGGTGTCCAGCGTCAAACTGTACCCTGGGGCCAAATCCTCTGGAAAGATCGAAGCGTGGTGCAAGTCGGGCTCTACGTTGTTGCAGCGTCGGGACCCTATGCCCGCCCCCTAAGGGGAGTGCAATCGCGGATTTGCGGGGACCAGCGGCGGCCTTGACGGGGTCGATACCCGTGGATACGACGGGCCTCTAGGTTAGTTTTTTTGGGAGACTAGATCATGCAACTGGGCGCTTTTTCGGTAAGTCTTGCCGTCAAAGACTTGCGCAAGTCCCTTGAGTTTTATGCGAAACTTGGGTTCAGCCATGACGGTTGCGACCCCGCGCAAGGATGGACCATCGTGCGCAACGGTTCGGTCACCATCGGGCTGTTTCAAGAGATGTTTGACGGCAATATTCTGACGTTCAACCCTGGGTGGGGTCAGGACGCCCAACCCTTGCAGGACTTCGTCGACGTGCGGGACCTGCAGCAACATTTGCAGGATCAGGGCCTGCGCTTCACCGTCGAAGCCGATCCCGCCAGCACTGGGCCCGCCCATGCGATCCTAGAAGACCCCGATGGCAATCGGATCATGTTCGATCAGCATGTGTGAAGAAGCAGCGAGGTTGGGACCGCTCGCCTTAGGGTTAGCGTCCTAGAGGTTCAGCGTCGTTCCTGCTTCGTCGAACAAGTGCATTTTGGTTTTGTCGAATTGCAGGTGGACCGTTTCGCCGATGGCGGGCGCTTGCGCCGCGCCTAGGTTCAAAATTACTCGGGTGCCGCCCTCGGTGAAGGCGTGCAAGTAGCGGGTATGGCCCAAATCCTCGATCAACTCCGCGCTCGCCTGCACGGGACCGTCGGGATCAAGGAACAGGTGTTCGGGGCGGATGCCGACGACCTGGGCGTTTTGGTAGGCATTGATCTCGTCGGGGGCGGCGCCGAGGGGCAAGGCCAGGGAGGCGTCGTCGCCCTCGGGGTTCAGCGAGAAGAAGTTCATTTTCGGCGAGCCGATGAAGCCCGCAACGAATTGATTGGCGGGGCGTTCGTAAAGCTCAAGGGGCGCGCCGACCTGTTCGATGTAGCCATCGCGCAGGACGACGATTTGATCGGCCAAGGTCATGGCCTCGACCTGGTCATGGGTCACGTAGATGAAGGTGGCGGAGAGTTGACGCCGCAGCTTGGCAAGCTGAAAGCGCATTTCGACCCGTAACTCGGCGTCGAGGTTCGACAGGGGCTCGTCGAACAAGAACACCTCAGGGTCGCGAACCACCGCGCGCCCGATGGCGACGCGCTGCCGCTGCCCCCCCGATAAGTCCTTGGGTTTACGGTCCAACAGGCGATCCAGTTGCAAAAACGCCGCCACGTCTTGGACCTTCGCGTCCATGTCTTCCTTGGGCGTGCGCGCGATTTTCAAGGGGAAGGCGATGTTTTGCGCGACGCTCATCTGCGGGTAAAGAGCATAGGATTGAAAGACCATGGCCATGTTGCGGTCCACGGGCGCTTCCTTGCTGACGTCGCGATCATCGAGGCGGATGTGCTCGGCTTCGCAGTCTTCCAGCCCCGCAATACAGCGCAGCAAGGTCGATTTGCCGCAGCCCGACGGCCCGACGAAGACCACAAAACTGTTCGACGGCAAATCCAGACATATGTCGTGGAGGACCTGAATCGATCCATAGTACTTATTGAGGTTTTCAATGGTCAAGTGGGACATAGCGATTACTCCTTCACCCCGCCCTGGGTTAGGCCCTCAATGAATTGACGCGAGGCGAGCAGGAACGCGATCAAGGTGGGCACCAGCATAATCATGATCCCCGCAAACATGAGGTGCCACTGGACGCTGAAGGCCTTGCGGAATTCGGTAATGCCAAGGGTCAGGGGATAGAGACCTTGGTCGGTCAAAAAAATCAGCGGGAAGAAGTACTCATTCCAGGCCTGGACGAAGGTCAGCAGCCCGACGGTCGCCAAGGCGGGCCGCACCAGCGGCACCACCACGTGCCAGAAGGTGGCAAAGGGCAAGGCCCCGTCCATGATCGCCGCCTTCTCCAACTCATTGGGAACGCTGCGCAAAAACGAGGTGAGGATAAAGACCGCCACGGGCATCATGGACGCCGACTGCACCAAAATCAGCCCGAGCAGCGAATTGTCCAGATTCAAGGTGCGCATGATGGTGACGAGCGGCGCGAGCGCCAAACGGATCGGCACAATGACGCCGATCATAAAGCAGATGAAGATCAGCGTGCTGTAAGCAAAGGGCATGCGCGCCAGGACGAAGGAGGTTGTGGTCGCGCAAAAGGTCACGACCACGACCGACCCAAGGGCGATAATCGTCGAGTTGAGGAAATAGCGGGCAAATTCCGCCTCGACCCACGCGGTCATATAGTTGGAAAACTGCAGGGTTTCGGGCCAGCCGAAAGGGTTGCGGTACACGGCGCCGACGTTCGGCTTCAGCGAGTTCAAAATCGCCAAGGCAAAGGGGAACAGCACCACCAGAGCCCAGGCCAGCAAAATGAACTGGATCACCAATTGTTCGGTGCGGGACAGTTTGAAGAGGCGATCCATGGCTTAGCTCCTCAAGTTACGAATGGCCAAGAACAGCGCGGCGGGCAGGATCACGATGGCGGTCACGAGGCCGATGGCGGCCGCCATGCCAAAGTTCACCGTCGTCGTCGTCGCCGACCCGCCAAAGGAGGTGCGGTAGAGGAAGCTGCCCATGATGTCGGTCGCGCGGTTGGGGCCTGCCTCCGGCCCCATCAAAATCAAGGTATAGTCGGCATTGTTGAATACATCGACCAAGACGATCACCCCGATCAGCACGTAGGCGGGGGTCAAGACAGGAAAGACAACCGCGCGAATGGCCTGCCACCGCGACGCCCCGTCCAGGGTTGCGGCCTCGAGCAAGGAGACCCGCACCGCGATCATGGCCGACAAAATCAAAATAATGGCAAAGCCCATGCGGTGCCAGCTGTAGAAGCCCGCCAAGGTCGGCAAAGCCAGATCCGTATCGCCCAAGAACGGAATGGCGCTTTCGAACAGGTGCAAGACATCGACCAGCAACTCGTTGACCGGGCCGCGCGGGTCGAAGGTCAGTTTCAAAAGGAAGGCCACCGCCGCGCCCGCCAAGGGGTAGGCTAGGAAGAACACCGACCGGTAGGTCGAGCGGCCCCAGACCCGCCAACTCAGCAACATGGCCAGCGCCGAGCCAATGAACAGCATGAAGGTGATGACGATGAAGAAAAACAGGATGTTTTGCCCGAGCGCCCGCAGCAATTCGGCCCGCTGGTACTCGTTGGTCAGCAACTGCACAAAATTGTCGAACCCAACAAACTTCCACGGACCGATGCCGGGCCAGTCGACCATGGCCATGGCCAGCAAAGACAGAAGCGGGATGAAGTTGAAAATGCCGTAGAGCAAAACGCCCGGCGTGAGCAGCATCCAACGCTGGATGTTGGACGCTTGCCAGTACGAAAGCCTGTCAAACCCAAAAGACATAAGCACTCCTCCGCCCCTTCTTGGGATCAGGTTCGGACCGATCCACGCCCCCCAAACTTGCGTCAGGGGACGTGGAAAGCGCCCGAACGCCTAACCTAAGCAGCGCGGGGCCAAGTTAGCTGCCGCACTTCGCTGCGCCGATATAGCCCCAGGAGTTGAGACCATCCTGGATCTTGGCAGCCAAGCCTGCCGCGTCGATATCGCCAGCGATCAGTTCCTGATACCCCGCCGCAGACAACTCCCCGTAGGAGGGGCTGGCCGCGTTCAGTTCGCTTGCGAAAAACGGCGTGACGCTCAGCGAGTTGCCCGTGATGTGACCGACGATCTCGTTCAAACGTGGGTCTTCAACGGCATAGTCTTCGCCGAAGGCAGGCACCTCGCCCACCAACTGGGTGAACAACTCGGCAAACTCCTGACTGGCGGTGAAGGCCAAGACGCTGTTGGCCGCCGCCCGCTTGTCCGACTGAACATTGATATGGTAGGATCCGTCCCCGAAGGAATAGACCTTACCGCTGTCGCCTGGGATCGCGAAGAACCCCATCTCAAGATCGGGGTTGATCTCGTACATGGGCGACGCAGGGCCCGTGGACCAGGCACCGTCGATCATCATGGCCGCCTCACCCAAGGCGACTGCGGTGCGCATAGCGCCGTAGTCGTCGGCGAGCGGCGTGGCGCCCAAATAACCCGCCTCGTTCCAATTTTGGATGGTTTGCAAAGCGGCGACGAATTCGGGGTCGGTAAAGCACGCCGAGCCGTTGATCAGGCCCGCCGCGACTTCATCGCCGACCAGACCCGCTGTCACGACCTCGCCCACGACCTGGTTCAACCACCAACCTGCCGCAGCGCCGAACGCCATGGGGGTGACGCCTGCCGCGTCCAGGGCCGCCATGGCGACTTCTAGGTCGTCCATAGAGGTCGGCACCTCGATGCTGTTTTCCTCAAACACCGCCTTGTTGTAGACGACCGACTGCATTTGAATCGCGAAGGGAACGCCGTAGATCTTGCCGTCGTAGCCCGTTGCCGCAGGCAAGGACGATTGGGCGAAGACCGAGGGATCGAGGGCCAGCGGCTCGATTGATCCCGCATCGATATAGGGTTTCATCCAGGCAGCGCCCGCGCGACCCTGGAACATGTCGGGCACATTGTTGCCCAGGTCGATCCGAAGTTTGGAATCGTAGTTTTCGCCCTGAATCCAGACCACCTCGACATCGACGTCGCCGATCAGGTCGTTTTCAGAAATGTACTCCCACAGCGGGATTTCTTGCTCTCGCCACGTATAGAGCTTCAGCGTCTCGGCCGTTGCCAGAGACGTAAGCGCGGTCCCAGACAGGACGGCGACGAGGGTCTTTGTGCGTAAATTCATCAGAATTCTCCTTCTTTAAGGCATGCACGCCGCCGCACGGGGCGCGCCGAGTTAGGGGTAGGAAACCGCTCCTTCTTGATCTCCCAAGCGATTTAGAATGACTAAACCATAATCGGACCAATAGCAAGCCAATTTCGCTTTGGCTAGGCCCTTTTTTCGATCTTTGCGCAAAACCTGAGCCGACCAAGGCGGCTTCTGTGCGTCGGTCTGGGGCAGCGCGTGCCCGCGACGAGGGCGATGAAGGTCGGTCTGCGGGCAAGGAAGTTTTGCCCTATCTGGGGATAATCTCACGTGATGGAACGCCATCCCATAAAGATTTCGACCGATCAAGCAACTTGGATGGGTGCAAACGATGGTCGTGAGGGCCGTGGCATCGTTGCGCCAGCGCAGGACCTGACTCTCTAAGGTCGCTCCAAAACGGTGCGCTAATTTGGCTTGACGAATTTGGCATGGAATTGGTATGCGCGTGCCCATGATAAGTTCCGCCGCTTTGCAAGGTCTGTTCGGGTCTGCGCCCGCCCGTGCTGCGGCGTGCCTGACTGTGAACAAGGACCGTTCGGGCGCGAGATTTTTGCGATGGGGAACGCCCGAAGGCGCGCACTCTAGCGCAGCGAATGGGCGGGACTTGCGATGACATGGGCGCAGCACGCGGGCCTCGACGCCGACGCGCCGTTTTACGCGGGCATTGACGGCGGCGCGAGCAACTGCCGCGTCGCCCTGGCCCATGTCGATAAGGGGGTGATCGCCACCGCCAACAAGGGGCCCGCCAACATCTTCCTCGACCCCGTCAAGACGCGCGATCACATGCTGCACGCGGTCGATCAAGTCTGCCACGAGGCGGGGCTTGATCTCGACATGCGCGCCAACTTGCGCATCGTCGCGGGCCTGGCGGGCGCGGAATCGCCCCATGCGCGCCATCGGTTTTTCTCCCTGCTGTTTCCTTACCAAAATCTGCAGGTCGTTCCCGATACGTCCATCGCCCTGTTCGGCGCCTTCGACGGCGACCCTGGCGGGATCGTCATCGTCGGCACGGGCGTGGCGGGCGAATGGCGCGCGTCGGCCGACGCAGGCCGCGTCGGCGGCTGGGGACTGCATCTGAACGATCGCGGCAGCGGCGCCTGGATCGGGCGGCGCGCGCTGCAAATCTACGTCAACACCCTCGACGGATTGCTGCCGCCCAACGCCCTTGCCAAGGCCGTCGCGCCGCATTTCCCCGACGGTCGGGCGCAGATCCTCGAGTTTGCCTACACGGCCAAGGCGGGGGACTTTGGCAAGTTCGCCAAGGTCGTTTGGGCGCACGCCGATGCGGGGGATACGTTGGCGACGCAGGTGATCCAAAAGGCCGCTGACACCGTCGGCGGCCTGCTCGCCGCCATGGCTCGGCAGGGCGCGCCGCGCCTGTCTCTCCTCGGGGGGATGGCGGACAAGCTGCAGCCCAGGCTCAAAGGGGACTATAGCCGCCTGCTGGTCCCTGCGAAGATGAGCGCGCTGGAGGGGGCGGTGGCCATGGCGCGCGACGGCGTGATCGAACCCTGGCAGGACATGAGCGCGTGAGCGACCTCGAGCCCAGGCCCGCAGATCCCCGGCCCGCAGATTCTAGGTCAATAGCGCCTGCGGATCTGACGGCGCGCCTGCGCGCGGCGCTGGACGCGCCTGGCTCGCGCTATCGCCTCCTGTCGCAAGCGCTCGACCAAATGTTGGCCGATCAGGACTTGCGCCCTGGGGACTTTCTGCCGCCCGAGCGCGACTTGGCCGCCGACTTGGGCGTATCACGCTCGACCGTGCGCAAAGCCTTGGAACCGCTGCTCCATCGCGGCAAGCTGGAACAGCGCGTGGGGGCGGGAACCTCGGTCGCCCTGGAACCGCAGGCACCGCGCCTGCACCGCGCGCTCAATCAGCTGACAAGCTTTTCCGAAGATATCCGCATGCGCGGTATGGTGCCAAGTTCCCTTTGGCTGCGTCAAACCTTGGTGACGGCGGACCCGCACCTTGCCGTCTTGCTCGGCGCCTCGCCCCTGTCGAACATTTCTTTGTTTGAGCGGGTGCGCCTCGCCGACGATCAACCCATGGCGCACGAAAAATCCTACTTTCCCGCGCACCTGATCGACGCCTCGCAGGTCGAGCCCGTAGAGTCGGTCTACGCGGCCCTAGACGAGTCCCAGTCGCGGCCCGTGCGCGCGATCCAGAACTTCCAGGCGGTTGGGTGCCCCGCCGACGCGGCCGAGCATTTGCACGTTCGCCCGGGCGAGGCGGTGCTGAAGATCGAGCGCCACGGCTTCGGCCGCCATGGCGAACCTGTGGAGTTCACCCAATCGCTCTACCGCGGGGACCTCTATGTCTTCGCCCTCGAACTGCAAGACGCGGCGCCATGAGCCTTGCGACCGAGGCCCGCGCCGCCGAACCGACCGCGTATCTGCGCGTCGCCCGCCTGTTCACGGGCCACAGCTTTTGCGACGATCAGGTGGTCGAGATCGCAGACGGCAAGATCCTGGCCGTCGGCCCCGCCCATCAGCACCCCCGGGCGGCGGACTTGCCGACCTTGCCTGGGACTTTGGCCCCAGGATTCATCGATATCCAGGTCAACGGCGGCGGCGGGCATCTGCTCAACAACGCGCCGACGCGGACGGCCTTGGCCCGCATCGCCCAGGCCCATGCCAGCCAGGGCGTTGTCGGCCTCATGGCGACCCTGATCAGCGACGGCGCGCACGTCTACCAAACTGCGCTCGACCTGTTTGCCAGCGCGCCCTTGCCCCAAGGCGTCCTGGGGCTGCATATTGAGGGGCCGTTTTTCGCGCCTGAGCGGCGCGGCACCCACCGCGCGTCGGAAATTCGCCGCCCCAGCGCGGCGGACGCGGGCTGGTTGCGCGCCTTCTGCGCCGCGCCCTACCCGCGTATTTTGACCTGCGCGCCCGAGCGGGTGACGCGGGACCAGATCCAGCGCTGGTCCCGCGCTGGCCTGCGCGTGTGCCTGGGCCACAGCGCGGCGACCTTTGACCAGGGCCTCGCGGCGCTTGATGCGGGCGCGTCGGGCCTGACCCATGTGTTCAACGCCATGCCGGCGCTGAAAAACCGCGCGCCGGGCCTGGTCGGCTTGGCCTTGGACCATCCCGACGCTTGGGCGAGCCTGATCGTCGATCGGCACCATGTCGCCGCGGCCAATGTGCGCCTGCTGACCAGGGTCAAGCCCGAGCGCACCGTGCTGGTCAGCGACGCCATGGCCACCGTCGGCAGCGCCGACACGGCCTTCCAACTCTACGGCGAAACCATCGAGGAACGCGACGGCAAGCTGATCAATGCCGAGGGCAGCCTCGCGGGCGCTGCCATCGGCCTGATGGACGCGGTGCGAACCGCGCACCTCTGGGCCAAAATCCCCCTGGCCCAATGCCTGCGCATGGCCAGCGCCTTGCCCGCGCAGTTCCTGGGCCTTGATCGGCAGCTCGGCCATCTGGCCCCAGGATTTGCCGCCAGCCTGGTTTTGTTCGACGACGACTTGCAGGTTCACTCGACCTGGATCGATGGCGTCCAGGCCTACGCGGCGCCCTCGTTCCCACGACAAAGAGCCTAGCCGATGCGCCTTGTGATCTTGAACAATGCCGACCAAGTCAGCGAACAGGCGGCGCGGGTGTTCGTCAACCAACTCGCCGCCAAGCCTGGCAGCGTGCTAGGGCTGGCCACGGGCTCGACCCCGCTGAACCTCTACGCCCGCTTGGCCCAGCTACGCGCGTCGGGCGAGATCAGCTTCCAAGCCGCGCGCAGCTTCAACCTCGACGAATACGTCGGCCTGTCGCCCGACCATCCGCAATCTTACGCCGCCTTCATGCGGCAGCACTTGTTCGCCGCCACCGATTTTGCGCCCGAGATGACCCACTTGCCCAACGGCTTGGCTGAAGACCTCGATGCGGAGTGCAAGGCCTACGAGCGCCGCATCGCGGCGGCAGGGGGGATCGACTTGCAACTGCTCGGGCTCGGCGCCAATGGTCATATCGGATTCAACGAGCCGCTGTCGTCGCTGGCCTCACGAACGCGCGTCAAAACCCTGACCCAAGACACCCTCGACGCCAACGCTCGGTTTTTTGACCCCGAGGAGTGGCAACCGCAACTGGCGCTGACCATGGGCATCGGCACGGTCATGGAGGCGCGCCATATCCTGATTTTAGCAACAGGCGCGTCCAAGGCCGACGCGGTGAAAAACTTCGTCGAAGGCCCCGTCTCGGCCTTCTGCCCCGCCTCGATCTTGCAGTTTCACCCCAAAGTCACTGTCTTGGTCGACAGCGCCGCCGCAACGCACTTAACACTCAAGGCCTATTCGCTCCGCTCCGAAACCTTTGCGCGGCAGTTTCAGGCTAAGCGATCTTGAGGGGCGTCGTTTTGGCACGGGACAAAGTTCTTGCGGTCCGAACTTCCTGCCACCGATCAAAGAAAAACATCATTCTGCGCCGAGCGCAGCGAGGTCGCAGAATCCATCATCAGCAGGCAGCCCGTGGGACGGAAAGATCCATCTCCGCATCAGCATCAGCCCCAGCGCAGGTGGATCAGCAGTTCAGTCATTGCCGCCGCTGGTATTCCGAGGCGCTTACTTAGCTGATGTCGGGGTCACTAAGGGGTCGCAGTCGCTGCCCTTATACCAGCGAACATAAGAGTCATTCTGGGTCGCTGCTGGTATCAGACCTCACTCACCCAGGTCGGCTAGAAATTCGCTCGTCGGTTCTACCCCAGACACCCAAAGTTGCTCGCGCGCGCGGGTGCAGGCGACGTAAAGTAAATGTCGCTCGGCGGCATAAACCTCATCCAAGTCCCCCTGATCGCCCAGATTTTCCAGTCTTGATTGCAAAGGGATGACCTCGTCATCGCACGCCATGACAGCAACAGCGCGGAACTCCAGCCCCTTGGCAAGATGCATCGTACCGAGGGCGACGGCGTTGGCGGCCTCAACTTCCGTTTCACTCAGCATATCAAAAGGGACGCCCGTCCCCTTCACCGTTTGTTTGGCGCGGGCGATCTGGTCGGCGCTACGCACAAAGACCCCAATTTCTTCGGGTTGCATGCCCGATGTGATTTGGGCTTTGATCCAGTCGCTTAAGGCCATGGCTTCCTCGTCCGCCGTGGCAAAAGTCTCAAGGGTTGGGATGGGGCCATTGAACACAGAGACGGTGCCCTTGCGCACCTCTCGGTTGCCGTCGGCGTCCTCAATCTCATCGGGCAGCAGTCGATCTGCGTAGTCGCGAATTTGGTGGCTGGTTCGGTAATTGACTCTCAGTCTGCTAGATCGGCCGCGTATTTCGATGCCGAGCGAAACCCACGAGAACGGCACTTGGAAAATGCGTTGGCCCAGGTCGCCCGCGAAGAACAGGCCATTTTTTCCGTCCCCACGAATGAGCCGCGCAACAAATCGCAACTGTGCAACGCTTAAATCCTGCGCCTCGTCCACAATAACATGGTCAAACTGTTCGACGCCCTGTTCGGCGACAAGTGCATAGGCGTCCGCCCGGGTCATGAGCTTGCGCTTTGTCATCTGCTCCCGGACATGGACGAAGAGCGGCCATAGGGCGCTGCGTTGCGCCTGGTTCAGCGGTGTCCGCCTCCCCAGCCGTGCCACGGTTAGGTAGTCGTCCAGCGTCCTGATTTGCCAGGCATCGACAACGTCCAAGAACTCGCCCAAAACAAAACTCTCGCGATGGCGATCGTATTCCAGTGTTTTGATGGCGTCGCGAACGTAGAAAGCGATGTTGGTCGCGGTTGCAAAATTGGGATGCGGCAAGGCTTTTCGCCCCGATTGCAACAACATTTCGTCCAGGGACAGAACGCGAATCTGGTCCAATTCTTGCTGCGTGGACGGCACCAGGCGGGACAGCTTAAGGCGCAAGCTGCGCGCCAGAGTTTTTGTGTAGGTGGTCAGCAGAACGCGGGCACTCGGGCGCTGTTTTGCCAGCCAGACAGCGCGATGCAGCGCAACGATAGTTTTGCCCGTTCCCGCGCTCCCCGTGACGCGCGCGGGGCCGTTGAGCTCCCGCTCAACGAGTTCACGCTGGGATGGATGCAAGAATACCGTCCATTGATCCCAAGGGTAGTCGAGAGCTTGCTCCAATTCTTGCCTATTGGTGAGAATGCGGAACCGACGGCGGGCATCAGGGTGTTTGAACGGGTCTGCTCTTTCTTCTGGGACGTTTGACGCTGGACTGTGATACGTAGAAAGCATCATTAACGCATTGTAGTTATGCGAGTCCGAAATCGACACAGGCTGTTCTGGCTTGGTGCTTCCATCCCAGAAATTTAGCAAGCGTTCGGCAGCCTCGGCGGGCAGGCTTTCCAAGACCTCAAGCAGAGTATCCTCGGTCGCGTCCCTTACGTGATTGAGATTGTCAGCAGGCAATCCCGTGCCGAGCAGCTCATCATCTGTAAAGTTTGCCAAGGCCTTGGGGGCGCTAGGTTTAGCGACTGAAATCGTCTCCTGGCTCTCGATAACCTCGACGATTTGTGCCGCGCCAGTTTGGGGATGAACCTCAATTTTTCGGTTCTGCGCCCAACGATAGGCGCCTTCATGGTGATCCACATAGGCCAGCAGTGTTTGGCTTTCCATCCGATGTACGATGATGCGGATATCCATAGTGACACTGAGCGACCAGAAACGCGGATCACGCGTGCGATCTAACTTGTGATAGCGCAACCCCTTGGCGTCAGGGTTCATCTGCACGTCAAAAGCGGTTTGCTTTACCGCTTTTTGCTCTTGGTTGGTGAGCTTGGTTAGCGCGGCTTGAAAGCTCTGGGCGATCAACAGGGTCATGCACCTAAACCTTGAACACCTTCATCACTTCATCGCCGAAATGGTTGATCACTTTGACGGCAATGCGGCCCGAGGCAGGCCGTTCAAAGGGGCGACTGGTGTCGGAATAGAGGGTTTCCCAAGCCTCCTGATCGATTTCGGCTTTCAGGGTGGTTTTCAGCTTTCCATAAGGGTCATTGCCGCCCAAAAAATAGGCGTGGCGGACGAAAAAACTGGCCTCGTCATAGTCGGTATCGATGAACCAGGCCGCGATGTCCTTGGTCTCACTGGCGCGGACATCACCTGTTGAGGGGTCGAAGACATCCATGCCGTGGATTTTGACCCGAAGGCTTCCATCCTCCCCGTTGATGATTTCCATATCGGGTTCCCCAAAGACGACAAAGGGATTTCCTGCCTTGGTATTTTTCAGGCTGTCGGCCATGTGCAGATCGGGGTTGATCTTGGCACGGAGGATTTTGAGGCGGCCAAGATGCCTCATGTCGGCGCACATGGCATCAAAAGCAAAACCGCAGGCAATGAGAATATCAAAGCCGCCATCCATGGCTTCACGAGCGGCGGCAGTAAGGTCAAGTTTTTGGATGGTGCCGAATTCAGGGCCGACAAAGATGGCGGCGTGGCGCTCGACTTCTTGATCGGTGCCTTCGCCTTCCAGATAGCGGCCATCGGCAAAGACAAAATCGCCCATCCACGGGGTGACAGCAGTGAATTCGATGCGGTCCTGCTTGTCGGCCTGGCTCACGCCCGCCATTTCCAGGTGTCGCAGCACCACCTCGCCAAAGTCTGTGGGGTTATCGACTTTCTTGCGTTCCTTGAGCCTCGCTTCACTGGCTTCCAAGACGTCAAAGGGTTCGTCTTGCTCATTGAGGGCGAAGGCGCGGTGGGGGGAAAGACTTTCAACGGTAAAGGGTCCCGCCACACGTACCTTGGTTTTGTCCTCATAAGGGCGGTCATAGAGGTATTCGACATCGGCATTGCGGGCGATGCTGGCGTCAATTTTCCGCTGGCGCTCAATACGCGCCTGCCACCAGGCGGCATGCGCTTCGGCGGCACGGCTGGGCCAGTTGGGATCGGCCTCGCGGGGGATTTGCCATTCTTCCCACGATTGAGTGAGGGCGTCGTTGAGCTGGACGCGCAAAGGCTCCAGTGTTTCCTGATGCTCCGCCCAAAGCACATCAATCTCTTGATTGTTGGCGATGGATTTGAGGGTAACGTGCGGCGCACGTTCATAAACAAAACCCTCGCGCACATTGTTGGTGTAACGTTTCCGCGCGCTAAGTTTTCTGGTCAGTTTCCCCTCTTTCTCTGCACCTTTGGCGCTGTCGGTGAGAAGATAATAGGGATAGCGTGCCGCCATGATCCGTTGGCGGGCTAAGGCTAAGGCAACGCGGCTCGTATCAATCGTGATCCATCGTCTGCCCCATTGCTCTGCAACCGCCGCGGTGGTGCCTGAGCCGCAGGTAGGGTCCAAGACCAGATCGCCAGGGTCAGTCGCCATTAGCAGCAAACGTTGAACAACTTTCTCAGCGGTTTGAACAACATATATTTTTTCCATTCCACTGCCTGAGGCAGTATCCGTCCATAAGTTACTTAGCTCTTCTACTGGATAATCACCAAAAAATCTAAGGCTGGCAACGGATTTTCCCTGCCTCATCAACCGGCCTGATTTTATGATCCTCTTCGAACTATCTTCTGTAAAGCCCCACCATCTATTGCCAGGAAAGTACTCCTTTCCTTCAAACAATAATGGGTATCTTGATCCTGGTCCGGGTTTGGTAAATGAAACAAGACGGCATAGCTTATCTCTAATGATGGTGGGGTTAGATTTTTCATGATCAGATCGAGTTCGAATACCAAAATTGTCATAGACGCTCGTGTATTGTCCCAAATCATCCAAGCGTTTTTGTATCAAATATTTGCGATACTTGAACTGTGTGGTTTTTGAAAACCACAGTAAATAATTCAATCTTCTAGGCAATCCAATTGACCCGAGAGCACCAGCTTTCACGAAAGAAATTTGAGCCTGAAAGTTTGATATTCCAAATAATTCGTCCAGAATTGTTCGTAGAAAATGAACGTTTTCTTCACCAATTTGCACAAAAATTGAGCCGCTATCGGTGAGCAGATCCCGCGCCAGAACCAGGCGATCACGCAAGTAAGAAAGATAGGAATGAATGCCGTCTTTCCAGGTATCGCGGAAGGCGCGGATTTGCTCTGGTTCGCGGGTTAGGTCGCCGTCTTTGCCATCCTTCACATCTCGGCTCTTAGTGGAGGGTTGCCAGTTTGAGCCAAACTTGATCCCATAGGGTGGATCAAAATAGATGCACTGCACCTTACCGCGTAGGCTTTCCCGTTCGGCTAGGCTGGCCATGACTTGCAGGCTGTCGCCCAAGATCATTCGATTTGACCAGTGCTGATCATGCGCGTAAAACTCTAGGCGGGCCTTATCATTGTCCAGGCCATTGAAATCCGCGAAAAGATCGGGGGCCTCGCTGGCGTCCGTCTCGCGCTTGACCGTTTGCTTGCGCAGGTTGTCGATGATCGCCTTGGGATGAATTTTCTCCTGGATGTAAATGGGGGGGACTTTGACGGTCAGGTCACGGGCGTCTTGTGCATCCTTGCCCCGCCAGACCAGTTGGGGGTCTAGGTCCGTATTGCGGGCATATGTCAGTTTAGGAATGGGCGCGTCTTGTTCTGCGCGCGCCTGAAACCCTTGCATCTCGGCGGTCGGGATATTCTTACGGCTAGCCTCTTCATGCCCATAGGCTTCAATCGATTTGGGGTGTTTTGGGGCTCTAGCCATGAGTCCTATTCCTGATCAACATTTGCATTAATTGTTAGTAATGGCAGGGCTGTTCCATCAAATTGCTGAACAAACCCCATGACTGGGGCTGGGTCTTGTGCATCAATGCGCGACATCAAGTCTTGCATCGTGCTCATTGTGTCTTTGATTGCTGCAATTTCTTCCCGCACAGCCTGCGCATTTAACTTGCGTGCTTCTGCCAACGCTCTTTCCCGTTCTGCCCATGTGCGCTCGGCCTCTGCCAGCTTTAGATGAATATCTGCATCGATACCTTTAGTCGCCATTTGATTGCGACTTAACAGGGCTTTGGCCTCATCAAAGGCTGTTCCTGCTAAGGTTTTTAGTTGCTCGCCCACTGCTGGGGTCCCCTTTTCTGCCCGAACCTCTATATCTGCTATAGCTTGTGTCATCCTACCCACATGGCGGGCTATTGTCTCCCTTAGGGGATGTAGGGGGTTTTTCTTGGGGATACCCATATTTTGAACATTCAATTGCCCCATAACGCTGCTGAATGTTTCAACGATGATTTTCAATGTTGCAACCGCCCTGGGTGATTTCAGAACTGATGCGGCCATCATGACCCCATCGCGTGTGAAAACCCAGGGTGGAGCCCTGCGGCCGCCCCAGGTAGGGCGACTTGAGATCACAGCCTGTGATTTCAAGTTTTCAAACTCGGAACTGCTTAGCTGGAATGCGTAGTCCTCCCCAAATCGCTCTATGTTTCGCTTAACGGCTTGGTTTAAGGCCCGTGTTTCAACTGAAAACAGATCAGCGATGCTTGTATCTATCATAACCACCCGATCCCGCACCTTGATTAGATGGGGCTTGGTATCTGGTACCTCATCCAAATGGGCAACTTCCTCAGACACTTCATTCATTTCAATACCCTACGATCTTGAGATCACAAACTGTGATTTCAAACTCTCCCCTATTCGCCGCTTTGCTTAATCGCTTCATCTATGGTCTGACGTAATCGCGCTGGGATCTCAAAAGGTTCCTGGAACTCAACGAAGGCCCAGCGACCATGCGCGCCGCTGCCGTTGATCGCGGGCAGCCACTGGGTGCGCATGGTCTCGGCTTTCTTCGCCGCGTCTTCACCGCGATAGCCTTTGATCTCGATGATGAGGTTCAACAAATCATGGTCACCGCGCCCATCATCCACGCGCACGATAAAATCAGGGCGATAGGCGCGCTGTTGCCCGTTCAACTGATAGGGCACCTCAAATCCCAGATTATGGTTCTTTACATAGGCGCGCACCGCCTCATGCCCCTGCAGGGCGCGACAACACTCCTTCTCCCAATCGCTATCCAAGACACAATAGTTGATGTGGCAGCGGTTCGGGGCAGTTTTCCATAGGTCCTGACCTGTGTTGAACCCTACGTACTTCGTGGACCCTTGGGGCATATAGGGATCGAGCAGCGGTTTGATCTGTGCTTCGCCCCCGTCCTCAGATTTAATCGCACTGTAGATGATATCGCAAACCTCTTGCAGGATCAGGGGGATGAGGATTTGGCGCGGACGGACTCCCCCAACACACTCAAAGTAACGATCGTACCACTGCCGCACGATCCGTTTCACCGCTGGGAACAGATGAACAGGGGTTTCATCCGCATAATTGTCTTTGATGCGGGTATCGAGCAGTGTTTTGGTGAGCCAATAAATGATCTCCGAGGGTCTGTCGCCGCTGGTCTCCAGTGCCTTCATGATATAGTCTTCGCCAACGATGCCCGCCATATCGGTCTCCCCCGCGCCAACCTTTTGCGGGGACAACACATAGGAACTGTCATCAGAAAAGTCCGCCACCAGCCTTTGGCTTGGCAGTTGCTTGCGATATCCCGTCACGCGGGGAAAGGTGATTTCTAGCGCCGAACGCTCTTCGAGCGCTTCCACACGTGTCTTTGGCGCGGATTGCGGCGCGGTGGGCTTGATCGGTTGATTCGTCGTAAATTCAAATGGGATGCCAAGAACTTCGGCATATTCAACATCAAAGTGCCCATTTTCGTTCAACTCGTAGGAGGCTCGGCGCAATCCACGGCCCACCACTTGTTCACACAAGAGTTGCGTCCCAAAGGCGCGAACGCCTAGAATGTGGGTGACGTTGTTGGCGTCCCAACCCTCGGTCAGCATGGAAACTGAGACAACGCAACGAATGCTTGCACCCAACTTTCCAGCCTTGCCGACCGTATTCATGACCTCCCGCAATATGTCGGTATCTGTGATCTTCTCCGCCGCGCCCGCACCCTCACGCTGGGCAACCTCGCGGCGGAATTGGTCGATCTCTGTTGCGAAAGTCTCGCGGAAATCCTTAACAATATCCTTACCACTCTCCTTACCACTCTCTAGCTGATAGCTGTCAACCAGCAGCGTATGCGGGCGCGGATTGCGCGACCCTGTGGTGGTGTTGAAGTTTGAAAAGAGCGGGAATTTTCCTTTTTCAAAGCCCGCAGGGTTGCCATCCCCGTCCTGCTTTTCATAGCCTGAGACCAGATCGTAGATGAGTTTTGATGTTGAGGTATTGTTGCAAACAATAATCAGGGCAGGCGGCACCCAATCATCATCGGTTTCCGCGTCCAGATCAGTCGGCACATTTGGTCTCGCAGCCTGCCGCCACGCATCGAAGGTTGCCTTGTAGTGACCATAGAGATTTTCCAGCGCCGTTTGCAACAGCACGGGCAGTTGCTGCGGATCGCCTTGCGTTGCGCCTCTGCCCACCTTGGGCAAGCCTGGGTCGTCCTTTATGTGTTTCCAAAGGTCGCGAAACTTCGGCACATCTGCATCAACCGTATTGTCCGCAACGGGCATGCGCGGCAGTTTCACGATGCCGCACTCAATCGCGTCCATCAGCGAAAAATCACTCACCACCCAGGGAAATAGGGTACCCTCTACATAGCCCGAGCCACGAAGGAAGAAGGGGGTTGCGGAAAGATCGTAGGTCGCAATCAATCCGCCTTTGCGTTTGGTGTCTTTGGCAAGGACACGATTGAACGCCTCTAGGCCGTTGATCCAAACCCGCGCTGCTTCGGCATCCTCTTTGGCTTGGGCTTTCTCCTCCCGCGTCATGGCGACCTGTTCTTCGCTGGTCGGACGCTCACGATAGCAATGGTGCGCCTCATCATTGATGGCAACAACGGGACCGATGCCCATGAGGTCAGCGGCAACGCGGCGCACCATCGCACCTTCGGTTTCGGTGGTTTGCAGTTTGCCCCGTCGCCCTTCCAGGGCGCGGCGCGTGCCCTTGGAGATGTCCAAAGTCTCCCGCAATTTGAAAGCATGGTAGTTGGTGATGACAACAATCGCTTTCTTGATGTCGGCCCGCATATCGATAGGCACCAGCTCGCGCGCATCGTAGTAATTTTCGCTGTCCTCAGGCCGCAGAACATTCAGGCGGTCACGAATGGTGATGCCAGGCGTGACGATAAGGAACCCGCGACTAAAACGGTTTGAGCCAGGCATGCGAACAGCATTGAGCGTTTGCCAAGCAATCATCATGGCCATGACGGTGGTTTTGCCAGCACCTGTCGCGAGCTTCATGGCGATACGGAACAGATCGGGATTCGCGTCCTTGTTCGCCTGCTGAATTTGCGCCAAAACGCGCTTGCCCTGCACATGTTTTGGGGCCGATTCCGTGAGCCAAATCAGGGTTTCGACGGCTTCCAACTGGCAATAAAAGGGCTTGATCCCCTGAAATTCGTGACCGCGCCAGTGCTGCAATAAACGCTGTGTAGTTGGTGACACTTGCCAATCGCGTGGGTTGGGCAGTTGACGCCAGTTATCGACTTGGGCGCGAATGCCGTTCACAAATTCCGTCAGGTCGTAGTTCAGGCCAGCGTCGCCATCGATAGCATCCTGGTTGGTTTGGCCGAGTTCCAACTGAACGCCAGCACGGCCTCGACGCCTCGGCTTAGGGTAGGGGCTAATCAAGTCGCATTTTCGGCGTCGATGAATAACCTTGTTGGTCGGCGCACCATCCTTGAGCTCATGATGGCGGGTGGGGACCTCATAAGGGGAATTCAAAATGGGTTGTTCAAAGAAATCAACCTGCTCCATGTTTGCCGCTCTCCTTCGGTTCCAGCGCGTCACTTAACTGGGGCACCTATGGATAAACAGAATCATTTTCGCCGCCTTAGGTCGCGTAGCAGGTCAAATTGAGGAGAGCAGTCCACCCCGTTTCCACTTCCACGGGAGCCACCAATCGATGCTGGACCCGCGACGTCGCTCCGCTCAAAGCGTCAGGCCTCCGATTGCGGCCCCAAAAAAACCGATTCCAAAGGGCAAAAACAGGGCGTAAAACCAATTGAACAGGCCCGTTTTCCGAATAACAGGAAAGGTGCAAAAATCCCCCATAGAATAAGGCTTTCAGGGCCGCAGCCATGCCCCCAAAACCCCAAAAAACCGCCATTTTCCCCCAAATTTAGCAAATTTCCCTGTTTCCGAGTTTTTCGCGGCTGTTCCCCCCTTGGAAAGGTGCGCCCTTCGGCACCGCACAAAGCTCGTGCCGTCCGCACGTCCTCCCACCAATCGATGCTGGATCCCGCGACGTCGCTTCGCTCCGCGCTGGATAACGTCGGGTGGGGGCTTGCTGAATATAGACCACCCATCCACCCTTTTCCTGGGCCTGGTTATTAGGGGTTGAGAATGATGTAGTTGACATTTTTAGCGGCAGGAATGGTCTTGCCGACGATCCGATCTTTTTACTAGAGACCCTTCCTACAAGTCTTGCGTTCTAAATTCGCTGTAACCTTCATAGTAGTAACTAACATCAATACCTTTCATGAAGAGCGCACGATCATCAATCGCGTGTGTTAGTGCGTTTCCCAATAGGACCTTAATCTCCACATCCTTCACAACGCTCCGCTCCATGGCTGCGAGGTAGTCATCCTTATCGACCTGATTCCAATCGATCACCTGTTTCAGACCACTCTTTAGCATGAGATCAAGCCAAATGCGCGTCGCGCGACCATTGCCCTCGCCGAAGGGGTGCGCGACATTCATCTCAACGTATTTTTCAATAATCTGATCGAAACAACTCTGTGGCATGGCGTCAATATGCCGTAATGAAGTGTCAAGATACATCAGAGGCGCAAACCGAAAGGCTCCCTTGGCCATGTTCACATCGCGAATTTTCCCAGCAAAGTCATAAATATCCTCGAATAAATAGGTATGAATGTCCGCCAATCCTCTAAAGGTTCCCACCTCGAGTTTCTCGAGATCACCCGAGTCATAGAGCGTTCGTGCTTTTTGCTTGCTGATCTTCTCTTCGGCCTTGGCAAGGTCAATTTGATCTGTGAGCCCAAGCTTGTTTTTAAGAACCATAGGCCTCCTCCGTCAGGCTTCGCCCGAACCATTCCCCTGTCTGGTCATCTAGCCCTCCTCGTCTTGTGAGCCATTCAACTGCGCACCCTGCCACGCGCCGAGAGATTGCGTCGCCGCCTCAAGCTGCCATGCGTCGCACCCATTTGAAGGACGCTCGAAAACAACAGCCGCCGCCGCGCCTCTGCACGTGCCAGCAGGGCCATGAGACGGGATCGGGGGCTTAAGACCACATGGCCCATCCAGTTCATAATTTCCGCCGTGATCAGGCCACTGACCGTGCCATCGACCAGGTGCATGCGAATGGTGCGTCCCGAAATCATGACTGCTCGCTACCAGGATTGACCTCAGAAGGGAACCAGGTGCCGAGGCCGCAAGGGCGGGGTCGTGTGGCACCCCTCGCCATGGGTCCGCTATCGTGATATACGGGGACCTATGGTTGCCACTCCGACGCCTCGACCCTTCCCCATCAACAGGGCCAAATAGAAATGACCACGACGAAGCCCAGATGGCAATATCGCTTTGAAAACTATACCCGCGCCTACTTTTTGCTTCAAGAGATATCGGATCGAGCGCAACGTGAAGATTTAGAACAAATCGCGAAGGAGGGCATGATCCAGCGATTTGAGTACTGTATGGAGTTGGCGTGGAAAACCCTCAAAGACTATATGGAAGACCAGGGGCATGTGTTCCCCCAGGTGCTTCCAAGTGTGGTAATACGAGAAGCGGGAGCCGCAAAGTTGATTGAAGAACCCGAAATATGGCTACGAGCCCTCGATGATCGCAATAAAATGAGTCATACATACGATCTCAAGAAATTTGAGCAAGTCATTGAACGTCTTGGGAGTTCTTACGTGCAGACGTGTTTTGGTGCCTTGTACGAAACCTTGGCAGCAGTGGCGCAAGATCAGAAATGAACCACGGAATCGGTCAGAATCACTTGCAGATGATTCGACAAATTCTGGCTGAAAATTGCCCTCATATTGACAGAGTTTCCTTGTTTGGATCTAGAGCCACAGGGCAATTCACGCCAACCTCGGATATTGATCTGGTTCTTTATGGCCCTATCAGTGAACCTGAAAGAGATCGTATCCATACCTGCTTTCATGAGAGCAGGATACCCCATCGCGTGGACCTCATAGCCTACGATCATATCAGCCACCGCGGGTTGAAAAGGCGGGTTGACGCAATTGCCCGTCCCCTGTTTGACCGTCAACAACTCTACGGTCGGATAAGTTCGTTACAAGGACAGGACTTGGTCTCGACCTTGGGATGAGTTGACGGGTCGATGAACCACCCCATCAAGCTTCGCCTGCCACCCCTTCGAGGGAAGGGAATTGGGCGGGTTCCTTCACCGCGCTCGGCGCAGAATTGTCTGTTTAATTTCGTGTATAGGGAGGCTCTGAGCTTGTCGATTTGGACCCCGATCGGGGGTCCAAATCGACGTGGGCCAGGTTGACTGTGCAGAATGCAGGCCTTTGAGCGCCTATCGTCATCTGAGTCGCCTTGGTCCAGGCTCATAGCACGATCGGTAGAATAGGACGGGGACTTTAGAGCCCACGCCTGAAGACAATCAAGTGCTACTCGCTTACTATATGGAGGTCTGATATGACACAAACTCACCACCCGAACAACATCTTTGTTGGATGCGATGTCTCAAAGGCTGACATCGCCGTCTCTATCTTGGATAAGGACAGTGATAGACCCTTAAAGTCTTTCAAGGTTCTCAACTCCAAAACGGGACTTAAGAAACTCCTCAAAGAGGTCGAAAATCTCGGCCAAATATCCATGTGTGTTTTCGAACCAACAGGTGGATATGAGATCCTACTCGCCGAAACATTGCATGAAGCGAACTGGTATCTCCATCGCGCCGACACTCGAAAAGCATCTGCCTTCGCCAGGTCGCTCAACCAGGCCAAGACCGATCCCTTGGATGCCTTTGCCTTGGCCCTCTATGGGCGTGAACGCAAGAACCAGCTTAGACGTTACATACCCTTGAGCGCATTGCAAGTTGAGCTCAAGACTTTGGTAACCTATCGTGGAGACCTTGTCAAAGAGCAAACAAGATTGAAAAACCGTGCCCAGTGTATCGCGATTACTTCGCTGCAGAAGAAGCACCTTAGCCAGTCACTAAAATCGATCAAGGTTCGGATCAAAGAGGTTGAGGAAGCCGCTAGAGCTTTAATTAAATCTTGCCCCACCTTGAAGGCAAAATACGATGCTGCCACCAGCTGCCATGGGGTTGGTCCTGTTAGTGCTTTGGTCATGGTAGCCCTTGTCCCAGAGCTGGGAACGATCAACCGAAAGCAGGTGTCAGCCCTCGTCGGGTTGGTTCCTTATGCCAACCAAAGTGGCAACCGAGCGGGATATCAAAAAACTGGAAAGGGTCGATCTGTCCCTCGACAAGCCCTCTTCATGGCTGCCTTAGCCGCCTCAAGGACGGGGGTCACCAAGGAGCAGTATGAACGCCTCAGAGCCAACGGTAAGAAGCCTATGGTCGCCCTGATTGCGGTCGCCAGGAAGCCCGCTGAACACATCAACGCAAAATGCAAGATAGTTGTGATGGAGGCGCAAAAATAAAATGCGCTTACTCGGTAGATGACGTTTTTCTTTGGCGGTGTTTAGGCGCAAATTGGTTTCGTGGCGCGCTTTATCATACCTCAAAAAAGGACGGACGAGAGGCCTTCAAGTGAAGAACTACCGCCTGACGGCGGTAGCATCACGTTTGGAGTGCAACTCCAGATAGTTTAGGATGATGTCATTGTGACGCTGCGGCTTGTTCTGGAAAAATTGGACCCTACCCTCCAATGCTATCCTCAGTAGAGACGTTTGCGCTCTGGGAGCTCTTTTTGCTATTTATGTCACGCATCGAAAACCGAATAGCTGCCTCTAGCACTTTGCATCGATATTTGGTTGACCCTGCGATACGATGGCGATGATGATGGTCTCATCGGATACCAGGAATATATTCAGACATTTTTTCCTACTGAAAAATCAAGCTTACTGCTTGATTTTTCAGTAGGAAAAAATGAACCCAATCATTCGCGCTGAAGCGCAGCTGTCTCATCTAAAGATGAGGGCTTCAGACCAGATAACAGACAGTCAACAGGCCCCCACCCACCGTCATCCTGCGCGCAGTCGCAGGATCCAGCACTGAACGGCGGCAGGAAGGTCAAACTGCATGAACTTTGTGCTGTACTAAACAACGCCCGAAAAGCACGCCGCCAGGGGAATGGGCGGGCATAAGGTTTATTCAATTTTCCCACTAGTATTAGACCCTCATACATCAACTTGAAACCAGAGTCCCCAACCTCCTCCCTAGTGAAATTTGCCAGTTAGCATTTTAGTCAAAAATCCCATCGCTAGAATGAAGATGCTCTGGCGCATTATCCGCCTTATACCAGCGGCGGTAACTTTTGACTCGTAAAAATGTCTTTTCATTTAGCTCGTAGTGTGATTCGTGTTTCCTTTAAGCAGGAGGTACATATGGCCATAATAATCACACGAACAGATCATAGCGCAAAGGGGTTAAGAAAGTTTGCAGCGCAGAGCAAGGATTCCAATGCCTCGCGTCGAGTACTAGCCATAGCGATGCTTCTTGAGGGTAGCTCTCGTAAGTTTGCAGCTGAATGCTGCGGTATGGATCGCCAAACACTTTGTGATTGGGTTCATCGTTACAATCTCGAAGGTATTACTGGCTTATCAAATCGCATCGGAGGTGGATCTAAGGCCCTGCTTAATGAAGAACAGCTGGGTCAGCTTGCGTCATGGGTTGAGGCTGGACCTGATCCTAAAAGTGATGGCGTTGTGCGCTGGCGTCGAGCTGATCTAGCAACGCGGATTAAGAAGGAGTTTGGCATCACAGTGCACGAACGCACTGTGGGTGACTATCTGGCCAAGTTAGGCTTCGTGCGCATGACAGTCCGACCAGAGCACCCCAAGACCAATCAAGAGGCCCAGGAGGATTTTAAAAAACTTCACACAAACTGTTGACGGCCTTTTACCCAGCCATGCACGGGGCAAGCCCCTAGAGGTCTGGTTTCAAGACGAAGCACGTGTTGGTCAACAGGGCACAATCACGCGGATATGGGCGCGCAAAGGCACACGTCCACGCGCCCCGCGGGATACACGCTATACATGGAGCTATATTCTTGGGGCAGCTTGTCCGTCGCGGGGCGTTGCAGCAGGACTGATCTTACCGTACGTAAACGCTGATGCCATGAACCAGCATCTGAACGAGATATCAAAAGTAGTTTCTCCTGACGCGCATGCGGTCCTGATCCTTGACGGAGCAGGTTGGCATGGAGCTAAAAGCTTGGACGTTCCTAATAACATCACGCTCTTAAAACTGCCTCCTTATGCCCCAGAACTTAACCCAATGGAAAATGTTTGGGCATATCTGCGTGGGAATAAGCTTGCCATAACTGTCTTCGACACTTTTGAGCAGATAGTCGAAAAATGTGTGGAGGCCTGGAACTTTTTCGCCAATGACAAACAACGTATCATGTCAATCACACAAAGAAATTGGATAAGCGTCAATTGATCCCGCCGCTGGTATTAGTAATCAATGCCAGAAGTACCTGCTAAGAATATCTTGTCAAAATTTGGTATGTCGTAATGCGTCAAAAGGGATACCCCCGAAGCCTTGGCAAGACTTTGTGCTGATTTGGTATAGCTCATATTTGTCAGCACACAGGCTTTGTCAAAACCATAGTATTTTTGCGCAGCAAGTATCTCTTGAACAGCCTTATTTCCAACAGGCTTGAAATACAGCTTAGATTGGATACCAACGGAAACGCTATCCTTTTTTGCCAAAACATCTAAACCTTGATCGCCTGACCCCTGTGTAACAGACGCATCCCAACCAAAGCGGCCTAGTGTATCTGCAATCCAATCCTCAAAATCATGTCCGTTCTTCGGTATAGATTCAGGATCGAACCCCTCAATATCGTCGGAATCTTCATCCAAAATCTCGAGTATTTTGTAGCCCAGTCTTTCATTTCATGTTCTGTTAGATGAGAGCAAACCAAAACTCTTCATAAACTCAGATAAGGCCTCTCCTCTACCGTCCTCAACCACAACCCCGTAGGCATTTTTCTTCACAGATGCTGACAATTCGCGCTTCAAAGTGTACTTATGCTCATGAACCAGCGCAGGAAGACGTTCTCGATCTTTCTTCTTTTCATATCGAGAATGCCAAAAAGTTAAGGCGGTTAATAATCCAATAATAAAAGTGGCAATTGGAAAACTACCCCACCCCCACATTAAGGGAAGCGAATAATATAGGCCCCAAATTAGTAGCGTTTCTGAGATAAAACGCAATGCAGATAGTGTTAGACGCATAAATCGCACGGGTAACCTTTGTCACACGATCTTCCTCACAAAAGCAAACCATGAAGGCGATACGTGGCCACCAATAGCAGAGATTTACTCTCGCTTGTATTGACTTTACCCAACTCCGCAACGGTGCCAGGCGCTCAAGCACATGCAAACACAAGATGAAACGCTCCACTCTTTCCCGCTGGCACGGTTTTCGCGCAGTAGGACGCCCACCTAACGGGTATTGTATTTCTTCATGTGGCTCCATTGCCAGTTTAAGGGCGCTGGAGCAACTAAAGTTGTTAAGGGATTACCTGCGCAGTTGCAAGCCTTTTGCCAAGGCTATCGCCTTTGGACTAAATTAGGACTCGCACGCCGTCGCTAAGCGGGAATTTGACTCCCAACTGCTGGTTTTTGCGATAAACCACGACAAGATCCAATGGCGTGTTCCCCAAATGTACGCTTGTGCGGCGTGACTTTTTTCAAAAGCGATTGCTCTGGCCTTTTGCGATTGCCTACATCCAATGCTGCTTTGAGAATAGGCGCTACACCTTTAATTGGAGAGCAAAAGGTGGATACTCCAGCGTGTATAAATCACCAAAATCCAGATAAGCCCTTGAAAAATACATATTTTTCGAAGTAAATGGTGCTGCTGGAGAGATTTGAACTCTCGACCTCTTCATTACCAATGAAGTGCTCTACCCCTGAGCTACAGCAGCCCCGTCGCGCCCTTAGGGCTGGGGGCGGGTTAGGTCAATGAAGCCTCGCCATTTTTTCGCGCCGATGCTAGAGCCTTGGCTATGGCAGAATCGTCCGAACCGCCCGCCAAAACCAGCGGGCAATCCCCGCCGAAACCTCCAGCGCCTTTGAGCCAAGCCCTGCGCGCCAACTTGGCCAAGCGCAAGGCGCAGGCGCGGGCTTTGGCGGCCAAGCAGGCCCGCGCGGCGGATGCCGACGACCCGCGCGAAACCCGTGCTTAGTCTCTTTTATTTCGTCTTGCGCGGGCTTAGAGGTGCCCCATGAGCCTCCTTGCCGATCATGAAATTCGCGCCCTGGCGACCACGGGCGGCATGATCGAGCCCTTTGTCGATCGGCAGGCCCGCGACGGGGTCATTTCTTATGGCCTGTCCTCCTACGGCTACGACGCTCGGGTTGCGCGCGAATTTCGGATCTTTACCAATGTCGATAATGCCATCGTGGACCCCAAGGAGTTTCGCGACGACAGCTTTGTCACGCGCGAGACCGACGCCTGCACGATCCCGCCCAACTCCTTCGCCCTGGCGCGCACGGTCGAATACTTCCGCATCCCCGAAGACGTGCTGGTCATCTGCGTGGGCAAGTCCACTTACGCCCGGTGCGGGATCATCGTCAACGTCACGCCGCTGGAGCCTGGCTGGGAAGGGCATGTGACGCTCGAGTTTTCCAACACCACCCCTTTGCCCGCGCGCATTTACGCCGAGGAAGGTGCCTGCCAGTTCCTGTTTTTGCGCGGCAGCAGCCGCTGCGAAGTGTCCTACGCCGACCGGGCGGGCAAGTATCAGGGGCAAACGGGGGTCACCTTGCCGCGCCTTTGAACTGCGGCACCAGGCCCTAACGAAATACGCGTGAACCAGGATAGGGATTCCGACCCCATGACCCATGCCATACGAGTGCGCGGCGGCAAGCGATTGCGCGGGACAATCCCCGCCTCGGGGTCCAAGAACGCCGCGCTGCCTTTGCTCTGCGCCACCTTGCTGACCCATGAGCCTTTGCGCTTTGGCCGCGTGCCCGATCTTGCCGATATTCATACCCTGCGCGCCTTGCTGTCCCAGCACGGGTGCCAGATCCGCCAGCAAGGCGAGCGCCTTGACCTAACAACGCCCGAGATCCGCAACCATGTCGCGCCGTATGAGCTGGTCAGCACCATGCGCGCCTCGATCCTAGTTCTCGGGCCGCTCTTAGCGCGTCACGGCAAGGCGGTGGTGGCTTTGCCAGGCGGCTGCGCCATCGGCTCCCGGCCCGTGGACCTGCACATCGACGCCATGGAGGCCTTGGGCGCCACGGTCGATGTCGTCGGCGGCGACATTGTCGCGACCGCCCCCACGGGCGGCCTGCGCGGCGCGCGCATCGCCTTTCCCAAAGTGTCCGTCGGCGCGACCGAAAACGCCCTGATGGCCGCGAGCCTCGCGACGGGGACAAGCCGCATCGAACGGGCCGCGTGCGAGCCCGAAATCATCGACTTGTGCGACCTGCTGATCGCCATGGGGGTCAAAATTGACGGGGTCGGGACCCCGACGCTAGACATCGAGGGCCAGGCGGCCTTGCACGGATGCCAGCACGAGGTGATCGTCGATCGCCTTGTCGCTGGAACCTTCGCCATCGCCGCGCTCATGACGGGAGGCGACCTGCTGATCGCCGGTGCCCGCGCCGATCATTTGACCGCGCATTTGGCCCTGCTCGAGGCTGCGGGCGCGCGGTGCCAGGTGCGCGAAGACGGGATCCAGGTCACTATGGAGGCCGACCGCCCCCTGGCTTTCGACGTTGAAACCCGCGAGCATCCTGGTTTCCCGACCGATTTGCAAGCCCAGGTCATGGCGCTGGCCTGCATCGCCGAGGGCACCAGCACCATTCGCGAAACCATCTTTGAAAACCGGTTTATGCACGCCGACGAACTCATGCGCCTGGGCGCCAACATTCAGATCAGCGGCCATCGCGCGACCGTTCAGGGCACAAGGAAGCTGAGCGGCGCGCGCGTCAGCGCCACGGACCTGCGCGCCGGCGCCGCCCTGGCCTTGGCAGGGCTGGCGGCCACGGGCGAAACCTACGTCACAGCGCTCCACCACCTCGACCGCGGGTACGATGGCTTTGAAGACAAGCTGCGCGGTGTCGGCGCGGATGTCGAACGTATCCCCTTGAGCGGGCTGACCTGACCGCCTAATACCCTGCCATGCCCAGCCCCTTGAAGCTCCGCGCGCAAACCGAAGACGACTTGGCTCTCATGTCGGGCCTGCTGCAGGACGCGCTGATCCCTGGCGCCGACATGCGGTACGAGGCGACGGATCGGCAGTTTGTCGCGGTGCTGAATCGGTTTTGCTGGGAACGCGATGGTGCCTTGGACCAGAAAGACGAGACAGACGCGAGCAGGGGCCCGTACCATCGCACCCACGCGGCCTTGGTGATGGACGGGATCGGCGCGATCAAGAGCCGCGGCATCACCTTGAGCGATAGCCGTCACCTCCTGAACTTACTGTCGGTCCATATGGGCGACGGCGAGATCGAACTGCTGTTCTCGGGCGACGTCGCCCTGCGCGCTGAGTGCGCCGAGATCAGGGTCCGCTTGCAAGACTTGGGCGAGCCGTGGCCAACGCAGTGGCGTCCGCACCATGGCCATGACGCGGAAATCCTCGCCGAGGCGCAGGCCCGCCTTGGCGCGGGGGACGCCAAAGGCGCGCCCAACCAGCACAGCGGCCCCGCGCGCGACGACCCCGCCGCATGATCACCCTCGCCCTGCCCAAGGGTCGTCTCGCCAAAACCCTCGGGTCGATGCTGGCCCAGATCGATTTGGCGCTGGAACCAGCCTACTTTGCGGCGGACGACCGTCGCCTGATCTACGGCACGCAAGACCCTGGGGTGCGGGTTGTGCCGATCAAACCCTTTGACATCGCCACCATTGTCGCTGCAGGCGGCGCAGACTTGGGGATCGTCGGCGCCGATGTGGTTGCCGAGTTTGCCTATTCTGAGGTCTATGTGCCCGTCGCCTTTCCCTTCGGTGCCTGCCGCCTCAGCCTCGCCGCGCCCGCAGGCTTCACCCTTCCCGCCGCAGGGCGCGGCCTCAGGGTCGCCAGCAAGTACCCCAACTTGACCCGTACCTTCTTGACCGCGCGCGGCTTGAGCCCCACCCTCCTTCCCATGTCGGGCGCCCTAGAACTGGCACCGCACCTGGGCCTCGCCGACTGCATTGTCGATCTGGTTTCGACGGGGGCCACGCTGCGGGCCAATGCTTTGTTTGAGGGTGAGGTGATCTTGGAATCGACCGCGCGCCTGATCGTCGGTCGCCAAGCCTATCAAACAGCGGGGCCGCGGCTGTACGATCTTCTGGACCAGTTCCGCCGCCTTGCCCCGTCGTTGCCTGCGGATTCTGCCTAAGATGTCGCTTGCGCCCCAATGGCGTTTGAACGCCGATGCCGATGACTTTGAGCGCCGCTTCGCCGCCCTGGCCGCCGCCGACCGTGGCGACGGTGCCGACGTCTCGGCGCGGGTTCAGGCCATTTGCGCCGACGTGCGCCAAGGCGGCGATCGGGCGCTGGCGGACCTGAGCCGCCAGTTCGACCGCGTCGATTTCAGCGCCACGCCCATGCGCCTCAGCCAAGCCACGCGCGACGCCCTTGCCGATCAGGTGCCCGCCGCCGAAGCCGACGCCCTTGCGCTCGCCGCCGAGCGCATTCGCGACTTCCATGCGCGCCAAGTGCCCCAGCCTCTCGACTATGTCGATCCGCTGGGAGTCCAGCTCGGCTATCGCTGGACGCCCGTCGATCGGGCCGGGCTCTATGTGCCAGGCGGGCGCGCGGCCTACCCCTCCTCCTTGCTCATGGCCGCGATCCCCGCGCGGGTGGCAGGGGTCAAGAGCCTTGCCATGACGGTCCCGACCCCCGACGACTACGTCGCGCCCCTCGTCATGGCGGCGGCGCGCTTGGCAGGGATCGACGAAATCTACCGCCTGGGCGGGGCCCAGGCCATCGCCGCCCTGGCCTACGGCACCGAGACCATCGCGCCTGTCGATGTGATCGCGGGCCCTGGCAATGCCTACGTCGCCGAGGCCAAGCGACAGGTGTTCGGCCAGGTCGGGATCGATATGCTCGCGGGGCCGTCGGAAATTCTGATCATCGCCGACGGCGATCAAAACCCGAATTGGCTCGCCGCCGACTTGCTGTCCCAATGCGAACACGACCCCAGCGCGCAGGCGATCCTGATCAGCCCCGATCAAGACCTGCTGACCGCCGTCGAGGCCGCGGTTGCCAGCCAGCTCCAAACCCTTGCAACGGCGGCCACCGCGCGCGCCGCCTGGCAAGCGCACGGTGCCCTGATCGCCGTGCAAGACCTCCGCCAAGCCGCGGCCTTGAGCGACCAGTTGGCGCCCGAGCATTTGGAACTGGCCGTCGCGGACCCCGAAGCGCTGTTCGACCAAATCCGCCACGCAGGGTCGGTCTTTTTCGGGGGCCATACGCCCGAACCTTTGGGGGACTACTTGGCCGGGCCAAACCATATCTTGCCCACCGCGCGCACCGCCCGCTTTTCCAGCGGGCTTGGCGTCCAGACCTTTATGAAACGCACGACCTTTTTGAACGCGACCCCCGCGGCCTTGAGCGCGTTGAGCGCGGCGACCCAAACCCTGGCCAAGGCCGAGGGCCTGCCCGCGCACGCCGCCGCCGTAGCCGTGCGGAGCAACTAAGATGCGCCAGGGCTATATCGCCAAAGTGCAGCTCGACCCGATCTTGCAAGAGGCCGCGACCCAGCAACTGGCGCAAGATCGGGACATCGCCATCCATGACCTGATCACGACCAACCACTTCCAGCCCGCCAAACTGCCGCCCGCGCCCTACACCCTCGACCTGGCCTTCGCCAACGGTCGCCTGACCTTCACTTTGACGGGCCATGCGGGGCAGATTACGATCATCGCTTTGTCGCTTACTCCTTTTCGGCGCTTGTTTCGCGACTACTTTGATATGTACGATGCTTACGAAGCGGCACTTGCGAAAGGCGGCGCGGCGCAAGTCGAGGCCATCGATATGGCCCGGCGCGGGCTGCACAACGACTTGGCCGACACCCTCATGGACCGGCTGGCGGGCAAGGCCAGCCTCGACCACGACACGGCGCGGCGCCTCATTTCCCTGATCGCCGCCATGTTTTACAAAAAGGGCCTGATCTAGTGGCGGCCACGCGCGTCCTGTTCGCCTGCACCAAGAACGCGGTGCGCAGCCCCATGGCCGAAGGCCTTGCGCACCTGCGCGCGGGGGAAGGACGCGCCTATACCTTCCAGTCCGCTGGGCTCGACCCTGGCGACGTCGATGGGTTTGCCATCGCCGCCATGGCCGAGCAAGGCATCGACTTGCGTCGCCACGAATCCCAGGATTTGGCCGACTTCCAGGTCGGGGATTTCGACCTGCTGATCTGCCTTTCTGCGGCGGCCAGTCGCTACGCACGAGACCGATTTGGCGCAGCCGATTTTGTCGAACACTGGGATGTAGGCGACCCGAGTGAGGTGGGCGGCAACCGCGATCAGCGCCTGGCGGCCTACCGCGAGGTTCGCGATGTGATCGAGGGCCATATCGCCCAGAGGTTTCCTTTCTAGCCCAAGCGGCCTATAGCGCCCCCCAAACTCCCCTGAAACCCCGACCAAAGGATCTAAATGGCGAAGGAAGAACTCATCGAATTCAATGGCGAGGTCATTGAGGTGCTGCCCAATGCAACCTTCCGCGTGCGGCTGGAAAATGATCATGAAATCATCGCCCACACCTCGGGCAAAATGCGCAAGAACCGCATTCGCGTGCTGGCGGGCGATAAGATTACCGTTGAAATGACGCCCTACGATCTGACCAAGGGCCGCATCACATTTCGCTTTAAGTAAGGCCCCTAACCTCCCGATTTTTCACCCATGTCCGTCGCGATTGAGGCCCCCTCCCTTCCCGCCGACACGGGACCTAAGCTGGTCCTGGGCTCGGGCTCGCCGCGACGCTTAGCGCTGCTGGCCCAAATCGGCCTAGAACCCGACTTGGTCGAGGCCCCCCATATCGACGAAACGCCGTTCAAAGGCGAAAAACCGCAGACCTACGCCGCGCGCATGGCACGGCAAAAGGCCGAGGCGCTAGAACCCCACCATGTCGGCAACTTTATCGTCGCGGGCGACACCGTGGTGGCGGCGGGCACGCGAATTTTGCCCAAGGCCCTGACTTTGAGCGAGGCACGGGCCTGCCTGGAACGCTTGTCGGGCCGCAGCCATAGCGTGTTCTCGGCCTTGGCGATCATTACGGACACGGGCCAAGTCTTTGAACGCTTAAGCAAAAACCGCGTGACCTTTAAGCGCTTGAGCGCTGCTGAAATCTCCTCCTACCTCGATTCTGGCGAATGGCACGGCAAGGCGGGCGGGTACGCGATCCAGGGACTGGCGGCGGGACTGATCTCGGCGCTCCGCGGCTCGTTCAGCGCCGTGGTGGGCCTCGATGTGTTCCAAGTTCAGTCGATTCTGACAGGGTGCGGCTTTGGCCGCCTGCCCGCAGCGGGATCCGCCCAGCGCGCTGAATGAGGTCTCATAGGCGCGCTGATGCAAGCACCGCTTTAGGCACTCATACTTTAGGCACTCATATAGGTTCCCACGATCAGGGGCTCTATGTGGCCTTGGTCAGCGACGCGTCTGTTCCTATTTTTCTGCCCCTAAGTTTGGGGCGCCCGTGGCAAACTGGGGCGGTCCTTGCCGCACGGGTCACAGCACTCCACAGCGGCAGCGACGGCGGCGGCGGATTTTGCCAAACCCAGGACGGTACGAGGCTTTATTTGCGGCAAACCCAGGGCTTGCACGAGGGCCAGAGGATCCATGTCGAGGTCGTTAGCGAGGCGCGCGGGCGCAAGTTTGCGCTCGGCCGCGCCACCGACGCCCCGCTGCGCGCGCCCGCGCTCAGGCACGCGCTCGCACACTTTGGCGCCACGGGGGTCCTTGGGGTGGGGGATCTGGACCTCCTCGGCCCGCTTCGCCATGCCTTCCCCGAAGATCGTTTCGAGTTGAGGCGACCCCATCAAACCCTGGACCAGGCCGCCGCCGACGCCCTGGAGATGCAAGAGATCTGTCGCCAGGGCGTGACCCTGATCTGCGAAACCACGCAAGCGGCCCACCACATCGACGTCAACACTTCTGATCGTCGGGGGCGGGTGCAGGACGTCAACCAAGTGGCCGCAGACCTGGCCCTTGCGACCATCATGACCCGAAACTTGGGCGGCATCATCTTCATCGATTTTTTGGCCCCACCGACCCGCGCGGCGCGCCAAGCCCTGACCCGAACCCTGCAAGAGGGCCTTGCGTCCCTGCCCCACGCGGTTAAGGTTCATGCCATGAACGAGTCAGGCCATATAATCATCGAACGTCAACGCCTCGGCGCCGAATTCCTCGCCGCATACTTCGACGCGCGCCGTGCCTAAGCCCTGCAGCGTCTGCGGCAAGCCGCGGGTGACACAGTTTCGGGCCTTCTGCTCGGCCAAGTGCCGAGACCAAGACCTCCTGGCCTGGGCCAGCGACGCTTACGTCATGGGCGAAAACCCCGACCTTACAGATACCAACCTGTTTTGCGAGCCCACACCCCACAATTCGCTAGACAGCCAAGAACCAGCCCTCTAGTGCGCTGCTCCAAGGCCTCGGTAGCTCAGGTGGTAGAGCAAGGGACTGAAAATCCCTGTGTCGGTGGTTCGAGTCCGCCCCGAGGCACCACATCCCTGTTTCAGCATGCCCCAACATACACCACAAAACCTTTGCCCAACATGGGTTTAGCGGTTAACCTGTGTTCCATAATACCAAGGGTCGTTTTCAACGACCCTTTAGCGACTTGGGTCAAGCCGTTCCGCCATCAGAGCGATCATTTCAAAGGCGATCGCCCCTGCCGTCAGGGCGGATCCCTGTTGAAGTCTGCAGCGTCGGCACGACTTCCGCCTTTAAAATGTTTCCCAGGAGATCGGGTCGCCGTCGGCCCCGTGGCGTCTTCTTGTGTGATGGAAATGTTGGGTGGGCTTGCAGCTGGTAGCCCTCAGCCTGGCTAATACCAGCGGCGGTTGAAAATGACTCTTATGTTCGCTGGTATATAAGGGCCGCGACTGCGGCCCCCGTAGCGGCCCCGAGATCAGCGCGAAAGCGCCTCGGGGTATAAGCGAAGGCCCCGTCCTGCGGTCGGGCTGAGCGAGTGTAGCGAGCGAGTAGAGACCGCTACCAAAAAAGCCGAAACGCGAAGCGTTTCTGCCGTGAGACACAAAACGGCCAAAAAAGTGTCAACTTTTTTCGCCGTTGGTATAATGCCCGCCTTGGCGGCAGCAACGGAAACGGTATGGGTTTGTCTGAGCGTCATTTGTTGGTCAGTGACATGGCAGCCTTGCATGAGCGATCTCCTAAAAAAATCACCCAATAGCCGAACCAGTCACGACCGCCAGACCTGCCCAATTCGAGCGAAACGCGGATCCTTGAGCCAACCGCGGAGCAGGGTCGCGTTCAGCGCAATCGCAGATCTCTAGCTTGTCCGCAGCCGACCAACGTCGACGTTTGACCCGATCCGCCATCACTTGCCTCCTTCAAGTGCCCGAACAGTTGAGCGAACACATAGGAAGCTAAATCGTCAGCGCCAAAGCACCTACAGCGGACGCCTATGAATACAGGGGAATCGCACTTGAGAGTTGACAATTTGTTCTAAAGGGACTCGGCGGTCTCCATCACGAGATGGAGCCGACACATGCCCTTACTAGTCAATTATTTCAACGAGTTAGATGATCCTCGCACGAGCAATGCCCCTCGTCACAAGTTCTGCGACTTGATGACGATAAGCCTTTTGTGCGCCCTATGTGGGGGTGAAACCGCAGTGGACATGGAACATTTTGCTCGCAGCAAGGAGGATTTTTTGCGCGAGTTTCTGGAGCTTCCTCTGGGTTTACCCAGTCACGACGCATTTTCACGCCTGTTTCAGTTGATGAAGCCAGACAGTTTTCAGGCGTTTTTTGAAAAATTTCGAGCTGACTTTGCAAACACTGATGAAAAGCAAAAGGCCGTTGCTATTGATGGTAAGGAGTTGCGTGGGAGCTTTGATAAAGCTGCCAAGAAGTCAAACCTTAACCTGGTCACGGCGTTTGCCCATGGGGCGCGGTTAAGTCTTGGTATTACTCAAAGCGCTAAGGCAGGCAGTGAGATTTTAGCGCTGCGTGAGTTTGCTTGATATTCGTGGTATCACTCTTACCGCCGACGCCCTGCACTGCCAACGCGAGACCTGCGAACTGATCGCCGCTCAAGGTGCAGAGTATTGCATACAACTCAGGGCCAACCAGAAGGGGTTGATGAACGATATTCAGACCTGTATTGCAGACCCACAAACGACTTGGGCGAATGAGTACAGTTCCACAGATGCTGACCATGGCCGTATTGAGGAGCGCCGCTATAGAGTTTATGAAGTCCCAGATTATGTGACACAAACCCATGATTGGCCCCACCTTTCTGCTTTCGTCCATGTGTTGTATAAGCGTGAAGTTGATGGGAAAGTTAGCCAAGAAGAGCGGACTTATCTTATGTCAAAGCAGAGCACCGCTCAGGAGGCTGCCAATCTAATCCGTGGTCATTGGCAGATTGAAAATAGTTTACATTGGTCCCTAGATGTCGTGATGAACGAGGACTTCCATCGTGCGAGAAAGGGCAACGCACCTGCAAACTTTGCTGCCTTACGGCGCATTGCTTTGAACATCATAAAGGCTAACAACGACAAGTCCTCAAATCGCGTCAAGTTCAAACGCGCGGGATGGAGCAACGAGTTCTTAAAGACACTCATTCAAGGATTTTGAAGTGCGATTGCCCTGGCCTATGAATAACCTCTAGGTTGCGCTCCCTTGGCTCGGGAGATAAGACCTGTCGAGAGGGAACTGAATTGGGGCTGCGCTTAAAGCCGCGCAACAAGGGATCGAAACCGACATGCATGGATGGTTATGGCGGGCGTGTGGTAGCGCCCGCGTCGAAAATGCGAGCCCAAGGGTTGCATTGGCGTTGTTCGTGCTTGCATCGTCCAGCACCGACGCTCAAAATGAACGCGCGTATCAGCAAGCCCTGTGCTCTGGCTGGACCATCGAGCAAAGCCTTTCCGATACCACCCGCGTTGACTGCATCAGCAGCACGCATGCCATAGAGGTCGATTTCAGCGATAAATGGGCCGAGGGGATCGGTCAGGCGCTATATTATTCCACGCAGACGGGTCTAGAACCTGGTTTGATATTGGTTTGCAGGCGTCAGCCCGACACTTGCCAGGGGCACCTGGATCGAGCCTTGGCGGTTGTGGGAGAGTATGGTTTGCCGCTTACCGTTTGGATCTGCGAGCCCGAGGCTAGGGCATTGGCCGAATGCAAACTAAGTGAACCAACGCCCATTTCCTAACGCCTAGAAACAGCATGCAACAAAAGGGTTTTGGGATAAAATCCACAACGGGCGCGGTTTTGAAACCCACTTTGGGACCCAATTTGACCAGGACTCGGATAAAACACTTCGGAATTAAGTCTGAGGGTCAACCATGACATGCCGTTGGCAGCGCCGCTATATCGATCATCGACGTTCGTCGATGCAATTTCCCTTCCGCGTGCTTGCCTGCATGTTTGAACCTAGCGCCCCTGGTCTGGTTGGTGGAGTGTATCTTAGCCACGCGAGGTGTCCCTGATGTGCCGACTCGCGGCCTATTTGGGTCCGCCCCGCCCTTTGGCCGAAATCCTTATTGAACCGCGCCATTCCTTGATTGTCCAAAGCCGCGACGCTTTGGAAGCCAAGTTATCGGTCAACGGCGATGGGTTTGGCATCGCTTGGTACAGCGACCGACCAGATCCAGGTCTCTATAAGGACATTCTGCCCGCTTGGTCCGACCGCAACCTGCTGAGTTTGTGCCAACATATCAGCGCGCCCTTGTTTTTGGCCCATGTGCGGGCCTCGACCGAAGGCGAGACCGCGCGCGCGAACTGCCATCCCTTTACTCATGGCAATTGGAGCTTCATGCACAACGGTCAAACAGGGTTCTTTACCGCCCTGCGCCGCCCGCTGGAGGCCGCTTTGTCCGATGATCTCTATGCGCTGCGTCGTGGCAGCACAGATTCTGAACTCTTGTTCCTGCTCATGCTCAACGCTGGCCTTGCCGACGATCCCGAACGGGCGTGCCAGGCGGTGATCGCCCAGTTGACCGAGACGGCGCAGCGCCTCGGGATCGCCCCCCTCTTTCGCCAAACGTGCCTGTTTTCAGATGGTACGAGCCTCTATTGCTTTCGGTATGCAAGCGATCAACGAAGCCCGACCCTATACGTGCGTCGTGCGATTGCGGGGGGCGGATTGATCGTCGCCTCAGAACCCTTGGACGGCGACGCCGGACAGTGGGTAGGAATTCGACCCAACCAACTGGTTCGGTTTGACGCGAAGACGGAAACCGCGTTCGACCTGCTTGCGGCTTGAGGGTTGTTTCGGACCAAACGCGCAGTGTTGCTGTCGTATGACAAAAAATTTTCGTTCCAGGGTCACTATTCATAAAGATTGGCCTTAAGAGACCACGCCATGGTCCCCTACACCGCAACTTGCTTGGCCGAATGGACCGACTACAACGGCCATATGAACGACGCCTTCTACGGCCGAGTCTTTTCCGACGCCGTCGATGAAATGATGCTCGTGGTCGGCTTGGGTCCCGACTATCGCGCGGCAACGCAAGGCACGACCAAAGGGACAGTCTATACGCTCGAGGACCATCGCTGGTACGAGCGGGAGGTCCATGAAGGCGCGACCCTAGAGGTTGAAACCCATGTTCTGGATGTGGACGCCAAGCGGATCCATCTGTGGCAATCGCTCAACGTTCAGGGCCAGCGCTGCGCGGTCGCCGAAACCATGCTACTCCATATTTCCCAAGCGGGGCCAACGCCGCGATCAGCGCCCATGCCCGACCAAGCGCAGGCGGCGCTGCGCGAGCACCTCCTGACCCAGGCGGTCAGCCCGCGCGCGGGCACGATGGGGATTCGGCGACCCTAGTCCTGGAACATCTCCCGTCTATAGCTAGTCCTGCGCGCGCCAGCGGGCGGTGTAGGTGGTTGTTTCGGGATTGTACCAGTTTTGCGAGTATTCGGCGGGCAGGCCCTCGGTATCAAAAGACCAGCGTTCGACCACGGCCCAGGGGGTTTGGTAGGGGCCAAATCCCTTGGGTTGCCAGGCGGGGGGCAGAGCGACGCCGATGCGGTCTTCGACTTGGGCAATGGTGAAGCCAAGCTTGGTCTTGTAAAGATTATAGAGCGCCTCCGACAGGTGGCCCGTGCGCAGGCCCTTGGCGCGTTCGCTGTCGAGCCAGATCTCCTCCACGGTCGCCGGTTGGCCGTTCAACCGCCGCAGGCGGCGAATGTGAAAGGCCAGGGGACTGGGCCCCAGGCGGCTTAGGTGCGCGGGTTTTTCGCGCTTACCCGCCTCGACCACTTCGGCCGTGGGCAACCCGCCGCCGCCTTCGCGCAGCTCCAGCCGGAACAAGCTGTAAAGGTTTTGCACGTTGGTCTCGTGGCCCGAAAAGGCGATATAGTTGCCCGAGCCCTGGATGCGCCGCAGCAACCCCAGTTCATCGAGATGGGATAGGGCCTTGCGCAGGGTGCCGATGGAAACGCCCCAGTCCTTGGCCATGTCGCGTTCGGGCTTCAAGCAGGTCCCGTCGGTCAAAAGGCCCGCGCGAATGTCGCGAATCAAGGCCTCGGAGACTTGGCGATGCAGCGGCAGCGCGCCAGCGCTGGTGGGGTGGGGAAAGGGGCGAGTCATAAAATTGATATAGCATTGATTTAAGAAGCTGGGAAGCCTAAATCATGTCCTTCACCAACAAGAAAAGCCGAGACCATGGGCCCCGTTGTTCCCCTCACCAGTCCCGATTTGCGCGCCGCCGAGGTATCTTGGTTCGCGCCCTTGTGCAACGATGACTATCGGCTCTTAGGCGTGCCCGACGGGACGCTCCGGTCCTCCTTTGCCCATACCTCGTCGATTGTGCAGGAGGCCGAGGCCCAAGGGTTTTGCAACATTCTTTGCCCCTCCTCCTACCAAGTTGGTCAAGACACCCTGACCTTCGTCGCCGCCAATGCGCCGCTGACATCAAAGATTATGATGCTGGCCGCCGTGCGCTGCGGGGAGTTGCAACCGCTCATGCTGGCCAGGACTTTGGCGACGCTCGACCACATGTTGGTGGGGCGGCTGACCATCAACATCATTTCGTCGGATTTTCCAGGCGAACAGGCCGACAGCCAGACCCGCTATGACCGATCGCGCGAAGTGGTAGAAATTTTGAAGCAGGCCTGGACTCAAGACCAGATTCGCCACCAAGGGCAGATTTATCAGCTCGACGAAGTGCCAGCGGCCCCAGCCAAGCCCTACCAGCAGGGCGGTGGGCCGCTGCTCTATTTTGGCGGCTATAGCCCTGCGGCGCTGGAGTTGTGCGGCGAGCATTGCGACGTTTACCTCATGTGGCCCGAACCCAAGGACGTGCTGGCGCAGCGGATGCGCGCGGTCCATAGCGTCGCCGAACGCTATGGACGGACGCTCGACTACGGATTGCGCGTCCATGTGATCGTGCGCGACACCGAGGCCGAAGCGCGAGACTATGCCGACTACCTGGTCTCAAAGTTGGACGCGGATGAAGGCGCCGCGATCCGTGCCCGCGCCCTCGACGCCAATTCCTTAGGCGTGGCGCATCAGGCCAGCCATCGCGAAGCAGCCGACGCCCGAGGCTATGTGGAACCCCATCTTTGGACGGGCATCGGACGCGCGCGCTCGGGCTGCGGCGCGGCGCTGGTCGGTTCTGCCGACCAGGTCTTGAGCCAGATCGAGGCCTACCAACGCATGGGCATCAGGGCGTTCATTTTTTCGGGCTATCCGAACCGTCAAGAATGCCAGTACTTCGGCCGCCTTGTCATGCCGCACCTTAAGACCTGCGCCCTCCCCCAAGTCTATGGACGGGTGCCTAGCGCCCCGCCACCAACCCCGCTTGCCGTCGGAGAAAGAGTCTAATGCAACGCGTTCAAGTCACTGAAACCACAAGCTTTTCGCGCTTAATTTATGGCATGTGGCGGCTACACGAGGCCGCCGATACCAGCCCCGCGCACATCGGGGCCAAGATCAGAGCCTGCCTCGACCAAGGTCTTACAACCTTTGACCAGGCCGACATTTACGGCGACTATGGTTGCGAGGCCTTGCTGGGCGCGGCGCTGAAGGCCGACCCAGGGCTGCGTCGCCAGATGCAACTGATCACCAAGTGCGATATCTGCTTTCCCTCGGCGCAGCGGCCTGGCGTACGTGTCAAGCACTACGACACCAGCGCCGCCCACATCGGCGCCAGCCTTGACCGCAGCCTCCAAAACATGCACACCGACTGGATTGATTGCCTCTTGCTGCATCGGCCCGATCCGCTGATGAATGCCGCCGAAACGGGCGCGGCTTTGGACGCTCTGGTCAAGGCGGGTAAAGTGAAAACCGTCGGTGTTTCCAACTTCCGCCCCTGGGATTGGCGCCTCTTGCAAGCGCATATGGACACGCGCCTGGTTACCAACCAGATCGAGATCAATCCGCTGACGCTCGACGCTTTTGTCGCGGGCGATTTGGCGGAAATGCAGCGCGATCAACTGATCCCCCAGGCCTGGTCGCCCTTGGCTGGCGGACGGCTCTTTGCCGCGGCGGGTCCCCCAGCGGTGGCGCGCCTCGAGAGGCTGGCGGCGCGCCAAGGGGTCGCGCTTGAGGCCTTGGTTTTGGCCTGGCTCCTGTTCCACCCCGCGCGCATCTTACCCGTCGTCGGCACCTCCAACCTCAAGCGGATCAAGGCCTTGTCGGCGGCTTTTGAGGTAAGGATGGACCGCCAGCTGTGGTTCGAGATTTATGCGGCCGGCCTTGGCGCCGAAGTGCCGTGAATCTTTTCTGACAAAGGTCTTGCCGTTGGCGTCTTTTGGCGGCTAGAGTCCTTTCCCTTAGGGCCACGATCCCCGTGGCTTCATTTTGGGAGAGGAGTTTGGAGACTATGAAACGCCAACTTATGTTTTTGGCCGCGGGCGCGGTTGCCGCAGCCCCCGCCTTCGCCGATGAGATCGACTTTCTGTGCTATCAAGACGGCAACGAGTGCGATGTGATCGCCGAGATGTCGGCGGACTTTACCGCCGCGACGGGCCATAGTGTCAGCGTCAACACGGTCGGGTACGATATCATTCGCGATCAGCTGGAAAACCAATTGGCGGCGGGCGACGGCCCCGACGTGGCGCGTGTGACCAACCTCGGGGGGTTCAATCCCTACTACCTCGACCTCGCGCCCTACGTTGATGCCGCCTATTGGGAGGAAAACTACGGTGCCACCTTGCCTTGGTTCCGCGCTGCCGATGGGTCGGACGCGGACGCCATCTACGGCTGGATGACGGGCCTCACGGTGACAGGCCCCTACGTGAACCTAACCTACTTTGAGGATGCGGGTGTCGATCTGCCAGGCGACGGGGCAACCTGGGACGACTGGGCCGCCGCCCTCATGGAGGTCAAGGATACCCTTGGCCTCGACGCGGGTCTTGCCATGGATCGCACGGCGCACCGCTGGGCTGGGCCTGCTTTTTCTTACGGCGCGCAGTTTTTTGACGACGCGGGCGAGCCAATCCTGGTCGATGACGGGTTTCGGACCTACGCCGAAGTGTTTCTGGGCTGGCACGAATCAGGTCTGATGCCCGCCGAAGGCTGGCCCGCGGGTGCGGACACGGAATTCCGCAACGCCGCACCGCTCTTCACCTCAGGCGCGGTGGCCATGCACATGTCGGGGTCTTGGATGCTGAACAACTACGACACCAATATCAGCGATTTTGAGTGGGCAGCGGTTCCCATTCCTTGCGGCCCTGGCGGCTGCGGGGCCATGCCAGGGGGCGCTGCTATGGTGGCCTTTGCGGCCACGGAGGTTCCCGAAGCGTCGGCGCTGTTCCTCGATTGGCTGGCGTCTGAAGAAGTGGCCGAAGCCTTTGCGGTCGCGACGAACCAAATCACGGCGCATCAAGGCCTGCAAGCCACGGGCATCGACTATGCGAACGCTTCGCCAGCGGTGTCAAACGGCCTATCGGTCTTTGCCGCTAATGCCGGCGCGGCCGCTGAGACAACCCCGCAGGCCTTTACCTTTCAAGGCTATCCCAAGAACTTCGCCATTTACGGCGTGGTACCCGACTATATGACCCAGGCCATCAAGGGCGAGATCAGCCTCGATGAGGCCCTTGCAGGCATCGACGCCGACGTTGCGGCAAAAATTGCCGAGTAAGGCGCTGGGGTTGCGCGCAAGCCGCGCGCTTGCCACAAGATCAAAAGGGCAGTCTTCGGACTGCCCTTTTTGTTTCCTGACCTGTCCCGTATAGGTTTGAATAAAGTCTATGTCAGATTTCACGATCACGCCCACGACCGCCGACCATATCCCCGCCCTCGAGGAGGTGGTGGCGCAAACCGATCTGTTTCCCAGTCACATGCTTGGCGCCATGCTAGGGCCGTCGCTCGAGAATGAACGGGTCGGGTTCGCGCTGACCTGCCATGTCGAGAACAGGCCCGTTGGCTTTTGTTTTGCGATTCCCGAGGAGTTCGCCGAAGGGACCTGGAACATGCTTGCCTTGGCGGTGCATCCAGACGTGCAAGGCAAGGGCTTGGGCGCGGCGCTGCTGCGCGCCGCAGAGCAAGCCTTGATCGACAGGCACCAGCGGGTCCTGCTCGTTGACACGTCGAGTTCGGAGACCTTCGCCCAAGCACGCGCATTTTACCGCAAGAACGGCTACGAACAGGAAGCACGCATCCGCGATTTTTGGGCCAAAGGGGACGACAAGGTGACGTATCGGAAAGCGCTTTGAGGCCAATGTAGCTGATTTTGCCTTTGAAATGTGATCACTTTAAGGGAACCTGGCTATACCGCGAAGATTTGATTCGTCGCGGGGACGCAGAACGGGCGAACGACTCAGCAGGCGCACTGCCCCTGCGGCGCTTGAATGCACCAAAAGAAGTTGCGAACGACCTTTGGTTCATACCAGAGGTGATCGAGATTGCCTCTTATGATTGCTGGTATAAGGCCGCGACCGCGGGGTCTGTGGCGGCCCCGAGAATGGTTAAGAAAGCGCCTCGGGGTATAAGCGGAGGTTCCGTCGAGAGCGAAACGCGAAGCGCTTCTATCGTGAAACAAAGAACGGCAAAAAGAGTATCAACCTTTTTTGCGGTTAGAATACTATCAACGGCGGCAAAGTTTGACTCGTCTAACCGTTGATGGATGCGAAAAATACTGAATTGCAAATTCAGTATTTATGAAGGACTAGCGATCAAGTAGGAGCGCAGCCTGCGTGGCGCTTGAGCGCAATACTAGGGTCGTTGCAAGCGAACCTTGGTATCAGATAGAAATTCCGCCAATCTATCCACAAGCGTGCAACAGACTCACGAAATTTTGCATTGCACCGTGGGCGCGTCTCCCGTTAAGCTGTTAACAACTTAGAAAGTTGTTATGCGAGAAGATCTGTACGTTTTAGCCAAGCGATTTTTGTATAAGAGTTCTTACATAGACCAAGATCAACTAATTCTATTGTTGGAACTATGAGTCAACAAAAGACGGAGGCGGCGTGAGGCCCATCGGCATTGATCTATTTGCAGGAGCAGGAGGGTTGAGCCTGGGTTTCGAACAAGCGGGTTTCGATGTTAAAGCTGCAATTGAGATTGATCCAGTACATTGCGCCGTCCATGAGTTCAATTTTCCTGAGACAGCTGTGATACCAGCTTCGGTTACAGGGCTCAATGGAAATGAAATAAGAAAACGTTCGGGACTTGAAGGAAAAGAGATTGATTGCGTATTTGGAGGCGCGCCTTGCCAGGGCTTTTCTTTGATCGGGCATAGAACACTCGACGACCCTCGCAATAAACTGGTGTTAGACTTCGTGCGTCTAGTACATGAGCTGGATGCAAGGAGTTTTGTTTTTGAGAATGTCAAAGGCCTTACCATTGGCAAGCATCAAGTATTCCTAAAGGAGCTCGTGAGAGCTTTCGATAAACTTGGCTACGAATGCCAACTACCCTGGCAAGTCCTCAATGCTGGTCACTATGGCACGCCGCAATCACGCGAGCGCTTCATTCTCATGGGCGTAAAAAAGGGAGTAGTCCCTCCCGACTATCCGCCGCCAACGACAAATATGGCTGGCCGGCCAAAACGGTATCCGAGTCTCGGTTTTGGACCTTCCTGCGCTCAAGCAATCAAAGACCTTCCCGATGCTGAGACGTTTGAAACTCTAACCTCAAGCGACGCCGTTAGAACAAATCGCTTTGGCGATCCATCTGATTATGCGGCAGAGTTGCGTAGCCTAAAGGATGGTTCCTGGCATTTTGGCTATGTCCGCAAATGGGAACCCAATTTCCTAACGTCAAGTGCCCGAACCAATCATACTCTAATTTCTCGAGACCGATTTCGCCGCACAGAGGAAGGAAAAGTCGAACCTATTAGTAGATTCTTCAAGCTTCCACGAACAGGTGTTTCAAATACACTCCGCGCAGGAACAGATGGTGCGCGAGGAGCTTTCACCAGTCCTCGCCCGATTCATTTCGGTTACGCACGGTGTATAACAGTGCGAGAGATGGCTCGCTTGCATGGCTTCCCTGACTGGTTCCGGTTCAATGTCACCAAGTGGCACGGTGCTCGGCAGATCGGAAATTCGGTGCCACCGCCTTTGGCAAGAGCAATAGCCTTGAAAATGGTCGAAGCCCTAGGCTTTAAACCTCTCAGGGTCAACAAAACTCTTTCACTAGGAGATCCATCACTCTTAAAGCTCGACCTTTCACAGGCATCGCGCCGCTTTGGGGTTTTACCGCTCCCAAGTAAGCGCAACCAAAAAAGCGGTATAAAGAAGCGAAAACAGGAAGAAGTTGAGAAAGAAATTAGTATGAAGAGATTGATCCATGACTAAACATATCAATCGGTATGGCGCTTTGATAGAGAAGGTGTTCTTTGATCACTATAGGGGTGGCTTAACTCAATTTGAATTTGCACGTACAGATATTGAAGATGCTGCCAAATTGTTGAGTGTCGAGCTTCCAAAGAACTTGGGAGATGTCCTTTACTCATTCCGCTTTCGCACCGCGCTACCTGAAAGTATAATTGCGACGCAACCCAAGGGTATGGAATGGATAATCGAACTGGCTGGGCGTGCTGTGTATAAGTTTTGTCAAGTTAAGATCAATCGTGTTTCTCCACGAACAGATCTAGCTACAGTAAGCGTTCCCGATGCTACTCCCGAATTAATTCGCGCTTATGCACTCGACGATGAACAGGCGCTCTTAGCCATTGTGCGCTATAATCGGCTAATTGACACCTTCTTGAGTCTTACAACCTATAGCCTTCAGAATCATCTTCGTACTACAGTAAAGGGCGTTGGTCAAATTGAAATTGATGAGCTTTATGTTGGAATTGATAAGTATGGTTGTCACTATGTGATACCCGTACAAGCTAAAGGCGGGAAAGATCAAATCGGCATCGTGCAAACATCACAGGACATTCGCTTTGTTCAAGAGAAGTTTCCAGGTATGCGTTGTAGAGCCATAGCTGCACAATTTATGGGTTCCCAAGTCGTGGCGCTGTTCGAGCTTACGTTACAGGAAAACGAAATCAAAGTTGTCGAAGAACGGCATTATCAACTTGTTCCAGCAAAAGAACTCGATCAAGCCGCTATAAGGGATTACAGATATTGACCAGTTCTGATGAAACTTTGGTCCTTTAACTCCCCAAGTTGCTTCTTTGGACGAAAAAATGTGACCCCATTTATTGAAAGTGTTTTGAAAGACTCCCTTGGCGGCCTCCTCAACAGCCCTGAAACAAGCTAAGAGAGCGCCTTGGGGTATAAGCGAAGGTCCGTCGCAGGCGAAAAGTGAAGCGTTTTTGTCGTGAGACATAAAACAGTCAAAAAAGTGTCAACTTTTTTGCCAATTGGTATAAGACCCCTCCCATGACCGCTCTTGTCCCTGTCGATTATCGTGCGCCGACCGCCAGCCACGACTTTGTCGCCTCGCTGCGGCAGACGGGTTTTGGGGTTTTGACCAATCATCCTCTTTCCCAAGGCGACGTGCAGGGGATGTACGATGCTTGGGCAAGATTTTTTGCATCGGACACGAAGATGGACTACGAATGGGATCGTGAGACGTTTGCGGGCCTGTTTCCCCTCGACAAGTCCGAGACCGCTAAGGGCCAGGAGGTTAAGGACCTTAAGGAGTTCTTTCATTTTTACCCTGGCGAGACCTGCCCGCCCGAGTTGCGGGCGCAAACGGCTGCTTACCACGCCAAAGCGACCGCCTTGGCGATTGAGTTGGTGGGCTGGATCGAGGCGCAAAGCCCCGAGGGCGTCAAGGCACGCTACAGCGAGCCGCTGGACCAAATGATGCGCGGGGCGACGCGCAATCTGCTGCGGATCTTGCACTACCCGCCCCAACCCGACGGAGCGCCCGAGGCGGGCGTGCGCGCCGCCGCCCACGAGGACATCGATTTTTTGACCATTTTGCCTGCGGCCAATGAGCCAGGCCTGCAAGTTTTGACGAAGGAGGGCGCTTGGCTAGACGTGCCGTCGGACTTTGGCAACTTGATCGTCAATACGGGCGATATGCTGCAGGAGGCGAGCGGCGGATACTTTCCCTCGACGACCCACCGCGTGGTCAATCCTGCGGGCAAGGACCGCAGCAAGTCACGGTTTTCCATCCCGTTATTTTGCCACCCGCGCCCCGAAGTCGTGCTCAGTGACCGACACACCGCCCAGTCTTACCTGGATGAGCGATTGCGGGAGTTGGGCCATAAGGCTTAGGATGGCAGCGATTTTCACTGGCTCCCGCCCATTTTGATGTTGGCGTTGGTGCCTGGCAAACTTATCCCCGTCCAGATGCGCTGGTCGAGCATTTCCAGATGCAGCTTGGTGCCCGCGTAAGGGTTGTCGCGCGCTAGGTCTTCGTTCAGGTCGGCACCGAGGCCAGGCTTCGTTGGGGGCAGGATGCGGCCTTGCGTGATTTGGATGGGATCGGTCAGCAAATCGGCGTGGAACCCGCCCATGGTTTCGATCATCTCGGCCATGAGGAAGTTGGGAATCGAGAGGCCGAGATGGATGTTGGCCAGGGCCTCTATGGGCCCTGCGTAGAGGTGCGGGGCCAGAACCGCCTGGTGCGCCTCGGCCAAAGCAGCAATCTTTTTGGCCGCCAATATCCCGCCTGCACGCCCCAGGGCTGGCTGCAGGATCGAGGCGGCGCCCGCGCGCAGCACGGCGGCGAATTCGTACGGCGTCGTCAGCCGCTCCCCCGTGGCGATGGGAATGGGGGTCGCCCGCGCAACCTCGGCCATGGCTTCGGGGTTTTCGGGCGGCGTCGGTTCCTCAAACCAACGCGGCGCAAAGGGTTCGAGCACTTGGGCGACTTGGCGAGCGCCGCTGGGGGTGAATTGCCCGTGGGTGCCGAACAGCAAATCGGCGCGGTCGCCGACGGCGTCGCGGACGGTGCCGACGAAGGTTTCGATGAAGCGCAGATCCTGGATTGAGGGTTGGCGCGGGTCGTAAGTGGTGTAGGGGCCTGCGGGGTCGAACTTGAGCGCGGTAAAGCCCAAGTCTGCGTAAAAGCACGCCCGCTCGGCAGCGACCTGGGCGTTGGCATAGGCGCGGGCCTGCCGATCGTCGTCGGCGGGGTAGAGGTAAGTATAGGCGCGCAAGTCGGGTTCTACACAGCCTCCCAACAGTTGATACACAGGTTTTCCACAAGCTTTTCCCAGGATGTCCCACAAGGCGATTTCCAGCCCCGAAACAGCGCCCATGAGCGAGGGGTCAGGGCGTTGGGAGAAATTCGCCGAGTAGGCGCGCCGCCAAAACGCCTCTATGTCGTGGGCGCTATGGCCCTGCAAGTGCCGCTGAAACACGTCCTCAATCACCGCTCGGGTCGCGGCGGGGCCGTAGGGGATGCCGTAGGGCTCGCCGTAGCCAACCAGCCCATCGGCGGTGGTCACCTTAACGAAGGTAAAGTAGCGCCCGCCTTTGCCTGGCGGCGGCGTGGCGACGATAAAGACCTCGAGGGCGTCAACAACTAAACTTTTCATAGGCTTAGGTTAGCACCTTCATCGGTCTTCTCAACAATTTTGTTCAACGCTTTTTTGAACAAGGTCGGCAGCGCCAACCCTTCCAAGTCTGGCACAAAGCGCGCCTCGGGAAAATCTGCCGCCGCGCCCTCGGGGGCTGCGTAGAGATGCAAGCGCAGATGGAAGTGGGTGAAGGTGTGTTGGATCAAGATTTGGAGCGGCCTGGCGTCGGGACGCGGCGGCGGGCAGGTCGCGGTCCAATCGCTGGTCGGCAGTGCATCCATCCCGCCGAGCAAGCCCTTGGGCGGTCGCTTGGCGATCAGAACATGGCCCGCGCGGTTTGTAATGAGATAAGCGAGGCCACGGCGGGTCGGCTTGGCGCGGCGGGGGGCTTTGCGGGGCAGGTCGGCGGCCAAGCCCTGTCGATGGGCCGCGCAGTGCGCCTGGATCGGGCAGGTCAGGCACGCGGGTTGGGCAGGGCGGCAGAGGGTCGCGCCCAAGTCCATGAGCGCCTGAGCATAGTCCCCAGGGCGGGTTTGGGGGGTCAGCGCCGCGGCCCAGGCATAGATAGCTGCCTTGTTGTCGCGAATCGGGCGTTGCGCAGCGTGCAGGCGCGTCATGATTCGGTCGATATTGCCATCGACGACAACGGCGGGCCGGCCGAAGGCGATGGCGGCGATGGCGGCGGCCGTATAGGGGCCAACGCCAGGGAGGGTGCGGAGCTCTGCCTCGCTTGCAGGGAACTGGCCGCCGAAATCCCGCGCCACCACTTGGGCGCAGGCGTGCAAGTTGCGCGCCCGGCTATAGTAGCCCAAGCCCGCCCAGGCGGCCAAAACGTCGGCTTGCGCCGCCGCCGCCAGGTCTTGCACCGTCGGCCACTTGGCCCGAAAGGCGCGAAAATAAGGGCCGACCGTGGCAACGGTGGTCTGCTGCAACATGACCTCGGACAGCCAAACGCTGTAGGGGTCGATCGCGTGCCCAGGTTTGGCGCGCCACGGCAGGGTACGGGCGTGGGCGTCGTACCACGCCAGGATATCCGATTGCAGACGAGCAGCCCTCATATTGTCCCATCTATGGCCTATGGTGGTGTCCAAGTCGATTGGAACAATCGACCGCTGCGCGACAATCAGGATGAGAATGCGGCGGTGGTGTCTTGTAAGGCGGGCGTAGCCAGGCTGGAGAGATACCACCCCCAAAAGCCGAAACGCAGCGTTTCTGCCGTGAATCATAAAACCAACAGGCAGTTTGAGGCCGACGCGCTAATTCACATAGCGCCAAATATTGGGGGCGTGTTTGATGATCTTGCCCGCCAGGTCAAGCGACGCCCAACTGCCAGCCAAATGTGCGTATCGCGCAGATTCCTTACCCGTATCCACATTCCATAGGCGCGCTGTCCCGTCATCAGAGGCCGTTACGACCTGAGCCCCATCTGGGCTAAAGCTCGCGCTCACCACCCAACGTCCATGACCTTTAAAGGCTTTGATTTCCTCGCCTTTGGTCACATCCCATAGGCGCGCTGTCCCGTCATGAGAGGCCGTTACGACCTGAGCCCCATCTGGGCTAAAGCTCGCGCTCACCACCCCACTTTCATGACCTATAAAGGCTTTGATTTCCTCGCCTGTTGTCACATCCCATAGGCGCGCTGTCCCGTCATGAGAGGCCGTTACGACCTGAACCCCATCTGGGCTAAAGCTCGCGCTCACCACCCCACTTTCATGACCTTTAAAGGCTTTGATTTCCTCGCCTGTTGTCACATCCCATAGGCGCGCTGTCCCGTCATCAGAGGCCGTTACGACCTGAGCCCCATCTGGGCTAAAGCTCGCGCTCACCACCCTACTTCCATGACCTTTAAAGGCTTTGATTTCCTCGCCTGTGGTCACATCCCATAGGCGCGCTGTCCCGTCATCAGAGGCCGTCACGACCTGAGCCCCATCTGGGCTAAAGCTCGCGCTCACCACCCAACGTCCATGACCTTTAAAGGCTTTGATTTCCTCGCCTGTGGTCACATCCCATAGGCGCGCTGTCCCGTCATAAGAGGCCGTTACGACCTGAGCCCCATCTGGGCTAAAGCTCGCGCTCCGTACCCAATCCCCATGACCTTTAAAGGCTTTGATTTCCTCGCCTGTGGTCACATCCCATAGGCGCGCTGTCCCGTCATAAGAGGCCGTTACGACCTGAGCCCCATCTGGGCTAAAGCTCGCGCTCACCACCCAACGTCCATGACCTTTAAAGGCTTTGATTTCCTCGCCTGTGGTCACATCCCATAGGCGCGCTGTCCCGTCATCAGAGGCCGTTACGACCTGAGCCCCATCTGGGCTGAAGCTCGCGCTCCGTACCCAATCCCCATGACCTTTAAAGGCTTTGATTTCCTCGCCTGTGGTCACATCCCATAGGCGCGCTGTCCCGTCATAAGAGGCCGTTACGACCTGAGCCCCATCTGGGCTAAAGCTCGCGCTCACCACCCTACTTCCATGACCTTTAAAGGCTTTGATTTCCTCGCCTGTGGTCACATCCCATAGGCGCGCTGTCCCGTCATAAGAGGCCGTTACGACCTGAGCCCCATCTGGGCTAAAGCTCGCGCTCACCACCCCACTTTCATGACCTTTAAAGGCTTTGATTTCCTCGCCTGTGGTCACATCCCATAGGCGCGCTGTCCCGTCATGAGAGGCCGTTACGACCTGAGCCCCATCTGGGCAAAAGCTCGCGCTCACCACCCTACTTCCATGACCTTTAAAGGCTTTGATTTCCTCGCCTGTGGTCACATCCCATAGGCGCGCTGTCGCGTCATGAGAGGCCGTTACGACCTGAGCCCCATCTGGGCTAAAGCTCGCGCTCCGTACCCAATCCTCATGACCTTTAAAGGCTTTGATTTCCTCGCCTGTGGTCACATCCCATAGGCGCGCTGTCCCGTCATCAGAGGCCGTTACGACCTGAGCCCCATCTGGGCTAAAGCTCGCGCTCTGTACCCAATCCCCATGACCTTTAAAGGCTTTGATTTCCTCGCCTGTGGTCACATCCCATAGGCGCGCTGTCCCGTCATTGGAGGCCGTTACGACCTGAGCCCCATTTGGGCTAAAGTTTGCACTCCCGAAATATCTGCTCAACAGTAGATCGCGACCGATCATTAGGCGCGCACTGTCCCAATTCGAATCCCAGGTTTTGATTTCCGTTCGCCATAAATTTGGCAGCTCAGTATCCATCCCGCGCGCATAATTTAAACCGCGTGGCATTCCCGATGCGTTGATCAACTGGCATCCCCGAAATTGCGCGTCAGCAAGATTTGCCCCCTCAAAATCACAATCATCAAAGATCACATCCTGAGCCGTTAAATAATTCAACTGCGCACCAGAAAAACTCACCCCTTTCAAGTGATTTGATCTTGAAATCTCTAAATGGCGAAGATCGAGGCCCGCGCAATTTGCCTGGTGCGGAAATTGCCAACCGTCTTGCATTTTCAGAAAATCGAATGCAAAGGTACGCAGCGGAACAGAGGAAGACTCTGATCGAAGTCGCGCCGTCCAGGTTGATCGAACTTGCTCAACACGATTGTCGCGTTCGGCAATTGACCAAAGGAAATCTCGAGTCTCCTGGCTTGGGCGGCGTTTGCAAAGACGCTCAGCCTCCTCTTCGCTTTCAATCGAATCAAAACTTCGAGCCAAAAAATACTCATAGAACGACGTATGCGCAAAGCGAAAGCAATCATTTTGATCCCGAATCAGCAAGCTGGCGTTTTCTAGCTCGACATGCAGTAAGTCACGAATGCTGTGGTGACTGGATCTGGCAAGGAACAGCAGGCCATTATGGGTTTGGGCGAAGCGGTCAAACCAACGCTCCAAGTCGTCTGCTCTTAGCGACCCCAAGGCGTTGCAATGCAAATGCTGCGCCAAGGCAATCAGCAGATCCTCCCGATCTTGCGGCTTAAGCATCGGTCGCTTTTCGGCATCACGCTGCAAATTTAGTGCGAACAAGTCTTCATAAATCGCCGCCATGTTCACGGCCTGTCCGGCCTCAAAACGCTGGATAAGCTGCCCTGCAACCTCCGAAATAAAACGCGCCATAATAGGACGCGCCGCTAGCCCAGGCAGATCATGCACGGTACCAATCATGGCATGGGTCTTGGCCGCTTGTCCAGCGCCCATGTATTTTTCGAACAGGTCCTTGATTTGATCAGGACTTAGCGGGGCCATGTGATAGATGCGCGTTCCAGGAACGGCATCCTCGGTCTCTCCCGTTTGGATACGTGGCGCGCCTCGTTGCGAACCGCGCATCATATTGTTTTGCTCTTGGAACGATCGGAAAAAATGGGTCCGGCAAGTCAGGACCATCCGCATGGGACAGGCTTCCCAATCCGCTTTCCCTCGTTTCCGATCCGATACGTGCGCGGCGGCTGGAACGATCTCCGTAAACTGCCGGAACAGATGCGCCGCCGCCTCGCGCCCCAACCGGTTTCCAACTTCATCCAAGCCATCGAAGATGACAAGGCAATTTTCGGTGCGCATGAACTCAATCACATCCGCAGATGTCATCCCGCGCTGGGTATTTGGGTGGAGGCTCGCGTGGGCGAGATCAGCTATATCAAGCTCATGGATTTTATCGGCGGCGGCGGCAGGAATGAGACGGCGGAAATCCAAGTAAATTGGAACAGGTCGATTTTCTGCTCCCTTGTCAACTCGATTTAGCTCTTCATGAAGCAATTGAACGGTTGTCGTTTTGCCCATGCCAAAGCCGCCGAGCAGGACAACCAAGCGCTCCGTAGCTTCAGGATTACAGGCCCAGTCCTTTAGGGTGTGAATGGCTGGGACGCTGTTCTGATCATCAATCTTATCCGCTCCGATTTGACGTAGCATTTTGGCCTCAACAGCCTTTTCTATGGGAATGTCGGGTTCAAAGGCTTCCATATCAAAGCACACATTCCTGGAGGTATTTTTAGTGCGTGGATTGGCACCTGCATCAACCGACTTATCTCTGCGGGGGATTTTCTCCAAATACTGACAAACCTGATCCCGGACGTGGGCAACGAAATCATCCCGCGCCGCTACGCCGCAATCTTCCCACAGGGACAGCAAGTTTGGATATTCGGTCCATTTATGTTGATAGGAGGGAAGGTTGGGGAGCTTTTTGTAGCTCTCACTCAGATCATCTCTTTTGCCCGTTAACTGAATGAGCAAAAATGGGTTTTCCTCATCCAATTTTGGAAGGCCAGTAAAATGCTTGGCTTCGGACTTGCAGGCCAGGCTTCTTTCCCACTCGCTATTGATCATGAACAGGGCAAAGTGTGATTCGGCACAAAGGTTCCGAATCTGCTGCTCAAAACCAGCCCTGGCATGGAATAGCCCGTTCCGGTCATAAATAAGCTCCACAGAGAATTTATCACGCCATTTGTCGGGCAGTGCCTTGAGTTTGCCCGAAAGTTGAGTAACAAATTCGTCAAGAATTTCATCGTGTTCCTTTACCACGCCCCAGCAGTGGCTCACGAAAACCTTTCGTGTCGGCTTCGGCTCAACAAGGCGGGGGCTTACGGTGTCAATCCCGCCCATGTGTTCTGCAAAATCTTCACCCCCTCCCGCAGAGAGGGTTTCGGCGACAAAGGCATTTTTGGCTTTTGCGACAGCGGCCTCAGAAATCGTGACCTTAAAACTGTATTTTTGGGACTTGATGTCGATTGACGGCTTGTCCGCTCCCTTGACGCCTTCCTTGGCTTTCATCGCCTTGCGAAACTGGCTCAAATACTGGCGAATTGTATCATCAGATGGGCGGCCGTTTGGTTCTGCCTCAAGTTGTTGGAAAACTTGTGGTTTTGGGATCTCCGCGACGCTTAGCGTGTTGCCTAAGTCCTGCGGCGTATGGGAAAAAATGTGGCCGATCAACCGAACAGCAGCTGGCGGCAGATTGTCTTCCAGATTGGAGAGGGTGGAATTGAGAAAGTCGATCATAGATCCCCTTCTAAGGCCGATTTACAGAAAAGTCAATATGTGAATATTCATAAATATTCACATATTCAAATTTGCTTCCCCCCCCCTCTCTCTCTGGAATTCCTGCCAGAGTTCCAGAAGATTGACCCCACCAGTCCCGCATAGGGAGAGCGACTTGCCGCCCCAAACCCGAAACGCCGAGCGTTTCTGCCCTAAGACACAAAACGCCCAAAAAAGTGTCAACTTTTTTGGCCGCTGCTGTAAAGTGCGGAACAGACTATGGACTCGCCTAAGAAAAATCTCCGAGCCCTTGAGGCGCTGGACCCTGAGCAGGTCAAATCGTTCCTGCCGCGCGATGGTGGGCAACGCGCCTACAAGGCCCAGGGCCTTGCGCATCTGATGCCGCGTCTGACGCGCAAGGTTGCGGGCAAGCGCCCGACGTTAGTTTCCGACCTCAAAACCAACTGGCCCCATATTGTCGGGCACGAGTTGGCGCAGTTCACCCGCCCCGCGCGCCTGGCAGCGGGCACCTTGCAAATCGACATGGCCCTAGGCGCGGGGCCGATCATCGCCTTGCGGCAGGCGGACTTGCTCGCGAAAGTGCAGCTGCATCTGGGAACCGTTAGCGTCGTGCGCCTCAGCCTCAAGCAAGCTGATTTTCCCCTGATCGCCGTTCAAAAACCCGTTAGCGAAACGTCTGAGGCTTTGACGCCCGCAGCCAAAGCCGATAAGGCCGCGCCGACCCTGCAAGACGCGCTCGCCAACCTCAAGCTTCAGCTTGAGCGCGCGCGCACGTCTTGACGGGCTTTGCACGGACGAACAGAACACCCTCAAGCAAAACACCCCCGAAAACGGAGAGCCCCCGCTATGATTCGAAACATTGCCATTGTCGTCGTCGCCGTCGCCGCCGCAGTTGTGATCGGCGTTTTTGTGTGGCCCAACGGCGGCAGTTCCACCGACGATACGGCACAACGTGATGCTAGTTCTAACAGCCAGGAGAGGTTTTCCTGGGATCAATATCCCGAGTACGCCGAAGTGTTGCGCCCCAATGGCCGCGATCAGTTTTTGACCCCGCATCCGTCGGACAAGGGCTACGGAGACCCGCAAGCCCCGGTGGTGTTGATGGAGTTCTTTTCGTACCGATGCCCGCACTGCGCCAGCTTCCACAACGGCCCGTTCCAGCAGATCATGAACGAATACGTCGACACGGGGTTGGTTTATTTCATCAAGCGGGACTTCTTGCTCGATGATCAGGTCGTGGGGTTTGAATTGAACGCGGGCGCAGGCGCGCAGTGTTTTGTCGATGAGGCGCAGTCGCGCCTGTTCGCAGATTTGGTCTTTAGCCAGCAGCGGGCCCTGTCGCGAGCCCCCGATCCCCTGGAACGGCTGGTCCCAGTCTTTACCGATGCGGGGATGGAGGAAAGCATGGCGCGGGCCTGCATGACCGATCACAAGAACCGCAGTTTGGTTCTGCTGCGGTCCAAGCGCTCAAAAGTCGCGGCGCAGGTATCTGGCACCCCGACATTGTTCATCAATCAAGAGCGCTTCACGGGCAATGCGGGCGACTATAATGCCATCCGCACCATGATCGAGCGGGCGCTGGCGGTGGCCGACAGCTAGAGCATCGGGCGACGACAAGGCGGATTGATCGAGGGCTGAAGGGAGTCAAGACCCCTGCGAAGGGCGCGTTCGATGATCAGAAGTTTTGCGCTTATCCTCACGTCCGTGCTGCTAACGCTCGCGACCTTGCCCGTCATTGCCGTCGTCGCATGGCCCAGCGTCAAAGATGAGGCGCGCGCCCTGTTGTTGGCGTTTTTGTTTGATGATGGGCTGGCCATACCCAGCGATCCTAGGCGGGCCTTAGGCGGGCCAGATGGGGGCAATGCCCCTAACCAGGCGCAGGAAACCCTGGATGAAAACGGCGTTCTTATTGCAAACGAACGCACCTTCTTTTGGGACGAATTCCCAGAGTTCGCCGAAGTGTTGCGCCCCGCAAACCGCGCGGAATTCTTGACACCCCACGCCTCGGACAGGGGCTATGGCGACCCGCAAGCGCCTGTGGTTATGATCGATTTCTTTTCTTACCAATGCCCCGACTGCGCCGCTTTCCACGACGGCCCCTTTCAACAGATCATGGAGGAGTACGTCGAGACGGGGTTGGCGTATTTCATTAAGCGGGATTTCCTGCTCAATGATCAGGAAGTGGGGTTTGAATTGAACGCGGGCGCGGGCGCGCAGTGCTTCATCGATCCAGCGGGCGCGCGCTTGTTCGCCGATCTCGTCTTTCGTCAACAAAATGCCCTGGCCACGGCCCCTAATCCGTTTGAGTCTTTGGTCACCGTTTTTACCGACGCGGGGATGGAGGCGGGCATGGCGCGCACCTGTATGCGCGACCATAGGAACCGCAGCTTGGTCTTGCTGAGGTCCAAACGCGCCAAGGATGCGGCGCAGGTTTCTAGCGCCCCAACGCTTTTCATCAATCAAGAGCGCTATACGGGCTCTATCCTCGACTTCAATGCGATTCGCACCGAAGTTGAGCGCGCGCTTATTCGAGTGGGGAGTTAAGGCTGCGCCCATATCCTTTGCTCATGAACGACAGGTCCAGATTACACCAGCAGCGACCCAGAATTACTCGAATGATCGCTGGTATAAGGGCCGCGACTGCGGCCCCCGTAGCGGCCCCGAGAATAGCGCGAAAGCGCCTCGGGGTATAAGCGAAGGCCCCGTCGGAGGCGAAACGCGAAGCGTTTCTGCCGTGAGACACAAAACGGCCAAAAAGTGGCAACTTTTTGGGCCGTCGGGACTAGACTTATCCCCAAGCATGTGCGGCCCGCGTCTAGTCCTCAGCGCCCTGAGCCAATAGAGTTGGTCGATCGCAAAGCTAGCGATGGGGCGGTTGCGGTTTAAGGTCGCTTGGTCGAGGGTCTTGTTGCCAGGCCCAAATAAATCGGGAAAGTTCTTTGGTCGCTTTTGACAACTTGCGTTTGGCGGGCTTCAAGTCCTTCGTTGAGGCCACGGACATGGCGATCCTGCCTGGCCTAACGGGGATTGTTGGCCCCAATGGGTGCGGTAAGTCAAACTTGGTCGAGGCCTTGCGCTGGGTCATGGGCGAAAGCAGCGCCAAACGCCTGCGCGGCGGTGAGATGGACGATGTGATTTTCGCAGGCGCCGCAGGCCGACCCGCGAGAAATCAAGCGGAAGTGACGGTGCGCCTCGCCAACCCCGACCTTGATGCGCCAGTCCTGTTCAACGATGCCACGACCCTGGAGGTGACGCGCAAGGTCCTGCGCGGCCAGGGCAGCGCTTACCGCGTCAATGGCCGGGACCATCGTGCCCAGGACCTCAAGCTGCTGTTCGCCGATCTCGCCTCGGGCGCGGCGTCCAACGCCATGGTGGCCCAAGGCCGTGTTGCCGCCATCGTCAACGCCCGGCCGCTCGATCGGCGCGCGCTGCTGGAGGAAGCGGCGGGCATTACGGGCCTCTATTCGCGCCGGCGCGAGGCGGAGAACCGGCTGCGTGCCGCCGAACAAAATCTGGCGCGGGTCAGCGATGTGCGCGAAGCCAAGCAGAGCCAAAGACGCGCGCTGGACCGACAGGCGGGCGCGGCGCGGCGCTATCGGGATTTGCAGGACCAGCGGCGCGGCCTCGCCGCCGTGCTCATGTACTTGGCCTGGCAAGAAAGCGAGGCCGCGCTGAACGCGGCCAACAGCAAGCTCCGCAGCCTCGAAGCCGATTGCGAGCGGCGGGAGCTGGCAGAAGCCAAAGCCAAGCGCGAGGAAGACGCTGCCAACGCCGCGCTAGAACCCCTGCGTCGCGCCCATGCCGAGGCGGCGGCGCGCGTGCAGCGCTTGCAGTTGGCCTTGGACGCCCTGGACGGCGAGGAACGCGGCCTGGGCCTCAAGCAAGAGAGCCTGACGCGGCAGTTGACCGAATGCGGCAGCGATTTAGCGCGCGAGCAGGAACAAGTCCGCGCCGCCCATGAGCGCCTGCAACACCTGGAAGCAGAGGAGGTCACGCTGAAAGCGCAGCAGGCGGCGCTCGAGCCCAAAATCGCCGACGCGCAGTCGGGTCTGGCTAAGGAAGAAGCAGCCGAGCAAGCGGCAACGGGGCGTTTGCGCGATCGGGCGGCCCTACTCAGCACCGCGCGCAACGAGCGTCACGCTCTGGACGTTCGGATCAAGGGCTTGGAAGCGCGCGCGCAGGCCTTGGCGGCGCGGCAACGCGCGGGGGACCAGGTGCGGCCCTTTGCGGGGCTGAGCGCCGAGGCAATCGACGCCCGCATTGCTGCGCAGGCGGCGGACCAGGCGCGTCTCGCCGCCCTGCACGCGCAGATGGAAACCCAAGAGGCGCAGGTCGCCGACGCCAAAGCCGCGCTGGCAACGGCGACGCAAGCCCGCCAAGCGCTGGCCCAGCAGCAGGCCGAGTGCCGCGCCGAGGCGCAGGGACTCGCCGCCCTTTTGGGCGCGCCTGCGGGGCGGGGCGGCTCAGTTAAGGCGCCCGACCCTTCGCAGGGGGAGTTGCAGGAAACCTTGGACCAAGCCCTGACCGTCGCGGCGGGGTTCGCGCCGCAAGTGGCCGCAGCCCTCGGCGCGGGCATGGCGGCGGCCATCGCGGCACCAGAGGCGACCGACACCTCTGCGACCGCGCCCTTGCTGGGTAACTATTGGCGTCCGCGCGCGTTGCCGCTGGCCCCCGACCTGCCCGAGGGTGCTGTGTCTCTTGCGACGGCCGTATCCGCGCCTGCGTGGCTGGGCGGCGTGCTGGCCTATGTCGGTCAGGTCGAGAGCGCCGAGGCGGCCCTGGCTTTGCAAGCCCAGTTGCGCCCAGGACAAGCGCTGACGACGGCCAAGGGCGGCCTCTGGCGCTGGGACGGGCTGGTAATTTCTGCCGACCAGAGCGCGGGGCACGCGGCCTTGCTGACCCGCAAGCAAAGGCTGACGGCTTTGCAGGACGCATTGCGCGCCCTTGAGCCCCAGGCCGAAGCGGCGCAAGCCGCCGAGACCAAGGCCCAACACGTCCTCGATGAGCGGACCCGAGAGGTTGTGGACGCCGAATCCCGCGCGCGGCACGTCCAGCGCGCCTTGGCCCAGGCGGGGCAAGACATCGCTGCGGCGCAAAGGGCGCTCGCCGACCATCGAACCAAGGTCGCCGCGCAGGAGGTCGAGCAAGCGGGGACGCGGCGGGAGCAAGAAACGGTAGAGGCCGAATTGGGCGGCTTGCGCCAGGCTTGGGCCGAGTTGCCGGGATTGGACGCCCTGGAAGCGCAGGTCAGGCAAGCCCAAGCGCGAGTAGAGACAGAGCAAGCCGCCGTGCGTGCGCGGCGCGACGACCGAGAGCAGGCCAAGCGGGAGTTGATCGCCGTCGAAGCGCGCCAAGGGGCCCTCCTGACCGAAACTTTCACCTACGAGGGACAGTATAGCAAAGCTCAAGCTCAGGTGGAGGTGCTGCGCGCGCGCGCCACCGCGCTGGAAGCCGAAGCGACGGCGCTGGCAACCCGCCCCGCGCAGCTCGAGGCCCAGCGCGCGGACCTCTCAGAGACGCTGGTCGAGGCCCGCGATGGCCAGGCCCTGGCGGGCGACGCGCTGGCGGCGGGGGAACACAAGATGCGCGGCTTGCGCGCCAGCGCCCAAGCGGCGGTTCAGGCCTTTGCCAGCGCCCGCGAAGCGCGCGCGCGGTGCCAAGGCGACCAAGCGGCGGCCCAGGACCGCAGCGCCCATATGGCGCGTCAAGCCTACGAGCAGTTCAAGCGCCCCGCCGCCGACCTGCTCGACCTCGGCCCCTACGCCCCAGGCGACAATTTGCCGACGCAGGCGGCCACGCACGAACGGGTAAGGCGGTTAGAACGGCAGATCGACCAAATCGGCGCCGTGAACCTGATGGCCGAAACCGAATTGACCCAGATCGAGACCGAGTTGAAGGACTTAGATCGCGAGATGGACGATCTGACCAAAGCCATGGCCAAGCTGCGCCAGGCGATCAGCGAGATCAACCAGGAAGGGCGCGCCCGTCTCACGAGCGCGTTCGACCAAGTATCGACCCATTTCTCTGCTCTGTTCCAGCGCTTGTTCGGTGGCGGCAAAGCCCAGCTGGAACTTGTGGGCTCGCCCGACCCCCTGGAGGCGGGGTTGGAAATCATCGCCTCCCCGCCTGGGAAACGCCTGCAAAGCCTGACCCTCCTATCAGGGGGCGAGCAGACCTTAACCGCGCTGGCCCTGATCTTTGCCATGTTTCGGGCCAACCCTGCGCCCTTATGCGTCCTGGATGAGGTTGACGCGCCGCTCGACGACGCCAATGTCGAACGCATGTGCGAGTTGTTGAACCATATGGCGGGCGAGGTCGGGACGCGGTTCCTGATCGTCACCCACAACGCCCTGACCATGGCGCGGGTCGACCGCCTGTTTGGCGTGACCATGGCCGAACGCGGCGTATCGCGCCTGGTGTCGGTCAACTTGGCCGAAGCCAGCAGCTTCGGGAGTTATACCAGCGGCGATAGAGAATGACTCCTATGATCGCTGGTATAAGGGCCGCGACTGCGGCCCCCGCAGCGGGCTCCAAGCCCGAAGGGCGCAGGGAACGCCCGCGCCCGAAACAGGCGGCCCCGAGATCAGCGCGAAAGCGCCTCGGGGTAAAGCGAAGGCCCCGTCCTGCGGTCGGGCTGAGCGAGCATAGCGAGCGAGTAGAGACCCCTACTAAAAGCGTCGGGCTGAGCGAGCATAGCGAGCGAGTAGAGACCCCTACTAAAAGCGTCGGGCTGAGCGAGCATAGCGAGCGAGTAGAGACCGCAACCACAAAAAGCCGAAACGCGAAGCGTTTCTGCCGTGAGACACAAAGCGGCCAAAAAAGTGTCAACTTTTTTGGCCGTTGATATTAGAGGAGCGCACCTGTGGGGACACTTTATACAATTCCTTCGCGCTACGGCTTTGCGGCGGCCTTGGCGCGGGGTTTGCTCGACCAACACACGCCAGAAGACTTGGCGCAGGTTCACCTTTACTTGCCGACCCGCCGCGGCGTCCGCACCGTTCAAGAGGCCTTGGCAGCGGCGGCGGGGGGGCGGCCCTTGCTGCTGCCGCGCTTGTTCACCCTCGGCGATGTGGAGGCCGACGATCTGGCGCTGATGGGCGGGGAGGAGGTGAGCGCGAGCGCGGGCGAGTTGCCGCCGCCCCTGGCCGCGACCCATCAACTGTTTTTGCTGGCCCGTCTGGTCGATCATGCCTGGGATCGGGTCTTGGGCGGCACCCAGCCCAAGTCGCAGACGCAGGTTTTTGCTTACGCGCGCGCGCTGAAAGCGCTGCTCGACACCGTAGAAACCGAGGGCGTCAGCCTTGAGGCCCTGTCAACGGCGGCGCCGACCGACGCAGCGCTCGAGGGGTTTTGGGAGCGGGCGGGACGGTTCATCGCCCTGATCCAGGACCAGTGGCCGAATCTGGAAGCAGAAACGGGGCGGCTTTCCATGGCCCGGCGGCGGCGCAAACTACTGGAACTGCTGGGGCAGGAATGGGCCGCCCGCCCGCCCGACCATCCCCTGATCCTGGCCGGGACGACGGCCACCATCCCGGCGGTGGGCGACTTGGCCTGCCTGATCGGAGGTTTGCCGCAAGGGCAGATCGTCTTACCAGGGCTTGACGGGCATTTGGACGCGGCGACCTGGACGCAGGTGGCTGTGAGCCCCAGCCACCCCCAGTTTGGCCTCAAGCGCTTGCTCGATCGCCTGGGGTGCGAACCGCACGATGTCGCGATCTGGCCTGCCTGCGATGGGGCGCTGGACCAGGACCGCCACGCCGCCCTCAGCGCCGCGCAACGGCCCGCGACGGCGGCGGCAATAGCGGCGGTGCCTGCGCCTTTCGATTTGTCGGGTCTTGCTCTGGTCGAGGCGCCAAGCAACGAGGTGGAGGCGCGCACCCTGGCGGTGTTTTTGCGCGCGGCGCTGGAGGCGCCCGAGGCGCAGGCGGCGCTGGTGACCCCCGACCGCGATTTGGCCGCGCGCGTGGCCGCCGAGTTGCGGCGCTGGGGCATCGAGGTGGACGATTCGGCGGGCGTCAGCTTGGCTGCCAGCTCGCTCGGGCGGTTGGTGCAAGCCAGCGCCGCGCTGATCGGCCCGATTTGGTCGGCGCTGGCGCTGGCCCGCGTGCTAGCCCATCCGCTGGTGACCTTGGGTTTGGATTTTGCCGACGCGCGCGCCTTCGCGCGGCAGATGGACTTGGCGCTGCGCGGGGTCGGGCAGATGGCGGGCGCGACGCTGGCCTGGCCCGACAGCCCCGCCAGCGCGCGCTTAAAGGCCGCATGGGCCTCTTGCGCCGACGGGGAGGTGCCAGCGCGCCTGCCCCCGCCCGACTGGGTGGCGCGACATTTGCGGCTGCTGGACACCCTTAACCCCGACGCGGCGGCGCTGTGGCAAGGCCCCGCGGCCCAAGCCATCGCCGCAGTTTTGGAGGAGGTGCAGACCTACGGCGCCGTCTCCCCCGCCATCACCGCGCACGACTACGCCGACCTGATCGCCCAGGTCTTGGGCGAGGTGACTAGGCGGCCCACCTACGGCGCCCATGCGCGGGTGCGGATTTTGGGCACCTTGGAGGCGCGCTTGCTGCACGTCGATGCCCTGGCCCTGGGCGGGCTCAACGAAGGCACCTGGCCGAAGGAAACCGACGTTGGCCCCTGGATGAATCGCCCGACACGCGCCCTGGTCGGCCTGCCAAGCCCCGAGCGCAAGGTGGGTTTGGCGGCGCATGACTTGGCGCAGGCCTTTGCCAGCCCGCGTCTATTGCTGACCCGTACCGCGCGCGTCGATGGCACGCCCACCCTCGCCAGCCGCTGGATCGAACGGCTCAACACCCTGTTGGTGCAGACGGGCCAAGATACGGCGCTAGCGGCGGCGGGCGCGCCTTACCTGCGCGCGGCCCTGGCCCTGGATTTGCCTGCCTCGTCCGCGTCTTCCACGCCGTCAACGCGAGCGCCGCGCGCCTTAGACACACCCGCCCAGGCCTGCCCGCCGCTGGCGGCGCGCCCCAAAACCCTCCATGCCACCGATGTCGGGCTGCTGGTGACCAATCCCTATGGGTTCTACGCCAAGCGCATTTTGAAACTGCGGGCCCTCGACCCGCGCGGGTCGCGCCCGCCCGACCAAGCCTGGGGCAACTTGGTCCACGACATTTTGGAGCGCGCGACGGACGCGCCAAACCTAGGTCTCGATCGCTTGTGGGACCTGGGTCGGGACTACCTAGAGCGCGAGGAGGTCGAGCCTGGCACGGCGGCCCTATGGCACGTGCAGCTGCGCCATACGTTGGCGCAGTTCTGGCGGCTCTATCAACCCTACGCAAACCACCCAGGGGTCAGTGAGTCCGTCGGCAGTTTGGACTTGAACGATCATCGTCTCACTGGCCGCGCCGACCGCGTGGTTGCCATGCCAGGCCACCTGCTGGTGCTAGACTATAAGACGGGCCAGACCGCGAGCGATGCCAAGCAGCGGCGGGGCATCGACCCGCAGTTGTCGATTTTGGGGCTGATCGCAGAGGCGAGCGGCTTTGCCGATGCGCCGACCCTGAAGGGGCGGGATCAGGTGCTGCAGGCATTCCTGGCTTTGCCCAAGCGCGCCCATGACCAGGGCAAACTCAGCGTCACCGATGCCGACGTGCGCACTGAGGTACGGGCGGGCCTGGAAACCTTGTTGACCGCCTATCAGGACCCTGACCAGCCCTATCTGGTCGCCCCCTTTGGCGACAGCGTGGGTCGGGCCAACCTGCAATTCGATGACTATGCCCATTTGGCGCGGCGGAGTGCCCTATGACCGCAGAAAACCCAGTCGCCACGGGCGCGTCCACCGCGTTCCTTGAGGCCGTCCGTCAGCAAGCCCAGGCGCAAGATACGCGTCGTTCGGTCTGGGTCGCTGCGTCGGCCGGCGCGGGCAAGACCCGGGTTTTGACCTCGCGCATTTTGCGTCTTTTGCTGGAGGGGGTTCCGCCGCAAGGGATCCTGGCCCTGACCTTCACCCGCGCGGGCGCCAAAGAAATGGCGGGCCGGGTAATCGAGGCCGCGCGGGATCTGGCCCTGGCTGACCGCCCGACCCGCGCGCGGCAGGTGGCAGCGCTGCTGGACTTGCCCGACGACGCGCGCCCTGACGCCGAGATTTTGGCGCGCGCCGACCGCCTGTACGAGCAGATCGTCGATGTGCCTGGGGGGTTGCAAATCCAGACGCTACACGCCTTTTGCCAATCCTTGCTCGGGCGTTTTCCCTTTGAAGCGGGCGTGACGCCTGGGTTTCAAGCCATTGAGGAGGCCGAACGGCAGGACATCTTGACCGCTGCCGCATCCGCCGTGCTGGCACGCAGCGGCGAGGACTTAGCGCAGTTCAAGGCAACGGTGCGCGCCGATGCCCTTAGCGCCCTGGTCAGCGCGCTGGTGAAGATTGACTGGGCGCGCGAGGACGCTGCCGTACGGCTAGCGGCCCTCGATCAGGCCCTGGGCGGAGGGTGTCAAGGTCGCACCTTGGCGAGCGTCCTCGCCGAGGCGGCGGCGGACGTCAAGGCCCAGGCCGACGCTCTAAGAGCCCTGGCGGACGTGGCGCGGGCAACGGGAAAAGTTACCGATGTCAAGTTCGCCGAGGCCCTCGATCAAGCGCTCGCGGGCTCTAACCCCGTAGAGGCACTCAGCGGACCGTTTTTTAAGGCCGACGGCACGCTCAAGACCAAGGGCGTCTATAGCAAGGCCGTCGCAGACCAGGCAGATCCAGAAACGCTCGATTGGTTGGCGGCTTGGGTTCCCGATCGTGCGGCACGGGTGGGTGTGCAGCGCTTGTTTGATCTAAACGCCCAAGTCTATGCCTTTGGCGCCGAGGTCGCGCAGGCTTTCGCGCGCGAAAAGGCCCAGCGCGCCGCGCTCGATTTCGACGACTTGATCGCGGCGGCCAATCGCTTGCTGGCGCAGGACGGCGGGCCTAGTTACGTCCAGTATCGGCTCGACCAGCGCCTTAGCCATATTTTGGTCGATGAGGCGCAGGATACCTCGCGCACCCAATGGCAGGTGGTCGCGGGTCTGGCGGAAAGTTTCTTCGACGACGCCAGCGGCATGGAGGATCGCCAACGCACCTTGTTTGTCGTTGGCGATTTCAAGCAATCCATTTATTCCTTTCAGGGAGCGGAACCGCGAGAGTTTGGGCGTTGGGAACAGCGATTTCAAAGTCTCGCGGGCGCCCAGCTCGCCTCGGTCGCCATGGTCCATTCGTTCCGCTCAGCCCCTGCGATCCTGCGCTTTGTCGATGCGGTCAGCGCCGGCCTCGCGCACGGCGGTCTTGCCTTTGATCGCAAGCCGCTGCCCCAGCACCAGGCCGTGCAAGCGGCTCGTCCAGGGCTGATCCAGGTCTGGCCCGCACCGCCGAAACCCGAGTCTGAAGCCCGCCCCGACTGGACGCCCTTGCGGGCCAGCGACATCCAGGCCTCCCCCCGCGTGGTTTTGGGCCAAGCCATCGCACGCCATATCCACCGATTGTGCAACGACCCTGCCTGGGCGGATCGGGCCGAGGCCTATGTGCAAGATCGCCAGTCTGGGCAGGCGCGCCGGGCGCAACCAGGGGATTTCCTAGTGCTGGTGCAAAATCGACGGCCCGACTTTGCGGCGGCCCTGATCGGGGAATTGAAGGTGCGCGGCGTCCCCGTCTCAGGGGTCGATCGGTTGCAGTTGTCGAGCGAACTGGTCGTTCAAGACCTGCTCGCCTTGGGAGAAGTCTGCCTGCAACCCCGCGATGATTTGGCCCTGGCGGCCTTGTTGAAGTCGCCCTTGTTTGGGGTGGACGAAACGCGCTTGTTCGACCTTGCGGCCCACCGCGGCAAGCAGAGCCTGATGACGCAAGTTCAGCGTCACCGCCCCGATTTGGCCGAACCGCTGATGGCGCTGGCGGGTCAAGTTGGTCAGGTCAGCCTCTATGATTTTTACGCCACCTATCTGTTTGCGGGCGGCGCGCGGGCGCGGCTGCGCGCGGCGGCGGGGCCCGAGGCCGAGGATGTAATCAGCCTGTTTTTGGACCGCGCGCGCCTCCACGACCAGCACGCCAATGGGGACTTGCTAGGCTTTTTGGAGGCCGAGCGCCGCAGCACCCAAGATGTCAAGCGCGACACATCGGACGCGAGCGGTCAGGTGCGCCTCATGACCGTACACGGCGCCAAGGGGCTTGAGGCGCCAATCGTGATTTTGCCCGATATGCGCCGCGTGGCCCATGCTGGCGGCAATCGACCCGACGATCAAATCGTCGAGGTGCCCAAGGTCGGTCCCGTTTGGGTGCCGAAGAAGAGTTTTGACCAACCCGCCACCCTTGCGGCCAAGGCGGCACGGAACCAAGACCTGGAGGCCGAGCGGGAACGCTTGTTCTACGTCGCCCTGACCCGCGCCGAAGAACGGCTGATTATTTGCACCGATCAAGACCAAGAGGATCGGCCCGAAACGGGTCAATGGGCCTGGTACAATCGCGCCCGCGCCGCCGCCATGGCCCTGGGCAAAAACGCGGATCTGCACCTTAAGGACTTGGGCTGGTTCGCCAACGAGGGGGTTGTGTTCGGCGCGCCGCCCGCCCTGCCGACGTCGGGCACGGCGGCGCAGGTCGCCGATCCCGAGGCGGACCCCGACGACCCTGTGCCCGCTTTGGGTTCTTTGCCGCCTGAGACCAGGCCCACGCCCCTGCGCCCGTCGCGCGCCGATACCGACAAGGCGGTGGCAGCGCCCGCAGAGCCAACGTTGCCGCCACGCGACCGCGCCGCCGCCCTGCAACGCGGAACCCTCATGCACGCGGCGCTGGAACATTTGCCAGGACGCCCGCCCGCCGACTGGCCAGGGCGCGTGCGCGCTTTCTACGCGGCGCAGGCCCCCGATGTGGAGACCGAGACGCGGGAAAGCTGGGTGCAAGAGACGCTGGCGGCGCTGGACAATCCCGACTTGGCGGCGTTTTTTGCCCCTGGCAGCCTTGCCGAGGTTGGGGTGGTCGGCACCCTGGAAGGCCAGCCTGTCGTGGGGCAGATCGACCGCCTCTACGTCGATCGGGCGCGCGGGCAGGTCCATATCCTTGACTATAAGACCAACCGCCCGCCGCCCGAAACGCCCGCGCAAGTCAGCCCCGCCTACGTGGCGCAGATGCAAACCTACGCCGCGCTGGTCGGCCCGCTCTACCCAGGGCTCGCGGTGCGCAGCTGGCTGTTTTGGACCCACAAGCAGCACCTGATGGAGGTGACCGATTTGCTGGGGGAGACGACCGAACGTGGATTGAAAATTTGAACGGACCCTTGTCGCGGTTCCATCTCTACGGGCCTCATGTTTCATTCTTGCGCGCCCTTGGCGCTGGGTCCGTTGACATGCCCAAATACCAGCGGCGACCAGGAATGACTCTTTTGATCGCTGGTATAAGGGCCGCGACTGCGGCGTCAGCGGCCCTTATACCAGCGATCATAAGAGTCATTTTCAATCGCCGCTGGTATGACCTTTCAAAAAGGCGACGATGCCGTGCAGGGTGGAAACTTCGCGGCGGGTCAGCGGGCGGCGGGTGAAGATGTTTTTGACGTTGCGGATCATGCGCTCGCGTTTTTCTGGCACCGTGAAGAACTGCCGTTCGGCCAAATCGTCGATCAGCCGATCCAAAAAGACATCGACGTCGCCTTTGGGTGCCAAGGCGGGGCCTGGGGTCCCCACGGTTGGTTCCAGGGTCGTGGCAGCCTGCCGCCACTCGTAAGCCACCAGCAGAACCGCTTGTGCTAAGTTCAGCGAAAAATGCTCAGGGTTCATGGGGATGTGCAAAATGCTGTGGGCTTCGGCGACTTCCGCGTTTGAAAGCCCGACCGATTCCTTGCCGAACAAAATGCCGACCTGCCCAGGTTCGCGTGCGGCTTCGCCCGCGAATTGGCGCGCGCTGACCTCGGGCTTGTTCTGCTCGCGTTGCCGGGCCGTGGTTGCGTAGACCCGAACGCAGTCGGCGACGGCAGCGCGCACGTCCGCAAAGACCCGAGCCGCGTCCAAAATGCGATCCGCGCCGCTGGCGAGCACATAGGCGCGCGCATTGGGCCAGCCATCGCGCGGGGCGACCAGGCGCAACTCGTCGAGGCCGCAATTCATCATGGCCCGCGCGGCCGCGCCGATATTGTCGCCCATTTGCGGACGCACCAGGACGACGCACGGTTTCTTGGTCATCGTGACCAGCTTCTGGGATAGGGCCTTCGGGATAGGCTCTCGCGACCGCCATCATGCGCGACGCAAATTGTGAGTGTCGGCGTCAACGGCTGAGCAGCCAGGTGATGGCGTCGTCCAGCGCGGTGTAGGAAGCGTCGATGATGTTCTCCGACACTCCGACGGTGGACCAGCGGCGCCCCGTTCCGTCTTCGCTTTCGATCAGCACCCGCGTCACCGCCGCCGTTCCTGCGCCGCCGTCGAGGATGCGCACGCGATAGTCGACCAGGCGCAGATCGAGGATGGCGGGATAGGCATCGCCGAGCGATTGCCGCATAGCCGCCGACAAGGCATCGACGGGGCCATTGCCCTTGGCGGCCTGCAAGTATTCTTGGTCGCGCACACTGAGCTGCACCATGGCGACCGACTCGGTCACGACTTGGTTCTTGGCGTTCCAGCGCCGCTCGTCGATCACGCGAAACCGGTCGAGCGTATAGAACGACAGTTTTTCGCCGAAGTGACGCCGGACAAAGATCTCGAACGAGGCGTCGGCGCCGTCAAAGGTCAGGCCTGTTTCGGCCTCTTGGCGTTTGACCTCGGCCAACAGGCCTGGGATGCGCGCGTCGCTGGGGTCGAGCGCAAGGCCCATGTGCCGCAGATGCGCCAGAATATTGGCGCGGCCCGATTGATCGGACACCACGATTTGCCGCACGTTGCCCACCTGCTCGGGGTCCACGTGCTCGTAAGTGCGCGGGTCCTTGGCCACGGCGGAGGCGTGCAGGCCGCCCTTGTGCGCAAAGGCCGCTTTGCCCACGTAGGGCGCTTGGCGCGCGGGCATGCGGCCCAAAATCTCGTCCAGATCGCGGCTGATTTTGGTCAAGGCCGCCACCTGTGGCTCCTGAACGCCTATCTCGAAGGCTTGGGCCAGGGCGGGCTTCAGCTTTAGGTTGGCAATCAGCGTGATCAAGTTGGTATTGCCGCAGCGCTCCCCCACCCCGCCCAAAGTGCCTTGCAGTTGATGGGCGCCCGCGCCCAGCGCGGCGATGGAGCCTGCAACGGCCTGGCCCGTGTCGTCGTGCAGATGGACGCCGATCTGGGTCTTGGGAAACCGCTGCGCGACCTCGCCGACAATTTGGGCAACCTCGGCGGGCAAGGTGCCGCCGTTGGTATCGCAAAGGACCAGCCACCGCGCCCCGCCCTCGTAAGCTGCGCCCAAGCACGCCAGCGCGTAGGCGGGATTGGCTTTGTAGCCGTCAAAAAAGTGCTCGGCGTCGTAAAAGGCCTGGCCCAAAGCGCCCTTGACCGCCGCAATGCTGTCCCCGATCATGGCAAGGTTTTCGGACTGATCGATGCCCAGGGCCACATCGACCTGATAGTCCCAGGCCTTGCCGACCAGGCACCCCGCGTCGGCGGCGGCGTTCAGGATCGGCGCCAAGGCCGGATCGTTCGCCGCCGACCGCCCCGGGCGGCGCGTCATGCCGAAGGCGACGAACTCCGAGGTTTGCAAGGCGGGCTTTTCCGCAAAAAATACCTCGTCGGTCGGGTTGGCCCCAGGCCATCCCCCCTCAATATAATCGACCCCGAGGAGGTCGAGCCAGGCGCTAATCCGTTGCTTATCGCGAAGAGAAAAATCGATCCCTTGGGTTTGCGCGCCGTCGCGCAACGTGGTGTCGAACAGATGGATATAGGGTTTGCCCATAGCCCAGGGGGTTTAGGCGGGTTTTGCGGCGGCGCAAGGCTTGTCGACTTAGCCGCTGCGCTTGGCCTGCGCCTGTCCCTTAAAGGTCGCAAGGTAGTTGCACGACAAATCCTGGGTGAGCCGCCAACGGTCGGCGAAGGGATTGTAGGTCATGCCGCGATTTTTGGTCATGAACAGGCCCGCCTGTTCCTCCACCCACTGTTCCATTTGCGCGGGGGTCACGAAGCGCCGCCAGTCGTGCGTGCCCCGCGGCAACCACCTCAAGACATACTCCGCCGCCACGATGCCGAGGGCAAAGGACCTGGCGGTCTTGTTGAAGGTCGACAAAATCATAAGGCCGTCGGGGCGCATGACCTGGCCCAGCGCCGCCGTGAAGGCTGCAGGGTCCTGCACATGCTCGATCACCTCTAAGGCCAGCACAAGGTCAAAGTGCTGATCGGCCAGATCTTCGACCGTCGCATTTAAGTACCTGATCTCAAGCCCCGACTGCTGGGCATGAATCTGCGCCACGGGGATATTGGCGGCGGCGGCATCGACGCCAGTAACGTCGGCGCCGAGCCGCGCCAAGGGTTCGCACACCAACCCCCCGCCGCAACCGACGTCCAGCACCTTGAGCCCCTCGAGCGGTTGCAGGTCGCGACGATGACGGCCAAAGTGCGCGCACGCCTCGCCCACCACATAGTCGAGACGCACGGGGTTAATGCGATGGAGGGGGCGAAACTTGCCGCGCGGGTCCCACCAGGCCTCGGCCATGGCGGTGAATTTTTCCACCTCGCGCAGGTCGATGCTGTCCCCCGTCGCCGCACCGACCGCCCCAGGGACTGGCCTGGCTTCTGCCTCGGGGGCTGCTTTTGCTTGGGGTGGCGCGGCGTTCAGGGTGTCCATGGCAACATTGATCTCAGTTTCTTGGGCGGGCGGTCTTGCCCCCAACCCCTATCTTGCTAAAGACCTCAGAGCTTGCAAGACCAGCGCGCTTTCGTCGCTGGCACCCCCAGGCGACGTAGCAAAGATTGGACAGGCCATGGCGCGGATCGTCATGAAATTTGGCGGCACTTCGGTGGGCGACCTCGGTCGGATCCGCGCCGTTGCGCGCCGGATTCAGGCCGAATGGCAGGCAGGGCACGAAATCGCAGTCGTGGTGTCGGCCATGGCGGGCGAGACCAACCGCTTGGTCGGCCTGTGCCGCGAGGCCCACCCCATGCACGACCTGCGCGAGTACGATACGGTGGTGTCAACGGGGGAGCAGGTGACGGTAGGCTTGCTCGCGATCATCCTGCAATCCATGGGGGTCGAGGCGCGGTCTTGGCTGGCCTGGCAGTTGCCGCTGAAAACCTCCAACGCCCACGGCAATGCCAACATCGAGGACATTGCGAGCGACCAGATCATCGCGCGGTTTCAATCCCCTGATCGGCAAATCGCCGTCATTCCAGGATTTCAGGGCGTCTCGCCGCTCGACCGCGTGACGACCCTGGGCCGCGGCGGGTCCGACACCTCGGCCGTCGCCCTTGCCGCCGCGCTCAAGGCCGACCGCTGCGACATCTATACCGACGTCGACGGCGTCTATACGACCGACCCGCGCTTGGTGCCCTCGGCGCGCAAAATCGACAGGGTCAGCCATGAGGAAATGCTAGAAATGGCGTCCTTGGGCGCCAAGGTCTTGCAAACCCGCTCGGTCGCCCTGGCCATGCGCCATCAGGTCCCTTTGCAGGTCTTGAGTTCATTTGAGGACAAGCCTGGCACCTTTATTGTGCCAGAGGAGGAAATTATGGAAACAGCCCTTGTCAAAGGCATCCCGTTTTCGCGGGCCGAGGCGCGCATTACCCTGCACGGGGTCCCCGACCGCCCTGGCACGTCGGCGCTGATTTTCGGCGCGCTGGGCGATGCGGGCATCAATGTCGATATGATCATCCAGTCCCGCCCCAGCGAAGATCAGGCAACGGAAATGACCTTTACCGTCACCGATACGGATATGGACCGCGCCGTCGCCCTGATGACCGAGCGCCAGGGGGACATCGGCTATGCGGATCTGATCGCCGATAAGAAGGTCGCCAAGGTGTCGATCGTGGGGGTGGGCATGCGCACCAACTCGGGCGTCGCGCAAACCATGTTCCGTGCCCTGGCGGACAAGGGCATCAATATCCAGGTCATCACGACCTCAGAGATCAAAGTCTCGGTCCTGATCGCCGAAGACTATCTGGAGCTTGCGGTGCGCGCCCTGCACACGGCCTTTGGACTGGAAGGGGAGTCTATCAGCGGCGATTGAGAATGGCCTTACGCAACCCTCGCAGCTTAGTTCCGCTGCTATGGTTCCTGCGGAACCCAGCCCTTTATTTTCTCGTGCTCCTGCGCCATAAGCCTAGGACGCGGACGGTTCCTCGTGCGGCTGCCGCTCAATCGACTGCTAAACCTTGGAGGACCACCCATGAAGTACCTCGCTGGCCTCACGACCCTCCTCCTCGCCGCGCCCGCCGCGCAGGCGCAAGGTTTTGATGAAGAGGCGTTCCTAGCGCTGCTGGAAACCGACCATAGCCCCTTTCTGCTGCCGATCAGTTTCGATACCGCGGATCGAGCTGGTGATCGCCTGACCTTGAGCGGCGTCGATTTCGGCTGGTTCGCGCTGGATGAAGTGGCCTTCGACGTCCGCGCCCTCGCGGGGGATCGAATCCGCTTGGACAACTTCAACTTTCCAACTGAGAGAGACCTGCGCGCCGATATGGGCGCCGAGGATCAGCTGGTCTGGGAAACGCCGACCTTGAGCCTTGTCTTCAATATGAAGGACGAGGCCCCCGATCAAATCGAATTTAACATGGCACCCGTCGCCGTCGTGTCGGCCACTGAGGGGTTCGACTTCGCTTTGGATGGGGTGTCCTTGTCGATGAAGGTGGATAAGGACGCTGGCAGCATGGCGTTGAACTGGCAAACTGGGTCGGGACAGCTTGTCGTGCAAAACGACTTCGGCGACGACTTTCGTCTCACCCTTCCCAGTTCTAGCTTGAGCTGGTCTGAAGTGGGGTACCCAGACGGTGTCCATCCCTTTATCGGCGTTCAAACTCAGATCAGCTCGCAACGCATGCAGCTTCAAAGCTACGACGACCCCACTCAAACTGCTTTGAGTCTGATCACAATGCTTGAGGATCTAGAGCTCCCCAACGATGCCTCTCTCGACTTACAGATTTCAGGCTTCGAGTTTAGTTCGCCACGCGATGATTTTGCCTTCTCCGCTGGCCCGACCGAGGCACGCGTGGAGAGCAATGACATGCGAAACGCTGGAGAATCGACCGGTTTCTTGTCGTGGGCAACCAACGACATAAGTTTTTCCTCGGCTAACGGGATCAGCGTATCAATCGGCCAACTTTTCCTCGAAGGAACTGGTGAACAAGAAGAAACTGGTGAACAAGCAGATAGCAGTCGCCTGATGTCGGCTTTAGGCGGCCCCGTCATTGCCAGTTTGTCGATCCTCATAGACGAGGCCGCAATGGCTCCAACCAGGGAGCCCAATCCTGCGTGGCGAGACTTCTTTCTCCAACCCGAATTGTCGACCACAATCGAAGATGTCGTCGAGAGCCTTGGAAAACTCGAGTATTCTTACGGTTTGCGCGACGCCTCGCTCAACTTCGTCATGTTTTCTGTGAACTTGGGTGAGTTCATCTGGGGCTTTCGCCTTGATATGACGGCCCCAGACCAAGCCGCAGCGGGGATGACCTTTCGCTACGCAGGTCTTGAAATCCCGCTCCTGGCCATGATCGACAGGGCCCTGACAGAGCTCTTGCCGACGGACATGCGCTTTGACTTCGACGTAGCTAGGGTCGATTTTGACGACTTGGTTGATCGCTTTGCGGGCCTTGCCGACGGCGATTTGGCCCCTGATGTCGATGTTACGACACAAGTCGAGGACATGATCGCCGCCTGGTGGCAGTCTACGGGCGCTGTCTTAAGCTCCCAGGGGCAAATCGACAGCCAAGCAACCCGCATCACCCAGGCTGGCACCTTCCCGTTTGACAGCAAGACTGCCGTCGGCATGACGGGCAGCGCAGACGTATCGATCAGCAACTTTAGTGAAGTCAAGGCCCTGGTCTCCGGCCTCGCCGACAGTCCCGACCCCAACATCGCTGGCTCTGCGTTCGGTGCCGTCACAGCGCTGGAGTTGCTAGGCCAGTTTGGCAAGATCGACAGCAAAGACACCCTGACCCTGGACTTGAAGCTAGACGCCGACGGTACGACGACCGTCAACGGCATGCCTTTGCCGTTCTAACCCCCCAAAAGCGTGCCAAAACCAGTCCCTATGGCTGGGCCCCTGGACCTCTACCGCCAAAAGTTATACCAGCGGCGAATGAGAATGACTCTTATGTTCGCTGGATATAAGGGCCGCGACTGCGACCCCGTAGCGGGCTCCAAGCCCGAAGGGCGCAGGGAACGCCCGCGCTCCAAACGCGCGGCCCCGAGATGAGCTAAGAAAGCGCCTCGGGGTATAAGCGAAGGCCCCGTCCTGTGGTCGGGCTGAGCGAGCATAGCGAGCGAGTAGAGACTGCCACCCAAAAAAGCCGAAACGCGAAGCGTTTCTGCCTTGAGACACAAAACGACCAAAAAAGTGTCAACTTTTTTCGCCGTTGGTATTAGAGGCGGGCGAGATCTGGGACGATCCAGGCCAGGGTGCGGCGGTAATTACTCACCCCCCCCCTTTACGATTAGGCGGTCAAGGTAGCGTAGATAGTGCTGTATGGTGAAGCCCCGCGTAGTTTTGCGGTATCGACGACGGTCTTGATTTTACACTCGTTGTCAGCAGCCTCTTTGCTTCGATAGCCGTTGGTAACCGTGCGTTGGATCGCTTAGGGACGCAGGGCGCGTTCGCTTTCATTGTTGGTTGGTTCCACCAAGCCAGGAGCCCTTGTGAAGGTTAGGAGCTGATCCCTAGCATTGCGCATTTTGCGTACCAACTTCCAGGTCTCGGAGCAAGGTTTGCTCCACTTTAGCAACTTGTCGATTCTGGCTTCGAGCTTTGCCACCTGGGCATCAATCTCCGCTCTGGTCATGGAGGTCATATCCTTGGACAGGGCGAAGACCGCATCGAACCACTTTTTGAGTTTACGCGCGAACTTTATGATCGCCCACCTCCAGCACCCGTGCTGTATCGCGGGCCATCCGCTGGGCGTCATCCAGCGCGCGGCGAAGCGAGGTCGCAGGATCCAGCACGGGTCGTGGCAGGGGGTCCAGCGGCATGAACTTTGTGCCATGCCAAACCATACCCGACAGACAGCCCTTAATGGAGGGCCAGCGCTTATAAACCCAGCCCTTTATTTTCTCGTGCTCCTGCGCCATAAGCCTTGGACGCGGGCGGGCCCTCATGCGGCTGCCGCTCAATCGACTGCTCAACCTTGAAGGACCACCCATGAAGTACTTCGCTGGCCTCACGGCCCTCCTCCTCGCCACGCCCGCCGCGCAGGCGCAAGGTTTTGATGAAGAGGCGTTCCTAGCGCTGCTGGAAACCGACCATAGCCCCTTTTTGGTGCCGATCAGCTTCGATACCGCGGATCGGGTTGGCGATCGCCTGACCTTGAGCGGCGTCGATTTCGGATGGTTTGCGCTGGATGAAGTGGCCTTCGACGTCCGCGCCCTCGCGGGGGATCGAATCCGTTTGGACAACTTCAGCTTTCCAACTGAGGAGGACCTGCGCGCCGATATGGGTGCCGAGGATCAGCTGGTCTGGGAAACGCCGACCTTGAGCCTTGTCTACCATATGAAGGATGAGGCCCCCGATCAAATCGAATTTAACATGGCACCCGTCGCCGTCGTGTCGGCCACTGAGGGGTTCGACTTCGCTTTGGATGGGGTGTCCTTGTCGATGAAGGTGGATAAGGACGCTGGCAGCGTGGTGTTGAACTGGCAAACTGGGTCGGGACAGCTTGTCGTGCAACACGGCTTCGACGACTTTCGTCTCACCCTTCCCAGTTCTAGCTTCCGCTGGTCTGAGATGGGGTACCCCGAAGGCGTCCATCCCTTTATCGGCGTTCAAACTCAGATCAGCTCGCAGATCGCCCAGTTTCAAAGCTACGACGATCCCGCTCAATCTATTTCAAGGTTAGTCACATTACTTGAAGACTTTGAGATCTCCAACGATTCCGCTCTTGAACTCCAGATTTCAGGCTTCGAGTTCAATTTTCCAAGCGATGGTTTTACCTTCACTGCTGGCCCAACCGAGGCACGCGTGGAGAACAATGACATGCGAAACCCTGGACAAACGACTGGTTTCCTTTCATGGACAACCGACGACATGAGTTTTTCCTCGGCTGACGGGATCAGCGTATCAATCGGCCAAGTTTTCCTCGAAGGAACAGGTGAACAAGGAGATAGCGTTCGCCTGATCTCGGCTTTGAACAGCCCCGTCCTCGTCAGTTTGTCGAGCCTCATCGACGAGGCCGCCTTGGCGCCAGCCAGGGAGCCCAATCCTGCGTGGCGAGACTTCTTTCTCCAACCCGAATTGTCAACAACAATCGGGGATTTCTTCGAGAGTCTTGGAAAACTCGAGTATTCCTACGGTTTGCGCGACGCCTCGTTCAACTTCGTCATGTTTCCTGTGAACTTGGGTGAGTTCATCGCGGACGTTCGCCTCGATACGACGGCCCCAGACCAATCCTCTGCGGGGATGACCCTTCGCTACGCAAGTCTTGAAATCCCCCTCCTGGCTATGATGGACGCGACCCTGGCAGAGCTCCTGCCCACGGACATGCGCTTTGACTTCGATGTATCCAGGGTCGATTTGACCGACTTGGTTGATCGCTTTGCGAGCCTTGCCGACGGCGATTTGGCCCCAGACCTCGATGTTACGACCCAGGCTGGGGACATGATCACTACCTGGTGGCAGGCTACGGGCGCGGTCTTGAGTCCCCAGTGGCAAATCGATAGCCAGGCAACCCGCATCACCCTAGCTGGCACCTTCCCGTTTGACAGCAAGGCTGCCCTCGGCTTGACGGGCAGCGCAGACGTATCGATCAGCAACTTTAGTGAGGTCAAGGCCCTGGTCTCCGGCCTCGCCGACAGTCCCGACCCCAACATCGCTGGCTCTGCGTTCGGTGCCGTCACAGCGCTGGAGCTACTCGGCCAGTTTGGCGAGATCGACAGCAAAGACACCCTGACCCTGGACTTGAAGCTAGACGCCGAGGGTACGACCACCGTCAACGGCCTGCCTTTGCCGTTCTAACCCCCCGAAAGCGTGCCAAAACCAGTCCCTATGGCTGGGCCTCTGGACCTCTACCGCCAAAAATTCGAGGCAGGCGAAATTCGGGACGATCCAGGCCAGGGCGCGGCGCTCTCTGCCCTGCAGGGGCTCTACGACGGTCTCGGCGCCCCGCTGCGGCGGCGCTGGTGGGGCTGGGGCAGCACGGCTCCGCCGCTCGCCTCGGTCTACTTGCACGGCCCCGTGGGGCGCGGCAAATCCATGGTCATGGACTTGTTGGTCCTGGCCCTGAAAACCCTTGGGTCAGGGCAAGTACACGGCCCCCAGGGCACGGTGCGCGCGCGCGTCCAGCGCGTCCACTTCCATGCCTTTATGCTCGACGTGCATCGGCGCGTCCATCGCCTCCAGCAAGTGGGCGCGCAGACCGACCCGCTGCTGACCGTCGCCAAGGACCTGGCCGAGCAGTCGCAGGTGCTGTGCTTCGACGAGTTCGTCGTCAACAATATCGCCGACGCGATGATTCTGGGACGCCTATTTTCGGCGCTGTGGGACCAGGGCCTGATCCTGATCGCAACCTCGAATTTCGCGCCCGCGGATCTGTACCCCGACGGCCTGCACCGCAGCCGCTTCCTGCCCTTTATCGACCAGATCCTGGCGCAGATGCAGGTGGTCGAGGTGGCGGGCGCGCAGGACCACCGCACCCTGCAAGGCGCGCCAGCCGACCTCTTCTTCGCCCCGCTGACCTTGCCCAACCGCGTGGCATTTGAGGATGCCTACAAACGCCTGTCGCGCCAACCCTTAGGCGGCCCCCAAACCCTCACGCCCGCTGGCCGCCCGATCAACCTGGCCTGGGTCGGCACGGGGGTCGCCATGGCCACCTTCAACGACCTGTGCGCCCAGCCCCTCGGCGCCGCCGACTACGGCGCCCTCGCCGAGACGTTCCAAGCCCTCGCGATCGATGAGGTCCCGCCCTTGATCTTCGACCTGCGCAACGAAGCCACCCGCTTCCGCGTCCTGATCGATACGCTCTACGAAGCGGGCACCTTGCTCGTCCTCCGCTCCGCCGTCCCCGTCGAGGAACTCTACGACGACAAGGACACAGAAAACCGCCGCACGGTCTCCCGCCTCAAAGAAATGCGCGCCCGCGCTTACGTCACCCGCGCTTTGGCGAAGCTTGACCAACGATCCGCCAGGGCCTAGGGTCTCCCTCGGTTGCGGGCGTAGTTCAACGGTAGAACGACAGCCTTCCAAGCTGTATATGCCGGTTCGATTCCGGTCGCCCGCTCCAGCTTCCCCCGATTTCTTGCGGCGGATCGCAAGTCGAGTGTTCGAATCGACTTGGATTTGGCTATAGGCTGTCCATGGCCCGCCGACAGTCCCCTTCAGACCCGAACCAAGCTTTTGAAGAAGCCGAGCGCCGCATCGCGCAGGAAGCCGCAGAGAAAACGGGCGCCCTAAACCTAAGCGTCCAGGGCTTAGAACGCGTGCCCGACCTGCAATCTGTCAAACACATTGAATGGCTCGACTTGGACGGCACCGAAGTTTCCGACCTCGGCCCCTTGAGCGCGCTGGAAAGCCTGCAATCGCTCTACTTGAATAACACCCAAGTTTCCGACCTCAGCCCCTTGAGCACGCTGGAAAGCCTGCAATCGCTCAACTTGGATGACACCCAAGTTTCCGGCCTCAGCCCCTTGAGTACGCTCGAAAGCCTGCATTCTCTCAGCTTGGATAACACCCAAGTTTTCGACCTCGGCCCCTTGAGCACGCTGGAAAGCCTGCAATCTCTCAACTTGAATAACACCGAAGTTTCCGGCCTCAGCCCATTGAGCACGCTGGAAAGCCTGCAATCGCTCAACTTAAATGACACCCAAGTTTCCGACCTCAGCCCCTTGAGTACGCTCGAAAGCCTGCAATCGCTCAGCTTCAGCAGAACCCAAGTTTCCGACCTCAGCCCCTTGAGTACGCTCGAAAGCCTGCAATCTCTCTACTTGAATGACACCCAAGTTTCCGACCTCAGCCCCTTGAGTACGCTGGAAAGCCTGCAATCGCTCGACTTGGATAACACCCAAGTTTCCGATCTCAGCCCCTTGAGTACGCTGGAAAGCCTGCAATCGCTCGACTTGGATAACACCCAAGTTTCCGACCTCAGCCCCTTGAGTACGCTCGAAAGCCTGCAATTGCTCCGCTTGAATCGCACCCAAGTTTCCGACCTCAGCCCCTTGAGTACGCTGGAAAGCCTGCAATCGCTCGACTTGGATAACACCCAAGTTTCCGACCTCAGCCCCTTGAGTGCGCTGGAAAGCCTGCAATCGCTCCACTTGGATAACACCCAAGTTTCCGAACTCAGCCCCTTGAGCACGCTGGAAAGCCTGCAATCGCTCCACTTGAATGACACCCAAGTTTCCGACCTCAGCCCCTTGAGCACGCTGAAAAGCCTGCAATCGCTCAGCTTGTGGAGTTCCAAAGTTTCCGACCTCAGCCCCTTGAGCGACCTCACAAACCTCCAATCGCTCGACTTGGATGATACCCAAGTTTCCGACCTCAGCCCCCTGGAGGGAAAAGTTTGGAAAAGACTGAGCCTTAGGAATCTTGGGAGTGTGACAGGGCTAGATCACACGTTCTTCAAAGACAACTTTAGTGCGCCGTCGTCCGAAGCGGTCGATTCTGAGAGGAGTCCTAGATTTTCATTTGAAGGGACCTATCCCGCCAACATCGCATCCGATTTTCTAAGGGGACTTGAAGGCCAACACTTATTACAAGCTCTCCTAGACCATAGCAGAAGCAAAACCCAACTTTATTCTGACATAAAGGCCGTTTTACTCGGCAACGGTCAAGTCGGCAAGACCAGCCTTATTCACGCCCTGCGGGGCAAGCGTGGTATGATGTGCGAGAGCACTCACGGCATTGATGTCAGCTATTTTGACCTAGAGAAGGACCTGGGACTCAGCAAGTCTAACGCGGGATCAACGAGCGAACCACCTGGCCAAATCCATCTTTGGGACTTTGGCGGTCAAGACTTGTATCACGAAACTCACCGCCACTTCATGAAGCAAGCAGGGATCTACATCCTGGCTTGGAATCCTGCGTCCGAGGCCGCCGATCATCATGTGATCAATGGGGATCGGTTCCCCAACCACAAGCTACGCTACTGGCTCGAACTCATCGAACGATATTCCCGCGAAAATGCCCAAATCCTCATAGTCCAAACCCAAGCGGATCGCTACGAACACGGCGAATTGTCGGATGAAACTAAATCGTTTCTTGACGAGTTGAGAGAGCGCAAACGAATAGGGTATCAAGTTCTAAAGGTTGATTTCCTATCAACGAACCGCATTGAAAACGCCAAGCAGACCTTTCTTGATGCAGCCATAACCGCACGAAGAGCCTTCAATGATCAGCTACCCAAAGGATTCAAAACCGCGCTCCAAGCCTTCCAAGAAAAATGCGCTGAGGCAACCAAAACTTATTTGATCCGCGATCCTCAGGCCGCAGAATCTCCTGACTGGTTAATGAGCCGCCCCGCGTTCGACGAATTTTGCGCCGAAATGGAAGAAGATACAAGAAAGCGGAAGTTCCCATTTCTGGAGGACGAAGACAATCGCTCAAGTTTCCTGCGAGTGCTCACCAACTCGGGCCTCGTCATCCACGATCCCAAAAGTCTGGAGGATCCGCGCCTGGTCGTAGTGCGGCAATGGCTCTTGGAACCGATCTATGCACTGCTTGATCGCCAGGGGCCCTATGGCTATCTGAAAATTCGACAGGGTATCTTTCGCCACCCTGATGTGGAACGGTTCTGGGACAAAAAGAACTTCAGCAAAGACCAACGCAAACTGGCTCTGGCCTTCATGGCGAAAAATGGTCTATTGATCACCGACTGGCAAAGCGACGGCTACTACCTCGGCGCCCAACATCCGACTTATATTTTGCCCAAACTGTTACCCGAAAAGCCGCCGCAAGCGCTTGAGGAAATTTGGGAACAGACGGAGATCGACTCTAAAGAATCGGAGGTCGGGCCGCCCTTCGAAGAGGCAGTGATCAACTGCCAGCACAGCGGTGAGTTTATGTTACACGATCTCCAGGCCCTCATGGGCGCGCGTTACGGCGCGCGCCTGATCTATTGGCGGTCGGGCTTGGCCTACAGGTTTGGGGACTGGTTACTTCGATGGCAATTGCACCAAGGAGACACGGGCTACGAACTGCGCCTATGGACTGGCGGCGCGCCCTCCGCATCTGACCACGAAGACCATCTGGCCGACCTTGCCTTGCATCTGTCCGAGGATCATCAAACCTTTTATCGCACCTTTGAAAAGTACGTTAAAAACGCAACCAACTGCGCCTTTCCGAAAAGGTCCGAAAGGTCCCTCTCGACCGAAGACAAGCGCGAAGATCTAAATCCCCTCTCGCTCACCCCCGAACAAGAGACCGACCTCAAAGCCTATCTGAAAAAGCAAACCCACGACCAGATCCAGCCCGCCGTTCCTTTCCACGACGTCTTCATCTCCTACGCTTGGGGCGACGAGCAGCAAGCCGATGGGCGGCGGCACAGTCTGCTGATCGACGCGGTCGAGCAAGTTCTGATCGCCAAGGGTTTTAAGGTGCTGCGCGACCGAAACGAAAACAAGCTGGGGCACAGTTTGCGCAATTTCATGCACGCCGCCGTGGACCTGTTCGATACGGGCGCCGCGCGGGCCAAGCACATCTTGCTGATCTTGGACGACAAGTACTTCCACAGCCCCAACTGCATGTTTGAATTCATGACCTTGTGGCAAAACAGCGGCGAGGATTTGCAAATGTTCCGCGAGCACACGACCGTCATCAACGACGGCGCCCGCTATTTCCGCATGGAAGAACGTCAAGAGATCGCGACCCGTTGGCTCGAGTACGCCGAGAAAATCCACGACGGTCGAAAACCCAATACGCGCGACCGAGACGCCCCCCTAGCCCTATCGCCGCGCGATCAAGAATTTCTGGACCTGATCAAGGCCGTCGCCCCGCGTCTGCCCGAAATTTTGGAAATGTTCTCCGACGTCATTACGCCGCGCAAGCTAACCGACTTGGTCGAGATCGTCCAAGACTGGACCCCTCACCGCAAGACACAACCCGCCGCCTGAAGCCACTCGCTACAGATGCCTTCGGAAATATTAACTGTTATGAGCGGAAATTGAAGACGACTTTAGATGCGCTGACATCCCCACCCCTGTCTAGGGAGGCGCGCCTGTCGGGCATCGTTTAGCACGGCACAAAGTTCGTGCCGTCAATTCTTCCCACGACCAATCGGTGCTGGATCCTGCAACAATGCTTCGCTCCGCGCTGGACGACGCTGGGTGGGGATTTGCGGTCTTTAAGGCCACACGTCCGCGCTTTTCCTGGGCATGGCAATGCACGCCACGCGACCCCTTATACCAGCGTCGATAGCTCTTGACTCGTAAAAATGCATGGAGGCCTGGAACTTTTTCGCCAATGACAAACAGCCTATCACGTCAATCACAAAAAGAAATTTGGATACGCGTCAATTGATCCCGCCGTTGTTCTAATGAACTCGGACCCCGCTTTAAGTTCGGGCCTGTTCAAAGGCGGCCCAGGCGGCTTCAAAGGTCTCGATGTCGAACCCAGGCGCGCGCGCGGGTCCCAAAATTAGCTGTTCGGTCCGCTGGAGTTTCTCGATGGCCGCCTGCAGTTTGGGGATCAAGTCGGCTGGGATCACCAGGGCCCCATGGCGGTCGGCATGGATCAGGTCGCCGTGGGCGACGCTCATGGAAAAAACGCTGACAGGGGCGCCGACGCTGCGCACATGGACGAATCCATGACTGGGGCCGATCCCGCCCGCTAGCACAGGGTAGCCAGGGGCCAAATCGCCCAAGTCGCGCATCAGGCCATTGGTCAATGTGCCCGCGAGGCCCAAGCCCTTGTGCACGGTCGTATTGATTTCGCCCCAAAAGGCCCCCACCGCGTCCTCGCCGTCCAAATCCTCAATAACACAGACCGTAGGCCCCGCTTTGGCGGCGGCGGCCATGGCGCGGTAGTAGTCCATGCGGCCTTGCTGGATGATTTCAGGAGCTTGCGTCGGCGGGGCTTGCGCGGCGATTTGGGCCGTCGCGGCGAAGCCGACAAGGGCTGGCGCCGCCGCCTCGGACGCCACCAGCGTCTTGCGGGTAAAGTTGGCAAAGCCCCGCTGGCCTTGGGCCACTTCAATAGCATTGCATACCGTCGGTGTATCGACCGACCGCAGCAGCTGCAGCAACTCTGGGGAAAGGCTAGGCAAGGGCACGTTGCGCACCCTCGTGCAGGGTGGCGAGCTTGGCGTAGGCGATGTCGGGGTCCAGGGCACCAAAGCCCGCGAAGGTGCCAAAACCGCAGTCCGATCCTGCGACAAGGCGGTCGGCACCGACGATGTCGATGAAACGCCGCAGCCGTTCGGCGACCAGATCGGGATGTTCGACGAAGTTGGAGGTCGTATCCACCACCCCTGGCACCAGCACTTTGTCGTCGGGGATGTCAGCCTTGCGGTCGCGAAACGTGGCCCATTCGTGGCCGTGGCGGGGATTGGCGGTTTCAAACAGCAGGTAGCGGGCTTTGACCGCCATGAAGGTGTTGAACACGGTGTCCATGGGAATATCGCAAACATGCGGCCCCTCGTAGTTGCCCCAGCAAATATGGACCCGCACCTTGGCGGGGTCGATACCCACCAGGGCGGCATTGAGGGCCGCGACATGCATGTCCGCGATCTTCAAAAATTCGGCGTCCGATAGGTCGGCGAACAGCATGTGGCGGGACAGGGCTAGGTCGGGGCAATCGACTTGCAGGTCCAGGCCGCTGTTGACAATGGTTTCGTATTCGGCGCGCATGACGTCGGACAAGGCCTGCAAGTACCGCTCCCGCGTTGGATAATAGTCGTTGGCGAGAAACAGGGAGATGACGCCAGGCGAGGCGGCGTTCATAAAGCCCCGTTTGGCACCGTGCGCCGCCATGGCGGCGTGCAAGTTCGCCACGTCTTTTTCGAGATCGCCCGTGTGCTTTGGGCGCACCTCGCCCGTGCACATGGGGCGGGCGTAGGTGGGCGTGCCCCCGCTTTCGGCCTGACGCTTCAAGAAGCCAGGGAACAGCTTAAGGTCGGCGGGGGCGTTGCGCGGACTGTCACCCGAAAAGCCCGTGTAGCGGTCCTTGACGTAGGTCGCGTAGGAGATTTTGGAGGTTTCGCCGTCGGAGACCCAATCGACCCCCGTTTCGACCTGCTTTTTCACGGTCGCATCGACCCCTTGGGCCATGCAGGTATCAAAGTGCGCTGGGTCGTAAGCCTCGCCGCGTTCGCGGGCAAACAGGCAATCGACCACCGCCTGCGTGCGCGGCAGGGATCCCGCGTGGGTAATGGATAGGGTCATGCTAAGTCTCCTCCAAAAGTCGGCCCGTCGCGCCAGCGGGGTCGTCGGTGCCCAAGACCTGGTAGACCGAGGCCTCCCCCGACATGGCGGGCCGCAAGTTATGGTCAAGGCCCGCAGGAACCGCCGCCGTATCCCCGGGGGCCAAGCGTGTCTCGCCGCCCGCCCAACTGAGCGCCCAATGCCCGCGCATGACCATTAGGGTTTCTTGCTTTGCCGTGGCATAGGTCCCTGGGTCAGGGGTCCTGTGGTTGCGCAACGCCACCTCGAATCCTGGGCGGTCGCGGATCAGGGCCTCGGCGCCAATCACTTGGGCGGGCGCGGTATTGGCCAGGGCCATCATGTCCCAGTAGCGTGCGACGTAGGGCAAGACCTCTGCCGTCGGCGGCTCGGGCATCTGCGCCAGCACGGCGGCGCTCAAGACCGGCATGGGGCCGACGCCCCTCGGCAGGTCCTGGCCCTTCTTTGTGTCGTACAGGACCCCGTTGTCCCCCAACACTAGGCCGTGGCTTGCCGCGTCCTCGATCACTTGCGGTGCCCATAGCACGCCGCCGCCCGCGTCGTCCCCGCCCAGGATGGCCATGATCATGCCGTAGTCGGACCCAACATTTTCAAAGCCGCGGAAGATCCCCGTCGGGATGTTGAAAATATCGCCTTCCTCCAGCACGACGTCGCCTGCGGTGCCGTACCGTCCCCAGAAGAACCGCCATCGCCCTGACAGCGCGAAGAACACCTCGGCGGTACGGTGACTGTGCAGGGAATTGCGGCACTTGGGCGGCTGGCCCGCCGCGCCGATGTTGTACCCTGGCGTGGCCTTGATATGAACGTGCTGGTCAGGGCTTTCGGACACGCCGCCGCCGATGATCGTGAAGTTTTCCTTCTGATCCGACCCAGGTGTATGGGCGTCGATGAACGCGGTTTTGCAGGGGACCAAGTCGCCGTAGCGAACGATTTGCGGCGCGTTCATGCAGCGAGTCCTTGATGGATTAAGATCTGTTTCCAAATGGCGGTTTCGTCGTAGAGAGCATACTCGCGCCGCAGCCCCCAGGGGCCGAATTCCCCGTGGCAGGCACCCATAATATAAACCTCGGCCCCCGTTGGCGCGCCGAAGCTGCCCCAGCCTTCATGCCGACCATGGAGGGACCAGCGCAGCGCCGCCCGCGGCGGCATCAGGGGGTCTTCCCGGCCGATTTGATGGTCGATTTGGAAGGTGGCATTGGGGAATGCGGCCCGCAACGGCAACCAGAACTGGTCCACCCCAGCGTGGGAGTGGGCGGTTTGCCCGCCCGCGTATTCACAGTGTACGGCCCGGTCGTACTCGCGCGCGACGACATGGTAGGCCCCGCCCATCATGAGGGTCAAGATGTCCGCGTATTTTTGGCCCCATTCATTGTCGTTGCCCTTGCCTTGGTAGGGTCCAGCAACGTCCAGGGCGGGAACAAAGGGCTGGACGCATGCCTCAAGGCCGCCCTCGCGCGCGATGAGATCGGCGGCATAGTCCCTTGGCGTCCAGCCCAGTTGGCGCACGATGGCCCCCTGATCGCGGATCAGCCACTCATCGTCGATGGTATTGTTCTCGGCGTGGCAGTCGGCGATGATCCGGTAGGCGACCCGCTTCCCTGTCGGCGTGCCGTAGGCCCCCTCGACGGCATGGGTGGCCGTGGACAAGATGCGGTGGCTGGAGAGCATGCCCGTTTCGGGCGTGCCCGACCAGATCACGTCTTCGCCGTAAAGGGTCCGGTCAGGAAATTCGGCCAGGGTCGCCTGCGTCGCCGCGATCACGGGTCCATTGCCGACAACCAGCGAACCAGGGGAGCGAACGGGAATGTCCTGGGCGTAGAGATGCTGGAGGGAGGCGATGTCTCGGTCTTCCCAAATTTGCTTGGTGATGCCGATGATATAGTCGGGGAAGTCTCGATACTCGGGATCAAATCCCGCCATGGGTGCGTTGGATGCTGTCTTCGATGTCATGGATCGCTCTTTATCCCAACGGCCAAAAAAGTTGACACTTTTATGGCCGTTTCGTGTCTCACGGCAGAAACGCTTCGCGTTTCGCCTCCGACGGGGCCTCCGCTTATACCCCGAGGCGCTTTCGCGCTATTCTCGGGGCCGCTGCGGGGGCCGCCGTCGCGGCCCTTATACCAGCGAACACAAGAGTCATTCCTGGTCGTCGCTGGCATTAGTCCGCCGTCCAACCGCCGTCCACCAGCAGTGACGTGCCAGTGATCAAGGCGCTGGCGTCCGAGGCTAGGAACACCACGGGGCCCATAAGGTCCTCCACCTCTCCAACGCGGCCCAGCTTGATCTTGTCCTCGATCCAGGCTTTGCGCTCGGGATTGGCAAAGGTCGATGCGGTCAGCGCGGTGCGGATGAAGGTGGGGCAGAGCGTATTGACACGGATGCCGCGGGGTCCCCACTCGATCGCCATGGCTTTGGTGAACCCCTCGACCGCGTGCTTGGTCGCGCAATAGACGGATCGGTCGATGCCCCCCACATGGGCCATTTGCGAGGAAATGTTGATCAGGGACCCAGGTTTCTCCGCCGCAATGAGACGCGCCGCAACTGCGCGGGTCAGGAAGAACGCGCCCTTGAGGTTCAGGGCGACGACGGCGTCGAAGTCGCCTGGGTCGGCGTCGAGCGCGGGGCCATGGCGCGCCAGACCCGCAGAGTTGACCAAGATGTCGAAGGGATCGGCGGCGGCGATGGCGGCTTGCGTTGCCCCCGTATCGGTGACGTCCAGGGGCAGGGCGGTCGCGTCGGCGCCCTGGGCCGTCAAGGCTGTCACCAGCGCGGCCAACTTGTCGGCGCGGCGGGCCGCGACGGTGACTGCGGCGCCTGCCTGGGCCAGTGCCACGGCGCACGCCTGACCGATACCCGAGGACGCCCCCGCGACAAGGGCACGCTTGCCCCCCAAGGCGAAAGATGGCGTCTGCGGAAGGGGCATGGTCAGGGCCTATACGGATAAGTTCATGGGGTAGCGGGCCTTGTTGAACTCGCGCATACGGCCCAGCACATCGACGCCGATCTGGTCGTAGAAGTCGAGCAAATCGACCAGCACCCAGTTCTCGCGAATCAGCCCCCGCTCCAGCCGCCAGAAATCCAGCGACTTCATGGTCACGCGCTGGCCCAGGGGCGGAATCCCAAGCCAACCATCATGTGAAAGCGTTTGGATCATATTGGGCCATCCCGTCACCGCGCAGTAAGGGCCGTCGCCAAAGAAGTGGTAGGTGATTTTGTGCCGCTCAAAGCCTCGGTCGGGCATGGCCTTCAAAAACGGGATTTGATGCCAGTTGCGAAACCCAGCAAAACCACGGCCCGTGCCGATCCCCGCTGGCCCGTACCAGGACATGCGCGGGTGCCAAAACCGCTCGGGTTCCATGACCTCGGGCCCACCTTGGCTCGGGTGTTTTTTCAGGTGTTCGAGCATGTCGATGACCTGCGCGCAGGACTGCGCGCCTGCGTCGCCGTCGTAGGTATGGCGCAGGCCGTCGTTGCTGGCGGGCCCTGGGATATGCCATTCCTTGCCGAGCGATGGTGCCAGCGGCCAGGCCCCCGCTTGCATCATAACTTCGGGAATGTCCCAGAGCGCTTGGGTCTCGACGACCGTGCCGTCGCGAAACCGGTAAAATTCGTGAAAGCGCATATGGACCATATGGCCCGTGGGCGGAATGTCCAGCCAGGGCGCGGCGAAGGTCCCAGTATAAAAACCGCCGATGCCCACCCAGTCGAGCCCCTGGTCGGTCGGCCCTGCCATGCAAATCCACTCGCGCCGTTCAAGGTCGGGGATCGCCTGCACGAGCGGTGCGTATGCGGCGGCGTAGTAAGCCTCCGCCCCCTCGACTTCGGGAATCGGAAAGGCGGAGCGAAAACAGGCGTCGGGCGCGCAAACTTCGGCGAGCTCTGCGCGCACCGTCTGCGCGTCAAAATCGTAAAGGGCCTGCCGCAAAGGCCGCAAAGCCTCGCGGTGCTGGTCGTGAAGGCAGGTCATGGTCGTGCTTTAGGAACTCGGGCCCAGGTCTCAAGTGTTTTTTACATAGGCCTCCCTATACATGAAGTTGAACAGACAAGTCTCAATCGCCCCTGGTATGACAAATGTTGTTATGGACAAAGACTGGTACAATAAGGCGTAAATTTTGCTGAATTGTGGGGCATGTCTGGCGTATCGTATTGGCGATTGAGGGAATCCTATTGGCCCCAAGTGCGCCAAAGGGACCATAAGATGGGTCCCAATCCTGGGAAGCCCTTTTTTGGGAGGAAAGCACATGAAAAAGAGTCTTTTGACTTCAGCGAGTTTGGCGCTCGCAATTTCGGCAGTTGCGTCAGCGCAAGAGCTGACCATTGCCACGGTGAACAACGGCCACATGGTCAATATGCAAGAACTATCATCGATCTACGAGTCGGAAACAGGCGTTTCGCTGAATTGGGTTACCCTTGATGAGGGCACCCTGCGGGAGCAAGTGACGCTCGACGCTGGTACGGGCGGGGGCGCATACGACGTCTTTACCATCGGCATGTACGAGGCCCCGATTTGGGGCGACGCGGGCTGGATCCAGGCCCTTGAGTTTGGCGACGACTACGACGTTGACGACATTCTGCCTGCCATGGCTGGCGGCTTGTCCTCCAACGGAAACCTCTACGCCGCGCCCTTCTACGGGGAGTCGTCCATGGTCATGTACCGCAGCGACCTCGCGGAAGCGGCGGGTGTGAGCATCCGAGACAAGGATTCCTGGGGGAACATCAAGGCGGCAGCGGCGGCCATGCACGACCCCGACAATGGCGTCTATGGGGCCTGCTTGCGCGGCAAGCCAGGCTGGGGCGACAATATGGCCTTCATCACCACGGTGGTTAACTCCTTTGGCGGCGCCTGGTTCGACGCCGACGGCACTCCCACGCTGGACACGCCCGAGTGGCACGCCGCCATCAACTTCTACGTGGACTTGTTGAATTCCTACGGCCCTCCAGGGTCCGAAGGCAACTCCTTCAACGAAATCCTCGGCCTCTACCGTGAGGGTTCCTGCGGCATGTGGATCGACGCGACCATCGCAGCGTCCTTCTTAGAAGGCGACGGCTCTGCGGCGACGGGCAACGTCGCTTACGCTCAATCCCCCAACGCGACCAACCCTGTCGGGGCCAACTGGTTGTGGGCCTGGGCGCTGGCTGTTCCCGCCAACACGGAAAACGCCGATGCGGCGGTTGCCTTCATCGAGTGGGCGACGTCCAAAGACTATATCCAGTTGGTCGGTGAGGAACTGGGATGGGGGTCTGTGCCCACTGGCACGCGCGCCTCAACCTACGACATCGCCGAGTTTCAAGCGGTCACCAACTTCGCGGACGCCGAGCTCGCGGCGATCTTCTCTGCCGCCCCAGGGGCAAGCGACATGAAGCCCTACGTTGGGGTTCAGTTCGCAGCGATTCCTGAGTTCCAGGAAATCGGGATCGGCGTCGGCCAGGAAATGGCAGCAGCCCTGTCGGGGGCCAAGTCGGTTGAGGACGCTCTGGCGGCTTCACAGGCCCATGCCGAAGCTGTTATGGCGGCTTCTGAATAGAGTCTCCTCCGAGTTCAAGCGGGGCGGCCACGCGCCGTCCCGCTTTTGGTCTTGGGAGGGACCAATAGATGATATTTGAGGGAGGAAACGAGATAAGATGAGCCGCACCCTGGCAAACTGGTTGCTTGCCCCTGCCGTGGTCCTGCTGTTCGTATGGATGATCGTGCCGCTGAGCATGACCATCTACTTTTCCTTTGTCGATTACAGTCTTTACGATGCGGCCGCCGAGCGCGGGGCCTTCGTCGGCTTCCGCAATTTCCGCAATTTCATGGACGCGGAATTTTGGTATGTTGTCCGCAATACTTTTCTCTTGGTCAGCGGGATTTTGCTGATCACGCTCGTATTTGGGGTCCTGATCGCCCTGCTGGTCAATCGGGCCTTTCCAGGGCGCGGATTTGTCCGCGTCTTGCTGATCTCCCCTTTCTTTATCATGCCCGCGGTCAACGCCATGTTGTGGAAGAACCTCATGCTCCACCCCGCCAACGGCCTAATCGCGTTTCTCTCGCAACTCATGGGCGTCGAGGCGGTTGAGATGTTCAGCCCGACCAATTCGCTACTGGGCGTAATCCTGATCGTGTCCTGGCAATGGGTGCCGTTCGCGGTCCTGATTTTTATGACCTCGTTGCAATCTGAAGATCAGGAGCAGAAGGAAGCGGCGGTTCTCGACGGCGCCAGCGCCCTCTCGCAATTTTGGAACCTGACCTTGCCGCATCTCGCCCGGCCCATCGCCATCGTCATGATGATCCAGCTGATTTTCCACCTGGGCATCTTTGCCGAAATTTTACTCACCTCGGGCGGGGCTGGCAACGAAACCCTGGCCTTCAAGATTCATACGACGGGATCGGGGGCGGCGCTCGACATCGGCCGGGCCTCGGCGGGGGGGATTTTCGCGGTGATTTTGGCCAACATCGCCGCGATTTTCTTGATCCGGTTGGTCGGCAAGAGCATTCGGACGACCTGACCTATGGCCATCGCTGGAACCCAATCGCCTTGGCGCGACCGCAGTCTGACCACACTGGCCTGGCTGGTGGGGCTTGCCCTGTTCTTCCCGATTTTGTGGCTCGGCCTATCGAGCCTCAAGACCGATTTGGAAGCGCAGTCCGCCACACCCGAATTCTTGGTCACCTTTGATCGCGATTGGATCGAGGCGCGCAACCAAGCCCTCGAGCGGGGGGAGGACGTGCCCCTTAGGGACCGGCTGTTTTTCATGCCGACCTTGGCCAACTATCAGGGCCTGACCGAGGCAGCGGACGGATTTTGGAAGTTTGTTTTCAACACCAGTTCCATCGCCATCATCGCGACGATTTTGTGCATGGTCATCGCCATTCCCGCCGCGTACTCCATGGCGTTTCGGCCCAGCAATTGGACCGCCGATATCTTGCTGTGGATGCTCTCGACCAAGATGTTGCCCGCGGTTGGGGTGATCATGCCGATTTTCTTCTTGTTTCAGGGTTTTACGGTCTCCTTGCCGCATTTGCAGTTTGAGGGGCAGGAAACCGTTGAGTTGCAGCTTGATGCGCCCGAGGGCCTCGACCTAGAGCTCGGGGCTTTGGACGCTGCCACGATCCTGATCGACAACCCCGACAAGACCCCGACCCTTACCCTACAAAGCACGGGCGCCATCGTCGAAGGCACCCGCCACAGCGGCTTCATCGTCTCGCTGTCGCCCCCCTTGGACGAAGATTTGGAGGTCACCTATAAAGCGTCGAGCCGGGCGGCGCGCGACGGCCAGATCGAGGCCCTGCCTGGCCGCGTTACCCTTCCCGCGGGCCAAAGCCATGTACTGATCCCCGTGGCCGCGGTTGGCGATAGCGTTCGCGAAAGCCCCATGACGCTGCGCCTGACTTTGGAGGGCCTGTCGTCCAATGCCGCGCGCCTTGGCAAAGTGTTCGTTGCCTCGAGCAAAGTGGTCGATGCAGTGGAAACCCCGCAGGTCGCCATCACCCCGCTGAGCCACAGTGTCGAGGGCGCGGTCGCGGGCCGTGCGCGCGTCACGCTTTCCAAGCCCCAGCAAGTGCCGACCGACCTCACCTATACCGTCGGCGGGACGGCAGCCCCTGGCCAAGACTTTTCGGCCTTGTCGGGCAGCCTCACCCTGCCCGCGGGCGAGACCAGCACGGACATAGCCTTTGAGGCCCCATCGGGCGGGCGCTTTGAGGACTTTGCCGTGACGTGGCAGCCGACCAAGCTGGCCTTGCAAGACACGCGCGCGGGCATCATTCTGGTCTATGTGTTGATCAATATGCCGATTTTGATCTGGATTCTGTTCACCTACTTCAAAGAAATCCCGAAGGAAATTCTGGAGGCCAGTCGCATGGACGGGGCGAGCACCTGGTCGGAGTTGCGATCAATTATTCTGCCCTTGGCCTGGGGGGGAATCGCTGCAACGGCACTGCTTTCGATCATATTTTGTTGGAACGAAGCCTACTGGTCGATCCGCCTCGCGTCCGAAGATGCTTTGGGGCTCGGAGCCATGGTCACCTCTAAGGAGGATCCGCGCGAACCGTTTTACGCCAAAATGTCGGCGGCCTCAATCGTCGCCATCGCCCCCATCATTATCATGGGCTGGTTCACGCAGAAGCAGTTGGTCCAGGGTTTGACCTTTGGCGCCGTCAAATAAACCCCATGCCCTCGCCCCCTGAACTGGAGATTGTCGATTGGTCCACCCAATCGGTACGGTACTTGGAACACGGCTGGCCGTCGGATCTGTGCCGCTGGCACGCCCACGCGGAATACGAGGTCCATTTGATCGTCGCGGGCACGGGCACCGCTTTTGTCGGTGACTATATAGGGGACTTTGCCGCGGGGTCGCTTTTCATCACTGGCCCCCATGTCCCGCACAACTGGGTATCGGATCGGGCGGGTCCTGGCGTCGTGCCCCTGCGCGACATGCTGGTGCAGTTCCCCGAGGCGAGCATGGTCAACCTCATGACCGCCTTTTCTGATTTCAAAGAAATCCGTCCGCTGCTCGACGATGCCCAGGCTGGCGTCGAAGTCCATGGCATCCCCCTGGACCAGTCGCAAGCCATGCTCGCGGCGGTGCGCGATGCCCGCGGCGCGGCGCAGGTTGTGGCCTTCATTGACCTGCTGGTTCAACTGGCGGCGCATCAAAACCGCACCACCTTGTCGCTCGTCAACTTGAGCCAAAGGGCCAATTCCAAACGCCAAGCACAAATTGGCGAGGCGGTGGACTATATCGTGCAAAATTACGACGCCGACCTCTCGGTGACGACCGTCTCAAAGGTCGCAGGTTTATCGGAGGCGAGCTTTACCCGCCATTTCAAGCACATTACTGGCAATCGCTTTTCCGAATTTGTCAATCTGGTGCGCGTGCGCCAAGCCTGCGCCTTTCTGATCGATACGTCGGACCCCGTTTCGGCGATTTGCTACGACAGCGGGTTTCAAAACCTCGCCAACTTCAACCGGCAATTTTTGCGGCTCAAGGGCTGCACCCCCAGCCAGTATCGCAACCAAACTCTGGTGGGCCTGCGCGGGGATGCGCCCAAAATGCAGCGGAGGGCCGCCTAGTGCCGCAAGCCATGATCCATATCGGCTACGGCGCCTTTCATCGGGCGCATCAGGCGGTCTATCTGCAACGCTTGGCCGATCAAGGCGTGGCCAATTGGTCGATCTATACCGTCAACTTGCGCCCCGCCGATAGCGCGCAATTCGCCATTGAGGCAGAAAAGCCTGGCTACAACCTTTGGACCTACAGCGCCGATGGCGGCCAGGAGACCATGCGCATCGACCGGCACCGCGCCTTCTTCGATTGGGCGGTGGATCGACCCGCTGCCGAAACGGCCTTGGCCCAAGACGACGTGACGCTGGTAACGCTCACCGTGTCCGAGGCGGGGTATTACTTTGATGCGAGCGGAGACCTGGACCTGTCCCAGCCGCTCATCGCCGCCGAACTGGCGGGAACACGTCGCGAGAGTCTCTACGCCTATCTGGCGGGGGGGCTGGAGGCGCGGCGGGCAGCCAAGGCAGGCCCCCTGACCTTCCTGTGCTGCGATAATCTGCGCAACAACGGCGCCATGCTGGCGCGGAATTTTGCCACCTACCTGCACCACCTGGGCAAGGACGACTTGGCGGCCTGGGTCGCGAGCAACTGCACCTTTCCCTGTTCGATGGTTGATCGCATTACGCCTGCGCCCGCGACGCGCGCGACGCGCGCCGACCCCTTGGGCACGACGATCGTGGGGGAGGACTTTATTCAGTGGGTGATCGAAGATCGGTTCTGCGCCGCCCGACCCCCGCTGGAGCGGGTGGGGGTTGAGTTGGTAGCCGATGTGCATCCTTACGAGGAGACCAAGATTCGGGTGCTGAACGGTGGCCATATTTCGATCAGTTTTTTGGGCGCGCTCGCCGGGTACGAAACCTTCGATAGGGCCATGGACGACCGCGAGTTGCGCGACCACTTCAATCGGTTTGAGCGGGTCGAGGTTCAACGGGCCATGCCCGCCGATGTACCTATCGACACACTGGCCTATATTGAGCGGGTCGAGGGACGCTTCACCAACAGGTCCATCGGCGATGCGATCGAGCGCATTTGCACCGATGGCTTCGCCAAGATGAGCATTTTTATGCGTCCAACTTTGGAAGGGTGCTTTGCCGCAGGCCAGGTTCCTGCTTTCGCCATTCGCTCGATTGCGGGGTGGTTCCACTACGCCCGCCTGATCAAGCTCGGCCTTCGGACCTATGCCTACCATGAGCCCAACTGGGATCGGCTCGAACCCCTTCTGGATCGGGAGGACCCCAGCGGTTTTTTGGGCGCACGCACGCTCTTTGGCGACTTGGCGCAGCGGCATCCCGAATTTGGGCAAGAATTTGAACGTCAACTACACTACCTGGAGCAGAAATGGCCAGCTTAACCCTTACAGAAATTCGCAAAGCTTACGGCAAGGCCGAGGTCATTCGCGGCGTCAATTTGGACATAGGCGACGGCGAATTCGTGGTCTTCGTCGGTCCATCGGGCTGCGGCAAGTCCACCTTGCTGCGCACCATCGCCGGCTTAGAAGACATTACGAGCGGGGAGTTGAAGATCGGCGATCGCCCCGTCAACGACGTGCGCCCGTCCGAACGCGGGGTCGCCATGGTGTTTCAAACCTACGCGCTCTACCCCCATATGACCGTCGCTAAGAATATGGCCTTTGGTCTTCTACAGGCCAAAACCCCGAAGGACGAGATCGACCAGCGGGTCAAGGCCGCCGCCAAAATCCTGCAAATCGAGGACTACTTGGACCGCTTGCCTAAGAACCTATCGGGCGGCCAGCGGCAGCGCGTCGCGATTGGCCGCGCCATCGTGCGCGAGCCCGAGGTGTTTTTGTTCGACGAGCCGCTATCCAATCTCGACGCGGCCTTGCGCGTCCAAACCCGATTGGAAATTGCCAAGCTGCATGAGGACCTTGGCACGACTATGATCTATGTGACGCACGATCAGGTTGAGGCCATGACGCTGGCCGACCGCATCGTCGTCTTGCGCGACGGCGTGATCGAACAGGTCGGCTCGCCCAAGGAACTCTACGACAGCCCCGCAAACGAATTCGTCGCGGGCTTCATCGGTTCGCCCAAGATGAACTTCTTCGACGGCGACGGCGATGGAACCAAGATCCGCCTTGCGGGCGGGGGCACGCTCAAAGGCCATGACAAGGGACCCGTCCGCGTCGGGATTCGCCCCGAACACCTGCGCCTTGGTCAGAAAAGCCCCCTCATGCAGGCGACGTTGGAGGTTGTGGAGTACTTGGGCGAAAGCACCTATCTGCACTTGCGCAACGGCGCAGGGGAACCGCTGATCATCAAGTCCGACGACCACGAGACACCGCCCATCGGCGCGCAAGTCGGCGTCTGCCAAACCGACGGCAAGGCCCATGTTTTTGCCGATGAGGATAGAACCGAGGTCGCGAAGGTTTGAGACCAGCTAGAAGATAAGCGGACCTACCCACCAACCTGCGTCCCATACCAACTGCCAAAAAAGTTGACCCTTTTTTGGTCGTTGGTAGAACCGAAATCTCGGTATGATTCTTGAAACTCTTAACGGGCGACGAGTTATCCAGGACAACCCATCAAACATATTTAGTCGTCCGTCAAGAATTCCAAGAGTCATACAGGGGTTTGGGTTAGCAGTTTTTTCGCTCCATTTTTCTACAAGTTTTTGAATATAGGGGTTTAGAACCTTGTAGCCAACTTTTTGCTTTCCTTCTGAACTGAGATGTGATTCGCTCATCTGAACCAAATATAGAGGTCAGATCTATGAGCTCCCCCCGACCCACTCACCTTCATTTCAATCACGATCTTTTCAAGCCACGCCTGGATAGTTTCATTGACATGAATCATGAACTTGTATTGTTATCTGATCGTATTGATTGGAAGGCTTTGGACGCAAAAGCTGCTGAGAAATTTCCTGCCTCCAGAGGTCGTAAAGCCCTGCCTACACGCTTTACGCTTGGACTTTTGATCCTGAAGTCCATTGATAACTTAAGTGACGAAAAATTGATCCGCCTTTGGGTGCAAAACCCCTACTATCGGTACTTCACAGGTGAGGAATTTTTTCAACACAAGTGTCCCCACCAACGCGCGAATCTATCTCATATACGAAGCCGCAGGGGCGAAGACCTAGAAGGGCTTTTGACTGAGAGTTTGTGTGTTGCAATCGATAGTGGCGCTCTTGATCCAAGTACCTTGAACGAGGTCTCGGTGGATACAACGGTAATGGAAAAGAACATCACTTATCCCACCGATGCAAAGTTAATGGTTCGCGCGATAACCGCGATTGCTGAGTTGTGCAAAGACAAGGAAATCAAGCAGCGCCAAACCTATGAAAAGGTCATCAAGACAGCCCATGTGCGGGTCAATCGCTATGCGCATGCGCGCTAGCTTAAACGTATGAAACGGCAATTGAAGTTCATCCATACCCGCTTGGAGCGTGTAATCAGGGAGGTATAGCGCAAGACAGAGGGCCAACCTCTGCTGCAGGAGGCCTTTGCCGATGTCCTTTTTAAGGCCAAGCTCATTCAGATTGAGTGCGATCCGAGACGAAAGTCGAACAAGGGTCGAAAGATGTACTCCTGGCATGCGACTGAAGTTGAATGCATCGGCAAAGGCAAGGCACATAAGCGTTTTGAGTTTGGTGTTAAGGTTTCGATTGTCATTCCGAATTCTTTATCTCCTGGAGGAACCTTTGTGTTAGACAGCCAGGCCCTACATGGCAAACCTCATGACGGAAAAACCCTGAAGGCGGCTATGGAGAGAACACAGGAGAGGATTGATGCTCAAATCCAGGGTATCTTTGTAGACAAGGGTTATCGAGGTCATGGTTTGACGGGTGTAAAACAATTTAAAATCTATCACGACGGTCAAAAATCTTTGGATAAGGCGTTGCGCGCTAAAGTTAAGCGACGAGCAGCAATCGAACCTGTGATTGGGCATCTGAAAGAAGATGGACCTATGGGACGGAATTATCTCGCAGGTGAGACGGGAGACAAGATCAACGCTATCATGGCAGCGGTTGGTTACAACTTCAGACAAATGCTCAATTGGTTGAGGATTCTTTGTGTCCGAATTTGGGTTCAAATTAGAGTCTCATATATAATCAATTTGACCAAATCTGTCCCTCATTTGCGTCAGATCAGCAATTGCTCCTTTGGCCGAACGACGGTGAAAATGAAATCTTGCATCGTCGCGCTATAAACTGAATTCTTGACGGACGACTAACTAGTAACGTCGCCCGACCACTAGAGAAACGCCCATCGCTGTCCTCCATCATCCGAAAGGTTATATCAGCTCTTTGGCCTGGCAGCAGCTTACCATCTTCGTCAATTCGTGTGTTGTCTATGCCATATCTTGTCGCCGACTCTCCGTTGGCGGGATCGCGCCAATCGATTGCCAACATATCGTCTAGTATTGAGGGGTTTACAACTCGGCTCCCGAACGGTCAATCCAAGACTCGAATGAGTTTTGGAGCAGGACAGGAAGCTCCGCAATTACCACATCTGGGATCACATATGTGACGCCCTCTGTTGGGAGTCCCCTAAACCCCAACTGCCAAAAATCGCTTAACGCGCCTGCATCAAGATAAATTTCTCTTGCCATTTAACCTTCATCTTTCACAAAATCTTCGTTTCTTACTATGCATATCATTTCGCCCAAGGAAATTTCTGGATTTTCTCGCAAAGCCTTGTAAAGTAATGATTCAACTTTAACAAACACCGCACTATGCATTAGCTGCTGCGCTTCATACTCTGTTTTGTAAAGCACGGACCTTTGTCGCTCATTCTCAATTAGAGCAATAGACCTTAATTCTTCATCTGACATTAATTTAATAATCTGTTAATCCCACCTTCCCAAAAACTCTAACCTCGATATTTCTGATTTCAAAATATTCTGAATATACTTACTAATTATGCTCAGTGGCAAAGCGATACGGCTCCAATCATCTCTATTTCGGGGGAATAAATAGGGTCTAAGGTCGTAAGATTTATGGATATTCATTTCTAATTCCCTTGGTCAACCTGTAGGCCGTCAAGGGCTAACCCATATGTCGTTAGAATTATGGTAAAGTGAGCTCCTTGACCAGAGTCAGGATCGATATCCACACCATTAGCCAGTCTGTTTATTTTTGCGGCTTCTTGGAACCAAAAACGGTGATATGCATCCTTGGCCCTAAGAGCCAGGAGGTCATATGCCAGATATAAGTTCTGACCTGATTTATATATAAACTCTATATAATCAAGGTCTTTTTGGGTTAGATTTGTAATACTCTTTTTTAGTCTCCTGAATTTACTTTCCAACTGCTTGATAGAATAAAGACATCTTCGACCATTCTATCCATTAACTGCCTTCGGCCCACTGTTGGATCAAATAAGGGGAAACTCAAAAAATAGGCAAAATCCTCCTCTGGCAACCACACCCAACCACTACACCCACGACCCTCAGCGCATCGCAAATTCTGATGATACAAAATACTTAGAACAGAGTCTGTGGTGTAGGTTAGCGTCCCATAACGACGAAACCGCTGAGCTACATCGCTGGACTCACTGTTGGGTAGCCCTGGCCACAGTATGTGAAATCGAACAATAAACTCATTGGATGCGGGCCGGGGCAAACCAGCTTCACAAAGTTGCGGCGCAGGCTCAAACTTAGTGTTACGTTCAACATATCTCCGAGAGGGATGCCAAAATGAAAATTCTTTTGATCCCAAATCTCTGGTTTGAATACTCGGATCATATAGCCCAGTTGCAATATTAAAACCTGTAAAGTGAGATATTTTGGCAGATCTAGCCAAATGTTCCATAGGATCGGCAGCATCTATAGGGGGATCTAAATACCATGGGTTAAAGTAACCGTAAGGAATTTCAAACCATACCCCCTTATACCAGTATGGCGATAAGACATCCAACCTAGGCCCTGGCCTAACAGGTTCATTGGTTACGCTAGTCAAATACTGAAAAGTACGTTCAATTCGAGGACTATCTTCTGATGCCCAGTCGGGACAAGGCTCAGAATACGCCATGTTCAAAGCCAGTGCCGCGTTCAGTACACTAGCAGCAATCATCCTAATGATCCTGGACTGGATATGAAAATTAGTCTGCATCAAAATACACAACCATCAACTTCTTAGGACGGTTGTGCCCAAATCTCGAGGCCTGACTACACACTAGCCCTGCGACTTGCCGCATAAGAACGATGGGCCAACGCAACACGCTTCACCCACTCCCTCGAGTGTTCTGAAACCTATTCATACGCCTAAGCGTAAACCTTCGACTGGTAAGGTCAACGACATTTGTGTAACAAGAGGCCTCAGCATAAGTCAAGGGGTTGAAAAATAGTTGCAAAATGTAGTATCTAACTCGCTTGCGTGAAACTATAGGCCCGCTTCATAACTAGTTGATTTTTCTAATTTTCTTTGCGCTCGCGCAACCTTCCTAGCTATGTATGTATCATGAAGGTTCTTAAGGTCGGGTGCAATAAGTTCTGAGCCTGCCTTGCTTCAAGTTAAGAAGTGGTTTTCATTGCGGCTTGTCCATCGACTCAACGGCAAGGTTGATTGCCTGCAAATCTCGCTGGGTCTCACCGCTCCCCATAAGCTGACCATCCGTCCCAATGTCATCCAGATTAGTAGAATCTGTGCCAGCAGATGCAATGACAAGGAGGTTGTCCTTTCCTGGATGGAATGAGCGCCTTGTAAGGCCCGTTTCACCTGTAAAAATTCCGCGGAGGGGGAATAGGCAGTCCACCATCTTTGAATCTAGGTATGTTTCAGAATGCAAAGACTCACAGTCGCTGGAGACATTTGGGCTATCTTCATAGCATCTCATTTAGCTGCTTTTTTCTCTTGACACTTATGATCCAATTCTTCTTCATAAGACAAATTCGCCAAATCCGCAAACAAACCATACTCTTCCACCTCATATTTATCAGCTCCGCTCACAACAGTTTCACCAATTCAAGTTCGTCTATTACTCCAATACGATCGGAATTTTCTATTACCCTCCAACTCCAATTTCCCTTGCGCTCATCTCCGAAATTAGGTGTGCGCCAAATTGAATTGCCATTTACATACACCGCAAATAGACCACTTAAGGTCGCCGTCTCCTGGAATATGGACGACTTTGAATTGAAACTAGGAAAAAGTGGAGGGAAAAAAAATGGATGAGGTCCTCTACGAGCTAAAGTGAATCTAGAATATCGTTCTGAACCAACTATGTCGTCTGAATCCACTCTAAAACATATCTGGTAAGGATAAATAGTTAAAAACTTCTTGATCCCACAATAATGATACCCAACACCTCGAGTTTCATAATCTTCCTGTGACTTCTCTATCATCCAGTCAGTTTTTGCTAGCAATTCTTGGTCTAGTGTCCATGGAACAAAAATGTCTCTAGCTATCCAAGAAACAGCTTGGTCCCCTATCGCCAAAGATGATAAGGTCAATCCCAAGATACGTCCCCAAGACCTTCTTTCCTGGTTAAACTCTATTGCGCTCATAGCAGCTCATCCAATTCAATTTGAGCTATACCTAATAACCCCACCATCTGATTATTGCCATAACTCTCAGGTTTAAAATCCCTCAATATTTCATCATAGACTTGTCGAGTTATTACAACTTTAGCGTCACCCAAAATTAGCATGTCAAGGCCACCTGGCGTCTGCATTACGCTATATGCAGCGCCTGTATCTAGAACATTAACTTGCGACATTATTCATCTCCTACAACAGATGGATTCAGCATAATTTCGGCCTTTATCTTAACAAGATTCTTAGGAATAAGGCCAATGTATGTCTTATAGGCTAAGGAGTCGACTCCCTGAAGTGCAGATATTGTATCCCCCAAGTTATTGACTTCAGAATAATAGTTTTGAAAATTTCCTGTCTCTTCCAAGCATTCCCAGGGATACTCTTCGTCATCTATAGCTTCCATGTCGTTTTGACGAAGATAATTTTCTCTTTCGGTTCCTTTTCTTGCACAATCTAAGATATCTGGCTCATTGAGAACCCAAAAGAAATAGGGCAGAACATCATCAATATGCTTAGTAGCTCCTGCGCCATGCCACACTCGAATCTTGTATATTTCTTTATAGTGCGCTCGCCAATTTTTTGGCGGCTTAAATGCACTTAAGCACTCTTCGTATGTATCAGGTAACATTTGTTAACTACCCCTCAAGGTCAATAAATCTGATAAGCCAGATCGGAATTCTCAAAAACAAATCCAGCCGAAGCACCAATAGCTTTTAAATTTCCTGGTCCACCATACTTCTCATGATCGGGTCAGTTCACCAAACCTCTATCATCCAAAACAATATTAATTGTATCGTTATTGCTTAAGCCAGATGCCTCTGGTTTGTTCACAACAATAGGTATAGATGTATCACCCAGCTGATTTCCAGATGCAAACATGTTATGGTGTGCTTGAGTCATGTCGAAACCTGAGTCGATAAAACTTGACGAATTGGAATCGCACCAATTCTTACGCCTAAGTTGATTATCACTATAACTTCCTGGCGACAAATCTTCCATGACTTCATGCTAAATCTACTGGGTTATTACAACTCTTGACCTACTAGTTGTCCGCATATCCGACCTGACCCAGGTCTTCTCTAAGCTAAATGCTGGGCCAGCATCCAAAACTAGCCTTGCATCTTCACGCATGAGAACAAAAGACCTACGCAGCACGGCTCTCTCATCTCCTTTGAGTGTCTTCAGACCCAATTGATCACCACTTCATAAGCGCCCTATCTGTTGGGGCCAACGGCATCTTTGTAACAAGAGACTTCAATATAAGTCAAAGAATTGAACACTTCAAGTTAAGAAGTGGTTTTCGTTGAGGCCGTGTCCCTTACCTAAAATACGGACTTGGAAGTCGCTGCCTTTGATCCATATCTCTGTCTCATCATTGGTCTCGGTGATGATCAGGTCGGCGAAGCTGACGCCCAGCTCTGATAGATCAATACGATCTTCTGCGCTGTCGAAGTCCCCGATAACGTCGATCCACTCAGCAATACTATCATCAAACGACTCACCCAAACGTTGAGACACGACCTGGGACAGAAAGCCACCCAGAGAATGCCCTGTAATGACAATCTCAAGATCACTGCCTGCTCTACCATCTGCAGACAGCATTTTCATGGACTCAACAGCAAAGTTGATTGCCTGCAAATCTTGCTGGGTCGCACCAAAGTTCCAAAGCTGGGCATCCGTCACAAGATCATCCAGATCAGTGGGATCTGTGCCAGCAAATGCAATGACAAGGCGATTGTCATTTTCTGAATAGAAAGAGTGCCCTGTGAAACCCGTTCCACCTCTAAGCGCTCCATAGGCGGGGAATAGCCAATCCATGTACTTTGAATCTAGGTCTGTATCAAAATGCAAAGATTCATAATCGGTAGAGACATTTTGGCTATTTGCGTAACGTCTCATATAATTATTTAGCTTCTTTTGAAACTCCACATCCGACTTTTCTTCGTAGGACAAATTCGCTAAGTCCGCGAACAAGCCATACTCTTCTGCACTATATTTGTCAGGTTCGCTCATAACAATTTCTCCAATTCAAGTTCATCTATTACCCTAATACGATCAGAATTTTCCATTACCCTCCAACTCCAATTTTCATTGCGCTCTTCTCCGAAATCAAGTGTGCGCCAAATTGAATTTCCATTTACATACACCGCAAATCGATCACTTAAGAGCGCCGTTTCCTGGAATATGGACGATCTTGAATTAAAACTAGGAAAAAGTGGAGGGAAAAAAAATGGATAAGGTCCCCTGTGAGCTAAAGTGTATCTGGAGTATCTTTCTGAGCCAACTATATCGTCCGAACTTGCTCTAAAACATATCTGATGAGGATAAATAATCAGAAATCTCTTGATTTCACAATAATAATACCTAAAATCACGAGCCTCATAATCTTCCTGTGATTTCTCTATCATCCAATCAGCTTTTGCCAACACTTCTTGATTGAGCGTCCATGGAACAAAAATGTCTCGCGCTATCCAAGTAACAGCTTGGTCCGCTATCGTCAAAAAAACTAGCGACAATCCCAAGATTTGCCCCCAAGGTCTTCTCCTTTGGTCAATTTCTATCATGCCCATAGCAACTTGTCCATCTCAAGTTCAGCTATGATTGGAATCTCACCATCTGGCGTCTGCATTAAGCTATATGCAGCGCCTGTATCTAGAACATTAACTTGCGACATTATTCATCTCCTACAACAGATGGATTCAGCATAATTCTGGCCCTTATCTTAGCAAGATTCTTAGGAATAAGGCCGATGTATGTCTTATAGGCTAAGGACTCGACTCCCTGAAGCGCAGATATTGTATTGCCCAAGTTATTGACCTCAGAATAATAGTTTTGAAACCTTCCTGTCTCTTCCAAGCATTCCCAGGGATACTCTTCGTCATCTATAGGTTCCATGTCGTTTTGACGAAGATAGTTTCCTCGTTCGGTTCCTTTTCTTGCACAATCTAAGATATCGGGTTCATTGAGAACCCAAAAGAAATAGGGTAGAACATCATCAATATGCTTGGTAGTTTCTTCGCCACGCCACACTCGAATTCTATATATTTCTTCATAGTGCGCTCGCCAATTTTTTGGCGACTTAAAAGCACTTAAGCACTCTTCGTATGTATCACATAACATTTGTTAACTACCCCTTAAGGTCAATAAATCTGATAAGCCAGATCGGAATTCTCAAAAACAAATCCAATCGAAGCACCACTAGCTGTTAAGTTCCCTGGTCCGCCATACTTCTTATGATCGGGCCAGTTCACCAAACCTCTATCATCCGAAACAATATTGATTGTATCTGTAGTACTTAAGCCAAATGCCTCTGGTTTTTTCACAACAATAGATATAGATGTATCGCCCAGCTGATTTCCAGATGCAAACCTGTTATGGTGCGCTTGATTTATGTCCAAATTTGAATCGATAACACTTGGCTAATTGGGGTCATACCAATTCTTAAGCCTAAGTTGATTATCACTATAATTTCCTGGCGACAAATCTTCCATGACTTCATACTAAATCTACTGGGTTATTACAACTCTTGACCCGCTAGCTGTCCACATATCCGACCTGACCCAGGCCTTCTCTAAGCTAAATGCTGGGCCAGCATCCAAAACTAGCCTTGCATCTTCACGCATGAGAACAAAAGACCTACGCAGCACGGCTACCTCATCTCCTCTGAGTGTTTTCAGACCCAATTGATCGCCACTTCATAAGCGCCCTATCTGTTGGGGTCAACGACATCTTTGTAACAAGAAACTTCAGTATAAGTCAAAGAATTGAACACTTCAAGTTAAGAAGTGGTTTTCGTTGAGGCCGTGTCCCTTACCCAAAATACGGACTTGGAAGTCGCTGCCTTTGATCCATATCTCTGTCTCATCATTGGTCTCGGTGATGATCAGGTCGGCGAAGCTGACGCCCAGCTCAGATAGATCAATACGATCTTCTGCGCTGTCGAAATCCCCGATAACGTCGATCCACTCAGCAATACTATCGTCAAGGGCATTAAACTTGAACGTATCTGCACCCGCGCCACCATAAAGAAGATCTGCGCCCGCGCCCCCAATCAGCAAATCGTTGCTGTCGCCGCCAAAGAGCTGGTCGGCGCCCAGGCCACCATAGAGCTCGTCCGCCCCTTGATCACCATGGAGAATATCATTCTCGGTGCCGCCATTTAAGGTATCATTGCCCTCGCCACCACGAAGCAAGTCCTTGCCTGCATCGCCATGGAGAAGGTCATCCTCTGCGCCGCCGTCCAGCATGTCTTCGCCGTGGCCACCTTTAAGGGTATCTGCACCGTGCTGACCATAAATCTGGTCGTTGCCCTGACCACCGCTAATGATGTCGCCATTGGTACCACCATCAATATAGTCATCGCCAGCACCACCGTCGATCAAATCGCTGCCTGAGCCCCCGAGGATGCGATCATCATCGGAGCCACCTACGATCATATCAGCGCCTGCGCCGCCATCCATGAAGTTTTCTCCAGAGACACTGCGGATCACATCACGACCCTCACCACCATCAAGATGATCGTTGCCAACGCCACCTTCAAGCAGGTCATCGCCGCCATTCCCATAGAGATGGTCTGTGCCATCACCGCCCTTTAGGTGGTCATTGTCCGCGCCGCCATCGAGATGATCGTCGCCGTCGCCCCCTTCGAGCACGTCGTTGCCTGCATCACCGTAGAGACTATCAGCACCTGCGCCGCCGTAGAGGCTATCATTGCCCGTGCCACCTTCCAAGCGGTCGCCGCCAGCTTCCCCATGGAGCGTATCGTCATCAGCGCCGCCATAGAGGATGTCGTCCTCGCCACCGCCATGGAGCAGGTCATTGCCAGCATCGCCCCAGAGTTTATCATTCTCCGCGCCGCCAAGCAGCGTGTCGGCTCCAATACCCCCTTTGAGCTGGTCTTCACCATCTCCCCCGTCAAGGAGATCGTTGCCCGACCCGCCATCAAGAAGGTCAGCGCCTGCGCCGCCTTCCATCAGATCATGACCATCACCGCCATAGAGCTTGTCATTGCCAGCCTCGCCGTGGAGGTTGTCGTTGCCTGGGCCGCCATGGAGTTCATCGTTGCCCTCGCCACCAAAGAGCTGATCGTTGCCCGACCCGCCATCAAGGTAATCGTTGCCCGTGTCACCCTCTAGGTAGTCATTTCCGGCCTCTCCGTAGAGTTTGTCATTCCCCGAATCGCCATGGAGATTGTCATCACCTGAGCCGCCCCAAAGGTGATCGTTCCCACTTCCGCCGTGGAGTTCGTCATTATGAGCGCCTCCCCAAATGCGGTCATGACCTCCGTCGCCTCGGATAATATCGGTGCCCGCTTCGCCCCAGAGCTTATCGTTGTGAGCGCCACCCCAGATTTTATCGTTGTGGTTACCGCCATAGATGCGGTCATGGCCATGACCGCCATAGAGGAAGTCATTCCCGTCATAGCCGCGAATATAATCATTGTTCCGTTGGCCGTCGATTTTATCAGAATCCCGCGCACCAAAGAGCTTGTCATGGCCATTGCCACCATAATACTCTTTTTTGCCACTGTAATAGTTGGGGTCCGCCTTAGCTCCTCGGTGCCAACGATGTGCAGACCTCACAAAGTCATTACCTGACCCTGCGCTGACATAGTCATCTCCGCTGTACGTCGATATCTCCTCCCGCCAATAATTGCCGAGTAATTTGTCATCACCCGTCCAAGTTCCGCTTACGAACCAGGGACGGACCAGCTTCTTGCGGCTCCCTCGACCAGACCAATAGGCGTTGTTGTGTTTTGCGTAGTCGAAGTGACCAGCACGATGATGGAAGTAGCTATTCTCAAGCGCCCCTAAATCGCTGCCTGCCAAGACCGAAGCTGCCTCAGATGACCCCCAAGTGTCCGCCCCTGCCTCATCCGCGATGTCGGTTGCCAGTTCAAGGGACATATCGTCCACGTCATGCGACGCATAGGCGGTTTCAGCCTCAATGAAGAGTTCAGCCGCCCCAGAGGTGTAAGCAAACTCCTCATCATAAAAATCAAAAATGAAGTTCTCGAGCTTCAGCAAGCTCTTGCGTGTATTCTCCAAAATCAGATGCTGACGATCCCCAAAGGATACCGTTACATCATCGCCCCTCTGTGTCACCGTAAATTGGTGAATCGAGGAATTGTCCGTAAACGCGGTTAGATCAATGACATCCTCATCGACATTGAAGTCGGTGATTTGGTCAATATGGCCTACGTCCTTGCCTATAATGAACGTATCCGCGCCTGCGCCACCCGTCATGATGTCAAAGCCAAGACCCCCACTAATCGTATCGCCGCCGTCGGTGCCGACAATGATCTCATTGAGTTCAGTCCCAGCTGTACCGCTGATCGCGCGCAAATTGAATAAGAAATCACTTTCCTCAAGCGAACTGTGATCCACGCCATTGATCACCAGCTGTTGGCCGCCCGCAAACACAAGCGCCGCATCAGCGCCAAGCGTCGAGAAGCTCGTGCCAAAATACTGCATTTGCTTAAAGTTCACGAACTGATTGCCAAAGGACTTCAGATCAATCTTGTCTTCACCTTTTTTGAAGTCAGTGACCACATCAACATCGCCAGCGTTCTCGGTTATGGCAAAGGTATCAGCGCCCTCGCCCCCTGTCATGATATCATTGCCAAGACCGCCGCTTAAGAGATCATCGCCCTTACCACCGTCAAGAATATCATCTGCACCCTGACCATAGAGGTAATCATTCCCCTCATGACCATAGAGCGTATCTTTATCATCGCCGCCATCAAGGAAGTCATCGCCGCCTCGACCAAGGATTGTGTCATCGCCGCCTTCGCCAAGGATGATGTCATCGCCACTCGTTCCGTTCAAGCTATCTGCGTCATCGGAACCGATTTGGATGTTTGCCAAGTTGATGGTATAGCTACTGCCATCAAAGACCAGAGTTTCAACAAGGCTCCCGCCCGCAAAGTGACCAGATAACCTAATGAAGTCATCAGGGTTGGCCCGCCAACGGATCAGAAGGTCATCACCGTCCTTATCAAGTGCTATGTCTTGAGGGCCAAAATTTGCGCTCAGCCTAAGAACATCTGCGCCATCTGTATCCTCAATGGTCCCTTGGAAGCTTGCCAGGTCGATCACATAGGTATCGTCTCCTGCGCCGCCCTTGAGCGTTTGGACACCGCGACCAGATACCAGCGTGTCATCACCTGCCCCGCCATCTAGTTCGTCATCGCCGTTTCCTGCATAAAGGACATCATTGCCCGCGCCGCCAAAGATCGCGTCCTTGCCCGCGCCGCCACGAATGGTGTCATCACCCGCTTCACCATAAAGGATATCATCGCCCTCATCGCCGCTGATGTCATCAACGCCTTGGCCGCCGAAGACCGTATCGTCTCCACCGCCCGCAAGGATCCTATCATCGCCCGTCTCTACGCCATCTTTATCATCGCCATAGATGGTGTCGGCATCCTCCCCGCCAGAGAGGCTGTCATTCCCAGCTTCCCCCAGCAGTTCATCAACGCCAAAGCCACCCTCAAGTGTATCGTCCCCTGATCCGCCCTCAAGCAAATCATCGCCATCATCGCCGAACAAGGTATCATTTTCTGATCCCCCAATTAGGGTATCATCGCCCGCACCGCCATGGATCTCATCCTCATCCATCTCACCAAGAATCACGTCGTCGCCGTCGCCGCCATGGAGCGTATCATTGCCAAAACCGCCCAGGATCGTATCGTCACCGTCGTTGCCCGCCGCATAGTCTGCGTCATCACCTGCGTTGATATAGTCGTTGCCAGCTGCGCCGAACAGACGATCTTCCCCTTCGCCGCCGTTCAGCGTATCATCGCCATTGCCGCCGTAAAGTTCATCGGCACCTGCATCACCCGATAGCGTATCCGCGCCATCGCCGCCATAGAGACGATCATCGCCCTCACCGCCGCTGATTTGGTCTGCGCCGAGCTCGCCATAAACCTTATCATGGCCGCCACCAGCATTGACGATATCCATAAGCGTATGGCCTGTGGCGTTCAGATTGATCTGTTCGTGCAGCGAATGGCCATCGCTGATTTTGCCGAACACGTCGATCTCGGCCAGATGCAAATGCTGGTCCGCATGTTCAACGCGCACATAGCGCGCGTCCACCTCTTCAGGCGGGCTAAAGGACAAAATGGCTTGGGTTTCTTCAATACCCACATTGTCAAAGATCAACTCCTCGCCCGAGGTCTTCTCGATCTCAAGCCGCAGCGCCTTACCATGATGCTCTCGTGCAAGAAGCGATGAAGAGATGCTAAGGCTACCCAGCTCTTCGGTTGCCGTGCCTGTCTCTTCCTTAATTAAGGTATCGCCCGCATAGATCGCAACGCGATAGCCAGCCGTGCCCGAACGGGTGCCGATTGCCATATTAATATCGTAAGTCCGCGATGCGTCAATAAAGCCGTCTAGTTCCTGCTGCACCGCACCTTCTTTGATAAAGGCAACGCTGTTTGTGGCAGGAGCCTCGGGATCGGAGCTGCTGTTGGCTATGGTATCAACACCCGCTATATGCCTTGCCTCATCCAAGACAGACCAACCGCCCATTGATAAGGCAACAACTTCTTCATCGGTATCAATGGCTTCAAAATCACCATTCATAACCCGCAGCACAGCGCTCGCAGGGGTGAAACTCTCCTCACTTATGGCCTCAAAGCGATGGACTTCCTTATGGTTCTCATCAAACAAGACAACTTGCGCCCCTGCTAGACGACCGTTCACCTCATCGCTGCCATCAAAACGGTTGGTGAGCTGAATGGTACTGACCTTGTGCGTACTCTTAAGGTCAATCTCAACCCACTCATCTGCACCCTTATCGGTATGAGACCAATTGCCCGCACTGCTATCGTCATCGATCAGCATATGAGCCGATCCACCATTGATGGACGAACTCGCGCTTGCCGTCGCTTCGCCGTCAAGGGTCTGGATCAGATCCACAACAGGATAGCCAGAATCGCCCGCATAGATGACGTCATCACCGTCACCAGACAGGATCATATCCGCGCCGTGGCCGCCATAGATCGTATCATTGCCGTCCCCCGCAAAGATGCGGTCATTCCCAGAACCGCCTTCAACGGTATTGTCGCCATTGCCCGCCGTGATGGTATCATCGCCATCCCCGCCGTAGAGCGCATCATTGCCATCGCCTACATTGGCGACAACCGTCTTTCCGTCGTCATCTACCTCATTGCCCAGACCGTCACCGTAGATCGTATCGTTGCCCTCGCCGCCCTCGATAAGGTCATCCCCATGACCGCCATAGGCCGTATCATTGCCTGCGCCCAACTCAATGGTATCGTCCCCACCGCCCAGCATGAAGTACAGCGGCCCAGGCGTGTCTTCGATCTGCTCGTTCAAAACAATTTGGTCCAGCGCCACATCGCTGAACGCGCCGCCGACATGCGTGAACTCAAGCGTGGCAACCTCATCGACCGCTTCAAACTCAAAGGCCACTGTGACAACGCCATCTTCGACCCTAAGGCCTTGGCTCTCGTCCAAAACATCCTCGGTATCGCCCGTCACGCGAACGCGCACTTCGCCTTCGTCAGGCTGCGTCTCATCCAAGAGCTGGAGCGTGAAGGAGAGCTTATAGAACTTACCCGCAACCAGGCTCAGCCCTTGGGAAAGGGTCATGCCGACCTTGCTGCTATTGCCGCCTAGGGCCAGGTATTGATCGCCGTCCGTCGCTGTCTCCGCCTTATTGGCAAGCCCGCCTGCATCAGGAGAACCGCCCACGGTCCAATCATCGGGCGCCTCGAACGGGCCGCCGTCATAGGCCCGATCCTCAAACGATCCGTTCAAAACAAGGTTTCTGTCGCCAAAGACAGGCGGGGGCGTTAGATCGGGGGTGAGATAGGAAAAGTGTCCGTCCTCAATCCGTGTCTTAAGGTCCGCATCTTCCACCGCCAGCCAATCCGTAAACTCAACGAAGACAGAGCTGCTATAGCCCGCAAGACCGTCTTTCAAATACCGCTCAACCGTACCGACCGTACTCAAAAGCATATCACCTAGGCTGAGCGCTCCTGCAAACGGCACCTCCTCAAGGCCCAGCAAAGGCTGATACAGCTCATTAAGGCCAACCAGTTTCTTCAAATTATCGGACCTTGAAACCTCTGTATCCAGCCATTTGCGGATCGCGGCGGTAACTTGGGTATCTTTGAGCACGAGCTTCTTATCGCCGTGGACCGTATCGTTGCCATCCCCGCCCAAGATCGTGTCAGACCCTGCCTCTCCGTCGAGGACATCATCACCCGCCCCGCCCTCAAGCAAATCATTGTGCGCCCCGCCATAAAGGACGTCATTGCCCTCCTGACCAAACAAAACATCATCGCCAAACGACCCTTTGGAAAAATCATCCCCCAAACCCGCATAGACCCGATCGTTGCCTGCGCCCGCTAGGATCACGTCATCTACCGAGTAAGCGCATTTTATTTTTGCGCCTCCATCACAACTATCTTGCATTTTGCGTTGATGTGTTCAGCGAGCTTCCTGGCGACCGCAATCAGGGCGACCATAGGCTTCTTACCGTTGGCTCTGAGGCGTTCATACTGCTCCTTGGTGACCCCCGTCCTTGAGGCGGCTAAGGCAGCCATGAAGAGGGCTTGTCGAGGGACAGATCGACCCTTTCCAGTTTTTTGATATCCCGCTCGGTTGCCACTTTGGTTGGCATAAGGAACCAACCCGACGAGGGCTGACACCTGCTTTCGGTTGATCGTTCCCAGCTCTGGGACAAGGGCTACCATGACCAAAGCACTAACAGGACCAACCCCATGGCAGCTGGTGGCAGCATCGTATTTTGCCTTCAAGGTGGGGCAAGATTTAATTAAAGCTCTAGCGGCTTCCTCAACCTCTTTGATCCGAACCTTGATCGATTTTAGTGACTGGCTAAGGTGCTTCTTCTGCAGCGAAGTAATCGCGATACACTGGGCACGGTTTTTCAATCTTGTTTGCTCTTTGACAAGGTCTCCACGATAGGTTACCAAAGTCTTGAGCTCAACTTGCAATGCGCTCAAGGGTATGTAACGTCTAAGCTGGTTCTTGCGTTCACGCCCATAGAGGGCCAAGGCAAAGGCATCCAAGGGATCGGTCTTGGCCTGGTTGAGCGACCTGGCGAAGGCAGATGCTTTTCGAGTGTCGGCGCGATGGAGATACCAGTTCGCTTCATGCAATGTTTCGGCGAGTAGGATCTCATATCCACCTGTTGGTTCGAAAACACACATGGATATTTGGCCGAGATTTTCGACCTCTTTGAGGAGTTTCTTAAGTCCCGTTTTGGAGTTGAGAACCTTGAAAGACTTTAAGGGTCTATCACTGTCCTTATCCAAGATAGAGACGGCGATGTCAGCCTTTGAGACATCGCATCCAACAAAGATGTTGTTCGGGTGGTGAGTTTGTGTCATATCAGACCTCCATATAGTAAGCGAGTAGCACTTGATTGTCTTCAGGCGTGGGCTCTAAAGTCCCCGTCCTATTCTACCGATCGTGCTATGAGCCTGGACCAAGGCGACTCAGATGACGATAGGCGCTCAAAGGCCTGCATTCTGCACAGTCAACCTGGCCCACGTCGATTTGGACCCCCGATCGGGGTCCAAATCGACAAGCTCAGAGCCTCCCTATACACGAAATTAAACAGACAATTATGCGTGGGCTCAGGCGTCTCCTCCTCCTCTTCTTCGTCTGCATCGCCTCCCTCTTCGGGCGCACCCGTATCTTCTGTATCTGTCGCCGTCACGGATTCCTCGCCCAAGCGCGATACCTCGGCGCGGCGGTCGTGATCGAAGCTCTCTTCATCGTCCTCACTATCGCCAAAAATCAGATCATCGCCATCCCCGCCGATCAGACGGTCATTACCATCGCCCCCGTCGATAAAGTCATGGCCTTGCCCGCCAATGGCCGTGTCATCGCCCGTGCCAGCGTAAAGCATATCAGAACCCGTGCCGCCCGTGATCGTATCGTTGCCGCCACGGCCACTGAGGAAATCGCTCCCCCCACCACCGTGGATTTCGTTATCACCATCGTTGCCTGTGAGCGTATCATGGCCAGAACCGCCGAAGATCTTATGGTTTGCCGTGCCGCCTGAAACTTGATAGATATAGCCACCCGATTCATCCGTCACATAAACCGAAATAGTCCCGTCATCGTTGACCTCTTTATGAAGCAGCGGTGGCGGCGGAGCAAACCAAGAACCGAATATATTACTGAATACTTTGGTTACTACAGCTCCGATAATGGCAGCCATCGGATTGAATGCGACCGGTCCCATCCCAAATGGGAGAGTGCCAAGACTGATCGCCGTTGTTTGCGCTGTGAAAGCAGCTGTGACATAAGCGGAGCCAGCGGCAATCGCCGCATTTCCAAGAGACGCCCAATCGTCTTCAAACCCACCATCTAATAAATCTGTAATCAAAGTGAATGCAAATTGAGAAGCTGCAGCACCTGCTGCAGACATAGGATGCGACGTCTGAGCTCCGCCTGGTTTATAAATGCCCTCAAATATCTTATTCTTAGAAAACGCACCATCTGCAAGCTCAAGCGCCCAGTCTTTAGTTTGCAAAAACTGATTAACCACAAATTTAACCGACTCATTCACTACAATTCGCTCATAGTCTTCAGAGGAAAGACTTTCCCCTTCATCGGTTAGGAGATCCATTATCGTTGCGGTAATCAGCATTTCTTTGATTGCCGCACCCAATTCTGATGTAAAGAATCCTGTTGCAGCCAGCTGCTTAGTTGACAAACCTTCTTCTTGTTCTGTATCAAGCTGATCATCATGATTGTAGAAATGCGCCTCTAGGCCGAAAATATGAGCAAGCGTGTCTATGCTAAAGTTCGCCGTCATATTTGCGATGGCGTTTTCAGCTGCTTCATCAAAACTGAGGCCTCTCACAAGGTCTGAAACTAAACCAGGAAGTGCCTCCGAGATATATGCACCCGTTTGAGAATATGAATGGGCGATTGCATGGCCAGTGTGGGCAACCATGTCCTTAATCCACTCAAAAGCTTGAGTAAATGGCACCTCCTTACCCAGTTCATCTGGGTTAACGACTGTTCCATCTGGAGCGAAGATTATAAACTGCCCTGGGGATACTTCATACAGGGTCATATCATCGTCGATAAGACCCGCCCTCTTCAGCGCGTCTACAAGCATGGCGGACGCGTGGTATTTCTGACAACGATTGTGAACTCTTACGTTTTCTGCGATGTATGTATGTGTATCTTCAACTTCAAAGTTGAAAGTTTCCCATGCGCCCTGAGGTTCTGGTGACAGAGCCAAGCTACCAAAAGACTGGGTTATATAGGCTTGCGCATAATTATTGGCTGTACTAGACGAATAATGAACTTCTCTTACTTGGGCAGTAACAACTGTGCCATCCGCCAAGACTATCTCTGCACAACCACCTGAGTTTATAAGCGAGGCGATGGGTCTAAAATCACCATTAGCGGTCAAAAAAGGATGTCCTGGAGTAGATACTAAAAGATGCCTCTCGCCCCTGTAACTATAAGTTAGCTCCACCCAACTCTTCGTCACCCCCCTGAAGAGTTTAGTAACAACTCCACGCGTTATTGATCCATCCGATTGATATGATTGAACAATGTCACCAACATTAACTTGAGAGATTTCCTTAAAAGAACCATCCCACATTGCAACCTTAACATCATGAGGAAAGCACTGACCATCAAGCTCTGCAATCGCAGTAGCTGTATGGTCCATATATTCATTCCACAAAATTTCATACTGCTGCATCTCATACATATTCAGGCGAACTTCTGAATCCCCTGTCATTTCACTCCAAATTGCATGGCCTATTGCATTGAGCAAGGTTTCTTTATCATCTAAAAGAAGAGGATCTCGCATAGCTCCGTTCGTGAGGAATTCAACTAGATCCAAAATCGATGCATCTGGATTCTCATCGTAGAACTGACTAGACATCGAAGCGATAACAAAGTTATCGTACTGATTTTCTGCAACTAGCCACTCTTCAAGATTTTCACCCAGTGCGTCTGGTAAAAGAGTAGGATCTCCGCTGTAATTTGTATACACTTCTTTGAGATATAATGCTAACTTCTCCCCAAAATGCGCGCCTGCAAACCCAGCTACCAAAGCAGATGCTCCAATTATTAATAACGCAACTCCTCCAGTTATTGCAGTTAAGCTGGACACGGCAACCGCGCCCAAAATAGCGCCTATAACCGAACCAATAACGCCTCCAGATACTCCACCCGCTGTTTCCGCCAATATATTTTCAATCTCAATTTGAGCTTCCTCTTGGGTCAAATCACCAAATTTTTGACGCTCCAATACTTGTCCCACCTCGAACATTTTAAGGCCAACCTCAAGAGTAGTCCCAAGTGCACCAGCGAATTTTGCGATCTTTCCGATTGTTAGTCTTTCCATTACACGGGAAAAATCTTCAAATTGTTTTGGAGTAAATTCAATTGTTATAAGAGCTTGTGAACCGATTTTCATGTACGGAATTTTTAGGTTTCCATCGAAACCATCAACATTGGCTTTGTTAAGAGCCAAAAAAGTATCAAATACTTTCTCAGAGGTCACCTCACCATTGACCAACCTTTTCCCAAAAGCTTCATGCAAAGCAGCAACATCAGTTTTCCCAACTTGAGCTTTTACACCATTAAAACCACCGTTAGCACTAAATGACGCAGCATGCTCTGGGTCTGAAACTAGTCGCTCCAGATCAATACCTTCCAGGCCTGCATCAAAAATAAATTTGGCTTTCGGAACTCCATTTATTTCTGTAACATTTGCATTACTCAAAATCCGTGGCAATTCATCAACAAAGAAAATTGAGTCGAATCGTGCGCTCTCTCCAATACTAATAAGCACATTGCCCGAAGCCTCTTCAGCTAGTGTCCTAGACATTGCCGCAAAGGGGGAGAGCTCACTTTGATATAAAAATTGGCTACCTGACCACTCACTTAGACCCGCACGATCCATATATTCAGCAAGTTCCGTAGAATTCAAAAGGCCATTTAGGAACTTCGCAGTTTCGGACTGGTCAATCATACTGAAGCCCAGGGGAATCGCACTTGAGAGTTGACAATTGGTTCTAAAGGGACTCGGCGGTCTCCATCACGAGATGGAGCCGACACATGCCCTTACTAGTCAATTATTTCAACGAGTTAGATGATCCTCGAACGAGCAATGCCCCGCGTCACAAGTTCTGCGACTTGATGACGATAAGCCTTTTGTGCGCCCTATGTGGGGGTGAAACGGCAGTGGACATGGAACATTTTGCTCGCAGCAAGGAGGATTTTTTGCGCGAGTTTCTGGAACTTCCTCTGGGTTTGCCCAGTCACGACGCATTTTCACGCCTGTTTCAGTTGATGAAGTCAGACAGTTTTCAGGCGTTTTTTGAAAAGTTTCGAGCTGACTTTGCAAACACTGATGAAAAGCAAAAGGCCGTTGCTATTGATGGTAAGGAGTTGCGTGGAAGCTTTGATAAAGCTGCCAAGAAGTCAAACCTTAACCTGGTCACAGCGTTTGCCCATGGGGCGCGGTTAAGTCTTGGTATTACTCAAAGCGCTAAGGCAGGCAGTGAGATTTTAGCGCTGCGTGAGTTGATCCAGATGCTTGATATTCGTGGTATCACTCTTACCGCCGACGCCCTGCACTGCCAACGCGAGACCTGTGAACTGATCGCCGCTCAGGGTGCAGAGTATTGCATACAACTCAAGGCCAACCAAAAGGGATTGATGAACGATATTCAGACCTTTATTGCAGACCCACAAACGATTTGGGCGAATGAGTACAGTTCCACAGATGCTGACCACGGCCGTATTGAGGAGCGCCGCTATAGAGTTTATGAAGTCCCAGATTATGTGACACAAACCCATAATTGGCCCCACCTTTCTGCTTTCGTCCACGTGTTGTATAAGCGTGAAATTGATGGGAAAGTTAGCCAAGAAGAGCGGATTTATCTTATGTCAAAGCAGAGTAACGCTCAGGATACTGCTGATCTCATCCGTGGTCATTGGCAGATTGAAAATAGCTTACATTGGTCCCTAGATGTCGTGATGAACGAGGACTTCCATCGTGCGAGAAAGGGCAACGCACTTGCAAACTTTGCTACCTTACGGCGCATTGCTTTGAACATCATAAAGGCCAACAGCGACAAGTCCTCAAATCGCGTCAAGTTCAAACGCGCGGGATGGAGCAACGAGTTCTTAAAGACACTCATTCAAGGATTTTGAAGTGCGATTGCCCTGTACTGAAGCCAGAGTTAGCATAAATACCACTCGCGTCTCGAATTCCGCTGTAAAACATGGAATTTCCCTGTCCAGAACATACGGGAGACCAATTGACAATTTGTCTGACCAACTCGCGTTGATCAGTCGGCCATGTACTCAAGTCGTAAAGGTTAAAATCTGTCATTTGCAAAGCCTCCCAGCTTGGATTTCTTCTATCACACCAGAACTCAATGGAAATTTTCTCAGAGCATCTTTCTCACATTCCTCGGTATACTTTGGATGATTTGGCCTTGGCCCGATCATACCCCGATGCCTGCCAATTAGCAATTGTGGCAAGATCAGAATTGCCTCCTCCAAATTCTCTCTACTTGAAAATGTATCTCTTTTACCTGCGTTATACGCCTCCCAGGTTAGAGGCGTTACAAAGCCTTCCAATTTATTGAACCTGAAATTTCTTTCTCGATGTCTCCATGACGGCAATTTTCCCTGCTCATCAAGGAAATAGATGCGGCTAAAATCAAAGACAGGGCATCCAACATGCAAAATTTCATATATATCGTTTTCCTTGCCGTTCGAGGCAATGAACTTGCCAGCGGATTTGTCTGGCAAGTCATATGCATTGTTCCTTATAGCATGAGTACTAACGCCAACTCTATCCCCTTTAAAATGCAGAAGATCGCAACCAAGGTTCTCATTCCCTAACCCAGGATAACCCTCTAGGAAGATACTAGGGTCCTCCGTCTTATTAATTACTCTTGGACCAGGATCATTTAAGGACGTATATTCAACCCAAGACCTTAATCCGTTAGCCAGGGTGTATACTTTGTCTTTAGACACTGAAGGTTTGAGCATTCCTGAAACTTCCACTTTTCCATTTCTAGGCTCTCTGATTTAGATATGCTGCATCTTTACGAATTGGAATCATGCCAATTCCTGAACCTAAGATCATCATCACTATAATTTCCAGGCGACGAATTCCCCGTGACTTCACAGCAAATCTGGTAGATGATTACACCTCCTGACCCACTGACTGCTAATATAACTCACCCGCCCAAGGTTTTGATTAAGTTAAACGCCGCACCAGTACTCGAAACTAACCCTGGTTCTTGGGGCATGAGAACACTGGGTCAACGCAACACGGTCTATTCACTCCTTTGAACACCTTGAAATCTTATCATACCATTTGCTTAAGGCTCCAACTTGTAAAGTCAATGGAGTTTTTGTAACAAGAAACCCCAGCATAAGTCAAAGAATTGCAAGCTGCTCACAAAATGTAGTACTTGGTTCGCTCGCATGACACTATAGACTTGCTTCATAACTAGCTGATTTTTCTGATTTTCGCCGCGCTCGACCAACTTTCGTCGTTATGTGCGTATCATGAAAACTCTGAAAGTCCTCAAAAAGGACAAACTCAATAGTTCTCCCCTCAAGGATCAAACTATCCGACTTTGAGCGATCTCTGACTGATCAATCATCGCCCATTCAACAGCTAACCCCCGCCTAGGTGGGGATTAGCTGGGGGTTGAAGAATACCTCTTTAGGCGTTTTGTAGTTGAGAACTTTTCTTGATCTATTGTTCAACAGATTTTCGATACGGTCAAGCTTTCGCTCGCAGAGATTTTTCAAGTTTGAGGATTTTGGTAGATACTGTCGAACCAAGCCATTTGTGTGTTCGCCCCGCCCCCGCTGCCAGGAGTGGTAGGGTTTAGCGAAATAGAAGTTAGCGCCGAGCGCGATAGCAATTGCCTCATGTCCTGCGAACTCCTTGCCGTTGTCAGCGGTCATGATTAGCACCGCGATCTTGTTGTCTCCAAGGCGCTTAGAAAGCGCATTTGTAACATGGATTGCGCTCTTGTCAGGGATCTTAGAGGGTACGCAATACTTGGAGCTACGATCGACGGCACTCACCACAGCACCCTGATGCTTGGCCCCGATAATGGTGTCGAGTTCCCAGTCCCCCAATCGCTGCTTCTTTTCAACGATTTCAGGACGTTCGTCTATATCCACTCGCCCAGGAATACGACCACGACCGCCATATGACCCGCTACGCTTGTTGTATTTTTTGCCGCGATGACGAAGGTTCTTGTACAGATCACCACCAGATTTTTGTCTGCCCAGACATGTTGATAAATCCACTCGTGGCTTAAGGCGACGTCCATCTCCTGGGACATGCGACCACTGATCTGTTTGGGCGACCATTGCTTTGCCAATCCCTCATGAATGAAAGTGATGGCCTCCGCGCTGGCCTTGATGGGTCGCTTGAACGTAAGCGTCCGTTGTGGGCGCTCTGGCGCTGACGCTTTAGCTTGCTAAGTGCCCGCTCAACAGAGCGGACACTTGAAGGAGGTAAGTTATGTTGGATCGGGTCAAGCGTCGACGTTGGTCGGCTTCGGAGAAGCTAGAGATCTGCGATCAAGCCAGAGTTCCAGGTGTTTCAGTGGCGCAGGTTGCGCGTCGGTATGCGCTGAACGCGACTATGCTCCACGGTTGGCTCAAGGATTCGCGTTTTGGTGGAGGTCATGGGTCTGGGAAGGATGTGCCCCACGGGGGCGGTGGTGAGGTTTCGGGGTCAGCGTTTTACGAAGTGTCGGTGTCTTCAGACCCTACGCCTGTTCGGATGAACGTAGAAGTCCCCCAATCCCGTGTTTCAGGCCCTGCGGAGGCGCGCGTTTCTAAGGGCAGTCTGCATGCCTTGCGTGTTGACCTGTCTTTGAGCGATGGCCGTCGCGTCCTGATTGAGGGAGCAACGAACTTGGCGGCGATTTTGGCTTTGGTTGAGGGATTATCCGATTGATCCCCGTCACCTCCAACATACGGGTCTGGTTAGCGGCGGGCGTCACCGACATGCGCCGTGGTTTTGACACCCTAGCCGCTCAGACGGAAGCGGTTTTGAAGCTTGATCCCTATTGTGGTCACTTGTTCGTATTCCGAGGGCGGCGCGGAGACCTGCTCAAGATCATCTGGTGGGAGTCCCAGGGGGCTTGTCTTTTCACCAAGCGCCTGGAGAGGGGACGGTTCGTTTGGCCTGCCACCAAGGACGGTAAGATCAGCGTGACACCCGCCCAGCTTTCCATGCTTTTGGAAGGGATTGATTGGCGAATGCCCAAGAAGACTTGGTGACCTTTGAGCGGAGAATAGGACGCTCGAAGTTCCCTGATTTAGATCGCCATTTTTAGGCATTTTTCCCCTGTTTTTGCATCTTTAGGATTCACTCCAAAAGCCTTTTCTGCTATAGGTTTTGGCGATGCTTGAGATCGCCAACATCACCTCAGAAGACCCCGCAGAACTGCGGGCAATCATCCGTCTTTTTGCCGACGAGGTCAAAACCCTTACCCTGAAGGTTCAACACCTCGAACATCAACTCCATGGCCACAAGCGCCATCGTTTTGGATCAACTGCAGAGAACTCAGATCAACTCAGCCTAAACTTTGCTGAAGATGAAGAGGTGGCCAAGGCGGCAGCTGATCAAGCTGGGCCTGACACTTGTGATGTCAATCAACCCACTGACAAGAAGCGCAAGCGGCGACACAGCCGTAAGCCCTTGCCTGATCATCTTGATCGCAACGATCAGGTTCTCTGCCCTGGTGATACGTGCGGCGAGTGCGGCGGTCACCTCAAGACCCTGGGCGAGGATGTTACCGAAGAACTGGAGTATGTGCCAGGACGATTTGTGGTCAACCGCTTCGTGCGGCCTCGCAAAGCCTGTTCAGGGTGTGAGGCCTTTGCCCAAGCCCCCCTGCCGTCGCGTCCAATTGAACGCGGTAGGCCTGGCCCTGGTCTCCTCGCCCATGTCTTGGTCAGCAAGTATGCCGACCATCTCCCCCTCTATCGCCAGGAGAAGATCTATGAACGTGAGGGCATCGATCTAAATCGCACCACCATGGCCGATTGGGTGGGGCGTTCCACCAAGCTCCTGGAACCGCTTTCCGATGCCATCGCTAAAATCGTTCGCGATGGTCAAGCCTTGTTCGCCGATGATACGACCGTCAAGATGCAGGCCCCTGGTCATCAGGGCAATCGCACTTCAAAATCCTTGAATGAGTGTCTTTAAGAACTCGTTGCTCCATCCCGCGCGTTTGAACTTGACGCGATTTGAGGACTTGTCGTTGTTAGCCTTTATGATGTTCAAAGCAATGCGCCGTAAGGCAGCAAAGTTTGCAGGTGCGTTGCCCTTTCTCGCACGATGGAAGTCCTCGTTCATCACGACATCTAGGGACCAATGTAAACTATTTTCAATCTGCCAATGACCACGGATTAGATTGGCAGCCTCCTGAGCGGTGCTCTGCTTTGACATAAGATAAGTCCGCTCTTCTTGGCTAACTTTCCCATCAACTTCACGCTTATACAACACATGGACGAAAGCAGAAAGGTGGGGCCAATCATGGGTTTGTGTCACATAATCTGGGACTTCATAAACTCTATAGCGGCGCTCCTCAATACGGCCATGGTCAGCATCCGTGGAACTGTACTCATTCGCCCAAGTCGTTTGTGGGTCTGCAATACAGGTCTGAATATCGTTCATCAACCCCTTCTGGTTGGCCCTGAGTTGTATGCAATACTCTGCACCTTGAGCGGCGATCAGTTCGCAGGTCTCGCGTTGGCAGTGCAGGGCGTCGGCGGTAAGAGTGATACCACGAATATCAAGCATCTGGATCAACTCACGCAGCGCTAAAATCTCACTGCCTGCCTTAGCGCTTTGAGTAATACCAAGACTTAACCGCGCCCCATGGGCAAACGCTGTGACCAGGTTAAGGTTTGACTTCTTGGCAGCTTTATCAAAGCTCCCACGCAACTCCTTACCATCAATAGCAATGGCCTTTTGCTTTTCATCAGTGTTTGCAAAATCAGCTTGAAACTTTTCAAAAAACGCCTGAAAACTGTCTGGCTTCATCAACTGAAACAGGCGTGAAAATGCGTCGTGACTGGGTAAACCCAGAGGAAGTTCCAGAAACTCGCGCAAAAAATCCTCCTTGCTGCGAGCAAAATGTTCCATGTCCACTGCCGTTTCACCCCCACATAGGGCGCACAAAAGGCTTATCGTCATCAAGTCGCAGAACTTGTGACGTGGGGCATTGCTCGTGCGAGGATCATCTAACTCGTTGAAATAATTGACTAGTAAGGGCATGTGTCGGCTCCATCTCGTGATGGAGACCGCCGAGTCCCTTTAGAACAAATTGTCAACTCTCAAGTGCGATTCCCCTGAGCTCCTGCGCCATGCCACACTCGAATCTTGTATATTTCTTTATAGTGCGCTCGCCAATTTTTTGGCGGCTTAAAAGCACTTAAGCACTCTTCGTATGTATCAGGTAACATTTGTTTACCACCCCTCAAAGTCAATAAATCTGATAAGCCAGATCGGAATTCTCAAAAATAAATCCAATCGAAGCACCACTAGCTGTTAAGTTCCCTGGTCCACCATACTTATAATGATCGGGCCAGTTCACCAGACCTCTATCATCCGAAACAATATTGATTGTATCTGTATTACTTAAGCCAAATGCCTCTGGTTTTTTTACAATAATAGATATAGATGTATCGCCCAGCTGATTTCCAGATGCAAACCTGTTATGGTGTGCTTGAGTCATATCAAAACCTGGATCGATAACACTTGACGAATTGGAATCACACCAATTCTTACGCCTAAGTTGATTATCACTATAATTTCCTGGCGACAAATCTTCCATGACTTCATACTAAGTCTACTGGGTTATTACAACTCTTGACCCACTAGTTGTCCGCATATCCAACCCGATCGGGATCTTCACCAAGCTAATTGCTGGGCCAGCATCTAAAACTAGCCTTGCATCTTCACGCATGAGACCAAAAGACCTACGCAGCACGGCTCACTCATCTCCCCTGAGTGGTTTGAAACCCATTTATTCATTAATTGGTAAGCGCCCTATCTGTTAGGGTCAATGGCATCTTTGTAACAAGAGACTTCAGCACAAGTCATGGCAATGTCTAAACCACTAGTTCGAATCCACAACCTAGCCCCTCCCGCACTAGGGAAGAGATCAATAAATTCATCTGAATTGTTTTTGAAGTGCTCCAATATCGCATCTTTCTCGGCCAGAGTATATGCGTTTATACCTGAAGCATCTATTGGGCCACCCGCACCTGCAATTACTGACTGATCTACACCATTGTACAGCATCGTTGTGCCAGGCGGCCTACCAGAAAATGCACCATTTGCTATAGCTAACTCTAGGTCTTGTAGAGTATTTATTTGACTCCAATCTATAACGAAATTTTCCAATTTGATTACCCTCCCATCCCCAAGTAAGACTTGGCATCTTCAGTAAAAGCACTGCTCGCATCCATTTGCTTCTCATCTATCCCAAAACCAAATTCGCCAAATAAGTCGGGAATAAGATCACTCATTTCCAAAGTAACATCTGAGGGCGGAAGGCTTATCCGCTCGCCACGCCAATAGTCTGCCCAGCTAACGCCCTGAAAAAAACCGTTTTCGCTAAAGCCTTTCTTACCAACCGATTATTAGTTCTGACTTCTGCACCTACAGAGTTTTGGGAATAAACCTTCTGGTCATATATAGGCAGGGAGAAATAGCCAATCTTAAATCTGTCCTTCTCCAAAACTCCTGAAGCCTCGGGCGATGCAGGATGTGTAAACTTCGAATGAAAATCTAAAGTTGTAAAGCTCATCACATGTGAAAAATAGCGAAAAATAAAACTCAGAGGACACTCTCCAAATATCGGAGATCTCATCTCAATAAAAACTTCATCCAAATTAGTTCGTATGGACATGACACTATCGAAATCTGCCCAATCTCCTTCAAGCCAATAAAAAAAACTCTCTCCATTCAAAGCTTCTAAAACGCGTCTGGGAAGTTCTCTGGAATACTCTATCTTTTTTACTGTTTTCTCTGTCATTTTGCAATCTCCGTTGCTCTACTTACCGTTAACGATACACGAAATCAATGCAAAATATTAGTTTTCCTAATTTTTTTTCTGCGCTCGACCAACTTTCGTGATTATGTATCATGAAGGCTCTTAAGGTCGGGTGCCATAGGTTTTGATCCTGCCTTGCTCTAAGTTAAGAAGTGGTTTTCGTTGAGGCCGTGTCCCTTACTTAAAATACGGACTTGGAAGTCGCTGCCTTTGATCCATATCTCTGTCTCATCATTGGTCTCGGTGATGATCAGGTCGGCGAAGCTGACGCCCAGCTCTGATAGATCGATACGATCTTCTGCGCTGTCGAAATCCCCAATAACGTCGATCCACTCAGCAATACTATCGTCAAGGGCATTAAACTTGAACGTATCTGCGCCCGCGCCACCGTAAAGAAGATCTGCGCCCGCGCCCCCAATCAGCAAATCGTTGCTGTCGCCGCCGAAGAGCTGGTCGGCGCCCAGGCCACCATAGAGCTCGTCCGCCCCTTGATCACCATGGAGAATATCATTCTTGGTGCCGCCATTTAAGGTATCATTGCCCTCGCCACCACGAAGCAAGTCTTTGCCTGCATCGCCATGGAGAAGGTCATCCTCTGCGCCGCCGTCCAGCATGTCTTCGCCGTGGCCACCTTTGAGCCTGCCTTATTCATGAAGATGGCAAATTTTGGAACGAGATCGGGTTTAGGCGGGGTTTTGAGGCAGGATGCGTTGGAGATTTTGAGCATCGAACGATTTGTTGAGGGCCCTGGGGGCACTACGGCGTAAATTTGGGAACAGGATCGAGTATCTGGGGTGTTTTTTGCTTCTTTGGCGCAGAGGTGATGGGTCGCCAGATCATCGAGGAGGGCGGCAAGGTTTTCAGGACAGTCTATTTTGCGCTCTGATTTTATGGTGGTGGCCATGCCATGCGGTTGATGGCTGGCCATATCAGGCTCCAAAAGTGCTGTGCACTTTGGGCAACGATTAGGATTGCGCGGCGAGCATGGATGGTTATGCGGGCGCCGATTGAGAGCACGCGTTCACGATAGCGGCGCAAGCTCCAGCCAGTGCGCGTAGCGGTTTCCATACACCGTCGACCAGCGTGCATCAGACCATAAGCCAGCAGATTGAGTAACAGAAGGGCTTCGTTACGGGCGAAGGCCTCAGCCTCAGCCTTGGTCTCAACCTCAGCCTTGGTCTCAGCCTCAGCTTCGGGCTTGGATGGGGAGGACGGGGAGGAGCCTTTGGTGTCCTTCCTGGTCCGCACTGTCGATGACAGGGTCGGGCCCAGCACGTCCATCAACTCACCGAAGCTGTTTTCGGCTGCGCCACGTTTGCGGTAAAGCGCCAGCAGGTCCTGGGCAGGCATATGATCTTGTGTGAAGTTGGTGATCAGCCAGAAGCGATCCAGCAACAACTGGCCTGGCCGCTCGACGACAACCAGAACAACCCGCCGCGCCTTCGACCATGGCCCCGCCTGATAATCCATCTCGTGAAACTGCTCCCCGCCATCTTCTGGTGGGCATCCTTCTGGACGATTCATATTTGGGGCCGCTAGTCGGTCTAGGACTGAGTTGCTGCCTAGCCGCGCCACGTAGGAGATGCCGCGCTCCTCAAGTCCGCCCAGCACCTTCTCACACGGAAAGCCCGCATCCATGCGCACCGTCGCTACCTGACACAGCTTCGTCTTCGCCCGATCAATCAGCTCCAGAATGAAGCTGAGCGCTCCGTCGGCGGTGTGGACACTGCCCTTGCGAAGCCGTGCGTCCAGCAAATCTCCAGTCTCGGCAATGCCAGCAATGATCGGGTGATACATGCGTTGACGATAGTGCCCGTTCCAAGCTGAACCAGGCTGCTTGCCATGCACCTCGATGGGCAGACTGTCCACATCAAGGGTCAGATATCGAGGGCGGTGTCCCCGACGCTCGGCCCGCAGGCGACGGCCAGTCAGTTCCATCACGCTCTCGCGTAAGACCTGAAGGTTGGATTCGCTGGAGAGCAAATCAAGCAACCGCGACAAGGTAGGTTGCGAGGGCAGATGGCGCTCTTGGTCCAGAGGCGTCGTGCTGCGCCTGCACGAAGTTGACAGCCGAAACGCCGGATCATAGCGTAGCGCATCAGCATCGTCTTGATCTCGCCAACCCTGACCCAAAAGCAGAACCCTCGTTCGCAAGAGTTCAGGCAAAGAGTAGATCACCTGGTGGGGACAGCGCGTATCCTCAAGCCGAGCCATCAGCCACGAGATGATACCTGAGCGCTCCATCAACTCGCGCTGCACAATGGCACCGCCGTCTCCGCTCAGATGCTCGGCCCGGCTCTCAACAGAAAGACTCCGGTTGAATGATGTTGTGAATAGAGGTAGTGTTTCACCCATGGCGTGGCTCGGTCCTGTTTATCGCGTCTATCGCTAAAGACTTGATTCTACAGTGTTTTCCGCGTCACGCCATACAAATCAACCGATCAGACGCGAATAAGAGGGGTTGAGGGTATCTGCACCGTGCTGACCACAAATCTGGTCGTTTCCCCGACCACCGCCAATGATGTCACCATTGGTGCCGCCATCAATATAGTCATCGCCAGCACCACCGTCGAGCAAATCGGTTCAAGGCCACCTGGCGTCTGCATTAAACTATATTCAGCGCCTGTATCTAGAACATTAACTTGCGACATTATTCATCTCCTACAACAGATGTATTCAGCATAATTCTGGCCCTTATCTTAACAAGATTCTTAGGAATAAGGCCAATGTATGTCTTATAGGCTAAGGAGTCGACTCCCTGAAGCGCAGATATTGTATTGCCCAAGTTATTGACTTCAGAATAATAGTTTTGAAAATTTCCTGTCTCTCGTAAGCATTCCCAGGGGTATTCTTCGTCGTCTATAGGTTCCATGTCGTTTTGACGAAGATAATTATCTCGCTCGGTTCCTTTTCTTGCACAATCTAAGATGTCTGGCTCATTGAGAGCCCAAAAGAAATAGGGTAGAACATCATCAATGTGCTTGGTAGTTTCTTCGCCACACCACACTCGAATTCTATATATTTCTTTATAGTGCGCTCGCCAATTTTTTGGCGGCTTAAAAGCACTTAAGCACTCTTCGTATGTATCAGGTAACATTTGTTAACCACCCCTCAAAGTCAATAAATCTGATAAGCCAGATCGGAATTCTCAAAAACAAATCCAATCGAAGCGCCACCAGTTTGTAAATTTCCTGGTCCACCATACTTCTGATGAACGAGCCAGGTCACCAAACCTCTATCATTCGAAACAATATTGATTGTATCTGTATTACTTAAGCTAAATGCCTCTGGCTTTTTCACAACAATAGATATAGATGTATCGCCCAGTTGATTTCCAGATGCAAACCTGTTATGGTTTGCTTGAGTCATGTCGAAACCTGCGTCGATAAAACTTGACGAATTGGGGTCATAACAATTCCTAAATCTAAGTTGATTCTCACTATAACTTCCCGAAACCGAATCCTCCATGACTTCACAGTAAATCTGCCAGATGATTACACCTCCGGACCCACCAGATGTCAGTATATCCAACCCGCCAAGGGTTTTCACTAAGCTAAACGCCGCACCAGTATCCAAAACGAGTCCTGCTTCTTGGGGCTTGAGAACGATGGGCCAACGCAACACGGTTCACCCACTCCTCTGAGCGTCTTGAAACCTCTTCATTCACCAATTGCGTAAGATCCTAACTGGTGAAGTCAACGACATTTTTGTAACGGGAAACCTCAGCATAAGTCAAAGAATTGAGAACTGGTTATAAATGGAGGATCTGTTTCGGGCGCATAGCACCATAGACCTACCTCATAGTTGGTTCATTTTTCTGACTTCCTTTGTGTTCGCTCAATTTTTTTTGGTTATGTATGTATCATACGAACTCTAAAAGTCCTCAGAAAGCAACTTCGATAGTTTTACTGCTTCCCTGGAATCAGATTATCTGTTTTTGAGTAACTTGTTTTAGAAAGAACCATGACATAACAAAGATATCTATAGTGATAGTCAACTGCAGAAACCGCCAGTTACCCTTGTTTTGGGGATCTGACATATCAAGGTGCTTCGTGCGAGGCGCCGACAAAGAGATCGTAAAATCAACCACCTATACCAACGGTCATAAAAGTTGACACTTTAATGACCGTTTCATGTCTGGCGATAGAAGTGCTTCTTGTTTCGGTTTTTTGGGTGGCGGTGTCACCTCGCTCGCTATGCTCGCTCAGCCCGACCGCTGAACGGGGCCTTCGCTGATACCCCGAGGCGCTTTCTTAGCTTGTCTTGGGGCCACGCATTTGGAGCGCGGGCGTTCCCTGCGCCCTTCGGGCTTGGAGCCCAACTGTTTGGAGCGCGGGCGTTCCCTGCGCCCTTCGGGCTTGGAGCCCAACTGTTTGGAGCGCGGGCGTTCCCTGCGCCCTTCGGGCTTGGAGCCCGCTTGGGGGTCGCGGCCCTTGTGCCAGCGATCATACGCGCCCTTCTCAATCGCCGCTGGCATTGAGCGAGCTTTGGTCTTGGGTCGCGCGGATAAGTTCGCAAACCGCTAGTCCTTTGCAATGAAGCGCCCTATAGCGGGGCCAAGTTGGATCGGCCCCACGGGCCATCCACACCAACCATAAGGACTTAAAGCCATTCAACCACATCAATATAACCGCGAGTGGCCTTGAAGGAACCTATGCGCGATACGCCTGTCCTCTCGCTCCTGGAGTATCTGGCCGATCCCATGGCCGAGGTTGATGCCCTGATCTTGCACCATATGCGGTCGGACGTTGCCTTGATCCCGCAGATCGGCAAGCACATTGTCGCTTCGGGTGGCAAGCGTGTGCGCCCGCTCCTGACTTTGGCGGCTGCACACCTGGGCGGGGCGACAGATCTGAGGGCTGCCTGCCAACTGGCGGCGGCGGTCGAGTTTATTCATACCGCCACCTTGCTGCACGACGATGTCGTTGACGGGTCCAACCTGCGTCGCGGCGCCGCAACCGCCAACCAGGTCTGGGGCAACAAGGCGCCCGTGCTGGTCGGGGATTTTTTGTTTTCGCGCGCTTTTGAATTGATGGTTAGCGTCGATCGTCTCGATGTTTTGGGGGTCCTGTCTGCCGCCTCGGCCAAGATCGCCGAGGGGGAAGTGCATCAACTCCGCACCACTCGGGACTTGGCCACCACGGTTGCCGACTACGAGGCGGTGATCGGCGCCAAGACCGCCGCCCTGTTTGCCGCCGCCACGCACGTCGGTGCGCTCGTGAGTGGTGCAGCCAAGGACGAGGTTGCAGCGCTTACGACCTACGGCACCAGCTTGGGCCTTGCTTTCCAGATGGCCGACGATGCCCTCGACTACCAGGCCACGTCTGCCGACATGGGCAAGGAACCTGGCGACGACTTCCGCGAAGGCAAAGTCACCTTGCCCGTTATTTTGGCCTACGCGGCGGGCGACGCGGGCGAGCGGGCATTCTGGCACCGCACGATCCAGGATCTTAGGCAAGAGGACGGCGATCTCGATCAGGCCGTCGCTTTTTTGGACGCGCATGGTACCGTTCACGAAACCCTGCGCCAGGCCAGCGCCGCCGCCGACGCAGCCTTTGCGGCCCTAGACCGCTTTCCAGAAAGCCGTCTCAAGTCTCTGCTGATCGATTTGAGCCAGTTTGTCGTCCATCGACCTTATTGAGATTTCCCGTTGATTTTGCCGCCTTGACTTTGCCGCGCCGCTGCAGCAAGATGGTCCCATGGCCAACGTGGGTTCCCTTATGCTTTGTGACGCGCCGCGCGCGTCCGCCCTTGGCCGTGTCTTTTTGCTCGACCTAGACCTAAGCCGCCCCTGACCGGGGAGCATGCCCTCACATGGGGGCATCGGGCAGGGGACTTCTAAACACAAGCGGTTTCAAGAGGGGCCTCTCGCCCCGCATTCTAAGGGTCTTACACCATGACAACACCATCTCAAGCCGACGCGGATCGCGTCCTCATCTTTGACACCACCTTGCGCGACGGCGAGCAGTCGCCAGGTTGCTCCATGAACTTGGAGGAAAAGCTCGCCCTTGCCGACCTGCTCGATTCCATGGGCGTTGACATAATTGAGGCGGGGTTTCCCATCGCCTCCAACGGCGACTTTGAGGCGGTCCAGGCCATTGCCAAACAAACCAAACACGCCACCGTGGCAGGGCTTTGCCGCGCGGCCGAAGGGGACATCGATCGCGCGTGGGAGGCCTTGCAGCACGCCGAACGTGGGCGCATCCATACCTTCATCTCCACCAGCCCTGTCCATATGAAGTACAAGCTGCGGATGGACCCCGACACGGTGCTGGAGCGGGTGCAGGCGTCCGTCGCCTATGCCCGTAATCTAACCGACGATGTCGAATGGTCGCCCGAGGACGGCACCCGAACCGACCCTGACTTCCTGTGTCGTACGGTCGAGGCAGCGGTGAAAGCAGGCGCCACCACCATTAACATCCCCGATACGGTCGGCTATTTGGTCGCCGATGAGTACGCGCAGCTGATCGCCATGCTGCTCGCGCGCGTTCCTGGCCTAGATGACTGTACCCTTTCGACCCACTGCCACAACGATTTGGGGCTTGCCGTCGCCAACTCCTTAGGCGGCGTTCATGCGGGCGCACGCCAAATCGAATGCACCATCAACGGCATTGGCGAACGCGCAGGCAACGCCAGCCTAGAGGAGGTGGTCATGGCGCTGAAAACGCGCCGCGATCGCCTGCCCTTCACGACCGGAATCGACAGCACAAAACTGGTGCGCGCCAGTCGCTTGCTGGCGTCGATCACTGGCTTTAGCGTGCAACCCAACAAGGCCATCGTCGGCGCCAACGCCTTCGCCCACGAATCGGGCATCCATCAAGACGGCATGTTGAAAAATGCCGAGACCTACGAAATCATGACGCCCGAGAGCGTCGGTTGGACTGAATCCAATCTTGTCATGGGCAAGCATTCTGGACGCCACGCCTTCAAATCCAAGCTGGCGGAATTGGGCTACGACGATTTGGGGGACAACGCTTTTCAGGACGCCTTCACCCGATTCAAGGACTTGGCCGATCACAAAAAGGAGGTGACCGACGACGACCTGATCGCCCTGGTCGATGACGCCGCCGTCCGGGTCAACGACCGGGTGCAATTCGAAGGCCTCAAAGTCCATTCCATCGAACACGGCACCGCCCAAATCGACCTGAGCGTCAGAATCGACGGGGAAGTCAAAACCCTAGCGCAAGCGGGATCGGGGGCTGTGGACGCCATTTTCAAAGCGCTCAAGTCGATTTCGGGGTCGGAACCTGCCCTGAAAGTCTATCAAGTCGCAGCCGTTACGGGCGGAACCGACGCTCAAGCCAAGGTCACGGTTCGACTGGAAGAGGGTGGCAAGATCATCAACGGCCAAGGGGCTGACTACGATACGCTCGTCGCGTCTGCCCGCGCCTATATCAACGCCCTGAACAAGTTATGGGTCAAATCCCAGCGCCATGCGCCAGGGGCGCAGGGACTACAAAATGAAGCCCGTCGCCAACCCTGCTAAGATCGCGCCACCAAGACCTAAGACTAGGTAGAGCGCGAAAACGGGCGGGCGGACCAACGACCAAACAGCAACGGCGGCGGGGATGCACGTGATTCCGCCGCCGATCAGGAAGGCCATGGCCGCCCCCTGCGGCAAGCCCTGCTGAACGAAGGTCGCGACGAGCGCTGGGGCGGCATCGCCGTTCAGGTAGGCAGGGATGCCCACCAGCGCCGACAGCGGAACCGTCAAGGTCCCCAAGTCCGTCAACCAGCTCACGAGCGGCGCGACCAAGTTGAGCTGGAGCATCAGCGCCTCCAGCACAAAGGCCAAGGTAAGCCACTTGCCCAAAAACAGGGTGGTCGTGCGGGCGCTGGCGACGAAGGCCTGCCGCCGCGGTGCCTCATTCCAAAACTGCCAAACAACCGGTTTGCTTCCTGTCTTGACGCCGCTGCCGCAGCAGGACTGGGGCAGTACGCCCGAACGCAGCACCGCGCCCGCCGACAAATCAAGGCGGAACGATAGGGCATAGGTGGCATAGCCGCCGACGGCGCCGATCAGCAGCGCCAACACCATCTTGGCCGAGGCAAAGTCAAACCCCAAGAAGTGGCCCGTGATGGCGTACTGTTCTGGTGCCATCAGCGGACTCGCCAACCAAAAGGCCATGATCGGTGCCACGGGCACGCGCGCCACCAGCATGGCCGCGATCAGGGGGATCACCCCGCACGAACACAAGGGCGAAAAGGTGCCGGCAACGGCTGCGAAGGCGATGGCCAAGGGCTGATTGTAGCGGAAGGCGCGATTGACAAGCTCCGACGCGTCCGAGGCCACGGCGTAGGCCCCAATCCCCACCGCGAGGGCGAAGAACGGGGCGATATAGACCAGCGACTCCAGAACAAAGGCCGGTTGGCTAATCTGGGTCAGATGCACATGCCCCCCGTGCCCGCCCGTATGGGCATGGGGCAGATAGAGGAGGGCGTAGCCTTGCGCGTCCAAAACGTACCAGAGCAACGGACTGAAGGCGATAAGGACCCAGATCCAGTCGATTTGCGCGACAGAAACGGGGGGCCGCGAGGTCAGGGTATCAGACATGGGGGCAATCCTCCTCAAAGCCGACACAACAGTTGCGGGTCAAATCGGCGATCAGCTGGTCCATGGCCGCACTGCAGACGTAGCAACGAATATGGCGACCCTCGCGCACCCGCTCAATGAGTCCTGCCGACTCCAAGGTCACGAGATGGTGGTTCAGGGTCGACCCCGCCATGCCCAAGCGGTCCGATATGCGGCCCGTTTTCAACCCTTCCTGCCCTGCCACTACGAGCAAGCGAAACAGACTTAAGCGCGGCTCGGACCCCAAAGCCGCAAGCTGAAGGGCGCTGCGCGATAAGTTGGTCCCCCACGCGCCTTTGGCGTGCAGGGTGGGGTCAGGGCCAAGATCTATCTGAGCGGTTTGCGTATTCATTTCGACACATCTAGAATTATCGAAATAAAAGGCAAGCAGGTTTCTGTTATTTTTTGCAATTCCCCAACATCCAGGGGCTTATAGATGTATTGACATGCCCTGAACTCTCCCTTGTGTTTCCCTAGTGAGGGCCCTAGGTGAATCCCATGCTCGGACGTATTTTAGGCATGCTTTCGGCCGATATGGCCATGGATCTGGGGACGGCGAATACGCTGGTTTACGTCCGGGGGCGAGGCATTGTCCTGAACGAACCTTCGGTCGTTGCCATTGCCGAGGTGCGGGGCCGCCGACAGGTGCTGGCGGTCGGCGATGAGGCCAAGATGATGTTGGGCCGAACCCCTGGCAACATATCGGCCATCCGACCCTTGCGCGACGGGGTCATCGCCGATTTTGACGTGGCCGAAGAAATGATTAAGCATTTCATCCGCAAGGTCCATGGCCAACGATCCTTCGCCTCCCCGCAGGTGGTGATCTGCGTCCCCTCTAGCTCCACCGTCGTCGAACGCCGGGCAATTCAGGAAAGCGCTGAGAACGCGGGCGCGCGCCGCGTCATGCTGATCGAGGAACCCATGGCCGCCGCCATTGGCGCCAACCTGCCCGTCACCGAAGCGACGGGGTCCATGGTCGTCGATATAGGCGGGGGCACGTCCGAGGTCGCGGTTCTGTCCCTCGGGGGGATCGTCTATGCCCGCTCCGCCAAAGTTGGCGGCGATAAGATGGATACGGCCATCGTCAACTACATGCGCCGTGCGCACAACTTGCTGGTGGGCGAGGCCTCTGCCGAGCGCATGAAAAAACTGATCGGGTCCGCCTGCCCACCCGAAGACGGCGTTGGCGGAACCATGGAAATCAAAGGGCGGGATTTGGTCAGGGGCGTCCCCAAAGAAATCACCATATCCGAACAGCAAATCTCCGAAGCTTTGCTGGAACCCGTGCGAGAAATTGTCGAAGCAACCCGCATCGCCCTAGAAAATACGGCCCCCGAGTTGGCCGCCGACATCGTCGATAAGGGTATTGTTTTGACGGGCGGTGGGTCTCTGCTGCGCAATCTTGACTTTGTTTTGCGCCATGCAACGGGCGTGCCTGTGGCCGTGGCCGAAAACCCCCTGGAGTGCGTTGTCCTGGGGACAGGACGCAGCCTGGAGGAGATGCGAAACCTCAGATCCGTTCTGCTGCAGAACGTCTAACCCTTCATGAACGCCAGGCGACCCCGATCCCAGGACGAGATCAGCCCGCTGGCCATATGGTTTCAGCGTTTTTTAACGGTGATCCTGTTCCTGCTCTGCGGCCTGGGTCTCGCGGCCGATCGCCTGTTTCCAGAGCGAATTGAGGCTCTTAGGATCGGCGCGACCGACCTACTCATGCCCTTGGTGGTTTTTGCCAGCAAGCCCGTGCAGTGGAGCCAAGAGGGGATCCGGGGCTTTCAGGCCTATGTGCAAGCGACCGAACTGGCCATCAAGTCGGACTCGCTCGCCTCAGAACTCGACTTTTTGCGGCTGGAATTGGCGCGCCGAGACGCGCTGATCAGCAATCTGCGCGCCAACGTCAATTTGCCGCCTGATGGGTTGGAAACCTATGTAACCGCGCGCGTGTTTGGCCAGGGGTCAAACCTGTTCACCACCAGCCTTATCCTCAATGTCGGCAAAGACGACGGGCGCGACCTCACCGCCGCAACAGGCGGGATTCGCCCAGGGCTGGCTGTGATCACGCGCAAGGGCTTGCTCGGGCGTTTGCAATCGGTCGGCGATAACGCCTCGCGCGTTCGCCTGCTGACCAGTCAAGATTCGGCTCTGCCAGTCTTGGTAGGGGAATTCCGCATCCGGGCCACCGTCTTTGGGCAAAACAGCCCTTTGCTGACCTTGACGACCGAGGAAGGCTTGCCAGGGACCATTCGCGTCGGCGACCGCGTCACAACCTCCACCATCGACCCCGATTTTCCCTTTCTATTTTACGTCGGGCAAGTCGCCCAAGTTGTGCCCGAAATCCGCGTTTTGCCCGCCGCGCTCGATAGCCCTGGGTTGAACGAGTTTGTGCAAGTGGTTTTGACCGAGCCCCTGGACCAACAGCTCGAGGGACTTGAGACGGCTGGGACCGCATCGCCATGACGACACAGTCCTTGGACATGTTGACCGATGAGATCGCGCCCGCCCCGCTGCTGCCGCGCGTGCTCGCAGGCCTCGTCGTGCCCGCAACCTTGGTTCTGGCGCTGATCCTTAGCGTCGTTCCTTGGGCGACCAACCTCAGTCGTTTGTTTATCCCCGATGTCCTGGCCCCTGTTCTGTTCTTTTGGTGCGTCTATCAACCTTCTTATCTGCCGTTGATTTTCGTCTTTGCCCTCGGCATCATGGCCGATATTCTGGACGCCAGCCCGCTAGGAACCCAAGCCACCGCCTACATGGTCTTTGCTTTGATCGCCAGATCGCAAGGGTCCCAACTGGTCTCGCTCGGCCTGCTCTTCAACTGGGGGGTGTTTGCGCTCGCCATGTTGGTCTTGGTCGTGATCCATTTTCTCATCTCGGTCCTCGCCACGGTTCCCGTCTTCGACCAGCCACTCTTGCCCGCGGCCCTCAAGTCTTTGCAGATTTTTCTCACGACAAACCTGGCCTACTTGGGCCTCTACCTGCTGCTGGGGCTGGTCAATCGCCTGTTGCCTTCCCCCTTGGCCCAGGGGCAGGTCCACCCCTGAGGCATGGACCGCAAACTCGCCCAGCCGCCGCCCATTTCACGCGGCGCAGTGTTCACCCGCCGCACTGCGCTGCTGGCAGGCGCGCAGCTGGGGGCCTTCGGGCTCATTGGCTCGCAACTCTATCGACTGCAAGTCGATCGCGCAGCAGAGCTCGCGGCCCAGGGCCGCGACGTCATCACCAAGCACGAATATACCCTGCCGCAGCGCGGCGGCATCACCGATCGCGCTGGCCGCGCCCTCGCGTTCAACCGTACCAACCGGGTCGTGGTGCTGCGCATTCGCGACTATCCCAACCCCCCGCGCGAGCGCGATGGGCCACCGAAGCAAAATCTTGCGCGCTTTGTCCGCGAATTTGCCCTGGATGAAGAAACGCAAAAGCGCATCCGCCTGGACATAGACTTTGCCCTGCGCCTCATTTCCGCTGAGCAATATTTGGAAAAAATGAAGGAACTCCCGCACGGGATCCAAGAGTCCGCCGACCTGATCGACCTTGCGGGCCTTGTCCACGCCAAGGAACGAAAGGAGGGCAAGGCCGATACCGACACCTTCGCCGCCGATTTTGCCAACGAACGGTTCGTGACCTTGATGGACAACATCTCCAGCACACAACGCGATCTGGTGCAAATTTCCTTGGCCGACATGCCGCTCATTGAGATCACGACCCGATTTGAGCGCCAGTACGAAGGCGCGGACGCGGGCGCGGCAGGGGACGAGGCGGCGGCGACCTTTGCCTCCCTTTCCCATGTCCTGGGCTATACACGGCGTGTGTTTCGCGAGGACTTGTTTTCCGACAGTGACCCCATGCTCGCCCTGCCTGGCGCGCGGATCGGGGCGACGGGGATCGAGCGTGCTTACGACCCTACCCTGCGTGGGATCGCGGGCCAGCGCACCTGGCAAATCACGGGCGGCGGGCGCAAGCTGAAAGACCTGGGCGAAATCCAGCCGACCAAAGGTCAAGATCTGACGCTCACGATCGACCTGCCGCTCCAGCGCGCAGCCGTTGGGCTGATCTCGCCGCATCCCGAGGCGGCGGCGGTCGTGCTGAATATCCACAACGGCGAAATTCTCGCCATGGCGTCGCAACCGTCCTACAACGGCAACGATTTTGTCCCGCGGATCAGCACCCCCGCCTACCAGGCCTATTTGGACGATCCCCATAAGCCGCTATTTGCCCGCGCCAGCCAGGGCTCCTACCCGCCAGGCTCGACGTTCAAAATGGTCGGTATGTTGGCGGCGTTGGAGGCAGGCTTTGACCCCTCCACCACCATCAATTGCCCTGGCTACTACGAAGTGTCGGGACAGCGATTTCGCTGCTGGAAACGCACCGGCCACGGCGATGTCGATATGCTTGGTGCCTTGCGCGAATCCTGCGACGTTTGGTACTACGAAATGGCAACGCGCCTGCGGTTGGAACAGATGCGGCGCGTGGCGGCCAAGTTTGGCTTTGGAACCGCCATGATCGAAAACTTCCTAGAACAGTCCACCGCCCTGTTGCCGTCGCGGGCCTGGAAGGAACGCAATCGCGGCGAACCCTGGGTGATCGGGGATTCGATCCAGTTTGCCATTGGCCAAGGCTTTATGCTAGCAACCCCTTTGCAACTGGCGGCCATGACCGCGAGCATCGCCAACGGCGGCTACGCGGTGCGCCCGCACTTTGTGCGCGCAGGCGGGTTCTTCGACGCCAAGGAGTCCCTGGGCTTTCAGCCGCAAAATCTCGAACTTATCCGGCAAGCCATGTCGCAAGTGGTCAATTCGGACACGGGCACCGCCCGCAGTTCCTCGCTGGAATTGCCCTGGGGGCCAGAGGGGCAAATTTGGCGCATCGCGGGCAAGACCGGCACCGCCCAAGTCACCGCCCTACCCCCCAATGAGTCCGAAGAAATCGACGAGGACATTCCCTACAAGGAGCGCGACCATGCCCTGTTCGTCGGCTTTGCCCCCCTGGAGGACCCCCAGTTCGCGGCGTCCGTCGTGATCGAACACGGCGGCTCGGGCTCTGCTACGGCCGCGCCCGTGGCGCGCAACCTGCTGTCCTCGACCCTCGCCCGCTACGTGGCAGGAAAACTGACATGACCGCAGTCCTGCGCGATTTCAACGCATGGGTAGAGCTAGAGGACCGACGCCTGCCCACCACGACCTTTTCAGAACGGCTCAACCGTTTCAACTGGCCGCTGCTCGCACTCGTCTTAGCCGTATCTGGCGTAGGCCTCTTCAACCAATACGTCGTTGGGCAAACCACGCCGAACAATTTTTTTTGGGAGCATCTGCTGCACATGGTCGTCGGCCTTGTGGCGTTCGTATTTGTCTCACTGATCGACGTGCGGTTGCTGCGCCAACTGGCGTTCCTGGGGGCGGTGGTCGCCCTCATTTTGTTGCTGATCGTGCAGAACTTTGGGTTGGAGTTCAACCAATCGACCCGCTGGATGCGCGTCGGCAGCTTTACTTTGCAGCCCTCAGAGATCGCCCAAGTTGCCTTGGTCGTCTATCTGGCCTCCTACCTAGAAAACCGCAGTCATGAGCAGTTGGGCAATCCGCTTTGGTTGATCCCCCCTGCCCTTATCATCGGGTCCATGGCCTATCTGATTTTCGAGCAACCCGATTTGGGCACCACGCTGAAGCTGCTGCTGCTGATGGGGCTCATGATCCTGTGTTCGGGCATTCGCTGGTGGTTTGTCATTCTGATCGGCCTCCTGATCGTGGGTTTGGGCGCGGTTCTGATCCGTTGGCCCGATCAATTCTTGAAACCCTACCAGATCGATCGATTGACCTGCTTTGTCTTGGACGATTCGGAAATTGAACTCCTGGCCGATGCCTCCCCTTGCGACCAACCCCGCCAAGCGCGCATTGCGATCGGCGGCGCTGGGATCTGGGGCCATGGGCCGCTGGAGGCCCCGCAGCTACAATCGCTGATCATCTACGAACCCTACAACGACATGATTTTGGCCGTCCATGCCGAACAATTTGGCCTTGCTGGGACCTTGGCCTTGCTGGCCCTAATCGCGACCCTTGTTCTGTTCGGGTTTGGCGTTGCCGTGTCGTGCAGGGCGCAATTTACCCGGTTTCTCGCGCTCGGCGCCGCGATCAATTTTGGGCTCTACGCCACCATCAATTTTATGATGGTGCTCTCACTCTTGCCCGTCGTCGGCATGCCGCTCGCGCTCTTGTCAAAGGGCGGGACCGTGACCGTCATCGTTTGGGCCTCGTTCGGCCTCATCAACAGCGCCTGGATCAACCGCCACCTGACCTTGGAAACCGACGATCAAAACTTGTACCAACGGCCCTAAAAATTGACATTTTTAGGACCGTTTTGTGTCTCGCGGCAGAAACGCTTCGCGTTTCGCCTCCGACGGGGCCTCCGCTTATACCCCGAGGCGCTTTCGCGCTATTCTCGGGGCCGCTACGGGGGCCGCGGTCGCGGCCCTTATACCAGCGAACATAAGAGTCATTCCAGGTCGCCGCTGGTATAATCGCGGCCCAAGCCTTGCAAGGCTTGGTTCACCACGGCCACATCTTCAGGATTGTTGACCTCCCAAAACACCTGGTCGCCCGCATCGACTTCGACACACTTTAGGGCCATGTCGTGTTCCAAGAACCGCAACTGCTCCAACCCCTCGATTTGTTCTAAGGGGCTGGGGGCCAAACGAACGTAGGTATCGAGCGCGCTCTTGCGGTAGGCATAGAGGCCAACGTGGTGAAATACGGGCAACGGGGTGCGCGCCTGCGGATCGAGGTGATCGGCGAAGGGCAGAACTTCCTTAGAGAAGTAGAGCGCGCGTCCCGTCTTGGAGGCCACCAGCGTGGTCCCACCGACCAGCCCGCGCGCGCGCTGGTCGCGCAAGCGAGCCAGCGTGGTAGCATGGCACCGCAGCGCGGGGGTCGCGACCAAGCAGTCGGGATCGCCCGCCATGGCCTCAATCAGGGCCGTGACGAAGTGCGCGGGCGTCAAAGGCGCATCGCCTTGAAAATTGACGACCAGGTCTTGGCTACGCAAACCCAAGCGCTCTGCGGCTTGCTGCACCCGCTCGGTCCCATTGCGGCAGGCCGCGTCGGTCAGAATCGCCTGCGCCCCAAAGTCTTGGGCCGTATCGGCGATACGCGCATCGTCGGTGGCGATCCAGACGTGCGCAGTTGGCACGGCGCGAAGGGCCGCTTGGTAGGTCCACCAAATCAGGGGCGCCTGCGTGCCATCGGGCCCTTCCAGATCCGCGGTCAGAGGCTTGCCCTCAAACCGTGAGGACGCCCAGCGGGCGGGAATGATCAGGGTCGCGGAGGTCATGGGCGTCTCTTTTCTGTCCAGGAGTGAAGGTCAAGGGCTTTTCATCGGCGGGGCAAAACAGTTATACCAGCGACGACTTAGAAGGGCTCTTATGTTCGCTGGTATAGGGCCGCGACTGCGGCCCCCGTAGCGGCCCCGAGACAAGCTAAGAAAGCGCCTCGGGGTAAAGCGAAGGTCCCGTCCTGCGGTCGGGCTGAGCGAGCGGTGCGAGCGAGTAGAGACCGCAACCCAAAACAGGCGAAACGCAAAGCGTTTCTGCCGTGAGACACAAAAAAGTGTCAACTTTTTTGGCCGTTGGCATTAGGGGCCTCTGCCTATGACCGCTTCGCCTCGATTTCACGTTTGTTCCATTGGCAACGCCATTATCGACGTTTTGTCGGAAGCGCCCGAAAGCGCCGTGGCAGAGTTCGATCTCAACAAGGGCAGCATGACCCTAATCGACGAAGCGCGCGCCGACTATCTCACATCGGTCATGCTCAAGCGCGTCGAAGAGAGCGGTGGTTCCGCCGGCAATACCGCCGTTGGCCTCGCGGGGCTGGGTGCCCGCTCCGCCTACATCGGCAAGGTCAAGGACGACTTACTGGGGCGGGCCTTTGCGGAGTCCATGCGCCGTTCGCAGGTGCACTTTAGCACGGCCATGGCGAGCGAGGGTCCTGCAACCGCCCGTTCCTTGATTTTCGTCACGCCCGACCATCAGCGTACCATGAACACCTACTTGGGCGCTTGCGTCAATTTAGGGCCTGACGACATCGACCCCGACTTGGTCCAAAATTCCGCCATCACCTATATGGAAGGGTATCTATGGGATATGGAGGCTGCCAAAGCCGCCTTCCGCAAGGCCATCAAGTTGGCGCACAAGGCAGGCCAAAAAACCGCGCTGTCCCTATCGGACCCCTTTTGTGTCGAGCGGTTTCGCGACGAATTTAAGCAGCTGATCGAACGCGACATTGATATTTTGTTCGCCAATGCCGACGAAATCTGCGCGCTTTACCAATGCGAATACGCCGCCGCGCGCGAACGTATCCGGGGCAAAGTCGAGATTGCTGTGCTTACCAAAGGGGTCAAGGGGTCGGAAACCATCACCGCGACCCAAACCATTCCTTGCCCCATCGTACCCGTCAAACATCGCGTCGATACAACGGGCGCGGGCGATCTGTTTGCCGCGGGTTTCCTCTACGGCTTCACCACTGGCCAGGATTTGCAAACCTGCGCCTTGCTCGGTTCGGCCGCCGCCGCCGCCATCATCCAAATTTTCGGCGCGCGCCTGACAGCAGAAGACCTGGCCTGGGTACAATCGGTTGCTTGAAAGCCAATTTTTGGCGAGCGAAGCGGCGACCATCGCCGCCGCCAAGGCCCTGGCGCCAAAGCTCCACACCCGCCAAATCATCCTGCTCGACGGCCCCCTCGGCGCTGGCAAATCCACGTTCGCCCGCGCCCTCATTCAAGCCCTTCCAGGCCCCAAAGGGCAGTCGTGCGCCCAGGAACCCGTCCCGAGCCCCACCTATACCTTGGTACAAACTTACGAGCGCGCCCTGGGAACGGTGGGGCACTTTGACCTTTACCGCCTTACCGATCCCGAGGAGATCTGGGAGTTGGGCCTGGAGCCCATCCTCGAAAACGGCTTGGCGCTGATTGAATGGGGCGACCGCTTAGGCCCCCTTCGGCCCGCCACAGCGCTGACACTCCGCTTTGAGGATCGGGGGCAGGGTCGCTATCTGCATGTGGGCCGTATGCAGGATACAGCGTATTGAGAGACTCCCGTCCTTCCAATCAAACCGTAGGGCTTATACCAACGGCAAAAAAAAGTTGACACTTTTTTGGCCGTTTTGTGTCTCACGGCAGAAACGCTTCGCGTTTCGCCTCCGACAGGGCCTTCGCTTATACCCCGAGGCGCTTTCGCGCTATTCTCGGGGCTGCTGCGGGGGCCGCAGTCGCGGCCCTTATACCAGCGATCATTAGAGTCACTCTGGGTCGCCGCTGGTATTATACCAGCGATCAAAAGCGTCATTCTCAGTCGCCGCTGATATTATTCAGGCCTTGCCAAATAGTCAAAAGCCCATTCGCTATAGCCCTGCTCGCCGCGATACCAGGCGACCTTCTCCCCAGGGTTTTCACCATGGTTCCATCGCGGCGGCGTTCCATTGCGATTTGAACCGAGAACAAGCCGTCGTCGTTTTTGGCTTAGGATGATATCCCTTGTCAGCTTTTCCTCATCCCACTTCAGTTCGGCTTCTTGAACAAACTGAGCTACTAGGTCGGTATACTCATGCTCTTCCGCGAGGTTTTCCAGTTCATCAGGATCCTGTTCAACATTAAAAAGCAGGACGGGATCTCTGGACGAAGCGATAAACTTAAAGGCTCCCCTTCGGATCATGAAAATCGGCGCCAGAGTCGCTTCCGCCAAATACTCCGCGTAGACCGCACGACGCGGTGAAGGATTGCCCTTATTCAGGAGCGCGCGCAAATCAATGCCATCCAGCATTTCGACGTCTGACTGCCAGTTTGTTTCGGTCGCGAACCCATTGAAGGTCGGCAACAGGTCTACCAGAGAGACCAGCTCGCGGACCCTCTGCGGCTCAATCCATGGTGCGGAAATAAATAAAGGAACGCGAAGGGAGGGTTCGAAAAAATGTTTCTTGAACCACATGCCCCGCTCGCCCAGCATTTCACCATGATCGGATGTAAAGATCAGTGCAGTGGACTCAAATTTTCCGACCGCTTTCAGCGTATCAATGATCCGCCCAATCATCTGATCCAGGTAGCTGATGGCCCCGTAGTGCGCCCGCCGAGCTCTCTTTACATCTTCCATATCAAATTCAAAATCCAGCATACCAAAGTCTTTGAGAAGTCTGACGGAATGTGCGTCATGTTGCGCCTCACTCATGGCGCCAACACTGGGCGCTGGTATGTCGGCGCCCTCATAAAGATCCCAATACTCCTTCTGGCACAAATAAGGTTCGTGGGGATGGGTATAAGATACTTGCAAGAAGAAAGGCCGCTGATCATCCGAACGCGCCACGTCGTAAAGATAGTTGACGGCCCTAAAAGTTGCCTCTTCATCAAAATCTATCTGAACGCTACGTTCACAAATCCCTGAAATCAAGACAGATCGAGGATCGTTGGTATCACGCTCACCTTCATCGCCCCAATTCGGGACCCAGGAAAAATCTGCTGGATATAGATCTGGCGTCAAACGCTGCTCAAAGCCGTGATATTGATCTGGCCCAATAAAGTGCATCTTGCCCGATAGGGCGGTCTGATACCCAAAGTTACGCAGATAGTGCGCGTAGGTTGGTATCGTCGCTGGAAGTTCTGCAGCGTTGTCATAAGCGCCGATTTTTGAGCAAAGCTGACCTGTGGCCATGGACGCCCGCGATGGTGAGCAGAGGGGAAAGTTGCAATAAGCATTCTCGAAAACAACGCCCTGTTCTGCCAATCGATCCAGGTTCGGACTTATGCAAAAGGCGTTGCCGTAGGCCCGAAGCGACCTTGCCGTGAGTTGGTCAACCTGAATGAACAAGATATTGGGTTTCGACATACGAGTCCTTTTAACAACAATCGATTAAGATCATTGACAATTGCGACACCGCATGATACCAAGAAATTCCACGCGGCGCAACCTGAATGTATGAAGGTGTTTGAATCCATATGGTCGAATGGAACTTTCTCGCTGTATTGGCAGATTATGACCTGTTGCTGCTTGGCTTGCTAAACACTCTCAAAGTTACCGCTCTCGCACTTTTTTTTGGCGTCCCCCTTGGGCTGGTTTTGGCCCTATTACGCCTATCGGGCATTCGGCTTGTTTCTGGCATAGCTTCATTCATTGTGGAGTTTTTCCGTACCACGCCGCCCCTGGTACAGTTGTTTTGGTTTTTCTTTGCCTTTCCCATTTTAGTCAACGTCTACATGACCCCACTTGTCGCAGCGGTCCTTACCTTTTCCATCCAGTCATCCGCCTTCTTTGCCGAGATTTTTCGTAGCGGTATTCAGTCAATCGAACGGGGTCAATGGGAAGGCGCGAAAGCCATCGGGATGACGCAGCGGCAATCTTTACAACGGATCGTTCTGCCGCAGGCAATCAAACGCATGATTCCAGCCTTTATGGAAAGGTCGATTGAACTGCTGAAGACCACAACTTTGGTTTCTACGGTTTCATACACCGACCTCATGTTTCAGGCAAATGACCTTGCCCAAAAAACTTTCCGTCCTCTTGAGGTCTATACGATCATCGCGCTAATCTATTTCTTGCTGATCTTTATTTTTAGCCAACTGTCGATTCTCGTTGAATATCGTCTAGCCCGATCTGGCGAATCTACGGTACGATGACATGAACTATCGTTGGGATTTCGCTTCCATAATTGACTACTGGCCCGTCCTGTGGGTTGGTCTTCAAGGAACGGTTCTTATTTTCTTGGTGACGGTCGTTCTAGGACTTGGCGGTGGCCTACTAGTTGGGCTGTGTCGATATGCCAAGTCCAGGTACCTGCGATGGCCCGCAATGGCGTTTGTGGAAGTGTTTCGCAATACACCGGTCTTGGTTCAAATCATCTGGTTCTTTTACGCCTTTCCGATTCTAACGGGCATCGAGGTTGATCCATTTTTGGCAGCTGTCCTGGGCATTTCATTGAATACCATGGCTTTTTCAGCCGAAATATACCGCGCTGGCATCCAATCCATTGATCCTGGCCAATGGGAGGCGGGAAAGGCCATCGGCATGAGCTACGGTCATACGATGCGACGCATTATTTTACCTGTGGCGATTAAACGAATCCTGCCTGCACTCACCAATCGTGGAATCGAGGTGTTTAAGATGTCTACTTTGGCGTCCGTCGTTGCCTATGTTGAAACGCTTAACCAGGCTAAGCTGATTGCCGATCTCAACTTCAATCCCATTGAGGCCTATACTGCTGTCGCGCTGATTTTCTTTGTTGTCTTATACCCTGTGGTTCAGGGAACCTATGTATTGGAACGCGTTTTGCGCAGAAGTGATTAACTTATGTCTGAGATTGTCCGCATCGAAAACTTGCACAAGAGCTTTGACAAGCTGGAGGTCCTAAAGGGGATTAGCCTGCAGGTTCAAAAAGGGGAAGCCGTAGTTTTGCTTGGATCCTCTGGTTCGGGGAAAAGTACCTTGTTGCGATGCGTGAACTTTATGGAAACACCCTCCCAAGGTCGCATCTATCTGCATGGTGAGCTGATCGGCACCCAGCGCGGCAGCCAAATGCACTACCGCGAAAGCGAACTGTGCCAAATCCGAACCCGGATCGGCATGGTGTTTCAACATTTCAATCTCTTTCCGCATAAGACTGTGGTGGAGAATGTCATGGAGGGACAACTTGTTGTCCTGAAACGGTCGCGCAAGCAGGCCGAAGAAACGGCCAAAAAACAGCTGGAAAGGGTCGGCTTGGCCGATAAGGCGGGAGAGTATCCGTCAAGGCTATCTGGTGGACAAAAGCAGCGTGTGGCCATTGCACGCGCCCTTGCCATGGACCCAGATGTCATGCTGTTTGACGAAGTCACCTCGGCCTTAGACCCAGAACTGGTTGGCGAAGTGCTAAAAACCATGCGCCAGTTGGCAGATGAAGGCATGACCATGCTGGTTGTGACGCACGAATTGGGCTTTGCGTATCATGTTGCAAACAGGGTCCTTTTCTTGAACGAAGGGATCATCCATGAGCAAGGCGATCCCAGGAAAGTGTTGAAAACGCCCACGACAAGTAGGATGCGGGAGTTCCTTGAGGGGCACTCGCTTTTTAAGTTGCCCGATTAAGTTGGCCTGGGGCGAAGATTTCCACGCGGTGCAAAAGGACAAGTCGCAGAACGGCACTGAATTTTGTCTCGGTTCGTATAGGAACGCCTTCAGACTGGCGCCCAATTCCTGCTCAACTAAGGCGAGCAAGGCCTGATTTGGTTCAAAGACCCTAACCCTGGCAACCCTAATGACAGGTATTGCGCCGCTATTGCGTCTGCCCAGTCGGCCTGCTATTCGTCTTACTGGTTAAGTCCGTTCACCATAACTTATAAGTAAGAAAGAAGAAGCCATGAGAAGTTTAGTATCAAGACTGGGCATCGGCCTAGCATCAATCCTGGCCGCATCTGCCACAATGGCAGGTATTGCGTCTGCGCAGTCAACCTGGGAAAATATTCAGTCATCTGGCACGCTTCGCATGGGCGTGACGCAGGCGCCCCCTTGGTTTTCCAAGAACCCACAAACTGGTGAGTGGGATAGCGGTTTGATTGTTTCCGTCGGCCAATCCATGGCGGATGAGTTAGGGGTCGACCTGGAAACGGTAGAGGTGACATGGGCCACCGCCATTGCGGCGCTCCAGGCGGACAAAATAGACATGATGTTCCTGGATGCCACGCCACAACGGGCCATAGTTGTCGATTATCCGTTCCAGCCACTGCTCTATATATCGTTGGCCGTTTTGGCTCGGGACGACCTAGAGGTGGCAACATGGGAAGACTTGAACACGCCTGACGTCACCGTCGCCGTGCCGCAGGCAACCAGCATGGATGCATTTTTGACGCGTACAATTCCCAATGCAAACATCCAGCGGTTCCCTGATAATGGCGCATCTCTTGCCGCGTTCCAATCGGGCCGGGTTGATGCGGTGTCCCTATTCCACCCGCCTTTGCTAGCGGCGCAGAAGAGGTTTGGCAGCGGCAAGATTGTGATCCCGACACCTGCCTTCAGTTCGCCGTCGTCGATTGCCGTTCGCCGTGAGGACGACAAAACGTTCCGAGACTGGATCAGCCATACCATCTTCTACTACTACGAAACGGGTCGCACCCAGCGTTGGTACGAAGAGTTCCTGGCGGAGTTCGGGCTCGATCCCCAGGCGTCCCCCGTCATTCAACGCGAATTGTTGTTTTAATTTGCTTTGCTATTCTAAGTTTGGGGGGCTACGGCCCCCCTATCAGTTTTTGAGACTTAGGAATGCTTGAAACCAATCCTGTTTCTACTCATGACGCGGCCGAAGATGGTCGCAACAAAGATATCTTGATTTACGTCGATGGCGAGATTGTTCATCGTGATAAGGCATTGGTTTCGGTCTATGACAGCGGCTTCATGCTCGGCGATGGGATCTGGGAAGGCCTGCGCCTGTACGACGGCCATATTGCCTTTTTGGATGAGCATTTGGATCGGCTTTATGAGGCAGCCCTATACATCGATCTAGACATAGGGAAATCGCGCCAGGAATTGATCGACGCAATTTTTGTAACCCTGGCGGCAAACCAGATGCAAACCCATGTCCATATACGTTTGATGATTACGCGCGGAAAGAAGAAGAAGCCGTTCCAGCACCCCCACCTTAGCATATTTGGCGCAACGATTGTCATAATTGCCGAGCACTCTAAACCCGATGAGACCATCATCGAACGTGGAATTCGGCTTTGCACTGTCCCACATCATCGGGGCTTACCGCTGACCCAAGATGCGAAACTCAATTCGCATTCCAAGCTAAACTGCATTATTGCCTTGAACCACGCGATCCGATCTGGCGCGGATGAGGCACTCATGCTTGATCCCTTTGGTTTTGTGAACACGACCAACGCCTGCAACTTCTTTATTGTTCGAAAAGGTGAGGTTTGGACCTCCCGCGGTGACCATTGCATGAACGGCATTACGCGCCAGAAGGTCATCGACCTATGCAAAGCAAATTCTATACCCGTCTGCGAGCGAAATTACTCCCTAGTGGACACTTACGGTGCTGATGAAGCCTTCTTAACAGGGACCTTCGGGGCTCAAACGCCTGTATTTGAAATAGATGGCCGCAGAATTGGTGACGGGAAAGCAGGCCCCATTTTCCACCAGCTACGACAACTCTATAAGGATTTAATCTGTAGGGAACGTGACTTGGTCTAATATGGGTTCGCTACCCATATCGGGTCCCAGGTCGATTGGAACAATCGATCCCAAGGAACATCCACGCTAACCACGAGATTTGGCCATAACTTCGCGCCCAAGCCCTTCACCTGCGCGTTGAAGCCTCCTCTACCTCCGAAGCGCGCGTGGGAACCGCCCACTTGTACTTTGTCTAAATCTGCGCCAGGAAATCGCATGCTCGGGCGTCGAAAATTCTTACAACTTGCAGCGGGATCCCTGGGCGCGGGCGCGCTGCCGTCGCACGGTCAGGCGCAGTCCCCAGACCGATTCAAAGTTCCAGCCGAGGACGCGCCCCACGAGGCCACGTTCATGCAGTGGCCTTCAACCCTGTCGATCTACGGGGATAGTTGGTTTCTGCGCGAAACGCAGGCGAGCATCGCCTTGATCGCCAACACCATCGCGGACTTTGAGCCTCTTATCCTGCTCGCCGATCGCGCGCACCACGCGCAGATCCGCCGCCAGGTCGGCGCCAATGTGACGCTTTGGGACATGGCAACGCAAGACCTGTGGTGTCGCGATTCTGGGCCACTGGTCGCCCGCGACCCGTCGGGGCAGCGCGCGGTCGTGGGGATACAATTCAACGGCTGGGGCGGCAAGCAAGTCCATGACCTAGATGCCCGCATCGCCCGCGCGGTGGCGGATTCGCTGGACTTTCCTTACCTTGAAACGGGTCTGGTCGGCGAAGGCGGCGGCGTTGAACAAGACGGCCACGGCACCCTCCTGGCGCACGAAAGTTCTTGGATCAATCGGAACCGCAACCCTGGAATGACCAAGGCCGAGGTGAGTCGGAGGTTAGAACAGGCCTACGGTGCCAGCCATGTGATTTGGGCGCCTGGGCTCGCTGGGCAAGACATCACGGACTACCATATTGACTCTCTGGCGCGCTTTACGGGACCAAGTCGCGTGCTGGTGAACCTGCCCCGCGACCCCGATCCTTACGACCCCTTTCATCGGGCAGCCCAGAAAACCGTGGCGACGCTGAAGGCCGCAGACTTAAACCTTACCCAGATTTACGAACCCGTGTATCGCCGGGTCCGCAGCTACGACTTTGTCGCCTCTTACGTGAACTACTATGTCTGCAACGGCGCACTGCTCGTCGCCGAATTTGGCGACACGGACATGGATACCGCCGCCGTTGCCGCCGTGCGCGCGGCCTATCCTGGTCGAGAGATCGTCCCGCTCAATGTCGATATCCTTGGGGAGCTTGGCGGCGGCATTCATTGCGCAACCCAACAGTTGATCGCTTAGCTTCGGCGTCATCTTTTTGGTTACGGATTGACATCCTTGGTGCGAAGCTTGTAGATTAGGTTGATACCTAACACAGTTTTTGGATTTGTCGATCATGGCTTCATCGCCTGCGGCGACGAAATTACCGAGGCGACAAAGAATTAGCTCAGCACCCGACTGGACGCGACTACGCGTTCCCAAATTATGTTCATTGGCCAGAATGATATCCTCGACCTCTATGTCGTCATGAGCACGCCGCTTCCCAATGTCTTACCGAAGGAGTCAGAGACAGACGACGAAACTCCTTTCTGTTCATCGCAAGACGAGCACTTGCTGGTGTGCTGATTTCTTGCTATATACCCGTGGCTTACGGGCAGACTTCCTGCCGCGAATCGCGGCAAATGAAAACGATGGTAGGCATGCTGCTTGCCTTCATGTTCCCTTGCGGTCATTCGGTGTACCGGTGACACTCGCGTAAGAGTGCCCGTAAGCGCCAAACCAGGAGCGTAGGCATTTGAGTTCATTAGAAAAGCTACACGAGGCAAAGAGTCTGGCGGACATTGCCAAGCTGCTTGGCTTCACCCCAAGGGGTGTTAGTTACGTCCTTTACAAGATGGATGCGGGTAAGAAGTACAGGTCCTTTGATATCCCAAAGAAATCGGGCGGCGTGCGCACCATTCATGCCCCCGAACCGCGGCTCGCTTCGCTTCAGACCCGCCTTTCCAAGTTACTCTATGACTGCGTGCATGAGAAAATGAAAACTGACCGACGCCTTTGGTTTGCGTCGCATGGCTTTCATCGAGGCCGCACCATCGTCTCCAATGCTGAAGTGCACAGGCGGCGGCGTTTCATCTTCAATCTCGATTTGGAAAATTTCTTCGGCACGATTAATTTCGGGCGCGTGCGCGGCTTCTTCATCCGCGATTCTATGTTCTCGCTGGAGCCCAAGGCTGCTACAGTCATTGCACAGATCGCATGCCATGAAAATGAACTGCCGCAGGGTAGCCCCTGTTCGCCGATTATATCGAATTTAGTCGGCAATATCCTGGACTCACGACTTCTCGCGCTAGCGCGCGATGCGCGCTGCACATATACGCGCTACGCGGATGATCTAACCTTTTCGACCAACGAAAAGATCTTCCCGACCGACGTTGCCGTCAACCTGCACGGCGCTGATTGGGAGGTGGGAAGCAAGCTTAGGAAGGAAATCGAGAAATCTGGGTTCTTGATCAATCCAGTTAAGACGCGTATGTCTTATCGCCGCTCACGCCAAATCGTCACAGGGTTGGTGGTCAACCAAAAGGTTAATGTCAATCAGGACTATTACCGCACAGCACGAGCCATGTGCAACGCGCTCTTCCAGACAGGATCCTATTTCAAGCCAGGCGATGACCCTGCCAACGCCATCGATAATCTGAACCCCTTAGAGGGGGCATTGTCGCATATCTACTTCGTTAAGGAACGTCTCGATCGTGAACCAAAGTTGAAAAAATCCGCTAAGGACGCAGGGGAATTCAAACCACCACACGCGCCCAAAGAACTGTATCGAAAGTTCCTATTCTACAAATACTTCGCCACGCCCAAAGCGCCGCTTATAGTGACCGAAGGCATCTCGGACATCATTTATTTGAAATGCGCCATCCGCTCACTGGTCGAGAAGTTCCCGCTCCTTGGAAAGGAGGAGGGCGGAAAGTTCATGCAGTTGGTTCATTTCTTGAAGCCAACTGGCACGTTGCGGGATATCTTGAACCTCGGCAACGGCGCCGCTGGACAAGACACGTTGATATCTAGCTATACAAATAGGCTGGAGAAATATGCTCACAAGACAATCGCCTACCCCGTGATTATCCTCTGTGACAATGATAGTGGCCCTGAGAAAGTCTTTAAGAGCGCAGGAAAGAAGAGTGGCACCAAGATCACAGAGGAAACAACCAAACCCTATTATCATCTTTGTGAAAATCTCTATCTGGTAAAGGTTCCAGAAGGAGAACCAGCCCAACCGAGAGAGATTGAGGACTTGTTCGAGAAAACCCTGCTGGAGACTAAACTCAATGGGAAATCATTTGATCGAAAGAAGGATCATGAAAACGAAAGGCATTACGGCAAGACGTATTTTGCGAATCGTGTCGTGCGCGCGAAGTGTAAGACCGTGAATTTTTCTGGCTTCGAACCGCTGTTGAAGCGGATCGAAGCTGTTCTCGAGGATTACACCAAAAAGCCGGTGGCTCGGACAGCACCAGCAGTTGCGACTTTGCCGCCGCCCACGTGAACCACTATGTCTGCAACGGTGCGCTGCTCGTCGCTGAATTTGGCGACACGGAGACGGATGCCGCCGCCGTTGCCGCCCTGCGCGAGGCCTATCCAGGTCGGGAAATCATATCGCTCAACGTTGATATTCTGGGGGAACTTGGCGGCGGCATTCATTGCGCAACCCAACAGTTGATCGCCTAACTTCAGGGTCAACTTTTTGGGTTACGGATTGACATCCTTGGTGCGAGGCTTGTAGGTTCAGGGCATTCGATCAGAGGAGGACAACTATGGCGTTCCTTAGCACAGTTCTTGGGCTTGCGATCGCGGCGTGGGTCGCCGCCATGGCGGCTGGCTTGCTCTTGAAAACCGACGGCGCGAAAAAGTGGTTTGGGGCCATGTTGCAGCAAAACCCAACCATCATGACGGTCAACGGCGCTGGAATGGCGGTGATCGCCCTGATCGTGATTGGGAACCTCTTGTTCCCAGAAACCATCGATACCAGGACGCTCATGTTTGCCCTCGGTGGCCTGCTGGTCTCGCAGATCTCAACCCTGTTCATGCAGATAAGACATGGCGCACCAAACGCCGCGCGCGTCGCCCCTGTGGTCTTGATGATCCTGACCCTGATCTACGGGGCGCTAAGCCACTTTTAGCACGAGCGCGTTCGGATCAGGGTGGCGGCGATTGTGCGCCGCCGATCCCTATTCCGCTGTGGTTTTTTCGCCTGGCCGATGCTAGTCGCGGGCCATGAGCGACGAGTCAGACCTCCCCGAGCCTAGCGCCGCCCCCGCGCCCTCCGACATTGAGCCCATTCGGCTCGAAGATGAGATGCAACGGTCCTACCTGGACTATGCCATGTCCGTCATCGTGTCGCGGGCCTTGCCCGATGTGCGCGACGGCTTAAAGCCCGTGCATCGGCGGATTCTCTACGCCATGAAGGAAGGCGGTTACGACTGGAACCGCGCCTACCGCAAGTCGGCCAAGGCCGTTGGCGACGTCATGGGGAATTACCATCCCCACGGCGACGCAGCGATTTATTTGACGCTGGTGCGCATGGCCCAGCCCTTTTCCATGTCGGTGCGCTTGATCGACGGCCAGGGAAATTTCGGGTCCGTCGACGACGACCCCCCCGCCGCCATGCGCTATACCGAAAGCCGCTTGACCCGCATCGCCAGCCAAATGCTGGACGATATCGACAAGGATACGGTCGATTTCCAGCCCAACTACGACGAAAGCACGACCGAACCGCAAGTTCTGCCAGCGCAGTTCCCCAATTTCTTGGTCAACGGGGCGGGCGGAATCGCCGTTGGTATGGCCACCAATGTGCCGCCGCACAATCTTTCAGAGGCCATCGATGCCTGCATCGCCTACGCCGAAAACCGCGACGTCGGCATCGACGAGCTCATGGAAATCATACCGGGTCCCGACTTCCCCACGGGCGGCGCGATTTTGGGCCGCTCGGGCATTCGCAATGCCTACCACACGGGGCGCGGATCGGTGCTCATGCGCGCCACGGCAGAAATTGTTGCGCGCGGCAACGACCGCGAGCAAATCATCTTCACCGAAATGCCCTACCAAGTGAACAAGGCCAAGGTGGTCGGCCACATCAGCCAGCTCGCCAAGGACAAGGTCATAGAGGGTATCGCCGAGGTGCGCGACGAGTCCGACCGCGAGGGCTTGCGCCTCGCCGTCGATATCAAGCGCGACCATCAGGCCGATGTCGTCTTGAACCAACTGTGGCGGCATACGCAGCTGCAAACCTCCTTCGGCTGCAATATGCTCGCCATCGATGGCGGTCGGCCCGAGATGCTGAATTTGCGGCGCATCATCCAGGCCTTCGTCCAGTTCCGCGAAGAGGTCATTACCCGCCGCACCGCCTACGAATTGGAAGAGGCGCGCCGCCGCTCGCACATCTTGGTCGGCCTGGCCGTGGCCGTCGCCAATATCGACGAAGTGATCGAGTTGATCCGGCGCGCGCCCGACCCGGCCACCGCCAAAGCGCAGTTGATGGCGCGCCAGTGGGATGCCACCGACGTGGCAGGCTATATCAAGCTGATCGACGATCCCGAACATAGCATGGAGGCCGATGGCCGTTCCTACTTCTTGTCCGAGCGCCAAGCCCAAGGCATTCTGGCGCTGCAGCTGTCGCGCTTGACGGGGCTGGAGCGGGAGAAAATCGGCGAAGAACTCAAAGACCTGGCGGTGAAGATTGAGGACTTGCTCGATATCCTCGCCAAGGCCGAGCGGGTGGTGGCGATTCTGGTCGCCGAGTTGCAAGCGGTTAAGGCCGCTTACGGCCACCCCCGGCGCACGCGCATCGAGGACTTTGACGGCGATATCGACGTTGAGGAACTGATCCCGCGCGAGGAAATGGTGGTGACCGTGTCGCACGGCGGCTATGTCAAGCGCGTCCCGCTGGAAACCTATCGCGCGCAGCGACGCGGCGGCAAGGGCCGCACGGGCATGAGCACCAAGGACGAAGACTTCGTCACGCAGTTGCTGGTTTGCAACACCCATACGCCCGTGCTGTTTTTCTCAACCGACGGCATGGCCTACAAGATGAAGGTCTTTCGCCTGCCCGCTGGGACACCGCAGTCGCGCGGCAAAGCTATGGTCAACGTGCTGCCGCTGGCGGCGGGTCAGTCCATCTCGGCCTTTTTGCCCCTGCCCGAAACCGAAGAAGAGGCCGCAGAACTGGACGTGATCTTCGCCACCTCCAAAGGGTCGGTGCGGCGCAACAAGCTGGCCGACTTCCTCAACGTGCGCGCCAACGGCAAAATCGCCATGAAGTTAGAAGCTGGCGAAAGCCTGGTCAACGTCGCGATCGCGCGCGAGGACCAAGATATTTTGCTGGCGACCAAAGCGGGCAAGGCGATTCGCTTCGCCGTCGCGGATGTGCGCGTGTTCCAATCGCGCGCCTCCATGGGCGTGCGCGGCATCGCTTTGGCGGGCAGTGACCGCCTGATCTCCATGACCATCGTCAACCACAGCGACGCCACGGTCGAGGAACGGGACGCCTACCTGCGGCACGTCGCCGCCCTGCGCCGCGCGCAGGAGGAAGGCGCTGCCGATTTCGAGGCCACGGGCCTGTCAGCCGAGCGCCTAGCGGAATTGGAAGCCGCTGATCAGTACCTGCTGACCGTCGCCGAAGATGGCTTGGGCAAACGCTCCTCCCTTTACGAATACCGCATCACCGCGCGCGGCGGCAAAGGCGTAGAACTCATGAACTTGGACCGCGGTCGTAGCCAAGCCGCGGGGCGCACCGTCGCTGTTGCGGCCTTCCCGATACAAGACGACGATCAACTCATGATCGTTTCCGACGGCGGTCAACTGATCCGCACCCCCGTGCGCGACGTTCGTATCGCGGGCCGAAACACACGCGGGGTTTGGCTATTCCGCGTCGCCGAGGGCGAGAAAATCGTCAGCGTCGCGCGGATCGAGGACGACGAAACCGAGCCCGAGGAAACCCCGCCCACCACCGAAACCTGAGGCGTTTGGTTTTTTAAGCGTATCAAGGGGCAGGGTCCAAATGGACCTGGATCATGTGTTCCTATTCGTCCCCAGTCGGGCCTGCGCCGAGCGGCGGTTTGCGGCGGCGGGGCTGCGCGCGACCTTTTCCCGCGTGCATCCTGGTCAAGGCACGACCAATCTATGCGCCTTCCTGGACGACATGTTTATCGAGCTGCTTTGGCTCGACGGCAGTGCGCCTTCGCAAGCGACCCAGGATCTGGGCCTGATTGATCGCGCCCGGGGCAAGGGATTGCCCCTGGGATTGGCCTGGCGGGGCGCGTCTTCGACGCCGACCTTCGGCTACGCCGCGCCCTATCTGCCCGCGGGCAAAACCATCGCCGTTGCACGCGCCAGTCGGGACCCCCAAGTCCCGCTGCTGTTTCAATCCCCCGCGCAAGCGGCGCCTGCGCATTTGCCTGAAAACCAGGTGGGAAATCGTCAAGGCCCAGAGCTCACGACCCTGCGGGGCTGCCAAATCGGCCTCCAGGACAGGGACGCGGCCAAGCGGGCGCTCGCGGCCTTTGCGCGCGTCACGGTTCGGCCCAGCCCGCGCCCCTATGTGCGGTTTGAAATCAATCGCGCGCGAGGTTCTGCGCCCAAAGTCGTCACTTGGTTTTGGGATCAACCCAGGTAAATCGAGGTAAAAAACGTGGGAAATTGGCGCCTCGGCGTGTGTTTTGACCTTTCAAATCTTCCGAAAAGGGCCTTAGGCACCTCTCTATGACAAGACTTATCGTTGCTGGAGCGGGTCAGGCGGCCTGCCAACTTGCAATCTCCCTGCGCCAAGGCGGTTTCGAGGGAACCATCGATTTGTACGGCGAGGAAGCCCATCCCCCCTACGAACGGCCGCCGCTCTCCAAAGCCGTTCTCAAGGGCGAGCAGAGCCCCGAGCGCACCTTTTTGCGCCCCGAATCCTTCTATACTGACCAAAAGATCGGCCTGCATTTGGGCACGCGACTGACCGCGAGCACTTTGCCCGCGCACGATATTTTGGTCCTGGCCACGGGCATGCGCCCACGGGTCTTGCCTGGGTTTCCGCCCGAGCGAACCCATGTCTTGCGCACCCTCGACGATACGGCCAGGTTGCAAGCGGCGGTGCGCGCCGAGTCGAAGGTTTTGGTCTTGGGCGCGGGCTTCATCGGCCTGGAAACCGCCGCAGCCCTCGCCGACAAAGTGGCCTCGATTCACATCTACGATCTGGCGGCGCACCCCATGGGCCGCGCCGCCGCGCCCGCGGTTGCCGCCAGTTCGCAAGCAGCGCTGGAGGCCAAGGGCGTCGCCTTCCACATGGGTCAATCGCTGGCGACCGCGGCCCAGTTTGACCTGATCCTCATGGCCGTGGGGGGGCAAGCAAATGACGAACTCGCGGTCGATTTGGGCCTGTGCGCGCCGGGCCAGTTGCGCGTCGATGTCAACGGCCAGGTCTGCGTCGATGGGCAGGCCCGCGCAGGCCTCTACGCCATCGGCGATGTGGCCCTGACCGACCACGACTTCCTGCCCCAGCCCCAGCGCCTGGAATCGGTGGACCAAGCCATCTATGGGGCCAAGTGCGCCGCCGCCCACATTTTGGGGCAGGATCGCCCCGCCGCCGCGCCGCCGTGGTTCTGGTCGTTCCAAGGCGATTGGAAGTTGCAAATGGTGGGGCTGTGGCGTCCAGACGTGCGCGTCGTGCCCTTTGGCGGCACCCCAGAGCAGGCGGCCTTTTCGCTGTTTGGATTTGACGGGGATCGGCTAAGCGCGGTCCAGTGCGTCAACCGCGCCGCGGACTTCGCTGCCGCGCGCCGTCTGGTTGGCCGAGACCTACCCGACTTTGCCGACCGCATCGGCGAGCCCGACTTCAAGCTGAAAATGCTGCTTTGATGTACAAGTTTCGGCCCCTGATTCAGGATGATCTGCCGCTGATCGAAACTTGGCTGCAGGAACCCCATGTGCGCGCCTGGTGGCGAGACCCGCAACGCCAGTACGACCTGATCGCGGGCGACTTGCCCGACCCCAAGATCGATTTGCACCTGGTGCACCTTGCGGATGTGCCCTTTGCCTATCTACAAGATTACTGCGTGCAGGATTGGATGCAGCCGCACTTGGCGGACTTGCCCCAGGGCACGCGGGCCATCGACCTGTTTATTGGCGAGCCGAGGTTTTTGGGGCAGGGTCATGGGGCGGGGTTGGTTCGCCAGTTCGCCCAGGACCTCGTAGATGCGGGCACCCCGCAAGTTGTCATCGACCCCGAAGTGAAAAATACGCGGGCGGTCAGAGCCTACGCCAAGGCGGGTTTTAAGAACCTGGGACAGCACGAAACCGATGAAGGCCTGGTCACGCTTATGGGCTTTGTGTCCCATGGATCCTAAAACTCCGCGCTTGTGTTAGGCCATCGCGCGTCGATGCTGGAGTGGCGTGGCCCAACACACAACGAAGGGCCTTTTCGACAAATTAGACGCTAGACAGGAAAATTTGGACCGCCTAAGGGAATGAGGACCAATTTAGTCCTCATTTCATATCTCACTAAGGAGCTCCTTATGACTCGTTTGTTGCTCACAGCGACTGCCCTTGGCCTTGGCGGCCTCGCCTCCGCTGAAACTGTCACCGTCTATTCCTATCGTCAGCCCGACCTGATCGCGCCGCTCATGGACGCGTTTGAAGCCGCCAGCGGCATGGAGGTTGAGTCCGTGTACCTCAAGAAAGGCATGATTGAGCGCGTTCAGGAGGAAGGAGACAATTCCCCTGCGGATCTGTTTTTGACCGTCGATATCAGCCGCCTGGTTGGGTTGAAGAACGCAGGCATCACCCAGGCTTTGGATTCTGAGGCCGTGAAAGGACACATCCCCGCGCAGTATCGCGACGAGGCGAACCATTGGTTCGGCCTAACCCAGCGGGGCCGCGCCATCTATGTGTCGAAAGACCTGGACAACCCGCCCGCGACCTACGAGGATTTGGCCGATCCTGCCTACGCAGGCCTGGTTTGCCACCGCGATGGCCAGCACCCTTACAACAACGCCTTGTTCGCGTCCCTGATTGCCAACCTTGGTGCTGAGGCCACCGAAAGCTGGATGCAAGGTCTCAAGGCCAACCAGGCCCGTACCCCAACGGGCAACGACCGCGCCCAGGCCAAAGGCATTTATGAAGGCGAATGCATGATCGGCCTCGGCAACACTTACTACGTCGGCCTTATGCTCACCAACGACAAAGAGCCCGAGCAAAAAGAGTGGGCCGCCGCCATGAACGTGGTGCTGCCCAACGCGGGCGATCGGGGCACGCATATGAACATCTCCGGCATGGCCATGGCGGCCAACAGCCCGAACCCAGCGGGGGCTCGGGCCCTCATGGAATTCCTCGCCTCGGACGCGGCGCAGGAAATCTATGCCGAAATCGTCTTCGAGTATCCCGTGTCGCCCAACGCCGCGGCATCGGAGATCGTCCTGGGCTTTGGCGATTTAAACCCCGACACCTTGGCCTTGACAGAAATCGCGGCGAACAGCGCGGCGGCCTCTGAAATGGTCGATCGGGTTGGCTTAAACGACTAAACAAATCCGAGAGGGGTAGGCATTGCGGGGCTGTATGCGCCCATGACAATCGCCTGCCACTGATTGCCCGACCCTTACCATGCGTCTCCAAACCCCGTCCTCCCTATGGGAGCGGCCAAACGCGTTCTGACTCTTGCGAAATCTTGTTTGATGCTTAGGGCGCAGCGGATGCGCGTGTCTCATTCCTATCCTGGCTGGACCTTTGCCGCCCTGCTGATCGCGACGCTGATCCTGACCCCCATCGCGTTTCTGGCCTATCTCGCCCTGACCTCAGGCGGCGCTGAGTTTGTCAAAATTGCCCAAACGGTCTTGCCGCGCGCCGCCTGGACGACCGCGCAGTTGATGGCAGGGGTCGCCGCCTTGACCGCGATCACGGGCATGGGCCTTGCCTACCTCATCACCTTCACCCGATTCCCTGGCCGTCGCCTCATGGCCTGGGTCGTGGTCCTGCCCCTGGCCCTGCCGCCCTACATCGCCGCCTACGGTTTCGTCGAGTTCCTGGACTTCGCAGGTCCCGTGCAAAAAGGCCTCCGGTGGATACTAGGACAGACCGTCTTAAGCGACGTGCCGCGCATCACCAATCGGCACTATTGGTTCCCCGAATTTCGATCTTTGCCCGGGGCCATCGTGATTCTGTCCGCCATTTTCTACCCCTATGTCTATCTGACCGTGCGCGCGACCTTCGCCCTGCAGGGTGCCCATGTCGCCGAAGTGGCGCGGACTTTGGGCGCGGGCGCCTGGACCGTCGCGTTTCGGGTGATCGGCCCGCTGGCCCTGCCTGCCCTGATCCTGGGCGTGATCCTGTGCCTCATGGAAACCTTGAACGACATCGGCGCGGTCACGTACCTCGGGGTCTTTACCCTGACCTTTCAAATCGAAAACGTCTGGATCAATCGCGGGTCCCTCGGCGGGGCCGCTGCCATTGCGCTGGTCCTGTTTGCGGTCGTTGTCGCGCTGATTTCGATGGAACGGCGCGCGCGCGCGCGCACGGTGTTTTTTGAACGACACGCGGGTCGAGGCCAGATTTCCACGGTGCCAACGCCGCTGCCCCGCAAATGGGGCCTGGCGGCGACGGGCCTCTGCGCCGTGCCGCCCCTGATCGGCTTTGGCATTCCCCTGTTCGTTCATGCGCGCGCGGCGCTGGCGCGGCCCTTGATGTTTTTGGATCAAAACCTCTGGCAGGCTGTGGGAACGTCGCTGTGGCTCGCCAGCCTCGGGGCGATCTTGACGCTGACCCTTGCCGTCGTCTTGGTCTATGCAGCGCGGCTGAACCCTGCGCGGTGGTTGGCGCGCCTGATCCGCCTTGCCGCCAGCGGCTATGCCGTGCCTGGGACCATGATCGGGATTGGCTTACTGATCCCCGTGCTTCGGTTCGACAACTTTTTGGATAGCGTGTCGGAGCGTCTGTTTTCCTACAATCTAGGCCTCGTGATTTTCACCTCGGGGTTTCCCTTGGTCTTTGCCTACGCCATTCGCTTCATGGCCCTGGCGCGGGGCGGCATCGAGGCTGCGCTGACGCGCATTTCCCCCAACCTCGACGCCGCGTCGCGGACCTTGGGGCGCGGGCCGTTCCGTACCCTGACCCTCGTGATCCTGCCCGCGATTTGGCCCGCCTTGCTGACCGCGGGCTTGCTGGTCTTCATCGACGCGATCAAAGAACTCTCGGCGACGCTGATCCTGCAACCCGTCGGCATCAATACCCTGGCCATGACCATCTATAGCCACGCCGAAGCGGGGCACCTAGGCCGCACGGGCCCGCCGAGCCTGATCATGATCGCCCTGGCGCTGGTGCCCACGCTGCTGCTGGCGCGCAGCCTGGAACGGCGCGCCGTTCAAGTGTGAAGTTAACCTGATAAGGCCTGGGTTAAGGCCTGGAGGACCCGCGCGTTTTCCGCCTCAGTGCCCAAGGTCATGCGCAAGCATGTCGGTAGGCCGTAGGCCGCGACTTGGCGGAGGTAAAGGCCCTGGGCCTGCAGGGCCGTATCGACTTGCACCCGCCGCGCCGCCTCACCAAAATCGATCAGGACGAAGTTGGCGACGCTGGGGTAGACCGTCAGCCCCATGCCCTGCAACCGCTGGGTCAGGGGAGCGAGTTGGTCGTTGTTGAGGCGGCGGACCCGCTCCTCAAAGGCTCGGTCGCCGAGTGCCGCCACCGCTGCTGCCTGCGCGGGGGCCGCCACATTGAACGGGCCGCGGACGCGATTCAAGACGTCGATCAGCGCGGGTGCCCCATAGGCCCACCCGACCCGCAGCCCGCCGAGCCCGAATATTTTTGACAGGGTTCCCGTGACCAGCACATTTTCCTTGCCCGCCGCCACCAACTCCAGACCCGTGGAAAAATCGGGCTGTTCCACGTATTCGCGGTAGGCACCATCGACGACGAGCAAAACATGCGCGGGCAGGCCCGCCTGCAACTCCGCCAGCTCCCGCATGCTGATGTAAGACCCCGTCGGGTTGTTGGGGTTGGCCAGAAACACGATTTTGGTCTTGTCGCTGACGGCTGCCAGCAGCGCCCCGACGTCGGTCCGCAACCCGCGTTCGGGGGCGGTGCGCGGCACGCCGCCCGCGGCGAGGGTCGAGAGGGCGTACATGAGAAAGCCGTGCTCGGGATAGACCACCTCGTCCCCCCGTTGCAAATAGGCCTGGCACGTGAGGGCAATCACCTCGTCCGACCCCGCCCCGCACACGATCTGATCGGCAGGGATGCCGTAGCGCGCCGCCAGTGCGGCGCGCAGGGCGGCGGCGTCGCCGTCGGGGTAGCGGTGCGCGGTTGCCGCCGCCGCGTGCAGGGCCGCCACGGCCTTGGGCGACGGGCCCAGGGCGCTTTCGTTGGCGCTCAACTTTAGGGGTTTCAGGTCGGCGGTTTCCTCACCGTGCTGGCCTGGAACGTAGGGGCGGATGCGCAAAATTTCGGGATTGGGGACAGGTGCGGGCATTAGGCGAGCGTCTCTTTGAGCGTGCGGGCAATTTTGCGCAGTTCGGCCAGCGCGGGGTCGTCGGGCGCCTGGCGCGGCAGGGGCACGCCCTGGTCGCTCGCCAAGCGCAGCGCCAGGGTCAGCGGCACGGCACCCAGGAACGGCAGGCCCAGGCTCGCCGCCTCCGCCGCGACGCCGCCGGTGCCAAAAATCGGGTGGGCCGTGCCGCAGGCCGAACAGATGAAGGTCGCCATATTTTCAATGAGCCCGAGGACGGGGACATGGACCTTCTCAAACAGGTTGATGCCCTTGCGCGCATCGATCAGGGCGAGGTCCTGCGGGGTCGAAACCACGAGCGCGCCGTCAACCTTGACCTGCTGCGCCAGCGACAGTTGCACGTCGCCCGTGCCGGGGGGCATATCGATCAGCAGCACGTCGAGCGGCGCGGGATCGGCCGCCGACGGGCCCCACTGCGCCTGCTTCAGCAATTGCATCAAGGCTTGCTGCACCATGGGGCCGCGCCAGATCATGGCGGTGCGCGGGTCCTTCAACATGAAACCAATCGACAGGACTTGCAGGCCAAAGGCGTCGAGGGGGATCGCCTGATTGTCGGCGTTGCCGAGCGGACGCCGCCCTTCCATCCCCGTCAAGCGCGGCAGCGAGGGGCCGTAAATATCGGCGTCCAACACGCCGACTTTCAGGCCCTGGTCTTGCAGCAAGAGCGCCAAGTTCAGCGTCAAGGTCGATTTGCCGACCCCGCCCTTGCCGCTCGCCACCGCCAAGATGTTCCGAACCCCTGGCAACTTGGGTTTGGGCGCCGCCATTTCTTGGGGCTTGGGGCTTGGCTTGGCGGGGGCTTTGGGCGGCCTCGCCGCCCCTGGTGCCGCTTCGGCGGTCAAGACCACCTGCGCCCCGCTCAGCCCCTTGACGGCGGCGGCGGCGGCTTGCGCATCGGCCCGCACGGGCTCGTAGGCTGGGGCCAGGTCCGCCGATACCTCCAGTACCATGGTCGCCACGCCTGCGTCGGACACGTTCAAGCCCTTGATCTTGCCCGCGTCCAACAGGCCCTTGCCCGTTTCGGGGTCCAGAACTTTGTTGAGGGCCGCGTGCAACCCGCCCCAGTTAGTCATGGCCAAATCGAGCCCGAAGGTCGGCGGCGATGCGGGGCGGGACAAAGCTGCTGATGTCGCCCTTGAGCCGCGCGATTTCCTTGACCAAGCTGGAGGCGATGAACTGATTGCCTTCCGAGGCGGGGAGGAACAGGGTTTCGACCTGCGCGTCCAGGGCCGCGTTCATGGTCGCGAGTTGGAATTCGTACTCAAAGTCGGACACGGCGCGAATGCCGCGAATAATAAAGCCCGCCTGCTGGTCCTTGGCAAAGTGCATGAGCAGATGGTCAAAGCGCCGCACCTCGATCGCGCAGTCGCCTGCTGGCAAGTCCGCAACCTCGCGGGCGACCTGCGCCTCCCGCTCCGCAGGGTTGAACAGGGGCGACTTGGAGGCGTTGAAGGCGATCCCCACAATCAGGCGGTCCATGACTTTGGTCGCCCGCTCGATAATATCCAAATGTCCATTGGTGATGGGGTCAAAGGTGCCAGGGTAAATGCCAATCCGCATGCGGTCCTTTAGGCTGCGTCAGAGGGTTTTTACAGCCCTCAAAAAACGCCGTTCGAAGAATCCACCGACTGGCGCGCCTCCAAGGAAACGGGCGGACATAAGAGTCTTCCTAACCTGCCGCTTGGGCGCCTACAAGTAGGGTTTCAAATAGTGCCCTGTGTACGACGCTGCGACTTGGGCCACGTCTTCGGGGGTACCTTGGGCGACGATTTGGCCGCCGCCGCTGCCGCCTTCGGGGCCGATGTCGAGGATCCAGTCGGCGGTTTTGATCACTTCCAAATTGTGCTCGATGACGATGACGGAGTTGCCCTGATCGACCAGCTCGTGCAGCACCTCCAGCAGTTTGCGCACGTCGTCGAAGTGCAGGCCCGTTGTCGGTTCGTCCAAAATATAGACCGTCTTGCCCGTCGAACGCTTGGCCAGTTCTTTGGCGAGCTTGACGCGCTGGGCTTCGCCGCCCGACAGGGTGGTGGCGGACTGACCGATCTTGATATAGCCTAGGCCCACACGTTCTAGCATGGCCAATTTGGTCTTGATACTGGGCACGGCGGCAAAGAACTTGACCCCTTCCTCCACCGTCATGTCCAGCACGTCGGCGATGGACTTGCCTTTGAACCGCACCTCCAGGGTTTCGCGGTTGTAGCGCTGACCTTTGCAGCTATCGCACTCGACATAGACATCGGGCAGGAAGTGCATTTCGATCTTGATGAGGCCATCGCCCTGGCACGCTTCGCAGCGGCCACCCTTGACGTTGAAGGAAAATCGACCGGGTTTGTAGCCGCGCGCCTTGGCGTCAGGCAGGCCTGTGAACCAGTCGCGGATCGGGCCGAAAGCGCCCGTATAGGTCGCGGGGTTGGACCGGGGCGTGCGGCCGATGGGGCTCTGGTCGATGTCGATCACCTTATCGACCCACTCCAGGCCATCGACGCCCTCGTGCGGCAGCGGCACCTCCTTGGACCCGTAGAAGTGCCGCGACAAGCTCTTGTAAAGCGTTTCCAAGGTCAGGGTCGATTTGCCCGACCCCGACACCCCCGTGACGCAGGTCATGACGCCGAGCGGATAGGTGGCCGTGATCTGGGCCAAGTTGTTGCCGCTGGCCTTCTTGACCCGCAGCCGGCGTTGCTTGTTGATGGGGCGGCGCGTCGCGGGCACGGCGATGCCCTTTTGCCCCGATAGGTACTGGGCGGTCAGCGAGTGACCCGCGCCGATCACGGCCTCGGGCGGCCCTTCGGCGACGATCTGGCCGCCGTGGACGCCCGCGCCTGGGCCGATATCGACCAGGTAGTCGGCGGTGCGAATGGCATCCTCATCATGCTCGACCACGATCACCGTATTGCCCAGGTCGCGCAGCCGCGTCAGGGTTTTGAGCAAGCGCGCGTTGTCGCGCTGGTGCAGGCCGATGGAAGGTTCGTCCAGCACATAAAGCACCCCCGTGAGGCCCGACCCGATTTGGCTGGCCAGACGAATGCGCTGGCTCTCGCCGCCCGAAAGCGTCGCCGACGACCGGCTGAGGGTCAGGTAGTCGAGGCCGACATTATTCAAAAACCCTAAGCGTTCCAAAATTTCCTTTAAGATTCGCTCGCCGATTTCCTGCTGCTTGGGGGTTAGAACCTGCGGCAAGTTCTCGGCCCAGGCCAGGGCTTCGCCAATCGACTGCTCGGTGACTTGGCCGATGTGCTGGCCGCCGATTTGCACCGCGCGCGCTTCGGGTTTCAGACGATAGCCACCGCAGGCGGCGCAGGGCGCTTTCGACTGGTACTTGCCCAACTCTTCGCGCACCCACTCGCTATCGGTTTCGCGATAGCGGCGGTCGAAGTTGGGGATCAGCCCCTCAAAGGCGCGGGTGGTTCGGTAGGATCGGGCGTTGTCCGTGTATGAAAAGGCGATGGCCTCGGACCCCGATCCCGCCATGAGCAAGGTCTGCACCTTCTTGGGCAAGTCCTGGTAGGGCACGTTCAAGGAAAAGCCGAAGTGCTTGGCCAGCGCCGCCAAGGTCTGGCCGTAGTACTTGGAGCTGGAGGTCGCCCAAGGCACGATCGCACCTTTGGCGAGGCTCAAGGACGTGTCGGGTACGATCAACTCGGGGTCAAAGTACAGCGTTGACCCCAGGCCATCGCAGTCGGGGCACGCGCCGAAGGGATTGTTGAAGGAAAACAGCCGCGGTTCGACTTCATCGATGGTAAAGCCGCTCTCGGGGCAGGCAAACTTGGCGCTAAAGGTGGTGCGCTGGTCGGTCTGAACGTCTTGGGCATAGACCAACCCGTCGGACAGGTCGAGCGCGGTCTCCAAGGAATCGGCTAGGCGTTGCAGGTCCAACTCGGGCTTGATCACCAGCCGATCGACCACGACCTCGATCGTATGCTTCAGTTTTTTGTCGAGGGCGGGGACGTCTTCGATCAAATAGAGCTCGCCATCGACGATCAGGCGCTGAAAGCCGCGCTTTTGCAGGTCGAGAATTTCCTTGCGGTACTCGCCCTTGCGCCCGCGGATCAGCGGCGCGACGATCATGAGCCGCGTGCCCTCGGCCATAGCTTTGATCAGATCGACCATCTGGCTGATGGTCTGGCTTTCGATGGGCAGGCCCGTGGCGGGCGATATGGGCACGCCGACGCGCGCGAACAGCAGGCGCAGGTAGTCGTAAATTTCGGTGACCGTGCCAACGGTCGAGCGCGGGTTTTTGGAGGTGGTCTTCTGCTCAATCGAAATGGCGGGCGACAGCCCCTCGATGGAATCGACTTCGGGCTTTTGCATCAACTCCAAGAACTGGCGCGCGTAGGCCGACAAACTCTCGACGTAGCGCCGCTGGCCTTCGGCGTAGATCGTATCAAAGGCCAGGGACGACTTGCCCGAGCCCGACAGGCCCGTGAACACCACCAACTGATTGCGCGGCAAATCGACGTTGACGCGCTTGAGATTATGCTCGCGCGCACCGCGCACAGAAATGAACTTGGATTCGATGCCAGCCTGACCCATGGTCCGCTCCTTAGTGACTTGGTGTCAAAAGACCAGCGGGATTTATTCCCTTTTTGTTCTAATTTGGTGGTTCCCTATCCACAGCCATGGGTGTAAGACCTTCCCATCAAATCGCCGTGACATTGTCGCGGTCCGCAAGACAAGCAGGGAGGACATGATGGCAGGTTCCGTCAATAAAGTGATTTTGGTCGGCAATTTGGGCAACGACCCCGAGGTGCGCAGTTTCAGCAACGGCGGCAAGGTCGTCAACCTGTCGGTGGCGACATCGAACCGCTGGCGCGACAAGGCCACGGGCGAAAACCGCGAGCGCACCGAATGGCACCGCGTCGCCATTTTCAGCGAACCCCTAGGCGACATCGCCGAACGCTATTTACGCAAAGGCTCGTCGGTCTATCTGGAGGGCCAGTTGGAGACCCGCAAGTGGCAGGACCAGGACGGCAAGGACCGCTACTCAACCGAAGTGGTGCTGCGCCCCTATCGCGGCGAACTGACCCTGCTCGGCAGCCGCAATGAAGGCGCGTCAGGCGGCTACACCAGCAACGCTGGCGGCGGGGGATCGGACTCCGCGCCCATGGGCAGCTTCGGCCAAAACAATCCCAGCGGCGGCGCGCCGCTGGACTTGGACGACGATATTCCGTTTTAGGGCGGCGGTCCCATGCCCCTCCTCTGGAGGGGGGGACAGGCGACGCCTGACGGAGTGGTCCTCCGATTCCGTATCTAAAGCCCCCAGGGCAGAGACTAGGTCCGATTGGGTGGTTTGTAGCTTAAAGTGCCCATCCTATCGTCAATAGGCGGGCCAGCTTGGGTATAGTACCGCCGAAAGAAAAGCGGACCTATGGCCCTCCTGAATCTGAACGCCAAACCCGAGCCTAGACGCCCCATATGACGTCCATCCTGCGCGTAGCGAAGCGAAGTCGCAGGATCCAGCACGGGTCGGTGGCAGGAAGAACAGACGGCACGAGCCTCGTGCCATGCCAAACAAGGCCCAACGGACACGCCTCCAAAGGGGAGTTGGTTTAGCGAGGGGTGCACCGCTGACCCGATGCTTTAAGGAATGGGCGGCTTGCCGATCTTCTCCAAAAAGCGATTGAGGTTTCCCTTAACGATCTTTGAGTTTGGATGATCTGGTCCAAGACTGCCTGACAAAAGATCGTAAGCCTCACGAAAAAGCGGCTCGGCTTGCTCATAAAGCCCCTGATCATCCAAGTTTGAAGCCAAGTTGTTGAGAGACGTCGCCGTTGAAGGATGCTCCTTGCCCAACAGACGCTCCGTCAACTCCAGCGCCTCACGATAAAGCGGCTCGGCTTGCTCATAAAGCCCTTGGGCATCTAGGTTATAGGCCAAGTTGTTGAGAGACACCGCCGTATCAGGATGCTCCTTGCCCAACAGACGCTCCGTCAACTCCAGCGCCTCACGATAAAGCGGCTCGGCTTGCTCATAAAGCCCTTGGGCATTCAGGTTAGAGGCCAAGTTGTTGATAGACGTCGCCGTTGAAGGATGCTCCTTGCCCAACAGACGCTCCCTCAACTCCAGCGCCTCACGATAAAGCGGCGCGGCTTGCTCATAAAGCCCTTGGGCATTCAGGTTTGAAGCCAAGTTGTTGAGAGACGTCGCCGTTGAAGGATGCTCCTTGCCCAACAGACGCTCCCTCAACTCCAGCGCCTCACGATAAAGCGGCGCGGCTTGCTCATAAAGCCCTTGGGCATTCAGGTTATAGGCCAAGTTGTTGAGAGACGTCGCCGTATCAGGATGCTCCTTGCCCAACAGACGCTCCCTCAACTCCAGCGCCTCACGATAAAGCGGCGCGGCTTGCTCATAAAGCCCTTGGGCATTCAGGTTATAGGCCAAGTTGTTGAGAGACGTCGCCGTATCAGGATGCTCCTTGCCCAACAGACGCTCCCTCAACGCTAGCGCCTCACGATAAAGCGGCTCGGCTTGCTCATAAAGCCCCTGATCATCCAAGTTTGAAGCCAAGTTGTTGAGAGACGTTGCCGTATCAGGATGCTCCTTGCCCAACAGACGCTCCCTCAACTCCAGCGCCTCACGATAAAGCGGCTCGGCTTCCCCATGGCGACCCAAGGCATCTATGGCTTGGGCCTTTAAAGTTAGTGCCGCAGCTTTGTCTTCACTATCCTCAACTGAAAGGTCCAGAAGCTCGTTGGCAAAGGCCAAAGCCTCCTCGTATTTTCCCGCCCGTAGCGCATAGGTGCTGGCTTCGCGCAAGTGCTGGCTTGTCGGACTAAGGCTTGCGGCCATAGAAAAGCTCTCCGCCGCTTTGATCCAGTCGAGGTCCAGTTCTGCCACCAAACCGCGCGAAAAGGCCAAGTCCGCCTTGGCCTGGTCTGCTTCAAGTAAAAGTTCGTCGAACAGCATGCCCGCACGCGTTGTATCGCCAGCAGCGAGCGCAGCGGTCGCGTCTTCCAGTTTTTCGGCTGGAAATTGCGTCCGCAAGTTCTGTAGTTGCTCCCCAAGAAGTTCGAGTTTTTTGACAGTCTCGGTGTAGGAGGTTTCGAGACTGGCTTGTTGGAGCCTTACCTCCTCAAGTTGGGCTTCCAATTGGCCGCGCTCCTCATCGTGGGCGGTCTGCAATTCCTGACGAATCTCTGCCTCTTTGACTTCGAGACGTTCCTCATGCTGCTCAATGGTGTAGCCATGAACGATGATGGTTTGGGGCGTTCCTGGCTGAAACAAAACAAAGTATGCTGGAATTCCTGCCAGAACAGCGATGAAAAGCGTGGCAAAGGTCGCATTTCCTGGATGCTTAAGCCAAGTGGTGATTTGGTTGATCCGTCGCTTCATCTCCAAGTACTTAACCCAGCCCAAGCGAAAATTGCAACCGCCTCATCCCATGCAAGAAACCTCCCGAAAAGCTTCCCCCCTTACGCCACCCCACCCATGGCGAGCATGGTGGCGCGGGGGATGGTGTGCATTAGAGCGACGATGTCGTAGCGTTCTAGGGCGTTGGAGGTCGTTTTGAGCGAACGGGCGCGCCAAGCCTTTTCCGCCGACGCGCGGTCGTGGAAGGGGCCGTCCATGACCGCCGTGCCCGAGCGGAGGTCGGTGAAGTCGGCGTCGGTGTATTCGCCGCCGATGACGTAGAAAAATTTGCGGTCGTCTGTCATGTTGTGGGCCTCCCTAATACAAACGGAACGATGAACTGGCCTGTTACGCACTCTTGAATTGGACGAGGGTGATGAGATCTTTGCGCTGGTATGGGGCGTCGGCACGGGGATGGACCCTTCCGTCCCATCGGCTCCCCGTCAGTGATGGATTCTGCGACCTCGCTGCGCGCGGCACAGAATGGCATTTTTCTTTGGCGGGTGCCGAAAAAAGCCTCAAAACTGCTCTTCCTCGGTCGAGCCTGTCAGCGCCGTTACCGACGAGGCGCCGCCCTGGATGCAGGTGGTGACCTTGTCGAAGTAGCCCGCGCCGACCTCCTGCTGGTGCGAGGAGAAGGTATAGCCGCGTTCGCGGTCGGCGAACTCGCGTTCTTGCAGTTTGACGTAGGCGCTCATGCCGTTGCGCGCGTAGTCGTGCGCCAGATCAAAGGTGGCGTGCCACATGGAATGGACCCCCGCCAAGGTGATGAACTGGTACTTGTAGCCCATGGCGCCCAACTCGCGCTGGAAGGTGGCGATGGTGGCGTCGTCCAGGTTCTTCTTCCAGTTGAAGGACGGCGAGCAGTTGTAGGCCAGTAGTTGATCGGGGTAGCGCTTATGCAGCGCTTCGGCGAAGCGTTTGGCCTCGTCCAAGTCGGGCTTGGCGGTCTCGCACCAGACCAGATCGGCGTAAGGGGCATAAGCCAGGCCGCGCGCGATGGCTTGGTCGAGGCTTGCGCGGGTGCGATAAAAGCCCTCTGACGTGCGCTCCCCCGTCACGAACGGCGCGTCGTAGGGGTCGATGTCGGAGGTGAGCAAATCGGCAGCGTTGGCGTCGGTGCGCGCCAAGACGATGGTCGGCGTGCCCATAACGTCGGCGGCAAAGCGCGCCGAGATCAGTTTCTGCACCGCCTCCTGCGTTGGCACCAGCACCTTGCCGCCCATGTGGCCGCATTTTTTCACCGACGCCAACTGATCCTCAAAATGGACACCCGCCGCGCCCGCCTCGATCATGCCCTTCATGAGTTCAAAAGCGTTGAGGACGCCGCCGAAGCCCGCCTCGGCATCGGCCACAATCGGCAGGAAATAGTCGATCAGATCCGCCTCGGCGGTGCCGTTGGACCATTGGATCTCGTCGGCGCGCTTGAACGCCGCGTTGATGCGCCTGACCACCGTCGGCACCGAATCCACGGGGTAGAGCGATTGATCGGGGTACATGGCGGCGGCGGTGTTGGCATCGGCGGCGACTTGCCAACCCGACAGGTAAATGGCCTGGATGCCCGCCTTGGCCTGCTGCACCGCCTGCCCGCCCGTCAGGGCGCCCAGGCAGTTGATGTAGCCATCGGAGTTGATCAGCTCCCAGAGCTTCTCCGCCCCCCGCTGCGCGTAGGAGTGCTGAGGTTGAAACGAACCGCGCAGATTGATCACGTCTTCGGCGCTGTAGCCGCGCTGCACATGGGCCCAGCGCGGGTTGCTGGCCCACTCCTGCTCTAGGGCGCTGATCTGTTGCAATCGGTTCGGTTGGGGGCGTTGGAGCATGGGATGTCCTCGGGTTTTGTGTCGGCTTTGCGCCGCTCTGCCCCCGCGTCGCAGCCAGGGCCAGACGTGATCGAGATAAGATGTAAATTCTTTACAATTTACAAGATTTGTTTAGTGGCGACTCATGGCCGACCGCAAACTCCTCCTGGGTCCCAAATTACGACGGCTGCGTCGCGACCAGCGCCTGACCCAAGCGCAGATGGCGGCGGATTTGGAGATTTCGCCCGCCTATCTGAATCTGATCGAGCACAATCAGCGCCCCGTCAGCGCGCAAGTGCTGGTGAAAATCGCGGCGGCCTACGACATCGATTTGGGCAGCTTTGCCCGCGATGACGCGCCCGAGCGGGCGGCGCAGCTGCGCACCCTGTTCGCCGACCCTGCGCTGGGGGACCTGCGGCTCAGCGCTCAGGACTTTGCCGATATGACCGCCCTATCGCCCGAAGCCAGCGCCGCGATCTTGGCGCTGGGCGAGCGGGTGGCGCGGCAGCGCCAGCTCATCCAGGCCCAAGACCGCGAGGGCGACGAGGCCGCCGACCTGGCGCGCGCAACCGACCCCGCGCAAGCGGCGCGCAGCTTTTTTCAAGATCATAAGAATCATTTCCCAGCGCTTGAGGACTTAACCGATCAGATGCGCCAAGACTGGGACATTCGCCCGCAAGACCGCGGCGAGGCGGTGGTCGCCCGCGTCTTGCCGCACGCGCCCTTCAGCGTCCAGGTCATGCCGACGCACGTCATGGGCACCACCTTGCGGCGGCACGACACGCACGGACGGCGTCTGTTGCTGAACCAAGCCCTGGCCCCCGCCTCGCGGCGGCTACAAACGCTCACCCAGTTTTTCTTGACCGCGCAGCGGCGCGATTTGGATCGCCTCATGCACGACCAAGATCGGCCCCACCCTGCGGCGGCAAAGATGGCGCGGGTGTCGCTGGCCGCCTACGCCGCCGCCGCGCTGCTCATGCCTTACGGGGCCGTGCGGGCGGCCGCGCAAGAAGCGGCCTACGACATCGACGCCTTGGCGCACGACTTCGCCGTGACGCGCGAGCAAATGGCCCAGCGCCTCACCACCTTGCAACGCCCAGGCCAGCGCGGCCTCGCCCTGTTCATGGCGCGCATCGACGCGGCGGGCAACATGACCAAGCGCCTGAGCGCCGCCAACTTTCCGCTGATCCGCAGCGGTGCCGCCTGCCCGCGCTGGCACGTCCATAGGGTCCAGGGCCAGGCGATCAGCGCCGAGCTGGTCGAGCTGCCCGACGGTGCCAAGTTTTTGAGCCTCGCCATCCCCTGCCGCAAACCAACCCTGAGCCACGCCCATCCTGGCCAGCCTTACGTTTTGGTGCTGGGGTGCGCCGCCAGCGACGCGCGCAAGACCGTGTACGGCGCGGGCCTGGATCTGGATACGGCGCCCGCAACCCCCATCGGCCCCGCGTGCCGCCTGTGCGAACGCCTGCCCTGTACCTACCGCGCAGCGGCACCCGCCAACCATGAGATCTTGATCGACGAAGGCCGCCAGGACATGGCGCCGTTCAGCTTTGTGTAGAGGGCATGCCGAGAGAAAAAGACCATAGTCCTTCGCATGCGCATTGATGGGGCTGAATGGCTTTCATGCCAGCGGTGATTGAGAAGGGCTCTTATGTTTGCTGGTATAGCTCCCTTGTGGGCGCAGATGGTCCTCAAGTCGATTGCTCCAATCGACTTGAACTTCGCCTTAGTGTGACCTGATGAACTGGTCGTTGCGCAAGTCCGCGAAGGCCTGCATGAGCTCTGCGCGCGTATTCATGACGATGGGGCCGTGCCAGGCGACGGGTTCCTCAATCGGCGCGCCTGCCACCAGCAAAAAACGCATACCGTCGGGACCCGTCGTGACCTCGATCTCGTCGCCGTCCCCAAAGGTCACCAGCGTGCGGTCGCCGCTTAAGTCTTGGAGGGTGAGTTCGTGCCCCGCCACCTGCTTTTCCAGCTGGACGCCGCGCGGGGCGGAGGCATGGGTGAATGTGCCCGAACCTGCGAAAATGTAGGCGAAGGCCTTGCGGCGCGTATCGACCCGAAACCGCCGCCGTTTAAGGGCAGGAACGGCAATGTCGAGGTACAGCGGATCGGCGGCGATGCCGTCAACGGGACCCCGCCGTCCCCAAAACTCGCCCGTAATGATTTTGACCACCGTTCCGTCGTCGTCGGTGACGGCGGGAATGTCCGCGGCGCTCACGTCCTGGTAGCGCGGGGCGGTCATCTTGTGCGCGGCGGGCAAGTTGGCCCACAGCTGGAACCCGTGCATTTGCCCTGCGGCGTTGCCCTGGGGCATTTCTTGGTGCAGGATCCCACTGCCCGCCGTCATCCACTGCACATCGCCCGCGGTCAAATCCCCTTGATTTCCCAAGCTGTCGGCATGGCTTACCGACCCTGCCAGAACGTAGGTAATGGTCTCGATCCCGCGGTGCGGATGCCAAGGGAACCCCGCCGAATAGAGGTCAGGGTCGTCGTTACGAAAGTCATCGAACAGCAAGAACGGATCGTGGGCGCTTGGGTCCCCAAACCCGAAGGCCCGATGGAGATGGACCCCCGCCCCTTCGCGGGTGGGGCGGGCCAGGTTGGTATCGATTGCGGGGCGGAGTGACATGGGAGGGTCCTTTTCTGTTGGGCGTGTTTAATAGCACTGGCGGCAAAGTTTGCCTCGTCGAGCCGTCGATGGACGCAGAAAATACTGAATTGCAAATTCAGTATTTTTAAGGACTAGCGACCAAGTGGGAGCGCAGCCTGCGTGGCGCTTGAACGTGAGCGAAAGGGTCGTTACAAACGACCCTTGGTTTCGGCGCGTTCGTCCACCGAGAGCGCGCCGGCACCATGCACGGCGAGCATCAGGAAACCGCCCGCGATAGCGACATTCTTCAGGAGGTGGTTGATCTCATTTTGGGCCGCTAGGGCCTCCATCCCCGCAGTTGGGATATGGAACAAAAGCCCCGCAAGGACAGAGAATAGGGCCAGCGCCAAAGCCGCGAGGCGCGTTTGGTAACCGATCAGAACGAGGACGCCGCCGATGACCTCCAGCGCAACGGCGGGCCAGAACAGCAAGGCTGGCACGCTGTTATACCAACGGCGAAAAAAGTTGACACTTTTTTGGCCGTTTCGTGTCTCACGGCAGAAACGCTTCGCGTTTCGCCTCCGACGGGGCCTTCGCTTTACCCCGAGGCGCTTTCGCGCTATTCTCGGGGCTGCTACGGGGGCCGCAGTCGCGGCCCTTATACCAGCGAATAAAAGAGTCATTTTCAACCGCCGCTGGTATTAAGCGCCATATAGCCTTGGGTCGCGTCGATGCCGCCCAACTTGGCGAGACCTGCCATGATAAAGATCAGCGCCAACAAGAGGCGCGCAAAGGGAACGGCGTAGGTACGAGCAGAGGACATGGGACTTTCCTTTCGTGGTTGGAGGATGCTGAGTACGATCTTGCTAGCTTAGACGTTCTCATTTTCTTCTTGGAGAGCTTAAATTTGCGCCCCAGCGTTCTAATTTGGAGAACATGGGTCGCCTTGAAGATCTGGAGTTGCTCGTCCGCATTGTCGATGCGGGCAGCGTGAGCAAGGCCGCCAGGGACATGGGCCTGGCCAAATCGGCGGTCAGTCGGCGTCTCGCGCGCTTAGAAGCCCGCTTCAACACCAGCCTGATCCACCGTACCCCTGGCACGTGGGCCGTGACCGATCGCGGGGCCGAACTTTATGCGCGCGCGCAGGCCCTGGTGCAGCAGATGGGCGCCTTGGACGCCGATTTCAGCGACGCGCGCCTGGCCCCTACGGGACCCCTGGCCCTCTCCTTGCCGCGCGACTTCGGCCTTGCCTTCTTGTCCGCACCCCTGCGCGCCTTTGCCGATCAACACCCTGGCCTTAGCCTGCACGTGGCTTTGGACGACCGCTTTGTCGATCTGCGTCACGAAAATTTCGACGCCGCCTTGCGCATCGCAGGAACCCCGCCCGAGGGCGTCGAGGCCGAACGGTTGGGGGAGTCGCAGGCGCACCTATGCGCGAGCCCCGCCTTCCTGGCCCAGGCCGCCAACCTTGGCGCGCCCGCGGACCTGGTCCACCACACCTGGCTTGGCTACGGCCTCGACCATCAGCACACCTTGCAACTCGGCAGCACGCGCCTCACGCTCACTCCCCGCCACCGCAGCAATTCAGGAACCCAGTTGCGCCATTGGGCCTTGGCGGGGTGGGGCGTGACGGCGCTTCCCGACTTTTTGATCGCCGACGACCTGGCCAAAGGCCGCCTGTCCCGCCTGCTCCCGACCCACCCGCTCCCTAGCTTGGGCCTCTACCTTTGCACGCCCGCTCGCGCCGCCCCCAATCGACGGGTGCGCTTGTTCGCCCAATTCCTAAGGGACTTGCTGGCTGAACAACGGCTCGTCAGCGGGTCTTTCGCCCGAGATCATAGGTAGAATCGTTCCTAAAACCCTTCGCGCTTGTACTGAATCGGCTGAATAGCTTTAGAAGCGCCGATCTACGGTACCGTCCAGGCGGATTTCTTCGGCTTCGTCGTTGCCCAATTCGCCGAAGGTCAACTCGATCTGCGCCGTCGTGTCAGCCCCTGAACGCGTGATCCAGCCGAAAGTTACCGAACCCACAGGGTCTTCGTTGGGACTATAGACCGTTCCGTCGCTCAATGTGATATCGTCGGACCCAAATACCTGGCTTAGTTCCCCACGTACCAACAAGCGACTGCCCGAGGCGGTCGGCGCGGTGGCGTATTCCAGTCCCAAACCGAGCCTCCCCATATTTGCGGAGCTTTCTCGCGAGGTCGTGCTGTCTGAGAAGGTGAAGGCGTCCAAAGCTTCGGTCGCGTACATGAGGTCCGCATACGGCTTAAGCCTAGCGCCGCGGTCGCCCAGAGCGCGCGATCCGCTAATTCCACCCTTGAGTATCCACCGCGTTGATAGCGCATCGCCCGTCGCCCCGTCGTTGTTGACAAAGTCGTTTTGCGACAGGGTCAATATGGCCGACCCGCTATAGGTAAGCCCGCCGCGTATTTGCGCCCTATAGTACCCAACGGAAAAGCCCGTGCGATCAACATCGGTTTCGCTGTCGTATTCCCAGCTTGAGGTCTCAAGACCGTAGACCAGTCCGCCAACAGCGCTTGCGGTCTTGGACATTTCCTGCCCGATCAGGGCATAAGCGTAGGTGCCGTCGCCCGATAACTCGGCGTCCAGAGAAGCCTTGGACAAGCCTACTGAGAACCAGTCAACCAAGGTGAACCCATTGCTGGCTTCACGAGAAGAAAGAACGCTAAGGCGATTGTAGGCATTGGGATCAAAGGTATCCGCCCCCCCAGCATCAACCGCTGATGCCAGACCATTTGCGCTCGGCAAGGAGCCCGCGCTGCTGACCCCTGCCCCAATGGCATCATTGATGACATTGCCCATTTGCGTGCCCATGACTTCGCTGGTGGCCATGGAAGATATGACGGCCCCTGTATCGCTGGCATCTTCTTCGACGACTTGACCCTCGACCGTGACCAGGACCGTCTCGTTCAATCCATCGAATTCCGCGCCAAGGGCGACAAAATCTAGCAAAACGTCTAAATCATCGCTCGCGCCACTCTCAAGCGCCGTCAATGTTATAGATTGCGGCCGATCCCACACCTCGGGTGCGAACACGACAACAGTTGGAGAAACAGCGATGGCGTTGGCATCGGTGGACGCAATGGCGACGCTGACCTCCGCCGACGGGCGCGCGCTTAAGGCAAGAGTCAAGGTCGCGCTTTCCCCCTGCGCCATCGTCAGGTTTTCGGCACCGAGGACCAACGCCGCCGTATCATCATCCGTTACTGTGATCGCGAGCATTTGATCTTCGAGGTTATCAAAGTAACCGTCTGCGCTTGACACAGACAAGGCTACGGTGACCGAGTTGCTGCCCAAGTCAGAATTATCCAATGCGCTCGCCATAGCTGACTGGACCGTATCCCAATTCTCAGCGGTAAAGATCAACTCGCTCGGTGTAAGCTCCACCGCATCGACATCACTGGACCTAAGGGTCACGATCACATCGCTTGTCGGCGCCGATGCCAGCGCCAGGGTAAGAGTCTCCGATGTACCCTCGACCAAGCTAAGGTCAGACTGCGCCACTACCAAAGCTGGGGAGGGGGCGTCGTAGGAAACCACGAGGGTCTGGGACGCCGCAGATGGATTCCTCGCCGCATCCTGTGCTGCACCAGCCAAAATTTCGACGGTGATATCGCCGTTCCCATCTGGCCTCACGTCAAACGCATAAGCGCTGCCATCAAGGGTGACCAAAGTCCCCGCATCCACCGAACCGTTCACAATAACAATGTCGCTTTCCTCAAACCCAACGACGTTCTCTGAGAATAGAGCCATAAGCTCAAACGTATCAGAAACGGAATCCTCAGCGGTGGTCAAGGACACCGTTGGCGCAGTCATGTCCGCCTCAATCGACAAGATTTCAGCTGCAAAATTGCCATTGCCTGCAGGGTCCACCGCAACGCCCGCGGCCACATCCACTGTCACCTCCCCGTCGCTGATCGGCGTCACAACAAAACTATAGTCCGCCCCCGCGCCCTGGAGGTTATCCGCCGTGCCATTGCCCACCACGATATCATTCAACTCAAAGCCCGTCACAGACTCACTGAACGTCGCCGTAACCATGAACTCGCCAGCAACTGGATTGCTCGCCGTCGTGCTCAACCCGAGCGTCGATCCGTCCAAATCCGCCGTCAAAGAAAGGGGCGTGGCCGCCGCATTGCCGTTGCCCGCAGCGTCCTGCGCAACACCCGCACCCACATCTACCGTAACCTCCCCGTTGCCCTGCGGGGTAATATCAAAGCTGTAGTTCCGACCCGATCCCGAGAAGTTGCCCAAGCTGCCATTGATAACCTCGACATCGCTTGAGTCAAAATCCGTCACATCCTCGCTGAAGGTGGCGCTCACCGAAAACGTCGTCCCAACAGGGCTGGTCGCACTCGTTGCCAAACTGACCGTCGGCGATGTCAAGTCCGCCGTCACCGAAAGCTGATCAGAGGCTTCGTTGCCATTGCCCGCGCGATCCTGAACCCCCTCCTCTGCTACCAAAATCGTCACCGTGCCCGTCGCAGCTGGGGTCACATTAAAGGAATAGACCTTCCCCGAACCGACCAGATTAGTCCCAACCGCATTGGTAAGGATGAGATCGTCCAGGGCAAAATCGCTCACTTCCTCCGAAAACTCCGCCGTTACGCTGAAGGTTCCCCCAACAGGCTCGGGGCTAGAAGTCTGCAACGTCACCGTCGGGACCGTCAAATCGGCCGTCCTTGTGAGTTGCGCCGCCGCCGCGGTCGCGTTGCCCGCCCCATCTTGCGCCGCACCCGCCGCCACATCCACCGTCACGACCCCGTCGCTTATCGGCGTCACATCGAAGCTATAGGACGCCCCAGACCCCGTAAATTGATCAAGGCTGGCGTTCGTAACCACCACATCGCCCGCATCAAAACCCGTCACAGCCTGGCTGAACGTCGCCGTGACCGTGAAGGTCCCCGAAACGAAATCATCCGCCCCCGTATCAAGGACGACCGTCGGCGCTTGCAAATCCGCCGTCACCCTAAGCGTTGAGGCGGCTATGTTGCTATTGCCCGCGCTGTCAACCGCAACACCCGCGGCCACGTCCACCGTCACATCTCCAGTGCTTGCTGGCGTCACATCAAAGTTATATTCCAGGGACGAGACCCCGACGAAGTTGCTGACCGTGCCATTGACCACCACGATATCAGCCAACTCAAGGCCCGTCACAGCTTCACTGAACGTCGCCGTCACGGTGAACACACCGCCCACAACATCACTATTGCCCGACGTTGCCAATCCAACCGTCGGAGCGGTCAAATCCGCCTCGCGCACCAGCTGAGCCGCCGCCGCATTGCCATTGCCCGCGCTGTCAAACGCAACGCCCGCAACCACGTCCACCGTAACATCCCCGTCGTCTTCTGGCGTCAAATTGAAGGTATAGATCGACCCAGACCCCAATAGGTTGCTCAAAGTACCATTGCTGACAAAAACATCCGAAAGCCCAAAGCCTGTCACAGGCTCGGAGAAGGTGACCGTGACGCTAAAGATGCCCGAAAAAGGACCATCCGCCAGGGTTGTAAGCGACACCGTCGGGGCCGTCATATCTGCCGTCCGTGACAACTGCGCCGCAGCCGCATTGCCATTGCCTGCACCATCAAAGGCGACACCCGCAGCCACGTCCACCGTAACCTCCCCGTCGCTCGTTGGCGTCACATCAAAACTGTAGGACGCCCCAGACCCTGAAAAGTTATCCGCCGTGCCATTGCCCACCACGACATCATCCAACTCAAAGCCCGTAACAGACTCTGAGAACGTCGCTGTCACCGTGAACTCGCCAGCAACTGGATTGCTCGCTGTCGTGCTCAAATCCAAAGTCGATCCGTCCAAATCCGCCGTCATCACTAGGCTCGCCGCCGCCTCATTGCCGTTACCCACAGCGTCCTGCGCAACACCTGCACCCACATCTACCGTAACGTCCCCGTTGCTGATCGGCGTCACATCAAAGCTATAAGCTGCCCCCGATCCCTGGAAGTTGTCCACGCGACCATTGCTAACTTGGACATCAGTCACGTCAAATCCCGTGACAGATTCGGTGAATTCGGCCAAAACGGTGAAGGCCGCAGCAACGGGGCCTACCGCATCGCTTGAAAGGGCTAGGGCCACGCTGCTCTGACTCCAGTTGGGCTTGTGAACATCAAGCCAAGAGGCACTGGTTCCCGCATCAAAACTATCGGGCGCCTCGGAAATCAGACGCACATCCCACATCGACAAGTCTTGAACAAAGGCGCGGGCATTCTCAAACATTGAATCCATATTGGAAACCAGCGATGTGTCCCAGCCGCCAATGTCCTGATTGAAGGCTGCCGCATCTTCAAACATCCAACGCATATTCGCGACCTTGGACGTATCCCAACCCCCTATATCCTGGTTGAATGAAACAGCGTTCTTGAACGCGCCTTGCATGTCTCGAACTTTGGAGGTGTTCCAGCTTGCTAAATCCTGATCAAAGACAAGGGCATTGCTGAACATCTGCCGCATGTCCTCAACATTAGACGTGTCCCAGCTACTGATGTCTTGATTGAAAGCTGCCGCAGAACTGAACATGTAGTTCATATGCGTAACGCTAGATGTGTTCCAATCACCGATGTCCTGATTAAAGGCCTCCGCAAAGTGGAACATGGTACGCATACTTTCAACATTGGACGTATCCCAATCACCGATGTCCTGGTTGAAGCGCCTTGCCGAGCTGAACATGTCGTCCATATTTTCAACGCGGGACGTATCCCATCCCCCTATGTCTTGATCAAAGAAAATCGCGTCGCTGAACATTTTCTTCATGTCGGTAACGTTGGAGGTATCCCAGCCGCCTACGTCTTGATTGAAAGCAACGGCACCTTCAAACATTCCGCCCATGTCTGTGACATTGGAAGTCTCCCAACCACTGATATCTTCATTGAACTCAGAGGCTTGGAGGAAATAGTCCTCCATGTCTGTGATATTGCCCGTGTACCACTCGCCCGCCGAGTAGGTCTGACCGTCAAGGGAAATGGCGTAAGACCCGTCTCCGCCAGCCCGGTTCGATCCAGCCGCGTCAAAATCGGCCTGACTGACCACCAGCTTGCCTGCGCACGCTCCTGACTGGCCGAGGAAACTCGCCCCATCGGCCTCGACTTCGCAGGTGTTGGTGCTAGCCGTTGCGCCGCTTTGACCCCAAACAGGCTTATGGGAAGCTAACCAAGAGGCACTGGTTCCCGCATCAAAACTATCGGGCGCTTCGGAAATCAAACGCACATCCCACATCGACAAATCTTGGACAAAAGCGCGGGCATTTTCAAACATTGAATCCATATTGGAAACCAGCGATGTATCCCAGCCGCCAATGTCCTGATTGAAGGCTGCCGCATCTTCAAACATCCAACGCATATTCGCGACCTTGGACGTATCCCAACCCCCTATATCCTGGTTGAATGAAACAGCGTTCTTGAACGCGCCTTGCATGTCTCGAACTTTGGAGGTGTTCCAGCTTGCTAAATCCTGATCAAAGACAAGGGCATTGCTGAACATCTGCCGCATGTCCTCAACATTAGACGTGTCCCAGCTACTGATGTCTTGATTGAAAGCTGCCGCAGAACTGAACATGTAGTTCATATGCGTAACGCTAGATGTGTTCCAATCACTGAGATCCTGATTGAAAGCCTCCGCAAAAAAGAACATGCCACCCATACTTTCAACGTTGGACGTATCCCAAGCACCGATGTCCTGATTAAACCGCCTTGCCGAGCTGAACATGTCGTCCATATTTTCAACGCGGGACGTATCCCATCCCCCTATGTCTTGATCAAAGAAAATCGCGTCGCTGAACATTTTCTTCATGTCGGTAACGTTGGAGGTATCCCAGCCGCCTACGTCTTGATTGAAAGCAACGGCACCTTCAAACATTCCGCCCATGTCCGTGACATTGGAAGTCTCCCAACCACTGATATCTTCATTGAACTCAGAGGCTTGGAGGAAATAGTCCTCCATGTCTGTGATATTGCCCGTGTACCACTCGCCCGCCGAATAGGTCTGACCGTCAAGGGAAATGGCGTAAGACCCGTCTCCGCCAGCCCGGTTCGATCCAGCCGCGTCAAAATCGGCCTGACTGACCACCAGCTTGCCTGCGCACGCTCCTGACTGGCCGAGGAAACTTGCGCCGCCAGCCTCAACCTCGCAAGTCCTTACGATCGCGCCGTTCTGGCCCCAAACGGGCTTATGCGCCTCAAGCCAAGCAAAACCCGCGTCCACATCAAAATTGTCTGGCTCTTCGGGAATTAGACGCACATCCCAGCGTGACAAATCCTGATCAAAGGAGCCCGCTTTGAAGAACATGTGGCTCATATCGACAACTTTGGACGTATCCCAATCACTGATGTCTTGGTTGAAAGCCTTTGCCGCGCGAAACATGGCGCCCATTTTGAACACCTTAGAGGTATCCCAATCGCCTATGTCTTGATTGAAAGAATCGGCGGCAAAGAACATCCAGTGCATGCGCGTGACGTTGGACGTATCCCAACGCCCTATGTCTTGATTGAAGTTCCGCGCCGCAACGAACATGCCGAGCATGTTCTCAACCTTGGACGTGTCCCAATCCCCTATATCCTGGTTGAAAGACCTAGCGTAGCCGAACATGCCGCGCATATTGACAACGTTGGACGCATCCCAATCGCCTATGTCTTCGTTGAAGTCTTCTACGCCGTGAAAGTAACTCTCCATGTCACTAATGTTGCCCGTGTACCAATCTGCGGGAGTGTAGGCCTCGCCTTCGTAGGCCAGGGAAAAGGATCCATCCCCGCCCATGTCACTCGATCCAACCGAATCAAAATCAGCCTGACTTACAACAAGTTTGCCCGCGCACGCCCCCGACTGGCCCAGGAAACTCGCGCCGTCATCCGCGATCTGGCAGCCGATCTCGCCTGAATCGGCGACCCCCCGCTCTGCCAGGGCAAGCATTCCGATGAGGCCAGCAGCGGCAACGGCGCGTATCATTTTTGAGAACATAAGACGTTCCTTCCTTCCATCTAACAATTAAGCATACCTCAAAATCCATATCAAGCCCTCTGGCAGGGCAATCGCACTTCAAAATCCTTGAATGAGTGTCTTTAAGAACTCGTTGCTCCATCCCGCGCGTTTGAACTTGACGCGATTTGAGGACTTGTCGTTGTTAGCCTTTATGATGTTCAAAGCAATGCGCCGTAAGGTAGCAAAATTTGCAGGTGCGTTGCCCTTTCTCGCACGATGGAAGTCCTCGTTCATCACGACATCTAGGGACCAATGTAAACTATTTTCAATCTGCCAATGACCACGGATGAGATCAGCAGTATCCTGAGCGTTGCTCTGCTTTGACATAAGATAAATCCGCTCTTCTTGGCTAACTTTCCCATCAACTTCACGCTTATACAACACGTGGACGAAAGCAGAAAGGTGGGGCCAATTATGGGTTTGTGTCACATAATCTGGGACTTCATAAACTCTATAGCGGCGCTCCTCAATACGGCCGTGGTCAGCATCTGTGGAACTGTACTCATTCGCCCAAATCGTTTGTGGGTCTGCAATAAAGGTCTGAATATCGTTCATCAACCCCTTCTGGTTGGCCCTGAGTTGTATGCAATACTCTGCACCTTGAGCGGCGATCAGTTCGCAGGTCTCGCGTTGGCAGTGCAGGGCGTCGGCGGTAAGAGTGATACCACGAATATCAAGCAAACTCACGCAGCGCTAAAATCTCACTGCCTGCCTTAGCGCTTTGAGTAATACCAAGACTTAACCGCGCTCCATGGGCAAACGCCGTGACCAGGTTAAGGTTTGACTTCTTGGCAGCTTTATCAAAGCTCCCACGCAACTCCTTACCATCAATAGCAACGGCCTTTTGCTTTTCATCAGTGTTTGCAAAGTCAGCTCGAAATTTTTCAAAAAACGCCTGAAAACTGTCTGGCTTCATCAACTGAAACAGGCGTGAAAATGCGTCGTGACTGGGTAAACCCAGAGGAAGCTCCAGAAACTCGCGCAAAAAATCCTCCTTGCTGCGAGCAAAATGTTCCATGTCCACTGCGGTTTCACCCCCACATAGGGCGCACAAAAGGCTTATCGTCATCAAGTCGCAGAACTTGTGACGAGGGGCATTGCTCGTGCGAGGATCATCTAACTCGTTGAAATAATTGACTAGTAAGGGCATGTGTCGGCTCCATCTCGTGATGGAGACCGCCGAGTCCCTTTAGAACAAATTGTCAACTCTCAAGTGCGATTCCCCTGAGCCCTCTGGATAAAATTATGGCTTCAAGTGCGACCAAAAACCACAGCTTATGCCAGCGGCGACCCAGAATGACTCTTATGTTCGCTGGTACTAAGGGCCGCGACTGTTGCAATCTGATTACAACGCCCTCCAAACCCCCTGCCATTTGTCACACACTTGCCCTAAGGCCCCTGCCATGGACTTAAACCCTCTCCTCCAAACCGAACGGGCGAAAATCGGTACACTGATCGGCAAATCGCATTGGTTTCCCTTGGATCAAGCGCGCATCACGGCCTTTGCGAACGTGACGGGTGATCATCAGTTTATTCATGTCGATGAAGCCGCGGCCGCGAAGGGGCCGTTTGGGACGACCGTTGCCCATGGGTTTTTGACCCTCGCGCTTACCGCCGCCATGGCGCCTGACGCCATTGCGCGGCTGCCTGGGCAAACTTTGTTCATCAACTACGGTTTTGAGAAAATACGGTTCTTGACGCCCGTTCGGGCGGGCGAACGGGTGCGGGGGCACTTTACCCTCATCGACGCGCGGTTGCGCGGACCTCACCAAATTCTGCATACCTTCGAAACGGTCGTGGAGTTGGAGGGGTCGGACAAGCCTGCTTTGGTCGCGACTTGGCTGTCCTTGGCAGTATTTGAGGAACCGACCTGATGCCCCAGGTTTTGGTCTTTGGCGAAAGTCTGATCGACCTTATCCAAACAGGAGAGGAGACGCCCGCAGGCAACCCCACCTACGCCGCCTGCCCTGGCGGGTCGCCCTACAACGCCGCCCTGGCCCTGGCGCGTCAAGGGATCGACGTCGGCTACGCCTGCCCGCTGTCCATCGATGCTTATGGCGATCAACTGCTGGCGCGGCTCGCGGACTTTGGCGCCGCCTACGCCTATCCTGCACGGGTCGCCAACCCCAGCGCTCTGGCCGTGGTTAGTTTTGTCGAAGGCCAACCCGCTTACCAATTTTACCGCCAAGACGTCGCCGACCGCGCCGTAGATCGCGCGAGCCTTGCCCGCATACCCCGACCCGATTGGGTCCAAATCGGCGGCTTGGCGCTGTGTCCCAAGACCGACGCCGCGCTGTGGCTGGACCATATGAAAGCTCTCAAGCAGGCGGGGACAAAAATTTCACTGGACCCGAACGTAAGGGCCGGATTTGTCGAAGATCGGGACGCCTATCAAACCGTGCTCAGCGCCCTCTGCGCCCTCGCCACTGTCGTCAAACTTTCTGATGAGGACGCGGAGTTTCTGTTTCCTAGCGCGGACCCGATCGCGACCCTCCGTGACTTGGGCGTTCCCCTCGTTGCCCTGACGCGCGGGGCGCAGGGCGCGGTTCTGTCGGATGGAACGCACCGCGAAGAAATTGCCGCGCAACGGGCCGAACCTTTGGGCGATACGGTCGGCGCGGGCGATACCTTTGGGGCGGCCCTGCTCGCGCGTCTCTTGCAGGGCGAAACGGACTTGCGCGCACTTGGCACCTACGCAGCAACGGCGGCGCGCTTGACCTGCCAGCAAGTCGGATGCCTACCGCCCACCGCCGCCGAAACGCGGTCGGCGGTCGAGGGCCAAAGCGTTGCCAACTCAGTTTGATCCACCGCTAAGTAGGCTCTGCGCCCCCTTCCGCCGTTCGGCGCGCAGCGAAGTCTTGCATCTTTTCGATCTGGGTTTGGTTCTGCTGGGGCGGCTCGGCCTTGGCGAGAATATCTTGCCAGATGCGCGTTGCGCGCGTGCTGGTATCGGGGCTGCCCCGCTCGGTCCACTGCTCAAAATTGGCGGTCTCAAACACCAGGGGGTCGTAAAACGCATCGCGATAGCGGGCAAGCGTATGGGCGGTCCCGAAAAAATGCCCGCCTGGGGCCACGTCTTGGATCGCCTCCAGGCCCAGCGTCGCAGGTTCGGCCTCGACGGTTTGGCACAACTCGGCGACCATGGTCAGCATTTCGGTATCGGTGATCAGCTTCTCATAGCCCAAGCACAGACCGCCCTCGAGCCAGCCCGCCGCGTGCAAAATAGCGTTGGCCCCGCCCATGAGGCAACCCCACAGCGCCAGTTGGGTTTCGTGGGCGCCTTGCGCGTCGCTTAGGTTGGCGGCGGTTCCCGTGGCGCTGCGCCAGGGCAGGCCGATATGGCGTGCCAACTGGCCCGCGCCCGCGCTGGCGCGAAAATGCTCGGGCGTGCCAAAGGCAGGCGCGCCCGAGCGCATGGAAACGTTGGAGGTGAAGGTGCCGTAGAGGATCGGCGCGCCAGGGCGCGCGAGTTGGGCGATACAAATGGCGGCCAAAGCCTCGGCATGGGAGAGGGTCAAAGCCCCCGCCACGGTGATCGGCGCCATGGCCCCCATGAGGGTAAAGGGGGTGACGATGATCATTTGCCCCGCCCGCGCAAAGTCCATCAGGCCCTGGGCCATGGGAACGTCGATCTGCCGGGGCGAGTTGGTGTTGATCACGGTGAAACAGTGCGGCTCCGCCTCAAACGCCGCCCGATCCAGGCCCCGCGCCAGCGCGATCATGTCGAAACAATCGCGCACTTGCGCCGCACCACGGGCATAGATGCAGGGCGGCTTGCGGCTATGGACCAACTTGATTTCCGTCATCTGCAAGTGTCGCAACGCGGGAGGAACATCTTGGGGTTCCACCAGCAAGGGCGCCACATGCAAAACGTCAAAGGCCTCAACCAGTTGGGTCAGCTCGCGAAAGTCCTGGATGCTGCCCGGTCGGCGACCGCGGACAGCATCTTCGGCATTTGGCGCCGCGGCGCCAGCGGAAAAAAACAGGCTGCGCGCGTGAATCGGAAGGTCTTGGGCAGGCGTCGCCCCCTTCAGAGTGCAGGCCTTGGGCGCGCTTGCCAGGGTTTCTGCAACCAGATCCGAACCGATGAACACCATGTTATCGTCAAGGCGCGCACCCGCGCCCTGCAACAAGGCCCGCGCAGGCGCGGACAGCACGCGGATTCCTGATTCTTGCAACAGCGCCAGCGCGCTGGCGTGCAGATGGGCGATATAGTCGGCGCTAAACGGTTCGTAGGGCGTGAACGGGTTGGTCAAAGGCCCGTAGGATTTGGTAATCGCTGTGGGCGGAGATTTGCGGCGGGACGGCATGGGGTGCCTATGACCCGACCGCGGTCGTTTGGGAAGACAAGAACCGCAGAAACTTCATTTGAGGCAACTTGATTAAGGCCCCTCGCCTTTGTATTCAAATGGTCGAATGGCTGCAAAGACGGTGGTGCCCGCCCCTGTCTCAAGGCCCCCAATCTAAGGCTTCCCATGAACCAGCCGACCCTCGACACCAGCCCCAAGGTCAGCGGCCGTATTGAGCGCACGACCTGCTATATGTGCGCCTGCCGCTGCGGCATCAACGTTCATATAGAGGATGAGCAAGTCAAGTACATCGAGGGCAACCGCGACCATCCCGTCAACCGCGGGGTCCTGTGCGCCAAAGGCTCGGCGGGCATCATGCAGCATCTGTCCCCCGCCCGGTTGCGCGCGCCGCTGAAACGGGTCGGCCCGCGCGGGTCGGGACAGTTTGAAGAAATCAGCTGGGAAGAGGCCCTCAGCACCGCGGTCTCTTGGCTGCAACCCCTGCGCGACACCGCGCCCGAAAAACTCGCCTTCTTCACCGGACGCGATCAATCGCAATCGTTCACGGGGCTATGGGCGCAAGCCTTCGGCACGCCCAACTACGCCGCGCACGGCGGATTTTGCTCCGTCAACATGGCCGCTGGCGGGATTTATACCATGGGCGGGGCCTTTTGGGAGTTCGGGCAACCCGATTGGGAACGCACCAAGTTGTTCATGATTTTTGGCGTCGCCGAAGACCATGATTCCAACCCGATCAAAATGGGCCTGGGCCGCCTGAAGGAACGCGGCGCCAAAGTGATCGGCGTCAATCCCGTGCGCACCGGCTATAACGCCATCGCCGACGAATGGGTCGGCATCACCCCTGGCACCGACGGGCTGTTCATCTTGTCCCTCATCCGCGAATTGATCTCGGCGGGCAAAATCGACTTGGCCTATCTGCGCGATCGCACCAACGCCCCTTGCTTGCTCGACCCCCAGACGGGCCTGTTGCTTAAAGACGCCGAGGGCAAGTTCTTGGTGCGCGACCGCAAGACGGGTGAAGCCGTCGCTTTTGACCAGAGCAACACGGACATCGACCTCACGGGTACGGTGCAGATCGACGGCCAAGACTGCGGCACCGTGTTCCAAAAGATGGTCGAGACCTACTTGGTGGACGACTATGCGCCCGAGCAGGTCGCCGCCCGCTGCGGCGTTCCCGCCCGCCGCATCCGCGCCCTCGCCGCCGAATTGGCACGGGTCGCCTTCGACGAGGCCATCGAGATCGACCAAGAATGGACCGACTTTCGCGGCGTTCACCACAAGACCATGGTGGGCCGTCCCGTCAGTTTCCACGCCATGCGCGGGATCTCCGCGCACTCCAACGGGTTTCAAACCTGCCGCGCCCTCCATACCTTGCAGATTTTGCTGGGGTCGGTCGAGGTCCCTGGCGGTTTCCGTTTTAAGCCGCCCTACCCCAAGCCCTACAGCGCGCATCCCAAACCCCATGCGACCGCGACGCCGGGCAAGCCCTTGGCAGGCCCGCACCTGGGCTACCCCCGCGGCCCCGAGGACCTGTGCTTGGCGGCGGACGGAACGCCGCAACGCATCGACAAGGCCTTTACCTGGGACCACCCCCTCTCGGCCCACGGCCTCATGCACATGGTGATTTCCAATGCGCACGCGGGCGATCCCTACAAAATTGATACGCTGTTCATGTACATGGCCAACATGGCCTGGAATTCGACCATGAACACCCGCGCGGTCATCGATATGCTGACCGATCAGGACCCTGAAACGGGGGACTATGCGATTCCGCGCTTTATCTACGCGGATTCCTACTCGTCCGAAACTGTCGCTTACGCCGATCTGATTTTGCCCGATACGACCTATCTGGAGCGGCACGATTGCATCAGCTTGCTCGACCGCCCGATTTGCGAGGCCGACGCCGCCGCCGATTCCATTCGCTGGCCCGTCGTCGCGCCCGACCGCGATGTGCGCGGTTTCCAGTCCGTCCTGATCGACTTGGGCGCGCGCTTGGGCCTGCCGCCCTTCGTCAAGGACGACGGCAGCGCTAAGTACGCCGACTACGCCGACTATATGGTCCACCATGAACGCAAACCTGGCATCGGCCCGCTCGCAGGGTTTCGGGGGGCCGATGGCAGCAAAGCGGGCCGCGGCGAGGTCAACCCGCAGCAGTTGGAGGCCTACAAGGCCAACGGCGGCTTTTGGATCGGCCCGATTCCCAAGGCCGCGCTCTACTACAAACCTTGGAATCGGGCCTACCAAGACTGGGCGGTCGAGATGGGGATTTTGAACGCGCCCACGCCCTATTTGTTCGAACTCTACTCCGAACCCTTGCGCAAATTCCAGTACGCTGCCGAGGGCCATGGCCCGCATCAGCCGCCCGAGCATTTGCGCAATCGCCTCCAGCAAGCCATGGCGCCCTTGGCCACTTGGTGGCAACCCTATGAACACACGTTGGTGGACGCGGACCAATTCCCGCTCCACGCCCTCACCCAGCGGCCCGCCGCCATGTACCATTCCTGGGGGTCGCAAAACGCTTGGCTCCGGCAAATCCATGGGCGCAACCCGCTCTATGTGCCGACCCAAGTTTGGGAGGCCGAGGGCTTCCAAGACGGCGATTGGGCTGAGGTTCGCTCGGCCCACGGGACCCTGACCGTGCCCGTGGCCTTGAACGCGGCCCTGAACGAACGGACCGTATGGACCTGGAATGCCATCGGCAAGCGCAGCGGAGCTTGGTCGCTGGACCGCGAGGCCCCCGAAGCCACCAAGGGATTTTTGCTCAATCATCTGATCCACGAGTTGCTGCCGCCCAAGGGCGATGGGCTGCGGTGGGCCAATTCTGATCCCGTGACGGGTCAAGCCGCCTGGTACGACCTGCGCGTTGCCATCAAAAAAGTCGCGGCGCCCGCCGATTTGATGGCCCAACCCCAGGTCGCTCCCCAAGCCTCGCCCGTGCCGACGGCGGCAAAGAACCTTGCCTATGGGATGCAATTTTCATGACCAGCCTACCCGCCGCCACCGAGAAAAAGCTGGGCCTCGTCATCGATCTTGATACTTGCGTCGGCTGCCACGCCTGCGTGATTTCGTGCAAGGAATGGAACACCTCGAACTACGGCGCGCCCCTGTCGGACCAGGACGCTTACGGCGAGGACCCTGCGGGCACGTTTTTGAACCGCGTTCATACTTTTGAGGTCATGCGCCCTGGCAAGCCCGCCGAAGTAACGCACTTCCCCAAGTCTTGCCTGCATTGCGAGGACGCGCCGTGCGTGACGGTCTGCCCCACGGGCGCCTCCTACAAGCGTCAGGAAGACGGTATTGTGCTGGTCAACGAGGCGGACTGCATGGGTTGCGGCCTGTGCGCTTGGTCCTGCCCCTACGGCGCGCGGGAAATGGACCTCAGCGCTGGCGTCATGAAAAAATGTACGCTGTGTATCGACCGCATCTACAACGTTCATATCCCCGAGGAGGACCGCGTGCCCTCGTGCGTGCGCACCTGCCCCGCAGGTGCCCGGCATTTTGGCGATTTGGGCGATCCCACCTCGGCGGTCTCGCGGTTGGTTGCCGAGCGCGAGGGCTTTGACCTCATGCCCGATCAGGGCACGCGACCCGTCAACAAGTACTTGCCGCCCCGCCAAAAGGTAGAGGCCGAGGACGCACCGATTGAGCACGTGGCGGGGGACTCCAAAGGGTTCTTCGCCTGGGTTGATCGCGCGCTTTCCAGTTTTTATACCAGCGGCGACTGAGAATGACTCTTTGATTCGCTGGTATAAGGGCCGCGACTGCGGCCCCCGTAGCGGCCCCGAGATCAGCGCGAAAGCGCCTCGGGGTATAAGCGAAGGCCCCGTCGGAGGCGAAACGCGAAGCGTTTCTGCCGTGAGACATAAAACGGCTAAAAAAGTGTCAACTTTTTTGGCCGTTGGTATTAGAAGCCAATTCTATGCATCCTGCTGGTTCGCTGATCTACTTTACCGTGGCGTCGGGGTTTGGCTTCGGCGTTCTGGCCTTTCTGGGTTTGGGTTTGCCCGTGGTGCGCGGTCAGGCCGCGTTCTGGGCCTACTTCCTCGGCTACGCTTTGGCGGTAACGGGCCTCCTGGCGTCGGTCTTGCATCTGGGCAACAAGATCAACGCGGTCAAAGCCCTGTCGCAATGGCGGTCCTCCTGGCTTAGCCGCGAGGGGATCTGCGCCATCGCGACGCTCCTGCTCCTTGCACCTGTGGCGATGACACAAATTTGGGGCGGGCCAGACCTAGGGGTCTTGGGCTATGTGGCGGGGGGCCTGTGCCTTGCGACCGTCTATTGCACCGCCATGATTTACGGGCAACTGAAGACCGTGCCGCGCTGGTATCAACCCCTTACGCCCGTTCTGTTCTTGACGTACGCCGCAACGGGCGGGGCCCTGCTCGCCCAGCAGACCCCGCTGGCCACGGGCCTCACGGCGGTGCTAATCGGGGTACAAATTGCCCATTGGCAGCTCGGTGACCGCGCGTGGGCACAAGGCGCCGATAGCCGCGAAAGCGCCACGGGCTTGGGCGGGGCTGGGGGACGCGTCCGCCTGCTCGAACGTCCGCATACGGGCAAGTCCTACCTGACGAGGGAAATGGTCCACATGGTCGGGCGCAAGCACGCGCAGCGCCTGCGCGGCCTCGTGATCCTAAGCCTCGCGCTCACCCTCGCGGGCACGGTCCTGGGCGGGGGGTCCCTCCAATGGGCCTGGGTCGCCCCGCTAATCCTGGCAACCCTGGTCTCCCGCTGGCTGTTCTTCGCCGAAGCAGAGCATGTGGTCGGCCTCTATTACGAACGGTCCAAGCCAGGTTGATTGGCACCGAGATACCAACGGCGGCAAAGTTTGACTCGTCGAGCCGTTGATGGACGCGGAAAATACTGAAATTCAGTATCTTTAAGGACTAGCGACCAAGTGGGAGCGCAGCCTGCGTGGCGCAGACACGCCACTAAAGGGTCGTTGCAAACGACCCTTGGTATAGGTTCAGTTCAATTCCCCTCCCCGAAGGCAATTTCGGGGTTCAGATGGAGGTCGGAGGCCAGGCGCGCTAGGGCGGGCGCGTAGGTGTCGCGGCGATGCCCAAGGCCCTGATCCGTAACCGTGAGTCGCAGCGTGGGTCCCCGCACCTCAAGGTGTGTTGACTGCAACAGGGGGACAATCCCTCGGGAAATCTTGTAGGCCAACCGCAAGGCCCGACCCGTAATAAGGCCGTGACGGCGCTGGGGCCTCGGCAAAAGTTTGGTGAGACGAAGCCAAGGATGGGCTTGCTTGTCGCGCGGATCGCCGCCGTGGCGCAGCAACAAGACGAGCCCGAGGTAGGCGCGGTCGGGGTGCGCTTGGGTCAGGGCTGCCGCGTGGACAACCGCGCTCGGGATGTCGCTTTTGCGGTAGGAAGGGTGCGCCTCCCACCCAAAATCGAACAGTTGGCACGCCTGACGCCGCCGATGCCTTAGACTGTCTTGCTCTGCCGCGAACAGGGGGTCCATCCAGTCGAACAGCGCCTGGTCCGCCGCGCCAAATCGCCCGCCGTCGGGGATCAGCGCCGCAATGGCGCTGTCGTAGCGACGGGCCTGATCCTGCTCCAACTCGCGCTCACGGCCCAGCAAGCGGGCGCTATAACCTTCGCGCAGGCCGCCTTGGGAAAACACCACGCGCTCGCACGCCGTCGCCTTGATTAGGCACGCCGCCACGAGGCCCGCCCACGGCACGTGTTGACGGCGGGCCGAGGGTACTTGGCCCAAGCCCTGGAGGTATCTTAATTGAGGATCGGCCAATTTTTTGGCGTAGCGACGCAACTTCGTCGAGGGCAAGGCGTAGCGATGGACGACCTTGAGGGCATAGTCCCGATGGGCCATATGGGCGGTCGCCAAGGCCCGCCAGGCGCCGCCGACCAAGTACAACCGACCGCGGGGGTGCAGGTCTTGCAGCCAGGTCAGGCCTTGGAACGCCTCCCGTAGGGCGGACTTGGCTTGCTCGACCCCCAAAGCCTGGAGCCGCAAGACCCCAAGCGGCAAACTTACCGTCGGCGCGATGCCCTCTGGGCCAAGGCGTGCAAGCTCCAGCGAGCCACCGCCCAAGTCCGCCACCAGGCCCTGCGCCCCAGGGCAAGTCACCATCACGCCCTTGGCCGCCAGTTCGGCTTCCTCCTCGCCTTTGAGAACCCTGATGTCCGCCGCCATCAAGGCCCGAACAGGGTCCAGCAAGGCCTGGGCATTGGCCGCGTCGCGCACCGCTGCCGTCGCCAGGATATGGACTTCGGTGATGGCCAAGCCCTCAAGCACCGTCTTGAAGTACCCAAATACTTTCAAGGCCGCGTCAAGGCGCTCGAGCGCCAAGTGGCCCGTGGGGTCCAGGTTCCGCCCCAATTCGACCAGAGATTTTTCGTTCAACAGCGGCGCGGCGAAGGGGCGGGACCGATCAAACACAACGAGCCGGACCGAATTGGAACCTAGGTCGATCAGGGCAAAGCGATCGGGCGGCGGATCTGGCGTCATAGGCGCCGAACCGACCGGGCCACCAACGCAAAGGCAAAGCCGCCCGCCAGCAAAGTCGCCAGGCTGCTGCCCCAGGGGATCGCCACAAACTCTGGCGTTGCCTGCTGGAACAGGGGGATCAGCAGGAACGGCAAGAGTACCTGCCGACCCACGTTGACCCAAGCGCTAAAACCTGGCTGGCGCATGCCCGTTTTGAACGACGTGGCCGAATAGAGCAGCCCGAAAAAGACCGCCGCCATCCCCGCGTAAAACAAGTACTGCGCCGCCACATCCGCTTCCCGCCCTGGGGTCGCGACCCAGTTGGCCAAAGGCTGACGAAACAGCAGCAAGACGAAGGTCGCAGCCAAAGTCAGGGTCAGGTTTACCCCCGTCGCCAGCCAAAACACCCGCCGCACCCGATCCATTTGGCCGGCGCCGCTGTTTTGCCCAATGATAGCCAAGGCGCCGATCCCGACGCCGATGATCGGCAATAGCAAGACTTGTTCGATCCGCGCCCCGACGCTGATCCCGCCCAAGGTCCCGTCCGCGTAGCCGCTGGCGAACATGTTGATCAGCAAGACCGACCCCGCCACCGTCAACATGGAGATCGACCCGGGCAGGGCCTGCGCGGCGATGGTCCGCAGCAAGGCCGTGTCGGGCCGAACGTCGCGCCAACGAACCCCTTTGAGCGCGCCTGCCAAGCGGACTTCCCACGCCACGTAGAGAAAATTCAACGGCCCTTGCAGCAGGACGGTGGCGATCCCCAGCCCCACAACTCCCCATCCAAAGAGGTGCATGAACACGTAGTTGAGGACCATGTTCAAAAAAAACGCCAGCGTCAGTGACACGCCAAAGGCGCGATTGTTGCCCGCGCCCGACAAGAGCGCATAGAGGGCGAAGTTGGCGATGATGAGGGGGCCGCCCGCGTAAATCGCGACCATATAGCCCGCGGCCCAAGCGTATTCAGTCCCCTGCAATCCTTGCACTCGTGCCAGCAAAATATCCAATAGGCCTAGGCCGATGCAGGCCACCGCCAGGCCGACAAGCCCCCCGAAGATCAGCGCCTGCACCGTAAGCGCCCGAACCGCAGAGTGATCTTTGCGGCCATAGGCGTTGGCGATCAGGGCGGTTGTGCCCTGGTACAGGCCGATGCCGAACGCAAGCTGCAGGAAGAACAGCGGAAAGGTCGCGCCCAGAGCGTCTTGCGTGGACGCCCCAGGAGGCCCCGCCCAAGATCGCGCATAGATAAGGTCCACAACGTTGTAGAGGGTGTTGAACACGAACCCAATCGTCGCGGGTAAGGCCATGAACAGGAGCGCCCTCCACAGGGGGTCGCGTAGCAAATCGACGGGCGGCTTGCCCGCCGCACGGGTGGCGGCCTCCGCGCTCGCCTGGTGACGATCTAGGTCAGACATGTTGGAAAACGTGTCGTTGCGGACCTTCCCTGCGCCCCGCGGGCTTCGGGTTCGATTGAAACCCCCTAAGCGGCATCATCGCCTGGAGGGAACGACGGCCAAGATTTGGCCGCGTCCAAATCGGTTGCGCGCTGCTGCACCCAATCACCCCCTTCTCGCTTCCAAAAGGGCGCGCTGGACTTCAAGGTGTCCATGACAAAATCCACCGCGTGAATCGCCGCGTGGCGATGGCGCGCCGCCGCCAGCACTAAGACGATCTGATCGCCAGGCTGCAAGGCCCCGTGACGGTGGACGATGCGAACGTCGAGCAAATCAAAGCGTGCGAGCGCCTGCGCCCGCAAGTCCTGCAGCACCCGCAAACTCATGCTGGGGTAGTGCTCGAGCAGCAGGGGCACGTCGCGGACCGTGCCCATAAAGCTGGCGATCGCGCCCATATCGGTGCGCCCGTCGCGCAGGGCCGCCAGCTCGCGCGCTAGATCAAAATCTGTTGCTTGGACGCGGACGCCCACCTTAGCCCCCCGTCACAGGGGGGAAGAAAGCCACTTCGCGCGCGCCTGCAATGGGGGTGTCCCAAGAGGCAAAGACCTGATCGCGGGCGAATCGGATTTCCCCGCGACGCGGCGCTAAGGCGGCCCAGCCTGGGCGCGTCGCCACGAGCTCGTCGAGCAGCTGGCCTAGGGTTTCCGCCGCCGTCGCGTAGATGAACTGCGGTTCCCCCGTTTGGGTGCGCACCCAGGCAAAGGTCAGAATGGTCAAATCGTGGCTCATGGCAAGAGTCCCCTTAGCGGCAGGATCGGCACGCGGCTACCAGCCGCGAACAGGGTGCCCTCGTCGCCCAAAACCGCCAGGGCGTCGGCTGCGATCAGCGAACTGATGATGCCCGCCCCCGCCACGGGATAGGCATGGGCCCGGCCCTCGTCGTCGAGTTGGACCCGGACAAACTCGGTCCGGCGGGGTTTTTTACGAATGTCGTGCGCTAAGGGGGCCTGCACGAGCGGCCAGGTCTCGCGCGCGCCTAGACGGGCCAGGGCGAAGGGCCGCGCGAGGAACAAGGCCGTCACCAAGCAAGCAACAGGATTCCCAGGCAGGCCAAAAACCGACGTGCCGTCGCCCAAGGCCCCGAACGCCACCGGGCGGCCAGGCTTGATCCCGACGCGCCAGAAGTCGATCTGGCCGACGTGCTCAATAGCTTGCCGCAAAAAGTCGCGTTCGCCCACAGACACCCCGCCTGAGGTCAGGACCAAGTCCGCCTGGATCTGCCTCAAGGCCGCGACGCTGGCGTCAAGGGCGTCGGGAAGCGGCGCACCAAAGGACAAGTCGAACGCTGGCTCATGAAAAACCGCCTGGATCATCCAACGATTGGCGTCGCTGATTTGGCCTTTGATCAGTTCATCGCCGCTCGAAACCACATGAATCTTCAGGGGGCGATGGACGGGCGCTTGGTCAAGTCCGCCCGCCGCCAGCCGAGCCATGTCGAGGGCACGGATCATGTGCCCAGCTGGGTAGAGCCGCTGCTGCGCGCGCACGTCCTCGCCTTGCGGGCGGGCATTGCTACCCGGTTTTAGGCGCGCGTCGAGGGCGAGCTGGTCGCCGTCCCGCACCGCATCCTCGTCCATCATCACCGTATCGGCCCCTGGGGGCAGGGGCGCACCTGTCAGTACCCGCATGGCCGTTCCAGGGGCCAGGGGCACCTGCGGCACGGGATCGCCCGCCGCCAACGTGCCCGTCACCTGCCGCCATGCGCCAGGGCCTGCGGCAAAGGCGTAACCATCGACGGCAGAATTGGCAAAGGGCGGTACGTCGCAACGGGCCTGCACCGCCTCGCTCAAGACCCGTCCCCGTAAAGCGCCAATCGGCAAGGTTTGGGAGCCCCCGCGCAACGGCGCGGCGGCGGCCCGCAAAGCGGCCTGGGCCGCCTGCAAGCTGAGGCCCTGGGTCGCGACGGGCTGACTTAGCTGGACCATGCCGCCTGCGCCGCCACCCAACGGGCGATGGTCGCCGTTTGGTTCAAGTCAAGAAACGGAACGCTGGGGTCCAGATCGGGGAGCGCCTCGTCGCTCGCCACCGCCCGAATTCCCGGTACCGTGCCGTAGAGCAGAGGTTTTTTGAGGCTTGGGCGATGAACTTCCAACTTGGGAAAATCGACTTGCTTAAACCCCTCTACGATGACCAAATCGCACGGGGCCAACCGCGAGAGGGCTTGATCGAGCGTCAGTTCGTCGGCGTGCCGCAATTCGGTCATGAGTGCCCAGCGCTGGGCCGAGGTCACCAACACCTGGCCCGCGCCCGCAGCGCGGTGCTGGTAGGAATCCTTGCCTGGCACATCCATATCGAACGCATGGTGGGCGTGCTTGACGGTGCTGACGCGCCGTCCCGCTTGGGTCAAATGCGCAATCAACTGGCAAGCCAGCTGGGTCTTGCCCGACCCCGACCAGCCCGCCAATCCCAGCAGCGCCTGGCGTCTCATGCGCGCGCGGCCCGGCCAAGCGCCTGCGCCAAGGCCGCGTAGGCGGGCAGCAGCGAGAGGGCCAATACCCCTAGGCCCAAGGTCGCGGCGCCGCCGTCCCACATGAGCAAGGGGATGGCGAGGTAGATCAGGGCGGTTTTGGCGCGGCTGAGCCGAGTAACGGGCAGAACGAAGCGCCCTGCCAGAGCTTCGCGGGTTCCCGCCATGATCAGCTCGCGCATCACAACCAGGCAAACAAGTCCAACGAACAGGGCCCAAGGCGCACCGTCGAGACCCGCCCCATCGGCGACCAGGGCAACCAAGGTCAAGAGGCACAGCACCTTGTCGGCAATGGGGTCGAGGATCTGGCCCCAGGCGCTCGCTTGGTTCCAGCGGCGCGCCAAGGCGCCATCGGCCCAATCGCTGAGCGCGGCGGCGATAAAGATCCCCATGGCCCACAGCCGCGCGCTGCTGGGGAACTCTAGAACAATCAGGGGGACGATCAGCCCAGGGCTCAAAAGGCGCCCCAGGGTCAAACTAAGCGGCAGGGTCGCAGGCCCCATGGACGCGGGCCCTTGTCAAAGTTCAGCTATCGTCGCCATCGTCCGAACCCGAAATACCGCCAACGGGCGGCAAATCGCCGTCGCCCAGTTCATCGTCGTCGAGCAAGCTATCGTCATCCGCAGCAGCGGAATCGTCCCCGTCTTCGAATTCGGGTCCCAGATCCAGGTCCTCTGGAACGTCCGAGGTTTCGGGCGCATCGGGCTGTTCGGCGTCCATGGGTTCGGGCTCGTCCACCCCCTCTACGGGCGTCAAGACGGGCGCTTCGGTCAACTCGCGAATCGGCTCCATATCGTCTGCTTCCGGGCGCACCTCGGCGGCGGGCAAGGCGGTGGCAGCGCGCGACCGGCGGCTCCGCATGAACGCCTCGGGGTCGAACGCCGTGTTGCAACTGGGGCAAATCACAGGGTCCTTGCCAAAATCATAGTATCGAGTGCCGCAATTTTGGCAGATGCGCTTTGAACCCCATTTGGCTTTGGCCATGTTTGACCCCTTCGTCCTTAGTTGTGTGGCGTGTGTTTCTGGGCGGCCCCAGGAATTGTGTGCTCTGATCTTGGGGGGCGTGCGCGCCCCGTCAATGGAATGCGCCGCCTTATACCAACGGCAAAAAAAGTTGACACTTTTTTTGCCGTTTTTGTGTCTCACGGCAGAAACGCTTCGCGTTTCGGCTTTTTGGGTGGCGGTCTCTACTCGCTCGCTCGGCTCGCTCAGCCCGACCGCAGGACGAGATCTTCGCTTTACCCCGAGGCGCGTGTCCGCCATTCTCGGGGCCGCTACGGGGGCCGCAGTCGCGGCCCTTATACCAGCGAACATAAGAGTTAGTCTCATTCGCCGCTGGTATTAGTCCCCCCCTAGGCCTGCCGTCAACTCCCCGAGCATTGGGCGAGAACAAGATCCTCGCATTGCGCCTTGGCGTCAAAGGCGTAAAGGACAGGCATGTCCTCTTTGCCGCCCCGCCCTTTGCAATCGACCCCCTTCCCCGCCCTGCGCGGCCGCGTCAAGGTGCCAGGGGACAAGTCGATTTCCCACCGCGCGCTCATGTTTGGCGGCACCGCGCGCGGTGAAACCAAAATTCACGGCTTGTTGACAGGGGAAGATGTGTTGGCGACGGGCCAGGCCATGGCGGCCATGGGCGCCACCATCCGCCAAGACGGCGCCGTTTGGGTCGCCCAGGGCCGCGGCGTTGGGTCCCTGCTGCCCCCTAGTTCGGCGCTCAACATGGGCAATTCGGGCACCTCGACGCGCTTGCTCATGGGCCTCATCGCCTCCAATCCCCTTACCGCCACCTTGGTCGGCGACGCGAGCTTGCAATCGCGCCCCATGAATCGGGTCATGGACCCGCTGCGCCGCATGGGCGCGGACTTTGAGGCGGCGGCCGGCGGACGCCTGCCGCTGACCGTCCACGGCGGCGACCTCTCGCCGATCGACTACGCGAGCCCCGTGGCGTCGGCCCAGGTCAAGTCATGCCTCTTGCTCGCTGGCCTCAACGCCCCAGGCAAGACCAGCGTCCTGGAGCCGAAGCCAACCCGCGACCATACCGAACGCTTGTTGCGCGCCTTCGGCGCCGAGGTCCAAAGCGAGGTTGAACCCTCGGGGCGGCGCGTTCGGGTGACGGGCCATAGCGAGTTGATCGGCCAGGAGCTGGTCGTGCCAGGCGATCCCAGTTCCGCCGCCTTCTTCGCGGTCGCCGCCGCCATCACCCCTGGGTCAGACTTGACCATGGAAAACGTCTGCCTCAATCCGACGCGCACGGGCCTGTTGGTCACGCTTGCCGAAATGGGCGCGGACATCAGCTACCACGACCGTCGCCTCGCCGGCGGTGAAGACGTGGCCGATGTGCGGGTGCGCCATTCGGCCCTGCGCGGTGTGCGCGTCCCCGCAGACCGGGCGGCGTCCATGATCGACGAATACCTCATCGCCGCCGTCGCTGCCGCGTGCGCCGAGGGAGACACGCACTTCCTCGGCCTCGACGAACTGCGGGTTAAGGAAAGCGACCGACTGGCAGGCGCTGCTGCCCTGCTCCACGCGGCCCAGGTGCCCCACGAAGTCGGTGAGGATTGGCTCACCATCACAGGATTGGGCGACGGCCAGGGCCTGACACAAATCGCTGGCGGCGGCACCGTCGCCACCCGCCTCGATCACCGCATGGCCATGGCAACGCTGATTTTCGGGGGCGTCACGCAAGCACCCTTAAGCATCGACGACGCCAACTGTATCCTTACGAGTTTTCCCACCTTCGAAGCCATACTCGCCGACCTAGGGGTCGTTTGGTCGTAGAGAGACTCTCTATTACAAAATAAATCGACTCAAATCGGCCTGATCTCTGAGGGTTCCGACCCGCTCATCGACCAACGCGCGGTCGATCAGGATCGTCTCCCCGCCGCGATCGGGGGCCGTGAACGAAATTTCCTCTAAGAGACGTTCCATAACGGTGGCCAAGCGGCGCGCGCCGATGTTTTCGACGCTTTCCTTGATGTCGAAGGACACGGTGGCTAGGTGGTCGATGTCCTCTTCGGAAAACTTAAGGGTCAGCCCTTCGGTTGCCATGAGCGCGCGATACTGCTTGAGCAGGGAGTGTTCGGTGTCGGCCAGAATGCGGCGGAAATCGTCCTTGGTCAGCGCCGCCAATTCAACCCGAATCGGCATGCGGCCCTGCAGCTCGGGCAGCAGGTCGCGCTGCACCCCTTCGCGACTGACGGCGCCGCCGCTGCGCATTTCGCTGATCGCGATCTTGTCGATCTCATCGATGAACACGATGCCGTTGTTCTCGACGCCGGCAATGGCATCGGCCTGAAAGTTGTCTTGATCCAGGCGCGTATCGGCCTCTTCCTCCATAACCGTTTCCAGCGCCGCCTTGACCCGCTTTTTGCGCTTGGTCGGTTTGCCCTTGGCCCCGAGAATTTCGCTTAAGTCGAGCATCCCAACCTGGCCGCCAGGCATGCCGAGGATGTCCATGGTCGGCAGGCCGCCCTTCTTGTCCTTCGTTGTCTTCGTCTTCAGTTTGAGAGCCTCGGCCAAGCCAACCTTCCCAGAATCCCAGTCTCCTTATTCTCTCTTGTTGTGCTTTCCTGTTTGAACCAAGCTCTGATTAATAGCTGAACTCGCGTCCACTTCCCAACCATCTGTATTTAGAAGTGTCACGTGAAAAGAACTACTTAAGGAGACTGGATCATAGCATGCTTTAAGTCTTGCAAGAACGATTCCTGATTGAGCCAGCAGAAAAAGAGAAACTCTTTCTATGGCTGCAATGCAAGTAACTCCATTGACTGCAATTGTTGAATTCAAACTCCATTGCTTTTCATATTCTTCGCCATATATATCAATCAGCGCAGTGAAATTGGTTTGTGAAGCGCATGGTAAACTTTTGGGAGTCGCATTTTTATACACATATTTCGCGATCCACGAGAGCTTATCTTCATATATTTTTGAATAATCTTCTAGTTGTCGAACTTTATGTGTTGTAGCGCCATACCAATTTCTCTCATCAATTGGAATATTGTGAAAATAGAAATTTGACGCCGTGCCACTTTCGATCAAAGCTGAGCCAAAAGTCTCATTCATCCCGCATCTATCGGTTGATTGAGAATCCGAATCCACTTTCAAGTATTTCACTACTATTTGCGGATCTGTTGCGCAGCCTGCAACAGAAAACCCCAAGAAAAGAACATGTATGATTATTCGAAACTTGTGAAACGTCGGCATTTTGTCATACTTTCTAATACTAGTTTGACGATGATAGTCTCGTTACTTTGATCATTCTCACTCCCTTTACCCCCGCGACAAGAGTCACCCCAGAAATCATCCAACCATCTCATCGCCTATACCAAATTCTCACAAAGATTGATTTATCGTGGATAGCTGAACTTTGGACGGGGATTGCATATCAAGAAAATTCAGAGCCTCAGAATGGGTTAGACCTTACGAGAACTGGTATTATTCCTTCTCTATGTCTTCATCCCCAATTTGAGAATTTGCCCCAAGCCAGTCCAAAAGATAGGCATTGAACTCCTCGTGCGCCTCGCACGTAGAATTAAAAATCATTGCAGGAAAATACAGCTCTCCAGAAAAACTGTCAGATTCCATATTTCCGACCTACATCTTTGGCAATCTGAGAGGTTCTTGGTTCACTAAACTGTCCATCACGCCACCTGAAAATAATGTACTTCCGATCCACCCCCCAATTCGAAATGTGTAGTCACATCAAGGTCGCGATTCCCAAACGAAATACGAACCTAAGTCATATCTGCGGCAAGGTCAACACGACCCATCGGCGCCTTGGCCTTCTTGAAACTATCCATCACAAAATAAATCGACTCAAATCCGCCTGATCTCTGAGGGTTCCGACCCGCTCATCGACCAACGCGCGGTCGATCAGGATCGTCTCCCCGCCGCGATCGGGGGCCGTGAACGAAATTTCCTCCAAGAGTCGTTCCATGACGGTGGCCAAGCGGCGCGCGCCGATGTTTTCGACGCTTTCGTTGATGTCAAAGGACACGGTGGCAAGGTGGTCGATGGCCTCTTCGGAAAACTTAAGGGTCAGCCCTTCGGTTGCCATGAGCGCGCGATACTGCTTGAGCAGGGAGTGTTCGGTGTCGGCCAGAATGCGGCGGAAATCGTCCTTGGTCAGCGCCGCCAACTCGACCCGAATCGGCATGCGGCCCTGCAGCTCGGGCAGCAAATCGCTCGGTTTGGATAAATGAAAAGCCCCCGAAGCGATGAACAAAATATGATCGGTCTTGACCATACCATACTTGGTCGAGACTTGTGTCCCTTCGATCAAGGGCAGCAAGTCGCGCTGCACCCCCTCGCGACTGACAGCGCCGCCGCTGCGCGTTTCGCTGATCGCGATTTTGTCGATCTCGTCGATGAACACGATGCCATTGTTCTCGACGCTGGCAATGGCATCGGCCTGCAAGTTGTCTTGATCCAGGCGCTTATCGGCCTCTTCCTCCATAACCGTTTCCAGCGCCGCCTTGACCCGCATTTTGCGCTTGGTCGGTTTGCCCTTGGCCCCGAGAATTTCGCTTAAATCGAGCATCCCAACCTGGCCGCCAGGCATGCCAGGGATGTCCATGGTCGGCAGGCCGCCCTTCTTGTCCATGACCTCTATATCGACTTCTTTGTCGTCCAAGTCGCCTTGGCGCAGCTTTTTGCGGAACTTCTGCCGCGTTTCCTGCGTTGCTGTTTCCCCCACCAAAACGTCCAAGAGGCGATCCTCGGCGGCATCCTCCGCGACCGCGCGGACGGCCCCGATCTGGGCGTCGCGCGTCTGCTTCAACCCCACTTCCACCAAATCGCGAATGATCGATTCGACATCGCGCCCGACGTAGCCCACTTCGGTGAACTTGGTGGCCTCGACCTTGGTGAAGGGGGCGTCGGCGAGCTTGGCGAGGCGGCGCGCAATCTCGGTCTTGCCGCAGCCCGTCGGACCGATCATCAAAATATTCTTGGGCATGACCTCGTCGGCAAGCGCTGGGTCCAGCTGTTGACGGCGCCAGCGGTTGCGCAAGGCAATGGCGACCGCGCGCTTCGCCTCGCCCTGGCCGACGATATGGCGATCCAGTTCGCTGACAATTTCACGGGGCGTATAGGCATGGGGTGTCATGGGGTATTCCAGCAGGCTTGGCGAGTTTAGAGAATCTCGACCACAAGGTTATGATTGGTATAGACGCAGATGTCGCCCGCAATTTTCATGGCTCTGCGCGCCATTTCTTCCGCGCTCATTTCCTGATCGGCCAAGGCACGCGCCGCCGCCAAAGCAAAGTTCCCCCCCGAGCCAATGGCGATGATGCCATCTTCGGAATCCAACACATCGCCAGTGCCCGAAATCATGAGCGAATGATCCCGATCGACGACGATCAACAGGGCCTCCAAGCGTCGGAGAATGCGATCTTGCCGCCAGTCCTTCGCCAGCTCGACCGCCGCGCGCATCAATTGGCCGCCGTGCTTTTCCAACTTGGCCTCCAAGAGTTCAAAGAGGGTAAAGGCATCGGCCGTTGCCCCGGCAAAGCCCGCGATGATCTGCTGATCCTTGCCAATCCGGCGCACTTTGCGCGCTGTGCCTTTAACGACGGTCGCGCCCATAGACACCTGCCCATCGCCCGCAACCACCACCTGGCCCGCTTTACGAACGGTCAAAATCGTGGTGGCGTGCATGGTCGTGTCAGCGGTCAAGGACATAAGCCTCACCTGGACGCACTCGAATTCAAGAACCTAGGTTCCTCACGCTGTCGCATCGGCGGCAGCGGCCTCTGCCGCATCGGCGGCTTTCTGGGCCTTCTCTGCGGCGCGTTCCTGGGCTTTTTTCTTAGGTTGATTCTGCTTGGTTTGGGCTGGAATCGCGGGCGCGGCCCCCAGGCCTGCCTGCGCCATGAGGCGGGCGACGCGATCGGTCGGTCTCGCGCCCTGGCCCATCCACTGCGAAATTTTCTCCCCATTTAGCGTCAAGCGTTCCGCATGGTCTTTGGGGACCATGGGGTTGTAGGACCCGACGCGCTCGATGAAGCGGCCATCGCGGGGCATACGGCTGTCCGCGACCACCACCCGATAGTAGGGACGTTTTTTGGCGCCAGCGCGCGCCAGACGAATTTTCAAAGCCATGGGTTATTCCTTATAGTTAGCGTTTGAAGGGAAAGCCTCGGGACCTGGTGCCTGCAGGGCCCGCGAGATCGGCGAGTTGGGACAGGTCCCCGACGTCCAATTCAGACGGTAGCTGGGGCATAGCCCCGCGCCGCGACTGCTTGGAAACGTTCTTCATCATCTTGGCCATGCCCTGGTATTGCTTCAGCAACTTGTTGAGATCGGCGACCGACGTGCCGGACCCCGCCGCGATGCGTTGCTTGCGCTTGGCCTTTAAGATCTGGGGTTTGCTGCGTTCCAGCGGAGTCATGGAGGAGATCATGGCAAGCTGCCGCGCCACGACCCGATCGTTGATTTGGTCCTTGGCCGCCTCCAGCTGGCGCTTCATGCCGCCCATGCCCGGCATGAGGGACATGAGCCCGCCGATGCCGCCGAGCTTGGAAATTTTTTTCATCTGATCGGCCAAGTCATTGAGGTCGAACTGACCTTTGCTCAAGCGCGCTTGCAGGCGTTCTGCCTCGCCCTCTTCCTGCAATTCCTGGGCCTTTTCGACCAGGGAAACCACATCGCCCATGCCCAAGATGCGCGAGGCGATGCGGCTCGGGTGAAATTCCTCTAGGGCCTCCATCTTCTCGCCCGTGCCGAGCAGTTTGATCGGCCTGCCCGTGATAGCGCGCATGGAAAGCGCTGCGCCGCCGCGGGCGTCGCCGTCGATGCGGGTCAGCACCAAACCTGTGAGGCCGATTCGCTCCTCAAATCCCTGGGCGGTATTGACGGCGTCCTGGCCCGTCAGCGCGTCGGCGACCAGCAAGGTTTCGTGCGGCTGGGTCACGTCACGGACCTCGACCAGCTCGTCCATCAAGGCCTCATCGATGGAAAGTCGGCCCGCGCTGTCGAGGATCAGGGCATCGTACCCCTCCAGCTGCGCCATGGTTTGGGCGCGGCGGGCGATCTGGATCGGCGTTTCCCCTGCGATAATCGGCAGTGTCGCGACATTGGTCTGCGCGCCCAGGACCCGCAACTGTTCTTGCGCGGCAGGACGGCGGGTATCGAGCGACGCGAGCAGGGCGCGCTTGCGTCGCTGATGGTACTTGAGGCCCAACTTGGCGGTGGTTGTGGTCTTCCCTGACCCTTGCAGGCCAACCATCAAGACGACGGTGGGCGGGCTGGCGGCGTCGATCAGCGGTTCGGTCGTTGCGCCGAGCGTTGCCACCAACTCATCGTGGACGATTTTGATGACCAGTTGGTCGGGGGAAATTTTCCGGACCAAATCGGCCCCGACCCCCGATTGCGTCACCCGGGTCATGAGGTCTTTGACGACGGGAAGGGCAACATCGGCCTCGAGCAGCGCCACCCGTACCTCGCGCAAAGCAACCTTCACGTCGGCTTCGGTCAGCTTGGCCTTGCGCCGCATGGCGGCGAACACGCCGTCTAATCGCTCTGCTAGTCCCTGGAACATCCAAAGCCCCCACAACAAAAAAGCCCCAGTGAGCGTACCTTCGCCGACTGGGGGCGCAGATCACCCTGCCCGATTGGGGCGCGACCCGCGTTAAGCAATACGGCCCAATCTGCAAGACCCCGTCCTGCGCGCGACCGCTATGAGTCTCCACCGTACAATCGGCCAGCAACACCGTTCGAGGAGAACATAAGGTTGACTGACCGTGCGCGTCGAAGACACGTGCGGCTCTAGGCCCTAAATGAGCGGGAGTCAAATGGCCCATGACAGGCGTGTTGAACCGCTGGTATAGGCGCGCGCCATGACCGCGCCTCCCATTCTTTCCTTGCGAGACGTCTCCTTCAAGCTCGGTCGCGCGCCCTTGTTCCAAGCGTTGGAGTTGCACTTGGGCGCGCAGGACCGCGCCGTTCTGGTCGGGCGCAACGGGTCTGGTAAATCGACGCTGATGAAAACCATCGCAGGCCGCATCGAAACCGATGGCGGCGAACGTTGGGTTCAACCTGGCATTCGCGTCGCCTGCCTCGACCAAGACCCTGACCTACGGCCCTACGCCACCGTCGCTGACTTCGTGATCCAAGGGTCGGGCGCCGAGCCCGACGACTATCGCCTTGGGCTCATGGCCGAAGAGTTGAGCCTCGACCTGACGCGCGCACCTGCGCGCCTTTCGGGAGGGGAGGCGCGAAAGGCCGCCCTGATCCGAACGCTGCTGGGCGCGCCCGACCTGCTCCTACTCGACGAGCCGACCAACCACCTGGACATCCACGCTATTGAGTGGTTGGAAGCGCGCCTGGCGGCCTTTGACGGCGCGATCCTGACCATATCGCACGACCGCGCGTTTCTAGCGCGCCTATCGACCTGCGTGCTTTGGCTCGACCAAGGGCGAATCAGGCGACTAGAAAAGTCCTATGACCATTTCGACCAGTGGTCCTTGGCGCTGATTGAACAAGAACGGCTTGCCCAGCACAAACTCGATCGCCTGATCGAGCACGAACGCCTTTGGTCGGTCGAGGGGATCTCGGGCCGGCGTCGGCGCAACATGGGGCGAATGCGCCGCCTGGAGGCTTTGCGTGCCGAACGCATCGCAAGCCAGCGCCACGACCGCAGCCTGAAAATTGAGATCGACGCAGCCCAGATGAGCGGCAAGCGCGTCATTGAGGCCTTCAACGTGTCCAAGTCCTTCGGCGATCGTCAGCTATTCGCCCCCTTCAACCTCAAAATCGCGCGCGGGGACCGCGTGGGCTTGGTCGGGCCGAATGGCGCGGGCAAGACCACCTTGATTCGGTTGCTGATGGGCGAAGAATCGCCCGACACGGGCAGCGTAAAGCACGGCACAAATTTGGCCGCGACTTGGGTCGATCAAGGCCGCGAGTCCCTCGACAGTGCGGAACGCGTTTGGGATTTTGTCGCCGACGTCGGCGGCGACTCAATCGTCGTCAAAGGCAAGGCCAAGCATGTTGTCACCTACTTGCGCGACTTTGGCTTTCGCGACGATCAGGTCCGCAGCCCGATTGCGGGTTTATCGGGCGGGGAGCGCAATCGTCTTCTGCTGGCCAAAAAACTCGCCAACCCTTCCAACCTGCTGATTTTGGACGAACCGACCAACGATTTGGATGTGGAGAGCCTGGATTTGATCCAGGAAATGCTGGACGAGTACGAAGGCACGGTGCTGCTGGTGTCCCACGATCGCGATTTTCTCGACCGTCTTGTCACTTCTACCTTGCTGATCGATGGGTCTGGACGGGTGCAAGAATTCGCGGGCGGGTTCAGCCACATGGTCGCCCAGGGCGGCTGGATTCCCAAAGGCGCGAAGTTGAAAGCGCCCAAATCCCCCAAGCCCCTTGCTAAGACCCTCCCCAAAGCCCAGGCCAAGCCCCCGCCCGAAACACAGCAAGCGCGCCCAGGTCTTAGCTTTACCCAGGCAGCGCGCCTGGACTCTTTGCCGCAGGAAATCGACCAACTCACCGCCCAACTCACCGCATTGGAAACCAAGTTGGCCGACCCTAAGCTCTACCTGAATGATCCAGAGCGCTTTGCCAAAATTACCGCCGCGCATGGGGTTCTCAAGCACGCGCTGACCGCAGCAGAAGATGAGTGGCTAAGACTGGAAGACCTGGCGACAAGCTGAACCAGGTGACAAAGCACGACAGCGCATTCCCCCCGTCAAAGACCCCAGTCTCCCCAAAACCAAAAACCCTGACATTCCTGCGTTATCATCCCCGCGCGGCACCTGCCCAATACCAACGCCGCGAAGGTTTGATCTTTCGCGGCATTGCTGGACGCAGGATCGAGTGAATTGCAAATTCACTCGATACAAGGACTAGCGACCAAGTGGGAGCGCAGCCTGCGTGGCGCTTGAACGCCACAAAAGGGTCGTTGAAAACGACCCTTGGTACAAGCCAGCGAACTTGAGGGGCTTTTCCGAGGGCACGCGACCTGCTACTTTGCCTCCATGGTCAGCTTAACCCACAAAGAAACTGATCAGGTCTTTTCCCTTATGCAAGCGTTGAGCGCGCCCTTGGGTTTTGACGAAGTGCGCTTGTCTTTGGGCCAACAGCTCATGACCCTCTTGGACGCGCAGTACTTTGCCTCCTAAGTCTGGGATGAAACGGCGGGGTGCTTTGTAGATGGGTTGAATATCAACATGAGCCCGTCAAACTTGGCTCGATACGAGGCCTATTTCCAGTTCAACGATCCGATTACCCCGACCCTGGCGCGTCGGCGCGGCGCGACGGCGGTCAGCGCGGTCATGGCGCACGAGCGGTTGAAGAAAACCGAGTTCTTTTGCGACTTTTTGCAAAAAGACGGCCTCTGCTATGGGTTGAACTTCTTCGCCCGTGACCAGGGGCGGCAGTTGGGCGATCTGAGAATTTGGCGATCTTCGGGCCACGAGGATTTTGGAGAGCGCGAAATTGCGCTGGTGAACGCCATCGGCCCCAGCTTTGTCAATGCCCTGGCGCGCGCCAAGGCCCAGGGATGCGGCCGCCCCTTGCGCCAGTTCTGCCATCGGCGCCACACTTGGGGCCTGACCGCGCGGGAGGCCGAAGTCGCGGACCTCTTGCTAACGGGACTCCGCGATCGACAAGTCTGCGACACTTTAAGCATTTCCAAACCGACCTTGCGAACGCATATCGCTGCGATATTTCAAAAACTCGGCGTCAAAAATCGCGCCAGTCTGCACCTGAAGCTCTAGCATAATAATTTCAACGGCCAAAAAAAGTTGGCACTTTTTTGGCTGTTTTGTGTCTCACGGCAGAAACGCTTCGCGTTTCGGCGTTTTTGGGTTGTGGTCTCTACTCGCTCGCTACGCTCGCTCAGCCCGACGCTTTGGGTTGCGGTCTCTACTCGCTCGCTAGGCTCGCTCAGCCCGACCGCAGGACGGGGCCTTCGCTTATACCCCGAGGCGCTTTCTTAGCTATTCTCGGGGCCGCTACGGGGGCCGCAGTCGCGGCCCTTATACCAGCGATCATAAGAGTCATTTTCAACCGCCGCTGGTATAAAACCATCATAAATGATGATAGGCGGCCCGTCAGATCTGCCGCACTCTGTCCCTTCACCAAAGAAGGAACAAGCATGGGCAAGACCGTCGCGCACCACCTGGAGGATTTGAGCCTCGGCCGAACCACAGCTGTGGAACTGGTCGATGACCTGCTTCGCCGCATGCAAGGCCAAGATCCCCACAACGCGATTCTTGCCTACGATGCTGACCACTTGCGCGCCACCGCACGGGCCAGCGACCGTAAGCGCTTCCAAGGTCTCGCGGGACCCCTCGAGGGAATTCTGCTCGGCGTTAAGGACAATATCGACACCGCCGATCTGCCGACGACGGGCGGAACCGCCGCCCTCAAGGATCGGGCGCCTGCGGACGCGCCGCCCTTGGCCGCTTTGCGTTCGGCGGGCGCGCTGGTGGCGGCCAAGACCAACCTGCACGAGTTGGCCTTTGGGATCACATCCAACAATGGCGTTTTTGGACCCGTTCGCAACCCCGCCGACAGGGCCCGCATCGCCGGCGGTTCCTCGGGCGGGACCGCCGCCGCCATCGCCGCGGGCCTGGTGCCTGCGGGTCTGGGCACCGATACGGGCGGGTCGGTGCGGATCCCCGCTGCCTTGTGCGGGGTTGTCGGGTTTCGCCCGACAACGGGGCGCTACACCGCTGGCGGTGTCGTGCCCCTGTCGGCAACGCGGGACACCATCGGCCCCTTGGGAACGTGCGTCGCCGACGTTGCCTTGCTGGATCGGCTTATGGCTGGGGACACGGCCGCGCCCGCGACCTTCGCCGCCGAAGAGCTGCGGATCGGCGTTCCGCGCGCGGTTTTGTGGCAAAATTTGGAACCCGAAGTGGCCCAAGCCTGCGCGCGTGCCCTGGAGGTCTTGGCCAAGGCCAAAGTCACACTGATCGAAACCAACCCTGCTGACCTGTGGCAAGATGAGGCCGCCGCCTCGTTCCCCCTTGTCCTCTATGAGTGCATGCGCGCTTTGCCTGCGTATGCGCGCACGCGATCGATTTCCTTCGATGAGTTGCTCGCGGGGGTTGGGTCGGCAGATGTGCGTGCCATTTTGCAAAGCCAGCTTGGCGACCAACGGATGCCCAAGTCGGCCTATGAGGCTGCACTCAACGTCCATCGGCCCCGAATGCAAGATACCTGGCGGGTCTGGATGGACCAGCATGCCCTCGATGGCGCAATCTTCCCAACCACGCCCTTGCGCGCGCAAGCCATTGGCCAGGACGAAACGGTAACCCTGAACGGCGCGCAGGTGCCGACCTTTGCCACCTACATTCGCAACACCAGCCATGGGTCGCTGATCGGGGCCCCTGGAATCAGCCTGCCCGTACCCGTCGCGGGCCTGCCCATCGGTATCGAAATCGACGGCATGCCAGGCCAAGACGCGCGCGTGTTGGCCGTCGCGGCCTGCGTGGAACAGGCGTTTCAGCAGTCTTGGTCCTAATACCCCTAACCCTTGAACAAGGAGATTCCCATGAACCACATTCTCTCAACCCTGATCGGCGGCGCGAGCCTGCTGTCCGTTCTCACGACCCCTGCCGCAAGCCAGGTGAAGATCGGTGTTCTGATCCCCGACAGCGGGCCTGCGGGTCTGTTCGGCCCGTCGGCGCGGCAAGCCGCCACCCTCGCCGCCGATCATGTCAACGCGGCTGGCGGGATCAATGGCGAGCCGCTGGAGTTGGTGTTCGCAGATATGGGCGTCGCGCCTGCGCAAGCGGTACAAAGTGTGCAACGTCTGTGGCGGGGCGAGGGCGTCGAAGCCTTTGTTGGCATGCACGACAGCGCCGTCCGCGCGGCGCTGGTGGGTCAGTTTCAGGGCAAGGTGCCTTACGTCTATACGGCGGTCTATGAGGGCGGCGAGTGCGCGCCAGGCACCTACGTGGTCGGCGAAACGCCCGCCCAGCAGTTGGGCCCAGTCATGGAATGGATGGCGGAAACTCACAACCTCAAGTCCTGGTACCTGATCGGCAATGACTACAACTGGCCGCGGGACACCAACGCCGTCGCCAAAGACTTGATCGCCCAAACGGGCGGCAATGTCGTCGGTGAAGAATACGTGCCGCTCGGGTCCTCAGATTTTGATGCGTCCCTCGGGCGCATCCGCGCCGCCGATGCCGACGGGGTGCTGATCACCTTGGTCGGCGGCGATTCGGTTGCCTTCAACATCGCCTACGCCAGCTTCGGTCTGGACTCCCAAGCCGTTCGCTTGGGAACCCTGATCGAGGAAAACACCTTGGCGGGTATCGGCGCCGACAATGCGGGCCGCCTCTACGCTTCGTCGGGGTATTTTGCCAACTTGCCGTCCGACGCGGGTCAGGCCTTCATCGGGGATTTGACCGCCGCGTTCGGGGAGGATTTGGCCCAACCCAACGGCTTGGGTCAGTCGGTCTACGACGGGGTGATTCTGTTGGCGGCCCTTGGAACCGCCGCGGGCAGCTTCGACGCCAGCGCTGTCGCCGCCAGCGCACCTGGAACGAGCTTTACCTCCCCGCGCGGAACCGCGACTTTGGACGGCAATCATGTGGCCCAAAATATCTACTTGGCCGACGGCTCCTCAGGATCTTTTGAGGTCGTCGCCCGTTTTGAACAGGTCCCTCATGGCGTCATATGCGAGGAGGGGGCGTAGAAACGCCCAGAAACAAGGGTTGGGCGTTCGCGCCCCCCGCCGATCAGGCTCGATGGACCAGATCCTGCTCTTTCCCTTGAACGCCTTTTGGCAAATTGCCGCCCTAACGCTGCTGGCCTTAGGGCTCGGGCTGGTCTTCGGGATTCTGCGGGTCATGAATATGGCCCACGGTGAATTCGTCATGCTCGGGGCCTATAGCCCGATTGTCGCCCAGATTTTGGGGTTGCCCGCCCTCGCGGCGATTCCCCTTTGTTTGACCCTGGTGGGTGGCCTGGCCTTTGTGATTGAGCGCCTGATCATTTGCCGTCTCTACAGTCGATTGTTTGACAGTCTGCTAGTCCTCCTCACCCTCTAAATTGGGGGGTTGCGTAGGGTTCGTTTTTTTGATTCGCTGTGCCCCTTAACAACAACAGGGAGCCAGTGACATGGCAAATAAGAGATATGTGGTTGATCTGACTACTGAGGAACGCGAGACCCTTTTGTCGAAGATCAGCAAGGGGCGTTTGTCCGCGCGGGCAAACTTGAAGGCGCGGATTTTACTCAAAGCTGACACAGGTCCTCAAGGAGAGGGTTGGACGGACCAAAGAATTTGTGAAAGCCTTGAGACTTCATCCTCGACAGTTGCTCGGGTTCGTGAAACCTTCGTGTTGAAGGGCCTTGAAGCCGCGCTTGCTCGTAAGCAGCGGGTGCATCCTGCAGTGCAGCGGGTATTTGACGGGGAAGCTGAAGCCAAGCTGATCGCGTTGGCCTGCTCGCAACCCCCTGAGGGCTACGCGCGTTGGACGACCCGTTTGTTAGCCCAAAGGGTCGTCGAGCTTGAAATTGTTGACAGCGTTCATTTCAACACCGTGGGTAGGACATTAAAAAAAACGAACTTAAGCCTCACCGCAGCCGCTACTGGGTGATCCCACCCAAGGAGAACGCAGCCTTTGTAGCGGCGATGGAGCATGTTTTGGCGGTCTATCAGCGCCCACGAGATCCCAAACGACCGCTGATCTGCTTGGATGAGGCGGCCAAGCAATTGGTAAGTGAAACACGCCTGCCCATTCCCATGGCTCCCGGTCGCACAGCACGCCATGATTATGAGTACAGGCGCGCTGGCACCGCGAACATTTTTATGGCGTTTGCGCCCCTGGAAGGGAAACGTCACCTCAAGGTTACCGCCCGTCGTGCTAGAGCCGATTATGCCCATTTCCTAGAAGATCTCAGCGATAGGCATTTTGCGGACGCTGAGAAGATCGTGCTCGTCCAAGACAACCTCAACACACACGCCACAGCGTCCTTATATGCAGCCTTCCCGCCTGAAAAAGCCCGCCGCATCGCCGATCGCTTCGAGTGGGTTTTTACCCCAAAACACGGCTCCTGGCTGAACATGGCAGAGGCAGAGCTGTCCGTCCTCTCGCGCCAATGCCTTAAGGAGCGCATCGAATCTCAAGACGAACTGGCATCCGATATCAAAGCCTGGGAGACACAACGAAATCAACAAGTCGCAATCGCAAACTGGCAATTTACAAACGAAGACGCGCGCGTGAAACTCAGAAAATTGTACCCGTCAGTTTGAGAGATTCGAAGGACTAGCAACCTGGGCCTTGTCGATTCTGCTGCGCGAAGGGGCCGAACTGGCCTTTGGTCGCCAATTTCAAAACGTCAAGTTGCCGATCAATGGCGTCACAGATTTGGGATTTGTGACCTATCCCACCTATCGCCTCCTGGTCATGGCTGGCGTTGCGGCCTTAGGCGTCGGTTTGGGGATTTGGATGCGCCGCAGCCTTGTCGGCTTGCGCCTGCGCGCCATGCTGGACAAGCCCGAATTGGCGCAAGCCATGGGGATCAATACGCGCCGGCTTTCCACGGGGACTTTTGTCGTTGGGTGCCTTTTTGCGGGCCTGGCGGGGCTGATCTTGGCCCCGACCCTCAGCATTTCGCCGACCATGGGCCTGGATGCCCTGATCCGGTCGTTCTTCGCGCTTATCGTCGGGGGCCTTGGAACCTTGGAGGGGTTGGTGGTGGGAACGTCGCTGATTGGCGGAATTCAATCTGGCCTAAGCCTGCTGATGTCGCAAACCGCCGGCTACCTGGGCGTCCTGATCCTCGCCCTCGTCTTCATTTGGAAACGCCCGAATGGTCTCATCCATCGCGGTTAGTTTGTTGCTATCGGGCGGGTTGCTGCTGGTCCCAGTGTTTGGCGGCAGTTTCGTGGCCTGGCAAATGGGGCTGTTGCTGCTCTACGGCCTCGCCGCCCAAGGGGTCGGGCTCGCGTGGGGCAAAGCTGGAATCTTGCCCTTGGGCAACGCGCTGTTCTTTGGTCTTGGGGCCTACGGATCGGCGGCAATTCTGGCGCTCACCGACGGTGCCTTCTTGCCCAGCTTTCTCGGCATGCTTGGAATCAGCACGGGCCTGGCTGCCGTAGCCTTTGGTCTTGGCGCGCTCATGTTTCGGGGCCGCGCGGGTTCGGGGCCGTCCTTTTCGCTCATGACTTTGGCCTTGGTCCTGATCGCGGCGCAAATCGCCGAATCGACGCCCGCCCTCACTGGCGGGTTCAACGGGTTTTCGGGATTTCCCAGCTTGGCGGGCCTGAACCCTTTTGGCACCTTATATACCCTGATCGTCGCCGTGACCGCCGTGGTCGCTGCGGCCCTGCTGTTCCTCAATCAGACGCCGTTGGGGCTCCTCTTGCGCGGGCTCGGCGACGATGAGGCGCGCCTGCAGGTCTTGGGGTTCGCCACCGCCACGATCAAGGCAGGCGTATTTGCCGCTGCCGCCTTCATTACCACGCTGGCAGGGGCCCTCTTCGCGAGCCATCAGGGCATTGTAACGCCCGAGGCCCTGGGGTTCTTGCTGTCGGCAGAATTGGTCATTTGGGCGGCGGTCGGTGGGCGAATGCACCCTTTGGGGCCCCTCTTGGGCGCTGTTGCCATCGGTTGGATCAGCGCGGAGCTGCGCGACAGCTTTCTGTGGTGGGAACTTGCTTTGGCCGCCATTTTTCTGATCGTTGTTCTGTTTATTCCAAATGGCGCCGTTGCGCTTGCCAGCGGTCTTGTAAGGTCCGTCAACCTCCCCGTGGCGCACCTGTCCAGACCCACCCAAAGGACCCCTCAGTCTCTAGCCCCCAGATCGCGCGCCAAGGACAAGAACGCCCCCGTGGTCTTTGACAAGGTAGGTGCGCAGGCGGGCGGGGTTCGGATCTTGACCGACCTTACTTTAACCCTTCCCGCCGCGGGCTTCGTATGCCTGATCGGTCCCAACGGCGCGGGCAAGACCAGCGTTTTGAACGCGCTGACAGGACACTTGCCGATTTCCGCTGGGACGATTCACATCGGCGGGCGTGACTTGAGGCGCGCGCCGCCGTGGCGCATGGTCGATCGGGGTTTGGCCCGCAAAATGCAGGTCCCGACAGTGTTCGAGACGCTGACGGTCCGCGAAAATCTTCGCCTCGCGCTATTTTCGGGTCGCCTGTCGTGGCGTACTTGGCTTGATCGAACGACCTTTGGGTGGTCCAGTTCTGCCCTGGATGCCATTTTGAACCATCCCCGAGTCCTCTTGCGCAATGCCCTGGACACACCAGCTGGCAAGCTATCGCAAGGCCATCGACAGCAGTTGGAACTGGCCATGACCTTAGCCTCAGAACCCAGTCTGGTCCTGCTCGACGAACCTGCAGCGGGCCTGTCGCCCGAAGAAACGCAGCTCATGGTCGAGCTCATTGCAACGTACGTCACCCAAGCCAGGGCGACGGCTCTGATCATCGAACACGACATGGCCCTGGTCGAAGCCCAAAATGCCACGTGATTGTGATCCATCAAGGCAGCGTCTTGGCCGAGGGAACGTTCGAAGAGATTCGGACGAACCCCGACGTCGCGCAAGTTTATGCAGGGACGCACAAGTGACACCAACGGCGAAAAAAGTTGACACTTTTTTGCCGTTTTGTGTCTCACGGCAGAAACGCTTCGCGTTTCGGCTTCTTTGGGTTGCGGTCTCTACTCGCTCGCTATGCTCGCTCAGCCCGACCGCAGGACGGGGCCTTCGCTTATACCCCGAGGCGCGTGTCCGCTATTCTCGGGGCCGCTACGGGGGCCGCAGTCGCGGCCCTTATACCAGCGATCATATGAGTCATTCTGGGTCGCCGCTGGTATGACACTCCACCTTGTATCCCTCGCGGGCGGCTACGGGGACACCTTGATCCACCGCGACCTGAGCTACAAGATCCCTAAGGGGCATGTTGCCGGGGTTGTTGGACGCAACGGCATGGGCAAAACCACGCTCGCCCGCTTGCTCGCAGGCTTCTTGCCCTTGCAAGCGGGCCAAGTCTTCTTGGATGATCAGGACCTAAGCCCTTGGCCCGCCTGGCGGCGCGCCCAGGCGGGCATCGCGACCATGGGGCAAACGGGATTTGTTTTTGATCGTCTCAGCGTCTGCGAAAACTTGGCGCTCACGCGGGCAAGGCCGCAGGAATTGGACGCCATGTTGGCCCTGTTTCCACGCCTCAAACAAAGATCCCAGCAAGTCGCGGGGTCCATGTCGGGCGGCGAACGCAAAATTCTGGGTTTTGTATGCACCCTACTGTTACCATCGCAGGTTCTGATCCTCGACGAACCGTCCGAAGGGATACAGCCCGAAAACATCGCAAAAATGCAAAAGTGCATCCAAGCGCAAAGCGACGCGGGCAAGTCCGTAATTTTGATGGAACAGAACATCGCCATGATCGAAGCCGTCGCGCAGTCGGCGCTCCTGATCACTGGCAGGGGCAAGACCCAAACCCTGGAGGGTCCCGACTTAAGACGCGCCAATCTCCTGCAAGCGCTGCAGCTATAGCCAGGCCCCCTGAAACTGATCCCTTTTTATGGGGAAAAGCCAAGCGCCAATAAAGGGTATAGCTGATTTCCTTTGATCAATCCGCTATATTGATCGCGTTCAGGTGCTACGCGGGCGGTACTTCCGCTTGGTCGCTCGTCTTTTCTGCCTTCACCGACGGCACAACAAGCCAAACCGTCGTGCCGATGGAACTAAAGTTGTCCCCTGATCAATGGAATCAGGAATCGGTGTTTTTGGCCGCCGCTTTGGCGCGTTGTCGCTCGACTTCGGCGGCTTTCTTTTCCTCGGTCTCGGTCTTGGTGCCACGCATAATTACCATCTGTTGCAAGACCGACAGGAAGTTGTTCCAGGTCCAGTAAATCACCAGCCCTGCGGGGAAGGTCGCCATAAAAAAGGTAAATATGATCGGCAGGAAACGCATGACCATGGCCTGGGTCGGGTCCGTCGGGGTGGGCGAGAGGCGTTGTTGCCAGACCATGGTTAGCCCCATGGCGATGGGCCAAATTCCCACCGACAGCAGCGCCAAGATCCCCCCGGTCTGAAAAATCGTCGGCAACTCGTAAGGGAGTAGGCCAAAGAGGTTCATCCAGGAAGTGGGGTCGGCGACGGCCATATCTTGGATCCAGCCAAAAAACGGCGCGTGACGGATTTCCAGCGTGTTGAAAATCACCTTGTAGAGCGCGAAGAAAATCGGAATCTGCACGAGCATGGGCAGGCATCCCGCGATCGGGTTTGCCCCCTCCTCGCGATAGAGCGCCATGGTGGCTTGGCTCATGGCCTGGCGATCATCGCCGTGTTTTTCGCGCAAGGCCTCCATCTTGGGCTGCAGCTTTTTCATGCGCGCCATGGATCGATAGGAATTGTTGGCGAGCGGGAACAGGAACGCCTTGATAATGATGGTGATGATCAGGATGGAGACACCCACATTGCCAACCGCGTCGCCGAGCCACACCAGGGCTGCCGTCAGCGGCATGGTAAAGTACCAGAACCAACCAAAGTCGATGGTAAAGGCGAACTGTTCGGCCCCCAGTTGGGCCTCATAGGTTTGCAATAAATCAAGCTCCTTGGGTCCTGCGAACAGATCAAATTGGAATTCAACGGGATTTCCAGGTGCCAAAATTACTGGCTGTCCGCCCACGGCGTTGGTCAAGTTGGCTTGAAAGAACCCTGAATCCTCAATGTAGTCGTAGGAGGCAACGGCGGCAAAACTCGGGTCACGGATTAGGGCGGACATGAAGTACTTGTCGGCCAGGGCGATCCAATCATGGCCCGCAGGTTGCGCGACGGCGGCGTCGGCCATTTGGTCGTAAGCCTGGCGTTTGACGCGTCCCTCGTCGAAGTAAGCGAGACCTTGGCGGGCCGTCCATATGGTTTCGACCCCTGGCATACGTCGGAATTGCCCCAGCGCGTCGGTTTCTCCTTGCCGCAGCAAGCGCGCGCCGAGCAGCAAGCCCTGCGGTTCATCGCTCACGGCCTCCGCCCGCAAGGTTACGCCGTAGAGGTAGGGGTCCTTTAGGGCGAATTCGAGCTCGATCACCGCCGTTTCCAAGTTGGTGCTGCGCAGGGTATAGGACCCGTCATTGCGAGCGACCGTTTCAAACACCAAATCGGCGGGGACCAGCCCCGTAGCGGTGCCGATTTGCGCATAGGGTTGAAACATGTAGGCCAGAGCGCCCTCTTCAAACTGGAACAAGCCGATTTCTGGGCTGCCGTCGGCGATGGTTTCGCGATAGTCGGTGAAGGTCTGGTCGTAGAACAGGCCCGAGGACACATCGATCCTGCCGTGGGCGACTTCGCGGCCTTGGGCATCGACACTGTTGACCGCCAAGGTGCCCGCCTGACCAAAACGATCCAGCAAGGAACTGCCAATGCGGTTATAGACTTGGGGTTCTGCTGCGTCCTCGACCACCAGGGGCGCTTGTTCGGTTTGCGGCGGCACGATCGGCGGGGCCAGCATGAGGTAGGCGACGTAGAGCAAGCCCATGAGGGCCATGGCCATAATCATGTTGGACATGGGGACTTGCCCCTGGGGGCCGCCTGGCTGGTTGAACATGGGGTGCTACTTTCTCTCGTCTGGTTTGGGCACAGGGTCAAATCCGCAACCGCCCAAGGGATGGCAGCGGATAACACGCCGCCCCATTAAATAAAGCCCCCGCAGCACGCCGTGGCGCGCCAAAGCCTCCAGGGCATAGAGGCTGCACGTCGGCTCAAAGCGGCACGACCGCCCTACATAGGGCGATAAGGTGTATCGGTAGGCGTAAATGGGCAAAGCGACGAGCCGTGCGGGCCACGACATGTGGCGCCATAGGCGCGCTGCCGGCGTTCGGTCTATGGCATCGGAAGGTGACATGGAAATTCAAGAACGGGGCAAGACCTGGGCGAGGGCCGCGCGCAGGTCTTGATCGAGCTGTGCGAACGGCGCGGCGACGGTGGCCGCCCGGGCGATAAGAACCACCGCCCACCCCTTGGGAACCGCATGGGGCACGACCGCGGCAGCCAGGGCCGTCAAGCGCCGCTTGGCGCGATTGCGCGCCACCGCGTTACCGACCTTTTTGGACGCGGTGAAACCTAAAAAAACAGCATCCCCTAAGTGTGTTTGGCGCGCGCGCCGCTTCGCATCGGCCTGCTCCGCCAGCGTGAATTCCAGCGCTTGCAAAACCAAAGTCCGCCGCGCAACCTTCCGACCCTTGGTCGCAACTTTTAAGAATTGAGGGCGGGCCTTCAGCCGCACTAGGGCCACGGCGGCGGCCACTTAGTACCAACGGCCAAAAAAGTTGACACTTTTCTAGCCGTTTTGTGTCTCACTGCAGAAACGCTTCGCATTTCGCCTCCGACGGGGCCTTCGCTTTACCCCGAGGCGCTTTCGCGCTATTCTCGGGGCCGCTACGGGGGCCGCAGTCGCGGCCCCTATACCAGCGAACATAAGAGTCATTTTCAATTGCCGCTGGTATAAGCCTATCTCAAGGTTGTTAAAGCGGAGTCCAAGTCGATTGGAACAATCGACGCAGGGAACATCCGCGCCAACGTAAGGTATAATGCCATTCAACCAGTTCAATACAAACGCGAATGGCCTTAAGCGCTTAAGTTTTTGCGCCCCTTGGCCCGACGCGCGGCGAGGATGCGACGGCCGCCCACGGTGGCCTTGCGCGCACGAAAGCCGTGACGACGTTTACGCACGAGGCGGGAGGGTTGATAGGTACGCTTGACCATAAGATGACCTTCTCACAAATTTAGGCAAACCCGCATGGGTCGCACTGCATCAGGGCGCGGGGCCTAGGGCCTCAGGCCGCTGCCGTCAAGACGGCTTCGCGGTCTCGGCGTCCTCAAGCGCCTCGATGCGCGCCTTGAGCGCTTCATTTTCTTCGCGCGCCTTGGTCGCCATGGCGTGCACAATCTCAAATTCCTCACGCGTTACTAAGTTCATATTCGCCAGCGCCCGTTCAAGGCGCTGATGAAAAAGCGTTTCGACTTCGGTTCGCATGCCATTGAGCGCGCCCATGGCCCCACCAGCGGCGCGGGCGAGATCATCAAAAAAACGATGGTCGGTTTGCATGGGTCGGGGTCCTTTGTTGGCGCGAATGTTCTTTGGGTCTATTCGACTTAAATCTTCTATAGACCAAAACCCTCAGAAGTTTAATAGAATCGTCGCCCATGCTTCGCTTTGACTATCCCGTCTGGATCGACCCAGTCATCTTCAGCCTCGGTCCTGTGCAACTGACCTGGTACGCCCTCGCCTACATGGGCGGGTTGATCGTGGGTTGGCAGATCATTCGCCGCCGCGTCGTTGCGGACCGCTTTGGTTTGAGCCCGACGGACATCGACGATTTGGTTCTTTATATCTTGCTGGGCGTGATCCTGGGCGGGCGCGTGGGGAATTTCCTGTTCGGCTGGGGTCAGGGCGATTTTTGGACGCAGGTGCAAGACTTGTTCTGGCCGTTTCAAACTTTATCCGATGGCCGGCGCGTGATCGCGATCACCGGCATGTCGTTCCACGGCGGGTTCCTTGGGGTTGTCGTGGCGGCGGTCCTGTTTTGGTTGCGGAAAAGGCGCAACTTCGCCCTGATGGGCCTGGCCGACTATCTCGCGCTGACCGCGCCGATTGGCCTATTCCTTGGCCGCATCGCGAATTTTATCAATCGCGAGCTCTATGGCCGTGTCGTCGGGGACCAGGCCTGGGTCGGTGTCAACTTCTATCCCGCTGGCAATCCGCCCTACTTCCAGACCCAACTGGAGGCCTGCCTGGGCGCGGTCACGCACACCTTGGCCCAATGTCGGGAGTTTTACGACCTGACCGCTTACCGTCATCCCAGCCAACTTTACGAGGCAGCGGGCGAGGGCTTGGTCCTGTTCCTGGTACTGCTCGTGCTTTATCGACGCGCTTGGGTGCGCGCCCGCGTGGGCCTGATCACGGGCGCGTTCCTGGTCGGCTACGGGCTAGTGCGCACCTTGGTGGAGTTCGTTCGGTCGTACGAACCGACCGTGGGCCTTGATGCGTGGGGCCTCAGCCGCTCCCAGGAATTGAGCGTCCCCATGGTCTTGATCGGCGCGCTGCTGATCCTGTGGGTGCTGCGCCGCCACCGCCATGGCTGACGCGCTGCGCCGCCAGCTGATCGCCCACATCGGGTGCCACGGGCCCCTGGGCCTTGATGCCTTTATGCAGCTTGCCCTCCTTCACCGCCCGCAGGGGTACTACGTTCGCGGCGAAGGGATCGGACGGGCGGGGGACTTCATCACGGCCCCCGAGATCAGTCCGCTGTTAGGGCAAGCCTTGGCCACTTGGGTCAACCAGGCCCATGCCCGCCTTGGCAATCCGTCCTGGCGCCTGGTCGAGCTTGGCCCAGGGCGGGGAACTTTGTTGGTGACGCTCTTGCCGCACCTCACCCGCCAGCCCGCCCAAATTCACTTGGTCGAAGCCTCACCGACTTTCCAGCGCCAGATCGCCGCACGCTTGGATCGGGAGGTGCAGTTTGTCGAAGACTTGGGGCTTTTGCCCGAAAGCGCGCTGCCGACTATTTTTATTGCGAACGAGTACTTCGACGCCCTGCCCGTCCAGCAGTACCAGCGCCACCAGGGCCAGCAGTTTGAAATTTGCGTCGGTTTGGAAGCGGACGAGTTGATTTTCGTCCGCCGCGCTGCAGCGGCGGCGGCGTGCCCCTTGCCAGACCATGCGGATGGTTGGTGGGAACTTTGTCCTGCTGCGCTGGCGCAGGTAAAGTTTATCGCCAAGGAATTGCGCGCTAGCGGCGGGGCGGCCCTGATCATCGACTATGGGTACGCGCGCGCGCCAGGCCGACCCACATTTCAGGCCCTCCAAAACCATCGGATCGCAAACCCCCTTGCGGCACCGGGCCAGGCGGACCTGAGCGCGCTGGTCGATTTCGGCGCGCTTGTGCAAGCGGTGGAATCGACGGGCCTTAGAACACGGCTCGAAACCCAGCAGCAACTCCTGCTGCGCCTGGACTTTGGCGCGCTCTTGGCCGCCCAACCGGGGGAAGCTGCGGCGGCCGCGCGCCTGGTCCGGGATGAGGCCATGGGCCGCCTATTTCACGCCCTATCCTGTTTTGCGCCCCTTCCCGAACCTGCTGCAGAACCCGCGCCGTGACTCGCCCGACCTTTCTTTGCTCCCCCAACCTCCAGCACCCTCGGCTACGCCATGGCTTTTTCACACGCCTGGGCGGGGTCAGCCAGGGCCTGCAGGATCAGGGGACAGGCGATCTCGCCATTGGGCTGCATTCAGACTTGCCGCTGGGCGAGGTGTTGGAAAATCGCCGCCGCACCCAACAGGTCTTTGGCTTGCCCTTTGTCAGCGCTCGCCAGGTCCACGGCGCCGAGGTGGTGACCGTCACCGCGCCCTGGGTCGCAGGGGCTGGCCCCACGGCGGACGCTCTGGTTAGCGCCAAGGCAGGCCTGGGCTTGGGCGTCCTGACCGCCGATTGCGTGCCGATCCTCTTGGCCGACGTCGGCGCGGGTGTCGTCGGCGCCTGCCACGGCGGCTGGCGTGGGCTTAAGGCAGGGGTTGTCGAGGCGACGGTGGCGGCCATGGCCGCGCTCGGCGCTCGGCGGCCCCAGATCAAGGCGGCGATTGGTCCCTGCTTGGGGCCCCAGTCCTACGAAGTCGGCCATGAGTTTCCCGAACATTTTGAGGGCCTGATCCCCCAAGCCGCCACCTTGTTCAAACCCGGCGCGAGCGCTGACAAGGTCCTGTTCGATTTGCCCGCCGCCGCCAAAGCGTTCCTGGTCTCAGCAGGGCTGCCAGCGCCCACCGTTCTTGACCAAGATACGTTTCGGCATTCCAGGCTGTTCTTTTCCCATCGCCGCGCAACACGAGCAGGGGAGCGCGATCAGGGTCGGCAGATTAGCCTGATCGCGCTCAATGCCAAGGGTCGTTGAAAACGACCCTTGGTATCAAAGACCTCGCGGGGCGGAAACAATTTTGGCTTTCGTGCGAGAAACGGGGCATTTTTTGGTTCAAAGGCTTTGCAAAGCGGGGACCAGGTGCTAGGGCCTGCGCTCTCAATCGGGGCCAGGGGCCTCAAAAGGAGTTTCAGTGGAAGTATCGGTACGCGACAATAATGTGGAACAAGCCTTGCGCGCGCTCAAGAAGAAGTTGCAGCGTGAAGGTCTGTTTCGGGAAATGAAGGAGCGTCGGCACTTCGAAAAACCCAGCTTGCGCCGCAAGCGGGAAAAGCAGGAGATGGCGCGGCGCCATCGCAAGAATTTGCGCAAAAAAATTGAGCGCGACGGCTTCTAGACGCGCGGATCCAATTACGTTTTTAAGGGCCTGGTTGGGCCCTTTTTTTGTGCTGCAATTTCGGTCATGGCAATTCGCCTATGTTTGACGCTACTCTGCGCCCGCTGATCGATCCGCCCCTGCGTCGCATTGCTAAGGTGTTGGACGGTGCGGGCCTTAGTCCCAATAACTTGACCTGGACTGGGTTGGGCCTTGGCCTCCTAGCCGTACCTGCTTTGTGGCAAGGGCTGTACCTGGTGGCGCTGGTATTGATTGGGCTCAATCGCCTGTTCGACGGCCTCGATGGCGCCCTGGCGCGTCTTTGGCGCGAACGCGGCAAACCGCCCCCGATTGAGGGCGGCGTGTTCGACATTAGCGCAGACTTTATTTTCTATGGGGCGATCCCTTTGGGGTTCGCCCTTGCGGATCCCGCAACCAATGCGCTGGCGGCGGCGTTCCTGCTCGCGGCGTTCCTCGGGACGGGGTCAAGTTTTCTGGCCTTCGCCATTTTGGCCGCGCAGCACGGCCTCGAAACCGAATCCCATGGCAGCAAGGCTTTCTATTACCTGGGCGGCCTTGCTGAGGGCACCGAAACCATCGGCCTGTTTATCGCCGCCTGCCTGCTGCCCCAATGGTTCCCCTGGTTGGCACTGGGCTACGGTTTGATCTGTTGGATGAGCGTCCTTGGGCGGTTCTTCCTGATCCGCGAAAAGGTCAAAGCCCTAAATCCGTAAGGCCGAGCGGGGTGCCCAGTTGGAACCCCGAGACCGCTTGGCCAGCCCAAGATTTCATGACGTAGGCGAACCCGTACGCGCCGTACGTGCTGCGGATCTCCCCGATTTTTCGTCCCTCTGCTAGCAGGGCTTGACCAGCCGCGCCCTGGCCTTGGTAGGGTACCAAAACCCGCTTGAGCAAGGCGCGGTAGCGCATGCGCGCCGTTACTTCCTGGCCCATGAAGCAGCCCTTTTTCCAATCAATCGCCCCCGCCAGTCCGTTGTCGAGCAAGGTCGATTTGTTGGGCAGGAGGTCCCATGCGCCCTCGGGCACACCCAAGGCAGCGCGAGCGGCATGAAAGGCCTCGGCGGGCTCAGCCGCGGGATCTGGGGCGCGCAGATCGTGGCTGATCTCGCTATGGCGGCTGTCGGCGTAGGGCAGTTTCGGGCCGCCGATTTGACTGATGAGGACCTGCCCTGCGTCCCCCTCTTGCAAGGTCACGGCGGATCGCAATTTGAACAGGCCGAGCTTCTTGAGGGTTTCGTCGAAGGCACGCGCGGGCAGGGCCAGGACCAGGGCGTCGGGTGCGACCGACAAAATTGGAAAATCGACGAGCCACTTTCCTTGCGGGGTCAGCAAGGCCCCGTAGGCGCCTTCCCCGACCGCCAGATCGGTGCGCTGGGTAATGAGCCCGCCGAGGAAGGCCCGGGCATCTGGCCCGACTACATGCAGCAATCTGAGATCGTCGCGCAAAAAACCCATGGACTTTAGATGGGTCGAAGGCCATGAATTTGCAATGACGGCAAGCTACGATCTGATTTTGAAGAATGCCCAGGTGTTTTTGCCTGGCGGGCTGACCCCGATTGACATCGCTATCCACGCGGGGCGGATCGCCGCGCTGGACAGGCTGGACAGCGCCAAGGGCGGGGTGGTGCGCGACCTTGCGGGCCTCACCATCTTGCCTGGTCTGATCGATACCCAAGTTCACTTTCGTGAGCCAGGATTGGAGCATAAGGAAGACCTAGAGACGGGCGCCGACGCGGCGGTCGTTGGCGGCATCACGGGCGTTTTTGAAATGCCCAATACGCAGCCGACGACGACGACGGAGGCAGCCTTGGCCGACAAGCTGGCGCGCGCCAAGGGCCGGATGGCGTGCGACCATGCGTTCTTCGTCGGGGCAAGTCCGCACAACCTTGACACCATCGCCGACCTGGAAGATTTGCCTGGGTCTGCGGGCGTCAAGGTCTTCATGGGGTCCTCAACCGGGTCTTTGCTGGTCGAGCAAGAAGACATGTTGGAGGCGGTGCTGCGCAAGGGGCATCGCCGTGCGGCATTCCATTGCGAAGACGAAGACATGCTGCGCGCCCAATACGCTGAGGTCGCGCCAGGAGCCCCCGTGCGCGACCATCCCGCAATCCGCAGCGTTGCGGCGGCGGTGACCGCCACCGCGCGCTTGCTGCGCTTGGCAGAAAAAACCCGTCGGTTAGTCCATGTCCTCCATATCTCTACGGCGGAAGAACTGCCGCTGCTGGCTGCGGCCCGTACCTGGGCCACCTGCGAAGTGACGCCCAACCATTTGAATTTAGCCGCGCCAGACTGCTATGATGTTTTGGGCAGCAAAGCGCAAATGAACCCCCCCGTCCGCGAAGCCCGCCACCAAGCCGCCCTTTGGCATGGGGTGCGCAGCGGCTTGTTCGACGTCATGGGGTCCGACCATGCCCCCCATACCCTTGCCGAGAAAGCCCAAGTTTTTCCTGCCTCGCCCTCGGGCATGCCTGGGGTTCAAACCACCGTCCCGCTCATGCTGCACGCGATCAACGAAGGCAAGATGACCCTGGCCCGCCTCGTCGATTTGATGGCGAGCGGCCCGCAGCGTATCTTCGGCATTCAAAATAAGGGACGCATCGCACCTGGCTACGACGCTGACTTGACCATCGTCGATCTGAAGCGGACCGAAGTTGTGACCCCTGCCTGGCTCAAGTCGCGCGCGGGCTGGTCGCCCTACGAGGGACGACGCTTGCGCGGATGGCCCGTTATGACCTACGTGCGCGGGCACCTGGTGGCCGAGCAGGGACAGCGGGTGGGCCCCGCGCCCGGCGCGCCAATCACGTTTTTGCATTCACGCGGGAGCTGATGCCTAGGGTCGTTTCCAACCTAAGCGTCCGCTGTCGGCGCTTACCGTTGATCTTGACGGGCGGCCCTGGGGTCTGCATGTATGGGCCATGTTGCCCTATGTCGCGCCGCAAGAGGACATGCTGCTTTCCTTGTTGGATGTGGCGGGCGGGCGGGCGTTGCTGGGCGAGGAGTTGGACGAGGCCATGGTCGCGGCTTTGTTGGAAGAGGCCGCCAAGCTGGCCGAGGCGGAATTGGCCCCCCAAATGCACACGAGCGATCGAAACCCGCCTACCCTGCACGCGGGGCGGGTGCGCGTTGGCCCCGAGATGCACGCGGCGCACCGCCAAGTCAGCGACAAGGGCTGGATCGCCCTGCCCTTTGCCGAGGACCTGGGCGGGCTCGCCTTGCCTTGGTCGGTGGCGAGTTTGACTTTGGAATTGGTCGATGCGGCGCACGTTGCCTTTGCCTTGTCGCTGTGCATGACCCAAGGGTGCGCCGAAGCGATTGTGACCCACGGCAGCCAAGACCAGATCCAGGCCTACGTTCCACCGCTGCTCGCGGGGCGTTACGTCGGCACCATGCAGTTGACCGAAGCGGGCGCGGGGTCCGACGTGGGGGCCTTGAAAACCCTCGCCACCCCCCACGGCGACGGCAGTTGGTCGCTAGTGGGAACCAAAATTTACATTTCCTGGGGCGATTCGGACCTAGCGGAAAACATCGTCCATCTCGTCCTGGCCCGTACCCCTGGGGCGCCCGCGGGCACCAAGGGCCTAAGCCTGTTCCTGGTTCCCGCTGTGCTGCCCGACGGCAGCCGCAATCGGTTGCAGACGGCGGGGATGGAGGCCAAGCTCGGCATACACGGCTCCCCGACGTGCACCCTCGTCCACGAAGGGTCAACGGGTTGGCTGATCGGCGAGGAACGGGGCGGGATGGCAGCCATGTTCACTATGATGAACAACGCGCGCATCGGCGTCGGGTTTCAGGGTGCTGGGGTCAGCGAACGCAGCCTGCAAGCCGCGCGTGCCTACGCCGAGGGCCGCGTTCAGGGCGGTACGGCGATCATCCAGCACATGGACGTGCGCCGCAACCTGCTGATGATGAAGGCCCTAACTTGCGCCAGCCGTGACCTGGGCTACAGCGCCCTCGTGGCGGGCGATTTGGCCCGCTTGGGCGGGCCCGACGCGGCCCGACATCAGCGCCGCATCGATCTGCTCACGCCCTTGGCCAAGGCCTTCATGACCGACGTCGCGGTGGAGGTGAGTAACCTTGCGATCCAGGTCCATGGCGGCATGGGCGTGATCGAGGAAGCGGGCGTGGCGCAACTGGCCCGCGACTGCCGCGTGTTCACGATTTACGAAGGCACCAACGGCATCCAAGCCCTGGATTTGATCGGCCGCAAAACCCTGCGCGATCAAGGCCAGGGCGTCACCGAATTGCTCAGCGACGTGCGCGCAACCCTGGCGAGCGCGCACGCCCAAGGCTTTGAGGACTTGGCCGCGCCCATGCGCCGCGCGGTGGATCAGATGACCGCCGCCCTGCCCACGATTTTGGCCACAGGCCAAACCCCCGAGGCCCAGGCCGCCATGGCCACGCCCTACCTCCAGGCCTTAGCCTACCTGGTCGCGGGCTGGGGGTTTGTGAAACGTGTGCTGGCAACCCAAGCGGACACCGACCGCGCGCAAGCGCATCTCGCGGCTTTCTTTATGGCGCAAATTTTGCCGCGCCACGATCTAGGGCTCGCAGCGCTCGGCGCGGGGAGCCAGCCGCTGATCGACCATCGAGTCGAGTTGATTTGAACGCGGCGGGGGCATCAAGGGGAGGCTCGGATTGGGACTGCTCATTGTCTCGACTTCTGGGATGGGTTGATAAATCGTAGGCCACCCCGTCATCAGGCATCGCCTGTCCCCCAAGGGCGGAAACCTGGAGCGTGCGGACGAGCCGCGAGTATCAGTCCCCGACGGTTAGGTTGAACTGCGTGGACGCGAGGGTTTGGGGGGCCGCGACCCAGCCGATGGCGCCGACGGGGTCTTCGTCGGAACCATGGAGCGCGCGCCCGTGCAAGCTTACGTCATCGAGGCCGAACACTTGGCCCAGGTCCCCGCGTAGGGACAGGCGGCCGATCTGACCAAGGGAGGTCGATGCCACCGCTAGGTCCGCGTCAACTTGCGCCTTTGGCGGGAGGGTGTCGTGCGCCGCAACCTCGCCCGAGCGGTTCACGACCGCAAGGGGTTCTAAGGCCAGGAACGTTTCCCCCTGAGGCTGCAGGCCTCCGTCAAGGCCGCTCGCGTGTTCTTGGGTTGCGCTGACCGCTCCCATCAGATTCGCGGGCGCCTCCGCGCGTTCTTGCAGCCCGTGCGATAGCGGCGCGAGGCTCGTGCCGTTCAGGGCCAGACCTTCGGGCGTTTGATCGTCGTGGACGGCATCCAGTTCGAGCGAAGGTTGGCGCGCCTCGGTCCAAAACGCGACCTCGACCCCGTAGAGAAGGCTTGAAGTCGCTTGTTTAGCCGCAGGAAGGGCCGTGCGCGCTTGGCCGTAAGCTAAGTCGCCGTCGCCGTGAAACCGCGCCTGCACCGACGCGTTGGAGATTCCGAGCGCGTACCAATCGACGAAGGGGGCTGCGACATGCGACCCTGGGGCCGTGCCGCTGCTCAGCCCGCCGATGGTTGTATCGCCAACGGTGGCGGGGAAGGGCACGCTTGGGACGGCGGGAAGGGCACGCACGGGCTCCTCCACCGCAGTCGCCACCGTCGCCACGGGCTGAGGCTTGGCTTCGTCGTCCTCAATGAAGACATCGAGCAGGCGACCGACGCCGTCGTAGCCCGCGCCGCTCGCAGTCAGCGTCACCGCGACCGACCCGTTGCCGGTCGCTTCATTGTCCATGGCCTCGACAGTTGCCGATTGGGCAAGATGCCAGTTTTGCGGGGTGAAGGTCAGCGTTTCGGGGCTCGCCGAGAGGACTGCGGCGTCATCGGACATGAGGCTCACCACCACGGGGCCCGAGGGCGGACCCGCGAGCACGAGGCTGAACGTCGCCGCGTCGGCTTCCTGAACCGTGACCAGCCCCGGGGTTAAGACCAGGGCGACCTCGGCAACGTCGGACAGCTCAGGTGCCTGCGGCTCGGCCCCAACCCACGGGGCGACGCACTTGAGATCGGCTTCCATTGCCGCCCTCAGTCCCGCTGCCTCTGCCCGATCGAGGCCGCAGCCCAGAGGCAAGGCCTCTTCGCCCAGATTGGCACCAGCGGGCGAACATAAGGCCAAACCAAGCCCCACAAGGCCCAAGGTTCGGGCACGGGATCGACGCGGGACTGGCCGCAGGGCCAAGTCCGTCGGCACGCCCCAAAGGGGACGGAGGCGGAAGGGATCTTGGGGGGTCGGGGAGGTTTTCGAACGCAACATGAGAACACCCTTTTGAAACTGAATGAATTACAATAACATAGGGGAAGAATTTCGTTCGTCAACGGCTATCTGAAAAAATTTGACGTATTGTAGTAGCAAACTGATACAAACCGTCGCAAGAAGTGCGTTATAGCAACTGGGTTCGCGCAACGTCGGGACCGTCCGCGCTTAGGGTTGGCGTTCCGTGATGGATGCTGCGACTGCGCGTAGCATGACATCGAGAGGGGTATTGCCATCACAAAGCGACGTCGTTCCGCGCCGAGCGCAGCGAGGTCGCAGAATCCATCATCTGTTGTTTCCATGCCTTCGACGGCGGTCGCGACGAGGTGGGAACGGAACCGCGAAGGCTGCAGAATTGGACCAGGTTTCGACCAAAGCGCCGAGGGGCCATTTGACCAACCGCCGATATAAACCCCTCCCGCCAGCTTAGGGCTTCAGCGGACGAATCGCGCCTCGAAAAAGGCCAAGTAGGTACCGCCGACGCCAGCGAGAATGTCCCAGCCAAAGAGCAGCAGTATGGCGAAGGCGCCGACCGTGAGCCAGGGGATCAGCACCCAAAGGCCCCCGACCAGAAGGGCAGCGCCCAAGGCGTTCAAAGTGCTGTTCTGCGCGGTGTCGATGCACCGCTCCGTGAAGTTGCGCAGGCACGGCACATGCGCCAGCCAGGCTTGGCAACTGATGAGAGCCAAGCCGAAGTGCAGAGCAGTTGGCAGCAAGGTTGAGAACAGCATGAGATAGACCCAGCCGTAGGCCTCGGGCGTTTCTCGGATGCCGTTTATCAGGGCCGACAGGCTGAAGATGTCGGTGTCTGCAATCCAATTCAACCCTAGAATAGAGCCGCCCAAAACCAGCCCCAGCGCAAAGAACGCCACGAGAGCAAAGCACAAGTCTAGGAGCCCAAACCAGAACGCCCAAGCCCCACCCTTAGCCATACCCCGTTTTAGGAGACCAAGGGTGACGCCGTAGGAGACCCAATCAAGTAACCCGTTGATGAATGGCAGGACTCCTAAGAAAATGAAGAGCCCCCGAATTGTTTCATCCACTTCGGACCAAGAGCCGAACCTACCAACCGCCCATACCATTGCCATAAGCAAGGCCGCGTAGAGGAGGACATAAAGGCCCCAAAATAGACCCAAATATCCGCGCGAGGCCGATCGGGTGTAAATTGCAGGAATTGCGAATGCGACTGCGCCTGCGAATGCGACTGCGCCTGCGAATGCGAATGCGCCTGCGAATGCGAATGCGAATGCGCCTGCGAATGCGCCTGCGAATGCGACTGCGACTGCGCCTGCGCCTGCGAATGCGCCTGCGAATGCGAATGCGCCTGCGAATGCGCCTGCGACTGCGACTGCGAATGCGCCTGCGACTGCGACTTCGACTGCGACTGCGAGAACCTCAGTTGTGAAAGTCCAGACGAGGATTGCGATAATGACAAGACCAAAAACAATCACAAATGACCAACGCTCGTTCCAGGGAATAAAATTCAGCAGCTTTGTGTTCTCCCGAATTGCTGCAATTAGCAATAAAACAACTGACACCAGCAAGGCAGCACGAACCCAAAACGGCGCTGGATCCAGAACGGTCACGTCTCCTAGACGGCCAGGCTGACCAACCGCCCAAAACGCCAAGAGCGCCAGCAGAGGATAGGCAACGGCGATCAACAGGGCGCGGTCCAAGAGGGCTGAGTTGATGGACACGCGAACGGTACCGAACAGACCTGTTTGATTCTCAACCTGAGGGTTAAATTTGGGCGGTAGTATGCCCAGAAACCAGGTTACCAAACGCCGATACAGTTGCGGTTTCAATAGCGAATTCTTTGCGGTGTCCCTGCCACGTGGCTCTTGAAATAGCAGGTACGCCAACGCTGTGGCGACCAACCACAGGCTTACGGCCCAGAATAACCACCACAAGCTGGATTTGGCTAAAGTTGATGCAATACCTAAGGCGAGAGCCGCGCTAATTGCCCCTATGGCTCCCCAAAAGTCTGCGCTATTCGGTGCTGCTGGTTTTTGATCGACACTCTCCACCGCAACCTCCTTGTCCAGACTCAACGCAAACGGTTCACCCCGCCCCCAACTTCGCCGCCAGCAGCTTATTGACCACTCCCGGATTGGCTTTGCCGCCGCTTGCTTTCATGACTTGGCCGACGAACCAGCCGATCAGTTTGGGGTTTTCTTGAGCTTTGGCCACCTGGTCGGGGTGGGCGGTGAGCAGACCGTCGATCAGGGCCTCGAGTTCGCCCGTGTCGGACACTTGGCGCAGGCCCTGTTCCTCGACCAAGGTCGCCGCCGACTTGCCGCTGTCCCACATGAGCGCCAGCACGTCTTTGGCGGCGCGGTTGGAGATGGTGGCGTCTAGGACCAGGTGGATCAATTCGGCCAGCGCCGCCGCATCGACGCGGCCCGCGCCCCAGTCGGCGCCCTGGTCTTTGAGGCCCGCTGCGTAGTCGCCTAGCACCCAGTTGGCGGCGGGCTTGGCGGCGATGCCTGCGGCCATGACCGCCTCAAAAAACGCTGCCTTGTCGCGTTCCATGACCAGTTGCCCCGCATCGTAGGCCGACAAGCCCAGGTCGGTCTCGAACCGCGCCTGTTTTTCATCGGGCAACTCGGGCAATTCCCTGGCCAAATCGGCGACAAAGGCCTCAGATAGCTGCACGGGCAGCAGGTCGGGGTCGGGGAAGTAGCGGTAGTCGTGCGCCTCCTCCTTGGATCGCATGGACCTGCCCTGGCCCGTATCGGGGTTGAACAGCCGGGTTTCCTGCGCCACCGTGCCGCCGCCCTCGTAAATCCCTATTTGGCGCTGCGCCTCGGCAAGGATGGCTTGCTGGATGAACTTGAGCGAGTTCATATTCTTGGTTTCGGTACGGGTGCGAAATTCCGATTCCCCGACTTTGCGCACCGAGACATTGACGTCGGCGCGCATGGACCCGTCCTGCATATTGCCGTCGCAGGTGCCAAGGTACCTCAAGATGCTGCGCAGCTTGGCCATGTAGGCCGCTGCCTCCTCTGGCCCGCGCATGTCGGGCTTGGACACGATTTCCATCAGCGCCACACCCGTGCGGTTTAGGTCGATGAAGGACCGCTCGGGGTCCTGATCGTGGATCGACTTGCCCGCGTCCTGTTCCAGGTGCAGCCGCTCGATGCCGATGGTCTTGGTCGCCCCGTCGGCGAGCGCGATGGTCAGGGCACCTTCCCCGACAATCGGGTGGTAAAGTTGGCTGATCTGGTAGCCCTGCGGCAAGTCGGCGTAGAAGTAGTTTTTGCGGTCGAAGACGCTGTAGCGGTTGATCTGCGCCTTGAGGCCGAGGCCCGTGCGCACGGCCTGGCGCACGCATTCGCCGTTCAAGACCGGCAACATCCCCGGCATGGCGGCATCGACCAGGGAAACCTGATGGTTCGGCGCGGCGCCAAAGGCGGTCGAGGCGCCCGAAAACAGCTTGGACTTAGAAATGACCTGGGCATGTACCTCCATGCCGATGATGATTTCCCAAGGGGTCCCGTCGGAACCGAGGATGGTCGTGGGCATGGCCCCGCTCCTTTCTTGTTTTACAGCGCCGCTGGGCCTTGTCCGATGGCGCGGCCTTGTGTCAACAGGTGCGCTTGTAAAGGGGTTAAGCCTGGACTCGGTAGGCGCGGACCTCGTGCAGGCCCTCGGGCTCGGCGACGGGCATGACCTGGTACAGGCCCGATTCGTAGAGCGGCGACCAGGTGCCGTCGGCGACCAAGGCCGCGCACGTCGCCAAGTAGTCGGGGCTGGTCCGCGCGCCCCCGCGCAAGGAAAAGACGCAGACCCCGCCCGCGCGGGTCACCCGGGCCAGTTCGGGCAAGGCCGTGGCAGGGGCCTGCCCTGGCGAAAGCACGCCTGCGGAAATGAGGGCGGCGAATTGTCCGTCGGCAAAGGGCAGGTCGGGGCCGACGGGCCCTTCGTGCAGCTCGGCGTAAATACCCTTGGCGCGTGCCACCGACAACATGGCCGGCGAGATGTCGAGGCCGACAAGGGGGGCGTAGCCCAGGATCGCCAAAGGTTCGGCCTGCAAGCCGCCGCCGCACCCCGCGTCCAACACCGGGCCCGCGTCCAAGGGAACGAAGCGGGCAAAAGCCGCCGCGATAAAGGCAGGGGTGCGGTAGCCGTTGGCAAAGACCTCCTGTTCGTAAGAGGCGGCCCACTCATCGTAAATGTCGCGCTGGCCTTCGGGGGTTTTGGCCGCAAACACCCGCTCAACAAATTCTAGTCCCATGGGATTCTCCTGCGAGGTCGTTCCAGTCCTCCTACACCAGCGGGGCTGCTTGAGTCATTCTCAATCGCTGCCGGTATTAGACATTTGAACGTGAACGACTTAAGGGCGTTCCCATGCCAGCGGCCATTCATCTTCATGCGGGCGATCTGCCCGCGGAGTTTCACTGCCCAGGGCCCCTTGCCATCGATACCGAAGCTATGGGGCTGGTCCACGGGCGCGACCGCTTGTGCCTCGTGCAGGTTTCCAACGGCGACGGTCAGGCGCATCTGGTCCAAATTGCCCTAGGCCAAACCCAGGCCCCCAACCTGAAACGCCTGATCGAAACCGCGCCTGGCCCCGCGCTCATGCACTTTGCCCGCTTTGATCTGGCGGCGCTGAAGGCGGGCCTGGGCATCGACGTGCCCGCGGTGTTTTGCACCAAAATCGCCTCCAAGCTCGCGCGGTCCTACACCGACCGTCATGGCCTCAAGGACCTGTGCGACGAGCTCTTGAACCTTGACATCAGCAAGGCCCAGCAAAGTTCCGACTGGGGCGCAGAAACCTTGAGCGAGGCGCAACTGGCTTACGCGGCGAGCGACGTCCTGCATCTGCACCAAATCGCCGAGCGCCTGACCCACATGTTGCGCCGCGAGGATCGTCTCGCGCTCGCGCAGGCCCACTTCGATTTTTTGCCGACGCGCGCCGCGCTCGACCTGCTCGGCTGGGATGGCCGCGATCTGTTCGCGCACGGGGGCTGAGGGCTGTGGGCGCGAAGGCTGCGGAGGACCTGCTGACCCTGGCGCGCCGCGTCGTGGAGGTCGAGGCCAGCGGCGTCAGCGCCCTGGCCCAAACCCTGGGCGAGGCTTTTTTGGCGGCGCTTGAGGTGCTGCAAGGGTGCCAAGGCCGAGTCATTTTCTCGGGCATGGGCAAGTCGGGGCATATAGGTGCCAAGTTGGCCGCGACCATGGCGAGCACGGGCACCCCCGCCTTCTTCGTTCATCCTGGGGAAGCGAGCCACGGTGATCTGGGCATGATCGAACCCAAGGACGTCCTGGTGCTGCTGTCCAATTCGGGTAATACGGACGAATTGCGCGATATGGTCGCCTATGGGCGTCGGCACCAACTGCCGATCATCGGCATTTCGCGGGCGCGGGACTCCCTGGTCGGCGAAGCCGCCGACGTGTTCTTGCAACTGCCCCAGGTGCCCGAGGCCTGCGCGCTGCGCCTGGCCCCAACGACCTCCACAACCATGACCCTTGCCTTGGGCGACGCCTTGTGCGTCTGCCTCATGCAGGTCAAGGGCTTCCAGCCTGCGGACTTTCATCGCTTCCACCCTGGCGGCAAGCTGGGCCTGGACTTGCTGACGGTGCAGGAGCTTCAACGCAGGCCCGAGCAAGTGCCGACCTGCGCCGTCACCGCGCCCATGGCCGAGGTGATCGAGGGCATGAATGCGGGCGGGATCGGCCTCATTGTCCTTACCGCGGGCGCGCAGGTGGTGGGCCTGATCACCGACGGCGATATCCGCCGCCACTCGCATCTGCCGCTGATCCAGCAAAGCCCCGAAGACCTCATGTCGCGCGACCCGATTTGGGTCTATCCGACCGATCTGGCGGCGCAAGCGCTGAAGACCATGAACGATCGCGGCGTGACCGCCTTGTTGGTCCGCGACCAGGCGGGCCAATTTGCGGGCCTGATCCATATCCACGAACTGCTGCGGGCAGGCCTTGGTTAAGCCCGCTCCCGCCATGACCCCGCCCAACACCCAGGCGCAGCGCCGCCATCGCCGCAACAGCTTGCTGGTGTTCGTGCCCTTGCTCGCCGCCAGCCTCGTCCTGCTGTATCTCGCGCTGATCCGGCCCTTTTCGGCGGGCTTCGATCTGATGTCGGTCGGGCAAGGCAAGGGTGTGCAGATCAGAACCCTGTTGCAGGACGCCGACCGGCCGCTGAAAAACCAATTGCTCGGCCTCAGTGCCCTCGTCTTGGACGGTGAATTTGACGGCGCCGAAGCCCGCGCGGCGGCCGTTAGCGACATCGAAGGGTTCGACCGCCCCTTTGTCGTCGAACTCACGGTTCGCCAAGCCGAAGAATCGGCGCTGATCGTCGGGCTCGCCAGCCCCGACACCCCCGTGGGGACCTACGACCTGCAACAGGGGGTTACCGCCTACGACGGCGCGGACTACTTGCTGTCCGACAGTCTTTTGATCGACGAAGCCCAGGGGCAAATCAGCTCCACGGGGCAAACACGCATTTCTGTCGAGGGCAGCCAGCTGTCCTCCGAAACTGGGTTTTCCGCGGACGAGGAGGGGAATTTTGACCTACGCTAAAGTTGCTGCTGGAGCTATCTTGGTCGGGATCGCCAGCCTTGCCCCCATCGCCGCCGCGCAAGACCCCGCGATCAGTTTGGTGTTGAGCGACGAGGACGGCGACATTCGCCTTCACGTTGGCGACAGCATGACGCGCGATCGCACCACGGGAACCACGCGCCTCACTGGCGGGGTCCAGATCGAGCGCGACGACGGCAGCTTTATCTTGGCGGACGAGGCCACGTTGCAAAACGCCGCTGGATCCCTGTCGGGGCCGTCTAGCAACGCCTTGGACGGCGCCATTTTGCAAGGCCGCGTCTATATGTACGGCGCAGAAGGCGTCGAGGTGCAGGCCGAATCTCTTGTCTTGCAAGACAACTTGTCGCGGTTTGAAGTTGTGGGCACGCCCGTCTTAGTGGCCTTCGACGGCCAGCGACTGCAAGCCGAAGGGGGCATGCGCGGGGATCTGGACGCCCGAGTGTTCTATGGGTTCGGCGGCGCTACCTTTGTTTTGAATGAGGGCCGCATTTTTGGCGAGCAGGTGCAAGTGACCCTGCCCGAAGAGGACACGGGGCGGGTGCGCCTGCTGGCCGCTGGGAATATTGAGTTCGTGGGCGAGACGACGCGCGCCACCTGCGAACAGATCATCAGCAGCCCAGACGGCGAGCAACTGGTGCTGCGCGGCGGGGTTGAGATTAGGGGCCCCGATGGGACGTTCAAAAGCGGGGCGGCGACCTTTGATTTGACCAACGACACTTTTGCCCTGGAGCCTGACGCCGCGATCCCGACGCAAGCGCTGGAGTTTTTCAGCCTATGACCCCGCCGCCCCCAGCCACGGGCCTGGTGGCGCAGGGCCTGAAGAAATCCTACGGGCGCCGCACCGTGCTCTCGCACATCGATTTCGATGTTCAACGCGGAGAGGTCGTGGCCATTTTGGGGCCCAACGGCGCGGGTAAGACCACGAGTTTTTACATGATGTGCGGCTTGGTCAAGGCCGACGCGGGCACCGTCACCATGGACGGGCAGGAAATCACCAAACTGCCCATGTACATGCGCGCGCGCCTGGGCATCGGTTACCTGCCGCAGGATTCCAGCATTTTTCGCGGCCTGAATGCCGAGCAGAACATCAGCGCTATTTTGCAGCTGACGGGCAAGCCTCGCGCCGAGCAACGCCAACGCCTGGAACAACTGCTCGACGAATTTGGGTTGCAGCGGGTGCGCAAAGCCCCCGCTCCCGCCCTATCGGGGGGCGAACGGCGCCGGGTCGAGGTGGCGCGGGCGCTGGCCTCCGACCCTTCCTACATCTTGCTCGACGAACCTTTTGCGGGCGTTGACCCCATCGCCGTCGCCGACATTCGTGCCCTCGTCACAAAGCTCAAGACCTATGGGATTGGGGTGCTGATTACCGATCACAACGTGCGCGAAACGCTGGAGATGGTGGACCGCGCCTTCATCATTTACGACGGCACCATCCTCAAGTCGGGCACTCCGAAGGAGATCATCCGCGATCCCGCCGTGCGGCAGCACTATCTGGGCGATTCCATGAAACGATCAATCCATATGGACGATCATGACGAAACATGAGGTGCGCAAAGCCCTGCTCGCCGCCCGAAAACAGGCCCATGCACACGCCGCGCCGTCAGAAGAACACCTGGCGCCCATGGCCGACTGGCTCACGGCCCAAATCGGCGTTGCGGTGCCCGCAGTTGGGCATGTCGGCAGCTACCAACCCCTGGGCACGGAACGCGATCCAAGGCCCCTGACCGATCGCCTCAACCTGCCGCTGGCCTTTCCCAAAGTTCTGGGCCCCGCGCAGCCGTTGGCCTTCTTCGCAGCGTCGGCGCCGCAGGACTTTGCCCCTGGGGCCTTTGGGGTCTTGGAACCTTTGCGGTCCCTGCCCCAAGTCGTGCCCGCCGTGATTTTGGTGCCCTTGGTCGGGTTCGATCGGGCGGGCTATCGCCTCGGCTACGGCGGCGGGTTCTATGATCGAACCTTGGCCAAGTTTCGCGCCCTAGGGCACGTTTTTGCCGTTGGTTTTGCCTACGACGAGCAACTTAGCGCCGCCGCCTTGAACTTCGAACCGACCGATTTAGGCCTCGACGCCGTCATGACCCCCACCCGAGTTTACGAGTTCGGCGTCCCCCCCCGCGTCACACCATGGTCCTAAGAATTGGCCTGTTCGGGGATGTCGTGGGCCGGGCTGGACGCGCCGCCGTCGCCGACCACTTACCAGCCCTCAAAGCGCAGCTGAAACTGGACCTCACAGTATTGAACATCGAAAACGCCGCCTCGGGCTTTGGCTATAACGCCGCGATGGTCGCGGCATTTGAGGCCGCAGGGGTCGATGTCTTGCTCACCGGCAACCATGCCTTCGATCACAAGGACTCGATCCACCTGCTGTCCAGCAAAGCCAACCTGATCCGCCCCGCCAACTACCCCCCTGGGACCCCTGGTCGCGGCTTGTGCGAACTGATGACGCCCAAAGGACCCGTGGTGATCCTACAGCTGATGGCGCGTCTGTTCATGGCCGCGGTGGACTGCCCGTTCCAAACCGTCGATGCCTTGCTCAAGACCCATCGCCTGGGTCATACGTGCAAGGCGATCTTGGTCGATATTCATGGCGAAGCAACCTCGGAGAAAATGGCCTTGGGCCACTATCTCGACGGGCGCGTCACGGTGGTCGAGGGCACCCATACCCATGTCCCGACGGCCGATACCATGATTTTGCCCAAAGGGACGGCCTACCAGAGCGATCTGGGCATGACCGGCGACTACCATTCGGTCATTGGGTTCGATCCTGAAATCCCCATCCGCCGTTTCGCAACGGGCCGCAACGCGGGGCGTCTGACGCCTGCCTTGGGCAGCGCCACCCTCGCGGGGCTCTACGTTGAAGCCGACTTGGGAACCGGATTGGCGGTCAAGGCCACCCCGCTTCGCGTCGGGGGGAAACTCAGCCCCACCCACGGCGCGGGCCTTGGCTCCTGAACGTCGGCGCGAGGGCGATGGTTTTTCTCGCTGATTCGGCGCTCCTTTTTCCGCCTTGAAAGCTCCGCTTTGTTGTACCAACGACGGCAAAGTCTGATACCAGCGGCGAAAAAAGTTGACACTTTTTTGGCCGTTTTGTGTCTCACGGCAGAAACGCTTCGCGTTTCGGCTTTTTTGGGGTGCGGTCTCTACTCGCTCGCTATGCTCGCTCAGCCCGACCGCAGGATGGGGCCTTCGCTTGTCCCCCGAGGCGCTTTCTTAGCTCATCTCGCGGCCGCTACGGGGGCCGCAGTCGCGGCCCTTATACCAGCGATCATTAGAGTTATTCTCATTCGCCGCTGGTATGACTCGTCGAGCCGTTGATGGACGCGGAAAATACTGAATTGCAAATTCAGTATTTTCGAGGACTAGCGACCAAGTGGGAGCGCAGCCTGCGTGGCGCTTGAACGCCATAAAGGGGTCGTTGAAAACGACCCTTGTTATTCGGGCGGTCAGCTTTGCACAAAAAAGAATCCCCAACTGAAACGACTCGAGTCAAGAAAAACATCTTCCCCCGAGTCGCGAACCATGACAGGGGCACATATAGCGGTGGTCACGGTGGCGACTCGGCTATTTGGTTAGAGGTTCGATTTTGAGTGTGGTCTTAGGCTCCTTCTTTGAAAACCCCATCGACACGGTCGAAGATGTCCTGACTCTCGACCAAAGTTTGCAGTTGACCCGGCCTAGCACTCGTGAATTGCTGGTCGTCACGCGCGGGCAGTGGACCTCGTATCACCTGCACTGCTTTTGGCAAACCGAGCTGCAAGCCCTGCATACCGCCGCCATGATGGACCTGCCCGTTTCGGACGCGCAAAAACCCGCGATTATGGAACTCATGTGCCTAATCAACGCGCGCCTATGGATCGGCCATTTTGAATTTGCCGACGAAGAAACCAAGCCCGTGTTCCGCCACGGCCTCTTGCTGCGCGGGCAAGACCGGGTCGCTAAAGAACAGGTGCAGGACATGATCGACGTCACCATCGGGGAATGCGACCGGTTCTACCCCGCCTTCCAGCTCGTCTTGCTCGCCAATCACGAACCCGAAGCGGCCCTGCGCGCCGCCATGATCGAAACGGTCGGCGAGGCCTGAAGGACGTGCCGCAAGGACGCTAAATACAAATGGCGACCAGGAATGACTCTTGTGATCGCTGGTATAAGGGCCGCGACTGCGGCCCCCCAAGCGGGCTCCAAGCCCGAAGGGCGCAGGGAACGCCCGCGCTCCAAACAGTTGGGCTCCAAGCCCGAAGGGCGCAGGGAACGCCCGCGCTCCAAACAGTTGGGCTCCAAGCCCGAAGGGCGCAGGGAACGCCCGCGCTCCAAACGCGCGGCCCCGAGATGAGCTAAGAAAGCGCCTCGGGGTATGAGCGAAGGCCCCGTCCCGCGGTCGGGCTGAGCGAGCATAGCGAGCGAGTAGAGACCGCAACTAGAGGTGTCGGGCTGAGCGAGCGTAGCGAGCGAGTAGAGACCGCAACAACAAGCGTCGGGCTGAGCGAGCGTAGCGAGCGAGTAGAGACCGCGACCAAAAGCGTCGGGCTGAGCGAGCGTAGCGAGCGAGTAGAGACCGCAACCCCAAAAAAAGCCGAAACGCGAAGCGTTTCTGCCGTGAGACATAAAACGAGACTTGTCTTGGCCACCGTTTCCCGCTAAGGGGACCGTAACAATCCGATCCTTAGGGGCGGCGCTCGAAAGAGCGGCGCCTTTTTTGTTGGACTCTCACCGACGATTTGAAAGGCCCTGCCCCTGACCCGCCTCGAACAACTCGACGGCCCCATGGCCGACTTGGAAGCCCTGCTCGAACCCCTGATCGATGATTTGGGGTACGAGGTTGTGCGCTTGCAATTCAACACGGGCGGCGGGCGGGCGCACTTGCAGCTTATGGCGGACCCAAAGGACGGAGGGGTCATGGGCCTTGACGACTGCACGCAGTTGTCGCGCGAAATCAGCGCCGTGCTGGACGTGGAGGACCCCATAGCGGGCGCCTTTACCTTAGAGGTGTCGTCCCCTGGCACGGATCGCCCCCTGACGCGGCTGAAAGATTTTGCCCGCTACGTCGGCTTTGAGGCCAAGTTTGAAACCCACGAGCCCCTGGCAGGGCAAAAACGCTATCGCGGCGAATTGGCGGGCGTAAAGGGGCAGACGATCGCCTTTGTGTCGGATCAAGGTCCTGGCAGCCTGGAATTTTCGCAACTTGCCAAGGCCAAACTTGTGATGAACGATAAACTCGCGCAGGCGGCGCTCAAAGGTCTGTTCCCGCCCGCGCGCGCACCACTGGAGACTTGAGACATGGCAACCTCTTTGAAATCCCCGCCCAACCTGGAAATGTTGACCATCGCCGATGCGGTATCGCGCGAGAAGAGCATCACGCGCGAAGAAGTGTTGGAGGCCATGGCCCAGGCGGTCGCGCGCGCGGGCAGGCAAAAGTACGGGCCTGAGCACGATATTCGCGCCGTCATCGACCCCAAAACGGGCGAGATGGAACTGTCGCGCCACCGCGAAGTCGTCGAAGCCCTGGACGATGAAGAACACGCCAACATCGCGATCCCTTTGAGCGAAGCCAAGTACTACCAGGAAGGCCTCAACATTGGCGACTTCCTGATCGAGCCCTTGCCGCCAATCGATTTGGGCCGCATCGCCGCCCAATCGGCCAAACAAGTGATCGTGCAGAAAGTCCGCGAGTCCGAGCGGGCGTTGCAGTTTGAAGACTTTAAGGACCGCAAAGGCGAGATCATCAACGGCCTGGTTAAGCGTGTGGAGTTTGGCAATGTGTCGGTGGACCTGGGCCGGTCCGAAACCACCATGCGCCGGGACGAGTTGATCCCGCGCGAAGTCTTCCGGGTCGGCGACCGAATTCGCGCCTATATTTTCGACGTTCGCGAGGAACAACGCGGCCCGCAAGTGTTTTTGAGCCGCACGCACCCCATTTTCCTCGCCAAGTTGTTCGCCATGGAGGTGCCCGAGATCTACGAGGGCGTGGTTGAAATCAAATCCGTGGCGCGCGACCCAGGCTCACGGGCCAAAATCGCGGTTATTTCCAACGATAGCGCCGTCGATCCCGTAGGGGCCTGCGTCGGGATGCGCGGGTCGCGCGTCCAGGCCGTGGTCAAGGAACTGCAGGGCGAGAAGATCGACATTATTCCCTGGACCGAAGATCAGGCGGGCTTTGTGGTCAACGCCTTGCAGCCCGCTGAAGTTTCACGCATCGTCATGGACGAGGACGCGGGCCGGGTCGAAGTGATCGTTCCCGACGAGCAACTGTCGTTGGCCATCGGTCGGCGCGGGCAGAATGTTCGCCTCGCCTCCAACCTCACGGGCTGGGAAATCGACATCTCGACCGAAACCGAAGACAGCGAGAAGCGCCAGCGCGAGTTCCAGGAGCGCACCGCCCTGTTTGCCGAAGCCCTCGACGCCGATGAATTTATCGCCAACTTGCTCGCCACCGAAGGCTTTGCCGACATCGACGATGTGGCGGGCGCGGACCCCGACACCCTGGCGCGGCTCGACGGGTTTGACGAGGGCCTTGCCACCGAACTGCATACCAGGGCGCTGGCCTTTGTCGAGCAGCGCGAGGCGGAGATGGAGGCCAAGTGGCGCGCCTTGGGCGTCCAAGATGACTTGGTGGCCTTGGAAATTTTTGGCCATGAACTGCTGATCGCCTTGGGCGAAGCGCAGATCTGCAGCCGCGATGATCTGGCCGATTTGGCCGCCGACGAGCTGCAAGAAATCCTGGCGGCCTACGCCGTCGATGAGGACGACGCCCAGGCCATCATCATGGCGGCGCGGGCGCATTGGTTCGAGGATGAGGAAGACCCAGAGATCGGCGATCAAGACCTTGACGACGGCGCGGCAGATCCTGACGCCGCTGAACAAGTGTAAAGGACCATGCCTTGCCGTCGCTCGCCCCTCTCGATTTGCCCGACACCGATGAGCGTCTAAGCCGCAAAATTCGCCAGCGGCGCTGCGTGGCCACGCGCGAAGTCATGGCCATGGATCGGCTGCTGCGCTTCGTGTTGGCGCCCGACGGCACCTTGACCCCTGATTTGAGCGGTAAGCTGCCGGGCCGCGGCGCGCACCTAAGCCCGACCCGCGCCGCCCTGGCCCAAGCGATCAAGACCAGGGCCTTCGACCGCGCCTTCAAGCAAGGGGTCAGGATGCCGCCGCAGCTTGCGGACCATCTTGCGGACCTGATCCAGGCGCATTTGCTTGCCCGGCTATCGCTCGCCCGCCGTTCGGGCGACTTGGCCCTCGGCCACGACGCGGTGTTCGCGGCCGCCAGTCGGGGCAAGCTCACTTTGCTGATCTTGCCCAGCGACGCGACCGCCAACACCCAGGCACGGCTCGCAGGCCTCGCCCGAGATTTCCCCGCCCTGACCTTCGCAACGGTCGAGGTCTTGGGCGCGGCACTCGGCAAACCCCGCGTCAGCAATCTTGCCTTTATTCATGCCGCAAAAGGCGACCAATTTTGGGCCTTGGCCCATAAGTTTCGTGACTTTTTGCCGCTAAAGTTCCATGAGCCCCGTCCAATACCAGCGGCGATCCAGAATGATTCCTATGTTCGCTGGTATAAGGGCCGCGACTGCGGCCCCCGTAGCGGCCCCGAGATCAGCGCGAAAGCGCCTCGGGGTACAAGCGAAGGCCCCGTCGGAGGCGAAACGCGAAGCGTTTCTGCCGCGAGACACAAAACGGCAAAAAAAGTGTCAACTTTTTTTGCTGTTGGTATAAGCGACGCCCCAGAAGAAGATTAAGCCAGTTTATGTCAGACGATAAGAAACCCCTCCGCGCTGCAGGAACCGTGAACCAGAAATTTGCCCGCGGCAAGACCGTTGCGGTGTCCGTGGAGACGAAGAAGAAGTCCAGCGGGTTGCTGAACATCAAAAAACCTGGCCTGGCCAAGCCCACCGTCGCAAAACCCAAGACGGCGGCAACGCTCGATTCTGGCGCTTTGATCGGCAAAAAGGCCAGCAGCGCGTCGCCGACGACGGCCCCCGCAGCGACGACCAGCACCAGCGCGTCGGATCAGGCCCGCCTGTCGGAAGCCGAACGCGAGGCCCGCGCCCTCGCGCTCGCCCGCGCCCAAGAGGGGCAAACGGTCAAGGCCGAACAAGCCCGCCAGATGGAAGAACAGCGCAAGGCCCGCGAGGAAGCCCAGGCCCAGCGCGAAGCCGAGGAGCGCGCGCGCGAAGAGGCCAAGCGCGCCGCCGAAGAGGCCGAGCAACGCGCCGCGCGCGCCGAAGAAACCCGCGCCAAGATGCAAGAACAGGCCAAGGCCCGCACCGGCGGCGATGGGCTCGCGGGCGGCCGCCTCAAATCCAAAAAACTCGAGGCCGCGCAACCCCAGCGCCCGCAACCCAAAAAGGGCGGCGACCAGCGGCGCAAAGGTCGTTTGACCATTGCTGAGGCTTTGGCAGGAGATGAGGAGCGGCAGCGGTCGATTGCATCGGTCAAGCGGCGCCGGGAAAAGGAACGCGCCAAGTCGCGCGAAGCCCTGGAGGCGGGTCAAAAAATTGTCCGCGAAGTCACGATCCCCGAAACCATCACCGTCGCAGAACTGGCGAACCGGATGGCCGAACGGCAGGCCGATGTGATCAAGTCGCTCATGAAAATGGGCATGATGGTCACGGCAACGCAGTCGATTGATGCCGACACGGCCGAACTGGTCGTCGATGAATTTGGCCACAAATTCATCCGCGTCGCCGAATCCGACGTTGTCGAGGGCCTGTTTGACGTGCGTGAAGACGCGTCAAATCTCGCCGCCCGTCCGCCCGTCGTCACCATCATGGGCCATGTCGATCACGGCAAGACCTCGATTTTGGACTATTTCCGCAAGTCCGACGTTGTGTCGGGCGAGGCAGGGGGCATCACCCAGCATGTGGGTGCCTACCAAGTGACCATGCCGTCGGGCAAAAAAATCTCGTTTCTCGACACCCCAGGCCACGCGGCCTTCACCCAAATGCGCGCCCGTGGGGCTAACGTTACCGATCTGATCGTAATCGTCATCGCCGCCGACGATGGCCTCATGCCCCAAACCAAGGAAGCCATCAGCCACGCCCAGGCCTCGGGCGCGCCCATGATCGTTGCCATCAATAAGTGCGACGTCGCGGGCGCCAAGCCAGAAAAGATCGAGACCGATCTATTGCAACTCAATATTCAGACCGAAGGCATGGGCGGCGAGGTTCAGGCGGTCCATGTTTCGGCCAAAACCGGTCAAAATATGGAAGGGCTGGAGGAAGCCATCAACCTCCAGGCCGAACTGCTCGAGCTTCGCGCCGATCCCTCGGGCGTTGCCAAAGGCAACGTCGTTGAGTCGCGGTTGGAAACGGGCCGCGGGGTCGTGTCCACCTTGCTGATCGAACGCGGCACCCTGCGCAAGGGCGAAATCCTGGTCGCGGGCAAGGCCTGGGGCAAGGTGCGCGCCCTATTTGACGACCGCAATCAGCAAATGAAGACCGCGACGCCTGCCCAGCCCGTCGAAATTCTTGGCCTATCGGAAGCCCCCGCCTCGGGCGAGCCCTTCATTGTGGTCGATTCCGAAGCGCGTGCGCGCGAAATCGTTGAATTCCAAGTCACCAAAGAAAAGGAGGCCAAGGCGGCTAAAACCTCGGGCCGTTCGCTCGAAGATATTTTCTCCAACATTTCGGCCAAAAAGACCTCGCAGCTGCCCGTCATCCTCAAATCCGACGTCCACGGGTCGGTCGAAGCCATTGCGGCGGCGTTGGAGAATCTCGGCAATGAAGAGGTCAGCATTCGTATCCTGCATTCGGGCGTCGGGGCCATCACCGAGTCCGACGTGGTCTTGGCCAAAGCCTCCAAGGCTTTGATTTTGGGGTTCAATGTGCGCGCCAACCCCCAGGCGCGCGACGCCGCCAAGCGCGAGGGCATCGACATCCGCTACCATTCCATCATCTACGCGCTGATCGACGATATGCGCGACGTCCTCAGCGGCATGTTGGAACCCGAACGGGTCGAAGACTTCATCGGTTATGCCGAAATTCTACAGGTGTTCCACATTACCAAAGTTGGCCATATCGCAGGGTGCAAAGTCACCGAAGGGGTGGTGCGGCGCAACTGCGGCGTGCGCTTGCTCCGCGACCAGGTGGTGATCCATGAAGGGACCTTGAAAACGCTAAAGCGGTACAAGGACGAAGTGCCCGAGGTCCGCAACGGCTATGAGTGCGGGATGGCGTTCGAAAACTACGAAAACTTGCAAGAAGGCGATCAGATCGAGTGCTTTACCGTCTCGTTCAACGAACGGACGCTGGATAAGGTTTGATACCAGCGGCGGTTGAAAATGACTCTCATGTTCGCTGGTATAAGGGCCGCGACTGCGGCCCCCGTAGCGGCCCCGAGATAAGCTAAGAAAGCGCCTCGGGGTATAAGCGAAGGCCCCGTCCCGCGGTCGGGCTGAGCGAGCCAAGCGAGCGAGTAGAGACCGCAACCCAAAAAAGCCGAAACGCGAAGCGTTTCTGCCGTGAGACACAAAACGGCCAAAAAAGTGTCAACTTTTTTCGCCGTTGGTATGACGCCAGATTTCATGAATGGGTCCCCCTTCATGAAAATTGGTATCAAGTCCGAACGCGGATCTTGGTAATTTGCAGGCCGCGGCGCTCCAGGATGTCGAAGGACATTTGGTCGAACACATAGGTCTGGCCCTCGGTTGGGATTTCGTGGGTTTCGTAGAGCAGATACCCCGCCAGCGTTGAGGCGCGTTCGTCGGAGAAATTCGTTTTCAACTGACGGTTGAGGGTTCGTAGGCTCGTGTCCCCGTCGATGTCGTAGGATCCATCGGCATTTTTGATCAGGGCTGAATCGGGCACGTCGTATTCGTCGTCTATATCGCCGACGATATATTCCAAGATATCTTCCAGCGTTACAATCCCTTGCATGGACCCGTATTCGTCGATGATGAAGGCGAAGTGTTCGCGCCGGCTCCGGAAGGCGCGCAGTTGGTCGAGCAAGGTGGTGGTTTCCAGCACGAACCAAGGCTTGGACATGATCTTGTCGAGTTCAAGAATCGCGAGATCCCCCCCCGCCTTTTGAATGGCGCGCAACAAATTTTTGGCGTGGATCAGCCCGACTATATGGTCGGGCGTGCCGTCGTAGACTGGCAGCCGGGTAAAGCTGGCGTCCAGGACCGTTTGCACCAGGGTTGCCATGTCCATGGCCTGATCGACCGCGATCATATCGGACCGATGCGTCCATATGTCTTGCAAGGTCATATCATCCAGATCGAGGATGGAGGCGAGCATGCTGCTCTCCTCGACATGATCGGCGTCCAAATCGCGCCCGTGCAAATTGATGGCGCCGCGCAGCTCCTCTTCGTCGGACTCTGCGGCGGGCCTTTGCGGCAGCACCGCGTTCAGGAGCCACTGCACGGTCCCCTGGATCAGGGACACGGGCGGCCCGAGCGCGCGGGCAAGCACATCCAGCGGTTTGGCCGCTGCCAAGGCCACGGCCTCGGGCTGGCGAAGCGCGAAGGACTTGGGCAAGACCTCCGCAAAGACAACGACCAAAGCCGTCATCAGCGCCGTGGCGAAAATCACCCCCCAGTCCCCGAACAAAAGGATAAACACATAAGTTGCAAGGGCAGAGGAGAGAATGTTGACCAGATTGTTGCCGATGAGGAGGGCAGAAATCCAGCGTTCGGGGTGTTCTTGCAAGGCCAGCGCCCGCCGCGCGCGCGGGTCGTTTTCCCGCTGCGAAAGCTTAGCGGTCGAGGCACCCGTCATGCCCGTTTCGGAGCCCGAGAGCAGGGCCGAGCAAATCAGCAAGACGAAAATGGCCAGGCTGGCGGCGATGATCATAGGGCGATCCATTCCCGACGGGTTTGTCTAAAGCTCTGCGCTCTAGGTTCTAACACCGCTTACTTCCGCTTGCGTTTAATGGGACCGACGGCCCGTTCCAGCGGCCCCAAGGCCTCGGCCTTGGTTTTCTTTTCTTGATCGCGCCGCCGGGCGTTCTTGCCGCGAATTTTGCCCGCTTGGCGACCCGTGTCGGGCGCAGCGGCGTCTTGGTGCGTCGCCGATCCCATCCTCAAATCCAGCTCTTCCAGCCGCTTGATTTCGTCGCGCAGGCGCCCCGCCTCCTCAAATTCCAGATTGGCGGCGGCATCGCGCATCCGGTCTTGCAGTTCAGTAATCAGGGTCGGTAGGTCGCGTCCGCCCGCCTCGATCAAGCCTTCGTCGCCCGTGGAAACCGTGACCCGGTCGCGTTCATAGACCGATCCCAAAATATCGGCGATGTTCTTTTTCACCGACTGCGGCGTGATGCCATGGGCCGCGTTGTAGGCCAGTTGCTTGGCACGGCGGCGTTCGGTTTCGGCCATGGCTTGGTCCATGGCCCCCGTTACCTTGTCGGCGTAGAGGACGACCCGGCCATCGGCATTCCTGGCCGCGCGCCCAATCGTTTGGATCAGACTGGTGGTGGAACGCAAATAGCCTTCCTTGTCGGCGTCCAAGATCGCCACCAGGGCGCATTCGGGAATGTCCAAACCCTCGCGCAGCAAGTTGATTCCAATCAAGACATCGTAAACACCCAGGCGCAAATCACGGATGATTTCGATGCGTTCGAGGGTGTCAACGTCGGAATGGACGTAGCGCACCTTCAGGCCCGCCTCGTCCATATAGTCGGTCAGGTCTTCGGCCATGCGCTTGGTCAGCGTCGTGACGAGTACGCGATAGCCGCTGTCGGCAACAGCGCGGCACTCGGCGATCAAATCGTCAACTTGATTGTCGGTAGGGCGCACCTCAATCGCAGGGTCGGTTAGGCCTGTGGGGCGGATCACCTGTTCGGCGAACACGCCGCCCGTCTGGTCCAATTCCCAATTCCCTGGTGTCGCGGAAACGCACAAGGTTTGGGGGCGCATGGCCATCCATTCCTCAAATTTGAGGGGGCGGTTGTCCAGGCACGAAGGCAAGCGAAAGCCATACTCGGACAAGGTAAATTTGCGGCTATAGTCGCCCTTATACATAGCCCCGATCTGCGGGACGCCGACATGGGACTCGTCGATGATCAGCAGGGCATGATCGGGCAAGTATTCGAACAAGGTCGGCGGCGGGTCGCCAGGCTTGCGGCCCGTTAAGTAGCGCGAGTAGTTTTCGATGCCCGCGCAGGACCCCGTCGCCGCCATCATCTCCATGTCGAAGGTGCAGCGTTGTTCGAGCCGCTGGGCTTCTAGCAACTTGCCCTGATCGTAGAGCTCGTCCAGGCGCAGGCGCAGGTCGTTCTTGATTTGCTTGATGGCTTGCAAGATCGTCGGTTTGGGCGTGACGTGGTGGGAATTGGCGTAGAGGCGAACCTTTTCCATACTGCCCAGCTTTTCGCCCGTCAGGGGATCGAATTCCCAAATACCCTCGATTTCGTCGCCAAACAGTGACAGTCGCCACGCCACATCCTCGGCGTGGGAAGGATAGATTTCAATGGAATCGCCGCGCACGCGGAACGACCCGCGGGCGAAAGCGACATCGTTGCGTCGATACTGCAGTTCGACCAAGCGTTTGAGGATCGCATCTTGACTGCTCTGCGCGCCCGCCGCGAAGGTTTGGGTCATGGTTTGGTAGGTCTCGGGCGACCCGATGCCGTAGATGCACGACACCGACGCGACGATGATCACATCGTCGCGTTCAAACAGCGCGCGCGTCGCAGCATGGCGCATGCGGTCGATCTGCTCATTGATGTTGGATTCTTTCTCAATGTAGGTATCGGATCGGGGAACGTAGGCCTCGGGCTGGTAGTAGTCGTAATACGACACGAAGTACTCGACCGCGTTGTCGGGAAAAAAGGCCTTCATCTCGCCGTAGAGCTGCGCGGCGAGGGTTTTGTTCGGGGCCATGATCAGGGTAGGGCGCTGCACCGCCTCGATCACGTGGGCCATGGTAAAGGTCTTGCCCGATCCAGTGACGCCCAGGAGGACTTGGTCGCTTTCGCCGCGTTTGACCCCTTCGATCAGTTCGGCGATGGCCGTCGGCTGGTCTCCAGCGGGCTGGAAGTCCGATTGAATCTTCAGGGGAACGGCCTCCCCAATCCGATCTAGGATCGGCGCAGGGACTTGGGCGTCCAACAGGGGCATCGTTTGGTCCATGCCCCGCTCATTATACCAACGGCCAAAAAAGTTGACACTTTTTTGGCCGTTTTGTGTCTCACGGCAGAAACGCTTCGCGTTTCGCCTTTTTTGGGTTGCGGTCTCTACTCGCTCGCTCAGCCCGACGCTTTGGGTTGCGGTCTCTACTCGCTCGCTACGCTCGCTCAGCCCGACGCTTTGGGTTGCGGTCTCTACTCGCTCGCTACGCTCGCTCAGCCCGACCGCGGGACGGGGCTTTCGCTTATACCCCGAGGCGCTTTCTTAGCTCATCTCGGGGCCGCGTGTTTGGGGCGCGGGCGTTCCCTGCGCCCTTTGGGCTTGGAGCCCGCTTGGGGGGTCACAGTCACGGCCCTTATACCAGCGAACCTAAGATTCATTCTAAGTCGCCGCTGGTATTTAGGCGCGCGCGCAAGCTCTGGCAATCGGGCTTGAAGGCCCTATGTGACCCCTCAAGCGGCCATGACCTATCTTGTTGTATTTCTTTCCCTCACCGCCCTGGTTGTTGGCGCGGACATGTTGGTTCGCGGTGCCGTGAATTTGGCCGCTGCCTTCGGGGTCCCAACCTTGCTGATCGGCCTTACCATCGTTGCCTGGGGCACCAGCGCGCCCGAGCTTGTGGTTTCCCTGACCGCGGGCCTTCGGGGCGAATACGGCATCGCCTTGGGCAATATCATCGGGTCCAACATCGCCAATATCTTGCTGATCGGCGGGGTGGCGGCCCTGCTGCTGCCGCTGGCGACGCAGGCGCGGCACATGTGCTATAACAGTCTTCTGTTGCTGCTGGTTTCGGCGATCTTGACCGCGACGGTGCTGGCTGGATTTTTGAACCCTTGGCTTGGTCTCCTCCTCATCGGGTTAAAGATTTGGATCCTCTATCGGTCATTTCGCGCCAGCGAAGTGCCTGAGGAGGCGCAGGCAGAGGGCCTGACCGCCGCGCGCGCAAGTCTCTTGACCTTGGGTGGCCTCGTCCTGGTCGGCGGCGGCGGCTATTTTTTGGTCGAGTCCGCCGAGGCCTTAGCCAAGTTGTGGCGCGTCCCCCCCGCCGTGATCGGCCTTACCGTCGTCGCCATCGGCACCTCGGTTCCCGAGTTGGCCGCCACCATCGCCGCCGCGCGCCAACGCCAGGGGGACCTGATCTTGGGGAATATGGTCGGGTCCAACCTTGCCAACATTCTGATCGTATTCGGATTTACTGCCCTGTTCGCGCCAGGCCACATTCCCCACGCGGGAGATTATGCGCCCGTGCTGGCACTCATGATGTTGGCGACCCTTGTTTTATTGGGCTTTGTTCTGCTGCGACGGCCCATCAACCGCGTTACAGGCGGCGCCTTCGTGGTCGCCTACGGGGTCTTTTTGTTGCTACCGAGTTTATTTGAGGGCTTGCATCCATGACCTTACCCTTTGCCAAAACCGCCCTGGTAACGGGCGGCGCCAAACGCCTCGGCCTCCATATGGCAAAGCGATTGGCGCAAGCGGGATGGACCATTGTCATCCATGCCCACAGGTCGGCAGCGACGGGCAAGGAGGCGCTCAAAACCCTGAAAGACCTGGGCGCGAAGGACGCGCATTTGGTGGCAGGCGACTTGAGGAACGAGGCGGACATGGCCGCCACCTACGCGCGCGCTGTCGCGCGGGTCGGACCGCTCGGGGTCCTGATCAACAACGCCAGCACCTTCGACTACGATGACGTGGCAACGGCCACGCGCGACAGTTGGGACCTGCACATGCAGGTTAACGCCCGCGCGCCCTTTGTCTTGAGCCAACAGGTCGCGGCGCAAGGGCGACCTGCCTGCATCATCAATATGCTGGACCAGCGCGTTTTGAATTGGAACCATCACTTCGCCACCTACTCCATCGCCAAAGGCGCTTTGTGGACCCAGACGCAGACCTTGGCCGTCGCGCTGGCGCCGCTGAAAATTCGCGTCAACGGCATCGGGCCAGGCCCGACTTTGCCCAGCCCGCGTCAGGACTGGGACAGCTTCCGCGCCCAGCAAGCCTATACCATGCTCGATCGACTGGTGGACCCAGAGGAAGTGGCGGCGACGGCGCTCTACCTCATCCACAGCCCATCGGTCACGGGCCAAATGATCGCCGTTGACGGCGGGCAGCACCTCAACTGGGCCCCGCCCAAAGAACGTCATATGGCTTTGGACGAGTGATACCAACGGGTCTTATGATTGACTCCACCAAAACCGGGCAAGGCGCCAAGCGGGTGCTGCAGGAACCGCTCAATTCGCATCGCCTGCTGGTCGACGCGGTCCAGGCCTGCGCGAACCAGCGGGGCCTCAGCTTTGCCAGCCATTCGCAAGGGTGGATCTTGGAACTGGCCCGTGGCGCGCACCGACGCCTCATTTACGGTTACGACTTTGGCCTCAACCGCTCTGCGGTTTTTCAACTGATGAACGACAAGGCTGCCTTTGCCGAGGCTTGCCAACGCCAAGGGATTCCTGCGGTGCCGCACCGCGTCTATCTGCATCCGCGATTGCAAGGTTATGTCCCTGGCGACGGCAATTGGCGGGCCATGCGGCACGCCTTCGACGCTTGGGGTCAGGATGTGGTGATCAAGAACAACGCGGGCACGGGGGGGAAGGAGGTAACCCGGGCGCGGTCGGTCCGCGCCCTAGAACAGGCCACCTTTGCCCTGTTCCAAGTGTCGCGCGCCATCTGCCTGTCCCCGTTCTTGCCGTTGCGAGGCGAGGTGCGGGTGGTGAGCGTGGCAGGTCGAACTCTGTTGGCCTACGAAAAGGCCCGGACCCTGATCCAGGGCGACGGTAAGTCCCAGCTGTCGAGCTTAATCGCAGCGGCAGGGATCGATGTCGCCCACGCCGCGACCCAGCCCGTGGACTCCGCAACGGGCCAGGAGCTTAGCCTGTTTCAGGTTCCAAATCGCGGGCAAAGCGTGTTGCTCGACTGGCGCCACAACCTCGGGCAGGGGGCGGTGCCTGTCGTGATGGATTTGGCCCAAGATCACCCTGCGCTGACACTGGCAAGGCAGGCCCAGGCCGCGCTTGATTTGCAGATGGCGAGCATCGATGTCGTCGAAACCGACGAGGGTTGGCGCGTGCTGGAGGCCAATAGCGGCATCATGCTGGAGCACCTGAGCCAGATTCTCGACCCCGAAGGGCACTATGCCAAGGCCATTTACGGCGCGGCCCTGGACGCCTTGTTTGCAGTTGAATAATACCAGCGGCGAATGAGAATGACTCTAATGATCGCTGGTATAAGGGCCGCGACTGCGGCCCCCGCAGCGGCCCCGAGATGAGCTAAGAAAGCGCCTCGGGGTATAAGCGAAGGCCCCGTCCTGCGGTCGGGCTGAGCGAGCGTAGCGAGCGAGTAGAGACTGCCACCCAAAAAAGCCGAAACGCGAAGCGTTTCTGCCGTGAGACACAAAGCGGCCAAAAAATTGTCAACTTTTTTCGCCGTTGGTATAAGGCTTGTCCGATTCAGGAGCGCAGGTGCGTATATACTCGGGTTTGACGCTTAGACAAAGGTTGATCCGCAGGTCAGGTTATCTTTACCGCTTGTATCGGTTGTTCCCACAGACTTTGAATCCGCTATAAGCCCCCGATGAAACCCATGAATTGGCAGCGGGTTGAGCGGATTTTCTTGGCCTCCCGCGCCGACACCTGCCCCTATTTGCCGGAGCAGCGCGAGCAAAAGTTGGTCACGCTGATCCAGGATGGCGACACGGACAGCTTTGCCGAGCTGACGGATCGCGGGTTTCGCCGCAGTCATCAGGCCGCCTATCACCCCATTTGCCCCAACTGCCAGGCGTGCAAGGCCTTGCGGGTGCGGGTGCAGGACTTTCGGCCCAACAAGACCCAGCGGCGCCTGCTGCGGCGCTACGCCAACTTGCATTTGGCCATGGACCCGCCCGTCGTCGATGCGGCGCACTGGGCCCTGTTTCGCGCTTATGTCCGTGCCCGCCATCCCGACGGGTCCATGGCCGCCATGACCCAAGCGGCCTTCGCCGAGATGGTCAGCGACACGCCCGTAGAGACGCGCTTAATGACGTGGCGCGACGGTGGACCCGACGGAACTTTGGTGGCGGCGTGCATCGCGGACTTGCTGCCCAACGGCCTCTCCGCGGTCTATTCCTACTTTTCCGTCCGTCCCGCCTACCCGTCCTTAGGGACTTTTGTGATTCTGGATCTGATCCAAACCACGGCCAAAGCGGGCCTCGACCATTTGCATCTGGGGTATTGGGTCAAGGGGGCCAAGACCATGGCCTACAAGGCCCAGTTTCACCCGTGCGAGATTTATAGCCAGCGGCGCTGGCAGGTGCTTTAATTATCTCTGGGGCGCGCCCTTTGGAAGAAGTGGAGCCAGTATCACCGCCGTTCCCTGGCCGAGACAAAAATGCACTGCATCAAGCTCCTAGGCGAGGGCCTCATGGCCATCGACTTCGACAGGCAAATAACTGAAATCAAAGCCTGCGCCACCATCTTATACTAACGGCGAAAAAAGTTGACACTTTTTTGGCCGTTTTGTGTCTCACGGCAGAAACGCTTCGCGTTTCGCCTCCGACGGGGCCTCCGCTTATACCCCGAGGCGCGTGTCCGCTATTCTCGGGGCCGCTGCGGGGGCCGCAGTCGCGGCCCTTATACCAGCGGACATAAGGGTCATTCTTAATGACCGCTGGTATTAAATACCTTCACCAAACTTGGAACACCAACCACACAGCGCGTTCGCTAGATTAAACTGGGAAAGGGTGGATTTTGCCTAAATCTACCTTTGTGCAACAAAGCCAACAACGTCGACGGATATGCGAAATTGATCAAGTCGTAGAAGGTTGATAGGTCGTCACATCAAGCAGAGGTGATAAACTTGACCAAAACGATCCAGATAGGCGCTGCGGTGGGCAGCGGAGTTGTTGCGCGAGCGGCGGAGGCTGGTGGCGCCGACTTTTTGCTGGCCATTAATGCAGGGCGCATGCGCAACATGGGTTTGCCTTCGATTGCGTGCATGCTACCCATTCGTGACGCCAATGCTGCCACCTTACCCTTTGCCATGGAAGAGGTTTTGCCCCAGGCGCAGATCCCCGTCTATGTGGGTCTATCTGTTTGGTCCCAGTCTGAGGACCTCAACGTTTTGATCAGCCAAATTTTGGACGCTGGCTTCGCGGGGGTAGTGAATTTTCCTAATGCGATGCTATTTTCCGCTGATTTTCATCATTTTCTGGATCGCGCTGGTGTCGGAACGCCAGCGGAGATTGGGCTTTTGAAGCAAGTGGAAGCTGCCGGCGGTCAATCTCTATTTTATTGCGGCAGTTTGGCGGAAGCACGCGCCGCGGCGATTGCGGGTTTAAGCGCTTTGGTATTTAATTTTGGTTGGAATGTTGGTGGTGCGCAAACCCACACGGTTCGTGTCAGCCTAGAAGAGGTGGCTCTCAAGTCTCGTGAGGTGGTTCGGGTGGTGCGCCGTATTCATCCAGGTATGAAAATCTATCTTGAAGGTGGCCCAATCTTGACGGCTGAAGATTTGAACTTTGTCATTTCTCAGGCAAGGATAGATGGCTATGTAGGAGGATCAACAATTGATCGCTTTCCCGTGCAAAGTTCTGTTGGCAATCAGATTGCAGAATATAAATCTGCCAGCCAAAATGTACAGGCGCATTCAGTTGCACATGATCGCATTTTGTCCAGCGCCGCGCAGGTTGGATTGGTCGGCTCGTCGCCCACGCTGACCGATTTTGTCATCGCCTGTGAAAGAACCCGTTTAGATTCAGGGGGCATAGAGCTGCTTGCCCCTCCTGGGGCAGACCTGACCAGCGCGATCCAATTTCTGACACAGATGTCACCAGAGCAGATCGCTAGGGCATCCCATACATTTTCAAAAGAATCATCAGCCCAGCAGGATAACGCGATCCTTTTTGGCGCGGAACGTGCAGGCCAGAACCGCCTTGGATTGCTCGAGAGCGGCCATCCATACCTAATACTGTATAATTGCCAATGTATGCCCAAATTGCTGCGTAAAAAGTTTAGCCTTGCCTTAAAAATTGGCCGGTTCCAGCGGTTAGGCACAACCCGATCCCTGCCGTTGCAAACGCGCCTGATCTTTGTCTCCAATGAAAAGGCGGGCCCATGCTGGCCTGACAGCATGCTCACGACTCTGATCTACCCCAGCTTGAAGACGAGGCATTTGGACATAAGAGCGCTTATCGATTATCTGCTCCGCCAATCAGCCAGTGCAGAGAATTGGCCAAACATTAGTCCCACTGCCTATCGGGTTTTGGCAGGTCACATATGGCCGCAAAACGAGATGGAACTGAAGTCTGTTGTACGCCAGTTGATCCAATGGGGCCCAGGCAAGTCTATCGAGGCAATCGATATCCATGCGATGATACATGAGTCTGAGCGTGCATCCAATCTAAAGAGCGCAACTGATACCGAGCGCGACCATATATTACAAAGCCTAACCCGAAATAACTTTCGCAAAGGGGCCACAGCGAGCGCTTTAGGCATTAGCCGAAAAACGCTCTACAACCGTATGAAACGTCTAGGCCTGACGCATAGCACTTAAGGCAAATTCTTAAGGCCTTGAGAATAAAGCATTTTGCGAACAAGTTGACTGGCCCATGCAGCTGGTTCCCCTAAGGTCGAACGACAGCAGCATCCATATACTTCGGCCATGTTACAGGCAGATCTGCTTCGCTGCGTGTTATCAGACCCAGCAACGGCATTTCGGGGTTGCTTAGGCTGTCACGTATATCTCGTAGTTGTTGCTGGCGCTTAGCAGCTGAGGGGAATCCATGCGCAAAGGCGCGGGTAGTGGGCAAAACCAGAAGTGCTTTGGCACCCGCAGCAACGGCACCATACGCATCATCGGGCTCACAAACACAAGCCAAGACATTGATCCCTGTGTCTGTAAGCTCCTGAATGCGGCTCAGTTCCAAATTGGGGCCCAAATTGACTTCCTCTAAACTCATGCGAAACGCTGCGTCGTGTTGCATCACCGTTGGGAAGTTTGAGATCCAAGAGACACCATTCTTGATCATGCTCTTGGATAGGGATTGGATATTCAACGTTGGATTGGCAAGAAAAATTCCCATTGAATAGGATCGGCCGTCATCAAAGGGAAATTGGAGAGAATCATCTGCCTGACAGCCAGGCAGTAGCAGGCTAATCTCCAAAGGCACTTCATCAGGCAACGCCGGGTTGCTAGAGGCCAAAATATGTGCAGGCATGATCGAAAGAGTCCTTTGGTCCGCCCTAATTTCCCAAGATAAAAAACGCATATGCGTCAAAAATTACCCATATTTACCCAATACTGAAAATATTCGCTCTTGCAAGGCTCTTTTACGCAATACAAAACGGGGTATTCACAATGGATGTACTAGTCCTCCTCACCCTCTAAATTGGGGGGTTGCGTAGGGTTCGTTTTTTTGATTCGCTGTGCCCCTTAACAACAACAGGGAGCCAGTGACATGGCAAATAAGAGATATGTGGTTGATCTGACTACTGAGGAACGCGAGACCCTTTTGTCGAAGATCAGCAAGGGGCGTTTGTCCGCGCGGGCAAACTTGAAGGCGCGGATTTTACTCAAAGCTGACACAGGTCCTCAAGGAGAGGGTTGGACGGACCAAAGAATTTGTGAAAGCCTTGAGACTTCATCCTCGACAGTTGCTCGGGTTCGTGAAACCTTCGTGTTGAAGGGCCTTGAAGCCGCGCTTGCTCGTAAGCAGCGGGTGCATCCTGCAGTGCAGCGGGTATTTGACGGGGAAGCTGAAGCCAAGCTGATCGCGTTGGCCTGCTCGCAACCCCCTGAGGGCTACGCGCGTTGGACGACCCGTTTGTTAGCCCAAAGGGTCGTCGAGCTTGAAATTGTTGACAGCGTTCATTTCAACACCGTGGGTAGGACATTAAAAAAAACGAACTTAAGCCTCACCGCAGCCGCTACTGGGTGATCCCACCCAAGGAGAACGCAGCCTTTGTAGCGGCGATGGAGCATGTTTTGGCGGTCTATCAGCGCCCACGAGATCCCAAACGACCGCTGATCTGCTTGGATGAGGCGGCCAAGCAATTGGTAAGTGAAACACGCCTGCCCATTCCCATGGCTCCCGGTCGCACAGCACGCCATGATTATGAGTACAGGCGCGCTGGCACCGCGAACATTTTTATGGCGTTTGCGCCCCTGGAAGGGAAACGTCACCTCAAGGTTACCGCCCGTCGTGCTAGAGCCGATTATGCCCATTTCCTAGAAGATCTCAGCGATAGGCATTTTGCGGACGCTGAGAAGATCGTGCTCGTCCAAGACAACCTCAACACACACGCCACAGCGTCCTTATATGCAGCCTTCCCGCCTGAAAAAGCCCGCCGCATCGCCGATCGCTTCGAGTGGGTTTTTACCCCAAAACACGGCTCCTGGCTGAACATGGCAGAGGCAGAGCTGTCCGTCCTCTCGCGCCAATGCCTTAAGGAGCGCATCGAATCTCAAGACGAACTGGCATCCGATATCAAAGCCTGGGAGACACAACGAAATCAACAAGTCGCAATCGCAAACTGGCAATTTACAAACGAAGACGCGCGCGTGAAACTCAGAAAATTGTACCCGTCAGTTTGAGAGATTCGAAGGACTAGGGGGTATATCTTTAATGATCAAGGACCCAAACATGAGGTCTAAATGTTAGCGCGCCAATGGCAAACCCAGCCCTGGCGCCTCACGCTTGTGGTGATTGCTGCCCTGTTTTTCACATGGCCAATCCTTGCTGTATGGCCTGAGTGGCTGTTGGAGGTTCTAGGTCGCAAGAAGACCTTCGTTACCACCTTCCTCAATGGGTTAACAGTAGCGGGGCTTTATTTCCTGGTTGCCAGCGGTTTTACACTGATCTTTGGGCTGATGCGCAACGTGAATTTGGCCCATGGCTCCATGTATCTGCTCGGGGGCTATTTGGGCTATGAAGCTGCGCGAATCACGGACAGCTGGTTACTGGGTGTTGCGGCGGCTTTTGCCGCCCTCGCGATGATAGGCGCCCTTCTTCAAATCACCGTATTTCGTCGCCTCCAAGGGGATGATCTGCGTCAAACCTTGGTGTCAATTGGGATTTCCATTATCGCCGCAGATCTCATGCTGGCCTATTGGGGCGGAACAACTTATCAGTTTGATATTCCGGAGGCCTTATTTGGCGCGCTTGAACTGCCGATTATATCGACAATCCGGTCCTCAGGTGATGTTGTCTTTATCAAATATCCACTTTACCGCTTATTTGTTTTGTTGGTTGCCATCGTCATTGGCCTAGCGCTCTGGATTTTCCTTAACCGCACGAAGGCTGGTATGATGGTGCGGGCAGGCGTTGATGACCGCATGATGCTGGCTGCCACAGGCGTCAACGTCGATTTGGTCTTTATCTGCGTCTTTGCAATTGGGGCTGGTCTTGCGGGGTTAGCTGGCGTTGTTGGTGGGACGGCCCTCTCAATCGCCCCCGGGGAGGATGTGCGTTATCTACTTGCATCCCTGGTTGTTGTAATCGTCGGCGGCATGGGTTCTATCAGCGGCGCGGCTATTGGGGCGCTGCTGATTGGATTGGCAGAACAGTTTGGCCTGGCCTACTTTCCAACCTATGGTGTTGTGTTCACCTTTGTAATCATGATCGTCGTCTTGGCCGTACGACCGCAGGGGATTATGGGGCGATGAAGTCGGCCATTCACATCAGTCCTGTTTGGTTAATAGCTGGCGTCTTTTTGCTGGTTTATCCTTTTCCTGCGAACGACTTTTTCACCGTTCAGGTTGGGGCCTACAGCTTCATTTTGGGCTTAATCGCCCTCTCATTGATGATCCTCGCGGGCTATGGCGGAATGGTCAGCCTGGCCCAACTAACAGCTGCTGGTTTGGCGGGCTATATTCTGCCCATACTGGGGTCAAACACGCAAGAAGTCTTGGGGTTGGGTTGGTCGCTATGGCTGACGATCCCCATCGCGCTTTTAACTGGCGCTTGCTTCAGCGCACTGGTCGGGCTGATCGCTGTGCGAACCAACGGCATTTACATGATCATGATCACCCTGGCGGTAGCAGTCTCTGTGTTTTTCTTTGCACGTCAGAACTATGAAATTTTCAATGGATTTACTGGGTTTGCTGGCATTGACGCACCCGAGCCGTGGGGGGTAAGCCTGCGCAACCCTCTCCCGTTTTACTACCTTTCACTAGGCATCGCCGCCGTTTGCATCGTCGCAACGCTCCACTTCGCGCGTTCTCCTTTAGGCCTGGCGCTGCAGGCGGTGCGAGATAACCCGCGCCGTGTTGGTGCTCTTGGCTATTCAGTTGAAACCGTGCGGGTCTATGCCTTTTTTCTCTCTGGCCTCATCGCCTCATTTGGCGGTGTTCTGCTGGTTTTTTTCAATGGGCGCATTTCCCCCGGTACAATAGGGGTGGACGTTGCCATTGATATCTTGATTATTGCAGTGGTGGGCGGCTTGCGTCACCCTTTAGGTCCATTCATCGGGGCGCTTGCGTTCGTGTTGATGGAAAACTTCGCCATCGATTTAATTGATCGAGAGCGATTTAATACAGTCATTGGCACGGTGTTCTTATGCATTGTGCTATTTTCCTCTGACGGTCTTCTTGGAGTTTTTCAGCGGCTTCAATCGCGGCTTCAGTTCGTTGGGGAAACCATTGGCGCTTCGTCGACACAGATCAACAAAGCGCTCCATTCATCAAAGGAGGAATCATGATGAAAAATAAATCTCTAAAGCTAGGCGCATCAATTGCGGCTATTCTGACTGCAACACCTGTTGTGGCAGAAGACGTGACGATTGGCGCCGTTGCGGTTTTGGAAGGTGCCTTTGCTGTTCTGGGCGAGGAAGGTTTGCGAGGTGTAGAACTTGCGCTGCAAGAATTTGACTACACCGCTGGTGGTCTGTCCATTGAGCTTATCACTGGTGCAACCGATGCATCCCCTGACAGCGCGGTGCGTGCGGTTCGCAAGCTTGTGGAACAAGATGGCGCCCCAATCGTTATTGGACCTTTATCTGGTTCGGAAGGCCTGGCGGTTCGTGATTATGCGAAGACCCAGCCTGAAACCACCTTCATCAACGGCGTTTCAGCGGCACAAGATACAACCCTGCGTGATCCTGCAGACAATTTCTTCCGCTTCTCCACCGAAGGGGCGCAATGGATGGCTGGCTTGGGCGAATATGCTTACAACGAAAAAGGGTATGAGAGCGTGGCTGTCTTGGCCGAAGATTACTCCTTCCCCTACACGCAAGTCTTTGGCTTCCTAGAACCGTTCTGCCGTGCTGGTGGCACTTCGCCCCAGGATGCGCGGTTCTTCGTTCCTATCGGTAACAAGGACTATAGTTCTGTAATTGCCGCACTGCCGGACGATGTTGATGCGATTTTTGTGGCCTTAGGCGGCGCAGATGCTGTCAACTTCTTGAGCCAATATGAGCAAGCTGGCGGTGATCTGCCACTGATCGGTGGGTCCATCACTGTTGACCAAACCGTTTTGGGCTCAGAAGGTCGGGCACGTGATTTCATCATTGGCACCCCCTCCGCAGGCCCCATCTCTGATACTTGGGATAACGAAGGTTGGAACGCTTTTGTGGCAGACTATCAGGCCGCTTTCCCCAATGGTTTCCCCACGCCATCACTCTTTGCCCATGGTTACTATATCAATACAAAGGCAGCCTTGCTTGCGCTTGATGAAGTAGGCGGTGATCTATCTGATGGTGGCGAAGTGTTCCGCGCGGCCCTCTCTGAACTGTCTTTTGAGACACCCACGGGTATGGTAAGTCTGGATGAGCGGCGCCAAGCCATCGCTGACATCTTCTTGACCGAAGTTGTTGAGGGGCCGGATGGCAGCCTGGTGAACAGCACTGTATCCATAACCCCGCAGGTCAGCCAAACCTTTGGCCTAACCTATGCGGATTTCCTGGATTACGGCCCTGTAAGCCGCGAAAACCCCGTTTGCGAATAGGCCTAATTTCCCCTTCCCATCGATCCAAGAATGCAAAGAGGTGACGTCCTCTCCCGCCTCCAGTCTGCTGGCCAATATGCTCTGGAGATTGAGGCGGTCAGTCGTCATTTCGGCGCACTTGTCGCTCTTGCGGACATTAATTTGGCCGTCAGGGCCGGAGAGCGCCGCGCCATTCTTGGATCAAACGGGGCCGGGAAAACCACACTGTTCAATGCCATAACGGGGGATTTCCCCGTTACAGCTGGCCGCATTCGATTTTTCGGGGAGGACGTTACCGCCCTCCCTTCATTTGAAAGAATTCGGCGAGGATTGCGGCGGACGTATCAAATCTCGCTCTTATTCGACAACATGACGGTCCGGGAAAATCTGTTGGTTGCCTGTCGCGGGGTGTCTCCTACACGCATGTCGCTTAGGCGTTTTGGCGCCAGCGACCCTGCTGAAGAAATGGCAGACCTCCTCGCCAGATCCGTCTATTTGCACGATGAATTGAATACCACTGTCGGGGTCCTGAGCTACGGCAAACAGAGACAGTTGGAGATCGGTATGGCGCTTTCAGGGGCGCCGCGATTTATTTTATTTGATGAGCCTGCAGCCGGTCTTTCCCCCTCTGAGCGAACTGAATTAATACACATTCTAGAATCCCTTCCCTCACATATTGGCTTCATAATAATTGAGCATGACATGGATGTGGCCTTGCGCCTTGCTGACCATATTTCCATGATGCACAATGGTCGTGTCTTTAAGGAAGGTACGGCAGAAGAAATTAAGCGCGACCCCGAGGTTCAGGCGCTTTACTTAGGAAGCTAACATTTCATGGCCTTGCAAGAAACAACCTTGTTATTGGTTAGCAGCCTTCATGTTTACTACGGCGCATCTCACGCGCTGCAGGGAGTTGATATTAAGCTCGGTCGGGGCGTCCACGCGGTCTTGGGCAGAAATGGTATGGGTAAGACAACCCTATGCAACGCCATTATGGGTCTTGTGCCCCTTAGATCTGGTTCAATCAAATTTAATGGCGAGAGTATCACGGGTCAAAGCCCCAATCAAATTGCCTCAAAGGGTATTGGCTACACCCCTCAGGGGCGCAAACTTTGGCCGTCTTTGAGTGTTGATGAACATTTGCGTCTATGTGCTGTTGCCAACAGCCCCTGGACCATTGAGCGGATCTACGACACTTTCCCCAGACTGGCGGAGCGCAGGTCGAATGGCGGCGCACAGCTCTCAGGCGGTGAACAGCAAATGCTGGCTATCGCCCGCGCGCTGCTCCCCGGTCCACGCCTGTTGATCATGGATGAGCCGACCGAGGGTCTTGCCCCCGTTATTGTCGATCAAGTTGTTGCCTTGTTGCAGACTCTTGGGGCCTCAGATGAGGTATCGATCTTGTTGGTGGAACAGAATCTTTCCGTTGCCACATCGGTGGCGCAGGACATTTCTATCATGGTCAATGGTCGTGTCTCAATGGTCTTGCCCGCTGCCCAGCTAGCCGTCGACAGGGCACTGCAAGAAAGGCTACTTGGCGTAGGCGGCCATGGTCATGATGAAGTGGACGTTCAGACGACGACCTCTCCCGAACAGGAAGCGGGGCTGGATCTAAGTGATGATCAAACGGAAGCAGTCCCAATTCTATCACAGAACGATTATGTGCCGCCCCCGCGCTGGCCTTCATCCCAAACACCCAGCGTTGCATCGGCAGGCGTGCCGCACACCCCGCCGTCGATTTCACCTGTGGGGCAATCGGTTTTGGTGGCGGGCACCTTTGACACCAAAGCACGCGAGCTATTGTTCATTCGGGACCGTTTGCGGACACAAAACCTGCCTGTCAAAACCGTTGACCTTTCTACCTCAGGCAAACCTTCATCAGCAGACATCCCCCCCCATCAAGTTGCCGCCTATCACCCTGGTGGCTTGAGCGCAGTTATTACTGGCGACCGAGGGACTTCTGTCGCTGCAATGGCGGACGCATTTGAGAATTTTGTCGGACAAGCCGATACGATTTTGGGTTTAATCTCTGCTGCAGGCTCTGGCGGAACCGCTTTGGCAACGCCCGCCATGCGTGCGCTGCCTATCGGTATTCCAAAGGTTATGATTTCTACTGTCGCATCAGGCGATGTCGGGGCCTATGTGGGGCCTAGCGACATCATGATGATGTACTCTGTCACGGATGTTCAGGGCATTCACCAAATTTCTGCAAAAATACTTGCCAATGGCGCCGATGCCCTGGCAGGCTCTATTCGCTTTTGCCGCAGCAACCCCATTGAACTACCACCACAAAAACCCGCAATCGGACTGACCATGTTTGGGGTTACAACCCCTGCGGTCCAGTCGATCGTTGATCAGCTTGAAACTGTCTACGAATGCTTGGTATTTCACGCCACGGGGACTGGCGGGCAATCGATGGAAAAGCTTGTGGATAGTGGATTGATCGGTGCGGCCATTGATCTTTCTACGACAGAGGTTTGCGATTTGCTGATGGGGGGCGTTATGCCCGCAACCCAGGATCGTTTTGGCGCCTTTATCCGCACCCGCGTCCCCTATCTGGGGTCCGTAGGGGCTCTGGATATGGTAAATTGGCAGGCTCCCCCTACAGTGCCCTCCGCCTATGCTGGACGGCAATTTTATGAACATAACCCCCAAGTCACCCTTATGCGCACCACAGCGCAGGAAAGCACACAGATAGGCAACTGGATTGCCGAACGGCTCAACCTCATGACTGGACCAGTGCGCTTCCTTCTCCCATTGCAGGGGGTTTCAGCGTTGGATGCAGCTGGGCAGCCTTTTGATGATCCAGTGGCGCGTCAAACTCTGTTTGATGCCATTCAGACCACGTTTGATCCTGCACCAAATCGCAAATTGATTGAGGTAGATGCCCATATCAATGATGCCAAATTTACCACAGCTGCTCTAGCAGCCTTCGCCGAAATAACAGCTTAAGGAACCTCTATGCCTACTTTCGATCGCGCCAGTTTGATGTCCAAATTTAGAGCCATGAAGGCTGACGGTGTTCCCATCATTGGGGGGGGGGGCGGGCACGGGTCTGTCCGCCAAGTGTGAAGAGGCGGGAGGCATTGATCTTATTGTCGTTTACAATTCTGGCCGCTATCGAATGGCAGGACGTGGCTCTCTGGCTGGTTTATTGGCTTATGGAAACGCTAATGAAATTGTCATGGATATAGCCATGGAAGTTCTCCCTATGGCGCCTAAGACACCTGTTCTGGCAGGTGTCAACGGAACCGATCCCTTTTGTAACTTTGATGTCTTTCTAACGGACCTCAAGCGGCTAGGTTTTGCAGGCATACAGAACTTTCCCACCGTTGGATTGATCGACGGAACCTTTCGGGCCAATCTTGAAGAAACAGGTATGTCCTATGCATTAGAGGTGGACTTGGTCGCGCGCGCGCGGACTCACGACATGCTGACGACGCCTTATGTATTTTCGGCGCAAGATGCCGATGCCATGGCGCGTGCGGGCGCTGACATTATTGTTGTGCACCTTGGCCTAACAACTGGGGGGGCAATTGGCGCAGAAACTGCCTTAAAGTTGAAAAATTGTCCTACCATAGTTGACGAGTGGGCAGAGGCTGCATTGATCGTTAACCCAGATGCAATCATTCTAGTTCATGGTGGACCCGTTGCATCCCCAGAAGACGCCGAATTTGTACTCAAAAACACCCAAAATTGCCACGGCTTCTATGGCGCCTCCTCCATGGAACGTCTACCATCAGAAGAGGCTTTAACTCGTCAGACACGGGTGTTTAAGTCGATCAGTATGAGACTTTAGAGGCAGGAGATTAACCCATGAACAATACACTTATTACCTCGGCCATTGCCCTCTTTGTCCTAGTTTTTGTCGTGATTTGGCTCATCAATCTATTTTATCTGCGAGGAGAGTCTAATCGCGCGTACGTCCGCACTGGTTTTGGCGGTCGCAAGGTAATTATGGACGGCGGCATGTTCGTTTTGCCGGTTTTACACCGCATTATGCCAATCAGCCTGGGGTTATCGAAGGTCACGATCCAAGTTGAAAAGGAGGCTGCCCTTATTACCGCTGATCGCATGCGGGTCGATGTGGATGCTGAATTCTTCTTGCGGGTGAAGCCAGAGGCCGAGTCTGTGGCACTGGCTGCGGCAACTTTAGGGGCGTTGACCAACAGGCCAGAGGATTTGGCCACTTTTTATGAGAGTGAGTTTTTGGGCGCCTTGCGCGCCGTGGCTTCCGGCAAAGAGCTAAATGCCCTCCATGAGCAACGGGCAGAGGTCGTTACCACTTTGGCCTCGCACATTGCGCCGGTCCTCGCTGCAAATGGGCTAGAGCTATCTTCTGTTGCTATCCGCAATTTAGATCAAACACCTCTAGAATATTTCAATCCAGCCAACCGCTTTGATGCTGAGGGTCTTACCAAGCTAATTGATACAGTAGAGGAGCGGCGGCAACTGCGCAACGCGATAGAGCAGAAGTCAGCTGTTTCTATACGAGAGGCGAACTTAGCTGCAGAAAAAGAAACCCTGGCCCTTGAGCGCGAGAGCCAAATGGCCAAGTTGGAGCAAGAACGAGAAGTTGAAATTCGTAAAGCGGCCCAATCCGCAGAAATTGCCAAAGAACAATCGACAAAATCTGCAGAGGCAGAGGCCGCGCGCATTGCTGGAGTTCAGTCCACCAACCAGCGAGAGATTGCAGCGCGAGAAGAGGTGGAACGCGCCCGCTATGCTTCCGAAAAAGCCTTAGACGAGAGTCGCATCCAGCGAGAGCAAGAACTCCGACGTTTGGAAATTGAGCGAGAAAAATTCGTTGATATTCAAAAGCTGGAAACGGCCATTGAAGTACTGGCCAAATCTGTCGAAGAAGCAGACGCGCAGGTGAAGGCGGAAAAGCAACTAGCAGCAGCTGCTAAATCTAAAGAGATTGTTTCCACGGCCAAGGTTTTGGGCGCAGCAGAACGAGAAGCTGCCGTATCGAAAGTGGATATCGAACGAGAGACTTCAGCTGAGCAACTGCGCGCTGCTGTGGCCGCAGAGGCGGAGCGTTTGCGTAATGAGGCCGAAAATGTCTTGACCGAGGATGCCCGTGCCGGCCGTCTGCGCGCGCAATTGATAGCCAAACTAGAAAGCGTCATCGCCGAGACCGTCAAACCCATTGAGAAAATCGACGGCATCAAAATGGTACATATGTCAGGTGGCCATCCAAGCGCAGGCCGCACACCTACCGATGAAGTGATTGACAGCGCGCTGAGATACCGTGTGCAGGCTCCCATAATTGATGAGTTGATGAAGGAAATTGGTGTGGAAGGCGCAAACGTCTCAAAAATGGGTGATATCATGCGTGCGGCCAGGGATGCCCAAAGCCTTGCAAAAGACGTCAAACCTTCAGGCGTCAAACCTTCAGAAGCCTCCACCATGGAGGAAAAAGATGATTAAGGTGGACGTTACCTCCGTTGTGCCGGCGTCCATCGACCGAGTTTGGGATGTGGTGCGGGATTTCAATGCCATGCCGCTCTGGCACCCCTTGATCAAGGAATGCCGGATCGAAACCGGCGCACCGTCCGATCAAATCGGGTGTGTCCGCAATTTCTATCTTACCGATGGTACGCACATACGCGAAAAACTCCTTTCTCTGTCCGATCTGGATTACAGCTTCTCTTACTGTATCTTAACTGCTGACGTACCCTTGCAAAACTACCACGCGGGCCTGACTCTGACACGGATCACCGATGGCAACCATACCTTTGGCCATTGGTGGGCTAACTTTGATGTGCCTCAGGGTCAGGAACAGGAGCTTTCCGAAGTGGTGTCCCAAAGCGTTTTCCAAGATGGCTTCAACGCCTTGAAGGAACGATTTCAATAATTTGTGCTTCCGCCCATTCAGAGGGCTTTGTTGCACAAAGAGGGGGTATGCATAATTTGGCATTGCTGCGAATAGATAGATGTTCTATAGGAATGGGATGATCTGTCCCAAATGTCGGAGCGCCGTCCGCACAAAAAACGGCATAGTTCGCGGTAAGCAGCGCTATAAATGCAAAGGTTGTGGTTGCAATTACACGCAGAGTTCAATGAGCCGCACCCCTATAGACCTACGTGTACAGTGCATTCGTCTTTATTTGGAAGGTGTGGGCTTTCGCGGTATATCCCGCTTGACGGGCGTATGTCATACCAGTGTGATGCGCTGGGTAAAGAAGTTAGGCGATGACATTGAGAAATTCCGCGAGGACACGGGCGAGGTTGAGCCTGTTAGTGTCATGGAATTGGACGAAATGTGGCACTTTGTTCAAAAAAGAGGAACAAATGTTGGATCTGGCTAGCCTATGATCGAGATGGGCGGCGGGTCTGCGGTATTCAGCTTGGGAAAAGAGATGCAAAAACGGGGCAGGGACTTTGGGAGCAGCTTGAAATGTTTGACGTCAAGCTTGTCTGCACGGATCACTATCCAGCCTATCGCCAGATCGTCCCAGAGTACATGCATGTGCAGACCAAGTCGGAAACCGCCGCCATCGAGGGCTTAAACAGTCGAATTCGCCACTATCTCGCTCGGTTCCATCGAAAGACGTTCTGCTATTCAAAGGCCGTGCACATGGTGCAGGCAACATTGACGGTGTTTTTTACGGAAAATTGGATCGAATATCTATTCTAACGCACCAATGCAAAAAAAGTGTCAACTTTTTTGGCCGTTGGTATAAAAGTCCGCCATGTTTGTTTTGACCCGCCTTGGGGCCGCCTTGCCCCTTCTCGCCCTGACCCTTCTGCCCCAATCGGCGTTTGCGGCGGACTCGGCCTATGCTTTGGCGGGGGATCAGCTCGGCCTGATTTGGGGGATCCCTTTTGCAGGGATGCTGCTCTCCATCGCTTTGTTTCCCGTGCTTGCGCCGCACTTTTGGCACGAGAATTTTGGCAAAATTGCGGGGTTTTGGGCGGTCTGCTTTCTCGTTCCCTGCCTGCTGCTCATCAGTTGGCAAACAGCGCTGTTCATTGGGCTGGAGGTGCTGTTTCATGAATATATCCCCTTTATCCTGCTGCTGCTTGCCCTGTTCACCGTCGCCGGTGGTATCCATATCAAGGGGACGCTGAACGGCCACCCCGAGACCAACGTCGCCATCCTCGTGATCGGAACCTTGCTCGCGTCCTGGATGGGCACGACGGGCGCGGCCATGTTGCTGATCCGCCCGCTGTTGCGCGCCAATAAGGACCGCAAGTACCGGGTCCATACCGTCGTGTTCTTCATTTTCTTGGTGGCGAACATCGGCGGGTCGTTGACACCGCTGGGCGATCCGCCGCTGTTCCTGGGTTTCTTGAACGGCATCAGCTTCTTCTGGCCAACCCAGGCCATGTTCTGGCCCATGGTTTTTGTCAGTGTTCTGGTGGCGCTGGTCTACTACCTGCTCGACCGGTTTTACTTCTACCCTCGTGAGGACGCTGCGGCCATGAAGGTATCGGACATGACCCCCCACGCCCCGATCCAGATTGAGGGATGGGTGAACTTTGCTCTGCTGGCCGGGATTGTGGGCGCGGTGTTGCTTTCGGGCACTTGGACGCCCGACTGGCAGCCCGTCAGGGTCTTCGACGTCGATTATAAGACTCAAAACCTCACCCGCGACGTGTTGCTCGTCCTGATCACCCTCTTGTCCTTGCGCCTTACCAACGACGAAAGTCGCGCCAACAATGGTTTCAACTGGTTCCCCATTGTCGAAGTCGCCAAACTGTTCATCGGCATTTTCCTCACCATCGCCCCTGTGATCGCGATTTTGAAAGGCGGGTCGGCGGGCGCGCTCGGCTTCGTTGTCGATCTGGTGTCGGGCGCCGACGGCGCGCCGATCCCATCCGCCTACTTTTGGGCCACGGGCTTGCTGTCGGGCTTTTTGGACAATGCCCCAACCTATCTGGTGTTCTTTAAGGCCGTCGGGGTCTCGCCCGAAGCCTTCATGACCACCTTCGCCACAACCCTGCTGGCCATTTCCATGGGCGCGGTCTTTATGGGCGCCCTGTCCTACATCGGCAACGCGCCCAACTTTATGGTCAAGGCCATTGCGGAGACGGAGAAGGTGCCCATGCCGACCTTCTTCGGTTATATGGCCTGGTCGTTCTCGGTCCTCATGCCGATCTTCGTCTTGGTCATGTTTGTGTTTCTTTAGTCCCGCGCCTATGACAAACGCTTCCCTCATCGGGTTGAACCGTGAGGAACTGCGGGACGCCGTTGTGGCTTTGGGGCATCCCGCCTTTCGGGCCAAACAGCTTTGGCACTGGATCTACCATCGCGGCGCGCGCGATTTTGACGCCATGTCCAACCTTTCCAAGGCGTTTCGCCAGGACTTGCAGGAGACTTACAGCCTCGCGCGGCCTCGGGTCGCCCAAGCCCTGAATTCAACCGATGGCACCGCCAAGTGGTTGCTGGCTTTTGACGATGGGCAAGAGGCCGAAACCGTCCATATCCCCGAGGCTGACCGGGGCACCCTGTGCGTGTCTTCGCAAGTCGGCTGTACCCTCACCTGCAAATTCTGCCACACGGGCACGCAGCGGCTGGTGCGCAATTTGACCGCTGCGGAAATTTTGGGCCAGTTCATGCTGGCGCGCGATGCCTTTGGCGAGTGGCCGACGCCCTCGGGCGGCACGCGCCTGATTTCCAACGTCGTCATGATGGGCATGGGCGAACCGCTCTACAACTACGACGCGGTCAAAACCGCCTTGCAAATCCTGATGGACGGGGAGGGCCTGTCCCTATCAAAGCGCCGGATCACCCTGTCCACCTCGGGCGTCGTGCCAGAAATGCGCCGTTGCGGGACCGAGCTCAATGTCAATTTGGCCGTGTCGTTGCACGCGGTTGACAACGATACGCGCGACGCGATCATGCCGATCAACAAAAAATACCCGCTGGAGGTCTTGCTGGACGCCTGTCGAACCTATCCTGGCGTTTCCAACGCGCGCCGCATCACCTTTGAGTACGTCATGCTCAAAGGGGTCAATGACAGCGACGCCGACGCCCGCCGCCTGGTGAAGTTGCTGGCGCGCATCCCTGCCAAGGTCAACTTGATCCCGTTTAACCCCTGGCCAGGCTCACCATACGCCTGCTCTCACCCGCTGCGCATTGCACGTTTCCAAGACGTGGTGGTCGGCGCGGGCCTCTCCGCGCCCGTGCGGCAGACGCGCGGTGAGGACATCATGGCCGCTTGCGGGCAACTCAAATCCGCGTCCCAGCGCCTATCGCGCAAACAACGCGATCAACTCGCCGCCGATCACTTACGCGCCCAAGTCGCGGCGGTTGATTGATACCAGTTCGCCTTAGGAACTGGTATAATTGCAGTGGGAGCGCAGCCTGCGTGACGCTTGAACTTGGGCCCAGGGGTCGTTTTCAAAGACCCTTGATATAAGCACAATGCAAAGTAGGAGCCTAACATGCGAACAGCTGATGATCAGATCGTGGACCACTATTTTGAGCACGGCTTTGCCATTCTTCCAGAGTGGCTGGACGGTGACGAAACAAGAATGTTAGCCAATATATGTGACACTCTGTTAAGCGAACCACCCGACGATAACATGGGTGGCCAGGCTCACGACATCGGCCGTGGACATGACCGTCGGTTTCTCCGGCACCGACATCAAGATTTTTCCGATCTTGCCTCGTTTATTTTGGGCGCAGACATGAAAGCATTTCTCTTGCCGTTCATCGGCAAGACGCCGCACTTGTTTAACGAGCAATTTGTCGTAAAAGGCCCCAAGACTGGCTCTGCGTTCGGGTGGCACCAGGATGGGGGGTACGTAGGATTTGAGCACAATCCTTACATCTCCGTCTGGTTTGCCCTAGACGACACGACCGAAGACAATGGTCCCGTTTTCGTTCTTCCGCGAAATCTCCGGCACGACACCGCGCTTATTGAGCACCATTGGGATCCCGAAGCAAAGGAAATGGTTGGTTACAAAGGAGCAGACTTGGGGCTTGCTGCAGTGGTCCCCGCAGGCTCAATTGTTCTATTCTCGTCAGTGACACTCCATCGATCATCACGCAACACCACCGAAAAATCGCGAAGAGCCTATCTTGCGCAATACTCAAGCGAAGCTCTAATTGATCCTGAGACGCAGCGGCCGAAGAGATTTGCCACTGCTCTATAAGAACGAACCGCGCTGAAACTAAGACCAAGGGTCGTTTTCAACGATTCTTTTGTTGCGTTCAAGGTAAGCGTCCGCTGTGGGAGCCCTTGATTTTTCAGATGTTGCCGCCCAGGGCATTGAACTCCCATGGCAAGAGCTCATGGATGCGGGTGATCTTATGATCCGCGATACGAACAAGGACCCAAGTGAGCCATGCTTGGGGATCTGCCCTGCTGAGCTCGGCGGTCTCTAATACCAGCGGCGAAAAAAGTTGACACTTTTTTAGCCGTTTTATGTCTCACGGCAGAAACGCTTCGCGTTTCGCCTCCGACGGGGCCTTCGCTTATACCCCGAGGCGCTTTCTTAGCTCATCTCGGCGCCGCTACGGGGGCCGCAGTCGCGGCCCTTATACCAGCGAATAAAGGAGTCATTTTAAATCGCCGCTGGTATAAGAGGGTAAAGGCAATGGGCCCCAGCAAGCGATGACTTGCCAAAGAGTTTGGGACGCTGATCGTGGAGCCAGAGTTCGAGGGCGTCGAAGACGGGTTTGGCCTCTGCCTGACGCAGGGCGACCCTGTCGGCTGGGGCCAGCCCCCACGCCTTTTGCTCACCGAACAGACCATTGACGCCTGAATAGCCGTCCGCATGGGTTTTCCCACGATGAAGGCCCCCACAAATTCCGATTCAACCCCCTCAAACACCAATTCCCACGTGCCCGAACAGGGAAAAAATCGATTGAGCGCCCGATTTTTCCGAATAACAGGAAACTTCGAAAAATCCCGCCTAGAATAAGGGTTTTGAGGCCGATCAACGCGCCCTAGAGCCCCCAAAACCGCCTGAAAACCCCGAAATTTGACAAATTTCCCTGTTTCCGCCGTCTTCCACTGCCAATCCCCAGCCCAATAGCTGCGGCCAGATCAAACGTTTCGAGGCAATATTTCAGGCTTAGGGTCGCTTCGGCGGTTCTACGTCGTACCGACGGTGGCCTCAAATCAAGGGAATGGTGGAGCATAGCGGGATCGAACCGCTGACCTCTTCGCTGCCAGCGAAGCGCTCTCCCAGCTGAGCTAATGCCCCAAAGCGAGATCGCGGGTACCCCGACCTTGGAAAGAAGGCAAGTCAGAAAATCGCCGAACCATGGCACCAGACACCGCCGCTTGGGAGGACATGTTCTTGAGGGGTGAGTTACAAATCGCTCAAGACTTGGCGCAGATGCTCGGCCTGATCGAAGCTGGTGTCGTAGACGAACGTCAGCTTGGGCGTGTACTTGGCGCTGTTCTTCTTCGCCACCGCCGCGCTGAGGGTTGGTCGCGCGTTTTTGAGGGCAAACTCGCAGTCGGCCTCGGGCACCGACCCCAGGGGCACGTAGAAGGCTTTGGCCGCGCGCAAATCGGCGCTGCACCGCACTTCGGTAAAAGTCAGGCTTAGGGGGTGGCCATTTTGATCGAGCAGATCTTCGCGCAGGCCTGCTTCGCACAAGGTATGGCGAATGTGCTCGCCCATCTTGAGTTGGCGTTGGCTCTGCCCACGTCCATCGCGCGGCCTGGGTTGACGACGGCTTTTCATGGGCGCGCCTTTGGCGTGCTTGCCGATGAAAAGCAAGACTTTGCGCTTGTCCGCCCGCCGCCAAGGCCCTAGCGCGCCACTTATGAAATCTGGCATGAGTGAACAGCGGACCCAAAGGGCGTTTCGGGCCATTGCGGGCTGTTTCTTCTTGCTGGGCTGGCTGATTCCCACCCTGTTCGCTCAGTTTCCGACCATGCGGGAAAATTTGCACATTGAAGAATGGCAAATCACCGTCTTCATCCTCACCATGGCGCTGGGGGCGATCCCGTCCATGATCGCCAGTTCCTGGGCCATCGGGCGCTGGGGCAGCCGGCGACTTGCCCTGTTCTTTCACCCCCTGATTCTGATTTTTCCCGTCAGCTTCATCATGGCGCCAACCTACGAAGTGTTCTTAGGCGTCGGCTTTGCCATGGGCATTTGCTCGGGGTTTTTTGACGTCGTGGCCAATACCCAGGGCAGCTTGCTGGAACGCGTGACCGACCGATTTTTCATGACCAGCATCCATGCGCTCTTCGCCTTGGGCGTGTTGGTCGGGTCCTTGCTGGCCTCCGCAGCCCACTATGTCGGCCTGCCCTTGCCGCAATTTTTTGCGGGGCTTACGGTCCTATCCAGCGCCCTGTTCCCGTTCATTTGGCGCGACTTCCTACCCTTTGAGGTGGAACGCGATCAGGAACGCAGCGATGGGGCCGACCTTGGGACCGTCTCGCCCAGAATTTCCCAGTTCTTGCTCCTTGCCTTGGCGGTTTTGATGGTGCTGGGAGTCAAGGCCGAGGGGGCCCACTATGATTGGCTTGCGCTCTACTTCACCGACGAATTCGTGTGGCGCGGGGAGCCCTTACCCAAGCTGGGGTCGAACCTGGCCATGGTGTTCTTCTCCTCGGGTTTGCTGTTGGCGCGTTTGGTCGGGGACGGGATCGCCAATCGAATTGGGCGGCCTAGGTTGCTCTTGTTCGGCACCTTGATCGGGCTGGCGGGTTTGGGCTGGTTGATCGCAACGTCCACCTATGGACACGGATTGCTGGCGGCCTTCTTGATCGGGTTTGGGTTTGCCTTTTTCTTTCCGATTTTCGTGGCGGCGGCGGGACGCTTGCGCGGCATTCGGCCTGCCTTTGGCGTTGCCCTGGTCTCGGCCATGGGCTGGGCGTCGATTTTTATCGGGCCCCCCTTGATTGGATTTGTCGAACACCATTACGGGTTCCGCTGGGCCTACGCGTCCATCATTCCCGCAGCGGCATTCGTCGCAATCTTGGGACCTTGGGTCGTGTTCAAATCCCGTCCTGGCAACCACTAGCCTAAACGTAGGACGCATCAAGCGAGGGAGCCTGCGCATGAACTATGAGGTTTTCATCACCGCCGCGGTCACGGGCGGCGGCGCCACCACCCACAAGTCGGACAAGGTGCCGATCACGCCCAAGGCCATTGCCGAGGCCGCGATTGAAGCCGCCAAGGCGGGGGCCGCCATCGCCCACTGCCATGTCCGCGACCCGCAAACTGGCGCGCAATCGCGCAACTTGGCCCTGTATCGGGAAGTGGTCGACCGCATTCGCGACGCCGATACCGATGTCGTGATCAACCTAACGGGGGGAACTGGCGGCGATCTGACCCTAGGTCCAACCAGCGCGCCCTTGCCCCTGGACGCTGCGGGCACCGACATGGCGAGCGCCGAGGTGCGGGTGCAGCACGTCAAGGACTCCTTGCCCGAAATCTGCACACTTGATTGCGGCACCATGAATTTTGGCGAAGGCGACTACATCATGACCAACACGCCCGCCATGCTGCGAGATATGGCGCGCCGCATGACCGCCCTGGGGGTCCGCCCCGAAATCGAAGCCTTCGACACGGGGCATCTGTGGTTTGCCAAGCAACTGGTCGCCGAAGGCCTGATCGAGGATCCGGTCTTGGTGCAACTATGTATGGGCGTGCCCTGGGGCGCGCCGCCCGACATGACCACCTTCATGGCCATGGTCAACAATGTACCCGACAACTGGATGTTCTCGGCCTTTTCCATCGGGCGCTTGCAGCTGCCCTACGTGGCGGCGGCGGTGCTTGCGGGCGGGAATGTGCGCGTCGGCCTGGAGGATAATATTTACCTGCAGCGCGGGGTGCTCGCGAACAATGGACAACTGGTGGAGCGCGCGGTGACGATCCTCGAGGCCATGAACGTACGGATCTTGGGACCCCAGGAGGTGCGGGACAAACTGCAGCTGCGCAAGGGCTAAGAGGCCATGTTTTTTGGTCCAACGCCCGAGCAAGACCTGATCGTCGAAACGGTTCGATCCTTCGTCGAAACCGAGATTTACCCCTTAGAAGATGAGGTCGAGCGCCTGGGCCATGTGCCCAAAGATGTGGGCCAGTCCATCGCCCGCAAGGTTCAAGACCTGGGGTTCTTTGCGCCCAATTTCCCCGAGGATGTTGGCGGCGGCGGCCTCAATCATCTGGACTTTACCCTGCTGGAACGCGAGTTGGGCCGCGGTTCTATGGCCTTGACGCACTTTTGGGGACGGCCCCAAGGCATTTTGATGGCGTGCCGCGACGATCAGATCGAGACCTATCTGAAACCCGCAGTGGCGGGGGAACGCTGGGATGCCCTCGCCATGACCGAACCCGACGCGGGGTCCGACGTGCGCGGGATGAAATGCCGCGCCGACCAACGGGGCACAGACTGGGTCCTCAACGGCACCAAGCACTTTATTTCGGGCGCCGAGCACGCCGACTTTGTGATCGTATTTGTGGCGACGGGGGAGGAACAGACCGCGCGCGGGCCCAAAAAAATCATCACGTGCTTCTTGGTTGACCGCGGAACCCCAGGCTTTGAGATCAAACCAGGCTACGCCAGCGTCTCGCATCGGGGGTATCCCAACAATATCCTCACATTCGATGACTGTGTCTTGGGCCCAGGCCAAGTGCTGGGCGAGGTCGGCGGCGGTTTCGCGGTCATGAACGAATGGCTCTATGCCACGCGCATCACCGTGGCGACCATGTGCGTCGGGCGCGCGCGCCGGGTCTTTGACTATGCCCTGAACTATAGCGCCGACCGTAAGCAGTTTGGCCAGCCCATCGGCAAGTTCCAGGGCGTTAGCTTCAAACTCGCCGATATGATCACCGAAATCGACGCCGCCGATCTTTTAACCCTAAAAGCAGCCTGGCAGCTCGACCAAGGCATGTCGAACAATCGAGAGATTGCGAGCGCCAAGCTCTACGCCTCCGAGATGCTGGCGCGCGTGACCGATGCGGCCATTTCGATCTACGGCGGCATGGGCCTAATGGACGATGTGCCGCTGGCGCGGTTCTGGCGCGATGCGCGCGTGGAGCGAATTTGGGACGGCACGTCTGAAATTCAGCGCCATATCATCAGCCGCGATCTTCTGCGCCCGCTGGGGGCCTAAGGCGAATGGCTTTAGGGGGCCAAGTGGCCGACCTTGGACGCCTTCTGAATCCCAAGTCCATCGCCCTGATCGGGGGCAGCTGGACCCACAACGTCAGGTTCCAGTTGACCCGCATGGGGTTTGACGGGCCCATATGGCACGTCAACCCGCGGGCAGAGTTTCAGCGCGTTGAAGACCTGCCCAGTGCGCCCGACGCCGCCTTCATCGCCGTCAATCGCCACGCCAGTTTGGAAATCACCCGCGCCTTGAGCGCACGCGGGGCAGGCGGGGCGATTTGCTTCGCCTCGGGCTTTGAGGAAGCAGGCACCCAAGGCGCGGCTTTGCAAACGGCTCTGTTGGCGGCGGCGGGGCCCATGCCGCTGCTTGGCCCCAACTGCTACGGCCTGATCAACTACCTCGACGGCGTCGCGCTTTGGCCCGATGTCCACGGCGGGCGCAAGATCGACCGGGGCGTCGCCCTGATCACCCAATCGTCCAATATCCTGATCAATATGACCATGCAGCAGCGGGGCGTGCCGCTCGCCTACGTGCTGGCCGCGGGCAATGGCGCGCAGGTGGGTCTGCCCCAGCTGATCGCGGCCATGGACGCCGACCCGCGCGTCACGGCGCTCGGCCTTCATATCGAGGGGTTCGGGTCGGCGCGCGCATTTCATGCCGCCGCCCGCGCCTGTTCCAAGCCCATCGTCGCGCTCAAGGCGGGCGAGACCGACGCGGCCCAGGCGCTGACCGTGTCGCATACGGCCTCGCTTTCAGGCTCGGACGCGGTGGCAAGCGCCTTTATGGACCGCTGCGGCGTGGGCCGGGTGCGCTCGCTTGAGGGGTTGATGGAGGCGCTGAAGGTTCTGCACGCGGGCGGCCGCCTCGCCGCGCCGACGATCGCCAGCGTGTCCTGTTCGGGCGGGGAAGCCAGCCTCATGGCCGACGCAGGCGCGCGCCACGGGCTCCAGTTTCCTGCCCTGGGCGGTCTTGGCATTGGCGAGACGCTGAACCCGCTGGTCCAGGTTTCCAACCCGTTCGACTATCATACCTTCGACTGGGGCGCGCCCGAGGCGTTGCAACCAGCCTTTACTAAGGTCATGCGAGGGCCGCAGGCCATGACGGTCTTCGTCCTCGACTGGCCGCGCGACGGCAGCGGCGACGCGACGGGGTTTGAGACCGCGATCAGGTGCATGATCGCCGCGCAGATCGCGACGGGCGCACGGGCCGCCGTCCTGGCAACGCTCCCCGAAAACATGCCCGAACCCTTGGCCTTGCGGTTGCTGGCGGCGGGGTTGATCCCCTTGCAGGGTCTGCAGGCGGGCCTGGAGGGGCTGGCGGCGGCCGTATTGCCCGCGGGCGGGGCCTTCACCTACGTGCCGCCTCCCGCACGGCGCGGCGCGGCCTTGGACGAATTTGCGGGCAAGCAAGACTTGGCGGCGGCAGGGCTGACGATCCCTCAGGGGCAGATTGTCGAGCGTATCGAGGAATTGCCGAAAAACCTGGACGGCCCCGTTGCGATGAAAGCCTTGGCCGCCGATTTGGCGCACAAGTCCGAGGTCGGCGGGGTCAAGTTGCAGGTGCGCGACCTGGCGGCAGCCTACGCCGATCTCGCCCGCCTATCCCCTAGGGTGTTGGTCGAGGAAATGGTGGACGATGCGGTGGCAGAACTGATCGTCGGGGTTGCCTACGACCGCGTTGTTGGGGGGCACTTGGTCGTGGGGGCGGGCGGCGTCTTGACCGAGGTGCTGTCGGACACCGCCGTCTTGCTCATGCCCTTTGCCGCCGACCAGGTGCGCGCCGCGCTCGGGGGCCTCAACATGGCCCCTTTGCTCGACGGCTATCGCGGCAAGGCGGCGGCGGATCGCCCTGCGCTGGTCCAGGCGATCCTGGCGGTGCAAGCGCGGGTGCTGCGCGGCGATGTGGTCGAACTTGACATCAACCCCCTCATGGCAACGCCCACCCGCGCGGTTGCCGCCGATGCCTTCGTTGTTTTAGGAGAGAGCCCATGAACCATGTGACCACAACCAAAGCGGGCGGAATCTGGACCCTGACCCTAGATCGGCCCAAAGCCAATGCCATCGCCCTGACCACCAGTCGTGCGATGGGGGAGCAGTTTCGCGCCTTTCGCGATGATCCCGACGCGCGCGTCTGCATCGTCAAAACCGCGGGCGAAAAGTTCTTCTCCGCCGGTTGGGACTTGAAAGCCGCCGCCGACGGCGACTCGGTCGTGGGCGACTACGGCGTCGGCGGCTTTGGCGGCTTGCAGGAACTGCGCGACATGAACAAGCCCGTGATCGCCCAGGTAGAGGGCATGGCGGTCGGCGGCGGTTTTGAACTCATGCTGTCGTGCGATTTGATCTATTGCACCGCCGCGTCCAGCTTCGCCCTGCCCGAAATTCGCGCGGGCACCCTGGCCGACGCCGCCTCGATCAAACTGCCCAAACGCATCCCTTACCATATCGCCATGGACCTGTTGCTGACGGGGCGGTGGATGGACAGCGCGGAGGCCGCGCAGTGGGGCCTGGTCAATGGGGTCCTGCCCGATGGGCCAGCCCTTGCGGCCAAAGTGCAGGAGATCGCGCAGCTTCTGGACAGTGGCCCGCCACTGGTGTTTCAAGCGATCAAAGAAACCGTGCGCGAGGCCGAAGGCGCCAAGTTTCAAGACACCATGAACCGAGTTACCAAGTCGCAACTCGCGACCGTCGAGCGGCTCTATACTTCAGAGGATGGACAGGAAGGCTTTCGGGCCTTCGCCGAAAAGCGCGATCCCGTATGGAAAGGGCGTTAAGCCCGCGGCGCGTACTTGTTCAAAATGCGCTGGAGGGTGCGGCGGTGCATGCGCAAGCACCGGGCGGTTTCGGAAACGTTGCGACCGCACTGCTCATAAATTCTCAATATATGCTCCCACCGCACCCGGTCCGCGGTCATGGGGAACTCAGGGGGCGGCGGCAGGAGTTGATCGTCGGCCGTCAGGGCGTCCTCAATCGTGTCCAGATCGGCAGGCTTGGGCAGATAGTCAGCGGCGCCGAGCTTTACCGCCGACACCGCCGTTGCGATGTTGCCGTAACCGGTCAGGACGATCATGCGCGTGCTGGGGCTGACCTTGGTCATGGCTTCAACGAGATCGAGACCATTGCCATCTGCAAGGCGCAAATCAATCACGGCGTAGGCGGGCGGGGCGCTTAGGCCCGCACGGCGTCCCTCGGCGACGCTATAGGTCACGCAGACATCGTACCCGCGCCGTTCCATCGCAAGGCCCAAACGATCCGCAAACCGCACATCGTCATCGACGACCAGCAAGGTACGACCCTTTGCGAAGCCTGGAATCTTATCGGTCATAAGGTCCTATAGCAACCGAACCAAAGAATGATATCCTTCGCGCCGCCCTTTTTTGGCCGTTTTGTGTCTCACGTCAGAGATGCTTCGCGTTTCGCCCTTTTTGGGGTGCGGTCTTACCTCGCTCGCTACGCTCGCTCAGCCCGACGCTTTTAGGTGCGGTCTCTACTCGCTCGCTACGCTCGCTCAGCCCGACGCTTTTAGGTGCGGTCTCTACTCGCTCGCTACGCTCGCTCAGCCCGACCGCTGGACGGGGCCTTCGCTTATGCCCCAAGGCGCTTTCTTAGCTCATCTCGGGGCCGCGCGTTTGGAGCGCGGGCGTTCCCTGCGCCCTTAGGGCTTGGAGCCCAACTCTTTGGAGCGCGGGCGTTCCCTGCGCCCTTAGGGCTTGGAGCCCAACTCTTTGGAGCGCGGGCGTTCCCTGCGCCCTTAGGGCTTGGAGCCCGCTTGGGGGACCGCCGTCGCGGCCCTTATACCAGCGAACATAAGAGTCATTCCTGGTCGCCGCTGGTATTCGGGGTCGTTTGCGACGACCCTTGCCTTTCCTGAAAGAACGCGGCACTTATGTCAACATGCCTGACATAAAGCATCCAGCGAACCCGCTGTTTCTGCGCGATCAAGACCTGCGCCAAGCCATGGAGCTCATGTATTTTGCCTACCGGCGCTTTACCGAAGCCGCCGATCAGATCTTGGTCGATCAAGCGCTGGGGCGGGCGCACCATCGGGCGCTCTACTTTATCGGTCGCCATCCTGGGATGACGGTAAAAGACCTGCTGGCGGTTCTGCAAATCACCAAGCAATCCCTGGCGCGGGTCCTCAAGACCCTGATCGACACGGGCCTGGTCGAAAGCCGCATGGGCCAACAGGACCGGCGCGAACGTAGGCTTTCGCTCAGCCCAGCGGGCAAGGCCCTGGAAACCCAAGTGGCGCAAGCGCAGATGCGCCTCCTCAAAGAAACCTTCTTGACCGCGGGCCCCGAGGCGGTCGCGGGGTTCCGAACCGTCATGATGGGGCTGGTCCCGAGGGAGGCGCTGGAACGATTTGCTTGACGCTTGGGTCTGAAGTTGGTTTTTGCTGCACCTCAAGGCATACGAAGGAGGTACCGAACTATGGCCTGTAGTTGCACGACACGACGCGCCTTCTTGCGCGGCAGCGCGGGACTGGCGGCGGGCACGGTCCTTTCTGGATGCGAAGACAATGTCATGGGGCGGTCCGCGCTCATGCTCTTCGACGACGATGAGCTGGCGACCAGGAGCGCGTCCTACTGGGCGCAACTGCGGGCCGAGTCGCCCGTTTCGCAAAATCCTGCCGATCTGCAACGGGTCTTGCGCGTGGGCATGGACATGGTCGAGGTCTCGGGGGTGGGCGGCGATCCCGAATTCATGGTCATCGCCGACGACACGCCCAACGCCTTTGTCTTGCCGGGAACCAAAGTCGCGGTGCATACGGGTCTTCTAACCCTGGCCGACAGCGACGACGAACTGGCCGCCGTTCTGGGCCACGAAATGGGCCATGTGATCGCGGGCCATGCCAACGAACGGATGAGCCAGCAAAGCGTCGCCAACCTGTTCATCGGTGTTGCGACCGATTTTGGCCAGGATGAAGTACTCGAGCGGCAGTTGGGTTTGGCCGCGCAGCTTGGAATCTTGCTGCCTTACTCACGCGAGCACGAACTGGAATCCGACCGCTTGGGCGTGCGCTACGCCGCCGCCGCTGGCTACGACCCACGCGGCGCGCTCAGCCTCTGGGACAAGATGGCGGCCGTTGGGGGCGGACAGATCGAATTCTTGTCAACGCACCCCGTCGCAGAAAACCGCAAAGCCGTGATCTCGGCAGAAATCGCAACTCTCTGATTTCAAGGGCCGCTTGATTGCGCGTCTGCGGAACGAGGGCTGCGCTCCCACTTGGCCGCTGGTATTACTTCCCCAAAGGCAAACCCAGGAGTCTGCGAACCCCTGTATCAAGGGACACCAACCCTCCCCCTGCGACGATCAAAATCAGCGCGGCCAAGGCCCAGGACCCGTGAATGAGCCAAGCGCTCGGGTACACAAATTGGATAATAATCGTGGTGCCGAGCAGACCGAGCGCCGCGACGCGCGTGAATAGGCCCAGCACGAGCAGGACGGGAAAAATGATCTCTGCGTATCCCGACATCCAGGCCATCAGCGTGGGGAGCGGCATGTCCAATCGTGTGAAGCCGAGGTTCAGCTTATATTCCCATTGAAACAGGAAAATGGCACCGTCGCTGAGGTCAAAAGGAAAGCTGTCCCATTTAGTCTGGCCCGAGTTCCAGAAGGGTTGTGCCAACCAGTAGCGCACGTACAACAGGGCCGCGCTGGCGACAGCCCAAAGGGTCCAACCACGGGATTCGATGGGCGAAAATCGCCCGAGGGCGAGAACTGCCAGTGCTTTCATGATGAAGGTCTCCTTAGGTTTAGGTTAGATCAATCGCGACGATGAGGCCCTGATCAATCAAGAGGTGAACGAAGGCCGACACATCCATGGCCGCCTCTGTGGCCAGACCAGCCTCCAGCGCGGTTGCCAAGGGACGGCCCGCTTGCACTTGTTGCAGGGCAACTGCGGTGCCCGTGCTGATCTGGCTGACAAGAACCGTGAGGTTGGGGCGCGCAACCAAGCACGATTGCGGCGCGGACCCTACCTGCGCGGGGTCGCGCTCGCCGCGCCCAACACGCCATAAGTCAAAGGCCGCGACGGCGCTGGTGCCGACCCAAACCGCGGGATGCAAGGTCAGGCGCGCCGCGTCCCATCGCTCGGCGGCGATTTGATCTAGATCGTGCGCCCCAAGCGAGGGCGTATCGGCGGCATGGTAGGCTTGGCGCCAGGCCCAATCGATACGGGCAACGGGCGGCAAAAACGGCAGGCTTTTCGTCGGTTCAAAGGTTTCAAGAAAGGCCGCAAACCCTTCCCCGTAGAACAGCATGAGGGGGGAGTTGGGGGGATGCGCGACGGCATAGGCGCGCGCGACGGCGCGAAAAAAGGTCTCGCCGACCAAGGGAACCAGCGACGGAAACCCGCTCATCAACGCCTCAACCAGGGATACGACCACGTTGTTGCGATAGACCGCGAACCGCTTTGGCGCGGGCTTTGCGCGGTGATCGACCAAGTAGGAAGGTGCAGGCAGGTCGGCCGCAAGCACCGCGTCGCGAATGTGCGATTCGTAGGCCAAACTCATGCCAGGGCCTTGCTTTCGGTTGCAGGGACGGCAGCATCTTGCACGGCTCGCGCCGCCTTGGCCTCACCATAGAGCTGATCCCAGGTTGGGACCTCATTGTCCCACTCGATCAAGGTTGTGATCGGGCCTAAGCGATGGAGCAGATGTTCGTAGAGCGCCCAGACGGGCGGGGCGACGGGGCGGTCGTGGGAGTCAATCAGGATCGGGTCGCCCAAATCGTCGGCGTCCTCGCCATGGCCTGCCAAATGCACCTCCTGCACCGCGTGCAAAGGGAATTGCGCCAAGTAGGTCATGGCATCGCTGTTCTGATTGACGGCGGAGACATGGACGTTGTTCAGATCGAGAATCAGGGCGCATCCCGTGCGGTACTGCATTTCCGCGATAAACTCGACTTCCCCCATCTCGGCCTGGACGAAGGACAAATAGGTCGAGGGATTTTCGATCAAAACCCGGCGCCCCAAGGTTTCTTGGACTTGATCTATATGGTCGACGACCGTGTTGAGGACGGCACGCGTATAGGGCACGGGCAACAGGTCGTTCAGATAGGCACGGTTCTTGGCCTCGTCGTGGCTCGACCAAGCCAGATGCTCAGACACGAGAGCGGGTTCGTAGATTTGGACCAAGCGCTTCAGGCGCTGCAAATGCGCGAGATCCAGCGCGCCCTGGCTGCCGATATTTTGGCCAACGCCATGGATCGACAGGGCGTAGGAATCCCGAAGCCGACGGAGCATAGCATGGGGCATGCCTCCCGCGCCCATGTAGTTTTCTGCATGGACCTCAAAGAACTGAAGGTCGGGATGCGTGGCCTCGATGGCGTCGAAATGCTCGGGCTTGAAACCAACACCTAGGCCCAAGTCTGGGGGGCCGAAAGATTGCAGCATGGGTCGTGCGAAAGAAACCGGAGCCCAGAACGGTCTCTGGGCTCCGATCAGAACTTAAGCCGCAGGATCGCGGTCGATGGCTTCCAGGGAACCTTCGCGCTCGCCTGGCAGCACTTTGGACCAGAACGAGTCATTCTCGCACAGGCCGGCGGGAACCAGGGTCCAGGCGTTGCCCTGGTAGTCGACTTTGGACGTTCCAGCGCAGGTTGTGCCTGGCCCAGCGGCGCAGTCGTTTTTGCCCGCCAGCGAAACGCCGAAGCACTTTTCCATGGTCGCTTCCGCGGCGGCAGGGGCGGATAGGCTTGCGGTTGTAACGGCGGCGGCGACGGCGGTGCCGATCAGACCGGCAGTAACGGTTTTGACTTTAGACATGAGAGATCTCCTTGACTTGGATCGGTTAAAACAAATGTAGCGGCGGGCGCGATTGCGCCTTGGCTGGACGGGAAGCTAGACGGCGGCGTGGCTCACTGAAAACACACAAACGGGTTAGATGGGGTCACGCAGGCGTGCGCTGTTTGTGAGACCAGCGACACCAGGAATTTGGAGGACTGCTGGCAGCGTTGCTTTGGCCTTGCCTTTCAGATAAATTCCCCCGAAAGGAACGGCATGCAACTTATCATTGAGCGAACCCATCTTGCCAAAGCCGTCGCCCATGTTCAGGCTGTTACCGAACGGCGCAATACGATCCCCGTTCTTGGTAATGTCCTATTAGAGGCCGACCAGGGCCAACTGCGCCTCACCGCAACCGATATGGACGTGTCCATGATCGAAGTGGTGACCTGTACGGTCAACATTCCAGGCGCGACGACCGTACCCGCTAGCCTATTCCACGAGATCTTGAGCAAATTGCCCGAGGGGCTCGAGATTATTTTGGAACTCGACGGCGAAACGGGCCAGTTGCGCCTGCAGGCTGGCCGATCCAACTTTTCACTGTCAACGCTGCCCCGCGAAGATTTTCCCGCCATCGCAACCGAAGAGATGCCGATCCAGTTTCAAGCGCAGGGATCGGACTTTCGGGATTTGATCGACAAGACGCGCTTCGCCATTTCCAAGGAAGGGACGCGCTACTACTTGACGGGAATCTATCTGCACACGGTGGATTCGGTCCTAACTGCGGTCGCCACCGACGGTCACCGCCTCGCCAAGGTGACCTTGCCCGCGCCGGCGGGGGCCGAACATCTTGATGGGGTGATTGTTCCCGCCAAAACCGTCGCCGAAATTCGCAAGTTGGCCGACACCGATGGGCCGCTGGAGATCGGCATTTCCCCGACCCGGATTCAAGTGGTCGCAGGGGACGTTCAACTCATGTCCAAGCTGATCGACGGCACCTATCCTGACTATGTTCAGGTCATCCCCACGGGCAACGACAAGACGCTGATCGTCGATCGCGACGCCTTTATGGCGGCGGTGGACCGCGTGTCGCTGGTGGCGGCGGACCGCACCCGGGGGGTGAAAATCATGGTGCAGGCAGGGTCGGTCACGGCGCAAGCCAACTCGGCAGAATCGGGCACGGCGACGGAGCATGTCGAGGGCGACTACGACGGCGCGCCGATCGAACTGGGCTTTAATTCGCGCTATCTGCTCGATATCTTGCGGGAGTTGCGCGGCGACACGGTACGGTTCCAGTTGGCCGAGACCAGCAAACCGACCTTGGTTAGCGACCCGACGGATGCAACGGCACTCTACGTTCTGATGCCCATGCGGGTTTAATTCAGCCCCTCACGCCTGCGCGGGGGACAGGAGAAACGGCGCAGGGTTTTTGCGCATCAGGCACGTCGCGACGAAGGACGCGGCGGCCAGGGCGGCGCCGACCCAAAACACCAAGGTGGGGCCGCCGACGGCGATCAGACCCTGCCCCGTAGCACTAGGGTCGCGAATATAGAGCCACCCCAAGGCTAAGGGCAGTGTGACGGCGGCGACGTGATTGATGGAAAAGGACACGGCGGCGGACCCCGCCAAGTCCTGCGGGTCGGCAATTTTCTTGAAATAGGATTCCATGCCGATGGCAAATTGGAACAGGATGTGATCGACGACGTAGAGGCCGATCACCAACGGCAAGGCCCAGGGCGCGCCAGGGTGCGCCAAGGCCCAGCCGTAGGCCCCAAATACGACGAATAGGCCCAGGTATTCGACCTGCAGAACCAACCGCTCGCCAAATCGATTGATGGCGGGGCCGAGCAAGAGCCCCGTTGCCATGTTCAACGTCGCATTGATCAGTAGCAGCAGCAGCATTTGTACAATGGTCAGGTGAAAAATATCGACCAGAATGAAGGTGGCGAAAACGATGAAGATCTGCCGCCGCGCGCCCGAAAGGAAGGTAAGCAGATAGTAAAGCCCGTAGCGCCAGCGCAAAACGAACTCCTGCCGCTGGTCGGTTTCGGTCAGGAAGTCTGGAAACGCGACCCAGGCGTAGAGGGCGCACGTTATGGCCCCCATCCCTGCCAAGACGTATCCCAGGGTGTAGGACAGGTTGAACTGCCAAAACAGCAGCATGAAAAACCCCAGCGCAGCAACGGTTGCGGCGTTGCTAACGCTTACTGCGCGTCCCAGGACCAGTGGCGTTGTCTGCTCATCAAACCATTGCAGGGACAAGGATTTGTAGACGGTATGGTAGAAATGAAAGCCAAGCGAACCGACGAAGGTGGTGAGCATCAGCATGGACAAGCTGGAAAAAAATCCCGTCGCCGCCACCCCCGTCCCCAGAACGATCACTGCGATCAGGGCCAGGCGCTGTTCGCGCATATAGGCCAAGACAAAGACCGTCGTGAAGGCCAAAAACCCTGGGAGTTCGCGGACGGTTTCGATCAGGGCGTTTTCGAGCCCATCGACGCCGACAACCTCCACGGCGAAGTTTTTCAACATGGCGGCCCAGGCGGCGAAGGCAAAGGCCTGCGCGCCCGTGAGGATATAGAGAAAGGCCTGGCGCTGCTGACCTTCGCTCCAGGCCATAGTTACAGTCCCGTCACCATGTTGGGACGGTCTAGGGGGTCAAAGCCGTAATGCGCGATCCAGTTCTGATCGCCGTCGAAGAAGGTCCGCAAATCGGGGATTCCGTACTTTAGCATGGCTAGCCGTTCGATCCCCAAACCAAAGGCAAACCCCTGGTAGCGCGTGGGGTCGATGTGGCAGTTTTCCAGGACCTTGGGGTTGACCATGCCCGAGCCCAAAATCTCCATCCAGTCCTCGCCGTCGCCAAAGGTGAGCTTGCCGCCCGAACGGTCGCACTGGATATCGACCTCGGCCGATGGTTCGGTGAAGGGAAAGTACGATGGGCGAAACCGCAGCTTCACGTCCTCCAGGCCAAAGAAGGCTTTGAGGAAATCGTGCAGGACGCCTTTCAAGTGCGCCATGGTGCTGGTTTCGTCGATCACCAGCCCTTCGACCTGATGAAACATGGGGCTGTGGGTGGCGTCGGAATCGGACCGGAAGGTCCGCCCAGGCGCGATGACGCGGATCGGTGGGGCCTGGGTCAGCATGGTGCGGGCCTGCACGGGGCTGGTATGGGTCCTCAAGACCAGCGAGCCTTCGTCGCCCGAATGCCCCGCCAAGTAAAAGGTGTCCTGCATCTGCCGGGCGGCATGATCGGTGGGCATATTGATGGCGCTAAAGTTGTACCAATCGGTTTCAATTTCGGGACCTTCGGCCCAGGTGAAGCCCATTTGGCCGAAAATGGCGACAACTTCGTCGATGGTTTGGGTGATGGGGTGAATCTTGCCCATCGGGCGCGAACGGGCGGGCTGCGACACGTCGATCCGCTCTTGAACCAGCTGGGCCTCGAGTTCGACTTGTTTGAGGCGGCGGGTTTGCCCGTCAATGGCGACTTCCACCGCGTCTTTAAGCGCGTTGATACCTTGGCCAAAGGTTTTGCGCGCCGCGGGGTCCATGGACCCGAGCTTCTTCAACTCCTGGGTCAGTTCGCCTTTTTTGCCGAGGATGGCGACCCGCGCTGCCTCCAGCTCGCGCAGGGTCGGGGCCGCTGCGATCTGGTCGAGCAGACGGGTTTGAAGGGACGCGAGATCAGACATGGTTGCGGTTTGCGGGAATCATGGAGCAGCCTTGCAATCGCGCCGTTTAGGCGTTGGGGTCAACGATTTTGCGGCCCTTGACGGCGCCTTTCAGGACGTCTTTGGCGAGCGCGGGGATGGCCTCGAGTCCGACCACATGGCTGATCGCGGTCCAATGGTCGGCGGGCATGTGCGCGGCGAGGCCGTGCCATACTCGTTCGCGCAAGGCCTTGGGAGCCATAACCGAATCGATGCCCAAGATATTGACGCCGCGCAGCAGGAACGGCACGACCGTCGTATGCAGCTGATTGCCCGCTGCCAAGCCGATGGCGGCAACGCTGCCGCCGTAGGCAACCTTCGGCAAGGCGCAGGCCAGGGAATGGCCCCCCGCCGCATCGATCACTCCTGCGTAGGTTTCCCGGTCGAGCGGGCGTGGCTTTTCCACCTCGTGCTCGTCGCGCATCAGCACCTCCTGCGCGCCCAAATCCTTTAGATAGGCAACTTGATCGGCCTTGCCCGTCACGGCCGTGACTTTGTACCCAAGGTTGGCGAGCAAGGCGCACGCGACCGAGCCGACACCGCCCGTGGCACCAAGTACCAAAACAGGCTTGTCTCCAGGGCTCAATCCCTGGTCTTCCAAGGCAAGCAGGCCCTGCATGGCGGTAAAGCCCGCCGTCCCCGCTGCCATGGCGTCTTTGAGGCTGAGGCCTTGGGGCTTTTTCACGAGCCAGTCCGATTTGACCCGCGCCCGCTGCGCATAGCCGCCCCAGTGAATCTCGCCGCAACGCCAACCCGTCAAAATTACCTCGTCCCCCACGGCGTAGTCAGCGGCGGTCGAGGCGGTGACCGTGCCAGCCAAGTCGATCCCAGGGACATGGGGGAACTGCTTGGTGAGACCGCCCAAGCCGAGGGTGACGAGCCCGTCTTTGTAGTTGAAAGAAGAGTAGGCAACATCGATCGTCACATCGCCGTCGGGCAACTGCGCCTCGTCCAGGTCCTGAACTGAGGCGGTGAACTTGGGTCGTTCGCCCTCCCCCTGATCGTGTTTTTCCACCAACAGACCTTTGAACATGCAAGACTCCTTCGGTTTCGGGACGACGCCGCGCTATAGACCTTTGGCTTTCCTTATTGAAGCCTTTTCAATAGGGCGAGGCCCATGAACGGATCCTACGAATGGGCGCGCAAAGACATGGTCTTGCTGAGCGGTCGGGCGCATCTTCAGGCAGTTGCGGATTTGGCCGCGCAAGGGCAGCACGCGATGCTTGCTCCGAGCCACGTGAAGCTGCTGCCCTCCAATGTCGCGACGGCGGTGCCGTGGAAGAACGACTGGTCTTCGCTCAATCGTCTCTTGACCGACCACGGTCTGCGCTACCGCACGGTACTCAGATTCGACGCCGACGGCGGCGGCGCAACGCCCGCCGAACTGCGCACCTATAGGCGCAACAGTTTTTTTATGCGCTGGATCCTGCGGCGCTACATCCAGGATCCCGTCGGGCTCTATCTGAACCATTTTTGCGACCCCGTGCAGGTCAAAGCCTCGGTCAAGCGACTCTACGGCGCGGCCAAGCAAACCCTGGCGCAGCAGTCGTTGCTGATCTACCCTTTTGGCAACTGGTTCCTGCCTGGGACCGAGACTTTCGACAAGGCCGAGGTCATGGCCGATGGCGGTACAGCTTTTGAGTCCGACCGCGACCGCCTCAAGTACGACGCCGCGGTCAAGCGCGGCATGGCGCAACTTTCGATCCGCTTCCAGGTGCCGATTTTACCGATTTATGGGACCTTCAAGGATCGTAAGTGGCAGTTCATGGTCGATGATCCGATCCCCGCAGGCGTCACCCAGGACTCGCTAGAGCTAACCCACATGTGGCTGGATCGGCTCGCCGAGATGAAAGCGCAAGTTTGGAGCAAAGACGACCAATAATCCAGCCGCAAATAAAAATGATCCTTATGTCGGCGGGGGGATTAGAGTTTGTTTACGTCCGAACTGGAATACCCCGTCAAGAGCATGGACGCGATGGCGCCGAAGGATAGGGCCGCCAGCACACCGCCTAAAGCGTTGTTGAACAGGGCGATAAAGCACCAGACCGCGACCCCGAGCCAGATCAGCGCGGCGGCGGTGAGTTTCCAAGCGGTTCGATCAATGTCAGCCATGGCCAATCTTTACGGAAACGCGGGCCGAGGGGGAAGCCAAAATCAGCCGAAGGTCCGCTTCTTTTGCGGTCGGGAACCAGAATTTCTGGCGCGTTGCGCGGCTTTCCGGCCGATTTGGGTTTTGGTGGCCTTGACGCTCAAGCGAGACTGGATGCCTCGCTTGGCGCGCAGGGCGTTGAGGTCTTGCGCATAGACCCCGATGTTGACGCCTTTGGCGACCATGGCCTCGAGCGCTTTGAACTTGATCGTTTCAAACTCGCCTTGCAAGTCATCTGGAATATAGTCCAGCTGTTCCATCACGTCCCAATGGTGTTCGATGGTGGCCACAACTTGGGCTTCGGTCAATTCCGTGCGCCAACCATCCACTTTGCCCGACCGGAAGAACACCGTGGCTCGATCGGCGCGTGTCCGCTCCTTAAATCCTTGCTTCAGATCCTGGGTCTTCATTTTATCGAAGGCGGTTGTCTCCAGCGCCCGCTGGATGCGCGCCTGATCAGCGGGCTGGCCCAAGTGCGCCAAGGCGCGGGCAAAAGTCTCGGGCCCGCGTTGCTTCATATCTTCGTACTTGAGCACACAGACGTTCAACGGTTGCTGGGAGGCAATCCAAGATCGGTTGAAGGAAGACCAGCTGGAGAGAATGGTTGTTGGGAACAGAGTGTCTTCTCCACCCAGGGACATCTTGGGGTCACGCATGGCCGTCACCGCCTCGCTTATGTCGATGGACATGTGGCGCGCGAAGGAAGGAAGAACGGCCAAAGGGTTGCGTAGGATCAGCAAGGTCGCAAAGGTCGATTCTGGATCGATGGAGGGATGCCCGCCTGGATGGGCAACGGCGGAGTGGGTTTTGACGAGAATGCGCTGCGGGCTGCGCGCGTACATGCGCTGGACCCCAACGCGCGCGCGCGCGGAATCAATGTCGGTGAAGTTGCGGACAGGCTTCTTGGCGATTATTTCGTTGAACCGCGGATTTGTGCACTGGTTGTTGCCATTCAAATCGTCATTGATGTCCATTTCTGCCTTTCCAGACAGATAGGCAGACAAGAACAACCGCACCCAGGTATTGCCCGACTTGGGGTAGGACGCCAACCAAATCAGGTGCTTGCGCGCTGGCAAATCAGGAAAGGGCGGCAGCGTATCGAAGTCGAAATTTGGATCGTAAAATTCCTGCGGCGTCACGCCAGCCCCCTCTATGGCAGATTCCAAGTTGGACCAGCCCCAAGGAACAGGGGCACCAACAAAGACCATTCAGCCGAGCCAATCCAGACGCGAATGGCTTCAAGAAACAAAAAGGGGGAGAGTCAAAACTCTCCCCCCCAAAAGGAAAATGAATTTCCGCTTAGAAGGAAGCGGAAATTTTCACGTTGATAACAGGGTCGGTCTTCGCGTCGTCATCAACGTACTCAAGTTCAATGCCAGACATGGGCTTAACATAGAGCTCGGTTTTGCTTGAGCCGTTGTAATCGGTAGAGATGGCACCCGCGTCCATGCCGCTGAGAGACACGCCAACCTCGAACTTAGAGAAGTCTTCCTTGTCCGAATCTAGGCTCTGGTCTGTTCCGCTCGATACCGTGTAGGAGACGTCGTTTGCAGACAAGCCGAGGCGCAACTCGGAAATATCCGACTCATCGTTGCCGTTGGTTGAGAAGCCGTAGTCAACCGTTACGCCGCCGATCCCATAAGACAGGGCGAGATCCGTGCCGTCGTTATCGGTGGTAACAGCGCTGTAGCCATCTTCCAACTTGATGCCGACGGGGCCCAAATCGCCAACGATGTTGATAACCATGGGCGCGTCGGTTTTGGTGCTTGGCGCTGTCCCGTCGGTGTCATTGGTAAAGGACAAGCTATCAAGGGTGAAGGTGAACCCAGCGGCTACCGCCTGGACGGACAAAGCTTGAGAGAACGTTGTACCAGCATCGGGTGATTCCGCTCCAACAGTCAAGGCAACATCGGTGTCACCAAAGCCATTGCTGTAAACGAGGAACGTACTGATTCCATTGTTAGAGAAACCTGCGAGACCTGGGACATCAACGTTCTTAGTTGTTGAATCACCGATTATACCCAATTCCACCAGATCGTCGTCAGTTTTCTTGCCGTCGTTGGTTGAGTACGAAAACTTACCATAGGAAGTGTCGGCATAGACAGTCGTGTCGAGAAGCGGAGTGCTGGAAATATCTCCTGTCGCAGTCGTACCAAAGGTCATCGTACCGCCCAGGCCTTCGCCATTATCGAAAGTCGCTTTCAACGTCAGCGTAGTGATGGCAGAGCCAGTCAATTTAGACGCATCTTCGGTCGTCGCCACGGCGGCGATTGTGCCCGACATGGTCATTTCCGCCATAGCAGGGGTCGCAACAACGAGCGTCGAAGACGCCATTAGTAGTTTTTTCATTCTGTTTTCTCCAATTTATCTCTTCGCTAAGAAGATTTGAGTGTTAGACATCAAAGAGACAGACGCCCCGCTACCAGAGCGAGCGGGACCCCCGAGAAACGCAATCCCCAGTGACCCTTAGCTGTCGTCTTGCCCCTCTAACTTGGGCTCAGCGGGGTTCAAGCTAGAGGCCGAGCGCGCCGCGCCAAACCCTCCAACTGTTGCAAAAATATCACAGTCCTTGTCCCATCGGCCACACCTCGGGCGCTTGATCGTGGCACTGCGCCACCCCTAACCCCTTGAAACCTGGGTAAAAACCCGCATGAAGCGCCAATGGACGCGACGATCAGCCCCATTCGTACCCGCCTGACGGCGGCCCTCAATCGGGCCGATCGCGCGCCCGATTCGTGCCGCCTCATCGCCGTTACCAAAACGCGCAGTGGCCAAATCGTCACGCAAGCGCGCCGCCACGGGATTCGCCATTTCGGCGAAAACAAAGTCCAGGAAGCCCAGGAAAAGTTCCCACCCGCCGAGGATCGCGCCGAGGGAGAGTTGCTTCATCTGATCGGGCCCTTGCAATCCAACAAGGTTCGTCAGGCGGTTCGGCACTTTGACGCCATCCATACGATCGATCGACCCAAGCTGATCCCCCGTTTGGCCCAGGTGCGGGCCGAGGAAGGGCGTTGTCCCGCTCTATTTATTCAGGTCAATACGGGCGAGGAACCTCAGAAAGCTGGGGTTCTGCCCGCCGATCTCGACGCTTTGGTCGCCCAGGCGCGCGCCGCGGCGCTGCCGCTGGTCGGCCTCATGTGCATTCCCCCCGCCGATCAAGCGCCGGCACCGCACTTTGCTTGGCTGGCCCGACGCGCAAAGCACCTCGGTTTGCCCGAGCTTTCTATGGGCATGAGCGGCGATTTTGAAGCCGCCGCCGAATTGGGCGCAACCTACGTTCGGGTCGGGTCCGCCCTGTTCGGCGCGCGCGCCTGAAACCAAAGGTCGCTTGCAACGTTCTTTTCTGCCTCCAACAAAGCTGCAACAGGTCAACCCGTGGCGTCGCTGGCGGGAAATCCCCTTCCCCCATTTTGGCCTCGGTTCTATAGGACGGCCATGACTTCCAGCCCTTTCGACGGCCATCTGCATCTGGTCCGTCACCCCTTCGTCGCCGATCGCCTAACGCACATGCGTCATATCGAAACCCCAAGCGCGCTGTTTCGCCAGCACTTGCAGCACATCTCAACCTTGCTGGCTTACGAAGCTTTGGCGGATACCCCCTTGGAGACGCGCGTCGTTGAAACCCCGTTGCAGTTGTCGAAGCAGCCGTGCCTGCCCGATTTGAAACCCGCCTTGGTCTCGGTTTTGCGCGCGGGCAACGCCATGGTCGATGGCGCGCTGGCGCTCTCGCCCCACTCCCCCGTTGGAATGATCGGCCTGCAGCGCAACGAAGAAACTTTGGCGCCCAAAGATTACTTCTTACGACTGCCCCAACATTTGGGCGCCCGCTTGGTCCTGGTCTGCGATCCCATGGTGGCCACGGGCGGGTCGCTGGTCCGTGCGCTTGATCTGATCCAGCACGCGGGCGCGACGCAGGTGCGGGTCCTGTGCCTGCTCGCCGCGCCAGAGGGGGTCGAGCGGGTGCTGACGGCGCACCCCGACGTCCATATCTGGGCGGCGGCTTTGGACGATCATCTGAACGAGAAAGGCTACATCGTGCCAGGCTTGGGCGACGCGGGTGACCGCATCTACGCCGCCTGACCCATGGTCAAACCCCCCTCCACCGCCGCGATCCTCCATGCCCAACGCGGGCAGGACGCCAGCCTGATCTATCGGCGGGTCACCCCCCTAGAACCTGCGATGACGGGACGTTTCGCCGATTTCGTGGCGGGCGCGTTTTTGCGCAATCTTGTCATCGGTATTATCATTTTCTCCGCCGTCCTGATGGGCGTCGAAACCATGGCCTGGGCCAAAACAGGCCTGACGTTCCAGATTGTTCAGGTGCTCGACACCGCCGTCACCGTCGCTTTTGTGTTGGAATTGATCGCCAAGTTGCTGGTCTTTAGGGGACGGTTCTTCCGCGACGGATGGAACATTTTTGACCTGCTGATCGTGATCATTTCCCTCATGCCCGCGACCCAGGGGCTGAAGGTGATCCGTACCCTACGGGTTTTGCGGGTCTTGCGGTTGCTCTCCGCCGTACCGTCGATGCGCCAAGTCATAGCGGGCCTGCTGCGCGCCATTCCTGGCATGGTGTCGGCCACCGCCCTGCTGCTGATCGTCATCTATGTCTTCGCCATCTTGGGCACGCAGTTGTTCGGCGACCAATGTTACCAAGGGTACTTGGACGACTGCACCTATTTTTTTGGCACCCTGTACGATTCGTTGTTCACCCTGTTCCAGATCATGACGCTGGAATCTTGGTCTCACGGCATCGTACGCCCCATTGCCGACGTCTATCCCTGGGCGCGCGGATTTTTTGTCCTTTACGTTATCATCACCGCTTTTGCGGCGCTCAACTTGTTCATTGGGGTTGTGGTCAACGCCATGGATGGGGCGCATGAGGACGAGGAAGAGAACAAGGCCAATCAGCCGACCTTGGCCGACCTGCAAGCGCAAATCGGCGAGCTCAAGGCCCTGATCCAGACGCAGAAATAATACCAGCGGCCCTTATGACTGACCCATATGTTCGCTGGTATAAGGGCCGCGACTGCGGCCCCCGCAGCGGCCCCGAGATCAGCGCGAAAGCGCCTCGGGGTAAAGCGGAGGCCCCGTCGGAGGCGAAGCGCGAAGCGTTTCTGCCGCGAGACATAAAACGGCCAAAAAAGTGTCAACTTTTTTGGCCGTTGGTATAACCGTGCCGAGCGCCTCCTCCCATCGTCCAGCAAGGGTGCCGCCTCCTTTAGACCGCACCAGCACCACGCCTGCGGAACCCTTGGTTCCCGTTCAGGTTCTCGTCACGCTCGCTTGGGTTATGTCGGCGGGGCAAGGTGCCGCGCTGCTCATTGTCTTTTTCCGTGCGGGCTTGATCGGTGCTTTGGCCCTGCCGCTTGCCGTGATTCTGGTTGTTTGCGCCTTGGCGCTGGCGCTAAACCACGGCTGGCGTCGCTGGCACCGCGCCCGCGATTGGCTCAGCAACCGCGAGGCTGGCCTGTTTCTCGCGATGCTCATGGGGTTGCTCGCGGCCTTCTTTGCCCTGACGGGCGGGATCCTCAATCCCTTCGTGATCCTCGTGTTCGCGCCTGTCCTTGTCAGCGCCACCGCCCTGTCCCGCCGCGTGACGGGCGCCCTCTTGTTGCTCGCCTTGGCCCTGCTGGCGCTCATTACCGTCACCTACCTCGATCTTCCCTGGCGCAACCGTACCTATGGGATCGACGCACTGATCCTGCCGCTCGACTACCGGGCTGCGACCTGGACGGCCCTGGTGATCTCGCTGGTATTTCTGAGCCTATTTGTTTCCTGGCAAGCCGATTTGGCGCGTCGGACCGCGCGTGCGCTGGAGGCGTCGCGCCAAGCCTTGGAGCGGGAACAGCGGCTGGCCCATATGGGCGGCCTCGCCGCCGCTGCAGCGCATGAGCTGGGGACGCCGCTCGCCACCATTGCTGTGACCGCCCGCGATATGGCCGACCAGCTGCACGACCAAGAGGGGGCCGACCCCAGTTTGATCGCCGACGCCACGCTTTTGGTGGAGGAAACCCTGCGCTGCCGAAACATTCTGACCCGCCTGGCAAGCCCGCCCGACCCGCTGGACGGCGCTGATCCCGACGGGCATGAGGCCTATCTGCGCCTGGATTTGGCGCAACTGATTTGCAACGCTTACGCGGCCCATCAGGACCCCAATATCAGTCTGGTGATTCGTCGCACGGGGGACCCCGACACACCCGAACCGCATCCCCCCCGACAGGGCGAATTGGCGCAAGCCCTGGGCAATATCGTCCAAAATGCAGTCCAATTTGCAAGGTCCGAAGTGCGCGCGACCCTCAGATGGGACAGATCCTCGCTTCACCTCTTGATCCAAGACGACGGCCCAGGCTTTGCCCCAGCGATTCTGGATCGAATCGGCCAACCTTACCTGAAGGACAGCGAGACCAAGGGGTTAAGCGGGGAGCGCCCGTCCTTAGGCTTAGGACTGTTCATCGCCGCGTCGCTCCTGCGGCATGCAGGCGTGACCCTCGAATTCGCCAATCGCCAAGACGGTGCCAGCGGCGCGGAGGTTTCCTTAAGCTGGTCGTTCGCTGAATCTCACACCAATTTCCATGAAGGCTGACGCCTTCTTGAAACTTATACCAGCGGCGACCCAGAATGACTCTTAATGTACGCTGGTGTAAGGGACGCGACTGCGGCCCCCCAAGCGGGCTCCAAGCCCGAAGGGCGCGGGGAACGCCCGCGCTCGAAACAGTTGGGCTCCAAGCCCGAAGGGCGCAGGGAACGCCCGCGCTCGAAACGGGGGGGTTGCGGGATGTTTTATGTCAGGCATGTTGACATAAGTGCTGCATTCTGTCAGGAAAGACAAGGGTCGTCGCAAACGACCCCTACAAGCGGATTCCAAAATGGCTTTAGAATTCGAGAAAGGACATCCCATGGGCTTTGAATCACGCGGCAGTAAAATTTGGTACGATGGCAAGATGGTCGATTGGACCGCGGCCCAGGCCCATGTGCTGACCCACGGCTTGCACTACGGGTCGTCGGTGTTTGAAGGCGCGCGCGTCTATGAAGGGGAGATTTTTGAGCTGACGGCGCACAATCAGCGTCTGCTGCGGTCGGCGGAAATTCTGGGATTCCAGATTCCCTTTACGCTCGCGGAGTTGGACCAGGCATGCCTGGACGCGGTGGCGTCCGAGGGTCTAACCGCGGGCTACGTTCGCCCCGTTGCCTGGTGCGGGACCGAGAAAATGGCCATCGATCGCGACAATATCGACGTGCATGTGGCCGTCGCCGCGTGGAAATGGGGCGACTACTACGACAACAAGATGCGCGGGCAGAAGCTGTGCTTGGCCGATTGGCGCCGCCCCGACCCTGCCACCGCGCCGTGCGAAGCCAAGGCATCGGGGCTTTACATGATTTGTTCCATGTCCAAGTCCGCGGCGGTTGCCAAGGGGTACGACGATGCCCTCATGCTCGACTGGCGCGGTCAAATCGCTGAAGGCACGGGGGCCAACGTCTTCTTCGTGCGCGACGGTGCCCTGCATACGCCGACGCCCGACTGTTTCCTAAATGGTATCACCCGCCAAACCGTCATCGCCCTGGCGCGCGCCAAGGGGTTGGAGGTCGTCGAACGCGCCATTTTGCCCGAGGAACTTTCGACCTTTGCCGAAGCTTTCTTTACGGGAACGGCGGCCGAGGTCACGCCGATCCGCCAGATCGAGGACGTTCAATACCAGGTCGGCCAGGTAACCCATGGCCTGGCAGAAGACTACGACCGTCTCGTCAATCGACGATAGGCGCAAAATTCCCGACTCAGATTTTTTGCAAGAAACGGATAGGGGCGGCGCGCGCTCGGGGCTAGAGTGAGGGCATGAGCCAGACCCTCACCTTTGCGTCCGCTGCCATCGACACGGCCCTCGACAGCGGCGAGTTGAGCCTCGCCGCCGTTGCCGCCGCTTGTGGCCTCAAGCCCTACGAGTTGAGCCGCTTGTTCAAACGGCACCTGGGCATCACCGCCGCCGCCTACGCCAGTCAGCGAAAGCTAGAACGCTTTAAGCGGGCGGTAAAGGATGGCGAGCGCCCGACCGAGGCCATCTACAGCGCGGGCTACGGCGCCCCGTCGCGCCTGTACGAAAGCGCGAACCTGCGCCTGGGCATGACCCCCGCCTCCTACGCCAAGGGTGGGCGCGGCGCTCACATTCTCTACGCTTTGGTCGACTCGCCCCTGGACCGCCTGCTGATCGCCGCGACCGTGCAGGGGCTGTGCTTTCTGGCCTTTGGCGATGAGGATCAGGCGCTGATCGCGGAACTGCAAGCCGAGTTTCCCGCCGCGACCCAGATCGAGGCCGCCGATACGGCGCTCACCAGCCTGATCGCCAAAACCTTGGCCGTGTTGGAGGGGCGCTGGATCGAGGCGCAGAACATCCCGCTCGACGTAGCGGGCACCGCCTTTCAACGCCGGGTGTGGCGCGCGCTCATGGAAATTCCCATCGGCGAAGTCTGGACCTATTCGGATTTGGCGCGCCATTTGGGGATGGAACGCGGGCAGCGGGCGGTCGCGCGCGGCTGCGCGACCAATCGCGTATCCCTGCTGATTCCCTGCCACCGGGTGCTGCGCAACGACGGCGCGCTGGGCGGTTATCGCTGGGGCTTGGCGCGCAAGGAGCGCTTGCTGAACGCCGAAGCTTGCTTGATCTAAGCCCGCGAACGGGCTAGCCCCGCGCCATGAATTGGCTAACCTCCTACGTGCGAAAACCCCTTTCCAACCTAGTAAAGCGGGATACGCCCGACGATTTGTGGGACAAGTGCGGGGCCTGCGGTCAGATGATCTACTTGAAGAACTTGACCGATACGCAGCATACCTGCCCCAACTGCAACGACCATCGACTCTGGCCGGTTTTGGACCGCCTCACCTACCTTTACGACGCGGGGCAATTTACCCGCTTGCCCCTGCCCGAGGTGCCGCAGGACCCGCTGAAGTTTAAGGACAAGAAAACCTACAGCGCCCGTATGCGCGAGAATGTCGCCAAGTCGGACATTAAGGAAGCGCTGGTCGTCGCCACGGGGGCGGTCGGCGGGCATACGGTGGTCACCGCCGCCTTCAACTTTGCCTTTATGGGCGGGTCCATGGGGCTGGCGGTGGGCGAGGGACTGGTGCGGGCAGCCGAACAAGCCGTCGCCACCAACGCGACCTTGCTGACCATTCCCGCCTCGGGCGGCGCGCGCATGCAGGAGGGGATCCTCTCGCTCATGCAGTTGCCCCGGTCGATCTTGGCGATCGACATGGTGCGCGAGGCAGGGCTCCCCCATGTGGTACACCTTACGCACCCGACCACGGGCGGCGTCACGGCGTCCTTTGCCATGCTGGGGGATTTGCACCTGGCCGAACCGCGCGCCATCATCGGTTTTGCTGGCGCGCGCGTCATCAAGCAAACCATCGGCGAAGATTTGCCCGAGGGGTTTCAAACCGCCGAGTACTTGCAAGACCATGGCATGGTTGATCGCGTGATCCGACGCCAAGACTTCCCAGGCGAGTTGGCCAAAATCATCGGATTGCTACGACGCCCTATAGCGGCTTAAATCAGTCCCCAAGTGGCCCTAACACTCGCTGAGGCACGGGCGCGGTTCGCCAACCTCAATCCGCGCCCCATCGACCTGGGCCTCGCCCGCATGGCTGCGGCCTTGGATCGGCTTGGCCATCCCGAACGCGCCCTAAGGGGCCTGATCCACATTGCGGGCACCAACGGCAAAGGCGGTGCCGTCGCCGCGCTCGAGGCCGCTGCGCGGGCCGCGAACTGGCGCGTTCAATCCTATACCTCGCCTTTTCTTTGGGATTTTACCGAGAATATTCGCCTCAACGGCGCGCCAATCGACGACCAAGCCTGCGCGCGCCTATTCAATCACGTCTGGCACGCGTGCCAGGACATCCCCCTCACGTGGTTTGAGGCCGATACCCTGGTGGCCCTGCTGCAATTTGCGCAGTGGGACGCGGGCCTAAGCCTGATCGAATGCGGCATGGGCGGGGCCAGCGACGCCACCGCCGTCGTCCCGACGCCCGTGGCGGCGATCCTGACCAACGTGGGCGGCGATCATGCGGAGTTCTTGGGGGCGGATCTGGCCAAAGTCGCGGACGAAAAAGCGGGGATCGCCAAGGGCGCGCCGCTCTATGTGCCCGCCGATTTTGCCTTCGCGGTGGGTCCCGTGCGGCGCGTCGCCGTGGGTCGCGAACACCCCAGCTTGGCCCTCGCCAATGCGGTACTCGCGGCGCACTTTCCTGGCCTGGCTCCTCTCGCCGCCATGCCCGCGCAGCTGGGTCGCTGGATGCCCGACCCCGTGCAGCCAGGCCTGATCTACGATGTTGGGCACAATGCCCATGCAGCGCAATTTTTGGCGCGCCGCTTGGCCGCTTTCCCGCCGCCCTACCGCCTTGGCCTAGGGATGCTTCGGCGCAAAGACCCCAAGGCCTTTCTTGGGGCGTTCGTAGGCTTGCCGCTGTTCGTGGACCCTTTGGACTTGGGCGCCGAGGGATACGACCCCGACCATTTGGCCGCAATCTCCCGTTCCTTGGGCTTTGATCTTTACACTGGGCAAGACGTGGGATGCCACCTGATCACCGGGTCGCACCAGAGCGTCGCCACCACCCTCTCCCCCGCCAAACGAAGCCTGCTTGCCGAACAAGGGTTTCCTATTTCACGGGCGGCTGCGCGGATATCTGATCAGACCTTGAACCCTCGATAGGCCATAGGAACCAAGACCAGGGCCACGGCGATTTTGATCAAATCGCCAATGAGGAAAGGGTAGAAAAACTTGGCCAGCAACTCGCCCTCGTTCAACCAATCGACAAGGCCGACGAAGGTGCTGCCCCAGGCCAGCCCAGGCCCGTAGATCAAGACATGGGCGATCAGCATGACACCAGCGAGCGAGATGGGATTGCGGGCAAGTCCCCCTTGCGCCGCCGCGCCGATGAACAGGGCAGCAGGCAAAAACCCCCAAAGGAAACCCGCGGTCGGGCTCAAGAAAAAGTAGGCCGCGCCACCGCCAGCGGCAAAGACTGGTAAGCCCGCCAACCCTTCGATCCAGTAGGCGACGACGGTCAGGCCCGCCAAGCGCCAACCCAAGGTTGCGCCTAAGACCATCAGAACCAGGGTTTGCAAGGTTCCGGGTACGGGTCATAGGGGCACCTGAAATTTGGCTGAAATCGCGAGCAAAAGCGACCCAAGGACCACGAGCAGGGCGTCGCGAAGGCGCGCTTTGACACCCGCCAACGGGACGGCTTGGTCAAAAAAAGTTGGGGCGTTGAGACGGTCCATGCGATTCTCCTGAAAACTGATTGCCAAGCCTTATGGGGCTTCCTAGATCATTGCAAGTTTCTCGAACGCGACAGGAAAATTCCCCATGACCGCCCAGCTCTACGGCTCCCACCTCTCCCCCTATACCCGTCGCTGCACCATTGCTTTGACTTTGGCCGGCATCGATTTTGAGTTGTTGCACCGAATGACGACCCCCGACGAGGCCGAGATCCGAACTCTCAGCCCGCTGGGCCGATTGCCCATTCTGAAACTGGCCGACGGGCAGGTCTTGGCCGATAGTGCCGTCATCATGCGTTGGCTCGATCAGCAGACCTCTCAATTCCGACCCAGCGACGCCGAGGCGGACCTCCGTTGCGAAATGCTGATGGCGCTGGCGGCGGGAACCACGGAAAAGGCCACGGCCTCGAACTACGAACGCACGCGCCGCCCCGAACAGTTCGTTTTTCAGGGCTGGGTCGATCGCTGCCATTGGCAGGTTCTCGATGGCTTGGCGGCTTTGGAGGCTGCTTTTGCCCCCGTCGCGCCCTTTATGTTTGGGGACCGCCCGACCTACGCCGACATCTATACCTACGTCTGTCTGCAATTCACAAAAAAGGTCTGCCCCGCCCTCGACGTCGAGGGCAAGTACGCGGCCCTAGAAAGACTGGTGGACACCATGGAGGCCCTGCACCCGATCTGCGCCAATTCAAGACCCTAAAGGGTTGTCGTCTTATTTATGTCTCACGGCAGAAACGCTTCGCGTTTCGCCTCCGACGGGGCCTTCGCTTATGCCCCGAGGCGCTTTCGCGCTATTCTCGGGGCCGCTACGGGGGCCGCAGTCGCGGCCCTTATACCAGCGAACATGAAAGTCTTTCTCAATGGTCGCTGGTATTAGCACACGGTCCCACTTAGGTCCTGTCACGGCGCGCGAGAACTGATGCCAGAGTTGCCCGAAGTTGAGACCGTCGTGCGCGGGTTGCAACCCGCCCTGACTGGCCAAATCCTTGAGCGCGTCGAGCTGAAGCGTCCCGACCTTCGGTTTCCCTTCCCCGAAGGCTTCGCCGCGGCGCTGCAAGGCCACCAGATTGAGCGCGTGGCGCGCCGGGCCAAGTATATGCTCTGGCACCTCGAGACGGGCGACACCGCGCTTATGCACTTGGGCATGAGCGGGCGCTTTACCTTTGCCTCGGGACCGCTCGCCCGCCACGACCATGCCGTCTTTGTGACGCAAGCGGGCACGGAACTTCGCTACAACGATCCGCGCCGCTTCGGCTTTATGGATTTGATTCGCGCGGGCCAGGCGTCCAAATTCCTAGACCCGCTCGGCCCCGAGCCTTTGAGCAACGCCTTTGACGCCGCTTATCTGTACGATCAGGTGCAGGGGCGCACGGCGACGATCAAAGCCTGCCTGCTCGATCAGCGGCTGGTCGCAGGGGTCGGCAACATCTACGCGTGCGAGGCCTTGTTCCAGGCGGGCCTCGACCCCCGCCGCCGCGCAGGGTCGCTCACACCCCGCCAGGCCGAGGCTCTGAGCGTCGCCATCGGCCAGGTGCTGCGCCGCGCCATCGCTGCGGGCGGGTCGTCTTTACGCGACTTCGTCCAGGCCGACGGGCAGTTGGGCTATTTTCAACACGCCTGGGCCGTCTATGGCCGCGCGGGCTTGCCCTGCCCCGATTGCAAAACGCCGATCCAGCGCCTAGTTCAATCCAATCGAAGCAGTTTTTTCTGCGAGGTCTGCCAAACATGAGCTCCCCGATTTCCTTTGACGATTTTTTGAAGGTCGATATCCGCGTCGGCACCGTCGTCCGCGCCGAACCTTTCCCCGAGGCGCGCAAGCCCGCCCTCAAAATCTGGGTCGACTTCGGCCCCGAGATCGGGGAACTAAAATCCAGCGCCCAAATCACCCAGTACTATAGCCCCGAGTCTTTGGTCGGCACCCAAGTCTGCGGCGTCGTCAACTTGGGCGCGCGCCAAATCGGCCCGTTCCGATCAGAGTTTTTGTGCCTAGGCTTTGAAGACGCCGACAAGAGCATCGTCCTGATTCGCCCCACCCAGCCCGTGCCTGCGGGTCAGAGGTTGTGCTGAGGCCAACGCTAAGGCCAGCGGCGGCAATGTTTAACTCGTCGAGCCGTTGATGAACGCAGAAAATACTGAATTGCAAATTCAGTTTTTTCTAGGACTAGCGACCAAGCGGGAGCGCAGCCTGCGTGGTGCTTGAACGCCACAAAAGGGTCGTTGACAACGACCCTTGCCCGCCGCCCTCACTCGCGCTTCAAATGCGACTCACCGCGCTCGGCCGCCAGAATCGTCTGGCGATAGCGCTCGCGGCTGGAGGCCAGCGCGGCCGCTGATCGGGTGCCGTAACAGGCGGGGCAGGACTCGCCCGCCACGTAGCGCGGGTCTTGCCGCTCTGCCTCGCCCATCGGCTGGCGGCAGGCTTGGCACAGGCTATGCCCGCTCGGCACCAAGTCTGCTGTCACCGCGACCCGATCGTCAAACACGAAGCAGTCGCCGTGCCACTTGCTCGCGCTTTGATCGACCTGCGCCAAGTAGTTCAAGATGCCGCCGTCGAGCTGATAGACCCGATCAAAGCCCTGATCGCGCAAATAAGCGCTGGCCTTTTCGCAGCGGATGCCGCCGGTGCAAAACATGGCGATGGGCCTGTCTTCCTGACCCTGAAGATGGGCCTGGACATAGGCGGGGAAGTCGCGAAAGCTGGCGGTCTTGGGATTGATGGCCCCGTCAAAACTGCCCAGGGCGACTTCATAGGCGTTGCGCGTATCCAGCACCAGCGTGTCGGGGTCGGCCAGCAGTTGGTTCCAGCGGTCCACGCCCACGGCCTCCCCGCCCGACGTGCGCGGATCGGTGCCAGGGACCCCCAGCGTGACGATTTCTGCCTTTAGGCGGACCTTCAATTTTCGGAACGGGTCCTTGTCGGTTTGCGACCACTTGCGCTCGATCTTGCTCAAGCGCGGAACGGCACCAACAACCTGATCCAAAAATTGGGCCAGCGGTTCTGGGCTAAGGGGCACGGCTAGGGTTCCGTTAATCCCCTCGTTGGCAAGCAACAGAGTTCCCTTAATCCGCCGCTTGCGCGCTTCCCCATACCACCTGTCCCGCAGCGCCCGCGAGGCGGGAACATCGGCAAACTGGTAAAAGGCCGCCACATGGAACATGCCATACCCCTAATATCAACGGCTAAAAAAGTTGACACTTTTTAGCCGTTTTGTGTCTCACGGCAGAAACGCTTCGCGTTTCGGCTTTCGGGGTCGCAGGCGCAGTCCGATACCCGCGACCACAAGAACCCTTCTCAATCGCCGTCGGTATAAATCGGACTTTGGCCCTCTGCATAGGCCTTGGCCTGGGTTAGCGCGCGGGCGAGGATGCGCTGCGACATGGCGCGGCCCAGGGGGGTGGTCATCTTGTCTTGGATCCAGCCCACGTAGGTAAGGCAGCGCACGACGAACAGCAAAGCCAGGGTTTGACGGTCGCAGCCGCCGTAACCTTCGATCAAAGCATCGCGCAGATCGGCGAACCTTGGGTCGGGCAGGCGCTGCACCAGCGCCGTTGCCAGATCGAACAAGAGGTAGCTGTAGGCGCAATCGTCGAAGTCGATTAGGGCCACCTGCGTGCCCTCGACGAGGACGTTTTCTTGCAAGGGATCGGCATGGATCAGCTGGTTGGGCAGATCGAGCGCTTGCAGTTCCTGCCGAGCCTGATCCCGAACGGCGCGCAGCAGGTCTCGTTCGCTGCGGCTTAAGTCGGGGTGATCCCAAAATCTGCCCCACAGCGGCGTCTCCCCGACCAATCCCATGGCGTCCCAGCGAGGTCGGTCCAAATCGGCGGGCGGCGTGAGCGCATGGAGGCGGGCGAGGAGGCGGCCCAGGGCGCGGAACGTTTGCAAGGGGTCGGGCAAGGTAAGCGGGACCTGCCCCTGCCCGAGCGGGAACCCAGGCAACCAAGTCACGAGGGAATAGAGCTGGCCGTCATGATCCAGCACCAGCGCCGCGTCCTGGGTTGGCACGGGGCGCGGAACGGGCAGGGCTTGGTCGGCCAAGCTTGCCATCCAGGTCAACTCGGCCTCGATTTGGTCCTTCGTGCGCAAACGGGGACGGTGGGCGCGGAGGGCGTAGCGCGCAGGCACGCCGACAGCATAGACCCTGTTTTCTCGCTCGGCGTGCTGCCGACAGGGCAGATCCTGCACCCGCCAAGCCGCCAATACGGATTTTAGATCGGGTTGAGAGCCTTCGCCCTTAACCACTAAGAGGTCCAAACGGTCCAAAGCATCCGCGTTCCCACCAGCAACAAGAAAGCGCCGAACAGGCGCGAGGTCAGGGCCGTAGGTAAGCGCTGGGTCAGGCGTGCGCCCACGGGGGCCATAAGCACGGTGATCGGGATCACGAGCAGAACCGTGAGCCAGTTGACATAGCCCCAGGTGAAGGGCGGCAACCCTGCTGCTCCCCAGCCAATCCATACAAACCCCAGCGCACCAGGCACGGAAATCAAGGTCCCGACCGCTGCCGAGGTACCGATGGCGCGCTTGATCGGCGTGCCTTGAACCATCATGAACAAGTTGTTCATCAGGCCGCCGCCGATGCCCATCAAGACCGAGAGAAAGCCGATCACGGTGGCCCCAATTTGCGTCAGCGCCGGCGTCGGTCCTGTATGACGCCAGCGAACTTCTTTGGCTTGCAACAGCATGTAGGCGGCGATCAGCGCGGCCATGACGCCAAACGTGAGCCGCAACGCTTGAGTCCCCTTGACCCAGTCCAAGGTGGCGAAGGCAAGCGCGCCGACGACGCCCAAGGGCACAAACCAAAGGTAGGCCCGCACGACCTGGCGTTCGACGTTACCCGCCGCCAGATGCGCCCGCGCCGAGCGCAGCGACGTCGGAACGATCACGGCCAAAGACGTGCCCACGGCCACAAATTGCGCGACAATCGGGTCGGTTCCACCCCAAACATAAACTTCAGAAAAGACGGGCACCATGACGGCGCCGCCGCCAATGCCGAACAGACCCGCCAAAAACCCCGCGACCAGCGCCGCCCCCACTAGGAGCGCGGCAAAGATCAGCCAGTCTTGCGCCAAAATCTCGAACACTCAAAGCACCGAAGGGAAAAGCGCGTCGAAGGCAAGAGTGTTTTTTTGGATAGGAACCAAAAACCAAGGCCATCCACCAACCAATAGGCGGAACGACGCCACCAAGCGGGCAGACGCCGCACTAAAGGAGATACGGCCTAGGCAAAAACCTGGATGAGTCCCGTCACGGCAGCCATTGCACCCGCTGTCGCGGCCGCGGTAACGGTTATGGGAATCCAAGCCCTTTCGGTCTTAATTTTGGCCGTTTCGGCGATGGTCTTGGCGATTTCAGCGCTAAGCTTCTCGGAAGCTGCCGTATTTCGCTTTGCTTCGGAGAATAAATTGGCAATTTCGGCGCGCATCCTGTCGTCAGCGAAGCGTTGTTCTTCTTGGGTCATGCTATGTGTCCTTAGGAGACGGTAAAGGTACGAGACCATTCTGAGGTTTAGTCACACGAGGGCCTGTTGTCTAGAACGTCGTCCCAAACCCCTGCAGTGGCGCCCATATTCTGCGACGACCCATCCTGATTCGATTCCGCATTGCGCTTTGACTTTAGGCTCTTTAGCGGCCTGCCAAACCCCCTCGCATCAGATCTTTTGGAGACACGCCATGGACAACAAATTTGACCTGGGCCTCGAACGGCGCAAAGCCACGTTGGGCACCGACTATGTGGAGAAAAACTTGGCGGCTGCCGATGACTTCACCCGTCCATTTCAGGAAGCCATGACCGCTTGGTGTTGGGGCTTTGGCTGGGGCGATGATACGCTGGATGCCAAAACGCGCAGCCTCATGAACCTTTCCATGATCGGGGCCTTGGGCAAGATGCACGAATTTGAAATCCATTTGCGCGGCGCGCTCAACAACGGCGTGACCAAGGAAGAGATTCGGGCCGCGTGCCATGTGATCGGGATCTATTGCGGCGTCCCCCAAGCGCTCGAGTGCTTTCGCCATGCGCGCACGGTCTTGGAAGAGCGCGGCGTGCTTTAGTGGTCTTGCTCGTCTGCGCTTTGGCGGGGGAGTTGACGGGCCACGACCCCCTCATCACTGGCGTGGGCAAGGTCAACGGGGCGCTGACGCTCGCGCGTTACTTAGCGGAACATCCCAAGCCCAGGGCCGTCGTCAACCTTGGCTCGGCGGGGGGTGTCGGTTTGGGGCGCGGTACGCTGGTGAAGGTCACGACCTGCTGGCAGTGGGATATGCGGTGCGAAGGCCTCGACTTTCCGCGCGGCGCGACCCCGTTCGACAATCATCCCCGCCATCTGCACCCCGATTTTGACCTGGGGATCGAGGGTTTGGTCGAGGCCGATTGCTACACCAGCGATCAGTTTCTTGACGATCCCGCCCTGCTGCCGCCTAGTCCTTGCGTCGTGGAGATGGAAGCCTTTGCCCTCGCCAAGGTCTGCCGCGTCTTTGACGTCCCTTTTGCAGCGGTAAAATACGTGAGCGACGCCGCCGACCAAACTGTCAAGGACGATTGGCAAGCGTCTCTTTCTGACTGCGCCATGACCCTAAATGACGTAGCCGCGCACCTCGCCCTGGGTTAAGCTTGGCGCAAAAGCACCAAGTTGGGAGATACGCGCATGGGCCAAATTCGCACCTTAGGCCTGTTAGGGACGGGCGTGATCGGCGGCGGCTGGGCCGCCCGCGCCTTGCACGGCGGGTACGATGTCGTGGCTTACGACATCGACGCCAAGATGGAAGGGGTCCTGCAACGCACCCTTGAGGTCGCGGCCCAGGGCCTCGATCAACTGACCGAAGGCATGGCGGTCCCGCCGAAGGGACAGCTCAGTTTTACGACGGACCTGGACGAGCTGGCCGCCAAAGCCGATTTCGTCCAAGAAAACGTGCCCGAAGTCCTCGACATAAAGCGCGACGCTTTGAGGAAGGTGTGCCAGCGCACCCCTGCCTCGGTTCTGATCGCGTCCTCGACATCGGGCTTCATGCCGTCCGAGTTGCAGGCGGACCTGCGCCACCCCGAGCGTATTTTGGTCGGCCATCCCTTCAACCCCGTCTATCTGTGCCCGCTGGTCGAAATCGTTGGCGGCAAGCAGACCGCCGCGCACGCCAAAGACCAGGCCAAGGCCTTTTACGAATCCCTCGGCATGCACGCCCTCCTGGTCCGGCGCGAGGTGCCAGGCCATCTTGCCGATCGCCTGCAGGAGGCCATGTGGCGCGAAATCCTGCACGCGCTGAACGATGATATCGCGACGACGGGCGAGTTGGACGAGTCAATCGTCTATGGGCCTGGTCTGCGCTGGGCGATCATGGGCATGAACCAGATCTACATGCTCGGCGGCGGCGAAGGCGGCGCGCGCCACTTCCTAAAGCAGTTTGGCCCCGCCTTGGACTTGCCCTGGACGCACCTACAAGCCCCGCCGCTGACCGAGGCGATCATCGACAGATTTGCGGGCGGCACCGAAGCCCAAGCGCAAGGCAAGTCGATCCGTGAGTTAGAGGCCGTGCGCGATGAGTGCCTGGTCGCCCTCCAGCGCGTGTTGGCCAAGCACGACATGGGCGCGGGAAAAACCCTCAATCAATTTGAAGCGCGACTAGAGCAGCGGGCCGCACGCACGAGGACGTGACGCCCATGCGCATCAGCCGAATTAGCGTCTATCAGGTCGATCTGCCTTTGCACACGCCCTACAGTCTTTCGGGCGGGCGCCTGCGGTTTGAGCAGCTGGATTCGACCTTCGTCAAGATTGATACGGACGCGGGCCTGAGCGGCTGGGGCGAAAGCTGCCCTTGGGGCCATACCTATCTGCCCGCCCACGGCCCTGGGGTGCGGGCGGGCATCCAAACGCTGGCACCCGCGCTTCTAGGCCAGAACCCCTGCGCGCTGGAGGCCTTCAATGATACCATGGACCTGCAGTTGCCAGGTCATCCCGCCGCCAAGTCGGCGCTGGATATGGCGGCCTGGGACATTCTGGGCCAGCACGCGGGCTTGCCGCTCTGGACGCTCATGGGCGGGGCCAGCGCGAGCCCCGTTGCGGTCAACTCCTCTATTTCCACGGGTACGCCCGAGGAGATGATCGCGCGCATCCGCGAAGCCTCATCCAAGGGCTATCGGGTCCACTCGGCAAAAGTCGGCGGCACCGATCCGCGCATGGATCGCGCCCGCATCGAGGCCATTGAGGGTGCGCTAGAGGCCGACGAGGCCGTGACCTTCGACGTCAATCGCGCCTGGACCCCGTCCGTGGCCATCGCCGTCCTGAACGCCGTGACTTCAAGGTCTTGGGTCGAGCAGCCGTGCGAAACCCTAGACCAATGCGCGCACGTCGCCGCGCGGGTGCCGCAGCCGCTGATGCTCGACGAATGCTTGCACACCTTTGGCGATCATCTGGACGCCTGGAAACGCGGGGTCGGCGAAGGCGTCAAAGTGAAACCCAATCGCGTCGGTGGCCTGACCCGCGCCAAGCAGATTCGCGATTTGGGCGTCGGCGTCGGCTGGGCCATGCATATCGAGGATGTGGGCGGCAGCGCGCTCGCAGATACGGCGGCCATTCACCTCGCCGCCGCGACGCCTGCGGCCAACCGTCTTGCCACCTGGCTGTGCCACGACCATCTGGCCCTTGATCCCGTGCCTGGGCAGGGCAGCCGCAACGCAGCAGGGTTTGTCACGCCGCCGAGCGCACCTGGATTGGGCGTTGCCCCCGACTTGGATGTCTTGGGGGATGCTGTGGCGGTCTACGAGGGCTCCGCCTGTGCTGACTCGGGTTAATAGTAACTTATACCAGCGGCGGGATCAATTGACGCTTATCCAATTTCTTTGTGTGATTGACATGATACGTTGTTTGTCATTGGCGAAAAAGTTCCAGGCCTCCACACATTTTTCGACTATCTGCTCAAAAGTGTCGAAGACAGTTATGGCAAGCTTATTCCCACGCAGATATGCCCAAACATTTTCCATTGGGTTAAGTTCTGGGGCATAAGGAGGTAGTTTTAAGAGCGTGATGTTATTAGGAACGTCCAAGCTTTAGCTCCATGCCAACCTGCTCCGTCAAGGATCAGGACCGCATGCGCGTCAGGAGAAACTACTTTTGATATCTCGTTCAGATGCTGGTTCATGGCATCAGCGTTTACGTACGGTAAGATCAGTCCTGCTGCAACGCCCCGCGACGGACAAGCTGCCCCAAGAATATAGCTCCATGTATAACGTGTATCCCGCGGGGCGCGTGGACGTGTGCCTTTGCGCGCCCATATCCGCGTGATTGTGCCCTGTTGACCAACACGTGCTTCGTCTTGAAACCAGACCTCTAGGGGCTTGCCCCGTGCATGGCTGGGTAAATGGCCGTCAACAGTTTGTGTGAAGTTTTTTAAAATCCTCCTGAGCCTCTTGATTGGTCTTGGGGTGCTCTGGTCGGACTGTCATGCGCACGAAGCCTAACCTGGCCAGATAGTCACCCACAGTGCGTTCGTGCACTGTGATGCCAAACTCCTTCTTAATCCGCGTTGCTAGATCAGCTCGACGCCAGCGCACAACGCCATCACTTTTAGGATCAGGTCCAGCCTCAACCCATGACGCAAGCTGACCCAGCTGTTCTTCATTAAGCAGGGCCTTAGATCCACCTCCGATGCGATTTGATAAGCCAGTAATACCTTCGAGATTGTAACGATGAACCCAATCACAAAGTGTTTGGCGATCCATACCGCAGCATTCAGTTGCAAACTTACGAGAGCTACCCTCAAGAAGCATCGCTATGGCTAGTACCCGACGCGAGGCATTGGAATCCTTGCTCTGCGCTGCAAACTTTCTCAACCCCTTTGCGCTATGATCTGTTCGTGTGATTATTATGGCCATATGTACCTCCTGCTTAAAGGAAACACGAATCACACTACGAGCTAAATGAAAAGACATTTTTACGAGTCAAAAGTTACCGCCGCTGGTATTATTCATCAGAGTTTTTTGTCTCACCCGAGCATTTCTTCGCGATGCGACTTGACCTTCGAAAGTTCCCACTATCGTCTATTCCTCGTCAACGTGAATCGGATAGCTAAAGTAAAAAAAGAACGTAGAGCTAAGCCACGTGACTAGAATAAATTTCATTGAAGCACTCCTGAGATTTGTCAATAAGATCAATGGTTTTTCTGACGTGATTCTCCGCTTCACTGATCCTCATATAATCTCCGTGGGCAATTTTATTTCTCCATTTTACCAACTGCTTATCTATAAAAATACGATCATTTTCAAAAGGACAACTTGTTCCCAAAGTTTCCAACGCGAAGCAAGCGGTTTCATAATCGAGTTTTGAGTTTGGAAGTAAAACAGTTAAATCTTTTCCGATTGGATCATGAGTCTTTTCCTTGATTTTTTGTACGATTTCACGTTTCAGAGTACGCTTCCCTTTTCCATCAAGATATCTATCAAACTCTGACTGAAGTGCCGAAATAACTATGTCGCCACTTATGCGAGACATTGGAATCTTCTGTTCTGAAAAGAAACCATGAATTTCTCTGATTCCATCTGAGAAAAAGCCTTCCCAATGAGCATAACACATAACCACACAACAGCGCTGAACTACTGCTTTATCACTCTGACTTGCGGACTTCAAAGAAATAATCAAAGAGGAAAGTTCCTTAACTCTCCAAATTCTACGCCTCCCCAGATTCTCGATCATGGTTTGAAATGTTCTTCACCAAACGGAATCGTTGCACCAAGTCGTTGGGTGGATCGCAAACCTGACTTTGAAAAATCTTGATCTGGAACCTTCTTCCACAAGATATCGGCTCTTTCCTTAATGAATTCTACAGGTTTTGGGAGTTTCCTAATTCGGTCGAAATTTCTTGAAACCCCTACAAATACAAGTTCAATATTCCGAAAAGTAATTGCCCTGCGAGATTCTTCTGTTGTAGGTTTCAGAGCTTCCTCGCCAAATTCTGAATGAAAAAAATCTAGAACTTCACGAAATCTGTGAAACACCTTCGTATGTTTATCAGAATCGATTAGCTCGGTAATTTTTCTTGTGTAGAAACTATTTACGTCATTGTATGAAATATCAAAATTCTCTTCCATGCTGACCAAGCATCGTGTGGCGTACTCAAGATCTCTTTGCTCTTCTTTTTGCTTCTCATTGATTCCAAATACTATTTTGAATTTTTCAGATCCAGCCAGTTCTCTAAGATCGGTTACAAATTTGGGGTCAAGCATAACCATGATACAGGTTCGAACTTCTTGTTCGTTTGCAAACTTACCTCCTCTATTAAGCCTTTGAAAAAGCTCGAATTTTGCATTCTCATCGCTTGGTTGTTTCAGAACTTCTACCGGAATCCGGGCACGTTTTAGTCTTAGTTGGAGAGATTTTTCTAACTCTTTTACATTACCCCCCTCCACTTTTACACCATTATTCCACGCATCACTGTTCCAAACAACGTTTTTTAATTCGCTCAAGTATTTGGTGGTTTCAAGTTTTGTTGGACGCTGAACTAATCCGTCGACCTTTAGCTTACCCTGAAACTCAAGAAGCGTTGACATGCGTTGTAAACCATCAATTAACTCCCACTTCCCATCTTCTCGTTCGAAAACAAAAACAGATGGAATTGGAATTCCTACCAATATACTCTCGACCAAATTAGACTTTTGATGAATGTCCCAACGGAAGAGTCGTTGAAATTCTGGAGCAACGATAAGTTCATCTTCGTCATACATGGAAGATAGCTCGCTTACAGACATTTGAATTGTATCCGTATATACTTCTTTCTTAGCTTTTTCAATTTGTTGATAGAGCGACATGCGTGGTCTCCGTCTGTAGTGAATCTCGATACTTTTTATGGCTATTCTTCCTAATCCTGTCAAGATCGGTTAGGATATAGAAACGAGAGCAATTAAGGGTCTTGAGGTCGAAATATCAACGAAGAGACTACGTAGTACTTGGTCGAGAAGATGACTTCGGAGCCGTGCGTGTAGAGATGCTCAATTGCATGTTGGTTAAGAGATCGGTCCAAAATTCCGCCAGAATTAGCTCCCGCGCCCGCCCAGTTTTGCGATTAGATCGTCCAGTTGTTCATTGGACCCGAAGCGAATCCGCAGTTCTCCGCCCTTGCCGCGCGCGCGAATTTCGACGCTGAGGCCCAAGTTTTGGGTTAGTTCTTCCTCTAGCAGACGAATGTCGGCGCTCTTGGCCTTGGGGTCGCCCGCGGCGGTAGGGTTTTTCACCAGGGCTTCGACTTGACGGACCGACAGGTTCTTTGCGACCGTCTGCCGCGCCAGGGCCTCGGCGCCGTCGTGACCGATCAGTGCTCGGGCATGACCCGCCGACAGGTGCCCCGATTGCACCAAGTCCAGGACGCTCGATGGCAAAGTTAGGAGGCGCATGAGGTTCGCCACGTGCGGGCGCGACTTGCCGACCAGCCCCGCGACTGTGGCCTGCGTATGGCCAAATTCGTCGAGCAAGCGCTGATAGCCGCGCGCCTCCTCAATCGGACCCAAGTCCTCGCGCTGCACATTTTCAACGATGGCCAGTTCCAAAGCGCGCGCGTCGTCAAAGTCGCGGATCAGGACGGGAACTTCGCCCAAGCGCGCGCGCTGCGCGGCCCGCCAGCGCCGCTCGCCTGCGATGATTTCGTAGCGATCCTGGGCGATTTCCCGAACCAGCAGCGGCTGCAGCAAGCCCGAATTGGCGATGGAATCGGCCAGCTCGTCGAGGGCAGTGTCATCGAAGGCTTGGCGCGGTTGAAAGCGGCCAGGCTGCAATTGTTCGAGCGGCAGATGCGTCAGGCCCGCCGCCTCGGCGCTGACCTCGCCCAAGAGCGAGGTGAGGCCCGTGCCCAGACCTTTTTTGCTCATGCGGCGGCTTTCGGCGGTTTTTCTTGCGTGACCAAGCCATGACGGCGCATCAGTTCTAGCGCCAATTCCCGATAGGCCTGCGCGCCCGCCGAGCGCGGATCGTAGGCCGTGACGGGCAGGCCGTGCGACGGGGCCTCCGACACGCGCACGTTGCGCGGGATGCTGGTGTTGAAGACCTTAGTGCCGAAGTGTGCGCGCACATCGGCGTCCACCTGCACCGATAGGCGATTGCGGCCATCGACCATGGTCAGCACGATGCCGCCAAGCGACAGGTTGGGGTTCAGGGTTTTGCGCAAGCGGTCGATGGTCCGCACGAGGTGCGACAACCCCTCTAGCGCGTAGAACTCAGCCTGCAGGGGCACCAAAACCGAATCGGCGGCGCCCAGGGCGTTGACGGTCAACGGCCCCAGGGCGGGGGGGCAGTCGATCAGAATGAAGTCGTAGGCGGCGAGCAGGGGCGCTAGGGCCTTGGCCAGCGTCATTTTCCAGCCCTCTTGGTCGATCAGCTCCAGCTCTGCCCCCGCCAAATCGACCGTGGCGGTGATTAGGTCGAGCCCCGTGATGCGCGTGGGTCGTGCGGCACGCTTGGCCGCTTTGCCGCCGACGAGCACATGGTAGAGGTTCTGGGTGCGGTCGGTCATGGCGAACCCTGTGGAGGCGTTGCCTTGTGGGTCGGCGTCGATCAGCAGGACCCGCTGGTCGAGCGCCGCCAGCGCCGCCGCCAAGTTGCACGCGGTCGTGGTCTTCCCGACCCCGCCCTTTTGGTTGGCAATGGCGAGAACGCGGGCGGTCTCGGACCCCGCGGGCTTAGGGGCGAATCTGAACATGGCGGACCTCTAGCACGCAGCCGCCGCCCGACAACAGGCTCGGATGCTTGCGATAGCAAAAATCCGCCACCCCTTGCGCCGCCGCAATCTCGCTGTCCACCTGCGCGCCCTTCAAGAACAGGCCCCGCCCGCCAGGTGCCAACAGGGGCACCGACCAGCGCAATAAGCGCGCAAGCGGCGCCAGCGCCCGTGCCGTCACCACCGCAAACCCCGAAACGTGCAGCGCCTCAATGCGTTCGGCGATCAAGGTGGCGGACAGCCCTTGGTCGCGCAAGAACGCCCGACAGGCGCTGATCTTGCGCCGATCCGAATCGACCAAGGTCAGATTGGTGTAGCCCAAGCAGGCCAGCGCCAAACCAGGGAAGCCGCCGCCGCACCCCAGATCCATGATCGCTGCGGACCGATCGGGCAGAAATTGGGCGAGCTGTACGCAATCTTGCACATGGCGCGCCTCCACGTCGGCTAAGGTCGATTTGGCGACCAAGTTGATTTTCGGCGACCACTTGCGGGTATGGGCGGCAAGCGCCCGCAGCCGGGCCTGCGCCAGTGCGTCGGGCACGCTCAAACTCACGCGGCAAACCTGCCTGGATGCAGGCACGCCGCAAAATCGTAGGTCGGCACGCCCGCTGCCGCGCGCGCCTCCACCTGATCCAACAAAATCTCCCCTAACAAGGGTGCGGTCAAAAATCCGCGCGAGCCCAGCCCAGTAAGGACCCAGGCCCCCTCCCGCGTTGGCCCAACCAAGGGGCGATGATCCTTGGCAAAGGCGCGGGCGGCAACGAAGGATTGGGCGGGCGACGCGGTCAGGTCAAAGCCCGCCGCCCGCGCCTTGGCCGCAATCGTCTCGGTAGCGTCGTGCCGCGGTGTCAAGGCCTCGGGTGCCGTCCAATCGGGGTTGCGATCGTAGGTGGACCCCGCCAAAACCCGCCCCTTGAAGACGGGGCTGAGGTATCCCCTGTAGGTCACGGGATAGGGGACTTGCGGACACTCCCCTGCTGCGAAGAGGTCCACCTGGCCCAAGTTGCGCCGAAGGATGGCGGCCAGCGACGGGGCCTGCGCTACGGTGCCGAACCCTCTCGCATGGACCACGGTGGCTCCTTCATCGGCTGGCCCCCGCCGAATGTCCGCCCTGAGTTGTTCCATAACTTCGGCAGGCGCCACGTACCCTGCGAGCGGGCTGAATAGCCCCTCGTCGGCCCAGGTCAGCGCGGTTTCGGTCCAGCCCATGGCCGCCAAGCAAGCGCGAAAGTCGGCGGCTTGCGCCAGCGTCGCGGCGGGCTTGAGCGTGCCCCGCCCAGGCAACCAAAGATCGGCGTAAATCGGCTGGACATGGGCCAAGCTGGCGGCGAGCCAGCGATTGCTCGGCACCTGCGGGGCTTGGGTCGGCTTAAAATTGACCAGGGCGGCGGGATTCCCGCTGGCGCGGTGGGCATGGTGCGCGCCCACCCCCGACCAACTGGCCGCCGCCCCTCGCGTGCGCGCGGCCCAGGCCAGCCCCGCCGCCGCGATGCCGTCGCCGTCGATATGGAGGGTGCGCGCTTGCAAGGGCGCGCGCGCTGGCGAGGTACCAGGTTTCCAGATTTTCAGGCAGTGACGCTTGCGGCCAAAGCCCGCAATACGCGCGCACTGCAAACCTACGTCGGCGAGGCGTTGCCGCACCGCCTCCGCCACGGTGAAGGTGCCCGCAACCGCCCCTGGGGCCATGAGGCGGACGCATTGATGGAGCAGGTCTTGGGACCAGAGCCCGGGGTTGGTGGCGGGATTGAACCCGTCGAAGTACCAGGCGTCGGCCACGAAGGTCTGCCGCCGCAATTCGGTCAGCGCGTCGCCGTGCAGAACCCACAACTCGACCGCGCGGCCCGCAAAAAACCGCCGATGCGGCCCTGGAATGCCGACGGGCCAGGCGGCGAGCAGCGGGGCCGCTTGGTCGGCGATTTCCGCGAAGGGGGCGAGGGCGCGGCGCGCGTCCTCGGGCCGCAACGGATGCGCCTCCGTTGAAACGAAGATCAGCCGATCTTCAGGGCGTCGGCGTGCCCACCAGTCTTTCCAGGTCAGCAAAAAATTCAAGCCCGTCCCGAAGCCCGTTTCGCCAATCACGAGCGTGCGACCTTGCCCGAACAGGGGCGCCACGCGCGCGATGAAGTTATGGCGTACCTCGCCCAAGGCATCGTCGGGCGAAAAATAGATGTCGCCGTATTCAGCGGCAACAGGGCTCGCGTCGCGCCAGTCGAGTTTGGGGTGTACCAGCCTCATTCCTTGCTCCCTAGCCCAGTTAAGCCTAAAGCCTAGACCCATGAGCGCAAAAAAGGATACGGCGGCGGAATTTTCCCCTGAACTGGGCAAAACCATCCTGCGCTTGCGCCAGTCCTACGACCTGACCTTAGGCCAACTCGCGGAGAAATCGGGGGTCGCTAAGTCGATCATTTCGCAAATCGAACGCAATGAGACCAACCCCACGCTCGGCACCATTTGGCGCCTATCGCAGGCCTTGGATACGTCCATCGAGGAAGTCTTGCGCTCGGAACAGCGCCCTGCCTTGATCGAAAAAGCCTCGGGCGCGCAAATCCCGATCCTCACATCCGAAGACGGCAAATTCCGCTTGCGCATTACCGGCTGGTCCAACGTCGTGGACTGGGTGCAAGTCTACGATCTCGACGCCGACCCTGGGGGGGTTTTGGAATCAGAACCCCATGCACCAGGGTCGGTCGAGAATCTGACGCTCTATTCGGGCCAGGTGCGTGTGACCAGCGGCGATGACGCCTTTGAAGGGCAGGCGGGCCATATCTTGCGCTACCGCTGCGACCTGCCGCATAAAATCGAAAGCCTCGGCACCGCCCCAACCCACGCCAATATGGTGCTGCTCATGAAGGGCGCGGTTTTGAAGTGACCCCGCGCAAGCGGCATGGCATTTAATTTTTCCGCTGGAATTCAGTCACTGGCAAGCGCGGTCAATTCGATTTCGATTTTGTACTTGGGATCGATTAGGCCCGCCTGGATCATGGTCGCTGCGGGCGGGTTCGGGCCAAAGGTGGTTTGCAGCAGCGGTTGGCACGCCTCAAAATCCGCTAACTCGGGCAGGTAGTAGGTGACACGAACGGCTCGATCAAAACCGCTCCCTGCGTCCTCTAGCGCGGCGGCGATCCGCGCGAGGGCGGACTGGCATTGGGACGCCGCGTCCTCGGGCACCTCGGGCCCCGCCACGGTTCCAGCCACATGGACAAACCCGCCCGCGACCACGGCGCGGCAATACCCGTATCGATCCTCTAGATCGCTCACCGACGATATTCGCTTGATCATGACCAATCTCCTGCTGACTTGTGTATGTCTCACGGCAGAAACGCTTCGCGTTTCGCCTCCGACGGGGCCTCCGCTTATACCCCGAGGCGCTTTCGCGCTATTCTCGGGGTCGCTGCGGGGGCCGCAGTCGCGACCCTTATACCAGTTCAAAAAAAGTCATTCTTAAGGAGAACTGGTATTATGGGAAAGACCCGCCTATCAAGGCCCCATGACTTTGTCCAACTCGATCCAGGCCGACCATCCCCTCGTCACCGACTGGCGCCAGCAGCTACATCAAATCCCCGAGCTAGGCTACAAAGAAACCAAGACCAGCGCCTTCGTCGCCCAAAAGCTGCGCGAGATTGGGGTCGATGAAGTCCATGAAGGCCTTGGCAAAACAGGTTTGGTCGCCGTGATTCGCGGGCGCGACCCCGAGGGCAAGACCATCGGCTTGCGCGCCGATATGGACGGTCTGCCGATTGAGGAAGCCCAGGATCATGCCTACAAGTCGCAGCACCCAGGGCGCATGCACGCTTGCGGCCACGATGGCCATACCGCCATGTTGCTGGGCGCGGCCAAGCACTTAGCCGAAACCCGCAACTTCAAAGGGACTGTGTACCTGATTTTTCAACCGGCAGAGGAAGGGGGCGCAGGGGCCAAGGCCATGATCCGCGACGGCTTGTTTGATCGGTTTCCGTGCGATGAGGTCTACGGCATGCACAATCTCCCTGGATTGGGGGTGGGTCAATTCGCCATTCGCCCTGGCGGTATCATGGCCAGCCCCGACGGTTTTGATATCGAGATCCTCGGGCGCGGCGGTCATGCCGCCATGCCGCACCAGTCGACCGACCCCATCTACATCGCCAGCCTGATCGTCCAAGCCTTGCAAGGGCTTGTCAGCCGTGAATTGGACCCTTTGGCGCAGGCGGTGATTTCCGTCACGCAAATCCAGGCAGGCAATACCCACAACGTCATCCCCGACAGCGCCAAGATCGGGGGCACCATCCGCACCCTCGACGCCGCCGTCCGCGACCAGCTGGAACGCCGCCTCGGCGAGGTGGCGCGCGGCATCGCCGCAACCTACGGTGCCACCGCGAACGTGACCGTCCGCCGTAGTTACCCCGTCACGGTCAATCACCGGGCCGAAACCACCCAAGCCGCCGATGCCGCCGCCGCCCTGGTGGGCGAAGATCAGGTGGAGCGCGCCTGCACCCCCCTTATGGGCGGGGAAGACTTTGCCTACATGCTCGAGGAACGGCCTGGGGCCTATATTTTCATCGGCAACGGCGACAGCGCGGGCCTGCACCACCCCGCCTACAACTTCAATGACACCGCCATCCCTTACGGGGTCGCCTATTGGACGCAGCTTGTGGAGAACAGGTTGGGTTAAGAAGTCTGCGAATGGCCTTGAAGCCCCTCAACTTGAGACTTTGACTCCGCTAAAACGAGAGCCGCGCTTATCGTCGTCGCTTGCTTAGGGTCTTGTCCTCGAACATGTCAGCGAGCTGGTCCATGATCGCCCCGCCCAACTGTTCGGGATCGACCAAGGTGACGGCGCGTTGGTAGTAGCGGGTAACGTCGTGGCCGATGCCTATGGCCAAAACCTCCATGTCGGGGCGGGCCTCCAGGTGGGTGATGACTTTGCGCAAGTGCTTTTCCAGATAGCCGCCCGAGTTGGCCGATTGGGTCGAATCATCGACGGGGGCGCCGTCGGAAATGACCATGAGGATGCGGCGCTGTTCGGGGCGGGCCTTGAGGCGGTCGAACGCCCAAAGCAGCGCTTCGCCGTCGATGTTCTCCTTCAATATGCCCTCTTTGAGCATGAGACCCAAATTCTTGCGGGTGCGGCGCCAGGGGGCGTCGGCGCCTTTGTAGATGATGTGGCGCAGGTCGTTGAGACGGCCTGGTTGCGCGGGCTTCGACTCGGCCAACCATTGCTCCTTTGACTTGCCCCCCTTCCAATTTTTGGTCGTAAAGCCCAGAATTTCGACCTTGACGCCGCAGCGTTCCAGGGTTCGCGACAGGACATCGGCGCAGACGGCGGCGGTCTCGATAGGGCGCCCGCGCATGGACCCCGAATTGTCGATCAGTAGGGTCACGACCGTATCGCGGAATTCTGTATCTTGTTCCCACTTGAAGGCCAGCGGCGCCATGGGGTTCAGAACCACCCGGTCAAGCCGGGCCGTATCCAGCAAACCTTCCTCAAGATTGAAGTCCCACGCGCGCTGCTGCTGGGCCATGAGGCGGCGCTGCAAACGGTTGGCCAATTTGGCCACCACCGATTGAATGTGGTGGACGCGTTGGTCGAGCCGCAGGCGATTTTGCGCCAATTCGTCGGGATCGCACAGCTCTTCTGCTTGCACGACTTCGTCGAATTTGCTCGTATAGACCGCATAGTCCGCGTCGGTGAAGTCGTCCCACTCGGGCCTGTAGGTCGGCGGCATGGGCGCATCGGTGCCTTCGGCGTCGCGGTCGGCCTCGTCGGATTCTTCGAAGTCTTGCGTGGTTTCGGTGCTGTCGGGATCGGCGTCGCCGCCGTCGGCTTCTATGTCTTCGGTCTTGGACTGATCGGTCGGTTCGGGCGTGTCTTCCTCGCCCTGGACGTCGCTCGCCTCGTCTTCCTGCGCCTCATCGTCCGCCTCGTCGTCCAGATCCGCGGGTTCGTCGCTGAGGTTGTCGCTTGTGTCGAAGTCGAGCGAGCGCAGCAACTGCTTGGTCGCCTCGGTGAAAGCCCGCTGATCGTCGATTTTGGACTTGAGCGCCTGGAGCGCGTCGTGCGTCTCGGGCCCAAGATTGGCCTCCCACAACTCGACCGCGCGCTGGGCCACTTCGGGGACGGGTTCGCCCGTAATGGCTTCGCGCGCCAAATACCGCATGACTTCGGCCAAGGGCGCCTCATGGTGGGTTTGCACCAGGTCGAGCCGCTGCGCTTTAGCCCGTTCCTGATCAGCGCGCGATAGATTGGTGCGCATCCCCGTCATACCGCGCGTGCCGTGCGCTTCGTAGCGGACCTGTTCGACCGCATCGTAGATTTGCCGCGCCGTCAGATCGACGGGCGCTTGGGCGCCGTGGGCTTCGGCGTCGTGGTAAGCCATCTTCAGCGCGACCTGGTCGCATTCGCCGCGCGTTAAATTTTGCTCATCCCAGGACATGTCTGCCGACGGCGAGGAGACATAGACCTCGTTGCCGATGCGTCCGCGCGCGTTGGCCGCATAGACCGCCTCAACCTCCTGTTCCCCCGTCACCGCGCGCAAGGTGGCGCTTTGCGCGCGCCGAAACCCGTCGAGCGCGGTTTTGGGTCGGGTAACGGCCATGTCCTAAACCCGCCCCATCCGCCGTGACTCGGCGAATGGCCGCCGCCAGATCGGTGTCATACCAGCGGCCATCGCTTATACTCGCGATCATAGGGATCAGTCATAAGACCCGCTGGTATCACAGGGCGTCCAGGGCCCAATCGGCGAAGGTGGCCATATCGGCGAACTCGACCTCGACAGTTCGCACGCCATCGTTCTTCGCGGTCGCACCGAGGCGGCCCTGCTGACGATTGATCCAGGCCTTATCGAGGCCCAAAGCCGTTGCGGGCACCAGATCGTGGTGGATCGACTGGGCCACGTGCAAAACCTGGTCTTGGGCGATGCCATCGGCGGCTAGCGCTGCCAGCATGAGACGAAAATTGCGCGCATCGGGCTTGTAGGACCCCAGCATGCCTGCGGTAAAGACCCGCCAAAACGGTGTGCCGAGGCGGCGGTTCGACCCTTCAAAACTGACCTGATCGACGTTGGTCAGCGGTACCAATTTGAATCGCTCGCGCAAGCGACGCAGGCTATCGACGCTGTCCGCAAACGCGGGCCAGAGCGGAACCGAAGCGCCGAAGGTCCGCGATTCGGCGCCGTTCACCCACAGGCCCCAGCGCCGCGCCAGACGCTGGTGCACCACCGTCAACAAATCGGCGTAGAGCAGCCCAGGGGTCGCGGCTTGCTGCGCCGTTTCCTCAATCGCGAAGTCATTGAGCGCCGCTTCCCGCGCCAAGGGCTCAGGCAGCTGTTCGATCAGGGGCTGTAGCGCGGTCCAAATCCCCCCTTCCCAATCGATCAGGGTGCCATAAACATCGAAGGTCAGGCAGGTTTTCTCCATGGGATCGTCCAAATCCGCGCTAGACGCCCGCGATGGACCCAAGACTGCCCACATCTTCCCCGAAAGCGCGCTGGTAAAATTCGGCGATGATCGGCCGTTCGGTCTCATCGCACTTGTTGAGGAAGGTCATCTTGAAGGCACGCGCCATATGGCCCCCGAAGATCTGGGCATTGTCGGCCCAAGCGATCACGGTGCGTGGGGACATGAGCGTCGAAACATCGCCGTTGACGAAGCCCTTGCGGGTCAAGTCGGCCACCGCCACCATGGCGGCGATCTGTTGCTTGCCGTCGGGCGTATCGTAGGCGGGCACCTTGGCCAAAACGATGGCCTCTTCCATCTCGCGCGGCAGGTAGTTCAAGGTTGTGACCATGGACCAGCGGTCCATCTGGCCCTGGTTGATTTGCTGGGTACCGTGATAGAGGCCCGTGGTATCGCCCAAACCGACCGTGTTGGCGGTGGCGAATAGGCGAAAGTGGTCATGGGGCCGAATGATCTTCGACTGGTCGAGCAGCGTGAGCCTGCCGTCAACCTCGAGCACCCGTTGGATCACGAACATGACGTCGGGCCGGCCCGCGTCGTATTCGTCAAACACCAGCGCGACGGGGCGTTGCAGCGCCCAGGGCAACAAGCCTTCGCGAAATTCGGTGACTTGCTTCCCGTCCTGCAAGACGATGGCGTCTTTGCCGATCAAATCGATCCGGGACACGTGGGAATCGAGATTGATGCGCACGCAGGGCCAGTTGAGGCGCGCCGCCACTTGTTCGATGTGCGTTGACTTGCCCGTGCCGTGATAGCCCTGGATCATGACGCGACGGTTATGGGCAAAGCCGGCGAGAATGGCGTACGTCGTCTCAAAGTCGAACTGATAGGTCTCGTCCAAATCGGGGACATAATCCGACCTTTGCGAAAAAGCGGGCACCTGCATGTCGCCAAAATCGTGGTCAAAAAGGTCTGAGGCGGCGCGGGTCGTGTCGGGAATCAGATCGGCGGACAAACTAGAGACGGTCATGGACTAGATGAACTTTCTTAAAAATATAAGGTCACTTGGGGCGCTTCCTCCCCTGGGGCTAAACCCTTTTCGGCTCAGCAAATCAACGGGGTATGGAACGGACCTCGTGACGGGACGCCACGCACCCCCAAAATTACTGACCCAAGGCCGCCAAGTAGGTGTCGAGCAGCGCCTCGGTTTCGGCGACATCGGCGGGGTCTTGCTTGCGAATGGCGACCACCTTGCGCATGATTTTGGGATCGTAGCCTTTGGCTTTGGCTTCGGCGTAGATTTCGCGAATGTCGGCCATGATGTTTTGCTTCTCTTCCTCCATCCGCTCGATGCGCTCAATCAGCTTCGTCAAATGCGGATCGCTCGCTTTGGCGGGGGCTTCGTTCATCATGTCTTCGTCGGCCATTAGATCGACTCCTGAAATGCGGCGCGCTGTTCGGCGGTCGCCTGGGTCTGATAGGTTGCTTTCCACTGTGCATAGGGCATGCCGTAGACGTGTTCGCGCGCCGCATCGTAGGTCAGGGCACCCGTTTCGTCGGCGGCGACCAAGTATTTGGACAGGCAGTTACGGCAAAACCCCGACAGGTTCATAAGGTCGATATTTTGCACGTCGGTGCGGTCTTGCAAGTGCGCCACGAGCGTCCGAAAGGCCGCCGCTTGCATTTTTTCCGTTATGGTTGTCATAGCCGCTCCATAAGGTCCTTGAACGCGTCTGCCAAATGGTCGGCCCAGGTCGCGCACGCCTTTTCTGTGGACAGAAGATCCTGGCGAATTTCCACCGCCGCGTGCAACCAACCGCGCGCATAACCATGGGCGTAGAGCGTGAACCCAGTCTTGCCGTGGGCATCGTAGGGCTGGTTGAGGGCGGTGGCAAAGCCCCGTTCGCCAAACCAGTCCCGCAAGGCCGATGCCAGGCGGGTATCTTCGTTGTGCAAAAACGTAATCTGCCAAGGGCGGGGCGTGGGGTCGCTCGCCAGACGGTCGGTCATGGAGTGCAAGGAAACCTGCAGCGGCGGCCCGCCCACGTCCTGCGGGTCGAACTGCGCGATGGTATCGCACACGCGCCCAAGCCCAGCGTGGTAGGCAACGTGGAAGGCCTGATGGCGCGCGGCGATTTCGGCGTCGCTCAGGCCCCGATTGGCGGGGATCGAAACTTGGTCGGCGCATTGAGGGATTGCTGTGGCATCGCTAGGGTGACGATTGACGTCGAGGACCAGGCGCGAATAGGTGGCCTCCACCAAAGAACAGCCGAGGCGTTGGCGCACCAAGGACGGCACGCGGTCCATGCCGATGTCGTACCACACATGGCGCTGCTGATCGGCTTCCCCAACGCCCAAGTCGCCCAAAGACGTGGGCACGGCGCGGCCCGCGTGCTCCGCACTCAAAACCAGCCGATGCTTGGCTAAAAAGGTCTGTACGGCTGGCGGATCCTCGGGACCGAGTTGGGTGAAGGCCATTCCTGGGGCTGGCGCTAGCTTGCGAGCACTTCGCGGGTGCGGATCTTGATGTTCTCAACCGCCGGCTGGTCGAAGGCGTTGAGGCCCCATAGATGCGCCGTCAAAATCGTCTCCAACACAAAGTGCATCATCAGTTGGCCCAAGTTATGGGCCGAGACCTGGTCGATTTGGAGGGTGCGCACGGGGTGGCCCTTGGCCGCCAAAGTGTCGGCGCTGGCGCGGCACTCGGCCACCAGCAAATCGCCCAGCGATTTTCCCTGCAGGTAGGCAAGGTCGGGGCCCAGCAAGTCACCGTTTAAGGCGGGCAGCACGCGCTGATGCGCGACTTCGATAAAGGTAAAGAGCTTGTCCGACGGGCCGTCCAAGTAGAGCTGGAGCTGGCTGTGTTGATCGACCGTGCCCATGGCACGGATGGGAGTCGTCCCGCGCCCGTCCTTGCCCAGGCTTTCGGCCCACAATTGGCGGTACCAAAGGCCAAAGTCGGCGAGTTGGTCGGCGTAGGGCAGCAGCACCGTTTGCGTCCGGCCCGCCTGCACCTGCGCCTCGGCCAAGGCCGCGCCTCGGGCCGCCAAAACATCGCCAGGGGCCGCGCCGTTCAGCACCGGTTCCAGAATCGACCAAGCCCCAGCGCGCACTGCGGCCGCGTCGATTCCCGCAACTAAAGCGGGGATCAGCCCGACGATCGAAAAGACCGAGAACCGCCCCCCGACCTGCGGGTCGTGCGCAAAGGATCGAAGGCCAAAGCGCGTCGCGAGGTGTCTAAGCGGGGAAGGTTTGGGTTCGGTTAGCACCGCCACCTGCGCAGCGACATCGGCGCCCGCACGTTGCAGCCAGTCGATCAGCAGCACCGTTTGGCTCAAGGTTTCGGCGGTCGTTCCCGATTTGGACACGGCAAAGATACAGGTCTTGGCGGGATCCAGGTGGTCCATGAGGGCGCGAAACGGCACGGGATCGACATTGTCGAGAAAGTGGCAGCGGATCCCTTGGGTTGATTGGTTCAAGCCCAAGTGGTCGAGGGCAAATAGAGCCTTGGCCCCTAGGTTGGACCCGCCCGTGCCCAAGACGATAAAGTCGGCAAAGCGCGCCCGCACCCCAGCGGCAAAATCGGCGACCTCGGCCAAGTCGTCGCGCGCCTCGGGCAAGCGCAATAGCGGCAGGCTGCCGTTCTGGTACCAGGACGTGATGTGTTGCAGCCCCGCGGCGCATCGCTCCAGTGCCGACTCGTAGGCCGATTGAACCTGCGCGTCGAACCGCGCGCGTTCATCTGCGTAAATCATGGCGACACCGAGCTATTCGGGAACCGGCAGGGTGTTGCTTGGGGCAGCTTGCCACTTGGGATAGACCTGCACCTTGGTTTCATCGGGCGTGTCGCGGCGGAGTTCATTGCATCCCGAAACCAGGGCCGCCGCAAAAATAGTCAAAATAAAGCGCATTAGTTTTCTTTCTTTGGGTATTTGATTGGCTGAGTCGGGCGAATCCCTTTGGACCCCTCAGGTCACGACGGTTTGGGCTTGGCGGCGCGGCTTGAGCCACACTTGCTCAAGGAACAGCCAAACGACCCCCGCCGTGATCGCGGCGTCGGCCATATTGAAGATGAAGGGAACCCAAGTGCCGAGTTTGAGCGCGAGGAAATCCACCACGGCCCCATGGACCAGGCGATCGACGAAGTTTCCCACGGCTCCGCCCAAAATCAACCCGATGCCAATGGCATTGTTGCGCCCGCCTTCGGCCCGCAGCCACCAAACCAACAGGGCCATGATCGACACCAGCAAGGTATGTTCAAACCAAATCGGCCCAGGCAGAGGGATCGATAGGGCGGCGTTGGGATTGAGATGAAAATCGAGCTCGATCAGCGGGAACCCCGTCGCAACCCTGTTCTGCGCCAGGATCGTTGCGTCGCTCAATGGCATCCCGCTTATCTCACGGCAGACCGTTGCCCCTGCCTCCCCAATAAACAGGCAGAGCTGCGCGACAGCCATGGCCTTGGTAATTTGATCGACCAGCAGCACCGCCGCCAAGATGGGCAAAACGATCAACGAGAGGTTCGGGGATCGCGCCTCCTTCACGCACCCTCCAGCACATCAGCGCACCGATAGCAAACCCCCGTTACGTGAAGGTCCTCACGGATGTTCCAACAGCGCGGGCATTTTTCCCCTTGGGCGGGCATGACGGATACGGTCAAGGACCTGCCAGGGCGCATGATGGCCGCCGAGATGATGCAGAGTTCGGCCAAATCGACTGCCGCGCAAGCCATCCTCATGTCGGCACGGGCTGTGATCTCAACTTGTGCCTCGAGGGCAGATCCAATGCGCTTTTCTTCGCGCGCCCGTTCCAAAGCCGTGAGGACGGCCTTGCGGACCTCCAATATCTTGGCCCACTTGGCGGCGAATTCGGGGTGGAGGCATTCGGGCGATGTACGATGGAAGTCGCGCAAGTGCACCGATGCGGGATCCGACGCGCGGCGAAGCCCAGGCGGGCGCGCCTGCCAAACCTCATCGACGGTAAAGACCAAAATCGGCGCCAAGCGCGTGGTGAGCGAGTCGAGGACGCACGCCATGACCTCCAGCGTTAGTTGACGGCCTGGCACGTCTAAACCATCGCAGTACAGGCGATCCTTGCGCACATCAAAAAACAGCGCCGAAAGATCCTGGCTGACAAACTTCAGCAACTGCTGGAACGCCTCATGGAAATCGTAGGCCCGCATAGCCGCATCGACGGCGTCCTCGGTCTCCTTCAATCGGTGACAAATGTACCGCTCCAACTCCGGCAAATCTAAGGGGGACCATTGGCCTGTCGGGGTAAAGTCCACAAGCGCGCCGAGCAAATAGCGAAAAGTATTGCGGAACCGCCGATAGATGTCCGCCGTCTTTTTCAAGATCGCGTCGGAGAGGCGCTGGTCGCCCCGATAGTCGGTGGTGCAGACCCAAAGGCGCAAAATGTCGATGCCGAACTTGTCCGCCACTTCTAGCGGGGACACCGTATTGCCGATCGACTTGGACATCTTCTTGCCCGCGCCGTCCATGGTCATGCCGTGGGTTAGGACCCCCTTATAGGGCGCCCGATCGCGCGTACCGCAGGATTCGAGCAAGGAGGAATGGAACCAGCCGCGATGCTGGTCCGACCCTTCCAAGTACAAATCCGCAGGCCAAGCCAGTTCTTGCCCGCGTGCCTCCAGCACAAAGGCATGGGTAGAGCCCGAATCAAACCAAACCTCGACCACATCCCGCGATTGCTCGTAGTCTTCTGGATCGTAGTTTGGACCCAGGAACCGTTCCCCAGGGCTGTCAAACCAGGCATCGCCCCCTTCTAAGTCAAAAGCGTCGGCGATGCGGGCGACGACCGCAGGGTCGCGCAACGGCTGGCCCGTGGCCTTTTCGATGAAGATCGGCAAGGGCACCCCCCAGAGCCGCTGGCGCGACACGCACCAGTCGGGGCGGGTTTCGATCATGGACCGCAGGCGGTTTTGGCCCTGCGGGGGATAGAAATCCGTATTGTCGATGGCCTTGAGCGCCTTGGCGCGCAACCCTTGGTCGCCTTGCTCGTCCTCCATGGAAATAAACCACTGCGCCGTGTTCCGATAGATCAGCGGGGCCTTGGATCGCCAGGAATGGGGATAGTCGTGCTCGATCTTGCCCTTGGCCAGCAACCCGCCCTGTTCGCTCAAGGCACGTAAGATCGCGCCGAGGGCCGTGCCGTCTTTGCCGTCGGCGTCATAGACCGAGAGCCCCGCAAAGATGGGCACATGGGGATAGAAGGTCCCGTCGCCAGCCACCGTTTGCGGTACCTCAAGACCATGGTGCAGGTGCGCCAGCTCAAAATCCTCAACGCCGTGCCCTGGGGCCATGTGAACCAGGCCCGTGCCTGCGTCGGCCGTGACAAAATCCCCATGAAATACGGGCACGTCGTGATCGAACCCGAGGGCGCGCAAGGGGTGCGCGCAGACCGTCCCCGCCAAGGGCCCCGCGTCGCCCAGGCGGGTCCAGGTCGCAATTTTCGCCGCCGTCTGTACCTCGGCCGCCAAATCATCGGCGATTACCAGCCGTTCCCCTGGGCGTGCCCGCGATCCCTCGCCCAGCGCGTCAACTTGATACAGACCGTAAGTGAGGTCGCCATGGCAGGCCAGCGCACGGTTGCCAGGGATCGTCCAGGTCGTCGTGGTCCAAATCACTAGGCTGGCATCGCGCAAGGCGGGGTTCTGGGTCCTCACAACGGGGAAGCGCACCCAAATGGTGACCGACTTGTGCGGCCCATACTCGACCTCGGCATCGGCCAAGGCGGTGCGCTCGGGGATCGACCAGAGCACGGGTTTCTCCCCGCGGTAGAGCTGGCCCGATTGCAAAAACGTGCCCAACTCGCGCACAATCTGCGCCTCGGCCGCGTAAGTCATGGTCTTGTAGGGATCGTCCCAATTCCCGAGGACGCCAAGGCGTTTGAACTGAGGGATTTGGATTTGGATCCATTTTTCCGCGAACTCGCGGCATTCGCGGCGAAAATCCACGACCGAAACTTGGTCCTTATCCTTGCCCGCCGCCCGATAGGCTTCTTCGACCTTCCATTCGATCGGCAGACCATGACAGTCCCACCCTGGCACGTAAGGGGCGTCTTTGCCCAGCATCTGCTGCGAGCGGACGATCATATCCTTTAGAATTTTGTTGAGGGCATGGCCGATATGAATGTCGCCGTTGGCATAGGGCGGCCCGTCGTGCAGGATGAACTTATCGCGGCCCTGCGATTGGGCGCGCAAGGTCTTGTAGAGGTCCAAATCCTCCCACAGCTTGAGGATCTCGGGTTCCTTGTCGCGCAGGCCCGCGCGCATGGGAAAGTCCGTCGCGGGCAAAAATACCGTGTCTCTATAGTCGCGTGTCATGGGTCAGAATCTTGAGTTTGGGCCAGCATAGCGCGTGCAGTCTCGCAGTCCACCGCAATTTGGGCCTTGAGCGCGGGCAAACCGTCAAAGCCTTGTTCGGCGCGGATGAAGTGGGTTAGTTCGACGCGCAAGGTCGCGCCGTAGAGATCTTCGGTGAAATCAAAAATATGGGTTTCAAACCGCTCCTGCACGCCATCGACCGTGGGTCGCCTGCCCAGGTTGGTCACGCTGTCGAGGCAGCGCCCGTCGGGCAAGCGCGCCCGACTGGCATAAACGCCAAACTGCGGGCGCAAATAGGTCCCCCAATCAAGATTCGCGGTCGGGAACCCCAGGGTTCGGCCCAGTTGGTCGCCCTGGACCACCTGCCCTTCCAAAACAAAGTTGCGGCCCCAGAGCGCAGTGGCTTGATCGTAGGGTCCGGCAGCCAGAGCGTCGCGGATGCGCGTGGAACTGGCCGAGGCCCCTGCGGCCTGGTGTAGGTCGATGCCATGGACGCTGAAGCCGAGGGTGGGGCCCAGGTCGGCCAGCAACTCCATGTGGCCGCCCCGGTCCTTGCCAAACTGAAAATTTGCGCCGGCAACGACCGCCGTCGCCTGCAACCTATCGCGTAGAATCCTTGTTGCAAAGGCCTGGGCCGACAGGGCGGCGAGGGCGTCGTCAAAGGGCAAAGTGACGATACGATCGACGCCCAAATCCCGCAAGTACGCGGCGCGTTGCGCGGCATTGGTCAGCGCGAAGGGGGAAGACCCTGGCGAAAAGAACGCGCGCGGATGGGGATCAAAAGTCAAGACCGACGGCGCGCGCCCCAGGGCCTTGGCCTGGTCGATGAGCCAGGCGTGACCCGAGTGGACACCGTCAAAATTGCCGATGCAGAAGACCGTCATGGCCGCGCCCTTAGCCCCAGCGTGAAGCTCTGACTAGGGCGTAAGGTCAACTTGGCGAAGGGCTCTATGGGCTCCGTGTCGAGACGATGGAGCTCGTAGGATTTGAGGAGGTTGGCAAGGATCAAATGCAAGGTTTGCAAGGCCATGGCTTTGCCTGGGCAAACCCGCGGGCCAAGGCCAAAGGGAATGTAAGCATGGCGCGGGCGGGCCGTGCTTGCCTCGGCGCTAAAGTGGTCGGGGTCGAAGGTCGTTGGCCGCTGCCAATAGGTCGGGCTACGGTGGAAATAGAACACAGGAATCACCAGAAGCGCGCCGACGGGCACCCGAACGCCCGCCAACTCATGGTCGACAAGCGCTTCGCGCATGAGGGCAAAAACTGGAGGGTAGAGCCGCAAAACTTCTTGGATCACGTTTCCCAAGCGGGTCCAACCTCGCCAGTCGGGGGCCGCCGACACTTCTGCGGCCAGTTCGGCCTGCAGCGTGGGGCGATCGGCCAGCAGCAACAGGGCCCATTGCAGGGCGTTTGCGGTCGTGTCGTGGCCCGCGGCAAAGAAGGTAAAGACTTCGTTGCGGATATCTTGCCGAGCCAAACCGCGTCCGCGTTCCCCCTCACGAGACGCCAAGATCAGATCCAGCAAATCGGGCGGGTCGGAGTTGTGACCCTGCGCCAGCTTGGCCTGACGCTGATCGATCAAGTCGAAGATGATCGCATCGACCTGATCGGCGTGGGCCTTGGCCCGCCGTTTGGCGGGACGCGGCACCCAGGCCGGCATGTTCAGCACATCGGGGATCGACATCCTGCCGTAGCCGTCAATACCCCAACGCAGATGATGGGCGAGGGAACCCGACGGGTCGCCTGCATCGCCAGAAAACAACCCCTCCAGCGCAATCGACAGGGCCAGGTTGGTCGACCACGGCGCGGAATCCAGCTGCGATCCCAAGTCCGCCATGGCCGCGTCGATTTGGCTCTGCATCCGTGTTTCTAGCGCGGCGAGAGCGCGGGCATGAAAGGCGGGGGCGATCATTTTGCGACGACCGACCCAGGATTGCCCTTCCGCCGTTAAGACCGACTCCCCCAGGCCTGGCCGAAACAAACGCTGGAACAGGGCGCCCTTATGATAGCGGGCATGGTGTTTGACCAGGACCTCATGGATCAACTCGGGGTCATTGATCGTAAAGATGTAGCGCCCGAACACTTTGCCCCAGGAAAAGGGAATTTCGGCCTGGGCAGGGTGAAAAGCATGGATAACATTGTGCTGGGCTTGCCAGGCAAACCAAAGATTCCAAAAGGTGCGCCGCCACGGCGACCGCATCAAGACCTCGCGCGGCGGTGGAATCCATCTTGGACTATATCTAGCCATTGCCGTCATATAGGCATGGCTGGCGTGCATTGGCATGGGTTTTGTTTTGCGGAATTCGGGCCTAAAACTACGAGTCGTGCAGAACAGGAGCCGAAGCCAAATGGGTTATAAAGTCGCCGTCGTCGGGGCCACGGGCAATGTGGGTCGCGAAATTCTGAGTATTTTGGCAGAGCGGAACTTTCCCGCCGATCAGGTCGTGGCCTTGGCCTCTTCCCGATCCAAGGGCAAGGAAGTTTCCTACGGGGAGGAGCAGGTTTTGCGCTGCGAGGTGCTGGACGACTACGATTTCAGCGGCATCGACCTTGCCCTGTTCTCGCCTGGGGCGTCTGTGTCAAAAGTTCAGGCGCCGCGCGCGGCGGCGGCGGGCGCGCTGGTGATCGACAACACCAGCCAATTCCGCATGGACCCTGACTGCCCGTTGGTGATCCCGGAAGTCAACGCCCATGTCCTGCCTGCAGCGTTCGGGTCTAAGGGCTTTAAGCGCATCATCGCCAACCCCAACTGCTCAACCATGCAAATGCTGGTGGCGCTCAAGCCGATTCATGAGGCTGTCACCATTCGGCGTCTGGTGGTGTCCACGTACCAATCGGTTTCGGGCAGCGGCACCGAGGCCATGGACGAGCTTTTTAACCAGACCAAGGCCATTTTCCAGAATACTCCCATCATCAAGGAGGCTTTCACCAAGCAAATCGCCTTCAACGTCATTCCCCATATCGACGTCTTCATGGACGATGGCGCGACCAAGGAGGAATGGAAGATGGCGGTTGAAACCAAGAAAATTCTCGACCCCGCCATTAAGGTCCATGCCAACTGCGCGCGCGTGCCCGTCTTTATCGGTCATAGCGAGTATGTGAATATCGAGACCGAAGGGGAGATCAGCGTCGAGACCGCCCGCAAACTCTGGGCCAAAGCCCCTGGCTTGGTCGTCGTCGATCATCGGGCGGACGAAGGCTATGTCAGCCCCGTCGAGAGCGCTGGCGAAGACGCCACCTACGTCAGTCGCATCCGCGAAGACATTACGGTGGACAACGGCCTCAGCTTCTGGTGCGTATCCGATAACTTGCGCAAGGGTGCCGCCCTCAACGCCGTGCAAATTGCCGAAAGCCTGATCGAGCAGAAGCTAATCTGACAACAGCGGCCAAAAAAGTTGACACTTTTTTGGCCGTTTTATGTCTCACGGCAGAAACGCTTCGCGTTTCGCCTCCGACGGGGCCTCCGCTCATACCCCGAGGCGCTTTCGCGCTATTCTCGGGGCCGCGTGTTTCGGGCGCGGGCGTTCCCTGCACCCTTCGGGCTTGGAGCCCGCTTGGGGGGACCGCAGTCGCGGCCCTTATACCAGCGAACATAAGAGTCATTTTCAATCGCCGCTGGTATGACACCAGCAGCTGTGATCAGTGCGCGGAGTCTTCGGCGTCGGGATCGGGCGGGCCAATATAGAGCGCCGCAAACAGTTTCCACGCGCCGAACGCCAGGGCGATGAGGATCAGCGTCGCGAAGAACACGACAAAGCTGTCGTACACGTTGTAGAAGAACATGGCGAGCAGAACGACGCCGATGATCAGCGATGACCGAATCCCCCAATCCCACGCGGCATTGAAGGTGGCGACGAATTCCTTGGGCGCTTTTTCATGCATGGACATGGACTTGGCCTTAGCTTGCCATCCCCTGATCTGCCAAGACCTGATTGCGGTTTTTGCCCGTCAAAAAATTTGCCAGCGCCACCGGATACAGCGCGTGTTCAAGGCGCAAAACCCGTGCGCCAAGCGCCTGCGCGGTTTCCCCCGCCCGCACATCGAGGCCCGCCTGCGCCAAAATCGTCCCCGTGTCCATGCCCGCGTCGACCAAATGCACGCTACAGCCATGGACCTTCGCCCCCGCGGCGAGCGCCCGCGCATGGGTATCAAGCCCAGGAAAGGCGGGCAGGAGCGAGGGGTGCATATTTAACGTCGCCTCAAAATGGTCCAGAAAATCCTGCGACAGCAAGCGCATGAACCCTGCCAGGGCCAGGTGCGATACCTGGGCGTCCTGCAAAGTCTCGATCATGGCGGCCTCGTGCGCGACTTTCGTTTGGGTCGCGTGGCGTTCGACCACCGCCACTGGAACCCCCGCCGCCCGCGCCGTTGCCAGCCCCTCTGCTGCGGCTTGATCGGCGAGGACCAGGGCCAGGTCGGCGGGAATCTGCGCCCACGCGGCCACCAGCGCGCCCATGTTGGACCCCCTGCCAGAAATCAAAATCGCAAAGCGCGGCCGCACGTTCTATAGAGTCCCGTTATAGTGAACCCCTGGCGTGTCAATGACGTGACCTAGGCAAAACGTCTCGGGCGGCGGCGGTTGGTCGGGCGTGAATACGCCGATCAGACCAACCCCGCAGTTAAAAGTCCGTAGCATTTCGGACGGGTCAACGGGACCCTGGTCGCGAAGCCAGGCAAAAATCGGCGGCAAGTCCCAGGCCCCCAGATCGATGCGCGCGCCCAGCCCAGGGGGCAGGACGCGCGGCAAATTTTCGGTGATGCCGCCGCCCGTGATGTGGGCCACGGCCCTGGCTCCCGCCATGGCATGGGGCGCATAGAGCCGTGTCGGCGCCAAGGTTTGATCGCGCCAGCGCGCCGCCGTCGGGTCCTGGCCCGCGCGCTGAAAAATTTTGCGCACCAAAGAGTAGCCATTGGCGTGGAGGCCATTTGAGGCCAGGGCGTAGAGCTTATGACCTGCGACAATTCCGGGTCGCGGCAAGCGCTGCTCGGCCAGGACAGCGCCAACGGCAAAGCCCGCGAGGTCATAGTGCCCTGGCGCGTACAGGCCTGGCATTTCAGCGGTTTCGCCGCCGATCAGGGCCACATCCAGAACCTCGCAAGCCGCCGCAATGCCGCGAATCACCTGCGCCGCAGCCGTGGGGTCCAGCGTGCCCGTTGCAAAATAATCGAGAAAGAACAAAGGTTTGGCGCCTGTACAAATCAAATCGTTGGTGCACATGGCGACCAAGTCTTGCCCAATCGTGTCGTGCATGCCCGCGCCTTGGGCGATCAGGAGCTTGGTCCCGACGCCGTCGGTCGCGCCCACCAAAATCGGCGCGCCTGGGAACCCTGCCTTGGCCAAATCAAAAAACCCGCCAAACCCGCCAAGCCCCTCCAGGACTGGCGGGCCGTGGGTACGGCGGACGGCGGCGCCGATCTGGGCCACAAGCGCCTCACCCGCGTCGATCGACACGCCCGCGTCGGCGTAGGACATTGATTTAGTCTGCCTCATGCCCCAGATTTAGCAGCCATGGCGGTGCAATACACCATCCCTTTTACGGTTCAGCCCGATTATGGGCTGGCGGCGCTGGTCCCCCACGCAGGCCTCGCCAAGGCCCAGACCGCCCTTGCCAGTCCGCAAGACTGGCTCGCGCCCGTCCTGATCCTAAGCGGCGCAGCCGCCAGCGGCAAATCGCACCTGGCAGCTCAGGTTGCCGCTGAGGTGACGCGGTGGGACCTGACGACGCATCCGCTACACGCGCGCGATCAGGCCGATGCCCTGTTCCATACCCTCAATACGGTTCGTGCCCGTGGCGGGCGCCTCCTGATCTTGAGCCGCCGCCATCCCAATCGCATCTATCCCGATCTGCCCGATCTCGACAGCCGATTGCGCGCTGCCCTCCATATCGAAATCGAGGAACCTAAGGCGCATGAGGTCCGCCAAGCGATCTTGTTCAAAATCTGCGCGGACCACCAGTTGACGCTCGATTTGGAAACCGCAACCTATGTCTTGAACCGCCTGCCGCAATCCCTCGCGGCTTTGCGCCTGTTTTGCGAACGCGCCATGCAGAGCCACCTCAAAGCACGGCTCAGCAAAGTTGCCGCCAAACCGCTGATCCAGGCTGTCCAAAGCGCGATGGGCGAAACGGGCTCAGACCGACCCCTCGCTGAGCCCCAGGTCTTGGGCGTCGAGGACGGCCAACTTTCCCTCCCTTAGGCCGAGCCACAAGCGCCCCGCCAGCAAGTCTTGGGCCCGCGCGCCAAACAACTCGTGCCGCCATCCCTGCATGCACGGCACGGTGGCCGCACTGTCGCGGGCCAAGGCCTCCAGGTCGGCGGCGCTCGCAAGGGCGCGCGGCGCGATTTGGGCCTGGTCGGCGCATACCTTCAACAGGGTGCGCAGCATGTCGTGCCGCGCGGCAGTCCCTGGCATCATTTGGCTGCGCGGCGCAGGGGTGGGAACCTGATCTTCGGGAAGCTGCGCCGCCCGCGCCAAAGCGGCCAAGATCGCGGCACCCGTTTTGCCTTGGGTCAACTTCTCGCTCAGGCCCCGCAGCTTGGCCATGGCCGCCGCCGAGGCGGGGCGACGCATGGCCAAGTCGACCAAGATATCGTCGCGCAAGACGCGCCCGCGCGGCAAATCGCGTTCTTGGGCGAAGCGTTCGCGCCATTCGGCGAGGCAAGCGAGCGCGGCGAGAAACGGCTTGGATCGATTCTTGATCTTAAGCCGCGCCCAGGCCGCCTTTGGATCGACCCGATAGAGCCCGGGATCGCTGAGGGCGCTGAGTTCGGCATCGACCCACGCCCGCCGGCCCTTGTCCGCCAAGTCATTAGCCAGGATCGCGTAGGCCGCATGAAGATGGGTAACATCACCCAGGGCATAGGCCAACTGCTGCGCATCCAAGGGACGTTGCCCCCAATCCGAATACTGGGCAGTTTTGTCGATCTGGCGCCCCAAGACCTTTTGGATCAACTGTTCATAGCCCACCTGCTCCCCATAGCCGAGCATCATGGCGGCGATCTGGGTATCGAATATGGGGGCCGGCAGGCAGCCCGCCACCTTCAGGAACAGTTCCAGGTCTTGCTTGCACGCGTGGAACACCTTCAAGACTTGCGGGTCGGTGAGCAAGTCCCATACGGGGCGCAGGTCCATCGCGGGCGCGAGTGGATCGATGGCGACCGCCTGGTCCTTGAGCCCGATCTGGATCAGGCATAGTTGCGGCCAATAGGTCGTCTCGCGCAGAAATTCCGTATCTAAGGTAATGAAGTCTTGGGCGCGGGCGGTTTGGCAAAAGGCCGCCACATCGGCGCTGGTCGTTAAAAGAGTCATGGCACGCCCTTGCGCGGGCTTGCCTGTCAAAGACAAGCCTTGACCCTACCCCGCAAAGCGGGCTTTAGCGCCGCCGAAGATTGCCCCAGCGGAGACCCACCCCATGCATGCCTATCGCACCCATACCTGCGCCGACCTGCGCGCAGACCACGTTGGCCAGACGGTCCGTCTTTCGGGATGGATCAATCGCAAGCGCGAACATGCGGGTCCCCTGTTCATCGACCTGCGCGATCATTACGGGATTACCCAGTGCGTCATCCTGGAGTCCAATGCGGCCTACGAGGCCTTGCGGCGCGCGCGCGTCGAAACCGTCGTGACCCTAACGGGCGACCTGCGCGCCCGCGCCGCCGACGCGGTCAATGACAAGCTGCCGACGGGGGCTGTGGAGCTCTACGTTGAGACGGTGACAATTCAATCGAGCGCCGATCAGCTGCCCCTGCAGGTCAATTCCAACGACGATTCGGGCGAGGACATAAGGCTCAAATACCGCTACCTCGATTTGCGCCGCGAACGCGTCCACGCCAACATTCTGTTGCGCAGCCAAATCATCGCGAGCCTCCGACAGCGCATGATCGACCAGGGCTTCCAAGAGTTTCAAACCCCGATCCTGACGGCCTCCAGCCCCGAGGGTGCGCGCGATTTTCTGGTTCCCTCGCGCCTGCACCCAGGGCAATTCTACGCCCTGCCCCAGGCCCCGCAACAATTTAAGCAACTGCTCATGATGGCAGGGTTCGATCGCTACTTCCAAATCGCCCCCTGCTTTCGCGATGAGGATAGCCGCGCCGACCGATCCCCTGGCGAGTTCTACCAGCTCGACCTAGAAATGAGTTTCGTGACCCAGGAAGATGTCTTCGCCGCCCTAGAACCCGTCCTATACGGCCTGTTTGAAGAGTTCGCGGGCGGCAAGCACGTGACTCCCGCGCCCTTTGTGCGGATCCCCTACGCGGAGGCGATGGACAAGTACGGGTCCGACAAGCCCGACTTGCGCAACCCCCTCATTTTGGCCGACGTAAGCGACCAGTTCGACGGCGGCGGCTTTGGCCTGTTCGCCAAGCTGATCGCCGACAAGGGGTTCCGTGTGATCGCGGTACCCGCTCCTGGCGGCGGGTCGCGGTCGGTCTGCGACCGCATGGATTCCTGGGCCAAAAAAGAGCTGCAAAAACCTGGTCTGGGCTATATTTTTTGGAAAGCGGGCGAGGCCATGGGACCCATCGCCAAAAACCTTGGCCCCGAGCGCACCGCGGCCATCGCCGAACAATTGAACCTCAAAGACGGGGACGCCTGTTTCTTTACCTGCGACAAGCACCTCGCGGCGCTCGACTTCGCGGGCCAGGCCCGTACCAAGCTCGGCCACGATTTGGGCTTGATCGACCAAGATACTTTTAAGTTCTGCTGGATCGTTGATTTCCCCATGTACGAAGAAGACGAGGACAGCGGCAAAATCGACTTTTCGCACAACCCCTTTTCAATGCCTCAAGGCGGGCTGGCGGCGCTCACCAGCCAAGACCCCCTCGACATCAAAGCCTTCCAATACGACATCGTGGTCAACGGGGTCGAGCTTTCCTCGGGCGCCATTCGAAATCACTTGCCCGAGGTCATGTACAAGGCCTTTGAAATCGCGGGGTACGGCCCCGACGTGGTTGAGGAAAAGTTCGGTGGCATGCTGAACGCCATGAAATTCGGCGCGCCGCCCCACGGCGGCTCGGCCCCTGGGATCGACCGCATGGTCATGCTACTGGCCGACGAACCCAATATCCGCGAAGTCATCGCCTTCCCCATGAACGGCCGCGCCGAAGACCTTATGATGGGCGCCCCAGGGGAGGTTTCCGACGCCCAGTTGGAAGAGCTGCACATTCGGGTGAAACGACCCCTTGCCGTGCAAAGTTGAGGGGACACTTGCGGATTTGCGATCAGTGGGCTTGAGTTCAAAGGCATGTCCGATTAGATCCACAGTTGAAGTACGAATGGAAACTTTAATCATAAATCGATATACTGGCTCCACATTTTCGCCTGTGAATTACGAGTAACTCGAATAGCCAAAATTGAAATTCCGACATGATAAAGCAAGATAGCGATCGATTTTATGAGGTATGCAAGTTAGCTGAAAATCAAAAGTGGTGTTGGAAGCTATTTTGCACAACATGCGGGGGTCTTTCTTTTCGAATGGCACTCTATGAACTATCTCTTGGTAAATCACCTCTGGATCATGATTGGTTCACGAGAGGGAAATCAGCACGCATGGCGCTGGATCACTACGGCGTGAGATATGATCAAGCTACGAAATGGATTAAGAGTAGTGTCAGTCTCCACAATGAGATTAGTGTATCGAACATAAAGCCAATACTCTCAGAGGTAAGGTGGCCTGATTGCCTAGGAATGCTAGGTGTGGCGATTTATTGGACCGAGGATATTGAGACAAGAACGCGGAAAACAACACCCTTCTGGAAGCGTCAATTTAGAGAATTTTTTGAAGAAACAGGTGTTCAAATTCAAGAATTGCATTTGAATTTCTTGCGAAACGATAACCAATTCAGATGGAAAGACCTGGAGTACTTTGAAAATTATGGAATCATGACTTTGAAATCAAACTCCCATTTTTCAAAGAAAGACACTTCGTAAATTGTGCTTATTCAAAAATAGGGAGCTCCAGCTAGGGAGAATTTCAGGGGAAGTGCAAAAAAGTACACCAAATAGACAGTACGTTTGAAGAACAAGCAACTCGATTCCGCCTATGCTTTACCTGATTGGAGTGAATGGGATGACCAAACTCTGCCTATTGACGCCGAACAAGGCCAGATTTCGCTCAAGCGCGATTCCCCTGGGAAGGAATTCGTCCAGGATTGACAAAAATCTCTTTAAAAGGGAAGGTTGTCGATGCGCACGCCAAGGATCAGTTCCTAACCTTCGCAGGGTCTCCTGGACTGGTAAATCCAAGCAAATTGAAGGCGAACGCGCCTTGTGTACCTTCGTGATCAAACGCAGTGTCTCAAACGGCTGTCGAAGCAAGCGCGCTGTTGACAACGAGTGCAAAGTCAAAACCATTGTCGATGCCGCAAATTTACGCGGCACCTTATCATAGAACACAAGTCATGCTACATTGGATTCGTAATCGTGCCAGAGGGTGAGTAGTTGGGTTTCAAGACACAGAAACTTGGGAGGATAGAGAAGACATGAACCACCCGCCAGGGTGCGCTTGCCATAGTTGATGAAGCAGATGAATGGCGCGGGACCTTAGATTAGCAGTGCAAACAGGCCACGTGATATGGCATCTGGAATCTGGCATAAGCGACTTGCGCCGATTTCATCTTGGCTTATGAACTGTCCCCAAACGAGGGGCAATCCGCATGGACTGGGACAAGATACGCATATTCTACGCAGTTGCCAAAGCGGGGTCCTTTACCCATGCGGGCGAGGCCTTGCACTTGTCGCAATCGGCCATTTCCCGGCAGATTTCTGGACTGGAGGAGAGCCTCAAGGCGAGCTTGTTTCATCGCCATGCGCGCGGACTGATCCTTACCGAGCAAGGGGAAATCCTCTACCGCGCTGCGCACGAGGTCTATGGGGCCGTCACCAAGGCCCAGGAAGCGCTGAACGCGGCGAAAGCCAAACCCACTGGCATATTGAAAGTGACCTCCACCGTCGCCTTGGGCGAAACCGTGGTAGCACCGCTGGCCAACAAATTCTTGGACCTCTACCCCCAGATCCACCTGGACCTGATTTTGACCGACACGCCGCTCGACCTTTCCATGCGCGAGGCAGATGTGGCGATTCGACTCACCGAGCCGCGCCAGCCCGACCTGATACGCCGATTCCTATTCAGTGCCCATGTGCATCTTTACGCCAGCCAAGCCTATTTGGACCGTCGCGGCGTGCCGCAGAATCTGCCCGACCTCGATCACCATCAGATCCTGTGCTACGGCACCCAGACGCGCCCCCCAGTTCCCAATCTCAACTGGCTCATGGGTGCGGGGCGGGAGGGCATGAGCCCGCGCACCCCCGCGCTAACGATCAATAACCTGATCGCCCTGCGCCGCGCCGTGGCAACGGGGGCGGGCATCGCGTGCTTGCCCGACTACTTAGTGACCGAAGACATGGACCTGGTGCGCGTCCTGCCCGAGGTGGAGGCGCCCAAGATCAGCATTTTCTACGCCTACCCCGAAGAATTGCGCAACTCCCAAAAGGTCGTGGCCTTTCGCGACTTCTTCTTGGAGAATGTCCGAGAAGAAGATTTTTGAACCAAAAGGCCAAGGATCGGTGCAAACGACTTATACCAGCGGCGATTGAAAATGACTCTTTTATTCGCTGGTATAAGGGCCGCGACTGCGGCCCCCGCAGCGGCCCCGAGATGAGCTAAGAAAGCGCCTCGGGGTATAAGAGAAGGGGAGGCGAAACGCGAAGCGTTTCTGCCGTGAGACATAAAACGGCGAAAAAAGTGTCAACTTTTTTCGCCGTTGGTATTAGGTATGGCATCACACTTGGGTGATAAGGTATGCGTCCAAAACATGACCGATGTGCGCTTATGGGACTAGTTTCGGGCGCGGGCCTCCCCTATGTTGACCCTATCAAGTTTCTTCCTTGATCAAGAGGTTCGGGTCGCCTCACTTCTCCTCCCTCCTTCCAATGGCCCGAAAGCCTGGCTCTAAGCCAGGCTTTTTTTTGGGTTTTGTTCCGCAAAGGGAAACCGCATTTGTAATACCAGCGGCGATTGAAAATGATACCAGCAGCGGTTGAGAATGACTCTTATGTTCGCTGGTATATGGGCTGAATGCGCGGAAATTTTTGGGTGCGGCCTTGCCCAAAGCCCGCGCCTTAAGTAGCGGCGGGGCATGGACAAAACATCAATCAAAAAAGTCGTCCTTGCTTACTCAGGGGGGTTGGACACTTCGGTGATCCTTAAGTGGTTGCAAGTCACTTACGACTGCGAAGTCATCACCTTTACCGCCGACTTGGGCCAAGGGGAGGAGCTCGGCCCTGCGCGGGCCAAGGCCCTGCAGCTCGGTATTGATCCCGACCACATATTCATCGACGACCTCCGCGACGAATTCGTTCGCGACTTTGTCTTTCCCATGTTTCGGGCCAACGCGGTCTATGAGGGACTCTACTTGCTCGGCACCGCCATCGCCCGGCCCTTGATCGCCAAACGGCAGATCGACATCGCCCGTCAGGTTGGCGCCGACGCCGTTGCCCATGGTGCCACGGGCAAAGGCAACGATCAGGTCCGTTTTGAACTCGGGTACTACGGCCTCGACCCTCATATTCAGGTCATCGCCCCGTGGCGGGAGTGGGACTTGACCTCGCGCACCAAGTTGATCGAATTCGCCGAACGGTACCAAATTCCCATCGCCAAAGATAAGCGCGGGGAAGCACCCTTCTCCGTCGATGCCAATCTGCTCCATACCTCCTCGGAAGGAAAGTTGTTGGAGGACCCTGCGGTCGAAGCGCCCGAGCTGGTCTATCAACGCACGGTCGCCCCCGAGGCCGCGCCCGACGCCCCCGCTTACGCCGAAATCACGTTCAAGGACGGCGACCCCGTCGCCATCGACGGCCAATCCATGGGGCCCGCGGAGTTGCTGAGCAAGCTGAACGCGCTCGGCGGCGCGCACGGTATTGGCCGCCTTGATTTGGTCGAAGGACGCTTTGTCGGCATGAAGTCGCGGGGCATTTACGAGACACCTGGCGGCACCTTGTTGCTGGCGGCCCATCGCGGTATCGAGTCGCTGACCCTTGATCGTGGGGCCATGCATCTAAAGGACGAACTGATGCCGCGCTACGCCGAGTTGATTTACAACGGTTTTTGGTTCTCCCCCGAACGGGCCATGCTGCAAGCGGCCATCGACGCCAGCCAAACCCATGTCGAGGGCACCGTTCGCCTCAAACTCTATAAGGGCACCGTCGCCGTGGTCGGGCGCTGGTCGGACCGCTCGCTCTATTCTGAGGCCCATGTGACCTTTGAAGAGGACAGCGTCTATGATCAACGCGACGCAGCAGGCTTTATCAAGCTCAACGCCTTGCGCCTGCGCCTCATGGGACTGCGCGACTGACCATGGATTTACGCGATTGGGTCCTCACCGTCGGCGAGCGCTACGGACCCGAGCGGCTCTATCGGCCCGAAGATGTGGCGCGCGCCGCTTTCCCCGTCGGCCCCAAGGAAACCAAGGGCCAGGAACGCTGGCGCCGCCAAATTCGCGCCACCCGCGCCGCCGCAATCGGGTTGGCCCGCCAAAATCGCTTGCAGATCGTACGACGTGGACAAATCGCCGACGCCCATGCCCCGATCAAAGGCCTGATACACCTGCGCTGGATTGCACCGCCTGAAGACGCAGAGAATTAAGGAAGATCGACCGATCCAGATTGCGGACGCGTTCTTGATAGACCGCCGCTTTCAATGATCCTCATAGGCCACCGAAATCGCCGCGCTGAGGGCGAAGGCCTGACAGGACAGGACGTAACCGTTGCTCACTTCATCGTCGTCGAGCGCATGGTTGGTCGCCATTTCGGCTTCGCCCTGGATGATGCGGCATTTGCAGGTCGAACAGACGCCCGCCTTGCAGGCGTAAGGGGGGTCCAGGCCCTGGGCGCGCGCGCCGTCGAGCAACGATACGCCAGGGTCTAGGTCGATCTGAACTTCGCCGCCGTCGAGGGCGATGGTCGCTTTGACCGATTGCCGCGACGGATCCGCACGCACGCGGGCGGGTTGGGCGGCGCGACCTGGTTGCGCGCTGGCGAACAGTTCGAATCTGATCTGGTCGTCGTCGAGGCCATGGGCGCGCAAGGCGTCGGCGATGGTGCGCATCAGCGGCTCGGGCCCGCAAATGAAAGCCGTGTCCACCTGTTGGATCGGGATCCAGTGCTTGAACAGGGCCGCGCACTTGTCCTGATCGATGCGGCCCTGGAATAGGTCGATGCCTTGGGCGTCGTTTTTCAAGATGTGGATGAGGGAGAGGCGATCCATGTAGCGGTTCTTCAAGTCCTCCAGCTCTTCGCGAAACATGATGCTCGGGAGCCCCCGATTGGCGTAGGTGAGAATGAAGCGGGACTTGGGTTCGCCTGCCAGGATGGTCTTCAAAATCGACAGCACGGGGGTGATGCCCGACCCTGCGGCAAACCCGAGGTAGGTTTTGCTTTGGGTCGGGTCGAGCGGGGTATGGAAAGCACCGCGAGGCGGCATGGCGTGCAAGATCGTGCCAGGTTCAACATGCTCATTGGCCCAGGTGGAAAATGCCCCCCCTGGAACCTTCTTGATCCCAACCTGCAACCCCCCCTCCTGCCGGCCTGCGCAGATGGAGTAGGATCGGCGCAGCTCTACCCCGTCAAAATCGCGCTTGAAAGTAAGGTACTGGCCCTGGAGGAAGTCGAACGTATCAAGGTCTTCAGGTTGCAGAGTCAAGACCACAGCGTCGCGGATCGTGCGATGGACATGGGTAACGATCAAGGGGTGAAAGCGGGCCATCCAGCGCCCTCAATGACACTTAAAATAGTCGAAGGGTTCACGACAGGTTTGGCAGCGCCACTGGGCCTTGCACGGCGTCGAGCCAAACTGGCTGAGGCGTTCAACCTGCCCGCTGCCGCAAAGGGGGCAGGCTTCGGGACCTCCAGCGGCACGGGGCGGGGCGATGCCGTAGGCCCTAAGGCGCTGCTTGCCCTTGTCGCTTATCCAGTCTGTCGTCCATGCAGGGGCAATCTGGGTGCGGATCCGCACGTCCTGCACGCCCCGGTCGCGGAGTGCGGTTTCGATATCGAGGGAGATGACGCGGGTTGCAGGACACCCCGAGTAGGTGGGTGTCACCGTGACCTCGAGAGTCTGGTCGTGCCAATCGACCGCGCGAACGATGCCCAGGTCCACGACCGAAATCGCGGGGATTTCAGGGTCGGGAACCCGATCGAGCCAAGCCCAAACGGTGTCGAGGTTTGGCCGCATCCGCGCCTACCACTGCGCCCCAGGGTAAGCCCGCTGCGTCCACTGCATGGTCGCGAGCAGGTGGCCCAAATGTTCGCTGTGCCGCTGCCCCGTGCGACCGCCCTGGTGGAAAAAGCGATCGCGGGGCAGGTCAAGCCTTGCCGCCGAACAGAGGCGCTGAACACGGGCGTCGAAGTCTGCCCGTAGCGCGCCCAAGTCGGGCGCCACACCCGCGGCGGCCAGCGCGCGATCGGTCGTGTCAGCGGCGAAGAGCTCGCCGACATAGGGATAGAGCTGCGCAAGTGCGGTTTGCATCCGTTGGTGACTTTCTGCCGTGCCGTCCCCCAGCGCGCAGGTCAGCTCGGCCGAGCGATCGGCGTGGTAGCGCGCCTCCTTTAGGGCCTTGGCCGCAATGTCGGCGACGCGCGGATCGCGGCTGCCAGATACGGCGGTCAAGAACAGGACATGGTATTGGTCAAAGAGAAACTGGCGTACCAGCGTCTGGGCAAAATCGCCGTTGGGTTGTTCGACGAGCAGGGCATTGCGAAAGTCCCAAACGTCGCGGAACATGGCGAGGGCGTCTTCGTCGCGGTCCTGGCCCTCAACCTCGCCCGCCAAGGTCAACCACAGCCGCGCCTGGCCCAGCAGGTCGAGCGCCGTGTTCGCCAGCGCTATATCCTCCTCCAACGTTGGGCCGTGCCCGCACCATTCGCTCAAGCGGTGGGAGAGGATGAGGCAGTTGTCGCCTGTCCGCAGCAAAAACTCCAAGAGATCTGGAGACGCTGCCATCACATGGCCCCCACCTCTTTGGGGATGTTGAAGAAGGTCGGGTGTCGATAGGCTTTGGAGTCCGCGGGGTCGTACAGCGGCCCCTTTTCCGAAGGATCGGAGGCGAGGATTTGCGCCGAAGGAAGGACCCAGATGCTGAGGCCTTCCTTCCGCCGCGTATAGACATCGCGCGCGTGTTTCAGGGCCATTTGACCGTCGGGCGCGTGCAGGGACCCAACGTGACGATGGCTCAGGCCGTGCTGCCCGCGCACAAAGACTTCCCACAGCGGCCATTCCTGTTCGGGCATGTCAGGCAGCCTGGCGCTGCGCCCGCTCGGCGGTCTTGGCGGCATGGGCCATCATGGCCTCCCGCACCCACGCGCCCTCGTCCCAGGCGCGCTGGCGGGCCGCCAGGCGGTCCTGATTGCAGGGTCCTTTGCCCTGGATCACGTCAAAAAACTCCGACCAATCGGGGTCAGAAAAATCGTAGCCGTTCTTGTCGTCGTTCCACGCCAACCGATCGTCGGGAATGGTCAGGCCCAGATACTCGGCCTGCGGAACGACTTGATCGACGAACTTTTGCCGCAATTCATCGTTGCTGTTCATCTTGATTTTCCACTTCATGTTTTGCTCCGAATGGACGCTTTCGGCGTCCGAAGGGCCAAACATCATGAGGGCTGGGTACCAAAAGCGGTCGAGGGCGTTTTGCGCCATGGCCTTTTGCGCGGGCGTGCCGAAGGCCATCTTCATCATGATGTCGAACCCCTGGCGCTGGTGAAAACTCTCCTCTTTGCAAATGCGCACCATGGCGCGGGCGTACGGACCGTATGAGGTGCGCTGCAGCGGAACTTGGTTCAAAATCGCCGCCCCGTCGACCAGCCAGCCAACCGCACCCATGTCGGCCCAGCTTAGGGTGGGATAGTTGAAGATGGAGGAGTACTTCATGCGCCCGTCGTGGAGCATGTGGGTCAGGGCATCGCGCGAGACCCCGAGGGTTTCGGCGGCGCTATAGAGATAGAGACCATGGCCCGCCTCGTCTTGCACCTTGGCCAGCAAGATCGTCTTACGCTCCAAGGTCGGTGCGCGCGTGATCCAATTGCCCTCGGGCAATTGCCCAACGATCTCAGAGTGGGCGTGCTGGCCGATTTGTCGAATCAGCGTTTTGCGATACCCCTCGGGCATCCAGTCCTTGGGCTCGATTTTCTCCCCTCGGTCGATCCGCGCTTGAAATGCCTCAACGCGGGCGCTGGTCTCGGCCGGTTCTGACGGGATCATTTGTGCGTACATGGGTCTCCCTTTCCAACTCAAAGGCGTTCGATAAGAATGGCGGTTCCCTGCCCCACGCCCACGCACATGGTGCAAAGGGCGTAGCGGCCACCCGAACGGCGCAACTGGTGCGCGGCGGTGAGGACCAGGCGCGCGCCCGACATGCCCAAAGGGTGGCCGAGGGCGATGGCTCCGCCTTGGGGATTCACGCGTGGGTCCGTGTCGTCGAGGTCCAGTTGGCGCAGGGTGGCGAGGCTTTGGGCGGCGAAGGCCTCGTTCAGTTCGATCAAGTCGAGTTGATCCAGGCTGATCTGGTGCGCGGCCAATACTTTTTGGGTGGCGGGCACGGGGCCGATCCCCATGATCCGGGGCGGCACCCCAGCCGAGGCGCTGCCCACCACCCGCGCTATGGGGGTTAGGCCCTGGGCCTTGGCCGCTGCTTCCGTTGCTAAAATTAAGGCCGCGGCGCCATCGTTGACGCCGCTGGAGTTGCCAGCGGTGACGGATCGATCGGGGCCGTTGACGCCGCGCAGCTTGGCCAACTGCGCCCATGTCACCTGTGGGCGCGGATGCTCGTCGTGGCTGCAAACGCGGTCCTCGCCCTTGGCTTGGGGGACGGACACGGACATGCGCTCGTGATCGAACGCGCCCGCCGCCTGCGCCGCTGCGTATTTTTGTTGCGAGCCTAAGGCGAAGGCGTCCTGGTCCGCGCGGTTTATATCAAAATCCGCCGCCACATTGTCGGCGGTTTGGGGCATGGAATCGATGCCGTAAAGGTCCGCCATCGCAGGGTTGGGGAAGCGCCACCCAATCGTGGTATCGTAGATTGAATTGGCGCGGGCGAAGGCGGTTTCGGCCTTGGGCATGACAAAGGGCGCGCGGCTCATGCTTTCGACGCCGCCAGCCAAAACCAAATCCATGTCGCCTGCCCGTAGGGCGCGGGCGGCAGCGATCACCGCGTCCATGCCCGAGGCGCAGAGACGGTTCAAAGTGACTCCAGGGACATCGACGGGCAAGCCAGCGAGCAGTGCCGCCATGCGCGCCACATTGCGATTGTCCTCGCCAGCTTGATTGGCGCACCCTAGGAACACGTCTTCAATCGCGGCGGGATCCAAATCTCGATTGCGGGCACAGAGTTCACGGAGCGGCGCCGCCGCCAAATCATCGGTGCGCAAGCCTGACAGGCCGCCGCCGTAACGACCGATGGGGGTGCGAACCCCGTCGCAAATCAGCGCTTGGATCATCGTCGCACCTTAAGGAACTGGTTCGAAGGACGCAAGAATAAATTACAAAATATGGAGAAATCGAATTATTCGTAACATATGAGAGCAATAGCAGGCTCAATTTCGCTTGTGTCCTCGCGGAATTTCTCAATGTCATTGAAGATGGCTTCAAGCCCGCCCAGAATTGCCACGTGGGCGCAAATACATGTCCCTAAGTGTTGTTATCCTTCCCCGATTGAGGCCTCAGCGTAAATCAAAGAACTGAAAATTAGCCACAAAATATAGTGTTTGTCTCGATCAAGTGATACCACATATCGTGGTTCGTCGATCCGAAGTTGAATTATGCTGAGGTCTCCGATTAACATCCCAACTCAAAGCCAGGCTATAGATCCGCCAGGGCCTGTTCCAACCATTTGATCGAATAGTCCCCTGTCTGCACCGCGTCCTGGTCCAAGAGCCATTCGTGCAAGGGGATCGAGGTTTTCACGCCGTCGATCACGTACTCGGCCAGGGCGCGACGCAGGCGACTTAGGCATTCCTGCCGGGTATTGGCACGAACTACGAGTTTGGCCACTAGCGAGTCGTAGTGCGGCGAGATAGCATAGTCCTGGTACAGGTGGGAATCGATGCGCACGCCAGGGCCGCCAGGGGGGTGGTAGCGGGTGACTTTGCCAGGCGAGGGGACGAACGTGAAGGGGTCCTCGGCGTTGAGTCGGCACTCAATGGAATGTCCTTGAAAGCGCACGGCCTCTTGCGAGAAGGGCAGCGGCTGTCCCGCTGCGACGGCGATCTGCGCGCGGACGAGGTCGATAGAAGTGATAAACTCCGTGATCGGGTGTTCGACTTGCAGGCGCGTATTCATTTCGATGAAGAAGAACTCGCCGTTTTCGTAGAGGTATTCCACCGTACCCGCCGAAAAGTAGCCAAGGCGTTCGCACGCGGCGCGCGTCACGTCGCCGATGTGCTGGCGTTCTTCAGGGGTTAGGCCAGGGGACGGCGCCTCTTCGAAGACTTTCTGATGACGCCGCTGCAAACTGCAATCGCGCTCGCCCAAGTGGACGACCTTGCCGTGCTTGTCGCCCAAGACCTGCACCTCAATATGACGCGGGTTGGCGAGGTATTTTTCGAGGTAAACCGCCGCGTTGCCGAAGGCGTTTTTGGCTTCGGTCGAGGCCATGGACAGGGCACATTCCAGATCGTCTGGATCTTGGGCAATTTGCATCCCCCGCCCGCCCCCGCCCGAAGCGGCCTTGATCAAGACGGGGTATCCGACTTCCTCGGCGATCTGTTGCGCTTGCCCTAGGGAGGTGATCTCCCCAGGCGATCCTGGCACGACGGGAATGCCCGCGTCCTTGGCGGCTTGCTTGGCTGTGACCTTATCGCCCATCAGGTCGATCATGTCGGCGCTGGGGCCGATGAAGGTATAGCCGTGTTCCTCGATCTTGCGGGCGAAGGCTGCGGTTTCGGATAGGAAACCGACCCCTGGATGGATGGCATCGGCGCCCGTGATTTCGGCGGCGGCGAGGATGGCGTGTTGATTGAGGTAGGATTTGGCCCCAGGGGCGGGGCCGATGCAAACCCGCTCATCGGCGAGGCGCACATGCATCAGGTCCTCATCGGCGGTCGAGTGTACGGCAACCGTATCGGTGCCGAGCTCACGGCAGGCGCGCAAAATCCGAAGCGCGATCTCGCCACGGTTGGCGATCAGGATTTTTTTGAACGGCGGCACGAGGGCTTAATCCCCCAAAATAACAAGGGGTTGGCCGTATTCGATGGCGTCGCCGTCCTTAAATAAGATGTCTTTCACGACGCCCGCCCTGGGACAGGGCACTTGGTTCATGAACTTCATGGCCTCGATAATGAGCAGGGTTTGGCCCTGGCTCACCCGATCACCGACGGCGATAAACGGGGGTTTTCCTGGCTCGGCGGCGGCGTAGGCGGTCCCGACCATCGCCGCCTCGACCACAAATCCATCGACCGCTGCCGGGGCCGTCGCCGCAGGGGCGGGGGACGCAGCCGCCGCAGGGGCGCTGGCAACGGGCGCGGCAAAGTCCTGCGTCATGGTAGGTGCCGCAACGATCTGCGCGGGCGCTTGCTTGGTCAGGCGCAGGCGGCGCCCTTCCTCCTCAAATTCGATCTCTGTAAGGCCCGCTTCTTCGATCAGCTTGGCAAATTTCCGCAGCAGAGATTCCGAAATGTCAAACTTGCTCATGCTCTCTCTCCCTATGGTTTGCAGAACCTCCCGATGAGGCGCGTGTCGCCAGCAGGTCGGCGACGGCATCGATGGCCAGCCCATAGCCATTTGCCCCCAATCCGACAATAAGGCCCGTGGCCACGAGCGAAATATAGGAACGGCGGCGAAACGATTCGCGGCGATGGATGTTGCTAAGGTGCAGCTCGAGGATCGGCGCGGCGATCAGCTGCAGGGCGTCGTGGAGGGCGATGGAGGTATGGGTATAGGCCCCAGCGTTGATGATCAGGGCGGCGCAATCGCGGCTTGCGTGGACCTTGTCGACGAGCGCGCCCTCGCAGTTGGACTGAAAAAAGTCGAGATCAAATCCATGGGCGGCGCAACGGCGGGTGCATAGGGCCTCGATTTCCGCCAGCGTGGTGGTCCCGTAAAGTCCAGGGTCGCGCTGCCCCAGCATGTTCAGATTCGGGCCGTTCAAGATCGCGATTTTCATAAGTAGGTCTTAAAAAAACAGCCGCGAAAATCAAGCAACTCGGCCCGCGTAGCGCAGGCAACGCGGGTTTGCGCGCGCGTGCCCTCCCACTACTTCTCGCGCTCTGCGCGCACCTCGGCAACAACTTGCGCCAACTCTGCGCCGCTCACGGCCCCGGGGATCAGGCGGTCTTCAACAAAGAAGGCGGGCGTGCCCGTGATGCCCATGGCTTGGGAAACGTTTCGTGTTCGGTCCAAATTGGCGATCAACTGCACCTGCTGTTGCACCAGGGTTTCGCGGACTGCCTCGGCGTTCGCGCCCAAGTCAACCGCCAGCGCCAGCATAGCATCGCCCGTGACTTGGCCTTGGAAGGTCATGGCGGCGTGGTGGAGGTCTAGGTAGGCGACATGTTGCGCTGCGGCCATGGCCACCATGGCGGCATCGTGGCTGGCCTGCGAGAGGATCGGAAAATCTTTGAGGATCAGACGGATGTTGCCGTCGGTTTCGACGAGGGTCAGAACGTCCTCGACCGCGCCGCGACAGTAACCGCAGTTGTAGTCGAAATACTCGACGAGCGTGATGTCGCCAGCGGGATTGCCGAGAACGGGCAGGAACGGGTCGCTCTGAATATCGGCGGCGTAGGCAGTAAAGAGATCGGCATTCTGCGTTTGCTCATAGGCATCCACCGCCGCAAACAGCATGGTCGGGTCGTTGAGCAAGGCGACGCGAACCCGCTCCCCAAACGGCAAGGCCTGGGCCGTCTCCAAATCCTGAAGACGGTTTCCCAAGTCGCTTGCGGCCCGCTCTAGGCCCGCCACCGCCTGGGTGGTTGCGTCGTCGTCGGCACCCGTGCGCGATACGACCTCCCCTAGGGCCGCCAAACGATCTTGCGCGGCGGCAACCTGCGTGCTCAACGCGTGCGCGTCGCTACTGAGCTGCGCGGTGCGGTCGCCTTGCGCGGCACTGACCGCCTCTAGGCCCTCAAGGCGCGCGCCTTGATCGACAGCTTGACGCTCGAGCCGTGTCAGAGTGTCGGTTGCTGTCGCGTTAAGGGTTTCATAGCGCGACAACCGCGCATCCTGCGCGGCCAACAGCTCCTGTGCCGCAGCGAGCCGCGCTTCCAGGTCCGCGGCCGTGTCGCGCATCTGCGAGGTCAGTTGGACTTGCCCCTGCAACCTCTGCTCGGCACGTGCGAGGGACTGGAACAGCGCGAAGATGAGGCCGAAACCAAGGACAGAAACAAAGATCAGCCCGATCAGGAGCGGGGCGGTAGCGTTGCGAATGCGGGTAAGAAGCATGGAAGCCTTCCAAGAGGTTTTGAGGGCGCGATAAGTCGCAGTTTGGGCAGCGCGCAAACTGCAAGGTCAAGGCGCCCCTTTTTGCAGTGTGTCAAGTCGCTTGCTCGCCGCTTTGAGGGCTAGAGAGGCGCGAAACACCTGTCCTTATGGGGTGTGAACGCAAGAGACATTCAGCGGGCTTGGGTTTTGGTGGCGGGTCTAGACCCTATCAAATTCCAGACCATTCCCCTGCCACGTTGAGTCGGCTAGAGACTTCTCAATGAAGGCATCGCACTTTTGGCGGTACTCTGGTTTCGCAGGGTATGCTGGGCTTGCAACGAGCTCCACCGTCCAATTCACACCAAGGTTCTGAAGGATCTGGTCGACACGTATGCGATCTTGATCGTTGAAAACATAAAACAGGGACATACGATCCAGGGAAATTGGATCCTTGACCAGGACCTCCAACATCTTACTTGCATTGTGCTGGATCAGATCACGTTTCTGCTGATGCGTTCGCGCGATGGGTATTTGCATGCTTTCGAAATAGTAACCATTTTCGGGACTCTCTTTATGTCCAAGAGCGCCTTCTCGGCGCAGACTCCGTGTTTTTGCAATGTTGAAGCGGCACAAATCGAAGGGGAGTTCGGTCATGGCTCTCGTGGGGATCGATAGCGCCACGTGCGGAAAACCCGCGCCAAGTTTCGCTTTCAAAATTGGTGGCTCGCCAACGGTTGAGAGATGGATGTAATCCCCAAACCCTCTTTGGATGTCTAAGTGTGCCGAGGTACTTCGGAAGTGCGAGTCAGCAAAACCTTCGGCGCGCAAGTGAACTTTCGACTTTAGGACCCCTGACCGCGCCACAAAGGGCATATAGTGCAAGGGTAAGATATGAAACACGCGCTGAATGTTGTGGTCGAGAAGGGCATTTGGCATGGCGGGTCCGATCCTTCTTACTGCCTTGGCGTCGCGCCAAGTTATTGCGATAGCTGGCGGAAAAACTCAACAAGAAAGTGAGGGGGATCATCCTTGCCGTCCTCGACGGATACGGAGGCCCGCCGTGCGGAGTTTGTCGTAGAGGCCATGGCGGACCGACGCGCGGAACACTCACGCCAAAACGGGATTTAGGCCATTCAACCAATTCCCTAAACCCACAAATGGCCTTAAGACGGACGGACTATGGCGGACTCAGCCTACAACCCCGAACGCGACGGCGCGCAGATGGCGTTTCGCCAATCCATGTCCTACGGCGACTATTTGCACCTGGACGAACTCCTCGCGGCGCAAGTTCCCCTTAGCCAGGCCCACGATGAGATGCTGTTCATCGTCCAGCATCAAACCAGCGAACTATGGATGAAGCTAACCCTGCACGAATTGGACGCAGCGCGGCAGGCGCTCAAGGGGCGTGACTTGGCGACCATGTTCAAAACGCTGGCGCGGGTCTGCAGAATTCTGGAACAACTGAACAATCAGTGGGACGTGCTGCGGACCATGACCCCATCGGACTATACGCAATTTCGCAATGCCCTGGGCCAGTCTTCGGGTTTTCAATCGCATCAGTACCGTTTGATCGAGTTTGTCTTGGGCAATCGCAACCCGCATATGCTGAAACCCCATGCGCACCGCCGCGAGGTTCTTGAACTGCTGCAGGCGGAACTTGCACGGCCTAGTCTCTACGACGAAGTTGTGCGCCTTCTCTTTTCCACCCTTGATGGTCATGAGGACGCCGTTCCGCCGCCGACGCTCGACGCGCCCACGCCGCTTACCGCGTCCATTCAGGCCAAGTGGCGGCAGGTCTATGCGGATATTGAGACGCATTGGACCCTCTACGAATTGGCCGAGAAGCTGGTGGACCTGGAGGACTATTTCCGTCGGTGGCGGTTCAACCATGTGACGACGGTCGAGCGGGTCATTGGATTCAAGCGCGGGACGGGCGGCACGGCGGGGGTTTCTTACCTGCGCCGCATGCTGAACACCGAGTTATTCCCAGATCTTTGGCACTTGCGCGGAGACCTCTAATGCTGCCCCAAAAGCACCTCTTCGAAATTCCAGACGGCCTGATCTACCTCGATGGCAACTCCTTGGGCGTCTTGCCCAAGGGCGTTGCAGCGCGGGCGAACGAGGTCATTTGCCAGCAGTGGGGTGCGGACTTGATCCGTGCCTGGAACAGCGCAGGCTGGATGGACTTGCCGCGCCGCGTTGGCGACAAAATCGCCGCCTTGGTCGGGGCCCCAGCGGGGAGCCTTGCCACGGGCGACACCTTATCGATCAAAGTCTATCAGGCCTTGGCTGCAGCGCTGAACCTGCGGCCCGATCGGCGAGTTATTCTGTCCGACACTGGGAACTTCCCAACCGATCTCTACATGGCGCAGGGGCTCATTAAGACCTTGAACGCGGGCTACGAGTTGCGCACCGTCGAACCCGAGCAGGTGCGGGAATCCATTACAGAAGAGGTTGCTGCGGTTCTGCTAACGCACGTCGACTATCGCACGGGCCGCATGCACCCTATGCAGGCCCTGAGTGAAGCGGCGCAGCAGGCGGGGGCCGTGATGATCTGGGATTTGGCGCACAGCGCGGGCGCGGTGCCCCTCGACCTCACGGCGTCCAAGGCCGAATTTGCGGTCGGTTGCACCTACAAATACTTAAACGGCGGGCCAGGCGCGCCCGCGTTCATCTATGTCCGCCCCGACCTGGTCGATCGGGTCGAACCTGCGCTGGCGGGCTGGATGGGTCATGCGGCGCCCTTTGCCATGGAAAGGGACTATAGCCCAGCTCTGTCAACCGAGCGCATGCGCGTCGGCACACCGCCCATCGTCCAGTTGGCGATCCTGGATCGAGCTTTGGATGTTTGGCAAGGGGTGTCGATGGCCGAGGTCAGGGCGGCGTCGCTGCGTTTGTCGGAGCTGTTTATCGCACAGGTTGAGGCCAAGTGCCCTGGCTTGACGCTTGCCTCCCCGCGCGATCCGAACACGCGCGGTTCGCAAGCTTCTTTCGTCTTTGACCAGGGCTACGCGGCCATGCAGGCGCTGATCGATCGTGGGGTGATCGGCGACTTTCGGGCGCCCAGCACCATGCGCTTTGGCTTCACACCGCTTTATTTGGGGGAGGCCGATGTGGTCAAAGCGGCCGAGGTCCTGCAAGAGGTTATGGACGGCGCGTTGTGGGATCGTCCTCAATATCAGAAAAAATCGCGGGTGACTTAAATTGGACCGACGGGCGACCAAGCGCCAAACCCGCGGACAAACGCCCCCTCCGACCGTCCTCGGACCCCTAAAAAAACCCGCAAATGGCTTCCGTCAGCGCGTGAAAACTTTGAAGGTTTGGATCGTATAGGTCCGCTCAATGTTCGCGATGTCTAAGATCTTGTCGTTGATGTAGCGGCCCGTGTCTTCGCCGTCGGGAATGTACATTTTCAGCAGTAGATCATAGTCTCCGCTAATCGAATACAGCTCCGAGTGGATTTCCCGATCACCAATTTCATCGGCGACTGCGTAGGTGGTGCCAGGGCGGCAGCGGATTTGAATGAACACAAGGTTTCTCATGACGGGTCCTTTCAGGATGAACGCGCGCTATAGATATAAGACGGACCTAAGACGCGGGTGGCACGACGTTTTTTGGCGATTCTTCCGATCCCTTGCGGTCGGCTTCGAGGTCGAGCTGCATATAGGCGGTTTTGAGCCAGCGCTGAAACTTATAGCCAACGTGATTGAGGGTGCCGACAGGAACGAACCCGGCTTTGGTATGCGCTTTGACCGAGGGGCTGGAGGCGAGCGGCTGATCCTGCTCGAGGCCGATGACAGCTATCAAAGACTTGAGTCCAAGCGCGCGCGTGGCGACAATCAAATCCGCCAGCAAGCGCCCTGCGATTCCACGACCTGTATGGTCGGGATGCAGATAAATCGACTCCTCGGCCGTGAATCGATAGGCGCTGCGATCGCGAAACGGTGCGGCATAGGCATAGCCTACCACGTGCGGATCTTCGACGGCGACGAGGAACGGAAATCCCTTGGCTTGCAAGAACGCCCGCTTCTCGTTCAGCAGATCGGGGGCAGGCGCGACTTCATCGAACGTGGCGGTGCTATGGGCGACGTGATGGGCATAGATGCGCTGGCAAACGGGCATGTCTGCGGCAGTGGCGGGGCGGATGACCGTGCGGTGGCTCATTCTGCGGCGATTTCTAAGGGTGAGACCAGGATCTGATCAACCATCAGGGCGATAAATTCAACCATCAGGGTTGACATTTGGTGCGTCGCAGGTGTTTTGTGCGTGCCAGGCACCAGGGTGCGGCAAAACTCCATCTGCAAGGTTGGCACCCAGCGACCGTAGGTTTGGGCAATATGCCCCCCCGCGTAGGGACGATTGCGCGAAACGGGCACCCCTTGGCCCTGCCAGAAGGCGACAGCAGCGTGCGATAGGGCGGGGGACAAACTTGCGCCGAATCCATCGCCCAAGACCAAGGGCGCGCGCGAGGTGGGAAACTTGTGCTGCCGCTTCGTCGGTTGACCTGGGGTTAGCGCCAGACAACGCCGCGCAACCGCAGGCGCAAGCGGTGGCATGGAATGCAGGTCGATCAGAAGGCAGGTTCCAAACCGCGTGGTCGCCTCCTGGATCAATCCCCTAAGCGCCGCGTGATAGGGCGCATAGACTTGGCGGACGCGCGCCTGAACTTCGGCCAAGGTCAACTTGCGGTCGTAAATCGGTGTCGTAGGATCGGCCAGTCGCGGCACCAGTCCCAAGCCCGCCGCCAGCCGCGAACCAGGGCGCCGAAGCTCGGGCTTTGAGGCGGCGCCCTCGATCAACTCGGGGTCCAACTCTTCCTCGCTGCGGTTCAGATCGATGAAGGCGCGCAGATAGAGCGAGGACAAAACGGGAAATCCATGCGTCTGCGCGGCGGGCCTGGCAAGCGCATCGATCGCGGTATCCGACATAGCGACAACCCGCTGACCCGCCGCCCCAGCGGGCAGCACAAAGCCTGGCGGCACACACGTTCCAGCATGGGGCGCAGAAACCACAATTGGCACGCGCCAATCGGCAGGCCGCGCAAGACGAAAAGGAGGCACAAGCGACACGAGGCCCCCTAGTGACCCATGCCCGCCCTCAACTCAAGCCCGTCGCGCCCTTAGGGCTCTAGATTTTAGCCGACCCAAGACTTGCCAAGCCCCCGCGCGAGTGTTAGCGGCGCGGAAATTGGCGGGCGGTTAGCTCAGCGGTAGAGCACCACATTGACATTGTGGTGGTCACTGGTTCGATCCCAGTACCGCCCACCACGAACTATCTTGAGTTACGTGATATTGCCAAACACCCCGCAAAGGCCCGCCCCACGCGGGCTTTGCGGTCGTCGCATCTCTTTTTCATGGCCACAGACTAGCGGATTTCTTGGATTTTGCGCCAAAGTCTGAGACCGCAATTTGCGTGTCCATGAAACGGTGCGCCCTGATGACGTTAAGGCAAATCAGGAATTTTGGGGACATTTTTCCTAGGATCACAATGTTATCGTAATTGGCAGGGAGTGAGCCTATAGTGACGCCGCTCTACTCAGTAATGCTCGAGTTTCGCCCGTTTGGATAACAAAATTATCAAGATGGTCATCATTTCGAGCCCATAATGCTCCACCACGAACCATCTTGAGTTACGTGATATTGCCAAACACCCCGAAAAGCCCCGCCCCACGCGGGCTTTGCGGTCGTCGCATCTCTTTTTCATGGCCACAGACTAGCGAATTTCTTGGAATTTGGGCCAAAGTCTGAGACCGCACTTTGCGTGTCCATGAAACGAGATGTGCGTTGGAACCAATCGGATTTTTGGCGAGCCGTGAGCGGCCAACTATGCTTCTCCTGTCTGGCTGATGAGGGCATTGTGGATCACGCTTGGCTTTGCCCTGTTGTTGGGGAATTCGCCCGAGGGCTTTTTTCTGCGGTTTTCGGGTCGAGTCCGCTTCACTCGAAGTCTCGTTTGCTTCAAGAAAGTGCATCGACTTTCGATAGTTGCGCACCGAAGTCTTGGTCAAGGTTCGCGCGCGAGAACCATCGCGCGGTGGCCCCCGCAGGTAATTTGCCCGCGAGTGCCCTGTCGATGATTTTGGGGCTTAAGAACATGAGCTGGGTAAGCCGTCGCAACTTGTCATCTGCTATGCCATATTCCGCTGCTGCCTGTTTGAGCGTGTGCCCCTCCTTTGTCCTTGAATAGACCTGCTTCATAATTAGCTAATTTTTCTGATTTTCTTTGCGTTGGCCCAATTTTCATGGTTATGTACGGATCATGAAAGCCCTGAAAGTCCTCAAAAAGCAACCTCGTTTGTTTTACCGCCTCTCTGGGATCAGATTATCTGATTTTGAGCAGCTCGTTTTGGAGGTGAAACCTCTCTGGGAAGCCCATAATCTCCGCCGCCTTTCTCGAGAGGACCGAAAGCGAGCAATTGGCGCTGGTCGTCGCTACCGATTAGGGTTCGAGGAGATGCTTCTTCTTTGTCTGATTTACTATCGAACTTACATCAACCATGAGTTTTTGGGACTCATATTTGGGGTTTCAGACAGTACAAGCATTCGCGCTACAAATACGATCTCTAAACTCCTTGCAGGTCATTTTAATATGCCTGAGCGCAAAGTCCGCTTAAGCGAAGAGGAAAAGCAAGACCTTCTGTATCTGATTATTGATGGCACCGAACGCCCAGTCCAACGTCCCAAGACAGCGAAGAATCGCAAGCGGCACTATTCTGGCAAGAAAAAGCGCCACACTCATGTCCATCAGATTGTCACTGACAACAAGGGACGTATCCTTGCCTGTGGACCCGCTCAGCAAGGACGAAAACATGACAAGAAGATTTATGATGATAGTCAACTGGAGAAGCCGCCAGATACTCTTGTTTTGGGGGATCTGGCATACCAAGGTACCTCATGCGAAGTGCCGATAAAGAAATCAAAAAATAGACCACTTAGCCGTAAAGATAAATCCTATAATCGTTGGTTTAACTCTATGCGTATAACAGCGGAGCACGCAATTGGTCGAATGAAAAAATTTAACATTTTCTCAGATATTTCCAGAGGAAATCGTCATGAAAATATGATTGCAAAAAATATTGCAGGCTTAGCGAATATGAATTTGAAAATTTGCTAAAATTTAGGGGTAGGGAGAAGACTGTCTCCAATTTTTCATGCTATTGAGAATCGGGTCTAATAAAGGACCTGCGCAAGGGCTAGATGCTCGAGCAAGGTTTTGTCGACCAGGGATTGGCCCTCTATGACCAATCGTTGTTCCTGACGCCGCCGTCTCAAGGTGAAGGTCGTTTTGATGGATCGTGGACCTGGGACATCGTCAGAGACCGTGATGGTGAGTTCGCCAGGCTGAACTTGGACCCGTTCGACAAAGGGCAGCCAAGTTGTGAGTTGGTCAATCATGAGGTCGGGCACCAGGTGCTGATGAGGTGTGCCCATAAGCTGAATACTGAGATGCGGCACCACAGCTTCGCCTATGGCCTGCTCAAGGACGGGCGCTGAGTAACGCAGGGCATTTGCCGTTGTGCGACTAATTCGTTCAGAGTCTGATTTGGGAAGGCCCGCGCAATAGTAGTAGTTGTAACGCCGTCCCGCCTTTCGGGCATGGTCGGTTTTGAACGCCACGCCGCCCGCATCGAATAACTTACCCAGCAGCGCCTGTCCGTCCCTTGATTTGTGACCGCGCTTTTGTTGCTCGTTTGGTGCTTTAAGCCGAAGTTGAACCTTATCCCAAACTGCCTCATCGACAATGGCAGGATGTTGGCCGTCGAAGACTTGACGCTTGTGGCGGATCTTGCCGCGATAGATCGGGTTCTTGAGCATTTGATTGAGCGTTCCCCTGGTCATGGGAATGCCGCCCCGTTCAGAGCCGTCGCTTAGAGTCGTTTTGCGGGTGAGAATGTTGTTGTCGACGCAGTGTTGGGCCAACCCCACAATTGTCATGCCGCTTGCATATAGCCCAAACAGGTGCCGCACAGTTTTGGCCTGGTCTTCGCGGATCTTAAGGCTTCGGCCATTTTTGTCATAGCCGAAGGGAATGGGTCCCCCCATCCAAAGGCCCTTGGCTTTGGATGCCGCAAACTTATCGCGAATGCGCTCGGCCGTGACCTCCCGCTCGAATTGAGCGAAGGACAGCAGCATGTTCAATGTCAGGCGCCCCATTGAGGTTGCGGTGTTGAAGGACTGGGTGACGGACACAAACGACACGCCTGCGGCATCGAGCCGCTCAACCAGCTTGGAAAAATCGGTTAGGGAGCGTGTGAGGCGGTCAACTTTGTAAACAACGATTTGATCGACCAGTCCCGCATCGACATCTGCAAGAAGCTGCTGGACGCCAGGGCGTTCCATATGTCCGCCAGATATGCCACCGTCGTCGTAGGCTTGGGGCATCAGAACCCAGCCCTCGTGGCGTTGGCTGGCGATGTAGGCTTCGCAAGCCTCGCGCTGGGCGTGGAGAGAATTGAAATCTTGCTCCAACCCCTCCTCTGTAGATTTGCGCGTATAGACGGCACAGCGGATTTTGCGCTGCGCTGCCTTCGCGTGCGGAGAAGTCGAAGTCTCAAGCATTCTGGGCACTCCCAATGTGATCGACTGTGGCATCCAAGTGCGATGCGACTTTGCGGGATGCAGCTTTGGCGAGCCCAACCCCGGCGGATGCCTTCGGCGTTGGCGCTTTGACCAACCCAAAAAAGCGCGGCCCCGACCAGCCTGTCCCCGTGATGGATTTGGCGATTTTGGAAAGGGAGGTGTAGGTACGCCCGTCCAACTCAAAACCATCTTCTAGAACCTTGACCTGATAGCGCCGCCCGTTCCATTCGCGCACCAGTACCGTCCCAGGGGTAAGCGCGGGAGGTTTGGCTTGCGAACTGATGCGAGGAACCTTCTGATTCCCTTCTGCCGACCCAGAATCGGAACGCCGCAGTTGTACCGATGGTTCAGGGAGATACGCGCGCAAAGTCTGCGCGGTTCGCCTTGCAATTCCGCCCGTTTCTTTGACCTGCAATTCGTAAGCAAGCACTGAGCGCAAGGTTCGTAAATTCAGATTGGGGACTTGGACCTTTGGCAGATGCTTCTGCCAAAGGTCTTCAAGTGCTGGTCTGTCCATCCCAGAGATGAGCGACAGGTCCACTACGCCGCCGCCTGCGCGGTATCTGCGTCGCAGCCCCCTGTTCTGGCTGAGGATTTGGCTGCGCTCTCGTCATCCTCTGTTGGGGTTGAACCAAGATGGTAGACACGCCGTTTTCCGTCGGGTTTTTCGGAAACCAGCTGATACCCTTCCTGCTTGAGGCGTATCATGGCGGCGCTTGTGGTATGGCGTTGCCAGCCCAAAGCGCTGCTAAGCTCGTCCAAGCAGACAGGTTTGCCCGCCGACAGGTGTTGGATGAGTTGGGACTTCTTGGTTTGCTTGCGCTCGGCTGGCGGGTTGTTGCCAGTGGGAGCGGCGTCCTTTGCAGGAGCCTTGGGGGTTTTGTTTTTGCCTTGCTTGGCCATTCTTAGGGTCTTTCGTTACGGCAGCGGTTGATTCCGCTGCTACCGACGAAAGCCCTGGCAGGGCGGGCCTTGCCTTGGGCGCGGTCGTCCTATTGCTTGCCCTCGCAGACCTATCCAGTGGTTTCTGCGCAAGAACGCAGATAGTTTCAAAATATGCGCGCATCACAGCGAACGGGTAGGCTGGGTGTGAATTTCTTTAGAGAATGACCCTGGAGGACATACCCCAAAAAAAATTTCATCAACAAAGAGGCCTGAACTCAATCCCTTCAAAAAGCATGGAAAGCTGGGCGGGTGTCACGCTGATTTTGCCATCCTTGGCAGCGGGCCAAACGAACCGCCCCTCTCCAGACGCTTGGTGAAAAGACAAGCTCCTTAGGAGTCCCACCAGATGATCTTGAGCAGGTCTCCGCGCCGCCCTCGGAACACGAACAAGTGACCACAATAGGGATCGAGCTTCAAAACCGCTTCCGTCTGAGCGGCTAGGGTATCGAAACCAAGGCGCATGTCTGTGACGCCCGCCGCTAGCTGGACCCGCATGTTGGAGGTGACGGGGATCAATCGGATAAACCCTCAACCAAGGCAAAAATCGCTGCCAAGTTCGTTGCTCCCTCAATCAGGACGCGACGGCCATCGCTCAAAGACAGATCAACACGCAAGGCATGGTGACTTCCCTGATAACCGCGTGCCTCCGCAAGCGCTGAAACATGGCATTGGGGGACTTCTACATTCGTCCGGACAGGCGCAGGGTCTGAAGACACGGATACTTAGTAAAACGCTGACCCCGAAACCTCACCGTCGCCCCCATGGGGCACATCCTTCCCAGACCCATGACCTCCGCCAAAACGCGGATCCTTGAACCAGCCGTTGAGCATGGTCGCGTTCAGCGCATACCGACGCGCGACTTGCGCCACTGAAACACCTGGAACTCTGGCTTGATCGCAGACCTCTAGCTTCTCCGAAGCCGACCAACGTCGACGCGTTACCCGGTCCAACATAACTTGCCTCCTTGAGTATCCGCCCAGTCGAGCGGGCACCTAGCAAGCTAAATCGTCAGCGCCAGAGCGCCCACAACGGACGCTTACCGTGCAGGCGCAGCACGAAGTCCCTGGATCAATAGTGCCATCCCCCTTCGCTAACTACCTTATCGCGGTTGCTTAATTTGCGCTCCAGCGAAGCCAACCTTCAGGTTTTACGCGAGAGCGTCGTGGAACTAAGTGGCCGTCGCCTGCGGGCCGAGCGTCGGGGACACCGTCCTCGATATCTAACCCTTGATGTGGACAATCTGCCCACCGAGGTGCATGGCCAGCAGCTTGAAATATAGCGATGATCACGTTAGCAAAAAAGGGACGTGACAACCGCAGTAACCATCTAGTAGAACCGAAAGCAACCTTACGAAGGCACTTTCGCTCTCACACCACGCTAGGGGACACTAACAGAAGCGCGGGTCGGACCAGGACGGCCCCGTGATGGTCTTTGCGATTATGGAGAGGGAGGCATAAGTCCTGCCGTCCATTTCAAACCCATGAGCTAACACATTGACCTGATATCGCCGCCCGTTCCATTCTCTCACCAACACGGTACCAGGGGAAAGTGTCGGCGCGGTGTTAGTTGTAGTCTTCGGTATGTGTTTCCCTTCGGGATTAGCTGCAGATGCAGACTTGGTTTGTTTGTTGGTAGGTTTTGGTAAGTAGCTCCGTAAAATCTGCGCTGAACGTTTGGAGATACCGCCTGTTCGTTTGATTTGCCATTCATAGGCTAGGGCGCTTCGCAGAGTCCTAAGGTTTAGATTGGGCATGGGAACTGTTCCACGTCAGGACCAATGGGACAGATAGCGGGTCTTGCGTAGTGGAAGGTTTGTGGCCATCGCAGCGACGAAGGGGTATTGAGCCGACACAAACCCTCCGCTACGAAGTCAACTACGCAGAAGGCGGATGCCACGGTCCGCGAAATCAGGCTTGCCACACGCATACTTTATTCATCCGAGGCCAAGAGCGGATCGTCCTTGAGGGCTTGAAGGGCGAAGAAAGCATGCGGCGCTTTGCCGCCGCGAGGGTGTTGGGTAGTGCCTGTTTTACAGGTGGTCCAAGGAGTTCCTTGAGGCGGCAAAGTGCTGCGTAAGCGGGGATACCGAGCGCGAGGCTAAGAGCTGTGAGGTGAAATATATCTGTGCGCTCCGCGACAATGCACGAAAATGGTGTTGGATAATGCGAACTGTGGTGGGAAATCTTACTCATTTACACACTATTTCAATCGTTCTATCGATGTTCCTGGCGACTCGTGGCATATTTGCTGTCACAATAGAAAAATATTTAGGAGGCATATATGGGATCGGATTCATCATTCTCAGTTATTGATTTATTTTGCGGCGCCGGTGGATTGAGTGAAGGCCTTCGCCAGGCTGGGATGAAACCGCTCGTAGGAGTCGACTTTGACAAGCATGCCACAGCCACCTATCGGCAAAACCACCCTGAAGTGCCCATCATAGAAGGCGACGTCGCTGAGGTAACTGGCAAGCAACTCACGCAACTGGCTGGAACAGACGAAATTGACCTGATTGCTGGCGGCCCTAGCTGCCAAGGCTTCAGCACCCATGGTAAACGGATGCAAGACGATCCGCGAAACTTCCTTTTCAGACACTTCGTTCGACTAGTCGATGAAATCAGACCAAAGATGTTCTTGATGGAGAATGTCAGAGGAATGCTCACGTACGAAAAGGGTGCATTCCAGCGGCAAATTGAAGCAGCTTTCAAAGAAATTGGATATCGCACAGACTTCACTCAGGTGCTGGCCGCAGATTATGGCGTGCCGCAGATGCGCCACAGAATTCTATTCATGGGCACGCGCGTCGATGATATCCAGCTGTCATTTCCGGATCGCACCCACGGAGACGCCGACGAGCCACATCTTATACCATATGTAACCGTGGACGAAGCGATCGGTGACCTCCCCTTGATTGGAGATGACTTCGAGCGTGAAGAGCGTCCCTATGCCTGCGGTCCTCAGAATCCTTATCAGGTGTATTGCAGAACAAGCGCGCCGAATGACGTGACCCTGCATATTGGTCGACCATTGTCGGCTCAAGCCCGATCTCTGGCCCACTACATAAAGCGAGGTGAAGGTCTTAGAGCTGTTCCCGTCGAAGCACTTCCATCACGGTTCCAAAAGATGCGTACAATTGCGAACGGCAAACTTCGTCGAGATTGTACGACGCTTTATCACCGATTGCATCCTGCGAAGCCCGCTTACACGATTACGTGCAATTATAAGAATATCGCTTCGGGACCATTCCTCCATCCTTGGGAAGATCGTTCAATTTCCCACCGTGAAGCTGCCAGGTTTATGAGCTTTCCTGACCATTACCAGTTCGTTGGCGCTAGCTTCCCTCGACAGATCGGAAATGCAGTACCCCCGCTCCTGGGTCGAGCAATTGGCGAGGTGATTGTGAAAACACTCTCTCGGTCCGAAAATAGACGTAGTCGCGCTGCCTAATGTCAAGGAAAATTCGAGCGGAGAGGGTCGGCTCAGCCCTAAGCAACATGGCGAACTGGCGCAGCAAGGCCAAGAGCCAGGGCGCCACGCATCTGATTCCCATGATTGCACTTATTGAACGCGGTGCAGGCGATCCGCCTGGAAAAGCCGTAGTTATGAACGAGACACCGCACGAGTTTGAGTACTGGAATAAATATTTTCAGCTTAACGATGGCAATGATGTGAAACCGTATTTCAATCCAGTAACTCTGCGCAGGGCGGAAGCTGGCTTCCCTCATAGCAACTCGGCGACGATCAGGAAGAATACTTTCGCTGGAAAGTGGAATGCCGCAACGCGACGTACGACTGATGATGGAGAGCATTGGGAACTCTCAGATAATTATGCAGACATTTTCCGCGAGAAAGTACTGACCAAAGGTACAGCTGTAGAGCGTGTTTCTACTCTCGATCTCGCCATAATCTTTTTTCGGGATAGCGAATTCCCAGACGACGCGGACGCGCGCTCATTAGAGGCCGCTTTTCGCGATGCTTTCCCGCAGAGAGATGAGGACTACGAAAAGCTGTTCTTCTTTCGTCCCGAAGATCCCGACAAGATTTTTACCGAAGCAAGTGAGCCTCAAGACTACCAAGCTGCCATCCTGAAAGTGCTTGTCGACGACGTGAAATCGTCAACTGTGATACCGCAGCCTGAGGCTGAACCGTTCATCATGGATCTCGACGATCCAATTCTAATGCAGGTGCAGCAACTACTCGGATTGGGGACATCCGGGATCATTCTCACTGGCGTGCCTGGAACAGGGAAATCCTATTACGCCAAAAGGATCGGAAAGCACTTGGTCATGGATCCTGAAATGGACATATACCGTGTGCAGTTCCATCCGTCATACGGCTACGAGGACTTTGTAGAGGGCTATCGCCCAGACGATACATCACAGTCAGGTTTCAAGGTTGTTGACAAAACGTTCCTACTAGCGTGTCAGCGTGCCCGGGATCTGGAAAAAGACAAGGGTCTCGTTGTCTTAATTGTCGACGAGATCAACCGTGGCGATCCTGCGAGGATCTTCGGGGAGTTGCTGACGTATATCGAAAGGGCATATCGGGAAGAGAAGTTCACGCTGCCCTTCTCTGGAAAGCCGTTTTCGGTCCCTGAGAACCTAGTGATGATCGGGACTATGAACCCATATGACAGGAGCGTGGCTCAACTTGACGCGGCTTTCGTTCGCCGGTTCGACCACGTCGATGTATCGCCGTCTCGAGAGATTGCAGAACGTCTGCTGGAAAAAGGCGGTGGTTTCACCCAAGACCAGATTGTAGACATTGGTGCATGGTTCGACACGGCGCAGAGGGTCGTACCCTTTGGGATCGGCCATTCGTTCTTCGCCGAGACTAAAAATGTAGACCATCTGAAGCTCATCTGGGAGTACCGGATGCGACCAGCAGCCGTTCATGCTGTCGAACTTAATGATGGTGCTATGGATGACTTGACCGCGAGCTTCGAAGCGTTGGTTCGCCGTCTTGAGGGTGTTGCGGACGATGCCTGAGATAATCGAATGCCGGGAGTTTGAAGAGCTCTCAGTTGGCGTTAGCGCGCTCCTCCAGGACGGTGAGCTAAGACTCGACGATAGGATTACGACCAAGGGCTATCTGACTGCCACAATGCGAGGCGGGCAAATCGCTCTGCGGGCGACACGATTTGTTGGTACTATCCCGTTAACACCAAACCTTGCTGTTAGGGTTGTACCTAGAGCGAAAATCGAAAACCTGTCCTATATGCTGGTCCGCTCAGGCGTGATCCCGTCGGCAATATCTGGTTTTGCCCGCGGTTACATGCCTCGCTTCGTCGCCACAGATAATGCCGAACGGATCTACGCCAAGTCGCTGATCGACGGTGTGAAGCTGATCGCGCGGCGAGGTTACATGAAAGAATATCTGCCACCAAAGCATCAGGCGCCATGGCGGGGTCGTCTACTCGCTTCAGACACAGTCAGAAAGCATGCTTCCAGGGGAATCCGCTATCGACACGAGTTTGAGCAGAACATTTTGACCTCCTCGACAATTGAAAATATCGCACTCAAATTAGCGCTCAAACAGATCGCTGACTGGTACTCTTTTAATGACCGGCGTTGTGCCATCTACCGAGTAAGCGCATTTTATTTTTGCGCCTCCATCACAACTATCTTGCATTTTGCGTTGATGTGTTCAGCGAGCTTCCTGGCGACCGCAATCAGGGCGACCATAGGCTTCTTACCGTTGGCTCTGAGGCGTTCATACTGCTCCTTGGTGACCCCCGTCCTTGAGGCGGCTAAGGCAGCCATGAAGAGGGCTTGTCGAGGGACAGATCGACCCTTTCCAGTTTTTTGATATCCCGCTCGGTTGCCACTTTGGTTGGCATAAGGAACCAACCCGACGAGGGCTGACACCTGCTTTCGGTTGATCGTTCCCAGCTCTGGGACAAGGGCTACCATGACCAAAGCACTAACAGGACCAACCCCATGGCAGCTGGTGGCAGCATCGTATTTTGCCTTCAAGGTGGGGCAAGATTTAATTAAAGCTCTAGCGGCTTCCTCAACCTCTTTGATCCGAACCTTGATCGATTTTAGTGACTGGCTAAGGTGCTTCTTCTGCAGCGAAGTAATCGCGATACACTGGGCACGGTTTTTCAATCTTGTTTGCTCTTTGACAAGGTCTCCACGATAGGTTACCAAAGTCTTGAGCTCAACTTGCAATGCGCTCAAGGGTATGTAACGTCTAAGCTGGTTCTTGCGTTCACGCCCATAGAGGGCCAAGGCAAAGGCATCCAAGGGATCGGTCTTGGCCTGGTTGAGCGACCTGGCGAAGGCAGATGCTTTTCGAGTGTCGGCGCGATGGAGATACCAGTTCGCTTCATGCAATGTTTCGGCGAGTAGGATCTCATATCCACCTGTTGGTTCGAAAACACACATGGATATTTGGCCGAGATTTTCGACCTCTTTGAGGAGTTTCTTAAGTCCCGTTTTGGAGTTGAGAACCTTGAAAGACTTTAAGGGTCTATCACTGTCCTTATCCAAGATAGAGACGGCGATGTCAGCCTTTGAGACATCGCATCCAACAAAGATGTTGTTCGGGTGGTGAGTTTGTGTCATATCAGACCTCCATATAGTAAGCGAGTAGCACTTGATTGTCTTCAGGCGTGGGCTCTAAAGTCCCCGTCCTATTCTACCGATCGTGCTATGAGCCTGGACCAAGGCGACTCAGATGACGATAGGCGCTCAAAGGCCTGCATTCTGCACAGTCAACCTGGCCCACGTCGATTTGGACCCCCGATCGGGGTCCAAATCGACAAGCTCAGAGCCTCCCTATACACGAAATTAAACAGACAATTCTGCCTGAAGCGCTAGGTCTGTATCGGGACATGTGGCATGTCTCCAGTTGGGACGGGAGTAAGAGCGACCTCGTGCGACAGCTCTCGCGAAAAATTCACACGCTGTCGCCGAGTCTATCATATTACCGGGATCCTCTCTGGTCAGCATACCTGATCCTGCAAAGTGTCCTTCCAGAACTTAGCTTCGATGGTTTCGTCCACTTAGACTCGCTAATAATCGATGTGTCGAAAGTTTTCGAAGCATTCCTGCGCAGAGAACTTGACATGCGCTTGTCCGCACAAGGCTACCGTGTCCAGGACGGCAATAGCGCACCTCGACCATTCTTCCTCGACGGCGGCGATTACACCGTTCACCCAGACATCATTATCAGCCGAAATGACGAGATCGTCGCTGTTTTAGATGCGAAGTACAAGCCAGCTCCAAAAGAGTCGGACCGATACGAAGTGCTTTCGTTCATGGACGCCATGCCCGTGGATCTTGGAGGATTTGTTTGTCCAGCAGACGGCGTTGACACATCCCGTTTCCTCGGTACGACCGCCTCGGGAAAAGAGATGGTCTTGCTACGATACGAGTTGGCGGCGGAGGATCCGGACTCAGAGGCCGATCGATTTGCTTCCAACGTACTAAGGATGATTGAAGGTTCTCACGACTACACGTGATTACAGCAGTATACCATGGAGTGGTGTAATAGCGGATGGGTCGTCGGCGCCAGCTAGCTGGTGGTGATGGCCTCCCCGCTGTTGCCTCACTGGCAGCGGCGGGGCCTTTGTTTAGGGTCCGTTTTGCAGCCCTCACCATCATAGTGGGCTGTTCCCCGTCAGGCCCATTGGGACAATTAGCGGACCATGCATAGTATAGGGTTTGTGGCCAACGCAGCGACGAAGGACCAAAGATGCGAAACAAACTTTCCACTACGAAGTCAACAAAGGCATGAGGTCAGGGCAATCGCACTTCAAAATCCTTGAATGAGTGTCTTTAAGAACTCGTTGCTCCATCCCGCGCGTTTGAACTTGACGCGATTTGAGGACTTGTCGTTGTTAGCCTTTATGATGTTCAAAGCAATGCGCCGTAAGGCAGCAAAGTTTGCAGGTGCGTTGCCCTTTCTCGCACGATGGAAGTCCTCGTTCATCACGACATCTAGGGACCAATGTAAACTATTTTCAATCTGCCAATGACCACGGATTAGATTGGCAGCCTCCTGAGCGGTGCTCTGCTTTGACATAAGATAAGTCTGCTCTTCTTGGCTAACTTTCCCATCAACTTCACGCTTATACAACACATGGACGAAAGCAGAATGGTGGGGCCAATCATGGGTTTGTGTCACATAATCTGGGACTTCATAAACTCTATAGCGGCGCTCCTCAATACGGCCATGGTCAGCATCTGTGGAACTGTACTCATTCGCCCAAGTCGTTTGTGGGTCTGCAATACAGGTCTGAATATCGTTCATCAACCCCTTCTGGTTGGCCCTGAGTTGTATGCAATACTCTGCACCTTGAGCGGCGATCAGTTCGCAGGTCTCGCGTTGGCAGTGCAGGGCGTCGGCGGTAAGAGTGATACCACGAATATCAAGCAAACTCACGCAGCGCTAAAATCTCACTGCCTGCCTTAGCGCTTTGAGTAATACCAAGACTTAACCGCGCTCCATGGGCAAACGCCGTGACCAGGTTAAGGTTTGACTTCTTGGCAGCTTTATCAAAGCTCCCACGCAACTCCTTACCATCAATAGCAACGGCCTTTTGCTTTTCATCAGTGTTTGCAAAGTCAGCTCGAAATTTTTCAAAAAACGCCTGAAAACTGTCTGGCTTCATCAACTGAAACAGGCGTGAAAATGCGTCGTGACTGGGTAAACCCAGAGGAAGCTCCAGAAACTCGCGCAAAAAATCCTCCTTGCTGCGAGCAAAATGTTCCATGTCCACTGCGGTTTCACCCCCACATAGGGCGCACAAAAGGCTTATCGTCATCAAGTCGCAGAACTTGTGACGAGGGGCATTGCTCGTGCGAGGATCATCTAACTCGTTGAAATAATTGACTAGTAAGGGCATGTGTCGGCTCCATCTCGTGATGGAGACCGCCGAGTCCCTTTAGAACAAATTGTCAACTCTCAAGTGCGATTCCCCTGACAAGACTATTCTGTTGGCGCACAAGGGTGGTGGCCTCTCGCCGAGGCAGAGGCTGCCGTTATGGAAACGGGCACAGCCCTGATTGATCTAAGCCCTTTTACCAAAATTGATGTTCGGGGGCCGGGCGTTTGCGAAGCCCTGAACTCTCTCTGCACGGCGCAGATGGATGTGCCCCCGGGCTGGGCCGTCTATGCCCAAATCTTAAATGATCGCGGCGGGATTGAGATGGATGTGACCATCTCGCGTCTCGGCGCAGACCACTTTCATATCACATCTGGCGCGGCCACGCGCGCGCGTGACATGAACTTCTTGCGCCGCCATTTATCTGAATCTCTTCAGATCACTGATTTTACTGAGGAATTTTGCACCGTCGGCGTCATGGGGGCTGGATCGGCTGAGATTCTGTCTGTCGCCTTCCCATCTGGCAAATGGGCGGGTGCTCCCTTAGGTCAGATTCAAATCCAATCTTTGGGAGAGCATCAAATCCGCGCCACGAGATTAAGTTTTGTTGGCGAGTATGGGTGGGAACTCACCCTGCCCAATGCCAGTGCATCCGATGTGTTTTCGCGTTTGCGATCTGCCGGGGCCGCTCCCTTAGGCCATTTCGCCCTCGATGGCTGTCGCTTAGAAAAAGGCTTTAAGCATTGGGGGCACGATCTGGGCCCAGAGATTACGCCTTTGGAGGCAGGCCTCGGGTTTACAATCGATTGGACTAAAGATTTCAGAGGCAGAGCCGCGCTCCTACAACAAAAGGACGAGGGTGTGCGGCAGCGCCTAGTCCTTTTACACGTCCCGGGCAATGCGCTGCTGCTGCATGATGAGCCTGTCTATGAGGACGGTGTTCATGTCGGATACACAACCTCGGGCGCGCGCGGGCCAAGGACGGGGATGAATTTGTGCTTCGCCCTGGTTCGAAAAGAGCGCGGAGAGACGCCCCTGCAAACCCGTCTGCGTCCATTTAGGGTACGGGTGGTGGGGCAGGATCATGAGGCTCATGCGCTGCGTCAGGCCCCCTTTGATCCAACCAATGAAAGGATGCGGGGATGACCAAGGTGCAGGTTGCCATCATCGGGGGCGGTGCCATGGGCGTCTCCCTCATGTATCACCTTGCGAAGGCGGGCTGGTCAGATGTTGTCTTGTTGGAAAAGAATGATCTGACTCATGGATCGACTTGGCATGCTGCCGGGCTCTGCACGCACTTTGCGCACAATCCGACAATCCAGGAGCTTCGTGCGACCTCAGTGAGATTATACCGCGATATTCTGCCAGAAGAGACAGGCCGAGATTGTGGCTTCCACCGCTCGGGCGCCATGCGCATTACCCGGAATCCAGATCGCATGGATGAGTTTCGCCATGTCTCGGGCCTCTCTGACTTTACGGGCTATCCGCTGGAGGTTTTAACGCCCGAGCGCATCGCCGAGCTGCATCCCCTGGCCAAGCTGGAGGGCCTGATCGGCGGCATCTATGAGCCTGATGATGGCCATGTTGACCCGACGCTTGCCACCCATGCCATGGCAGAGGTTGCCCGGCGAAACGGGGCGCAGGTTTGGCGCAATTGTCCCGTTACGGACATCCGACGCGAGGGGGACAGCTGGATCATCGAAACCCCAAAGGGGTTAATTCAGGCGGTTCATGTCGTCAACGCAGCTGGAACCTGGGGTTGGGAAATTGGCCGCACGATGGGGCTCAATATTCCTTCCGTGCCTGTCCTGCATCAGTATTTGGTGACTGACACGGTTCAGGCTGTCGTTGAGCGTCAGGAACAAGGGTTGGACGAGCTTCCCATCATTCGTGATCCTGAAGAAAGTTGGTATGTCCGTCAGGAGCGGGATGGGCTGATATTGGGACCTTATGAAAAGGAAGCGCAAGTTTGGTCTGTTGATGGGGTGCCACCTGAGTTCGGCGCAGATTTGATGCCGCCTGATCTGGATAGGGTTGAGCACATTATCATGGCGGCTATGGCGCGCATTCCCGCCCTGGAGACGGGTGGGATTAAGTCCGTAATCAATGGACCCATTACCTTTACCCCCGATGCCAATCCCCTGATCGGTCCGGCTCATGGCCTTCAAAATGCTTGGCTGCTCACCGGGTCCTCCATGGGGGTTATGGAGGGCGGCGGTGCAGGTTGGTTTTTGGCCCACTGGATGACCCATGGCGGGCCGCCTATGGACGCGATTGCGGTTGATAGTCGAAGATTTGGATCTTGGGCGGATCGGGACTATCGTGTCGCCAAAGCCATTGAGTGCTTTGGCCTGCAATTTGGGGTGCATTATCCCCATGAGGAACGACCAGCGGGGCGGGGTCTACGTCTTTCTCCTCTGCATGATCTGATGGTGGAAAGAGGCGCGGTTATGGGCGCGGCCTATGGGTGGGAACGGCCCAATTGGTTTTCTGAAGACCCAAACGCCGTTGCGGATGAAACCTTCCGTCGCGCCAATTGGTTTGAGCCTGTTTCTCAGGAGGTTGAGGCCGCCACCTCTCGCGTGGCGATGGCCGATCTTTCTGTTTTTTCAAAATTCGATATCAAAGGCCCTGAAGTTTCAGAATTCTTGGAGGAGTTAGGGGCCAATCGAGCACCGCAACCTGGGCGGATTGGTCTGACCCATGCGCTGACCCCTGCTGGGGGCGTCTTGTCCGAATTCACAGTAACTCGCCTCTCGCCTGATCATGCCTATTTAACATCGGCGGCGGCGGCAGAGGAGATTGATCATGATCTTCTTTGCGATGTTGCTGCGAACTTTAGTGTCACCGTAAAGGATGTTACTGAAGAGCTTGCCGTTATTGGCCTCATGGGCCCGAAATCTGAGGAGGTCCTCCCCAGTTTGGCTGCTATGAATTGGCTAAGTGCGCAGGAAACTGATATTGAAGGCATCGCTGTGCGTGCCATGCGCCTTTCCTACATCGGGGAAGCAGGGTGGGAACTCCATGTCGCGGCCCGAGACGCTGCTGCGCTCTTTGGTGTTTTGGAGCAAAGGGCACGCCCCTTTGGTCTCGGATTTTATGGGGCTTACGCCGCCAATTCCATGCGCCTGGAGAAAGGCTATCGGGGCTGGGGCAGCGACTTAACAACCGAGCGAAGCCCCGTAGAGGCCGGGCTGTCGGTCTTTGTTCGCCCAGAATTGCGCGCGGGTTTGGCGCGCACCGACGCTTGGGACTTGGTGCTCTTAGAGATTGAATCAGATGAGGTTGATCCCTTTTACGCCCATACGCTTTGGCAGGTGGATCGCGCCGTTGGGATCGTGACCTCTGGGGCCTATGGCCATCGAGCCGGCAAAGTTCTGGCTCTGGCCTATTTGCGCGATGCGACCGCCCGAACTGATCTACAGGTTTCCATCTTAGGCCAACGGGGATCTGCCCGCATCTTGCCCCAAGCACCCTTTGATCCTGACAACAGCCGCCTCAAACCTGGAGCTTCCCTATGACCGACCATCCTCTTCACACCGATTGGGATTTTGACAGCACGGCGGCACGCCGGGATCAGTTCTATGCTGCCTCCTTGACCAAGTTTACGCCGTTTCGCGATCCCATCGTCTTTAAGAAGGGTCAGGGCCAATACCTTTGGGATACGGAAGGACGCCGATATACCGACCTCTTGGGCATGAATGTCTGTATCTCTGTCGGCCATTCGCACCCGCGCGTCGTTGCTGCCGCCATGGCCCAGGCGCAAGAACTGACCCACTGCACCACCATGTTCTACCATCCTACGCCAGCGCATCTGGCCGAAGAACTGGTCGCGACCATGCCCAAGGGCCATGAGTGGGTGGTGCATCTTACCAATTCTGGATCGGAGGCGGTTGATCTCGCCATGACTATGGCGCGCACCTTTACAGGGAATCTGGATCTGCTGGCGCTGCGCACGGCCTACCATGGCCCAACCGCCGCTGCGCAGTCAATCACGGGCATTTCAGGGTGGCGGCATCCGGGCATGCCAGGCAATGTTGCCTTTGTCGCTGATCCAAACCAGTATCGCGGTATCTTTGGACCTGGCACTGATCCTTATCTGGATGAAATCACCCATACGATCAACGCGGCGACTTCCGGCCAGGTCGCGGGTATTTTTGTTGAGAGTGTGCAGGGCTATGGTGGCATTCATCAGATGCCGCCTGGCTATATGTCTGGCGCTGCAGAGCGGGTTCGGGCAGCTGGAGGGCTCTATATAGCCGATGAGGTGCAATCAGGTTTTGGTCGTACGGGTTATCATTTCTGGGGGTTCGAGGCAGATGACGTTGTGCCCGACGTCATGGTCATCGCCAAAGGGTTGGGCAATGGCTTCCCAATTGGCGCGGTTGTCGCAAAAAAACACATCGCAGCGCCCATGGCCGAAAAATATATGTTTCACACCTATGGCGCCAATCCAACCTCCGCCGCCGCTGCGCGAGCGGTTCTGGCCGTGATGCGTGATGAGGGTTTGCAAGAAAGCGCGAAGACCGTCGGCGGAAAATTGCTCGAGCGCCTGCATGACCTCAAAGATAAACATGTCGCCATCGGCGATGTGCGGGGTAAGGGCCTTATGCTCGCCTTAGAATTTGTAACTGACCGCGACAGTAAGACGCCAGACAAGGCAATGACTACAGAAGTCTTTGAGGCTTGCCGAACACAAGGTGTCATCCTGTCAAAATCCGGGCCATTCCAACAATGCCTGCGCATGGTGCCACCCCTATGCCTCTCTATGAAAGATGTTGACCAAGTCGTCATGAGCCTCGATCAAGCCTTGTCAGATGCCACAGCATAGAAGGTGAAATTAACGGGTCCTTTGTATAACAGAGCTTATGTTAATCATTGATTATCTATACCACGGTAAATGACCTTAGGTGCTCGATGAATAGTCTAAGTGGCACCATTGAACGGTACTCTCTGGGGAAATAAATGTGCAGACCTTGAGTTTCGCCAATGTGCTCTTCGAGCACTGAGGTGAGCGAGCCAGATTCGGGTGAACTCTGGCAATAAGCCCGGAAAGTCATTATCAGACCTTGGCCTCGCAAAGCTAGGTCAACCATCGCAGGTAGGGTATTTACAGTCAGATAGCCTTCGACATCCACATTGTATTCCGTCTCTCCATCCACAAATGTCCAATCGGCAATATTCCCGGATGTTTGAAATCGATAGCGGATGCACTCATGATCCAAGAGATCGCTTGGATGCGCTGGACTTCCAAACTCACACAAGTACTTTGGGCTCACAAACACCCCAAGCTTAAGAGGTTGCGTCAAACGTATGGCCACCATGTCTTGAGCAATACGGTCCCCGAGGCGGAACCCTGCGTGAAGCTCATCCCCCAGAATATTTGAAAACGCATCAGAAAAAGAAAATTCCAGTTCAATCTCTGGATATGCAGCGCGGAAGGATTTAACCGCTGGAGCCACAAGAAGTGATAGTGTCCCAGGAAGTGGTGTAAGAGTGTGGGCGTCTTCGCTAAGTTATGTTCCGTTTTACTCGATGGTTATGGTGGTTGTCACGTCCTTATTTTCGCTAAATTCGTCGTCATTCCATTTGATGTAGACATTTCTAACTGCTGCCCATTCGTCGCTCTGTTCGGCCAAGATTGCTCCAACCAATCGTATGATGGCTTCATCGTTTGGAAAGATCTCAACGGTCTTCGTGCGCCGCTTGATTTCTTTGTTCACACGCTCAAGAGGATTGGTCGAATGGATCTTACTCCAGTGCTTTTTGGGGAAGTCCATGAAGGCCAAGACCTGGTGCTTGGAGGTTCCCATAGCGGCAGCAAGCTTTGGCCACTGCTTGACAAAGTGCTGTTGGACAATGTCCCACTGTGTATGGCCAGCGTCCCTGGTCTCCTGGGCGAAGATGGTTTTGATCATGGCGAGGACGACAGGGCGTTGTTTGACACTCACGTATGAACACATGTTGCGCATCCAATGCACACGGCAACGCTGTCGGGTGGATCCCAGGTGAGGTGGTCCCAAGAAATTGGACAATGGTTTAGTGAGGGTCAATCGTTAAGAAAGGACGACGACACATGCCTAAACGCAGAACATTTAGCCCAGAGCTCAAGGTTAGAATAGCCCTTGATGCTCTTCATGGTGAGCTGACGGGTCAGCAGATAGCCAGCAAGTACAAGATCTCTACAGGTCAGGTTTGCACCTTTAAGAAGCAAGCGATTGCGAACATGACAGAGGGTTTTGAGCGGGCCAGCCCTAAGGCACGCAAGAAGTCTGAGGCAGAAGCACCAGACGTCAAATCACTTCACGCCAAGATTGGTCAACTGACGATGGAACGGGATTTTTTAGCCGACGGGCTCCAGCGGATCGGGATCAGCGCAAAGCCATGATCCAGCTTGAGCCCAGCAAAAATAAACCCAGCATCACGCGCCAATGCTCGTTGCTCAACATTTCGCGTTCCAGCCTCTACTATCACGCTAAGGGGGAAAGCACCGAGAACCTTGAGCTTATGCGTCAAATCGATAAGCTGTTCACCAAGCATCCGTTTTATGGCTCGCGCCAAATCGTGCGATCTTTGGCTATGCAGGGTGTTCGGGTGGGGCGTCACCGCGTACGTCGGTTGATGAGGCTCATGGGGCTCTGCACGATTTATCAGAAGCCCAACACCAGCAAACCCCACCCTGATCATCGGATTTATCCGTATTTGCTGCGTGAGCTGAACATTGAAAAAGCCAACCAGGTTTGGTGTACGGACATCACTTATATCCCTGCATCTGGTGGGTTCTTCTATCTGGTGGCGATCATGGATTGGGCGACACGCAAGGTTCTCTCATGGCGATTAAGCAACACGATGACGGCAGATTTTTGTGTTGAGGCACTCAAAGAGGCCATAGAGCTCTATGGCGCGCCGCAGATATTTAATTCTGACCAAGGCAGTCAATTCACCAGCCACGAGTTTACGAAGGTGCTGCTTGATGCGGGCGTCAAAATCAGCATGGATGGCAAGGGTAGATGTATGGATAACATCTTCATCGAGCGGCTCTGGAGATCGCTCAAGTATGAGTGCATCTATCTGCATGAGATCTGCAATGGCTTTGAGGCCAAGAAATTGATTGGTGAATGGTTTGGCTTTTACAACGATGAACGCCCTCACAGCTCACTTGAGGGTAAGACGCCTGCCGAGGCCTATGAAAAGAGAGATACGGCCTTGTCACCCCATCCCCCCACTCGCCCTAACGGGCTCGCGGGTGGAGAGGTGACAAGGCTGGGACCAGATGCTAACACACACCTAAAAATGGCAGCATGAACAACCTAATCGCTCACTAAATTCGCTGCCAACCTGTCCAACTAACCAGGACCACCTCATTTCATGCTATTGAGAATCGGGTCTGAGTAGTATTAAACAGGCTGTTCGTAATGCAGGCCCTATTGATGTTTTGATTAATAATGCAGGCATCCTTGGAACTGGCAATCTACTGAATGACTCGCAAGAATTTGAAGAATCGATGGCAGTGATGGTTCACGGACCTTACCTACTCATGCATCATTTAACACCACATATGGTTTCGCAGGGCTATGGGCGGGGAGTAAATATTTCCTCTGGCTGGGGAACGTTTTCTGACGGCGTGAGTGGCCCTGCGTCATATGGCGTTGCCAAAGCAGCGTTAAACGCATTAACCGTGGCCAGTGCGCGCACTATGTCATCATGTATAAAGATTAATGCTATGTGCCCTGGTTGGGTAAGAACTCGCATGGGCGGAGGTAGTGCGGATCGGTCCCCTGAACAAGGCGCAGAAACGGCAATTTGGCTTGGAACGTTAAGCGATACTGGACCAACTGGGAAATTCTTCAGAGATAAGAAAGAAATTCCTTGGTGAGAGTAAATTGCTATCAAGCATAAATTCTTATTCCGGGGAAAAAGCAAAATGAAAAAATTCATCTGTATGGCTTTGATAGGATCTATTCTGGTGGTCTGTAGTGGTCCGTCTACCGATAACTCTGACTCGGGCTCTGATTTAGTCGAGGGTATTGGTGTAGGAACTTTACTGCTTATTTTACTTGGTGATTCTATTGTAAGTGAAATTACAAATGATGTTCTAAAGTAAGTTTAACATGAGATATTTTTTCCGTGTTGTTGTAAATCTGTGATTTTCCATCAATTGGTCGAGTTATTTTCTTTTTTTAATCCAACTGGAATTCACTTTCAGATCGATGAAAGTTTTCTGTTCTTGCCAGGTGAATGCCGACTCAAAACACCTTGAGATGTGAAATCAACGCCAGGTTGATTTGGAACCTCCAAAATTTTAAATTTTTTGAGGTGTACTGCTGATGTGAGCAGCCTTGGTTCATAAGAGGGCCCTCTAACGGACCCCTCAAAGGCCGTAGCTCTACCAACGCAAAATGCAGCCTTTGGCTGTCTCATTGAACCCGTCCGATTTGATTCTCAGTGAAGGGGCCTTAATCGCACATCCTAAGGAAGGCCCTTTACTGAAAGGTTTGCTACCATACTTACGAACCTTCAGTACAGCCATATTCCCTGATAAATCCCTGCTATTGGCGTAGGGAAATCTATCCGAAATGCATACCAGACCTAGGTTTCACCGGCCCATTTTTCTTAGATTATTCAGGTTTTGGCTAAAACTCCCTGTAAACCAGTGATATCAGGGAATTTGTAACCTGCAGACTGGTTCCGCTAGACTGTGCACACCACCATTCACCCACGAGCCCCGCGCGCGCCGAGATTTAGCGCCAAGACTCACGCCTCAGCACCCTTACGCACTCCGTGAGATACTGTTCTCACCACATGCGCGAATAGTTTTAAGCCATGCCTACTTGGGTTTGCAATGGAACGCGGTCGTCGGGTCGGGTAGCGATCATGGCTTCTAGGTCTTTGCGGATATCTGCGTAGGTCGCATCGTCGAAGAGGTTGCTTAGTTCGTGCGGATCGGCGCTTAGGTCGTAGAGTTCCCCCGCGCCAGAAATGGTGTCGATGGTCATTTTATGGGTCTTGGTGCGCACGGTTTGTAAGCTCAGCGCCACGCCTGCCCGGGTCGGTAGCAAGTCCCATTCGTTGAGCGCAAAATCCCGCCCTTCCTGACCCTGAATAACTGGGATCAGATTGGCGCCGTGTTGGGCAAGTTGCGGTTCTGCGCGCCCCAGTGCCATGAAGGTGGCGGGCAGGTCGAGGGTGGAGACAGGGTCTTGGATGAGTTGGCCCGCGCGAACACCAGGACCATTCCAGATCATAGGCACGCGCAGGAGGCCTTCATAGTGCATGGGGCCTTTTAGGATCAGACCATGATCGCCAAGCCAGTCGCCGTGATCTGAAATGAAGACCACAAGGGTATTGTCCTTCAACCCTGCCTCTTGCAGGGTGATCATGATGCGCCCGACCTGATGATCAATTAGTGAGATCTGCCCATAGGTATTGGCGATGATTTCACGTAGTTGCTCGTCAGATTGGTCTTGAATGCGCGAATAGGCCTTGCGTGTTTCGGCGTGTTCTTTCTTGCCGCTAGGTTCAGCGGTTAGCACCGCCTCGTGCCACCAGGGGCGCCCTTCAAAGGTGCGGGTGCGGTTTTCGGGCAGATCGACATCCTCGGGCCGATGCAGCTGGGCCCAGGGTTCGGGCGCGTCGAAGGGATGGTGCGGATCGGGGAAGGACACCCAGGCGGCGAAGGGGGTGTCCTTACGGGCTGGGTGTTTCAAATAGGCAATGGCACGATCGGCGGTCCAGGTTGAGTTGTGCCAAGCAACGGGGAGTTTGGAGGACCAAGTTTGCGCCGCGCCCTTGGTATCCGTCGCGTTTTCGCCGTACAGGCGGTTCTTCTCATCACCTTTACCGTCGGCGTAGAACCAGTTTTCGTAGTGCAGGCCTCGGGGCGGTTTTTCGGGTAAGAACCAGTTGTGACCCACGCAGAACATCTCAACATGGGTAAAGCCCATGTAAGGGCCAAACCAAGTGTTGGCATCGTAGCTGGCGGAGGAACGCAGGCATTCTGGGCGGCCTGTGGGCGCAAAGGTATGGTAGGTGCTAAAATGCGCCTTGCCGAACAAGGCGGTATCATACCCTGCTTTGGCGAGGGTGCCCGCAAACCCTTTTTCGCCCACATCGGTATCGAGATCGATGCCGTTATCATGGACGCCGTGGGTCCGGCAGAGTTGGCCGGTCAAAATCGAGGCGCGGGCGGGCTGACAGACGACGCAGGGGGTGATGGCCGCGGCAAAGCGCGTTCCGCCCCGCGCCAACGCATCCAGATGCGGGGTTTTGACCCTGCGCCCCTCAATGCCCAAGCAATCGCCGCGTTGTTGGTCGGAGGAGATGAGGAGAATGTTGGGGCGATCAGTCATGCTGGGATGCGCTCCTGGTTCGAAGGAGGAGGATCAAAAGCGGAAGGGCAAGGGCCAAAACCGTGAAGATGCTGGAGGTCCAGGTTTCAAAGAGGAAGAAGACCGATTTGGTTGAACCCAAGGCTTCGCGCATCTTGGCCTCAAGCCCATTGTCGCCGCGCGTCAGAATAAAGGCAATGACGAAGGGCAGGACAGGCATCCCGACCTTGCGCATGGCATAGCCGACGAATCCAAAGATCAGCGCGATGATGAGCCAAATGAGATCGGGCCTCTCGATATAAATCGACGTCAGCGTGATGACGAGGACCAACGGAAGTAAGATATGCTTGGGCACCCGCGACAGAATGCCGATAAACCGCATGAAGGCGCCGCCGAAGGTCCAATTGCATAGGTTCGCGAGCATCATCAAAACGAACACCCCAATGACAATCTTCAAGGGGCCCAGGCTGCTGGGATCAACATTGCCAAGGCCGTCGCGCGCGGCGGCGAAGATACCTGGGCCAGGATTGAGGCCGCCGAAACTCTCAAAGGCCAGGATCAAAAAGACAGCGGCGGCGTTCCCTGGAATGCCAAGGGACAGGACGGGGATGAGATTGGCGCCCGACACCGACGAATTTGCCGCTTCGGTTGCGGCGATGCCCATAGGGTTTCCCTGCCCCAGCGGCACTTCGTCGTCTCGGCGCTTGCGCCCCCGGGCCACCGTATGGCCGAGCGTCGCCGCGAGCGTTGAGCCCACCCCTGGCAAGGCCCCAATGCCCGTTCCAATGAGCGCGGAAAGCGACATGGTGGGCAGGAGGCGCTTGATCAGCGGCCAAGTCAGGCGTTGATCGCCCGTTTGATCGGCGGTCTTTGTGCGTCCGTTCCCCTGCACGCCTTGCGTGATTTCAGTTTCTATTGAAACAAGGACTTCCCCAAGAATGAGGACCCCCAAGATCACAACGGCAACGGGAAGGCCGTCGGATAGGGCAGGAATGTCAAAGGTCATGCGATGGATGGCGGGGTCTTCGCCAGTGCCAATTAGGGTGACGAACATGCCAAACAAACCTGCTAGCAACCCCTTCCATACCGACTTGCCGACTAGGACAGCGATGAAGGACAGTGACAGCAAAATGAGCGCGGCTTTTTCTGGCAAGTCCAACCATTGCTCAATCCATATGGCCAAGAACGGCGCGGCGAGAATGAGCACGAGGTCGGAGAATGTATCCCCCGCTGCCGAGCTGAAATGGGCGACGCGCAGCGCTTTTCCTGCCTGACCCTTTTGCGCCATGGGGTAGCCGTCGAGCGTGGTCATCAGAGCATCGGGAGTCCCCGGCGTATTGAACAAAATCGCAGGAACGGCCCCGCCCACCGTCGCGCCCTTCATGATACCGATGAGGAACGCCAAGGCAGGCAGCAAGTAGGCTTCCTGCGGCTTAAAGACGGACACCAAGATCGGCAAAGCCATGGCCATGGCCATGGGACCAGCAAGGCCCGGCGTCGCGCCGACAAAGATCCCCGTCATGAAACCGCCGACCACAAGGATCAGAGCCCAGGCGATGCCAACCCCTAAGACTTCGAAGGCCGCAGGCCCTGTAACCAGATTCGCCACGGCCTCGTAGATGAGCGACAAAATTTCCATCGGATCAAAGGTCTGCGATGGGTGGCAATACCATGTGCTTAAACGGTGCGGTATAAAGACCCGCCAGCGCGGCGGTGAACAGGAGCGAAATCAGGAGTGTCCGTCGCGTCACACGCCGCTCCGCCAAAGAAATCAGAGTGGCAGGGATCACAAAGGCGCCCGCGATGAACGGCAGTTGCCGCCACGGCGTTGTCAAAAATACCTGACGAAGATCCGCGTGCGTGACAGCGTCCACCAGAACAGGCATAGCCTCATAGGTAAGGACATAGGCTGCCCCCAGCGCGCCAACCAAGCCGCCGATGAAAAGCCAATTCGGCCTGGTAAAGTCGGTTTGGGTTTTGAATCGCAAGCCGTTGATCGCCAAGGCCACCCCTAGGAAGCAGAACCCAAGACATAAGGCCCAAGGAAGGCTCGCGTCGCCGAAGACGGCACGCCGCCGCGTGATCTTGTAGAACTCGCCGTTTGAGGAGGCCTCGATGCCCCACAGCACCATGAACAGGCCGAACAGCACAAAGCTAAGGCCAATCCAAAAATCTATGGAAAGTCGAAGTTTCCCCATGAAATGAAAGCGGCGATCAGGGGGATCGCCGTTTCCAAGTTTAAGTGAGGCTTAGCTGCCCTCTGCGGCCTCAACCGCAGAAACGAGGGCTGCTGCCGCTGCAAATTCAGACTCGAATTGAGCCTGCAAGTCGGCAGGACCCATGACCGATGGGCCGCCGAAGGCACGATTGATGAAGGCACCAGCGTCAGAATCTGGATCGGACGCGAGCTTGGCGATGACGCTGGATAGGGCGTCTACCGCTTCTTGGGGCATCCCCGCCGGACCAACGAAAGCAAACCAACCAGCCGCATCGAAATCGACGCCATAGTCGGAGAGCAAAGGCGCAGACGCCGTGAGCGCAAGGGGCTGCCCGATCGCGGACATGAGCTCAATGTACGAGCCGTCATTGACGCCGCCAGCCTGAATACCCGCCATGAAGCCAAGGTCCATATCACCGCCATCAATCCCGTTCTTAACGGCCTTACCGCCGCGGACTTGGGTGATGTTGAACTCAACGCCTTGGGCTTCAGCGAAGAGGAACGCGAGGTCCGATAGCTTGGGCGACATGGTACCGAAGATGACTTCGCCTGAGCCCGCCTCCGCGATCACATCGTCGATGGACGCAAAGCGGTCAGACTGCGAGACAATTGCCATTTGAAACCCAGCGGTTGTGGACAGCGCCTGGAAATCGGACACCGCCACCGGCGCACCAGCCGTGAAGTTATTGTAGCCTAGGGATTCCGTCACCAACATGCCGATGCTTGTGCCGTCGTTTGCGTCGTCAGCCAAATCAACCGCGAGATTGACACCGCCACCGCCTGTGACTTGCTCTGGCACCACAGTCCAGCCGCACATGGCCTCCATGCCCGCTGCGATTGCGCGGGCTTGCGTATCCGCGCCGCCGCCAGCTGCAAAGGCAATTTTCATGGCAATGGGGCCAGGGGGCGTCCAGCCGCAGTCGTGGCCATCTGCAAATGCCGTCATGGATGTCGTGGCCGTTAGCACGGCGGCCATACCTAGAATTCGTTTCATTGTTTCCTCCCGATGTCTAGACTCAAAATAGTTGACAGGTCAACTATCCGTAGCATACAGAGGCCACCCCTATGGTTCAAGATGAAATCACAACCTTCCTTGCGGGACCAGGCGACTTGCAAACACGGATTCCGTTTCGGGTATCGCGCCTTCACAATCAATTTCAGGCCTACACACGTCGTCTCTTGCGGGATCGGACGGGGCTGGGTCTATCCGAATGGCGCATGATGGTGGTTTTGGCGACCAAGGCCCCTTGCATTGCTGCGGAGATCGTGCGCCTAACCGCCCTGGATAAGGCCCAGGTCTCCAAAGCCTTGAAAGGCTTGGAAGCGAAGGGATTGGTGGCGTCCAAATCGACGGCAGATGCCCGTCAGCGTCAACTGCAGCTGTCCGACTATGGCAGGAAAGTGTATGCCGACGCCGCGCCCGAGATGAATGCGCGCCGTCACAAACTCATTGAGGGATTGAGCGAGCAAGACCTCGAAACCTTTTTTGCTGTTTTGAACCACTTGGAAGGACACATGCAATGAAGTTGATCTGCTTAGGGACCGGCAGTCCTGACCCTAGCCCCACCCGCGCGTCGAGTGGGTATCTGGTGGAGGTTGCCGAGGCCTCATACCTCTTTGACATGGGCGGGGGCTCTCTCGATAATCTGATCCGATCTGGTCGGAAGCCTTGGGAGATCCGGCATCTGTTCTTCAGTCACTTGCATTCCGATCACATGATCGACCTGCCCCGCTATCTCCATTTGGTTTGGGATCAGACCAGCCTTCCTGTTTTTCAAAATATCGCGGGACCCGCGCCCCTGGCAACCCTATGCGCTGCGCCGTTTCGTGAGGGCGGGTTCTTGCACCATGACATCGCGGCTCGAACCCTGCATCCTGGCAGTGTGGAGGTGTATCGTGAGCGCGGTGGCCAAGGCCCTCGCCCTGGCCCAGCCTTCGACATTGATGAGATCAATGCGGGTTGGTCATATGAGGACGATTTGGTGAAAATTGGGACGTTCTCCGTTGCCCATGCGGAACCCTATCTGAGATCTGTGGGGTACCGCGTCGCCTGCAAAACCAGCGGCAAAGTTCTGGTTTACCCGGGCGATAGTGCCCTAACCCCTGAGCTTGCTGACGGGTGTCGGGGCGCCGATTTGCTCATCCACTGGTGCTATCGCGCCAAGGGTGATGCGCGATTCTCGACGATCATGCAGCTAGCGCCCGATGCCGCGCAAGTTGGGGCTTTTGCAAAGCAATGCGGCGTTGGGCATTTGGTGCTGACGCATTTTCGCCCAAGCATGAACCCCGCGGAGGCCAGGGCCCAAGCGGAAGAAACCTTCGCTGGGCCCGTAACTCTTGCAGAAGACCTCTTGGCTCTTAAGGTATGAGCAAAAACCTTCTGATCCTGATGTCGGACGAGCATCAGGCCCGGGCCCTAGGCTGTGCAGGGCATCCCTTTGTGCAGACGCCCAATCTGGACGCGCTGGCGGCCAGAGGCACGCGTTTTTCCAACGCCATCACGCCTTGCCCCATTTGCGTGCCTGCGCGCGCCGCCTTTGCCACGGGACAACATGTCCATCGTATTCGCTTGTGGGACAATGCCATGCCTTACGTAGGGGAACCGAAGGGCTGGGGCCATCTTTTGCAAGATGCGGGCATCGCCGTGGAGTCGATCGGCAAACTCCACTACCGCGCTGAGGCGGATCCTGCGGGCTTCGATATAGAACATATGCCCATGCACGTCGTCGGCGGGGTTGGCATGGTCTGGGCCTCGATCCGCAAGGAGGAAGAGCGTGTCTCGCCTAGCGCCCGCATGTTGGGTGACTACATAGGCCCAGGCGACAGCGCATATACACAGTACGATGCAGCGGTGACGGCGCGGACCGTTCAATGGTTAGGCGCGGCAAAAACGCGGCGCGACCCCTGGTGCCTTTACGTTGGGCTCGTCGCCCCGCATTTCCCCCTTGTTGTGCCAGACAAGTTCTATAACCTCTATCCTTTGGACACCTTACCTGCGCCCAAGCAGATCGCGCAACGGCACCCCTGGGTCGACAAGCAAAACGCCTTTATGAACTCCGAAGCCACCTTCAAGGATGCGGAGGAGCGACGGCGCGCGCAAGCCGCCTACTACGGCCTGTGTTCGTACCTCGATTACAATGTCGGGCAAATCGTGAATGCGCTTAAGGACGCGGGCTTAAGCAAGACAACCGATGTCATCTACACCAGCGATCACGGCGACAATCTAGGCGCGCGCGGCCTCTGGGGCAAATCGAACATGTACGCGGAAAGTGTGGACGTGCCGCTCATCGCCGCAGGTCCGTCTTACGCGGCAGGCCAAGTCTGCGACACGCCAGCCAGCCTTCTCGACATCTCCGCAACCATCCCTGCGCACTTCGACCAAGACGTGCCCGCCGCCTTTGTGGGGGCGCCTTTGACGGACCTTGCCGCAACCCACAAGCCCGACCGCCCCCTATTCAGCCAGTACCACGCCGCTGGGGCGGTTTCTGGGGCCTATCTGGTCCAACAAGGCCCGTGGAAGTACATTTGGTACGAAGGCTTTGAGCCGGAGTTGTTCAACTTAAGCAGCGATGGTGAAGAACTGTCCAACTTAGCTTGCAACCCAGCGTATCAAGACCAGCGCGCGCGCATGCACAATCTGCTCCTAAGGTTTTGCGATCCAACCCAAACGAACGCGCAAGCCTTCGCCGACCAAGCCGCCCTAATCGCTCGCCATGGCGGACGAGACGCCGCCCTAAAACTCGGCGCGCCTGGCGCAACGCCACCGCCAAAATTCTGATCAAGGTGTCGTACCAGCGGTCATAAATATTGATCTTTTTAGCGACCGTTTTGTGTCTCGCGGCAGAACCGCTTCACGTTTCTGGCAGCGCGACAATCAGGATGAGATTCTTTTACCCACCCCCGCTGACCTGGGCCGAGTGCAGAAGGCGCGGCCCTATCTCGACAAGTGCTTCTTGGAGATCGACAACGACACCGCAGAAGGCGCCCGTCAAACCCGTCGCTTTGGGGCGCAAGACCTAGACGTTCGCAGGATCAGATCGCGGCGGCTAGGTTATGGCCATCGCTTTTACTCTCATCGAGACCGCCAAGCTCAACCAAGTCAATTTCCAAGCATGGTTCACTTGGGCCCTCGCTCGCATCGCGGACCATAAGAACCCCCGTATCTACGAACTCTTGCCATGGGAATTCAAGGCCCTGGGTGGTAACATCTGAAGAATCTAGGGCTCCCACTACGGACGATTACCAAACATCCAGATACGCGTCCTAACCTCGTGGAGCAATCGCGACACCATCTCCAGATTCTATTTGAGCAAAGCGCCAACCTTAAGCATGAGGCGAGTCAGCAAAAACTGGAAATTGTGAAACTGATGTCATCAGGAATCTCTATGCAAGAATAAACTGCGCCTACTAAACAGCCAAATTAATGTAAGTCCCAATACAGATAACCCAACAGCGGCGAACCATGTTGAAAAATCAGTTGTGCTTTCCAAACTCATTCGCAGTATTTGATTTAAGTAATAGAAAGGCGACGTGGTTACAAAAACCTCGCTCCATTCAGGAAGAATTTGACGAGGAATAAAGACATCTGCGGACATGATTGCGTATAGGTTCAGGATATTTGCAATTGCAATCATAGTCTGCGAGTTACGACATGTGCAAGCAAGTCCTAATGCAAGAGAAAATGAAAAAAAGCATGAGGCAAAAAGTACCGCTATCATCGCAAAAAATGAGGAAAGAGAAAAGTTATAATCAACGTTAAGAATAACAAAAGCAACGTTCAAGTAGATTAAAGAAAAAGCGGCTAATATGGCAACTCTCGACATAATAATACTTAGTGATACACCAAATAGCGACAAAGGACTAAGAAAATAGGGAAGTAAGGCGTGGCGATTGCGCATTTCTGCTAAAGTTTGCCCTAATCCAAAAATTGCGGTAGAAACAAGTGTTAAGGCAATTAGCCCGACTGCTGTTTTTGCTCGATAACCTTCAATAGTATGTGGGCCTGAACTAAGATCGAATAGGGCAATCAACAAGACTAGCATCATAATGGGGTAAGCAAAAGTCCAGAAAACTGCGGACATATTTGAAAGGTAAGATTTTACCTCCATTTGAAAAATGGATACATGGTTCATGAAAAATCACCGCAAACAGATAAAAGAACATCGCGCGCAACCGTCGGTCGCAAAATTGCAAGGGCTTTATGTGCTGATAGTGGACCGTCTTGAAGTGAAAGTTTAAGGTCCTCTTTTCCACAAATTAGTAGGCGCTTATCTCGTGTTACAGTAATTTTCAGCGCAGATGATAAAGAAAATCTCAAATTTTCAACCCACGCAGACAGATTCATGTTGAGCGGCGTTGAAATTTCAATCGTAGTTGAACCAATTTCCTTATCGATAAGGTCTCGAAATGTGCCGTGAAAACGAATTTTTCCCGAATCCATTACAATAACATCATCACATACTGAAAGCACATCCGCATTATGTGTTGCACTAATAGTTGTTAACTCATGGTTGCAGCGTTTGGAAACTTCACTAATAAATCTATCCACTCCAAATTCATCTAAGCCTGCCTCTGGTTCATCCAAAATAACCAATAAAACCCGAGTTCTGGATAAGATCATCATTTCATGGCGATTTTCTTTGACCCCAGTGCATATGCAGCTAGACATGACAAGACGTGAACAAAGGCATTTATGGGAGATCGGTGACGGGTATGCTCCAAGCCCATGGACGACTTGAGTTTGTCGAAGAGGGTTTCAATTATGAAACGTTTTCGCAAGAGCAACTTATTGATAAAGGGCATGAGATAATTTTTCATGTTCTTTCTGATTCCAGTGATCAGGTGTAATCCCTGTTTCCACAGGCAATTAAACAAGTCTTTTGAGATGTAACCCTTGTCTGCCAGGATTTTACCCTTCAAGCCCTTAGCCATGCTCTTCAACGGGATTCTGTCGTCGCAATTTCCACGGGTAATCTTAACAGCCATCAGCGCACCTTTGTTGTTGATAACGATGTGGAGTTTAAATCCAAAGAACCAGCCCATGGTACTATGTCCTCGTTCTGCTAAGCCCTTGAACGTTTTGTTTCGTCCTATTCGAGGATTGGCGCAGGCTGCGAGCTTGGTGCTATCTGTCACATAAATGCCCGTTTCCTCACCGCGTAGGCTATGGATTAGCAAGCAAAAGGGCATCAGCAAGCGAGGCATAAGAGTGACAAATCGTCCGTAGCTAGGCAGGTCGGTGAAATAGCTACGATACTTCTGCTCCACGCCATAAATCCAAAAGTGCTTGAAGTCTTTGAAAGGTGAATGGTGGAACAAGACCATAATCAACAGCATCTCGCTAAGGGACAGTTTACCTTTGCGACGGCGCGTTCGCTCGGTGGGGATCAGGCGGTGCTTCTCCCATTCTTCATAAAGATGTGCAAAATCATCAAGACAACAAAATAGGCTGGTGATAGAGAGGCTCATGAGGGGTGGCTCGCGTTGTGGTAGACAAAAGCCTAGAATCACAGATTGAACGATTTGTGAATCCCCCTTATCTCAGGTTCTTATCCAGAATCGGGGTTACTTACTTTCCTTCGCAACGCTTGACTGCATCCTTACGGTCAAACTTTTTTCTAAATGATCAGTACTCAATAAAGCAATTTCTGCTGATCCTCTGGCAAACTTAGGAAGATTAGTGTAGAGCAACCTCCAACTTAACAATATATCTGCGCCAAATGACTGGTCTAAGTGCATCTTAGCCCAGTTTATTCGCGTCTGATCGGTTAATTTGTATGGCGTGATGCGGAGAACGCTGTAGAACCAGGTTTTTGCGCATGAAGCAACAACCAAGACCGAGCCTCGCCATGCGTGAAGCGCTACCTCTATTCACGACATCATTCAACCAGAGTCTTTGTGCCCCGAGCTGGACGGGGCGTTCAAGCGGAGATGGGGGGCCATTGTGCAGCGCAAACTGCTGGAGCGGTCAGGCATCATCTCTTGGCTGGTGGATCGGCTTGAGGATCCGCGCCGTCCCCAAAAGGTAACTTATGCTTTGGCTGAATGTATGCGCCCGTTGTGGAAGGCCTTAATTTTAAGATGCTGAGAGCGAGGACTTTGAACTCCCATGGCTGCTTGGTTGGAGCGTTCCACCACCCTCCTGGAACCGCTTGCCGATGCCATCGCCCAAATCGTTCGCGATGGCCGAGCCTCGTTCGCCGATGATACGACCGTCAAGATGCAAGCTCCTGGCCAAAAGCAGACGCCCGTTCAAGAGCAAAGCGCCCCAGTTCGGGCGCTCGGTTGATCCAGTCCTGCTTATGTCTCCGTAGGTGCTTAGGATTGAGACACACTAACGAGGGTAAAATCCGTTAGGTGCACCCAAAACGGGGCGAGTGCCTGCCTGTGATCGCGTGTCAAGGAGAAGGTGTTTGAAACCAAAGCAAAGCAAGCGGACCCAGACCCCGTCATTTGCGCGCGAGGGTCGATGTGGGTTCTGAGGTAGGTCAAGATGTCGGCAATCTCGGGGCAGACCTGGCAGGCGGCGGGTTCTAAGTCGTTTTCGCACACCTTGGGCGCGGGGCCTGCGGCGGGAAGGGCGGCAAAGACTTGCCCTGTTGAGCAAGATTGCGCGGGCTTGACCAGCAAGACGCGTTTTTCTGGAACGGGGAGGCGCGTGCCCAGGATCTCACCGACCCCTGTTACGAGGCCGCTGTGCGGGCCGAGCGCGGCGGGAACGTCCGCGCCCAAGCGTAGCGACCAGTCGCGCACCTCGTCCAAGTTGCAGTTGGTATGCCTTGCCAAGTAGGCGAGTAAGGCACCCGCGTCCGAAGATCCCCCGCCCAGTCCCGCCCCGTGCGGGATGTTTTTTTTGAGGGCGATGTGCAGGGGCGGAACGGGGGCGAAGGTTCGGCAAAATCCCGCATAGGCCTGGTTTAGAAGGTTGCGGTCGTCATCGGGGACCCCTTGCGCGAACGGGCCGTGGACGCTGAGGCCAAAAATCTTTGCAGGCCTTAAGGTCAAACGATCGCTCAAGGCCAGTGGCGCAAAATGGCTACGCAGTTCGTGGCGGCCGTCGGGGCGCTGGGTTTGGGTCAGCCGCAGCCATAGGTTGAGCTTGGCGGGCGCGACCAAGATTTGCGGCGCGCCGCCGCGCAAGGATGGACGGGTGCGGCTCACATGTTGGGATAGTTGGGGCCGCCCGTGCCTTCGGGGCTGACCCAGGTGATGTTCTGGCTTGGGTCCTTGATATCGCAAGTCTTGCAGTGGATGCAGTTTTGCGCATTGATTTGGAAGGTCGGGTTTTGGCCCGAGGAATCGTACAACACCTCGTAGACGCCCGCGGGGCAGTAGCGCTGCGCAGGTTCATCGTAGAGCGGCAGGTTATGCGCTATGGGTCGATCGGCGTCGGTTAGTTGCAGGTGGATCGGCTGGTCTTCCTCATGGTAGGTTCCCGTCAGGGCGACGGAGTCCAGGCGGGAGAAGGAATAGACCTGGTCGGGCTTGGGGTAGGGGATTTTGGGATAGTCCGCCGCCAGCCCCGTCGCCGCGTGGTCGGGATGGTTGGGCCGCAGGGTCCAGGGCATGGTCAGGCCCCAGTTGCCAAGTTTTAACTCCAACCCGCCAATCCCAAACCCCAAGAGGCCGAACTTCAAGAACCAGGGGCGGAAGTTGCGCGCGGCGTGCAGTTCTTTTTTGACCCAGGAACTTTTGTAGGCTTCCTCGTAGGACACAGGGTCGACCCCGCCCGTCGCGCCGTCGGCCAGGTAGGCGAATAGGGATTCTGCCGCCAACATGCCCGACTTCATGGCCGTATGGCTGCCCTTGATTTTCGGGACGTTCAAGAACCCAGCGGAACAGCCGATCAGGGCACCGCCGGGGAAGGTCAACTTGGGCACCGCCTGATCGCCGCCCTCATTGATGGCGCGGGCGCCGTAGGCGACGCGCTTGCCGCCCTTGAGCATGGCCCGTATATGCTTATGGGTCTTGAAGCGTTGGAACTCTTCGTAGGGCGACAGGTGCGGGTTCTTATAGTCCAGCGAGACGACGTAGCCGACATAGGCCTGATGGTTTTCCAGGTGATAGACGAAAGACCCGCCCCAAGTCTTGGAATCCATGGGCCAGCCCGCCGAATGGACGATGAGGCCCTCCTGGTGGCGCTTGGGGTCTAGCTCCCACAATTCCTTAAAGCCGAGGCCGTAGTTCTGGACAGAAGCGTGGGCGCGCAGATCAAACCGCTCGATCAATTGTTTGGATAGGTGCCCGCGCACGCCTTCCCCAAACAGGGTGAATTTGGCGCGCAGCTCCATGCCCGGTTCAAATCCGCCCTTGGGCTGGCCGTCGCGGCCGACCCCCATGTCGCCCGTAATCACCCCCGCCACGGCACCGTCGTCGTTGTAAAGGACTTGGGCGGCGGGAAAGCCAGGGAAGATTTCTACGCCGAGTTCTTCGGCCTGTTCGGCCAGCCAGCGGCAGACGTTGCCGAGGGAGATGATATAGTTGCCCTGATTGTGCGTCTGCTTCGGCAGCATCCACAGCGGGATCGACAGGCCGCCGCGCTGGGTCAGAAACAGGAATTTTTCATGGCGGACGGGGGTGTTGAGCGGCGCGCCCCGATCTTGCCAATCGGGGAACAGTTCGGCCATGGCGGTGGGTTCCATCACGGCGCCCGAGAGGATGTGCGCGCCGATTTCAGACCCCTTTTCTAGCAGGGCAATGTCGATGTTAGTCCCCGCCGCTGCCGCCAACTGCTTGAGGCGGATGGCCGCCGCGAGCCCCGCAGGGCCACCGCCGACGATGACCACATCGTAGTCCATGGATTCCCGTTCGATAGCTTGGTTCATAACTTCCCCTAAAGTCCGCAATTTTCAGGGCCTTCCTATAGCCCTCTTTCGTCCTTATACCAGCGGCGATTGAGAAGGGCTCTTATGTTCGCTGGTATAAGGGCCGCGACTGCGGCCCCCCAAGCGGGCTCCAAGCCCGAAGGGCGCAGGGAACGCCCGCGCCCAAACACGCGGCCCCGAGAATAGCGGACACGCGCCTCGGGGTATAAGCGAAGGCCCCGTCCCGTGGTCGGGCTGAGCGAGCGAGTAGAGACCGCAACCCAAAAAAGCCGAAACGCGAAGCGTTTCTGCCGTGAGTATCCATGATAAATCAAGGGGCAATTTTCGCCCACTTTCTGTTTTCCCGCACCAGGGCATTGGCCAGCGTTAGCAGCTTACGCATGACGGCGATAATCGCGACCTTTTTCGGCTTGCCTGCTTGGACAAGGCGGTCATAAAAACCCTTTAGGTCCTCATTGTAGCGCATGGCGACCAAGGCAGGCATGTAGAGGGCATTGCGTACAGGGGCTCTTCCCCCCTTGATGCAGGCGACACCCTTGTGGGTTCCTGATTGGGACTGCATAGGAGCTAGACCAGAGAGCGCGCCGATCTTTTTCTGGCTCAGCGTGCCAAGCTCTGGCATATGGGTCAGAAGGGATATGGCAGTGCGTGCTGCGATCCCCGGGATTGTTATCAAGATGTCGAAGCGCTTCTTGAGATCAGGATGTGCTTCGATGAGCTTCTTGGTCTTGTGGGTCAGCTGTTCGATCTCCTTTTCGAGGGTCTTGAGCATTCTAGCTGCAAGCCTCACAGCGGCCTTATCGGTAAGGACTTTCATCCTGTTGCTCCACTGTGTTTGAGTTTGCACAAGCCCATCGTGGAGAAGTTGGTATTCTCCAAGAATTTCAATGACTTCATCGCGTATAGTGCTGGGCACAAGGGGGAGGGTTTGACCCATGGTTGACAGGATCTTCGCATCGACCTTATCGGTTTTTGCGAGTTGCCCGATGCTCTTGGCAAAGCATCGGGCCTGCCAAGGATTGACCTTCACGTAAGCGATTTGGGCTTGAGCAAGGCCACGTTCCAAGGCCCTGTGATAGAAGCCAGTGGCTTCAAAAACGACCAGGCAATCAGGAAGCTTGCTGAAGGTCTTGATGAGGGCCTTAATACCGCAAGGGGTATTGGGCATGCAGCTATGGTTTTGGCCATTTGACACAAAAATATCGAATTGGGCTTTTGAAACATCAATTCCAATGGTAACTTGTGACATCTTTCCGTTCCCTTTCTTGTCATACGGGACGCACAGGTGGCTCCCTAGTATCCATACGGGCCATTTGGAGGAAAGGCGGGGTGATCAAACTCACGAACGGTGCCTGCAACGCAGCACCTAGACACAATCGATCCAGCCCCGCCGCCGATTTGGGGGTGGCCACCCCCAAATCGGCGCATCTCGCTTACCCCAAATGATCAAGCATGGGGGTAAGAAAACGCTCATATCCCATTAGACAAGACACAAAACGGCCATAAAAGTGTCAACTTTTTTGGCCGTTGATATAAGGCCCCGCAAAGCGGCGAGATGAAAAGGGGCTCGGGTCGCGATTGGGGGTTGTGGCGCAGACCAGCTGGGCTGTCAGTTCGCCCGACGCTGGGGCCATCATGAGGCCGTAGTGGGCATGGCCAAAATTGACGTAAAGCCCTGGCTGGTTTGCGATTTGATCGATCATGGGCAGGCTGTCGGGAAAGGACGGGCGTCGGCCCATCCAGAACGATACCTGTTCGGTTTGCAGATCGGGAAAGGCTGCCTTGGCGGCGCGCAGCAGGCGCTGTTCGCGCCGCCGCGAGGGCGGGACCTGCGGGGGGGCAAACTCGCTCTGCCCCGCAACGCGTAAGCCGCCCTCCATGGTGCTGGCGACGAACTTGGCATCGACGTCCAGGATGGAGTTGTTCAGCTCGACCCCAGGGGCGGCAAACTCGCCGTGGTACCCTCGCTCGCAGAGGACTGGGACGGGCACGCCCAGGTCCCTCAGAAGATCGGCGCTCCAGATTCCAAGACAGATCACCAAGCGTTCTGCCGCATAGGTCGTATCGGCCCCCCGCAGGGTCCAGCCGCCGTCGCGACGGTCGATCTGTTTGATATGGGCGCGCACGAATTGAACGCCCATGGCCTGGGCCTTATCCGCCAAAACGGTGGCCGCGCGCCCTGGTGCGCGCATCCGTGCCGCGCCCTTGACCAGGACCGCCGCCTTAAAATCTGGGGACAGGGCTGGCTCCAGTTGGCGCAACTGGTCTTGGCCCAGCACCCCCATGCGCGCGCCCTTGTCGGCGCGGATTTGCGCCTCCAGTCCTTTCAAGGTGGCCTTGCTGGCGTCGCGATACGCCTGCACATAGGCGCTATCGACCAGCAATCCTTCGTGCCCCGTACCGCGCAGGTGCTTTTCAAACAGCTCGATGCAGGGACCGCAAAGATCGGCCATAGCGTTGGCCGCCTTGAGGGCCCGTTGCCGCTGACTTTGGCGCAGGAACCGCGCGCCCCAGGCTAAGAGCGGGAGCGCCGCGCCAGGATGCACGGAAACGGGCCGTTTTGGCCCCAGCATCAATTTGGGGATCTGTTTCCAAATGCCAGGTAGGGCTTGGGGAACGCAGGAATAGGGCGAGACGACCCCAGCATTGCCGTAAGAGGTTTCTTGGCCTGGCGCGCGCCGATCCATGATCGTGACGGGCACGCCGCGCTCGCGCAAGGACAGCGCGGTGCAAATTCCAACGATTCCTGCCCCTAAAATCGTCACAGGGGCCTTGGGGTCAGGCATGGGCGCGGCGCCAGGACAGGATTTGGGCAAGGAGGGCCGGCGACGCAATCGCCAGCGCCACCAGGTCCGCCTGCCACGACGGGGCGATGAACACCAGCCCCGCGAAGGCGAGCAGCACGCGATAGGGCGCCGCCACGGGCGCCAACCCATGGCCGACGACCGCCGCCGACAGGGCGACTACCCCTGCGATGCACGAGGTCGCCGTGTAAGTGAACTGCCAAAGGTCAAAGCCCGTGGAACTGACGAACAGCAAAACGGGGGCATAAACAAAGGCCATAGGCGCGACCACTTTGCCGAGCCCGAGGGTAAAGGCCGAGAGGCCCGTGCGAAACGGGTTCGACCCCGCAATGGCCGCCGCCGCATAGGCGGAGGTGCATACTGGCGGCGTAATTTCGGCCACCACCCCGTAATAAAGGACAAACATGTGCGAGGCGATGGGCGGGATCCCCAACTGCGCCAAAGCGGGTTGGGCAACGCTGACCAACATGATGTAGAGCGCGGTCGTCGGCACCCCTGCACCCATCAAGATGCACGCCAGGGCGATGAAGATCAGGCTGATGAATAGGGTGAGGTCGGCGGCAGAAAACAGTTCGTAGGCCCCAAACTGGAACAGCCAGATCAAATCGCCGCCCAAATTGCTGGCGGCTTGCGTGACCATGAACCCGATGCGGAAACCAACGCCCGTGGTATTGATCACGCCGATGACGATGCCGACGGCGGCCGAGGCCGCGCCGACGGCCAGCGCGTACTTGACCCCAGTTTCAAAGGTAAGGACCATCTGGCGCAGGCGCACCCGGGTCTGCGGATTAAAGGTCGCCAATACGGCACCCGCGATCAGGACCAGCGACATGCTGAGATCAAATGCGCCGCCGAACCATTTCCACACCACAAAGTAGATGAACGCCGCTGGGTAGATCAGCGTGATGGGCTCGCGCATGCGGCTCATCCCCGCGATCAGCGCCAAGGAAATGCCGCAAAAGGCCGACATGTAAGGTGTATAGCCCGAAAATAGCACTAGCAGTAGGCCGACAAGCGGCACGATGTTGGCCCAGCCGTCGGCCCACACCGCGCGCAGGCGCGGCAAAGCCTCCTTGGACAGGCCCTTAAGACCGAGCCGTCGGGCCATGAGGTGTACGACGGCAAAGACCCCCACGTAGTGCAACAGCGCAGGAAAGATAGCCGCGATGACGATGGTGGTATAGGGCAGTTCCAAAAACTCGGCCATGATAAAGGCAGCGGCCCCCATGATCGGCGGAGTGATTTGCCCGCCTGCCGACGCGGCCGCCTCGACCCCGCCCGCAAAATGCCCAGGATAGCCCAGTCGTTTCATATTGGGGATGGTCAGCGCGCCGGTGGAGACCGTATTGGCCACCGAACTGCCCGAAATGGTCCCAAAAAAGGCCGAGGACACAACAGAAACCTTGGCAGGCCCGCCCGTATAGCGCCCCGCCAGGATGGTCGCGTTGTCGATGAAGAGTTGCCCCAAGCCCGTGCGCTGGGCGATGACGCCGAACAGAACGAAGTGGAACACGATGGTCGAGACCACCCATAGCGTCACCCCAAAAATGCCCTCCTGCGGGAAGTACATGGACGAGACGAAGGTGTTGAATTTTACGCCAGGGTGCTGCAGCAACCCAGGAAACTGCGGCCCAAATAGGGCGTAGCTTATGAACACCCCGATGATCAGCGGCAAGATCCACCCCAGCGTCCGCCGCGCTATATCCAAGACCAGCACGATCAAAATGCACCCGAACACGAGGTCGTAGCGGTTGGGATTGCCCATGCGAAAGGTCATTTCCTCGACGCCGAGCCACCCAAGACCCCGCCACGCGAGCCCAACGTAGAGCGCGGCAGCGATGCCCAGCCCCATCAAGATCAGATCAAGGTACGGGACACCGCCCAACCGCAAGGGCCCCGTCTTCAGATCAAAGGCGCCTTTGGTTTTTATGAGCGGGTAGAGCGCGTAGGTCAGGATGAACAGCCCGCTCAAGTGCCAGCCCATGTGCCAATAGTCGGTCGGCAGCGCGAAACCCGCGGTCAAGTAATGGTAGATGGCAAAGGCCACGGCAACGCCGCGCAGAAACAGACCGAAGGCGGGGGTTACGGCGCGGGTCGCCGCACCTTCGTCGTACTTCTTTTCGATGGCGGCCAGTTGGTCCTCGGAGAGGGCGCTGTCGTCATGGGGGTCGCTTTGGGTCATAGGTCTTCGCTCGGGTTTGGCCTTGTGCGGGTATGTTCTGCTCTCGGGTTCCTCACCGTGCAAATAGCCTTAGCGGATAAACCCGGAAAACGGTTGACGCAGAACCGCCGTGTGAACAAAATTGGTGAGGGTAATGACGTCAAAGACTGGGCGGGCCAGGGCCCGTTGCAGGGCGGCCGCGTAAGGCGGCAAGTCGGTGCATTCTAGCAAGATCGCCCCAACCTCGGGCGCCCGCACGATCAGGCGCTGGCCAGCGATGATCAGGTCAGCCTCGATTTGTTCGAGGTCCATGGCCTGCCGCTCGTTGCGTAAGATGACTTGTGCAAACTCGGCGCTCTGGTCCATACCTTCGACTTCAACGGGAACCTGGGCCGCGCCCACCGCTGCAAAATGCTCGGGCGTCAAGGCCGCCGCGCTGGCGGTCAACACCCCCACAGGGCGCGCGGTCATGGCGTGGATCAAGGGCAGGAGCAGGAGCGAGGAAAGGCAAACGGGTACCGTGACCGCGCGGGCAATTTGCGGCTGGAACAGGGCCAAAAAACCGCACGACCCTGTGATCGCCTTGACGCCGCGGGCCTCCAATCGGCGGGCCGCAGCCACCAGGGGAGCCAGCATGTCGGGCGACGGCGCGTTCAGCAGATCGGGAACCGTCAAACCAGAGATGATTTCGTAGCTGAGCGTGAAGGGCAGGCTGGAGGGGTTTTTGATATGGCCTGGCGGCTTGGGGAAGTAGGATTCCAGCGACAAGACCCCGATGGACAGGCCGCAGATATTGGTTCCCCCTTCGGTCAAAGGCACGTGCGGGTCCCTAACCGACCTGTTCCGAGCGCAAATCCCAAGTTGGACCCAAAAAAGCCAGGCAAGGGGGGCTTGCCTGGCTCCAACTCAAGAGGTTTTAATCCAGCAAGCCAGCTTCTCGATAGAATTTTTCTGCCCCCGCATGGAGGGGAACGCCCAAGTTGGCGATGCCGTCCAGGGCCGTATCGGGGGTGATCTGCTTGCCTTTGGCATGGCCGTTGTCGAGCAGTTTGCGGGTATTGTCGTTCCACAACGCCGCCGTAATGCCGTAAACCAAATCTTCTGACAGGTCGGCAGAAACGACCAGGAGCGCCGAAACCGCTGGGGTTTTGACCTCGTAGTCAACGCCTTCATAGACGCCCGCTGGGATCATGGACGGGATATAGGCGGGGATCAGGGCGTTGATCTGGGCTAGGTCGGCATCGCTGAAGCTGTGCAGTTCCATACCCTTGGTGGTTGCCAACTGCACCATGGCCGAAACGGGCCAACCTGCAGCGTAGAAATAGGCATCGAGCTGACCGTCGGCCAGGCGCTCCGCCGACTGCGAGTTGTTCAACTCGGCTTCGTCGTAATCATCGCGGGTCAGACCCCACTCCTCCAAGATCATCTCGACGGCGACTTGCGTGCCAGACCCAGCTTGGGCGATGCCGACGCGCTTGCCCGCCAGGTCACCGATGCCCTCCAGGCTGGCGCCGTCGGGCAGGACCAGGTGCAGGTCTTCAGGAAACAGATTGGCGACAATGCGCAGATTGGGATGGGGCTTGCCGTCAAACTTGCCTTCGCCCAGATACATGGACCGGGTGACGTCGGCAGCGGCCAAGCCTGCCTCCAACTCGCCATTCTGAACGGCGGTGTTGTTGAAGACCGAAGCGGTGGTGGACTGGGCAATGGCGATCAAGCCAGGCACGCCGCACTGGCCGCCTTCGTCGCAAGGCCGCGCGCCTGGGGGGGCGGAAATGCCGTTGGCGATGGTGCCGCCGATGGGGAAATAGGTGCCGCCGGCACTGCCCGTGCCAATGCGGAAAAAGGTTGGGTCCTGGGCCAGGGCGCTTCCCGCTGTCAGCGCGGCGGCGGCAGCCAGTCCAACAAGGTTGTGGGTCACTCGTTTCATCTCGTGCTCTCCTCATGCTCTAAGGGTTGTGACGACCAATCCAGCGGTCGCCACTTGGGTCGCTAAAGACCAAAGGAACCCAAGTCTGTCAAGGGTGCGCGTTCCCTGCGCCCTTAAGGGCTTGGAGCCCTAGTCTTTGTGGCGCGGGCGTTCCCTGCGCCCTACGGGCTTGGAGCCCGCTTGTCGATTCGCCTGGCATAAGGGACCACATCGTGGCAAAGCACTAGGGGGAGCGCTTGGGACGACCCTCGAGATCGGTCCTGAACGAAGAACAGAACGATGCGCGAAGACACAGCAGGAAAAACACGCAGCCGCGATGCCTTGGCGACGCAAACCAGTATCCTGGCGGCGGCGAAGCACGAGTTTGCCGCCCATGGCCTCGGCGGCGCGCGGGTCGACGCCATTGCCGAGCGTTCGCGCGCCAGCAAGCGGATGATCTATCACTATTTTGGGTCAAAAGAAAAATTGTTCACAGCGGTTTTGGAAGCCGCCTATCTGCATATCCGCACCGCCGAGCAGAACTTGCAGCTCGACCACCTCCCGCCCCGCCAAGCCCTGGAAACCCTCGTGACCTTCACCTGGAACTACTATCTGGCGCATCCTGAGTTCATCACCTTGGTCAACAGCGAAAATCTGCACCAGGCCCGACACTTGAAAGCGTCAAAAAAGATTCGCGCCGCCAATCGAACCTTTGTCACTATGGTCCAGCGCATCTTGGACCGCGGCGTTGCCGAAGGGGTTTTTCGACCCCATGTCGACCCGATCCAACTCAATATCACCATCGCCGCCCTTGGGTACTACTACCTGACCAATCGGCACACGGGGGCCATCGTTTTTGAACGCGACTTCACCGCCCCCGAGGCCCTCGACGCGCGCCTGGCCTTCAATCTCGAAACCATCGCGCGTCTCGTCGCCGCCGACTCTTGAGGCTCTACCTGCGGCCTGTCACAGCAGGCAAACAGGTCATTGCAACAACGGCCCGTCTTGGGTTCGGAGTTATCTGAACGCAGGGATCACCGTCTTGCCGTACTCGGCAATGATTTCCTCTTCCTCGCCATTGTCCAGGTAGATGTTAAACTGCGTAATGCCCGCATCTTGCAAGGTCTTGATCTTGCTGATGTGGTCGTCGGGCGTTCCTAAGACCGCAAAACCGTCGATGATATCGTCGGTGATAAAGTCGAGGTACGGATTGTCCGACTGACCGTGCTTGGAATAGTCATAGCCTTTGCGGTCTTTGATATAGGCGGTCAGGGCGGCGGGAATATCTTCCCGGTCCGTGCCGTATTTTTCGACGATGTCGGCAACATGGTTCCCGACCATGGCGGGGAACCAGCGGGTCGCCTCCCGACACGTGTCCATATCCCCAAAATAGGCGGGCGCCGCCGCCATGATGCGATAGGACGACATGTCGCGCCCTGCGGCTTTGCCCGCCGCCACAGCCTGACTGGCCAGCCACTTGCAAATCGCAGGTTCGGCGACTTGCAGGATCAGGCCGTCGCCCATGCGCCCCGCACTGTCCAGCGCCTTGGGGCCGTAGGCCGCAACCCAAACGGGCAGTTCGTAGCCCTGAGCCCAGGGGAACTGGATTGGGTTGGGAACGTCGCCGTACTGGCGTTCCTCACCACGGACCAGGGCTTTGACCACCTCGATGAACTCGTCCATCTTTTTTAACATGGCAGGCTTGCGGCCCATGACGCGCACCGCGCTGTCGCCGCGACCGACGCCGATGTCAAACCGACCCCCCGACTGCAGCGCGAGGGAGCCAAAGAGCGAGGCGGCGTGCGACCACTCGCGCGTGTTGGGGTTGGTTACGCAAGGCCCAAAACGCATTTTTTCGGTATGTTCCATGCACATGGCCATGGCGGGATAAGATTCCCGCCACAAAATGTGGCTGTCGTAAAACCAGCAGTAGGTAAAGCCTGCCGCCTCAGCTTGCGCGACCAATTTGCGCGCGCGCTCGGGCGCGACAACGCCCTTAAATGTGATGCCAAATTCCATAGAGTCCTCCAGGTTAGGGGTGGGGTTTAAGATAAGTGATTAGGATTCAGGGGCCCAGATACGGATGCCCGCGTGACGGAACGGGACGGCCTTGGATATGTTGAGCCGGATCAGGATCGGCGTGATCGCCTCAATACAACGGGCCGCCTCGCCGTCGCCCGCGTTGTAGGCGGTAAGGCCGAGTGTTTCGACCAGCTCCATGACCCGTTTGCGCGCGGCCAAGGCGTTGCCGCACACCAAGACATCGCAATTGATCGGGCTTTCGAGGTCGTTCAAAATATGGGCCGATACGTTGTGAAGGGCGCCAACGACGGGAACGTCAGGCCCAAGGATGGCTTGCGCCGCTTCCGTCGCCGAGCCCTCGGGCGGCATGGCGACCTTTTTGGGGTCGCCCTCCTTCAGGGGCACGACGATGTCGATCAGAATTTTGCCTGACAGGCCTGGCGCAATGGCCTCGAGTGTCGAATTGTGGCCGGCCCAAGGCACGGCCAAGATCACCATCTCGGTCGCTGCCGCCACCGCGTCTGCGTTGGAACAGCCTGCAATAGCAGCGCTGCCCGCGGGGAGTTTGGCCGTCAATTCCTCGGCAATCTCCGCCGCGCGCGCGCCCTCGCGCGACCCGAGCGCCACGGGCACTCCCGCCCGCGCAAAGCGCAGCGCCAGCCCCTGTCCTTGGGGGCCTGTGCCGCCCAAAATAGCCAGTGTCATCGAAACATATCCTCCGTGCTTGTGCGCACCAGATCGCGCGCGGTTGTCGTGGGGTGCGGTGTCCAATCGATACCGCGAACCACCACCAGGGGGGTTTTGCCCGCCTTGGACACGACCAACCCTGAGGCCGCGGCGAGTTCGTCAGAAAAAGCGGGCTCGGTCACGTGGAGCGGGCGTCCCCAGGCATCTTTGCGCCCAACTTCGGAGTGTTTGGCGGGCACTTGGTAGAGGCCAATGGCAACATTGACCTGTCCGCGCCGCCAAGGCCGTCCAAAGGTATCGGTAATGACCACCCCAAGCGTCACGCCAAAGCGCGTTTCAAGGGCGCGCCCAAGGGTTGCGGCGCTGCGATCGGGCGCATCGGGCAAGGTGATCACGGTTCCCGCCAAAGTGTTCGACTCGTCCACGCCCGCATTGGCGGCAATGAACCCGAGCTTGTGTTGGCAAATCATGGTGCCTTGCCGCTGCTCGGGTCGTTTCCATGTTTTGACCACACGTTGCGATTGCGACAGCACCACTTCGACCTTGGCAGGGTCCTTATTCAAGGCCTGCGCATAGTCGCGCGCCGCAGCAGAGGGGACAACATCACGCAAGGCGATGACCTTGCCTTCGGCTTTGGAAACGACCTTATGGGCCAGGCAGAGAATATCGCCCGTTTCCACACCGCCGATTCGCGCCAGGCCGTCACCCAAGATGTTCGCCAAGGCATCACCTGGGTGAATGTCGGGAATCCCTGGGACGGGCAGGACACGAATGCCAGGGCTTGATTTCATGGGGGGCCCTTTCATGGGCACACCGCACGCATGGCGGGCACTTGAACCAGGGCGCGGCTCAAGTCTTCGCAATGGTCAAGATCGAACTGAAGGCTAGCGAGAGGCATCCATCGCGGGGCCAGCCCCGCCGCTTCGGCGGCGGCAAAATGCGCCAAAGCCGAGGCAGGCCCATAGCGAAAATCAATGGCGTCGGGCGGGGACAGCAACAAGGCGTTGGTTCCTTGATCGGCCGAGGGGCAGATGGTCACCTGGGCGGGGCTCTGCAAAAAATCCAACAGCTCGTCTTGGGTTGGGGCGACAAGATCCGCGGGGATCACGCACAGGCGCGCGTACCCGCGACCGATAGCCCATTGCGACGCGGCGTACACACTCTCGCAAAGATCGGGCGGGCTCGGCTCCACGATAGGATAGGCGCCAAACTCCTGCGCCAGTGCGAGGGTTTCTGCCGCCTGGGTGACAACGGCAAGGTCCGCCCCCGCGGTCGCCGCCACGTTCTGCAACAATTCCAGCGTGCGCCGATACAAAAGACGCGCCAGTTTGTGCCGCGCCGATGGCGACAAAGTGGTCGCCAGACGGGTCTTGGCCAATGCGGGGTCCTTCATGGGAACGGTGATCAGGGTGTTCATACCCCCTCCCGACGGGCCGACGCCACGGCAAGAACTTCCCGCGCCAGCCGCGCCTTGTCCTCAATCTTGCCCATATAGGTATCGGTACAATGGGGCGCGATGGCAAGCGCGGCGATTGGGCCAGCCAAGGCACGGTCTTTGGTATCGATCAGAAAGTCTGTCACCAGTCCCTCATAAAGTCGCGCTACGCCGAGCGCATCGGCTTGGTGGCCCAGCGCGCGCATCATGCGGTCGGCAGGCCCTTTCACGGCCTGGCCCGCGATCAGCGGCGAAACGCCGACAATGGGCGCCGAGGCCGCGCTCAAAGCGGCGCGAATCCCAGGAATCTCAAGGATCGGCGCGATACTGGCCAGGGGGTTGGACGGTGCGATGACCAACACATCCGCCTGCGCAATACTCATTCTGGCTTCGGGCGTCATCCGTGCATGCTGGAGGCCCTCGTAGGCCAGATCCAGGATCTTGGGCGCGCAACGATCGCGCACAAAATACTCTTGAAAGCTCTGCCACCCTGCTGACGTTCGCACGCGGGTTTGCACGCGATCATCGGTCGGTAGAACGATGTGGGCGGGGACGTCGAACTGGCGCGCGACATGGGCGACGATCTGGCTGCGACGCTCCCCAGATCGCAGGCGATGGGTTCGGTAAATATGCAGGCCAAAATCACGATCCCCCAGAAACATCCACGTTTCAGCGCCGAGGTCCGCGAGGGTATCGAGCGCGCGGCGCCCCTCATCGGCACGGCCCCAGCCCTGCGCCCGATCAATTCGACCCGATAGGGTGTAAATCATCGTATCGATATCGGGCGAAACCCAGAGCCCATGGAATTCGTCATCGTCCGCCACATTGCCAAGGATGGTCAAGTCCACCCCCGCCAGCGCGACAAACCCTTCGGCCAACTTGGCGCCCCCAACCCCGCCTGCCAGTAAAGTAACGCGCGTCATCTCGCGCCTTCGGGAACCGTGTTTAGGAACGCAAGGGGGCCTGCGCCCAGGCGCGGCACCAAAGGGGCCAGGGCGCTGGGATCGTGATCGTCAAACACCTCAATCGGGCCATAGAGCGTGGTCCGTTGTATGGGGACGCGCCCCGCAGAGCGGATCAAAGTGCAAAGCTCGCGCGCCGTCATTTCTTGGCCGTGACGCGACCCTGCCGCGCGCGAAATGCTCTCGTTCATCAAGCATCCGCCCAAATCGTTGGCCCCGCACCTTAGGACTTGGCGCGCGTGCTCGGGACCGAGCTTGGTCCAACTGACCTGAATATTGTCGATAAAACCGTGCAGCATGAGGCGGGCGACGGCGTGCATGAGCCCGACCTCGTGCGCCGTCGGGCCTGGGCGAACCGCCTCGGGGTCTAGGGTGTAGAGCGGGCTTTCGGTATGAACGAAACTGAGCGGCACCAACTCGGTGAACCCCCCCGTATCGCGCTGAATCGACCGCAGCCGCGCGAGGTGGGCGGCCCAGTGCGACGGGCCGTCAACGTGCCCGTACATGATGGTGGCCGTCGTCGGCAGGCCGACGCCGTGGGCGGCGCGAACGATCGTTTCCCACGCGTCGGCGCTCAGTTTGTTTTGGGTCAATTGTTGCCGGACTTCCGTGTCCAAAATCTCGGCAGCGGTTCCAGGCATGGACCCTAGGCCGCAGGCCTTCAAATCGGCGATGAAATCGGCATAGCCCATGCGACGCTTGCGCGCGCCGTACCAGACCTCAAACGGGGAAAAGGCATGGATATGCAGGTCGGGGACGGCGTCCTTGATCGCCAACACCAGGTCGCGGTAATAGGTGCCAGGCATCTTGGGATGCAGCCCCCCCTGAATGCAAACTTCGGTGCCGCCGCGATCCCAAGCCTCCTGCGCCCGCCGCGCGACTTCGCTGGGCGACAGCCAGATGGCATCGGCGTCCTCCTTGCGTTTGGCAAAGCCGCAAAAGCGGCACCCCATGTAGCAGACGTTCGTGAAGTTGATGTTGCGGTTGACCACAAAGCTGACCTGGTCGCCGTTCACTTGCGCCCGCACCGCATCGGCGGTGGCGTAGATCGCGTTCCGGTTCGCGGCGGCCGCAGGCGCGCGCTGGTCAAACAGAAGCTTGCCATCGGCCTCGCTGATCTCTTGGCCGTGCCAGGCGTCGGTCAGGATGCGCTGTACCTCAGGACTTGCCAGATCAAGGGCGGCCTGCAGCGCTGAGCCGTCTTCTTGGGCCATGATGCGCAGCATCAGGCGGCGACCTGCAGGGTTTGATCGGCGGCCAAGCCATCGTCGCGCGCCATGGACCGAACCCGCGCCGCGAGCCGTGGGTCCAAGTAGGCCGACCGCGCCGTGATGAAGCGCGGATAGACCGTCAGCCGCTCCTGCAATTCAAAGCCCGCCTGCGCGCACCTTTGGCGCAAGGTCTCGACCTCAGGCCAGGCGTGCTGGGGATTGATAAAGTCGATGGTCACGGGGCTGATGCCGCCCCAATCGTTGATGCCCGCCGCCAAATACGCCATGTGGCGATCGTGCAAGTTCGGCGGGGCTTGCAAACTGATCTCTGGGGGGAGAATCAGCCGGGCGGCGGCAAGGGTGCGCAACATATCTGGCAGGGTCGGTTCGGGGTGCGCTGCCATGTCGATGCCAGGTTTGCGCTGAAAATTCTGAATGATGACCTCTTGGATATGGCTGTGCCGCGCGTGGGCCGCATTGATGGCGTACAAGGCCTCAAGGCGCTCGGCCCAGGTCTCGCCGATGCCGATTAACAACCCCGTCGTAAAGGGCACGTGCTTTTGTCCCGCACGCTCCAGTGTCCTTAAGCGTTGCAGGGGCACCTTGTCGGGGCAGGCAAAGTGGGGCATGCCTGGCCCGTTTAGGCGCTTGCTGATCGTTTCCAGCATCAGGCCCATGGAGGCGCTGACGGGCCGCAGTCGATCAATTTCTGCGCCCGAAAGGGTGCCTGCGTTGACATGGGGCAGGAGCCGCGTCTCAGCTAAGATCAGCGCGCACATGTCCGCCAGATAGTCGGTCATGCGCGCGTACCCCAAGCGCCCCAGCGCATCTCGCGCCGCCTGGTAGCGGAGTTCAGGTTTTTCGCCGAGGCTGAACAGCAACTCCTTGCAACCTTTGGCTTCGCCTTCCCGCGCCTGACGCAGAACCTGATCGGGCGTCATGATCCGCGCTGCAGGGTCGCTCGGGGCTTTGACAAAAGTACAGTAACCGCAAGTGTCGCGGCACATGTTGGTCAAGGGCACGAAAACTTTGCGGGAATAGGTAACCCGGCGTCCCCAGGACGCATCCCGCTTCGCGGCCGCTGCAGCCATTAGCGCGTCTAAGGGGGCGTTCTGCAGATCCATCTCCCCTGCCTCCGCATGGCGGCCAGGGCGATGCTGCACACTCTTTTGAAGGATCATAGATACCTCCGAACCGCGTTTTGTGAGTGTGCATTTTTGCAGAATTCCCGATCATGGGTCAACTATTTTTTACCAATCGGACAAATTTTTCTGAGTTGCTTCGGCCTGGTCCCTATGGGACACTTCCTTCCCAGACCCATGAATTTCCCAAACTGCATATCTTTGAGCCAGTCGTGAAGCGTGGCCGCGCTCAGCGCATACCAACGCGTGACTTGCGCCACTAAAACACCTGGAACTCTGGCTTGATCGCAAATCTCTAGATTCTCCGCAGCCGACCAACGTCGACGTTTGCGCCGATCCAACATGACTTGCCTCCTTCAAGTGTCCACTCAGTTGAGCGGGCACTTAGCAAGCTAAATCGTCAGCGCCGGAGCGCCTACAGCGGACGCTCACGCTTGAGATACTCGAGACTCTTTCCAGGTTAGTGCTAGCCCTTGACTAGACCTGCTTCATAATTGGTTGATTTTTCTGATTTTCTTTGCGCGAGCCCAATTTTCGTGGTTATGTACGGATCATGAAAGCCCTGAAAGTCCTCAAAAAGTAACCGCGCCAGTTTTACCGCCTCTCTGGGATCAGATTATCTGATTTTTAGCAGCTCGTTTTGGAGGTGAAACCTCTCTGGGAAGCCCATAATCTGCGCCGCCTCTCTCGAGAGGACCGAAAGCGAGCAATTGGCGCGGGTCGTCGCTACCGATTAGGGTTCGAGGAGATGCTTCTTCTTTGTCTGATTTACTATCGAACTTACATCAACCATGAGTTTTTGGGACTCATATTTGGGGTTTCAGACAGTACAAGCATTCGCGCTACAAATACGATCTCTAAACTCCTTGCAGGTCATTTTAATATGCCTGAGCGCAAAGTCCGCTTAAGCGAAGAGGAAAAGCAAGACTTGCTGTATCTGATTATTGATGGCACCGAACGCCCGATCCAACGTCCCAAGACAGCAAAGAATCGCAAGCAGCACTATTCTGGCAAGAAAAAGCGCCACACTCATGTCCATCAGATTGTCACTGACAACAAGGGACGTATCCTTGCCTGTGGGCCCGCTCAGCAAGGACGAAAACATGACAAGAAGATTTATGATGATAGTCAACTGGAGAAGCCGCCAGATACTCTTGTTTTGGGAGATCTGGCATACCAAGGTACCTCATGCGAGGTGCCGATAAAGAAATCAAAAAATAGACCACTTAGCCGTAAAGATAAATCCTATAATCGTTGGTTTAACTCCATGCGTATAACAGCAGAGCACGCAATTGGTCGAATGAAAAAATTCAACATTTTCTCCGATACTTCCAGAGGAAATCGTCATGAAAATATGATTGCAAAAAATATTGCAGGTTTAGCGAATATGAATTTGAAAATTTGCCAAAATTGGGGGGGTAGAGAGAAGGCCGTTTCCAATTTTTCATGCTATTGAGAATCGGGTCTCTTAACTTCCATAGTTTCATCCTGTTCTAACATCGCGCTTCCTCCTTGTTGAGGAATACACTGTAACAGGGGGTCAATTTTTTCCCGCTTCAGGGGTCAATTTTAACCTCTTGCTAACACACCTCGATGGGCAGACTGTCCACATCAAGGGTCAGATATCGAGGGCGGTGTCCCCGACGCTCGGCCCGCAGGCGACGGCCAGTCAGTTCCATCACGCTCTCGCGCAAGACCTGAAGGTTGGCTTCGCTGGAGAGCAAATCAACCAACCGCGACAAGGTAGGCCCGCGAGGGCAGATGGCGCTCTTGGTCCAGAGGCGCTGTGCTGCGCCTGCACGAAGTTGACAGCCGAAACGCTGGATCATAGCGCAGTGCATCAGCATCGTCCTGATCACGCCAACCCTGAGCCAAAAGCAGAACCCTCGTTCGCAAGAGTTCAGGCAAAGAATAAGTTACAAGGTGGGAACGGCGCGTATCCTCAAGCCGAGCCGTCAGCCACGAGATGATACCTGAGCGCTCCATCAACTCGCGCTGCACAATGGCTCCCCCATCTCCGCTCAGATGCTCAGCCCGGCTCTCCACGGAAAGACTCTGGTTGAATGATGTTGTGAATAGAGGTAGTGTTTCACCCATGGCGTGGCTCGGTCCTGGCTGTTGTTTCTGTTGCTAAACACTTGATCCTACAGCTTTTTCCGCGTCACGCCATACAAGTCAACAGATTAGTCATGAGTGTGCTGATGCAAATGTAATTCGGAAATAGAAAGATGATTAAAAATTTTAAAAACGCGGTCAGAAACAACCCAATAGTTTTCTCAGCAGATTGTTATTCAATTTTCATGATTTTGTTGGCCTGGCTCCAATTTTCCATGTTTGGATCTCTGGGGTCAAAAATTGAGCAAGTTACGGAGTTGCACAACTCAAATATCAATATCGGAAATTTTCTACTTGGGTTCTATTCCCACTTTACCTTTTACCCCCTAATATATTTGCCCATATGTTTAATTTTATCGTCTTTTCTATTGCAAGCTATTGTTAAGGCGTGGCCTAAAATTGCTTGGCGTCGTCGCATTGCGATGGGTTTTGTTTTAAGCTTCTTTCTTTTTTGCTTTGCTTTAATAATTCTTAACAATCCTAGTAATTTTGGTTTTTTTGAAATTAGACCGCTGACCCTAAACGAAGACGAAGTCCAGAGAGAAAATTACAAGAAAAGCAATTACGATGTGCAATTTATAGAATATCTGGATTATATTCATGATAGTGGACTTGACGATCAACTTTTGGAAAATTCGAATTATAAAGAATGCCATACCTATTTGAGTATCAACGAACAATCTTCTAAATCCAATGCCCTAAAAGAAATGACAATAACAAGCCTAATTGAGAATCTTACCATTTTGGGAGGCACGGCGCAAGTATTTAGACTCTTAAAAAACGAAGCCAACAATGATCCTCAAGATCAAAATGCGGAGTTAGCCAGAGTTAAACGTGATGCATTTAGTAAACTCAATTCTGTCAGCGGAGAAATGCTCGAAAAATGTTTAGTTTTATTTCGATCCATCCATCGTTCCGATGTAACCTCTTGGTCCAATTTTTTGGTCTATTTTGAAGCTTTGGCAATGATAATATGCTTAAGTTCTCTCGTTCTTACGGCCTCTGTAGTCAAGGAAATTACCTCATACGGGAAACCGCCAAAAATTTCTAACAAAAGAGAGGAGAAAACAAACCGAAATTTCCAAGGACTTTCATATAAAAATGTTCGGTACATTGCCATTTTTGCGACCCTAATGGCAAGTCTTTGGATAGTTTCATACATATTTTACAATTCAACTACAAATTGGCTTTTTGGTAGAGTTTTTTCAGAAAATCACTCTGGAGAAGGAATAAATATCGGTGAAATTCTCACTTTCTATTTCAACTTCATTGGATTGTCATTTATTTTCGCCGCTTGTGCCTCCATCTTATTTTGGCGGAAAGACAACCAGTTTCGTTGGTTACAAACCTTAGCTAGTGCCGTGGCGGCTGCGGTGCCTTTTCTATTTAGCTTTTTGAGTATTGATCGCATGGGTTTAGCGCGCTATTGGGATGAGTTTTTTGGAGCGCAGTCTGATTTAAAGACTATTTTTTATATTACTTTTGGTTTTTTTGCTTTGATGATTTTTGCTTGGTTAATTGCTACGGGCGGAGACGATGAAGAGCAAAGAAATTAATCAGATAAATACGATTATACCAGCGGTGACAATACATAACAGTAGTTCCAACGGAAAGATAAGCTGACCGTCCAGCGCCCAAGCACCGAACCCGAGTATAGCCCCCCACCCGACGTCATCCAGCGCGAAGCGAAGTCGCAGGATCCAGCACCGATGAGTGGCAGGAAGTACAGACAGCGCGAACCTTATACTGTGCCAAACGACGCCCGACAGGTACGCCTCCAGGCGGAGGGGTGAACAAACGGGTCATTTAATTTTTCCGCTGGTATGAGCCATGGTTGGGGATCGACTTGGTTGAGCTTGGCGGTTCCTATGAAGGTATAGGCGATAGCCATAGCCTTGCCGCCACCTTCTGATCCTACGAACGTCCAGTTCTTGCGCCCCAAAGCGACGGGTTTGACGGCGCGTTCAGCGGTGTTGTTGTCGATCTCCAAGAAGCCGTTGTCGAGATAGGGCCGCGCCTTCTTCATACGATCAAGGGCATAGCGGATGGCCCCAGCAAGTGTTGATTTGCCAGAGAGTTTGGGGAGTTGATCGTGGAGCCAGCGTTCGAGGTCGTCGAAGACGGGTTTGGCCTCTGCCTGACGCAGGGCAACCCTTTCGGCTGGGGCCATCCCACACGCCTTGTCCTCTACAGCATAGAGCAGCGCGATACGAGCGATGGCCTCCTGGGAACCCATTCGCTCAAATCACGCAAAATATGGATAGAATCCAGCTGCTTGTTCTTCAAATGCACTCTCTGTGTGGCGGATTTTTTAAGTGCGATTCCCCTTATTGCCCTGGTAAGGTCAGCGATTCTCCTTGATGATACCTTAAAACTCCCGTATCGTCTGCTCAGTTGCAATCTTCAGACGATTTCAACTTAATTTCAAGCATTTGGCGACGCCCGCAAGGGACCTGTCATGCCAGGGTTGTAAGCGCCAAGTCGGTACCGACCCAACCACGACGAGGAGCAACATATGAAATCCTTACTCACCTCCAGCGCGGCGCTCTTGATGGCGACCTCGGCCCATGGCCAAAAGACCGATGTTACGGTCGGCTTGCAGCTTGAGCCGCCGCATCTTGACCCGACCTCCGCGGCGGCGGGGGCCATTGATCAGGTGGTCTATTCGAACGTCTTTGAAGGTCTTACGCGTTTTGGCGCCGACGGGGCTGTGCTCCCTGGGTTGGCGGAAAACTGGGACATTTCCGAGGACGGGACCGTCTATACCTTCACGCTGCGCAGCGGCGTCTCCTTCCACGATGGTACGTCTTTTGAGGCGACCGATGTTGTCTTTTCCTTGGATCGGGCGCGCGCCGAGGACTCGACCAACGCCCAAAAGGCTCTGTTCGACGGCATCGAGACCGTCGAAGCGATTGACGACACCACCGTTAAAATCACCCTGTCTGCGCCCCAGGGGCATTTCTTGTTCAATATGGCCTGGGGCGATGCTGTGATCGTGGCGCCAGAAAGCATCGACGACATCAAGAACAACCCGATTGGCACGGGAGCCTTTACCTTTGCCCAATGGCGTCAAGGCGACAGTATCACGCTGACCCGCAACGATGCTTACTGGGGCACGCCCGCCGCTCTTGAGACGGCTACGTTCAAGTTCATTTCTGAACCGACCGCCGCCTTTGCCGCCATGATGGCCGAGGACGTGGATGCCTTCTATAGCTATCCAGCCCCCGAAAATTTGGCGCAGTTCGAGGCAGATCCGCGCTTCTCAGTGCTGGCGGGCAATACGGAAGGCGAGACGATCCTGGCCATCAACAACAAATTGGAACCGTTTGACGACGTGCGGGTCCGCAAGGCCGTGTCCATGGCCATCGACCGTCAGGCCCTGATCGACGGCGCCATGTTTGGCTACGGCACGCCGATTGGCACGCACTTTGCCCCGCACCATCCGGACTATGTGGACCTACGGGCCAACGCCCCCTTCGACCCAGCCGCCGCCAGGGCGCTGCTGGCCGAAGCTGGCTATCCCGACGGGTTCGCAACAACGCTAAAACTGCCCCCACCCTCCTACGCGCGGCGTGGCGGCGAGATCATCGCTGCTCAACTTCGTGAGATTGGGATCGAAACCGAAATTTCCAATGTCGAATGGGCGCAGTGGTTGGAGCAAGCGTTCCGCGGCTACGACTACGGTTTGACAATCGTCAGCCACACAGAACCCATGGACATCGGCATCTATGCGCGCCCTGAATACTACTTTCAATACAACAATCCCGAGTTTCAAGCGCTAATCGAGACCTTGAACGTCGAAGCTGACCCAGCGACGCGCTCGGATCTGTTAAAACAAGCGCAGACGATCATCTCGGAGGACTATGTGAACGGCTATCTTTTCCAGTTGGCCCTCACATCGGTCGTAAACGCCAAGTTACGCGGCATTTGGAAAGATGCCCCAACGCAGGCCGTTGATCTGACGGCGGTGTCCTGGTCAGACTAACTCTGGTCCCGAAGGATTGTCTTATTTATGTCTCACGGCAGAAACGCTTCGCGTTTCGCCTCCGACGGGGCCTTCGCTTATACCCCGAGGCGCGTGTCCGCTATTCTCGGGGCCGCTACGGGGGCCGCAGTCGCGGCCCTTATACCAGCGAACATAAGGCTCATTTTGGGTCGCCGCTGGCATTAAAGGCCCTGCGCGCGTGTCTTGAATCGGTTGCATGCTTCACCAGCATTTGGGTCAGCGTGACTCTGGGTCCTAAATGCTGAGCTATGCGACCAAAAGGCTGGGGTCGCTCTGCCTCTCGCTCCTGGTGGCGAGTTTGGTGATCTTTGCTTGCATCGAAATTGTGCCGGGGGATCCAGCCAGCTTTATGCTCGGCATCAACGCGCGACCCGACACGGTTGAGGCCCTGCGCGCGGAGTTGGGGCTGAACCAGTCCCTAGGCCAGCGCTATTTCAGTTGGGTCGGGGGGCTCTTGGTTGGCGATATGGGCACGTCCTATACCTATCGATCGCCCGTGTCGGAAATCGTCGCAGATCGGCTGCAGGTGTCGCTGCCTTTAGCGCTTTATGCGCTGACTGTAACGGTTTTGGTGGCCTTTCCCGTAGGGGTTTTGGCGGCGGCGCGTCGGGGGTCGGCCACCGACGTAACTGTGATGGGGGCGACGCAACTGGGCATCGCGATCCCGAACTTCTGGTTTGCGCTCCTGATGGTGATCCTGTTTGCGATTAACCTGCGCTGGTTTTCTGCCGGCGGTTTTCCAGGTTGGGACGCGGGATTTTTTGCGGCCATGAAGGCACTTACCTTGCCCGCGGTTGCCTTGGCGTTGCCGCAAGCCTCCATCTTGGCGCGGGTGATGCGGTCGTCCCTCTTAGACACACTGGCTGAGGACTATGTGCGCACGTCCCGCGCCAAGGGGCTAACCCGTCGTCAAGTCATGTGGCGCCATGCCTTGCGCAATGCCCTGATCCCTGTCTTGACGATTCTCGGGTTGCAGTTTTCCTTCTTGCTCGCGGGGGCCATCATCATCGAAAATGTGTTCTTCTTGCCTGGCCTCGGACGCCTCGTATTCCAAGCCATTACGCAGCGTGACCTCATCGTGGTCGAGAGCGTTGTGATGCTGCTGGTTTTTGCCGTGATTTTGGTCAACTTCCTGGTCGATGTGGCCTATGCCTGGGTCGATCCCCGACTGCGGGTACGGAATTGATACCAGCGACAATGATGACTGACTCCTATGTTCGCTGGTATAAGGGCCGCGACTGCGGCCCCCGTAGCGGCCCCGAGAATAGCGCGAAAGCGCCTCGGGGTATAAGCGAAGGCCCCGTCGGAGGCGAAACGCGAAGCGTTTCTGCCGTGAGACATAAAACGGCCTCAAAAATGTCAATTTTTAGGGCCGTTGGGACAAAATGAAGGGCTCTGGCTTGTTCCGCGCTGCGCTTCGCACACCGAATCTCATCATCGGCGTGGCTTTGACGGCGGTCTTTGCCTTTGGGGGCCTTCTTTCGCTCCTATGGACGCCCCATGACGTCGTGGGGTTGGACATCAGCAACAAGTTGCAACCGATCTCGCGCGTGCACCTATTTGGAACCGATCATTTTGGGCGCGATACCTTGTCCATGATTATGGTCGGCGCGCAGACCTCGATCGCCGTGGCCTTCGTTGCGGTAGGAATCGGGATGGGGCTTGGCGTCCCCCTCGGCCTTGCCGCAGGTGCGCGCCATGGGGGAGGACTCGACGAGTTGATCATGCGGGGCAACGATTTGGTCTTCGCCTTCCCCTCGCTGCTGATCGCTATTTTGATCACCGCGATCTTCGGCCCCTCCGCCGTCAATGCCATCATCGCCATCGGCATTTTCAACATCCCAGTCTTCGCGCGTCTCAGCCGAGGGGCGTCCTTGCCGCTTTGGCAACGCGATTTCATCTTGTCCGCCCGCGTTGCTGGCAAGGGACGCGTTCGGATTTCCGCCGAACATGTCCTGCCCAATATGACCAACTTGTTGATTGTGCAGGGCACGATCCAGTTTTCCCTGGCGATCCTGGCCGAGGCGGGGTTGAGCTACGTCGGACTTGGCGCCCAACCCCCAACGCCGAGCTGGGGTCGGATGCTGGCGGAAAGCCAGACGCTGATCTATACCGCGCCGCAACTGGCGCTCTTCCCTGGCTTGGCCATCGTGTTGACGGTGCTGGGCCTGAACCTTGCTGGTGACGGCCTGCGCGATCTGCTCGATCCCAAAATCCGCAGGGCGCGCGGATGAGCCTGCTGCGCATTCGGGACTTGAGCCTGTCTATTCACGGCACACCTATTTTGGACTCGGTCGCACTTGACATTGGTCCTGGCGAGGTCTGCGGCGTCATAGGGGAGAGCGGATCGGGCAAATCCCTGACGGCCCTGTCGGTTATGCAGTTGTTGCCGAGGGGGGCGCAGTCTCACGGGGAGATTGAGCTCGATGGGCTCGACGTTTTGAACGCGGATGAAGCACGGCTCTGCGCCATGCGCGGCAAAACCGTCGGCATGGTGTTCCAAGAGCCCATGACGGCCTTGAACCCTGTGCAAACCATCGGACACCAGGTCGCGGAGACGATCCGCATCCATGAGCGGACGTCGAAATCCGAAGCCATGACCCGCGCAGCGGAGGTTCTGACCCGTTGCGAATTGCCTCAAGATGCGTTCCCGCTGACGCGCTACCCCCATGAACTGTCTGGGGGACAACGCCAGCGCGTGGTCATTGCCATGGCCATCGCCCTTCGCCCCAAGCTCTTGATCGCGGATGAGCCGACCACGGCGCTCGATGTGACGACCCAGGCCGAGATCCTCGCCTTGCTCAAACACCTTGTGGACCAAGGCAACATGGGACTCATGCTGATTACCCATGATCTGGCCCTTGTCATGGACCTTGCCCATACCCTTGTCCTTATGAAAACGGGCCGCGTGGTGGAGCGCGGGCAGGCCAAGACGCTGGCACGGACGCGCCAGCATCCCTATACCAAAGCGCTCTTTGCTGCATCCGCCCATCAACCCGACCGCAGGCCAGCGCAGGATGGCGGGGTGTTGCTGTCCGTCGAAGGCGTCGTTCGCGACTATCCGCTGAAACGCACCTCCCTATTCGGCAAACCGAGCGCGTTTCGGGCCGTCAACGACGTGAGTTTCGAGATTCGACGCGGCGAGTGCCTGGGACTCGTCGGCGAGAGCGGCTGCGGGAAGTCCACATTGACCCGCGCCATTCTGGGGCTGGACGCGGTGCAAGGCGGCGAAATCCTGATCGACGGCGACAATGTCCATCGTGCAGCAGATGCGCGGCGTAAGATGCAGGTCGTGTTCCAAGACCCCTACGGGTCCTTCAACCCGCGCCACAAGGTGGCGCGGCTGATTGCCGAGCCCTTCTACCGCCTAGGCCGCGGCGCAAGGCCCGATGAGATTGCCGACGCGCTCCTATCGGTCGGTCTGTCCCCATCGGATCAAGACAAGTACATCCACGAGTTTTCTGGCGGTCAGCGGCAAAGAATCGCCATCGCCCGCGCCTTGATCGTCAAGCCCGAACTGATCATCCTGGACGAGGCCGTATCGGCGCTCGATGTCTCGGTTCGCGCGCAGATCCTCGACCTGCTGGCGAAACTGTCAACCGACCTGGGTCTCACCTATTTGTTCATCACCCACGATCTGACCGTGGTGAAAGCCATGGCAGACCGCGTGATGGTCATGCGCGCGGGACGGATCGTTGAAAAAGGCGTGACGTCGGCAGTTTTTGCCGCGCCCCAGCACCCCTATACGCGCGCGCTTCTCGCCGCTGCGCCGCAACTCCCAGCGCTGGGAGAAGACCTGTGATACCTGGCGCAACGAACCTTTTGACCGACGTCGAGGGCCTCAAGGTCGGCAACGCCCAGGACCAGGCCCTCAAGTCGGGGGTGACGGTCGTGACCGCAGACGCGCCTTTTGTGGCCAGCGTTCATGTCATGGGCGGCGCGCCTGGAACGCGAGACACCGACCTGCTGGCCCCCGACAAAACGGTCAACGGCGTCGATGCCTTGGTGCTGTCTGGGGGGTCGGCCTTCGGATTGGCGGCGTGCGATGGGGTCTTGGACGGCTTACGCGACGCGAAGCGAGGCTTTCCCGTGGGGCCAGTGAAGGTCCCGATTGTGCCAGGCGCCATTTTGTTCGATCTGGTCAACGGCGGCGACAAAGAATGGACGGCAAATCCCTACCCCGCCCTTGGGCGCGCCGCCCTGGCTGCTGCAGGTGCCGCGTTCGCACTTGGGTCGGTCGGCGCAGGAACCGGCGCTCTGGAATCGACCGTCAAAGGCGGGTTGGGATCCGCCTCCTTGACGTTGGACACGGGCGTAACCGTGGCGGCCCTGATGGCGGTGAATCCCGTTGGCAGCGTGACCACACCCGGCGGGGCGCATTTCTGGGCGGCACCCTACGAAGTGGGGGACGAATTTGGCGGCAAGGGTCCCGACCCACGCGGCAATCTGATCCTGCCAACCGAGAGCCAAAAGATGGCGATCATGGGCGCAGCGGGTCAGGATCACACCAACACCACGATTGGGGTTGTGGCCACCGATGCCGCCCTCACCAAAGCCCAATGCCAGCGTCTTGCCGTCGCTGCCCACGATGGGATCGCCCGCGCGATTCAGCCTGCGCACTCGCCGTTTGACGGAGACTTGGTGTTTTCTGCCGCCACAGGCACAAAAGCGCATGTCGATGATGCGGTCCTGTTGGGTCTCTGCCACGCGGTGGCGGTATGCGTCGCCCGCGCCATTGCGCGCGGAGTTTTTGAAGCCAGCGCGCATCCAGGTGACGTCTTGCCCACCTGGACCGCCCACACCTCCAACACCCACAAGAACGGGGGCCCTGCATGATCGACCTGCCCAACGGAATCCCGTCAGATCGGTGCTTGATCGGCGGTCGATGGCGCCCAGCCTTCGGCGGGGATCACATCGGGCTGGTGAACCCTTCGGATGGCGCTCCCCTTGCGGCGATTGCGCGCGGCACGCCTGAGGATATAGACGCCGCCATCGGGGCAGCGCAAACGGCGCTGACGGGCGATTGGGGCGCGATGACGGCCTTGGATCGGGGGCGCATCCTGACCAAAATTGGCCAACATGTCCTTGACCATGCTGATCTGCTTGCGCGATTGGAGGCGCTGGACGTTGGCAAACCCCTGACCCAAGCGCGCCATGACGCCCTGGCCTTGGCGCGCTATCTGGAATTCTACGGCGGCGCGGCGGACAAGGTCCATGGACATACGATCCCCTATCTCGACGGCTACACCGTCTATACCCTGCGCGAGCCGCACGGCGTGACAGGCCATATTGTGCCTTGGAACTACCCGATGCAGATCATTGGCCGGTCGGTGGGCGCAGCCCTGGCCATGGGCAATGCCTGCGTCCTAAAGCCCGCCGAAGAGGCCTGCCTGACCGCGCTGGCCTTTGCGGAGATCGCCCGCGCAGCGGGGTTGCCCGACGGCGCGCTGAATCTTGTGCCTGGGTTCGGAACCGAAGCAGGGGCCGCCCTTGCGGCGCACCCCAGCGTCCATCACATCTCCTTCACCGGTTCGGTGGACGTTGGCAGGCGCATCCAAGGCGCGGCGGCGAACAACGTCGTTCCGGTTACATTGGAACTGGGCGGCAAGTCCCCGCAGGTGGTGTTTGAGGATGCGGATCTGGACGCCGCGCTGCCCTTCCTTGTCAAGGCAGGGATTCAGAATACGGGACAAACCTGTTCCGCCTCCTCGCGCATCTTGGTCCATGAAAGCCTCATGGACGAAGTGACCGCGCGAATGGCCGCGTCCTACGCCGCTTTGATCGCCGCTCCAGCCTTGATGGATATGCACGTGGGGCCCTTGGTCTCGGCGCGTCAAAAAGGGATTGTCGAGGGATACCTGGCCCAAGGCGCCGACCTGAGCATGGCCGCGCACGGGGTGATCGCGGACGGTGCCCCCCGCACAGGCGCCTATGTCGCGCCGACGCTCTTCACCCATGTCCCCCCAGACCATGTTCTTGCCCAAGATGAAATTTTCGGCCCCGTTCAGGTCATCATCCCGTTCGGGGACGAAGACGAAGCGATTCAAATCGCCAATGGAACGGATTACGGCTTGGTTGCCTCGTGCTGGAGCCGCGATGGCGGGCGCCAGATGCGCATGGCACGAAAACTTCGTGCTGGGCAGGTCTTTGTGAACAACTACGGCGCGGGCGGCGGTGTGGAACTTCCCTTTGGTGGATCTGGGTTGTCGGGGCATGGCCGCGAGAAAGGGTTTGAGGCGCTGTTTGGTTTCTCGACCCTAAAAACCGTCGCCACCTACCACGGATAGGATAGGATAGGATAGGACATGAGACTAAAAGATAAGATCGCGATGGTGACGGGGGGCGCCTCGGGGTTTGGGGCTGGAATCGTGCGCAAATTTGCCGAGGAAGGGGCGCGAGTCCTTGTCGCCGACCTGAATGCCGACGGCGCGCACGCGGTCGCGGCAGCAGTGGATGGGATGGCTTTGTGCCTCGATGTCTCCGATGGGGAGTCGGTGGCGGCGGGCGTTGACGCGACGCTCGACGCCTACGGTCGGCTCGATATTTTGGTGAACAACGCGGGCACCACGCACGCGCCTGCGGCTTTGGAGGATGTCAGCGAACAGGACTTTGACAAGGTCTTCGCGGTGAACTGTAAGTCCGTCTTTTTGACGGCGCAAAACATCGTCCCCGTCATGAAGCGGCAGGGATCGGGAACCGTCCTAAACGTGGCCTCAACCGCGGCGGTCAGCCCGCGTCCGCGCCTGAATTGGTACAACGCCTCCAAAGGGTGGATGAATACGGCGACCAAGACTATGGCGGTTGAGCTTGCGCCGCACGGGATCCGCGTCAATGCGATCAACCCGGTCGCGGGGGAGACGCCCTTGTTGAAAGTCTTCATGGGGGAGGACACCCCAGAAGTGCGTGAGAAATTCCTATCGACGATTCCGATCGGTCGTTTTTCGACGCCAAGCGATATGGGCAATGCGGCCTGTTTCCTCTGCTCCGATGAGGCCAGCCTGGTCACAGGTGTCTGTATGGAGGTGGATGGGGGTCGATGTATCTGAAGGACGCGCCCCGTGATTGACGACAAATCGCCTGAAGACTCCCGCCCCCTCTGGCAGTGGAGTGCGCACGAAATTGCAGAGGCGACACGAAGCCACGGCGTGAGCGCGACACATGTCACCGAGGCCGCGCTGGCACGGATGGCGGCGGTCAACCCCGCCCTGAATGCGGTTGTAGAGACCTGCGCTGAGGACGCCCGCGCGCAGGCGCGGGCCCTCGACGCCAGCCATGCGCCCAAAGGGCCGCTGCACGGGGTCCCGGTCACGATCAAGATCAATGTGGATCAAAAGGGCTACGCGACAAGCAATGGGGTAGCGGCGTTCAAGGACGCCATCGCGCCCGATGACGCGCCTGTCGTCGCCAACTTAAAGAAGGCTGGGGCGGTCATCATTGGCCGCACCAACACGCCCGAGTTCTCCTTTCGTGCAGATACGGACAACCCCCTTCACGGGCGCACTTTCAATCCATGGGGATCGCACATCTCTGCAGGAGGGTCGTCGGGCGGCGCTGGGTCCGCGGTTATGGCGGGGATCGGTGCGCTCGCGCACGGGAACGACATCGGCGGATCCTTGCGCTTTCCCGCGTCGGCCAACGGGGCGGTGGCGCTGAAACCTGGCCTCGGGCGTGTGCCCGCTTGGAACCCAGGACAAACGCGCGAACGGGGCCTGTTGGCGCAGTCCATGTCGGTGCAGGGCCTGCTCGCGCGAACGGCGAAAGACCTCAACTTGGCCATGCCAGCCCTGATCGGCGCGGACATGCGCGATCCGTTTCATGTGCCCTTGCCCTGGAAAGGACCCGACCTTAGGGTGCCCATCCGCGTCGCGGTCAGCACGGATGATTTCGGCTTTGGCCTGCACAAGGACGTCGCGACCGCCATTGACCAGGCGGCCGCCGCCTTGTCGAACGCGGGCTACGCCGTGGAACGCGTTCAGCCGCCACTCGCCCATGAAACAGGCGAAATTGGATACCGAACGCTGCTGGGGGAAGTGAAGGTTTTACTCGGCCAGGACATCGATCGGCATGGGTCCCAGGTGGTGCGCGCGCTCTTTGAAAACTATCACAAGGTTCTGCCACCTTTTGAGGGCGACACCCTTTTAGAAATGCTTGCAAAAAGAACTTACTATGCGCGCGCTTGGTCCCTCTTCATGGCAGAGTACCCTCTGGTCCTATCCCCGTTCCTGCTGCAACCTTTCTTTGCACCGAACCGGGATACGGAGGGCATCGACGGCGTCCTCGAGGTGCTGGGCCACGCCCATTGGTCCTTTATCATGAGCTTTATCGGTCTGCCCGCGGGAAACCTTCCCACGCATATAGCAACAAGCCCAGACGGCCCGATCCCGATTGGCGTGCAGATTTCGGGGCAGCGATGGCGCGAAGATTTGGTCGTGGGCGCCATGCAAGCCATCGAAGCCACCGTGCCACCCGCCTGCACAAGGCTATGGGATCGCATGGCCGAGTCCCCTATAGGAGGTCCTCATTAAATTGAGCCAATCGATGCGAGGACAGCCCAAGCGAATGGCTTTAATCGGGCCTGGAAATAAACTAAGCGAGAACCGCATGACCCAAGGCAAAGGCCTCAGCCGATTGCAAAAGAAAAACCGCAAGGCCATTATGGCGGCGGCCCTTGAGGTATTTTCCCAACAGGGCTTTCAGGGCGCAACGCTCGATCAAATTGCGGCCATGGCGGACATGTCGAAGCCCAATCTGATCTACTATTTTCCGTCCAAGCAAGACATTTTCGTCACCTTACTGAACCAACTCATCGACGTGTGGATGGCCCCCTTGGGCGAGATTGACCCCGAGGGGGAACCGCTGGAGCAAATCTGCACCTATATCCGGCGTAAGATACGCATGAGCCGCGAGATGCCGCGCGAAAGCCGACTCTTTGCCCACGAAATCGTTCGCGGGGCCCCGCGTATGAAGGAGGACTTGGGTCCGATCCTTATCACGCGCTTTCAGGCGGCGGAAACCCTGTTCCAACGTTGGATGGACGAAGGCAAGCTGGCCCGATTTGACCCCGCGCACCTGATCTTTTCGATTTGGGCAACAACCCAGCACTACGCCGACTTTGAGGCACAAATCGACTTCCTAATCGACCCCAAGGTTGATCTGATCGGGGACGCCGAAACCTTCCTTCTCTCCTTCTACACCAAAGCCCTAGCGCCATAAAAGCTGACGCTTTTATGGACGTTTTGTGTCTCGCGGCAGAAACGCTTCGCATTTCGGCTTTGTTCTGGTTGCGGTCTCACCTCGCTCGCTAGGCTCGCTCAGCCCGACGTTTTTTGTAGCGGCTCACCTCGCTCGCTACGCTCACTCAGCCCGACCTTTTAGGTGCGGTCTCACCTCGCTCGCTACGCTCGCTCAGCCCGACGCTTTTTGTGGCGGTCTCTACTCGCTCGCGACGCTCGCTCAGCCCGACCGCGGGACAAAGCCTTCGCTTATACCCCGAGGCACTTCCTTAGCTATTCTCGGGGCCGCAGTCGCGGGCCTTATACCAGCGACCATAAGAGTTCAAAGCCCTGGATAGCAGCATCTGAAAAATCAAGGGCTACCACAGCAGACGCTTATATGGTAACTATCATTGTTCTCTGTTTTAGGTTGATTGTTGTTTGTTATGTATGGGAAAGCCTTGGAGGCCAGGATCGGATCCTTGGGCGCGGGCCTAGTGCCCGCGGCGAGCCAGAATGACTCTTGCTGTTCGCTGGTATAAGGCAAGTGCGTCCTCCAGCACGCTGCTACGTTTTGGGCGACGCACAGGAAGCGTTCGCTCTAGACATCAACCCAAACCAAGGTGCGGCCTATGGTCGACTCCCTACAAGCGCGAATGGTTTTAGTGGGCACGTATGCTTCTAGGCGCAAATCCTAGTTCGACGATGCGTTGCAAGTGGGTCCGCGACCAAGGAACGCGCGGGCCGCGCTGGCGGCGTTCTGTTGCGCTGAGGGCGAAACCCTGGGCGCTGCTGCTATGGCTGAGTCTGATCGCCGCTGGACCAATGATTGCTACCAATCCTGCACGGGCACAAGGCATAAGTTTGGAGTCCGTCAGGTCATTCTACCACAGTACAGACGTAGACTCTATATATCCGTCTTTCGAGTTGGAATTCAGCGAAGAAGTCAAGGCGGGTTCGGGACATATCGTCGTCTATGATAGTGCTTTTGGCGAAGAATTCGAACGATTCAGCGTTACTGATCCCGACGATGTTGTGTACCTTGATTCTGGTTATGTTCACGTTACTCCTAGAGCAGTCGCGACATTTGATAGTGGTCGGTACTACTATTTTCTAATTGATGAGGGTGCATTTGTTGGTGCCAACACCAGCAACACGTTTCCAGGAATTCAAAAGGCAAATGAAGGGGAGGAAGAAGAATGGACTTACCGACGGCACGCGTACGATACTGCCCGCGAAAATTGCGTGGTTGACGACCCTGCTTTTGCCTCAGCTCACATAAATGGGGGAACTTATCTCGGTAAACATAGCCCTTGTAGAGGAAAACTTGTCCTTCACTCTAGTGATTTTGAACAAGCAAAATCGGATACGGGTCTTAGCGGCAATACCTATGAGGTTGGGTCTATAGTTGATGATGTCATAGAGTTCTTTCGACCCATAGACTGGCACACCAGCGACGTCACGGACATGAGTGAGTATTTTGCGGGCGCAGACCTAAGTGTTTCAGACGGAATTTCGGGTTGGGAAACGTCGAACGTAACGAATATGCGCGAGATGTTTCGCGACTTCAACGGCAAGGCCCCAACCATAGCTCAGTGGGACACTTCGTCGGTGCGGAATTTTAGTGGCATGTTTTCCGGCGCAACCGAGGCGAATATCAATCTAGCGGATTGGGATGTAAGCGCCGCGACCGACATGGATCATATGTTCAACGGAGCGTCGATATTCTATCAAGATCTTTCAGGATGGGACGTGTCAGGGATCAACGGGAAGCCCGACGGTTTTGATACCGATACTCTTGACATCTGGACGCACGACATGAAACCAAATTGGACTTTTTACGCGACGAGTTTGAGCCCTGCAACGGGGTCGAGCGATGTGGATCGCAGTGCGGTCTTGGTTCTCAATTTCAATACGACTGTCGAGGCGGGGGAAGGGGCCATTGTGTTGGGCATAGAGGGCGACGCCACAACCACCATAGACGTCACAAACCAAGACCTGGTCACATTTTCAGGATCCAAAGTGGAAATCACACCCGCGAGTCAGTTGGTGGACGGGGCGAGTTATTACGTCACGGTCGAGAGCACCGCGATTGTGTCCTCTTCAGAGCAAGATGAAGACTTTCTGGGGTTGAGCGGGACGGAGGATTGGACGTTCACGACCCAAACGGATACGACTGCGCCCAGCCTTGGCGAAGACGGTTCGGGCAGTTTCACCCTCGCTCCCGCAAACGGGGCGACAAACGTGGCGCTGGATACCGATCTGGTTCTGACCTTCGATGAATATATGGCGTTGGGGAGTGGAGATATCGAAATTTACGCAGGCGCAACCAAGATTCAAACCATCGCGGTCAATGCAACCAACGTTCAGATTTCGGGCGCGGAAGTGACCATCAAGCTGCTCGATGAACTGCCCGATCAGATGGAGGTCTCCCTTATCGTGCCAGCTGGCGCCTTGACCGACACGGCAACCAACCCGAACGCGTTCGCAGGCTTGGCCCAGGGCGCATGGTCTTTTACGACACTGACTGACAGCACCAGCCCGCAAGTTCTTGCCCTCTCCCCTGACGAAGAGGTTATAACGGATCTAAGTCCCGATCTGATCCTAACCTTCGATGAAGAGGTGGCGCGAGGGGAGGGCCAGATTCTCATCTATCAAGAGGCGGACCCAAACACACCCGAACAGAGCTTGGACGTGAGCAGCAGCGCGGTTGGGGTCGAGGGGTCTGAGGTTACAATTCGTCTAGATCAGTCCTTGTTTGATGGGGTGACCTACACCGTTGTGATCCCTGAAGGGGCCTTTCAAGATACGGCAACCGACCCGAATGACTTCGCAGGCTTGGCCCATGGGCAATGGTCCTTCACCACCTTCGCGGACACGACACCGCCGCAGGTTTTAACCCTCTCCCCTGCCCATAAGGCGACCATTGAGGATCTAAATCCTAAACTCCTTATGTCCTTCGACGAAGCGGTGGTGCCAGGGGAGGGTCAGATTCTCATCTATGAGGGCACGGACCTTAGGACGCCGCAACAGAGCCTAGACGTCAGTAGCAGCGCGGTTGTGATTGCAGGAACCGAGGTGACGGTTTCGCTGGCTCAGTCACTTTCTGCGGGACCAACTTATACCATCGTCGTCCAGGAAGGAACCTTTCAAGACACGGCATACACTCCCAACGGTTTTGCTGGACTTAGTTTGGGCGAATGGACTTTCACAACAGGTTCTTGGCTCGGATGCACGCTCGACGCTGACGAAAAGAGTTTTTTGGGCCGTTCGGGCTCCTGCGAGGGTAAGTTGGTGGTGAGCCAAAATGACTTTAGCGCCGTAGGTGGCAGGTCGGGGGGCGACGCAACGTATCTGATTAGCGATGAAGACGGTAAATTCTACTCACCTGCGGATTGGTACACTTACAACATTACAGACATGACTAACTATTTCAAAGAAGCGGCGAATTTCAACGAAGATATAAGTCATTGGGATACGTCGAATGTTGAACAAATGTATGGATTGTTTCGTAGTGCGGCTGTGTTCAACGCAGACATCAGCGGTTGGGATGTGAGCCGTGTAAAAAATATGTCGCTGATGTTTTACGAGGCAACGTCCTTTGATCAAGACATCAGCGGTTGGGATGTGAGCCGTGCGGACGATATGATGACTATGTTTGCCTATGCAAGTTCCTTCAACCAAGACATAAGCGGTTGGGATGTGAGCAATGTAGACAATATGCGTTATATGTTCTATGGGGCGTCGATTTTCAATCAGGACATTTCTTCTTGGAATGTGGAGAAGGTTCCAGAAGCTCCCACTTATTTTGATCGCGACACAAGCGCTGATTGGATCGACGCGCACAAACCTATTTGGGGAACGTCTGGCGAGGCTACGTCGCCAAATTTGATCAGCCGAACCCCTGCGCACCAGTCGCGCGACTTTGCCAACGAGGGAACCTTCTCCCTAACTTTTGATGAGGCTGTTGCGGCGGGCGAAGGCGCAATCAGGCTCTACACCTCCGCAGGTGATGTGGTTCAGGAGTTCGACGTTCGCAGTGATTTGGTTGTGTTTGAGGATGCGGTCGTGAGCTTCAAGCCGACCGAGGCTTTGTACAGCAATACGGCCTTCTATGTGTTAATCGACGACACGGCCATCACCGATGCAACTGGCAACGCCAACGCCTACGCGGGGATTAGCAGCGTAGATGGATGGACCTTTACCAGTGACGAGGCGAACACGACTCTAAGCCAGATGTCGCCCGCCAACGGGGCTGGGGATGTTGACCTTGAGGCTGATTTGATCCTGACATTCAACCAAGATGTTGCGCCTGGCACCAACGGCGCCCTCAAGATTTATGCCCCCACAGGCTTATTTGAAAGTTTCGCTATGACGGACGCGTCGGTCGCTTTCACGGGCGCAACGGTGACCGTCGCACCGTCGAGTGCCTTTGCCCTAGACACCACCTACTATGTCCAGATCGACGAAGGGGCGATTGTGGGCGCCGTGAACGCTACAGAGGTTTATGAAGGCATTTCGGACACAACAAGTTGGCGGTTTACGACGACGAGCAGGGACAGTGTCTCGGCCCTCAACACGACCGTAGAGGCCGACCCAGAGGTTCAAGACGTTGGTGAGAATGTGACCGTACGGGTGACGGCGGTGGGCGTGAGCGGCGCGCCTGTAACAGGTTTGAACGATCAAATCGAACTCAGTGGAGACCTGGGCCTAGCGGGCGCGCAGCTTGAAAATTTCGTGGAAACTTTCGCTGGATCTGGCGTGTATGAGGCAAGCCTTACCTCCAGCGCCCGTGGCACCCTAGTTGTGGCGCTCACGGTCGGCAGCACCGCCGTCAACGACACCGCCACCGTGCAGTTTTTGGCCCCCCCCGATGCGCCGACGGGGTTGTCGGTAAGGCCCGAGGCGGGGGCCCTGAACCTGTCCTGGACCGCGCCCAGCGCAAGTGAGCCGAGCGTTTCTGACTACGAATATAGTTTGGACGGGACGAACTACGTCGCAACGGGCAGCGTGGCCACCAGCGTCAAAGTCGACAACATCGCCAATGGGACAAGCCATGAGGTAAGGGTGCGGGCGGTCAACGCCGATGGGGTCAGCGAGGAGTCTGCCGCCGTTAGCGTCCCGTCGGTGACGCTCGCCACCTCAGCAACGGGGACCGTCGCAGGACCCTTTGACGTTACCGCCACCTTTTCCAAAGCTGTGGAGGGCTTTGAGGCAAGCCATATAAAGTTGGCGGGCGGTACCTTGGTTGAGAATAGTTTTTCTGCCAGTGGCGACGGCTTGAGTTTTGACTTTTCGGTGCTGCCAAACCAAGACGGGAGTGTAAGCCTGGACGTCGATGCGAATAGCGCCCAGACCAGCGCGGACGGCACGGGCAACACAGCGGCTATGACTTTGACGGTCGCCGCCGACGTGACCGCCCCAACGATCGATCTTCAACGCACGGACACCGAGACGGGCCTTGTCAACACGGCGTTTGAGGTGGTCGCGAAGTTTAGTGAGGACGTCGAGAATTTTGATCGTGAAGATATAGACGTCGATAAGGGCGCGGTGACCTCGTTCGCGGTCGTTTCTGACCGCCAATACACCTTTGAGGTGACGCCAGAGGCGGGTGATGAGGTTGCGGAGGGGCCCAGTTTCCATGTCACCATTGATATTGCGGAGGGCAGTGCGCAGGACCTAGCGGGCAACGACAACGTGGCAGCAACCCTGTCAGTTGAGGCCGATACAACCCCGCCGACCTTTGAGCTGCAGGCTGCCGACAGCACCTATGTAACTGGCCAATTCACCGTTTCGATCCTGTTGTCGGAGGCGGTTGAGGGTCTAGAGAAGGAGGATTTGGCGCTTGTCAACGCGCAACTGAACGGTGAGCTGACGGGCGCCGGTCAGAACTATTCCTTTGTCCTTGTTCCAACTGCGGATGGTACGGTGGAGGTTTCCCTATCATCAGGCGCGTTTCAAGACCTCGCGGGGAATTGGAACGAGATGGACGCAAGCCTGGAACGGACAGCCGATTTGACGCGGCCTTACGTTACCCAGCTAGGGACCGAGGCGGACACCCCCGTCAGCGACACGTTTTCGGTTACGGTGGCCTTCAGTGAGCCCATTTACGACTTTTTTGCCGACACAGATATTGGCCTCAACGCAGGGACTGCGAGCAATCTTGTTCCTGTGGAAAACAGCAACGCCTACACCTTCGACGTAACCCCAACGCAATTGGGTGAGGGCACTCTTGAGATCTGGGTTACGCAAGCGTCGGTGGTCGATGTCGCGGGCAATAGCAATGAGGCCTCGGATAAGCTTTCCGTCGCGTACAAAGTTGACAGTCCGACCCTGGGCCTGTCGTCAGATACCAGCAATCCCGTCAACGGGGATTTTGCGGTTACAGCAACATTTTCAAAACCGGTGACGAGCTTTGAACAAGGGGACGTACAGGTTACAAATGGATCCATCCTTGAGTTTGCGCCCGACGTCCTCGATGATGGCGATCCAGTGGACGTCTATACCTTTATGGTCAGGCCTTCCACCCACGGGGAAACGACCCGTGTTTATGTTGGCGCAAACGTGGGCTTTGATTCCCTTGGCAACAGCAATACTAACGAGGCTACCCTCACCCGCGACGTGGATTTTGAACAGCCGACGGGGGTGCTGAGCGCCAGCGATGGCCCGTTTAACGCAAGTTTCACGGTTACGGTAACATTTTCTGAAACTGTGATCGGGTTTGATGAGACCAGCTTGGTTGTCATGGGCGGGAACGTTGGGAATTTTTCGACCGTTGCGGCTGATTTGGGTCAGGGGATCGCGCAAGATAGCACTTATACCTTCTCCCTGATTCCTGCCCAGCCCGCGGATCAAGAGGATAGCGAGACCTTCGAGGTGACGATAGATATAAGCGAAAGCGTCGTGAGCGACACTGCGGGCAATCAGAACGTGGCTGCCGCCCAGTTAAGGCGGACCGTCGATTTGAAACGCCCTGCTGTCACCAGCTTGGCTTTGTCCGAGGGTTTTCGTGACCCAGTTGGGAGCAATTTTGAGGTCACAGTCGCGTTTTCGGAGGCGGTGTACAATTTAGAGGAGGGCGATATCAGTGTTGACAACGGGTCGGTTGACCAGGGAACTTTGGCCAGTTCTGACAATCAAATCTATACCTTTGCCCTTACCCCCGAAACGAGTGGTGAGGTAAAGATCAATATAGGCGCCAATGTGGCCGAAGACAGCGCAGGCAACGGCAATACGGCGGCAACGCAACTTGCGGTAAGCGCCGACATAGCAGACTTTGCTGTCACACTCACGACCGAGGCCACGGGCCCTGTCAATCAGGCGTTCAAGGTCACCGCCGCCTTCGACAAACCCGCAGACGCTTTTACAGCAGACGATGTGGTCCTTAGCCAGGGCACGATTGAGGGCGGGATCACCGCGGTCGCAAACGCGCAGACCGATGGAACGGGTTACGCGGCGGTCTATGAGTTTTATGTCACTCCCCAAAACAACGGGACGGTAGAGGTTCGTTTGCCCGCAGGAATTGCGTTCGACAGCGTCGGCAACGCGAACCTAGCTTCCGATTCCTTATCGATCCAGGCCGATCTAACCCCGCCAAACCTGACGCTCGAGTTAGAAACCGCAAACAGCGTCAGTGACAGCTTCACCCTTCTTGCGACGTTCGATGAGGATGTCGTGGATTTTACTGCCGATGACGTGAACGTGGTGTCAGGAGCGCTTCGGAGTCTTACCGCCAATTCCGAGGCCAAATATAGTCTTATCATTGATCCGGTCGCCAGCGACGATGTGGCGGGGGATGAAAGCTTCGATGTGGAGGTGAGTGTCGGGGCGGGGGCGGCTCAAGACAGCGCTGGCAATGGCAGTACCGCCGCTGACATACGGATCAGTGTTGACCAAAACGCCCCCCAGGTCACCCTTAGCACTGCGGCAACAACGCCAGTTGAGGGCGCGTTCACCGTGACCGCTACGTTTTCAGAAACCCTTCAGGCGATGCCAGACGTCAGCTTTATCGACCTTAGCCATGGCCATATTTTAGGGGACTTTGCGGCGGCGGAGGACAGGCAGGCTTATACACTTGAGGTCATCCCGAACGGTGATGGGGATGTAAGTGTTCAGATGCTTGCTGGGGCGGCCCAGGATCTGGCGGGCAATAGCACAGCTGCCTCCAACGGTCTTAGCATCAGCGTGGCGGATGAGGTATCTGGGTTAGAATTTGTGGTGTCGCACTCGGACCTAAGCCTGGACGAAGGCGAAACCCAAACCCTAGCCCTCGCCTTGGGGGCCCGTCCCAGCGACGCTGTCACGGTGGATTTGGCCTCTTCTAACACCAACGTTCTAACAGTGACGGAGGCGCAGGTGGTCTTCGCGCCCGATGAATGGGACACGGCACAGAGTATCAGGATGACGGCGGCGGAAATCACAGGCGGGGGAGACCTCACGGCCGACTTTCGGCTGGTGGCATCGGGCGCGGAGTTTGATGGGCTAAGCCATTCGCTGGAAGTAACGGTTGAAAACAGCGACGCGGCCGATGGACTCGAGGGGGATACAGGCGCCCAAGCGAGCTCCATCGCCACCAGCGAAGTCATGGGAAACCAGTTGGGGAAATTGGTCAGCGATGCGGTGACTGGGGGCCTATCGAGCGCGCTGTCACGCGCGACAGACTCCAATGACGACCTATTTTATGAGGAACAATTTGTTGATGACCTGCGTCTCTATCGGTTCGCCCAGCGCATGGGGAACGGGCAAGCCGAAGACCCTGCACCAGACTATCGCGGTCTCCACGTCCTCTCCGCCCGCGAGGGAAAAGGCGGGTTCTCCCTTGTGGATTGGTATTCCATTGGGCTTTCGTCGGCATCGATCGATGCCGAACTCCAGGGCGAAGGCGCCTATGCTTATGCCATGATCGGCAGCGAACTCACTAAGTCCGTCGGCGGCATCAGTGGCATATTATACGGCATTGAAACCTCAAGCTGGGACTATGAGACGGAGACCGATGTTGAGCGGTCGGGCCTGTCGCTTGGCTACTACGCAGCCATGGAAAGAGTCGGGCTGCTCTTTTCGGGCTCCTCGATTTTTACCTTTTCGCACAATGATTTCACGAGCCTTGATGGGGCCAGTGGATCGGCAGGGTCTCGCCGGTTACTGCTTAAGGGGGAGGTCAGCGGGGAACGCGCCATCGGGGATCGGGGGGCAAAGCTCAAACCCTACGTCGATCTCATGTACGCAACCGAACGGGTGGAAGCGTTTGAGTTTTCTGACGGTACCCAATCAGGGGCCAGTACCATCAATCTCGGCCGCCTCGGCGTGGGCGTAGAATATAGGGCCCAAGCGCGCCCTGCGGGTGGGGAATTCCTGGTGCGCGGGGAGCTGAGTCAAGTCTTCGGGGCCAATAGTATCCAGTTGAGCGATGGGACCACATACAACCCCAACGAGGATCCCGTCGGTGCCGTGACCTTTGGGTGGATCGGCAAACCTGGCGCCAATTCGACCGCCCGTATTGAGCTGACTTTCGGCGAGCTAGGCAACGACGAAGCCGAGGAAGTTCGCCTCGATGGATCGGTCGATCGAGATTTTTAGGGTCCGTGGAAACATGAATTAATATAGCCGAGGCGTTATAATCAGAGCTTAGAACAAATTATCAGACAAAAATTCGAATCACCATAAAAAGCCTAGACCATATTAGGCTATTGGCCCATGATTTGAACCAGGGGAATGGTTTTTATTCGCGCGCCTGCCCGCGACTGCATTTAAGGCCGACATGACCTGGGCAACGGAGGGGTCGAGTTGCTGGTGGGATTTTCGAAACATCCAGGTCATGCGTGTTACAGCACCGTCCAATACAATCGTCCGACATTTTGCGGGCAAAGCACACCCAGAAGCGATCGGCAAGATTGCTGCCCCGATGCCATATTCAACCATTCCCAGAACGGATACGACTTGATGGAATTCGTGCGCAGGCTGGAAAACACGACCATGCTGGGCGAAGGTTTGATCTGTTAAACGCCGCAGGCTGGTCCCAGGGGCTGAGCCGATCAGATCATAGTCCTTCAGCTCGCGCACATGAACGCGGCTGCGTTTGGCCAAAGGATGGTTTGGGCCGACCACGCAGCACAGCGCGTCGGACACCAACTTCTGCGCCACCAGGCCATCAAATTTCTCGTCGTCGGGGGAATCAAGACCGATGTCCGCGCGCTCCATCAGAATAGATTTTCGAATTTCTGGGCTCGGTTGGTCCATAACTTCAATCGATAGGTCGGGGAGGACGTGTTTGAGATAAGCCAACAAGGGGGCGATGATCTGACCCACTAGGCTAGGCAGAGACGCGATGATAATATGACCTCGATGCCCGCGCTTCCGCGCGTCAATCCGTTTGGTAGCGCGCAATTGGAAGGCCTCAAGTTGATTGGCATACGTTAGGAGTTCCTGGCCCATGGGGGTCAGGGAAACGGCCCGTGTATGGCGGTCAAAGATCTGAAAATCCACCCGATCCTCTAAGTCCTGCACAAGACGACTGAGGGTGGGTTGGGAGATGCTGAGGCGTTCCGCAGCCCGACCAAAATGCGTTGTTTGGGCAAGGATTTGCAGGGCCTGAAGTTTCTTGCGCGGGATATCCATTCATGAAATGAATTAATTTATTCATTTTAAGTCAAGTAGTAAATGTGTGAAGTGGGGCATGGGAGGTCGCAAATGCGCGAAGTTTATGTCAGCGTTGGGGCGGGATTTGAAAATGACCGCCGGGACTTGGGCACTATGGCGGTCCAGGCGCTAGCGCACTGTGACGGCCCGCGTTATCTGATTTTTGAGTGCCTGGCAGAGCGCACTTTGGCACGTCAAGTTTATGCAGGCGATGTGCAAGCCCAGATCGACCTGGCCGCCTCCTTCATCGGTCCTGTTTGGGAAGCGTGTAGGAGCCATGACATTCGCATCGTCACCAACGTCGGCGGGTTTTCGCCCGCCGCTGTCGCACGAGGGCTGCGGGAGACCCTGGGCCCGCTTCCCAAAATCGTGGCATCTATGGGGGACAATTTACCGATTGACCCGTCCGAGGCTACGACGACCTTGGCGCGCAACGTCTATTTGGGCGCCGATGGCATTGTCCAGGCGCTGCAAACAGGGGCGGATATTGTGCTCACAGGGCGGGTTGCCGACCCATCGTTGGTGGTTGGCCCCGTCGTGCATGAACTGGGCCTGGCAGCGGACCAGTACGACGCTCTGGCCACCGCCACTTTGGCGGGTCATCTGATTGAGTGCGGCACACAGGTAACGGGCGGATATTTTGCCGATCAAGACAAGGAAGTTCGCGGGTTGGAGGCAATTGGCCCCCCCGTTGCTGCGATCACCCGAGACCAAGTTGTCCTCAGAAAGCCTGTCGGCGGCGGGATGCTAAGCCGTGCGACGGTTGCCGAACAACTGCTCTACGAGGTTGATGATCCCGCGGCCTACATCACCCCCGACGTGGTTCTGGACTTGAGCCAAGTCACCATCGAAGAACGTCAAGATGGCAGCATCCAGCTGACAGGGGCCAAGGGCCGCGCCGCGCCGCAGCGGCTCAAGGCCTTGCGATTGTGTCACACAGGTTGGTTCGCAGAAGGGGAGATTTCCTACGTCGGGCAAACCAGCGCTTACAGAGGGCGCATGGCCAAAACTATCCTTGCCAAACGATTGCACCCGCAAGACCTCCGGTTGGAGTTGCATGAAGGAACCCTAGAGGGAGAAATATTTGCGCGATTGCGTCTTGCCATGCGTAGCGCGGATCAACACCAGGCACGCCATGCGGTCAATGAACTTGAGGCACTTTACCTTGGGGGGCCTGCTGGCGGCGGCGGCGTGCGAGGGTCTGTCACCCCTCTGGTCGAAGCGGAAATAGAGTTTGTTGAGCGCGCCTCTATTCAACGGCCAAGCCTCGCGGTCGATCTATGACCCGCCTGATCCCACTTCGCCGATTGGCCCACGGTCGCGCGGGCGATAAGAGTGATCGGTTGAATATCTCTGTCATCGCCTGGAACGCGGATGATTTTGACCATCTGGTTGCCCATGTGACAGAAGAACACTGCGCTCAGGCGTTCAGCGCGCGCCCTTTGCGCGCCGTACGGCGCTATGTGTTGCCCAAACTTGGGGCCATGAACTTTGTTCTCGAAGGCGTTCTTGATGGCGGTGTCAACCGATCCCTGTATCTCGACCGACACGGGAAGACTCTCTCTAGCCTGCTGTTTGATAGCCTGATCACCGCGCCAGAGGGGCATGATGACTAATATGATCGGCAACCTCAAACGATTCTTTGAGCGGCGACCGCGGCCTCCAGAACTGGTCGCAGCACCAGGCGAAAGCGTCTCGGGGAACAGGCAACTTGATCTGATACCAACAGCGATTGAAAATGACTCTTATGATCGCTGGTATAAGGGCCGCGATGGCGGCCCCCGCAGCGGCCCCGAGAATAGTGGACACGCGCTTCGGGGTATAAGCGAAGGCCTCTTCGGAGGCGAAACGCGAAGCGTTTCTGCCGTGAGACACAAAACGGCCAAAAGAGTGTCAACATTTTTAGCCGTTGGTATGATAGGCACTTTTTTGGGACGGGCGCTGATGAACGTGTGCGCACTAGCCGTTCTTCTTATGATGTTTGCCATCGTCGCGCAGGTTGTGGCCAGCCGAATTGGCGTGACGACCGTGATTGATTTGGGTCGTGACTTACCTCTGTTTGGGACAGCCATCACCCTTAATTCCCTGACCGATCTGCAATGGTATCTGCTCGCCATGATTGCGCTTTTGCCTGCTGGTCTTGTTTGGCTGCGCGATGGCCATGTACGCGTGGATTTTATTTACAGCCGCCTTGGGAAGCGCCAGCAGGCACTTATCGATATTCTCTGTCTGTTGATCTTTACCCTCCCCTTTCTGCTCATGATCATTCCCGATTCATGGGAAATCATGCAACAAGCCTTTGCGCGGGGGGAAAAATCGACCAATGGCGGGCTAACCGATCGCTATTTAGCGCGCGCCGTTTTGCCAGTTGGGCTCAGCCTCCTGCTGTTCGCAAGCCTGCGTGAGGCCTGGAGAATCCTAAGGCCAGCGGCGAAAAAATGACTCTTTACCGCTTCTATAGAGGCCACGACAGTAGCCACTCAAGCGGGCTCCAAGTCCGAAGGGCGCAGGGAACGCCCGCGCTCCAAGCAGTTGGGCTCCAAGTCCGAAGGGCGCAGGGAACGCCCGCGCTCCAAGCAGTTGGGCTCCAAGCCCGAAGGGCGCAGGGAACGCCCGCGCTCCAAACGCGCGGCTTCGAGATCAGCGAACAAGCGCCTGGGTGTATAGGCGAAGGTCCCGTTGGAGGAGAAACGCGAAGCGTTTCTGCCGCGAGAAAAGTAGCGACCCGAAAGATGTCGATTTTTAAGGTCGTTGGTATCGGACAGGGCACGCTCCTATGATGGAACATGGCCTCGCCGTTCTGATGGCTGGGATGACGCTTGCTGGAATTTTAAGTGGCTACCGCGTCGCCCTCGTCCTTGCAGGCACCGCCGCTCTGTTCATTCTGTTTACCGATACCCCCCTTTCCTTCTTTAAGTTGCTGCTTAGCCGTGTTTATTCAAATGTGCTCTCCAACTGGTTGTTGGTAGCGGTGCCTATGTTCATTTTTATGGGCTATATCTTGGAAAAAACGGGCGTTGCAGAACGCTCCCTGCGTGCCGCCCAAAGCGCTATGGGTGGATCCCCTGGGGGGATGTGCGCCTCGGTTATGATCCTCGGGGCGTTGCTCGCTGCCTCCTCTGGCATTGTAGGTGCCTCCGTCGTCTTGTTATCCTTGCTCGCTTTGCCACGATTAACGGAGGCGAATGTCAGTAAGAGATTGTCCTCAGGCCTCATTGCCTCCTCTGGCACCTTGGCAATCCTCGTGCCCCCCTCTCTAATGCTGATCGTTTTAGGCGACCAGCTCAAGGTGCCCGTTGGCCATATGTTCGGTGGGGCTATCTTACCTGGGCTGCTGCTCGGCGTCTTGATCACCGCCTACGCCTATTGGGGGACTCGACATCTAAAGGTTGCTGCCAGGGTGGATCAGACCAACTTGCTACGCACACTATGGAACCTTGGGCCGTTGGTTTTGCTCATTTTCTGTGTACTGGGCTCGATTATCGCAGGGGTGGCAACACCGACGGAAGCCGCTGGCGTCGGGGCAGCAGGCGCTATTGTCATCGCCACCTTCTATGGGCTGACTAATCTGCAAACCTTAATCGCAGCGGCACGCGATACCATCACTGCAACATCAATGATCTTCCTGGTGTTGATCGGGGCGACCTGTTTTTCTGCGGTCTTCCGAAAGGTTGGGGGGGATGAGGCCATTGTGTCGCTCATTGAGATCTTTGGCACGGAACCTTGGACAGTACTCTTTATGGTCATGGCTTTGATTTTCCTCCTGGGCTTTGTGCTCGATTGGCTAGAAATCACGTTGATTCTAATGCCCATTTTTGGCCCACTGATTGCAACGTTGGATTTTGGCAACGGCCTGGCAGGTACAGATCTGCTACTTTGGTTTGGCATCCTTGTGGCCTTAAATCTACAAACGTCATTCCTCACGCCGCCGTTCGGCTTTTCGCTGTTTTATTTGAAGGGAGCGGCAGGGGACGCGCTCTCCACGTCTGACATCTATCGCGGCGTTGTGCCTTTCATCGCGCTGCAACTTCTTGCGCTGGGGATTCTCTTGCTGGTTCCTGGCCTTGCAACGGGCTTCGGCCCTCACTAACCTTACGGAGAAAACTTATGAGAAACGTAAAAAACTTCACAACAGCCTTAACCGCAGCGACCCTCGCCGCCGCCCCTGCACTGGCCGAAGACTATAGCTTGCAAAACGCCTTCCCCAAGGGTCTTGCCATGCTTGGCCCGTCAGCGGATTACTTTGCTGAACTGGTCAGCATCGGTACAGCTGGTGAGATTGACTTCACCCACTATGGTGCGGGCGAACTTTCCCCGCCAGAGGAAATCGTTGATAATGTCGGTATCGGCGCCATCGACGCAGGTTGGTCGTTTGCACCCTATACCGCGGGCAAAGTCCCCGCCGTTCAGCTGTTCGGTTCAATCCCCTTTGGCCCAGATGCCCAAAAGTACATGGCCTGGTTGCACCAGGGCGGCGGGCTCGACATTTGGCAGGAAGCCTACGCCCCCTTCAACGTTGTTCCCATGCCGTGCGGCGCAACCCTTCCCGAGGCTGGCGGTTGGTTTACCCGTGAGATCAACACACCCGAGGATTTCGAAGGTCTGCGGATGCGCATTGGGGGCATCGGCGGCAAGGTCATGGCAAAACTCGGCGCCTCGGCCCAGTCTTTGCCCACGGGTGAAATTTACACTTCACTCGAAACTGGGCGTTTGGATGCAACGGAGTTTTCGTTCCCTGAGATTGACAAACTCCTGGGCTTCCAGAACATCGTTGAAAACTACTACTTCCCTGGCTGGCATCAGCCCGCAGGATTGATCGAGCTGACGATCAACCAAGACCTTTGGGATAGTTGGACTGATGGTCAAAAAACCATCATCGAAAATGCGTGTCGGGCGACAACGGCGCATTTCCTGGAAGTTCATGCCGCCAACCAACCCGCGATCCTCGAAGAATTTGAAGCTGCGGGCGTGCAAATTCGGCGCTTTCCCGACGCGGTGATTGAGGCTCTGCGCGACGCAACGTTGACGGTGATGGCGGAGGAGTCAGCTGCCGATCCGCTCTTCGAAATGGCGTGGAACAGCTACACCGAATTCTCTGACAGCTACGACACCTATCAAGCCTTAAACATGACCGAATAATACCAGCGGCGAATGAGAATGACTCTTATCTTCGCTGGTATAAGGGCCGCGACTGCGGCCCCCGTAGCGGCCCCGAGAATAGCGGACACGCGCCTCGGGGTATAAGCGGAGGCCCGTCGGAGGCGAAACGCGAAGCGTTTCTGCCGTGAGACACAAAACGGCAAAAAAAGTGTCAACTTTTTTGGCCGTTGGTATAAGACCCAGAGGCCCTGGGGAATCCTCCCCAGGGCCGCAATTTACTTCTTTGAAATGCACCGCATCCTTGACGTCAACGGCTATAAGGCGCCTTATATTGAGGCAGGTGTTGGGCCCACCTTAGTTCTCGTCCATGGATCCCTGTTGGATTACCGATATTGGCAGAAGGAAATTGCTCATTTTGCCCGCAATTTCAGGGCCATCGCGCTCAGCCGACGCCATCACTGGCCAGGGCTTCCAGAAAAACCCTTCAGCTACACCGCACGAGCGCAGACGCAGGACGTCATCCAATTCATTGATGCCCTTGGGGCAGGGCCCGTTCATTTGGTCGGCCACTCTTACGGGGGCTACATTGCAGCGCGCATAGGGTACCTTCGACCTGATCTGTTGCTCACCCTTACCCTCATGGAACCTGGTGGACCCATCGAGGGGGAGATCCAGGGTCGATCGCGCGTCAAAGACCATAAGCTGGGGGCAAGTTTGGTAAGCCAGGGGAAAGCGGCCCAAGGCGTCGCACACTTCCTGGACACCGTCTGCTTTGAGCCCAGGTGGCAAGATGGATCAAAGGACTATCAAGACATGACCCTTTCCAATGCGCACACCTTAGTCGAGCAAGTTCGGGAAATCCGCCCGACGCTGCCCGCCGAAAACTTGGCCAAGCTGACTTGCGCCACCCATCTCATGATCGGGGAACGATCCATCAGCCCCTTCCCAGAAACACTTGATCGTCTGGAAGCGCTCATTCCAAATACAAGGCGAACAGTCATTCCCAACGCGTCCCATATGATGAACGTCGACAATCAAGGTGCCTTTCTTGCGGCGATGGACGCATTTTTGCTGGCACAGACCAGGAGTGTCGAGCGCGGCACCCAAGCAGATTGATACCAGCGAACAAGAGAGTCATTTTGGGTCGCTACCAGTATAATACCAGCGGCGACCCAAAATGACTCTTTTGTTCGCTGGTATAAGGGCCGCGACCGCGGCCCCCGTAGCGGCCCCGAGATCAGCGCGAAAGCGCCTCGGGGTAAAGCGAAGGCCCCGTCGGAGGCGAAACGCGAAGCGTTTCTGCCGTGAGACACAAAACGGCCAAAAAAGTGTCAACTTTTTTCGCCGTTGGTATAAGGCCTCACGTCCGCCCTTTTCTTGGGGATGGTAAAGCGCGCCACGCGACCGATGAGCGCCCGAACATCGCAGAAGAAAAATGTCACAATTCTGCGCCGAGCGCAGCGATGTCGCAGAATCCATCACCCGTTGGCAGCCAAAGGGACGGAAGGGTCCGTCTCCGCATCAGCCGCAACGGTCCAATCGACTTGGAATCCGCCTTAAGCAGGAAAGTTATAAACCGCGCCTTTGGCAATTCCTTTGGGCCAGCGCGTCGTTGTGGTTTTGAGGCGCGTGTAAAAATGCACGGCTTCGGGGCCGTAAATGCCATGGGCACCGAAGGAGGAACGTTTCCATCCGCCAAAGGAATGGTACCCCACGGGCACGGGAATGGGCACGTTGATCCCGACCATGCCGACCTCGATTTCATCGGCAAAGGTGCGGGCGGCATCGCCGTCGCGGGTGAAAATCGCGGTGCCATTGCCGTACTGATGCTCGTTGATCAATTGCGTTGCAGTGTCGAAGGTTTGGGGTTCCAAAACACTCAAAACGGGGCCAAAAATTTCTTGGCGATAAATTTCCATATGGGGTTTGACTTGATCGAACAGGGTGCTGCCTAAGAAGAAACCGTTTTCGTAGCCTTGCAGCGAAAAGTCCCGGCCATCGACGACCAGCTCGGCCCCCTGCGCTTCACCTTGATCGATCAAATCGCGAATCCGTGCTTTGGCCTCGGCGGTGATCACGGGCCCCATTTCGGCGGTTTCGTCGTTTGAGGGCCCGATTTTGAGCTGTTCGACGCGGGGCCGCAAGTGTTCGATGAGTTTTTTGGACGTATCGTCGCCGATGGGAACCGCGACCGACACCGCCATGCAACGCTCCCCCGCTGAGCCGAACCCTGCCCCCATTAGGGCATCGGCAGCTTGTTCCATGTCCGCATCGGGCATGACGACCATGTGGTTCTTGGCCCCGCCCAAGGCCTGGACACGTTTGCCAGAAGCGGTTCCACGGGTATAGACGTACTCGGCAATCGGGGTTGACCCGACAAAGCTGACGGCTTTGATATCAGGATGGTCGAGGATCGCATCGACCACGACCTTGTCGCCGTGGACAACATTCAAAACCCCCTCGGGCAGTCCTGCGTCGATCAGCAATTCCACAACCTTGTTGGCGGCCGAGGGGTCGCGTTCGGAAGGTTTGAGGACGAAGGTATTGCCGCAGGCAAGGGCCATGGGAAACATCCACATGGGCACCATGGCTGGAAAGTTGAAGGGCGTAATCCCCGCCACGACGCCAAGGGCCTGGCGTTGGGAGTAAGTGTCGATTTGCGGACCGACGTTGCGGCTATAGTCCCCTTTTAGCTGGTGGGCGATGCCGCACGCGAATTCCACAACCTCCAGCGCGCGCGCGACTTCGCCCAGGGCGTCGTCGTGGGTCTTTCCATGCTCGCGGCTGATGTCGCGGGCGATGGCCTCGGCATTTCGATTCAAGATGTCGTAGTACTTGAAAAAAATGCGCGCGCGCTTGGCGGGCGGGGTCGCCTGCCAGTCTGGGAAGGCTGCCTTCGCCACCGCAACCGCCGCTTGCAGATCGTCGGGGGTTGACAGGCCAAGCGTGCCAATTTGCTCCCCCGTTGCGGGGTTGTAGATGGGGCTGTGTTGCTCAGAGCCTTGCGTTGCAGGTGCGTTGGCGATGATATTTGTTACTGAATACATGCGTATCTCCTAACCAAAAACAGCGGTCAAAGCCGTATCGACGGCGTGGGTGAGTTCATCAACTTCGTCGGCACTGATGACGAGCGGCGGGCTAAAGCACAGGGTGTTGTTGAACCCTGGGACCGATCGGTTGGTGGCGCCAATGACGACGCCCTGGCGCATGCAATGGGCCACGACCGCCTGCACGGCCTGTTCCGATGCGGGTTCCTTCGTGGTGCGATCGGCAACCAACTCGGCCCCGCAAAACAGGCCCTTGCCGCGTACGTCCCCGATCGCCTCATGGCGATCTTGCAGGGCGGTCAAATTTGCGATCAGACGGGCTCCCATGGCCTCGGTGTTGGCGAGCAAGCCTTCTTCCTCAATAATCGCCATGTTCTCGATGGCCGCCGCTGGTCCCGCGGTGCAGCCGCCAAAGGTGGAAATGTCCCGGAAGTAGTTGAGGGGGTCGTCAGCGGCGTCTTTGAACATGTCAAAGATCGGTTCGGTTGTGACCAAGCAGGCAATGGCGGCGTAGCCCGAGGCAACCCCCTTTGCCATGGTCACAAAGTCGGGTTGGACACCGTAGTGCTGATACCCGAACCATTCGCCCGTTCGCCCGACCCCGCAAACCACCTCGTCGATGTGCAGCAACACATCGTATTTTTGGCAGATCTCCTGCACGCGCGGCCAGTAGTCTGCGGGGGGCACAATGACGCCGCCGCCTGCGGTCACGGGCTCGAGGCACAAGGCCCCGACGGTATCGGGTCCCTCGCGCAAGATGACCTCTTCGATCTGATCCGCCGCCCAGAGGCCATAGTGGTCGGTTTCGACTTGCGCCCGATATGCGAGGCAGTGCGGCACCTCCACAAAGCCTGGAGCGTAGGGTCCGTAGAGGGCATTGCGCTCCTGCTGGCCCCCTGCCGACAGGCACGCGAGGGTGGTGCCGTGGTAGTCGCGGTCGCGGTAGAGAATTTTGTGCTTCTTGCCGCCGTACTTCTTGTGGGCGATTTGCCGTACCATCTTGAAGGCCTTTTCGTTGGCCTCAGATCCAGAGGTGGTGTAGTACACACGGCTCATGCCTGGCATTTTTTTTAGCAATTGGTCGGCAAATTTGGCGCCAGGAATGGTGCCAACGGTCCCACCAAAGAACGGGATTTTCACCAGTTGGTCGTAAACCGCTTTGGCAATCCGCTCCCGCCCATAGCCTACGTTGACGGTCCAAACCCCCCCCGAAACGCCGTCGAGGTGTTCCTTACCCGTGGCATCCCAGATGCGGGCATCTTTGCCCTTGATCATGACCCGTGGGTCGGCCTGCTCAAAAGGTTTGTGCTGGATCAAATGATGCCAGACGTGGGCTCGGTCGGCCTCGATCACCTGGGCCATGTCATTTGGGACTACCATATCCATAGGGGGCCTCCACGTACTGCTGGGGGATGAAAAACTGAAGGTGCCCCAGCCCAGGGCCATGGGGCCCTAGGCTGGGATCAAATTTAGGGAAGCGCCTTGTCGGTAATGGCGCTGGTCCAGGCCCCTGTCGGCGCCGCGGAGATCACGGGGTCAGACCCGCCCGCGAGCAACGTCGCAACCGTGCGATCATAGTCGGCGGGGTCCAAACTGCCGTCGGACCCTGCGGTCAGTTTGGCAATTTCTCCCATCATGCGGGTTTGATGCTCTTCACTCTGGACGCCCGTCTCATCGTAGTCGAGGACGATGAGAGCAGCCTCGTCGGGATTTTCTTCCGCCCATTTCCACCCGCGCATGGAGGCGCGCACAAACCGAACCATCCGATCCTCGAATTCAGGATCGGCGAGCTCCTCCTCGAGGACATAGAGCCCGTCCTCAAGGGTCGCGACCCCCTCATCCTCGTAGCTAAATGTCACCAGGTCTTCGGGGGCAAGACCTGCGTCGATGACCTGCCAGTATTCGTTGTACGACATGGTGGAAATGCAGGCCGCTTGACCGTTCAACAGGGGATCGACGTTAAAGCCTTGCTTGAGCACCTCAACGCCGCCCTCAGACCCATCGGTCGCCAGCCCCAGCTGGCTCATCCAGTTGAGAAACGGGTATTCGTTGCCGAAAAACCACACTCCCAAGGTCTTGCCCGCGAAATCGTCGGTGGTTTCGACCCCAGCGTCCCGCCGACAGGTCAGTTTCAGGCCCGAAGACTTGAACGGTTGGGCAATGTTCACAAGCGGTAGGCCGCGTTCGCGTGCGGCCAGCGCCGCGGGCATCCATTCCACCAGGACATCGGCGCCGCCCCCAGAAACCACCTGCGTCGGGGCAATATCGGGACCGCCCGGCAGGATCGTAACGTCCAGGTTCTCATCGCTGTAGTATCCGTTTTCCAGGGCAACGTAGTACCCTGCAAACTGGGCCTGGGTAACCCACTTGAGCTGTAGGGTAACGTCGTCCTGACCCACGGCCGTATTCGACACGAGCGTTAGGGCAGCAGCCCCGATCAACAATTTAGCATGTTTCATGTTCTTTACTCCTTAACAGTTGAACACCAGCGGGTCATCCGCCTTGCTGTGATGGGTGCCAAAAAATCACCCGCCTTTCTACGAGCGTAATCAGGCCATAGAACATGGAACCTGCAAGCGCTGCAACGGCGATTTCGGCCCAGACAAGGTCAATGGACAGGCTACCAACGCCGGTAGAAATACGAAACCCCATTCCCTGAATGGGGGAACCAAAATATTCAGCAACAATCGCGCCGATCAGGGCCAGCGTCAGGGCGATTTTGAGGCCGTTGAAGATGAAGGGCATGGCCGCAGGCAGGCGCAGCTTTCGTAAAGTTTGCCCTTCGCCCGCGCCGTAGGTGCGCATCAGGTCACGGTGAATCGGGTCCGCCTCGCGCAGGCCCTGGACGGTGTTGATAAGAATGGGAAAAAACACCAAGACGACGACAACCGCCGCCTTCGACTGCCAGTCAAAACCAAACCAATTGACGAAGATCGGTGCGATGCCAACGATGGGCAGCGCAGCGACAAAATTCCCAATAGGCAGCAAACCGCGAGTCAAGAAGGGGCTTCGGTCGATCACAATCGCAGTCAGGAAGGCCACCACCAGACCCATGGCAAAGCCTCGAAGCGCGCCCTTGACGATGGTCTGCTGAAAGTCCCCCCAAAGGATCGAGGTCGAGGCGGCAAAGGTTTCCGCAATGCGACTTGGTGCCGGCAGAATGATCGGCGAGATCTCAAGCCCACGCACCAATCCCTCCCAAATGACCAAGAGCGTCAGCCCAAAGATGGCGGGTACCGCGACGCGGACGCCCTGGTGCCAGGGGACATTGCCGTTGGCCAAGCGGACATTCAGCGCCCAAGCCGCGAGCCAAAAGATCAAGGTGCCGAACAGCCACATTAGGCGCGGGCCCCGTGATGGCGCAATACGAGCCGTTGGATTAGATCCAAGACCGTCACAAGACCCCCTGCCAAGATGGCAGCGGCGAACAGGGCCGACCAAATCACCAGCGGCGTGCCAAATTGATCGCCAATCAAAATACGCGCGCCCAGGCCGGATATGGCGCCCGTCGGCAGTTCCCCGACGATGGTCCCGACCAAGGCAGCGGCGATTCCAACCTTAAGCGCCGTGAATAGGAACGGCAGACTGGCGGGCAACCGCAGCTTGGAAAAACCCTGCCAAGCCTTGGCGTTGTAAGTGCGCAAGAGGTCCAACTGCCCCGCCCCTGGGGATCGAAGCCCCCGCACCATGCTGACCAAAATCGGGAAGTAGCATAGGTACGCCGAAATGATGGCCTTAGGGACGGCCCGGCCGTCGATGCCAATTTGGTTTGACACAACAATAATCATGGGCGCGAGGGCCACAATCGGAATGGTTTGGCTGATGATGGCCCAAGGCATGAGACTGAGGTTCATAACAGGGCTATAGACGATGGCGATGGCCCCCAAAAGGCCAAGGAAAAGGCCGAGCAAAAAGCCCCAAAGCGTTGACTGCAAGGTAATCCAGGCGTGGTAAATCAGGGACCGTTTGGACCAAGTGCGCCCTTTCAACACCATGGCGCCTGTTGTTTTCCAAAGTTCTTGGCCGACCTGAACGGGCGTTGGCAACTTGGGGCGGTCTAGCCCAAAAGTAAGGGCGACGAATTGCGGGTTTTGGGCCATCAGCGACCAAGAACCGAGGTTTCGACGCTCGACAGACCCCGCAGGCCGCACCTCGGCCCCGCCGCGTTCCGCCACATCCAGGGCCCCATGGATGTTCATGGGCGCCACGGCCCCCCACCAGAGACACACCAGCGCCACAACAACCGTCAAGATCGGCAAACCGCGCATAAAAAAAGCCCGCGCGCCAAAGGAGCCCTTTGCCCCCCTTGGTTGGCCCGTTGTGCTAAGCCGCATCGTAGGAATGCCCAGCACGGAGCCCCTCGCGCACGCGCTGGGAGAGGGATAGGAATTCTGGGGTTTCGCGGATGTCGAGGGTGCGATCCGCGGGCAAATCGCTCTCGATTATCTCGGTGATTCGCCCTGGGCGCGGCGACATAACCACGATTTTCGTCGATAGGAACACAGCCTCTGGGATCGAATGCGTAACAAAGCCGATGGTCTTGCCCGTTTTGCGCCAAAGCGTCAGCAGCTGATCGTTCAGATGATCGCGAACAATTTCATCAAGGGCGCCGAAGGGCTCGTCCATCAGCAAAATATCGGCATCAAAAGCCAGGGCGCGCGCGATGGAAGCCCTTTGCTGCATCCCCCCCGACAACTGCCAGGGAAACTTGTTTTCAAAACCCGCGAGATCGACCATCGCAAGGGTCCGCGCGACGCGATCGGCTTGCTCCTGCTTTGCATACCCCATAATTTCCAGCGGCAGGCGAATATTGCCCGCAATCGTCCGCCAGGGGTAGAGGCCTGCCTCTTGAAAAACATAGCCGTAGGCACGGGCCAACCGCGCTGCGCGCGGGCTCATACCGTTGACACGGACCTCCCCACCGCTCGGGTCTTGCAAGTCGGCGATGACCCGCAAGAACGTCGTTTTCCCGCAGCCCGAGGGACCAATGAAACTCACAAACTCACCCTTGGCTATGTCCAAGTTGACGTGGCTTAGGGCGTGGACGGGCCCGTCGTTGGTTTGAAACGTCAGGGAAAGGTCGCGCGCGGAGATGAGGGCAGAGTCATCCATAGGCGCGACCAACTAATTCAAACGTCATAAAGGACCGCGCGCCAGCCGTCATTCCTAAACCCCCGTAGCGGGAATGCCCGTGCGTTCAACCGGGCGGGGGGCCGTCAGATCCTTCCATTGCGACAGGGCGCGATTGACCGACGCGTTGGGCGCGCGCTTGACAAATTCGCCGTGCCCCATTTCGGTTTGAATATCCCCGTCGTGGACGGCGATTTGACCGCGGGTCAGGGTGAACCGTGGCAAGCCTTTGACCTCATGACCTTCAAACACGTTGTAGTCGATGCTCGATTGCTGGGCGGCGGCGGCGATGGTTTTTTCCTTATTGGGGTCCCATACCACCAGATCGGCGTCGGCCCCGACCAGAATGGCTCCTTTTTTGGGATAGCAGTTCAGAATTTTTGCGATGTTGGTCGAGGTAAGGGCGACAAATTCATTGGGGGTTAAGCGACCCGTCGCAACGCCGTGCGTCCACAACATGGGCAGGCGATCTTCTAACCCGCCCGTTCCGTTGGGAATCTTAGAAAAATCCCCGACGCCGAAGCGCTTTTGCGCGGTGGTAAAGGCGCAATGATCGGTTGCCACGACCGACAGCGACCCGGACATGAGGCCCGCCCACAGGCTTTCCTGGTGCTTCTTGTTGCGGAAGGGCGGCGACATGACGCGCCGCGCGGCATGGTCCCAGTCGGCATGAAAGTACTCGCTTTCGTCCAGGGTTAAGTGCTGGATCAGGGGTTCGCCCCAAACGCGCTTGCCATTCTGGCGGGCGCGGCGGATGGCTTCATGGGCTTCCTCGCACGACACATGGACCACATAGAGGGGGACACCCGCCATATCGGCGATCATGATGGCGCGATTGGTGGCTTCGCCTTCGACTTGTGTCGGGCGGGAATAGGCATGGCCCTCGGGCCCTGTATTGCCCTCGGCCAGCAATTTGGCGGTCATTTCCGCGACCACATCGCCGTTTTCGGCATGGACCAGCGCCGTTGCGCCCAATTCTGAGAGCCGTCGGAACGACGCAAACAACTCGTCATCATTGACCATCAAGGCGCCTTTGTAGGCCAAGAAGTGCTTAAAGGTGTTGATGCCCAAGTCTTGAACCACCGTCTGCATGTCATGGAAAACGCGCTCGCCCCACCAAGTCACCGCCATATGAAAGGAATAATCGCAGTTGGCTTGCGTGGACTTATTGTGCCAGCGTTTCATAGCGTCGATCAGGCTTTCGCCTTGATTGGGCAGGCAAAAATCGACCACCATAGTGGTCCCCCCAGCGAGGCCCGCCCGCGTGCCCGATTCAAAATCATCGCTGGAGTGGGTTCCCATAAAGGGCATTTCCAAATGCACATGGGGGTCGATGCCCCCAGGCATGACGTAGCAGTCGGTCGCGTCGAGAGATTTTTGGCCCGTCAACCCCTGCCCAATTTCGGTGATGACTCCCCCCTCGACCAACACATCAGCCTTGTAGCTGAGGTCGGCCGTTACAACCGTTCCGTTTTGAATAACAGTGGACATGACCTGTTCCTCCTCCTCCTAAATCTAAGACACGACGATGGCGGTTTCGAGCACGGCGTGCAGCAGAACATCGGTACCCGCTTGCGCCCATTCCTGGCTTATATCTTCGGCCTCGTTGTGGCTGAGCCCGTCAACGCACGGGCACATGATCATGGCCGTTGGCGCCACATCATTGATCCAACAGGCATCGTGCCCCGCACCCGAAACGATGTCCATATGGCGGTAGCCAAGGCGTTCGGCCGCATTGCGAACCCGCCTGACGCAGGTTTCGTCGAAGGCAGGTGGGTCGAACTGCCCCACGATCTTGCTTGCAAATCCGACGCCGATCTCGGCGCACAGCTTGGGCGCGCGCGTTAAAAAGGTCTCCACCATGTGATCGAGCGTGTCGTGCAGATGCGTGCGCAAATCGACGGTGCAGACCACCTGGCCTGGGATGATGTTGCGGCTGTTGGGATAGACATCAATATGACCGATCGCGCCGACGGCATTGGGTTGGTGGGCCATGGCGATTTCGTGCGCTAACTCGGTGATCAGGGCCAGGCCTCGCCCTGCGTTCTTGCGCATGTGCATGGGCGTGGACCCTGTGTGGCTCTCCTTACCGCTTAGGGTACATTCGATCCAACGCAGCCCTTGTCCGTGGGTGACAACGCCTATGTCCTTGCCTTCGGCTTCCAAAATCGGGCCTTGTTCGATGTGCAATTCAAACATGGCGTGCATCTTGCGCGCGCCGACTGGTTCGTCGCCGACCCAGCCAATCCGCCGCAATTCCGCGCCAAAGGTATTCCCGTCTGCGTCCGCGCGTTCGTAAGCCCAGTCTTGGGTATGTTTGCCTGCAAAGACGCCCGATGCCAGCATGGGCGGCGCAAACCGTGTGCCCTCTTCGTTGGACCAATTGGTCACCACGATGGGGTGCTTGGTCTTGATATCCATCTCGTTCAGGGTTCGGATGACTTCCAGCCCCCCTAAAACCCCGAGAACGCCGTCGTATTTGCCCCCCGTTGGTTGGGTGTCGAGGTGCGAGCCCATATAGACGGGCAGCGCCGCCGCATCGGTCCCCGCGCGGGTGGCGAACATGTTGCCCATGGTGTCCACACCCACGGACATGCCTGCCTGCTGGCACCAGGTTTGGAATAGCGTTCGCGCCTTGGAATCGTCGTCGGTCAGGGTTTGCCGATTGTTGCCGCCCGCGACGCCTGGGCCGATCTTTGCCATTTCCATGAGGCTAGACCAGAGCCGGTCTGGGTTAATGCGTAAGTTCTTGCCACGGTCCATAAGTCCCTCCCAAACGCTGCTGGCTCGACCCCTTAAAGCCAATCTGACGTGTCTTGGATCCGTGGAATGGCTTTAGGCAGGATGTGAGTGCGGGCTTTCTTCAAGTCGGTTCGACCTGAAACCCGCTGGGGTTGCTTATGTGCAGAAAATCCTGCGCCTGGTCAATCATTTTTACCGTTCGGACAAATTTTTCAGGACGCCCCCTGCAAGGGGCGCGGTAAAATCTAGGGATTTCTTCTATGACCCTGGAGCTGTCGCACGAACTCTAGGGTTTTGGCGACGGCTTGCGCGCGGGAGGTTTGCGGCGCGTCCAGCGCATCGGCAAGGGTTTGAACGATGGCGGACCCGACGACCGCCGCGTCGGCCTGGGCCTGGATCTCGGCCACTTGCGCGGCGGTTTTGATGCCAAAGCCGACGGCGATGGGCAGATCGGTCTGGGCGCGCAAGCGTGCGACCGCCGCGCCGATATTCGCGGCCTGCGGCGACGCCGCGCCCGTGATACCGGTAATGGAAACGTAGTACACAAAGCCGCTGGTGTTTTTTAGGACAGCGGGCAGGCGCGCCGCGTCGGTGGTCGGGGTGGCGAGACGAATGAAGTTCACCCCAGCTTCCAGCGCGGGCAGGCACAACTCGGCGTCTTCTTCGGGGGGCAAATCAACAACGATCAGCCCATCGACCCCTGCGGCGCGGGCATCGGTTAAGAAGCTGTCCACGCCGTATTGATAGATCGGGTTGTAATACCCCATGAGGACGAGGGGGGTGTCCTGGTCCTGGGCGCGGAATGCGCGCACCAGGGACAAGACTTTGGCGACCGACATGCCCGCGGCCAAGGCGCGCGATGCCGCCAGTTGGATCGCGGGGCCATCGGCCATGGGGTCGGTAAAGGGTATCCCCAATTCGATCACGTCCGCGCTAGCTGAGGGCAAGCCGCACAGAAGATCAAGGCATGTGTCGTAGTCGGGATCCCCTGCCATGATGTAGGTGACCAGCCCCGACGTTCCCGCCGCCTTCAACCGGGCAAACCGTGTTTCTATGCGCGTTGCCATGGGGCCGCTACGCCATTTTGAAGCCGAGTTTTTCGGCGACATTGAACACGTCTTTGTCGCCGCGACCGCACATATTCATGACCAGGATATGGTCCTTGGGTAAGGCAGGGGCAATCTTTATGACATGCGCCAAGGCATGGCTGGGCTCCAGGGCGGGTAGGATGCCTTCGGTCCGGCAACAAAACTGGAAGGCCTCGAGGGCCTCATCGTCCCCCTCGGCAACGTAGGTAACGCGCCCCGTATCGCGCAGCCAGGCGTGTTCGGGGCCAATTCCAGGGTAGTCGAGCCCCGCGCTGATCGAATAGCCTTCGTTGATTTGACCGTCGTCGGTTTGCAGCAAATAGGTTCGGTTGCCGTGCAAGACTCCAGGCTTGCCGGCATTGAGACTGGCGCAGTGCTGATCGCCGTCCAGGCCTTTGCCCCCCGCTTCGACGCCGATCAACCGAACCGAGGAGTCGTCCAGAAAAGGATGGAACAGGCCGATGGCATTGGACCCGCCGCCCAAGCACGCGACCAGCGTATCGGGCAAGCGCCCTTCGGCGGCCTGAACCTGTTCGCGCACTTCCTGGCCGATGATCGATTGAAAATCACGGACCAGTTGGGGATAGGGATGGGGCCCCGCCGCGGTTCCTATGATATAAAAGGTGTCGGCGACATGGGTCACCCAATCGCGCAGGGCCTCGTTCATGGCGTCCTTAAGGGTGCCTCGCCCCGAGGTCACGGGGACGATTTCCGCGCCGAGCAGTTTCATGCGGAACACATTGGGCCGTTGCCGCTCTATATCCTCTGCGCCCATATAAACGACGCAGGGCAGGCCAAACAGGGCGCAGACCGTCGCGGTGGCGACCCCGTGCTGCCCCGCGCCCGTCTCGGCAATGATGCGGGTCTTGCCCATGCGTTTGGCCAGCAGGATTTGGCCCAAGCAATTGTTGATTTTGTGCGCGCCCGTATGGTTCAACTCATCGCGCTTGAAGTAAATTTTCGCCCCGCCCAAGTGTTCGGTCGTGCGCTGGGCAAAATAGAGGGGGCTGGGGCGGCCGATGTAGCTCGTTGCCAGATCCGCAAATTCGCGCTGAAAGTCGGGATCGTCTTTGAACTGCGCATAGGCCGCTTCCAGGGCCAAGATGTTGGGCATGAGCGTTTCGGCAACAAATCGACCGCCGTAAATCCCGAACAAGCCCCGCTCATCAGGGCCCGAGCGGAGGGAATTGGACATGAGGTTCATGGGCGCGCTGTAGCGGCCTTAGCATGGCGAATAAAGGTCCGAATCAAATCCGCATCCTTTTCCCCCCTGCGGCGTTCAACGCCCGAGGACACGTCGACCGCTTGCGCGCCGCTGACCGCGATCGCCTGGGCAACATTGGCGGGGGTGAGGCCCCCAGCCAAGACCCAGGGCTGCGGCGCGTCCCATTCTTGCAAGATCCGCCAGTCAAAGGCAGCGCCGTTGCCGCCCGCAATCGCCGACCCTGCTGGCGGCGTGGCGTCGAGCAGCAGCCGCGCGCACGGTTGCGCGTGCTGCGGCAAATCCTGGGGTCCTGACACCCCGAGGGCGCGCCAAACGGGCACGCCCCAATCCTTGTCGAGGGCACCGTGGGCTTGCAAAATGTCAATGCCGCTGTCGATGATTTCCGTGAGCGGCAAGGATCCCTGCGCCTGCCAAAGGCCAACGGTTTGGACACCTGCGGCCTTGGCCTGGGCAATCAGCGGTTGGGCAGCCTTGGCGTCGATGAACCGGGGCGAGGCCGTGACAAAGACAAATCCGACAAAGTCCGCCCCTGCCTCAAGACAGGCCTGCACCATCTGCGGCGATCTGAGCCCGCAGATTTTCGTTAGCGTCATCGCGGGGAGGCCCCCAAGACACGGGCGTAGAGAAGGGTCCAGAGCGCAAACAAGCCCGCAGCCAGAACCAAGCGCAACCACAAGGGACCAGGAAGCAGAAGCAAACCGCCCAAACCCGCCCAGAGGCCGAAACCAAAGCCAAGGCTGGGCCACCAAGACCCGCGTCGCCAGGCCGCCGCCAGGGTTGGTGCGGTTGGCCCCCCTGAGCGCCAAAAAAAGTAAGGAATGAGACGGGCCAGGAAGACGAGCAGGGCCGCCGCAGACCCCGCGTAGCTCAGGTCGGTCGCTGCCATGACCTGGGCAAAGCGCGCACGATCGGCAGGCCTCAGGGGTAATTGATCGCGCGCGATGCGTTGAAGCGCTTCGGTTTCGCTGAGGCCAGTCCCGTCGTCGCTCAGGGGGATCCTTTGTTCAAACCCAACGAACCTCTGATGGAGGTAAGTTTCCAAACCCGCGACGACGAGGGCACCGACGAACACAAGAAAGACGAGGGCGTAAAGCCGCCCAAAATCCGCCCAAATGTGTCGATGGAACAGCGGGTAGCCGAACTCTTGCCAGCCTTTGCGCCACGTTGGCGGGCTGTGGCTAGTCGCAAGGCCCACAAGCCGCCCTGCCGCCCCCAGCAGGTAGGTCAGCAACAAAACCAGGAGGAAGGAGAGATAAAACACCCCCATGACGCGCTGGCGCGGGCTTTCCGCCGCCCCGAGGGGCAGGGCCAGCAACAAAGCCAGCAGGACGCCCAGGGAAACCAGAGCGTAGCCAAAGCAAAGGCGATTCCTAAGGGTCATGCTTCCCTCCACTTATATCGGGCGTCGTGTACAACGACCCTTTCGCTCACGTTTTCGCCTATGTGTCTGCGCCACGCAGGTCGCGGTCCTACTTGGTCGCTCGTCTTTTACAAATACTGAATTTGCAATTCAGTATTTTCCGTGTCCATCAGCGGCTCGACGAGTCAGACTCTGCCGCCGCTGCTAGGCGTCGTCCGCGATACCAGAGATAGAGGCCCGAGGCGATGATGATCAACGCACCTGCCAGCGTGTTCCACCCTGGCAATCGACCGTCGATCGCGTACTGGGCCAGGGTCATCCAGAGAAGTTGGGTATAGATAAACGGCGCCAAGACCGACGCTGGGGCAAAGCGGTGCGCCACGACGTTCAAACAGTGCCCCGCCGTTCCAAACACGGTTCCCACGGCTAGAAACAAGACCCATTGCGCGGGATGGGTCGGTACGGGACTGTCGAGAACGAACAGGAGCGGCAGGCCGATCAAGGCCCCGACGAAAGTCGTATAGAACGTTTGGGTTCCTAAGCCGTCGCGGCCAGTGCCGTAGCGGGTTACGATCGACAGGGCCGCGATGGTCAGGGCCGTTCCAATGGGAATCAGCATAGCGGGATGGAACGATTCCCCCGAGGGGTTGATCACGACGACGACCCCGACAAACCCAAGGGCAACGGCGGTGAGCCGATGCCGGCCAACCTGTTCCTTCAAGAAGGCCCAGGCGAACACCGTCACGATAAAGGGGGCGGAAAAGACAAGGGTGATCGAGGTGGTCAGATCAAGATAGGAGACGGCCCAAAAATTCATCAGCGTCGTCCCCGCCATGAGCGTGGAACGAATCAAGTTGAGCCGCAGCGACGTGGTGCGCCACACCCTGCGGCCCGCCATGGCGTAGCCCAAGGCCCCAGAGGAAAGTTGACCCGTGACCAGACGAACGGCGATCATATAGAGGGGCAGGACCCCCACCGTTTGCATGAGCCACTTGGCCGACGCATCGGTCAGCGCAAAGCCCAAGTTGGCCAAGACGAACAGCACGACGCCAAGGTGGGTGGGATTGGACACCATATCGCGACTCCCTCTAATTTGATTAAAGGAAGTCAGCTATACCTTGAGCTGATTCAGTACAAATACGAATGGCTTTATGGCAAGGGGTCGCCATGATCCCCAGCCCGTTTCTTACCCTGCTTCGACCCGATCAAGACCCTGTGGCGATCCCATCGGGCGTCAGCGCGGCAATCCTATCGGGCGATCCTGGTCCTCGAATCCTTGCCTGGCAAGCCGCGGCGGACCGCGCAGGGATAGCACTGATCCGCGTCGCAAGCACGGGCCACGATGGCGCTGATGGGTTTTGGACGCCGCGGCTTGACTGCCTCAAGGCTCTGCGCGCTGGCTCGTATGACTTGCAGCTGATTGGCTTGGCGCAAGACCGCCACGCGGCCATGGAGTTGGCCGAGGCGGGCGCCGACCTGATTCTATTTGCGGTTTTTGACCCCGCGCAAGCGGTCCCCCAACTCCTTCCAGGCGATGAGGCTCTCGCCCGATGGTGGGCACTTATGTTCGAAGTGCCTTGCGCGATCTTCAGGGACACGCGACCCGATCCAGCGGAAGGCTACGGCAGCGAGGGAATGCCCGAGTTCTTCTTGATTCCAACAGATGCGTTTTGAGTGAGGGCGGACCTCGCGGCCCTTATACCAGCGATCATAAGAGTCATTTTCAATCGCCGCTGGTATAATTGTGACGCGGGTCTAGTGCCGAAAGTGGCGAATGCCTGTGAAAACCATGGCCAGCCTTGCCGCGTCTGCGGCGGCGATGACTTGCGCGTCGCGCTGGGAGCCGCCAGGCTGGATCACCGCGCTGGCACCCGCGTCGATAGCGACTTGCAACCCATCGGCGAAGGGAAAGAACGCATCCGACGCCACCACGCAGCCGCGCGTGTCTAGCCCCGCCGCCTCGGCTTTCCACCGCGCCATGCGCGCCGCGTCGACGCGGCTCATTTGGCCTGCGCCGATGCCCAGGGTTCGCCCCTGATGGGCAAGCACAATGGCGTTGGACTTGGTATGCTTGGCCACCGTAAAGGCAAACAGTAAATCCTGAACCTGCGCCGCGTTCGGGGCTTTGGCCGTGGGCGTCGTCAGATCGCTGGCCTGGACCTGGTGCCGATCGAAGGACTGCCGGACCATGGCCCCGCTCAAGGATCGATAGGCCCAGGGCCGCGACGGGCGCTGCGTGTTCGCCACCTCCAGCAGGCGCACCTGGGGCTTGTCAGCGAACACCTGGCGCGCCGCTGCGCCAATCTCTGGGGCCAGGATCACCTCGACGAACAGATCGCGGATGCGGGCCGCGGTTGCTTGGTCCAGGGGCGCCGAAAGGGCGATGACCCCGCCGAACGCCGAGACGGGGTCGCAGGCCTGGGCCCCATCGAAGGCTTCGCCGATCGTATTGCCGTAGGCTGCGCCGCAGGGGTTGGTATGCTTGACGATCACGGCGTTCGTCCCGCCCAAATCTTGACACAACTCCCAAGCGGCATCGGCGTCGAGAAAGTTGTTGTAGGACAGGGCTTTGCCCTGCACTTGGACCCCATGCGCTGCGCAGTTTAACCCTTTTGCCGTCGGCAAAATAAGTTCGCCCCTTTGGTGGGGATTCTCCCCATAGCGCAGCGATTCCATCCCGCCTCCCGCCAAAAAGTCGGCGACAAGGCGATCGTACTTAGAAGTATGGTCGAAAGCGCGCGCCGCGTATGCCTGCCGCAAGGGGTCTAGGTCGCCAGCGTCCAAGGCCGCGAGGGTCGCGTCGAATTGGTCCGCGTCGATCAGGGGCAGGACATGGGCATGATTTTTCGCCGCGGCGCGCAACATGGCAGGGCCGCCGATGTCGATCTGCTCAAGGCACGCCTCGAACGCAGCTTTGGCCTCTAGAGTTTGTGCAAAAGGGTAGAGGTTGAGGACGGCGAGGCCAAATCCCTCAATCCCATGGGCGGCGAGGGTGGCACGGTGGTCGGGGCGATGCAGGTTGGCCAAGAGCCCCCCATGGATGACGGGATGCAAGGTTTTGACCCGCCCGTCCAGAATCTCTGGAAACCCTGTCAGCGACTCCACAGTGCTGACCTGCAAGCCCGCGTCTTGGAGGGCGCGTGCCGTCCCCCCCGTTGAAACCAGATCAAAGCCCCGCGCCACCAAGGCAGCGGCGAAATCGACCAGCCCTGTCTTGTCAGAAACAGAAATCAGGGCGCGTTGGCAAACCGATGCGGCGGTTGTGGATGCGGTCATAGGGGCACTCCTTCTTGACTAAAGCGCCATCGCAGCGCGCCCCTGTCGGGGGCGGTTCCCTGGGGATCGGGCGATAGGATCAGTTGTTGGCTGCGCGTCGGTGCGCCCTGTTCACTGGCGACAACCGTTTCGGCGATTTGCAAGCGCGCGCCCCATGTTTCAAACCGCCACCCCGTCTCGCGGGCGGACAAGCGCAGCAGCGCCGCGCGGCGCGTCTGGGTAAGTTCGGCCGAAATACCTGGGTTCAGATGAAATCGGACCAGGGCTTGATCGAGACCTGTGCCGCCCATACGATCCTCCCCTTCCAAAACCAGGCCGTCGGCACGCAAACCCAAGGTTCGGGTATGGACGCCGCCGCCAAGCCCCGCATAGCCATCGTGGGACAGACGCATGTACGCGCCGCTGGCGTCCTGTTCCACTTGGGTTTGGATCTGCTGGGGGCTGCGGCCAACGCGGCCATGGCTCAAAAGTTCGGAAGAATCGCGATTGGCCCAGATCAGGGTGGAGTGGGCGTTGGTCGTGCGCTGGAACTGCGCCCAGTCGGAACCTGCGTCGAAGTTGCCGCAGTTGGTCACGAGGCGAACTTGTCCGATGGAAAATTCAAAGGCTAGAGTCCCTGCATGAACCCCGCACGGGCCAGGACGCTGCGGCGCCTTGCCCGCATCGACCAGCAGCAAGCTGCGCCGCGCCTTCAGCCGATAAAATCCATCGTTACCCTCGGGCCCTGCAGCGGGGGTTTGGCCACCGTCGGCGCGTTCCAGGGCTTCGCGAATCAGATCCGTGCCGACCAGGGGCTCACCCTGAAATCGCGCCAGACGACCATTGCCGTGCTGCAATTGGCGGATCGCACCCGCCAAGCTAGCGAGCGTGATCCGAATCCCTTGGGGGAGGGCCTGCGCGGCCAAAGTAAGGGCCGATCCGATGTCGATGAGGTCAAGCAGCACCCGCATTTGGCCCTGCGGGCATCGTTGCGCGTGGGACCCATCGGCGCGAACTTGGTCGGCCAAAGCGTCCTCCAAGTCATTCAAATGTTTTTGCACCGTAGGGCCAAACCCGACAAGGCACAAGTCAACGAGGATCAAGGCCTTCAAACAGCGAATCAACTCCACTCCGCTCAACCGACGTGGACCCAAGCGGCGCAAAAAGGCCGCTTGCTGCGCGGCAGACTTGAGCACGGCTTGCTGCAGCCCTGGGTCGGCGGTTGACTTGAGAAAGTCAAAGTGCGCCATCCACTGGGTAAGACGGGTCGCAAGGGTCGCAGGGTGCCACGAATGGGCCCGATAGCGCCCATGGTCGTCGATCCATAGGCCGACCAAGGCGCGCGCGGTGAGGCGCGCGCGCGGGTCTGTCGAGGCGCGCAAATCGTCCAGCCAGGCAAAATCGTGCAGCCGCCGCAACCAATCTGGCCCCGCCGCCGCAGGATACCAGGTCTCATCGCGCAGATCGATTTGCTGCCCCGCAAAGCGAAAATGCCCCTTGGTCAGTCGGTTGCCGACATCGCGATCCCCTGGCCAGAGTTTTTTCGGCTGAACCAGAGGAAACGCGCCCGCCTGACGGCCATAGAATCGCCGATTGGCGGGCAGGCGAAAGGGCAGGGTTTGCAAACCCCCGCGTATCACGGTCTCATCCTGCCTTATCCGCGCAAGTCGGCCATAGCTTGGCCGTACGCCGCTGCGCCTAGGATCGCAGACCCCGCCACCAAAACATTGGCCCCCGCGGCGATGCACGCGGGGGCTGAGGCCGCCGTAACGCCGCCATCTACCTCGATGTCGTAGTCCAGGCCCGCGTCGGCGCGCCATTGCGCCAAGGTCCGCACCTTGTCGAGGCAGGCGGGCAAGAAGGCCTGGCCGCCAAAACCTGGATTGACGGTCATGACTAAGGCCAAATCAAACTCCCCCAAGAGCGGCCGCATCGCACCAACGGACGTGCCTGGATTTAGGGCCAAGCCTGCCTTGCAACCAAGATCGCGGATCGCCCGCAAGCTGCGGTGGACATGTGGCCCCGCCTCCACATGCACCGTCATGATCTGCGACCCCGCCGCCGCAAAGGCGGGCAGGTAGGGATCAACGGGCGCGATCATAAGATGGGTATCAAAAACTTTGGCAGTCTTGTCGCGTAGCGCCTGGATCAGGGCGGGGCCAAAGCTGATGTTGGGAACGAAATGACCGTCCATCACGTCGAGGTGCATGAAATCGGCCCCCGCCGCGTCCAGGTCATGCACCTCTTGGCCGAGGCACGACCAATCGGCGGCCAGCAAGGACGGGGCAATACGAAGGGGTGCGGGGGCCATGGCGCGTAAATCCACTCGGTTTGGTGTTGAATTGGCTGAAACCCCCTTGTTGGCGCAGATGCTCCTGGGGGTCGGCCCGATGTGGCCCAGGCTATAGCCTGGGTCAGGGACCCTAAACAACGCCAAAAAATGCCGTGTGGAAATCGGAACGAGACTCTGCGCGGGACGGGAGAGAATAGGACATTGGCGCGGATGTTCCCTTGAAGTCGATTGTTCCAATCGACTTGGACCCTGCTATAAGAAACCGCGATAGAGAGCCCCTGTTGATCGATCCCCATGGAAAGGACCCTGCCTTGGTGTTTCAACGACCCAACCCCCCTTACGGCAGGGCGGCCCATGCGCCGATTGACCCCATGGCAGCGCCCTACCAACCCCGCTTGCCCGACTTGAACTTAGGCCTTGTTCTCAGCCATACATGGGACGACCTGATTCGACGCCGCGCGGGCCTTGTGTTGCTGGGGTGTCTCACGGGGCTTGCTTACACCTTCATCAGTCTTGGGTTCTTTAGCGCCGACGCCGCCCTGCGGGGGGCGGCACCGAATTTTGCGCGGTCCCTCTTGCAAACGGAAACCTTGGGATTGTTGCACGCACTTGTTGGGGACTTCCTTCTGCTCAGCCTGTTTTCCTTCCTGATCTATCGCTTGACGCTGCTGGGCGAGCCCATACGGCTGCGCCCGATCCGCGCCGCGGGCCTGCGCCGCTATGGCAAGTTTATGGCGGCAACCTTGGATGTTGTGGCCGTGCCCGCGCTTGCCTTCCTGCCTTACGGGGCCTTTATTGTCTTGCAGGTGATTTGGGCCGTTCAAGGCACCGTCCCAGACGTTGTTCCCAGGGTCTTGGTCATGACCGACGGTCCCTCCAACGCCCTCAAAGGCTTGTGCGCCGTCCTATTTTACCTGATGTTCCTGCGCTTTGCCTTCGTCCTGCCCGCCGTCGCTGGGGACGCCACTTATGGATTGCGCGACTCCTGGCGGGCAACCCAGGGGCTGTGGGGGCGCCTGGTCGCTTTGATGATCCTCACAATGGGCCCTAGCGCGGCCCTGATCGCGGGTTTGCAATGGATCTGGACCCCGACCGACCTAGGCGGGGTCTTCCTGATCACGCTCCTGTCCTGTGGCCTATGGCTTGCGGCCGTGGCCGCGTTCACAACGGCCTTGTCGATTGCCGTGTGCTTGCGCACTGGCTGGAATCCCGCAGCGGACCAAGCGCGCGGCCTAAGCTACGGGCCCTAAAGAAGGGACCCATACCAACGGCCAAAAGTGTCAGCTTTTTTGGCCGTTTTATGTCTCACGGCAGAAACGCGTCGCGTTTCGGCTTTTTGGGGTTGCGGTCTCACCTCGCTCGCTACGCTCGCTCAGCCCGACTCTTCTTTTGCGGTCTCTACTCGCTCGCTACGCTCGCTCAGCCCGGCCGTAGGACGGGGCCTCCGCTTATACCCCGAGGCGCCTTCTTAACTCATCTCGGGGCCGCGTGTTTCGGGCGCGGGCGTTCCCTGCGCCCTTCGGGCTTGGAGCCCGCTACGGGGGCCGCAGTCGCGGCCCTTATACCAGCGATCATTCGAGTCATTCTCATTCGCCGCGGGCATTCCTCTGTAGATGAGGTCGGGGAGGGGCGTCACTACTCGGGTTTGGCGTTTGGACGCAAGTTCGGTCCATGGGTCAGCCGATCCTTCCGCTGTTATACCAACGGAAAAATTAAATGACCGTTGCCCAATCGCGTTTAGTCACCGACATTATGCGCCTTGGGTCATTGGCAAAGAAGTTCCATGCCTCAGCGCACTTTTGAAGAATTTCCTCGTATGTGTCGAATACCGATAGTGCGAGTTTGTTTGCTCGCAGATATTGCCAGACGTTTTCCATAGGGTTGAGCTCTGGCGAGTAGGGCGGCAATTTTAGGAGCGTGATATTCTGGGGTATCTCTAGTTTGTTAGCCAGATGCCAACCTGCGCAATCAAGCACAAGGATCGCATGCGCACCAGTAGCAACCGTTTTGGAGATTTCCGCTAAGTGCAAGTTCATCGCCTCGGTGTTCACATAAGGCAAGACCAGCCCCGCGGCGACACCCCGTTCGGGACAGGCAGCCCCGAAGATATAGCTCCATTGATAACGTGTATCACGCGGCGCACGCGGGCGAGTGCCCTGAGGCGCCCAAATACGCGTCACTGTGCCCTTCTGACCTACGCGCGCCTCATCCTGAAACCAAACCTCAAGGGTTTTTTCGCGGGCGTAGTCAGGCAAAATATCCCTTATGATCTTTGAGAAGTTTTTTTTAGCGCCTCCTGGGCCTCTTTGTCGGTTTTGGGGTGTTCGGGCCGCACTGTCATACGCCGAAATCCCAGCTTGTCCAAGTAGTTCCCCACTGTGCGCTCACTCACCTCGATCTTCATTTCTTGTTTGATCCGATCTGCTAAGTCTTTGCGTCGCCAACGTACAACGCCATCGCGCTCAACGTCAGGACCAGCCTTTACCCAAGCTGCAAGTTGGTCCATCTCAGATCCTTTGATGCGGGGCTTGGCTCCTGCGCCTTTGCGATCTTCCAAACCCCCAACGCCTTCGTCATTATAGCGATGGATCCAATCACGTAGCGACTGTCGGTCCATGCCGCTACTTTCTGCTGCGTACTTACGAGACGCACCTTCCAAAACAAGTGCTATGGAAAGCAATCGCCCGCCAACTCGACCGTTCTTCGCCTTGCGTGCCAGCGCCCGCAAATCATCGGCACTCTTGTCAAGACGGGTAATGGGAACCGCTGCACTCATATCAAACTCCTATTCAATGATCCCTGCATCGAATCAGAATTGGACCACCTTGGGAATCCCTAAAATTAAGAGTCGCTCATTCTTGCCGCTGGTATAAGATTCAATAAAGAACCTGATACCCAACAACAAACCGCCCAAAGACCTCGAGATCTTTGGGCGGCTGCTTGGAGAAACATGGGTCCCAGGCAGGTTGCCTGCCTGGGGATTTTTTAGGATTTACATGGTTTCATCGATGTAGACGTCGAAGAAGTTTTCAACGCAACGGCGATAGTCACCTTCGCGCAAGGCATCGTAGGCGGTCTGATATCCCACCAACTGGCAAGTGTTGGGACGACTCCAGTCCTCTTCCCAGTTCAACCCAAGACCCGCGGCGGACCCGTTGGCGTCGAATTGCTTCATGCCCGCGCATCCAAGGATCTCGTCGTCAGGAACTGGCACGTCAAAGAAGTTCGCAAACTCCAGATAGTATTTGATCCGGTTGACGACCTGGGCCTTTTCCATGCTGCCGCCGCACTCAACGCCGCCGTTGATGATGTTGACCGTGACACCAAAGCCCGCCTCGATCCCATTGGAGATGTCGCTTGCATTGGGCTCCCAGGTGCCGTCAATAACGTGCAGCATGGATGGCTTGGGGGGTTGCGGATAGACGAAGAAGAAAATGGCGCTGGCAAAGTTCAACCAAGTATCGGCAACCAATTCGGGGCTGTCGAGCAGGACGCGAACGTCCCCGAACATGGCCTCAGAAAAGGGTCCGTAGTTGTAGTTGTAGCTAAGCTGCTTGGCACCACGACCAAAGTAACTCTTGAACTCGCCATCCTCGTAGGTGCCGCAGGGCCACGTCTGGCCTTGCCAAACGTCGGGGTTACACTCGCCGTTGTAGCCGCCCCGGTCGCCTTCGTACCATCCCATTTCACGAACATGCACGAGGGCCTGCCGCCACTCGGGCACGTCCCACCATTCGGCGTGGCCGCCCGTTTCTTGGGCAAAGTGGGCAAAGGTTGTGGCCAAAGAAACGCGGCAGATTTGTTCAGCGTCGCGGCCATCATGGTAGTCACCGCAGTAGGCAGGGAACTTTGCCACAGCTTGCAGGAACTTGCGATAGTCGTACTCAGGCGCCCGCTCTGGGAATAGGAACTCGAAGTCCTCATCGGACATGAGAGCCTCGACACGCTGCACGTTACTCGGATTCGTCGGCATTCCTGGGGCGACTTGTTCAACCAAGTCGTTGTCGATGGTCCGCGTTGCGGCCGCTACCTGCTGGAAGTCTTCGCCGCTGGTCAACTGTGCCTCGTCGAACATGAGGGTGCTAAGCGCCATGATGACAGAGGGTTCACTACTGGTCCCGTCACTTGAGCCGCTGCCATCGTCCGTTGCCGAATCTGCATCGCCCGTATAGAGGCTCCATGCGTCCTGCCAGGCGGTTCCTTCGCCAGGCGCATAGGCCCAGGCAACGCTGCTACACCAGGCTTGTGTCGGACCGTCGATACAGCGGTAGTTGGCACCTGCGTTGGAAACGATGGAGCCGCCCACATAAAACCCGCCTTCTTCATACGCAGGATAGTCCGATTCCTCGGCAGCGGTTTCTTCTTCACCGCTGGAGTTGTCGAAATTGAAGAGATCGTCCTCGTCTTGGCCGTCGTCGGAATCCGATGACCCGCCAGAATCGCCCGAGTCAGAAGAGGCGCTGGCAACGCCGACTTCTTTCCATGGGCCCCATTCGGAAGCACCCGGCTTGTCACCTTGTGTCCACCACTTTGCTTCCCAAACCATGCCGTCGGACGCGACGGTCTTGCCAGCTGTATAAACACTGCTCGCCGACCAGTCGTTGGCGGACATGCTCGGCAGGTCGCTGTCGATGGTTGGGGCAGTTTCGGACTCGGTGGACTCTTCACCCTTATCCGTTGCGTCTGAGTCGCCCGCGTCAGCGGTGGGTGTCGCCGCGTCCTCGGAGTCGGAAGCAGCGCTGTCAAGCAAAGACCAAGCTTGCTCCCACGCTACGCCGACGCCAGGTTCGTAGGCCCAGGCTGAGCCGGAACACCAGGGGACCGTGGTACCTTCATTACAGATGTACGTCGCCCCGTTGTTGGTCACAATATCGCCGCCTGCGTAGGTGGTATCGGTATCGTAACTTGGATAGGACTGCGCGAGCGCCTGGGTTGAAAACATGAGGCCAAGGGCCGAGCCCAGGACCCGTGTCGATAAGGACACGCCAACCTTGGGCAACCCAGGTGGCGGGGACAGATAGTGTTTCATTTCTTTAACCTTTCGAATTTTGCGCGCATCAGCGCCGTCTTTCTCTAAACACGGTCGGTTGTGCTTTTATTCAAAATTTCTTGATCCAGAGTTCAAGTGATCGGACGCTGTTTCATGAGGCTTAAGGAAAAATCAAACGACTCTTTTAAGATGACGAAATATGTAAATGACCCTTGTTAAAGTGCAACGCCTTCTATCAATTTCGCGAAGAGGAAATGGACGGGATAGGGAGGCTTCGGTTTCCATTTCTGTTGGTCTGAAATCGATTCTGCGACCTTGGTTAAAAAACCTCCGCATGGCCGAAGACGGCAATTTCCCTTATGTGGTGGCAAATCTCAGCGCTACCCGCAAAATGTTGTGGACGCTCTCTTGACAGATTGGATCATACCAGCTGCGATTTCAATGACCTCCAGTATCACTCTGAGATTTTTGAAGTCCATTGAGGCGGATGGTCCCCCAAGTCGATTGCGCCAATCGACTTGGATTCCGTTTTAGCACAGGTCCATGAATCTTTGTTTGGCCGTTGCCAGCACCGTTTCTGGCGACCGTTGCCACCAGGTGTCTTGGGAGAAAATTTCGACCTCGCATGGGCCTTGATAGCCTGCCGCTTCGACCAAGGCGCGGATTCCACGGATGTCGGCGACGCCATCGCCCATCATGCCACGATCCAGGAGCATGTGGCGGGTGGTTTCGAGCCAATCGCACAGATGAAACCCAAAGATGCGCCCCTGCGCTGCGGCTAGGCTTGTGGCCAAAGTACTGTCCCACCAAACATGGTATATATCGACGGCGATCCCGAGCCAGGGGGTATCGACTGCGTGGCAGATGTTTAGGGCCTCCGCGACGGTAAACAGGCAGGTACGGTTACCGCCAAACATGGGATTGAGGGGTTCAAGTGCCAACTTCACGCCCTGGTCTTGGGCACGGTGCGCAGCCCATGCAAGGCGTTCGGCCAAGCGCTCCTGGCTCACCTTGAGCCCCCTGCTTCCAGGCTCGCTCCCCCCTGTTACAATGGTTAGAACAGGCGCGCCCAGGGCCGCAGCCATGTCGATGGAGGCCTTGATTGCGTCGTCCGAGCCCGCTTCGCGGCCCGTCAAGTAGGGGGTTCGGCACAGGCCATCGACGCGCAGCCCCGCCGCGCGCACCTGCTCGCCAAGGCGCACAGGGTCTTGGACCTCCCGCTGCCAAAACACCAGCCCGCCGTAGCCTTGGGCTGCGCACGCCTCAATGACCTGCGCGGACGACCATCCCTGGCCGAACCCGTCCAGATTGTGCCCCAAAGTGGCCGTGTTGAGACTAAGCCACTGCGTGTCGCTCGTAAAATCGCGCAAGGGAATCACCCTATACCATAGAGCGCTAGCAGCCGATTCATTCTTCGCACCGCCAACTCGGGGTCTCGCAACAGGCCTGCTTGGTCGGCCAAGCGAAAGCAGTCGATAAAGTAGGGTAAGGGACGCATGGCTTGCGCGCCGCCGAGCATGACGAAGTGGTCTTGAAACCCGTTGAGCCAGGCCAAGAATACGACGCCGGTTTTGTAGTATTGGGTTGGCGCCTGAAAAATATGGCGTGCGAGGGGCAGTGTCGGGGTCAGCGTTGCATAAAACCCCGCCGAATCGCCGTGCGTCAGCTGGTCGATGGCCCGCGCCGCCGCTGCGGCCAAGGGATCAAAGATGCCGAGCAAAGCGTGGGAGTGGCCGTGGGCGTCCCCAGCGATCAGTTCGGGATAGTTGAAGTCGTCGCCTGTGTACATTTTCACCCCGCCGGGCAAACGCCGCCGGAGGACGATTTCTTTGGTCTTGTCGAGCAGCGAAATTTTGATCCCGTCGATCTTCGCCTGGTTTGCGGTGATGATGTTTAGAACCGTTTCCATGGCAGGTTCAAAATCATCCGTGCCCCAATAGCCCGCGAGTTGTGGGTCGAACATGGGGCCGAGCCAGTGCAAAATCACGGGTTGATCGCACAGCGCCAAGACATCCGTATAGAGGCGAGCATAGTCTTGAGGTCCTTTGGCAACCCGCGCCAGGGCTCGGCTGGCCATGAGGATCAGGCGGGCGTCAAGGGCCTGGATCGCCTCAATTTGCTCAGCGTAGGCGCGGTATACATCCTCAAGATCCTTGGCGTCCTTGGGGTCGAGCGAGTCGGTCCCGCAGCCGCTGAAGACCCGTGCCTTGGGCAGTTCTGTGCGCGTTTGCCGGATCAGCTCCAGCGCGCCCGTCCAATCGAGGCCCATGCCGCGCTGGGCGGTGTCCATGGCCTCGGCGATGCCCAAGCCTAGCTCCGCCAAGTGGTGGCGGAATTTGAGGGTTGCCGCCCAGTCGATGGCGGCGGGACCCGAGGGGTCGCTGGCGGCCAAGGGGTCGGCGACCACATGCGCCGCTGAGAATACGACTCGACACGGGTCCTGGCCCATCGGCCCCCCCTCAAGGGGTTGGTTGACCAAGGTATAGGGGTGAAGCGCGCCCTTCGAGTTTGGAAAATGGATCTGCATCTTGGCTCCAGATTGTTGCGATAACGTGGCTTAGAAGCGCGGCACAAGCATGCCCGCGTCGGCGGAGATAACTTGCCCCGTCGTATAGGGCAGCGCCCCCGTTGCCAAACTCGCGACGATGCGCCCGACCTCCTCGGGCGTGCCGACGCGCGGGATTAGGGTCAGGCCATCGCGGGCGCGTTCAGCGTAGGTGTCGATTACCGCCTGCGTCATGTCCGTATCGATCAAGCCCGGTTGCACATCGTAGACGCGAATGTTCTCAGGTCCCAGGCGCACGGCAAAGTTCTGGCTAATCATGGCCGCTGCGGCTTTGGAGGCGGCGTATTCGCTGCGCGTCACTGCCGCCGCGCGCGCGTTGGCGGAGGTGATGGTGATGATGGAATGGAAGTGGTCTGGATCACGCGCGCGCGCCACGAGACGCTGGGCAAAGGCTTGGGTCAAAAAAAAGACCGCCTTTGCGTTGACTTGGTGACAGCGATCCCAGCTGGCCTCGGTCACCTCGAGCAAATCGCCGCGCGCCAGGACCCCAACCCCCGCGTTGTTGACCAGGGTCGTGAGCGGCCCCAACTCGCGCTCAATCGTCGCCAAGGCAGGGCCATGGGCCGCGAGATCGGCGACGTCAAAGGGGACCGCCAGCGCGGGCCCAAGGTCGGCAACTTCTGCGACAGCGGCGGCCAGTTCCGCGCTGTCCTCGGGCCCGTTCAGGGCAAGGGCGAACCCTGCCGCCGCAAGCGCCTTAGCCGCGCTCAGACCGATCCCGCGGCTCGACCCCGTAATCAGCGCAACGTGCGTCATGCGCGCGGTCCCGATTTCAGGAGTTCGCGCGCGATGATGGTCCGCTGGATCTGGTTGGTTCCTTCGTAGATTTGGGTGATTTTGGCGTCCCGATACAGCCGTTCGACCTCAAAACCGCGAATGTAGCCCGAGCCGCCGAACATCTGGACGGCGTCGGCGGTCCGCACCACAGCCACATCGCTGGCGAAGCACTTGGCCATAGAACAGGCCTTGGTCGCCGCCTCCCCCGCGTCCAACTTGTGCGCCGCCGAATGCACCAACAGCCGGGCGGCTTCCGTATCCTTGGCCATGTCGGCGAACATCCACTGCAGGCCCTGAAAATCGGCCAAGGCTTGCCCAAACTGTCGGCGCGTTTGGGCATAAGCAAGGCTCGCCTCCAGCCCCGCTTGGGCGATGCCGACCGCGAGCGCGGCGATCCCAACGCGCCCTTTGTCCAGGACCGACATCATCATATGAAACCCCCGCCCTTCGGCACCCAACAGCGCCGTTTCGGGCAGGCGCACATCGTCGAACATCAAAGGCCCCACTTGGCTCGCCCGCTGACCCATCTTGCTTTCCTTGGGGCCGCGCGTAACGCCTGGGGCATGGAGGTCCACGATGAAGATCGACATACCTCGATGCCCCGCTTCGGGGTCGGTGCGCGCCAGGACAAATCCCAGATCGGCGATGGGGGCGTTGTGGATCCAGATCTTGCTGCCGTTCAGGCGCCAACCGCCCGCCTCTTGGACCGCGCGCGTACGCAGGCTCGACACATCGGTGCCCGCGTCGGCCTCGGTAAGGCAATAGGCGACTTTGGTGTGCATGGCCAAAATATCGGCCAGGTGCGCCCCTTGCTGAGCGTCGGTGCCATGCTGGACCAGCAAAGTCGAAATCAGTTCCACCAGGCCGCATTGATCGGCGATGGACGCGTAGCCGCGACTGAGCTCTTCCATAATCAGCGCGTAGCTCAGCGTGTCAAACCCAGGCCCGCCCAGGGACTCGGGAACGCCGACCCCAAACAGGCCCAACTCCGCCATCTGCGCGTAAATATCTGCAGGAAAGCGCTCCTCCCTGTCCAGCGCCTGCGCCTGGGGGCGCACCACATCGTCGGCAAATTTGCGCGCCAGATCTCGCACTTGCAGGTGGGTCGGTGTTAGATACATGTTTTTGAGCTTCCAAGTAACCAAATAGTTACTTATCCAGAGGCTAGCGCGGTTTCAAGTGACTTATACCAGCGGCGAATGAGAATGACTCTAATGATCGCTGGTATAAGGGCCGCGACTGCGGCCCCCGTAGCGGCCCCGAGAATAGCGGACACGCGCCTCGGGGTATAAGCGAAGGCCCCGTCGGAGGCGAAACGCGAAGCGTTTCTGCCGTGAGACACGAAACGGTCATAAAAGTGTCAACTTTTATGACCGTTGGTATTAGGGCTTGTCTGCGCATGGGAATTGCCTAGGATTAGGCCCAGAGTCTACCTATGATTTTATCCTGGTTCTGAAATTTGGAGGTCCCTGATGCGCCCAACCGATAAAAACACACTCGGCCGTGTTGATCTGGAGGTTACGGCCTTTGGCCTCGGCACCGCGCCGATGGGGAATATCTTTCGGGAAATCGACGAAGAAACCTCCGATGCCATGTACCAAACCGCCTGGGACGCAGGGGTTCGGTTTTTCGATACGGCCCCTATGTACGGCCACGGACTTTCGGAACTGCGAACGGGCCATTCCCTTAGATGGAAAGACCGCGACGATTTTGTGCTGTCTTCCAAGGTTGGCCGCATATTGAAGCCCGCGTCTAAAGACAGCATTGAGTACGCGCCGTGGACCAACGCGGGCCGTTTCACCATGCACTTTGACTATAGCTACGACGGCACCATGCGCGCGTTTGAGGACAGCCTCCAGCGTCTCAACCTAGAGCGCATGGATCTATGCTTCATCCACGATATCGACCGATTTACCCGCGGCGATGCCCAGCCCGAGGTGTTCCAGCAAGCCATGGACGGGGCCTGGAAGGCCTTGAGCGATTTGCGCGATCAGGGTGTGGTCAAGGCCATTGGCGTTGGCGTCAACGAGTGGCAGGTGTGCCATGAGGCGCTCAAGCAGCGCGACTTTGACTGCTTCTTGCTCGCGGGGCGTTACACCTTGCTCGAACAAGAAGCCTTGGATGAATTTCTGCCCCTGTGCGAAGCCCGGCAAGCTTCGGTCGTGGTTGGCGGCGGCTTCAATTCGGGGATTTTGGCAACGGGCGCGATCGAGGGTGCCAAGTACAACTACGCCCCCGCCCCCGCCGACATTTTGGACAAGACCCGCAAGATCGAGCGCGTTTGCGCAGACCACGACGTGCCCCTGCCCGCCGCAGCGTTGCAATTTGTTGTGGCGCATCCCGCCGTCGCGAGTTTTCTCGCAGGGACGCGAACCGTCGCCCAATTGCAGCAAAATATGGACTGGTTCAGCCACCCCATCCCTGCCGAATTTTGGCAAGCGCTCAAAGACCAGGGCTTGCTGCGCGCCGACGCGCCGACGCCTAAACCTTGAAGTCTATTACAAAGACACCTTCTAGACCGTTTCGCGTTGCCTCGACGATCTGGGCGCCGACGGCTTGGTGCGCGGGGTGGACCAGGTAGGCGTCGCGGGCGGCCTCATCGTGGAAATCAAACCAAAACAGATCCTGAAACCCGCGGACCAACTCGGTTTCAACGCTGATGTTGCGCCGCGTTTGAAAGTCCAAAATGCCGTCTATGTGCTGATCTAAGGCTCGCAGGTCTGCATAAAGACGCTGCTTATGGGCGTCGTCCACATCAGGACGGAATCGAAGGGCAACAAGATGGCGGATCATGGTCTAATCTGCTGAAAAATCGGGGGGGCGTTTGGCGCGGAAGGCCGCAAGGCCGCGTTTCAAATCGGTCGAGCCCGCGGCAAGTTGCCCCGCAAAACTCTCGAGCACGCGCTCGCGCTCTTCCCCCTCGGCGGCGTTGATCATCATTTTGGTGGCGATGCTGGCCTGGGGGCTGCGGCGGCGGAGGCTTTGGGCCAAGTCTTCGGCGGCGCGCAGGCCTGTGCCGCTCGCCACGACTCGATCTACGATCCCTAAGGCCTGGGCTTCGTCGGCGCTTAGCACCTCGCCCATGAGGGCCATGCGCCGCACGGGTTGCGCGCCAAAGCGCCGTACCGCGCGTTGCGTCCCCGACCAGCCTGGAATGATGCCGAGGCTGGTTTCGGGTTGGCCGATCTTGATGTGCTGTTCCGCGATGCGCAGGTCCGCGCAGGCGGCGAGTTCGAGTCCCCCGCCCAAGGCATGGCCTTGCATGACAAGGATGAGGGGTTGCAGAACGCGCGCCAGGGCGTCGAACGTTTCATGGCCTTCCCGTACCCAAAATCGGGCAAAGGATTCGGGCGATAGGTCCCCCCAACCGTCGATGTCGCCCCCAGCGCAGAACACCTGCCCCGTGCTGGACAGGATCACGACGCGGGCGTCGCTGCGCTCGAGCTCACGGCATTTCTCCCGCAAGGCCGCCATCATGGCGGCGTCGAGGGCGTTGCGTTTTTCGGGGCGGTTTAGACGCAGATGGGCAACGGGGCCTTGGTAACTAAGCTCCACCGCGCTCATGGCCTTGGGCCCTGGGGGGCCAGGTCCAACCCCATGGGCGCAGGATCAAACAGGGCGGGGTCCATGGTTTTCAAGGTCTCTGAAATATGGATCTTGCCGCTCGCTTGTTGCCTTATATCGCGGTCAACGTCGATGCCTGGGGCAATTTCGGTTACGACGAGCCCCTGGGGTTTTAGCACCATGACGCACCGTTCGGTCACGTAGCAAACGTCCTGACCCTGCGCCACGGCGCGCGCGCCCGAGAACGAAATTTGGTCCACTTCGGGGACGACTTTGGCGATCTTGCCTTCGCGTTCAATGACCAGACGCCCCTGGTCGATCGCGCATTTGGCCCCAGCATTGAAGTTACCAGAAAAGACGATTTTGCGCGCCCGCGTGGTTATATCGACGAAGCCGCCCGCCCCCGCCGTGCGGTGCGGGGTGGCGCGCAGGCGCGAAACATTGACCGATCCGTCTTGCCCAATTTCCAAAAATGACAGTAGGGAGGCGTCGAATCCCCCTGCCTGAAAATAGGCGAATTGATGGGGCGAGGCGACAAAAGCCTCAGCGTTGGCCGCGCAGCCAAACTTAAAATCGAGCAGGGGGATTCCGCCGACGGCCCCCTGTTCGATCACCCAGGTAACCGCGCCGTGGCACCCCTCCTCCAGGACCACCCGCGGCACATTTGCCGAGATGCCAAAGCCGATGTTGACGGCCCAGCCTTGGCGCAATTCCTGCGCCACCCGTCGGGCGATGACCTTGCCAGGGCCGAAGTCAGGAATGGCAAAGCTGTCCAGCGGGCGGATCAACTCGCCCGAAATCGCGGGGTCGTAGGGGGTCGCCGTGGTTTGCAGCATGTCGGGGACTTCGACGACGGCATCGACCAAAATTCCTGGGACATGGACCTCGTGGGGCCGCAAGGTACCATTTTGACAAACGCGGCGCACCTGCGCGATCACGCGCCCGCCGCAGTTGTGCGCCGCTAGCGCCATTTCCATGGCACCCAGATAGGCGCCCTCTTGTTCAAAGCTAAGGTTGCCGCGCTGGTCCGACGTCGTTGCCCGAATGATGGCGACCTGGGGCGCGATGGCGGGGAAATAGAGCCAAGACTCGCCATCAAAGTCCTGATGGCGAACGATGGGCGCCGCGCGCGCGGTTTCATTCATGGCGCAGCCGTCCTGATCGGGATCGACGTAGGTCCCAAGCCCGACCTTGGTCAAAACGCCAGGCCGCTTGGCTCCCGCCTCGCGGATCATATCAAAAATGAGGCCCGAAGGCACGTTATAGGCGGCAATCTGTTCGGCGGCGATGGCCTGCCAGATCAGCGGCGGATCGGCCTTGGTGGGCCCCGAGGGGTAGGACCCGCCGATCACACGGCGCAGCAGGCCCGGCTTGACCAGATGGTCGATGCCCTTGGTGCCAAAAAAATCTCCTGCGGCGATGGGATGAAGGGTGGTGAGGTCGCGGGGATGTTGGGTTTCGTCGAATCGTTCGCCTAAGGCGGCCAACACCGCGTCGGGGCAGCACAACCCGCTGGAGGAGTTCACGGCGACAACCGCCCTGTCGGGAATTTCTGCAACCGCCTGCCGCAATGAAACTTGTTTTGTCATCAAGTTGCCTCCATAAGTAACCAAATGGTCACTTACGCTATGCCGTTTTCACCGCCTGCAATCAAGCGCTCTGTGGCGTCGCTCGCAGCGTCCAACTGTCAAGTTTGCTTAGCCAAGCGGGAACCCGCAGGCCGTAATTTTGAGATCGACGAAGGAACATCCTCATGAACATCTACTTCCAAAAAAACCACCAACGCGCCTTCGGGACTTTCCCCCTAAAGGAGGATACTTTGCTGTCCGCCATCGAACAGGCGGCGAAGGTGGGCTATCGTGCCTTCGATACGGCCCAGATGTACGAAAACGAAGCGACAACGGGCGAAGGCTTGGCCGCGACGGGGGTGGCGCGGGCCGATCTGTGCGTGACCACCAAGGTCAATATCAACTGTTTCACCGACGCGGCCTTCTTGCCCTCGGTCGAGCAAAGCCTCAAGGACTTGCGCACCGACTATGTGGACGTTCTGCTGCTGCACTGGCCGCCCGCAGATGGCAACATCGAACCGTCGCTCAAGCTGTTGCAGCAAGCCTACGATCGGGGTTTTGCCCGTAACATCGGGGTGTCCAACTATACGGTTGCCATGTTGCGGCAGGCCGTGCAGCTGGTCGAGGCGCCCTTGGTCACCAACCAAGTTGAATTTCACCCGTTGCTGAACCAAGATGTGCTGCTAGCCGGGGCAAACGAAGTGGGTGTGCCCCTGTCGGCCTACTGCTCGGTCGCGCGCGGGGAGGTCTTTAAGCGTCCGATTTTCGCCGAGATCGGCGCCACCTATGGCAAGAGCGCGGGACAGGTAGTTTTGCGCTGGATTTTGCAAAAAGGGGTCAGCGTCAACGTCATGTCCACCAACCCCCGCAACATCGCGGCGAACTACGACATCATGGACTTTTCCCTCAGCCATATCGACATGGCGCGGATTGATCGGGTGACCGCCGAAAACTACCGAATTGTCGGCAAAGACTTGGTGCCGTTCGCCCCCGATTTTGACTAATACCAAGGGTCATTTTCAATGACCCCTTTATGGCGTTCAAGCGCCACGCAGGCTGCGCTCCCGCTTGGTCGTTAGTCCTTGAAAGCACTGAATTTTCAATTCATACCAATTCTCATGAAGACTGACCGATTGGAATTGGTATAGGGTCCGCGGCTGCGGGCCCCGCAGCGGCCCCGAGATCAGCTAAGAAAGCGCCTCGTGGGAAAGCGAAGGCCCCGTCGGAGCGCATCGCAAAGCGATGCTTGCGTGAGACCTAAAATTCTCATTAATGTGTCAACATTCATGAGAATTGGTATTACATGTATCTTTGAGCGAAGGCCATATCGCGAGAGTTTCAGGATTCAAAAATACAAAGTAAACGGAAAACCAAATGAGAATCTACGTAACAAGCGTCTTTGTTGACGACCAAGAAAAAGCCGAAAAATTCTATACTGAAAAGCTAGGCTTCAAGGTCAAACATAACATTTCACTAGGAAAAAACCGTTGGTTAACGGTTGTGTCTCCTGAAGACCCAGAGGGAACGGAATTGCTACTTGAACCAAGCGACCATCCCGCCACAAGTTCATTCAAGAAGGCAATCGTTGCGGATGGGATCGCTGCCCATTCGTTCCAAGTGCAAGATCTTGATTCAGAGTGGAGAGTCTTAACCGAGAAAGGTGTTGAGTTTACAACTGAACCAATGAATGCAGGTTCTGTTCACATGGCTGTTTTCGATGATACGTGCGGAAACCTCATTCAACTGATTCAGATGAAAGAAATTTCGTAAAGCCATTCGCGTTTGTATTGATACCAATTCTCATGAAGACTGACCGATTGGAATTGGTATAATTCCAGCGGCGACCCAAAATGACTCTTTTGATCGCTGGTATAAGGGCCGCGACTGCGGCCCCCCAAGCGGGCTCCAAGCCCGAAGGGCGCAGGGAACGCCCGCGCTCCAAACGCGCGGCCCCGAGACAAGCTAAGAAAGCGCTTTGGGGGAAAGCGAAAGCCCCGTCGGAGCGCATCGCAAAGCGATGCTTGCGTGAGACCTAAAATTCTCATGAATGTGTCAGCATTCATGAGAATTGGTATCAGTATTTTCCGCGTCCATCAACGGCTCGACGCGTCAAACTCTCCCGCCGTTAGTATGATTCAATACAAACACAAATGCGAACGGCCCTAATGTCTCGCAGGTCTGTCGTTGCCCAACACGAGGTCGGCGGCTTTTTCTGCGATCATGATCGTTGGGGCGTTGGTGTTAGACCCGATCAGGCTCGGCATGATGGAACTGTCGCAAATGCGCAGGCCCGTAAGGCCATGAACCCGCAGTTGGGGATCGACCACTGCCCTGGGGTCGGTGCCCATCTTGCAAGTGCCGCTGGGGTGGTAGGAGGTTCGTCCGTAGCGGCGCGCATAGTCCTCAAAGTCGGCTTGGGTCTTAACCTCGTCCGCGGGCAAGATGATTCGGCGAATGTGTTTGTGCAAAGATGGCTGGCTAAAAATCTCACGGCTGATGCGCACGCCCTCGACCGAGGTTTTTAGATCCTCGGGCTCGGCTAGGAAGTTGGGATCGATGACGGGGCGCTCGTCGGGGTCGGGGGAACGCAGTCGCACCGTGCCGCGACTTTTGGGACGCAGAGTATAGGAATTGAGCGTGATGCCCGACGCGCCAGGGGCGACCGTTGGCACGCCCGCCTCCGCGCCCGCGCCCGCCAAAAAATGGAATTGTAGGTCAGGACGGGGGCTTTGGGCATCAGAATACCAGAAGGCGCCGCCTTCGACCACGTTGGAGGTGACGGGTCCCGACTTGAACAGGGCATACTGCAGCCCTGCCCAGGCCATCATGTGCGGGCGTTTGTATTTATCAAGGCTATCGTGGCCGAGAAGTTCGGCGACGATATCGATGCCAAAATGATCGTTCAAATTTTCCCCGACCCCTGGCAGGTCGTGCACCAACTCAATGCCCTGGTCGCGCAAGTGCGCCGCGGGCCCGACCCCAGAGAGCAGCATCAACTTAGGCGAGCCTATGGCGCCCGAGGTGATTAGCACCTCTTGATCGGCGCGGATCTGTTCGGGGCGGGCCTTGGTGGCGATCTCCACCCCGACAGCGCGCTGTCCCTCAAAGACGATGCGCCGTACCGACACGTTCGTGCGTACCGTGAGATTGGGCCGCGCCATGGCAGGGCGGAGGTAGGCGACCGCGGCGGAGCAGCGGCGCTTGTTGCGGGTCGTGATCTGATAGGGCCCCGCGCCCGCCTGCGAGGCGCCATTGAAGTCGGGGTTCAGCGGCATGCCCAATTCCTGGCAGGACCGACAGAAAGCTAGGGTCACGGGGCTGGGGTCGGGGATGTTGGACACCGTCAAAGGTCCGTCAATGCCGTGCAGCTCGCCCGAATGCACTGTGTTGCCTTCTGAACGTAAAAAATAGGGCTGGATGTCGCGAAAGGCCCAACCCTCGGCGCCTTCCTCGTTGGCCCAACGGTCGTAGTCGTGGGGCGTGCCGCGGGTAAAGATCTCGGCATTGATCGAGGAGCCGCCGCCGATCAAACGCGCCTGCGCGTAAGGAATTTGACGATCGTAGGCGTGCTTTTGCGGTGCGGTCGCATACCCCCACGTCAGGGGTCCCGAGGTCATTTTCGCAAAGCCTACGGGCATGTGAATGTAGGGGTTGGTGTCCTTGCCGCCCGCCTCGATCAGCAGGACCCGCGCGTCGGGATGTTCGCTGAGCCGGGCGGCCATAACGCAGCCCGCCGAACCGCCGCCGACAATCACATAGTCGTATCCTTCGGCCATGGTCTTTCGTTTCCTCCTATTCGGTTACGCGATCCAGGGCGTGCGTTTGCCGATTTCCACGTGCACCGACTTGACTTGGGTATATTCTTCGACGCCGAGCATGCCCGCCTCGCGCCCCCACCCCGATTGCTTGAACCCGCCAATGGGCAATTCGGGGCCGCCTGCCAAGGTGGTGTTGACCCAAAACCGCCCCGCCTGAATTTGGCGGGTTAGTTGCAGGGCCTTATCGATGTTCTTGGTCCAGACGCTGGCGGCCAAGCCATAGACCGTATCGTTGGCGAGGGCGATGGCTTGGTCCAAGGTCTCAAAGGGCATCATGGTCAAAACCGGGCCGAAAATTTCGTCGCGGGCGATGGCCATGTCGGCCTGAACCTGGCTGAACAGGGTTGGACTGACGTAGTGGCCTGGCCCACGGTCGAGCTTTGTGCCACCACAAACCAGCTTGGCCCCCTCGGCGAGGCCTTTTTCGATGTAGTCGAGGATGGTGGCATTTTGCTCGTCGGTCGTAATGGCGCCCATCTGGGTCGCTTCGTCCAGGGGGTCCCCGACGATAATTTTGGCCATCTTTTCCTTAACCAGAGCGGCGAAGTCATCCGCGACGCTCGCCTCAACGATCAGGCGTGAGCCCGAAACGCAGCATTGCCCCGCGTTGAAGGCAATGCCGAAGGCCACCCCATCGGCGGCGTCTGCTAGGTCGGCGTCGGCGCAGACCACCTGGGGGTTCTTACCGCCCAATTCCAGGCCCAGTTTCTTAAAGTTTGTCCGCCCCGCGGCCTCAACGCAGGCCCGTCCAACGCTGGTGGACCCTGTAAAGGACAGCATATCAATATCAGGATGTTCCGACATGGCTTGGCCAAGGACGCCCCCCGAACCTGTAACCACGTTCATAACCCCTGCGGGCAAGCCCGCAGCATGGAGGATTTCGGCAAGGATGAGCGTCGTGGCCGAGGTGGTTTCTGAAGGTTTGGCAACTAAGGTACAACCGGCGGCCAGAATGTAGGGCACCCGCTCGCACAAAATCAGAAACGGAAAGTTCCAGGGCGTGATCAGGCCGACGACCCCGATGGGTTCGCGCGTAACCAGGCCGAACATACCGTCGCCCAAGTTGTTGAAGCTGTCGCCGTGCAGCGCACGGGCCAAGCCGCTGGCGTATTCGAACATGCCAACGCAGCCCGCGACCTCGCCGCGCGACTGCGAAATGGGTTTGCCGGTTTCTAGGGTTTCCCAGTAGGCGATTTCTTCTTGACGTTCGGCGATCCCCGCCGCCGTCTTCAGCAGCACCGCCGCCCGGTCCGCACCCGACAGCCCCGACCAGCAGCGCGAGTCAAAGGCCGCGCGCGCGGCGGCAACAGCGGCGTCCACATCTGCAGGGGTACAGCGCGGCTTGCGCGACACCGACACCCCATGGCCAGGGGATGCGCGCTCGTAGAGGGGGCGATCCCCCGCGGGGACCGACGCGCCCTTGACCCAAAATCCAAATTCCCTTGGCTGCGCGGGCAGCCCCAAGTTTGCTGCGCTCTGATCCATCTGACCTTACCCCGACGCGTCCAAGCCGTCGCGCCAGTCGTTCCAGCCGCCGTCGACGGAGGAAGGGGCCTCGTGCCACGCGGTCATGGTCTGACCTGTCACAGGGTCGCGGTCTGGAATGGGCAAGGCCATGATATTTTTGCAGGCCATGTAGTAGCGCTCTTGGGTCAAAAAAGCCTCCTGAATATTGTCCCAGTCGCGTCCGCCCGCGTAGCCGCCGCACATCATGATGTCGTCCGAATGGCCGACCATTTCGTGGCTCACCCCCGCGGGCATGACGATGACGTCGCCCGTTTCGATGCGGACCTTGGTGAAGCCCGTCTCCCCAACCGATAGACTAAATTCCATCCAGCCTCGCGCGCACCCGAGGCATTCGTGGCTGGTGGAATGAAAGTGGGCGTATTCGTAGATGCCAGGGTAGGACCAGTTGTTGCCCCAGCCGTTGTCGCGGAATCGCGCCTTCAGCGCGGCCTCGCCGCCGCCGGGGATCCCGCCGCGATGGATCAGCAGGGGAAACCGACTGCCTGGGATCTGGCCCTGAGGTTTTGAGGTGTAGGCTTCTGTTTTCATACCATTTCTCCGTCAAGTTGGGTCGTTTGGGAATCGCGTGTTGCTTCCTTAGGGTGACGAAAGCACAATTTGGGTCTTCAGATCCTGGGGCCGTTCGGCGTAGGTGTCAAAGGCCTCTTGGATTTGCTCCAGGGGGTAGGTTGCGCCCAGAAAGGGCTGGGGGTCGATGCGCCCGTGCCGCAGGAGGGTGAGGGCGTCGTGCAAGTCTTGCCCTTGCCCCGCGACTGAGGCGCTTAAGGAATCCTCGCGCAGGATGGTATCGCTAATCCCAAGCGACAAGGCCGCGTCGTCGGGGGCAAGGCCGAAGGCGACCAGGCGACCCCCCCGGCGCATGAGGCGCTGGGCGTTCTCATAAAGTGCGGCGGCGCCGACGCATTCGATGACCAGATCGGCACCTCGCCCCTGGGTCCATTGCAGCACGGTTTCGTCCAGCTGGTCGGGGTCGGTCACGACCACATCGGCGCCAGCGGCCTTTGCGAGGGCGGCCCGGCCTGGCGACACTTCGGCGACCATCAGCGGCGCGGCGCCGATGGTCCGCAGCAACTGGATGTAGAAGTTGCCGATGGGTCCCGCGCCCAAGACCAGGGCCGAACTGCCAAAGGCGATTTGGGCCTTGCGCGCCGACCGCACGACGCAGGACAAGGGCTCTGCCAGGGCCAACACCGCCGCGCGGATCCCCTCGACAGGGATGACCTGGCGGGCGGGCACAAGAATATGGTCGGCAAAGGCACCATCCCGAGTGATGCCGAGTTGCTGGCGGTCCGCGCAATTCAGCACTTCGTTGCGGCGGCAGAAAAAGCAGTGCCCGCAGCCCAGGTTCATATCGACGACGCAGGTCTGACCCACGGAAAAATGCGTCACTTGCGCCCCGACCGCCGCCACCGTGCCCGCAAATTCGTGCCCTGGAACCAGCGGCAGTTGGTCCTGCGCGTAAGCGCCGTGGAACATATGGAGGTCGGTGCCACAAATCCCGCAGCGTTCAACGCGGATCAGGGCCTCCTGCACGCTGGGTTGCGGCGTCGGGACGTGGCGAATATCGAACTTGCCAGGGGCGCTTAGATAGGCCGCGCGCATCACTTGATAATTCGCAATTTTGATCGGTCGATGGTCAGGGCAATGGCGAGAATCAACACAAGGCCAAAGACCACCTGCTGCTGCGTTGCGGCGATGTTCAAATAAACCATTGCGGCGCGCACAACCATGACGATCAAGGTGCCGATGGCCGTGTTGATCACGCCGCCGACCCCGCCAGTCAAGGGCGTTCCCCCGACCAACACCGCGACGATGGCCATCAGCAAAAATCCGTTGGCAAGTTGCGCATCGCCCCCCGACAGTTTGACCGAGAACATGAGCCCCGCGATGGCCGCGAAGGCGCCCGACACGGCAAAAGCCAGAATTTTCACCCGATTGACGTTGATCCCCGAGGCGACGGCGGCGAGCTCCCCCGCGCCGACGGCCTTGAGCGCGCGGCCAAAGGAGGTTCGCGATTGTAAAAACCAGGCAAGCAGCAACAAGCCTCCGGCGATCAGCAGTTCGCTTGGAATGCCCGCCAGCCGCCCAAACATCCAGCCAAAGGTGCTGTCGCGCAGCTCGGCATCCATGGAAAGCGCGCGTTGACCCGATAGGTACTTGGCAAAGGACAGGGCGATAAAGCCAACGGCCAAGGTCGAGACGAAGGACGGCACGTAGAGCCGCGTTGTCACAAAGCCCGAGATGGCCCCAAACACCAGCCCAAGGGCCAGGACCAGCACCAGAACCCAAGCGCCCATGGCGGCCAAATAGACCGTTGCGACGACCGTGATCATGTTGGCGAGTTGCTGCATCGATAAATCAATCCCGCCGATGTAAATTGCAAAAGTCATACCCAAGGCCATGATGAACAGCGGCACAATGTCCGCCACCAGCACCACCAAACTGCTGGGGGTTAAAAAACTGGGGTTGGCGACCCCCACGACCAAGACAAGCCCGATGAGCGTGAAGAGCGGGAAGAAAGATTTGAAGCGATCCAACATGGCAGGGGTCTGTCTAAGTCATGTGATGAATGAGGTCGTAAAGCGACGGTTTGTGCCCAGGAACGCCGTCGAATCGTGCCTGGACCACGCCATCTTTGACCACGATCAGGGTATGGGCCAGGCCAATGGCCTCCTCCAAGGTATCGGCGATCAGCAAAATGCCCATGCCGTCGGCCGACATGTCCCGCACCATTTCGTAGACGTCTTCCTTGGCCCCGATATCGAGGCCACGGGTTGGGTGGTCCAACAGCAAAATTGACGACTGGCTCGACCGCCACTTGGCCAAAACCACCTTTTGCTGATTGCCGCCCGACAGGCCGCCGCAGTCCTTATAGACCGACGGGGACTTGATGGCGAGGCGGTCGATCCAGGTCTCGGCCAGACGAATTTCCTCGCCGATTGCCAGGACGCCCGCGGTGGCGTAGCGCCCCATTTGGCTGAGCGTCATATTCTCATAGACGTTCATGCCCGCGACGATGCCTTCAACTTTGCGCTCGCGCGGGACGTAGCCAACGCCGTTGGCAACCCCGTTCTGGGGACTAAAGGTGGCAACGGCGGTACCGTGCAGCGAGACCGTGCCCGCCGTCGGTTGTTCGGCCCCAAACACGGTGCGCAAAATTGCCTCGCGTCCCGATCCCTCGGTGCCGACCAGGCACAGAACTTCGCCAGGGTGGAGGTCAAAGGAGACATGGCTGTACTTGCCCGCCAAGGACACGTTCTCAAACCGCACCAGCGCGGGCGCGTCGGCGGCGTAGGGTTCTTGGCGTTGTTCGCGGTAGTATTCCTTGTTGATGTCGCGCCCCACCATCTTGCGCTGAATGTCGTCTATGTTGGCCTTGTCGCCCGCAACCACGTCCACCAGTTCCCCGTCTTTCAAGACATAGATACGATCTGACAGTTCGATAATTTCATCGAGGCGATGGCTGACAAACACGAAGGCCGCGCGCTTGCGCAAGTCCCGAACGATTTGGAACAGCAGCTCGACCTCTTCTTCGGCCAGGACCGAGGTAGGCTCGTCGAGCAGAATGACCAAATCCCCCTCGACCCGCTCTTCCAGAGTCAGGACCTTGGCCAACTCCACCAACTGGCGCTGGGCAAAACTCAAGTTCGAGGTGACCGTGGTCGGGTTGATGTCGAGCTTGACCTTGGCCAGTTGCGCCTGGGCGGCCTTGGCCATGGCCGTCCAGTTGATGACGCCGAAGCGCACGAACTGTTGTTCGAAACCTAAAAAGATGTTCTCCATCACGGTCAGGTTGGTGATCAGGGATTGTTCCTGGAACACCATCCCGATGCCATGGTCCATGGCGTGGCGGGGGTTTTGAAAGCGCACCTCGGTGTCGTTGATCAGGACTTGGCCGCCATCGTGCTGATAGGCCCCGTACATGACTTTCATCAGCGTTGACTTGCCAGCGCCGTTCTCACCGACCAGGCCGATGATCTCGCCGCGCTCTAGCTTGAGATCAACGCCGTGCAGGGCGCGAACCCCAGGGAAAGTTTTTTCAATTTGCCGAAGCTCGAACATCTGACCCCGTCCTTACTTCACAAAACTGATCGATTTTCGATTGGTCGAGAGAATCACGGCCAGGATCACGAGCAGGCCCAAAACCCCGTCCTGCACGTAGGTGGGCAGGCCAATCACCAACATGCCGTTGTTGATGACGTTGACGATCAAAACGCCCACAAGCGTATTCCAAACCCCGCCGATGCCGCCCCACAGCGCCGTGCCCCCTACAACCACGGCGGTGATGGATACGAACATGAAATTGGCCCCCGTGACCGTTTCTGCGATGCCGATCCGCCCCACGGCCAGCAGGGCACCCATGGCGTAGAAGACCCCAGCCAAAGTAAAGGCAAGGATGCGCACCCGCGTGACGTTGAGCCCGCTGGAAATCGCCAGTTCTTCGCCCCCGCCCACGGCGTAAAAATTGCGGCCCAGCGAGGTGCGCGACTGGATGAACCACGCGACCAACAACATGGCCAAGGCCACGTAGCACATGAGGGGAAAGTGGAGCCAACGCACGGTCAGCAGGGACCGAAATAAGTCGTCTTCCACCCGGATCCGATCCCCGCCCGTCAGCAACATGGCAAGGCCCGTCCCGACAAAGCCAAAAGCCAAGGAGGCCATGAAGGACGGAATTTTGAGTTTAACATGGACCAAGCCGTTGACCGCCCCGATCAAGGCCCCAATGATCAGCGCAAGGGGTATGGCCAAGACACCCCAACTCGCGAGGGTGCCGCCCCAGGCAAGGAACAGGAAGGCAAAGGCCACGGCGCAAACGCTGACCGTTCCTTCCATCGACAGATCGATCGACCCCATAAGAATGACGAAGGTTACGCCCAGGGCCACCATCAGCGCCGGAGTTGCGGCAATGGCAATGCGCGCGGCATTTTTTATCGAAAAGAACCGACTGTCGAGCAAATAAATGTGGTCCTTGCCGTCGCGAAAGTCTTCCAGCCATTCAAAAAAGGGAAACAAGAGAACCAAGGCGGCGAGAACCAGAACCGATGCCCATTTGATGAGTAGGTCTGTTTTGAGTTCGATCTTCACGCCCTATTCCTTACGTTCCCAGAATGCGGCGGTGGGCAACGCACCGCCCGTTTAAGGCCCTGCCCATACCTGGTACGAAACCTTGAGGCTACCGTCTAGCAATTTGACTGAAGAAAACACACCAAGTTGCCATGCCTTTTCTTAAATCAAACAGCGAAACCCCGACGGCGGGCTCCCCGATCCTGAAACAGGATTTGGGGGGACAACCAGTCCCCCCAAACACAGGCGCGGGCCTATTTGTACATGATCTGGCCGTTGGTCGGGCCCCAGAAGTCTTCCCAGTCGTAGGTGGGAACGCTGTCCAAATAGCTAGCCTTAAAGTCCGCAGCGTCTTCGGGCGTGACCATGATGGTCGGGCCGTAGAATTCGCGATGCTCTGGGGGTTCTTCAGACGGCTTGAACGCCCCGATGGCCGCATGGTAAGCCAGGGACGCTGTGACGCCACCACCCCAATGCGGGTTGGTGAAGACCGTCGCCAGAATTCGGCCTTCGCGCACCAAATCAACGGCTTGGGGATTGCCGTCGTAGGTCACAATCGGCACGTCCATTCCTTCGGCGCGCAGGGCCTCCAAAACGCCGTAGCCAATGGTGTCGTTGGCGCAGTGAACGCCCGTAATTTCATCGCCGTAACGGGTGATGAAGGAGGACATGATTTGGTTGGCCTTCTGCGTATCCCAATCTGCGGGCTGCGCGTCGAGCAGTTCGACGTCGGGATAGTCGACCAGTGCATTGCGCAAGCCTTGCAGACGCTCGATGGCGGGGTTGTTGGAGGCGATGCCGCCCAGATGCACAACGCCGCCTTTGCCGCCCATGGCCTCAAGCAAGATGCGGGCAGTTTGCTCGGCAGGGCCCTCGTCCGACCAGGTCATGTGGCTGACGTAGTTGTCGCCAAAGTCCCAGGGGTGCAAGTCGTCGGTCTTGTTCCAAATCGTCGAGACGTAGCCGCCCGCCTCGGCAACCGCCTCAACAACGGGGCGGGCATTGGGCGAATCGTTGGTATCGATGGCCAGGGCCAGCGCGCCGTTGGTCCGCGCCAAAAGCGCCTTAACGTCGGCGAGCGACTTTTCTGACGATCCCTCGTTGATCAGGTGCGTCAGGGCATCCTTGCCCAAGCCGACCGCGTCCATAAAGGCTTCGCCCCCAGAGACGATTTCGTTCCAATAAGGATTGGTTCGGTTCCGGTACGACCAAGCGACCGTAGGGTCGGAAAAGACCGCGCGGGCCATAGAGGGGACCGCACTTGCCAGCGCAGCCCCGCCTAGCCCATACGAAGCGGCCAACAGCAGATTTCGACGATTGATTTTTTCTTTTTCAATAAAATCTTTAATGAATGTGGACATGTGCACTTCCTCCAATGCGTAACAAAAGTGACGCGGGCAAGCCCGCTCGGCGAGTGCGCCCCGGGGAACGGGCCAGTGGCTCCCGTCCATCGAACGCACCATCTGGTTACTTGTGACGCCAAGGACTTGTCAAGCGCTAAAGCTATTCGCGCCCTTATTGAACCCGCAGTCCATTCAATTGTGAGGCCTCCCGTCGCTGAGAAGGTTCCTCCGAGACCTTCGCGGAGCTAACTCACCAAGCGTTTTCCACTCGCTACCTGGTGCAGAACAGAGGAAAGGTAGGTTTGATAGGGCATGCCAAGTTCCTGCGCTTGTACCTTCAAGCGACCTATATCTCGTTCCTGGAGACGAAGCGTGATGGCTCGGCGTCGCAGGGTATTTTCCATGGCGAGCCTCCATTTGGTCTTGCTGGCCTGGAGGTCCTCTTCCGCCGGTGCCTGGATGGCTCCCGCTGCAAAGGCACCTTCAAGGGCTTCTTCAAGCTCTTGTTCTTCAGGGGACAGGTTTTGGTCGTCTAGTTTTGGATCGTATTTCATCATCTCGGTCCTTCTTTAGGAGGTACTTATACCAGCGGCGACCAGGAATGACTCTTGTGATCGCTGGTATAAGGGCCGCGACTGCGGCCCCCGTAGCGGCCCCGAGAATAGCGCGAAAGCGCCTCGGGGTATAAGCGAAGGCCCCGTCGGAGGCGAAACGCGAAGCGTTTCTGCCGTGAGACACAAAACGGAAAAAAAAGTGTCAACTTTTTTTGCCGTTGGTATTACGGGCCGCTCGGCTTCGGAACATGGTTTTCAGGAACATCTTGTTGCCATCTTGTACATATGGCACCACGCAAACATCGATGTCGATCAAAAGATAAAGGACTCTCTGTCCTGGGTATTTGCTCTGATTGGGGTGAGGAAGGTCAGCACATATGTCCTCCGCCAGAATCAGAACTTCGGCGTCCTCTGGGCTTGGAGCCCAACTGTTTCGAGCGCGGGCCTTCCCTGCGCCCTTCGGGCTTGGAGCCCGCTTGGAAGGCCGCAGGCATGGCGCTTATACCAGCGAACATAAGAACCCTTGTCAATCGTCGCCAGTCTAATTGGCAGGTTGACGGAGGTCGCAGCTTTGCCCATCCCCGCCGCTATGGAGTCCGCTGTCGTCACCGCCTTTGCCGTCACCTTGCTCGCAGGTTTGGCGACCCTGATCGGCTGGCTGGTGGTGATCCGGGGCAACGAAGCCAATCCCCGCTTGCTCGCCTTTGGCTTGGCCTTCGCCGCTGGGGCCATGGTCTATGTGTCGCTGGTGGAAATTTTTGTCAAATCCCAGGACAGTTTCCTGGCTTCCAATTGGTTTTCGGGGGGCGATCAATTACCCTACGCCATGGCAACGCTCATGCTGTTTTTGGGCATGGGCCTCGTTATCGCCCTCGACCGCTTGGTGCCCAACCCCCATGGCCGTTTGGAGGAGGTGGGCACAGCCCAAGGACCCGACCCGCTGCTGGCGCGTGCGGGCTTGCTGGCTGCTGCGGCCATCACTGCCCACAATATTCCCGAGGGGTTGGCGACGTTCTTTTCCACCCTCAACGACCCTGGCGTCGGCTCCTCCCTTGCCATCGCCATCGCCATCCACAACATCCCAGAGGGGGTGACCATCGCCCTGCCGATTTTCTACGCCACGGGCTCCAAGGCCCAGGCGCTGCTTTGGACCTTGGTGTCGGCTTTAGCAGAACCCTTGGGCGCGCTGCTCGGCTACGCCGTTTTGGGCGGCAGCCCCAACGCTGTGACCTACGGCATCGTGTTCGGCCTGATTGCGGGCGTCATGGTGTTTTTGAGCCTGGACGAGTTGCTGCCGACGGCCAAGCGGTACGCCAAAGGTCATGAGACGGTTTATGGTATGGTCATCGGCATGGCCCTCCTCGCGACGTCGCTGGTGCTATTCGCTTAGTTCCAGTGACTTCAAGAGGCAGACGGTTTGGCCCTTGATCTGAACTCTTGATGTAAATCCGTACGTTCTCATAAATCAAGCGCGCGCCCAAAGAGCATGGCGCAGACATGGCCGAACAAGGGACTGTCTGGATCGACAAGCACATCCAACTCATCAAAGTGGTCCACCCCTGGCACCAGGTATAGGTCCATCGAGCGCTTGGCCGTTCGGTACTTTTCCGCATAGATGCGCGCTTGGCGATGGAACTCTGCGGTTTCGGCGCCGCCGACGACGAGCAACTGTGGCGCGTTGGTCGCGGGCGGGTGTTTGGTCATGGGGCTTTGCGTATGCGCCTCTGTCGCGTCCATTCGGATGCCCGCGTTCAGGGCTTGGGTCAGGCGTACGGGTTCCAGATAGGACAGTGGCGAAATGGGGATGCCCGCCTTGACCAAGTCGGTGGGCAAATCGATGCCAACGCGTTTCCAGTTGGTCGCCATCATCATTTGCGTAATGTGCCCGCCTGCCGAATGCCCCATGACCACAAGGCGGTCGGCATTGATTTCGAGCCCGTCGGCATTGCGCCAGAGGTAAGCCAGGGCCTCGCGGGCCTGGGCGCAAATTTGGGTGATGGTGACCGCAGGACAAAGATCGTAGCCGACGATCGCGACATGGGCCTGGGCCGCTAAGAAGGGCGGCGCGATGAAGCTGTAGATCGATTTGTCGCCGCGTTGCCAGTAACCGCCGTGAAAATAGACCAGCGTCGGCGCCTCGGCTTCCTCGCAAAGGAACATATCGAGCATTTGTTTCGTTCCATCGCCGTAGCGCATATTGAAGAACGCTTCGCCCGTTCCGTGGAGCCGCGCGGCTTTGCTCGCCGCCGCCCACTTGGGAATCACCGTCTCCTCATAGTCAGGCCGCCCTAGGCGCAAGTTATACTGGGCGTCGAGCTCCTGCGGGCTGAAGCGGGTGTGAAAGGTCAGGTCATCGGTCATAGCAATCCCTTTGGTTGAGCATGAAAATTACACAATCCCCTCGTGGGCGCTGGCTTCTTCCAGCGCTGCCCACTCATCGGGGTTGGCGCCGAACGGGCGCATGACGTGCGCGGCGTAGGCGGGGCGTTCGCACAGGCGCCGATACCAGGCCTCGACATGGGGCAGCGCTGGGCGCGCCACGTCTAGGTGAAAATAGCGGTAGGCGACGCACCCCAAAGGAATGTCGCCCATGGTGAAGGCCGCCCCGCACACGAACGAACGCGCGGCCAAGTGCCGGTCGAGCAAGGTCAGGGCCTTGTGCGCGGCATCGCGAAATTCCGAAATTTGCGCTGGGTCGCGCTTGTCGGGCGCGGTCCGTACCGTGGCGAAGAAGAGGGAAATGACGGGCGGGAAGGCGCAACTGGCGCACCATTCCATCCACTGATCGGCGTGGGCCCTCGTTTGCAGGTCGGACGGGCACAGCGACCCCGCGCCGTAGCGGGCGCATAGGTAGCGCACGATGGCAAGGCTTTCCCAGAGGGCAAAATCCCCGTCCCGAATCGCGGGAATCAGGCGGTTGGGGTTGATCTGCGCATAGGCGTCGCTGTCGAGCTTGCCGAAACGCCCTCCCGCCAGGTGCAGGTCATAGTCGAGACCCAGTTCATTGGCGGTCCAGATCACTGGGATAACATTGGAAGAATAGGGACGCCCCCAGATTTCAAGCATCATTTCGTCCTGTTGCAGGTGGGATAGGTGCGTCCAAAAATTTGGGCACAACCTGATCGAACAAGCGGTGCCAACTGGCCAGAATCTTCTCATACGGCACGCCCGTGTACTGTTGCATCAACATGAGATGCTTTAGGCCCGTCGTCTCCTGCTTTTCAGCGAACCGGTCGGCCACGTACGCCGCGTCCCCGACGACGATGATCCCGCGCCGATGCAGAAAATCAAACCAGTCGCCGTCTTCGTCATCTGCGGTCATGACCTCGCCCAAGTCCAGGTACCCGTGCTTGGTCCATTCCCCCGCTGGGCGCGACCCGCCCAAAAATTCGTAGTAAGCATTGATGCTCGGCCGGATCGTTTCAATGGCCTCGGCCCTCGTCTTCCCGACGTAGAAGGGGGTGCAGACGCCAACCCCCTCGCCAAGCGCCACGGGCCGCCCCCGAAACTTGGCGAGGGCATCGCGGTACGGTTCCCAGCACGCGAGCGTCGCCTTGGGCCCCGCCGACATGGAAATGACCCCCCATCCGCGCTCCCCCGCGAGTTTGAACGTCGGCGGCGCATTGGACATGAGCCAGAGGGGCGGATGGGGCCGCGTAAAGGGTCGTGGATGCACGTACATGGCCTTGTACGTGCCATCGTCGCCGTGATAGCGGGGATCTAGCGGCTGAAAGAACCGGTTGGTCTCTTTCCACCCTGGGACGGGAAACTGCCAAAACTCGCCCTCGTGGGTAAAGGCCTCTTCGGTCCAGGCTTTCAAAATCACCTCCAGGCTCTCCTGATAAAGCCGCATGACTTTGCTATTGTCGCGACGGTCGGCTTCGAGGTTAAATTGCAGCGTGGCCCGTTCGTTGATGCCCTTGGCCACGCCGAAATCAAACCGCCCGCCCGACATGTTGTCGAGCATGGCCCCATCCTCCGCCACGCGCAGGGGGTGCCAGTCGGGCAGAACGATGGGCGCCGTGCCCACGCGCAACCTTTTGCAATGGGCCGCGACATGGGTCCCCATTTGGATCGGATTGGGCGGCGCGTTCATATAGCCGTTGTGGGCGAAGTGATGCTCGGTGAACCAAGCAGTGGTGAACCCCGCTTGTTCGGCCAGCGTGCATTGTTCAAGGATCATGTCGAGCGCGCGCGTCCAGGGAATCGTCTCCCCAGGGCTGAAGTTGGCAATCAAGTCAAAGCGCATCGCGTCCTCTTAGAGCTTTCCCGCCCTTCTTAGAGCTTTCCCACCCTTCAATGCAAACAGAAGCGATCCTATCAATGCAAGCAGAAGCGACCCTAAATCGCCGCGAGCGTATGGTTCAGCCCTTCCATGATGTGGCGCTCCAAATGGGCTCTGGCCTCATGCGTCTGCCGTGCCAACGCCGCCTCAAAAATCAATCGATGTTCATCGACGGCTTCGCGACCACGATAGGTGAGGATCCGCATTTGATAGCGCAAGTACTTGTCGAACAGGACGGCGTGCAGCGACAGCAGATTTTTTGAATTGCACGCCTGGATGAGCGCGAGATGAAACTCCCAATCGTAGCGTTTCCAAAGCTCCTTGTCAGAAAAGTCCCCTGCGAGCAGGCGGTCTTCGACGCGGTTCAGCTTGTGATGGGCCGCGACCAGATTGCCTTCCCAATCGGCGTCCCCCCGTTGCACGGACAGCTCAAGCGCATGGCATTCCAGCAGGACACGCAACTGCGCGATTTCTCGCAGGTCGTCCTTGGACACACCTGTGACAAAAAAGCCACGCTGTTGCTCCGCAGCAACAAATCCTTCGCTCGAGAGTCGGCTCAGCGTCTCGCGCAAAGTTGACATGCTGGCGGCATAACGATCCTTCAGGGCACCGAGTTTGAGTTTCATACCCGGCTCGAGCGCGCCAAAGATGATATCGTGCTTTATCGCCTTATAGGTGCTGGACCCGACGGTCCCCAGGGCCTGTTCCACGCCGCCTGTCCTCTTGTTTTGGTGTCCGTAGCAGAAAGTCTTGATTCCTAACACAGAGTATGGAAGAAATAATATCGGATAAAGCTATTTTTATCCTATAAAAACCTCAAAGCGTTGAGAAGCAGTAGGTAGGGTCCAAAGGTGGCAGACAAAGTACAGCTCGCCGTGTCGGGGCTCGGCCTGGTCGGCGCGCGTCATGTGGCCGCTGCGGGCGCTCTCGCGGATGTGGACCTCGTGGCGGCGGTTGATCCCAGCGACCTCGCGAAGGAAGAGGCGGCCCGCATGGCGATTCCTGCCTTCGATGGGTTGGAGGATCTGTTCGCTGCGCACCGCCTCGACGGTCTCATCATCGCGACGCCGACCCCTTTGCACGTTGCGCAGGCCAGGGCCGCCGTAGATCGGGGCTGCCCCGTGCTCATCGAAAAACCCATCGCAACAAGCGCACAAGAAGCCGCCAAATTTGTTCAATACGCAGACGCGCGCGGGGTTCCCGTTTTGATCGGCCATCATCGCCGCCACAATCCCCTGATCCAGGCGGCAAAATCCGCCCTAGACGCCGGGCGAATCGGCGACATCCGATCGGTCCAGGCCGTTTGCTGGTTTTACAAGCCCGACGACTACTTTGAGGCCGCGCCCTGGCGTAAGGCCCCAGGGGCAGGGCCGATCTCGGTAAATTTAATCCATGACATCGACCTGCTGCGCTATCTGTGCGGGCAGATTTGCAGCGTGGTGGCCGATCGCGTTCCCAGTCGCCGCGGGTTCGACAATGAGGAACTGGCCACGGCCCTGCTCACCTTTGAAAACGGCGCGCTGGGAACGGTGAGCGTTTCGGACTCGATTGTCTCCCCCTGGAGCTGGGAGATGACGTCGAAGGAGTATCCCATCTATCCCATGACAGGGCAGAGCTGCTACACGTTAGGGGGCAGCCAGGGCGCCCTCTCGATTCCCGATTTGACCCTTTGGCAGCACGCGGATCAGCCCGATTGGTGGCGACCCATGCGCCGAGACGTGTTGGAGTTTCGACCCGCCGACCCCCTGGTCGAACAGCTTGCGCATTTCCGTGACGTTATACGGGGTCAATGCGCCCCGCGGGTTTCAGGGCGCGAAGGTCTTAAGAGCCTGCAAGTTATTGAGGCCATCGCCAAAGCCGCCGAAACGGGCACAAGGCAAGTTTTGCCGCGCGACCCTTCCCCATAAATATCATATATTTTCAAAAATATCTTGCGAAAACGCGGCGACAAGTGGTAGTGGCAACCCACTTAAAAAAACACCTCATCATCCTTGGGAGAAAGATCCATGTTTACGATTACTCGTCGTGCCCTATTCGGCACTCTCGCCGCCACTGGATTCGCCGCCAGCGCGGGCGTGCCTGCGCTTGCACAAGACAAGCTGACCTTCACCCTCGCGACCGCTGGTTCCGAAACCGATCAGCGCTCGGTTGCCATGGCGGAAGTCTTTGCCCCCATGGTCGCGGACTTTGCCGACTATCAGCCTGGCTATAACGGAACCTTGTTCGCGCAAGGCACCGAATTGGAAGCCATCGCAAGCGGCAACCTCACCATGTCCATCGCTTCCGCCCAAGAACTTGCGCAGTTTTTCCCCGAGTTCTCGATTTTTGCGACGGGCTATGTGCATCAGGACGCTGCGCACCAAGTTCGTGTCTTCAACGACCCGCTGATGGACCCGTTCAAGGCCACAGTTGAGGAGGAACTGGGCGTCAAGTTGCTGTCCGTTATGTACCTAGGTCGTCGGCATGTGAACCTGCGTCAGCCCAGGTCGGAAGTTGACGTGCAAACCCCCGCCGACCTCGCGGGCGTCAATATTCGCATGCCAGGGACGGATGCTTGGCAGTTCCTCGGCGCGGCCTTGGGCGCGTCCCCCACGCCGCTCGCCTTCAGTGAGGTCTATACAGCCCTTTCGACGGGCGCTGTTGACGGTCAGGATAACCCCCTGCCCACCGTTGTCGATGCCAAGTTCTACGAAGTCACGAAGCAGATTGCCCTAACCTCGCACCTCGTGGACCTGAACTACGTCGCCTTTTCTGCAGAAACCTGGAACAGCCTGACGCCCGATCAGCAGCTCACGGTTCAGCGTGCCGCCGACGCCGCCGCTGCCTATGGTCGCCTCAAGCAGTTGGACAAGGAAAATAGCTTGGCCGACTTCATCCGTAGCCAAGGCGTTGAAATCTATACCCCTGACTTGGCCGCGTTCCGTGAGCATGTGCAGGCGCAGTACGTGGGCAGCGAATTTGCCGCCTCCTGGCCAGACGGTGTGCTGGATCGGATCAACGCGCTGGGGAATTAGACCTAGACCTATTTCAGTTAAGTGGGGGAGCGAAGGTGCAATTTGTTAAGACCTGGTTCCTCCGCCTAACAGAAGGAATTGCGGCCCTCTTGTTGGCCGCAATTTTTTTGACATTCTTGGCGCAGATTTTTGCGCGCTACGTCTCCGAGCTTGCGTGGCTCATGCCGATCCCGTTCGTCGCGGCCTGGATGGAATCGGTCGATCCCTTGGGCTGGACCGTGAACCTGATTTCCTTGCTCTGGGTTTGGGCCGTGTTCTTTGGCTGTAGCTTTCTCGTGCGCGAGCACCACCATGTGACTTTTGACATTCTTTACCTCTCCCTGCCGCAACGATGGAAGAAGCTGTTGACCTTCGTCAGTGTCGGGGCAGTCTTGGCCATTTTGATTTGGTCGTTCCCAGCAACATGGGACGCGATCATGGCAAATCGCCTGAAGGAGTTGAAGACGATTCAGACGCTGCGCATCCCCATCACCGGCGACAAAATCGCCGTCAAATGGCTATTCTTTACCTATATCTTGTTCCTTGTCGTGCTGTTTGTGCGGTACAGTTGGCATCTAGTCCATGTTGCCATGCGGGGCCTGCCGCCGGAAGATCAGGACCCTGGTGAACAAGGCCCGCCCAAACGCGCGGAAACACCATGAGCGCGCCGCTGGCTGCGGGGTTGCTCACCGTCCTCCTGATCGCGGCCATGGGGCGCCCCGTGGCCATGGCGCTGATTGCGGGCGTTCTGGTCTATCTGGGCGTTGGCGGGCAGGATCTGGCGATTGCGGGCGAAACCATGGTCCAGCGTCTGTTTGACGGGTTCTTGCTGTTGGCGGTGCCGCTGTTCATCACCTCGGCCAACATCATGAACGCGGGGACCATTTCCAACCGCCTGCTGGATTTCTGCGTTGCGGTTGTCGGGCGCTTCCGTGGCGGATTGGGCCATGTCAATGTCATGGCCTCGCTCATCTTCTCGGGCATGTCAGGGTCCGCCGTGGCGGATGCCGCAGGCATCGGCAAAATTATTATCGAGATGATGGTCAAGAGCGGCGGCTATTCGCGCGGCTACGCTGCGGCGCTTACGGCGGCCACCGCCACGATTGGCCCGATCATTCCCCCGTCGATCCCCATGGTTCTTTACGCCCTGGTCTCCAACACCTCCATAGGGGCGCTCTTCTTGGCGGGCATTTTGCCTGGCTTGGTCATGGGCGCGGTGCTGATGGGGATGAACGCCTGGCTGTCCTATCGTCGCGATTTTGGGCGGGAGGAACCCACCCCGCTTCGCGCCTTGCCTGGCATCACCCGCAAGGCTTTCCCCGCCTTGCTCATGCCGATCATCTTGTTGGTATGTATTTACGGCGGCGTCACAACCCCCACCGAGGCCGCAGCGATCGCTGCGCTCTATTCGCTCTTGCTTGCGGGGGTGTTTTATCGCGCCCTAAAGGCGGGCTCGCTCTATCACATATTTGTCGATAGCGCCCGATCTTCGGCCTCCGTAGGGCTTGTGATCGGCGCGTCGATGATTCTGACCTACGTGGTGGTGGCGGAGAATATTCCCCAGCTCATTTCCGACGTGCTGCGCGGGCTCGACCTCAGCCCGCTCATGTTCTTGCTGCTGATCAACGTGCTGGTTCTCATCCTGGGGTGCATTTTGGACGCGACCGTGATCATTTTGGTTTTGGTCCCCCTCTTTATCCCGACGCTGCGCACCCTTGGAATTGATCCCGTTCATTTCGGGGTTCTGGTCGTCATTAACGCCATGATTGGTCTGATCACGCCCCCTTACGGGATCCTCTTGTTTGTGACCAACGCAGTAACGGGGATTCCGCTGAAGGACATAATTCGCGAGATCTGGGCGTTCTTGGCGGTTCTCTTGCTGGCGCTTGTGTTCCTGATCCTCAATCCCGATCTGGTGCTTTGGCTGCCCCGTTTGCTGGGGTATCAGGGTTAGGCCCATGCGGACGTCGATTGCGACGGTCTGCCTGTCAGGAGACTTCAATCAAAAGCTCGAGGCCATTGCCGCGGCGGGCTTTGATGGGTTGGAGATTTTTGAACAAGACTTCATTTCCCATGACGGCAGCCCCAAAGAGGTCGGCGCACGGGTTCGGGACCTGGGGCTGGAGATTTTTTTGTTTCAGCCGTTTCGGGACTTTGAGTGCTTGCCCGAGGACCTGCGGGCCCGTGCCATGGAACGGGCACGACACAAATTTGACCTCATGAACCAACTGGGCACCGACCTGATGCTCGTCTGCTCCTGCGTCCATCCCGAGGCTTTGGGGGGGATTGATCGGGCGGCAGACGACTTTCGGCTGCTCGCCGATTTAGCGGCAGCCCACGGCGTGCGCGTGGGCTACGAGGCCCTGGCTTGGGGCACCCATATCAATGACCATCGCGATGCGTGGGAGGTTGTCCGCCGCTGCGATCATCCAAACCTCGGCCTCATTGTCGATAGTTTTCATTCCCTAGGCCGCGATTTGCCCACCGAAACCTTGCGCGCCGTTCCTGGCGATAAGATCTTTTTCGTCCAGCTGGCCGACGCACCGCGCATTGCCATGGACTTGCTCTATTGGTCCCGCCACTTCCGCAATATGCCCGGGGAAGGGGACTTGGACGTTGCGGGGTTTTTGGGCCATGTGCTCGCTACAGGCTACGAGGGGCCCATTTCCCTCGAAATCTTTAATGATCAGTTTCGCCGCGCGAACAGCGCCTTGATCGCCAAAGACGGCTACGCTGCCCTTACCGCCTTGATCGACGATGTGCAGCGCGTGGACGCGGGAGCATCCCTTTCTTTACCTCGTCTGCCGTCGCGCGCGCGCGTTGCGGGTCTTGAGTACCTCGAGTTCTCGGCGGGTCAAGCCAGGGGGCTCGCGGATCAGTTGGCCACCTTAGGGTTTGAGAAGGTTGCCAACCATAAGGCGCAGGACCTTGACCTCTGGCAACAGGGGCAAATTCGCCTGGTTCTCAACCACACGACAAAACCAACAAGGAACCATAGCCCCGTGCGCGAGCTGGGCCTGCGTGTCGAGTCCGCCCAGGGCGCGGTGGCGCGCGCGGCGGCCTTGGGAACCAAGGTGGCGCGGGTCCGCGCGTCGTCCCCCGACTCGGGGCTGCCGACCATTGAGACCCAAGACGGCGGCCTCTTTAGATTTATCGACGACAGTTTAGCGTACCAAACCCTGTGGCAAGATGAATTCGAGTTCCTCGGCACAGAACCAACGGGCGCGGGCTTGCACGCGGTGGATCATGTCGGCCAAAGCATGGCTTACGAGGAAATGCTCAGCACGGCCCTGTTCTATGCCTCCCTTTTCCCCATTCACCGCCGCCCGCTGATCCATATAGTTGATCCAGGGGGCCTTGTTCGTAGCCAGGCCCTGGAAACGACCGACCAAAAACTGCGCCTGACCCTCAACGGCGCAGAGACATCGCAGACCCTCGCGGGGCAATTTGTCGAGGCCGCGCGCGGGTCGCGAATCCAGCACCTGGCCTTCGCCAGCCATGATATTTTTAAGACGGCGGCCCAATTACTGAGCAACGGGTTCCAGCCCTTGCGGGTTTCCCAAAATTACTACGCCGATGTGGCGGCGCGCTTTGGCCTGGACCCGCAGACAGTCGATCGTCTGCAATCGCTTTGCCTGCTCTACGACGAAGATGCGAACGGGCAGTTTTATCAGCTCTACGATCAGCCTTCCGATCAGGGGTTTTTCTTTGAAATCGTGCAGCGGGTCGGGGCCTACGCGGGGTACGGAGCGCCGAACGCCCCGTACCGATTGGCCGCGCAAAAACGCCTGTTGGCAGCGCGCGCGTCGTGACTCCCCTAAGGGTCGGCGTCATTGGCTGCGGGCGCATTTCTCATATCTACTTTCAGAACTGCCAGCGCTTTCAGGCCCTAGATGTGCGTGCATGCGCCAGTTTGGACTTGGCCGAGGCGCAGGCCAGCGCCGCCCGCTACGGCCTTGTCAAAGCCTGCACGCCGCAGGAGATTTTTGCCGACCCAGAGATCGAATGCGTGCTGAACCTCACGGTCCCAGCAGCGCATTTTGAGGTGAGCCGCCAAGCGTTGGCCGCGGGAAAGCATGTGTACGGAGAAAAGCCGCTGGTCACGACGCGCGCCGACGGTCAGGCCCTGCGCTCCCTCGCCGCGCAACAGGGCCTCTATCTTGGCAGCGCGCCCGACACCTTTCTCGGCGGGCGTTGGCAGACGGTTCGGCGGCTTTTGGACGCGGGGCGGATCGGCGCGCCCACGGGCGTCTTCGCCTTTGCGGGCACCCACGGCACCGAACGACACAACCCCAATCCAGACTTTTACTATCAGCCTGGCGGGGGACCGCTCATGGATCTTGGCCCCTACTATCTGAGTGCCATGGTCGCCTTACTCGGGCCGATCAAGCGTGTCGCGGGAATGGCGCGGCGAACCTTTGACCAGCGCATGATCGAAAACGGCCCGCGCTATGGCCAGATGATGGAGGTGTCGGTCGATACCCACTCCCTAAGCCTGCTCGAGTTCGCGTCAGGCCCAATCGGGCATATGACCATGAGCTTTGACATCTGGGACAGCGAAACGCCGCGCTTTGAGATTTATGGGGAGGAGGGAACGATTTGCATCCCCGACCCCGACCCTGTCCACGGCGCCAATATTTTCGGCGGCGAGGTCTGGCTAAGGACCCGCGCAAGCGCCCGCTGGTCGCACCAGCCACGCCCGACAGATCGTCAAGATTGGGAGGTGGTCCACAACCGCCACGGCTACAACCAAGATAGCCGAGGCCTGGGGCTGCTCGACATGGCCTACGCCATTCGCGAGGGGCGCCCCGCGCGCGCCAGCGGCGACCTAGCCTACCATGTTTTTGAGGTTATGGACGCAATCGAAACAGCGCCTCGCTTGGGCACCTTTCAGGACATAGACTCAAGCTGCGCCCGTCCTGCGGCCTTGCCTGAAACGTTTCCCGCGCAGGATTTGAATTCGGACCTGCGCAGCGCCCCGCCGCGCCGAAAAAGGGCTTAAAACCGCACAGGCGACCCAAGACAAAGGAGAACGTTCGAAAGATGCCCGCGCAAACTCTCACCTTCGCGCAACCATTCTTTGATGTCCGCTTCGTTACCGACGAAACCGACTATCACCTGCACGGCAGGGCCATCGTCCTCAATGTTGGTGACACGGCCATCGCCGTGGAAGGGCAGACCTTGCCGTCGCTCCAGTCGAGCATTTTGATCGACGTCGGTCTCGCCAATATCGAGAAGGTGATTATCGTCCATGGGTTTGACGGCTTTGTCGATGAATACGCCTTTCTGGCGCGGATCCGCCGCGCCTGGCCAAGCGCTTACGAAGTTCGGCAGGAGGAACGATTGCGCGGGATCGAACACTATATGTCGCCCAAGGTATGGGTTGGGCGCATCGGCCTCACCTTCTATCACGCTGCGTCGGTCCCGCTCAATGTCGGGCTTCATCGGGATCATCCCTTTTGCCCCGTGCCAGGTTTTCGGGAGGTCCATACCCAAGTCATCGGCCTTGGGAAAATGCAACAATGCCGAGAACACGACATAGGCACACTGTACCTAGAGGAGCTTATGGCCCCAGGCATCACGCATCGCCCCATGTACGATGCGGCAGGGACCTACCCCTGGCACCAATTCGAAACCCTTACCCCTAGCGTCTTTTTGGCAGTCGAACTGCTGCCAGCGGGCGCGCCCGCGCCAACCTGAGATCGGCTTATGTCTTCCCAACTCTTGCCAAAAAAGTTCAGCTATGAGGGTCCCTACCCTCGGCTTGCCCGCCGCCTGCGCCTGGGCATCGTCGGCGGCGGGCGCATCGCCGTCACACAAAGCGCGGCGGCGCGCATGACCAATTGTTGGGATGTAGTGGCAGGGGCCCTATCGTCGGATCCTGCGCGCGCCAAAGACCGTGGCGCGCAGTGGTACTTGGACCCCCAGCGGTGTTATGCGTCGTTTGAGCGTATGGCGCAGGCTGAGGCATCGCGTCCCGACGGCGTCGATGCGGTTATGGTGACAACGCCCAACCACCTGCATTTCCCCGCTGCCAAGGCCTTCCTGGATCAGGGGATCGCGGTTTTGTGCGACAAGCCGCTTACCAACGAGGTTGCAGAAGCCCAGACCCTGGCCCAGATTGTGGATCAGGCAAATGCCGTCTTCGCCGTTGGCTATGCCATGTCGTGCTTTCCCATGGTTCGCCAGGCGCGCGAACTGGTCGCCGCGGGCGAGATCGGCGAAGTCAATCAAATCCATACCGAGTTTATGCAGGATTGGATGATGGAGACCTCCGCCCTGAACGCCGATCATGTCAAATGGCGGCTCGACCCCGACCAGTCGGGCCCGACCAGTTGTACGGGCGATATAGCCACCCACGCGGCGCACTTGGGCAGTTTCGTCTCGGGCTTGCCCCTGACGCACGTTCGGGCAGACATGCACGTCCTGGGTGAGCCCAAGACCTTGGAGGACACGGTGTTCATGGGCACGCGGCACGCCGACACAATCCCTGGAACGCTGCTGGCGACGCGCTACGCCTCGGGCAACCGTGGCGGCCTAAGGGTACGTGTTTACGGGCGCAAGGGCGGCTTGGAGTGGGACCTAGAACAAGCCGATTTCCTCAAGGTCTCCAAATTCGGCCACCCCGATCAGATCATGAGCAGAGGCCATGGTCACGGCGTTTCCCCCAAGGTCGAGCGCCTGGTCCGCGCCGCCCGCGGTTTTCCCGAGGGCATTCTGGAAGCCTGGGCGAATTTGTACTTGGAATTCGCCATGGCGATTGCCGCACGACACGATGGCCGCACAGCGCCTAAGAACTGGGCAGGGCACCCAACGGTTCTGGACGGTGTCGCGGGTGTCAGTTTCATCGATGCGTCGCTGAAATCCCACAAGGCGCAAGGGCGTTGGCAACCGATCTAGTCCAACGGCGCGACCCTCTGCCGACAGGGTCACCCTACGCTAGGCGGAGGCTAAACCCGTCGCTTTTGGGGCGCAAGAACTGGACGTTCGTAGTATCAGAAGGCGGCGGCAAGGTTCTGGCCATCGCCTTTACTCTGATCGAAACCGCCAAGCTCAACCAAGTCGATCCCCAAGCATGGCTCATACTAGCGGCGATTGAAAATGACTCTTATGTTCGCTGGTATAAGTGCCGCGACTGCGGCCCTCGCAGCGGCCCCGAGAATAGCGGACACGCGCCTCAGGGTATAAGCGAAGGCCCCGTCGGAGGCGAAACGCGAAGCGTTTCTGCCGTGTGACATACAACGGCGAAAAAAGTGTCAACTCTTTTCGCCGTTGGTATCACTTGGGTCCTCGCTCGTATCGCTGACCATAAGATCATCCGTATCCATGAGCTCTTGCCATGGGAGTTCAGGGCCCTGGGGTTCAACATCTGAAAATTCAAGGGCTCCCCCAACGGACGCTTGCCTCTCAAGTGCGATTCCCATGATAAGTCAGGAAAACAATATTGACATAGAAACTACGGGGTCTATATCTATATAAAATAGATATTAATTCTGAGTCTATCAAAGGGATCTACCATATGTTGTGGAAGGTATTTAACAATGTGAGAAGCATTGTTGCAACAATTATTCCGTCATTAGCTGCCATTCTGGGGATTCTTGCGTTTGATCCCGATCACCTCATATTTGACACAAGTAACTTTCCAATAATAAGCGAATTTTTACGTCCCTTTTTACTTCTTTTTGTGGTCACATCTGCAGGAGCAATTTTATTTTTCATCGCTCTGCGGAATATTACTTCACCTGTTGGTTATTGGGGGAAAAAAACTTCGGGTTATCGACAACTTAAGTCCATCGAGCTTTATAACACAGTTATTGTGGTTGGTCTCCCTTATACAGGAAAATCAACCATGCTTTCAAACTTGTTTTTCGATGCTACAGAACAAGATCAAACCGAACAACCTGAATCTGTTGTTTGGGCGGCAAACAGGGGAAAAGATCAGTACCATATTGGTTTTATAGATATGCCTCGCAAGTTTGCTTGGGGGGAAAAAGAATCACGTCGAATTTCAGACTCTCTGATAATAATGGTAGATCATGCCCAAGACGAAGGTCAAACTAGAATTGACCCCGAAAGAAAGTTAGAACATATGAACTTCATAACTGGTTTAGCTGGAACCCTTCATGGAGAAGCTCGTAGTTTCAAAAGAACCTTAGTAGTTTTTTCAAAATGGGACCTTTGGAAGAGTAAGGCCCAAACAAGCAAGACGTACATTGAAGACATCATGGATCACATCAATGATAAAAGCGTCGAATTTGGTGATGTTTTTGGAAGCGACATTCGACATTGTAATCACTCTAACCAATCAGGTTTCTTGCAGAGTATTAATAAGATAATCGATTTTTCGGTCACAAGATAAAGATGTTTTTGTCTTGGTATATTCGAATAGATTTGGAGAAATTCAGCCGAATTATTTATGAAGCACCAATAATTAGCCGACTTCCAGCGAGAATATGGTTGCCCAGAAGGATTCGATTCTCTGCAGAAATTGGGGACTTTAACTCTTTTACAAAGTTAAACACTCAGCTGGAGAAACAGTCTGAATTGCAAGAATTCATAAGAATGGCGATGGGCTGGGATGGTCCTGATCAAAGACCAAGAAGAGTTATGGCGTGCGGATTTGCGCCTCCCAGATTTAGCGGGAACTATATAAAGGCTTCTATATTTTCAGACCTTATAGAGTGCATTGTTGCGAAGAAAGGAGAATATCCCCGTTTGGGAGGTAGGGTTGCAGGTGTTGGCGATTACATTTACGGCCACCAAATTGATCAGGGAGCAGGGATATCGCATTTCAAAATCCTTGAATGAGTGTCTTCAAGAACCCATTGCTCCGTCCCGTTCGCTTGAACTAAACGCGATTTAAGGACTTGTCGTTGTTAGCCTCTATATCGTGCGCAATGGTCAAGCCTTGTTCGCCGATGATACGACCGTCAAGATGCAGGCCCCTGGTCATAAGAAAACCAAGACCGCGAGGATTTGGACCTATGTCCGTGATGAACGGCCATGGCAACAACAAGAACCTGACAGCGCAGAAGATGGCGCAGGTCGGTCCCCGCCTGGCCAGTCGCCCCCATGCGTCTGGTATCAGTTCACCAGGGATCGCAAGGGCGAACATCCCGTCGCGCATCTCAAAGACGACAAAGGCTGGGTTCATGTCGACGGCTATTCAGGCTCAATGGTCTGTTCGGTGAGCAAAAGGCCCATGAGGTGGCGTGCATGGCCCATGTTCGGCGCAAGTTCTTGGATATCTTTGCCTCCCAAGGCAGCGCCATCGCCCAGGAGGCCATCACCCGCATTGCGCTGCTCTATGCCGTGGAGGACAAGGCGCGGGGGCTGGCCCTAGCCGACAGGGTTGCCCTGCGCCAGGCAGAGGCCAAGCCCGTCGTTTTGGGGCGCAAGAACAGGACGTTCGTAGGGTCAGAGGGTGGCGGTAAGGCTATGGCTATCGCCTATACTCTGAGACACAAAACGGTCATAAAAGTGCAGGGGAATCGCACTTGAGAGTTGACAATTTGTTCTAAAGGGACTCGGCGGTCTCCATCACGAGATGGAGCCGACACATGCCCTTACTAGTCAATTATTTCAACGAGTTAGATGATCCTCGCACGAGCAATGCCCCTCGTCACAAGTTCTGCGACTTGATGACGATAAGCCTTTTGTGCGCCCTATGTGGGGGTGAAACCGCAGTGGACATGGAACATTTTGCTCGCAGCAAGGAGGATTTTTTGCGCGAGTTTCTGGAGCTTCCTCTGGGTTTACCCAGTCACGACGCATTTTCACGCCTGTTTCAGTTGATGAAGCCAGACAGTTTTCAGGCGTTTTTTGAAAAATTTCGAGCTGACTTTGCAAACACTGATGAAAAGCAAAAGGCCGTTGCTATTGATGGTAAGGAGTTGCGTGGGAGCTTTGATAAAGCTGCCAAGAAGTCAAACCTTAACCTGGTCACGGCGTTTGCCCATGGAGCGCGGTTAAGTCTTGGTATTACTCAAAGCGCTAAGGCAGGCAGTGAGATTTTAGCGCTGCGTGAGTTTGCTTGATATTCGTGGTATCACTCTTACCGCCGACGCCCTGCACTGCCAACGCGAGACCTGCGAACTGATCGCCGCTCAAGGTGCAGAGTATTGCATACAACTCAGGGCCAACCAGAAGGGGTTGATGAACGATATTCAGACCTGTATTGCAGACCCACAAACGACTTGGGCGAATGAGTACAGTTCCACAGATGCTGACCATGGCCGTATTGAGGAGCGCCGCTATAGAGTTTATGAAGTCCCAGATTATGTGACACAAACCCATGATTGGCCCCACCTTTCTGCTTTCGTCCATGTGTTGTATAAGCGTGAAGTTGATGGGAAAGTTAGCCAAGAAGAGCGGACTTATCTTATGTCAAAGCAGAGCACCGCTCAGGAGGCTGCCAATCTAATCCGTGGTCATTGGCAGATTGAAAATAGTTTACATTGGTCCCTAGATGTCGTGATGAACGAGGACTTCCATCGTGCGAGAAAGGGCAACGCACCTGCAAACTTTGCTGCCTTACGGCGCATTGCTTTGAACATCATAAAGGCTAACAACGACAAGTCCTCAAATCGCGTCAAGTTCAAACGCGCGGGATGGAGCAACGAGTTCTTAAAGACACTCATTCAAGGATTTTGAAGTGCGATTGCCCTGACTCATCCAGACCTATGAACCGAAAGAGGTCCCTATCCGTCATGTGGGCGAGGTGAAAGCTCATGAGATCGACGGAGAGGACAAATTTTTCGATAGCTTGCGGAATGGCTACCCGGAGTTCGATGACTGGTGGCGTGAGAAGTGCGTCAAGCAACACCGTTCGTGCTGGGTCGTCTACAACAACGACCAATTGGCTGGACTTATATTGCGCAAAGACGAAGATGAGGGCGATACAGATGCCGTTACGAAAGCTGCAAAAATCCTGAAGATCTGTACCTTCAAGGTCGCGCCGGAAAGTCGTGGGGTCAAGTTGGGCGAGCTGTTACTGAAGCAGGTTCTATGGTATGCACAGCGAAACCGATACGACCTTGCATACCTCACGACCTACGAAGATCAGGTAGCTTTGATGGAGCTTCTGGAATACTACGGATTTAGGAATGCTGGCGAGAATGCCAACGGCGAATACATCTACGAACGCGATTTTTCTGCCGAGGCGCTGTCTTCACTAGATGAAAAGACGGATTTTGAGCAAGCGCGCAAGAACTATCCGCGCTTTGTGTTCGATGATGACACGCTCGGGTTTGGTATCCCGATCCAAGAAGGCTATCACGACACGCTCTACCCGGATCTCTATTGTCCGATCCAAGGGGATCTCTTTGGCGGCGCGTCCCAAGCCGAGAGGATCACCAGACCCGGCAACACGATCCGGAAAGTCTACCTTTGTCGGGCCCAGTCGAAACTAGGACCAGCAGGATCGCTACTATTCTTCTACAAGAGCACGTCTAAGAATCCTCCATCACAGGCAATCACAGCACTTGGCATCCTAGAGAGCGTAGCGTTGGCGAGGTCTACGAAAGACCTCATGCAATTGACGGGTGGTCGGTCAGTCTACAGTGAAAAACAGCTTGAAGATTGGGAGGCGACACTGGAGCGCCCGGTCAAGGTCATCAATTATTTGCTTGTTTCCTATATTGAACCAGCGGTTTCGATCGACGAATTGAGAACTATAGGCGTTGTTAAAGGGCACCCTCAGCAGTCAATATACAAGCTTACTCATGATTTGATCGGCTGCCTCGTCAAGCGGGCTGGTTTGGAGTTTGAGGTGTGAGCCAGCACGTCATCGCATTTACGGGTATTTCTGGGGTCGGAAAGACAACATTTCTGCGCAAACTTGCCGACCTAGTCCTTCGAATCTCTCAAACTGACGGGTACAATTTTCTGAGTTTCACGCGCGCGTCTTCGTTTGTAAATTGCCAGTTTGCGATTGCGACTTGTTGATTTCGTTGTGTCTCCCAGGCTTTGATATCGGATGCCAGTTCGTCTTGAGATTCGATGCGCTCCTTAAGGCATTGGCGCGAGAGGACGGACAGCTCTGCCTCTGCCATGTTCAGCCAGGAGCCGTGTTTTGGGGTAAAAACCCACTCGAAGCGATCGGCGATGCGGCGGGCTTTTTCAGGCGGGAAGGCTGCATATAAGGACGCTGTGGCGTGTGTGTTGAGGTTGTCTTGGACGAGCACGATCTTCTCAGCGTCCGCAAAATGCCTATCGCTGAGATCTTCTAGGAAATGGGCATAATCGGCTCTAGCACGACGGGCGGTAACCTTGAGGTGACGTTTCCCTTCCAGGGGCGCAAACGCCATAAAAATGTTCGCGGTGCCAGCGCGCCTGTACTCATAATCATGGCGTGCTGTGCGACCGGGAGCCATGGGAATGGGCAGGCGTGTTTCACTTACCAATTGCTTGGCCGCCTCATCCAAGCAGATCAGCGGTCGTTTGGGATCTCGTGGGCGCTGATAGACCGCCAAAACATGCTCCATCGCCGCTACAAAGGCTGCGTTCTCCTTGGGTGGGATCACCCAGTAGCGGCTGCGGTGAGGCTTAAGTTCGTTTTTTTTAATGTCCTACCCACGGTGTTGAAATGAACGCTGTCAACAATTTCAAGCTCGACGACCCTTTGGGCTAACAAACGGGTCGTCCAACGCGCGTAGCCCTCAGGGGGTTGCGAGCAGGCCAACGCGATCAGCTTGGCTTCAGCTTCCCCGTCAAATACCCGCTGCACTGCAGGATGCACCCGCTGCTTACGAGCAAGCGCGGCTTCAAGGCCCTTCAACACGAAGGTTTCACGAACCCGAGCAACTGTCGAGGATGAAGTCTCAAGGCTTTCACAAATTCTTTGGTCCGTCCAACCCTCTCCTTGAGGACCTGTGTCAGCTTTGAGTAAAATCCGCGCCTTCAAGTTTGCCCGCGCGGACAAACGCCCCTTGCTGATCTTCGACAAAAGGGTCTCGCGTTCCTCAGTAGTCAGATCAACCACATATCTCTTATTTGCCATGTCACTGGCTCCCTGTTGTTGTTAAGGGGCACAGCGAATCAAAAAAACGAACCCTACGCAACCCCCCAATTTAGAGGGTGAGGAGGACTAGTGGTATTTCAGCATGTCACTGGTGGCAGCCTCATTGCCGCTGCTCGCAATGCCACTCTGGACGGCCGTGATACCATGCGTTATGCCGATCTTGACGAAAACCAACGTCTTCTGGTCGAAGGTTTCTCTCTGGCACGTGATCCAGGCGCAGAGTTAATTATCATGGACGGACACGTCGTTATTGATAGCGGAGAAGGTTTGACAAAGATCTCGAGCGATGTTTTCAGAGCGCTCGACGTTAAAGCCATTGTGCATTTGGAAGCTGATTCGCCTCGCCTCGCTCAAAATCGTTCGAGGGACACTTTCCGTTCTCGTCCAAGATACGATTCCGATATTCTCAAGATGCATCAAGACATTTCGCGCAGTCATGCCCGTTCCATCGCGTCAAACCTTCGCATCGATTTCTATATTGTTGAACACCATGATGTCTCGACTCTTGCCAAGAAGTTGGAAGGCGAGCGCTGAAGACAATTCGCTACATCTAATAAGTGTTACTCACATTCACGCAAGGAGAGTTCACGCATGAGACCAAATATATTTACGATCAGCATTTTGCCTGCGGCCACAGTGCACGACAGTAGTTGCTGAGGGAGCCGATATGTGCTTGCGGTGGGGGCTCTGCAACAGTGAATCGAGTATCCCCATGATCCGCAAAACCATCGACTCCCTCAGCGCCCAGCTATCGAACAGCGTGCCATTAAGCAAGAACCGTCTTGAAGTTTTGAGCCTAATGATTGTTGGAATGACCAGTTCTCGGACGCCGAATTTGAGTCACATAAGTTCGAAACTTCCCACGGCAGCGAAAATTCCGAGCACCTATCGCCGTATTCAACGTTTCTTCTCTGAAACAAACCTTGTTCAAGATTGGTCAGCATTACTGATTGTACAGATGCTTAACCTTCCAAAGAGCTGGGACCTTTGTCTTGACAGAACCGACTGGAAGATAGGTTCCACACATATGAATATTCTGGTTCTCGCAGTTGTTACGCGGCGATATAGACTTCCGTTGATGTGGACCGTGTTGAATAAGCCAGGTTGCAGCAACACCGACCAACGCATTGATCTCATGAAGAGATATTTGAACTTATTCGGAGCAAGCAGCATCAAGACCCTGTTGGCGGACCGTGAATTTATTGGCGCGGAGTGGTTGAGCTTTCTGGTTGAAAGCGGCGTCCAGACTGCGATCCGCCTCAGATCGAACCAGCGTGTTACTCTTGAGGATGGTACGCGTCAGAAATTGAGCGAAATAGTTGGGACCAAACGCACGCTTCAAACATTCAGAGGTTATCTTGAGAAAGACGAGCAAGGTAATCCCGTGTGGCTCAATTTTGCATCCAAATACATTGAGGGCAAAAAACCTAGAAGAACTAGGGATCGGGAGGCCAAAGACAAATTCGGCGGAAAAGAACTTCTGATTGTCGCTACGAACGGAAATGCTGGTGATGCCATGAAAAACTACAAACGTCGTTGGGCCATTGAGTGCCTATTTGCAGATGCAAAAACAAAAGGCTTCAATCTAGAGGACACGCGCTTAACAATCACTAAGAAACTCGATCTACTTATGAGTATTCTAGCATTGGCAATGACCTGGGCCACCAAAATTGGATCTGCAAAAATTGGAACAGCCCCGAGACCACGAGGGTCTCACGGACGATACAAAAAGTCTGTCTTCAGAACCGGGTTTGACGAGCTTAGGCGGCTCATTCAGATGGAACCAGAAAAGCATGCTGGTATTGGCGTAGGTCACGCCTGAGGACATCCTGAGAAGCTACTGTCGTGCACTGTGGCCTGCGGCATTTGGCGTCTTGGCAGGATTGCTGACTATAGCCTACTCACGTAGCAATGCAGGACCGCTGCCGCCTCAAGACTCGGCGACTTCCACGACATCGGCTGATCTAGAAACCAATCAGCTTAATCAAAGGACTTTGGAAGAACAAAACTCAGAATTAGCCACTGAACAGTCAGCCACCGTTCCATCCAAAGTAGGTAGTGATAATCTTGTTGAGGTGATTCAGACGTTGGCTTGGCCTGGTACAATCCTGCTATCATTGATGCTGATTGCATACAATAGTCGCCTAGGCCGAATTTTAGGTCTAGGAACCAAGTTAGTAAAAAAAATCAGTGCTGGCGGTGTACAAGTCGAGATCAACGCTGAAACCGTTCAGTTAGTTCAGCGACAGTTGCATGGAACATTTGAAGAGTTGGTAACAAGTTCCACCGAAGAGTACCAACGCATGGCCGACATCCAAGAGATTCCAACCCATCTCAAAAATGCAGTCTTAGAGAGCAATTTGAATGGTGTTCCTGATCTTCGCGCTACCGTACACGTGAATGATGTCATATTCCCCGAATATCTTTACCAACTAGTAGACTACTATCCACGAGGCGGAGGCGGGCACAGACGCAACTCACAACGTTACGGCATCATTGGAAGGAGTTGGCGTTCGAGCATGTCCCACGGGACTGGTGATGCATTTGCGGGAATTGGTTCTGTTGAGGCGCTTGTTGAAAACTGGGGCATGACTCAGGAAGAAGCACAAGGACAAGTCAGCGCCCGACCTGCAAGTATGAGTATTGTTATCCAGCACCAAAATATACCCGTTGGAATCCTCTTCGTTGACTCCACAGAAAAGAACGCCTTTGGAGATGATACCAAGGCAACAAAACGTGCTAATGAAATTGCTGACTCACTGCCAGTGCAGAGGCTTGGTGAGGCCCTTGCTCGAACCTTGGCGCCACTTCGCATAGCTGCTCCAAGCCTAAAAATCATTGGTAACTAAAATGACTGAAAACCAACACCACAGCGTCTCAACTTACGAGCAAATCGCCGAAGAATACTACGATGAGTTCCTGCACCCAACTTGTAAAGATTTAGGCAAGCTCAGTGCGTGCTTGTTGAACCCGCTAATTGAGCGGTGGTTTCCCACTGCAGGTCATTTGCTGGAGATCGGAGCAGGTGAATCCACTTTAGCCCCAATCAGCAGGAAAAAGGGCGCTCTAGAACGCACTGTATTGCTGGATAGCTCCCCCAAAATGCTAGCTTATTCGGAGGTTTGGGAGAAACTTGGAGCCTGCCTTTTGATCGCATCGGCAGACACAACAGGGTTACCTTCCAACTGTGCTTCATTAATCGTCTCATCGTTAGGCGACCCCTACAATTCTCAATCGTTTTGGAGCGAGATGAAAAGGCTTCTGGGACCAGACGGCCGAATTATTTTTACTACCCCTTCGTATGAGTGGTCCACAACGTTTCGTCCAAAGGAGAAACTTGATGTTGCCGAGTTTCTGCGCGGCGACGACACTCAACTGTTCATGCCGTCCTATATATACAGCAAACAAGAACAGTTTAAAATAATTGAGGAAGCTGGGCTGAAATGTACGGATTATCGAGGCGTGGTCACAACAAGCTTGGGGGAAATTGTCGCGCCAAAACTCCAAGTCATCAAACCAGAATTACCCGCAGTCGTCGCGTTTGTAGCCGTATCAAAGTAATTACTCACCCCCCCCTTTACGATTAGGCGGTCAAGGTAGCGTAGATTGTGCTGTATGGTGAAGCCCCGCGTAGTTTTGCGGTATCGACGACGGTCTTGATTTTGCACTCGTTGTCAGCAGCCTCTTTGCTTCGATAGCCGTTGGTGACCTTGCGTTGGATCATTGAGGTGCGCAGGGCGCGTTCGCTTTCATTGTTGGTTGGTTCCACCAAGCCAGGAGCCTTTGTGAAGGTTAGGAGCTGATCCCTAGCATTGCGCATTTTGCGTACCAACTTCCAGGTCTCGGAGCAAGGTTTGCTCCACTTTAGCAACTTGTCGATCCGGGCTTCGAGCTTTGCCACCTGGGCATCAATCTCCGCTCTGGTCATGGAGGTCATATCCTTGGACAGGGTGAAGACCGCATCGAACCACTTTTTGAGTTTACGCGCGAACTTTTGATCGCCCACCTCCAGCACCCGTGCTGTATCGCGGGCCAGATGTGCAAGGCAGGTTTGATGTTGCACGCCGTGATTTTGTTGAGCTGCGTAGCGATCTGAGAGCCAATAGTCAGGGCGATGCCCGTCCATAATCTCCTCAATCACATCGGCTTTGCGGGTATAATCGGCATGGTGAACGATGGCATCTTTGCTCACAAAGACCCACTGCTGAGAGTTGGTACCCTCAATCCTCATGCCTGTCTCATCACTGGCCACGGCCTTGGCTTGGCGTAAGGCCGATAGAGCGGCTTCATAACCAGGGGTAAAGGCTGCGGCGCTACGGGCCAAAATATTCTTGATCCCGCCTTGGCTAATCTTGAGGCTAAACACATCAGCGAACAGAGCCTGCAACCGCTCATAGGAGGACAGCTGGAAGGTTTTGAGATAGACCGCCAAAGACGCAATCCCTGGGCCAAAGGGTGAGCCCGTGGCAGCAGCAGGGGTTGCTACCTTGGTCCGCGCCGCATAGCCCGCACAAACGCAGGCCAGAGGGCGATGATGAAGAACGCGAGGCACGATAGGCGGAATATCAATCTCTTCGTAAATTCCGATGACCTCGCTGGCCTCATCACCATTGAATGCCACACCACACTGACGACAACCTGCTGGTCCATGGTCGATCACTTCATCAGGATTGGTTGTCTTGGTGCGATAAAAGGGCCTATGTTCAGGCTTGACTCCATCAGGCTTTGAGGCAGCACGACGGGCTTTCTTATCCTTTGACGGCGGCAAGGATGATGTCTTGGACGTCTTGCGCGGAAAGCCAAGACGAGCCTGGAGCTGAAGAAATTTGTCTATCATCTCGTCAAAGTTAGGCGATGACATTGAGAAATTCCGCGAGGACACAGGCGAGGTTGAGCCTGTTAGTGTCATGGAATTAGACGAAATGTGGCACTCTGTAAAAAAAGAAAAAATATTGGATCTGGCTAGCTTATGATCGAGATGGGCGGCGCGTTTGCGGCGTTCAGCTTGAGAACAGAGATGTAGCAATGGGACAGGGACTTTGGGATCAGCTTGAAATGTTTGATCTCAAGCATGTTTGCACGGATCACTATCCAGCCTATCGCCAATCGTCCCAGAGCACATGCATGTGCAGACCAAGTCCAAAACGGCCGCCATTGAGGGCTGAAACAGTCGAATTCGTCACTACCTCGCTCGGTTCCATCGAAAAACCTTCTGCTATTCAAAGGCTGTTCACATGGGTGCAGGCAACACTGACGGTGTTCTTTACAACAAATTGGATCAGTTATCTATTCTAGCGCACCAATGCCAGATATGGAGGGCGGTGTCCCCGACGCTCGGCCCGCAGGCGACGGCCAGTCAGTTCCACCTCGCTCTCGCGTAAGACCTGAAGGTTGGCTTCTCTGGAGGGCAAATCAAGCAACCGCGACAAGGTAGGCCCGCGAAGGCAGATAGCGCTCTTGTTCCAGAGGCGTCGTGCTGCGCCTGCACGAAGTTGACAGCCGAAACACTGGATCATAGCGCAGCGCATCAGCATCGTCCTGATCACGCCAACCCTGAGCCAAAAGCAGAAGCGTCGTTCGCAAGAGTTCAGCCAAAGGATAGATCATCTGGTGGGAACAGCGCGTATCCTCAAGCCGAGCCATCAGCCACGAGATGATACCTGAGCGCTCCAGCAGCTCGCGCTGCACAATGGCACCGCCATCTCCGCTCAGATGCTCGGGACGGCTCTCCACGGAAAGACTCTGGTTGAATGATGTTGTGAATAGAGGTAGTGTTTCACCCATGGCGTGGCTCGGTCCTGGCTGTTGTTTCTGTTGCTAAAGACTTGATTCTACAGCGTTTTCCGCGTCACGCCATAAGGCCATACAAGAGGCCATACAAATTGTCCAATCAGACGCGAATACCCTAGGATGAAACGGTCAAAAAAGTGTCAACTTTTTTGGCCGTTGGTATAAGGCCCCGCCCATGGACTTTGTGCTAGCCAAGCGCTTGATTGAGGCGACCCTCTTTACTGCTGCCGATCCCATGGAAGGGGCTGATCTTAGCGCCCTCGTCGGGGAAGAAACCGATCTGGACGCGGTGATGGAGGTGCTGGGCCACGACTACGCAGACCGTGGCCTGACTCTGGAGCGAACGGGAACGCGCTTTGCCTTTCGCACCGCGCCTGACCTCGCGGGCTTGCTGCGGCGGGAGCGGGAGGAGGCGCGCAAGCTGTCCAAGGCCGCGCTGGAAACCCTCGCGATCATCGCCTACCACCAACCCGCCACCCGCGGGGACATCGAGGATTTGCGCGGCGTTGCGGTAGCGCGGGGAACCTTGGACGTGCTGCTGGAACAAGGCTGGATCGCCCCGCAAGGACGCCGCGACACCCCTGGACGCCCCATGGAGTGGGGGACGACCCCAGCATTTTTGGACCAATTTGGCCTGGCCGATTTGGACGCCCTGCCTGGCGTGCAAGACCTGCGCGCCGCAGGCTTGCTCGACGGGTCCAGCCCGCAAATTTATGGGGCCATGGACGACACCCACCTGGAGGAGGACGAGGGCGAAGCCGCCGCCGATGCCGCCCAGGCCGACCTGAGGCCCGAGGTGGAGGGCGGACCGTGACGGAACCAAGGCCAGAGGTTGCCGCGCTCGAGTTCGATCAAGTTTCCTACGCGTACGGGGCGGGGTTGCGCGCGCTCGACGGGGTGAGTTTTGCGCTTGAGCGCGGGGAGTTCCTGTGCCTACTCGGGCCGTCAGGGTGCGGCAAAACCACGTGCTTGCGCTTGGCGGCGGGGCTCAACCGCCTGACCCAAGGCCAGGTGCGTCTATCGGGGCAAACCGTTTCTTCGGCGCGCGTGCAGGTGCCCCCAGAGGCGCGTTCGGTCGGCCTCATGTTCCAAGACTTCGCCCTGTTCCCGCACATGACCGTGGCGGCGAACGTCGGATTTGGGCAGCGCTATCGCGGCGCGAGAGCCAAAGAGGTTGAAGTCGCGGACTTGCTCGCGCGGCTGGATTTGGCCGACCACGCCAAATCCCTGCCGCACGAATTGTCGGGGGGCCAGCAGCAGCGGGTGGCCCTAGCCCGGGCCCTGGCAGCAGGCCCCGAAGTTTTGTTGCTCGATGAACCTTTTTCAGGGCTTGACCCCTCCTTGCGCAACCGCGTCCGCGACGACACGCTGCACCTCATCAAAGAAACGGGCACCACCGCCCTCATGGTCACCCACGACCCCGACGAGGCCCTGTTCATGGCCGACCGCCTGGCCCTCATGCGCGCGGGGAAAATCGCCCAGATCGGGGTGCCCAATGAGTTATTCTTTGAACCCGCCGACGCCTTTGTGGCGCAGTTTTTCGGCGAAACCAATCTGATCGAGGGCGTGGTCGATCAGGGATGGGTCGTAACAGATCTGGGCCGTCTGCGCCCAACCGACTTGCCCGCCGAGGCCGCGCTCGAGGTCTTGATCCGCCCCGAGGCCTTGCGCCTATGCCCCATTGAGGGACCTGGCATGCCTATTGTGGAGGTAGAAGCAGCCCGACAACTGGGCCGTCAATCTATGATCCACATGGCCCTTGCAACTGCGCGCGGAAAGCTGCATCTACATTGCAAAATGGATGGTCAGTTTCTGCCGCCTCCAGGGGAACGCTTCGGCGTCGGCATCAATCCTGACCTCGTGTACGTTTTTAGAAAATAGGAGATTCGTTTCATGTTTGCATTCATCGGTTCATGGGGTTGGCAGGGCATCGTCGTTATCGGCTTGCTGGCCTTGGTTTTGTTTGGATCGCGCGGACAAATTCCCGCCTTCATGCGCGACATAGGTCGGGGCATCAACTCCTTCCGCTCGGGGCTGAAGGAAGGCGCCGACGAGGCGAAGGACGAAGACGAGGCACCGCAAGTCGAGGCCCAAGAAGCCCAAGTCGTCGAGGTTGAGACCGCCTCGGGCGATGGGGCGTCGGCGAAAAAGCCCGCAGCGAAGAAAGCTTCGGCGCAAAAATCCCCCAAGGCCTAAGTTCGGCGATCGCCGCCCCGAACCTCTCTTTTAATAAGGCAGATCCATAGATGTTTGGTATGGGCGCGCAAGAAATTGCGTTGATCGCCATCGTCCTGATCCTGGTCGTGGGTCCAGACGATTTGCCAGGGATGTTGCGGACCATTGGCAAGTGGATCGGGAACGTGCAGACCCTCGCGCGGGATTTCCGTCGGCAAATCGACACCATGGCCGACGACGCAGGTTTGGCCGAGGAACGGAAGATGCTCGCCCAAGCGCGCAATCTTCGGCCCAGCAACTTGGTCAAGGACGCCCTCGACCCTGGCGGCGAGATTTCCAAGAGCCTCAACCAAGTCGACCAGGAAACACGCGCGGCGTCGGCGGCGATCCAGTCGCCTGGCAAGCCAGCGCAAGACCTGTGGCAACCCACGGACGCCCCCCACGCCGACTCCCAAGCTGAACAAGCAAAGAGCGCGCTCGGGCCAAGCGCGAAGACCTCTCGCCCCAAATCTGCGAAACCCAAATCGGCGCAACCCACGCCCGCCAAACCCAAAGCGAGCCAAGCCAAGTCCTCTGAAGCCAGACCCTCAAAAACTAAGCCCTCGAAGTCCAAGAGCGCAAAGCCCCAAGCGGCCAAACCGAAAGCACGCCGCGCGCCTGCGCGCGCCTCCTCCTCCGCTGCCGCTCCATCGCGTCCATCGCGCGCGCGCAAGATGCCGTCTAGCGAAGATCGGGTCGCATGAGCCAAGAGGACTTGGTCGGGACGAAGGCCGACCCGTCATCGGCGCCCCTGCGCGAGCATATTCGTGAACTGCGCCAGCGTCTGCTCTGGATCATCGGGTCGGTCCTGGCGGCTACCATTGTAATTTTTTTGCTTTTTCAGCGCCAGCTGATGGCGCTGATCCAGTGGCCCATCGCCCGTTACCTCAATGCCGACGATGCGGTGTCCTTTTCCACCTTTATTGCGACGGCGCCGACCGAGGCGCTGTTCACGGTTTTGAAAGTGGCCTTTTACGCGGGCATGTTGGTGACCTTGCCCTTTGTTCTGTATCAGATCTGGCGATTTGTGGCGCCAGGTTTGCTCAAAAACGAACAGTCCGCAGGGTTGCCATTTTTACTTTCCAGTCCCTTCCTGCTCATGGCGGGGGCCAGCCTGTGCTACTTCATCGTCATGCCCTGGGCTTTTGGATTCCTGATCGGGTTCACCCAAAATCTCGGCTTTGATTTCTTGCCCAAAATTGACCAGTATGCGGCGTTCTTCATGCGCATGGTCTTGGCCTTTGGCATCGCGTTTCAACTGCCCGTCGCCTTGGCCTTGCTCACCATGGCGGGGATCGTGCGCCCGTCTGTTTTGGCCAAGCAGCGCCGCTACGCGGTTGTGGGCTGCATGGTCGCGTCGGCGACCTTGACGCCGCCCGACGGCATTACCATGATCATGCTGTTCGTTCCGCTCTACGGTCTTTTCGAGGCCTCGATTGTGATCTGCCGCCTGATCGAACGACGGCAATTGGCCCGCAACCCCTACCTCGACCCCGACTACCAGGATGCGGCACCATCGCCAGAGAAAGGGGCTTAACTTGGCTTTCTTAGGCCGTTAAACCCGCCCCATGCACGACATACGCGCCATTCGCGCCCATCCTGAGCACTTCGACGCCGCCATGGTCAAGCGTGGTTTGGCGCCGCAGTCGGCACCGATTCTCGCGCAAGATACGGCGCGTCGCGACGCGCAAACGCGCCTGCAAGACCTCCAATCTGAGCGGAACGACCTGTCTAAGTCCATTGGCCGTCTCAAGCACTGGGGCCAGAATGCGGAGGCCGAAGCCGCCATGACGCGGGTTGCGGAGTTAAAGGCAACCATAGCGAACCTGGAAACCCAAGAACAGGCCCATGCGGCGAATCTTCAATCCCTGCTCGAAAGTTTGCCCAACGCGCCCTTGGAAGATGTGCCGAAGGGCGCGGACGAAACCGACAATGTCGAAGTCCGCCGATGGGGAACCCCAGGCGCCTTTGCGTTTGCGCCCAAGCAGCACTTTGAGATTGGCGAAGCGCTCGGCTTGCTGGACTTTGACGTCGCAGCGCGCATGTCGGGCGCACGTTTTGCCGTCTTGCGGGGGCACCTAGCCAAGCTAGAGCGGGCGCTCGCCGCCTTCATGCTCGATATGCACATCGATAAGCACGGCTTGCAGGAAATCGCTCCCCCCGCCTTGGTCCGGGCCAAGGCCCTGTACGGCACGGGCAACTTGCCAAAATTCGAAGAGGATCTGTTCAAGACCACCAGCGACCACTATTTGATTCCCACGGCGGAAGTCTCTTTGACCAACTTGGTGGCCGATCAGATCGTCCCTGCGGAGACCTTGCCCCACCGTTACACGGCCTTTACGCCCTGTTTCCGGTCAGAGGCGGGGTCAGCAGGGCGCGATACGCGCGGCCTGATCCGCATGCACCAGTTTTCCAAGGTGGAAATGGTGTCGATCGTTGAGGCCGATCAGTCAGCGGCAGAGCTGGAGCGGATGACCCAGTGCGCGGAGGCCATCCTCAAGGCCCTGGGCCTGCCGTATCGTCTCATGTTGCTGTGCGCGGGCGACATGGGACCTAGCGCCCGCAAGACATACGATCTTGAGGTCTGGCTGCCTGGACAAGCGGCGTACCGCGAAATCAGTTCCTGTTCCAACTGCGGCGACTTCCAGGCGCGCCGCATGAACGCGCGCACCCGCCGGCGCGGGGAGAAGGACCTGCGGCACGTTCATACCTTGAACGGATCGGGCTTGGCTTTGGGCCGCACCTTGGTTGCGCTGATGGAAAATTATCAAGAGGCCGATGGGTCGGTTACCTTGCCCGAGGTGCTTTGGCCCTACATGGGCGGGGTGACCCGTCTCGTTCCCGCGGCAGATCCGCCTGCCGAGCGGTAGCGGTCTTGCGGGCCGATCCCAACGCCCCCAATGTGCTCAAGTTGCTCATGGCCTTGCGGCGCGATGGCATCCACGATGCCCGAGTCTTGGGCGCCATAGAGCGGGTGCCAAGGGAGCTATTTGTCTCCCCCTCCTACCGCCATCTCGTCTACCAAAACCAGAGCCTGCCGCTCGCGGGCGGCCAAACCCTGTCGCAGCCCTATGTGGTGGCCAAAATGACCCAGGAGTTGGCCGTGACCCCGGAGAGCCGTGTGCTAGAGGTCGGGACAGGATCGGGCTACCAGACCGCTGTTCTCGCCCGCCTATGCCAGCGCGTGACCAGCGTTGAACGCATCGCTGAGCTCCATCACGGCGCGCGCGCGCGCTTGCTTGGGCTCGAAATCTACAACGCCGATTTGCACTTGGCCGACGGGTTTGCGGGATGGCCGCAGGGCGCGCCGTTCGACGCCATTATTTTGACGTGCGCGCCCGAAACGGTTTCACAAGAACTGCTCGCGCAACTGGCGGTCGGTGGGCGTCTCATTGCCCCCGTCGGCGCGCAGGACGACCAGCAGACCTTGAAAATTTATACTCGAACCGCAGAGACTCGCGTGACGGCCAAAACCCTCGGGGTCACGCGCTTCGTTCCCATGGTCAGCGGAGTCGCCGCCGCTTAAATCCACGCGCGGATTTAAGCGGCGGCGACCCAGAAGGACTCTTATGTTCGCGGGTATAATACCAGCGGCGACCAGGAATGACTCTTGTGATCGCTGGTATAAGGGCCGCGACTGCGGCCCCCGTAGCGGCCCCAAGAATAGCGCGAAAGCGCCTCGGGGTAAAGCGAAGGCCCCGTCCTGCGGTCGGGCTGAGCGAGCGAGTAGAGACCGCAACCCAAAAAGCCCGAAACGCGAAGCGTTTCTGCCGTGAGACATAAAAAAGGTGCGGGATTTGGGCAACGGTTCCCTAGAAAGTTGCGGGGAATTTCAATCGCTTAGTTGCCCTGGTCGTGAGAGATGAGGCATTTCAGCGCCATTGTATTTCAACACTTCTTATTTTTCTTATGTTTAGATCTCCCTATTTCCAAACCTTGCTGGTCCTTGTTCTGGCCTGGGCCCTGAATGTGACCAAGGCCGACGGCCAAACCCCTGCGCCGACACAGACATCAAGAGGGGACGTCGGAAACGACGGCCTGTATCGTGTGGTGCCAGGGGATACGCTCTACGGCATTTCCTCGCGATTCGGCGTAACGGTCGCGCAACTCAGCAGCTTGAACGATCTCGGCAGCTCCCCGTCTTTGAGCGTGGGCCAAACGCTAGAGGTGCCAGGCTACGCGGCGGCGGATCCCGCCGATGGCACCTCGATCGTGGTCGGGCGCGCGGGCAGCCAGCACTATCGTGTACAACCCAAGGATACGCTCTCCTCCATCGCCCGTGCCCTCGGTGTGCCCGTCGCCGCTTTGGCGTCGGCCAACGACATTCGCGATCCCGATCAGTTATCGGTGGGTCAAATTCTCATTGTGCCTGGCGGTGCAGGCAGCGAGGCCGTGGCATCGGCGGCAAGCGACGGCGAGACCCAGGCCGAGGTGACCCATCGCGTTGCTAAGGGCGAAACCTTGAACGCGATTGCTGGCCGCTATCGCGTTGAGGTGTCGGCGCTGATGAACGCCAATTCCCTGACCAATCCCGATCAACTCTCGATTGGTCAGCAACTGCGCATTCCCAGCGCCCATGGGGCTGTCGCTGGGTCGGCGTCGGGCGGTGGCGCCAGTCTCGTGGCGCTGCCAGGGGCCCCAACGGGCGGCAAGAGTGGCGTCTTTTTGGACCCCATAGGGCCAGGGTCACACGATGCGTCGTCGCCGACGCCTGTAACTCCCCCGCGCGAGGTGGTTGTCTCAACGGCCCCGAGCACACCCGTAATGCTGCCAGATCCGCCGCCGCTAAGGGGAACCAAGTTTCAATGGCCCGCGCGCGGGCGCGTTCTTACGCGCTTTGGACGCCAAAGCAATGGCAAGACCGCCGATGGTATCGAAATCAAAGTCGCCGCTGGCGCGCCCATATCGGCGGCCGAAGATGGTGTTGTCGCCTTTGCTGGGACCGGCGTCAGTGGTCGGGGCTATTTGGTTTTGCTCAAACACGCCGATGGCTACTACACCGCCTATGCTCAAAACTCGAACGTGACCGTCGCGCGGGGCGATTTGGTCAGTCGGGGCGATGTGATCGCGCATGCGGGCAACCGCGATACGGGTGTCAATGGCCGGCTGCACTTTGAGGTGCGGTTTCAGGAAGATCCCGTGAACCCCATCATCTATTTGGAGAGTTGATACCAAGGGCGGTTTGCAAGGACCCCGTCGTTGCGGCAAAGCGCCACCTAAGCCTCAGGTTGCTAAGGCTTTGCGGACCGATCAAGTCTTGGTCAACAAGCCGTCCAACTCCCCCGCGGCCTCTAGGGCCTGGACGCGGCTACAGTCGCCTATATAGAGGTCGTCAGCAAAGACCTGCGGCACCGTTGCGCGACCGCCCGTGCGCGCGATCATCTCGTCTTTGGCGCCCGCCTCGGTCCATATATTGATCTTGGTGTAGGCATAGCCTTTGGATTGGAGCAGCCGTTCTACGGCGGCGCAAAAACCGCAGAGGGGACGAAAATAGAGGGTCAGCACTTTTTGAGACATAGCGCGCTTATACCAACGGCCAAAAAAGTTGACACTTTTTTGGCCGTTTCGTGTCTCACGGCAGAAACGCTTCGCGTTTCGCCTCCGACGGGGCCTCCGCTTATACCCCGAGGCGCTTTCGCGCTATTCTCGGGGCCGCTTCGGGGACCGCAGTCGCGGCCCTTATACCAGCGATCAAAAGAGTCATTTTCAACCGCCGCTGGTATTATACCTCGAGACGCTTTCTTGGCGATTCTCGGGACCGCGGTCGCGGGCCCTATCCCTTAAAAAATTCACTGACCCTGTCGAAGAAGCCGCGTGCTTTGGGCGAGGCGTGTTCGCCTTCGGCTTCAAATTCTTGCAAAATCTCGCGCTGACGGTCGGTCAGATTGGTTGGGGTTTCAACGTTGAGGTCAACGTACATGTCCCCGCGCGATTGCCGCCCATAGATGTTCATACCCAGGCCGCGCAGGCGGAAGGTCGCCCCTGAATTGGTGCCCTCGGGTATGGTAACGCGGTGGCGCTTGCCGTCGATGCTAGGAACCTCTAAGTTTCCGCCCAGCGCCGCCTTGGCCATGGAAATAGTCGCGGTGACGTGCAAGTCGGACCCGTCGCGTTCAAAGATGCGATGCCGCCGAATTTCTGGAAAGATGTAGAGATCGCCCGCAGGCGCGCCGCGACGCCCTGCTTCGCCTTTGCCCGCGATGCGGATGCGCATATTGTCCTCGATGCCCGCAGGGATATCGACCTCGATCGTTTTGGTCGTTTTGGTGAGGCCCTGGCCCTTGCAGGAACGGCACGGGTTGGCGATAACTTTGCCCTCGCCGTGGCAAGACGGGCAGGTTTGCTCCACCGAAAAGAACCCTTGCTGACGGCGAATGGCGCCGCGCCCGCCGCAGGTTTTGCAGCTTACGGGCTGCGCGCCCGCGGCGGCACCAGACCCATGGCAGGACGCGCACATCTCCGCTGTGGGAACTTTGAGGGATTTCTTCAGGCCCAGATGCGCCTCTTCGAGGTGTAGGTCGAGCTTGAACGAGGTATCCGCCCCTTGGGCTTGGCGTCCCCGCCCGCGCCCCCGACCGCGGCTGCCGCCAAACATTTCTTCAAAGATGTCCCCAAAGCCCTCGAAGCCGCCTTGGCCAAAGGGCGAGCCGCCGCCACGGCTACCGCCGCCGCCCCCGCCGCCGCCTTCAAAGGCCGCATGGCCGAACCGGTCGTAGGCGGCGCGCTTTTGCGCATCGGACAGGATGCCGTAAGCCTCGTTGACTTCCTTAAACTTGGCTTCGGTGCTGGCATCGTCGGGGTTGCGGTCGGGGTGATACTTCATGGCCTGCTTGCGAAAAGCAGATTTCAGCGCCTTGTCGTCCGCGTCTTTCGCGACGCCAAGCACTTCGTAAAAATCGCGTTTGGCCATGGGGGTCCTCAAAAACGGCTTGGGGGCCTCAAGGCCCCCAAGATCTCAACAAAGGCGCTTACTTGCTCTCAGACTTGGGTTCAGAGTCGGGCTCTTGATCCACCTCGGTAAAGTCCGCATCGACGACATCTTCTTTGTCGAAGTTTTCAGCGTCGGCGGCAGCTTCGGCAGCTTCTTCGGGGTTCGAGGCCTCGTAAATCGCCCGGCCCATTTTCATGGCCGCCTCGGCCAGGGCTTGGGTCTTGGCGTCGAGCGCTTCCTTGTCGTCTCCGTCCATGACTTCCTTGAGCTCCGCCATGGCGGCTTCGATGGCCGTCTTGTCGTCCTCAGAGATCTTGTCGCCGTGTTCTTTGAGTTGCTTTTCGGTAGAGTAGTAGAGACCATCGGCTTGGTTCTTGGCATCGATCAAAGCGCGTTTGGCCTTGTCAGCTTCGGCGTTGGCTTCGGCGTCGGTGCGCATCTTTTCGATCTCGTCGTCCGATAAGCCGCCGTTGGCTTGGATCGTGATTTGCTGCTCCTTACCCGTGCCCTTGTCGGTCGCCGAAACATTGACGATGCCGTTGGCGTCGATGTCAAAGGTCACCTCAATTTGCGGCAAGCCGCGCGGGGCGGGGGCGATGCCTTCCAAATTGAATTGGGCCAGCATGTTGTTGTCCATGGCCATCTCGCGCTCGCCCTGGAACACGCGAATGGTGACGGCGGCCTGATTGTCCTCGGCGGTTGAGAAGACTTGCGACTGCTTGGTGGGGATGGTCGAATTGCGCTCGATCAGGCGGGTGAAAACCCCGCCCAGGGTCTCGATGCCTAGGGACAGGGGCGTCACGTCGAGCAACAAGACATCCTTAACGTCGCCCTGGAAGATGCCGCCCTGCACCGCCGCGCCATGGGCCACCACCTCATCTGGATTGACCGACTGGTTCGGTTCTTTGCCAAAGAACTGTTTGGTGATTTCCTTGACCTTGGGCATGCGCGTCATGCCGCCGACCAAAACGATCTCATCGATGGCCGACGGCTTGAGGCCCGCATCGTCGAGGGCCTTTTTGACCGGAACCATGGTGCGGTCGAGCAGGTCGTCGACCAAATTTTCTAACTTGGCCCGCGATAGCTTCAGCGCCAGGTGCTTGGGCCCCGAGGCGTCGGCTGTGATATAGGGTTCGTTGATCTCGGTTTCGGTGGCCGAGGACAGTTCAATTTTCGCCTTTTCAGCCGCCGCTTTCAGGCGTTGCAGGGCCAGGGGATCCTTGCGCAGATCGACGGCATGATCCTTTTGGAACTCGTCGGCCAAGTAGTCGATGATGCGGTTGTCAAAGTCTTCCCCGCCCAAGAAGGTATCGCCATTGGTGGCCTTGACTTCGACCACGCCGTCGCCAACCTCCAGCACCGATACATCAAAGGTGCCCCCGCCCAAGTCATAGACCACGATGGTGCCTTCGCCTTTTTGATCGAGGCCGTAGGCCATGGCCGCCGCGGTCGGTTCGTTGATGATGCGCTTGACTTCTAGGCCCGCAATTTTGCCCGCGTCTTTGGTCGCTTGACGCTGGGCGTCGTTGAAATAGGCAGGAACCGTGACAACAGCCTCGGTGACGGTTTCGCCGAGATAGGACTCGGCGGTCTCTTTCATTTTTTGCAAGATGAAGGCCGAAATCTGTTGCGGGGAATAAGCTTCTCCGCGCGCCTCGACCCAGGCATCGCCCTTGTCGGATTTGACCATTTTGTAGGGGACGGGGTGGGACGTGGCCGCCAAAGCCGAATCATCGTGGCGACGGCCGATCAAGCGCTTGATGGCGAACAGGGTGTTTTCTGGGTTGGTGACCGCCTGCCGCTTGGCCGCTTGGCCGACGAGGCGTTCGTTTGACTCGGTAAAGGCCACCATGGACGGGGTCGTGCGCGCGCCTTCGGCGTTTTCAATAATGCGCACATCTTTGCCTTCCATGACCCCAACGCAGGAGTTGGTGGTGCCTAAGTCAATGCCGATAACTTTTCCCATGGGATGGTTCCTTTGCAGTTAGCCGGCCAGGTTCGCCGCCTTCGCCCTCTTGATCGGGCGCCAAGACCCCTACGCGAGTTGAGTTAACGTGGGAGGACTGAGGATAAAAGCGCAGCGAGATTGGCCTCTATGGTCGTTTGAAGGCGCATATGGGAACGCCGCAGGACCCTTCAAGACCAAGGGCGCTCAAAAACCAGAAATTTAGCGGAACAGGTGCGCAAGGCGAAGGGTGAGGCGCGAGAGCACGAGGGGCGGCGGGAGGGCGCTGACCCGCAGGTCCACCCCGCCCTGGTGGGCTGCCTGCACCGCGGCCGACAGGCGCGCGGGGCGCATGCCTCTGGCCTGGTTTAGAAAGGTGTCTTTGACCTTCCAAAACAGGGGCGGACGCAGGGTCTTTGCCGCCGCAGCGATGTCACTGCCCTTGCCGAGAACTTGGGTGAATCGGGCCAAGTGCTGGGTCAAAGCGTTGTGCAAACGGATCGGCGCCTGGCCATCGTCCAACAAACGCTGCAAGGCGGCGTCGGCGCCGCTGAGGTCCCCCGCGGTGAGGGCATAGAGGTAAGTATCGACGCCCAGGGGGGCGGCGTCGGCGATGACGGCGACCACATCCTCGGCGGTCACGCGCCCTGGCGCGCCCTTGTATAGGATCAGTTTTTCGAGTTCGCGTAAGCTCAAAGACCGGTCGGCGCCCAGGGCAGCAGTTAAGGCCGCGAGCGCGTCGCGATCCGCCTCCATCCCCGCCGCGCCCAAGGTGTGACGAATCAGGTCCGTCAAGTTCCGCCCTTCGTCGCCGTAGCAAGCCAGGGCCGCGCACCAGTCTTCGGCTTCAAACATTTTGCGCAGTTTGGAGGCTGGCTTCAGGTCCCCTGCCGTGACGATCAGGCGGTTATCGCCGTCGGCAGCGACGGCCAGCGCGTCGACGATGGCCTCGCGTTCGCGCTCGCCAAATCCGTCGCATCGGACGACGCGCCGCCCGCCCATCAGGGTCGTGGCCGCCAGTTCATCGGCGACCCGGGTCTTGTGCTCACGCAACTCCTCGGGCGCAATGCGCACCTGGTTGAAGGGGTCGTTCTGATCGTCGGGGACAATCTGCTGCGCCAGGGTGCGCGCATGCGCCGCGACCATGCCCGTGTCGGGGCCGAACAGCAAAAAGGCCTGGATCGAGGCAGGCGGACCCGCGACAAATCCTTGGAGCTTCGCGGCGGTGACCTTCATGGGGAACGCGATGTAACGGCAGCTTTGCGCCACCAGGCGATCGCAAACCCCAGGCCCGCCGACCAAGGGAGGATCAAGCCGAGCGCGCGCCCAGCCCAGGCATAGACCCCCGTGGAGACCAAAGCGCTGACGCCCGCCACAAAGCCAAGGACCAGAAGCAAAACCGCAATGAGACGAAACGCATTCATCCCTTAGGTTTTAATAGCAACGGCCAAAAAAGTGTCAACTTTTTTGGCCGTTGCTATAAGGAGACATGATATGAGCTTGGCACAAGAGGCAACGGCACTTAGCACCAATCGCAAGGGCCAACTTGTCCCTAACGGTATGTTGCAAGACAACTATCCCCGCAACATGTGGTGGGTCGCGGCGCACCGTGATGAGGTGGGCGCGCGGCCGCTCGCCCGCTGGGTGTTGGAAACGCCCGTGGTGCTGTATCGTTTGAGCAATGGCGACCCCGTCGCCCTCTACGACCGATGCCCCCACCGCTGGGCGCCCCTGTTGGAGGGGCATGTGGAGGGCGATCAGATCGTTTGCCCCTACCATGGGATGGAGTTCGACAGGACTGGTTTCTGCACCAAAGCGCCAACACAAGACATGACCCCGCGCACGGCGCAAATTCCTGCCTTTTCCGTGCGCGAGGCGGGAGCGTTTATTTGGATCTGGATGGGCGATGCCGACGCCATTGACCGTGACCCGCCTGACGTCGCCTATCAGGTCGATCCAGGCTGGAGCTTCCTGCACGGGTACTACGATGTGGCCGCCAACTGGGTCTTGATTCGGGAAAACGTCCTCGACCTGACCCACATCGCCTTTTTGCACAAGAATACGTTCAAACAGAACGATTGGGTCAAGGCGCCCGAGACCTATATGGAGGGGGAGACGCTATGTTATGAACAAGCGTTCGATCCCGCGCCCCTGTCGCCCCTATTTTGCGCGGGCATGGGCCTCCCCGAGGATAAGCCCGTTCGGCGCGTGCAAAAAGGCCGCATGCCGAGCCTGGCGATTTCATTTTCCGACTGGAACGTCCACGACCCTGCCCCTGCGGCGGGCGGGCGCGCTGACTTCATCATGCGCGGTTGCCACATCCTCACGCCGTCAAGGCGCGGGCGAACTCACTACTTCTGGGGCGCTGCCTTCGACGTACAAGACTTGCCTCCAGAGGTCGCCGAGAAGACCAAAGCGAGCGTCACAGCAGCGTTCGACGAGGACAAGCATTTGCTCCAACGCATCCAGGCGCAAGTCAGCGCCGACCCGCGCGCAATGGCCTACCTAGAAGTGACACTTGGCGCCGACAAGGCGGGGACACGGGTTCGCCAAATTTTGGGCAAGATGCTGGCTGCCGAAGGGCGTCCGCTTGCGAGAGGCGCATAAAACCATGAAACCCGACCGTCAGATCCGCCCCCGTCGTTCCTTCATTTTTGTCCCAGGCCTACGCCCCGATCTGTTTCCCAAGGCGCTGACCTCGGGCGCCGATATGGTCTGTGTGGAGTTAGAAGACGGCATTGCCCCCAAAGACAAGGCCGAGGCGCGCCGCCAGGCGCTTGCTTTGTTCGCGCATCGCCAAGCTGACGATGGGGTCGAGCGCATCGTTCGGATCAATTCCATGCGCGAACGCGCTGGCCACGAGGATGTGGCCGCCGTTCTCGCGACCGACACCCCGCCGCCCGCGCTCATGCTGCCCAAAGTGCGAACTCCCGACGAGGTGGTTTTGTTGCACGATCTGTTGAGCGAGCGTGGCCACGCGACCCGCCTCCATGTCATCATCGAAACCAACGCGGGCCTGGAAGCGGCCTACGAGATCGCCCACGCGTGCGATCGCATCGAGGCCCTATTTTTCGGCGGCGTCGATATGGCGGCGGAGTTGCGCTGCCAGAACGCCTGGGAACCCTTGATGTACGCACGCAGCCGCGTCGTCCACGCCGCCGCCAGCGCGGGCCTCGACGTCATCGACGTTCCCTTTCTCGACTTAGAAGACCCCGAGGGCCTACGCCGCGCCGCCGAACAAGCCCGCGACCTGGGCTTTGCGGGCAAAGGGTCGGTCCATCCCAAGCAAATCGCCACCCTCAATGCGGTCTTTACCCCCAGCGCAGCCCAAGTCACCCGCGCCAGACGCATCATCGCCGAATTTAAGGCCGCAGATACAGGCCTGGTGGTCATCGACGGAAAACTAATTGAAAAGCCCGTTCTGCGCGACATGCACCGCATCGTTGCCATCGCGGATCGCATGGCAGGGGTGGGTTCATGATCACGGGAGCATGTACCATGTTATACCAACGGCCAAAAAGGTTGACACCTTTTTGGCCGTTTTATGTCTCACGGCAGAAACGCTTCGCGTTTCGCCTCCGACGGGGCCTCCGCTTATACCCCGAGGCGCTTTCGCGCTATTCTCGGGGCCGCTTCGGGGGCCGCAGTCGCGGCCCTTATGCCAGCGAACATAAGAGTCATTCTTATTCGCCGCTGGTATTAGAATTCAATCGGGTGTCCATAATCCAGTGAGGCCGATAGTGTCGCATGGCGCGCTTCCATGGCCAACAAATGGGCGGACATGAGGCCCTAAGTTCAGCAAGTCCCCATCCAGCGTCATCCAGCGCGCAGCGAAGCGAAGTCGCAGGATCCAGAACCGTTCGTTTCGGGAAGTCCAGATGGCACGATCTTTGTGCGGTGCCCAAGGTGCCCATTGATTTGGTCGCGGTTTTGGTCTTTGGTTAAGAACAAGGTTCATCAGTGGGAGACACGCACCATGACCAAGATTGATAAGTCGAAACTGCCCAGCCGTCATACGACCCTTGGCCCCGCGCGGGCGCCGCATCGGTCTTACCTGCACGCCATGGGCCTGGGCGATGAAGCCATTGCCCAGCCGCTGATCGGGGTTGCCACAACCTGGAACGAAGCCGCCCCCTGCAATATCTCCCTGACCCGGCAGGCGCAGGTGGTCAAACGCGGCGTCGAGGCCGCGCAGGGAACCCCGCGCGAGTTCACAACCATCACCGTCACCGACGGGATCGCCATGGGGCACGAGGGCATGAAATCCTCCCTGGTCTCGCGCGAGGTGATCGCCGATAGCGTCGAACTGACCATGCGCGGCCACTGCTACGACGCCCTCGTCGGGCTGGCGGGGTGCGACAAGTCCTTGCCCGGCATGATGATGGCCATGGTGCGCCTCGATGTTCCCTCGGTGTTTTTGTACGGCGGGTCGATCCTGCCTGGAACCTTCAAGGGCCGCGACGTGACCGTGCAGGACTTGTTTGAGGCCGTGGGCCAGCACGCAGTCGGCAGCATGTCGGATGAGGATCTGCATCTGCTCGAGTGCATGGCCTGCCCCTCAGCGGGGTCGTGCGGGGCGCAGTTTACCGCCAATACCATGGCCTGCGTGTCGGAGGCGATTGGGCTTGCCCTGCCGCATTCGGCGGGGGCCCCTGCGCCCTACGAGATTCGCGATACCTACGCCTACAAGTCAGGCGTCGCGGTCATGAACTTGGTCGAACAGCAAATTCGCCCCCGCCAGATCGTCACGCGCAAGGCCCTCGAAAACGCGGCGCGCGTCGTTGCGGCCTCGGGCGGCTCGACCAATGCGGGCTTGCACCTGCCCGCCATCGCCAACGAATGCGGCATCGATTTTGACCTGCATCATGTCTGCGATATTTTCCGCGATACCCCCTACATCGCCGACCTCAAGCCTGGGGGGAAATACGTCGCCAAAGACATGTTCGAAGCGGGGGGCGTCCCGCTGCTGATCAAGGCGCTGATCGAGGGCGGCTATATGCATACCGATGAAATGACGGTGACGGGCAAAACCCTGGGCGAGAACCACGAGGCCGTCGCCTGGAATCCAAACCAAAAGGTCGTGTACCCGACATCGCGCCCGCTGTCCCCCACGGGCGGGGTTGTCGGCCTAAAGGGCAATTTGGCGCCCGAGGGGGCCATCGTCAAAGTCGCGGGCATGGCCAAGCGCACCTTCAGCGGCCCAGCGCGGGTTTTTGAATGCGAGGAAGATTGCTTCGCCGCGGTGCAGGAACAGCGTTACGCCGACGGGGACGTGCTGGTGATTCGCAATGAGGGTCCCAAAGGGGGGCCTGGTATGCGCGAAATGCTGGCGACAACGGCGGCCATCTACGGGCAAGGGCGCGGGGATCAGGTCGCGCTCATTACCGACGGGCGCTTTTCTGGGGCGACGCGCGGGTTTTGCATCGGCCATGTCGGTCCCGAGGCGGCGGTGGGCGGCCCCATCGGGTTGTTGCAGGACGGCGATCTGATCACCATCGACGCCGACGCAGGCACCATTGAGGTCGATCTAGACGCGAGCGAACTGGCCGCGCGCCGCGCGCGCTGGCAACCCCGAGGTCACAATTACAACTCGGGCGCGATTTGGCGCTACGCGCAGACCGTCGGCTCGACCGAAAAAGGCGCGGTGTGCCACCCAGGGGCCAAAGCCGAGACGCATGTGTTCGCCGAAATCTAAAGTTTCGCCCATCGAACGGAGACGGGCATGTCGGAGTTGATTGACGTCACAGTGCGCGGCGCAGTGTTGGAGGTGACCATGAACCGGCCACCGGTCAACGCCATCAACCTGGCGCTCAGCACCCATATGTACGCGGCGTTCAAGCGATTGAACGAGGACAAGGACTTGAAAGTCGGCCTGCTCTCCAGCGCTGGCAACGCCAAAAATATCTTCTCCGCAGGATGGGACCTCAAGGCCTTTGCCGCTGGGGAAAGTGCCGATCCCGAGCGCGGGTTTAACCTGGGGCCCGGTGGCCTGGGCGGCCTCACAGAATATTTTGACCTCTACAAACCGGTCGTTGCCGCCGTCGCGGGCGGGGCCATCGGCGGGGGGTTTGAGTTGGCCTTGGGCGCCGATCTGATCCTTTGCGCCGACGATGCCTATTTTTGGTTGCCCGAAATGCAGCACGGCTTCCTGCCCGATGCGGGGGCCATTCAAAAGCTGCATCACCGCATTCCCCCGAACGTGGCCATGGACCTGATTTTGACAGGGCGGAAGATGCCCGCCGATGAGGCCAAGCATTGGGGCTTGGTTCGCGATGTCGTTCGCGTCGACCAACTGCAAGATCATGCCCGCCAGGTGGCGGACACGATTGCCCAGGGCGCGCCGCTGGTCCCCCAGGCGCTGAAAGAATATAGGCGGAAATACGGCCATGGCTCGGTCGAGAGCGGCCATGCGGCGACGCGGCGTGCCTGGGTGGGGAAGAGCGATATGCCGCACTACGAGCGTATGCTGCAGTCGGAGGATTTCACCGAAGGTTCCAAAGCGTTCAACGAAAAACGCCCGCCCAAATTTAATACCAGCGGCGATCCAGAATGACTCCGATGGTCGCTGGTATAAGGGCCGCGACTGCGGCCCCCGCAGCGGCCCCGAGATCAGCGGACACGCGCCTCGGGGTAAAGCGAAGGCCCCGTCGGAGGCGAAACGCAAAGCGTTTCTGCCGTAAGACACAAAACGACCAAAAAAGTGTCAGCTTTTTTGGTCGTTGGTATAAAGCCTAACAAGATGGCGCAGCGCCTCGCGCCCTTGTTTGAACCAAGGTCCGTTGCCGTCGTGGGGGCCTCAGCCCGTCCAGGGTCTTTTGGCGAGCGGCTGGCAAAGGCAACGCGTTCTGCGGGGTACGGCGGCCAGATCGACTTTATCAATCCGCGCGGGGGAACGATTTTGGGGCAGGAGGCCCTAACCTCGCTCAAGGACTTGAGCCACGCGCCTGATTTGGTCATCCTGGGGGTGGGGAGCAGCAATCTGGAGGGTGCCCTGCTCGACGCCCTGGCAGCTGGCGCTAAGTCGGCGGTCATTTTTGATTCGTGCCACGGCGAAACCGCCAGCGGAACCCCGATCCTAACGCGGCTGCGGCAGATCGCGCACGAGGCCGATCTGCCCGTGTGCGGCGGCTCGGGCATGGGCCTCATCAATACGCAAACTGGGCTGGTGGCGGGGTTCTACCCCGCCCCGCATATGAAACCTGGCGGGATCTCGCTGATCGCCCATTCGGGCAGTGTGTTTTCGGTGCTCGGCATGAACGATCCGCGCTTTCGGTTCGACCTTATGGCCTCCCCCGGGCAGGAAATTGGCGCGAGCCTAGATGAGTACATTGCCTATGCCGCGCGCCGCCCCACCACCAAAGCCCTCGCCGTCTTTATGGAAAGCGCGCGCAATCCTGAAGGATTGATCGGGAGCCTGACATTGGCCCGCGATGCGGGAAAACCGGTCGTGATCTGCAAGGTTGGCCGCACGGAAGAAAGCGCCCGCCTTGCGCGGTCGCATACGGGGGCCTTGGCAGGGCGGCACGACGCCTACGCGGCGGTGTTTGAGGAATGCGGCGCCATCGCCGTCGATACGGTCGATGCGCTCATGAATACGGCGCTGCTTGGTTCAACGGGCCGCATTCCAGGCCCTGGCGGCGCGGGGCTGGTGACCGACAGCGGCGGCCTCCGGGAAATGCAGGTGGACTTGGCCGAGGCGCGGGGCGCGCCGCTCGCGGTTTTGAGTACGGAGACCAAGGCCGCGCTCCGCGCCGCATTGCCCCCCGAATTGGATCCCTCCAACCCCCTCGATTGCGCGGGCAATCTGACCGATGAATTTCCCAAAGTCTTCGACCGGGGCCTCACCCTGCTCGCGCAGGCACCCGAAGTGTCCATGCTGGGGTTCGAGGCGGATTTGCGCGACGATTTTGTCTATGAGCCCCAATTGCTTGCCCATGCCAAGCAATTGGTCGATCGCACCGACAAACCCGTCTTCGTCTACACCAGTTTTGGCCAAACCCACAATCGCCAGCTCGGGCAAGACTTGGCCGAGGCAGGGGTGCCGTGCCTGAATGGTGCGGCCCTTGCCCTGGACGCGGCGCGGCATTTGCAAACCTGGGCCGATGCTCGCAGCAGGCCCGCCAGGCCCGCGCCGACCCTTCCCCAGCCCCCGCCGCTGCCCAGCGCGTTGGACGACGTCACGAGCCTGAAGCTGCTCGGCGAATTTGGCGTCCCCTGCGCCCCGAGCCGTGTTTGCCTGGATGCGCAGGCGGTGAGCGCCGCAGGTCAGGATTTGGGCTACCCCGTCGTCCTCAAAACCGCCGAACAAGGCCTCGATCACAAGTCCGATGTGGGCGGGGTGGTTCTCAATTTGCACGACGAGGTGGCCTTAGGCGCGGCCTACGCGCAACTCTCCGCCCGCCTGGGCGCGCGGGTAACCGTGCAGACGCAGGCGCAACCTGGTGTTGAGCTCGCCTTCGGGGGTATTTTTGACCCCGACTTCGGCCCGCTCGTCATGGTCTCGCCTGGGGGCACCTTGGTCGAACTATTCGACGAGCGCCAATTTGCGCGCGCGCCCTTTGGCGCCGAGCAAGCCGAGAAAATGATCCGCCGCTTGCGCGTGGCGCGCTTGATCGACGGTGTGCGCGGGCAGCCAGCTCGCAACATGGCCGCCGCCGTCCAAGCGCTCAGCGCCTTTTCCTGCGCTTGCGCCGCCTTGGGCGATCAAGTCGCTGAAATCGATGCGAATCCCGTCGTTGTGACCCAAACCGCCGCGATTGCGGTCGATGCCTTGATCGTGCCCGCAGAAGCGGGAAACGACCTCCGTTGAAGTTCAGAGATAGGTCGCGGAAACGAGCTGGATGAGGGAGGCGCTCAGGCGCGCCGCGGCGGCCACGGCCAACGCCATGACCAGACGTCGCTGAACCTTGGGGCCGAAGAATGGCGATAGGGCGCCGCCGACATAGACGGCAGCGACCGCCAAGACCGCCCCGAACACGGCGATGTGCAGATCATTGGTATCAAAACGCGCCCCGCTGCCCAGGGCGATGCGGGAGGCGGAAGTCAGAAGGAACAGGGGACAGATTGAGGCGGTAAAGGCCGCCCCGACAACGCCGCGGCTGAAGAAGTAAGGCGCGATGGTGGGCCCAGGCATGCCGATGGTGCCGGTCATAAACCCCGTGGCACCGCCGCCGATCCAGGGGCGGGCGAGCAGCGACGAATTTGCAAGCGACGCCCGCCCGACCAGGTTGACCCCCGCAAAGACAATGACCAGCAGGCCGAAGGACTGAAACAGCAGTCGCACCCAAGCCGTTTCACCGTAGGCGAAGCTAAGCGCATAGCCCGCCGACATGAACAGGAGCGCGGGGGGAATAACGGGCCAAGCAACGCGCCATCGCAAATCGTGCCGGAGTTGAACCATAGTGGTCACGGTCACGCCGACGCCCATGAAAGCGCCGACATAGACTGCCGTGAACGGATCATAGACCGCAAGCAAGAACCCCGAGAGAATGATGCCAAACCCCATGCCAGCAATGCGCTGGATCAGCGAACCAAAGAACGCGGCGAGCAAGAGCCCAGGGGCACTTAGGAAAATCTCCAGGATCATGGGAAACCCATGGCCCAATCAGGCATGGGTTTCTACAGCGGATTCCAAGCTAGAGCGACGCAGAGGGTCCGTGCCAGCAAGACCCTCCAGTCAAAGGACCCCTGGCAGGACTCAGAACGGCCGATCCCAGTACCCGTCGAGGCGGTAGGTTTCGCTGTCCTGGTCGCCGATACCGTCCAAGGTTAGCTCGACCCGGGCTTGCGAGCCCGCTTGGTCTTGGGGCTCCCACCCCAGGGTGAGGCTGCCTGTCAGGTCCGTATTGGGGCTATACTCGCTTCCGTCGCTCAAGGTGACGGCGTCGGTCCCAAAAGTCTGGCCCATGGTGCTGCGCACTAAGTAGGTGCCCGTGTCGGTCTCTTGACTGCGGTACTCGACGCCCAGGCTCACACGACCGACAGTAGTCGTCGCGCCGCTGACCTCGCCGCCATCGCTGTAGGTGAAGTCATTTGTTTCCTCCGCTGCTACGAACATATTGACGAAGGGGGATAGGGACGCCCCATTGTCGAAGGCTTGATTGCCGCGCAGTTCGCCCGTGACGAGCAACCGGGTAGAGTTCGCGCTGGCGGTCGCGTCATTTTCGTCGACGAAGGCGTTGTTGGAAACGGTAAAAACGACCGACCCAGTGGCGGTAAGATCCTCAAAACTCTGGCCCAGATAGTACCCCACCGAGAGGCCGTCGCGATCCACGTCGGGTTCGTCTTCGTAGGTCCAGCTAGAGGTTTCGACGCCGTACAGCAAGCCCGAGACTTGCGTGTCGCTTTTGCTGATCTCCGTACCGAACGTCACGTAGGCCAGCGTGCCATCCCCCTGCAAAGCGGCATCGACGGACGCATCAGCGATGCCGAAGGTCAACCACCCGAATAGGGGGATGCTATTGCTGGTTCGCTGGGTCGGCAGAACATAAAGCCGTCCATAGTCTGGGATATCGCGTCCGTCCGTCGTTTGCGCCGTTTCGACAGACCCTGTATCCGATCCACTGCTGGCGCCAGTACCAGAGGCCGTGACTTGGGTCGATCCGCCAGCGCTTGTGCTGGATCCCGCGCGGGGGGCGCTTACGTTGAGGGCGGCGTTGGCGGCGCTTAAGGGCGTTGCGGCCATGGTGTTGGACACGGCCAGGGAGGAGTTGACCGAGGTGACAGACTCCGAATCGCCCAAAGTACTCTTGGCCCGCGTGGCAAAGGCCCATGTCGTCGCATCCAGGATGCCCGCGAAGGCGTTCGGGTTTGCGGCACGATCCTCAATGGCGCCGTCGGTGACTTGGATGTAGTATTGGGTCCCGTAGGAGAGGTCTGTAGCGAACGTGACATGGACAACCGCGCCCGCGAAGGCCAGGGCAGAACTGCGCACATCGAGGGTTTCGACCGCGCTGTTGGTTGCGGCATCGAACAGGGTTAAGGTGCCCTTACCCGCCTGCACCTCCTCATCGAAGGTAAGGGAAATCGCGGTATCGATGGCCAAATCGCTGGCACCGTTGGCAGGCTGCAGGGCGATGAGTTCTGGCGTGGCCGAATCGACGAAGACCCGCGTTGTGAAGGTCCAACCCGCCCGATCCAAAATCCCCGCGAAGGCGTTGGGGCTGGCCGCCGTATCGGTGATGGCGGTGGCGTCGACTTCAACGTAGTAGTCGCTGCCATAGTCCAGCGTCATGGCAGGCCTGATGGTGACCCTTGCATCTGCGAAACTGACGGCGCTGCTCGTCACGTCTATGGCCTCAACGACACTGCCGTCCAGGGCTCCGAACAAGGTGATGTTGCCCGTCCCTGCCTGGACCTGCTCGTCGAACGACAAACTGAGAACAGGTTGCAGATCGACATTCGTCGCGCCCTTGGTGGGGGATTGGCTCAGCAAGTTCGGGGCACCCGTATCCGCCAAGGTGGTGAAGGTCCAAATGGCGGGATCTGCGACTCCTGCAAAGGCGTTGGGACTGGCTGCCGTATCGGTGATGGCGTTGGCGTCGATCAAGACGGCGTAGGAGGTCCCGAAGGCGAGGTCGGCAGCGGGCTGGACGGTGACGGTCGCGCCTGCGAAGCTCACCGCAGCGCTTGTGACGTCGATCAGTTCCACGATACTGTTATCGGTAGCCTTGGTCAGGGTCACGTTGCCGGTGCCCGCGCGCACGTCCTCGTCGAATGCGAGGGTGAAGGTCGTATTGAGGGCCACGTCTGCGGCGGCGTTCGCAGGGCTCAGCGCAGCAAGGGTGGGGGCAAAGGTGTCGTCCAGGGTTGTGAAGGTCCAAGTGTTGGTCTCGGCGATACCCGCGAACGCATTGGGGCTCGCCGCTGTATCGGTGATAGCCGTGGCATCGATCTGCACATAGTAGCTGGTTTCAGCGGCCAGATCGACGGTGGGCGTGACGGTGACGGTGGTGCCTGCGAAGGTGACAGATGGTCCCGCAACATCGAACTTTTCCACGAGGCTGTTGTGTGCGGCGTCGAACAACTTGATGCTGCCAGTCCCAGATTGGATGTTGGTGTCAAAGGTGAGGACGAGACTTGCATCAAGAGCAACACCCGTTGCTGTATTGGCGGGGACGAGCGATCCGACGACGGGAGCGACAGTGTCGTCCAGGGTGGTAAAGGCCCAAGTTGTCGTGTCCGCGATGCCTGCGAAAGCGTTGGGGGTTGACGCCGTATCGGTGATGGCCGTGGCATCGATCTGCACATAGTAACTGGTTTCAAAGGCCAGATCGGCAGCGGGGGTGACGGTGACGCTTGCGCCTGCGAAGCTTACTGCGCTACTTGTAACATCCATGGCTTCGACAAGGCTGCCGTCGCTGGACTTGCGCAAAGTGACATGGCCCGTACCCGCTTGCACGTCTTCATCGAAGGTGATGGTGAAACTTGTATCAAGCGCCACGCCCGTTGCCGCGTTGCTAGGGACGAGTGACCCGACGACGGGGGCAAGGGTATCGTCCAACGTGGTGAAAGCCCAGGATGTCGTGTCAGCAATACCCGCGAAAGCGTTAGGGCTTGCTGCTGTATCGGTGATGGTGCCTGCGTCGATCTGCACATAGTAACTGGTTTCAAAGGCCAGATCGGCAGTGGGCGTGATGGTGACGCTTGCGCCTGCGAAGCTTACTGCGCTACTTGTAACATCCATGGCTTCGACAAGGCTACCGTCGCTGGACTTGCGCAAAGTGACATGGCCTGTACCCGCTTGCACAACTTCATCGAAGGTCAGGACGAGACTGGCATCAAGCGCCACGCCCGTTGCCGCGTTGCCAGGGACGAGAGACCCGAGGACGGGGGCAAGGGTATCGTCCAACGTGGTGAAAGCCCAGGTTGTCGTGTCCGCGATTCCCGCGAAGGCGTTAGGACTGGCCGCCGTATCGGTGATGGCAGTGGCGTCGATCTGCACATAGTAACTGGTTTCAAAGGCCAGATCGACAGAGGGGGTAATGGTGACGCTTGTTCCTGCGAAACTCACTGCGCCGCTTGTAACATCAATCGCTTCGACAAAACTGCCGTCGCTGGACTTACGCAAAGTGACATGGCCTGTACCCGCCTGCACCGCTTCATCGAAGGTGAGGACGAGACTGGCATCAAGCGCCACGCCCGTTGCCGCGTTGCCAGGGACGAGAGACCCGAGGACGGGGGCAAGGGTATCGTCCAACGTGGTGAAAACCCAGGATGTGGAGTCCGTGATTCCCACGAAGGCATTGGGACTGGCTGCCGTATCGGTGATGGCACCTGCGTCGATCTGCACATAGTAGCTGGTTTCAAAGGCCAGATCAGCGGCGGGGTTGATTGTAACGCTTGCGCCCGCGACGCTCACCGCGTCGCTGCTGACGTCTAAGGCCTCAACAAGGCTGCCATCGGCGGCCTGATAGAGACTAACGTTCCCTAATCCCGCTTGCACCGCTTCATCAAAGGTAAGGGTGAAACTGGCATCAAGCGCAACGCCCATTGCTGCATTGCTCGGAACAAGCGATCCCAGAACAGGGGCAAGGGTATCGTCCAACGTGGTGAAAGCCCAAGTCGTGGTGTCCGCGATGCCCGCGAAAGCGTTGGGGGTGGCCGCCATGTCGGTGATGGTGCCTGCATCGATCTGAACATAGTAGCCCGTTTCAAAGGCCAGGTCGCTCGTGGGGTTGATCGTAACCGTCGCGCCCGCGAAGCTCACCGCGCCGCTGGTGACGTCTAGGGCTTCAACGAGAGCGCCATCGGCGGCCTGATAAAGACTGACGTTCCCCGATCCCGCTTGCACCGCTTCATCGAAGGTGATGGTGAGGCTTGCGTCAAGCGCAACGCCCGTTGCTGCATTGCTGGGGGTCAGCGATCCAACGATGGGCGCGATGGTGTCGTTCAACGTGGTGAAAGCCCAAGTTGTCGTGTCCGCGATTCCCGCTAAGGCATTGGGACTGGCTGCCGTATCGGTGATGGCGCCTGCATCAATCTGCACATAGTAGCCCGTTTCAAAGGCCAGGTCGCTCGTGGGGTTGATCGTAACCGTCGCGCCCGCGAAGCTCACCGCGCCGCTGGTGACGTCTAAGGCCTCAACAAGGCCGCCATCGGCGGCCTGATAAAGACTAACGTTCCCTAATCCCGCTTGCACCGCTTCATCAAAGGTAAGGGTGAAACTGGCATCAAGCGCAACGCCCGTTGCTGCATTGCTCGGAACAAGCGATCCCAGAACAGGGGCAAGGGTATCGTCCAACGTGGTGAAAGCCCAAGTCGTGGTGTCCGCGATGCCCGCGAAAGCGTTGGGGGTGGCCGCCATGTCGGTGATGGTGCCTGCATCGATCTGAACATAGTAGCTCGTTTCAAAGGCCAGGTCGCTCGTGGGGTTGATCGTAACCGTCGCGCCCGCGAAGCTCACCGCGCCGCTGGTGACGTCTAGGGCTTCAACAAGACCGCCATCGGCGGCTTGATAGAGACTGACGTTCCCCGATCCCGCTTGCACCGCTTCATCGAAGGTGATGGTGAGGCTTGCGTCAAGCGCAACGCCCGTTGCTGCATTGCTCGGAACAAGCGATCCCAGAACAGGGGCAAGGGTGTCGTCCAACGTGGTGAAAGCCCAAGTTGTCGTGTCCGCGATTCCCGCGAAGGCATTGGGACTGGCTGCCGTATCGGTGATGGCGCCTGCATCAATCTGAACATAGTAGCCCGTTTCAAAGGCCAGGTCGCTCGTGGGGTTGATCGTAACCGTCGCACCCGCGAAGCTCACCGCGCCGCTGGTGACGTCTAAGGCTTCAACAAGACCGCCATCGGCGGCCTGATAGAGACTGATGTTCCCCGATCCCGCTTGCACCGCTTCATCGAAGGTGATGGTAAGGCTTGCGTCAAGCGCAACGCCCGTTGCTGCATTGCTGGGGGTCAGCGATCCAACGATGGGCGCGATGGTGTCGTCCAACGTGGTGAAAGCCCAAGTTGTCGTGTCCGCGATTCCCGCGAAAGCGTTGGGACTGGCCGCCGTATCGGTGATGGTGGTGGCATCAATCTGCACGTAGTAGCTGGTTTCGAAGGCCAGATCGGCAACGGGAGTGATGGTGACGCTTGCGCCTGCGAAGCTTACTGCGCCGCTTGTAACATCAATCGCTTCGACAAGACTGCCGTCGCTGGTCTTGTATAAAGTGACATGGCCCGTGCCCGCCTGCACGTCTTCATCAAAGGTGATGGTGAAACTTGTATCAAGCGCAACGCCCGTTGCTGCATTGCTGGGGGTCAGCGATCCAACGATGGGCGCGATGGTGTCGCCCAACGTGGTGAAAGCCCAAGTTGTCGTGTCCGCGATTCCCGCGAAGGCGTTAGGACTGGCCGCCGCATCGGTGATGGCAGTGGCGTCGATCTGTACATAGTAACTGGTTTCAAAGGCCAGATCGACAGAGGGGGTAATGGTAACGCTTGTTCCTGCGAAACTCACTGCGCCACTTGTAACATCAATCGCTTCGACAAGACTGCCGTCGCTGGACTTACGCAAAGTGACTTGGCCCGTACCCGCCTGCACATCTTCATCGAAGGTGAGGACGAGACTGGCATCAAGCGCCACGCCCGTCGCCGCGTTGCTGGGGACGAGCGATCCGACAACGGGGGCAAGGGTATCGTCCAACGTGGTGAAAACCCAAGTTGTCGTGTCCGTGATGCCCGCGAATGCATTAGGACTAGCCGCCATGTCGGAAATGGCGCCTGCGTCAATCTGCACGTAATAACTGCTTTCAAAGGCCAGATCAGCGGAGGGGCTGATTGTGACGCTTACGCCCGCAAAGCTCACCGCGCCGCTGCTGACGTCCAGGGCTTCAACGAGACCGCCATCGGCGGCCTGATAGAGACTGACGTTCCCTGATCCCGCTTGCACCGCTTCGTCGAAGGTGATGGTAAAACTGGTATCAAGCGCCACGCCCGTCGCCGCGTTGCTGGGGACGAGTGACCCGACAACAGGGGCAAGGGTATCGTCCAACGTGGTGAAGGCCCAAGTTGTCGTGTCCGCGATGCCCGCAAAGGCGTTGGGGGTTGACGCCGTATCGGTGATGGCGCCTGCGTCGATCTGCACATAGTAGCCCGTTTCAAAGACCCAATCGATAGTGGGGGTGATGGTGACGCTTGTTCCTGCGAAGCTCACGGTGCCGCTTGTCACATCAATCGCTTCGACAAGACTGCCGTCGCTGGACTTACGCAAAGTGACTTGGCCCGTACCCGCCTGCACATCTTCATCGAAGGTGAGGACGAGACTTGAATCAAGCGCAACGCCCGTTGCCGCGTTGCTGGGGACGAGCGACCCGACGACGGGAACAAGGGTGTCGTCCAACGTGGTGAAAGTCCAAGTCGTGGTATCGGCAATACCAGCGAAGGCGTTAGGGGTGGCCGCCGTGTCGGTGATGGCTGTGGCCTCAACTTGCACATAGTAGCTGGTTTCGAAGGCCAGATCGGCAACGGGAGTGATGGTGACGCTTGCGCCTGCGAAGCTTACTGCGCCGCTTGTAACATCAATCGCTTCGACAAGACTGCCGTCGCTGGACGTATGCAAAGTGACATAACCCGTGCCCGCTTGCACATCTTCATCGAAGGTGAGGACGAGACTTGAATCAAGCGCAACGCCCGTTGCCGCGTTGCTGGGGACCAGCGACCCGACGACGGGAGCAAGGGTGTCGTCCAACGTGGTGAAAGTCCAAGTCGTGGTATCGGCAATACCAGCGAAGGCGTTGGGGGTGGCCGCCGTGTCCGTGATGGCGGTGGCGTCAACTTGCACATAGTAGCCGGTTTCGAAGGCCAGATCGGCGGCGGGGTTGAGAGTGATCGTGGCACCCGCGAAGTTCACCGCACCGCTGGTGACATCTAGGGCTTCGACAAGGCTGCCGTCGGCGGCCTGATAGAGCGTGACATGGCCCGTGCCCGCCTGCACGTCTTTGTCGAAGGTGAGGGAAAGCGCCGTATCGCGCGCAACGTCAGTCGCGGCGTTGGCAGGGGAGAATGTTTGAAGCGTTGGGGCGCTGGTCCCGCCTTGCGTCGTGAAGGTCCAATCCGTCGTGTCGGAAAGCCCTGCGAAGGGCTTGCCAGTCGTGTCTTCGATCGCGTTGGCATCGACGAGGACATAGTAATCTGTCCCAGCTGCCAAACTCAAAGAGGGCGCAACGTTGACGGTGTTGGCGGCGAAGGTGACCGCCGCGCCTGCGACGTCGAACGCTTCGACGAGGCCGTCGTCCAAGGCGGTAAAGAGGGAGATGTTCCCGCTGCCCGCTTGCACGTCTTCGTGAAAAGTGAGAACAAGATCTGTCTCCATATCAACGTCCGTGGCACCCTGCGCTGGAGAGACCAGGTCCAACCCTGGCGTCCCCCACCAAGGCTTATGCGCGTCAATCCAATAGCTCGTGTCCGTATTTTGATCAAAAAAGAACGGTTCAGACGAGATTAGCCGCACATCCCAGCCAGATATGTCCTGACTAAAGGCCGTTGCTTTGTAGAACATGGTCGTCATGTACGCCACATTCCGCGTATCCCAATCGCCTATGTCCTGGTTAAAGGAGGTCGCCTCATCGAACATGGATTGCATATCTGTTACGCTCTGGGTTTCCCAATCGCCTATGTCTTGATTGAACGACATTGCTTGGCGGAACATACTCCGCATCGTTGTCACATTTCGAGTGTCCCAAGTCCCGATCGTGCCATTGAAACCCTGGGCGTTGAGAAACATGTCGTTCATTTTTGTAACATTTCCAGTATCCCAGCTGCCAAGGTTTTGATTGAACGCTGTTGTGTATCGAAACATGGCCGCCATGGTGGTGACGTTTCCCGTATCCCAGCCGCTGAGATCGGAATTGAAGACCAAAGCATCCCCGAACATGAGCGACATGTCGGTAACGTCTGCGACGTCCCAATTCCCAATGTCTTGGTCGAAGCTGCTAGCGTATCGAAACATGGACGACATGTTCGTTGCACTCGAGGTTTTCCAGTCTCCTATGTCTTGATTGAAGGCCGAGGCTTTATAAAACATGGTTTGCATGTCCGTGACCTTCTCGACATTCCAGTCGCCTATATCTTGATTGAAGGCGCTCGCCTCCTGAAACAGGCTGTCCATGAGGGTGACGTTGGACGTGTCCCAATGACCGATGTCGCCATTAAAGTCGCTGCGAAGAAAGAACGACGACATGTCGGTCACATTGCCCGTGTACCACTGCGTGGGACCGTAGTTCACCGAATCAAAGGACACCAGATAGGAGCCATTTCCGTCAAATCCCGCGCCCGTAAAATCGCTCTGGCTGACCACCAGCAAACCGTTGCACGGATCTGCCGTTCCCAAGAATGTCGCGCCGCCGTTCTGAGCTATATCACACGCAGCGGGAACATCCCCATAGGCGGGCGCGAGCCTTGCGAGAATTGCAACTAGGCCCGTCAAAATCAGGGCGGCAACACCCTTGAGGTTCCTAAGGGTGCGGGCTCTTTTCCTGAAGGTCGAGCGTGGCCCAAGCATATCAAGCTCGCGCCTGCCGGCAGGCCTTAAACCAGTTGACACATGGATGAACGGAGGTGCGATCAAGCTTAAGTCGAATTTCATGATGATCACCAAAAAAGAAACATATGGATACTTATCGTTACTAATTTGGTTACAAATTAAATGTAACTGTGCAAGTGTCTAGTTAAATTGACCTAGAGTTTAGACGCCTCCTACTTCGAATTGGTCCTAGTTTCTCCGAGAAATAGGCCTATATTTATCGATAAAAACCATACCAAAGTATGTTGTGGAGGAAGAGTTCATCAGGATTGATATATTATTTTTTAGAATGCGTCATTTAGCCGCATCATAGGAAAGCAAAGTCATATCCCGTCGAGGTAAGGGCTCCTCGGCCGAAAGGCTGCGCGTTTCGCCGCCCCTCCGATTTACGTCGCGGGCACGTATTCGCTACTCTGGAACCCGCGATTTTCGCGCGCGGACATTGCCTGCGCCCTTCGGGCTTATACCCCGAGGCGCTTTTGCGCTATTCTCGGGGCCGATGCGGGAGCCGCAGACGCGGCCCTACGCCAGATCCAAGATGAAACATGGTGCCGATTCAACCAAATCAAGACAAATGTGAATAGCTTTAAGCCCCGAACTCCGCCCAGATGGGCGCATGATCGGAAGGCTTGCAACCGCGTTCGACGCGCGCGTCTCGATCAACCCCTGCCGAAAGCAGGCGGTCGGCGAGTTGTGGGGTCACCAACATAAAATCAATGTTAAGACCTTGGTCTTTTTGGAAGCGGCCCGCCTTGAAATCCCAGAATGTAAAGTCGTGCGTATCGCCGCGCACTTCAGTCAGGCCGAGGTTTTTCATCGCAAACCAAGCCGCCCTGCTTTCGGGCTGCACATGCGCCTCCGTAGCGTTTTGGGCTTCATCCCACAGGTCTTGCGCAGTGGGGCACACATTGTAATCGCCGCCAAACAAGGCGGGAATTTCCAAGGCCAGCACCGCGGCCATGCGCGCGCGCAGGCGCTGCATCCAGGCCAGCTTGTATGGAAACTTAACAGGGTCTTCGATGGGATTGCCGTTGGGCAGATACAAACAGGCCAGGCGAACGCCCGCAAAATCAACTTCCAAATAGCGGGCCTGGGCTTCGTCTTCCTCACCTGGGAGGCGGTCGATGACCCGCTCGCTCGGCCCTTTGGTGAGGATGGCGACGCCGTTGAACCCCTTTTGCCCGACCAGATGCGCCTGGTATCCTGCGGCCTGGGCGCGATCAAACGGGAAGGTATCGTCTTGTGCCTTTACTTCCTGGATGAGGACGGCATCGGGGTTCGCCGTTGCCAACCAGGGCCAAAAGTGGTCTGCGCGGGCCCGAATGCCCGCAACGTTGTAGGAACAGACTTTCATCAGCTGGCTGGCCCTAGAGCAGCGAAAAACTGCTGCCACATCCGCACGAAGAGTTGGCGTTGGGGTTGTCGATCCGAAACGAGGCACCGATCAATTCCTGAACAAAGTCGACCTTCGCCCCATCCAAAAACGGCAGCGAGGTGTCGTCGACGACCATCTTGATGCCATCGGTCTCAAACACTTGATCGTCCCCATTGATCTGTTCGGCAAAGCCGATATCGTACTGAAACCCCGAGCAGCCCCCGCCCAACACGCCGACGCGCAGCATGAGCTTGGGGTTACCTTCCTGTTCTGCTAAGGTTGCAACGCGGGCGGCGGCGGCCGCTGTCAATTCAACTTTCATGGGGCTTATGTAGGCAGGTCTGGATGCAAAGCCAAGTTCTCACCGCACCTCTATACGCGCCTTACGCTGCCGACTGGCGTGCCTCGCAAGGACGCTTGTTTGCGGAAGGGTGCGACGATGTCCGTAGCCCCTATCAGCGCGACCGCGACCGAATTTTGCATTCAGGAGCCTTTCGCAAACTGGCGCATAAGACGCAAGTTTTCGTGTTCCAGACGGGGGACTACTACCGATCCCGCTTGACCCACACCCTTGAGGTTGCCCAAGTTAGCCGCACACTGGCGCGAGCCTTGCAACTCGATGAAGATTTGGCCGAGGCTATCGCGCTCGGCCACGATCTCGGCCATCCTCCCTATGGCCATGCGGGCGAAGATGCTTTGAGCCGCGCGCGCAAGCGCCACGGTCTTGGGCCCTTTGACCACAATGCTCAAACGTTGCGGGTCATGACGGTGTTGGAGCAAAGCTACGGCGATTTCGATGGGCTCGATCTATCGTGGGAAACGCTGGAGGGCACTTTGAAGCACAACGGCCCCCTAGCAGGCCCCCCCGACCCGTTTGTCGCCAACCTGTGCGCGCAACGCGGGATCGACCCAGCGGCCTATCCCTGTTTGGAAGCCCAGGTCGCGGCCCTCAGCGACGATATGGCCTACTGCGCCCACGATTTGGACGATGGCCTGCGGGCTGCGCTATTCAATTTTGAGGACCTTCCCAGCTTGCCCCTGTTGGCGACCCGTGACTTGCCCGTCAAGCGCCAGCGCTTTGAATTGGTGCGGCAGGTCCTTCGCGCGAGCGTCAAGGATGTCGTGACCCATTCGCGAGCCCTGATCGCGCGATCCAAAGTCGGCAGTGCGGCGGCGGTGCGGGCCTTGGGCCGCCCCCTAATCCAGTTTTCTCCAGAGTTTTGGCAACAGCTGCGGGCCTTGCGTGCCTTCTTGTACGCAAATCTCTACCGGCATCCAGAAATCCTAGCCCCTCGGGCGCGTTGCGAGACCATGTTGGAGGCCCTGTTTGATCGCTACATGGCTGCCCCCGAACGCATGCCAGCACGCTGGAGCGCGCAGGCAAGGCACGGCAACGATTTGGGAACCAGCGTCACCGACTATCTAGCGGGGATGACCGATCGCTACGCCCAACAGGCCTTTGAACGCTTGAGTTATACCAGCGGCGACTGAGAAAGACTCTTTTGATCGCTGGTATAAGGCCACGCGTCCCATAACCCGCTGTCAGCCGCAGACTTTCAGGCAAACATGCGGTACTTGGTCGTTTCGCCGTTTGGGTCCTTGGTCACAGTGCACGACAGTAGTTGCTGAGGGAGCCGATATGTGCTTGCGGTGGGGGCTCTGCAACAGTGAATCGAGTATCCCCATGATCCGCAAAACCATCGACTCCCTCAGCGCCCAGCTATCGAACAGCGTGCCATTAAGCAAGAACCGTCTTGAAGTTTTGAGCCTAATGATTGTTGGAATGACCAGTTCTCGGACGCCGAATTTGAGTCACATAATACCAACGGCGAAAAAAGTTGACACTTTTTTGGCCGTTTTGTGTCTCACGGCAGAAACGCTTCGCGTTTCGCCTCCGACGGGGCCTTCGCTTATACCCCGAGGCGCTTTCGCGCTATTCTCGGGGCCGCTACGGGGGCCGCAGTCGCGGCCCTTATACCAGCGAACATAAGAGTCATTTTCAACCGCCGCTGGTATAAGTTCGAAACTTCCCACGGCAGCGAAAATTCCGAGCACCTATCGCCGTATTCAACGTTTCTTCTCTGAAACAAACCTTGTTCAAGATTGGTCAGCATTACTGATTGTACAGATGCTTAACCTTCCAAAGAGCTGGGACCTTTGTCTTGACAGAACCGACTGGAAGATAGGTTCCACACATATGAATATTCTGGTTCTCGCAGTTGTTACGCGGCGATATAGACTTCCGTTGATGTGGACCGTGTTGAATAAGCCAGGTTGCAGCAACACCGACCAACGCATTGATCTCATGAAGAGATATTTGAACTTATTCGGAGCAAGCAGCATCAAGACCCTGTTGGCGGACCGTGAATTTATTGGCGCGGGGTGGTTGAGCTTTCTGGTTGAAAGTGGCGTCCAGACTGCGATCCGCCTCAGATCGAACCAGCGTGTTACTCTTGAGGATGGTACGCGTCAGAAATTGAGCGAAATAGTTGGGACCAAACGCACGCTTCAAACATTCAGAGGTTATCTTGAGAAAGACGAGCAAGGTAATCCCGTGTGGCTCAATTTTGCATCCAAATACATTGAGGGCAAAAAACCTAGAAGAACTAGGGATCGGGAGGCCAAAAACAAATTCGGCGGAAAAGAACTTCTGATTGTCGCTACGAACGGAAATGCTGGTGATGCCATGAAAAGCTACAAACGTCGTTGGGCCATTGAGTGCCTATTTGCAGATGCAAAAACAAAAGGCTTCAATCTAGAGGACACGCGCTTAACAATCACTAAGAAAATCGATCTACTTATGAGTATTCTAGCATTGGCAATGACCTGGGCCACCAAAATTGGATCTGCAAAAATTGGAACAGCCCCGAGACCACGAGGTTCTCACGGACGATACAAAAAGTCTGTCTTCAGAACCGGGTTTGACGAGCTTAGGCGGCTCATTCAGATGGAACCAGAAAAAGCATGCTGGTATTGGCGTAGGTCACGCCTGAGGACATCCTGAGAAGCTACTGTCGTGCACTGTGACCGTTGGTATAAAATTCTTTCCCGCTTTCGACTTCCTCGACGATCATTTCTTAGAGTGAAAGGGCGTTGCGTATGACTTCACCGTAAGACCCTGCTTCTGTCTTGTCTTTCAGTGCGGTGAGGCGCTCAAACGACTTGGCGGGAAGGTCTGATTGGATGCGTTTGACGCCTCGTTTTTCGTCAGCGATTGTTTCGGGCATAGTAAACTCCAAGCTTATTCGTCAGGTTTGGGACCAGAACTGGTCTTACTCGCAAAGAAAGTTCCAGGGACAAGAGTGATCCATGGTAACACGATTGCGATGGCTGGCCATCCGTTTTCTCAAAATTTGTCGCGTCAGTGAAACTGTCTTCGGGTCACAACCTTGCTACTTTGAGTCTTTTGTGGCAGGTCTCGCGTCCTAAGACCCAGAGCGCAGGTCCTCGACACGCTTGCGGCGCAAACAAGCCAGCGGCGACGAAAACTTGAAGTGGCTGAAGCCTTGTTCTTGCAAGTTGCGTTGAGGCACGACGCTTCGCTCCCTGCGTCAAAATGGCCTCTAGGCATGAACATCGAACCGATGCTTTTGTGTAACACACTGTTTCAAATTAAGTCTTGAGGAGGACTAGTCATGATTCAATCGCGCGCAGCCGTTGCCCATCAGGCGGGCAAACCTTTGAGTATTGAAACCATCAATGTGGATGGTCCCCGCGAGGGCGAAGTTTTGATCGAAATTCGGGCGACCGGGGTCTGCCATACCGATGAGTTTACCCTGTCGGGGGCGGACCCTGAGGGATTGTTCCCTGCGGTTTTGGGCCATGAGGGCGCTGGGGTCGTCGTCGAGGTCGGCGCTGGGGTCAAATCCCTCAAGGCTGGCGATCATGTCATCCCGCTTTACACGCCTGAGTGTCGGGAGTGTTCCTACTGCACCTCGGGCAAGACCAACCTTTGTCAGTCCATCCGCGAAACCCAAGGCCAGGGTCTCATGCCCGATCGGACATCGCGCTTTAGCCTCGGCGGCGAATCGCTCTACCACTACATGGGGACATCGACGTTTTCCAACTATACGGTCATGCCCGAAATCGCGGCGGCGAAAATTCGCGAAGACGCACCCTTCGACAAGGTCTGCTATATCGGCTGCGGGGTCACCACGGGCATCGGCGCAGTGATCAACACCGCGAAGGTGCAGCCTGGCGACAACGTTGTGGTCTTCGGGCTCGGCGGTATCGGCCTGAACGTGATCCAGGGCGCGCGCCTAGCAGGGGCCAACAAAATCGTAGGCGTTGATATCAACCCGAGCCGCAAGGACATGGCCGAGCGGTTTGGCATGACCCATTTCGTCAACCCCAAAGAGGTCGAGGGCGAACTCGTGCCCTACTTGGTCGCCTTAACCGACGGCGGTGCGGATTTTAGTTTTGAGTGCATCGGCAATGTTGAAGTCATGCGCCAGGCCCTTGAGTGCTGTCACAAAGGATGGGGCACCTCGATTATTATCGGCGTAGCGCCTGCAGGGGCAGAAATTTCGACCCGCCCGTTCCAGCTGGTGACAGGGCGGAATTGGCGCGGCACCGCCTTTGGCGGCGCCAAGGGGCGCACCGATGTGCCGAAAATTGTCGATTGGTATATGGACGGCAAGATCAATATCGACGATCTGATCACCCACACCATGCCGCTGGACGAGATCAACACGGCCTTCGACCTCATGCACGCAGGCGAGTCGATCCGGTCCGTTGTGGAATTTTGAGCGCCTAGGATCCTGGCGCATTTGTTAGGCCAGCGCGGCGTCCAAGTCTGCGATTAGATCGTCCAAGTCTTCGATTCCGCACGACAGCCGCACCAATCCATCGTCGATGCCGAGCTGCGCGCGGATCGGCGCGGGGACCGAGGCATGGGTCATAATCGCGGGATGCTCGATCAGGCTTTCGACCCCGCCCAGGGATTCGGCCAAAGCGAACAGCTGCGTCCGTTCCAAAAAGGCGCGCGCGGGCTCGAGGCCCCCTTTTAGCACGGCGGTGACCATGCCGCCAAAGCCGCTCATCTGCCGTGCGGCCAAATCGTGCTGGGGGTGGGAGGCAAGGCCAGGGTAGAACACGCGGTCGATCTTGGCATGGCTTTGCAGAAAAGCGGCGATGGCGGACGCGTTCTCGCAGTGCGCGCGCATCCGCACGGGCAGGGTTTTGAGGCTGCGCAACACCAGAAAACTGTCGAAAGGGGCCATGACGGCGCCGACGGCGTTTTGCAAAAAGGCCAAGCGGTCGGCAAGTTCGCCCGCCTCGCGCACCACGGCGATGCCGCCGACCATGTCCGAATGGCCGTTTAGGTACTTGGTGGCGCTGTGAAAAACCACGTCGATGCCCAGTTCTAAGGGGCGCTGGACGTAGGAACTGGCGAAGGTATTGTCGCAGACGGTGATCAGACCCCGTTCGCGCCCGAGGGCCGCCATGGCCTCAAGGTCGCAGAGCTTGAGGAGCGGATTGGTCGGCGTTTCCACCCAGAGCATTTTAGTATGGGGCCGTATGGCGGCGCGCACGGCCGCGGGATCGGAAAAGTCCACGAAGCTAAACTCAAGGCCCATGGTCTGCTGACGCACATTGGCCATCAGGCGATAGGATCCCCCATAGAGGTCGTCCCCCGCCACTACATGGTCCCCAACTTTCAGCAGTTCCAAAATCGTACTCTCGGCGGCCAAGCCCGAGGCGAAGGCGAAGCCGCGCGCGCCGCCCTCAAGGTCCGCCATACAGTCCTCAAGCGCTTGGCGCGTCGGGTTGCCTGAGCGCGAGTACTCGTAGCCCTTATGCTGACCTGGGCTTTGCTGCACGTAGGTTGAGGTCAAATAGACGGGCGTCATGATGGCCCCCGTCGTTGGGTCGGGGGCCTGACCGGCGTGAATGGCGCGGGTGGCAAAACCTTGTCGATTGGATTTGGTCATCGAAAGTCCTGGGTTGGAAGACGGGTGGAACAGCCTGTGTGTCAGCGGCTAGGTGAATACCAGCGGCGGATGAGAATGACTCTTATGTTCGCTGGTATAAGGGCCGCGACTGCGGCCCCCGTAGCGGCCCCGAGAATAGCTAAGAAAGCGCCTCGGGGTATGAGCGAAGGCCCCGTCCTGCGGTCGGGCTGAGCGAGCATGGCGAGCGAGTAGAGACCGCCACCCAAAAAAGGCGAAACGCGAAGCGTTTCTGCCGTGAGACATAAAACGGCAAAAAAAAGTGTCAACTTTTTTGGCCGTTGGCATCAGTCGCGCTGAGGCGCAGGTGATTGAGCATGTCGATTTTGGTGATCAGGCCGTAAAACCGCCCCGTATCGACAATGGGCACGACCAGGCCGCGTTGCAACAGGGCCATGATGTCGCCCTGGGTGGCGCTTAGGTCGAGGGTCTCGAGGTCGCGTGCCATGACATCTGCCGCCAGACCTTCAAAGCTGCCGCCTTGGGCGAAGACATGGGTCAGCAAGTCCTCTTCGTCGATTAGCCCTACCAACCGGCCTTCGGCCATGACCGGCAGTTGGCTGATCTCGTAGAGTTTCATTTGGCGGTACGCTGCGGCCAAGTCGGTTTCGGGCTTGAGGGTTATGACTTGCTGCAGATCGTGCTGCCGGGTGATCAGATCGCGCACGTCGCCCGCCTTGGGCGGGGCAAGAAAGCCATTATCTTGCATCCAATAGTCGTTATAAACTTTGGACAAGTACTTATCGCCGCGGTCGCAGACGAAGGTGACGACGTTCTTGGGTTCGCTCTGGGCGCGGCAGAACTGCAAAGCCGCGGCGATCAGGGTGCCGCTGGAGGATCCTGCCAAGAGCCCTTCTTGTTTTAAGAGGTCGCGCACGGTCGCGAAGGCCAGGCCGTCGGGAATGGTGTAGGCGGTACGAGTTTTGGAAAAATCCGCGATGGGCGGGATAAAGTCTTCGCCGATCCCCTCGACGAACCATGACCCTACGTCGTCGGGGATTTGACCCGTTTCGATATAGGCGGCGAGGATCGACCCTTCGGGGTCGGCCAGCACCATCTGCGTGCCTTCTTCGACCGACGCAAAGTAACGACTAAGGCCCGTCAAGGTGCCGCCGCTGCCGACGCCGCAGACCAGGGCATCGACGCGTCCCGCGCCACTCAAATGCACTTGCTTGCGGATCTCGGGGCCCGTGGTGTCGAAATGCGCCTGGGGGTTGGCGGGGTTGGCGAACTGGTTGACGTAAAACCAGCCGTTCTCGGCAGCCATGCGCTCGGCCATATCTTGATAGTACTCGGGGTGGCCTTTGCCGACGTCGCTGCGCGTGGTCAGGACGCGAACCCCGAGCGCCCGCAAATGAAAAACCTTCTCCTGCGCCATCTTGTCGGGAACGATCAGAACCAATTGATAGCCCTTCTGCGCGGCCACGAGCGCGAGGCCGAGGCCCGTATTGCCCGCCGTCGCCTCGATCAAGGTGCCCCCAGACTGCAAGGCCCCGCTGGCTTCGGCAGCGCCGATCATGGACAGCCCGATCCGGTCCTTGATCGACCCGCCAGGGTTTTGATTTTCCAACTTCAAAAACAGTCGGCACGGCCCCGTATCCATCTTGGTAACTTCGTGCATGGGGGTGTTGCCGATCGCATCTAGAACGCTGCGTGTCGGGTCGCTCAGAGTCATGGGAATTCCTTGGAATTTGGGGCGGGGAGCCGATTTAGGCTTGGCCCCAGGTTTTGCCGTCTTTGAGGTAGTTCATCTCGGCCGCGGTCGAGTCGCGTCCCAGGGCGGCGTTGCGGGAGGGGTAGCGGCCAAATTGGGCGATGACGTCCGTATGTTCTGTTAGGGACTCAAGGTTTTTTTCCATGCCTGGCTGGTCAAACAGCTTGGCGGCCCATTCATGGATCGCGAGGGATTCACTGTGCATGAGCGGCATGTAGAGGAAGGACCGTTCGGCCACCGACAGGTCAGCGTCGTGCCCGCCCAGGATCGCCTCCTGCGCCAAGGTCAGCGCGATGGGATCGCCCGCGAAGGCGGCGGCGGTGCCGCGATGGATGTTGCGGGTGAATTGATCGAGGCAGATGATTTCGGCCAGCCGGCCCTGGGCGCTGGTTCGCCAAGTGTACAATTCCCCGCGCAAAGCTTGCGCGACCAAGCCGCCAAAGTGGCGTTCGATATGGGCATCGATATGGGTCCCGCCCACCCACCAGTCTTTTGGGTTCAGGTCTTGGAACCAGTAGGTCAGGATGTCGTGCGCTTGGGTCATGGCTTTCCTATCGTCGTTTTACTCCATATAGGGCCTCAAAACAGGGTGCCAAGCAAGGCGAGGCGGTCGCAACGGCGCGGACAGCCGCAAGGACCTCGGCACCCGCCCAAGATTAGCACAGGCAAAGGCGGAGTCATGGCCCTCACCGAACTCAATCGTGCCCAAGTATTTGGCGGCACCCAGGTCACCTACGAACACGCTTCCCCCGCGACCCGAGGGGCTATGCAGTTCGCGGTTTTTACCCCCGCAAGACCCAGCGGGGCGGGCCTCATGTTCTTGGCAGGCCTGACGTGCAGCCCCGAGAACTTCAGCGTCAAGGCGGGTGCGCAACGCGTCGCCGCCGATCTGGGCCTGAGCCTGATCATGCCCGATACGTCCCCGCGCGGCGCGGCGGTCCCCGACGACGGGGCCTATGACTTGGGCCAGGGCGCGGGCTTTTACCTCGACGCCATCGCCCCCCCCTGGGCCGAGCATTTTCGCATGGAAACCTACCTGATCCACGAATTGATCCCGCTGCTGTACGCAGATTTTGGGATCGCTAAGGACCGTCTGGGCTTGAGCGGCCATTCCATGGGCGGGCACGGGGCCTTGACCCTGGGGCTCAAATACCCCGATCTCTTCGCCTCGGTGTCGGCCTTCGCGCCCATCGTCGCGCCGACGCAAGTTCCCTGGGGGCAAAAGGCTTTCGCGGCGTACCTTGGCGACGATCAAGCCGTTTGGCGCCGCCACTGCGCCACGTCTTTGGTCGAGGATGGCGCGCGGCACGCACGCGAACTCTTGGTCGATCAGGGCACCGCCGACACCTTTTTGGATACGCAGCTACAACCCTGGCGATTCCGCGACGCCTGCGCCGCTGCGGGCCAACCTTTGCGGGTGGAAATGCGGGAGGGCTACGATCATTCCTACTTTTACATCGCGAGCTTCATTGCGGACCATTTGCGCTGGCACGCCGAGGGTCTTTGAAGCGTTCGCTCGCTACCCCAATCATCGCCCTTTCACACGCCTCAACGGCTTGCCCTTGAACGCTCTATGATCCTTGGCCTGCGCCTCGAACACTTTCGGTCGTACCCCCATCTTGACCTTGAGGTGCCGCAAACCCCGCTCTTATATTTGATCGGCCCCAACGGCGCGGGCAAAACCAACTTGCTCGAGGCCGTGTCGATCTTGGGCGGGGGGCGCGGCCTGCGCGGCGCCCGCGCGCAGGACTTGAGGCGCCGGGGCCATGTCGGCGACCCAGCCTGGGTGGTGGAGGCGCAAGTTTCCGTGCCACCCTTGCGCCACAAGATCACTCTCGCGCTCGGCGCTGAGGGGCGGGTGCGCCGCCTCAACGGCAAAGCCAGCACGGGTGCCGCGCTCGCGGCCCTGGTGCCGGCCGTTGCGCTGACCCCCTTAGAAGATGCCTTGTTTCGCGGCCCCGCAGAGGATCGCCGCGCCTTGCTCGACCGCTTTGTCATGGGCTTGTTTCCCGATCACCGCCGCCAGGTTAGCGCCTATCATCGGGCCTTGCGCGAACGCAACGCCTTGCTGCGCCAGGCGGCGACGCAGGGGCAGGCGCCCGACGCCGCATGGCTGACGGGGCTCGAGGCCCTCATGGCCAGCCATGGCGTCGCCGTGGCGCACCATCGCCGCGCCCATGTGGCGCAACTCGCCACCGCCGTCGCCCAGGGGCTGGGGCCGTTCCCCGCCGCGCGCTTAGCCCTGGAAGGCGCGATGGAGGCGGCGCTGAGCGGCGACAGCGCCGCCCTGGTTGAAGCGGCCTGGGCCGATCAGTGGGCCCAAGATCGCGCGCAAGACTTGGCGGCGGGGCGAACCTTGCGCGGCCCCCACGGCACCGACCTCGCCGTCACCTTCGCGGCCACGGGCATGCCGGCGGCGCAGTGCTCAACGGGGGAGCAAAAGGCCCTGCTGCTATCGCTGTTTTTGGGCCAAGCGCGGCTGCTGCAAGCCGCGGGAATTCGTCCCCTGCTGCTGCTCGACGAAGTGGCGGCGCATCTGGACGCGGAGCGGCGCGCCGCCCTCATGGGTGAGCTGGTGCGCCTTGAAACCCAAACCTGGATCACAGGCACCGATCAGGGCGCCTTAGTGCTGCCCGAATTTACCGATCAATCCACGGTCTTTCGCCTGCCCGAGGGCCTCTTAAGCCTATGATTTCTTGAGAGAGTCGGCTAAACCTGCCCCATGAATGGACCGACCCAAAGCCCCCAAGATTACGGCGCCGACAGCATCAAGGTTTTGAAAGGCTTGGACGCCGTTCGCAAGCGTCCAGGTATGTACATTGGCGACACCGACGACGGCAGCGGCCTGCACCATATGGTCTACGAAGTGGTCGACAATGCCATCGACGAAGCCCTGGCGGGGCACTGCGATACGGTTACCGTAACCCTGAACGCCGATGGGTCGGTCAGCGTGTCGGACAATGGGCGCGGCATCCCAACCGAATTGCACCCGGAGGAGGGGGTGTCGGCGGCCCAAGTCATCATGACCCAACTGCACGCGGGCGGCAAGTTCGACCAAAATTCCTACAAAGTCTCTGGCGGCCTGCACGGGGTCGGGGTGTCGGTCGTCAATGCCCTGTCCACCACCCTCGACCTGCGCATCGTCCGCGATGGTAAGGTCCATGCCATGCGGTTTCGCCACGGCGACGCCGAAGCCGACCTCCAGATCGTCGGAGACGCCGAGGCGGGCGAAAAGGGCACGCAAGTGACCTTCCTACCGTCGCCAGAGACCTTCACCAAGACCGAATTCGACTTCGAAACGCTGGAGCGGCGCTTGCGCGAACTGGCCTTTTTGAACTCGGGCGTCAAAATTGTTTTGAGCGATCTGCGCACCGAGGACCCCAGGGTTTCGGACCTTTTGTACGAGGGCGGCTTGGAAGCCTTCGTCGCCTATCTGGACCGCAAGAAAACCCCCGCCTTCGCCGCGCCGATTGCCCTGGGCGGGGAGCGCGACGGCATCAACGTCGAGGTCGCGCTGCAATGGAACGATTCCTACCATGAAACCATGTTGTGCTTTACCAACAACATTCCCCAGCGCGACGGCGGCACCCACTTGGCGGGATTTCGGGGCGCGCTGACACGGCAAGTCAACCGTTACGCCGAGGACAGTGGCCTCCTTAAAAAAGAGAAGGTTAGTCTTTCAGGCGAGGATGCGCGCGAGGGCATGACGTGCGTCTTGTCGGTCAAAGTTCCCGACCCCAAGTTTTCCTCGCAAACCAAGGATAAACTCGTCAGTTCGGAGGTGCGGCCCGTGGTCGAGGCGCTCGTGAATGAAAAACTCGGCGAATGGTTGGAAGAACACCCGAGCGAGGCCAAGGCCCTGATCGGCAAAATCGTCGAGGCGGCCACGGCCCGCGAGGCGGCGCGCAAGGCCCGCGAGCTGTCGCGCAAGAAAGGCGGTCACGACATCGCCTCCCTGCCCGGCAAGCTGGCCGACTGCCAGTCCAAAAACCCCGAAGAGGCGGAAATCTTGATCGTCGAGGGCGATTCCGCAGGCGGGTCGGCCAAGCAAGGGCGCGACCGAAAAACCCAGGCGATTTTGCCCCTGCGCGGCAAGATTTTGAACGTGGAGCGCGCGCGGTTCGACCGCATGTTGGGTTCCGATCAAATCGGCACTTTGGTCACCGCCTTGGGAACGGGGATCGGCGCTGATGAATTCGATATCGAAAAACTGCGCTACCACAAGATCATCATCATGACCGACGCCGATGTCGATGGCGCCCATATCCGCACCTTGCTGCTGACTTTCTTCTATCGGCAAATGCCCGAGCTGATCGAACGGGGCTACCTCTACATCGCGCAGCCGCCCCTGTTTCGCGCCAAAAAAGGCTCCTCCGAAACCTATCTGAAGGACGAGCGGTCCTTAAGCGAGCACTTGCTTAAAGAAGGGATCAAGGACGCGGTCTTGTTGGTCGAGGACAGCGCGCAGCGCGCTGGGCCAGACTTGGAAGCCTTGGTTGGCGACTGCCTCACCGCCCAGGGCGCTATCGAAGCCCTGACCCGCCGCGTCGGCCATGGCGGCGCGGTGGCGGCGGCGTTTTTGGCAGGGGCCTTTGAGGGCGAGGCCCGCCGCGACGCCGCAGGGTGGCAGCGCGTGGGCGAACGGATGGCCGCCTTTATGAACGCGCCCGAGCCCGACTACGCCAAAGGCTGGCACGTCGAGGTCATCACCGAAGGCAACCCAAGCAATGAGCGCGGCCCTGGGTCCAATCTGGGGCTCAAAGCCCTACGCCTTTTGCGCGGGGTCAGCCAGGTCCATCGGCTTGATCCATTGACCTTTGTCGGGATCGACGCGGCGCGCCTTGCCAAGCTGGGCGAGGTCTTGCGGCCCCTGTTCCAACGACCGGCGGTCTTGGAACTCAAGGAAAAGCGCGCGCAGGTTTTTGGCCCGAGCGATCTGGCAAGCCTGATCCTGGAGGCCGGGCGCAAAGGCCAGTCGATTTCCCGCTACAAGGGCCTGGGCGAAATGAACGCCGAACAGCTGTGGGAAACCACCATGGACGCCAACGCCCGCACCTTGTTGCAAGTGAAGATCGGCCATGGCGAGGCGGCGGACGATGTCTTTACCACCTTGATGGGCGATGCGGTGGAGCCGCGCCGCGACTTCATCCAAACCAAGGCCCTAGAAGTCTCGAACTTGGATATTTAGGGACCCGACGGACGTGCATCGGTTTTTTCTCGCCCTTGCGTGGCTTGGGGCCTCGTCGGCGCAGGCGCAGTTCGGCGGTACCCAGGCGCAACTGATCGTTGAGTCGCTGCTGTCCACCCAAAACCCGCTCCTGGTCGTTTCCGAAATCGCTTACGATGATCTGCTGATCAGGCCCAAGGGGCGCGGCTTTGAGGCGCAAGTCATGGGCCCGCGCCTGCCGGGCCGGCCCGCGTTCAGCACGGACCTGTCGCTCACCCTCACGCCCAAGACGCGCGACTTGGTCGAGGTCTTTGTCAAGGACATTGGAACGACCATGACCATGGCCGACGGCGCGCGTCTGTCGTTTCGGCCCACGTACTTCAGCGGCACCTATTCGCTGTCGCGGCTGGGATTTGACCAGCTGGCTTTGGGCTTGGAGGACTTGGACTACGCCCACCCCGTGGGCCGCTTCTCCCTCGAACAATTCGATATGCGCCTCGACGCGTCGGAAGGCGTCCCGACGCTCACCATGACCGCCGTGGGTTTTGCCGCCGACATGCAAGACGTGGCGGACTACCAAGAAAGTGTCGAGCGGTTGGAGGTGCGGTTGGCCCTGGCCAATGGGGCCGCGACGGGCGGGGATGTGCTGGTTTTGCTGAACGGCCTGTTCGACCTGCTGGTCGATTCGGGCCAGGAGGCGCTGAACCAAGGCGGCAAGGCTCGCCCCCTGCCCAGTGATCTTAGCGGCTTTAGCCTAAGTCTGTCCTTGCAAGACTATCGTCCCCGCTGGATGGCGCTGCGCGACCAGGGCCCGCGCGAAACTATGGCGTTAACCACCTTGGGCAACTTCACCTTGCAGGTTGACCTCGCCGCTCCTGACGCAGGTCAAGATCTGGACCAAGTCCCAAGCCAGGACCTGTCCCTCATCGTTGCGGGGACCCTTAGCGACCTGAGCGTCGATGCCCCTAGGGGCGTTTTGGACGCGCGCGTCGGCGCGGCCAACTTTGGCCTCAATATGACGGGCCTCGGGCGCGATCAAATCCGCCAACTCCTCGCGGAAGGAGAAGGTGTGCAAACGGCGGCCCTAAGCCATCTGATCGGCCACATGGGCGCCCTGCAACTGCGCGGCGAGGCCCAAGATGTGCGCGTGGGCAGCGCCGCCGAACGAGCCAGCTTTGCATTGAACGACGGCGGCTTCAATCTCAACTTCCGCAGCCCCTATGCGGGCCTCCCCAACACGAAGGACATGGGGCTTAGCCTGCGCCTCAACGCCTTGGCCTTAGACTACCCAGATTTGGTTGCGGTCTACGAGCCCGCGTGGTCAACCTTGTTGCAGCCCGCCTTGCCCCAACACCTGGACTTGCGGTTCAAAGTCGGCGCCATCCCTGGGGCGATTTGGCGCGACCTCTTGGGCCTCTTTGTCGAAACCCGCCAGTTCCCAATCGACCAGGGCCAAGCCCCCGTCATGAGCCTGACCCTCGACGGCACCCGCTACGAATCCGACTTGGTGGGGGCCAATCTCGACGGCACCCTCACCTTCGCCCCCGACGCCGACCTGCTAGCGGTGGGCGACCTGCGTTTGGCTCTGTCGGACCTGCGGCCCCTGATCGCCGCCATGCAACGCGCCGCCCGCGTCCCCGACCGCACCCTGGCCCAATTCCTCACCTTCGGGTCGGTCGGGCTCGCCGCCATTTTGGGCTTTGCCGAAGAGGGCACGGACGGTTGGAAGGTGTTCAATTTCGAGTTCCAACAATCGGGCTTTCCCACGATCAATGGCCGCCCCCTGCCTGTGGGGTTTTAGGGGTTCCTGATGGGATTTTCCGCTGGAAACCAAAGAGAACGGGTTTGTAATCTAAGCCCGCCGAGCGCGCCTTCTGAGTACCTGCCCCTCAATCAAAGGATAGAGCAGCATGGCCGCTGAGAACAGCAGGAAGACCAGGGTCAAGGGCCGTTGCCAGATGAAGCTGAAACCGTCGTAGTCGGGGTCGGAGAGGGCGCGTCCCAGATTATCCTCCAAGGGAATACCGAGGATAAAGCCGATGACGATGGGCGCAATTGGAAATTTGGCCAAGCGCAGTACCGTCGTAATCACGCCCAAAATGATCATGGTGAACAGTTCCGCCGAGTTCTGGCTTGTTAGGTAGGCCCCGACCATGGAAAAGAAGATCACAAATGGGATGAGATAGGTGCGGGGCACAGTCAGCAGCTTGGCGATATAGGGAATGAGCGGATAGTTGAGGATCAGCAGCACCAAATTGCCAAAGAACATGGAGATAATGATGCCCCAGAAGATCTGCGGGTTTTCATTGATGAGGGCGGGGCCTGGCGTCACACCCAGGGAAATCAGAGCCACCAGCAAGATCGCTGTCGTGCCCGAGCCTGGAATGCCCAAGGTCAACATGGGCACGAAGGACCCAGTAGAGGCGGCATTGTTGGCGGTCTCTGGCGCACAAAGCCCGCGAACCGACCCTTGGCCAAACTCAGACCGCTTGTCCTTTGGCGCCATATTGCGCTCAACGGCATAGCCCATGAGGGAGGCGATGGTCGCGCCTGCCCCAGGCATGACCCCGATGAGAAAACCGAAAACGGATTGGCGACCCATAACAGGTGCCATCTCGCGGGCCTCTTGGCGGTTGATGCGCAATTCCCGTATTTGCTGATCCTGGCCATCACCTTGCAATCGTCCTCGATTCTTATCCAGGATCAAGAAAAAAGCCTCAGGTAAGGCGAAGAGCCCCATAATGAGGGTAATGGCGCTGATGCCGTCCTGAATGGGCACGTAGCCGAAGGTGAAGCGGGGTTTGTTGGCAAAAACGCTGCCCTCGCCAATGCTGGCCAAGATCAGGCCAAAGACAAGCATGAGGACAGCCTTGTAGGCCCGTCCACGTTCACCAAAGGCGGCGACGGCCGTCATGCCTAGGACCATAACCGCGAAGTATTCGGGGGAGGTGAAGAGGAGCGCTACATCGGCCAGCGGTTTGGCGGCGACGGTCAGTAGGATGGCCCCGATCACACCACCAGAAAAGCTGGAAATCGCCGCGATGGTCAAGGCTTTGCCTGCCAGGCCTTTGCGCGCCATGGGATAGCCATCGAAACTGGTCGCGACGGTCGAGGCGACGCCCGGTGCATTGATCAAGATCGACGAGGTAGATCCCCCAAAGACCGCGCCGTAGTAGACGCCAGCGAGCATAATCATAGCGACGGGCGGGTCGCCCAGACCTACGGCAATGGGGATCATAATCGCGATGACCTGCATGGGGCCTAGGCCTGGTACCATACCGATGAAGGAGCCGACCATGCAGCCCAACACCACCAGCGCAATCGCCTCAAAAGTAAAGGCGGCCTGCAGGCCTGTGACAATACCTTCAATCACGGCGCGACCCTGCCCTAAAAGCCCAAAAACTCGGGCCAGGCGGGAATCTTCCGCTCAAGTACGTAGGTTACCAGCAGCCAGATGGCCGTTGGTGCGATGGTCGAGACCAGGATCAGGCCAAGCCATCGACGCTCCCCCAGCAGGAGGCTCCCCAAAAACAAGAAACAGGCGGTCGCGGGGAGAAAACCAAAGGGACGGAGGACCAGGGCGTAGACGCACATGAGTGCAACCATGACCGCCAGTTGGCCCACGGCGTAGTCGCCGATATTGGCGAAACTGATCTCATCTTTTAGGTTTTCTTTGGCTTCTAGTACCTTCGGATCCTCCGATTTCAGAACCGACGTTGAGGGCACGACCAGGGTGATGAGGGAGGCAAGGATGGCCACCACGCCGATGATTTTGGGCATGGTGTCGAGCCGCATGGGTTGGTTTCGGAAGATGGGGGCAATGTCGTTCACAAGCTGCAAGGCCTGAACCATGAACAGGGCGGAGATAAGCAGCAGGACAAGGCCAACGATCCGATCAACGGTGAACCAAGGCGAGATAGGGTTTCTCCTAAATATGGGAGGCGGGGGCTAGTCCAGCCCCCGCCCTGATGTAAGGTGTTATACCAGCGGCGGATGAGAATGACTCTAGTGATCGCTGGTATAAGGGCCGCGACTGCGGCCCCCGTAGCGGCCCCGAGAATAGCGCGAAAGCGCCTCGGGGTATAAGCGAAGGCCCCGTCGGAGGCGAAACGCGAAGCGTTTCTGCCGCGAGACACAAAACGGCGAAAAAAGTGTCAACTTTTTTCGCCGTTGGCATTAGAGGAAGCCGAGCGATTTCATGAGATCGCCGATGACCTGTTCCTGGTCCTCCAAGAAGGCCACAAAATCATCGCCTTCGTTGAAGATGTTGACCCAGCCATTGCGGTCGCGCACGGTTTCCCACTCGGGTGTGTCGTACATGGCGGACAGCGCAGCGCGGTAGGCGGCTACGGTTTCCTCAGGTACCGAGGGCGAGGCAAAGAACCCGCGCCAATTCACAAACTCGGCGGGGCAAGAGGGAAAGTCGGTTGCGCCGTCAGGGGCGGTCACGCACAGGATATTGACCTCGCCTTGCTCTGCCAGGGCCTTGGCCTCACCAAAGCCTGTGGAGAGGGCTTCGATCTCGCCCGACAACAGGCCCGCCATGGCCTCCCCGCCCGCATCGTAGGGCAGGTAAGAGACTTGTGTGGCATCGGCACCCGCGGCGTTCATAACCATGGCCGCAACCAAATGGTCCATGCCCCCTGGAACCGACCCACCGCCAACAGCAATGCTCGAAGAATCTTCGTTGTAGGCTGCAATCAAACCCTCAAGGGATACAATGTCGGAGGTGGAATGGGACACCAGGGAGCCATAGTCCCCAATCACACCTGCGACCATGGTAAGGTCGCGGAAATTGTATGGGAAGACACCTTGCAGCGAGCGGATCACGATGGGCGTGGAATTAACCATCAGCGTGCCGTGCAGGCTATCCGCGTTCTCGATCATATGGCCAATGGCAACGCCGCCGCCGCCACCAGACATGTTTTCATAGGTCGCTGACCCGACAAGGCCCGAACCAGTCAGCGCTTCACCCGTCCCACGGGCGGTACCATCCCAGCCGCCGCCAGCACCGCCAGGGATTAAGAAGTCGATATTGTCGACCAATTGATGGCCATCCGCCGCTGCGGAGCCTGCAAATGAAGTTGCCGCGATACCCGCGACCAACAGTTTTTTCAGCATGAAAACCTCCCTATGTTTGCTGACTTATGCCCCTGACTGTGGCATCAGGTGCCCCATTCAGAGTATACCGTTATGAGCGAGGTAGCTGTAGTTGCTCACCCCCCCTTGTCAAGTAAGTTGATTTTTGGTCTCAGAGCAATCGCATTTCAAAATCCTTGATTGAGTGTCTTCAAGAACTCATTGCTCCGTAACGCGCATTTGAACTTGACGCGATTTGAACCCACGTCGTTCTTCGTCCTTATGATGTTCGAAGCAACGCGCCTTACGGCAGCAAAGTATGCAGGTGCCTTGCCCGTTCGCGCACGATGGAAGTCCTCGGTCATCACGACATCTAGGGACCGATGAAAGTCTGACTCGTCGAACCCTTGATAGACGCGGAAAGTACTGAATGGCAGATTTGGCATTTATGAAGGACAAGCGACCAAGCGGGAGCGCCGCCTGCGTGGCGCAGACACGGGGGCGAAAGGGTCGTTGCAAACGATCCTCGGTTTAAGAATCGACAGAATCCGACTCGTCAAAATAGAATTTGCACCCATATGGTGGAAACACCCAAGTTACGGCTCCACGAGGTTAAGTCCATGACCGCTCCATCCCAAGCCACCGCGCCGTCAGCGCTCCGCACCTGGCCCGCCCGCCCCCAAGCTGGCCCAGCCCCTGACTCGGTCATTCGCCCGACCCGTGAAGAAGCGGAAGCCGCCGTCAAAACCCTGCTGGCCTGGGCGGGCGATGACCCAGAACGCGAGGGCCTTGTAGACACGCCGCGTCGTGTGGTCAAAGCCTTCGATGAGTACTTCCAAGGCTATGCCCTGGCACCCGAAGATGTGCTCAATCGATCCTTCAACGAAGTCAGCGGCTACGACGACATGGTGCTGCTGAAGGACATTCGTTTTGAATCGCATTGCGAACACCATATGGCCCCGATCATTGGCAAGGCCCATGTCGCCTATATCCCGCAAAACGCAGTCGTCGGCATTTCCAAGCTCGCGCGGCTGGTGGATCTATTCGCAAAACGCTTGCAGATACAAGAGCGCATGACGGCCGACATCGCCGACGCACTGGATCGGGTCTTGCAGCCCAAGGGCGCGGCGGTCCTGATTGAGGCCGAGCACGGCTGCATGGCGTGCCGCGGGGTCCATAAGGATGGCGTCGCCATGGTCACCAAAACCTTAACTGGCCTATTTAGAACCGACGCCGATTTTCGCCGCGCGTTCATGGATGCCGCGCAGCCTAAGGGGTACTAGAGCTCTTGAATCGGCCGAATGGCGTTCGGGTCGTTGCTATGATTCCTGCGCTTGCAGTTCCCACATGTGGGCATAGACACCCTGTTCGATTTTTAGGAGGTCGTCGTGGGTTCCTCGCTCGACGATTCTGCCCTCCGCCAAGACGATAATTTCATCGGCATTGACGACGGTGGAGAGCCGGTGGGCGATGATCAGGGTGGTTCGATTGGTGCTGATCTCCTCCAGATTGGCCTGGATCGCGCTTTCTGTTTCGGTATCGAGCGCCGACGTTGCCTCATCAAACAGCATGATTTTGGGATTTTTCAAAATTGTCCGGGCAATCGAGACCCGCTGACGCTCGCCGCCCGACAGTTTCAAGCCGCGTTCGCCAACGCGCGTGTCGTAGCCTTGCGGCAAATCGGTGATGAAGTCGTGGACGCGCGCCAACTTGGCCGCCGCCTCCACGTCCTGGCGGGTTGCCCCAGGACGGCCGTAGGCGATGTTGTAGAAAATCGTGTCGTTGAACAGCACCGTGTCTTGGGGAACGATGCCGATTTGTTCGCGCAAGGATTCTTGGGCGACTTCGTGGATCTCCTGCCCGTCGATGCGGATCCGTCCTGCGGCGGCATCGTAAAACCGGAACAGCAGCCGGCCAATGGTCGATTTGCCCGACCCTGAGGGGCCGACAATGGCCGTCGTCTTGCCTGCGGGAACGGTGAAGGACACGCCGCGCAAGATCTGGCGGTCGGCATTGTAGGCGAAGTGGACATCCTCAAACGCCACTTCCGCGCCGTCCATGGTCAACGCGGGCGCCGCCTCGACGTCGCGAACTTCTTGGTTCACCTCCAGCACGTTAAACATGTACTCCATGTCCACCAAAGCCTGACGGATTTCGCGATAGGCAAAACCCAAGAAGTTCAGCGGCAAGTAGAGTTGGAGCATGAAGGCGTTGATCATGACAAAGTCCCCGACGCTAAAGCCGCCGGGCACGCCCTGTTCGCCGACCACTTGGGCGGCGGCCATCCACATGAGCAAAACCATGCCAATCGAGATGATCAGGCCTTGACCGACATTCAGGGCGGTTAAGGAAAATTGGCTCTTGATCGCTGCGGTTTGATAGCCCCGCAAGGCTGCGTCGTAGCGGTCTGCCTCGTGGCGTTCATTCGAGAAATACTTGACGGTTTCAAAGTTCAAAAGGGAGTCGATGGCCTTGGTATTGGCCGCCTCGTCACGGGCGTTCATGTCTTTGCGGAACTGTAAGCGCCATTCGGTCACCACAATCGTGTAGACAATGTAGCCCACCAGCGTGACGAAGGTGACGAGGGCATAGAGCCAGCCGAACACCACAAAGAAGTAAGCGCAGACCAGCAAAATTTCGATGAAGGTCGGCGCGAAGTTCAGTAGCATGAAGCGCAGCAAGAACTCGATGCCTTTGGAGCCGCGATTGATGGCCGTGGTCAAACCGCCCGTTTGACGGTTGAGGTGAAAGCGAATGGACAGGCCGTGCAGATGACGAAAGGTCTGCAAGGCCAGGGTCCGAATAGCGTGTTGGGCGGGGATCACGAACAAGCCATCGCGCAACTCGCCAAAGGCCTGCGTGAACAAGCGCGCCGCGCCGTAGGCCAGGATCAGGCCCAGCGGGACCGCCAAAGCCACAACTTCGCGCGTGTCCAGGCCCGCGTCCTGCGGCGTCAGCGCGTCAACCGACCTGCCCAGGACGATCGGCACCAGCATATTGATGAGGCGCGAGGCCACAAGAAACACCAGGGCCCCGACCACCAGCACCCGCACGTGCCAAACGGGCGGCCAGAGGTACGGCAAGAACTGGCGAAAGGTTGCGCCGAGCTTGTTTTCGACGGGTTGCAGGTCGATGGACCCTGCCGCCTCATGGGCGGCGCGTTCTTGGCTACGGGTTTGGGATGCGGTTACCATAGGCGCTTATGTGGGGCCTTGGCCGCCTGGGGTCAAAACCTAAAGAGCGTTTTATGCGCTGTTAGGGGCGAATAAGCTCTCCGCTAAGGGGTCGCATCAGCAACTCTGTTGTAAAGGCGCAACAGTCGGTCAGCCTCGGTGTCGATGGAATAGTGCATTTCCGCGACCTCGCGCGCGCGCCGCTGCAGCGCTTGGAGCTTGTCTGCGTCACCCAACAAGTCCGCAAGGGCTGTGGCCGTGGCCGCGGCGTCGTTCACTGGGACCAGCCTGCCGACACTGTCCTGGGCCACGGCGTCGGCAAAAATTCCCGTATCGGACAGCAGAACAGCGCAGCCGCTGGCCAGCCCCTCAAGGGCGGTCAAGCCATACCCTTCGTAGAGCGGTGTCGCCGCCAAAATATGGCTCTGGCCCATGAGTTCGGCGACCCGCTCCTGGGGCTGTTCACCGTGCCAAATGACTTGCTGGTCGATCCCAGCGACCTGTAACTTGTGCCGCTGCTGAGCGGCAAAGGGGCGATCTGCGCCCTGGACCTGGCCGATCATATGGACCGTGACGCGCGGATGCGCGGGCAAGATCTGGCACAGGGCGTCGATCAGAATATGCACGCCCTTTTCGGGGCGAATGCGCCCGACGACGACAAGGCTCGGGGCTGATGTTTTCGGGGCGGGTCGAAAAGTGGCCGTATCGACCCCATGGGGCAGAACCGTCGTAACGTTCGGGACGAGGGCCGCAGCGGCGTCGCTGGTTGCGACCACCGCGTCCATTTGCGCGATCAACCAGCGCGGATAGGCCGAGTGGCGGCGAATGGCAGCCGAGGTAAAGACGAGCCGAAGGGGCTGGCGCAAGACCCGCTTGGCAAACAGGCCCCAAGCCATTTCGGTGTTGCGGCGCGCGTGCCAGATGCGTACCCGCCGCCCTGGCGGCCGCGCCCAGCCCCGCAGTAAGACTTGCCACAACTTCCATTCGTGCCGAGGGCCGCACAACCCAACCTCAAGTTTGCCCTGGCTGCGCTGATGCGCCGTGACATTCAGCGCGGTGGTGGTGACACCCGTAAGTCGGCGCTTAAAATTGGTCACAATAACGGGGGGCAGAGTCATGGTCCCGCTATAGACCCCTTCGTGCCTCGCGTGAATCGATGAAATTGCTTCAGGTGCCGATGCGCCGCCGAACTGGTTCGAAGCGTTCCATGATCGCGTCAAGTTACAAAATGACTATTCCCCCTGCCCCTGATCGCCCCTATAGAGGGTCGCGGCGGCACGGCATTCAAAAGTCCAAATTTTGCCCCACGCGTTCACAACCCGAACTGACAAGATCGGAACCCCAAAGGCCACATGTCTCTGACCCGCACGCACTCGTCTTATCTAATACCAGCGGGCCTTCTGACTGATCCTTATGTTCGCTGTTATAAGGGCCGCGACTGCGGCCCCCGCAGCGGCCCCGAGAATAGCGCGAAAGCGCCTCGGGGTATAAGTGGAGGCCCCGTCGGAGGCGAAACGCGAAGCGTTTCTGCCGCGAGACACAAAAAAGACTTCTTCACAAACCCTTTGCGGATCAGAATCCATGCCAAGTCTTAGGATGCGACGGGCGGGCGCGCTGCTCGGGATTGCTGGGTTGTTGGTTGGTGGCGCGGCGATCCTTGTCCGACTGCAGACGCCATCCGACGCCCTGACGGGCCTTTGGGTCTTTTCGGATTTGGATCGGACGCAAATTGAAATGCAACTCATGTTTCCGCGCTTACCAGTCTCGGCGCCTGAGACGCCCGCCCCTGGCGCTTTGCACTACACAGAACACCTCGCCTGGCAAACTATTCAAGACCAGGACCAGCGGGGCGACGTGACCAATGCCTGGACGACCCCGCACGGCGTTGGCTACTATCTGGTCGCAAACGCCGACACCTTCCCCTCGCAGCTGCGCAACCTGTTCCAGGTTGCACAACCTTTGCAGGTCAGCGAGGAGGTGGCGGCACGGGAGGTCGATATCGTTCTGCGCGAGTACGACCTGAATGTCTTGGAAAATCCCTTTTACCATCCCCAGCAAGAGATGACGGCCTTGCTGTATGGGGACACGTTTTTGGCGGAGCCCGTGCTGGGAACGCCCGAGACGATTGCGGGCCTAACCCTGGATCAGGCCAAGACCCTCCACGCGGCGACGCATCGACTTGAAGCTGCTAGGCTGCTCATTTACGGCAACGTCACCGCCGCCCGAGCGCGCAGGGCCGTGAACCACGCCTTGAGGGAACTAGAGTTGGCGTTCGAAGACTTGGGTTCGGAACTCAAGGATCGCGACCTCGCGCGATCTTACCCTGCTCTAGACCTGCCGTTTTCGCTTGAGAAAAGGCTCGTGGTCGAGCGCCTTGCTGACCCAACCTTCATCTATCGCCGCCTGATTCCCTTGCCCGACTGTGGCGGACCCGCCGTCTGCGATCGCCTCGCGCAGGTGAGCGAGGATCTGTTGGGGTCTGCTTTGCCTGGGGGATTGGTCAAGCCGCTGCGGTACGAGGGCTTCATTACCCGAAATTTCTCGGTCCATGTCGATGTGATTGCGGATGCCTATGTTGAACTCGGCTTCGTCGCCAATCCCGATGTTGAGGTTACTTTGGCCGCCCTCCAACAGGCCGTCGAAACCCACCTTAGCCATACCTTGAACCACGGCGTGTCGGACCAGACCTTTGCGCGCATCCGAAATCGCCAGGTTAACACTTTGCAGGGCGAGCCCAATCAGGTTCGATACGATTTTTACCAAGCGACGGCGCGATTGCAGCAGGACAAATCGGTTCTGGGGCGGCGAAACTACCTTGAGGCCCTTGACACCTTGACCCCAGATGCGCTCAATGCCTTTTTGAAGGCCTTGGACGGTCCCAGCCGCACGGTTGCCTTTCATCTACTTCCTGAAAATTAACGAGAGACACCTCCCATGAACCGCTTGCTGCTTTCCCTCCTTACAGTGGCCGCCCTTATGGTGGTTGCCTTTGCGGTTGCGGGCCGTTGGTACTGGGGCCAAAATGGGCAACCCGAGGCGCGCGCAGATGCGCCGCAGGTTCTGCAACTGCAGTCACCCGAGGGCACCAACTTTCATTTTCTGCCCATGCTGGACGAGGGGCAGGATCGGATCGCGATCAGCACCGCTTGGCCCCATCGCTGGCCCCACGATCCAGATTTGAACCCAGCAGTCGCTTACGTGGCCAAGGAAGCGATTTTGAGCAGTGGCACCGACACCATGGAACCTTTGGATGTGTTGGAAACGTTCAACGATTTCGATGCTGTGGGCTATATTTGGATTGATGCGGATTTTGTGCGCGGATACCTTGCCTTTCCGAGCGAGCACAAAGAGACAATCATACCGTTGGTCGCGAAAATCGTCGGCGCGCCGCAGCTAGATGGCCAATGGATCGCTCGGCTCAAGGCCGATCTTGAGGCGGGTGAGGCGCAGGCGCGTCTGGAATCTGCAACCGCCCTTTGGCAAGCCGCCCGCCTCGCGATCCTGGGCGATCAGCCGCTGAATAATTTTCTCAGCTTGCTGGAGCCCAACGCCATTGAGCAGGTGACCGCGGCCGATGTTAGGACCTGGTACGACGCCAACCTCAACGACACCCCCTTGGTTATCACCGTGGTTGGCAACACGAGCGAGGCTGATGCGGGAAATATGGTCGATACACTGCTCGCGCAACTGGCCCCGGGTCGCCCCTACGAAGCGCCTGCAACCAAGGCCGACTTTCAGCCCCGAACTGTCTTGTTCCACGACCCCGATGCGCCGACGACGACCATGGCGTTGCTCGGCCAACTCCCACCGATCCAAGACCGCACCGACATCTACGATTTGCTCGGGCTCAGCGTCTTGGGGCACAGCGACGGGCCGCTGTTTGAGACGGTACGCACCAACCTAGGCGCCTCCTACGGCTTACAGCCGTTCTACGCCAACTACGATCAGGCCACGCGCCTCATGTTCATCACAGGAGAAGTCGAGACCGCCAAGCTGGCCGAGGCGATCGAGTTGAGTTTGGACGCCTATGAGACCTTCCGAACCGCCCCCGATTTGAGCGCCCTCGAAGCGGTCCGCGGCACAATTGTGGACGACCTTCGCGACAACTTGCGCGACCCGACCGTCGTCGCCAACGTCATTGTCGATTTGCTCGTCAGTGGCCAAGACCCCGACCGCGCCGTCGACTTTGCGACCTTCGTCAACGGTATTGGTGAAGAAGACCTTCGCATCCACTTAAGCGAGACCTATCCCGCCGCCGACGATCTGATGGTCTTCGCCGTCAGCGCCGACGCGGACGCCCTGCCAGGGGCGTGCATCATTACCGAAGTGGTCCAAGTTGTTGACTGTTAAAACCAAGGGGTAAAATTCAGGGTTAGGACTGTTCGCCCAAGGCCACTAGGTCCGCCAAGCTATAGCTGGATTTGGTGGGATGCACGTCTTTGTATCGAGGGTCTTGGGGCAAGCACCCCTGATCGCAAAGCAACTTCGCCGCGGGTTGGGTCGAATCCTTGAGGCCGATTTGCCAGAACCGTCCCCCAGGGGTCGAAACAAACCCCACGATGCCCGCCTGGCCGAGGCCGCCCGTGATATCGAGCGCCGTGGGTCGTTCGGTATTGTGGCGCGCGTCGTAGGCCCCGTGGGTATGGTAGTGGGCGATGATGTGCCAGTCGAGCGGCTGATTAACCGCGCGGCACGTATTGACCCGCCCCTTGCTCGCAGGGGCCGCGCGCACCTGGCCTACGGGGTCAATGCCAATATAGCCGCAGTATTCACGATTGGTCTTGAACGATTGGGTTTGCAGCGTGGCGAGCACGCTGCGGGCAAGCGCGGTGACCTCCCTTAAATCATAGTCTCTGGAATGATAGCGTTCGGGGAGCGGGCCGCCGCAAGCCGCCAGGATCGCACACCAAGCGAAGGCAAAACGCCTGAGAACCAAGAGTTTCATGCGATAGGGTTGGTGGTCAAAGCCAGTTCAACGCGGGAGACGCGGCAAGCGATTCGCGTTTTGGCCGTTTGGATAGTGGCCGCACCTTGCTTGCTGAGTGAGCCCCACCTGTGCGAAAGCGACATCAACGAAAGTTAGAGGGGGTCAAAACCGCATTCCTCAGATATGCGGTTGTGCATGGCGGTGATGCCGCGAAGCGAGAAGGTATCGCGAATTTCGGTGCCGCGCCAAGATTTGGATTCGATGAATAGGCTGGCGCCATCGCGCATAGCGCGGGTCAGCGCCGAATCATCGGCAGGGAAGGACCAAGCGGTCTCATTTTCCGTGTGCATCCGAAACTGCTGATCGCCGATGCGGATCACAGGCTGGTGCTGGTCCCAGAACGTGAATCCCGCCGCAAAAGTCACCACGTTGACCCGATTGGCGGCGTTTTCCTCGCCCTGGCGGTGGGTGATCTGCAACCAGGCAGGTCCCCGCTTATCGTAGTCGCCTTCCATTTGCTTCGGCGCGCTCGAAACAAAGCACACCAAACCGCCGCTGGTGGGGTCAATGTAGCTATAGGCTTTCCAATCACCGCTGCTGCCAAGTTCTTGCGCGGTTTGCGCCCTTGCGATCGGGGCGAGGCAACAGGCGACAACAAAAAGAGCGATTAGGCGAAGCATCATAGCAACCTCAAAGAAACACGAACGCCGCAACGACGGCAGACAAAGAACTTGACGGCCCCTAGCAACGCGCCCGCGTCCCGTGTCAAAACTTCGGCACTTTTGCAAGACGTTAGTGGCCATGTTGCACTGCTTTTTCGGCAGGGATCCCATGACGTTTGATCCCAAGCCATATGATCAAGAGAACCCATACCGTCAAGCCCCAACGCGCGCCCTGCACCAACCACCTACGCTATCTTCAGGTCCGCTCCAGCTTCGCCTTGTTTCCCATCTGCAAGCTGCCGCAAATGACGCCGCCGCGTTCCAGCAGCAATTCGGCGGTACTAATGTTGCCCGTGACGCGGCCACTGGCGTGGATGATCAGCAATCCACTGACGGTCAGGTCGCCCTCGTAGGTGCCAACGATTTCGGCGCTATCGACGATGGCGGTGCCAGAAAAACTCCCCTCTTCCAGTACCTCAAGGCTCTTGGCCGAGTGCAGGTTTACATTCACGGTCCCTTCGACAACCAAACTCTCGCAGGATTTCAACTCACCCGTTAGGCAAATATCACGACCGACATTGAGGCGACCGCCGTCGGTCAATTTTGGCGTCGGGGTTGGCGGTTCGGGCTTGCGCACGGCAGGTTCTGGAGCCCGCGGACCCAAATGGTCTGCGGCCCGCCGCAGCGGCTGGTGGACGGGCGGGCGCGCCGCCTCAAGCGCTTTGACAGCTGCGGGGGGTTTGGGGGCGCTAGGGCCACGACGACTGGCTGAACTAAACATGCAATACCTCTATGTCCGTCAACAAAACCGCAAAGCTAGGCCCATGTGAGTCCTGCAAAACAGGTCCCTACAGGAGGGGACTCGGGGCCAGCTCGCGGTGTTTTGCCCTTGCCTAGTTGGAGATGTTGGCAGAGTCTAAATTTATTGCACGGGACCTTCTGCCAATTTTGATGCCAGTGGCTATTTGGCAACCCGTGCGCTATGCGGGTCCAGCCTGTTGCGCGTGCTAGTTCAGCTTTGCGCAAAATGAGCGCGCGACCCGCCTTGTCAGGCCCCAAGGGGGGTGTTAAGGGCCGCGCACCGTGCCAGGTTCCCAAGGCTGGGCCTTTCGCGCGCGGGGTTCAGGTAGAGATCTAGCGGGACGCGTAGCGAAGGGAAGTTGAATTGTCAGATCAAGCACAGGCATTTTCCGAAGTTGCCAAGCGCTACGCTGGTGCCCTGCTGGCTTTGGCCGACGAACAGGGCCAGGTCGATGCGGTTGGGAAGGATTTGGCGCGTCTGGGGTCGGCAATCGACGGGTCGGCGACTTTGGCGTCCGCCCTCGCCAACCCGCTGCTGCGCCGCGACCAGGTGGCAGCGGCTCTGACCGCGCTTATGACCAAAATGGACGCCTGCGACCTCAGCCAGAAATTTGTGGGTTTGGTCGCCAAGAATGGACGGGCCAAGCACCTCGGGGCCATGGTGACTGCGTTCGCGACCAAACTAGCGCGTCGCCGCGGGGAGTTGACCGCCCAGGTCACCAGCGCGCGGCCCCTATCGGCCCCCCAGGTCACCGCTTTGACCCAGACCCTCGCCAAGGAACTCGGGGCCAAAGTTCAGATTAGCGCGCAGGTCGATCCGCGTATTTTGGGCGGCCTCGTTGTTCAAGTCGGCTCCAAGATGATCGATTCGAGCCTCAAGACCAAACTGCAAAAACTCAAACTGTCCTTGTCCAAGGGCCTAACCACGAAAGGGATGGCGTGATGGAAATCCGCGCTGCTGAAATCTCCAAGATTTTAAGGGACCAAATCGACAACTTTGGGACCGAGGCCGATGTCGCCGAAGTCGGTTCTGTTCTGTCGGTCGGGGATGGGGTTGCCCGCGTCTATGGCCTCGACCAGGTCCAGGCGGGGGAGATGGTGGAATTTCCAGGCGGCATACGGGGCATGGCCCTAAACCTGGAAACCGACAATGTCGGTGTGGTGATCTTCGGGTCCGACCGCGACATCAAGGAAGGCGATGTTGTCAAACGCACGGGCGCGATCGTTGAAACCCCCGTCGGTCGGGGCCTCTTAGGCCGGGTGGTGGACGCGCTCGGCACGCCTATCGATGGCAAAGGCCCGTTAGAGGATGTGACCCTAAGCAGGGTCGAATTAAAAGCCCCAGGCATCATCCCCCGCCAGTCGGTGTTTGAACCCGTCCAAACGGGATTGAAGTCGATCGATTCGCTGATCCCCATCGGTCGTGGCCAGCGGGAGTTGATTATCGGCGACCGTCAAACTGGAAAGACCGCGGTCGCGGTCGATACGATCCTGAACCAAAAGGCCCTGTTCGATTCTGGCGACGCATCCAAGAAGTTGCATTGCATTTACGTCGCGGTCGGGCAAAAGCGCTCCACCGTCGCGCAGATCGTCAAAACCCTCGAAGAACATGGCGCCATGGACTATACGACGGTGGTCGCGGCGACCGCGTCCGACCCCGCGCCCACGCAATTCCTAGCGCCTTACACGGGCGCCGCCATGGGGGAGTTTTTCCGCGACGGCGGCGAACATGCCCTCATCATCTACGACGACTTGACCAAGCAAGCGGTGGCCTATCGGCAGATGTCGCTGCTGCTGCGCCGCCCGCCGGGGCGTGAGGCTTACCCTGGGGATGTATTTTACTTGCATTCGCGCTTGCTGGAGCGCGCGGCGAAAATGTCCGACGAACAAGGGGGCGGGTCACTGACCGCGCTGCCGATCGTCGAAACGCAAGCCAACGATGTCTCCGCCTTTATCCCGACCAACGTGATTTCCATTACCGACGGGCAAATCTTCCTAGAGACCAATTTGTTTTTCAAAGGCATTCGCCCTGCGGTCAATGTGGGCTTGTCGGTCTCGCGCGTTGGGTCGGCCGCGCAAACCAAGGCCATGAAGAAAGTGTCGGGCGGCATTAAGTTGGAGCTGGCGCAATACCGCGAGATGGAAGCCTTTGCGCAGTTCGCCTCCGACCTCGATGCGTCAACGCGCCAAGTCCTGGAACGCGGCGCGCGTCTCACTGAACTGCTGAAGCAAGATCAGTACAGTCCTTTGGCCATGGAACAGCAGGTTTGCCTCATTTACGCGGGCACCAAGGGCTATGTGGACCAGGTCGCCGTCGCCGACGTGCGCCGTTACGAAGCCCAGTTGCTGCAGGCCCTCGATACCAAGGGGGCGGGCGTCCTGTCCGCGATTCGCGATTCGGGCAAGCTCGACGACGCAACAGAGGACCAGCTCAAGGCCCTCCTCGACGACTTCACAGGCACCTTCGCGTAGAGGACCATCGCTAAGTGGCAAGCCTAAAAGACCTTCGCGACCGCATCAAGTCGGTCCAGAATACGCGCAAAATCACCTCGGCCATGAAAATGGTCGCGGCGGCCAAATTGCGCCGTGCCCAAGATCAGGCCGAGGCGGGGCGCCCCTACGCCGAGCGCATGGGTGCCATGCTGACCTCCCTTGCGGCAAACGGCAACGCCGATTTGCCCTTGCTCGCGGGCACGGGCAAACACGAGACGCACCTGATCGTCTTGGGCACAGCGGATCGAGGCCTGTGCGGCGGCTTCAATTCCAACCTGATCCGCAAAGCAACGCAATTGGCCGAGACGCATACGGCGGCTGGGCGTAAGGTGATCTTTTATTGCCTCGGTCGCAAAGGGGCCGCGGCTATGCGCCGGCAATTTGGCGACGCGGTAGTGAAGGTGACCGAAGACCTCGACAAGCCGCGCCTATCGTTCGACAAGGCCTCGGCCGTCGCCAAGGATCTCTTGAGCCTGTTCCAGGACGGTGCCTTTGATGCGGCAACGCTGGTTTATGCCGAATTCCAGTCGGCCATTTCCCAAGTGGTCACGCCGCAACAGATCATCCCCTTTGCCGACCTGAACGCGGGGCAAGACGCGGCGCAGAGCGGCGCAGGCCCTGCGGTGGCAACGGCGTCGGTCGACTACGAGCCAGGGGAGGAAGAGGTCCTGTCCGACCTCTTGCCGCGCAACGTTGCGGTGCAAATTTATCGGGGCCTGCTGGAAAACGCCGCCTCCGAACAGGGCGCACGCATGACGGCCATGGACAATGCCACCCGCAATGCGGGGGACATGATCAAGTCCCTATCCCTGGTCTACAACCGCACGCGCCAAGCGCAAATCACCAAAGAACTGATCGAAATCGTCTCGGGCGCCGAAGCGCTCTAACCCTAGTCGAGAGGAAAGAACACCATGGCTGCTAACAATAAAGGACGCATCGCCCAAGTCTTAGGCGCGGTTGTTGACGTTGAATTCGACGGCGATTTGCCAGCGATCCTGAATGCCATTACCACGAAAATTGGCGACCATGAAACGACCCTGGAGGTCGCCCAGCACCTGGGCGAAAACACCGTGCGCTGCATCGCCATGGAAACCACCGATGGCATGGTGCGCGGCCAGGAGGTGATCGACACGGGCGATTCCATCAAAGTCCCCGTCGGCGAAGAAACCCTGGGCCGTATCATGGATGTGACGGGCGCGCCGATCGATGAGCGCGGGGAGATTCGCCCCACCGCCTACTGGCCGATCCACCGCGACGCGCCCGAGTTCGTCGATCAGTCGACCGAGGCCGAGGTCCTGGTCACGGGGATCAAAGTGATCGACCTGCTGGAACCCTACGCCAAAGGCGGCAAAATCGGCCTGTTCGGCGGCGCGGGCGTTGGCAAGACCGTTCTGATTCAGGAATTGATCAACAATGTGGCCAAGGGCCATGGCGGCTATTCGGTCTTCGCCGGTGTGGGGGAGCGGACCCGCGAAGGCAACGATCTCTACTACGAAATGCAGGATGCAGGCGTCATCGACTTCGACAAGGGCTCTAAGGTCGCGCTGGTATTCGGGCAAATGAATGAGCCCCCTGGCGCGCGCGCGCGCGTTGCTCTGACGGGCCTCACCCAGGCCGAGTATTTCCGCGATGAACAGGGTCAAGACGTGCTGTTCTTCGTCGATAATATCTTCCGCTTTACCCAGGCGGGCGCGGAAGTATCGGCGCTCTTGGGGCGGATCCCGTCTGCGGTTGGCTATCAGCCGACCTTGGCGACCGACATGGGCACCATGCAGGAACGGATCACCTCGACCAACAAGGGGTCGATCACTTCGGTTCAGGCGGTCTACGTTCCCGCCGATGACTTGACCGATCCCGCGCCCGCGACCACCTTTGCCCACTTGGACGCCACGACGGTCTTGAACCGAGCCATCGCCGAAAAGGGGATCTATCCTGCGGTCGACCCGCTCGATTCGACGTCGCGCATCTTGGACCCGCAAGTTGTCGGCCAAGAGCACTACGAGACCGCGCGGGCGGTCCAATCCATCTTGCAGCAGTATAAGTCCTTGCAGGACATCATCGCGATTTTGGGCATGGACGAACTCTCCGCCGAAGATAAGCTGGTCGTCGATCGCGCCCGGAAAGTGGAACGCTTCCTATCGCAACCGTTCCATGTCGCAGAGGTCTTTACGGGCTTCCCAGGGGTGTTTGTGGCCTTGGAAGATACGATCAAAGCCTTCAAAGGCATCGTCGCTGGGGACTACGACCATCTGCCCGAGCAAGCCTTCTACATGGTTGGCACCATCGAGGAGGCCATGGCCAAGGCGGAGAAAATGACCGCCGAAGCGGCCTAAACGCAGAACGCCCGCAGTCATGGCCACGACAACCTTGCTCGAACTCGTGACGCCCGAGGCGCTGGTCCTGCGCGAGGCCATTGCCATGGTGGTGATCCCTGGCGTGGAGGGCGACATGGGCGTGATGGCCGATCATGCCCCAAGCGTTTCCACGTTGCGCCCCGGCCTTGTTGCCTTGCATGAGGATATGAGCGCGGCGCCGATCCGCAGAATTTTCGTCGGCGGCGGCGTTGCCGAAGTCACGGCAGAACGCTGCATCATCTTGGCGGAAGAGGCCATCGACCTAAGCGACCTATCCGCGCAAGACGCGCACGCGCGGCAGAAGGACGCGGAAGCGGCCCTGGCGGCAGCGACCTCAGAGGGCGACAAGACCCAGGCGCAGGCCGAACTGGCCATCGCCCAAGCGCAGGTTGCGGCTTTAACCGCACCAAGATCGAGCTGAAGGAACGCCAACCCCACGCCGCAAATGCGGGCGGAGGCCCTTTTTTGGACGGGACTCAAGGACAGCTTGATAGAGCCCCGATTTTCAGCTCAAAAATGTTCTCATCTTATTCTTGACATTTTAGAACAAATAATGAACATTGCCCGAGGATGACGATTTGAAGATCCCTTGGCTGGTTTCGTCAGATCTCGCATCCTGAGCCGTTGTTTGACACAGGCTGAAAACTTAAACCCAGAGGGAGACTCGACATGAGCGCGAAGAAGTTAGAGATTATCGAAGGAGGCCTCCCCATGGAGTCGAAACAAGACCAGGCCAAGAAAAAGGCCCTTGAGGCGGCCATGAGCCAAATTGACCGGGCCTTCGGCAAGGGGTCCATCATGCGCCTTGGTCAGCGCGATGTCGTGGAAACCGAAGTCGTTTCCACAGGGTCGCTCGGCTTGGACATCGCCTTAGGGATCGGGGGCTTTCCCAAGGGTCGTATCGTCGAGATCTACGGCCCCGAAAGTTCGGGCAAAACGACGCTTGCCCTCCATGCCATTGCCGAGGCGCAAAAAGGCGGTGGCACCTGCGCCTTCGTGGACGCCGAACACGCCCTTGACCCCATCTACGCCCGCAAACTCGGCGTTGATATCGACACCCTTCTGATCTCTCAGCCCGATACGGGCGAGCAGTCTTTGGAAATCGCCGATACGCTCGTCCGCTCGGGCGCGGTTGACGTTCTGGTCGTCGACTCGGTCGCTGCCCTGGTGCCGCGGGCAGAATTAGAGGGGGACATGGGCGATTCGCAGCCAGGGCTGCAGGCCCGGCTCATGTCCCAAGCCTTGCGCAAGTTGACGGGCACCATCTCCAAGTCCAACACCATGGTGATTTTCATCAATCAGTTGCGGATGAAAATTGGAGTCATGTTCGGTTCCCCAGAGACCACGACAGGCGGCAACGCCCTCAAGTTCTATTCCTCCGTTCGTCTCGACATACGGCGGATCGGCGCGGTCAAGGACCGCGACGAGGTGGTCGGCAACCAGACCAAAATCAAAGTCGTCAAGAATAAGCTGGCCCCGCCGTTTCGAATCGTTGAGCTCGATATCATGTACGGAGAAGGTATTTCCAAAACCGGAGAGTTGCTCGATTTGGGCATGCAGGCAGGCGTCGTCGAGAAATCGGGCGCTTGGTTTTCGGCGGGCGACGATCGCCTCGGTCAGGGCCGTGAGAACGCCAAGCAGTTCTTGTTGGACAATCCCGACATAGCAAGGCGCATCGAAACAACCATTCGTGCCAACGCGGGTCTTGTCTCCGATGCCATGCTGGAAGGGCCTGGCGATCAGGACGGTAAGGAAGACTGATCCCAAGAGTCGCTTTCTTAGCGTGTCTCGGGGCCGCCGTCGCGGCCCGATACCAGTGGCGATTAAGAATGACTCTTATGTTCGCTGGGACCCCATGAAGGGATGCCTGTCGGGCATCGTTTGACACTGCACAAAGTTCGTGCCGTCTGTACTTCCTGCCGCCGACACCAGCTGGTAGCCGATGTGACGGAAGGATCCATCTCCGCGTTAGGATCAGCCGCAACGCAGGTGGATCAACAGGTCATACCAACGGCGAAAAAAGTTGACACTTTTTTGGCCGTTTTGTGTCTCATGGCAGAAACGCTTCGCGTTTCGCCTCCGACGGGGCCTTCGCTTATACCCCGAGGCGCTTTCTTAGCTCATCTCGTGGCCGCTACGGGGGCCGCAGTCGCGGCCCTTATACCAGCGATCATAAGAGTCATTCTCATTCGCCGCTGGTATCATACCACTTGTGGGTTTTTTGCGGCAAGCGGTTCAAATCACTTGGCAAGGTCTCTAAAGCCGTTCTCGTTTGTATTGAACCGGTTGAATGGCTTTAGGCCCCGCGGATGGTCCCCACGTCGGTCTGGCGTGGGGTCCGCGATGGGTTTTGGGGTCGGATCGGAAACGAGGATCCCATGAGCAGCACACATCAAATTCGTCGTACTTTTCTCGATTTTTTTAAGGATCGAGACCATGCGGAAGTGCCCTCGAGCGCTTTGGTGCCGCAAAACGACCCGACCCTCATGTTCACCAATTCGGGCATGGTGCAGTTTAAGAACGTTTTTACGGGTCAAGAAACCCGCCCCTATCAACGCGCAACCACATCGCAAAAATGCGTTCGGGCGGGTGGAAAGCACAACGACCTAGAAAATGTCGGCAAGACCGCGCGCCACCATACCTTTTTTGAGATGCTCGGCAATTTTTCCTTCGGTGACTATTTTAAGGCCGAGGCGATTGAAGGCGCCTGGACCCTGATCACCCAAGTCTATGGCCTGCCAAAGGACAAGTTGCTGGTCACCGTATTCCATGAAGACGCCGAAGCGCGTCAGCTCTGGAAGTCTATCGCGGGGCTGCGCGAGGATCGGATTATCCCCATCGCCACATCGGACAATTTTTGGACCATGGGGGACACGGGGCCTTGCGGGCCCTGTTCGGAAATTTTCTTTGACCACGGCGATACGATCTGGGGCGGGCCGCCAGGGTCAGCCGATGAGGATGGGGACCGCTTCATCGAGATTTGGAACCTGGTGTTCATGCAGTACAATGTGGCGACCAAGGGCGCTGAACAATTGCCCTTGCCCCGGCCGTCCATCGACACTGGCATGGGCTTGGAACGGATTGCCGCGGTCCTGCAAGGCAAGCACGACAACTACGACATCGATCTCATGCGCGCCTTAATTGAGGCCTCGGCCCAAGCGTCCAACGACGATCCCGATGGCCCCAATCAGGTGAGCCATCGGGTCATCGCCGATCATCTGCGGTCGGCAGCGTTCTTGATCGCCGAAGGCGTGCTGCCCGCCAACGAAGGGCGCGGCTATGTCCTGCGCCGGATTATGCGTCGGGGCATGCGCCATGCGCACCGGGTTGGAAATCGTGACCCCTTGCTTCATCGCTTGGTACCCGCCCTCGTTTCCCAAATGTCGGCGCACTTTGGCGAGCTGCGCGAAACGCAGGCCCTCATCACCCAAACCTTGGAGTTAGAGGAAACCCGTTTCAAGGCCACCCTTGATCGCGGCCTCAGCCTGCTGGCAGAGGAAACCGATAAGCTCGCCAGCGACGGCGTTTTGCCTGGGGCAATCGCCTTCAAACTGTACGACACTTATGGGTTTCCCTTGGATTTGACCCAAGACATCTTGTCGTCCCAAGGTCGCGGGCTCGACACCGTTGGATTTGAGGAAGCCATGGCCGCGCAGAAAACCCAAGCGCGCCTAGCCTTCAAGGGCACGGGCGGGAGCGCCACCCAGGCGTTGTTTTTCCAATTGAGCGAGCGCCTGACCCCGACGGAGTTCCTAGGCTATAGCACCTTGCAAGCCGAGGCGGTTGTAACCGCCCTCGTCAATGACGGCGCGGAGGTATCGAGCCTGAACCAGGGCGAGGACGGGCTGCTGCTGACCTCGCAAACCCCGTTCTACGCTGAATCGGGCGGCCAGCAAGGCGACTGCGGCTGGATTGAAGGGGAAGACGGCAGCCGCGCGCGCGTCGTCGATACCCAAAAGCAGCTTGGAACCCTGTGGTTGCACGTTGTGAAGGTCGAAGCTGGCCAATTCCATCGCAATCAAAAGATCCGTTTGCGCGTTGACGGCGGGCGGCGAGCGGCCCTGCAACAGCACCATTCGGCAACGCATCTCCTGCACGCGGCCTTGCGGCGGGAATTGGGGGACCATGTGCGGCAAAAGGGATCGCTGGTTGCCCCTGATCGATTGCGATTTGACTTTGCCCACGCGCTGGCGCTGACCCAGGATCAGATGCGGCGGATTGAAATCGAGGTCAACGCGGAAATCCAAGCCAACACGCCCGTCACCACCCGCCTCATGACCCCAGAGGCCGCCAAGGCCCAGGGCGCCATGGCCCTATTCGGAGAAAAATACGGCGAGGAAGTCCGCGTTGTGGCCATGGGGCAAGAGGGTGCTGAGGGCCAAGTTTATTCCCTGGAATTGTGCGGGGGCACCCACGTTGTCCAGACGGGCGCAATCGGGCAGCTGGTATTGGTGGCCGAGGAAGGACCCGCCGCGGGCGTTCGTCGCCTCACGGCCCTGGCAGGACGCGCAGCCCTTGAGCACGGTCAACGCCAAGACGCCTTGATCGATCACGTCGCGACCCAACTGAAGGCCCCCGCGACCGAAATCCCCGAACGAGTGTCGGCCCTGATGGCGGACCGACGGCGCCTAGAGGCAGAGATTATCAAACTCCGCAAGCAACTGGTCGCGGGCGGCACAAGAACCGAGCAGCGGCGCGTGGCGGGGCATCCCTTTAGCGCGCAAGTTCTGAGCGACATTCCCGCAAAAGATCTCAAAGGCATGGCCGATGAGGTCATGCGCGGCCAGGGCAGCGGCGTCGTGATCCTGGTATCCACCGACTTGGGCAAAGTGTCGATCGTGGCCGCGGTGCATCCCGAGTTGAGCGCGAAACTGAGCGCCGTTGATCTGGTGCGCGCCGCGGCAGCCGCAGTCGGCGGCAAAGGCGGCGGCGGGCGGCCCCATATGGCCCAAGCGGGCGGCCCTCATGTCGCCGATGCCAGCGACGCGTTGCGCGTTGCCGAAGAGCTGGCGACCGCAGCCTTAAGTGATTGACGCGATTTCCGCCTTAAGGACTCCTGTCGCCAACCTAGTTCGCGAGGCGTGCGCTCGCTTCGTCTTGCCGCGATTCCGCGCTCTGGCCGATCACCACATTGAATCCAAATCCCATCCCAACGACCTGGTGACGGTCGCGGACATAGACGCCGAAGCCTGGCTGACCCCGCGCTTGCGGGCGCTCTTGCCCGAGGCGCTGGTGTTGGGCGAGGAAGCGCAGGCGCGCGGCGAGGTCGAGCTCGATCTCCTCCGGCACGGCGGGCCTGTTTGGTTGGTCGATCCCATCGACGGCACCTACAACTTTGCCCACGGCAACCCCAAATTTTGTTGCATGATTGCCTTGGTGCAAGACGGGCAGGTCTTGATGGGGTGGATCTACTTTCCAACGCGCCAGCGGCTCTATTGGGCGGGCCAAGGGGCGGGCGCCCATGTCGAACAGGACGGGGCAGCGCCCGAGTCGTTGGCCTACCAACCGACCTCGGACTTAGCTGCGATCAGTCGTCGCCTGTTTCAGGCAGGCCCCTTAAAGCCCAACAAATCCAGCATCCTCAAGACCCTGGCCCCCACGCGGCCCACGGGTTGCGCGGGCCACGATTACTGCCAAGCGGCGCGGGGAACCCTTGCCTACCTCGCCATGGCCAAACTCATGCCCTGGGACCATGCGGCAGGAACCCTATTGGTGACCGAGGCTGGAGGCCAGGCGCACCTCAACGGCGGCGCCTACGACCCGCGCCTCCACGAGGGCATCCTCATCGCTGGCGGTCATCGCAACCGCATGCGCGAGGCAGTGCGATGCTTATACCCGCGAACATATAGCCAGACCCCCTCAAAATGATCAAATTTTGAAGGGAAAAGCCAGGCGTCAATAAAGGGGTCTAGCAATCAAAAGTCGGAAACGCGGCCGCCGACTTCCCAGTCGCCGTAGCGGGTGGGTTCGGGGCCTTCGGGGCCGCCTTGTTCGTCGGTTGGGGCTTTGGCGGCGCGGCGTTTTTGCGCGAGCAGGTCTTGCAGTTCTGACTTGGTCCTAATCTCCCCGCTTGACGTGGACCTTGAACCCTTCGTGACGCGATGGCCTTTGAATTTTTCGAACATGATCCCCATATGCAAAGGGACCAAGGAAAGGACAAGTATGTCGTTTATGCGCACCGCCCTTTTGCTCGCGGCTTTGACCGCGCTCGTGCTGCTTGCGGGCCTCATGCTCGGGGGCGCGCGGGGCTTGATGATTTCTGGAGGGCTCGCCCTGGCGCTCAATGCCTGGGCCTACTGGAACTCGGACCGCAGCGTCCTGCGCATGCACGGCGCGCGCGAGGTCACGGCGCAAACGGCCCCTGGACTCGTTGCCATGGTGGACACCCTGGCCGAGCGCGCCGACCTGCCCACGCCCAAGGTCTATGTGATGGACCAGGATCAACCCAACGCCTTTGCCACAGGCCGCGACGCCAACAACGCCGCCGTGGCCGTCACCACGGGCCTGCAACGGCTGCTCAGCACGGAGGAGTTGGCGGGGGTTGTGGCCCACGAATTGGCCCACATTAAGAACCGAGACACCTTGCTCATGACCCTTACCGCTACCTTGGCGGGGACGCTTTCGGCCTTGGCCAATTTCGCCCTGTTTTTTGGCGGGCGCCGCAACCTGTTTGTGACCTTGTTGCTGTCGATCTTAGCCCCCTTGGCGGCGAGCCTCGTGCAAATGACGATCAGCCGAACGCGCGAATACGCGGCCGACCGCGTCGGTGGACAGATTTGCGGCAATCCCCTGTGGTTGGCGGCGGCTTTGCACAAAATTAGCCACGCAGCGCGGCGGCACCGCTCGCCTAGCGCCGAGCAGAACCCTGCGAGCGCGCATTTGTTCATTATCAATCCGTTGAACGGCCAAGGCATGGACACCCTATTTTCTACCCATCCCAACACGACCCTTCGAATTCGCGCGCTGGAAGACCAGGGGCGGGCCCTGGGCGTTAGCGGACGCGAGACCTGGACCTAGCCTTAAACCCAACTTCGAGGCGGAATAGGAGGGATTGACCCCCCGCGCCCTCGCCCTGAGCGCGATTGGCCATGTGAAGGGCCAGCGCCAGCCCATTGATCGCGTCCTGCGCCAGAATCCTAGATTTCGCGCCCTCAACCCGCCCGACCAGGCGCTGGTGCGGGCGCTTCTTATCCACCTGTTCCGCCACCATGGTGCCTTGGACGCTGCCTTCGCGCCTTTGCTCGCGAAACCGCTTGATCGCCTCTCTCCCGCCGCGCTCGGCCCCCTGCGCTTAGGCACCACCGAACTGCTAGTCATGGACGCGCCGCCGCACGCGGTCTTGAACGAAACCGTCGCCCTAGCGCCCAAGTCCCTGCGCGGCTTGGTCAACGCCGTGCTGCGCGCCCTGGTGGCGGGCCGCGCCATGGCAGCGGCGCGACTGCGCGCGGCCCCCGCCGTGCCGCCTTGGCTGCTGAACCGCTGGACGCAAGATTTTGGCACGGCGCGGGCAAGCGACTTGGCGCTCGGGTTGCGCGCGATCCCAGATTTGGACCTCAGCCTCAAGCCAGGTGTCGCCTTCGGGACAGGCGTCGAAATTTTGCCCCAACATCGCCGGGTTCCCGCCTGCGACCCCCGCACTTTGCCAGGGTTCGCGGCGGGCGATTGGTGGGTACAGGACCTTGCCGCCAGCCTGCCCGTGCGGATGGCGGGGCCCGTGGCGGGCCTGCGGGTTTTGGACGCGTGCGCGGCCCCTGGCGGGAAAACGCTGCAACTGGCGGCGGGCGGCGCCCAGGTCACGGCCCTCGATCGGTCCCCATCGCGTCTCACGCGCATGCAGGAAAATCTGAAGCGCACGGGCCTAAGCGCCGACCTGGTCTGCGCCGATGCCTTGACCTATGTCCCAAGCAAGCCGTTTGATTTGGTGGTCCTGGACGCGCCGTGCAGCGCCTCGGGCACGCTCCGCCGCCACCCCGAATGGCCGTGGATCCATAGCCGCCAAAACCAACTGGCCAACGTTCCCACCCAAGCCGCGCTGCTGCGTCAGGCCCTGACCTGGCTGAAACCCAAGGGCCGACTCCTCTACGCCGTCTGCTCCCTGTTCCCCGAGGAAGGCGAAGCGCAGATTGAGGCCCTTCTACAGGACCACCCCCAGGTCCGCCTGCAAGACCCCGCAGGCCCTTTGCCGCCCCATACATGGGTGGCCGAGCGGCGATGGCTGCGGACTCTGCCGAACACCCAGCTCAATATGGACGGCTTCTTCGCCGCGATCCTAAGCCAAGGTTGATGCCAGCGGAACGATACGCTGGCCTATTGACCAACCTGCGTCCAAGCGCCTAATACCAACGGCGGGATCAATTGACACGTTTTCAATTTCTTTGTGTGATTGACGTGATACGCTGCTTGTCATTGGCGAAAAATTTCCAGGATTCCACGTATTTTCACGAGTCAAAAGTTACCGCCGCTGGTATAACCTGACTACAGACGCCCCCTCCCAACGTCATGCTGCGCGCAGTCGCAGCATCCATCACTGAACACCAGCCACAAGAACGGACGGGGCCGACTTTGGGTTGCCTACTTCGCTCCTTGTGTCTGCCTCCCGCTCAAGGGGGAAACAGCGGGTGATGGATCCTGCGACTTCGCTTCGCTCCGCGCTGGATGACGGGGGTCTGGAGTCCCAACATTCCCTCACGATGTTATGCTGCGGGCAGTTGCGGCCCTATACCAGCAAATGCATGAGTCATTCTCATCCGCCGCCAGCATACAACGGTCGCGCTTGTCTTAGCCCGTCAACAAGCACGGAAAAGGCCGACGGCGGGGGCGTTTCAAAGTGCAGAGGCACCTTCGTTACGGGGTGCAAGAAACCAAGTTCGGCGGCGTGCAGGGCTTGGCCGGGAAGATGCACAAGGGCCGCGCGGGCGGTGGCGGGCGCGTCAGCAAGCAGGCGCTTATTCGGCGCGCCGTACAAGGGGTCGCCGAGCAAGGGGTGGCCGCAATGGCTGAAATGCACGCGGATCTGATGGGTCCGGCCCGTTTGCAGGCGGCACTCGACCTGGCACGCGAACGTCCCGAAGGCTTCCAGGAGTCGAAAGTTGGTCACGGCGTCACGGCCATCTTGCCGCACCGTCATTTTTAGCCGGTCGCGCGGGTGACGGCCCAAGGGGGCATCGATGGTGCCGTCAGCGCTGGCGACCAGCCCCCAGACGAGGGCGAGGTAGTGGCGCTGGATCGTGCGGGCCTGGAATTGCGCTTGCAGGCCGTTCAACGTCTCGGCGTCCTTGGCGACGACCATTAGGCCGCTGGTGTCCTTGTCCAAGCGATGGACCAAGCCTGGGCGTCGCTCCCCGCCGATTCCGCGCAGCGATTCGCCGCAATGAAACAGCAGAGCATTGACCAAGGTTCCCGACCCATGGCCCGCCCCAGGGTGCACCACCAGACCAGCTGGTTTGTTGAGGACGAGGAGATGCGCGTCCTCATAAACAAGCGGAAGCGGAATGTTTTGGGGTTGCAGGGCAGGATCTTGGGCCTCGGGCTCGCGCAAGGTTAAGATTTGGCCTGGCTGTACCTTGGTCTTGGGGCGGGTCGTGATTTGGTTGTCGAGGCTGAGCGCGCCTTGCGCAATCAGGGTCTGGAGGCGCGCGCGGCTCAGCGGACCGAAGAGGTCGGCGGCCACTTTGTCGAGCCGCTCGCCCGCCCAATGCGCGGGAATTTCTGCTTCCTGTTTTCTGCCTGCAGACATAAGGGGGCCCTATGACGGAACCGCGCACCCGACTCAATCGCCTCCTCCTTGGCTTGATTTCCTTCATGACCCTGGCCATCTTTGGTCTCGGCGCTGCGATTGTCTGGCGGCTGTTTTTTGACGACGCGACGCCGCCGCCCTCCGCGCTTGACGTCCAGAACCTCAGCATCGGGGCGACCTCCGTCGCCTATCGCCTGGGCGAGGGATGCCAGGAAGACCTGCGCGTCATCGACGATCTGGTAGAGCTGCAATTGCTCGGCGCAGCGTGCGCAGGTATCGACATTTTGGAACTCAAGGGTCAGATCAAGCTGATTGGAGAATAGGAACCCCAGAGATGTACTTTGCTTCAGACAATACGGCTGGCGCCCATCCCAAAGTCTTGGCGGCCCTGGTCGAGGCCAATGTCGGTCCCGTTCCTGCCTACGGCGACGATGGCCTAAGCGCGGAAGTTCAAGAACGGTTGCGCCATATTTTTGAGCATGAGGACTTGGTCGCCTTTCCCGTCGCCACGGGGTCGAGCGGCAATTCGCTGGCGCTTGCGACGCTGACCCCCCCCTGGGGCGCGGTCTATTGCCACGACAAGGCCCATATCAATGTCGATGAATGCGGCGGGCCCGAGGTTGCCAACCCAGGGAGCAAATTGGTGCCGATCGCAGGCGCCGACGGCAAGATCACCCCAGCGCAAATCGCGGCTGCGATCCACGGCAGGGGCTTTGTCCACGCGGTCCAACCCGCCACGGTGTCCCTGACCAATCTTACCGAAGTCGGCACCGCCTACAGCGCTGGTGACTTGGCAAGGTTGGGGGCCTTTTGCGCCCAAGACCACCTAGCGCTGCACCTCGACGGCGCGCGCTTTGCCAACGCGCTCGTCGCTAGCAACGCCAGCGCCGCCGATCTAAGCTGGCGGGCAGGGGTCGAGGCGCTCACCTTCGGCGCGACAAAGAACGGGAGCATGGCCGCTGAGGTTGTCGTGTTCTTTGATCCTGCACGGGCCGAGGAGTTCGCGTTTCGCCGCAAGCGCGCTGGGCATTTACTTTCCAAAATGCGTTTTTTGAGCGCGCAGCTGCTGGGGTATTTGGCGGCGGACCTGTGGCTGGAAAACGCCCGCCACGCCAACGCCATGGCCACCTGCTTGGCCCAGGGTCTGCGTACGGCGGGATGCGCGCCCTACTTTCCCGTCGAGGGCAACATGATTTTTGCGCCCATTCCCCTCGCAACGCAAGAACGCCTGCGCGCTGCGGGCGCCGTGTTCTACCCTGGCCGCCTGAACGGCACCGATGGCAGCGATGTGCGCCTGGTCACCGCCTGGTCCACAACCCAGGAAGAGGTAGATCGATTTGTGGAGCTTTTGACCAAATATAAGGAGACTTGAGCCATGGCTGTTTCGTCTCGTTTGCGAACGTCGCGTCCCTGGGGCGTTGCGGTGGCGACCCTCGCCGCCCTCGTGTCGCCTTGGGCCCAGTCCCAGGACCCGCAAGATACGCAGATCGGCGACTGGCTGCTGCGATGCGCAGGTGCTGAAGGCTCGCCAGATCGAACCTGCTTGATGGCGACGACCGCGACCATCCCGCTGGAGCAGCGCGACATCGCCATCTTGCAAATTATTCGCGTTGCCGCTTCCGAACGCCAAGGCGAGGAAGAGTTTGCGGCGCAGCTAACCTCCCCCACCAATGTCAACGTGCGCGCAGGCATCGATTTTCAGGTGGATCAAAATCCGATCACGTCGGTGCCCTACGAGGTTTGCATGGTCAACAACTGCATCACCTCTTTTGCCCTTACGCCGGACTTGATCGCGCTCATGCGCAACGGGTTTGCGGCATCGCTCACCTTCACCAATGCATCGGGGCAAACCTTTTCGGGCGCCCTGTCCCTCGACGGGTTTGGTCCCGCCTTGGACGAATTGTAAGGAACGGCGAGTTCGGTTCGAAGCAGCTTATACCAGCGGCGAAAAAAGTTGACACTTTTTTGGCCGTTTTGTGTCTCACGGCAGAAACGCTTCGCGTTTCGCCTCCGACGGGGCCTTCGCTTATACCCCGAGGCGCTTTCGCGCTATTCTCGGGGCCGCTGCGGGGGCCGCAGTCGCGGCCCTTATACCAGCGATCATAAGAGTCATTCTGGGTCGCCGCTGGTATTACGACGTCGCCACCACCAGCCTTAATGCAGACGCCCAGAAACTAGGCCGATGGCGTCGTCGACCAGTTTCCCGTCTGTGTCGGCGTCCAGCTTTTCTGCGAGTATCTTTTCTGCTGCGGCGATGGCTTGGGCGGCGGCGGCGGCTTGGGCCTGCGCAATCGCGGCGACTTCAGCTTGCTTGATCCGCGCCTTGGCGGCGTCTTCGCGGCGTTTGAGCGCGGCCTTGAGGTCCGCGGCGGCTTTTTCTTGCAAGGCCTCGGCGTCTTTTTGCGCCGCCGCAACTATGGCCTTGGCCTCTGCCAGGGCTTGGTCGTGCTTGGCCCTATAGTCCTTCAACAGGTCTTCGGCCTGCGTGCGCAGGCGTTTTGCTTCGTCGAGCTCTGATCGAATCTCCTCAATACGGCTATCCAACATATCGCGGATCAAGGGCCACCCAAAGCGATAGACCAAGAACAGAAAGGCGAGCAGCGCGATCATAACGACCGTGTTGGCATCGACGATCCACGGCCCCCCCGCCGCAAACAAGCCCGCAACCTTAGAAGGAATGAGAAATTCGGACATCAGAGGCTCGCTTTAACGGCGTTTTTGGCCACCGCCTTTGTCACCTTGAGGCCCGCTAAACGGGCCACCGCCGTCTGCGCTGTCTCGGCCGCGCTGTCGGCCAGATCCTTCGCGGCCGCTTGCAGCGTTGCCGAGATGCGCTGTTCGGCCTCGTGGGCGTTCTTGGCAATTTTCTTAGACACCCGATTTTCCGCCGCCACGGCCTTCTGTTCCGCCGTTGCTAAGACCTCTCGCACCGCCGCGCTCGCCTCCGTCCGTGCGTTTTCCAACTTGCTCTCGTATTGGGCGAGCAAGTCCGTGGCGGCTGCGTTGGCTTGCTCGGCAGCGGCCAAGTCGTCCTTCACCGTCTTGTCCCGATCTTCGATCAAGGCTTCCGACCGGCGCATCAGCATGGGGGCCAGCGCGAAGTAGTAGATCAAAAAGCACACCAGCGCCCAAAACAGCAACGACCCCGCAAGGGCGAAATCAAGGGGGCCAAAAACCGAGCTGGCGGCCTCGCCAGCGGCAAAGAGGGGGACACCGATCATCGGGCGGGGTTCCTAAGTGCGGGGCAGAAGGGGCACGAAGCGGGGGGTCTCAAGGGCAGACGACCCCGCCAAAGGCCGCTTAAGAGAACAAGATCAGGAAGGCGATGACCAGGGCAAACAGAGCAATGGCCTCAACCACCGCGAAGCCCAACAAGGTCTCTGTATAGACGGCGCCCCGCGCCGAGGGATTGCGCGACACGCCCGAGATGAAGGCCGCAAAGACGTTGCCAACACCTATGCCCGCGCCGATCATGCCCATGGTGGCGAGGCCCGCCCCGATTGCGCTCAAGTTACCATCAATCATGTCCTTACTCCTTTTGATTAGAACAGAAAACTTGGCGAGGCCTTAGGCCCGCCACGGGGGAGATTCAAGCCGTGATCTGTGAAGCCGTTTTGCGTGCCGTGACCACAGTTAACCCCGAACAACCTCAGTGCAGATGTATGGCATCCTTGAAGTACATGGAGGCCAGCATGACGAAAACATAGGCCTGCAAAAACGCGATCACAAATTCCAGGCCCGTCAAGGGGATCAAAATGAGCTGCATGGCGACCGTCATGAACACCCCTAGGGCCAAAGAGGTCGCGGCGGAGGCGACGAAGTACGGAAAGCTCGCCAAGGTTTTCAGCAAAGCATGACCTGCGACCATGTTGGCGAACAACCGCACCGCCAAAGTAACGGGGCGGGTCAAGTAAGAGATGATCTCAATGGGCACTAAGACAAATAAGAGCGGCAAGGGAACGCCGTGAGGGACAAACAGGGAGAAAAATTTCAGCCCATGTTTGTAGATCCCCAGGACCGTCACAAAAATCATCAGGCCAAATCCTAGGGCCCCAGTGATGGCGAAGTGCGAGGTATAGGTGAAAAATGGGTTCCCGAGCCCTGGAATCGACAAGGTGACCATGCCCAGAAAATTGCCCATGGCGATGAAGAAAAACAGCGTGATCATGAGCCGCAAGTAAGGTTTTCCTGCGTCCCCCGTAGCGCTGAGCAAAGTCGTTTTGACAAAGCTGTAGGCGGCTTCGGCAACGACTTGCATGCGCCCTGGCACCCGACCCGCCTTGGGACCCAGGCCGACGTAAATCAGCGCCAAGGTGGCCAAGACGCCGAAAAACATCATCAAATTGGCGCTGGTGAAGGTAAGCCAACTGATCTCAGAACCCAAAAGCGTCTTGGGGATGAATTGCGAGGTGGGGTCAATCGCCTTCCCAGGGTCTGCCAACCAGGGGGTTCCTGGGATCAAAGTCGAATCGGCCATAGACAGGTCCTTATAAAAGCTGCGTCAGCGCCGGCGCGCGACGGACGAATGGGGGGTCATAGCTCAATCATACCCGCATCTAGACGGGTGCGATAGTCCTGCGCCGCCGCCAAGACCATCCGTATGCCCGCGGCAAAGCCTAGGACGCACAAAATCAGCGCCAGCAGGGGAAAGGTCCCCAAGGGCCAATCGAGCAGGGCCCCGAGGCCGAAGCCAATGAGCGTCGCCACGGTCAGGTCCATTCCCATCTTCAACCCCAGTCCCATCCCCGTCGTGGGTTTGGCGGGATCGAATTCGGGTACCTGCGCGGCACCGCCCGCAGCGCGCGCGCGGGCGACACGCGCCTTCAGATGGTCCAAGCGCTCAGTATCGGCGGCCAAGTCGCCAGGCCATTTGGGGCGGGGATTGGGCGGGGTCATAGGGCTTTGGGCGCTCTAATCAGGCCCCTTGAAAATCTCAAGGCCTCATAGGGGCCTTATTTTCTTAAGACGCAGTAGAGCGCACGCCCTTACACCAGCAAACAAAAGGGTCATTCTGGATCGCAGCTGGTATATTCGGGTTTTTGAAAACGACCGTTGGTGCCTGTTTTGGCTTAACCAAGCTGTGATTTGGCCGTGAAGGCCGTTCGGCGCTAGGGCGTTGCTGCCCGCCCCGAAGCCAGCCCCGAACCCGAGTTCTCCATGCGCCCAAGTCCTTCCCCCCCGCCCCTGCCGCCCACCCGAACCTACCGGCGGATTTATGCGCTTGGGGGGCTGGTCCTTTTCATCGCGGGTACAGCGATCTTTGCGGGGCCTGCGCTTTCAACCCTGGAGGCGCGGGTAATCGAACAGGCCCCTGCCTTGGCCGCCTGGGTTCAGAACAATGCCTTGCTCTACGCGGGCCTGTTCTTGACGACTTACCTTGCCATCACAGCCTTTGCCCTGCCGCTCAGCGCGCTTCTTTCCCTCGGTGGGTCGGCGGTCGCGGCCCTGGCCTTCGGGTTTTGGGCGGGGACGTGCCTCTCCATCGCGTTGGTATGGACGTCGGTCGTTCTGGGGTCTTGGGCCCTGTTCGAGGGCGTCCAGCGCTTCGGCACCCTTTCCCTGGGCCCCAAAGCGGCACCGTACTTGGAAAAATTCCAAACTGGGTTCGAACGCGACCAATTCCTCTACATGCTCAGCAGCCGCTTTACCCCAATTCCGCCCGCCGTGAGCACAATTCTGCCCGCGGTTCTGGGCGCGCGCCGCTCGACGTTTTTGCTGGCGACGAGCCTCGGGTTCTTGCCTGGGGTGGCGATCTACGCCAGCCTTGGGGCAAAACTCGGCGAGTTACTGAGCCAGCATTCGGGCGGTGCTAGCCTGTCGTTTGCAACTGTGGTCAATTTTTCTACAACTTGGCCCTTGCTGGCCTTCCTCGCCCTATCTTTAGCGCCCCTGGCGATTCGCAGACTTCGACCATGACGGCACCGCGCATCCAGGCAGACGTTTGCGTCATCGGCGCAGGATCAGCGGGGCTGTCGTACGCGGCGGGCGCTGCGCAGATGGGCGCGCGGGTCGTCTTGATCGAGGCCGACAAGATGGGCGGCGATTGCCTCAATCGCGGCTGCGTCCCCTCCAAAGCGCTGCTGGCCGCTGCTAAGGCCGCCGTTGCGGGCCGCGACACCGCCGTGTTTGGCGTCGCCCACGCCCCGCCGCAAATCGACTACGCGCGCGTCATGGACCAGGTGCAGGCTGTGATCGCCCAAATCGCCCCGCACGATTCCGTCGAGCGATTCGAGGGGCTGGGCTGCTCGGTCCTGCAGGGGCAGGCGCGATTCTTGGATGCCCGAACCGTCGAGGTCAACCAGCGGCAGGTGCGGGCCAAGCGGTTCATCATTGCCACGGGCTCGAGACCTTCGGTTCCGCCCATCCCAGGGCTGGAGTCAACGCCCTATACGACCAGCGATACGCTGTGGGATCGAAGGACCTTACCCAAGGCGCTGCTCGTGGTTGGGGGAGGGCCTATCGGCCTGGAAATGGCCCTGGCGCACCAGCGCCTCGGGGCACAGGTCACGGTGATCGAGGCCGCAACCATTTTGCCCCAAGACGACCCCGACATGGTGGCCGTGGTGCGGGACGCCCTGCAGACCGAGGGCATTGACCTGATCGAAAGGGCCCGCATCACGCAAGCGGCGGGCGCGCACGGGGCCGTGCGTCTCACCTACGAGGCCGAGGGCCAGGTCCACGACCTGGAAGGCACCGATCTATTGCTCGCCACGGGTCGTACGCCCAATCTAGAGGGGCTCAACCTAGCGGCCGCCCAAGTCGCCGTTGATCGCGCGGGCATCGAAACCGATGCGCGCGGGCGGACGCGCAACCCAAGGGTTTTCGCCATTGGCGACGTGGCGTCCGCACTCAAGTTCACCCACTATGCGGGCCATCAGGCGGCCATCGCCATTCAAAACACCCTCCTGCCGTCGATCCCGTTCCGCCGGGCCGTCTTTCGCGCCGAGGCAACGCCCTGGGTCACGTACCTCGACCCCGAGATTGCCCAAGTCGGCCTCAACGAAACCACGGCGCGGGCCAGAGGCTTGGACTATCGGGTCGCGCGCGTGGACTTCGACGAGGTCGACCGCTGGGTCGCGGAACGCAAAACCCCAGGCTTTATCAAGGTCTTGGTCGATGCCAACAACCGCGTAATCGGGGCGGGCATCGTCGGCGCCCAAGCGGGCGAGTTGATCCATCACTGGTCCCTTGCCGTCTATCGCCACGATCGCCTCCTCTCCCTTGCAGGTTACATGGTGCCTTACCCAACGGGCAGCGAGATCAATAAGAAGGTCGTGTCAAAGTTCTTGAGCCCAAAAATATTTAGCCCGCTTGTGCGCCGCTTGGTACGGTTCTGGCTTCGTTTTCTGTGATCTCAGATTTATGACAGGGATCGCTAGTACGATTGCCTTGGCGGGGCGGATGGTTCTTGGGCCGACCCGATTTGGACTCCCCTATACCAACGGCGAAAAAAGTTGACACTTTTTTCGCCGTTTTGTGTCTCACGGCAGAAACGCTTCGCGTTTCGCCTCCGACGGGGCCTCCGCTTATACCCCGAGGCGCTTTCGCGCGATTCTCGGGGCCGCTACGGGGGCCGCAGTCGCGGCCCTTATACCAGCGATCAAAAGAGTCATTTTCAACCGCCGCTGGTATTATAGCCCAGCAACTTCAGGAGTTGTTTGACTGCACCGCTAGCTTTAGAACCTCGCGTATGAAACTCGCGATCTGGGGCGCTCATCGTGGCTTGTCGGCGAAATTGCTTGGCTTGACTCTGGGCTTTATTATGCTGGCTGAGGTGCTGGTGTTCCTACCCTCGATCGGGCGTGCCTTGCAAATGTACGGCGAGGAGATGGTAATCGAACTCGAGCGTGGGGCCCTAGCCTTTGAGGTCCTAAGGCCCGATCAAGCCGCCACCAGCGCCTTTACCGAACAGCAAGCCGCCGCTTTGCAAGGCCAGCTGCTGGCAGACACAGGCTGGCAGGCCTTCGCCGCGCGCCTGCCCAGCAACCGGTCGATTCTCGCAGGTATGCCCGCCCCTGCCCGAGTCATTGATTTGCAAGATGGCAACCTGCTTGCCTTTATCGGCCAGGCGCTGGGACTGGTGGCCGATTTGGGGGCGCCCGAATTGCTGCGCGTGTCGGGCCTCACACGCGATCGCCTGGTGGAGGTGGACATATGGCTGTTGGACACGAGGTTGCGGGCCGAGTTACGCGGCTTTGCAGGCCGGATCTTGCTGCTGTCGCTGGGGATTTCGATCTTTGCCGCCGCGCTGGTCTACTTATCGCTTCGGCGCATGATCGTAGAGCCCATCGAACGGCTGCGCGGCCGTTTGGCCGAGTTTGCCCTGGCCCCGCACGATGCCACGGCGCGGGTGCAACCCAGCCTGCGACGCGATGAGATCGGGTACATTGAGGCGGAAACACGCGCCATGCAGGAAACCATCGCCAACACACTGCAACAAAAGGAACGCCTAGCCGCCCTCGGCAGCGCGGTCGCGCAAGTCAACCACGACCTGCGCGGTATGCTGTCCACCGCGCTGCTGCTGTCCGACAGTTTAGAGTCGTCTAAGGACCCACGCGTGGCCAAGGCCGCGCCGATCTTAGCCAGCTCCATCGAACGCGCGGTGGACATGTGCGCGGCGACCCTCAAGTTTGCGACGGGCGGCGACCAGGGGGCCGAGATCGAGGTCCAAGCGCAGTCGCTCAAAGCAGGCCTAAGGCCGCTCATCCAAGACTGGTCCGTGCGATGGCCCCATGTACGGCTCAGCGTAGAGGCCCCTCCTGATCTTGAGGCGCTCTACGACACGGGGTCTCTGCACCGAATTTTGGACAATTTGGCCCGCAACGCCGTGGAAGCGGGATCATCTACGCTCACGCTCAAGGCCGAACGCATACCCGCTGAATCAAACGGGGCCGACCCTGGCCCGCCCCATGTCTGCCTCACCTTGGTCGATACGGGTCCAGGCATCGCGCCCAAGGCGGAGGCAGATTTGTTTGTCCCCTTCAAGGGGTCGACCAAGCGTGAAGGCACGGGCCTAGGCGTCGCCAACGCCGCGAAGCTGGCCGAGGCCATGGGCGGGGCGCTCAGTCTTGAAAAAACCGACGCCCAAGGCACCATCTTTGCGCTGAAACTTGCGGCCCCTGTTGTCACTTAGACTCGGGGCCCTTAAGGATGTGCGGGATCATCTCACAGACGGACACCTTTAGGTTCTCATGGTTACTTTGACTCTCCCCGACGGCGCCCAACGCACGTTTGATGGCCCCGCGACGGGACAGCAGCTCGCGATGGACATTTCGCCCAACCTGGCCAAGGCGGCCTTGGCCATCAAGGTCGATGGAACCGTGCAGGATTTGACCCTGCCAATCACGACCGACGCGACGGTGGAACTTGTTGTGCGCGGCAAAGCAGTGCCAGAGGCCTTAGAAATTTTGCGTCACGATTGCGCCCATGTATTGGCCGAAGCGGTGCAAGCCCTTTACCCTGGCACGCAAGTCGCCATTGGCCCGCCGATAGAACATGGGTTTTACTACGATTTCTTCCGGCCCGACGGGGGCACCTTCAACGCCGACGACTTTCCCGCGATTGAGGCGAAAATGCACGACATCATCGCCGCCGGCGCAGCCTTTGAGCGCGAAGAGATCGACCGAGAGGCGGCTCTGGCGCTATTCCAAGATCAAGGCGAGCCCTTTAAGGTGGAACTGGTCGAGGGTTTGCCCGCCGATGAACCCATCACCCTCTATCGCCAAGGCACCTGGACCGATCTGTGCCGCGGGCCCCATGCCCCGACGACCGCGAGCGTGGGAAAGCACTTCAAGCTCATGTCCGTCGCGGGGGCCTATTGGCGCGGGGACGTCACCCGCCCGCAAATGCAGCGAATCTATGGCCTGGCGTTTGAGGACAAGCGGCAACTGACCGCGCACCTTGATTTGTTGGCGGAGGCGGCAAAGCGCGACCATCGCAAAATCGGACCCGAGATGGGCCTATTCCATATGCAGGCCGAGGCGACGGGGTCGGTCTTTTGGCACAAGAAAGGCTGGACCCTCTACCGCACGGTCGAGGCCTATATGCGTCGCCGCCTGGATCAAGCGGGGTATGAAGAAGTTAAGACCCCGCAGTTGGTCAATCGGAAACTGTGGGAAGACTCGGGCCACTGGGACAAGTTTCGCGAAAACATGTTCACAACGGGCGATGCCGATGAAGACTGGGATTTGGCGCTCAAGCCCATGAACTGCCCCTGCCATGTGCAGATTTTCAACCAAGACCTGAATTCTTACCGCACACTGCCACGCCGCATGGCCGAGTTTGGCGCCTGCCATCGCAACGAATCCTCGGGGTCCATGCACGGGATCATGCGGGTCCGGGCCTTTACCCAGGATGATGCCCATATTTTCTGTACGCCCGAGCAAATCAATTCGGAAACCGAGCGCTTTATCGCCCTGCTCACATCGGTGTACCATGATTTTGGATTTGACGATGTAGTGGTCAAATTTTCCGACCGACCGCCCATGCGCGCTGGGTCCGACGCCACCTGGGATCGCGCAGAACGCGCCCTGCACGACGCCATTGCGGCCACGGGGTTGCCCTATGCCATGAACCCAGGCGAGGGCGCCTTTTACGGCCCCAAACTCGAATTCGTCTTAAAAGACGCCATTGGGCGCGATTGGCAGTGCGGGACCTTGCAAGTTGATTTTGTCTTGCCCGAGCGTCTCGACGCGTCCTACATCGACAACCGCTCAGCCCGACAGCGCCCCGTCATGCTTCACCGGGCCATCTTAGGATCGTTCGAGCGCTTTCTTGGGATCTTGATCGAAAACTACGAAGGCAAATTTCCCCTCTGGCTGGCCCCGCAGCAAGGCGTGGTCGCCACCATCGTCTCGGCGGCAGATACCTACGCCGCCGAAGTGCAGGCCAAGCTGGCGGCGGCTGGGCTGCGCTTTGAGTTGGATACGCGCAATGAGAAAATCAATTTCAAGGTTCGCGACCATTCGGTCAGCAAAGTGCCCTTGATCGCCGTGGTCGGCGAACGCGAAGCCAAGGACGGCACCCTTGCCCTGCGCCGCCTAGGGTCCAAAGCGCAAGAAGTCATGAGCTTAGATCGCGCGATTGACACCCTGCAGACGGAGGCAAAAGCGCCTGATATGAGCTAATACCAGCGGCGAATGAGAATGACTCGAATATCGCTGGTATAAGGGCCGCGACTGCGGCCCCCGTAGCGTCCCCGAGATGAGCTAAGAAAGCGCCTCGGGGTATAAGCGAAGGCCCCGTCGGAGGTGAAACGCGAAGCGTTTCTGCTGGGAGACACAAAACGGCTAAAAAAGTGTCAACTTTTTTCGCCGTTGGTAAAAGGAAATTGAGAAGAGCTCTTTTGTTCGCTGGTATTCAGGCTTTGTGACAGTCCGCTTGATGCTCGTTCACCAGTCCCACGGCCTGCATATAGGCGTAGGCGATGGTGGTGCCGATGAACCGCATTCCGCGTTTTTTGAGGTCCTTGGCCAAGGCGTCGCTGATCGCGTCCGAGGTTCGGGTCTCGGCCAAGGTTTTGGGGCGCCGCTTGATGGGTTGACCATCGACGTAGGCCCAAAGGTAGGTGTCAAAACTGCCGAACTCGTGCTGGATTTTGACAAAGGCCTGGGCGTTGGTCCGCACCGAGAAAATTTTGAGGCGATGGCGGACGATGGCCGCGTTGACCACCTGCGCCTCAAGCTCCGCGTCGGTCATGCGGGCGCAGCGTTCAACGTCAAACCCATGAAAGGCGGCGCGATAGCCAGCGCGTTTTTGCAGTATGGTCCAATAGGACAAGCCCGCTTGCGCGCCTTCCAAAATCAGATCCTCAAACAATTGCCGGTCGTCGTGCACTGGCACGCCCCATTGGGTGTCGTGATAGAGGGCATAGGCTTCCTGACCTGGGTCATTGCCAAAGCAGCGGGGGAGGGTCGTGTCGATTGTCATGGGCGAATCTAAGCTTCCATCAACTGGGTCATATGACCCATCTTGCGACCCGCCTTGGGATCGACCTTGCCGTAGTCGTGCCAAAAGCACTTCACCCCCGCCTTCGGGTGGCAAATGTCGTCGCCAAATAGGTTGGTCATAACCGCGGGGCTGAGTTGGATCGGCGGGCGAAGCGGTTGCCCAACCAGGGCCGAGATCGTGAGGTCGAATTGGCTTTGATCGCATGCCTCCAGCGTCCAATGGCCCGAGTTGTGGGGGCGGGGGGCCATTTCATTGAACACCAGGCTGCGGTCATCCAAGACGAAGAACTCTAGGGCCAAGAGGCCAACGAGCTCAAGGCTCTCAGCTAGGTCACGGCTCCATTGCTGCGCCTTGGCCTCGATCTCGGGCGTGACTTGGCCAGGCACGCACGATTGATGCAGAACCCCCTTGCGGTGGCGGTTTTCGCCGCAGGGAAAGGTCACCATCTGACCCGCCGCATTGCGAACCACCAAGGCGCTGGTTTCAAAAGCGAAGTCGATCAAGCCTTCCCACAACAGATCATTCTTCGGGGTGCGGGACCAGAGCGCTGCCAGGTCGGTTGTCGGGTCAATCCGCCACTGGCCCTTGCCATCGTAGCCAAGACGCCGCGTCTTCAATACACCCTGGCCTTCGGTTTGCGTGGCGGCGTGCTGCATGTCCGCAAAAGCGTCGATGGCAAAGAACGGCGCCGTGCGCAGCCCCGCCGCCGCCGCGGCGTGCTTTTCTTGGAGGCGGTCTTGCGCGAGGGCGAAGATCGACGCCGCAGGTTGGCACTGGGTGATTTCGAGGGCTTGCACGGGCACGTTTTCAAATTCCGCAGTCACCTGGTCGCAACGGGCAGCAAAGCCCGCCAAAGCGCCCTGGTCTTCAAATGGGGCGCAGGTGAACTGGTTGGTCACTTGCGCCAGCGGGGATTGAGGATCCTGGCCGAACCCATGGACGCAAAACCCGCGTCGCTGCGCTGCTTGCGCCAACATACGACCGAGCTGACCGTCGCCCAAAATGCCGAGGGTGGCCCGCCGTGCCAAGGTCATCGCGGTCGCAAGGCCACGGCCGCGGCTTGATCGGCCCGAAAAGCGGCCAAGCGCTCTGCCAACGCCGCGTCGTGCAAGGCCAAGATCGCGGCGGCGAGCAAGCCCGCGTTCTTGGCGCCAGCGGTACCGATGGCCAGGGTACCGACAGGAACGCCGCCTGGCATTTGCGCGATGGACATGAGCGAATCGAGGCCCTGCAAGGCCTGCGATTGCACGGGAACACCCAAGACAGGCAGGTCGGTTTGCGCCGCCACCATCCCAGGCAAATGCGCGGCCCCGCCCGCCCCAGCAATGATCACTTGCGCGCCCTTGGCGCGCGCGGTTTTGGCAATGGCGTTCATGCGCTCGGGCGTTCGATGGGCCGAGGCAATGAGGGCCTCGTGGTCAATTTTTAGGGCCGTGCAGACCTCTGCTGCCGCTTGCAAGGTGGGCCAATCCGACTGACTGCCCATCAAAATCAAGACGGGTGCGAACCGATCGGGCAAGGCCATGGCGCAAGCTTAAGTCGATTCCTCTTTGCGCGACTGCGACGCGAGTTTGAACAGAGCGTCGGGGATCGCATAGGGCGCGGGGTCTTCCTTGGCCTTGGCTTTGTTGGCAAAGGCCAGGGCGTCGGCGGCCAATCGATCGGCGCTGTGGTTGGCGCGGTTGGCGGTCTCTGCCTCCGCCTTCATTTCGCTGGCGGTCTTGCCGTCGGAAACTTTGGCGACTTCGCGGTCCAAATCCTGCTGCTTGCATAGGCCCAGCAGCACTGGATCACGCGGCGTTATGTTGGCCATGTTCCAATGGGTCCGCTCGCGAATGTTGCCGATGGTGTTTTTGGTCGTCCCGATCAGCTTGATGATCTGTGAATCCTTCAGATCGGGGAAGGTCTTGACGAGAAAGGCAATGGCGTCGGGTTTTTCTTGGCGGCGGGCGATGGGGGTATAGCGCGGGCCCTTGGACCGCTTGGCGGGAAGGGGAACCGTCGATACTTTCAGTTGCAAGCGCGCGTCGGTATCGTTTTCGCACCGCGCAATTTCTTCGCGATCCAATTGGTTATTTTGCAACGGGCTGAGGCCGACGATGCCCGTGGCCACGTCACCGTCGGCGATTCCTTTGACCTCCAAAACGTGCAGGTCGCAAAACTCGGCAATTTGCTCAAAACTCAAGGCGGTTTGATCCACCAACCAAACGGCGGTGGCTCTTGGCATCAGGGGCTTGTTCATGCCATTACTCTCGATTCAAATTTCTGGGAACTGACCCGCCTATAGGTCCCGCGCCGCACCCCTGCAAGAGGAACTGCACCGCGCGGCAAGGCGCGAAGGAACGGATGACGCCATCACACATTGAAGCGGAAATGAAAGATATCGCCGTCTTTGACGCGATAGTCCTTGCCCTCGATCCGCTGCTTGCCCGCTTCCTTGGCCCCTTGCTCCCCGCCGCAGGCCATATAGTCCTCGTAAGCGATGGTCTCGGCACGGATGAACCCGCGCTGAAAATCGCTATGGATCGCGCCCGCCGCCTGCGGCGCCGTGGCGCCCGCCCGCACCGTCCAGGCGCGGGTTTCCTTGGGCCCCGCGGTGAAAAATGTCGTCAGGTCCAAGAGGGCGTAGCTCGCGCGAATCAGCCGGTCGAGGCCTGCCTCTTCCAGATTCAAATCGTCCAAGAACGCGGCCTGATCCTCGGCGGGCATCTGGGCGATTTCCTCCTCAATGGCCGCAGATATGCGTAAAGTGCCCGCCCCCTGCGCCGCAGCCATGGCGTCCACCCTTTGGGTATGGGCGTTACCTTCGACGATCTCTGCCTCGCCAACATTGCAAACGTAGAGCATAGGCTTGGCCGTGATCAGCGGATGCTGCTTCAAAACCGCCTGGTGTTCGACGCTCAAGTCAACCGAGCGAACGGGCTGGCCCTCTTGCAAAGCCGCAAGGCAGGGGTCGAGGGCATCCATGAGGATCATGGCATGCTTATCCTTGACCGCGACTTTCTTGCCGAGGGACTTGAGACGCCGTTCGAGCGATTCTAGATCGGCCAGCATCAACTCGGTATTGATGATCTCCGCGTCCCGAACGGGGTCCACCCGATCTTCGACATGCTCTATATTCTCATCCTCAAAGCATCGAACCAAGTGCAAGATGGCATCGGTTTCGCGAATATGGGCCAGAAATTGGTTGCCCAACCCCTCCCCCTGCGCCGCCCCTTTGACCAAGCCCGCGATATCGACAACCTCCAGTTGCGTTGCGATTACTTTTGCCGATTGCGCCAAGGTTGCAAGCGGCCCCAAGCGCGCGTCGGGAACGCCGACTTTGCCAGTATTGGGCTCAATGGTGCAAAAGGGGTAGTTGGCCGCTTGCGCGCCCTGGGTTTGGGTCAGCGCGTTGAATAGGGTCGATTTTCCGACATTGGGTAAGCCCACGATGCCACAATTAAATCCCATGGAATTCCCCTCTTCTAATTCCAAGGGTCGCTTGCGTCGCCCCTTGTCTTATGACGGTTGGTCCTATCACTGAACCTCGTTCTTTGCTAGGGTCCGTGAACAATTATCTTGCACTAATCACGGTTGCAGTGAGATACCAAGCAGCGCGATATGAGCAATCTGTTTTGTCATAAGGCGTTGCGATGCCTCTGAACTCTTTGATCTTAGCGAAGTAATTTTCCACCAGATGCCGCCATTTATAGACGTGCTTATCATACTGGCGTTGGGTTTTGCGATTTGCTTTGGGCGGGATCACCGCAGTTGCACCGCGCTGATCTAAGTCTTCGAGAAGCCAGTCTGAATCGAAAGCCTTGTCAGCCAATAGAGCGTCAAAACAGACGCCTTCTATGCGCGGCTTGACCCCTTGCATATCATGGGCTTGACCAGGCAACAGCAGAAAGCGAGCCAGGTTCCCTAAGCCGTCAACCAAGGCAACGATCTTGGTCGTCAATCCACCTCTTAAGCGTTCAATGGCCTGATTTTGAGTCCCCCTTTTGCGCCCCTGGTTTTCTGGTGAACGCTTACGATAGTGCCGTCGATAAGAGCGTATTCAAAGTCGGGATCTTGGTTTAGAGCTTCAAAAAATTTCTCAAAAACACCCACTGCTGCCCATCGACGGAAACGGCGAAATTGAGTTGCCAAATTCTGGCGGCAAGTCTCGCCAAGGGAGTCCTGCACGCACCCGCCAAAGCACAGCCTCCGAGAAGAGACGCTTATCTTTTCCAGTAACACCGCAGACCCCATCGCGGCCTGGAATTAGACTTGAAATCCTATCCCAGAGTTGATCTGTGACAACAAAGCGATCTGTGTTCGTTGAAACCTCCATTTTGGAATCTTGAAGCACAATTTTGCAGAAATGGGAATCCCTGATGTCCACGGACCCTAGCATGTTCAAGGTATTGGGTCGTAAAATTTCCCTCGTTCCCCGGCTGCTTATACCAACGGCGAATGAGAATGCCTCTAATGTTCGCTGGTATAAGGGTCGCGACTGCGGTCCCCTCAGCGGGCTCCAAGCCCGAAGGGCGTAGGGAACGTCCCCGTTACAAAACAAGTCGTGGGATCCAGCACCCATAAGTGGGACAGAACAGACAGCACGAACCTTGTGCCGTGCCAAACGACGCCCGACAGGCACGCCTCCAGGGGGAGGGGCGGACCTAGGGGTCAGCACTTGTTTCTGCTGCGATTGCTGGGGTTGCCGACCTTAGCAACGAGAGCCCCCAATCCGCGCGGTTGGCCGAAGGGCGTGAAAGATATGTATAGAGTTTGTGTCAGACAAAGATAAGTTGATACAAAAATTTACAGCAATTGATTGTTCGCTGGAGTATTGGAACAGGCTGAGGTAGTCGTAAAGGCCTGTTTTTTAGGGTTTTTGGCGCTGGCCGTCGGCCAGAGCCAGGCGGTTGCTGGAGGTTGGTCTATATCAATCTCGAACGTTATTTTGAGGTATGCCGTTGATCGTGGGTCCTGGAGCGGCGGATGTTGGTTCTAGGTCTTAAGGTCGCGGTTTTGTATTGATTTATTTGAGGTGAGAAAGGTCGGTTCCTTTCGAAATACGAAGCGCTGGCATTGAGTCGGGTTCTTCTGAGTCGTCCAGGCCTGGGATGCGCAGGCAATTGGTTGCATGGATTCCCAAAGGGATAGGTATGTCAAAGAAACGTGATTGTTTTGAGTTGCTTAAACGCAACTTTAAGTGTTATAGAAACTTAGAATGTTTCGTAAGTTTGCTTTCTGCGTTGCGGGCGTCCGCCAAGCCTGCGCGGCCCTGGGCGTCGGCCCTGGTGCCGCAGGCAGGTTTAGGCCGCGCCTGGGATCGCGGTGCCCGCCCGCTGGCGCTGGTGCCTGCAAAGGGTTCTCGGTCAAGGAGTTTTAGCATGTTCAAGGTATTGGGTCGTAAAATCTCCCTCGTTCCCCCGCTGCTTAGACGGGGTGGCGGATCGTTTGGCGCGCTCGCGACGCTCCTGTCCGCTCTGTTGATGCCTGCAGGCGCGCGCGCTGACGTTCCTGCAGACTGTGATATCGGTAATTTTGGCGGTGTCACGACGCTCGCAGCAACCAGCGATACGTCATCCCCGTGCTATGGCAAACTGATTGTCAGCCAGTCCGATTTTGACGGAGCTGGTTCCGACCATGCAAATCAGGGAGGAGACGATAGTTTCAGCATTTCATTTAACTCCCAAAGTTACTCTACCGACCGGTGGTACACAGGCAACATTACGGACATGAGTGATTATTTCCGCGCATCCAGCTTCAATGGAGACATAAGCGGTTGGGATACGTCAAGTGTGGAAAATATGTCCTATATGTTCTATAATGCATCCAGCTTCAATGGAGACATGAGTAACTGGGATACATCAAATGTGCAAAATATGTCCAACATGTTCTAAGGTGCGTCCAGCTTCAATGGAGACATGAGTAACTGGGACACATCGCAAGTCACGAACATGAGCAGTATGTTCCGCAACGCTACTAACTTCAACCAAGATATCGGAAACTGGGATACATCCAAAGTCACCAATACGGTGAACATGTTTAACAGTGCAACGTCCTTCAATCAAAATATTGGAGGTTGGGATACGGGTAGTTTAGTCCAAGCGAGCTCTATGTTTGTCAGCGCCGCCTCTTTCAACGGAGATATCTCAGGCTGGAACACGAGTAAGCTTGAAGAAATGAATGGTATGTTCAACGGGGCAACCGCGTTCAACGGCGACATTAGCGGCTGGGATACATCAGCGGTAACGACCATGAATAACATGTTCAAAAACGCCGAATCCTTCAATCAGAACATCGGTGGTTGGGACACATCCTCCGTTACCTCTATGGAAGGAATGTTCCGCGCTGCCTACTTCTTTGACGCAGATATAAGCGGTTGGGACACTTCAAGTGTTACGGACATGAGTCATATGTTCTATAGCGCGCACTTGTTTCGCCAAGACCTCAAAAATTGGGACACGTCGCAGGTCAGGGATATGGACTATATGTTTAGGTACGCCTACTACTTCAACTCCGACTTGTCGGGTTGGAATGTTACCCATATCGCAAGCGTGCCGACAGAATTTGACTACTACTCAAATCCCGAGTGGATCGATGATCATAAGCCAGTGTGGGGAACGTCTGGGAACGATGCCCTCACAATTACCACCTTATCGCCCGCCAAGGGCGCGCACGGCGTCGATGTTGGCGCGGTTTTAAGCCTGACCTTTGATAGAGATGTTGAACCAGGCACGGGTGACATTTGGCTTTACAGCGCTGATGACGTTCTTGTGCAGCGATTTGACGTCGAGTCCGACGTCACCTTCAGCGATGCGACGGTAACCCTCAACCCCGCGACCGATTTGGCCGATGGCAATAGCTATTACGTTCAGATCGCGGCGGGCGCGATTGTTGATGCGTCTGATGCCAGCTACGTTTTTGCGGGCATTTCCGATACCAGCACCTGGGCCTTTACCACCCAAGGCGACCATGAGTTTAGCGCCGAGCAAGTGAGCCTGATCGAGACATCCCTGCTGGTCGCCGACACCATGGCGGCCCAACCCTTGAACGCGGCGGCCTTCGCGCTGACGCAGAGCGCATCTAGCGGCGGTCAGCTAGACGGCAGCTATCCGCCGCCTCGGAATCTTTACATCGGTCAACTGCAAGTCGTGTCGGGGCGCGACGGCGGCGGCGGGTTTTCCTTGGTCGATTGGTTCACCTACGGGATCGCCGATTCCAACCTGGATGCCGACTTGTCGGGCGATGGGCTGCTGGCCTACGCCACCTTGGGCACCGAACTCAGCAAGACCGAGGATCAGGTGAGGGGCCTTACTTACGGTATTGAAGTGTCCGAATGGACTTACGAAGACGAACCCGATGTCGATCGTCTGGGCCTGTCTTTTGGTTATTACCAGGGCCAGGCCTTGAACGGGTTGATGGCCACGGGCTCGGCCACTTTGACCCTCCTGACCAATGACTTTGTCAACGAAGAGGGCGCCACGGGCGACGCTCTCTCGACGCGCTTCATGCTCAGTGGCGAGGTGCGCGGCAAGCGTGAGTACGAGGACGGCAGTTCCCTGGCTCCCTTTGCCAACGTGTTCATCGCAAGTGAATCGGTGGACGCCTTTGACTACAGCGACGGGGAGCGGGTGAACAGCGCCACAGTCGATGAGGGAAGCTATAGCGTCGGCCTGGAATACGAATCCAAGGCCTATACGCAGGGGCGCTACCTGATCCGCGGGTCGCTTGGTCAAACCTTCGGCGCTGAAGAAATCACTTTGAGCGATGGGGCGGTCTACAAGCCCAACGAAGACATCACAGGCACCGTAACCTTCGGGTGGGACCTGCCAGCGCAGGGCGATTCCCGCACCAGCCTAGAGCTGACCTTCGAGGGGCTGGGGGATTCCGACAGCGAGGTCATCCGCCTCGATGGCAACTGGGATCGAGCGTTTTAGGATTTTATCCTGCCTTATTCATGAAGGTGGCAAATTTTGGAACGAGATCGGGTTTAGGCGGGGTTTTGAGGCAGGATGCGTTGGAGATTTTGAGCATCGAATGATTTGTTGAGGGTCCTGGTGGCCATATGGCGTAAATCTGTGAACAGGATCGAGTATTTGGGGTGTTTTTTGCTTCGTTGACGCAGGGGTGATGGGTCGCCAGATCATCGAGGTGGGCGACAAGTTTTTCAGGACAGTCTATTTTGCGCTCTGATTTTATGGGGGTGGCCATGCCATGCGGTTGATGGCTGGCCATATCAGGCTCCAGAAGCGCTGTGCACTTTGGGCAACGATTAGGATTGCGCGGCGGGCATGGATGGTGATTCGGGCACCGATCGAGAGCACGCGTTCACGATAGCGGCGCAGGCTCCAACCAGTGCGCGTGGCAGTTTCCATGCACCGTCGACCAGCATGCAACAGACCGTAAGCCAGCAGATTGAGTAGCAGAAGGGCTTCGTTACGGGCGAAGGCCTCAGCTTCAGCCTTGATCTCAGCTTCAGCCTTGATCTCAGCCTCAGCTTCGGGCTTGGATGGGGAGGACGGAGAGGAGCCTTTAGTGTCCTTCCTGGTCCGCACTGTCGATGACAGGGTCGGCCCCAGCACGTCCATCAACTCACCGAAGCTGTTTTCGGCTGCGCCGCGTTTGCGGTAAAGCGCCAGCAGGTCTTGGCCAGGCATATGATCTTGTGTGAGGTTGGTGATCAGCCAGAAGCGATCCAGCAACAACTGGCCTGGTCGCTCGACGACAACCAGAACGACCCGCCGCGCCTTCGACCATGACTTGGCTTGATACTCCATCTCATGAAACCACATGCCGCCATCAGCTGGTGGGCATCCTTCTGGGCGCTTCATATTCGGGGCGGCTAGTCGGTCCAGGGCCTTGTTATTGCACAATCGCGCCACGTAGGAGATGCCGCGCTCATCCAACCCGCTCAGCACTTTCGCTTCTGGAAAGCCCGCATCCATCCGAACCATCGCTACCTGACACAGCTTTGTCTTCGCACGATCAATCAGGTCCAGAATGAAGCTGAGCGCTCCGTCGGCGGTGTGAACACTGCCTTTGCGAAGCCGTGCGTCCAGCAAATCGCCAGTCTCGGCAATGCCAGCAATGATCGGGTGATACATGCGCTGACGATAGTGCCCATTCCAGGCTGAACCAGGCTGCTTGCCATGCACCTCAATGGGCAGACTGTCCACATCAAGGGTCAGATATCGAGGGCGGTGTCCACGACGCTCGGCCCGCAGGCGACGGCCAGTCAGTTCCATCACGCTCTCGCGCAAGACCTGAAGGTTGGCTTCGCTGGAGAGCAAATCAAGCAACCGCGACAAGGTAGGCCCGCGAGGGTAGATGGCGCTCTTGGTCCAGAGGCGTTGTGCTGCGCCTGCACGAAGTTGACAGCCGAAACGCTGGATCATAGCGTAGCGCATCAGCATCGTCTTGATCACGCCAACCCTGAGCCAAAAGCAGAACCCTCGTTCTCAAGAGTTCAGGCAAAGAATAAGTTACAAGGTGGGAACGGCGCGTATCCTCAAGCCGAGCCATCAGCCACGAGATGATACCTGAGCGCTCCATCAACTCGCGCTGCACAATGGCTCCCCCATCTCCGCTCAGATGCTCAGCCCGGCTCTCCACGGAAAGACTCCGGTTGAATGATGTTGTGAATAGAGGTAGTGTTTCACCCATGGCGTGGCTCGGTCCTGGCTGTTGTTTCTGTCTCTAAACACTTGATTCTACAGCTTTTTCCGCGTCACGCCATACAAATCAACAGATCAGACGCGAATAAGAGGGGTTTATACCAAGGGCGGATTGCAACGACTCTTTTGCGGCGTTCAAGCGCCACGCAGGCTGCGCTCCCACTTGGTCGCTAGTCCTTGAAAACACCGAATTTGCAATTCAGCATTTCCCGCGTCCCTCAACTGCTCGACGAGTCAAAACTTGCTGCCGTTGGTCCTATACTAAGGGTCCCGTTCAACAACCTCCGAGCCCACGTCCAAACGCCACGCAGGTTGCGCTAGAAAAAACAATGGTCTTGAGGCGCTTGCCTCGCTAGAGGCGTGACCAAGTGACAAGCGCAAGAGGATTTCATGGCTGACAAAAAAAATGGCGTCGCGGCATCCGCCAAAAAACCTGAGCAAGCTCAGACCCCCCAGATGCGGCTGTTGGGCCAGTATCTCAAAGACGTGTCCTTTGAATCCCCCAACGCACCAGAGGTGTTGACCAAGCTGCGTGAAAAGCCCGAAATGAAGATCGACATGAACACGCGCAACCGCAAGGTGGATCAGGGGTTCGAGGTCGAACTGACCATGAAGGCCAGTTGCAGCGTTGAAAAGACCCAGGCCTACGTCGTGGAAGTGACCTACGCTGCCGTCGTTGCCCTTAGCGACGCTGCAACGGATCAGGTCAAGGCGGTTTTATTGAACGTGGAAGTTCCCCAGTTGCTGTTTCCCTACGTTCGTGCCCTCATGTCGGATTTAACGGGGCAAGGGTCGTTTCAACCGCTCATGATGCAACCGCTGGATTTTCGCCAAACCTTTGTCAAACGCCTCCAACAAGAGGCCGCCAAGGCAAAAATCCAGTAGAGGAAACAAGCGGACTCCAAGCCCGTAGGGCGCAGGGAACGTCCGCGCAACAAACAAGCGGACTCCAAGCCCGCAGGGCGCAGGGAACGTCCGCGCAACAAACAAGCGGACTCCAAGCCCGTAGGGCGCAGGGAACGTCCGCGCGCCAGCCCTTGCCCGATCCTCCTTTCGAAGGTTGGCGGGCAAAGTGGGACGGGCTGGTTTGTCGATCTTGGGTTTACAAGCGCGCTTTTACGGCCTCGACGATCGCGGTGGCGCTGATGCCAAAGTGCGCATAGAGATCATCGGCGGGGGCTGAGGCGCCGAAGCTGGACATGCCCACGAAGCCGTCGTCGTGGCTCATCCAGCGGTACCAGCCCTGGGCAACGCCTGCTTCTATCGCGACGCGCAGTGTGCCGTCGCCCAAGACCTCGCTGCGGTAGTGCGCGGGCTGCTCGGCAAAGACTTCCATGCACGGCATGGAAATGACGGCGGTGGCGATCCCGTCGGCTTCCAAGATCTCTTGAGCCTGCTTTGCCAAATGCAGTTCGGTGCCCGACGACATGAGCGTCACTTGCCGATCCCCCTCGACGTTGGACGGCGAGTGGATATAGCCGCCGTACGAGGCCCATTCGACCGTATAGTCGTGGCGAATATGGGGGACGCTTTGGCGAGAGAGCGCCAAGACGCAAGGTCGCCCGTCGGTCAAAGCCATTTTCCAGCACTCCATGGTTTCCACGGCGTCGGCCGGGCGCATGACGAGAAGGCCCGGTATGGCCCTTAGGGCAGAAATGTGTTCCACAGGCTGGTGCGTAGGGCCATCTTCCCCGACCCCGATGGAATCGTGGGTGAGAACGTAAACCACCTTCAGCCCCATGAGCGCGGCAAGGCGGATCGCCGGGCGCGCATAGTCCGAAAAGACCAAGAAGGTGCCCGCGTAAGGAATAAAGCCGCCGTGCAGCGCCAGGCCGTTCATGCAGGCGGCCATGGCGTGTTCGCGCACCCCGTAGTTGACATAGTCTCCCCCCCGCATGTCAGCGCGGAAATCTGCATGGCTGGCGATTTTGGTGTTGTTGGACCCGCTGAGGTCTGCCGAACCGCCGATCAGGGCGGGCAAAGCGGGAATCAGGGCCTCGAGGGCTTTGCCCGAGGCAACCCGGGTCGCGATCTTGGGCTGCGCGGCGGCCATGGCTTCGATATGGGTCTTGATCGCCGTGTCGGCGCTCTTGGGCCAGTGCCCTGCCAGGCGATCGGCGAACGCTGTTCGGTCTTTGTGCGCGGTCAGGCGACCCTTCCATGCGCGTTGATCCGCAGCGCCCTTGGCACCAACCGCTTCCCAAGCCGCTTTAATGTCACCAGGAACGACAAAAGCAGGATGACGCCATTGCAGCTGTTCGCGAATGGCCGCCACGTCCTCGGCATCGGTAATGGCACCGTGGCCCTTGGCGGTCCCCGCAAATTTGTCTGAGCCAAAGGCAATGGTGGTGCGGCACGCCACCAGGGCAGGACGGGCGGACGCCTTGGCGGCCGCAATGGCCTGGGCAATGTCCTCAGGATCGTGACCATCGCACGCGAACGTCTCCCACCCTGCGGCCTCAAACCGCTTGGCCTGATCGTCCGATGTCGCAAGGTCGGTCGCGCCGTCGATGGTAACGCCGTTATGGTCCCACAGCAGGATCAATTTGCTTAAGTTGAGGTGGCCCGCCAAAGTGATGGCCTCTTGGCTCACCCCTTCCATCAGGCATCCGTCGCCCACCGCGACGAAGGTATGGTGATCGACCAAATCTGCGCCAAATTCGGCGGCCAAGCGCGCTTCCGCAAGGGCAAACCCAACGGCATTGGCCAACCCCTGGCCGAGGGGACCCGTGGTTGTTTCGACCCCAGGGGTCAGCCCAAATTCGGGATGGCCTGGGGTGTTCGACCCCAACTGGCGGAAGTTTTTGATTTGATCCAGGCTTACGTCCGGAACCCCCGTAAGGTGCAGCAAACTGTAGAGCAGCATGGAGCCATGCCCCGCCGACAGGATGAAACGATCACGATCGGCCCAGGCTGGATCGGTGGCATTGAACTTGAGGAAATCCGTGAACAACACGGTTGCCACGTCAGCAAAGCCCATGGGCATGCCAGAATGACCAGACTTGGCAGCGGCAACGGCGTCAACAGCCAGCATGCGAATGGCCGTGGCCATATCCTGATGTTGGGGGTGGGGCATTAGGGTCCTCTTAGTTGCAAACGGGTGGGATGAAAATCGTCGATAGACGCGGACTAGGGCAGTCGCAACAGCCCCTGGTTGGGGCTGGTATCAGAAAGCTCCGCATAAATCTGCAACCAGGCGTCAGGGCCTGCCCCAAGCGAGGCAACGCGGTCCAAAATTTCCAAGTCTGCGTGGGTCAGCAAAGTCGGTTCCAATACTGACGCGAGGTTCCATTGCCATCGACCTTCTTGTTGGATGAGCGGCAGGCGACCAAAGGTTGTGCCCATATAGGCCGAAATCAATGCCCGACTTTCGCTTAAGGCTTGGATCCTATGGATCAGGATCGGCGTGTTGGGCGGTAACGCGAGGTTGGATTGGCCAGGGATCGGATGCACCTGAACCAGATCCCAATCGGAAAGGCGGCGAATTTCTGCGCCGCTGTAGCGGTCCCGCAAAGCCAAAATTGCCAACTTGTGGCGCGCGGTCAATGTGGGGTCCGCCAAGAATCCTTCCGCCTGCAAAGCGGTCTGGCGCAGCCGCGCCGCAAGGGGGCCATAGCCCGTAACCAAGCCCTCAAGGGTTGCGAGGTCTTGCGATTCCAGAACCCCAACCAGACGGTCGGCGGTTTCTGCCAAGGTCCAAGTCCGTGTCGGCAGCGCGACTCTGTCGCGCACTACCCCAGGCCGCCCGTCGAGCACCAACCAAGCCGAGACACCGCCGCCGATCAGGAACGCCGACAAACCGAAAATCAAGATCAGGCGTCGCATCAGCTCGCGCCTAGTCTTGCCACAGACTAGGAAGGAACAGGGCGATGACGGTCAGCAATTCCAGGCGACCCAGCAACATGCCCAAGGCCATGAGAATTTTCGCCCCATCGTTAACGTCGGCAAAGCTGCCCGCGGGACCGACGGAGGATAAGCTGCCGTCTTGTAGGACCAGAACGCCAAGGGCAGGGCCGACGTTGGCGACCGACGTTGCCGCAGATACCATAGCACCGCTTAAGTCGAAGCGCGGTTCGACCATGCCCAAAAACACCGCCAAAATGAAAGTCGTGCAAACGAATAGCACGAAGAAGGTGGTCACCGAAGCAATGACCGCCTCGGGAACGGTTCTGCCGCTAAAGGTCAACTTAAAGATCCCGCTGGGCTGGAGCATGGTGCGCAGCTGCACCAAGGCATGGCCGAACAAGACCTGAAACCGGAACACCTTGACCCCGCAAGTGGTAGACCCCGCGCAGCCGCCGATGAACATGATCAAAAAAATGATCAGGGCGGCAAAGGCGCCCCAGTCTTCATAGTTGGTTGTGCTGTATCCCGTACCCGTGAGGATCGACACGACGTTAAACCCAGCCTCGCGCAGGGCTTGAGGCGCGGGTAAGACCTCGCGCGCCGTCAGGACCGCCGCGGTGAGGGCCACCGCGCCCAGCACCAAAATGAAGAACAGGCGCACCTGCGGGTCTTGCACGAGCACCGCCCAGTCCCCCCTGCGCAAGCGAAAGAAAATCAGGAAGGGCAGGGAACCCAGGATCATGAGAACGATCACCGCGACCTCGATCTGCACGGAATCGAAGTGCCCGATTGAGGCATCGTGGGTGGAATAGCCCCCCGTGGCGATACTGGTCATGGCATGAGCCAAAGCGTCGAACGGCCCCATGCCCGCCACCCACAGCAGGGCGACCCCGCCCAAGGTGATGAGGCCATAGACCCCCAAAACCGCCGTGGCGATTTCCCCTGCCCGCGGCAGCATTTTTTCCGACTGCTCAAAGGCTTCGGTTCGGAACAACTGCATCCCCCCCACTTGCAACGCGGGCAGGACCGAAAGCGCCATAACGACGATGCCAACCCCGCCGAACCACTGCAACAAGGCGCGCCAGAGCAGGATACCTGGTTGGATATGATCGAGGCCTTGGAGCGTCGTGGACCCCGTCGTTGTAATGCCCGACATGGCCTCAAAAAAAGCCGCGGCCAAGCTGAGATCGAGCGGCGCGATGAAGAACGGGATGGTGCCGACACTGGCGATGGCCACCCAGATAAGGACGGTGAGCAGGAGCGCCTGGCGCAAATTGAGCGTCGGCACCCGCTCCGTGCTCGCCAGCATAATCAAGGTGCCCGCAAAAGCCGTAATCCCCGCGCTGACCAAAAAAACCCACCAGTCGGCTGACCCCATGAGCAGATCGCACAGGAAGGGAATCAGCATGGCCGCAGCGGAGGCGTTGATCAAAGCGCCAAGCACAAACAGATGCAACCGCAAATCCATGGGGAGCCCTTACAGCAAGTGCCGTAAAAATTGAAATTCTTTGGGCGGTCCTTGCAATACTTTCAGACATAGGCGCTCCTTGCTGAGAAACCGATTGCAAATTTCCAGCGCGGCTTGGTCTATGGCGGATCGCGCCAGCGCACACACGTTTCTTCCCACTCCAGCGGACGCGGGAAGGCCTTGGCGGGTCCGAGCAAGTGCTGGAGGGCTTCGCGCACGCGCGCTCGGGTTTCGGCAAAGGCGGTCGCCAGCTTGGGGTGTTTGTCGGTCCAGGTGGGGCCGTAGAGCCGTTGGTAGACGAGCGCTGCGGATTGGGTCGCTGCGGCGGCGTCAAGGCCTAGGTCCTCAAGCGCTTGCGCGTGCGTACGGAGGTCGGGCCGCGCGAGGAGGTGGGCTGCGCTCACATAGTCGAGCTCCATCAAGCCACCTGCGGCGAGTTTGACCTCGCCTGGGGCTTGATCGGGTTGTTCGATTCTTTGTTCCTGCAAACGCCGTAGCATGACTTGGGCGTCGCCGCGCCATTGGTCGAGATCGCGCGGGGTGGCGAGGACTTGTCGTCTTAGCGCGTCCAAGCCTTGTCGCTGTTCGGTGCGGCTGTGATAGGTGCCAGCGAGCGGACGCATGAAGGTTAGGGCCAAATGCTCCCAAGTTTTGGCGCGGGTCAATTGATGCTCGACGAAGGTTTCCAGCCGCAGGGTCGGCGGGCCCGACGCGCCCGAGGGGCGCAGGCGCGTGTCGATTTCGTAGACCCGCCCTTCGGCGAGGCGTGCATTGACCGCCGTCATGAACCGCGCGACCGCGCGATTGCCCGCCACCAAGTCCACGCCTGCGTCCAGAACAAAGATAAGATCCAGATCGGACCCTGGGGCCATGCGCCCCTGGCCCAAGCGGCCCATGGCCAAAATCGTGAAGGGAAGATGCGCCTGGCCCAAATCATCGGCGACGATTTGTGCGCATAGGTCGAGCGCGCCTTCGGCCACCTGGCCCAAGACCTGCCCAGTCTGGGCCGCGCTGATCTGACCGTCCATGGTCGCCAAATAAATCAAATAGAGGCTTTCATTGATCCAGGTCCGCGCCGCCGCTAGTCGCGCTTCCCCGCGCGGGGCGGCCTGAATTTGCGTCCGGCCGCGCGCGATCAGGGGCGCGGCCGATGGGTTGGACAGCAGATCGCCATGGACAAACAAGCTGTCCAGGACTTGCGGGGTTTGATCCACCAAGGTCGCGACCAAAGGGCTTTCCAGGAGGGAGGCGAAGGCCAGGCGCGCCAAGCGCGGCGCCTCTTGCAAGGCTGCCAGGTAAGCATCCTTGCCGCGCAACCGCGTCAACCAGCGTTGCAAGGGGGCCATGGCCGCCTCAGGGTTCGGCTGATCGGCGATCAACTGGTCAAGATCGGACAGCAGCCTGCCCAGGCCGAGCGCGGTCCGTTCGCTCAAATTCCAGTCGGCCAGGCGAACATGGGTCAAAGCGGGCAGATGCGGGGCAGGTTCGACGCCCGCAAATAGGGCGTCGAAGGCCTGGGCGACCTGGGCGCGGTGATGGGCCAGTTCCTCCTCGAGTTCCGCGAACGGCCTGTTGCAGACCTGTTCTAGCCAGGCCCGTTGCGGGGCTTGCGTTGGCATGAGATGCGTATGCCGATCCGCGTAGCCTTGCACCGCGTTTTCCAGCGTGCGCAGTTGAGCGTAGGCGGCGCCGAGATCCGCGACCCCGTCCAAAAGGCCGAGGTCGCCCAGCGACTCCAGGGCGGTTTGCGTATGGGGGGTTTGCAACTGGATGTGGCGCCCGCCCCACAGCAGCTGGAGGGCATTGACCACAAATTCAATGTCGCGAATGCCGCCGCGCCCGAGTTTGAGGTTGAACTTTTCTTGCCGCTGCAGATCGTGGGAAACGCGCCGCGCGTCGGCCAAGTCGGGGTGTTCCAAATGGATGCGCTGCTTCAAGCTCGCGATTTCTTGGACCATGGAAAAGTCCAAATTGCGCCGCCAGATGAAGGCGTGCAAGCGCGCCAAAAAGGCGTCGCCCGCCTCACGGTCGCCCGCCACGACGCGGGCCTTGATGAGGGCGAGGCGTCGCCACGGGGCCGACTGGAAATAGAAATAGTCGATGCCCGCGTCCGTTGACATGGCCAAGTCCGTGACGCTGGGGTCAGGGCGCAATCGCCAGTCGGTACGCCAGCAAAACCGACCCGACCCATGACCGTCGATCAAGCGGATCAGGCCCCGCAGCACTTCGGAACTGACATAGGTTCGCCCCGCCGCAGCGGGCACGGGCAAGCGCGCGGGATCGTAAAAGGCCATGAGGTCGATGTCGGAGGAAAAGTTGAGATCGCTGCCGCCGATCTTGCCGAGACCTAAAATGAACAGGCCAGGAATGGGCGCGTCGGCGGCGGCGTCCTTCACAAAGGGTTTGGCCGCGCGGCACCTGCGCCAGGCCGCGCGCAAGGCCGCAATGGTCTGGGTTTCGGCAAATTCTGTCCAGCTTCTCCCCAGGGCGGCGGGGTCGGTCTGGGACCGAAGAGCGCTTAGATAGGCGCGTTGCTGGGCCTGCTTTTGCGCCAGCAGGTGCTGGCGCAACGGATCGGGATCGGAAAGCGGGCGGTCGAGGTAGGCGCGGTCCATGGCGCGCGCTCGCTACCCAAGCACAATTTTAGGCGGCAACACCCTCAACGCGAGGGTCCGCCACAGGTTCTGCCTGCTGGCTCACGATCACGTCCGGTTGCGGGTCGGTCCCCGCGTCGGCGTCGAGCAAACTTGGCTGCGGCGCGCCTCCCAAATCGCGACCTTCTTGCTCATCGTTCGGCATGTCGCGCGTGCTGGCCTCGGGCCGCGCATCGTCGCGGTAGCGTCGGTCGCGTTCTTGCGTGCGCTCGTCGTCGCGCTTGACCTTTTCGGCGCGCTGCGCCTCAATCTGCTCCAGCATGTCGTTGTAGAGCCGCAAATAGTGCTCGGCGTGCTGAAAGTGCGCTTCGGCCAGAGTATGTTCGTTGGCGGCCTGGGCGTCGCGGGCGAGAGCCTGATATTTTTCATAAATCTGCTGAGCGTTGCCGCGCACACGGCCCTGGGGACCGCTGGAATCAAAAGCCTGATTCTTATTTATGTACTTGGGTCGATTCTGATTGTTGTGGCGCCCGCGCGGGCGACGACCCCTATTTTGTTGAGCCATGGATATTCCTGAAACTGTGGCTAGGCCAATTTTATTCGTGCGCGCGCAAAGGCACACGGGCCGAACTATGGCACCCTCATGGAACCATACCAATTCACTTAGTCGGTTTCAAAACAAAAGGCAAGGGCACGCTCGATCCCGCGCAGATCATCGCGACCCTTTTGGAAAGTCCAGCGCGATTCTGCGGCCAGCGTCCGAACCTGCGCCCCTTGCCCTTGGCCGATTTCCAGGCACAAAAAGGTCCCGCGACGGCAGACTTTGGGAATCGCCGCGAAGATTTGTCGGTAGGCGTGCAGGCCATCGGCCCCGGCCATGAGCGCCAGGGGCGGGTCCCAATCCCGCACCTCGGGCTGCAAGGTCGCGTAGTCGTCCTCACGAACGTAAGGGGGGTTTGCCAAAATCAGGTCAAAGCAGGCACCGTCCGCCAGGGGAGAGGTCCAGGACCCAAGCGCGAACTGCGCCCTGTGCTCCAGCCCCAGATCCTGGGCGTTTTCCTCTGCCACGCAAATGGCCTCGCGCGACATATCCGTGCCCACGCCTACGGCCTCGGGCCGCGCGCCCAAATAGGTGAGCAGCAGGCATCCCGTCCCCGTGCCTAGATCCAAAACCGTCTCGGCCACGGGCAGGCTCAAGGCTAGGTCGATCAGGGCTTCGGAATCGGCGCGCGGGTCCAGTGTCCCGCTGCTAACACGAAAGTCCTGACCGTAAAAAGTCCGACGCTGCAAAATTTTCGAGACGGGTTCCCGCTCTACCCGGCGATCGATGAGCTGGTTGAAGACGTTCAGTTGGTCGGTCGTCAGGGGCAGCTCTCCAATCAGGGGCAGGCCCAGCGGCTCCCGATCCAGCACCTCGGCCAGCAGGTACTTGGCATCGACCCGCGCGCCAGAAATACCCACGGCGTTCAAACGCGCAACGGCCCCGTTCAGGGCCGCCGCGATCGTGGTCACTCCCCGTTCCCAATCGCGGCCAAACGGGCCGCCTCGTCCGCGGCGATCAGGGCGTCGATCAACTCGCCCAAGGCTTCGCCCACCATGACCCGATCCAACTTATAAAGGGTCAGGTTGATGCGATGGTCCGAAACCCGGCCCTGGGGAAAATTGTAAGTCCGAATCCGTTCCGACCGGTCGCCCGAGCCCACTTGGCTCTTGCGGTCTGCCGCGCGTTCGGCCGCGGCTTGCGCGCGCTCACGGTCGTAAAGGCGCGCACGCAAAATGCGCATGGCTTCGTCGCGATTGCGGTGTTGGGACTTTTGCGCTTGCGTCACCACGATTCCCGTCGGCAGGTGGGTAATGCGCACGGCGGAATCGGTGGTGTTGACGTGCTGGCCGCCCGCGCCAGAGGCCCGCATGGTATCGATGCGGATATCTTTTTCGTCAATTTGGATGTCGATGTCCTCCGCCTCGGGCAGCACCGCGACGGTCGCGGCGGAGGTATGGACGCGGCCTTGGGTTTCGGTTTCGGGCACGCGCTGCACGCGGTGCGTGCCTGCCTCAAACTTTAGCCTGGCAAAGACATTGTGGCCAGAAATCCGCGCCTGGGCTTCCTTGACGCCGCCCAGATCGTTTTCGGAAAGATCGATCACTTCAAACTTCCAACCGACGAGACCCGCGTACTTTTGGTACATGTCCAGCAAATCTCGGGCAAACAAGCCCGCCTCATCGCCGCCAGTGCCAGGGCGAATCTCCATGATGGCATTCTTGGAATCGGCCTCGTCTTTGGGCAACAGCAGCACTTGCAGGGCCCGTTCCTCCGCAGGCAAAATAGCCTTGAGGGCATGGTATTCTTCGGTGGCCAACTCCTTCATCTCAGGGTCCGCTTGCGGGTCACCCATAATCTCCTCGGCCTCTTCGTAGGCTTGCCGCTTCACCTCGAAGGCCTTGATGGTCGCGACCAGGGGGCCGAGTTCGGCATATTCTTGGCTCCACTTAATATACTCGGGCGTTCCCGCCTTGTCGGGGTTGGAGATCAGGGTCTCCAACTCGTCCCGGCGCGCGATCATTTTGGGCAAGGTCTCGAGCCAGCTCATGCCAGGGCCTCCCGAATAAAGCGCCCTAGGGTGTCGAGCGGCGCGGTCTCTTGGTGGCCATCGGCCAACCGCTTCACGGTCACGGTGCCCGCTTGCAGCTCGTCTTCCCCCACCACGCACGCCAATTTGGCCCCGACCCGGTCGGCGCGGGCAAAGCGCTTTTTCAAGCTGCCCGACACATCGAAGGTCACGGGCAGGCCCGTTTCGTCGCGCAGCTGTTTGGCGAGTTTTAAGGCCTCATTCGCCATCGCGTCGCCTAAGGGCATGATGACCGCCGCAATTTCATAGCCAGGATCCCGATCCATCAACATGGCAAGACGATCCACGCCCGCCGCCCAGCCGACGCCAGGGGTCGGCGGCCCGCCCAGGGTCTCGATCAAGCCGTCGTAGCGCCCGCCCGCCAAGACCGTGGACTGCGCGCCCAAGGCCTGGGACTTGAGTTCAAAAACCGTGTGGCTGTAGTAGTCGAGACCCCGCACCAGGCGCGAATTGCAAGTATAGGCGATCCCCAAGGCCTCGAGCCCTGCCTGCACGGCGGCGTAAAAGACCTCAGAGTCTGCATTGAGATAAGTTTCGTAAGCGGGCGCGTCCGCGATCAAGGCCTGATCGCGCGGGTCTTTGGAATCCAAGATCCGCAAGGGGTTTTTGGTCAGGCGAACCTGGCTGTCGGCAGACAGCTGATCCTTATGCGGGTCCAAAAAGGTGACGAGGGCCTGACGGTAGGCTTGGCGGCTGGCGGCGTCGCCCAGAGTGTTCAGTTCCACCGTCAGATCATCAAGGCCCAAGTTTCTTAGGATATCCAGGCCGCAGGCAATGCACTCCACGTCCTGCAGCGGGCTGGCGAGGCCCAGGCACTCAACCCCAATTTGCGTGAACTGGCGATAACGACCCGCCTGAGGCCGTTCATGACGGAATTGGGCCCCAGCGTAAAACCCGCGCACGGGCAGGCGTTCTTGCCAGCCGTTGGACAGGAAGGCGCGCGCGAACCCGGCCGTATTGTCGGGGCGCAGCGCCAGCTGATCGCCGCCTTGCGTGGTGAAGCGGTACATTTCCTTCATAACCGCGTCGGAGGTTTCGCCCAGGGTGCGATCGAAGGTGTCGACAAACTCAAAGCAGGGTGTCGTTACCTCCTCAAACCCATAGCGCGCGGCGACCTGGCGCGATGTATCGATCACAAGGCGGTGTTTGCGTTGCTCGGCGCCCCAGAGGTCGCGCGTGCCTTTGACAGAACGAATGTTGGCCATGGCGCGGCGAGTCCTTTGTTGACGCGGAGTTCCTTTGGGGTCGATTGTTCCAATCAACTCGGAATCCGCTATAGCGAACTGCGCCAAGAAAGCCTAGACGGGCGGGATGAAAGAAAAACTGTTTGCCGCTCTCCTCACCCACGTGCCGTTCGACGGCTGGTCCGACGCCGCCCTGCGCCGCGCCGCCCAGGATGTTGAGATCGATTTTTCGGTAGCGCAGGAACTGTTCCCCGACGCCTTGACCATGATCGACCATCACCACCGCCTTACCGACGCGGCCATGGTGATCCCCGAGGTGGGCGGCGTCACCGCGCGCGTGCGCGCCGCGATTTTGAGCCGCCTCGATTTTGTCGAACAAGACCGAGAAGCGGTAAGGCGGGCCTTTCACCTCTTGTCCCTGCCGCAAAACCTCTACGCGGGAACCAAGATGGCCTATCGTAGCGCCGATGCGATCTGGGCACGTCTTGGGTCCGACGACGCGGGCTTCGATTGGGTCACCAAGCGCAGCAGCTTGATCGCCGTCTACGGCGCGACCTTGCTGTTTTGGCTCTCAGAAAAGGGGAGGGATCGCGGCGCGGTGGAAACCTTCTTGGACCGCCAGCTGGGCCGCTTGCTCGCGGTCATGCGGCCGATCAGCAAAATGAAAACCTCGCTGAAGAGCGCCTTCACTCGCGCCCATAGCTGAGCGAGCGCGAGGCTTGAGCCGCCCACTCGCTGAGCAGCATCAGGCGCCCATACTGCGCCGCCTTGGCCTTGTGGCGCTTGTCTGCTGTGATAAACAGGCCCTTCAGATCAATGGCGAGTGCGTGGTAGATGCTATCGTAGATTGAAGCATAGCCGCTTTTGGGATGGCCGTCCTGGGCTATAGCCTGGGCCTGCTTCCATAGGCTGCGGGTCGGGGAAACGACCGTCAAGAAGTTACCGCGCATGGCGTCAAACAGGTCAAAGGCCTTCCCCGCATCAACCCCGAGACGATGGGCAACATTGATCACTTCGTAAATGAAATGGTCTGGTACAAAAACTCTGGCGGGCCGTGTGTTGCAGTCGGCGAAAAAAGCCTTGGCTTGGTCGGTGTCTGATTCTTTGACCAGTAACTTGATCACCAAATTGGCGTCAGCGACAAAAACGTGTCCGTTCATCGGCTATGCGTTAGCATGTCGTCGGCGCGGTTTTCACGGTCTTCGCGCAACGCCTGTTCGGAAGAAATGCCCAGTGAGTTGGGCGTCGGCTGCAAGGCGTTCAGCATGGCTGCAAAACTCTGTTGCTTTTTCTTGGCCAGCGCCTCTTGGAGCGATAGGACGATAAACTTGGACCGCTCCCTAGGAGGTACCAAGCCATCCAGATCCTGGCTGACCTCTTTGGGAATAGAGAATGTGCGTTTTACTGAAGCCATATAAATCACGTTGTATAAGATTACACTACCTTTTTAGGCGACTAAAACAAGAAAGTCAATTTGGGTTTAGAAATCAGATTGCCTGACCAGGAAACCCGCCGCTCATCCATCGTGGGCCCAGATTGACTTGGTCGATTTGCCACGTCTCCTTGTCTTCGTTCAAGCGCCAGTGCGTTAAGCGGGTAAGCGCGCAGGGGTCGATAGAAAACCGCAAGGCTGAACCTCCATCGAGGCCAAGGGCATGGGCCAAGGCCGCGCGGATCGTCCCGCCGTGGGTGATCAGGACCAGAGTTTTCCCTGCATGGCGTGCGGTATGAACCCGAAACCCGTTGCTGACCCGCCGCATCACATCCTCGAAAGATTCCCCTCCTGGTGGGCGCGTTTGAGCGGGCGCGCGCCAGAAACGATGCGAGGTGCCAGTCTGAAACAGGGCGTCCCACGTCTGCCCCTCCCAATCGCCGAAGGATTGTTCGTCGAAGTCGCTGAGCGGTTCGTAGGCGGGCATGGCAAAGCCTCCGATCGCTGCTAGGGTTTGCAAGGTCTTCACCGTTCGCCCGCGCCGTGAAGTCAAGTAAATCCCGTCGCGCGGCAAGACCTTGGCGAGCGGCTCGTAGATGCTGCGATCCTGGGTGTTGATATCGGGGTCTGTTGCCCCGTAGATTAGGTTCGCGGGATTGATGACAGGGCCGTGGCGCACTAACCACCACACGGTTTTGACAGGTTGCCCTTGTGGCGGTTGCGCGGATGGATCAGACATGCGCGGCGACGATGAGCAATAGCAATAAGGTTTCGGCCATGACTTGGGTTGCCCCCAGGCTATCGCCAGAGGCCCCTGGCAGCCAACGCTGCAAGCCCAGATGCCACAGGGCCACCAGGGCGAAATAGAGACCCACAAGGTAAAACGACACCAACCCGCTCACAATTAGCACGGCAAGGCTCGCGCCCCAAAGACCCGCGGTGGGGCCGAGGGCGGGCGTGCCCTGGGCGGTCTTACTGTGCGGGTCTGCGGGTCGGCTCGTCGCCCAGAGGAGCGCCATGGTTTGCCGCGACACGAGCGAAACGCCCGCGAGGGTCAGGAAAAGACGGAGTTGGTCGTCGCGGGCGATCAGGGCCGCAAGCAACAGAACGTGCCCGATGAATAGAGACACGAGCGCCAAGACGCCGAAGGCCCCCATGCGCGGGTCGCGCATGACCTCGAGGCGCCGATCTGGACCCACCCCGAGCCCGTCGGCCAAATCCGCCAGCCCATCCCAATGCAGCGCGCCCGTGGCGATCAGCGGCGTGACGGCGAGCCCCCAGGCCAGCACCAAGTCATCGTAGGGCGCGCCGCCGACGAGGGCCTGGAGACCCACAAACACCCCCATTTGCACGCCCGCCAAAGCCAGCGCCACCAGCGGCAGCGCCCAGAGCGCTTGGGCAAGCGGACGCGTCGCCGTAAAGGACGGCGTCGGGATGCGGGTGAAAAAGGTCCAGACCAGCAGGATGTCGCGGGTGGCCGCACGGAGGGCGTTCATGCCTTGCCTTTAGGCACCCAATCCAGGAAAGACCATGGCATGACCGACGCCAAAATGCCCGCATCGCTCGACGAAATTCGTGACCTCCTGCACCACTTGCCCGCAGGCGATGAAGCGGCGGTTGCCGCCGTCGCCGCGCGGGAGCAGCAGCTGACCAAACCCCAAGGCTCGCTAGGCCGGCTCGAGGAGATGACGCAGTGGTTGGCGCGCTGGCAAGGGACCGCGACGCCGCGCCTGGACCATCCCCGCACCGCCGTATTCGCGGGCAACCACGGCGTCTGCGCCAGAGCGCCCACAACGGACGCTTATCTTATGCCAGCGAACATAAGAGTGATTCTCAATCGCCGCTAGTTTAAAGCAAAGGGCGCGGCAAACAAGCCCAGGCGCGCCGCCATGTCCCTGCCGCGAAACTTTCCTGAGGGGCAATAAATTTTCCCCGATGGAAAATTCCTATTTTATTCCCCGTCAAGGGTGCTAAAGACCTTGGCGCGCTGTGAGGCGCATCCCGTCCTGAGTTTGCGGCGACGGGAACGGTGTGGGGACCTGGGCATCAGGACCTCGGGAAAACGCAGTACTTTCAAGATTTGGAATGTATTGTCTAAACAGGAAGGAGAGGCTCATGGAAGAGCAAATTGCCGAACTGACCGCGATGGTGGAGGCCCTTCAGGGCACCCCCACCAATACCATTCTTGGTGAAGTCTACTATTACCTTACAATTCCCCTGATGGTGATTATCCATGCAGGGTTCTTAGCCTACGAAATGGGCGCCTCCCGCATGAAGAACGTCTTGGCCTCGGGCATCAAGAACATTCTGGCCTTTGCCTTTGTGATCCCGACGTTTTTCTTCTTCGGGTTCTGGATCTACTTTGCCTTCCCAACGGGTCTCAGCTTGAGCGCGGGTGCGTCGGGAATTAGCGGTGCTGAGTATGCTGCGGTCGTCGCACCCTGGTCCGAGTACATGGGACCAAACTTGAGCGACAATATCACTGGGGTGTTTTGGGGCGCTTTTGCGTTGTTTGCTGCAACAACGGCGTCGATCTTCTCTGGGGCGGTCATTGAGCGCATCCAAGTCGTCGGGTTCGTCATTTTGGCGATCTTGCTCGGTTCGGTCATGTGGGTGGTCGCCGCAGCTTGGGGCTGGCACGCCGATGGCTGGCTCGTGACCCAGTTTGGCTTGCACGACTTCGGCGCTGCGGGTCTGGTTCACGCGGTCGCGGGGTTCTTTGCCTTAGGGGTTCTGATCAACCTGGGTCCTAGAATCGGCAAATTCAACGCCGACGGTTCTGCCAACCACATCGGCGGGCACAACATGCCGTTCACGGTCACAGGCCTCATGCTGATCATTGTCGGGTTTTGGGGTTTCCTCATGGCTTGCGTGGTTCCGCCTGGCGAGGGCTGGTCGTGGTCAGCTACGCAGTTCACAACCATCTATGGGACGCCAACGACGCTTTCTGCGCTCGCCTTCAATATTCTCATGGCTTTTGCTGGGGGCATCATTGGGGCATGGGTGGTGACGCGCGATCCGTTCTGGATGATGTCGGGCGCGCTCGCGGGCATCATCTCGGCGGCGTCTGGCCTCGATGTCTATTGGCCACCTTTGGCCTTTGCCGTTGCCTTTGGCGCGGGCGCCTTGTTGAAACCCGCTGCGGGAGTGTTGGAACGCTTCGGCATCGATGATGCTGTTGGCGCTGTCACGGTCCACGGCACGATCGGGATCTATGGCCTGGTGCTGTTTGGGTTCTTGGGGTGGGGCTATCCCGCCTTAGCCTCAGAGGGTGCTGCGGTCGTCAACCCCGTTGGTCAAATCGTCGGCGCGGTTGTCTTCATTGCCCTGGGCCTCATCCCTGGCTACCTTGCGTCCCTGATCTTGAAAAGCGTCGGTATGCTGCGCGTAAGCGAGCAGGCGGAGAAAGACGGGCTGGACCCAACAAAAGTTCCCGCGCAGGCCTATCCCGAGGGGATCGGCGCATCCCCTGCGGCCAGCGCTTAACCTAAGATAGAAAGGACATACGATATGGGATCTCCTATTTCAAACTGGGCCGAGGCCACGGGCGCCATTTTCCAAGGCGCGGGCGGGTCAATGCCGACGTTTTGGTTCCTCGTGGCTGCGGGCCTCTGCCTCCTTGCCTTGATATTAGGCGGGATGAAAGAAGCCTCGTCCTACAAATAGATTTTGAGACACCTCAAAAGGTAAAGATGATCAGGGCCTCTGGCGTGCCAGGGGCCCTGATTTGCGTTTGGCGGGCCTCGCACGCGGGAAGGCGGGCAGCCCGCGCGGCGCACGAACGTAGCGCGGGGTCGTCGCAAACGGCTCTTGGTACGAACGCCATTCGACCGATTCCATAAGAATGCGATGGGCTCTATGAACTCACACAAGTCCGTCACGGCGCTTGCTCTGGTCTCTGCTGTGTTTTGGGGCCTTTGGTGGATCCCGATTTGGGTATTGGAAGGCTTCGGCATGGCGGGCCTCTGGCCTGGCACTCTGATCAACATCGGCGGTACGGTCCTCTTTTTTGCGCTCGTCGGCCTGCTGCGCTCCCAGGTCACACAGCTGAGCGGGCGCGGTTTGCTCGGTGCCCTCATGGGCGGATTTTCGGTGGCATTCTACGGCTGGGCCTTGGCCGAAACCCAAATCTCCAAGGCGGTGCTGCTGTTTTACCTGACGCCGATTTGGTCCCTGATTTTGGAGCGCATATGCTACGGACGGCGGCTCTCCTTCTTATCCTTGGGCCTGATCGCCGTGGCCTTCGTGGGGATTCTATTTCTGTTTGAATGGCAGTTTGACTTTGCGGCCTGGACCTTAGGGGACACTTGCGCGCTGCTGGCGGGCATGACCTGGTCGGCGAGCCTCTTGTTCATCTTCTCCAGTCAGAACCCGCAGCCCCCTTTGCCGCTTTCGGCCCTGATCCTGTTCGCCGCTTCGCTCACGGGCCTCATCTTGCTCGCGCTCCCTGGCGTGGCCGAGGGCGGGGCATTGGTTTTGAGCGCTTCGACGCTCATGCTCGGGCTGGTCTTTGGCGGGCTCTATCTTGGCCCGACTTTGTGGATGACCATGTGGGTTGCTAACCGCTTGGCGCCGTCGGTTCTCTGCCTGCTCCTTACCGCTGAAATCGTCGCCGCGCTGGTCACCAGTGCGTGGATCAAAGGCGAACCGTTTGGGGTCTTTCAATTCATCGGGTCGGTCTTGGTGGTCGGCAGCGGGACCTTTCTGGGGCTCGTCAGCGCCGCCGCGTCAGAATCGATCAAGGCCAGCAGCCATCGTGCTTGAGTCCCTTCTTGTGTTTTAAGCCGCAGTTTCCTACCCCTTGGTTGCTAATTTTGAGGAGCGTGGTCGTGGATGATCTGAGCCATGGCGCAACGGACGTCGCCGCTTCGGTTCTCTCGCAGAACCCCCATAAGCGCACCAAGCGCAAGGAAAAGAACCTAGAGGTTGCCATTGGCCGCGAGGTCAAAGCCTTGCGCAAGCAGCGCGGCATCACGGTGGCCGAGCTTTCGGCCTCTACTGGCTTGTCCCTGGGCATGATGTCAAAATTGGAAAACGGCCTTACCTCGCCCTCGCTCACAACCCTTCAAGCGCTGGCGCAGGCGCTCAGCGTTCCGATCACCGCTTTTTTCCGCCGATTCGAGGAACGGCGCGAAGCGGTCCATGTCCCCGCGGGCCAGGGTCTGGCCATTGAGCGCGCGGGAACGCGTGCAGGGCATCAATACCGCTTGCTTGGTCATGTCGGCGCTAATTCCAGCGGCGTGGTGGTCGAACCCTATTTGATTGAACTGACCGAAGAGTCCGATACTTTCGCTACCTTTCATCACGACGGCATGGAATTCCTGCATATGCTTGAGGGCGAAGTGACCTATCGCCACGGGCCCGATCTCTACCACCTCAAGCCAGGCGATAGCCTGTTCTTTGACGCCGATGCCCCGCACGGTCCAGAAATTTTGGAACGCCTGCCCGCGCGCTTCCTCTCCATCATTTCCTACCCTAAGTCCTGATGGTATCGCTGTTGACAAGGCGCGCGAGGAAAACAACTTAGAGCAGAACAAAAATTGAGAAGGTGATCGGGTTGGCTTCGGTACGCGGGAGTGCAAAGATGATGCGAGTTTTGGGATTGGTCATACCAGCGGCGACTGAGAACGACTCTTATGTTCGCTGGTATACGGGCCGCGACTGCGGCCCCCGCAGCGGGCTCCAAGCCCAGAGGGCGCAGGGAACGCCCGCGCTCCAAACACGCGGCCCCGAGAATAGCGGACACGCGCCTCGGGGTATAAGCGAAGGCCCCGTCGGAGGCGAAACGCGAAGCGTTTCTGCCGTGAGACACAAAACGGCAAAAAAAGTGTCAACTTTTTTCGCCGTTGCTATCTTAGGTACGGCGTTGCTCATCAGCCCGTGGAGCGGCGCGCAGAGCGAGGACCCCGCTGCGGTATTGCAAGGCATTATTGACGACGTCAAAACGCTGTGGGTGCCGCTCAATCGCGACCCAGTCGCCCCCTACGACAGCCGGCGGGCCTGGGCGACCACGTTGGTCGATACCCGCTTCGACTTAGGCCAGATGGCGCGCAGCTCCCTTGGCACCCGGTGGCGGGGCTTGAGCGCAGCGCAGCAGGAGGCCTATGCGCCCCTGTTTCGCCAGATCATCATCGAAACCGTGATCGATTGGCTTGACGGCTACGACGGGCAACAATTTGACGTGACGCGGGTGCGCCAAGGCGGACGAAACACCGAAATTCAGACCCTCTTCGTGCAAGCGAACGGCCGATCCGTGCGCCTCACTTGGGTCACACGGGCCAACGAAGGGCGCTATCAATTCCGTGACGTGCGCTTTTCTGGGATCTCCCTCGTTGCCGATTTTCGGGGCAAGTACCAAAGGACCTTGGACGATCAAGGGTTTGAAGCCCTAGTGACGCGTCTGCAAGCGGACTACGCGAGCTTGCGCGCGCAACACTGATCGCTTCGATTGTTAGAAACGGCTTAAAACTGACCCCTGCAACGGGCAAAAAACGCCGCCCTCCCAATACACCAGCGGCGACCCAGAATGACCCTTATGTTCGTTGGTCTAAGGGCCGTGACCGCGGCCCTAAGAATCGCGAACACGCGTCTCGGGGTATAAGCGAAAGTCCCGTCCTGGGTTCGGGCTGAGCGAGCCCAGCGAGCGAGGTGAGACCGCAACCCAAAAAGCCGAAACGCGACGCGTTTCTGCCGTGATACCAGCGGCAATTGAGAATGACTCGTATGTTCGCTGGTGTTAAGGGCCGCGACTGCGGCCCCCGCAGCGGCCCCGAGAATAGCGCGAAAGCGCCTCGGGGTATAAGCGGAGGCCCCGTCGGAGGCGAAACGCAAAGCGTTTCTGCGGTGAGACACAAAACGGCAAAAAAGGTTTCAACTTTTTTCGCCGTTGGAATTAGTCATTGCCGACGATCACAGCGGCCTCACAGCTGCCGCAGATAAGGTCCTGGGATCCACCCGACAGCGTTGCCGTGTGCATTGGATGCGCAACATGTGTTCATACGTGAGCGTCAAACAACGCCCTGTCGTCCTCGCCATGATCAAAACCATCTTCGCCCAGGAGACCAGGGACCCTGGCCATACACAGTGGGACATTGTCCAACAACACTTTGTCAAGCAGTGGCCAAAGTTTGCTGCCGCCATGGGAACCTCCAGGCACCAGGTCTTGGCCTTCATGGACTTCCCCAAAAAGCACTGGAGAAAGATCCATTCGACCAATCCTCTTGAGCGTGTGAACAAAGAAATCAAGCGGCGCACAAAGACCGTTGAGATCTTTCCAAACGATGAAGCCATCATACGTTTGGTTGGAGCAATCTTGGCCGAACAGAGCGACGAATGGGCAGCAGCTAGAAATGTCTACATCAAATGGAATGACGACGAAATTAGCGAAAATAAGGACGTGACAACCACGATCACCATCGAGTAAAACGGAACATAACCTAGCGAAGACGCCCCCACTCTTATACCACTTACTGGAACACTATCCTTGTTTGCCTGTAAAGCATCAAGAAATTTCTGACGATCGTCAGCCAGATTTGAGATGAACTCTTCTGCTAAGTTCGGGTTAGATGTTAACATTAAATTTTCTCTTGCGGGGCTATAGCTTCATCGCTGACAAACTGCGCTGAAATGTGATTTGTGTTTTGGCGTTTAACTTTCGGGCGCGCAAACTCACTATGTTCCACAAAGCGAATTTTCTAACTTTGCCCTTTAATTGGTGTGGATTTTTCTAAAAATCGACTGTTCCAATCGAGTTCGAACGCGCGATGGCACGAGCCAGAGATTAGGAAAATCAGGAGGATGAAGAATCAGGCCTCGCGCGAAGGTTGTCGATGTTGCCGTCGGCCGACAGCAAGATCGCGAGTTGGCGGGACCCTTGGAAGTTGGCGAGCAAAATGACGAAGGCCGCCATGATCGGCGCAGAGATCAACATGCCAAAAATTCCCCAGATGGCTCCCCAAAACAAGAGCGAGGCCATGACCAAGATTGAGGAGATGTTGAAGGAGTTGGCGAGCAGACGGGGTTCTAGAACCGAACCGATGCTCTGTTGGATTAGCAGGAGGCCGAAGATCAGCACCAGCCAGCGTGTCACGGTAAAGTCGGGGTCCACGAGGAACAGCACGATGGGCAAAATCGAGGAGATCAGCGAGCCAACGACGGGAATGTAGTTGAGCAAGAACAGCAATAGGGCGAACAATAAAGCAAAATTGACGTCCAGAATCGTCATTAAGACGTAGCCCAGGCCGCCCGTGAGCGCCGAGGTGAGGGTCTTTATTCTAATGTAGGAAGCGAGCCGAGCGATGATCAGGCCGATGAGCGAGGACCAGCGCTCATGGGCATCTTGTTCCTTGTTCAGGGCGGCGAGTTTTTTGGGGAAGCTGCTGCTTTCTGAATAGAAGAAGATCATGTAGATCAAAACGGTGACCACGAGGGTAATGGTGCCTTGTGTGGCGGACAAGAGATTGGTGGCGGCCTGGGGTAGGCGCGCGCGCAAAGCCTCGATTGAGTTGACCACAAGGTCCTCAAACTGTTGGGCGTAGGTTGCGATTTCCGTCGTGTTGACGGCGGCGTTGCCCGACACAACCGCGTTGACGCGTGCGAGTTGCCCGCCCACCCAAGTGGCAAAGGTGCTGGCGAGGGCGCCAAGCTGTGCCTCGTAGTCGGGGATTTGGGCGCTGAATTCCACGACGGTGCTGCTGACCGTGCTGGTGAACAGCCAGGTCGCCATGATTAAAATAACCCAGGACAGGAAATGGGTCAGGAGGGTCTTGCCCGCAAAGTCTGGCCCCAGCGGCTGCAGCAGGCGGGCGATGGAGACCAGTGCAAACCAAACCAGCCCCGCCAAGACGATGGGGATCAAAATGGACGACCCAAGCCACAAGATATAAGTGAGCAAGCAAGCGCTAGCGAGGGTGAAGAAAATGGTCGCGGCGCTCCAGCGGCCAACAGACAAGGAAGACATGGGGGCTAGTTTATCGCATCTATGAGCGCGGCTAAAGCCCGAAACCGCTGGGTCGAAAGCCCCAGCGCCTGCATCTGATCGATGGTATGGGCCAGGTAGGCGCGGTTGGTGCCCATGCCGCCTGTTGCCTGGGCCATGATCGCCGCTTGTTCGTGCATCGACAGGCCTGGCACGAACTGCGGCGCGCTGGGGGTTGGAACAAAGGTCAAGGCACGGACGGTTTCGTCCGTCGTGCGGCAGGGAACGAGGGCGGGCCCATAGGCGTAAGTGCCGATTTCCCTGTCCATGAGATAGTCGTAGGCCGCAGGCACGTCCGCCGCCGCCACCTGAAAGGCGCGCCCTAAGCACGAACCGCCAGGGCATAGGGTTAGCACGAGACCAGGGGTTTGGGGTGTGCCACGGTGGCGAACGGAGCGCATGGCAAAGTCGCGATGATAGCCGTAGATGCGCGCGGGGCAGGTCGCCCTGTGGGCAAAGCCAGGGTTCCACATGAGCGAGCCATAGCCGAACACCCACAGCGGGCGTCCGAGCAGCCGCTGGCGCAAATCCCCTATGTCTTGCCTTTGTCTGGGCATAGGGTAAGGCATAGGCTGGTGAACAAAACAAAGAAAGCCTTGGCCATGCGCATCCTTCGCTACGTTCTTTATGGCTTTATCGCCCTGCTGGTTTTGGGGTGGAGCGGCGCGTGGCTGGCGGGCCAGCGAATTCTGCTGCGTGAACTGCGCGCGCAGGGTTTGGACGTTCGGTTAGGTGAGCTGCACTTTCGCGCTGACGACGTTCGGGTCGGAGGGTTTCCATTTCGTTATCGCGTCAGCCCGCGCGGTGCGCAACTCAGCGGTCTGCAAAACCTGCCGACCCTCACCTTGGATGATCGGGCCGCGGTTCAAGTGTCGGTAGTTGGCAGCGCGCTCAGGTTGCTGTCGGGCGGCGAATTGAGCGTGCGGGTCCAGTTCCCTGGCACCTACATAATTGGTGATCTGGCGCGTGTTCGCGTCGATTCTGGTTGGATCCAGACTGGCTTGAGCGGCCTCAGTCTTGGCAACCAAGACACTTGGGTCTTCAATGGGGTGGACATGAACATAGGCGAGCTGGCGGTGTCGCTGGCCTCGGGCGAAGAACGGGTGATTTTTGACGCTCTGACCCTCGACATGAGCCCGCTGGGCAAGGCGCCTGGCTATGACTATGCGTTTGACCTAAGGGGCTTGACCCCAGGGTTTCTCGAACTGGAGCGTGTCCCCACGAAAATCGACCAGATTGCCTTAAGGGGCCGTATCCAGCCCGACGTGCGCGCCGACTACTTCCGATTTCTTGACGCGGCGACCGAGAATCCGATGGACGCCCTGACCTCCAACGCCGAGGTCATCAGGACGTTGCTCAGTTCCGCGCCAGGGCTCTACGTGACCGAGGGGTCTTTGCAGTGGGGCGAGGCGTCGATAGAGGCGCAGCTTGATTTTCCTCTGACCCTCGCGGCCCTGCAACGACAGCTGCACGTGAAGGTCGCAGGCGCGCTGGCGTTCAACGGCGTCGGGACTTTGTTGGAGGAGTTGGTGCGCGAACCAAGCGTGCAACAAGTTCGCGGGTTGGCACCGCTGATTTCGGGCATTCGCGCGACCGCCCCAGGCCTCGGCTTGGACTTGAATCAAGGCCGTGCCAGCACGCTCGACGGGACCCTGATCACCATCGGGGTAGAGGGCGTGCGCCCGACGCTCGATCGGGTTTCGATCGACGGCAGCCCCCTCCTGTTCTAAATCTGATCTTGGGTGTTTGGAACCGCCTGAACGGTTTCACGGCAGATCCCAGGTCGGCTTGGGCTGGAATCAGCGATAAAGCGACATCTTGTGTTGATTTGGCGGCTTACCTTGCCTAAGCGCCCCAAAAAAACGAGCGCGGAACTAGAGCCATGTCCAAAATCAAAGTGCTAAATCCCGTCGTCGAGCTTGACGGCGATGAAATGACCCGAATCATTTGGGAATTCATCAAGGAACGGCTGATCCTGCCCTACTTGGACGTGGACCTTAAGTACTTTGACCTCGGCATCGAAAAGCGTGACCAGACCGACGATCAAATTACCGTCGATGCCGCCAAGGCGATTCAAGAACATCGTGTCGGGGTCAAGTGCGCGACCATTACCCCGGACGAGGCGCGCGTCGAGGAATTTGATTTGCGGCGCATGTATCGCAGCCCCAACGGAACCATCCGCAATATCATAGGGGGCACCATTTTTCGCGCGCCGATTGTGATGCAGAATGTTCCGCGCCTGGTGCCAGGTTGGACGCACCCTATCGTCATTGGCCGCCATGCCTTTGGCGATCAATACCGCGCAACCGATACCCTGATCCCTGGCCCTGGTAAGTTGCGGATGGTCTACGAACCCGCCGACGGCGGCGCCGTGCAGGATTTAGAGGTCCATGCCTTCGATCAAGCAGGCGTTGCCATGACCATGTACAACCACGACGAGTCCATTCGCGGCTTTGCGCGGTCGTGCATGAACTACGGCCTCGACGTCGGTTGGCCCGTCTACCTATCGACCAAAAATACGATCATGAAGAAGTACGATGGTCGGTTCAAAGACCTGTTTCAGGAAATTTATGACACCGAGTTTGCGGACAAGTTTCGGGTCGCAGGTATCAGTTACGAACACCGCCTGATCGACGACATGGTCGCCGCCGCGCTGAAGTGGAACGGGGAATTTGTCTGGGCGTGCAAGAACTACGATGGCGACGTGCAATCCGACACGGTGGCGCAAGGGTTCGGCTCGCTGGGCCTCATGACCTCGGTGCTCATGACCCCCGATGGCAAAACGGTGGAGGCGGAGGCGGCCCATGGGACCGTCACCCGCCACTATCGCCTGCATCAGCAAGGCAAAGAAACCTCAACAAACCCCATTGCGTCGATTTTCGCCTGGACGCGCGGGTTGGCCTACCGTGGCAAGTTTGACGACACCCCAGCGGTGGTTAAGTTCGCAGAAACGCTGGAAAAGGTCTGTATCGAAACGGTCGAAGCGGGCTTTATGACCAAAGACTTGGCCTTGCTCGTGTCCCCCGACCAGGGTTGGATGACGACGCGACAATTTTTGGATAAGCTCGACGAAGGGTTGAAGGGGGCCATGGATGCCTAAGACACTCAAGAGACTGCTCTCGGTCCTGGTTTTTTGCCTCCTTGGCGCCAGTGTCCAGGCCGAGGTGTATTGGGCGGTGCGTCCCGATGGCCAACTGGCCGAGGGGGAACGGCGCGGCGACTTTTTCCCAGGGTGGGCGCGCGTGATCGTTGACGACACGGGGGCGGTTCAGTCTTTGGCGGATTTGACAGCATCCTACGGGTCGGTATTTTCTGCCCTCTCGACCGCAAGCGCCAATACGGCCGCTTTGGCGCAGACAGCGGACGTCGAGCAGTTGGGCCCCGTATCACGGATTCTCACCGACCCCATCCACGCCGTCTCAGGCTTGCTATTGCTCGACGCCTACGTTGAAAGCTTGGCTGCTGAGGAGGACCTAGAGGCGACCAAGTTCATTTTACCCACGCCCGATGTGCTCGTGTTCCAGGCGGAGTTTGGTTCCGAGATTGATACGAACTTCGCCGACTTGGCATTTCGCCTTTCCCAGGGCCCTGGAAGCCTTAGCGATCTGATCCTAACCTACGCTGCGGGCACCTACACCACCAACGCCCCGCCAACAGCAGAGGAAATTCTCATGGCCCTTGGACCCGATCCAGAAAACACCCTCATCATCACCTTAAAGGACGGGGACGTTGCCATTCGCTTGCGCGACGATTTGGCCCCCAACCATGTTAATCGATTGAAGGAGCTCACCCGACAAGGCTTCTACGATGGTCTGGTGTTTCACCGCGTTATCGAGGGATTCATGGCCCAGACGGGCGATCCGACAGGAACGGGAACCTCAGGGTCGGGTCAGAACTTGAACGCCGAGTTCACCGACGCACCGTTCTTACGCGGCACCGTCGGCATGGCGCGGGCGGCGAGTCCCAATTCAGCGGACAGCCAGTTTTTCATCATGTTCGACGAAGGCCGATTCCTGGACAACAACTATACGGTGATTGGCCAAGTCATAACAGGCATGGAGCTTGTGGACCAAATTAAGCGCGGCGAACCCCCGACGGACCCCGACAAAATGATCCGTGTTCGCGTTCAGGCGGATCTCTAAACTCTTGTACCCCGAGGTGCCTTCTTAGCTGATCTCGGGGCCGCGTGTTTTGGGCGCGGGCGCGTTCCCTGCTCCCTTCGGGCTAGGAGCCCGCTAGGGGGTCGCAGTCGCGGCCCATATACCAGCGATCGAAAGAGCCATTTTCAACCGCCGCTGGTATTATACCAACGGAAGTATTCAATGACCTATGGGCCGTCTGCGTTCGAGCGCCGAGACTCAATTCATATGGCAAGCAAACTGCAATCGGACAACGGTCATTCGATCTTTCCGCTGGTATTAGTCTGGCGGAGCGTTGAGACGAGTATGGAGGGTTTTGCCGATCTTAAAAAAAGGTGCCCGCTTCGCTGCAACGTGGACGGGTTCGCCATTGCGTGGGTTGCGACCAATACGCGCGCCCCGGTCGCGCACAGAGAAAGCGCCAAACCCACGGATTTCTACGCGGCGACCGCGGGCCAAGGCGGCCCCGATCTCATTAAAGACAGTATCGACAACGCGGGCGGCGTCAACCTCAGGCAAGTCAGGGTTTTGGGTGGCGATTGATTTTACCAGTTCCAAACGTGTCATAGCTCTGTTCTCATCCCCCCTGCCCTTGCGCGTCATGCAGGGGCGTCAAGTTGCGTACCTCTTCCTTAAGGTTGAGGAACCCCGCGAGTCTAAGACCTCGCAGACGAACAACCGATTCCAATCTGGGTTGTTGCCTTTGCGCCATAAGTGACAGCGCCATTGGGGGGAGCGACTCAAGGCCCCGCGAGCACCCCGCTGAGCTCCTGGGCCATGTCCTGCGCGGCTAAAGCGGCTAAATCCGCCCACAGCGCCTCCTGCGTGTCCAGGGCAAGGGTCGGCAACTGGTGTTTGGCATAGAGGGCCGTGCGGCTGCGGGCCCCCGACCAGATTTGCGACTCGGTCGCATCCAACAGCCGCGCCGAAAGGGTCAGAATTTCGACGGCGGTCTGCAAATCGCTCCCTTCGCCCAAAGGCACGCGCGTTGCGGTGCTGACCTGCGCCTCCAACCGATAGCGCGGCGGTAAATCGAGCCCCTGTGGGTTAAGAGCCGCTTGCAGGGCCAACCGGGCGATTTGACCCTTGCGGTCCGCCATAGGGGCCACCTCGATCTCGGCGAGGGCTGGCGGCAACGCGCCAGAGGGCCTCACGTCGCAGGCCGACAGCACAAGGAGGAGGCAAATGACCAAGCCAGAAATCCGAACCATGGGGAAGGTTCCCGCTGCCACGACTTGAAGTCAAGATGAGAACGTCAATAAAATACCTGTCGTCAGGAATTCACTGCTTTGCTATAAAGATTTCATGCAGTTAAGTCGTTTTATCCTCTTGGTACTCTTGGCCCTGCCGCCCAGCGTCTTTCCCACGGCCTATGCCCAGCAAACCGCAACCCCGCCTGCCCTGGGGTCTGAAACGGGCTTGCCGTTGCCGAGGTTTGTGACCTTTAAGGATGAAGAAGGGCGGATGCGGGCCAAACCATCAACGAACCATCGGGTGCTCTATGTTTATGTCCGGCAGGGACTGCCGTTGAAAGTGCTGGAGGAGGAGGGCAACTGGCGCCGCGTGCGGGATCATGACGGCGTGGAAGGTTGGATGAACCGGTCCCTGCTGAACAACGATCGCAGCTTTCGGGTCATGGCACCGCTTGCCACAGTCTATCGGCGGGCCGACCAGGGCAGCGTCGTCAAAGCCGAACTGGAGGCGGGCGTCGTCGGTGAGCTGGCGCGCTGTCGCGACGATGGCTGGTGCCGCGCAGTCTTGCCAGCAGTGTCGGGCTGGGTCCAGGCCAGCGATCTTTGGGGCGTCTTGCCTGGCGAAGCATTTTAGCCGTCAAATCGATTTCAATCCCTCGCGCAGATTCATACCAAGGGTCGTTTGCAACGACCCTTTAGTAGCGTGTCTGCGCCACGCAGGCTGCGCTCTCACTTGGTCGCTAGTCCTTGAAAATCCTGAATTTTCAATTCAGTATTTCCCGCGTCCATCAGCAACTCGACGAATCAAACTTTGCCGCCGCTGATATCATTTGGGCACTTCCTGACGCAAGGGACGCGGCTGGCTCGCGGCGGGGGACCATCCACTCAAAAAAATCACGTCAAAGGTGGCCGTAACCCCGCCCTGCCCGTCGGGAAATCGCGCCGCGTAGATTTGTGCCAAGGTTGGCCAAAATGCGCGGGGCAAAATGCGGCGGTCTTGGGCCCCTAAGGCATTCGCTTGGCCTAGGGCACGGAGATCCTTCAACAGTCGCAGCGGCTGGGCAAAGGCGACGCGGATCACCTCATGGTCGACAACAGGCAAGGCAAATCCAGCCCGCTGCATCAGTCCTGCCGCCGTCGGTAAGTCCATCATGGGGGACACGCGCGGCGCATGCGCTCGCCCGCATTGCTCTTCGGCTTCCAAGAGGCAGGCCCGCAACTCAAACAGTGTCTCCCCCCCCAGCAAGCACGCGGAGAAGAATCCGTCGGGCCGCAAGGCGCGCCGAATCTGCACCAGCAGCCCAGGTAGATCATTGACCCAGTGCAACTGCAGATTCGACAGCACCAAGTCGGCCCCAGCGGCGGCCTCGGGCCAAATCTCGCGTTCACCGTCGAGGCAAAGCTGTGGCCGCAGCGCGGGCAGCGCCCGCGCCAAGGCCGCGAAATCGGTTCCATGAAAAATCACCCGATCAAAGCGACGCCGAATGACCGCGAGACGGTCCGCCAGGGCCGCCGCGCCCTCGTCAAACAGCCAACCCGCCTCCTGCTGCGCCGTCGCCGCGCGCGCGCGTCGCAGGGCCCGAATCGCAGGATCAAAAACATAAATGGAATCCATGGTGGGATTTAAGCTATAGTGGATGCCAAGTCGATTGGAACACTCGACGCTGGGACCCTCCGCGCCAATGAAGGACTGAAAGCCATTCAGCCACATCCATACAAACGCCAATGGTTTTATGGTCTGGGCAACAAGTCCAAGATGCTGCGGCAGCTTTTCTTGCCCCTGATCGACTTTGTTTTGCCCCCGACCTGCGCCGCCTGCGGCGAGACCTTGTTGGGGGGAAACTTGGCGGCGGGCCTGTGCCCCGCCTGCTTTTCCGACCTCGCCTTTCATGCGGGGCCGCAATGCCGCCAGTGCGCCGCCCAGGTTGATGCGCAGCTTCATGCCTCACTTGGCACCGACGATTTGCGCTGCGGGGCGTGCCTTCGGGATCCGCCCGCCTTTTCCCAAACCCACGCGGGCCTGATCTACGCGGGCATTGCGCGGCAATTGATCCTAGGGTTCAAGCATGGCGGGCGACGGCCTCACGCGAGCTTGTTGATCCGGCCGCTCAAGGAAAAACTATCGATCTTGCCAGCGGATGCAGTGCTGATTCCCATTCCCCTGCACCGGGCGCGACTGCGTCAGCGCGGGTTCAATCAAGCCCTCGATCTTGCCCACGCCTTCAATGACGAGGGGCGCTTTGAGGTTTGGGCCGAGGGACTGACGCGGGTCAAGCTCGCCCCCAACCAGCGTCAGCAATCGGCGCGCGCGCGTCGCGAGAACGTCCGCGGCGCTTTTGCGGTTAGCCGCCCCGACAAGGTTGAAGGACGTACGTGTGTTTTGGTCGACGATGTCGTCACCAGCGGCGCGACCACCAGGGCCGCTGCCAAGTCCCTAAAACGTGCGGGTGCAAAAGCCATCTTTGTCTTTGCCGTCGCGCGCGCTTTGGGAAAGTAACGCCAAGGGCCAAAAAAGTGTCAACTTTTTTGACCGCTGTCCTTAGAAGTTTCGATCGACGGTGCCGTCGAGGCGGATTTCCTCGGCTTCGTCGTTGCCCAGTTCGCCGAAGGTCAGCTCGATCCGCGCGATGGAATCGGCCCCTGGCTTGCTGATCCACCCAAAGGTGACCGAGCCCACTGGCGCCTCGTTGGGGCTGTAGGTTTCCCCGTCGCTCAAGGTCAGATCCGACGCGCCGAACACCTGGCTCAACTCCCCGCGTACCATGACCTGATTGCCCGTGGCGCTGGGGGCGGTGGCGTACTCGAGCCCCACGCCCAGCCGGCCCAGGTCCGCCGTGCTTTGCGATGAGGTGCTGCCGTCAGAAAAGACAAAAGCCTCCAGCTGTTCGCTCGCGTACATGAGATCGACAAAGGGCGTCAGCCTCCCTCCCCCCTCGCCGATGGTCCGGTCGCCGCTGATCCCTGCTTTCAGGATCAGACGGTACGACCCCGCCGTGCCCGTGGCCCCGCTGGCCGTCACAAAATCGTTCTGCGATAGGGTCAGGGTTGTCGAACCCGTATAGACCAGTCCCCGGTCGCGCCGCGCCCCGTAGTACCCCACAGAAATCCCCGCCCGATCCACATCGGTTTCCGCCTCATAGTCCCAACTCGAGGCCTCGAACCCATAGAGCAACCCGCCAACAGCGTTGGCCGTCTTGGTCATCTCACTGCCAATCACCGCGTAAGCAAAGCTGCCATCGCCCTGCAGTTCGGCGTCAACAGAGGCCGACGACAGCCCGACCGAAAACCAATCGACCAGAGAAAACCCCTGGCCCCCATCGCGCGCCGAAAGGATATGCAGACGCCGATAGTTCGGGTCCTGGGGCTGCTGGGCAAACTGAATGATATTCCCCCCTGGCAACCCGTTCTCAACCAAGTCGCCTTCGCGCAAAGTCGGCCCGCGCGATAAGCCGCCGACCGCCGCGTCGCTGATCAAGTCCCCCAGCTGGCTGCCCATGACTTCGCTGGTGGCGATCGAGGCCGCGAGCGCGCCCGTATCCTCATCCAACCCATCGCTATTGTCGATCGCAACCGCCAAGGTGTGGCTGACCCCGTCAAACTCCGCCCCCGTCGCCACAAGAATAAGGCTCGCACTGGCATCGGCATTGCCGCTGATCTCTTGGGCCGTCACCGTCACGGTTTGCGCCGCATTCCAGTCGTCGGGATCGAAGATCAGCGCAGCCGCCGAAACGTTGACGACGCCGGTGTTGGAGGAGGCCAAGCCAAGGCTCACCTGCCCAGACGGGCGCAGGCCAAGGGCAAGGGTCAGGGTCTCGCTGCTCCCCTCACTCAAATCCAGGCTCGATTGCGAAACCACGAACTCCAGGCCACTGACATCCTCGTCTGTGGCAAGGCTAAGTTCATTGGACGCGGTCGAGGCATTGCCCGCATCGTCCTGCGCCGCCCCCGCAACGATCTGAACGCGCACATCCCCGCCGCCGCTGGGCGTCACGTCAAATTGGTAGGTCTGGTCGTCCGTACTCACCAAAGTCCCCGTCTCTAGATCGCCATTGTCGACATGAATGCCCGCGTTGGAGAACCCCGTAACAGCATCTGAAAACGTCGCCGTCAGGCTGAACGTACTGGCAACAGGCTGCGCGGCCGTGGTGCTGAGGCTGACCGTCGGGGCGTCCACATCCGCCGTCACCTCTAGGGACGCCGCCGCGTTGCTATGGCCCGCGTCGTCGCTGGCCGCGCCCGATGCCACCGTCACCACCACATCCCCGCTGGATGCTGGGGTGACTTCGAAGGTATAAGCTGACGCCGAGACACTGGTAAAATCGCTGACCGTTCCATTGGTGACAGCAACATCGCCCTCAACAAAGCCATTCACATCCTCACTAAAGCCCGCCTCCACCATGAACGGGGCGATGACCGTCCCCGTCGCCTCGGTACTCAAGCTCAGCAGCGGCGCCGTCACATCCGCCGTCACCGACAGGGTCTGCGCCGCCGCATTGCCGTCGCCCACGCTGTCCGTTGCAACCCCCGCCGCCACATCGACGCTAACCACCCCATCGCCAGCGGGGGTCACATCAAAACGGTAGTCGCTCCCCGATCCTGTAAAGTTACCAGCAGCGCCGTTGCCCACCGTCACATCGTCCACCGCAAATCCCGTCACCGTCTTGGTGAAGGTTGCGGTAACCGAAAAAGTGCCCGTAACGGGGCTGACGGCCTCGGTCGCCAGCTCGACACTCGCTGCGGACAAGGACGCCGTCACTTCCAGCTGCGTTGCCGCCGTGTTGCCGTTGCCCGCCCCATCATGAGCAACATCCTTTAACACATCGACCGTCACAGGACCCTCCTCAAGCGGCGTCACATCAAAGCTATAGGCCTGGGCTGAGGTCGCAACAAAAGCGCTGACCTCGCCATTGACGACCGTCACATCCTCCGCCTCAAAGCCCGTCACATTCTCTGAGAACGTTGCGGTAACGGCGAACACGTCACTGACCACAGGGCCCGCCAGCGTTTCCAACGACACCGTCGGGACGGTCAAATCCGCCTCGCGCTCAAGCTGGGCCGCCGCTTCATTGGGATTGCCTGCCGCATCAAAGGCCGCATCAGCGGGCACATCTACCGTCACGAGGCCCGTCGCCAAGGGCGTAACATTGAAGGTATAAACTGCCCCAGAGCCTAGCAGGTTGCCCAAGGTGGCGTTGCTGACAACCACGTCGTCGAGTCCAAAGTCCGTCACATCCTCCGAAAACTCTACCGTGACGCTAAAGACGCCCGCAAAGGGACCCGCCGCCAGGGTGCTGAGGTCCACCGTGGGGTCGGTCAAATCCGCCTCACGCTCAAGCTGGGCCGCCGCATTGCCATTGTTCGCGCCATCAACCGCAACGTTTTCGGCGACGCGCACCGTCACCGTCCCATCGCTCAAAGGGCTTACCTCGAAACTATAGCTTGCCCCCGATCCCGAAAATTTGTCCGCCGTCCCATTGTCTACCTGAATGTCGCCCAACTCAAATCCCGTCACATCCTCTGAGAAGGTTGCCGTCACAAGGAACAGACCTCCAAGGGGACTGCCCGCCTCCGTGTTCAGCCCCAGCGTCGATCCTTCCAAATCGGCCACCATCGACAGCGTCTGCGCCGCCTCGTTGCCATTGCCCGCCGCGTCCTGCGCGGCATCCGCGGCCACATCGACCCTCACATCGCCATTGCCCGCTGGGGTAATGTCAAAGCTGTAAGCCTGCCCCGACCCTTGGAAGTTGTCCACGCTGCCATTTGTCACCTGGACGTCGCTCGAATCAAAGTTCGTCACCGCCTCGGTGAAGGTGGCGGTGACGGCGAACTTGGCCCCGACGGGGCTCGTGGCTTGCGTTTCCAATTCAAGGGTTGGCCGTTCTAAATCTGCGGTCAGCGAAAGTTCGTTGGACGCCTCGTTGCCATTGCCCGCGCGGTCCTGCGCCCCGTCCTCAACCACCGCAATCGTCATGGTTCCCGTCCCAGTCGGGGTCACGTTGAAGTCATAGACCTTTCCCGCCCCAGTCAGCGTATCTGCGTTCGCGTTCCCAAGGGTCAAATCTTCTAGGGTAAAGTTGCTCACCTCCTCTGAGAACTCTGCCGTCACGGCAAAGGTGCCGTTAATCGGTTCGAGGGCCGAGGTTTTCAACGTCACCGTCGGGGCGATAAGATCGGCCGTCCTGGAGAGTTGCGCTGCCGCGGCGGTTGGGTTGCCCACCCCATCTTGAGCCGCCCCCGCCCCTATATCTACCGTCACGAGCCCATCGCTTAAGGGCGTCACCTCAAAACTGTACTCGGCCCCCGACCCAGTAAAGCCATCCACGCTGGCGTTCGTCACCACAACATCGTCGTTCAACGCAAATCCCGTCACAGCCTCCGAAAACGTCGCCGTCACGGTGAAAGCCCCCGCAACAAAATCCCCCGCCTCGGTAAAAAGGCTCACCGTCGGCGCTTGCAAATCGGCCGTCACTTCCAGCCGCGTTGCCGCCCTATTGCCGTTGCCGACGCTGTCCATGACCACGTCCGCAGCCACGTCCACCGTCACTGTCCCATTGCTCGAAGGCGTCACTTCGAAACTGTAGTCCGCCTCCGACCCCGACAAACTGCTCGCCACCCCATTGCCCACGGCGATATGGCCCAAGGCAAATCCCGTCACATCCTCCGAAAACTCTACCGTCACGGTGAAGACGCCCCCCACAGGGTCAGCATCGCTCGTCAAACCTACCGTTGGACCCGTCAGATCGGCGCTGACTTGCAACGGCGTCGCCGCCGTATTGCCATTGCCCGCACTGTCGTCCGCTGCGTCCGCAGCCACCGCCACCGTCACCGTCCCCTCGTTCGACGGCGTCACATCAAAACTGTAGCGCGCGCCCCCCAATTCCGTCAAACTGCTCGCCGTCCCATTGCTTATCTCAATGTCGGCCAAGGCAAATCCCGTCACATCCTCCGAAAACTCTGCCGTCACGGTGAACGAGGCCCCGACAATCGCACCAGCCTCGGAGGTCAATCCAAGACTCGGGCCCGTGAAGTCCGCCGTTCGGGACAACTGCGCCGCCGCCGTATTGCCATTGCCCGCGCTGTCGTCCGCTGCGTCCGCAGCCACCGCCACCGTCACCGTCCCCTCGTTTGACGGCGTCACATCAAAACTGTAGTTCGCCCCCCCCAAATCCGCCAAATTGCTCGCCGTTCCGTTGCTTACCGCAATGTCGGCCAGCACAAACCCCGTCACAGCCTCCGAAAACTCTGCGGTCACGGTGAACAGGCCCCCAACAGCCTCCCCCGCCTCGGTGCTTAACTTAAGCGTCGGCCCCGTGAAGTCCGCCGTCATCGAAAGCGTCGCCGCCGCCACCGCGTTCCAGTTCCCCGCAAGGTCCTGCGCCGCACCCGCCGCCACATCCAAGGTCACTTCCCCCTCGCTTAAGGGTTCCACATCAAAGCTGTAGGAGGCCCCCGACCCTTGGAAGTTCGTCACATTGCCATTTTCGACAGCCACATCGCTCACATCAAAACCTGTCACATCCTCCGAAAACTCCGCGTTCACAGTGAAATCCCCGCCAACGGGGTTGGCAGCAAGGGTGCTTAAGGTGAGCGTCGGGGCCGTGGAATCGGCGGTCAGCACGAGGTGCTGTTCGGACGCATCGTTGCTGTTACCCGCGAGGTCCTGCGCCACGCCCGCTGGCACATCCACCGTGACAGGCCCATCTTCTTGCGGCGTGACATTGAAGTTATAAGTCTCTTCCGCGCCCGTGAATTTATCGATCAGGGCGTTGCTGACCTCCAAATCCGCCTCGGTAAAATCTGTCACAGCTTCAGAAAATTCAACCGTCACGCTAAACGGCCCGTTGACGTAAGCGGGGGCGGAGGTTTTCAGGCTTGGCACAGGGCGGCTCACATCCGCCGTGCGCTCTAGGCTGTCTTGCGTACTTGGGTTGCCCAACGCGTCTTCGGCCGCTCCCGCCGCGACGCTGACCGTCACAGTCCCATCTTCGACGGGGGTCACCTGGAAGCTATAGACGGTGCTCGATACCTCAGTCACCTCCCCCAAGGTGGCCTTGTCGAGGCTGATATGCTCGGGGTCAAAGCTGGTCACGGCTTCGGAGAAACTGGCCAGGACGGTGAAGGTCTCCGTGACGGGATTCTCCGCCTCGCTCGACAAGGTCAGCGTCGCCCCCGTCACATCCGCCGCCTGCACCAAGGCCACCGAGGCCGTGTTGAGCTGACCCGAACCGCTGGTGGCAACGCTCGCGGGGATGCGTATCGTCACGTCGCCATCCTCGGTCGGTGTCACCGTGAAGCTGTAGTTGCCCTCAGACCCCGCAAAGGCGCTAAGGCTTCCCTTCGTAACGCTGATATCCTCTTGCTCAAACCCCGTCACAGATTCGGAAAAGACCGCCGTCACGGTAAAGGGCTCTGCGACGACATCGGCGTCCGCCAAGTCCGTGCCAAGGGTCACGGACGGCAGCGTCACGGTTTGCGAATCTACGCCGTTCCCGTAGGCGTTCACCGCCCGCACCAGCACGCTGTAGGCAAGGCCGTTTTGGATGGCGATGCTGGCGCTGGGCGAGGTGCTGTTGGTCGATACATAGGATCCCGCCTCCTCGCCCTGCGTCAGCTTGTACTCGTAGTGCGTAATCGCCGACCCGCCATCATCGGGCGCCACCCATGTCAACGCCAGGCTGCCATCCGCGGGTGTCACCGACAGGTCCGTGGGGGCCGCAGGGGCCGCAACGAATGTCACCGTCGCGGTATCGTCAAGTTGCGTACCCGCGATCTCAATCCTCACCGTGGCCGCGCCCGCTGCGGTCGATTGAAGCCCCGCCGTATAGAGCCCCGCCGTCTGCTCATCCTCGGTGAAGGGGCCAAAGAAACTGGCACCGTCCAAGTCGACCGACCCCAAAATCTGGTCCGCCACCCCCGTCACGGCGGCCCCTGATGCGTCCTTGACCGTCACCGTGATGACGGCAAAATCGTCAAGACCCACGGAACTCGCGTTCGCCGTGACGCTAGACTCGCTCGCCGACACACCAGTGCCAGTTGTGGTAAATTGCCATTGCGCCGTATCGCTAATCCCTACAAAGGCTTCTTGCTCGCTATCGACAATCGCCCCCTGGTCGATCGTCACCGCGTAAGTCTCCCCCGCAGCAAAGTTATTGGCAAGATCAATCGTCACCGTCGCCCCCGAAAAAGTCACGCCGCTTTGTGTGACGTCCAACTCCGCAAACAGATCTGAAAAGAGGCTTGATCCATCGCCCTGACCATAGATCCTAATCGCCCCATCGCCTGCCTGCACATTTTCGGCGAAGGTCAAACTCAAGGTGGCGTCAAGATCTATGTCAATGGCGTTTTGGGCGGGCTCATAGTCACTGATAGTTAAGGGACTAAAGCCCCACTGCGGTTGCCACGCGTCATTTGCAACCCACGTTGAATCTGCTCCCCAATTGAAGTATGAAGGCTCTTCTTCAAAATAGCTGACGTCCCATCCAGATAAATCTTGATTGAATGCAGATGCGTCTCTAAACATGGAAGCCATATTGGTAACTTTGCTAACGTCCCAATCGCGAATTTCACCGTTGAACGAGGACGCACCCCTGAACATCTGTTGCATGTTTGTAACTTCACTAACGTTCCATTTACTGAGGTCCCTGTCAAAAGAAACAGCATCCTGGAACATATATTCCATATTGTTAACTTTGCTAACGTCCCAATCGCTAATTATACCGTTGAACGAGGACGCACCCCTGAACATCTCTTCCATGTCTGTAACTTCACTAACGTTCCAATCACTGAGGTCCCTGTCAAAAGAAACAGCATTCTTGAACATATAGTCCATTGACTCAACATTTCTAACATCCCAACCGCCAATATCAGCATTGAATTTCTCCGTATCTCCAAACATACCCGTCAGGCGCGTAACGTTACTAACGTCCCAATCGCCGATATCACCTTCAAAATTCTCTGCCCCGTCAAACATAAAGCTCATTCTTGTAGCTTTACCAGTGTCCCAATCTTGAAGAGATTGATTAAAATCGGTTGCGTCATGAAACATATACGCCATGTCTGTGACTTTAGAGACATCCCACCCACCAATCGGCTGATCAAAGCTGCTAAAACCCTTAAACATACCATACATGCTTGCAACGTTAGACGTGTCCCATGCCACGATGCTGGGAAGAGCCGCAACATCTGAGCCATAAAAGTATCTGTCCATGTCTACAATATTTGCCGTATACCACTCACTCACATCGTATAATTTTCCGTTCCTTTCTATAAGAAAACTACCATCACCTCCTATTTTGGAGGATCCCGCAGCATCAAAATCCGCTTGAGATACGACCAACCAGCCATCGCATGGAGACACCGCTCCCACAAAAGAGGTGGGATTAGACGCATTGATTTCACAAGATTCCAACACATCAAACTGCCATTGGTCTTGCGACGTAAATCCCGCAAAATTGTTTCCTTCATTGCGATCTTCCACCGCCCCGGTATCGATCAAAATGTAGTACCCTCCGTCAGAAAAACGACTGGATGGTCGAATGGTCATAACCCGGCTATCAAGCGTCACTTGACTGCTGGTCGCCTCAATCCGTTCGACCAACGCGCCGCTCGTTTCATAAATCTCGATATCCCCGCCGCTATTTGCAACCACAACCTCATCGAAGGTCACAACCAATTCCAGGTCACCATTCCCTTGGGTAGTCCCATTTTCAGGCGACAAGGCTACGACGCTTGGCGCGTCTGTATCCTGCTTTCCCCATTGCGGTTGAAGATTTGAGTTACTAGCCCAAGTATCGAACGCACCCGCATTGAAATCGTCTGGCTCAGAACCAATATGCCTCACAGGCCAATTCGACAGGTCTTGATTAAAGGAAGAAGCGTCCCTAAACATCCCGATCATTCGGTTTCTTCCTAACGCACTTGAGACATCCCAATCGCCTATATCCTGGTTAAAAGCCGTCGCCCCCTCAAACATTTGATTGAAATCCCAGACTTCAGAAACGTCCCATCCGCCTATATCCTGGTTAAACGCCGCAACCCCGCGGAACATATCAGAAACGTCTTGAACGCTCGACAGGTCCCAATCGCCTATATCTTGGTTGAAGTTCGTCGCGTCGATGAACATATCGTTCATCGTCGTGACGCTTGAGGTGTCCCACCCCCGAATGTCCCCAATCACATTGCCCGTGGCAATCTCGGTTTGATAAAAATAGGCGCGCATATTTGTGATATGGGCCGTGTACCATTGCTCAACGCCGTAAACGTTGCCGCCCGCATCTACCGCCGTGAAGCTGCCGTCGCCATCCGTCTCGGAGCTTTCTGGCGCTTGCGAACGCGTGGCAGAGCCCGCCGCGTCAAACGCGCCTTGGGTTATGACCAGCAATCCTAAGCAGTCCCCCGACGTCCCAACATAGCTCGTGGACGCAGGTCCGCAATCGGCCCGCGCAGACCCAAGGGGGACCGCACTGGCCAGCAAAGCCCCAGCCAGGACCACGCAAAGGCCAGGCCAGGTTCGCCGCGCCAACCGCGCGCGCGCAAACGCCCCTCGACACGCGTCAACGGGCTTAGGCCAGCTTACCAAGCACCCCAGCATCTTAGCAACAGCCCCGATCATCGCCTGACCTCATGGCACTCCTCAAAACGTCCTGCCGTCAAAAATGACTTACACACAGAGATACCATAGGGCAACTCATAGATATAAGACGACATAAAAGTATAAAATTCTATGCCGATCGGATGCCAAAACACCGCCAAATGCGCAAGCCCTCCGACACCAGCGGTCAAAAAATGTCAGATTTTTTGGCCGCTGTTACTATTAGGCCTGACACACGGCCCAAAGGTGCGATAGGCGCGCACCATGGATCTCTTCGCCCGAACCCGAGACAAGATCATTTCGGCCTTGGCTGGCCTCGTGCCTGCCTCGACGGACACCCGCAAAGTCGCGGTCGATCAACCGCGCGACGCCAGCCATGGCCATCTGGCGACCAATGCCGCCCTGGTCTTGGCCAAGCCCGCGGACCGCGCGCCCCGCGACCTTGCCGAGGCCATCGCCACACGATTGCAAGACTGGGATTGGCTGGCCGAGGCCCAGATCGCAGGGCCGGGCTTTTTGAACTTGCGGCTAAAGGATGCCGCCTGGCACGCGGTGTTGCAATCGATCCATACCGCAGGTGAGCGTTACGGCCACTCGACCCTCGGCCAGGGCCAAGCGATCAACGTCGAGTATGTTTCGGCCAATCCCACGGGGCCCTTGCACATGGGCCATGCGCGCGGGGCGGTCGTCGGCGATGTCTTGGCCCGCATGCTCGCGGCCCTCGGATTTGAGGTGACGCGCGAATACTACCTCAACGATTCGGGTGCCCAGGTCGATACCCTCGCCCAGAGCCTGCACCTGCGCTATCGGGAACTGTTTGGCGAGGCCGTGCAAATCCCAGACGGTCACTACCCAGGGTCGTATCTGATCGAGGTTGCCCAAGCCTTGCGGGATCGCGACGGCGACGCTTGGCTCACGACCCCTGATTGGCACGACCCGCTCAAGGCCTTCGCCGTGTCCCATCTTTTGGGCCTCATTCGCGCCGACTTGCGCCGCCTATCGATCGACCAAGTTTTTTCATCTGAAGCTGCCTTGATCGACGATGGTCAAGTCGAGGCCTGTTTGCGGGACCTCGACACCAAAGGCTTGCTGTATCGCGGAACCTTGGACCCGCCCAAGGGCAAAAAGCCCGACGATTGGGAGCCGCGCGCGCAGCTCTTGTTTCGGGCAACGCAATTCGGCGACGAAGTCGATCGCCCCTTGCAAAAGAGCGACGGAACAAACACCTACTTTGCGAACGATATCGCCTATCATCGCGACAAGTATTTGCGCACACGCGGGCCCTTGATCGACATCTGGGGCGAGGATCATAAGGGCTACATCCGCCGGATGCAGGCGGCCACCCGCGCCGTCACCGACGGGGCGGGGACCCTTGAGGTGCTGACTTGCGCGCTTGTCAAAGTGTTGGACCAGGGGGTTCCCATCAAAATGTCGAAGCGGGCAGGGTCCTTTGTCACCTTGCGCGACGTGTTGGATTGGGTCGGGCCCGATGCCTTGCGCTTCACCCTTCTCACGCGAAAATCCAGCGAAACGCTCGACTTTGATGTCAGCAAAGTTCGGGCGCAAAGTCGCGACAATCCTGTCTTCTACGTTCAATACGCCCATGCGCGGACACATTCTTTGCATCATCAGGTCAAAAAAGTCTGGACAGGCCTAAATAAAATCGATATAAATCAAGAGCTTACCAATCTTTCTCTCTTGACTGACGAGGATTTGGAGGTGGCAAGGCAGCTGGCGCTCTGGCCCAAAGTCTTAGAGTCCGCTGCCCTGCAGAGGGAGCCGCACCGGGTGGCCTTTTATCTGCTGGACCTTGCTGCCGTCTTTAATGCGCGTTGGTCGATGGGGCGAGATCCAGGGCGGCGCTTTATACTTGAAGATAATTTTGACCTGACGGTTGCCCGGCTTTTCCTCGTGGAGCAGGTGGCCGTTACATTAAGGGCGGGACTGCGGCTTATGGGCGTGGAACCGTTAAAGGAATTGCGGAATGACACAGATCGTCAATCAGCCGGCGGAGTGGACTGACCCCAGAGTCGCCCAAGCCCCCCAAACCCCGCATACTCGGGGCCCCGAACCACAAATCTCCTCCTATCAGGCGGCAACGGCGCAACCTTCACGGCCTTTGCAGGCGGCAGGACCCGCCGTATCTTCGCCTTACTCCGACCTATCGCGACGACCCGTCAACCCGATGGCGCAGGCGGGCGGCGCCCCAGCCGCGACGCAGGCATTCGCGCATCCCGCAGCGCCTGCCGCTGCGGATCAGACGGCGGCCCAAATCAATGCGCACCTCAATCGGGTGGCGCCAGCCCCGCAGGTTGCGGTTCCCAACGCTGTTTCCTCCCTGGGGTTTCCGTTCCAGGACGGCCAAACTCAGGAACCCTTTCCCGCGGCGCCGTCGAAGGTCCTGCAAGAACAGTATGCCCAGGGCGGAACCGGCCATATCGCCGCCGTGCCTGACCCTGCGTCTGATTCAAGGCCACAACCTGCGGCCTTGGCGCAAGAACCGCCCGTGCAGGCACCCATGGCCCCACCAACTGGGGGGGCGTTGCTCGAGGGGGTCTTTCCCTATCCGCAGGCAGGGGACCCCTCGCACCACCCGTCGGCAACCCCCAGCGCACCGCTTCCCCCCGCGGGCCAGGCGCAACACCCCGTTCCACCAGCACAGGCCCAAGATCGTCAAGCGCTGCCCACAAAGTTGGAAACGCGGATGGCCGATTGGATCGAGCCCAGTATGGCGGAAACGAGCCCTGTTGGGGACGCCGCCCGCACTGGCGACGCTGCTGCCCCGTGGCAGGCCGAACAGCCCGCGGTGTCCTCGGGTCGTCGCTCTGGTCGGCCGACTTGGGCCCTGCCCCTTGTTCTCTGCGCCCTCGTGACCCTGATCGCCGTCGTGGCCTACGCGCAGCTTAGCGGCGCGCCGTCGGTTTCTGATCCCTTGCGCGTCGCGGCGCCCGAGGGGCCCGAGCGGGTGCTACCCGAAGACCCAGGCGGCCAAGAGATTCCTGGAATCGACCTGACTATTTTGCATCCAGAGCAGGTCTCAGGGATCAGCGAGGACGCGCGGAACTTCTTGAACCAAGACCCTTGGGTCGATTCCAACCTCTCGCCCGTGCTGATCGACGTGATTGAGACTGGCGCGAGCGACGCGGCAGAGGTGCAAATCATCGAAGAAATCGACATCCCCATCACCTTCGAAGGCGCCGTGGCGGGGTCCACCCAGGTTGAGGAAGTCGCCGCAGCATCCGCGTCAACGCCCGCGTCAACACCGCAATCCTCAACGACGGCTCAGGCTTCGGTCGTTGAGGCGGCTCGACCTGCGGCGCCGCCTATCCCGCAAGCCTCCGCCGATGAGGGTCAGCGGGCGTCGGACACCGCCCCTACGGTCGATTCACGCGCCGGCCCCAGCACGGGCCTGCTCGCATCGGCGCCGACGGGGCTCTACGTTCAGGAAGGCTCCTACGGGACTTTGACCCGCGCCCAGGTGGCTTACGCGAATCTGCTGCGCGAAGCGCCCGAGCAAATGACCGCGCTTCGGCCCGCGTACCACCAAGTGGAAGTCAACGGGCAGACCTGGGTGCGTCTCTACTTGACGGGCTTTGAAAGCGGCGCGGCAGCACGCCAAATGGGCGGCAGTCTCGGCCGCAGGCAGAATCAATGGCTCGTATTTAACGGCTGAGTCTTCAATTTATCCCAGCGGCGATCGAGAAGGGCTCTTTTGTTCCCTGGGATAAGATCCTTTGTGGCGCGGATGTTCCTTGGGATCGATGAGGTTAACCCACCTGGCCTACGTCATGCTCATCGTTGATGGGGGCTGGCGCGCGGCAGAATTTGTAGACTGGGGTGTTGAATTCCTTTGCCGTCGAGCCGTATCGACGCCCCATGAGCCTTGCATCGCTTGACGCGCGTCCTTCCCCGCCCATTCCCCAGCAGCTGATCGTCAATCTCGACGCTTACGAGGGGCCGTTGGAAGTCTTGCTCGACCTTGCCAAATCCCAAAAGGTCGATCTGTCGGCCATTTCGATTCTGACCTTGGTTGAGCAGTATTTGGCGTTCGTTCAGGCGGTCAAGCGGCAAAATCTCGAGGTGGCGGCGGACTATCTCGTTATGGCGGCGGTACTGGCCTATCTCAAGTCGTTGCTCTTGCTTCCCCCGCCCGATCTTGAGGTGCCCGACCAGGACCCTGTGGCGCTGGCCGCGGCCCTCGCACAGCGGCTCGAGCGGCTCAACGCTATGAAGGACGCGGGCGAGGCGCTCATGGCCCTGCCGATGCTCGGCCAAGATCGCTTCGCCACCGACCGTTTGCCCGAGGCGCGCGTGACGACCCGGGTTCGCTATACTGCGGGACTGTACGACCTCTTGTCGGCCTACGCAGGCGTACAGCATCGCCAGGCCACGTCTTCCCTGACGGTTGAGGCGCCGCAAGTCTATAAGTTTGAGGATGCTTTGGCGCGCCTGTCCAGCTTGCTCCAGGTCGCGACTCCGACGTGGACGCGGCTGCAGGATATGCTGCCCGAGGGCTTGGCGACCGTCGCGCGGCCCTTGCGGCGGTCGGTCGTGGCGGCCACTTTGTTGGCCGGGTTGGAATTGACGCGGCAGGGAAAGGTAGAGCTGCGGCAAGATCGGGCCTTTGGTCCCGTGTTGCTGCGTGCCCTCGACCCCGCGACCATGAGAGGGTAATTCCAGAGACGACCCAGAAGGGCTCTTATGTTCGCTGGTATAAGTTCGAAACTTCCCACGGCAGCGAAAATTCCGAGCACCTATCGCCGTATTCAACGTTTCTTCTCTGAAACAAACCTTGTTCAAGATTGGTCAGCATTACTGATTGTACAGATGCTTAACCTTCCAAAGAGCTGGGACCTTTGTCTTGACAGAACCGACTGGAAGATAGGTTCCACACATATGAATATTCTGGTTCTCGCAGTTGTTACGCGGCGATATAGACTTCCGTTGATGTGGACCGTGTTGAATAAGCCAGGTTGCAGCAACACCGACCAACGCATTGATCTCATGAAGAGATATTTGAACTTATTCGGAGCAAGCAGCATCAAGACCCTGTTGGCGGACCGTGAATTTATTGGCGCGGGGTGGTTGAGCTTTCTGGTTGAAAGTGGCGTCCAGACTGCGATCCGCCTCAGATCGAACCAGCGTGTTACTCTTGAGGATGGTACGCGTCAGAAATTGAGCGAAATAGTTGGGACCAAACGCACGCTTCAAACATTCAGAGGTTATCTTGAGAAAGACGAGCAAGGTAATCCCGTGTGGCTCAATTTTGCATCCAAATACATTGAGGGCAAAAAACCTAGAAGAACTAGGGATCGGGAGGCCAAAAACAAATTCGGCGGAAAAGAACTTCTGATTGTCGCTACGAACGGAAATGCTGGTGATGCCATGAAAAGCTACAAACGTCGTTGGGCCATTGAGTGCCTATTTGCAGATGCAAAAACAAAAGGCTTCAATCTAGAGGACACGCGCTTAACAATCACTAAGAAACTCGATCTACTTATGAGTATTCTAGCATTGGCAATGACCTGGGCCACCAAAATTGGATCTGCAAATATTGGAACAGCCCCGAGACCACGAGGTTCTCACGGACGATACAAAAAGTCTGTCTTCAGAACCGGGTTTGACGAGCTTAGGCGGCTCATTCAGATGGAACCAGAAAAAGCATGCTGGTATTGGCGTAGGTCACGCCTGAGGACATCCTGAGAAGCTACTGTCGTGCACTGTGGCCGTGAGACACAAAACGGCGAAAAAAGTGTCAACTTTTTTCGCTGTTGGTATTAGCCGCGGGGCTGCGGGTCGCAGAGTTTCTTTACGGCATACGTCTACCAGGGGGACAAGTGACCAGGGCGGCTTACGATGGACTGGCCACAGGGCAGTCCCTGGGCATCTGATCGTGCCTTGGGGCGCGCTGCTGTTGCGGGGCGCCTTTCCAAGCTTGTGTTTCAGGCAAGGCCCGCACCCAAGGGTCCGAGGGTTACTTCAGGGCCAAAAAATGCAGCCAGATTGCCGTCCCATCATTGCTGCTCCTGTAACCTGTCTCAACAGGTGGGTGCCAGGTACCAAGACCAAGATCAGGGCAGAGCCAGCTCCCGAGGAGGGGGTATTGGCCCAGGGCATGCCTGATATTGCGAACAATCCAGCCAACAAGGCTTTATACCAACGGCCAAAAAAGTTGACACTTTTTTGGCCGTTTTGTGTCTTGTGTGAAGTTGGTGATTAGCCAGAAGCGATCCAGCAACAACTGGCCTGGTCGCTCGACGACAACCAGAACACCTCGCCGCGCCTTCGACCATGGCTTGGCCTGATAATCCATCTCATGAAATTGCTCCCCACCATCTGCTGGTGGGCATCTTTCTGGACGATTCATATGCGGGGCGGCTAGTCGGTCTAAGACTGCGTTTCTGCCCAGCCGCGCCACGTAGGAGATGCCACGCTCCTCTAGCCGAGCCATCAGCCACGAGATGATACCTGAGCGCTCCAGCAGCTCGCGCTGCACAATGGCACCGCCATCTCCGCTCAGATGCTCGGGACGGCTCTCCACGGAAAGACTCTGGTTGAATGATGTTGTGAATAGAACTCGTGTTTCACCCATGGCGTGGCTCGGTCTTGGCTGTTGTTTCTGTCTCTAAACACTTGATTCTATAGCTTTTTCCGCGTCACGCCATACAAATTGTCCGATCAAACGTGAATAAGCCAGGGTCAATTAACTTTCCATTAACATTAAACCTCAGACACGCCCCATAAGCCCCGCCGAGACTCGCTCTGAAAACCAGAACCAAGCCTCGATCAAAAAAATCGCGTTGCGTCCCTGCTGATCTGTGCAGGAATGCTGTGAGTCGGCGCATTTCAAACTTGGCCCTGGTTCGCGGGTTGCCTATAGCCAAGGCTCGTTGGTCGCGCAGTTTGAGAGGTTGCCCCCATGTCTTCCCTTCGCCCCTGGCGTCGAATTGAGCGTCGCAAGACCCGCCAGATCAGCGTCGGGGCGGTGAAGGTCGGGGGCGACGCGCCCATCTCCGTTCAGTCCATGACCAATACCCCGACGCACGATGTGGCAGCGACCCTGGCGCAGATTCGTGCGCTGGAGGCAGCGGGGGCCGACATGGTTCGGGTTTCCTGCCCTGACCCGGCCTCAACGCGGGCCTTGCCCGCGATCCTGGCGGAAACGGCGGTGCCCTTGGTCGCCGATATTCACTTCCACTACCACCGCGCGCTAGAAGCTGCCGATGCGGGCGTTCATTGCCTGCGCATCAACCCTGGAAACATCGGCAGCCGCGACCGTGTGGCCGAAGTCGTCGCGGCGGCCAAGGCCAATGGCTGCGCCATTCGTATCGGCGTCAACGGCGGATCGCTGGAAAAACACCTCTTGGAACAGTACGGCGAGCCGTGCCCCGAGGCGCTGGTGGACTCGGCCCTGGAGTCGATCCGATGTCTTGAGGACCTTGGCTTCGCCGAGATGAAAGTTTCGGTCAAGGCTTCCGATCTGTTCATGGCCGTTGCCGCCTACCACGGCCTAGCCGAGGTGGTGGACTATCCCCTGCACTTGGGCATCACCGAGGCGGGGCCCGCGCGCACGGGCACCGTCAAATCGGCTATCGGCCTTGGGGCCTTGTTGTGGGCAGGGATCGGCGATACGATCCGAGTGTCCCTCTCCGCCGACCCTGTGGAGGAAATCCGCGTGGGCTTTGACTTGCTCAAGTCGCTCGGCCTGCGCCATAAGGGCGTAAACATCATTTCCTGTCCCTCGTGCGCGCGCCAGCAGTTTCCCGTGATCGATATGGTCACGGCGCTGGAGGCCCGCGTCGCCCATATCACCACGCCCATGGACGTGTCCCTCATCGGGTGCGTCGTCAACGGCGTTGGCGAGGCCAAGGAAACCCATATCGGGCTTACGGGCGGGGGCAACGGCACCCACCTGCTCTACGTCGGCGGCATGCCGTCGGAAAAAACCAACACCGCGTCCATGATCGACCGTATGGTCGAACTGATCGAACAAGAGGCGGTGGCGCTGAGCGCGCGGTCAAACCCTTAGCTTTGGGGCGCAAGAACTGACTGCTCGCAGGATCAGGCGGCGGCGGCAAAGCTATGGCCACCGCCTTTACTCTCATCGAAACCGCCACGCTCAACGAGATTGATCCCCGAGTATGGTTCGCTTGGGTCTTTGTTCGCATCGCGAATCATACCAACGGCGAAAAAAGTTGACACTTTTTTAGCCGTTTTATGTCTCACGGCAGAAACGCTTCGCGTTTCGCCTCCGACGGGGCCTTCGCTTATACCCCGAGGCGCGTGTCCGCTATTCTCGGGGCCGCTACGGGGGCCGCAGTCGCGGCCCTTATACCAGCGAACATAAGAGTCATTTTCAACCGCCGCTGGTATCATATGGTCTAGGCGTTTTATTTTGATTCGAAATTTTGTCGGATAATTTGTTCTAAGCTCTGATAGGTTGTTCGAATTGCGTCCTTTATGTTTGCCCAGGTATGTTCGATGGGGTTGAGGTCTGGAGAGTACGGGGGAAGATATTCTAGTGTATGTCCGGCCCCATGTATTGCTTCTTGAATGTCAGTTCTTTTGTGGAAGGAGGCATTGTCCATAATAATAACTGCCTTGTGGGGTAGAACAGGCAATAGATCTTCAACAATCCATCAGTAAAAAATATCACTATTGATGTTGCAATCGCATAGCCAACAGGAGATCAGTACTTCATTCAAGATTGCTCCAATTGCATTGGTTCTCTTTCTGGGATTCCAATTATGGACGCCGTAACACCGTTCACCGCGAACTGAATAGCCATGTGTGCGCGGCATATCATGGGCAAAACCCGCTTCATCAATATAAATCAGGGGACGGCCTTCGCTCTTATAGACCTCGATCTTGCTCTGAAATGCAGCACGCTTTGCGGCGTCTGCTGAGGGATGATGTAGAGTTTTTTTATAGCTGACGTTCATGCTTCATTGCATCACATATGCCACGGGCACTTGCGTCAAGGCGCTCAGCTCGTTCACGATGATAGGTGTCAGGAAAATCACGGATATCGCGAGCCAATCGATGAAGATCTATCTTTAACCATGGACGCTTCTTAGTTCTCATGGGATCACTACGTTTGGACCAGCGCACTAAGGAGCTATTTCTACTCGAAAGCGTTCCGAGGCTTGTGCAAACGTCAAACCTTCTTTCTCTTTGATGGACAAAACATGAAGACGAAATTCTAGGGGATAAGTCATATCTAAATATAATCAATTTATAACGCCTTGTCTATATAAGATCATCCATCGATGAACCACCCTGTCAGGCGTCGGTTTTCCCCGCAACTTGGGCTTCCTCGAACGTCGCCATGCCGAGATGGCAGGCGAGGGCGGACCTGAGCAGCGAGATGGCGAGCGTCGCGGCTGAGCCTTCGCCCAGACGCATCCCCAAGTTGAGCAAGGGAGCCTTGCCCAAAGCCGCGCACAATTTGGCGTGACCTGGTTCGGCCGACTGATGCGCCACAAGGCAGTGGTCGAGCAGGCGCGCGTCCAGGGCGTGTAGGCAGGCGGCGGCTGCGGTGCAGATGAAGCCGTCGAGGATCACGGGCACCTTGGCGAGGCGCGCGGCCACAATACTGCCGCAAATCGCCGCCAGCTCCAGGCCACCAACGCAGCGCAGCGTTTCCAACCCGTCGGTCATGGACGCCGCATTGGTTTCGACCGCTTGGCGCACGATCTGGGCCTTGTGGCTTAGGGCCTCCCCTGCCACGCCCGTCCCAGGCCCCGTCCATTCCTCCGCTGCGCCGTCGAATAGAGCCAGGCAGATCGCGGCGGCGGCGGTGGTATTGCCGATGCCCATCTCCCCCAGCGCTAAGATGTCGATGCCTGGTTCCACCGCCATCATGCCGAAGGCGAGCGCCTCGGTGACGCGCTGATCGTCCATGGCGGGCCCTTGGCTCATGTCGGCGGTTGGATGGTCCAAGTCGAGTTCATAGACATTCAGATCGCCGTCGATTTGCCCGACCAACTGGTTCACGCAGGCCCCGCCGTGGCGAAAATTGGCGACCATCTGGGCGGTGACGGCCTGGGGAAAGGCCGACACCCCTTGGGCGCAGACGCCGTGGTTGCCCGCGAATACGGCGGTACGGGGATGGTCCAGGCGCGGCGTCGCGGTCCCTTGCCAGCGCGCCAACCACTGCGTCATCTCCTCGAGCCTGCCTAGCGAGCCTTGGGGTTTGGTCAGCTGCTGCTCCCGCGCGGCGACGGCGGCAACTGCCGCGTCATCGCCCGCGGGCAAGTGGCGCAGGAGGTCACGAATTTCGTCGAGCGATGCGGGCATTTTGGCGTCGGTCATGCCCTGGCCTTTCCTGGATTGGGTGCCTAAAGGCAAGGCATGAACGCCCTCCGTGCGGCCACCCGCGACATCCTGCTGGTCTGGACCTTTTTCACCCGCGTCCCGACGCCGCCCTTTGAGGCGGCGCGTCCGCTTGCCCAAGCGCTCTGGGCGCTTCCGCTGGTGGCGCTAGCTTTGGCGGGCGTGCAAATGGGGGTGTTTTTGGGTCTCAAGACCCTTGTGGGCGGCGCTTCCTACGCGGACTTCGTGCTGGCCTGGGGGCTCGCCGTCACGCCGCTGATCGCCACGGGCGCGCTGCATTGGGATGGGCTGGCGGATTTGGCCGACGGGCTCGGGGTGGGTCCAGATCGGCGCCTCGAGGTCATGCGCGACCCGCGCATGGGGGCCTTCGGCGTCTTGGCGCTCGTGTCTCTATTCATCGGGCACGTTCTGTTGCTTGCGGCCCTGATCGCCCGCGACGACCAACTCCGTCTTTTCCTGACCCTCGCGGGCGTTTCGCTCGTGTCGCGGCAAACCATGGCGCTCCTCTGGGCGACGAGCCGACCCGCAGACCCGCACAGTAAGACCGCCCAGGGCACGCCCGCCCTCGGCCCCACCGCGGGTCTTTGGGGCGCGAGCCTTGCCGTGCTAATTGTGAGCGGGTTGGTGTCGTTTTACCTTGTGGGTCTCTATTTCGCCCTGGTGGCCCTGTGGCATCTGGGCTTGCAGCGTTGGCTGCCAGGGGCCTCTGGCGATAGCCTGGGGGCAACCCAAGTCATGGCCGAAACCTTATTGCTGTTGCTCATCGTCGCCGCGCATGTCTGATCCATCCGCGCAACCGCCACAAGGGCAACCTGTCAAAACCGTGTGGTGGTTAGTGCGCCACGGCCCTGTCATCAATCCCGCGAACCTAATCTACGGGGCAACAGACCCCGATATCAACACCCAGGATCGCAGCATCTACGAGCCGCTCGCCAAGGTCTTGCCGCGCGACGGGATTTACTTGACTTCACGGCGCGGGCGAACGGTGAAGACCTTGCAAACCCTAGCAGCGATCGGAGGCTTTGCCATGCCCGCCTACGAACCGCTCAGCGACTTCGACGAACAATCCTTCGGCGATTGGGAGGGGCAGACGTGGGACGCCCTGTTTCAGACTGGCACCTCGCATCGTTTCTGGCGCGCGCCCGCTAAAACGCGCCCACCAGGAGGGGAATCATTCGAGGATGTGATGCGGCGGGTCACCGACGGGCTTCGGCTCCAAACCGTACGCCATGCAGGGAAAACTCTGGTCCTGATCACCCACGGCGGGACGATCCGCGCGGCCTTGGCCCATGCCCTCGGCCTCGATGGAGAGTCGGCCTTGCGGTTTTCTATCGACCCCTGCGCGCTTACCCGCTTAACGCACTGGCGCTTGAACGAGGACGAGGAGACGTGGCAAATCGACCAAGTCAATCTGGGCCCACAATGGATGAGCGGCGGGCTTCCTGGTCAGGCAATCTGACTTCTCAACCCAAATTGACTTTCTGGGAAATTTGACCTGGCTTGCTGCTCTCGCTGCCTGCCAGCAGGGCGGTGTTGCCGCCTGCGGCGGTGGTATCGACGCACAAGTGCCGCTCTTGCAGGACATGGGCGCGGTCGGGAACATCGGTGATCAGCGGCACAATTGGGCCCGCGCGCTGGGCCAGGGCTTGGGCATAGGCGCGGGCACGGGTCGCGTCTCCCCACCAAATGACGCCAGCGAGGGCTGGGGCCAGGCTTAAGTCCGCGGCGGGCAGGGTTCCCTGCGCGGCGATCGCTACGCCCCCGAAGCGCTCAACCGCGGCTTTTTGTTGCTGGACGGCCTCTTGGCTAGGGCCCAAGCACAGGAGCGGCGGGCGCGGCAGGGTGGTCAACTGGTTCAACTCCCCCGTTGGGCCAGGCAAGTGCGTGATCGAGACGGGCCGCGAAGGCGTGTCGGGAGGGGTATCTTGGGCGGCCAAATCGGCGGGGTTTGCAAAGTCTCCCGTGACCTTAGGGGCCTTGGTGACCGTGAATCGGGGCAAATACAGCGGCCCGCCTGCTTTGGGGCCCGTACCCGAAAGACCCTCGCCGCCAAAAGGTTGACTGCCGACAATAGCGCCGATTTGGTTGCGGTTGACGTAGATGTTTCCCGCCCGAATTTGATCGCTGAGGGTTTGAACCCGCCGTTCGATGCGGGAGTGAACGCCAAACGTCAGGCCGTAACCCGTCGCATTGATGGCCGCGACCACCTGATCCAACTCCTGGGCTTCAAACGTCGCCCAATGCAGAACGGGCCCGAAAATTTCTTGCTTCAAGTCGCCGATACTTTGAACCGCAATCAGGCTGGGCCCGACGAAGGTGCCGCAGGCGGGCCGGTCAAGACGATGCAGCAGGCGACCCTCCTGCCGGGCCGCCGCCACATAGGTTTCGATCTGGTCGCGGGCCTGGGCGCTGATCACGGGGCCGATGTCGGTTGCGAGGTCTTGCGGATCGCCCAGGGTGAGTTCGTCCATGGCCCCTTTCAACATGGTGAGGAAACCTGCCGCGATGTCGGCCTGCACATAGAGGCATCGCAGGGCCGAACAGCGCTGCCCCGCTGATTGGAACGCGGAGGTCAGAATGTCGCGTACCGCCTGCTCGGGCAGGGCGGTGGAATCGACAATCATGGCATTGAGTCCCCCCGTTTCGGCGATCAAGGGGGTCCCAGAGGCACCGTGTTGCGCGAGGGTGCGTTGAATGGTTTTCGCAGTGTGCGTGGAACCCGTGAACGCGACGCCCGCCACCCTGGGGTCGGCGGTGAGTGCCCGCCCGACCGTTCCCCCCTCGCCAGGCAGGAACTGCAAGGCCGTGGCGGGAACGCCCGCGCGAAGGAGGTGCCGCACGGCCCAGTCGGCAATGGCGGGGGTTGCTTCCGCTGGTTTGGCGAGCGCGGCGTTCCCGGCGGCCAGGGCCGCTGCGACCTGGCCCGTAAAGATGGCAAGGGGGAAGTTCCAAGGCGAAATGCAGGTGAAAATGCCGCGCGCGGGGGCCGTGAGATGGGCTGCCTCGGCAGCATAGTAGCGCAGGAAGTCCACCGCCTCGCGCAGCTCCGCCACCGCGTCGGGCAGGGTTTTTCCCGCTTCCCTCGCCAGCAAGGCAAAGGCGCGTCCAAAATCAGCCTCGTAAAAGTCTGCCGCCTGGTTCAGAATTCTGGCGCGGGTTTCGGGTGTCGCGGACCAGGGCTTGGCCGCGGCGAAGGCGTTGGCGACGTCGTTGGGATTGGCGAACGTCACATGGCCTAGGCGCGTGCCGTCGGCGGGGTTGAGTAAGTCCTGTCGCCTCGTCCCCTGGGGCGGGGTTGCCATGATCGCCTGCACTTTGATCGGGTCGGGCGGGGGCAACTGGTCGTGAATACGGCGCAAATTGGTGCTATCAGAGAGGTCAAATCCCTTCGAGTTCTGGCGCGCGGGGGCGTAGATCTGGGGACCTTTGGCAAAAGCGAGGGGCTGGGCGCTTTGTTCCGCTGCCAAGGTTTCAAACGGGCAGGGCGCGACCCTAGAGGCGGGCACACTTGCGTCGATCAATCGATGCACGAAGGAGGAGTTGGCGCCGTTTTCCAGCAAGCGGCGGACCAAATAGGCCAAGAGGTCGCGATGGGCGCCGACGGGCGCGTAGATACGGCAGGCGGTCTTGTCGCGCGCCTTGACCAGATCGTGCAGGGCTTCGCCCATGCCGTGCAGGCGCTGAAATTCAAACTGGTCCCAGTCGCGGGCCATATGGAGGATGGCGCTGAGCGTATGGGCGTTGTGGGTCGCAAACTGAGGATAGAGCCAATCGCTCATCTCCAGCAACGTCCGCGCCTGGGCCAGGTAGCTGATATCGGTGGCAGCCTTGCGGGTAAAAACAGGAAAGTCCGTCAAGCCTTGGGTTTGGGCATGCTTGATTTCCGTATCCCAATAGGCGCCCTTGACCAGCCGCACCATAAGCCGCCGTCGATGCTGCTTGGCCAGGGCGTAGAGGCCGTGGATCACGTCCCCCGCCCGACGACCATAGGCCTGCACCACGACACCAAGCCCGTGCCAAGGCGGCAGCGCGGGATCGGCCATCACGCGGTCGATGACGGCCATGGACAGGGCCAGGCGATCGGCTTCCTCAGCGTCGATATTGACCCCCATGTTGGCAGCGGCGGCTTGGCGCGCGAGCTTGGTTACCACGGGAACCAAGTCCCGCATAACTTGTTCGTACTTGGCGACCTCGTAGCGGGGATGCAGGGCCGAGAGCTTGATAGAGATGCCAGGATTGGCTCTGACCTGGTCGGCCGTGCAAGATTTGGCGAGGGTCGCAATGGCCGTGCTGTAGGCCTCAACGTAGCGCGCGGCATCGGCGGCTGTTACCGCCGCCTCGCCCAACATGTCGTAAGAAAAGGTAAAGCCCTGACGTTCCTTTGCGCGGGCCTGTTTCATAGCCGCCGTAATGGTTTCGCCCAAAACAAATTGCTGCCCCATGACCTTCATGGCACGCAAGGCGCCCGCGCGGATCAAGGGTTCGCCTAAGCGCTGGATCGCCCCCCGCAGGGTTCCGACGATGCCCGATTCAACATCGTCAAGGATTTTTCCCGACAAGAACAGCCCCCAAGTCGACGCGTTGACGAGGGAGGACGAAGAATGGCCCAAATGACGTGACCAGTCCGAAGGCGCGATCTTGTCCTCAATCAACGCGTCAAGGGTCAGGGCGTCGGGCGTTCGCAGCAGGGCTTCGGCAAGACACATGAGGGCAACGCCTTCTTGCGTTGACAGGCCGTATTCGGCCAGGAACGCGCCCATGAGGCCTGGCGTACTCTCCGCGCGCACGCGCGTGACCAGCATGGTCGTTTCGATCGCGATTTGACGGCGGGAAGGTGGGCTCAAGTCTGCCTGGGCTGTCAACTTGGCGACTAAGTCGGCTTCGTCTTGCCGCTTGTTCAGATCGTAGGTCGGGCTCAAGTTGATCATCTTGAACTTCCTATAGCTAGAGCCTCCTCGGGCATCAAACGAAAGGGACGCAAGGCAATTGCTTGAAAGATTAGACTGATGCCAGCGGCGACCCAGAATGCCTCTTATGTTTGCTGGTATTTCCCCGGGAAGGGTGCCGTCTGGACTTCTTGCCACCGATCAGTGCTGGATCCTGCGACTTGGGTTCGCACCAGGCAGCATTCATAAAAGGATGACTTGGAGAACTTCAATGCCTTAAATCCGTTTTTGCAAGACAGCGAAAATACGACTTGCCCTGGGTCGCGTCTAAATCAGTCGTCCGCTGCCACGCTGGCAAGAGGCGGTCATGTGGTTGCGCCTTAGCCATCCCCTCGCGGCCCTTGCCCTCGTGACCTTCGCCATGGGCCTCATGCCGCTCAATGATGTGGCCATCAAACTTATGAGCGCCGATCTCTCGCTCTCGCAGATTATCGTCATTCGCGCGGCGCTGATTTTGGCCTGTTTGTTGGTTTTGCGGTCCACCTGGCGCAGTTTTCGGGGCTACGATGCTGCGGTTTGGGGGCTTATGCTGTTGCGCGGCAGTTTGATCGCCCTGGCCATGATCGCGTTTTTTTCGGGCCTTGCCTTCATGGATCTGTGGCAGGCCACGACGATTTTTTTCACCTCGCCCCTGCTCATCTCCCTCCTGTCGGTGCCTCTGCTGGGCGAGCGTTTGGGGGTCTGGCGCATTTTGGCCCAGTTCTTGGGGCTTGGCGGGGTTTTGCTGATCACGGTTCCCGTTAGCGAAGGCGGCTTCAATCCCGTGTTCATTTTGCCGCTGGCGGGGGGGCTGTTTTATGCCTTTTACAACATCCTAACGCGTCGCATGGCGGGGCGGGCCAGCACCGTGGCCATGGCCAATGTGCAGCACCTGGCCTACATTGTGGTCGGGGGCCTCTTGGCTGTGGGGGTGTTTTTGCTGCCGTTTGAGCAGTTTTCGCCGACGGACTTGGGTCCAGAGGCCAGCTTCGTCGTCCGTGATTGGGTCATGCCCAGCCTGTTGCACTGGTCTTGGCTCGCAGGGACGGGCCTGTTGTTCGGCTTCCTGTCCTTTGCTTCGGCCAATGCCTACGCCAATGTTGAGGCAAGCCTGGTGGCGCCGTTTGAGTACATCTATATTCCCGTGTCGATTTTTTGGAGCATTGCGATCTGGAACGACTGGCCAAACCCCTTGGGTTGGTTGGGGTGCGGCCTCATTTTGAGTGGTGGCCTGCTGACCATAATGCGGGAAAACCTGCGCAACGCTGGGGCACGTACCCGCGAGCCCATGCATCGGCCCTAGCGCTGAGCGCTTAAGCGGCCCCCGCAGCGGCCCCGAGAATAGCGGACACGCGCCTCGGGGTATAAGCGCAGGCCCCGTCCAGCGGTCGGGCTGAGCGAGCGTAGCGAGCGAGTAGAGACCGCAACCAAAGTGTCGGGCTGAGCGAGCGTAGCGAGCGAGTAGAGACCGCAACCAAAGTGTCGGGCTGAGCGAGCGTAGCGAGCGAGTAGAGACCGCAACCAAAGTGTCGGGCTGAGCGAGCATAGCGAGCGAGTAGAGACCGCAACCAAAAGTGTCGGGCTGAGCGAGCGTAGCGAGGGAGTAGAGACCGCAACCCAAAAAAGCCGAAACGCGAAGCGTTTCTGCCGCGAGACACAAAACGGCCAAAAAAGTGTCAACTTTTTTGGTCGTTGGTATAAAAGCCGCCGACCGCGCGACACGACTTTAGCCATAGGAATCGACCTGGGATGTTAAAAACCTTGACCCGTCTGCTGATGGGCGACCCCAATGCCAAGTATCTGCGCGATTTGCGCATCGATGCGGAAGACATCAACGCCTTGGCCGAGACCATGGCCGCCCTGTCCGACGAAGAACTGCGCGGCAAGACCGAGGCCTTTCGCCAGCGCCTTGAGGCCGAGGACGCGAGTTTAGATGATTTGGTGATCGAGGCCTGCGCCGTGGTGCGCGAGGCGGCCAAACGGGTGACGGGCCTGTGGGCTTACGATGTGCAACTGATGGGCGCCATTGCCTTGCACGAAGGGCGCGTCGCGGAAATGAAAACGGGGGAGGGCAAGACCCTGACCGCCGTGTTCGCGGCTTACGTCAATGCCCTGCCTGGCAAGGGCGTCCATATCGTGACCGTCAACGAGTACTTGGCCGCGCGCGATACGCAGGACATGGGACCGATCTTCGCCTTTTTGGGCATGCGTGTCGGCCTGATCGTTCCTGGGATGCGCCAGGCCATGCGCCAGGCTGCGTACCGCGCCGATGTGACGTACGTGACCAATAACGAACTGTGCTTTGACTATTTGCGCGACAATATGGCCGTCAGTCGCCGCGCCATGGTCTTGCGCGGGCAGTCTTTCGCCATCGTCGATGAAGTTGACTCGGTCTTGATCGACGAAGCGCGCGCGCCCATCGGCATCTCGGACAAGGCGCCCGACGATACGCTCGACATGTATCGCCAGATCAACGCTCTGGTGCCCGAGATTCCCGAGGGCGCGTACGAGATTGACGAGAAAAATCGAACGCTGACCTTGACCGACAAGGGCCAACGCCAGGTCGAAGCTGTGCTGGTCGGCGCTGGGTTGCTGGCCGAGGGGGCGACGATTTACGACCCCGCCAACATCACCTTCCTCCACCACATCATGATGGCCCTGCGCGCGCACTACATCATGGAGCGGGATGTGCATTACTTGCTGCGAGGGACCGAGGTGGTGATCATCGATGAACTTTCGGGCCGGGCCATGGCAGGACGGCGTTTCGGCGGCGGGCTGCATCAGGCGCTGGAAGCCAAGGAGGGGTTACCGATCCAGGCCGAGACCATCTCCATCGCCTCGGTAACGTACCAGAACTACTTTCGTCTTTACGATAAGCTCGCCGGCATGACGGGGACCGCCGCGACCGAGGCCGCCGAGTTTGGCGAAATCTATGGACTGGAGATCGCGGAAATTCCCACCAACCTGCCCGTGATTCGCGAAGATCACGACGATGAAGTCTATTTGACGTTTGAGGAAAAACTGACGGCGATCGTGACCCAAATCGAAGCGTGCCATGATCGCGGGCAGCCCGTGCTGGTCGGCACCACGTCGGTCGAGCGCTCGGAATTGGTCTCGAAACTGCTCAAGCAACGCAAAATCAAGCATCAGGTACTCAATGCCCGCCATCACGATCAGGAGGCGCAGATTATCGGCCAAGCAGGAACCCCTGGTGCCATCACGATTGCGACCAATATGGCAGGGCGCGGCACCGACATTCAGCTGGGCGGCCATGTCAATATGCGCATCGCGACCGAGCTCAAAGACCTGCCAGCGGGCAAAAAGCGCGACGCAGCCGAGACCAAGATTCGCGATCAAGTCGCAGAAGCCAAGCGCCAAGTGATCGAAGCGGGCGGGGTCTTTGTCTTGGGGACCGAGCGGTACGAGTCGCGCCGCGTTGACAATCAGCTGCGCGGGCGCTGCGGGCGCCAAGGCGACCCTGGGGAATCCAAGTACTTCCTGTCTTTGGAGGATGATTTGATGCGCCTGTTCGCGGGCAACATCGACGGGCTGCTGCGGCGCGTGGGCATGAAGGAAGGCGAGTCCCTGTCCCATCCCTACATGAACGCGGCGGTGGAGCGGGCGCAGAAAAAGATCGAGTCGCGCAACTTCGATCAGCGGAAAAATGTCCTGCGCTACGACAATGTCATGAACGATCAGCGCCTGGTCATGTACGCGCAGCGGTTGGAAATCATGGACGCCAGCGATGTCGGAACGCTGGTAGAGGAGGTCATGGCGCAGGCGGCGGCGTCCTTGATCGAGGAATACGTGCCCGCAGGCTCGTTCCCCAATCAGTGGCGAACCGAGGACTTGGCGGCGCGGTTGCGCGCGGACCTTGGGCTTGATCTCCCCGTTTCGGACTGGGCGCAGGAACCTGGCATCGGCGATGAAGAAATTGTGCAGCGGGCGGCAACGGCGCTAAAGGCGCAACGCCAAGCCATGCGGGACAAGACCAACGCCGCCTTCATCGCGGCCCATGGCCGCAACGCCTTGATCGGGGGTTACGACCGCCAGTGGCGGGAGCATAGCTTGCGCATGGACCAGCTAAAATCGGGCATCGGGTTGCGCGCGCTCGGCCAACGCGACCCCTTGAACGAGTATAAGCAAGAGGGGCTGGAGCTGTTTTCGCTCATGCTCGATCTGGCGCGCCGCGATGCGGCCAAGCGCCTGGCCCTGGAACCTGTGCCCTTGTGGAAGCAGTTGAACCGTCAACGCGGCGAAATCGAAATCCAACTCGCAGGCGCCAAAGCGCAGGCCCAGGAACGCGGCATCGACCCCAATTTGGTGACAGCAGACGAAATCGTCCTGGCCGTATTTCCCGAAATGCGCGAGGTACAACCCTTGAGCGGCGAGGCCTTGACCGCCCGCGCCGAGGAACTGGGCCTGCGCCAAGTCGCGCAGCGCCCGTTGCAAACGGCCTCTGCCGACGATCTGCCGCCTTGGCCGCAGGACCTCGACCCCCGCAAGATCCGCCGAAACGACCCCTGCCCCTGCGGCTCAGGCCGAAAGTTCAAGCACTGCCACGGGCGCGTCTTCAACTAACTTTACTGATAGGTTCCCGCCTGCGCTAAATCCATGGCTTGGGCGATGGTGACGCCTGTGGATCGTTCCGCATCGATTTGGCCGACATAGGCTAGGAAACGGGCTTTGGCGGCGTTGTTGAGGTCGTCGCCACGGGGGATATGCTCCGATAGGGGATTGATCTTGCGCCCGTTGCGCACGACTTCGTAGTGCAGATGACAGCCCGTTGAGACCCCAGTGGTGCCGACGCGGCCAATCAGTTGGCCCTTGCGTACCCGCACCCCTGGGCGCATGCCGTTGGCAAAACTCTTGAGATGGGCATAGTGCGTCGTGAAGGTGGGGCCATGCTTGACCCCAATGAACCGTCCGTAACCGCCCTTCCACCCCACGAACGTGAGGACGCCGTTGCCCGCCGCGTATATGGGCGTTCCGCACGCTGCGGCGTAATCGACGCCATGGTGCATGCGCCGGTCCCCATTGACGGGATGGGTGCGCATGCCAAAGCGGGACGAAAGCCGCCCGCCCCCCAAAGGTTTGCGGGCCAAGGTGTTGGTTTGGCCCGTAAAGCGGGCGTCGCGGGTAAAGTAAGCGGCCTTATCGTTGTTTTCAAACCGAAACGCCTCGTAGACTTGGCCGCCGCGATCGTTGAACGCGGCGTAAAGCACATTGCCCGCATCGACTAGCCGACCGTTGTCATCGAAGTAGGCCTCGTAAATCATTTCAATTTCATCGCCTTCGGACTGAATCCGGGTGAAATCGACCTGCGCGTCGAGGGCATTGACGAAATTGGCGATCATGGACCCGTCGATATCCATGGTGTCGCCGTCCTTATAGACCGACCCAGTTCGAAGGGGACCGCCCGCATGAACCAGCACGCGATTGCGCGCGATTTCGGTTTTGCGGCTCTCAAAGCCGCCGTCTTTGGGCAGAACAACAATCTGCTCTAGCGTCGTTGGTGCCAGCGAAACCCGCTGCAGCCGCCCCACGGTATAGGGCTCAACGGCGCCATTCAGTTCCAATTCCAAAATCTGACCAGGGCGCAGGCGCGCGAGGTTGAACACCTGGCTCAAGGCGTTGCCCGCGTTTTGGGTTTCTTGGATGGAAATGCCGACGTCTTGAAATAGGGACGACAAGGTATCGCCCGCCTCAACCTCCAGATAGACGGCGATGGGAAAAGTCGCCAGCGCGGGTTGAATGGCGGCATCGAGCAGGTCGTAAGTGGGGTCGAAGCGGTCAGCGGGTAAATGCAAGTCCAGATCCGCCGCCTTGCTGGCCAAGGGGCCTGGGGCGGCCAGATCTGCGGTCGCTGGATCGGTAGCCATCCTTTGATCGAGCAGGGCAAGGGTGAAGTCCAGGTCGCTCAAACCGCCGCGCTCGGCCACCGTTGCTGCAGTTGGGTCCCGTTCAACGTCAGAGGACAGGGGGGGTTGCACAACGATCTGCGCGCCTGTCTCTTCACTGGGGTTGGTAGGAATCGAGAAGTCGGGCGCAAAGTCGGGGTCCAAGGCGCTAAGATCAAAAGAGGCCGCCCCCTGCTCGCCCACGGGGCCTTGGTCGGCTTCGGGCTGCCCGAATACCTGGCCTCGGGCTTCATCGTGCGACGCCCTGCCGGCTCCTGGCAAAAACCAAAAGGCCGACGCACTGCAAAGCGGCAGCAGGGCACCAAGACTCGCAAAGCAACAGACGCCAAAAAGGCGGGAAAAATGCATAAGCACGAAACCGACGGGGATGTGTGATCGCGAGCGCTGCTCTTTCCCGAATTTGCCAAAGTTTGCAAGACTTGGTTACAAGCCATTTTCTGGAGGGAACGGGACGTAGGCCCGAGGGCGCGCGCCCGAGTCTCCTGCAAAGGGCGGCTTCAAGGGGCGGCGCGCGGCTCTGGTGTGGGCCGCCAACTCGCCTAGGCTCAACAAAGCGCTTCACCCGTGACTTTGCGCCCAAAACCTATAGTCAGTAAGCCATAGAGGTTGCTGACGGCGTGCCTAAGTTCGCCAAAACAGCGCCGAGGATTTTCGGATTGCGCAGAAATTTCAGAAAGTTTGATTTTTTGCGTTGACGGGTACCAGGGTGCGCCTTAGAGGCGGGGTCTCGCTTCGGGGCACCCCGAACTTGGCGGCGAGCAGGTCTTCTTGTCCCAAAACCCAGCCAAAGTTTTTTGACATTGTTGTACGATAAAATGAGAAGAGATTCGTGGCCGACGGGTGTTCAGCACCCGCAAAGTTGGCGTATCGATCTCGATCTTTGTTTTCATCTTGGTCGACCCCGCTTGGGTGTCGCGCCAAGGTGCGGATCAAAGGATCAGTCAGTAAACGCTCTGAGCTTGTGCAGTCGTTGCTTCGGTAGTGGCAGCTCAAGAACAGAAACCTGTTAATGAAAATTAACAAAACTATTCAGTAACATGAATTAGGATAGACTTTGTGGGAACCCATAAAGTGCATTGATTGGCTTGTCTGGTCAATGCGACTTTCAGTTAAACCTGAGAGTTTGATCCTGGCTCAGAACGAACGCTGGCGGCAGGCCTAACACATGCAAGTCGAGCGAGAAGCCTCCTTCGGGAGGTAGACAGCGGCGGACGGGTGAGTAATGCGTGGGAATATGCCCTTTGGTACGGAATAGCCTCTGGAAACGGGGAGTAATACCGTATGTGCCCTACGGGGGAAAGATTTATCGCCAAAGGATTAGCCCATGTTGGATTAGCTAGTTGGTGAGGTAAAGGCTCACCAAGGCGACGATCTATAGCTGGTTTGAGAGGATGATCAGCCACACTGGGACTGAGACACGGCCCAGACTCCTACGGGAGGCAGCAGTGGGGAATATTAGACAATGGGCGAAAGCCTGATCTAGCCATGCCGCGTGAGTGAAGAAGGCCCTAGGGTTGTAAAGCTCTTTCAGATGTGAGGATGATGACAGTAGCATCAGAAGAAGCCCCGGCTAACTTCGTGCCAGCAGCCGCGGTAATACGAAGGGGGCTAGCGTTGTTCGGAATTACTGGGCGTAAAGGGCGCGTAGGCGGATTGATCAGTTTGGTGTGAAAGCCCGGGGCTCAACCTCGGAACTGCACTGAATACTGTCAATCTAGAATCCCGGAGGGGAGTGTGGAATTTCTAGTGTAGAGGTGAAATTCGTAGATATTAGAAAGAACACCGGTGGCGAAGGCGACACTCTGGACGGGTATTGACGCTGAGGCGCGAAAGCGTGGGGAGCAAACAGGATTAGATACCCTGGTAGTCCACGCCGTAAACGATGTCTGCTAGCCGTCGGGGCACTTGGTGCTTCGGTGGCGCCGCTAACGCATTAAGCAGACCGCCTGGGGAGTACGGTCGCAAGATTAAAACTTAAAGGAATTGACGGGGGCCCGCACAAGCGGTGGAGCATGTGGTTTAATTCGAAGCAACGCGCAGAACCTTACCAGCCCTTGACATCCTGTGCTACATCCAGAGATGGATGGTTCCTCTAGGGGACGCAGTGACAGGTGCTGCATGGCTGTCGTCAGCTCGTGTCGTGAGATGTTGGGTTAAGTCCCGCAACGAGCGCAACCCTTATCGTTAGTTGCCAGCCTTCAGTTGGGCACTCTAACGAGACTGCCGGTGATAAGCCGGAGGAAGGCGGGGATGACGTCAAGTCCTCATGGCCCTTATGGGCTGGGCTACACACGTGCTACAATGGTGGTGACAATGGGCAGCGACCTCGCGAGGGGAAGCTAATCTCAAAAAGCCATCTCAGTTCGGATTGTTCTCTGCAACTCGAGAGCATGAAGTCGGAATCGCTAGTAATCGCGTATCAGCTTGACGCGGTGAATACGTTCCCGGGCCTTGTACACACCGCCCGTCACACCATGGGAGTTGGTTCTACCCGAAGGCGGTTCGCTAACCTTTTAGGAGGCAGCCGACCACGGTAGGGTCAGCGACTGGGGTGAAGTCGTAACAAGGTAGCCCTAGGGGAACCTGGGGCTGGATCACCTCCTTTCTAGAGTAGATTTCGGTATGCTGCCTGGCCCCGTGCCTGGTAAGCTCGCGATCTTCATATCAAGACGCCTGTCTTTGAACCTGGCAGGCACTTGCCGAAAGGCAAATCAAGTCTGGCATCCGCCGGCCGCGCATCTCTTCTCACAATCCAGTAAAATTTCGGGGCCTTAGCTCAGCTGGGAGAGCGCCTGATTTGCATTCAGGAGGTCAGCGGTTCGATCCCGCTAGGCTCCACCAGGACTGCGCGGGTCTTAGGTCCGCCTCCTTTCATCAAGGGCGATTAGCTCAGGTGGTTAGAGCGCACCCCTGATAAGGGTGAGGTCGGAGGTTCAAGTCCTCCATCGCCCACCATGGTCCCATGTCATAGATTTTGGGGCTGGCTGGATTAACGAAGGTTGTTGAAAGCTCGCTTTCATCAGCCTTTGGGTTGAGTGTGGCAATCGCCATAGAAATCGTTGTTTGTGAAAAGAAGACATGTACGTTAGGGCGGGCTTTGCTTGGTCTTGGCGGCATGAAATCTTCTTGTCTGACACTAATTGCGGTCCACATTTTGCACGAATGTGGATCAGTAGTTTTGCCCCCAATCATGACTTTTGGGGGCGAACAATTCAAATCAAAATCAAGCTGATCGCAAAACCAGACCGAGGTCAATCTTGGAATCGCGGCGAAGGCGCGGAATATCGACTCCTTAAATTGAGGCATCGTATTTCCAACCTATCGTCTGCAATCTGGTGGAGCGTTCAAGTGCCTGAAGGGCATTTGGTGGATGCCTTGGCGAATAGAGGCGATGAAGGACGTGACATGCTGCGAAAAGCCGCGGGGAGCTGCAAGTAAGCTTTGATCCGTGGATGTCCTAATGGGGAAACCCGGCTCTGTAGAGCCGTCGAGAGACGCGAACCTGGTGAACTGAAACATCTAAGTAACCAGAGGAAAGGAAATCAACCGAGACTCCGAAAGTAGTGGCGAGCGAAATCGGACCAGGCCTGACATGAAACAAGTAGAATTGGCTGGAAAGCCAAGCCATAGAGCGTGATAGCCGCGTATATGTAAAATGATTGTCTGTTAGAGTAGAGCGGGGCACGTGAAACCCTGCTTGAAGATGGGGGGACCATCCTCCAAGCCTAAGTACTCCTATTCGACCGATAGCGAACAAGTACCGTGAGGGAAAGGTGAAAAGCACCCCTATGCGGGGAGTGAAACAGTACCTGAAACCGGATGCCTACAAACAGTTAGAGCCCTTCGGGGTGATAGCGTACCTTTTGTATAATGGGTCAGCGAGTTAGTCTGTCGTGCAAGCTTAAGCCGTTAGGTGTAGGCGAAGCGAAAGCGAGTCTGAACAGGGCGTTCAGTACGATGGATTAGACCCGAAACCGAGTGATCTAGGCATGGCCAGGTTGAAGGTGACGTAACAGTCACTGAAGGACCGAACCCACTGACGTTGAAAAGTCACGGGATGAGCTGTGCCTAGGGGTGAAAGGCCAATCAAACTCGGAGATAGCTGGTTCTCCGCGAAATCTATTGAGGTAGAGCGTCGGATATGGCCTACGGGGGTAGAGCACTGAATGGGCTAGGGGGGCGCGAGCCTTACCAAACCTAATCAAACTCCGAATACCGTAGAGTCGAGTCCGGCAGACACACCACGGGTGCTAAGGTCCGTGGTGGAAAGGGAAACAGCCCAGACCGCCGTCTAAGGTCCCCAAGTCATGGCTAAGTGGGAAAGCAAGTGAGAAGGCCAAGACAACCAGGAGGTTGGCTTAGAAGCAGCCACCCTTTAAAGAAAGCGTAATAGCTCACTGGTCTAAATAAGCCGTCTTGCAGCGAAAATGTACCGGGGCTCAAGCCATGCACCGAAGACGCGGATTAGAAGAACACTTTGTCCTCTCAAGGCCTGGCAGGGTTGCCCTGCCCGATCTTGAGTTGACCCGTGTTTTTTTAGTGGTAGCGGAGCGTTCTCTAGGCCGTTGAAGCCGTACCCGTGAGGGGCGGTGGAGGTATGAGAAGTGAGAATGCTGACATGAGTAGCGACAAACAGAGTGAGAAACTCTGTCGCCGAAAGTCCAAGGGTTCCTGAGCTAGGCTAATCCGCTCAGGGTGAGTCGGCCCCTAAGGCGAGGCAGAAATGCGTAGTCGATGGGAAGCAGGTTAATATTCCTGCACCTGATGGTAGTGACGGATCGCGTAAATCGTTCATGCTTATTGGATTGTGTGGGCGGTGAAGCGGTCCCAGGAAATAGCTCCATCGTATGACCGTACCCGAAACCGACACAGGTGGACTGGTAGAGAATACCCAGGCGCTTGAGAGAATGATGTTGAAGGAACTCGGCAAATTGCCTCCGTAACTTCGGGAGAAGGAGGCCCAGTTCGTGGGCAACCACGGGCTGGGGGCACAGACCAGGGGGTGGCGACTGTTTATTAAAAACACAGGGCTCTGCTAAGTCGAAAGACGATGTATAGGGTCTGACGCCTGCCCGGTGCCTGAAGGTTAAGAGGAGGGGTGAAAGCTCTGAATTGAAGCCCAGGTAAACGGCGGCCGTAACTATAACGGTCCTAAGGTAGCGAAATTCCTTGTCGGGTAAGTTCCGACCTGCACGAATGGCGTAACGACTTCCCCACTGTCTCCAACATCAACTCAGCGAAATTGAATTCCCCGTGAAGATGCGGGGTACCCGCGGTTAGACGGAAAGACCCCGTGCACCTTTACTATAGCTTCACAGTGGCCTGATGGATCAGATGTGTAGGATAGGTGGGAGGCATCGAAGCAGGGACGCCAGTTCTTGTGGAGCCAGCCTTGAAATACCACCCTTCTGTTCTGTTAGGTCTAACCGGTTACACAATAATTGGGACCCTGTGTGGTGGGTAGTTTGACTGGGGCGGTCGCCTCCTAAAGAGTAACGGAGGCGCGCGAAGGTAGGCTCAAGCTGGTCGGAAATCAGCTGTTGAGTGTAATGGCATAAGCCTGCCTGACTGCGAGACTGACACGTCGAGCAGAAACGAAAGTTGGCCATAGTGATCCGGTGGTTCCGCATGGAAGGGCCATCGCTCAACGGATAAAAGGTACGCCGGGGATAACAGGCTGATCTCCCCCAAGAGTCCACATCGACGGGGAGGTTTGGCACCTCGATGTCGGCTCATCGCATCCTGGGGCTGGAGCAGGTCCCAAGGGTATGGCTGTTCGCCATTTAAAGCGGTACGCGAGCTGGGTTTAGAACGTCGCGAGACAGTTCGGTCCCTATCTGCCGTGGGTGTTCGAGACTTGAGAGGAGCTGTCCCTAGTACGAGAGGACCGGGATGGACATACCTCTGGTGTACCAGTTATTGTGCCAACAGTAGTGCTGGGTAGCTATGTATGGACGGGATAACCGCTGAAAGCATCTAAGCGGGAAGCCTCCCTCAAAACTAGGTCTCGCTGAGATTCGTAGAAGACCACTACGTGATAGGCTCCATGTGGAAGTCGTGTAAGCGACGAAGCTAAGGAGTACTAATCAATCGATCGACTTGAACACTCCACTAGATTTCAGCCGATAGGCGAAATCTGGTCGCAAAGATCCGAAACCAAGTTCTGGTTCGGGTCGGCGCGAACGAGCATCATCTTGAATGATCAGAATAGCAAAAATTCGTCAGACAGAAGATTTTAAGTGTTTTTGCTTATCTGGTGGCCATAGCGGAGTGGCCCCACCCGGTCCCATACCGAACCCGGCCGTGAAACGCTCCAGCGCCAATGGTACTTGCCCCCAAGGGCTGGGAGAGTAGGTCGCTGCCAGATTAGCAAGAACACTCTCTTCTTTTCACGAACACACGAACTAGGGTCTTTGACAGACGCAGGCCTCAGGAAGGCCCTGTTGGCTTGCTCCCATGGTTGGACAAGGCAAGAATTTTAACGCGGGATGGAGCAGTCCGGTAGCTCGTCAGGCTCATAACCTGAAGGTCGGTGGTTCAAATCCACCTCCCGCAACCAATTTTCCAACCATACAAGCTCTAGCGCGTCTTTTGAATGGGCGTTGCTTCTTAGGACACAATGACTGACCAACTTGATCTACAGACGACCTATAGCTCGATTCTCGATGCGGCTCGCAAGCGCCGCTTCATTAGTTACGGGGATTTGGCAAGGGCAAATGGAGTCGCGTGGCAGAAGGTGCGTTATACCAGCGGCGGGATCAATGTAAGCGTCCGCTGTGGGCGCCCTTGATTTTTCAGATGTTGTTATCCAGGGCCTTGAACTCCCATGGCAAGAGCTCATGGATGCGGTTGATCTTATGATCCGCGATGCGAGAAAGGACCCAGGTCAGCCAAGCTTGGGGATCGACTTGGTTGAGCTTGGCGGTTTCGATGAGAGTATAGGCGATGGCCATAGCCTTGCCGCCGCCTTCTGATCCTACGAACGTCCAGTTCTTTCGCCCCAAAGCGATGGGTTTGACGGCGCGTTCTGCGGTGTTGTTGTCGATTTCCAAGAAGCCGTTGTCGAGATAGGGCCGCGCCTTCTTCATGCGACCAAGGGCGTAGCGGATGGCCCCAGCAAGTGTTGATTTGCCAGAGAGTTTGGGGAGCTGATCGTGGAGCCAGCGTTCAAGGTCGTCGAAGACGGGCTTGGCCTCTGCCTGGCGCAGGGCAACCCTGTCGGCTGGGGCCAGCCCCCGCGCCTTGTCCTCCACGGCATAGAGCAGCGCAATACGTGCGATGGCCTCCTGGGCGATGGCGCTGCCTTGGGAGGCAAAGATATCCACGAACTTGCGCCGAACATGGGCCATGCACGCCACCTCACGGGCCTTTTGCTCACCGAACAGACCATTGAAGCCTGAATAGCCGTCGACATGGACCCAGCCTTTGTAGTCTTTGAGATGCGCGACGGGATGTTCGCCCTTGCGATCCACGGTGAACTGATACCAGACGCAAGGAGGCGATTGGCCAGGTGGGGATCGACCTGCGCCATCTTCTGCGCTGTCAGGTTCTTGTTGTTGCCATGGCCGTTCATCACGAACGTAGGTCCAAATCCGCGCGGTCTTGGTCTTCTTATGACCAGGGGCCTGCATCTTGACGGTCGTATCATCGGCGAACAAGGCTTGACCATCGCGAACGATTTTAGCGATGGCATCGGAAAGCGGTTCCAGGAGCTTGGTGGAACGCCCCACCCAATCGGCCATGGTGGTGCGATTTAGATCGATGCCCTCACGTTCATAGATCTTCTCCTGGCGATAGAGGGGGAGATGGTCGGCATACTTGCTGACCAAGACATGGGCGAGGAGACCAGGGCCAGGCCTACCGCGTTCAATTGGACGCGACGGCAGGGGGGCTTGGGCAAAGGCCTCACACCCTGAACAAGCTTTGCGAGGCCGCACGAAGCGGTTGACCACAAACCGTCCTGGCACATACTCCAGTTCTTCGGTGACATCCTCGCCTAAGGTCTTGAGGTGACCGCCGCACTCGGCGCACGTATCACCAGGGCAGAGAACCTGATCGTTTCGGTCGAGGTGATCAGGCAAGGGCTTGCGGCTATGGCGCCGCTTGCGCTTCTTGTCAGTGGGGTTGATTGACATCACAAGTGTCAGGCCCAGCTTGATCAGCTGTCGCCTTGGCCACCTCTTCATCTTCAGCAAAGTTTAGGCTGAGTTGATCTGAGTTCTCTGCAGTTGATCCAAAACGATGGCGCTTGTGGCCATGGAGTTGATGTTCGAGGTGTTGAACCTTCAGGGTAAGGGTTTTGACCTCGTCGGCAAAAAGACGGATGATTGCCCGCAGTTCTGCGGGGTCTTCTGAGGTGATGTTGGCGATCTCAAGCATCGCCAAAACCTATAGCAGAAAAGGCTTTTGGAGTGAATCCTAAAGATGCAAAAACAGGGGAAAAATGCCTAAAAAAGGCGATCTAAATCAGGGAACTTCGAGCGTCCTATTCTCCGCTCAAAGGTCACCAAGTCTTCTTGGGCATTCGCCAATCAATCCCTTCCAAAAGCATGGAAAGCTGGGCGGGTGTCACGCTGATCTTACCGTCCTTGGTGGCAGGCCAAACGAACCGTCCCCTCTCCAGGCGCTTGGTGAAAAGACAAGCCCCCTGGGACTCCCACCAGATGATCTTGAGCAGGTCTCCGCGCCGCCCTCGGAATACGAACAAGTGACCACAATAGGGATCAAGCTTCAAAACCGCTTCCGTCTGAGCGGCTAGGGTGTCAAAACCACGGCGCATGTCGGTGACGCCCGCCGCTAACCAGACCCGTATGTTGGAGGTGACGGGGATCAATCGGATAATCCCTCAACCAAAGCCAAAATCGCCGCCAAGTTCGTTGCTCCCTCAATCAGGACGCGACGGCCATCGCTCAAAGACAGGTCAACACGCAAGGCATGCAGACTGCCCTTAGAAACGCGCGCCTCCGCAGGGCCTGAAACACGGGATTGGGGGACTTCTACGTTCATCCGAACAGGCGTAGGGTCTGAAGACACCGACACTTCGTAAAACGCTGACCCCGAAACCTCACCACCGCCCCCGTGGGGCACATCCTTCCCAGACCCATGACCTCCCCCAAAACGCGAATCCTTGAGCCAACCGTGGAGCATAGTCGCGTTCAGCGCATACCGACGCGCAACCTGCGCCACTGAAACACCTGGAACTCTGGCTTGATCGCAGATCTCTAGCTTCTCCGAAGCCGACCAACGTCGACGCTTGACCCGATCCAACATAACTTACCTCCTTCAAGTGTCCGCTCTGTTGAGCGGGCACTTAGCAAGCTAAAGCGTCAGCGCCAGAGCGCCCACAACGGACGCTTACGGATCAATTGACGCTTATCCAATTTCTTTGTGTGATTGACATGATACGTTGTTTGTCATTGGCGAAAAAGTTCCAGGCCTCCACACATTTTTCGACTATCTGCTCAAAAGTGTCGAAGACAGTTATGGCAAGCTTATTCCCACGCAGATATGCCCAAACATTTTCCATTGGGTTAAGTTCTGGGGAATAAGGAGGCAGTTTTAAGAGCGTGATGTTATTAGGAACGTCCAAGCTTTTAGCTCCATGCCAACCTGCTCCGTCGAGGATCAGGACCGCATGCGCGTCAGGAGAAACTACTTTTGATATCTCGTTCAGATGCTGGTTCATGGCATCAGCGTTTACGTACGGTAAGATCAGTCCTGCTGCAACGCTGTCAACAACGCTCTAATTTTGACCCCCTGCAACGGGGAGTTTTTGACCCCCCAGTGGTGGTGTGATTGCCGCCTGTGAACCGCCCGTAGTCCGTAGGACGGAGGGCGGTTCACAGGCGGCGGCGATTTTTTCTGCTCTCAACCCTCCTCCCCGCCTTTGATTACATTGTGGTTGGCGTTCCCAACAATGCCCGCCTTACGCTTATCTTTTAGGCGATAAGAATCTGAGGTGGTCCCAAGAAATTGGACAATGATTTAGTGAGGGTCAATCGTTAAGAAAGGACAACGACACATGCCTAAACGCAGAACATTTAGCCCAGAGCTCAAGGTTAGAATAGCCCTTGATGCTCTTCATGGTGAGCTGACGGGTCAGCAGATAGCCAGCAAGTACAAGATCTCTACAGGTCAGGTTTGCACCTTTAAGAAGCAAGCGATTGCGAACATGACAGAGGGTTTTGAGCGGACCAGCCCTAAGGCACGCAAGAAGTCTGAGGCAGAAGCACCAGACGTCAAATCACTTCACGCCAAGATTGGTCAACTGACGATGGAACGGGATTTTTTAGCCGACGGGCTCCAGCGGATCGGGATCAGCGCAAAGCCATGATCCAGCTTGAGCCCAGCAAAAATAAACCCAGCATCACGCGCCAATGCTCGTTGCTCAACATTTCGCGTTCCAGCCTCTACTATCACGCTAAAGGGGAAAGCGCCGAGAACCTTGAACTGATGCGTCAAATCGATAAGCTGTTCACCAAGCATCCGTTTTATGGCTCGCGCCAAATCGTGCGATCTTTGGCTATGCAGGGTGTTCGGGTGGGGCGTCACCGCGTACGTCGGTTGATGAAGCTCATGGGGCTCTGCACGATTTATCAGAAGCCCAACACCAGCAAACCCCAACCTGATCATCGGATTTATCCGTATTTGCTGCGTGAGCTGAACATTGAAAAAGCCAACCAGGTTTGGTGTACGGACATCACTTATATCCCTGCATCTGGTGGGTTCTTCTATCTGGTGGCGATCATGGATTGGGCGACACGCAAGGTTCTCTCATGGCGATTAAGCAACACGATGACGGCAGATTTTTGTGTTGAGGCACTCAAAGAGGCCATAGAGCTCTATGGCGCGCCGCAGATATTTAATTCTGACCAAGGCAGTCAATTCACCAGCCACGAGTTTACGAAGGTGCTGCTTGATGCGGGCGTCAAAATCAGCATGGATGGCAAGGGTAGATGTATGGATAACATCTTCATCGAGCGGCTCTGGAGATCGCTCAAGTATGAGTGCATCTATCTGCATGAGATCTGCAATGGCTTTGAGGCCAAGAAATTGATTGGTGAATGGTTTGGCTTTTACAACGATGAACGCCCTCACAGCTCACTTGAGGGTAAGACGCCTGCCGAGGCCTATGAAAAGAGAGATACGGCCTTGTCACCCCATCCCCCCACTCGCCCTAACGGGCTCGCGGGTGGAGAGGTGACAAGGCTGGGACCAGATGCTAACACACACCTAAAAATGGCAGCATGAACAACCTAATCGCTCACTAAATTCGCTGCCAACCTGTCCAACTAACCAGGACCACCTCAGCCCGCGCTCCAAACAGATGGGCTCCAAGCCCGAAGGGCGCAGGGAACGCCCGCGCTCCAAACAGATGGGCTCCAAGCCCGAAGGGCGCAGGGAACGCCCGTGCTCCAAACAGATGGGCTCCAAGCCCGAAGGGCGCAGGGAACGCCCGTGCTCCAAACAGTTGGGCTCCAAGCCCGAAGGGCGCAGGGAACGCCCGTGCGCGAAACACGCGCCCCGAGACACAAACTGGCCAAAAAAGTTTCAACTTTTTTGGCCGTTGGTCTGATCGGCCAACGGAACCCCGTCCCCATGCTGGGTCAGGGCCCAAGCGGCGCTTTCGCGCAGGATGGGATCGTCGTGGTGGGCGAAGCTTTGCACGATCGCCCTTACCTTGATCCAGGCCCTTGCGTCGGCATTGCCCGCGACGATCAAGGCGTTTCTGATCCAACGGTGCCACTTGATCCGCTTGATCGGGGACCCACTAAAAAAGCTGCGAAACGCTGCTTCGTCCAAGCCGAGCGCTTGGGCTAGGGTGAGGTCGCGAATTTCGGGCTGCACAAGCCGCGCGTCTTGGGTTTGGCTGGCAAATTTGTTCCACGGGCAAACGGCCAGGCAGTCATCGCATCCGTAGATCCGATTGCCCATGGCGCGGCGAAACTCTGCTGGAATCGGACCCTCGTGTTCGATGCTGAGGTAGGCCAAGCATCGCCGCGCGTCCAAGGTATAGGGCGTCGGAAACGCCTGGGTAGGGCAGAGGTCGAGGCATCGGGTGCAGGACCCGCACTGGTCGCGGGCAGGCGGGTCGGGGTCGATGCGCAGGTCGGTGAAAATTTCCGCGAGGAACAGCCAGGAACCTTGGGCGCCGCTGACCAAGTTGGTATGCTTGCCTTGCCATCCGATCCCAGCTTGCTGCGCCAGGGGTTTTTCGGCGACGGGTGCCGTATCGACAAAGACCTTCACGTTCGCACCCGCTGTTGCCGCGAGCCATCGCGCCAAGCGCTTGGTGGCTTGCTTTAGGATCCGGTGATAATCGCGGCCCCAGGCATAGGCGCTGACGTTGGCGCGGTCGCCCCAGCCCAACCGGCTGAGCGGGTCCTGGTCTGGGCCGTAACCGTATCCCAAGCAAATGACCGTTTTGACCGCTGGCCACAGGACGGTCGGGTCCGCGCGCTCCGCGCTGCGCTGTGCCATCCAGTCCATGGTGCCGTGCTGGCCCGCAGCGACAAAACTGGCAAGCCGCGCCCGCTGTCGCGGTGGAACATGCGGCGCGGCGAAACCGCAGGTCAGAAAGCCTTCGGCGCGGGCGCGGGCACGAATGGCCTCGCGGTCGGGGGGGCGTGGCTGCGCGGGGTCATGTTTGGGCACAAGACCTTCATGGGCACGGCGCTTGCCTCGCGCAAGGGTTAAGACGAGAAGCGCCCATGAGCTCGTTTTGGCTGCTTCTGGCACTCGTCGCCGCCGTGACCCATGTGGCGCGCAATTTGTACCAACGTCGCCTGGTCCGACCCTTAGGGGATCGTCCCGCCCTGTCGCGCGACATGGCCAACGCCGCCCGCTATTGGGTCGGGTTGCCCTTGGCGAGCCTGGTGCTGCTGGCTTTGCTCGCGCTGTCCCCCGACGCCCCGCGCCTTGGCGGCTGGCCTGTCTTCTTCGCCTGCTTGGGTGGCGTGGCCCAAATTGTGGCGACCGACCTGCTGATCCGCCTGTTTCAGCGCCGCGCCTTTGGCATTGGGGTCGCCTATCAAAGTACCGACAACCTCATGTCCGCCTTGCTGATTCCCCTAGGTCTTGCGGGGTTTTTTGGCTTGGCGCTGGCCGACGATCATATTGGGGTCTGGGACTGGTTGGGATTGGTCCTGGGAACCCTGGGCGTGGTCGTGCAATCGTTTTTGTCGCTCGATCGCGCGCAACGGGTGTTTGATTGGATATCGCTGGCCTTCGGGTTGGGCTGCGGCCTCGCCTTTACCGTCACGGGCGTCGCCTATGCCGAGGCGGTCCGTACCTTGGGCCTCGATCTTGCGACGCGGCTGTCCGCCCTGTTGGCGGGGGTAACGGTTTTGGTCATTGCGCTGATCTTTCAGTCGGTCCTCATGGCGATTTGGGTGCAAGTACGCAGCCCAGGGCAGTGGGCCCTTGTCCGCAAGCGCGGCGGCGATGTCATCACCATCGGGGTGTTTTCCGTCATCGGGTCGCTGGCGCTGTTCACCGCCTTTGGTTTGCAACACCCCGCGCTGGTATCGACGGTCAAGAACCTCGATATCCCCCTGTCGCTGCTCGCGGCCTATTGGGCTTACCAGGAATTGCCGAGCCGCACCGAATGGATCGGTATTGGGTTGATCTTCGTCTCGGTGCTGCTGATCGCCCTTTTTTAGGAACGGACCAAGAAGGCGGGGCATGTTCGCGTCCTCTTGGTCGCTCGATTCTGTGTCGACCGACGGCCCAAACTTTCGCAGCGTAGGGACTCCTTGGTGTCGTCAACCTCAAGAACGGAAGTTCTCAGCCCGCGCGGGTGAGAGGAGAGCGTGAAGGGTATGTATAGAATTTGTGTCAAATAAAGATAAGTTGATACAAAACTTTACAGCAATTAAGTTCTTTTTTGGGTAAACATTTGAATCAAGGTAGTCGTAAAAACTTGTTTTTTAAGGTTTTTTGGCCCTAGCCATAGGCTAGAGCCAAGCGGTTACCAGAGGTTGGTCTGTATCAATCTTGAGCGGTATTTTGAGGTGTGCCGTTAAGCTTGGGTCTCGGAGCGGCAGATGTCGCGTCTGGTTCCTAGGGTTGCGGTTTTGTGTTGGTTTATTTGAGATCAGGAAGGTCGGTTCCTTCCGAATGGGGAGTACTGGGATTGAGTCTGGTTCTTCCAAGTCGTCCAGGCCTGGGATGCGCAGGCAGTTGGTTGCATGGATTGCCAAAGGGATAGGTATGTCAAAGCGAAGTGGCTGTTTTCGGTTGTCGAACCGAAACACTATGTGTTATAAAACTTAAAGTGTTTCGTGAACTCGTTCCTCCATACTGCGAACCTTTGCTTGGCCCTTGGCCTTGCCGCACGGTCATGGGGGGCCCTCGGGTACGCTCGCAATTTTGCTGCGCTTGTGCGCTGATCGTTCGAAAGGCTTTTCAAAGGATTTTTTGCATGTTTGGTTTATTTTCTAAACGTCCTCCAACTCTGGTGGATCTTCCTCCCGTTCGCCGGGGGGGGGGGCACCCTTGCCGCGCTGCTCGCCCTCCTGTTGACGCCCCAGGCGCGTGCGGATGTTCCCGCCGAATGTGATATCAACCTACTCGGTGATATTACTACACTCGCCCAGACGCAAGATTCGTCGTCGCCTTGTTACGGCAAACTGATTGTCAGCCAGGAAGATTTCGATGCTGTAGGGTCGTCCACCGCGGCGCAGGTATCGGGCGGCACTGTTGGGGAGAGCGGGGGAAGTGGTTCAGGAACCTTTGCGATTGAACACGAGGGCGTCACCTATGAAGCCTCGCAGTGGTACACAGGCAACATCACGAATATGCGGTACTATTTCTACGGGGTCACAGATTTATCCTTTGTTGGTGACATAAGTGGTTGGGATACGTCCAAGGTTGAGAGCATGGCGTCGATGTTCCGAAACTCTGGTAATCTTACCTCGGACATAGGGGGCTGGGATGTCTCGAGTGTTGAGAACATGGGTTCGACCTTTACCAATAGTGATTTTAATCAGAGTTTGAGTAGTTGGGACACATCGAGTGTCACAAACATGGGCTACATGTTTGATCGGGCAGCGGCATTCAATAGTGATTTGATCACTTCAACGGGTGGCTGGAATACATCGAATGTTACCAACATGAAGTATATGTTCTGGAATGCAACGAGTTTCAATCGGGATATCAGCAGTTGGGATACGGCACAGGTTCAGGATATGGAAGGGATGTTCCTGGACGCTGGATCCTTCGATCAGAATATTTCGGGGTGGAATGTTGGGCTCATTTCCTCAGAGCCCGAGAACTTTGCGGAGGGCACGAACGAGAATTGGACATCCGATGAACAACCCCAATGGAGTACAGATGGCGCCATCAACCATCCGCAGGTTTTGGATGTATCCCCTGCCACGGGTGCGGAGGGTGTTGCGCCGAAGCCTGATCTTAGCTTGACGTTCAATGAAGCGGTTCAATCAGGCAACGGAAGCTTAGTCCTATACGAGGAATTCGGTACTGAGATCGAGCGCTTTGATGTAAGCCAAGCCAGTGACGTTCTTTTTGATGGTACGAAGGTTACTTTTACCCCGAGCAGCAACCTGGCTTACGCTACCTCCTACTACGTTCTGATTGATGAGGGGGCGATCCTTGATACCGATGATCCAGGGAACGCGTACGCAGGTATCGAAGATTCGCGGACGTGGACCTTCACCACACGCGGTGAGTGCGTCGTTGATGCTGATAGCCCAGTTTTGTTCTTGGGCCCGACGGATGATCCGACTTCGGACTGCTATAATCAGTTGGTGGTGACGCAGGCGGCTTTCGATGCTGTAGGGTCGTCCACCGCGGCGCAGGTATCGGGCGGCACTGTTGGGGAGAGCGGGGGAAGTGGTTCAGGAACCTTTGCGATTGAACACGAGGGCGTCACCTATGAAGCCTCGCAGTGGTACACAGGCAACATCACGAATATGCGGTACTATTTCTACGGGGTCACAGATTTATCCTTTGTTGGTGACATAAGTGGTTGGGATACGTCCAAGGTTGAGAGCATGGCGTCGATGTTCCGAAACTCTGGTAATCTTACCTCGGACATAGGGGACTGGGATGTCTCGAGTGTTGAGAACATGGGTTCCACCTTTACCAATAGTGATTTTAATCAGAGTTTGAGTAATTGGAACACATCGAGTGTCACAAACATGGGCTACATGTTTGATCGGGCAGCGGCATTCAATAGTGATTTGATCACTTCAACGGGTGGCTGGAATACATCGAATGTTACCAACATGAAGTATATGTTCTGGAATGCAACGAGTTTCAATCGGGATATCAGCAGTTGGGATACGGCACAGGTTCAGGATATGGAAGGGATGTTCCTGGACGCTGGATCCTTCGATCAGAATATTTCGGGGTGGAATGTTGGGCTCATTTCCTCAGAGCCCGAGAACTTTGCGGAGGGCACGAATGAGAACTGGACATCCGATGAACAACCCCAGTGGAATACAGATGGCGCCATCAACCATCCGCAGGTTTTGGATGTATCTCCTGCCACGGGTGCGGAGGGTGTTGCGCCGAAGCCTGATCTTAGCTTGACGTTCAATGAAGCGGTTCAATCAGGCAACGGAAGCTTAGTCCTATACGAGGAATTCGGTACTGAGATCGAGCGCTTTGATGTAAGCCAAGCCAGTGACGTTCTTTTTGATGGTACGAAGGTTACTTTCACCCCGAGCAGCAACCTGGCTTACGCTACCTCCTACTACGTTCTGATTGATGAGGGGGCGATCCTTGATACCGATGATCCAGGGAACGCGTACGCAGGTATCGAAGATTCGCGGACGTGGACCTTCACCACACGCGGCGAGTGCGTCGTTGATGCTGATAGCCCAGTTTTGTTCTTGGGCCCGACGGATGATCCGACTTCGGACTGCTATAATCAGTTGGTGGTGACGCAGGCGGCTTTCGATGCTGTAGGGTCGTCCACCGCGGCGCAGGTATCGGGCGGCACTGTTGGGGAGAGCGGGGGAAGTGGTTCAGGAACCTTTGCGATTGAACACGAGGGCGTCACCTATGAAGCCTCGCAGTGGTACACAGGCAACATCACGAATATGCGGTACTATTTCTATGGGGTCACAGATTTATCCTTTGTTGGTGACATAAGTGGTTGGGATACGTCCAAGGTTGAGAGCATGGCGTCGATGTTCCGAAACTCTGGTAATCTTACCTCGGACATAGGGGACTGGGATGTCTCGAGTGTTGAGAACATGGGTTCCACCTTTACCAATAGTGATTTCAATCAGAGTTTGAGTAGTTGGGACACATCGAGTGTCACAAACATGGGCTACATGTTTGATCGGGCAGCGGCATTCAATAGTGATTTGATCACCTCAGCGGGTGGCTGGAATACATCGAATGTTACTAACATGAAGAGGATGTTCAAGAACGCAGAGAGTTTCAATCGGGATATCAGCAGTTGGGATACGGCACAGGTTCAGGATATGGAAGGGATGTTCCTGGACGCTGGATCCTTCGATCAGAATATTTCGGGTTGGAATGTTGGGCTCATTTCCTCAGAGCCCGAGAACTTTGCGGTGGGCACGAACGAGAATTGGACATCCGATGAACAACCCCAATGGAGTACAGATGGCGCCATCAACCATCCGCAGGTTTTGGATGTATCTCCTGCCACGGGTGCGGAGGGTGTCGCGCCGAAGCCTGATCTTAGCTTGACGTTCAATGAAGCGGTTCAATCAGGCAGCGGAAGCTTAGTCCTATACGAGGAATTCGGTACTGAGATCGAGCGCTTTGATGTAAGCCAAGCCAGTGACGTTCTTTTTGATGGTGCGAAGGTTACTTTCACCCCGAGCAGCAACCTGGCTTACGCTACCTCCTACTACGTTCTGATTGATGAGGGGGCGATCCTTGATACCGATGATCCAGGGAACGCGTACGCAGGTATCGAAGATTCGCGGACGTGGACCTTCACCACACGCGGCGAGTGCGTCGTTGATGCTGATAGCCCAGTTTTGTTCTTGGGCCCGACGGATGATCCGACTTCGGACTGCTATAATCAGTTGGTGGTGACGCAGGCGGCTTTCGATGCTGTAGGGTCGTCCACCGCGGCGCAGGTATCGGGCGGCACTGTTGGGGAGAGCGGGGGAAGTGGCTCAGGAGCCTTTGCGATTGAACACGAGGGCGTCACCTATGAAGCCTCGCAGTGGTACACAGGCAACATCACGAATATGCGGTACTATTTCTATGGGGTCACAGACTTATCCTTTGTTGGTGACATAAGTGGTTGGGATACGTCCAAGGTTGAGAGCATGGCGTCGATGTTCCGAAACTCTGGTAATCTTACCTCGGACATAGGGGACTGGGATGTCTCGAGTGTTGAGAACATGGGTTCGACCTTTACCAATAGTGACTTTAATCAGAGTTTGAGTAATTGGGACACATCGAGTGTCACAAACATGGGCTACATGTTTGATCGGGCAGCGGCATTCAATAGTGATTTGATCACTTCAACGGGTGGCTGGAATACATCGAATGTTACCAACATGAAGTATATGTTCTGGAATGCAACGAGTTTCAATCGGGATATCAGCAGTTGGGATACTGCACAGGTTCAGGATATGGAAGGGATGTTCCTGGACGCTGGATCCTTCGATCAGAATATTTCGGGTTGGAATGTTGGGCTCATTTCCTCAGAGCCCGAGAACTTTGCGGCGGGAACGAACGAGAATTGGACATCCGATGAACAACCCCAATGGAGTACAGATGGCGCCATCAACCATCCGCAGGTTTTGGATGTATCTCCTGCCACGGGTGCGGAGGGTGTCGCGCCGAAGCCTGATCTTAGCTTGACGTTCAATGAAGCGGTTCAATCAGGCAGCGGAAGCTTAGTCCTATACGAGGAATTCGGTACTGAGATCGAGCGCTTTGATGTAAGCCAAGCCAGTGACGTTCTTTTTGATGGTGCGAAGGTTACTTTCACCCCGAGCAGCAACCTGGCTTACGCTACCTCCTACTACGTTCTGATTGATGAGGGGGCGATCCTTGATACCGATGATCCAGGGAACGCGTACGCAGGTATCGAAGATTCGCGGACGTGGACCTTCACCACACGCGGCGAGTGCGTCGTTGATGCTGATAGCCCAGTGTTGTTCTTGGGCCCGACGGATGATCCGACTTCGGACTGCTATAATCAGTTGGTGGTGACGCAGGCGGCTTTCGATGCTGTAGGGTCGTCCACAGCGGCGCAGGTATCGGGCGGCACTGTTGGGGAGAGCGGGGAAAGTGGTTCAGGAACCTTTGCGATTGAACACGAGGGCGTCACCTATGAAGCCTCGCAGTGGTACACAGGCAACATCACGAATATGCGGTACTATTTCTACGGGGTCACAGATTTATCCTTTGTTGGTGACATAAGTGGTTGGGATACGTCCAAGGTTGAGAGCATGGCGTCGATGTTCCGAAACTCTGGTAATCTTACCTCGGACATAGGGGACTGGGATGTCTCGAGTGTTGAGAACATGGGTTCGACCTTTACCAATAGTGACTTTAATCAGAGTTTGAGTAGTTGGGACACATCGAGTGTCACAAACATGGGCTACATGTTTGATCGGGCAGCGGCATTCAATAGTGATTTGATCACTTCAACGGGTGGCTGGAATACATCGAATGTTACCAACATGAAGTATATGTTCTGGAATGCAACGAGTTTCAATCGGGATATCAGCAGTTGGGATACGGCACAGGTTCAGGATATGGAAGGGATGTTCCTGGACGCTGGATCCTTCGATCAGAATATTTCGGGGTGGAATGTTGGGCTCATTTCCTCAGAGCCCGAGAACTTTGCGGAGGGCACGAACGAGAACTGGACCTCCGATGAACAACCCCAGTGGAGTACAGATGGGGCCACCAGCAACCCGCAACTCTTACAAGTGTTCCCCGCCGATCAGGCCGTTCGCGTTGATCTGAGGCCAGAGCTGGTTTTGACTTTCAATGAGGACGTTCAAGCAGGCGACGGGAGCATCGTTTTATACGACGATCTCAATACTCAAATTGACAGTTTTGATGTAACCGATACATCTCAAGTTGAATTTACAGGTTCGGAAGTCAGTTTCGTACCGAGCACAGATCTTGCAGAATTTACGAATTTTTATGTCCTCGTTCCCTCCACCGCTGTAGCTGACATGTCTGGCAATACCTATGCAGGGATCCAAAGCTCGAGAACTTGGACTTTTAGGACGCGGGGGAAAGACGAATGTGAAGTTGATTCTGATAACCTCGTTTTGTTCTTGGGCCCGACGGATGATCCGACCTCGGACTGCTATAATCAGTTGGTGGTGACGCAGGCGGCTTTCGATGCTGTAGGGTCGTCCACAGCGGCGCAGGTATCGGGCGGCACTGTTGGGGAGAGCGGGGGAAGTGGCTCAGGAGCCTTTGCGATTGAACACGAGGGCGTCACCTATGAAGCCTCGCAGTGGTACACAGGCAACATCACGAATATGCGGTACTATTTCTACGGGGTCACAGATTTATCCTTTGTTGGTGACATAAGTGGTTGGGATACGTCCAAGGTTGAGAGCATGGCGTCGATGTTCCGAAACTCTGGTAATCTTACCTCGGACATAGGGGGCTGGGATGTCTCGAGTGTTGAGAACATGGGTTCGACCTTTACCAATAGTGATTTTAATCAGAGTTTGAGTAGTTGGGACACATCGAGTGTCGCAAACATGGGCTACATGTTTGACCGGGCAGCAGTATTCAATAGTGATTTGATCACCTCAGCGGGTGGCTGGAATACATCGAATGTTACCAACATGAAGTATATGTTCTGGAATGCGACGAGTTTCAATCGGGATATCAGCAGCTGGGATACGACACAGGTTCAAGATATGGAGGGGATGTTCCTGGACGCTGGATCCTTCGATCAGAATATTTCGGGTTGGAATGTTGGGCTCATTTCCTCAGAGCCCGAGAACTTTGCGGTGGGCACGAACGAGAACTGGACCTCCGATGAACAGCCAATTTGGGGGCAAGATGCAACGAACAACCCCCTAATAGTGAACTTGAGTCCCTTAGACGATGCCACTGATGTTGCCGTCATCGACACGAGTTTTGTCGTGACTTTTGATAGGAATGTTTCGGTGGGGAGCGGCAACATTCGTTTCTACAACTCGAACGATGAATTGATGAACGATTTTGCGGTGACAGATGCCGACCAAGTGCGTTTCAGCGAGAGAACAGTAACCATTTCCCCGCTTAGTAGCCTCATCGGTGGGACGGATTACTACGTTGAGATTGGCGACGACGCCATCAAGAGCGCATCGGGTGACGAAACCTTTGCGGGCATATCCGATGCCCAAACTTGGAACTTCACGACAGCCGCAGATACGTCCGCGCCGCGTGAGCTGAGCCGATCGCCAGAGGGCAACGGCCTGGGCCTTGACACCAATCTGGTCCTAACTTTCGATGAAGCCGTCGCACGGGGGGACGGGGCAATCCTGCTCTACACATCCAGCGGCGACTTGGTGGAGCAATTTGGTCCCGAGAGTTCAGCGGTCACCCTAAGCGACGCGACGGTGACGATCGACCCAACCCTCAGCTTGATCCAGGACACTGGCTACTACGTCGTGGTCGAAGAGGATGCCCTTCGCGACACGGCGACGGCCCCGAATTCCTTTTCTGGGATTGGGGCAAACGACTGGACCTTTACAACAGGAATTGACGCGGTTGCGCCGACTGTCTTGACCTACTTCCCTGCCCAAGACGCGACAGAGGTAGAGGTGCTAACCCAACTGCAACTGACCTTTGACGAGGAGGTGCAAAAAGGCGCGCTCGGCCAAAAGATCAGTTTGATCGATGAAACCTTAGCGACAATCCAGCAGTTCGACGCTGGGGAGGCGGACGAGAATTTCGTGGTTGCGGGCAAGACCGTCACCCTCAGGCTTGACAAGAGCCTGACCGAACATCGCAAATACCATGTTACCATTGACAGCGGCGCGATTCAGGATTTGGCAGGCCTCGCCTTTGGCGGAATTTCAGAATCGACAACTTGGTCCTTCACGACAGGTACCGATACCTCGCCGCCCGAGTGGCAGACCGTCTCGCCCAACCAAGATGGGGAGCCTGCAGGCCTCAGTTCCGATCTGATCATCACCTTCAACGAACCCGTGCAATGGGGTACAGCCCAGATGCATCTGTTTTTGACCGCGCAGGCAGCCGATGGCCCCGTGGAGAGCTTTGCGTCGGGATCGGGCCATGTTGACATCATTGGGAATACCGTCACCCTCGACCCCAGCCTCAATCTCAATGCCGACAGCGACTACTATGTGGTCATAGAGGCGGGTGCGCTGACCGATACGGCCGATGCCAAAACCGCCTTCGGCGGGCTCGCGGCCCCCGATGCGGATCCCGACGCCTGGACCTTCGCAACGGGCGACGACAGTGTGCGGCCTCAACTCCAAAGTTCCTCGCCCGCCGTAGGAACCACGGGTGTTGAGGTTGATACGGACATCAGCTTGACCTTTGATGAATCTGTAGTCCTGCTAGACGGCGGAAATTTTGTTCTGTATCAAGGTAGCGTTGAGGTCGCGCGGTTTGATCTGCCGAGCGAGCGGGTCAGTGTCGCAGGGGATACGGTGACGATCGATTTGATCGACAGTCTCGCGGGCATGCAGACCTACAATTTACGGATCAGCGATACCGCCCTTACAGATGCGTCGGGCAATGGTTACCTGGGGCTTCTCGACGATAGTTTTGCCTTCGAAACCGCAGCCGATGCGATCGCGCCCGCGCTGCTGGGCGTGTCGCCGCAAGACGATGAGGCGGGCGTTGAGACCGACTTGACGCTGGCCTTCAACGAACAAGTGCAATGGGATAGGGCGGGCGGCAGCATCGACCTCTACGCCAGCGATGGCAGCCTGATCCAAAGTTTCAGCGAGACCAATAACGCCAGCGCGGTGGCATTTGGCGACCAGACCGTCACCATCAGCCCCTCGGTACCGCTGCACGCCAGCAGCGGCTTTTATGTAGTGGTGGCGGCGACCGCTCTGGCTGACACGTCGCAAAACGCTTTCGGCGGCATCACGGCCCCGAGCGACGGCGGCACATCATGGAGCTTTCAGACGCGGGCCGTCTCGCTTAGCGACTCCTTCCTTGTCGTCTCACGCACCACCCAAGTTGCCAACGGGACCGATTCGATTGACGTTACGGTGACCCTTGAGGATACAAACGGCGACCCTGCACCAGGCCAGGCAGTCCTGATCTTGCGGGGGGAGGACGGGACGGTACCCGTTGATTCTGTATCGGTGGTGGATGCGGGCAATGGTACCTACACGGCGCGTCTGACATCGACACAGGCGGGACAGGAAATCATCGCGGCGCGTGTGGACGGCGACGATCTGACCTCGGGCACCAAAACCGTGACGTTCCTGGCGGATTCCGACAATCTTGATCTGCAAGCTTCTACGATTGAGATGGCAGATGGGATTAACAGCGCCACCGCCAATGGGTCAGATTCCTTGACGGTGCATGTGACGGTCGTCGATGCAGGCGGCAATGGTGTTGCCTCGCGCGATGTGCGGATCTTCCGGGACGGCGTAGAGGAAGGACGCGCCAGCGAGGAGGAAAATGGGCTCTATAGCTTGGAATTCCGGTCCACCGTTGCGGGAACAGAGCAGATCAGCGCCCAGGTCGATGGGCAAGACGTTCTGACCAGCGACGGGTCGGCGTCGCAAACCGTGGCGGTGACGTTCGAAGCCGACACCACCAACATAGACTTGTTGCAATCGACGATTGAGGCCAGCGACACCCTCGTTGTGGTAGGGGACGAAGATGGAGACGGCGCGACGGTGACCGTGACGGTCCGTGATGGCAACGCCAATGGCGTGTCGGGTCAGGCGATCGTCATTCTGGTCGATGATGCGGCGCATCAGGGCGCAATCACCGACCAAGGCGATGGGCGCTATAGCGCGACTCTGACCGCGACGCACGCGGGGACCCGCGTGATCAAGGCCACGGTGAACGATGACTATATTTTGACAGCAACAGGCACGGCGACACAGACCCTGGACCTGACCTTTGCCCCAGGGTCGATCAGCCTCGCCACCACAACGGTGCTGGCGAGCCCCGATCAAGTTGCAACCGAAGGGGCCGATGACCCCCATGCCCTGATCACCGTGCGGGCACGCGATCAATACGGCAACAACCTGACGCAAGGCGGGGAGGCGGTGACCATAAGCACCACCTTTGGCACGGTCAGCGGGGCGACGGACCAGGGCGACGGCAGCTACGCGCTGACCGACAATTCAGACGGCACCTATACGGCCGAATTGCGGTCCAACAACGCGGGGGACGCCCTGATTACGGCGCGCGTTGGGGGGCAGGCCCTGACCTCTGCCAATGCCACCGAAACCGTCACGTTTCTGGAAGGCGCGCCCGACGCAAACCAATCTAGCTTCACCCTCAGCGCCAATCAAATCGTGGCCGATGGCACGTCAACGGCCGAGATCCGAATTGAGGTCAAGGACAGTGCGGGCAACGCCGTGACCTCAGGGAATGACTTGGTTGTGGTTTCAACGAACTTGGGCACCATCAACGATGCCAGCGACAATGGCGATGGCACCTATAGGCTCGCTCATGCAGGCGGCGGCATCTACACCGCAACGCTTACTTCTGGCACGCAAACGGGGACGGCCACGATCACGGCCAACCTGAACAATGCCCCGTTGAGCGCCGATAATCCAGAGGTTGAGTTCGTGGCTGGGGCGGCGGATGCGGGGGCATCAACCCTTATGGCGGCGGCGGACACGATTGTTGCCGACGGCAAGGCAACCCTTGCCCTGACGGTGCAGGCCAAAGACGCCTATGGCAACAACCTGAGCCAAGGCGGCGATACGGTCACCGTGGCGACCGACCTGGGGAGCATTGAGGGGGATGTGCAAGACCAAGGGGACGGTACCTATACCGCGACCCTTAGAGCAGGGAACACGGCGGGGACGGCGACCGTCACCGCGACGTTGGGCGGTGAAGCCTTGGTCGATACGGCCGTCGTTGCCTTCACTGGCGACGCCACAAGTATCAACTTTGCCGACTCGACCCTAGATGTCAACACGGCCCGGCCCGCCGTTGGAGAGGGCGCGGACGATGGCGTAACGGTGACGGTGGCCCTGCGCGATACCAACGGCAATCCAGTGGGATCGCAGACGGTAGATATTTTGACCGACTTTGGGGTTTCGTTCGTGGCGGTCGAAGACACCAGTGGCACCTATAAGGCGCAAGTGACTTCACCCGACGCCCGGCAGGCAACGATCAGCGCCAGCGTCGGTGGCCAGGCGCTCGACGATGTAGCAACGGTGGTATTCACGGGCGACGCCAGCGCTGTGGATACGGCCGCCGCCAGTTTCGCCGTGACCTCAGCCTCGGCCCTGGCCGACGGAACCTCAAGCGTCGACCTCACCGTGACCGTGGTGGACGGCAGTGGCCAGGGCGTGGTGGAGCAAACAGTCGAAATAGTAGTCCAGGCGGGCAGCGCGGTCGTGGGACCCGTGCAGGATCAACTTGATGGCACTTACGTTGCGGCCCTTACCTCGAGCGTTGCGGGGACCGTGACCCTGGGCGCGCGCGTCAATGGCGAAGAACTGGACACGACCGTCGAGGTCACCTTTACGGGCGATGAAGACAATGTCGATCTGGCCGACGCGCGGATTGAGCTTCTCTCTACATCTGGCCAAGCCTTGGCCGATGATACGGAAGAGATTGAGGTGAAGGTGACGGTGCTGGATCGCGACGGCAAAGGCGTGTCAGGCCAAACCGTCTCCATCGAAAGCAGCCTTGACGGCGTGACGCGCGGGCCGACCGAGGACAAGCTAGATGGCACCTATGTGATCGCCCTGACATCGAGCGTGGTGGGCGAAGCGACCTTGAGCGCGCGGGTGCAGGGCAGCTTGATTGACCAAACCCTGGCGGTGGTCTTCACAGGTGATGAAGGGGCCATTGATCGCGACGCTTCAGCACTCACCCTTACGTCGGCGTCCGCCCAAGCCTCTGCCGACGGTGAGGAGGCCATTGAGGTGACGGTGACCATCCTCGACGACGCGGGCCGAGGCGTTTCGGGGCAAACGGTTGGCCTGACCAGCGCGCCGCTCAGCCTAGTCATCGGTGCCGTTGAGGATCGGTTGGACGGGACCTACGTTGCCGACGTCCGATCAAACAACGTGGGCGAAACGACCCTGACCGCCAGCGTCAATGGCCAGTCCCTCACATCGGGTGGGGTGGTTGTGACCTTTACCGAGCCCGTTGACGATACGCCGCCGCAGATTGCTGGGTTGTCCCCCAGCGCGGGGCAACAAGATGTTGCCATCGACACGGCGCTCACGGTGACGTTCGATGAGGATGTGCTGCCTGGGAGCGGCCAAATCGTTCTCTATACTGGTGACCACGATCAGGTGCAGGCCTTTACTGTCCCATCCAGCGAAGTCGTTTTCGGCAATCGAACGGTGACGTTCGCGCCCGCGAACGCGCTGGCCAATAGCAGTGAGTTCTATGTCAAGATCACGGCAGGTACCGTGACGGATGCGGCCGATGCCCTCAACCCCTTTGGCGGGATTGACGATGCCGAAACTTGGGCCTTCACAACCGCAGCGCTGGATCTGGCGGCGCCCCAAATCGTCAACCTCTCTCCCGCGGCGGGGGCTAGCAATGTGGCAATCGACACGGCACTGGCGATCACCTTTGATGAGGATGTTGCGGCGGGCGACGGCACCTTCACCCTCTACGCCCTGCCAGACAACGCGGTCGTTGAACGCCTTGATGTCGCCAGCAATGCGGTAACCATCTCCGCTAACCGTGTCACGATCTCCCCCAGCGCACCTCTGCCCGTCAGCACCGACTTTTACCTCCTTATCTCCGATGGGGCGCTCGTCGATACGGCGCCGACGCCGAACGCCTTTGCGGGCATCACCGATTCCAGTACTTGGGCTTTCACTACTGAGGCGGAGGGTGAATTCAGCGCCGAGCAAGTCAGCCTGATCGAAACATCCTTGCTGGTCGCCGATACCATGGCGGCCCAGCCCCTGAACGCCGCAGCCTATTCCTTGTCGCAAAGTGCCCCTGGCGGTGGTGGCCTGGATGGCAAGTACCCCCCGCACGAGAATATCTATATTGGCCAACTGCACATCCTGTCGGGACGCGAAGGCAGCGGTGGGTTTTCTCTGGTCGATTGGTTCACCTACGGGATCGCCGACGCCGACCTGGATGCCGAATTGTCAGGGGACGGGCTGCTGGGTTACGCCACCTTCGGTACCGAACTGCGCAAGACTCAGGACGAGGTGGCAGGCCTCATCTACGGCATCGAAGTTTCTGAATGGACCTACGAGGATGAGCCCGATGTTGATCGCACGGGCCTATCCTTCGGCTATTACCAGGGCAAGTCCTTCGACGACCTCATCGCCACAGGCTCGGCCATTTTGACCGTGTCAAACAATGAATTCCTGGACGAGCAGGACGCGACGGGTGACGCCCTATCAACGCGCCTGCTGCTCAATGGCGAATTGCGCGGCAAGCAGCAGTACGAGGATGGCAGTTCTTTGGTCCCGTTCGCCAATTTGTTCTACGCAATCGAGTCCATGGACGATTTCCAGTACAGCAACGGCAGCTGGGTGGACGCCGCTACGGTGACCGTTGGACGTTATAGCCTGGGTGTGGAGTATCAATCCAAGGCCCATACGCAAGGACGATATGTGATTCGCGGCTCCCTCGGTCAAACCTTTGGTGCGGAGGAAATCACCTTAAGCGACGGGACGGTTTATACGCCCAATGAAGATGTAACTGGCACCGTAACCTTCGGCTGGCATCCCCCGCCCCAGGGCGATTCCCGAACCAGCATCGAATTGACCATTGAAGGGCTGGGGGATTCCGACAGCGAAGTCATCCGCCTCGATGGCAATTGGGATCGGGCCTATTAGCCTCGATGGAGCGTTTTATCCCAAAGGCCATTTGCAACGGCCCCTGAATCCACGTTCTGGGGCCACGCGCGCCCAATTGATCGCTCGGTTTTGCATCGACCGACGGCCCCACGAGTCAAACCTTTGCGGCCTTGGTTTTACCTCCCGTCCGTCGCTTGCTCTCGTGCCTTTGCGCGCCTAAGACCAGCGGCGACTGAAAATGACTCTTTTGATCGCTGGTATATGGGCCGCGACTGCGGCCCCCGAAGCGGCCCCGAGATCAGCTAAGAAAGCGCCTCGGGGTGTAAGCGAAGGCCCCGTCATGCGGTCGGGCTGAGCGAGCGCAGCGAGCGAGTAGAGACCGCAACCCAAAAAAAGCCGAAACACGAAGCGTTTCTGCCGTGAGACACAAAACGGCCAAAAAAGTGTCAACTTTTTTGGCCGTTGGTATAAGACCGCGCCATGTCGCCAGCCTCGGTCATTACAGATATCCCGCAAAGCCGGGTGCGCAACTTTGCCATCATTGCCCATATCGACCATGGCAAGTCCACCTTGGCCGACCGCATGATCCAACTCACGGGAACCCTCTCGGATCGTGAAATGAAGGATCAGGTGCTCGATTCGATGGAGTTGGAGCGCGAACGGGGCATCACGATCAAGTCAAACTCGGTCCGAATCGAATACCAAGGAACCGACGGCGCGCTCTACGCGCTCAACTTGATCGACACGCCAGGCCATGTCGATTTTGCCTACGAAGTGTCCCGCTCCCTTTCCGCTTGCGAGGGGTCGATCCTGCTGGTCGATGCCTCGCAAGGGGTGGAGGCGCAGACCCTTGCCAACGTCTATCTGGCCCTCGACAACGATCACGAAATCATCCCTGTCCTCAACAAAATCGATCTGCCCGCTGCGGACCCCGCGCGCGTCAAGCAGCAAATTGCCGACGTGATCGGTCTCGATGCTTCTGCGGCCCTAGCGGTTTCGGGCAAAACAGGCGCGGGCGTGCCCGAGGTCTTGCAGCAAATCATCGACCTTGTTCCCGCCCCCGCGGGCGATCCCGCGGGCGCAACCCAGGCCCTGCTGGTCGATGCTTGGTACGACGCGTACCTCGGCGTGATTATTTTGGTTCGTCTTGTCGAAGGAACCTTAAAGAAGGGCCAGAAAATTCGGTTCATGGACTCCAAGGCCACCTACGACATCGACCGCATCGGCGTGTTCCGCCCCGAGCGGGTCGAGGGCACGATCCTCAAAGCGGGCGAACTGGGCTATGTGACCGCAGGCATCAAGAACGTAGCGGATTGCCAGATCGGCGATACGATTACCGATGAGCGCAAGCCCGCCGCCGCGCCCTTGGCGGGCTTTAAGCCCTCCGTCCCCGTGGTATTCTGCGGATTGTATCCCTCGGACGCCGCCCAATTCGACGAATTGCGCGCCAGTTTAGAAAAATTGGCGCTCAACGATGCGTCGTTCCACTTTGAAACCGAAAGTTCGGCGGCGCTCGGTTTCGGGTTTCGCTGCGGGTTCCTGGGCCTGCTGCATTTGGAGATCATCCAAGAGCGGCTGAGCCGGGAATTCAACTTAGATTTGGTCACGACCGCGCCGTCGGTCGTCTATCGGCTGCACCTGACCGACGGCAGCGAGCAGTTGATGCACAACCCCGTCGATATGCCCGACGTCCAAAAGATCGAGCGCATCGAGGAACCCTGGATTCGGGCGACGATTCTCGTCCCCGACGAACATCTGGGGGCGATTTTGAAGCTGTGCGAGGAACGGCGGGGCATCCAAACCCAGCTCACCTACGCAGGCGCGCGGGCCTTGCTCGAGTACGAACTGCCGCTCAACGAAGTCGTGTTTGACTTTTACGATCGTCTCAAATCGGTATCGCGCGGCTACGCTTCATTCAACTACGAGCCCCTTGGCACCCGCGAAGGCGATTTGGTCAAGGTCAGTCTTTTGGTCAACCAAGATCCCATCGACGCCCTGGCCCTCATGGTTCATCGGACCAAAGCCGAAGCGCGCGGGCGGCATCTCTGCGAAAAACTCAAGCAGCTGATCCCCCGGCAACTGTTCAAAATCGCCATTCAGGCGGCGATCGGCGGGAAGGTCATCGCCCGGGAAACGGTGTCGGCCTTGCGCAAGGATGTAACCGCCAAATGCTACGGCGGCGATGCCACGCGCAAAAAGAAACTGCTGGAAAAACAAAAGGAAGGCAAGAAACGCATGCGCTCCATCGGCAATGTCGATATCCCGCAGAGCGCTTTTATTGCTGCCTTAAAGATGGAGTCCTAAAAGCAGGCTCCAAGCCCGCAGGGAACGTTCGCCTAAAAAAAACGCGGATTCCAAGCCCGAAAGGGACAGGGACTATCCGCGTTCAAAAACGCCAAGCGAGCCCAAAAGGCTCGCTTGGACCTTGACTTAGCGCGCGCGGCGCTTTGAAATCGGGGTGGCTTCGGCTTTCAAGTAGAACTTATCCCACTGATCCCATTTTTGGCGCGTGCGTTCTTGCTCGCCCTGGATTTCCGCCATGGTGCGCACCAAGCCGCCATGATTGCTGGGCAGAGGCCAAGCGGTGTTGCGGCTTACAGAGTTGAGTTGATTGATCATGGGAACCTCCTCCATCAACAATGGGGTTAAGTGTGGTTTGAGAAACAGACTTGGCCTGTTCTGAGTCGCCCCTAGAGGGGGTATCGCCAGGGCGCGAACGCAATGATAGAGGGGCAGCTATGCACGTTCTGCTTATCATCACGGGCGGGATCGCCGCCTACAAAACGCCCGAGTTGGTACGGCGTCTGCGCGAGCAGGGCATGCGGGTGACTTGCGTCGTCACGCAGGCGGCCCAGCAGTTTGTAACGCCCCTGGCCCTAAGCGCCGTGAGTGAGGCGCCCGTCTACGACGACCTTTGGGATCTACGTGATGAACGCGACATGGGGCATATTCGCCTCAGTCGCGAGGCCGATACGATTCTGATCGCCCCCGCCAGCGCCGATTTTATCGCCAAGGTCGCGCTGGGCTTGGCCGACGATCTGGGCAGTGCCCTCTTGCTTGCGGCGGATAAGCCCGCCCTGTTCGCGCCCGCCATGAACCATCGCATGTGGCACAATCCCGCCACGCAGCGCAACGTCGAACGCTTGCGCCAGGACGGCCATACCCTGATCGACCCCGATGTCGGGGACATGGCCTGCGGTGAATTTGGGCCAGGGCGCCTGCCAGAGATTTCCGAACTTGTGGCGGCGGTCAGCGCGCACGCCTCCCCTCGAGCGCCAAAACCCCTGACGGGCACGCACGCGCTCATCACCAGCGGGCCGACGGTGGAGGCGCTGGATCCCGTGCGCTATGTATCCAACCATTCCAGCGGCAAGCAGGGCTGGGCCATCGCGCAGGCCTTGATCCAAGCGGGGGCCAAGGTCACCTTGATTTCTGGACCCACCCATCTGCCGCGCCTGAGCGATCCGAACGGCAGCGTCCAGGTGGACGTGACGAGCGCGGACAGCATGTTGGCCGCCGCCGAAGCTGCCCTGCCCGCGTCCATCTTGATCGCCGTCGCTGCGGTCGCGGACTATCGGCCCCAAACCGTCGCCGACCAGAAAATGAAGAAGCAGGCTGGACCTTTGACTCTGGAGCTTGTGCCGACCCGCGACATCCTCACGACCCTGTGCCAGCACGCGAATCGGCCGCAGCTGACCGTCGGCTTTGCCGCCGAAACGGGCGATCTGCATGCTAAGGCCTCGGCAAAACGGGCCAAGAAAGGGTGCGACTGGTTGCTTGCCAACGATGTAGGAGCCAATCCTCATATTTTTGGCGGCGATCAAAACCAGATCCTGTTCTTAAGCGAGGGGGATCCTGAGTACTGGCCCCTACAGTCCAAATCCGCCGTCGCCCAAACCTTAGTTCGACGCCTTGTCGCGCACTTTGCCTAAACGACAACCTCCAGGACCCAAGGCCTTGCACGTTTCCCTGATCTGGTTGCCCCACGGTGCGGGACTAGACCTGCCGCGCTACGCTACCTCGGGCAGCGCGGGCGTCGATTTGCCTTTGGCCGAGGAGCTGACCCTGGCCCCTGGTGCCAGGGCCTTGGCCTCAACGGGCCTGGCCCTGGCCATTCCTGCAGGCTTTGAGGGTCAAATCAGGCCGCGATCTGGGCTATCGATCACCCACGGCCTCACCGTTCTCAACGCCCCAGGCACGATCGATTCCGACTATCGCGGCGAGATCAAGGTTCCCCTCATCAATCTGGGCCAGGCACAGCTGACCCTGACCCGGGGCCAACGAATCGCCCAAGTGATTTTCGCCCCTGTCGTGCAAGCCCAGTTCTGCCTGCGCGATGATCTCGGCGAAACGGCGCGGGGCGCAGGAGGCTTTGGATCGACAGGTGACTGATCGCATCGATCTCTTGGACGATGCCGCCATCGACCGCTACGCGCGGCACCTCGTGCTGCCCGAGATCGGCGTAAAAGGACAACTTGCCTTAGCCCAGGGCGCGGTCGCCATTATCGGTTGCGGAGGCCTCGGCGCGGCCGCCGCCCTCGCCCTGGCGCAGGCGGGGATGGGTCGGCTGGCGCTCTACGACCCCGATCGGGTCGAACTGTCCAACTTGCACCGGCAACCCTTTCGCGAGGACCAGATTGGCCAGCCCAAGGCCACCGCCCTGAGCGACTTGTGCCGCGCGCGCAATTCGAGCGTTCAGATCGACCCCCATGCGCGCGCCTTTAGCGGCAGTGCGGCGCGCCTTTGGCTCGACTGCACCGATAGCTACGCCAGTCGCTGCCAAATCGACACGTTGCGCGGCCCCGACACAAGCCTCGTGTTCGGTTCGGTCCTGGGCATGGACGCGCAGGTCACGGTTTTTGACGCGGGCACCCCAGGGTTTGCAAGCCTGTTTCCGACCCCGCCGCAGACCCGCCAGACCTGCGCTGACCAAGGTATCTTGGGTCCGCTTGCCCCGCTCGTGGCGCAGATCATGGCGGCAGAAGCCCTGAAGCTCGCCATGGGTCAGACCAGCGCGCTCAGCACCCATCTGTTGCTGATCGATGCCCGCGATTGGCGGCATACCCTCTTGAGCAAAGCCCCGTGACGGTCCCAAGACCCCTGACCGACGCGCAGATTCGCGCGGCCTTAGAACAAGACATCGCCGAGGGGACCTTGCACGAATCCAACCTGGTGCATTGGCGCGGGGCAGACACGGGTCGCGACCGCGCGGGGGCCGCCGCTTTCGCCGCCCTCGCTTGGGTCGCGCGGGCCCTGCCCGTTTCCCTGGGATACGCGCTGTTTTCGCGCGGCCTTCAGGCTTTGGGCGCCTGGGTTCCCTGGGTCCGGGCCCATGTGCAAGCCCGCGTGGCCCTGGCGTTTCCGCACGCATCTGCTCGCCAACTTCGCGCGCATCGACGCGCGTTCTGCCGCCAGTTTGGCAAAACGGTCTTCGAGGTCTTGGACCATGAACGCTTCAATGCGGGCATCCTGGACCGCGTTCATGTTGCGGGCGCGCAGCACGTGCAGGCGGCGCAAGCGGCGGGCACGCCGCTGGTTTTCATCCACGCCCATCAAGCCAATTGGGAACTTTTGTGGCCGGTCTTGGAGGGCTTAAGCGGCCGCGGCTTGTGCGGGATCTACTCCCCCCTCGCGATCCCGTCGATCCATCGCCGCCAACTCTATCGGCGCACTCGGCAGGGGTCGCGGGTCTATCCCCGATCGTTCCGCCTGGCGACCGGCAAAGCGCTGAAGGATCTGCAGGCGGGCCGTCCCTTCATCGTCGCCTTGGATCAACGTGTCGGCACGACGCGGGTGCCCTTTTTCGGCCACCAGGCCCGAAGCACCCTCATTCCCCTAAAGCTGGCGCAGCGCGCTGGCGCCCATATTCTGCCCCTGGATTTGCAGCGCGAGGGCGCCCTGGGGCGGTTTCGCCTGACCATTCATCCCAACTTAGCGCCCGATCTGCCCGAGGAACCTTGGGATCTGGAGGCTATTTTGACGGACTACAATGTCCTGCTAGAGGGGTGGATTCGAGAACGGCCCGAGGACTGGTTTTGGCTCCACGATCGCTGGCGGGAGTGATGCCATACCAGCGGCGATCCAGAATGACTCCTATGATCGCTGGTATAAGGGCCGCGACTGCGGCCCCCGTAGCGGCCCCGAGAATAGCGCGAAAGCGCCTCGGGGTATAAGCGAAGGCCCCGTCGGAGGCGAAACGCGAAGCGTTTCTGCCGTGAGACACAAAACGGCCAAAAAAGTGTCAACTTTTTTGGCCGTTGGTATCGGGGGTCGTTCGCAACGATCCGTGAGCCCTCGCTTAGCCTTATCGATGATAGGGATGGCCGTCCAAAATGGTTTGGGCGCGGTAAATTTGCTCGACCAGCAGGGCGCGGATGAGGAGGTGCGGCCAGACAAGCCGGCCGAAACGAAGGCACAGGTCCGCCTTGGCGCGAAGGTCTGGGGCCAGTCCCTTGGCGCCGCCGATCAGGAACGTGGGAGGACGTGCGGCGTCAAAAGCTGTTTGAAGAGTCCTTGCCAAGGCTGGGCTGGTGAGGTCTTGCCCGCGCTCGTCCAAGCAAATCACAAAAGCCTGCGCGGGGATCCGCGCGGCTATGGCCTGGGCTTCTGCGGCCAAAACCTGATCGATGGTCTCGGCGCGGGCTTCGGGAATTTCAATGAGGTCGAGGGCAAAGCGGCAACGGGCATGATACTTGTCGTAGAGCGCTTGTTCAGGGGCATTCGACTTGGCCTTGCCAACGCAAATCAACCGGATTTTACGGCTCATTAGGCCTCTAGGGTATCATCGTCGATCAGGGACTCGATATCCAAGGGGTGTTGGCGCGCCGAGGCAGCGGACGGGGTCGCCGTGCCTGGCCCCCACAATTTTTCAAGATTGTAGAATTCGCGCACGGGCGGGCGAAACAGATGAACGATGCACGCGTTGGCGTCGATCAGAACCCAATCCTTGTTGGCGATTCCATCGACGCCCAGAATTTCGGCGCCCAGGCCCTTTAGGACTTTGCGCACCTCCTGCGCCATGGCCCCGACCTTGGTTGTCGATTGGCCTGACGAGAGGATCATGAACGCGGCAACGTCCGATTTCCCTGCCAAATCGATGGTGACCGTTTCTTCGCCTTTCATCTCGTCCAGCGTCGCAAGGATCGCGTCGCGAAGCTGTTCAGCGGTCAGGGAAGAACCCGAGACTGCATTCGCTGTCTGCTGCGATTCAGGCAAGTGACGTATCCATTCGACCGTCTGGTTTTGAGATGTGATTTATACCAACGGCCAAAAAAGTTGACACTTTTTTTGCCGTTTTGTGTCTCACGGCAGAAACGCTTCGCGTTTCGCCTCCGACGGGGCCTCCGCTTATACCCCGAGGCGCGTGTCCGCTATTCTCGGGGCCGCTGCGGGGGCCGCAGTCGCGGCCCTTATACCAACGAACATAAGAATCATTCTGGGTCGCCGCTGGTATAAAAAGGGCGTGTAGACCAAGACTCAAACGCAGGGCTTACTTCTTACTGCGCTCGGCCAAACGGAGTTTGGCCGACCATCCGCTATTCTTTTCCGCGATCCGGGCAGACTTTCCGCGACGCTGACGTAAGTAGTAAAGTTTCGCGCGCCGAACCTTGCCGCGCTTCAGCACCTCGATGGAATCGACGCGGGGGCTGTAGAGGGGAAAGACCCGCTCCACCCCTTCGTTGTAAGAAATCTTCCGGACCGTGAAGGCCGAGTTGAGGCCGCGTTTCTTGAGCGCGATCACAACGCCTTCGTAGGCCTGGATGCGCTCGCGCGAGCCTTCCACGACGCGGACATTGACTTTAACCGTGTCCCCTGGCCAGAATTCTGGGCGCGGGCGTTCGTCGCGCAGGGCCGAAACTTGTTCGGCCTCTAAGGTTTGCAGGAGGTTCATGACCTCGATTCCTTTTCATCGTCTCGGTCCATACATGGGGCAGTCTCTCGATACGCTGCCCAGAGGTCTGGCCTACGTTGGCGGGTGAGGCGTTCGGATTGGTTCAAACGCCAGTCTTCAACGGCTTTGTGATTGCCCGATAGGAGCACCTTTGGCACCGCCCGACCCTCCCAGGTGCTGGGTTGGGTATAGAGGGGATACTCCAAAAGGCCGTTTTCAAAGCTCTCGCTGTCGCCGCTCAAGGCGTTGCCCATTACCCCTGGCAAAAGGCGAACGCAAGCGTCGATCAAGCCCAGGGCGGCGATTTCTCCCCCAGATAGAACGAAGTCGCCCAATGAGACTTCCAGCGGTGCCCACTTATCCAGGACGCGCTGGTCCACGCCCTCGTATCGCCCGCACACCAGCCGCATCCCAGGGCCTTGGGCCAAGGTCCTGACCAGGTCCTGACGCAGCGGCGTCCCGCGCGGGGTCAAGTAAATCAGCGGGCAAGTGTCGGGCGTGCTCGCAAGGGCCGCGTCGATGATAGGCGCCTTGAGGACCAAGCCCGCCCCGCCCCCCGACGGCGGCCCATCGACCGTGCGATGCCGATCAGGCGCAAAGTCCTTGATTTGAACCGTCCGCAGGGACCAAAGGCCAGCATTGAGGGCGCTCCCAGCAAGCGAACACCCGAGCGGGCCTGGAAACATCTCTGGAAACAAGGTGAAGGCGGTAACGGCGAACACTAGTGGGCGTTTCCGTCTCGATCTTGGGCCACGACTTCTGTGGGTCGCACCAAGGTCACGAAACCTTCGTCGAGGTTGACGGTCGGGAAGGCCTGGGCGGAAAAGGTGAAGGTTTCTGCCGTCCCGTCGTCGAAAGCGATTTCGACCAGATCGCCCGCACCGTGATCGTGCAAGGCCTTGATTCGGCCCGTTCGGTCTCCCTGTTCGCGCACTTCAAGGCCGACCAAGTCCGTGTAGTAAAATTCGTCGTGCTCAAGACTGGGCAAACGCGCGCGCGGGATGAACAGATTGAACCCCCGCAGCGCCTCCGCCGCGTCCCGGTTGGAGGCGCCCGAAACGCGGGCGACCAGTTGGTTTTTCGATTGGCCGCGGACTTCCACAGGGCCGACGGGGTCGCCCCCGAAGGTAAGGAATGGGCCCAGATCTGCAAAGAGGTCCCGATCTTCTAAAAAGACTTTGAGCCGTACTTCCCCTCGAATCCCATGGGCGGCGACGACGCTGGCGACTTTAAGCAGTTTTTCGGTCATCAAATGGCCTTGGCCCAAAATGCCCGCCTGTGGTAGGCCCTAAGACTGGAAAGCGACGCATTCCGACGGCCAAACGGGGAGGGCTCGCTGCTGAGGTGGGATTGCCCGATCCGCTCGGCAAGACAGCAAGGTTAAGAGAAATATCCATGGCAGGCCATAGCAAGTTCAAAAATATCATGCACCGCAAGGGCGCGCAGGACAAGAAGCGCGCCAAGGTCTTTACCAAAGTTGGCCGCGAAATCGCGGTTGCGGTGAAAACGGGCGGCGACTCCGACCCTGCCAACAATCCGCGGCTGCGCGCCGCGATTGTCGCAGCGCGGGCCGTGAACATGCCCAATGATCGCGTCAAAAAGGCCATTCAAAGTGCCCTGGGGGGCGGCGATGGCGAAGACTACGATGAAATGCGCTACGAGGGCTATGGCCCTGGGGGGGTCGCGGTTTTGGTTGAATGCCTGACCGATAATCGCAATCGGACAGCGGCAGAGCTGCGGGCCGCCTTCACGCGCGCGGGCGGGAACCTCGGCGAAACGGGGTCGGTTTCGTTTTCGTTCGATCGCGTCGGCCAAATCACCTACACCGCCGCCTCAGATGACGAAGTCGACGTGGTGGACGTGGCCCTAGAGGCGGGGGCTGACGATGTGGAGACTACGGATGAGGGCCACGAATTCTATTGCGCGCCTGGGGATTTTGCCGCGGTTCAACGCAACCTCGAGGCCAAGCTGGGTGACCCGCACGAGGCCAAACTGATTTGGAAACCGCAGAACTTTGTCGAGGTGGACGCCGACCGCGCCGTGTCCCTCATCAAAATGATCGAAACCATGGAAGACCTGGACGATGTCCAGGCGGTTTTCACCAACTTCGACGCATCCGACGAGGTGATGGCGACCCTGGCGCTCGATTCTTAAAGCGGAGTCCAGGTCGATTGAAGCAATCGACCCCCAGGGACATCCGTGCCAACAAAGAGTTTGAAGCCACTTAAGCGATTCAACACGTGAGCGATTCAACACGTGCGAAGGGATCTAAGCGGAGAATGACCTCAGCTTGGGCGTCCGTGGCACGAATCGCCCTAACCGCCTTGGTCGGTTTGGGCGGGGGCAGCGCCCTGAGCCTTGTCGGGGCGCCCGCGCCCTACATGCTCGGCAGCTTGTTCGGGGCCTGGATGCTGGGGCGCCTGGTGCCCGCAACGCAACCGTGGCTAGGCACGCCGCGCCCGTTTCATAAGGCCATCGTGTTGGGCTTGGCAACCTTGATCGGCGGCACCTTGTCGGTCGAGATTTTGGGCCAAGCCTGGTCCTGGGGACCCACGGTTGCGGCCATGATCGGGGCAACGATTCTCGCCACTGCGCTGGGTTACGGCTATTTGCGGGCCTATCGACGCTTGCCCAAAGCCCAAGCCATGCTCAGCGCCTTGCCAGGGGGGCAGGCAGACATCGCCGCCATCGCCCAGGACTATACGGATCGGGACTACGCGGTTGCCTTGGTGCATCTGTGCCGGGTGGTGACCGTATTCGTTTCCATTCCCCTTATCCTAGCCTGGGTGACGGGCCCGAACGGCGTTCAGGAGTCCTACGTCGTACAAGCCAGCTTGCCGCGCTTGGCAGACCAACCCTGGCGCGTGGTGGCAGAATTGGCGGGCGTGGGGCTGGCGGGCTTTTTGGGGGGACGGGCCTTGCGCATCCCCATGGCGCATTTGCTGGGGCCGCTGATCCTGTCGAGCGTGTTGCACCTGCTCGACCTGGTCCATATCCCCCGATTGAGCGAATTCGTTTTGGTCGCGCAACTTTTCATCGCGGGGAGTATCGGCGCACGCCTCGCCCGTGTCCCCTTGGCGACGGTGGGGGCGGGTCTGGCCGACGGCCTCGTCACCGCGATGCTGCTGATCGGGTCGTATCTGGGTCTTGCTTACGCCTGCAGTTGGGCGCTGGGGATCGACCTGATCGACATGGTTTTGGCCTTCATCCCAGGGGGCCTTTACGAAGTCACTCTATTGGCTCTGATCTTTGGCTTCGACGCCAGCCTCGCTTTCATCGCCTTCCATCATACGATCCGAATTTTGCTGATCTTCTTCGCGCTTCCGTGGCTCATGGGGCGGTTCAAAGACCCTTGAGTCTTTTGAACAAGGGTGCCCGCCCGCGTGCCACTGGAACGGCAAAGAAAGCGGCGTTGCAAACGATCCTTGCGACTAGGCTTCTTCGCGCGCGGCGAAGTGGCCGGGTGCCCGTTCTTCTAAGACGACCCGCGCGGGGCTTTGGCCCTGCGGCCAGACGGGGCTTGGGAGCGGCTGCGTGTCGGGTGTGCGCGGGCGGCGCTGGGTGGGGTCGGCGATGGGCGCGGCGTCGAGCAGGCGCCGCGTGTAGGAGTGTTGCGGATTTTCAAAGACCGCGCGGCGTGGGCCGATCTCGACAATTTGGCCCAAGTACATGAGCGCGACGCGATGGGCCATGCGTTCGACCACGGCCAAATCATGGGAAATGAACAGGTAGGACAGTCCCAGGTCGCGCTGCAGTTCCATCATCAGGTTGATGACTTGGGCCTGCACCGAAACGTCGAGGGCCGACACGCCCTCATCGGCGATGACAAGTTTGGGTTTCAGCGCCAAAGCACGGGCAATGCAGATGCGCTGGCGCTGGCCGCCCGAGAACTGATGCGGAAATTGGTCCATGAGCGTGGGCGACAAGCCGACGCGCGCGAACAAGTCCGCCACGGTTTGGCGCAGCTCGGGGCCTTTGCGCATGAGGCCATGAACCAACAAAGGCTCGCCGACGGCGTGGCCGACGCTCTGGCGCGGATTGAGGCTGGCAAATGGATCCTGAAACACCATCTGCATTTGCCGCCGATGCACTCGCAAGGCGCGCGGCGGCAGGCGACTGATGTCCGTTCCCCCCAAAACAATCTGCCCTGACGTCGCCTGATCCAAGCGGCAAACCAAGTTTGCCGTGGTCGATTTGCCGCAGCCGCTTTCCCCGACCAGCGCCAAGGTTTCGCCTGGGTCGAGCGTGAACGAGACATGCTCCACCGCATGGACCTTGCCCCCGCCTTGCAAGGGGAACACGCGGCACAGATCGCGCACCGCCAGTAAGGGCGTGGTCATGCGAGCGCGTCCTCAACCAAATCAAACAAAGCGGGCTGATCCTGACCGCGCATCGACCCCAGTCGGGGCACCGATGTCAGCAAGGCGCGCGTATAGGGCGCTTGCGGCGCGGCAAAGACGTCCCACACGCTGCCCTGTTCGATCAATCGGGAATGGCGCATGACCACCATCTGGTCCGCGAACTCCGCCACCACCCCCATGTCGTGGGTAATGAGCAAAACCGCCGCGCCCGTTTCCTGCTGCAGTTCGTCCATGAGCGCCAAAATTTGCGCCTGGATCGTAACGTCGAGGGCCGTCGTCGGTTCGTCGGCGATCAGAATCCGCGGGTCGCACGATAGGGCCATGGCGATCATGACCCGCTGGCGCATACCCCCCGAGAGTTGGTGGGGAAAGTCATCGATCACTTTCTGAGGGCGGGGAATCCGCACCCGTTGCAGCATGGTCAGGGCCTTGGCGCGGGCAGCCCGACGGTCGAGGCGCTGGTGCAGGCGGATCGACTCGATCAGTTGCGCGCCGACGCTATGCACGGGATTGAGACTGGTCAAGGGTTCCTGAAAGATCATGGCCATGTCGTTGCCACGAATGCCGCGCATGCGCGCGTCGCTGGTCTGGCAAAGATCTATCTGTGATCCATCGCCGCGGGTGAAGATCAGCTCCCCCTCTATGCGCGCTTGGTTGGACCCTAGGGTCAGCAATTGCATGATCGACAAGGCCGTGACCGACTTGCCCGAACCGCTTTCGCCGACCAGGGCGAGCTTCTGACCTGGGTACAAGTCAAAGGACAGATCATCGACCGCCGCAAAAGCGCCAAAGTGGACGCTCAGGTTCCGAACCGAGAGGATCGGTGCGCTCACTGCCGTTCCCGCAATTTGGGATTGAAGGCGTCGTTCAGGCCATCGCCGACCAAGCTGACGGCCAGGACCGTGAAGAAAATCGCCAACCCTGGGAAGGTTACGGGCCACCAAGCGTCGAGGAGGTATTCGCGATTGGCGCCGATCATGAGCCCCCAACTCATGACATTGGGGTCGCCGAGCCCAAGAAAGCTTAGGCCAGCCTCGAACAAGATCGCAATCCCGATGGTCAAGGTTGCTGAGACGATCAGGGGCGGCGCGGCATTGGGCAAGATGACCCGCCAGATCAGGCGCGCCGACCCTGACCCGATGGAACGGGCCGCCGCCACGTACTCGAGTTCGCGAATCTTCAAAAACTCGGCGCGGGTCAAACGCGCGGTTTGCGGCCAACTGACCACGCCGATGGCCAGCGCGATGGTCGTCAAGGTCGGCGAGAACAGCGTTACCAGCACCATGGCGAACAGCAGCGCGGGCAGCACCTGAAAAAACTCCGCCAGACGCATGAGCGCCGTGTCGATCCAGCCGCCGTAAAACCCCGCCAGCGCGCCGATGCCCATGCCCAAGACCATGGTAATCAGCGCCGCGCACGCCGCCACCGCCAGGGTCGGCGCGCCGCCCTTGAGCACGCCGACCATGACATCCCGGCCCAAGTAGTCGGTCCCAAGGGGAAAGTCCGCCGCAAGGTTGGGCGCCTCGTGCGGCGCCCAAACGATCTCGTAGGGGTTGCGGTCGAAAAACAGCTGGCCGTAGAGCGTGGCGAGCACGACCAGCCCCAGAACGACCAAGCCCAGCATGGCGGTCCAGTTGCGCGAGAACACCTGCCAGGCTTGGCGTCCAGGCGAGATGGGAGTCGGCAGAGGCGTTGATTGCGGCGCGGTCATGCGGTGCTGCGCAGTCGAGGGTCGGCCCATCGATAGCTGATGTCGGTGATGATATTGGCCACAACCACGAGGGCCGAGGCAAAAAATAGGACGCCCAAGACGGTGGTATAGTCGCGGCGCAAAATGCTGTCGAAGGCCAGGCGCCCCATCCCAGGCCAGTTGAATACGGTTTCCACCAGCAGCGCGCCCGAGATCAAATTGCCAAATTGCAGGCCCGCGACAGTCAAGATCGGCAGGGCGGCGTTGCGCAGCGCATGGCGGAACAAGACAACAGGTTCGCTGAGGCCTTTGGCGTAGGCGGTGCGCACATAGTCGCTCGACAAGACCTCCAACATGGAGGCGCGCGTAAGGCGCGCGTACTGGGCCAAGTAGATGATAGCCAAGGTAAAGGCGGGCAACACCAAATGATGCGCCACATCGACGGTTTGGACGATCCAGGACGCATCGCGCAACCGGACCGAGGCCATGCCCTCGACAGGAAATAAGGGCCAGGTGCTGGCGAAGAGAATGATCAGCATGAGGCCCGTCCAAAACACGGGCACGGCATAGCCAAGGGCCGCAAACATGGAAACGAGCCCCGAGGTGAGGCCCTGGGGCCGGCGCGCGGCAATGACGCCCAGGACGATGCCAATCAGGATGGAGAGCAGCTGCGCGGTCACGACCAGCAAGACCGTTGGGCCGATCCGGGCGGCGATCAGGCTGGCGACGGGCTGATTGAAAAAATAGCTATGGCCCAAGTCGCCCGTGGCCAAGTTGCCCAAGTAAGCCCCCAGCTGCACAATCAAAGGGCGGTCGAGGCCGTATTCGGCGCGAATGTCCGCTAGAATTTCCTCGGTCACGCCGCCCAACTCGCCCGCGATCACGAGCGCGGGGTCGCCAGGGGCCAAACGAATCAGCAGGAAGTTGAGAACCAAGACCCCCAGCATGAGGCCCAGCCCTGAGAGGAGACGGGAAACAAGAAACCGCCGCGTCAAGATCGCATACCGATCTAACTAGGGTACAGTCGGGAGGGGCAGCCAACCCCTCCCCGCTATGCAGTTACACCAGAGGCCGATTCAGCGCGCCCACTCCAGCATATCCATGGGGTGCATGGTGCCCCAAATGCCCGTGGGCACGTTCTGCAAATCGTTGCGATAGGCTGTATGGTAGGGAACCGCATTGATCCAGTAGATCGGCAGGTCGGTGGCAACGATCTGCTGAAACTCATCGTAGAGGTGCTTGCGGGCGTCGAAGTCCATTTCCGTTGCGGCCGCGTTCAGCAAGGTATCGACCTGATCGTTCGCGTATTGCTGCGTGTTGGACCAAATCACACCTTCACGGATATTGTCCGACAGGTAGGTGCGGTGGACCCCGATCACAGGATCGCCCCAGTTGAACACCACGTCCATGGTCAATTCAAAATCATGACCGCCGACACGGCCCGCCCAAGTTGGAAAGTCGGGCGCGGCGCGCACGGTCACGTCGATGCCGATCTTGGCGAGTTGCGACTTCATATACTCGGCGATGGTCTGCTGCTGCTCCGAGGGGCCTGGGATATAGTCGATGGTCAGGTCCATGCCATCGGCAAAGCCCGCCTCGGCCATCAGCGCCATTGCGCGGTCGAGGTCCAGATCGTAGGCAGGGATGCTCGAGTCAAAGAAGGGCGAACTTTCGATGATCGGGCCGCGCTGCGGGGCCGAGACGCCGCGATGCAAGGCATTGACGATAAAGTCCCGATCGACCGCGTAAGCAATGGCCTGGCGGACCCGCACGTCGCTCAGCTTGTCGGACGCCGTATTGAAGGCCAGCCAGTTGAGCGGCCCGACGGCGGCGTAGCCGTCACTCGTCACCGCTAAATCCGCCTGCTCCTCCAAGCGTCTGATTTCCTGGCTGCCCGCCATAAAGGGGTACATGTCAGCATCGCCGCTTTCCATGGCAATCAGCAAGGCGGTCGGGTCCTGGATGATGCGGATGATGATTTCATCGAGTTTGGGCCGCCCCTCAAGGAAGAAGGTGGGGTTTTTCTTCAGAACAATGGACTCCCCTGGGGTAAATTCCTCGAGCATGTAAGGCCCTGATCCCACGGGCGCCGAGTTGGCGGGGTGCGATTTCAGATCCTGGCCGTCGCCGTAGATATGTTCGGGCAGGACGGGGGCCAAAGCAGGGGACAAGGCCAACAAAATCGCGGGATGGGGTTGGCTGAGTTGGATGATGACGGTGTGGTCGTCGGGCGTCTCCACCGCCTCTACTGGCGCGAACATGGAACTAAAGGGATGGTTGTCCTTCACGGCCATGATCGAAAAGGCCACGTCCGATGCGGTGACGGCTTCGCCATCGTGGAACGTGGCGTTGGTGACCAGATTAAAGGTCAGACTGAGGCCATCCTCGCTGACCTCCCAGCTTTCGGCCAAATAGGGCTGCGGCTCCCACCCCGCATCGTAGCGCAAGAGGGAGGCGAAAATTTGCGTCGAGGGAACGGCGGTTGCGATCCCTGACTGAACCGCACCGTTCAAATGTCGGGGCACTTGGTTGCTGGCGATGACCAAGGTACCGCCCTCTTGGGCTTGCACGGCCGCGCCTGGGGCGGCCATCAGCAGAGCGAGTGAACTTAGAGTTGTGAATAATCTGGCGCCGAATCTCATCTCGTATCTCCTCATCGAAACTTGGGGGCTTCCGCTAGGCTAGATTTTATTCCACAAAGACACAAGTTTTTTCTAGCTTGCCCCAAGACTTCGGCGGGCAGCAGCCACGAGAGGACGCGCGAGATCTTATGAGTAGCCTAAGCCTGTTTCATGCACGGGGGGCCATGACGCTGGACCCGAACCAGCCCGACGCAACCCACATAGCCGTCCGCGATGGGCGCATCCTCGCGCTGGGCGGGGCAGATTGCGCCGACCCCTGGGGCGGGGCCGACGCGCTCGTGGACCTGGGCCAGGCCACCATCCTGCCAGGGTTCGTGGAGGGGCATGCCCATATGATGGCTGGTGCCATCTGGACCTACGTCTATTGCGGCTATCACGACCGCATCGACCCTCAAGGCACCTTGCACCCAGGCCTCACGAATCTGGACGCGGTCATCGCGCGCTTGCAAGCCGCCGCCGAACGCTTGCCCGCCGACGCGCCCCTGATCGGATGGGGCTTTGACCCCATATTTTTTCGCGATGCCCGCCTCAATCGCCATCACCTCGACGCCGTGGCGGCGGGGCGGCCTGTCGTCATCCTCTACTCCAACTTCCATCTGCTCTGCGCCAACTCCGCCGCGCTCGACCTGGTCGGGTACGACGCAGCAACGGACGTCGAGGGGGTGATCAAGGCCCCCGACGGGCAACCCTTGGGGGAACTGCAGGAAATGGCCGCCATGTTCCCGCTCATGCGCCGCGTCGGCATCGACTTGCGCGCCCTGACCCAGACCGAGGCCGCCATCACCGCCTACGGCCAGGTGTGCCAGCGCGCGGGCGTGACCACGGTCACCGACCTCTTTGCCACCATCGAAGCCGAGGATCTCGAGCCGCTCATACGCTTGACCGCCCGCGCTGACTTCCCCGCGCGCCTGGTTGCGGTGTTGGGGGCGGTGGGGGGCCGCCCCGATGAACTGGCCGCCAAAGCCCGCAAATTGCGCGCACGTTCCACCGCCAAACTGCGGCTGGGCGCGGTCAAGTTGATGACCGACGGCTCGATCCAGGGATGGACCGCGCGGGTGCGCGCGCCAGGCTATGTTGGCGGGCAGGCCAACGGTATTTGGAATACGCCGCCCGAGCTGATCTACGAGCTGTGCCAAGTCATGCAGCAAAACGGCGTGCAGATGCACATCCATGTCAATGGCGATGAGGCTGCGCAGGTCAGCCTGGAAGCCATCGAAGCCGCCGCCCGCCAGCACCCCTGGCCTGGCGCGCGCCATGTCCTCCAGCACTGTCAAATGATGGACGCCGCACAGTTCCGCAAATGCGCCGAACTGGGCGTGGCTTGCAATCTCTTTGCCAATCACATCTGGTACTTTGGCGACCAGCACGTCGAATTTACCTTGGGGCCCGAGCGCGCGGCGGCCATGGACGCCGTTCGCGCCGCCCTCGACGCGGGCTTGATCACGGCCATTCATTCCGACGCCCCCGTCACCCCCATGGGGCCGCTGTTCACCGCCTGGTGCGCGGTCAATCGACAGACCATGCGCGGGCATACCTTGGGCGCATCGCAGCGCATTTCCGTGGAGGAGGCGCTGCACGCGATCACGCTCGGCGCCGCGCAAACGCTGAAAATGGACGGCGAAATCGGCTCCCTCCAGGTCGGCAAGCGCGCCGACTTCGCGGTTCTGGCCCAAGACCCCAGAGAGGTGGATCCCGCAGATTTGAAAGACATCGAGGTCCTGGGCACCGTCGTCGGTGGCGTGCCGTTCCTTCGATGACCGCGCTGCTATGATCGCGCCTGACCCGCTGCCGCTCACCGTCATCGGCGGGTACTTGGGCGCGGGGAAAACAACCCTGATCAACCGCTTGCTCGGTTCCGATCACGGGCTGCGCGTCCTCGTCCTCGTCAACGACTTTGGCGCGATCAACATCGACGCCAAGCTGCTGGTCTCGGCCAGCGACGACACGATCGAACTGGCCAACGGCTGCGTCTGCTGCACCTTGGGCGCGGACCTCTTCGTCGCCATCGGCCAAGCCTTGGATCGGCGACCCCGCCCCGATCACTTGATCGTCGAGGCCAGCGGCATCGCCGACCCCGCCAAAATTGCCCAAGTCGCCAAGGCCGAGCCCGAGTTGGCCTACGCCCCCATCGTAACGGTGGTCGATGGCCTGCACGGGCCAACCTTGATCGACGATCCGCAGATCGGCCCGCAAATCAAGGGCCAAATCGCCTGCGCCGATTGGCTCGCCGTCAGCAAGACCGACGCGATTCCAGGCGGCCTTCGCACGCTGAACCCCGCCGCCGCGATCACGACGACGGCAGCCTTAAGTCTTGAGCATATGGCGCTCGTCAATCCGCGCCAGCCCGAGTTCAGCGGCCCCGCGACGCACCCGCGCTACACCAAATGGCACCTGGTAACCCCGCGAACTTATGACGGCGCGCAGCTCAAAGCCGCCTTGCAAAACCGCCCCCCTGGGCTATTTCGAGTTAAGGGCTGGGTGCGTGGTCGCGACGGCCAGGGGTGGCAGGTGCAGGTCGTCGGCGAGGCAGTTGAACTTCAGCCGATCCCTCAACCCGCCCAAAGCGAAGTCGTCGGCCTCGGGCTGGCCAGTCGGCTCAGCCCGCAGGACTGCGACACCTGGTGGCGCGAGCTTATGGGCAAGGGAGATTAAGGCTCTGTTCCAACTTCAGATCCAGGCATATGGGATCAGGGCTCGCGGCGGCGGGACGCAAGGCGTTGCTGACACACGCGCGCCTTTTTGGCGACAGCGGGTCGGGGGTCTTGGCTTTGGCGTTCGAGGTGGGGCAGCAGCCAGCGCGCGAGCGAGGGATCGGTTTGCGCCCATTTGCTTAAAGTTTCCATCGTCTGCGCCAGCACGATCCAATCCGTCATGGTCGCCAGGTTGCCCATCAGGTGCGCCTTAGCCCGCGCGTACTGTGCTGTCGTCAGATCAGGACTGAGCGCTAGACAAATTTGGGCGACGGTCCATTGCGCCGACGGTTGCGCGCCTAAGGTCGGTAGGTCGATCACCTTGTCCAGAAAGGCATCAAGGTGCTGAACCATCAGCGCATGATTTTGCTGTTCGATCCGCTTGAGGGCGTTGGAAACGCGCAACCGCACCACGGGGTCCGCATCCTCATAAGCATGGAGCAGTTCCTGGATTCGCGCGGGCGCGTCCAGAACGTGGGCCACCACTTCCTGCGTTCGCCCCAAGGAATTGGGGTGGCCCCCAGCGAGCATGGTGACAAAGGGCTCGATCATAGCGCAGTTTGTCCAAGGTCCGCCCGCGTTGCCGTAAAGGTGGTCCCGCAAAATTCGCACGTGGAGGACGCGTCCCCCCCCGCAAAAACGTCGTCGAGGTCCCCTTGCGGGAGCGACCGCAAAGCGACTAGGAAGCGTTCTCGATCGCAGGCGCAGGTGCGCTGCAGGGCCTGGGGTTCGCCCACCCGCACCCCTTGTTCATGGAACAGGCGGTAGAGCAGTCGTTGGCCCGAGAGGTTGGGGTCGGTCAGTTCCGTTTCGGTCACCGTGCCTAGGAGGGCCAAGGCTGTTTCCCACATACGATGCGCCGCGTCCTCTTGGCCCAGGTGGGCGCCCGCCCGCGCGCCGTAGCGCGACCCCGCCGCCGTCGAATCGGCCGCCCCGCCGCCACCGAGCATCGGCAAGCGTTGCAGCAGGATCGCGCCCGCGACCCAGCCCGTCTCGCGGAATCGGGCCGCCGACACGACGCGCAAATCGACCTGATCGGACTGATCGAAATAGTGTTGGAGCGATGCGGCGAGCCCCGCCCGTTGCAAGGTCACGATTCCTTGCGTCCGCTCAAAGTCGCCGCCGCGATCGAGGGTAAAAGCCACATGGCCCTCGCCCAAGAGCGCGTAGAACGACGAGTGCTTGCCGTAGGCTTGCAGGCGGGTCGTATCCACCGTTGCCGTGGCCCGCAAGCCGCCGTCGGCTTCGGCGTGCGCCACCACCATCGACACGGGCCCCTTGCCTCGAACCTGAACAATCAACTTGCCCTGAAATTTGAGCAAAGCATGCAAGCCGCCCGCAAGGGCGGTCGCTTCGGCGACTAAGCCCTGGACGGGCGCCGGGAAAGCCCGACGGCTGGCTATGTCTTGCGCCACCTGGTTCAACTGCACCAGCCGGCCCGACATGTCGGTCCCGTGAATCAAGAACGGCAGGACTTGGTTGGTCATGGATGCGCTCGGCCCCGCGCTTTAGGGGTGGGTCTGCCAAGCATGGTTCAAGGGTCCATGGCCCCTGCCGTAGCCAGGGGCTTGGGCCAAGGCCCCCGCCACAAAGCCCACCGCGCGATCAGCGGCGGTGTAGGAATCGAGACCCTGCGCTAGGCCCGTGGCCAGCGCCGCCGCCAGGGTACAGCCCGTGCCATGGGTATGGCGGCTGTCCGCGCGCGCGCGTCCTGGCGCAAGTTCCTGGCAGGTCTGGGCGCTGACCAGCAGGTCGGTCATGGACTGGCCTGGCAAGTGCCCCCCCTTCATGAGCGCCAATTGGCATCCAAGGCCGCACAAAGCAGTGCCCGCCGCCGCCATCGCGTCTGGATCGGGAATTGCGCGGCCCGTGAGCGCCTCCGCCTCGGGGACGTTGGGCGTGATCACGAAGGCGCGCGGCAGCAGCAGCTCCCGCAGGGCCACCTGCGCGCTGTCTTGCAACAAGGCCGCGCCGCCCTTGGCGCGCATGACGGGGTCGCAAATCAGCGGGATCTGCGGATAGTCCGCCAAGACCCGATGCACGCAGGCGATGACCTCGGCCGAGTGCAGCATGCCCGTCTTGATCGCGTCAGCGCCAAAATCATCGAGACACGCGCGAATTTGCCGCTCGATAAAGTCAAGCGGCACCTCGTGAATCGCCTGCACTCCCAACGAATTTTGCGCCGTGAGCGCTGTAAGAGCGGTCATGGCAAAGCCGCCGAGGGCTGTGACCGACTTGATGTCGGCCTGAATGCCCGCGCCGCCGCCCGAGTCCGATCCCGCGATGATCAGAACCTTGCCGTGCATGCGACTTATACCAACGGCCAAAAAAGTTGGCACTTTTTTGGCCGTTTTTTGTGTCTCACGGCAGAAACGCTTCGCGTTTCGCCTCCGACGGGCCTTCGCTTTACCCCGAGGCGCTTTCGCGCTATTCTCGGGGCCGCTACGGGGGCCGCAGTCGCGGCCCTTATACCAGCGAACATAAGAGTCATTCCTGGTCGCCGCTGGTATTAGATCGTCACCGCTGCTTCAAGCGCGTCGAGGGTCTGGGTCACCGTCGCGGTCGACTCCGCTTCGACCATGAGGCGCAGCAGGGCTTCGGTGCCCGATTTGCGGACCACAACCCGGCCTTTGCTGCCCAACGCCGCCTCCGTCGCCGCGAGGGATTGGCGCACGCGCGCGTCCTCCAAAGGATTCGCGCCGCGAAACGCGATATGGCGATGGCCCTGCGGGACAGGTTGAAAACAGCGCGTGGCGGCGGAGGCTTCGAGGCCTTTGCGCCGCATGAGGCCCAAAACTTGCAAGGCCGATACCAACCCGTCGCCCGTGGTGGAATAGTCGCTAAGGATCATATGGCCCGACTGTTCCCCGCCCAAGCAAGCGCCGATTTCGCGCATCTTGCGCACCACGTGCTTATCGCCCACCGGCGTACGAACCAAGCTCAGGCCGCGCGTCCTGAGGTAGGTCTCCAGGCCCAAGTTGGACATAAGGGTGGCGACCACGGTGTCGCCGCGCAGTCGGTCGGTTTCCTGCAAAAAGGTCGCCAGGGTTGCCAGGATTTGATCGCCATCGACCATGGCCCCTTGCTCATCTACGATGATCAGCCGGTCGGCGTCTCCGTCCAGAGCGATGCCCATCTGGGCCTGTTCGGCGCGCACCCGCGCCTGCAAGGCTGCGGGCGCGGTCGCGCCGACTTGGTCGTTGATATTGGTGCCGTTGGGGTCAACGCCCATGGCGATCACTTCCGCGCCCAACTCGTGCAAGACGCGCGGGGCGACCCGGTAGCCCGCCCCGTGAGCGCAATCCAAAACGATCTTCATACCGTATAAATTCAGATCGCTCGGAAACGAGGATTTGGCCAACTCGATATAGCGTCCGCCAGCCCCGTCGGACCCATCGACGCGGCTGACGCGCCCGACATCGGTTGCCGGAGCCAGCAAAAAGTCTTCGCCCTCGCGGTCTTGCTTGGCGACCATGTCCTCGATTTGGGTCTCTTGGCGCTCCGAAATTTTGAACCCGTCGGCGCCAAAAATCTTTAACCCATTGTCGGCGTAGGGATTATGACTCGCGGAAATCATGAGGCCCATATGCGCGCGCATGGACTTGGTGAGCGCGGCAATCGCAGGTGTCGGCAAGGGGCCGAGCAGTTGTACATTCCAGCCAACCGATGCAAACCCCGCCACCAGCGCGGGTTCAAAAGTATAGCCCGACAGGCGCGTATCTTTGCCGATGATCACAAGCGGATTTTTCAGCCCCTCGGGCCGCAAAATATGGCCCGCCGCTTTGGCCACTTTGGTGACGATGGCGGTGGTCATGGGAAAAGCATTGGCGGTGCCGCGAATGCCGTCGGTTCCGAATAGGCGCATGGGCGCGCCTTGACGCGCGCGCCTTGGGGGGTCAAGGTGCCCTTAATATTTGTTCAGCAATTGTTAAGGCCTGGCGCGTTGCCGCGACGTCGTGGACGCGAAACAGTCGGCAGCCTTGCGACAAGGCCAAGACCTCAGTGGCCAAAGACCCTGGCAGGCGCTGATCGGGGGGCAGCGGCCCGAGCCCCGTTGCGGCTTTTTCAATGTACGACTTACGGCTGGCCCCAAGCAGATGCGCGTAAGGCACATCGCAAAACTGCCGCAGATTGGCCAAGAGACGCAAATTGTGGTCGAGGGTTTTGCCAAATCCGATACCGACGTCGAGGCAAATCAGGCTGGGGTCCAGCCCTTGGGCGACCAGGGCCTGCGCGCGCGCCAGCAGGGCCTCGCGCACCTCGGCCACAACGTCGCCATATTGCGGATTGGCTTGCATGGTCTGGGGTTGGCCCTGCATATGCATGAGGCAAAGCGGTACCCGCAGATCGAGCGCCGTCGCCACCGCATCCCGATCCCCCGTCAGGGCCGTCACGTCGTTCCATATGTGCGCGCCAGCAGCCACCGCGGCGCGCGCGGTGCTGGCGTGGCGCGTGTCGATCGACAGGCGCACGGGCTGACCCGCCAGCGCCTCGATCAGGGGCAGAACGCGGTCCTGTTCTTGGGCGGGCGAGACTGGCGTGGCTCCTGGGCGGGTGCTTTCCCCGCCCAGGTCCAGAATGTCGGCGCCCTCGGCGATGAGCCGACGCGCCTGGGCCAAGGCGGCGCTGGGGTCTCGGAATTTCCCCCCGTCGGAAAAGCTATCGGGCGTGAGGTTGAGGACGCCCATGAGGCGCGGCGTCGCCAGGCTTAGGCCCGCCCAAACCTTATCCTCCTGCTGGGATCTGCCCCGCACTGAGACCCCCAAAGAAACGCACCCCTAAAGTCGATAAAACCGGGCACGCGCGCCCCGCTCAATGCCCGCTGCGATCAACCGATCGATATTGAGGGCGTGGCGCAGCATCTCCAAAATCGACATCTCCTCGGGCGCGACTTTCCCATCGCTTGCCGCGATATCGAGCGCGAACGCATAGGCGGTTTCCGCCAAGGGACCATTGAGCTTATCGACGATGGAGGCGACGATCAGGTCCAGGCCATCCTCCTGAGCCAGGGCGGCGGCGCACGCCTCGGTAATCGGGCGCAACTGTTCTGGATCGAAACCCTCAAAAATGGGCGCATCGCGGATGATTCGGCCAATGCTGGCGATCTCCGCGTCTTGCATCGATCCGTCCGAGGCGGAAATCAACACCATGGCATGAACAAGGGCTTCGTGGTGGGCGGACATGCGGGTTTCCTCTCTATTCCTATAAGCAACGCAATTCCTATAAGCAACGCAAGTCGCGTTGAGTTTGGTCCTCAATAGGGAGTGACGCAGGGAAAGCCAACTAGGTACCGCGCTTGTATGAGGGCCCAAGGCCCGATGCTTGTTGCTATTCAGGCAAGTGGCCTTCGGTCTTCGCTGGCGCGGAGGGTCCCGACGGCGGTGCGACCTGGCCTCGGCGATAAAAGCGCCCTTTTGGCCCGTTGGGATCACCTTTCCCCAGTCCCCTGATTTAGAACGGGCGCATGATCGACCGTCAAATCGTTCTCGATACGGAAACCACAGGCCTTGACCCCAAGCAAGGCGACCGCCTCGTCGAAATTGGCTGCGTCGAGATTGCCGACCTCGTTCCCACGGGTCGCACCTACCAGGTCTATCTGAATCCCGAGCGATCCATGAGCGCGGGCGCCTCCCAAATCACGGGCATTACCGACGATCAGCTCAAAAGCTGTCCCCGATTCGCCGAGGTCGTCGAGGAATTTCTGGCCTTCCTGGGCGATGCGCCGCTGGTGATCCACAACGCAGCCTTCGATGTCGGTTTTATCGACGCGGAGCTCGCGCGGCTTGACTTCCCGCCCCTGGACCCCGCGCGCGTCATCGACACGCTGGCCCTCGCGCGCAAAAAATTTCCAGGGCAAAAGAATAGCTTGGATGCCCTCTGCCGTCGCTTGGGGGTCGATAATAGCAACCGATCTCTTCATGGGGCTTTGCTCGATTCGGAGATCCTAGCGGAGGTTTATGCGGAACTCTCTGGGGGCCGTCAGCGAGGCCTCAGCCTGGGCGGCGACAACGCGCCCCTGGGGGCCTCGGCCCTGGCCGCGCAAACGCTCGCCGCCGACTTGCGTCCGACGGGCGTCCAACGCCCCCTCCGGCCCCATGCGCCCACCGCCGAGGAACGGGAAGCACACGCAGCTTTTTTGCAAAACCAGGTCAAAAACGCCATTTGGACGCGCTGAACGGGGCGAATGGACGGGGCTGTTTGCAATGTCGAACCGACGTTAGATTCCGCTTAGGGCAGCGAATCGTTTCGACAGGGCAGAGACCCAAGTTTCAGTCAATTTTTCACAGATCGACAAAGATCGGCGGACGGGAGGAACGCCCCAAGGAGAATCCCCAAGGTCGGAGTCGGTGCCTTAACCCGCTGATAAGTTTATGTTTTTGATCAGAGGCACCAACAAGGTCCCACAAGCGCGGAAGGGGCGTCAATAAATTTATTTGCGATTCGACGGAAAAAGTTTTCGGGTCGGCCCTTGGCAGGTCGCAAAACCTTCGCCTATGTCGATGGCGTTGCAATCCTCATCGAGCGTCTGGCGTCGCCAAGTCCTGACTTATGCAGGCCCAGCGCGTCAAGCACCGACGGGCCTAAGGAGGGAGGGTGTCAAAGCCCCAAGACCTGGGAGATTCGCTGGTTCGGAGGCCAAGGAGGATTGAAGAATTCGCGGGCTTGGATCACCACGCCGCCACGTTGTTTTTGGGTTTTTTGGAGGTTGATATGATACCAGCGGAGATTGAGAAGGGCTCTTATGTTCGCTGGTATAGGGGCCGCGACGGCGGCCCCCGTGCGCGCATACCCTGGGGCGGAGCGCTGGTATGAACCCAAGTATGAGCCAGGCCAAGAACCAGAGCGTGGATGGGCAAACGGGCGACGCGCCCGTTTTGGATCAGCAGTCAAAGCTGGAGGCGGCGTGGGCGCGGATCCGGGACCGGTTGCAGACCGAGTTTGGCGATTCGACCTATAGATCATGGCTTAAGCCCCTCGAGCTCGCGGATTTTGACACCTACCGCTTGCGCCTGTCCGTACCGTCGCGCTTCGTGCGCGATTGGGTCCAGGCCAACTATGCCGCGCGTCTTCGCACACTTTGGTGCGGGGAATTTGCGACCATCCAGTCGGTCGAGATTATCGTGCGTGTCAGCGAACGGCCCAACCAAATTCAGGCGCAACCGCACACCCCATCCAATCTGCCGCCGCTGGCCAGGGGGTTGAGCGATCAGGTCTCGGCGGCCAAACCCGCTCGCATCCTAAGGGGGGGCCGCGCCTTTGCCGATACTTCCAAAGATCCCTCAACGGGCCTAATTTTTGGCGAGGCGACGCCGCTGGACCGGCGCTGCACCTTCGAACGATTTGTCGTTGGTAAACCCAATGAGCTTGCGTTCGCCGCCGCCCAGCGCGTTGCCGATTCCAGCCAAGTCGCTTTTAACCCCCTATTCCTTTACGGCGGCGTCGGCCTGGGCAAAACCCACCTCATGCACGCCATCGCCTGGCGCCTGAAGGAGGTGGAGCCCGAACGGCAAGTTGTCTATCTTTCCGCAGAAAAATTCATGTGGCAGTTTGTGACCGCGCTACGGAACAAGAAGATGATGGAGTTCAAACAAGCCTTTCGGACCGTCGATGTGCTCATGATCGATGATATTCAGTTCATCAGCGGCAAAGAAGCGAGCCAGGAGGAGTTCTTCCATACTTTCAACGCCCTCGTTGATCAAAATCACCAAATTATCGTCTCGGCGGATCGCCCGCCCCAAGAATTGCAGGGCCTCGAAGACCGACTGAAGTCGCGGCTGGGATGGGGCTTGGTGGCGGATTTGCAGCCGACAACCTATGATTTGCGGCTGGGCATTTTGGAGAGCAAGGCCGACCATCTGCCCATCGAAATCCCGCCGCAAGTCTTGGAGTTCTTGGCCTATCGCATCTCCTCCAACGTTCGTGAGTTGGAAGGCGCGCTCAATCGCCTCGTCGCCCATTCCACCTTGATCGGCGGCCAGGTCACCCTGGTCATGGCCCAGGAAGTGCTCAAAGACGTGTTGCGCGCCAACGATCGTCGGATCACCATCGAAGAAATCCAGAAGAAGGTCGCCGATCACTTTGCGATTCCCACGAGTGAAATGCACTCCTCCCGCCGGGCGCGCTCGGTCGCTCGCCCGCGGCAAGTCGCCATGTACCTGTCCAAGCAGCTAACGTCGCGGTCCTTGCCCGAGATCGGACGGCGCTTTGGCGGGCGCGATCATACAACCGTCATGCACGCCATTCGCAAAGTCGAAGAACTGCGGGGAGCCGACAACGGGTTTGACGAAGACGTCGATCTGCTTCGTCGCGTCTTGGAGGGCTAGGTCCCGAGACTTCGAGAGTGGTTGATTTCTTTGTGGCGGCGGTTCCCTTGCTGAACCGGTATAGGCCCGTCCTCAGTGCCGTCGTGAAAGGTTCCAAACCACTGGTCCCAGGGGGTTTCATAGGTTCCGTAGTTGCAGTCAAAAAACCGATGATGGAGTTGATGGAAAAAATCGCCGACGGCGATTCCGCCGCGCTTGCCGATCTTGAGCTTGTCAAACCCCGCGTGCGAGGTCGGCGCGCCGATGCCGTGGTGAAACATGAGAAACAAGATGTGGACGGGATGGGCGGGAACGATCAAGAAAATCAGCACGTCGGTCATCAAAATAAAGCTCTCAACCGGATGCATGGCCAGGCCCGACCACGGCCCCGTATTGAGGTTCTTATGATGCCAAGAATGCACATAGCGAAACAGAAATTTGGTATGCAGCAGACGGTGGTGGGCGTAGAAATAGAACCCTGCCCAGATCGGCACCAACGCGATCAGCAGCCCGCACAGGATGGGATTGGCCGCAAATGTGAGCGGCGTCACCCAAGCGTTGGCGTAGGCAAGCCACATAAGCACTTCAAACAAGGTCCAGAACTGCAAAGCAACGCAGGACCAAAGCACATTGTCCCAGACTTGATTGCGAAAAAAGTAGGTTTTCGGACCCCGCATTAGCGGGCGCATGTCGTAGCGGAACGCGGCCCCCTGCACCTTAAGCCCCCACAGCAAGACATGCAGACCGCCCGCAACGATCAGCAAGATCGCCGCATTGCGAACCCAGATTTCGGCGACCCACCCGACGGCGAGCCGCTGCATCCGCGCCAGATCGGGCGTGAAAAAGGCCCAAACCAGAATCGCCGCGACCAGAAACAAGCAACGCGTGCCCAGAGGATTCCAACTGCGCAACAGGTAGGCGCCAGCCGCCAGCGGCCGCAACGGCCAGTGCCAATAGGGCGCAGGCTTAAGCGGCAAGGCGGGGGTGAAGTTCCAACCCCGACGCGACGGCTTGGCTTGGTCTGGTTCCATGAGCTCGTCCCCCAAAACAGGGACCTTGTGACCTGCTTTGCCTGGGCGGGACATTCCTAAAGCGACACATCCCGTGTCGCCCAGGGCCAGCGTACACAAACGCCACTGCCTCGCAAACTTAAATCTTCCGCGACAAAAAACAGGCTAGGTCAGAGACCTAGCCTGCGTCTTTAAGATGGGATCAGATCTAAGCGGCTTTGCTTTCGATCACGCGCGACTGCGCGGGGCTCTGGCCTTGGCCTATCTCGATCTTGCGTGGCTTCAAAGCCTCGGGCACTTGGCGCAGCAGATCTACGTGCAACAAGCCATTTTGCAAGTGCGCATGGGTGACATGGATATGATCGGCGAGCTGGAAACGACGTTCGAACGAGCGGTTGGCGATGCCCCGATGCAAATAGACCGTATTGGCCGCAGCTTGATCGTCGGATTTTTGCTTCTTGGCCTTGATGATCAGCGTATGTTCCTGAACCGTGATGTCGATTTCAGAGTCGGCAAAGCCCGCCACCGCCATGGTGATGCGGTAGTCGTCTTCCGAGACCTTTTCGATATTGTAAGGAGGGTAAGCGCTGGCTTGTTCGTCCATGCGCAAGGCCCGATCGGCCAGCTGGCTCACACGGTCAAAACCTACGGCAGACCGAAACAGGGGGGTGAAGTCGTAAGTCGGCATAAAATCATCCTTTTGTTAAGCGACAATAGAGGGTGGCCCAGGCAACTGGCGCCAACTGTCCGATGCCTGGCCCCCTCATTCGGCGGGCCTACCTCGGTCAGTACAGGGCAAGTGGGGATGATTTGGGTCGTGTCAAGAGGTGCGGACGTTCCTTAACGCGCCTCCAGCGCTTGGAGGCGGACTAGACCGCCCGAAAGATCAGGGTCGCGTTCGTGCCACCGAAGCCGAACGAGTTGGACAGAACATGGTTGATCGTCCCCACCCGGTTGCGCTGAACAATATCGAAGCCCGCCGCCTGGTCGTCCAACTTGTCAATATGGGCCGACGCGATCAGGGTCCTGTGCTGCATCATGAGCAAGCAATAGGCTGCCTCGTTCGACCCAGCCGCGCCCAGAGCATGACCCGAGAGCGATTTGGTCGATGACAGCGGGGGAACGCGGCTTGGGCCACCAAAGACCTCGGCCAAAGCCTCCAACTCGCGCGTGTCGCCCAAGGGTGTCGAGGTGCCGTGGGTATTGATATAGTCGATGGTCGGATGGCCCGCCTGATCCAAAGCCTGGCGCATACACCGAACCGCCCCTTCGCCCGAGGGCGCGACCATATCGTAGCCGTCAGCGCTGGCGCCGTAGCCGACAAGTTCGGCCAAAATGGGCGCGCCGCGCGCCTCGGCAACCTCCAGGGATTCCAAAACCAGAATCGAGCCCCCACCCGAGATGACAAAACCGTCGCGATCGGCGTCGTAGGCGCGCGATGCGCTCGTGGGGGTCGCATTGCGGCCCGCAGACATGGCGCCCATGGCGTCGAACGCCACGGCCATGGTCCAGTCCACTTCCTCTGCACCGCCCGCAAGGGCGCGGTCGGCTTTACCCAGTTGAATCAATTCCATGGCATGGCCAAGGCAATGCGCCGAGGTCGAGCAGGCCGACGAGATGGAATAGGACGGGCCTTGGGTTTGCAATAGGGTTGAGAGCACCGCCGACACGCCCGAACTCATGATCTTGGGCACCAGTGTCGGCCCCACCTTGCGGGCACCGCGCGCGCGCACCGTATCGGCGATGCCCACCTGCACACTCGTTGAAGGGCCCCCAGAGCCGACGATCAGCGCCGTGCGCGGCGAGCGGACCTCCGCCTCGGACAGGCCCGCCGCCTCGACGGCTTCTTGGGCGGCAAGGTACGCAAGGCCCGCCGTTTCGCCCATGAACCTTTGGGTCTTGCGATCCAAGACATCGAGGGCACAGACTTTTGGCGGCGCCGAAACGTGACAGCGGAAGCCATGGTCGGCGAAACTGGCATCGAAGACCTGGCCCGAAGTTCCCGACTGGAGCGCGTCCCACACCTCGGCGCGATTGCCGCCCAAAGACGACACAAGACCAAAACCCGTAATGACGACGCGCGGCAAACTCATTGATCCATAGCCTCCAAAGATTCTTGGGTGAAGAGGCCGACGCGCAGCCCCCGACAGTCATAGACAAGGTTCTGGTCTGCATAAACAAGACCATCGGCAAAGGCGATAGAAGCCCCCGAAATTTTGGCCCGGCGGATCGAAATTTTGTAGATGACTTTGCCCACCGTCGGGCGGACCTGGCCAACAAACTTGATCTCGCCCGCACCAAGGGCACGCCCCTTTCCCTCACCGCCCAACCAACCCAAGTAAAACCCGGCCAGCTGCCACAGCGCATCGACGCCCAGGCAACCAGGCATGACGGGATCTTGCTGAAAATGACAGGGATAGAACCAAAGGTCGGGCCTGATGTCCAATTCCGCCACCACCTGACCGCGGTTATAGGTGCCACCGGTTTTAGCGATGGTGCTGATCCGATCGAACATGAGCATGGGCGGCAGCGGCAGCTGCGGCCCCAGCGGCGCGAACAGCTCTCCGCGGCCCGCAGAGATCAACTCCTCGTACGAGTAAGAACTTTGCTGCGCCATGGGACGATTCAGAGCCCTTTATTTCAGAAAAAGGGGGCCAGCGATGGGGGGGCCGCAGTCGCGACCACTATACCAGCGAACATAAGAGTCATTCTGGGTCGCGCCGGTATTATTCTGGCCCTTCAGAGAGATGAGGTGGCGCGTCGCTCTAGGCACCCATGCCTTTGACCCGTGCGTTCAGGCGGGAAATGGTGCGGGCTGCCGTATTTTTTTTGAACACCCCGCGCGCAACCCCGCGCATAAGTTCCGATTGCGCCGTGCGCAGGGCCTGCGTCGCGGAGACCTGGTCACCGCCGACAATCGCCAAATCAACTTTTTTCAAAAAGGTCCGTACCCGTGACCGACGCGCCGCGTTGATGCGCGCGCGGGTTGCGTTGGTTCGCACGCGCTTTTTTGCCTGGGGGGAGTTTGCCATGGGACTCTGGCCTACCTTCTATACTGTTCTGCTGTGGAGGCCTGGCCTTTAGGGACCCGCACCGCTGGGGTCAAGCCGCCTTCTCGGCGCTCGACGCCCCTTTTGCGCCACCATAGAGGGCGGTCAAGACAAGGATGAACAAAGCGATCCCCCCCACCTGATGCCCCACCGCAAGCGCGAGTTTCGCCGCGCTCGGGTTCAGGATCGATCCCGGCATGAGCACCAACCAGACGCCCAAGCAAAACTGCGTCGTCACAACCGCCAAAGCCGCGCCTGCGATCCTGACGGACGCGGGGCTTGGTCGCCGAACCAAGGTCGTAACGGCGGCCCCCCCGATGGCGGTCGCCGCCGCCAAGGCCAACGTTCGATGGACAAAGTGTACCCCCCAAGGACTGTTAACCCAGCAGCTAGGGGCCCAGGGCGCATCGCCGTCGCACAAGACCCGTGGAAAGAATTGATCCTCGTGAAAGTGCGGCCAGGTCCGCGATGCGTCCGCGGCGTTGAGGCCCGCCGTGAACGCCCCAAAGATCAGGGTTAGGATCAAGAGCCCAAAGCCCAAGACCCAGGGAGTCCTTGGCAGCGACCAGTTGGGCGTGGGGCAAAGAATGCGCAGAGCGGTCCAGTAAAATAGGCCCAGGGCAACAAAAGCCCCGCCGAGGTGCAGCGCCAAGCGATAGTGGCTGACCCCCATGGCGGTGTCAAAACCCGAATGGACCATAAACCAACCAAGGAACCCCTGAAAGCCAATCAAAAACGGCGCAGCGACGACCACAGGCGCGAACGCGCGCGGCATCTGACGACGGACCGCGAAGTAGAGGGTGCCCCCCAGGGCCAGGAGGCCCAGCGCCCGCCCCCAATTGCGGTGAAACCATTCCCAGAAAAAGCGCGGGATGAACTGGTCAAAGGTAAAAGCGGTCACTTGGGATTCGGGAGTCGTCTGATAGAGCGCGAAGTACTGGCGGATTCGCGCCGCCGACGGCCACCAGGGTTCGACCGCGTCCCAGGTCATCATGGTCAGACCAGAGTCGGTCAAGCGCGTTATAGCACCGATCACTGCGGTGCCCACGATCCAAAGACTCAAAGCCAGCAGCCAGTAGGCCAGGGCCTTCGGGGCGCGCTGGCTCACGAAGTCTCGGTTAAAGCGGGGAGGCCCAACTTTTTGAGCTTCTTGGCCCTGAGTTTGGCGTCGTCCCCCGCCAAGACGAGCGCGAGGCGTTCCTTGGTTTTTTGGGCCTTGGTGCCATCAAAGTCGTGCCGCCCTTGCTTAAGGGCCCAGCACGCCAAAGCCATGGAACGCGGAATCGGATGATCGCCTTTTTCATAGTGTTGAAACATGCGCAACTTCAGCCCCAAAGCTGTCGCCGCCTCGCCTTGGGTCAGCGCCAGAGCCTTGCGCCAAGTTTTCAGGCTCGGTCCCGTCATGCGAGACTGTTTCTTAAATGTCACAGCCATCTCCGCCCCATTTGCGCAAGGGTTGCATAAATTTTTGAATCGATCTATGTGTACTCAGTACATATTTTTGGAGAATGTTTATGAGCAGGCAAGCAGCCCTTTGGCAATACGTCATGACACCTCGGCAGGAAACTGGCTTGGAGGGGCGCAAGAGCTTTCGCCAAGCGTCCGTCCCTGGTCCGTTACGCTGGTTTCGTTACTTGTTCAGCAATTAAATTGGCAAAGCCGTTTTTCGGACAATTTTCCGCAAACTAAACTGGCTTTGCAGGCGGCCCACATGCGGTAGGGCCGTAAGGTGTTCGGCGTGCAGGCGCTCATAATCTTCCACATCCTTGACGATCACACGTAGCAAATAGTCGGCGGTGCCCGCCAACAAGGTAGCTTCCATAACTTGCGGAATCGCGGCAACTGCCGCCTCAAACCGTCGCAGTTGGTCCGCGCGCTGGCCGTCGAGTTCCACCGAAATGAAGACAGAGGTGCACAATCCCAAGGCATTGGCATTGAGATGCGCCTGGTAGGAGGCGATCAGGCCCGCAGCCTCGAGCGCCTTGACTCGGCGATGGCAGGCGGCAGGCGAAAGGCCCACCACCTCGGCCAATTCTGCATTGGTTGGACTCGAGTCCTCTTGCAGATTTCGTAGTATCTTCAAGTCAATAGCGTCCACTTGAGAAATTCTCCGCCTATTTTTAGTTTGCGCGCAATATTGTCTTAAACCCTACCTTCCTCCGCGACGCATTTGCAAGGACATTTCGGGCTCGGTCTGGCACCTAGGCCTCAAAGCGGATTCCAAGTCGATTGGACCCATCAAGGCTGGGAACATCCGCGCCAACAAAGCACCTAAAGCCATTCAGTGGCATCAATATAAATCCGAATGGCTTTCGTACTTAAGGAGATGAAACGATGAAAATTGGCGTTCCAAGTGAAATTAAACCGCAAGAACGACGCGTTGGCCTGACGCCTGAATCGGTCGCTGCCCTGATCGGCGATGGTCACGACGTCACGGTTCAGGCGGGCGCGGGCGCGGGCATCGGCGCCGATGACGCCACTTACGCCCAGGCGGGGGCTACTATTGAGGCAAATCGCGACGCGATCTTCGGCGAGGCGCAGATGATCGTCAAAGTTAAGGAACCCCAGCCCGAGGAACTGGCGCTCCTGCGCGCCGACCAGTTGCTCTTTACCTACCTGCATCTGGCCCCCGACCGACCCCAGACCGAGGGATTGCTACGATCGGGTTGCACCGCCCTTGCCTACGAAACCATTACGGACAAGAACGGTGCCTTGCCGCTGCTGCGCCCCATGTCGCAGGTCGCAGGACGTATGTCGGTCCATGTTGCCGCGACGACTTTGCAGCACAGCAACGGCGGCCAGGGCTTGCTGATCGGCGGGGTGCCAGGTGTCGCGCCTGCAAAAGTGCTGATTCTTGGCGGCGGCGTATCGGGTCGCCACGCGGCGCAAATGGCCGTCGGCATGGGCGCCGATGTGACCGTCTTTGATTTGAATGTAGCCCTGTTGGAACAATTGGATGTGCAGTTCGGCGCTTCTTTGAAAACGCAGTTTTCCACCCGCGCCGCCCTCGCGGCCGCGCTGAAGACGGCGGATGTGGTGATCGGTGCCGTTTTGGTCGCAGGGGCCAAGGCGCCAAAATTGGTGACGGCCGAGGACCTGAAAACTATGAAACCAGGCGCCGTCCTCGTCGATATCGCCATCGACCAGGGCGGGTGCTTTGAAACCTCCAGGCCGACGACCCACGAAAACCCCACCTACGTGATCGACGAGGTCGTACACTACTGCGTGGCCAACATGCCAGGCGGCGTGCCCAAAACCTCAACTTACGCCCTCAACGCCGCCACTTTGCCCTTTGCGCGCGCGCTTGCGAGTCAGGGCTGGCAGGCAGCCTGCGCAGCAGACCCGCACCTGGCCCTAGGCCTTAATGTTCACAAGGGCAAAATCACCCACCGCGAAGTCGCGCACGCGTTCCCAGATTTGCCAGCCCAAGTCTGAGTGTTGTGACCTGCCTAATACCAGCAAACATAAGAGTTATTCTGGGTCGCCGCTGGTATCAGACACGGCGGGATAGGATTAGGCCGCGAGCCGCTTTTCTGGGCCGCGTGTTCTGGGCGTCGATGGACCTTCAATCGACTTGGCGTCCGCTTTAGCGTCGCCGCGTCATGCGTGCGTGCATCTCCTCGATCAAGCGGCTAGCAGTTTTTTCGAACAGGCACGGGATCAGGGCATGGACCAACGCGGCCCCGCCCGCCAGCAACAAACGCGCGGAAAACCAGCCCGCAAAGCGCATGTGCTCGAAGTAAGTTTCATCGACGGACTGCGGATGATCGACAAAAAGGCGTTGCCATAGGCGTGTCATAGAGGAACCTCCCAAACTTATCCCTAGCATCCTATGCCGCTAGTCGACGAATTAGGTCTCAAAATGGGTTTTAATTTTGCTGAATTTGTGGAATTTATCCCGTCTATGCCCTCAAATTTAGATCAGATCGACCGTCGGCTTCTTCAGCTCCTTCAGCGCGACGCTTCGCTCAGCGTCGATGCTGTGGCCGAACAGGTGCATCTGTCGCGCAACGCCTGCTGGCGGCGCATCAAAGGCCTGGAAGCTCGCGGAATTTTAAGGCGACGGGTCGCGGTTGTTGACCCTGCGGCCGTCGGTCTCGGCCTTCAGGTTTTTGTTTTGATCCGCACCAACGACCACAGCGCCGCCTGGCTCAAAGCCTTCCGCGCGGCCGTTGCTGACATGCCTGAAATCATGGCGGCGCATCGCATGACCGGCGATCTCGACTACGTCCTGCGCGTCCGCGTGGCCGATGTGTCGGCCTACGACCAGGTCTATCAGCGCTTGATCGAACGGGTTCAGATCGCCGACGTGTCGGCCAGCTTTGTTATGGAGGATCTCAAGGAAACCACGGCGCTGCCGATCTAAAGATCCGACTTGCGCGAGGGCTGGTCATTGCGGCACGCCCCTGTTCCCTAGACCTTATCCTGCCTTATTCATGAAGATGGCAAATTTTGGAACGAGATCGGGTTTAGGCGGGGTTTTGAGGCAGGATGCGTTGGAGATTTTGAGCATCGAACGATTTGTTGAGGGCCCTGGGGGCACTACGGCGTAAATTTGGGAACAGGATCGAGTATCTGGGGTGTTTTTTGCTTCTTTGGCGCAGAGGTGATGGGTCGCCAGATCATCGAGGAGGGCGGCAAGGTTTTCAGGACAGTCTATTTTGCGCTCTGATTTTATGGTGGTGGCCATGCCATGCGGTTGATGGCTGGCCATATCAGGCTCCAAAAGTGCTGTGCACTTTGGGCAACGATTAGGATTGCGCGGCGAGCATGGATGGTTATGCGGGCGCCGATTGAGAGCACGCGTTCACGATAGCGGCGCAAGCTCCAGCCAGTGCGCGTAGCGGTTTCCATACACCGTCGACCAGCGTGCATCAGACCATAAGCCAGCAGATTGAGTAACAGAAGGGCTTCGTTACGGGCGAAGGCCTCAGCCTCAGCCTTGGTCTCAACCTCAGCCTTGGTCTCAGCCTCAGCTTCGGGCTTGGATGGGGAGGACGGGGAGGAGCCTTTGGTGTCCTTCCTGGTCCGCACTGTCGATGACAGGGTCGGGCCCAGCACGTCCATCAACTCACCGAAGCTGTTTTCGGCTGCGCCACGTTTGCGGTAAAGCGCCAGCAGGTCCTGGGCAGGCATATGATCTTGTGTGAAGTTGGTGATCAGCCAGAAGCGATCCAGCAACAACTGGCCTGGCCGCTCGACGACAACCAGAACAACCCGCCGCGCCTTCGACCATGGCCCCGCCTGATAATCCATCTCGTGAAACTGCTCCCCGCCATCTTCTGGTGGGCATCCTTCTGGACGATTCATATTTGGGGCCGCTAGTCGGTCTAGGACTGAGTTGCTGCCTAGCCGCGCCACGTAGGAGATGCCGCGCTCCTCAAGTCCGCCCAGCACCTTCTCACACGGAAAGCCCGCATCCATGCGCACCGTCGCTACCTGACACAGCTTCGTCTTCGCCCGATCAATCAGCTCCAGAATGAAGCTGAGCGCTCCGTCGGCGGTGTGGACACTGCCCTTGCGAAGCCGTGCGTCCAGCAAATCTCCAGTCTCGGCAATGCCAGCAATGATCGGGTGATACATGCGTTGACGATAGTGCCCGTTCCAAGCTGAACCAGGCTGCTTGCCATGCACCTCGATGGGCAGACTGTCCACATCAAGGGTCAGATATCGAGGGCGGTGTCCCCGACGCTCGGCCCGCAGGCGACGGCCAGTCAGTTCCATCACGCTCTCGCGTAAGACCTGAAGGTTGGATTCGCTGGAGAGCAAATCAAGCAACCGCGACAAGGTAGGTTGCGAGGGCAGATGGCGCTCTTGGTCCAGAGGCGTCGTGCTGCGCCTGCACGAAGTTGACAGCCGAAACGCTGGATCATAGCGTAGCGCATCAGCATCGTCTTGATCTCGCCAACCCTGACCCAAAAGCAGAACCCTCGTTCGCAAGAGTTCAGGCAAAGAGTAGATCACCTGGTGGGGACAGCGCGTATCCTCAAGCCGAGCCATCAGCCACGAGATGATACCTGAGCGCTCCATCAACTCGCGCTGCACAATGGCACCGCCGTCTCCGCTCAGATGCTCGGCCCGGCTCTCAACAGAAAGACTCCGGTTGAATGATGTTGTGAATAGAGGTAGTGTTTCACCCATGGCGTGGCTCGGTCCTGTTTATCGCGTCTATCGCTAAAGACTTGATTCTACAGTGTTTTCCGCGTCACGCCATACAAATCAACCGATCAGACGCGAATAAGAGGGGCTTATACCAACGGCGAAAAAAGTTGACACTTTTTTAGCCGTTTTATGTCTCACGGCAGAAACGCTTCGCGTTTCGCCTCCGACGGGGCCTTCGCTTATACCCCGAGGCGCTTTCGCGCTGATCTCGGGGCCGCTACGGGGGCCGCAGTCGCGGCCCTTATACCAGCGAATAAAAGAGTCATTTTAAATCGCCGCTGGTATTAAACTTTCTTCTGGTTCCAGCGCCCCGTTGGGTCCTGCTGCCAATAGCTTAGGGTCGCGCTTGCCTCGCGCAGGAGCTTCCATTTGCGGCGTGCGGCGTCGAGGCGGGATGGGTCCGTACCGTCGAACAAAATCACAACCCTATCGAAGGACTCGAGATCGGTGCGATCTGCCCCTTCAACCAAAAACAGATACTCGGCCCGGCCTGGATTTTCGTCCAAGTGGGTCAGAAAGATCGGTTGTTCCTCGGGATCTGGATCGTCGATGGACCCGTGGGGCAAGAAGGACCCTGGTTCGTAGGCCCAGAGGTGCTCGTTCCAGGTTGCTACCACGTCTGCATCGACCAACTTGACCAAAGCACGCTTGCCGCGCGCCAAGGTCTTGGATAGCAAGACGGGCAGCGCCGCCTGCGCTGAGGCGCGAGTTAGGTGGTAAAACCCAATTTCGGTCATGGCAGTTTAGGGCAGCAAAGGTTCCCGCCGCAAACTTACACCAACGGCAAAAAAAGTTGACACTTTTTTGGCCGTTTTGTGTCTCACGGCAGAAACGCTTCGCGTTTCGCCTCCGACGGGGCCTTCGCTTTACCCCGAGGCGCTTTCTTAGCTGATCTCGGGGCCGCGCGTTTGGAGCGCGGGCGTTCCCTGCGCCCTTCGGGCTTGGAGCCCGCTACGGGGGCCGCAGTCGCGGCCCTTATACCAGAGAATAAATGGGTCATTTTTAATCGCCGCTGGCATTACCTATCCTACCCTTCGAAGTTGTCGCGCAAAAACCGATCGAGCAAACGCACCCCAAAGCCTGTGGCGCCAATGCCCGAGAGCGGCTGGTCGGTCTCGCCCCAGGCCGTGCCTGCGATGTCGAGATGCGCCCAGGGAACCTTATTCACAAACCGCTCCAGGAAACAGGCCGCCGTGATCGACCCGCCCCAGCGCCCGCCGCCGATGTTGGCGACGTCGGCTTCCTTACTGTCGAGTTTCTTGTTGTACTCGGCACCCATGGGCATGTGCCACACCCGATCGCCGGTCGCTTCGCCCGCAGCGAAGAGTTGCTTGGGCAACTCGGCGTCGTTGGAAAAAACCCCCGCCCGCTCCATACCCAGGGCCACCAACATGGCGCCTGTTAGGGTTGCCAAGTCGATCATGAACTTGGGCTTAAACCGATCTTGGGTGTACCAGAGCGCGTCGGCGAGCACGAGCCGCCCTTCGGCGTCGGTGTTCAAAACCTGAATGGTTTGGCCCGACAGCGATGTGACGATATCGCCTGGCCGCTGGGCTTTGCCGTCGGGCATGTTTTCGACGAGACCGACGACGCCCAGGACATTCTGCTTGGCCTTGCGCAAGGCCAGGGCTTTCATAAGACCCACCACCGTGGCCGACCCCCCCATGTCGAACTTCATGTCCCACATGCCCGCCGCGGGCTTGATGGAAATGCCGCCCGTATCGAACGTCACGCCCTTACCGACGAAGGCCAAGGGCGCGGCGTCCGCCTCACCCCCGTTCCAACGCATTAGGACCAGGCGGGACTCGCGAACGGACCCTTGACCCACCCCGAGCAGGGCGCCCATGCCCAACTTCTCCATGGCTGGTTCGTCCAAAATCTCGATCCCAATCCCCAAGGGCGTCAGTTCCCGCTCAATCAGGGTCGCGTAGGCCTCTGGATAGAGCACATTGGGCACTTCGGCGACCAGATCACGCGCCAGATGCACCCCTTGGGTGACCGCAGATTCAATTGCAAAAGCCGCTTCAGCCGCCTGCGGCTGCGACCCGTAAAGGTGAACCTGGGCCAGCGAGGCGCGCTTGTCCGCCGGTTGTTGAGTCAAATACTTGTCAAAGGCGTAGGCCCGCAAGCGCAGCCCGTTGGCCAAGGCCGCGACCAGCGCCGCCGTCGGCAGGGGGGCCATGTCGGCGCAAAGCGAGGTGAGTCCGCTCGTGCCCCATTTTTTCCATACGGCTGCCCCCAGTTTTTCCACCTCCAGGCTCGTAAGGGTTTTGGGATCGCCCAAACCTAGGAGCAAAACGGGGCCCTGGTCGCCGCCCAGGACTTCGCAAATCTGATCGCGCGCGCCAGTAAAGCGCGCGGTCGCTGCGGCTCTGGCCTGCGCGCCGCTTAAGCTCTGGCCCTCGGGCACCAGGACCAGGGTCGCGTCCGCCGCCGTAGCAGCAGTGGAAAAGGTGAAATTGAGATTGATCATCGCGCGTCTTTCATCGGTTACGGGTCTTCCCTATCGAGGGCGTATTGCGGTTCGCCTTGGGCTATGGCGTAGTAAGCGGGCTTGTCTTTAACATAAATGTGCTTGCCAAGCGTCAAAACCTCCTCATTGTCGACCACACCTGCGGCGATGGACAAGCGCGGGCTCGTCGCCTGGTCCCAAAATAGGGTACTGCCGCAAATTTGGCAAAACCCGCGCCGCGCCTGCGACGAGCTTTGAAACCAACGGACTTGGTCTTGGCCTTGAATCTGAATTTTCTCGCGCAAAACGGCGGTTGCCGCCCAGGTGTAGCCGCTGAACTGGCGGCACTGCTTGCAATGGCAAACGGCGACGGGGCGCGGCGCTGGATCGGTGGTGGTGAAGGTCACAGCGCGGCAAAAACATGCCCCATGGATGGCGGTCATACCTGGTCCGTTAGCCAAGCGCGCGTAGTCCCTCAATCTCAAAGTTCAAATCTTTTCGGAATTCGGGATCTGTGCTTGCCGCGCGCTTGGCGCTCAGGGTCTCGATAAGGTCCTGGACAATGCCCCGAAACGTGGCCGCGTGCGCGCAGGGGAGCTTAAGTGTGATTTGACTGTTCATCATCATATCGGAGTAGGCGGGAAAATCCAACTTGGACAAGTCACTTAGATGCTGATCGACCTCGGCCCACTCCTGCGCCCAAACCCGAAACAAGGCGGCGGCGTCTGGCGACGGGTCGCGTTCTTCAAGGGCCACCATGATCCGAACGAAGACCCACATATCGAGGTCGAGGCTCATCGACACGATCTGAACTGGCGCCCGCCACAAAACGACATGCTGAACTCCAAGAAAAGGAAGGCTCCAGGGATAGCACGACGCCTTGATGGTTCAACGTCAAATTCGTCACCGCATCCCTTTGTTCTTCCGCAAGCCCGCGTTCTTCTCTATCCTTGATCCATGCCTTATCCTGATCGCTCCGTCGCCCGGCGATTTCATATTTTCACAGCAGTCATGTGCCTGGGCGAGGCCTTCTTTGCCGCCGAGTTTGCGGTTGTTCCCTATATGGCGGCGGTGCCGAACAAACGCTGGTGGGTCATTACGGCGAACGCGACCATCTTTTCTGTTTTGGGCGGTGTGGTGTTTTTTCTGTTCGGGGCAGGGTTTGCTCAAGCCTTTGCGGGGCAAAATTTTTGGGGTTACGAGATGGGCACCACGCCCGACTTCTTGAATGCCGATCTCTGGTCGCAGTGGTTTGGCGCGCGCGGTTGGGTGCTGGCACCCTGGATGCTGGCGGCTTTTGTCACCTTCGTGGCGGCGTTGCTCCCTGTGCCGTACAAACTCTATGGTTTGGCGGCGGGGTTGAGCGGCTTTGGATTTGTCAACTTCCTGCTGGTCTCCCTGGTCGGAAAGGCCCTGCGTCACGGGATCATTTTTTATCTCGCTTGCAAATCCCTAAGTGCGCTGGGCCGCTGGATCCGCGCGCGCAGGGGTGGCCCGCCCAAGTGGCTTCTCTGGATCAAACCCTGATTCATATCAAGGCCAGACAAGTTTGACTCGTTGCAGCGTTGGCGGACGAAATAAGGACTGATACCAGCGGCGAATGAGAATGACTCTTATGTTCGCTTATATAAGGGCCGCGACTGCGGCCCCGAGACAAGCTAAGAAAGCGCCTCGGGGTATAAGCGAAGGCCCCGTCCTGCGGTCGGGCTGAGCGAGCATAGCGAGCGAGTAGAGACCGCCACCCAAAAAAGCCGAAACGCGAAGCGTTTCTGCCGCGAGACATAAAACGGCTAAAAAAGTGTCAACTTCTTTGGCCGTTGGAATAGGCGAGTGAAAATCGTTTTCCAGGAGCAGGCTTGGAAGGACTATCTTTACTGGCAAGAGCATGACCCGAAGCTGCTGTTGCGCCTGAATGCGCTGATCAAGGAGAGTATGCGCCTGCCCCACAGCGGGATCGGCAAGCCAGAGCCCTTGCGAGGATCCCTCTCGGGCTGGTGGTCAAGGCGACTAAACCGGGAGCATCGCCTAGTCTATCGAGTGCAGGATGATCGACTTCTCATCACCCAGTGCGGATATCATTACTGAGAAACGAGGCAGGACGCCAGATACGACCCAGGTATAAGGGCGCGTGCTTCCCAAGGCGTGTCGCGCTTGGGCACCTGCAATGAAGAACTGTCCCTAAGGTCCCTCGTGCGTGTATTGAATTTGTTGAATGGTTTTGGTTTCCTTATGGCCGCAGTTAGTCTTCAAGTCGGGGCGACTTGGACTCTGCCCTAAGGGCCTGGCTTCTCAGAGGAGACTTGTATGACCGACGCCCGCCGCCGCCGTCGAGGTATTGATCGCGCCGCCGCGCGCAAAGCCGTTGCCTTAGACCAGCAACTGCCTGCCATTGAACGCAAGATCCCCACCTACGATTTGTTCAACGATGAGAGCCTGGAACTGGCGCTCAAAAATGCCGAGACCTTGTTGCAGGAGGTGGGACTGGACTTGGTGAACTGCCATCGTGCCGCCAAGGCCTTCGCCGATGCGGGCCAAACCGTCACGCTGGTGGAATCGCCGTCGGGGTCGGGAACTAAAGACCAAACCATTCACAATGTGCGCTTTGATAAGGGCTGGTGCCGCGATCAGATGCGCACCTTGCCAGGGGCCTTTACCCAGCATGCGCGCAACAGGGATCGATCGGTGCCCATCGGCGGCAACCGCATGGTCTTTGCCCCCGTCTATGGGCCGCCCTTTGTCATGGATCAAGAGGGGGGGCGGCGCTACGGCACCATGGCGGACTTTGAGGACTTGGTGAAGCTGACCTACCTGTCGCCCGCCCTGCATCATTCGGGCGGCACGGTGTGCGAGCCTGTGGACGTGCCGGTCAATAAGCGCCATCTCGACATGGTTTATGCCCATCTCAAATACTCTGACAAGCCGATCATGGGGTCCGTGACCGCGCCCGAACGCGCCCAAGATACGGTGGACATGCTGAAAATCGTTTTTGGCGGGGACTTTGTCGATAACCAAGCGTGCGCAACTTCCCTGATCAACCTCAACTCGCCCCTCGCCCTTGATGATACTATGATGGGCGCGCTGGAGGTCTACGCCGAAAACCACCAGGCGGTCATCACCTCGCCGTTCCTGATTTCTGGGGCCATGGCCCCCGTTTCGGCTATGGGGGTCATGACCCAGGCCTTGGCCGAACTCTTCTCCTCCATGGCCTATACCCAATTGGTACGCCCTGGGGCGCCCGCGATTTTTGGCACCTTCGCTGCCTCCATGTCCATGCAGTCGGGCGCGCCGACCTTTGGCACGCCTGAACCCAGCCACATCATTTACGGCATGGCCCAGCTGGCGCGGAAACTCGGGCTGCCGTTTCGCTCGGGCGGGTCGCTGTGCGCGTCCAAACTGCCCGACGCGCAGGCGGCATACGAAACCGCTAACTCCCTCAATGCGACTCTGCTGGCGGGCACCAATTTTGTTTTGCACGCGGCGGGATGGCTCGAGGGGGGATTGGTCTCCTCCAAGGAAAAACTGATCATGGACGCCGATCAACTGGCCATGTTGCAAAAGCTCGGCCAAGGCCCGGACCTGAGCGACGATGGCCAAGCCATGGACGCCTTCCGTGAGGTCGGGCCGCGCGGGCACTACCTGGGGGCTGCGCATACGCAGCGCCACATGAAAACGGCCTTCTACGACAGCAAGCTGCTCGACTATCGGCCATACGAAACGTGGGCCGAGGACGGCAGCCCCGACACCTACGCCTTAGCCAATCGCAAAATGCGCCGCATGTTGCAGGACTACGAAGCCCCCGCCCTGGACCCCGCCATCGACGACGCACTCCGTGAGTTCGTAGCGAAACGGAAAGCCAGCATGCCCGATGCGTCATTCTAGGCTCTGATACCAGCGGCGGTTGAAAATGACTCTAAAGATCGCTGGTATAAGGGCCGCGACTGCGGCCCCCGTAGCGGCCCCGAGAATAGCGGACACGCGCCTCGGGGTTTAAGCGAAGGCCCCGTCGGAGGCGAAACGCGAAGCGTTTCTGCCGTGAGACACAAAACGGCCAAAAAAGTGTCAACTTTTTGGCCGTTGGTATGAGTCCCCCCCGAACATGGCGTCCATCGCTGCAACCATGGGGCCTTCAAATCCTGACTTGCGACGATGGGGCGTCAACAACGTCACCGTCAAGGATACAGGCGGTTCGAAGGGCTCGATGCTTAGATTGGGTCCGTCAGCGCTGGCCTGGGCGCAGGCGCGGATGCACCCCGTCTGACCCACGCCTTGGCGCGCAAGGGCCAGCCTGGTTGCGGCATCGTTGACTTGAATCGATCCAGGCCTGGTCGCCTGGGCGTCGGGCGCGCCCTGGGACGAGTCGATGAAGGTCAACGTCCTCGGATCGGGCCCTGTCCTGCGTGGGACGAGGCGCACAGCTTCGGTTTGGGTGGACCAGATTGCCCGCAGGCCGCTCAAAACCGACGGGTTGGAACTGACGCGCAAATAGAAATCGCGGCCAAAGCGATTGGGATCGACCAGGTCATCTTCCACAAATACCTTCAGGTGCATATGGGGCGCCGTCGTCTGCAGTTCGGTCAGAGCCTTCCAGAGCAAGGTTTGGGCAATTTCGCCGGGCAAGCTGAGCTTGCAGGCCCGCGGGCGTATGCCGTCCTGCTGGTCGTCGAAAACGCGATGCAGTTCATCAACGATCAAGCGCGCGTGTCCATAGACCCGTTCGCCTTCGGAGGTGGGGCGCATCCCGCCGTGATGACGCTCCAGCAGGATCTGGCCGTATCGGACTTCCAGCAACTTGATCGATTCACTCAAGCCCGACGGGGCGGTGCCGAGCAGGTCCGACGCCGCTTTCAACGAGCCTGCCTCAACAACGCGGGCAAAATTGGCCAAGTGTCTTAAGTAGCTATGCATTCGGGATCCGTGAGTCCAATCATTCTGTTATTCATAATTTAAGTCAAGATTATTCTGCTTTATCGAACTTATTGCGCGAAGTTCTGGGGCGTCATGGGCAAGGTCCCTCGGCCTTGCCGCCCCTGACGATGCGTTGAACCTACGACCTCATCCAAGACAGGAATTTAGACATGCAAACCAACCAAGTTTTGATCGCGGGCCTTGCCCTCCTCACCAGCAGCGGCCTGGCCGCCGCTGAGATGAAACAGGGCCCAGGCCTCCATGGCGCCAGCGTCGTTCTTACCAACACCTTCCAAGGTGAATTTTCGGGCGGCAACGAAGTCGATGTCGCGTCCTTTGGCTTTCACAACAACCGCTTCGCCAAAGTCACCGATGCCGTCGAGTTTCCGAATTTCATCACCCTCTATCATGTCGATATCTCCGCAGACTCCCTTGCCTTCACTTGGACCGACAGCGAGTTCGCCAACTCGGTGTCTGGGTCCACACCCGAGGGGAATCATGACCGCAACTACTTCATTTTCGACCTCCCCGAAGGTGAGGCGATCACCTCCATAGTTTTTGACGCCGAGGCCTCGCAAATGTTGCCCGACAGCGCCGAGCCGACGGCCACCATCTTGGGGCCCAACCGAGTTGTGACCGACTTCTCGGGCGGCGTGGTGCGCGGCCTCGGATTTAACCCCGTGTTCAAAGTCACCGTGGGACCCGCTGAGTAACCTCCCAAGCGGCCGCCCACGAGTGCCAATTCGTTGGGCGGCCATGCCAGCGGCCATAAAAACTAGCGCGCGCTTCTCATACCAGCGGCAATTCAAAATTTCCGACCGCTGATCGAAGATTTAAGCGCGGCGATGGAACCACAAACACGCCGCATCTGGTCCCAGGTCCAGGCAGGTGATTCGATCTGGGACGCCGCCAGGCAGCGGTGGACCTCCTGCACCTCGAAGGTCAATCCAAGCCCCAGGTTTGCAAACTCTTCAATCTGCGCTGCCTTGCCATTTAACTGCAGATTTAGTTGGTTTGGATGATTGAATTCTGGGCCGAGGTGCAGGGCGCCTTTGTCACCGTAGACCGAGGCGAGGATCGGCATGGACAGGTTGAAGCCACAACTCAGCTGAAACTGCACCCCTGCGGGGTTCTGGCCTAGTAAGGTAGTTAGGCAATCAACCCCCGTTTCGGCGCGCTGTACCCGCGCGTCAAACTCTGGCAAGGCTCCGCCCATGAGCGTCGCGAGGGCCAAGACATAGACGCCCAGATCGTTCAAGGCGCCGCCGCCGAGCTCTGGGTCGAACAGGTGCGGGGATGTGCCTGGGTCCCGATACGACACAAAATCGGCACGAACCAGATGCACGCGGCCCAGGTCGCCGTTTTGGATCAAGCTAAGCGCCCGTTGGACGGCGGGGAAGTGCGCCATCCACATGCCTTCCATCAGGAACAGGCCGCGCTCCTTCGCCAGGGCCATGCAGTGATCCATGTGCTGCAAGGTCAGGGTCAGAGGCTTTTCGCAAAGCACCGCCTTGCCAGCCTCTAGTCCCGCCACGATGGCCTCATAGTGGGTGGAGTTGGGGCTTGCGACATAGAGAATATCCACCTTTGGGTCGCGCACAAGGCTCTCCAAACCCTCATGGGCGGCATCGAAGCCCCATTGGCGTGCAAACCCCTCGGCGGTCTCTCGCGTTCGGGACCCAACAGCGGCGCGCCGCGCTTGGGTAACCAGGGCCAGATCTTGCGCCATGGACTTGGCGATGTTGCCCGTTCCCCAAACGCCCCATCCGTAGGTCATGGGGTCTGCTCCATCAGGCGTTGCGCCTTGGCCAGGCTTGCCACCGTGTCAGGCGTAGCAACCTTGAGCGCGCGGTCGGCTTTGCCCGCAAACAGGGCTTCCAAATCCTGCACGATCATTTGGCCTATGGGCCAGCGCCCGCCGACCACGGCGGCAGCGCGGTGCGGCGACAGCAGCACGTTGGAATAGCCCCGCAAGGGCGCATCGGGTGCCAGCGGTTCCTCGGGGAACACATCGGTGGCGAGGCGAATGCGTCCTGCGGCGCAGGCCTGAACCAGCGCCTCCCAATCGACGCAGTAAGCACGGCTCATGAGCACAACCAAGGTACCAGGTTGCATCGCTGCGATGAGGTCGGCGCTGACCAGGCCCCTATTTTCGGCAGTGGGGGCCGCCGCGATTAGGATGACACGAGATTGTGACACCAGTGTCTCCAAAGAAACCGATTTGATCGCCATGTGCGACAACCAAGGATCGTAAGCCACGGCGTCCACGTCGAACGGCGTCATCAATCGGTGGACCTCTTTGGCGATCTGACCATACCCGATAAACCCGACCCGTTGATGGAATAGGCTGAAGTCACGCGCGGGCTGATCCTCTAGCCAAGCCTCTGCACCGCGACGAAAGGCCTCGTGCTCGTCAATGAGGCCGCGCCCGAGTGCCAAAATCATGCCCAGGGCCATTTCGGCGACCGCCTGGCGAAACCCCGGCGCGCAGGACAAAACTTCGATCCCAGCCGCAAGACAAGCACCGTAGTCCATGTCATCGTGGAACGCCCCCGCCACTTCGATGATCGCTTTCAGATTGCGCGCTTGGCTTAGCTGATGCGGACTTAAGGCAGGACGATCGGCGATATAGGCACCCATGACGTTCAGCACCTGCGCGCGCTCGTGCCCGCTGAGTTGCGCGCCTTCAAGCACTTCAAAAGCGTCGATGAGGCGCGCCCATGTGGGCGCGGAAAACAACTCCTCGCGAGATCGAAAACCAGGCTCAAATAAGATTGTGGGTTTGCGCACGGGCATGGACTCTGCTCCCCAGGGGTGAAAATTCTGTTTGACACCAGTGTCATAAATCATAAAAGGAGGCTTGGCAAAGGGAGGATTCTCCATGACGATCTATCGGGTTGCAGAGCGCGCGGGTGTATCGCCCAAGACGGTCAGCCGCGTGATCAATGGCGAATCTTATGTGCGTCCGCAAACACGCCGCAAGGTACAGGACGCCATCGCAGCCCTAAATTTCACCCCCGCCACCCATGCGCGCATGATGAAGGCCGAACGCAGTCGTGTGATCGGGGTTTTGACCGATAGTGTCGTTACAACGCCCGAGTCGATCGAAATCGCCCGAGGGGTCCAAGCGGCCTGCGTCGACCAGGGGCTGACACCTTTGTTCGTCGCGGGGGGCGACGCCGCTGCGCCGTTTTCCGGACACGGGTACGCAACCCTTCGCTCGCTCAACATCGACGGCCTCATCTACGCCTCCCACGCGCATGAGCAAGTCAAGGTCGAGGGGTTTTGCTCCGACATTCCGTTGATTTTGGTCAACTGCTTTGACCCCGCAGGCGCCCATAGCGCCATCGTTCCCGACGACCGGGTTGGCGGCTATTTGGCGGCGGAACATTTGATCGCCCAAGGCCATGGTCATGTTGCTTACCTGACGTTGCAACAGGGGTCGGTTGCGACGCATCTGCGCAAGGAAGGGTTCTTGAGCGCGTTTCGCGCGCGCGGTTTGGCCGCGCCGTTTGTGATTGAGGGGGTCAGCGCCGCCCACCGGCCAGGGGATTTTGCGGCCGAGACGGCGGAGTTGCAATCGGTCCTGAACGAAGTTCTGGCGCGGCACCCGCGCCCAACGGCCCTGTTTTGCGGTAACGATAAGATGGCCATGACCATCTATGGGATGCTGCAAGAACGCGGCCTGAAGATCCCAACGCACATATCGGTGCTGGGCTTTGATGACTTTGCCTTGATTACCGAGCTTATGCGCCCGCAGCTCTCTTCGGTTTCTTTACCCTACTTTGAGATGGGCCAGATCGCGGTGCAAAGGCTGATTGAGGCGCTGGTTGACGCCAAACCTGATCGGGCGACCCGCTTGCTCGTGCCTGGGCAGGTGCGCGCGCGCGGATCCGTCGCCGCAACGCCCCTTGCGACTCCAATTTCTGCCAAGGTGGCGGAACAAACCTTGCTCCCAACTCAACCCAAGGGGGCAGCGGCCTGACAGCCGTCTTCGGCCAGGCCTGTTCGTGTCCATGAAGTAACTAAGGAGAAAACATCATGAAAACACTTCTTGCAACTGCGGTCGCCAGCTTGGCGCTTGCGCCCGCAACGTTCGCCCAAACCGGGTTGAGTCTTTGGTACCATGGCGCGGGCGAGCCGACGGAGGCGGAGATTCTCGAAGGGATCATTGCCGACTTCAACGCCGCCCAATCGGACTATGTTATCGCGTTGGAATCCTTCCCCCAGGCGTCCTACAACGATTCCGTCGTGGCCGCAGCGACCGCAGGTAACTTGCCAGACATCATCGATGTGGACGGCCCCGTCATGCCAGGCTGGGCTTGGTCGGGATATCTTCAGCCGCTCAATTTGTCCGAAGATGCCTTGGACGGTTTCCTGTCGGGTGCCATCGGCGTCTATGACGGCGAGGTTTATTCCGTTGGTTTGTGGGACGCGGCTGTCGCCCTGGTCACCCGAGAATCGACCTTGAATGACGCGGACATTCGTATCCCAACCTTGGATGCGCCCTGGGACGAGGCCGAGTTCATGGCCGCGTTACGGACCTTGCAAGCCACTGGAAACTATAAGCACGCGCTCGACCTAGGGATGGCCTGGACGGGCGAGTGGTACCCCTACGCCTTCGGCCCGCTGTTGCAGTCCTTTGGCGGCGACATGGTCGATCGCGATGGCTACCAGACCGCCGAGGGAGTTTTGAACGGGGTTGAAGCCCTGGCGTTCGCCAACCTATGGAAAACCCTGTTCGACGAAGGATTGGTTTCCCCTGTTTCGCAAGACGGGGCAGATCGCGATTCAGGGTTCCTAAACGGTGACTATGCCCTGCAATGGAACGGAAACTGGGCAGCTCTCCCAATCTTGGACGCCTTTGACGATGCCCTGTTCCTCCCCGCGCCTGACTTTGGCACGGGGTCCAAAATTGGCGCAGCTTCGTGGCAGTTTGGCGTTTCCGCAACCTCGCAGAACCCTGCAGGCGCCAACGCCTTCATCGAATTTGCTCTGCAGGACAAGTACTTGGCCCAGTTTTCCAATGGCATCGGTCTGATCCCCGCGACGGCAGCGGCGGCAGCCATGACGGAAAACTATGCACCGGGCGGCGCCCTGGAGGTCTTCTTCACCCTGTCAGAAGCCCAGGCTTACGTGCGGCCTGTGTTCCCTGGCTACGCGGTTGCCGCCAAGGTCTTTGAAAAGGCGCTGACCGACATAGCAAATGGCGCCGACATCGAAGATACGCTCGATGCCGCCGCCGATGAAATCAGCGACGACATCGCGGCCAACAACGGCTACAACTAGCCTTACTTTGGGGGGAGGGGCGCTCCTCCCCCCCGTTTTATCTCGACACGATAGAAGGCCGCATGTCGAAGCGCTCCCTGACATTCACCCATGGCGCAGGCTGGGGCTTTGCCAGCCCAGCCTTGGTGACGCTGTTTGCGTTCATTATTTTACCCTTCTTCATGGCGGTGTACTTCTCGCTGACCAACGCACGCCTCTCGTCCCCGAACCCGACCCAGTTTGTGGGAATCGACAACTACCAGCGCATGTTCAGTCTCAATCGACTGGTTCTCGACCCCCAAACCGCCGACGATGGCACGATCCGGCGCCGCGATGACGGGACCATTCGATACCAAAAGGTACGGACCTTCACCCGCAACCCCGAAACCTATCCCCACTTGTTTCAGATGCGCGAGTGGTTCGGATGGGAACGCCAGGGGGGACCCCATGGCACCCAGTACGTCGCCATCATTGCGGGCGACCCTTTGTTTTGGATTGCCCTGATCAACACGCTCATTTTCGTCGGCGTCATCGCGCCCGTCCAGGGCGGGTTGGCTTTGGGCTTAGCCCTGCTCGTCAACCAAGGCCTGCGCGGCATCCATATCTTTCGAACCATTTATTTCATGCCCGTCGTTGTATCGATTATCGTTGCTTCGGTGCTCTGGTCGATCATTTACGCGCCCGATGGCCTGTTGAATACCATGCTGTCCTTCTTCAGTTTTGGGTACTTTGACGGGCACGACTGGCTGGGCGACCCAAATACAGCGCTTCCTGCGATCATTGCGCTTTCGATTTGGCAAGCGGTCGGGTTTCACATGGTGATTTGGCTGGCAGGTTTGCAAACCATTTCCCCGACGCTTTATGAGGTTGGTCGGATTGAGGGGGCGTCAACCTGGCAGAAGTTCCGCTTTATCACTTGGCCAGGCCTGCGGAATACGGCGGTGCTGGTCCTCATCGTCATTACCATGCAGGCCTTTGCCCTGTTCAACCAAATCAACGTTATGACCAAGGGCGGGCCGCTCGACGCGACGCAGTCCCTTGTGTTCCAGGCTTTTGAGCGCGGCTACGGCAAGAACGACCTGTCAGGGGCCTCGACCATCGCGGTGTTTCTGTTCGTTCTTGTGGTGCTGATTTCCCTTGTGCAGCGGGTTTTGACGGCGGAACGGCGGGTATGAACCAGCTTATACCAACGGCCCTAAAATTGACATTTTTATGGCCGTTTTATGTCTCACGGCAGAAACGCTTCGCGTTTCGCCTCCGACGGGGCCTTCGCTTATACCCCGAGGCGCGTGTTCGCTATTCTCGGGGCCGCTACGGGGGCCGCAGTCGCGGCCCTTATACCAGCGAACATAAGAGTGATCTCTAATGGTCGCCGGTATTCCCAACGCCGCTAAGTCGCACCTGGTGCTGCGCTATACGGTCTTGCTTGTGATCGCCTTGGCCTTTGTCTTCCCGCTCGTTTTTATGATCGTGTCGTCCTTCAAAATCAGCGATCAGCAACTTTTGACCGACGCCAGATCCTTCCGCGCCTTTCTGCCCGTTGGCGATCTGGGCCTGGCAAACTACGCCGAAGTCTTCGAGCGCGCGCCCGTAGGGCGGTTCATGCTCAACTCGCTGTTCGTTACCTTGGTAACGGTGGGTCTGAATATCCTGGTCTGTTCCTTGGCGGGGTTTGCCTTTGCGTTTTTGCGGTGGCGGGGTCAGGAGTTGGTCTTGTCAGTGATTCTCGCCACATTCGTTATCCCCTTTGAAACCATCGCGCTGCCCCTCTTGCACCTGACCAACTACTTGCCTTGGTTTAGCTTCGAGACCGCGTTCAAACTCGGGTGGCACAACTCCTACCACGTGCAGATTATTCCATGGGTCGCGGACGGATTGGCGATCTTCTTGTTCACGCAGTACTTCCGTGACTTGCCCAAAGACTTGGTGGAGGCCGCGCGCGCAGAAGGGGCAAGTTGGTGGCAGGTCTATCTTCGGGTCGTCATGCCGCTTGCGGGCCCGATCATCGCCACTGCCGCGATCCTAAAGTTCCTGGTCATGTACAATCAGTACCTATGGCCGCTGATGACGGTCCAGTCGGAGGCCTATCGACCCGTTTTGATTGGCCTCGACTATTTCTTTCAACTCTATCCGCTCTGGGGACCAACCCTTGCGTACTTGTGCCTCATTACCTTGCCTGTGCTGGCCTTTTACCTCATGCTCCAGCGGGCTTTCATCGCCTCGATCGCGCAAACGGGCGTGAAAGGCTAGCCATGGTTCTGGCCCTGGCAGATAAGTGGGTGTGGGATTCGTGGTACGTCCACGACGGCGATCAATGGCATGGCTTCTTCTTACAAGCCGATAAGGCCTTGGGGGACCCAGAACAGCGCCACTGGCACGTAAGCCAAGGCCATGCGACCTCGCCCGATCTTAAGAACTGGGCCTATCACGGAACGAGTTTTGCCCCCGCCGCTGCGCCCGCCTGGGACGACTTTACGACCTGGACAGGCTCCGTTGTTCAAGACGAGACGGGGCTCTGGCACTTGTACTATACAGGCACATGCCGCGCAGAACAGGGCAAGAAACAGCGGATCGGTCACGCGACCTCCGCCGACCTTCATACCTGGGCCCGCGTTGGCGACGGCTTGTGCCTCGATTTGGACCCCGACAACCCCGACTATGAGGAGTACGAGCCCGATTTATGGTGGGATCGGGCTTTGCGAGACCCCTGGGTGATGCGCGATCCCGAGGGGCGGGGATGGCGCATGTACCTCACAACCCGCGCGCCTAAGGGCGGGGATTCCTTTGCACGCGGGGCAATCGGCCTGGCGCGTTCGCAAGATCTAAGGACTTGGCGCTGGGACGCGCCCATATACGTGGGTCAAAACGCCCAACTCGAGGTGCCGCAGGTTTTTACCATGGGCGGGCGGTGGTTTTGCTTGTTTTGCAACGACTCGGCGCACTGGTCAGCGGCCTATCGCAGAACATCCCCTCAAAGGGCCGTGCGGGGCACGCACTACCTGATGGCCGATTGTATCGACGGCCCGTGGCAGGTTGCACCTGGCCCCTATTTGGACGGGACCTATCCGTGCCAACGCTACGCTGCCCGTCTGATACAACACGGAGACGGCCAGGCCGATCTGCTGGGGTTTTTGCACGACGATGCCGACGGCAACTTTATCGGCCAGATCTCAGACCCGCAGGGAGTGCGTATGACCAAAGATGGACGGTTGGAGTTGATTGAATGGCCAAGTTAAGTTTGCAGGGTGTCTGCAAGTCCTTCGGCGCGTCGGCGGTTATTAAGGGCGTCGATTTAGACATAGAGGACGGCGAATTCGTCGTCTTTGTCGGCCCTTCTGGCTGCGGCAAGTCCACCTTGCTGCGTCTCATCGCGGGCCTTGAGGACATGAGCGCGGGCACCCTCAGCATAGAGGGGCGGGACGTGAGCTTTGCGCCGCCCAAGGACCGCGGGATTGCCATGGTCTTTCAGTCCTATGCCATCTTCCCGCACATGACCGTCCGCGACAACATTGGCTTTGGTCTCACCATCGCAGGCATGCCCAAGGCGGAAAAGGCCCAGAAGGTGCTTGCGGCCGCCAAAGTCTTGAAGATGGAGTCCTTGCTGGATCGACACCCCTCCCAGCTGTCGGGTGGGCAACGCCAGCGGGTCGCGATCGGCCGCGCCATTGTTAAGAACCCCACAGCGTTCTTGTTCGATGAACCCCTATCCAATCTCGACGCCGCCTTGCGCACCGAAATGCGGATGGAACTGAGCAAACTGCATCAAACCCTGGGGGCGACCATGATTTACGTCACCCATGATCAGGTTGAGGCCATGACCCTGGCGGATAAAATCGTGGTCTTGAACGGGGGCGAAGTCATGCAAGTCGGCACGCCGATGGACCTATTTCACAAGCCTCAAAATGAATTCGTGGCAGGGTTCCTCGGCTCCCCCAAGATGAACTTCTTTGACGGTGACCTCGTCTCCGCCTCAAACGGGACAGGAACATTCTCGGGCACGGGCGTGACGGTGGCGGGCGCGCGTCATGTCAGCGGGGCGGCAGGCAGACCAGCACGGCTCGGCATCCGTCCCCAACATTTGCGCCCTGACCCCAAGGGTCCCTTGGCAGGAACCGTAACCCTCATTGAGCGGCTGGGCACAGAAACGGTGATCGAACTGGTGAACGATCAGGACACGGCGTTCCGCTGCGTCAGCCAGGCCGACCTCAAGGTCGCCCTTGGCGATCAGGTCACCTTTGATTTTAACCCCAGCCGCGCCCATATCTTCGGCTGATCCCAACCGCACGGCGGTTTAGCGCCTCGCGCCTTTGTGCCCTTGCGCGGGGCGCGTGAACGGGCGAAGGGGGGGCATGACCTACGACTATGACCTGATTGTTATTGGCGGCGGCTCGGGCGGGGTGCGGGGCGCGCGCATGGCCGCCGCGACAGGCGCGAAGGTGGCCCTGGTCGAGGGCGACCGCATGGGCGGTACCTGCGTCATTCGCGGCTGCGTCCCCAAAAAGCTGCTGTCCTTTGCGGCGCATGGATTCGACGACGTGCATCACCTAGCGGGTTATGGCTACGATGTGGCGACACCCACATTCGACTGGGCGCGTTTGATCGCCGCCAAAGATCGCGAAATCGACCGCTTGGAACGGGTCTACGGCCAAATTCTTGCTGAGGCCGAGGTGACGGTGGTGCGCGGATGGGCCTGGTTCAAGGGCGCGCATGAAATCGAGGTCGAGGGGCGGACCTATAGCGCCGCGCGGTTTTTGATCGCCACTGGCGGGCGCGTGCACGTGCCCGACATTCCAGGGCGGGAGCATTTTATCACCTCCAACGAAGCGCTGGACTTGCCCGCCCTGCCGCCGCGCATCGCCATTTATGGCGGCGGCTATATCGCCGTGGAATTCGCCAGCATTTTCAGCGGGCTGGGCGCGGAAACGACGCTGATCTATCGCGGCGACCGACCCTTGCGAGGCTTCGACGAGGGGGTTCGGCAGCATTTTTTCGCCGAGTTGCAGAAGAAACCGCTGAAACTCGCCATGGGCCAGTCCCTCACCGCCGTTCATGGCACGCCGAGTGGCGCGAAAACCCTGCGCCTCGACGATGGGACGACTTTGGAGGTGGATATGGTCATGGCGGCAACGGGCCGGCATCCCAATACGGCAGGTCTTGATCTGCCGCGCGCGGGCGTGGCGACGGGACCCAAGAACGCCATCGCGGTCGATGCCCTTAGCCAGACGAGCCAGGCCCATATTTACGCCGTTGGCGACGTCACCGACCGACTGGCCCTAACCCCCGTTGCTATCCACGAAGCCATGGCTTTTGTCGAAACGGTCTATGGGACTGGCCCCAGGGCACCCGCCTACGATCATGTCGCAACCGCCGTCTTTGCCAATCCAGAGGTTTGCACAGTGGGCCTAAGCGAAGCCGACGCGCGCGCGGCCCATCCCAAGGGCCGTATCTATAGCGCGACGTTTCGGGCCATGCGCCACGTCCTGCCAGGGTCCGACGAACGGACCTTTATGAAGCTGTTGGTCGAGGACGCTGGCGATCGGGTGGTCGGCCTGCATGTCGTCGGCTTGCACGCCGCCGAAATGGTTCAAGGCTTCGCCGTTGCCATGAAGGCAGGCGCGACCAAAGCCCAGTTCGACGCCACCGTAGGAATCCATCCGACCTCCGCCGAGGAACTGGTCACCATGCGCATACCGACCGGCACATGGGATTGAAGCAATTCGAGCGCGGGCATTCCCTGCGTCGATTGAGCAATCGACTTGGAACCCGCTCTAGTAACTTGACCTCAGCACGCGCATGGCGACGCGCCGGGCGACGGCGACGCACAGGCTGATGAGCAGGAGCGGAATCAGAATCAGCGCGGCAAGTTGCAATCCGCCCAGTTGCGCCGCCCCGATGGCGCCGCGCGCGGCGAGCCATTGGTTGAGTCCCCAGAGCAAGCCCGCTGATACAAGGGCGCCTGCGAACGATCCGATCAAGGCCCGCACGAACGTGGTGGATTGAAACAGCAGAGCGCCAAAGGCGTCGGTGGCGCCGAGCTGATGAACCACCCGTAAGGTGACTTCGTGCATCTTCAGGCTTAGGAGCAAGGTGAGGCTTAGCAAGGCAATGACCAGGGCCACCACTAACGCAAAAATGCCGAGGCCCAAGTAGAGGGCTTGGCGGGTCTGCTGCGCGCCTGCTTCTCGCCAGGTGCGGAAATCGTCAATGTGGGCGGAAGCCATATCGCTGACGGCAAATTGCAGATTTTCCAAGTTGGCGTCCTGGCCTGGGCGTTCGCGCAAATCCAGGCGCACAAGGCCCCCGTAGAGTTGGTCGGCAACGTCAACCTGGCCGAAAAGCACACCGAAGCTGGTTTCCAGATCGGGGCCCGTCGCGATTTGAATGGACGCAAGGGCTTGGTTTTCTTCCAGCCGTCGCACCAGCGCCGCGACTTGATCGGCGAAAATCTGGGGGTCGGTGGTGCCTTGAACCAGATGGATGGCCAAGTGCCCGTCCACTTGCGCGTTGGCGTAGGCGTTGCCCCGGGCGATTTTCAAGGGCGCGATGGCCGCAAAGATGCTGACCAGGGTCAGCAGGGCCAAAATAAAGGGCAGCAGCAGGCGTTCAGGACTGCGCGCCAGCCGCAAGGACGGGCGGCTGAGGGCCAAGAGGTAGCTAAGGATGCGGGCAAGACGGGTCACGCGGCGGGCTCCATTTGCTCGGCCATATGGGTCACTTGTCCCTTGGCCAAGTACAGCACGGGCCGGTCGCAGCTGCGGGCCAAGGTGGCGTTGTGCGTGGCGATCAGCACGGTGGTGCCGCCGCGATGCAGCTCCATGAACAAGTGCAGCAGCCGCTGCGCCATGGCATCATCGACGTTTCCCGTCGGTTCGTCGGCCAAGAGCAAGGTCGGGCGGGTGATGACGGCGCGGGCGATCGCCGCGCGTTGCTGTTCCCCGCCCGACAGTTCTGCGGGGCGCCGATGGGCGACGTCGGCGAGGCCAACCCAGGCCAGCAATTCCTTCACATGCCCCGACTCCTGGCGATTGAAGGTCCCCGCAACCTTCAGCGGCAAGGCGACATTTTCGCGAATCGTCATATGGGGCAGCAGGCGAAAGTCCTGAAAGACAAAGCCGATCTTTCGTCGCAAATGCGCCCGCGCCTCTCGGTCCAACACGGCGACATCTTGATCAAGGACGCTCAACTGACCCTCGCCTGCCCGCAATTCCATGGCGATGAGCTGCAGCAGCGATGTTTTGCCCGCGCCCGAAGTACCGGTCAAAAAATGAAACGACCCTGGGCTAAGGTACAGATCGACTTGGCGCAAAATGGGCGCAGCGCCTGGGTAAGCAAAGGTGAGATTTTCCAGTCGAACCACGGGGGTATCCTATACTTCGTGCGCGTGCTGCAAGAAACTCGCCAAGACTTTCTTGTCCCCCGCGCTGTCGAAACACACAAAGACTTTGTTGCCGTCAAAGTCGACGATTTCGCCGTAGCCGAATTTGGTGTGGAAGGCACGCTCGCCAATCTGAAAGTCATGGTCCTTTTGGCCCGTGAGCCAGTTGCCCTTGGCCTCGACATCGCGTTGCGGCGGGGCGGCGGTGGCGGCACTGGTGTAGGCCTGGGCGCGGCGCCAGCCAGGGGTGTCGTAGGCCTGATCGCGGTCAAACGGGGTTGGATGCAAAGCGCCCCAGCCCGTGGAGCCGCCGCCGTAGGAACGGGCTGCGTGATCGCTTTCCAGTTCGACATGGTCCTCGGGCAACTCGGTCAAGAAACGGCTGGGAATGGTGTCGGCAACGCGGCCGTGGATGCGCCGGTTTCCTGCGGTCGAAATGAACAGGTTTTGGCGTGCCCGGGTGATGCCGACGTAGGCAAGGCGCCGTTCTTCCTCCAGGCCCTTGGTCCCATGCTCGTCCATGGTGCGTTGGCTGGGGAACAAGCCTTCCTCCCAAGCTGGCAACCATACGGCCTGAAATTCTAGGCCCTTGGCGGCGTGCAGAGTCATGAGCGTGACCTTGTCTTCCGTATCCGCCTCCATGGCATCGAGTACCAGCGCCACGTGCTCTAGGAACTTCGGCAAGTCCTCGAACCCTGCCATGGCGGTCAGCAGCTCCTTGAGGTTGTCGAGGCGCGTCGGCGCATCGGCGGTTTTCGCGTGTTGCCACATGGCGGTGTAGCCCGATTCTTCCAGCACCGTCTCCGCTAGGGTCACATGGTCTTTGGATCGCGCCACGTCGTGCCAATGCGCCAAGAGGTGCAAAAAATCACCTAGCTTGCGCCGCGCTGCCGCGCCCAAATCGTCGCTGGTCAGCAGCTGGTGCGCGGCTTGCACCAGGCTCACCTCATGGGCGCGCGCATGGGCGCGTAAGGTCTGCAAGGTAGCGGTGCCCAAGCCCCGGCGCGGTGTATTGTAAATTCGCTCAAAGGCCAAATCATCGCTGCTTTGGAAGGCAAGGCGCAAGTAGGCGAGGGCGTCGCGGATTTCTTGACGCTCGTAGAACCGGGGGCCTCCAATCACGCGGTACGGCACCCCCGCCTCCAAAAACTGCTCCTCAAAGCCGCGCATGAGGAAGGAGGCACGCACCAAGATCGCCATGTCTTGCAGGGCGGTTCCCCGCCGTTGCAAGGTCTCGACTTGTTCGACGATGGCCCGGGCCTCGTCTTCCCCCGACCAATGCGCCGTCACCTGTACCTTGTCCCCTGGGGTATGGTTGGCGGCGAACAGGGTTTTTTTGAGACGCCCCGCATTGTGGGCGATCAGGCCGCTGGCGGCCCCGAGGATGGGCGTGGTGGACCGATAGTTGGCCTCGAGACGAATGACCTTGGCCCCAGGATAGTCTTGCTCAAATCGCAAAATATTATCGACCTCAGCGCCGCGCCAGCCGTAAATCGACTGATCGTCGTCGCCGACGCAGGCGATGTTGCCGTGCCCGCCCGCCAAGGCGCGTAGCCACAGGTATTGGGCCACATTGGTGTCCTGATACTCATCGACCAGGACGTACTTAAATTTGTTCTGGTAAGACTTCAGCATGTCGGGATGGGATTGGAATAGGGTCAGACAGTGGAGCAGCAAATCGCCAAAGTCGGCCGCGTTCAGCCTTTGCAATCGATCCTGATAGAGGCCGTAGAGCTTGGATGCCCTGCCATCGGCAAAGTCGGTGCTGTTGGCATCGCTGATTTTCGCGGGCGTCAAGCCGCGATCCTTCCAGCGGGAGATCAGGGCCAGCAAGGCCCGCGGCTCCCACCGCTTGGGGTCGATATTCTCGCCCTCCATGACTTGCTTGACCAGCCGCAACTGGTCGTCAGGATCAAGGATGGTGAAGCTGGGCCGCAAACCCACCCCCTCGCTATGGGATCGCAAGATTCTCAATGCGAGGCCGTGAAAAGTCCCCAGCCACCAGCCGTCGGTGGGCGATTGCAGCAGGGCCTCGGCCCGCTCGCGCATTTCGCGGGCGGCCTTATTGGTGAAGGTGACGGTCAGAACTTGCGACGGCCAAGCCTTCCCCGTGATCAAAATGTGCGCCAGGCGCGTGGTCAGGGCGCGGGTCTTGCCCGTGCCTGCGCCCGCCAGCATGAGCACCGCGCCGTCGGTGGTCAAAACCGCTTGGCGCTGGGCGTCGTTCAGCCCTTCCAGCCAGGGCATGGGCAAGTTGTCCGCCGTCATGGGGACGGCGCTAACCCAGTTCGCCCCCTAGGTCATCCACAAAACAAGCCTTGACAGCCAGGCCTTGCGGGGTCGCGCCCGTAGCCCTTCCCCTCATCCGCTCACCCACGGCTCGACGCCTCAAACCTTCGCGGCGCGAGGATCATAGGACGATTTGCGCGGCAAAGGCGGCGCGGATGGGAGAGCCGCGTTGGGGTTTAGCGCCCTTGTGCGGGCCATGACTTCCCCGACGCCCCCCAACATCGTTTTGATTATGGCCGACCAACTGGCCCCGCACTTTGTCGGGGCCTACGGGCACAAGCTCGTCAAGACCCCGCACATGGACGCCTTGGCAGCGCGAGGCAGGCGCTTTGACGCGGCCTATTGCAACTCGCCCTTATGCGCGCCCTCGCGCTTCTCCTTCATGTCGGGTCAACTGATTTCGCGCATTGCCGCCTACGACAATGCCTCGGAATTCCGCAGTCAGATCCCGACCTTTGCCCACTACCTGCAACTCATGGGCTACGCCACCTGCCTGTCGGGCAAGATGCACTTTGTCGGCCCCGATCAAATGCATGGGTTCCAGGATCGGCTAACGACCGACATCTACCCCTCTGACTACGCCTGGACACCCGAGTGGGAAGCCAACGATGAACGGATCGATAAGTGGTACCACAATATGCAAACGGTCAAGGAATCGGGCATGGCCATGGCCACGTTCCAGATCGACTACGACGACGAAGTCGCCTTTGCCGCGCGCCGCAAGTTGTTTGACTATGCGCGCGATGCCCAGAGGCCGTTTTGCCTTGTCGCCTCTTTCATCCATCCCCACGACCCCTACGTAGCCCGGCCCGAATGGTGGAACCTCTACGCCGATGCGGACATCAACCTACCCACGACCGACATCGCCCTAGAAGATCAGGATCCCTTTTCTGCGCGGCTGCTCAGAGGCATCGAGGCGGCGTACATTCCCTTAACCCAAGCAGAAGTGATTCGTGCGCGCCGGGCCTATTACGCCAATGTTTCCTACTTTGATTCCAAGGTTGGCCAGCTCGTGCAAACCATCGCGGAGATGGGGCAGCTCGACCAGACTCTGTTCATCGTCACCGCCGACCATGGCGACATGTTGGGGGAGCGCGGTCTTTGGTACAAAATGAACTTCTTCGAACACTCGGCGCGGGTGCCCCTGATCATGGCTGGCCCTGGTGTTGTCCCTGGGGTGAGCCCCGATGCTTGCTCCCTCGTCGATATGTTGCCGACCTTGGTCGATGTCGCAGCGACGGGCGGCGCGGCACGGCCCGACTTTGGTCACAGCATCGATGGCCGATCCCTATGGCCCGCCGCGCAAGGTCTGGGCGATTCCAAGTCCGAAGCGATTGGCGAGTACTGCGCCGAATGCGCGGGCGCGCCCGTCGTCATGATCCGCCGCGATGCCTTCAAGTACATCCACTGCGACGGCGATCCTGCCCAACTTTACAATCTGGACCATGACCCAGCGGAGCGCGTCAATTTGGCCGCAGACCCTGCCTTCGCCGAGGTCGCCGCTACCTTCGCCGCGGAAGTGTGCGCGCGCTGGGATCTAAGCGCCCTCAAGCGCGACGTGATCGCCACGCAAAAATCGCGACGAGCCCTGCACGCGGCCATGGAGGCCGCGAAGGCCAAGGGCGGCGGCGACCACTGGGACTATCAGCCCCCAAGCGACGCCAGCCAGCAGTACGTACGCAACCACAGCGACTGGACCGTCCAGGCCGAACGCCTCCGATTTCCTAAGCTCTGATACCAGCGGCCAAAAAAGTTGACACTTTTTTGGCCCTTGGCTTGAGTTCTGGTTGGTGCTTTGAGCGGATCGTCGGAAAGAAGTTTCTATTGAACCGAGCGGCGTGGGGACATAAGGCGAGCGAGCCACGCAGGAGACGCCCATGGACCTCCCGACTGTTCCGCCCGGTTATCAGCCTTCCGACTCCGAGCCCTATATGTGCCCCTTGCATTTGGCCTATTTTCGGCGCGCGCTTGAGCGCTGGAAGCAGTCCTTGATCGACCAGGGCGACCTTACTCTGCGCACCCTTGCTTCAGAAACCATGCAGTCGGCCGAGTCCACCGACCGCGCGTCGCATGAAACCAACAAGGCTTTTGAACTGAGAACGCGCGACCGATCGCGGAAATTGATCAAGAAAATCGACCAAGCGATCCAGCGCATCGACCAAGGGGACTATGGCTATTGCGAAGCCACGGGGGAGCCGATTGGCCTCGGCCGTCTCATGGCCCGCCCGAGCGCGACCCTCTGTATCGAGGCGCAGGAGGCGCACGAAAAATCCGAAAAGGGGGTCGGCGCAGCTTGAACGCGCAGAACCTCCTACACCAAGGGTCTTCTACAACGGCCCTGAAAGCGAAATGATCTGTAGTTTGGAAAAACCCCTTAAGCCAGCGCTGCCTTGGCTTTGGCGACAAAGGCCTGAAATCCTGCTTCGTCGCGCACCGCCAGGTCGGCCAGAACTTTTCGATCCACGGCGATCTGGGCCTTGGCCAATCCACCGATGAAGGTGGAGTAGGTCATGTCGTGCAGGCGCGCTGCTGCGTTGATCCGCTGGATCCACAGGGCGCGCATGTCGCGCTTGCGGGTGCGGCGATCGCGGTACGCGTACTCTAGGTTCTTATCGACGCGCTGGGTCGCGGCGCGCCAAACGTTGGAACTGCGTCCCCGCGCGCCGCGCGCGCGTTTGATGATTTTCTTGTGTCGAGCGTGTTGGGTAACACCGCGTTTTACACGTGCCATGTGTCAGGTCCCCCTTGGCTTAGCGGTGATAGGGCAGATAAGTGCGCACCAACTTGGCGTCTTGATCGGCCATGATTGTGGTGCCCTTGGACTGCCGCTTCATCTTGCGGGACTTGTTGCTCATCATGTGGCGGCGAAAGGCCGCGTTCATGCGGATTTTGCCCGAGCCCGTGACGCGAAAGCGCTTCTTGGCTCCTGACTTGGTCTTCATCTTCGGCATTTTTCTGTCCTTTATTGGCCGAGTTTCCTCGGGGGGGATGAGTTTGGGCGGCCAGGCAATGCCTACTTGTTCGAGGCCTGGACGCGCCAGCGAAGCGAGGAACTTATATCAATGGCCGAGAAAGTCGACACTTTTTTTTAACCATTGTGTGTCTTGTCTAATGAGATATGAGCGTTTTCTTACCCCCATGCTTGATCATTTGGGGTAAGCTAGACGCGCCGATTGGGGGGCCGCAGTCGAGGTCCTTATACCAGCGAACATAAGAGCCATTCTCATTCGCTACTGGTATTAGTCAACGACCCGCGAAGTTGTTTTCAAGCGGCTTGCGTAAATTGAACGCCTAGCGCAAACGGGGACCATGGAACGACGGGTTTTAGACGCGACCGATTTGCAGATTCTCCGCACCCTGCAGTCGGCGGGACGCACCTCCAATATCGCCCTAGCGCGGGAGGTGGGGATCTCAGCCCCGCCGTGCTTACGCCGCGTGCGACGGCTGGAAGCGCTGGGCGCCATCCAATCATACCACGCCAAGCTGGCGCCCGACGTGCTTGGCTACCCCGTCATGGCCTTCACCCACGTTGGTTTGATTTCCCAGGCGGAAACCGACCTCGCCGCCTTCGAGACCCTGACCCGATCGTGGCCAGAAGTCCGCGAATGCCACATGCTCATGGGCGAAGATGACTTCCTCTTGAAGGTCGTGGCGACGACCGTTGATCACTACAACGAATTTATTACCCAGCAACTCACCCCTGCCGCCAACATCAAGCACGTCAAGTCAGCACTCGCGATCCGCGCCTCCTTCACCAAACCTGGCGTTCCTGTCGATCAGGGGGACGCTTAGATCCCTTCGCGCGCGCTTTGAATTCGCCCATTCAACAGCGAAGTGCCCCATCTAGTTCACGGTTGATCGGACACTATCACTTCAGAATCCGAACACTCGACCTTGCGGTGATTCGCTCTGCCAACACTTGATAGCCCTCTGGGCGGAGCGCTGACGCTTCGGTTTCCGCATAAATTACCGTATGGCCCCCAATCCATCCCTGTCGGACCAAGACCGCAAGGGCGCGGTCGACCAAGGCGCGTCCGTAGGGGGGGTCCAAGAAGACGAGATCCGCAGCGATGGCGGAGACGGGGGCCTTGAGGGCGTCTTGCTCGAGGACCTGCACGCGCCGAGTTTTGAAGCTGCGGGCGGTTTGGGCAAGCGCCGCGGCTTGGCGCGGGCTGACCTCCCAAAGTGTGAGTGCCTTGGCGCCACGACTAAGGGCTTCGAACCCCAGCGCGCCCGTGCCCGCAAAGGCGTCGAGAACAAGCGCCGAGGGCCAGCGGGTGCGGCCGTCGTCGTGGCGGAAGTGTCGGTCGAGCAAATCGAAGGCTTGGGTGCGCGCGCGGTCGGTGGTCGGGCGCACGGACCCGTCGGCGGGGATCGGCAACCGCTTGCCGCTGAAAGTTCCGCCGCGTAAGGTTAGGAAGCCAGGTTTAGCGGCCACGGCGGGGCTTGGCGCGCTTGGGTTCTGGTCGATTCGCGGTGGGCTTGGGGCGGCGTTGGCCAGGGCGCTTTGGCCGTGGCTTGGCTTTGGCCCAGCCCGTTTGGGGCTGGGGGCCTAGGTCGAAGGCCGTCTGCAGTTCCTTCTTTCCTACCTCCCGAACTTCGCCCGTCCGAAGGGTACCGAGCGAAATCGGGCCGTAAGAAATTCGGATCAGGCGCGAGACTTGCAGGCCAAAGTGGGCCAAGACCTTCCTGATTTCGCGATTTTTGCCCTCGTGCAAAGTCATGCGCAGCCAGTGGTTGGCGGCGGCGTAGGGCGGCGGTTCGGGCTTGCCGGGGCGCGGTTCGATCTTCGCCTCAATAGGGCCATAGACCTGCCCCTCAATCGTGAGACCCTGGGCCATGAGGCGTAGCTCGCGCGGCCCCAAGCGCCCAAAGGCGCGCACGCGGTAGGTGCGCGGCAGACCCGTTTCGGGGAGTTCCAGGCGCCGCTTAAAGGCGCCATCGGTCGTGAGCAGCAGCAAACCTTCTGAATTGAGGTCGAGCCGTCCGACCGCGTGCAGGCGGGGGAGGGACTTGGGCAAGGCCTCAAAAACGGTCGCGCGGCCCTGGGGGTCCCGCTCGGCCACCAACAGGCCTCGGGGTTTGTGCAGACGAAACAGGCGGATCGCCTGCGGGTTGGGCAGGGCGGCCCCATCGACCCGAATGCGCGCGGCTGTATCGACGTTCTGGGCGGGCTCAAGGGTTGGTCGCCCGTCGAGCGACACGCGCCCCCCCAAAATCCAATCCTCGGCAACGCGGCGGGAACAGAGGCCCGATTGCGCGATCCACTTGGCGAGCCGCTGGGGTTTGGGCTCAGTCATGGACCCAGGCGTACAAAAAGGTCAGCAAGCTTAGGAGGCCCTGGGCCGCGCCGCCTTTGGGGCGCCCAGGTTTGGCCTCGGGGTTCCAACCGTAGAGGTCAAAGTGCGCCCAAGGTCGATCGCCGGCAAAGCGCGCCAGGAACAGGGCGGCGGTGATGGCCCCAGCAAAACGACTGGAACCGGCGTTCACCAGGTCGGCCACGTCGGACTTCAGATAAGACTCGTAAGGCTGAAACAAGGGCAACGGCCAGAGGGGGTCGGCCTCGGCGTGGCTCGCGGCCAGCAGTTGCCACGTCAGGTCGGTTCGATTGGTCAGGTACGGCGCTATATGGGGTCCCAGAGCCACGCGGGCGGCGCCCGTGAGGGTCGCCAGGCTGATCGTCAAGTCCGCAGATTCTTCTGCTTCGTCCGCGTAAGTAAGGGCATCGGCGAGGACCAAGCGACCTTCGGCGTCGGTATTGTCAATTTCAACGCTGGTGCCCGCGCGCGCCGCGATCACGTCGCCAGGGCGAAACGCTCCAGCACCCAGGGCGTTTTCTGCGGCAGGGATCAGGACCCGCAGACGCAAGGGCATCTTCAGGGCCATGATCGCCTGCGCGAGGCCCAGAGCATGGGCCGCTCCGCCCATGTCCTTTTTCATGAGGCCCATGGACCCGCCAGGCTTGAGGTTCAGCCCGCCCGTGTCAAAGGTGATGCCCTTGCCGACCAGAGTCAGGCGCGGGCCTTCCTGCCCCCATCGCAAATCGATCAAGCGCGGCGCCAGGTCTCCTGCGGCTGCGGCCTTGCCGACCGCGTCGATGAGGGGGAAGCCCGCGCGCAGATTGGCACCGTCGATCACCTCAAGCTGCGCCGCTGGGTCGCGCGCGAGCGTTTCCGCAGCGGCCTGCAAGCCCGCGGGAGTCATGAGGTTGGCGGGCGTGTTGATCAGGGTGCGGGTCAGCGCCATGCCCGCGGCCAAGGCCTGGGTGCGCGCACTGGCGGTAAGACCCATGCAGACGGGGGCCCGCGCGCCAGGTTTGAACTGGTCAAAGCGATACGCGTCGAGCGACCAGGACAGCACGAAGTCTTGCCCTTGGGCCTCGGTCAAGACCTCGGCGTTTTGAACATGGACCGTCTCCAAGCCCCGCGCCGCCTGGCACGCTGTCGCCCCCGTCCAGAAATCGAGCGCGCCGCCCGTCGCGCCAACGTAGATGTGTGTGCTGCCGTCGCCTTGGGTCAGACGCTGGACTTGGCCTGGGCGACCGTGAAAATCGTTGGCGGCTAACTGCGCCGCGACCCCAGGGGGCACGCCATCGGGTTCGGTGATAAAAAACAGTTGGTTCATGGCGACCTCGCTGTGCCCGCCACGCTGGCGGTGGCCCTCCTATAGCGGATGCCAAGCCGATTGGAACAATCGACGAAAGGAAACATCTGCCCCAAAACCGAAGGTCAAGCCCGTCAACCGATCCCCCATGTCATCCAGCGCGTATTATGACCTCAATTCATGGCGGTATTAAGGTGCTAGTGGGTCGCCCAGGGTGCGTTCCAACCTTTTCTGGTGCTCCCGACCTTGCCGTGAACGGGCGTGTGTCTTAGTACGGGATGCGTTGCCTGGGTGCCTACCTTAACCCGAGCACAAGGAGAGTTTCATGATAAGTGTTTGGGCAGGCTTTGCCTTCACCAGTCTTGCGCGTGTGTTTTTTCTTACCTTTCTCGCCGCCTGGGGGGGACTCCCGATACGGCGAACGCCCCGTTGAGCGATTGCGACACCTCAGCCGATTCCAGCTTGATCGGGACCGTCGGCACCTCGGGGGACAGCCTGGGGTTACTGATTGTGGACAATTGCATGATCCGCGCCGCCGCGAGTAGCCAAGCAGGCGGGGACGGAAGTTTTGATTTCAAGCCCGAGGATCCCTACACCAAACACAGTGGCGCCACCTACGACTTTACACAGATCTATACAGGGAATGTGACCGATATGAGTTCCTTGTTTGCGTTAGAAAACGCCTTCAACCAAGACATCGGGTCTTGGGATGTCTCCAATGTCACTGATATGAGATTCATGTTCGGGAGCGCGGACGCCTTCAACCAAGACATTGGGACTTGGGACGTCTCTAATGTCACTGATATGAGCTCCATGTTCCATGCAGCATACGCCTTCAACCAGGACATCGGGTCTTGGGATGTTTCCAATATCACTGATATGAGATTCATGTTCTGGGGCGCATACGCCTTCAACCAAGACATCGGGTCTTGGGACGTCTCCAATGTGGCTCATATGAGCTACATGTTCGGACGCGCAGGCGCCTTCAACCAAGACATCGGGTCTTGGGACGTCTCCAATGTCACGGATATGGAAGCCATGTTCGGGCGCGCAGACGCCTTCAACCAAGACCTAGGTTCCTGGAATGTTGCAAGTGTTACCAATATGCACGGGATGTTTGAAAATGCCGCGTCCTTCAACCACGACCTCAGCGACTGGAATGTCTGCAACGTGGCGCTTTTTGACGATGACCATATAGAGGAACCCATAGCGGACTACTTCGCCGCGGGTTCTCCCATTGAATCTGCCACTGCTAAACATCCCGATTGGGGCATGGCGTGCCCTGCCTCGACCTCAGCCAATGCTATCACAACCCAGTCCAAAACCCAAAGCCTGCCCACCGAACCGTCCGTCGCGGCCTTTGCTCGGCGCTGAACGACCTTTTCTTTGTCGGGGCGGTTACAGGTTCAAGCCCCGACGTCATCCAGCGCGTAGCGAAGTCGCAGGATCCAGCACTGAGCGGCAGCAGGAAGTCCAGACGGCACGAACTTTGCGATGCGCCAAAACGGCGAAGATAGGGAACGGCTTGGCGCAAGGCGGACCCTGCCGTTCCATCGGCTGCCAGCATGTGATCGACTCCGCGACTTCGCTGCGCTGCGCGCGGAACGACCTCATTTTATGACAGCAAATCGGGGTTGATTTTCCCTAAAACCGCAAGGAAATATCGCGGTGGCCCGAGAGGCACCAGGCCAAATCGCGGCGGTACTGGGTAGGGATCGCGTCCAAGGTTCGGATCGCGACGCCCGCCTGCACTTCTTCAAGGAAGGCTTGCAAAGGTTCCGCGAGGTCGGTGGTTCCTGCCTGCCGCCAGGCGACTTCTTGGGCGTGCGCCTGGGCCATGTCCCCATAGAGCGTGCGCGCGGTGTCCAGATCGGGCGGGGAGCCTTTGAGGGCGCGGTCGATCTTGCTGAAGGGCGTCGTGACACTCGACACGCCGCCGATGGTCGAGAGCGCAGATTTGAGCGCCGCGAGGTCCTGGCGCAGCGCCTCTGCCTCCTCCGCCGTGTTGGCGCCGTCTAGCTGACGGCCCAGCGCCGCGACCTGGTCTGCCAAAGCGGCCAAGGGGCCAGCGCGATCCAAGTCCTTCAACACATCCTCAAGGCCGCGGTAGGCGTTGTCGAGGCGACGGAAGCCGTTGCGGGCCTTGGTCTCTTCGTTTTGCGCGCTTTGGCCAAAGGCCAAGGCCTCGGCCCAGCCGCTGGGAAGGTCCGCCGCGATTCCCGCACGATCAGCGTCGCGTTCCAGGCGCCGCACATGGGCATGGAGGTCGGTGTAGGCCCACGTCTGCCCATCAAGGTCCCAGGTTCGATCTGCGGCCGCTTCATTGGCCGCTTGCGCCGTTTGCAGCAGCGCGATCTGGTCGTAGGACTTGTCCACGCTCGCGCTGGCGGTCAGGATCTTGTTGGCCTGACTGGTGGGGAGAATCGAAAGATCGAGCGCTTCGAGTTCTTGTGCCGCTGCCCGTGCCGCGGGTTCGCGCGCGAGGGCATCGGCGAACATGAGCGGTTCCAGGCATTGCTGCAAGGCAGGCTGCGCCGGCGGCGGCGCCGTTGATCGCAACAAGGTCGCGTAGCGGGGCATGAAGTTCGCCAAGCGTTCATTGGCCCCGACGATCATCAGGGCGCTGAGCTGCAAGACGATGAAGACCACGACGCCGCGGTAGATTTGCAAGGTTTTGACCGATGCGTCGGCCACCCCGCGCAAATAAAACAAAGCAAACCCAAACGGCGGGGTCAGGAACGAGGTCTGAATGTTGATGCCGATCATCACGCCGAGCCAAATGGCGGAAATATTGGCCGTCGGGTCCGCCAGCAAAATCGGCGCCGTAATGGGGACCACCACCACGGCAATTTCGATAAAATCGAGGAAAAAACCGAGGACAAACATAACGAGCATGACGACCAAAAACTGCGTCATGAACCCGCCTGGCAGGCCGGTGAGGAAGTCTTTGACCAAATGCTCGCCACCAAAAGCCCGAAACGCCGCCGTCAGCATGGCCGCCCCGACGAGGATCAGAAACACCATGGAAGTGGTTTTGGCCGACTCCACCATGACTTCGCGCAGCACATCTTCTCGGGTGTAGATCCGCCAGGTGGACCAGGCCAGGGCGATCAGCAAGACCCCGACCAGGCCCGTCGCCATGAGCAAACCCAGCACATCACTGGCGGTCTTATGGGGCGCGCGGACGTTGAGGTCGAAGGTCGTTTGCAAGACGCCCAAGCCCAGGATGGCCGCGACGGCCAATATGGCTGGCGCGAAGTGACGCAGTTTGGACGCGCCCATGAGGCGATAGCCCGCCATCAAAATCGCGCCCGAGGCCCCGAGCGCGCCCGCCTGGTTCACGGTCGCGTAGCCCGCTAAGATCGACCCGAGAACCAAAGCGATCAGCAGCAGCGGCGGCACCAGGGACATGAGGACCGCGCGCAAAAACCCGCTGCGATCCCCCTCAAAGCGCACGGGCGGGGCCAGGGTCGGGCGGATCAGGGCGGTGATCAGTATATAGAGGACATAGATCGGCACCATGAGCGCGGCACCAGGGATGAGCGCGCCCAGGAACATATCGCCCGCGCTCGCGGTTCCCACCGCCAAATCTGTGGGCATGGACGAGGCGAGGGTATCGTTGGCCGCGCCGTAGGCGTTTTGGCGCAGGGATTGGGCGGCGTCGGCGGCCGAGGCCAACTGGTCGGCCAAAATAATCAGCACAATCGACGGGGGAATGATCTGGCCAAGCGTGCCAGAGGCGCAAATCGTCCCCGTCGCCAGGGGAATGTTGTACTTGTTGCGCATCATCAGCGGCAGGGAAATCAGCCCCATGGCGACAACCGTCGCGCCCACGATGCCCGTCGTCGCGGCCAGCAGCGCGCCGACGATCACAACCGAAATCCCGAGGCCGCCTGGCACGGGCCCGAACAGCTGCGACATGGTGATCAGCAAGTCCTCGGCAATTTTGGACCGCTGCAACATGATGCCCATGAAGATGAACAGGGGAATGGCGATTAGAGTATCGCGATCGGGTTCCCAGTAGATAGCGCGGAAGTTGGTGACGCCCGTTGAAAACGTCTTGAACGCGTTGTCGCCGCCGATGGCGAAGTAAGCCGTGGAATCGTTCGCAAAAATTTGGCCCGCCGCCGCCGCCAACGCGATGGTCAAGATCGCCGACCCTGGCAGGGCAAAGGCAACCGGGAAGCCCGAGATGAGCGCGCCTGCCATCAAAATAAGGAGCAGACCTAAGAAGAGGGTTGCGGGATCCATCAGGCTGACGCCCCTTCGGTTTCTTCGCGTCCCTGGTCACTTATGGCCGAGAGCAGAAGCGCGGTAAATTGTACAATCAGGGTCACGGCCAGGATTAGCAAAAACCCCGCCATCAAATACTTGACGTAGAGGCCGCCGACCGACTGTTGGCCGATTTCGTAGTTCAGGATCGGGGCGTTGATAATGCGGGTCTTGTCCCAAGTGCCCGCGACCAGCGTGACCCAGGCCAGCGGCAGGCCCAGAACGAGCGCGCCCCAAAAATTGGCCCAGTTCTTCCGGCGCTGGGGCAGGTTGGCAAAAACCACATCGACGCGCACATGCCCCCCCGCCAGCAGGGTATGGGCGGTGGCGAACAGGAACAGGGCCGCGTACCAAAACCGCACCAAATCCGACAGGAAGGCTTGTTCGTAGGAATAAACATTGACCATGATCACGATGGTCAATTGGGCAAAAACGACCAGCAGCGACAGCCAGATAAAGCCCAGCCCGCGCGTCACGAAAGCGAGGGCAAAGCCGATGAGGATCAGGGGGAAATGAATGTAGGGGCCGCGAAAGTGTTGGCGCTTCATTTCGTTGGCAAGATCGTCACCGAAGACAGCGGGGGCCAGATCCTCGATCCTCAGAAGGGAAATGACGGCATCGACCGACCCGACCAGGACGACGGCCCAGAACGCCCCGCGAATAAGGGTCGTGTTGGCGTCAGAAAGGGTGGATGCGATGCGGTCGAGCGGGCGGTCACGCCAGGAATAGGTCAGCCATAGGGCCAGGGCCAAGGCGCCGCCGTAAATCGCCGTGGTCAGGACGCCCCCGTCCAAGAGGCGGGTCTGGTCTTCCACATGGATTAGAAAATTATTCAGAACGTAGGCAGCGGCGATCAGCACCGTTGCCAAGGCAAACAAGCGACAAAGGGGATGCAAGGCCTCGGGCAGCAAGGCGGGGACCAAAGCCTTCGACGCAGCAGGCATGGGGCTTAGACCTTGGGTAAGTCGTGCAAACGGGGATGGGGCTGAACGGATCCAGCCCCATCAAGGCAAAGACGGCTAGACGCCGAGCACGCGGTTGCGCTGCTCGACATAGGCTTGGTCAGACAGGCTGGTCCAACCACCTATATCTTGGCGACCCTTCAAGAACGATGCGTGGATGCGCGCGGCCAAATCCGAGTGTTCCTGAACTTCGGCAAAGACTTCATCCGACGCAGCGCCAAAGGCATCGTAGGTGTCGTCGGTAAACTTGCGCACCTCAACCCCTTGGTCGTTGATCAGGCGCGCCAGGGCAGCGCCGTTTTTGGCGTTGTACTCGGACATCATGACGTCGTTTTCCGTGGCCGCAGCCGCCTCAATCACGGCCTTGTCGGTGTCGCTCAAGGTGCCCCACCAGCTGGCGTTGAAGGTCGAGGCCAGGGTTGCACCCGGCTCATGGAAGCCAGGGAAGTAGTAGTACTGCGTGGCTTCGTAGAACTTCATGATTTCATCGTTCCACGGGCCGACCCACTCGGTCGCGTCGATGGCACCAGAAATCAGGTTTTCGTAGATCTGACCGCCAGGCAAAGAAACGGGCGAAGCGCCCAGCTTGGCCATAACGTCGCCGCCGAGCCCTGGGATGCGCATTTTCAGGCCTGCCAAATCGTCGGCGGAATTGATTTCCTTGTTGAACCAGCCGCCCATCTGAACGCCCGTGTTGCCGCACATGAGGCCTTTGAGGCCAAACTCGCCCGCCAACTCGTCCCACAGCTCTTGCCCGCCGCCGAAGCGGATCCAGGCGTTTTGTTCGGTATAGGTCAGGCCGAAGGGAACCGCTGTGAAATAGGCCCAGCCAGGATGGCGGCCTTTCCAGTAGTACTCCGCGCCATGGTAGCCTTGGGCATCCCCCGACGCGACGGTGTCAAAGGAATCGAACGCGCCGACCCGCTCGCCCGCCGCAAAGTACTCGACATGGAAGCGTCCTTCAGACAGGGTTGCAAGGCGCTCAGCAAAGCGCTGGGCACCCGTGCCCAGGCCAGGGAAGTCGCGGGGCCATGTCGAAACAAGGGCGATGTCAATACGGTCCTGCGCGATGGCGGGGGTTGAGAGGGTCGTGGACGCCGCGCCTGCAACGCCCGCCACACCTGCTGTTTTCAAAAAATCACGACGCTTCATGTCCGATTTCCTCCAAAAAAATTATAAGCACGAGGGATCAAATCGTTTCATATCCACCTTGGCGCTTTGACTTAAGCCTAAGCACCGTGTCTGGATTGCAAGATCCTCCCCTACATCGCGCTTACGCTCTTGTGCGGGCAGGGACAAGATCAAAATCGGCCTTGCGCCCCAGGATCAACATTTCCAGGCTTGCTGGCCTAGGCGATACGGATGCACTGGCCTATAGGCGGGTCATGCGTGCGACCAAGATCATCGCCACCCTCGGCCCCAAAACGGCTGATCCCGACGCCATTGCGGGGCTGGTCGCTGCGGGCGCCAACGCTTTTCGCGTCAATCTATCCTACGATGATCCTGCGCACCACGCGGCCCTGGTGGCCACCGTCCGCGCGGTTGAGCAAGACACGGGCCATCCGCTCGCAATGATCGCGGACGTGTCGGGGCCGCGGTTTCGCATCGGTGCCTTCGCCCAAGGAATGGTTGAGCTAGAAACGGGTCAGGCGCTGGTCTTGGACCAAGACGAGACGCTGGGGGATCACCGCCGCGTCTATCTGCCTGTCCCTGCCGCCTTTACCAGCAGCCGCATTGGCGATCTCCTGCGCTTGGACGATGGCCGTGTGGTGCTACGGGTGCTGAAGGTTAGTCCCGTTGCCCTTCACACGGTGGTGGTTGCGGGGACCGAGCTTTCGGGCAACAAAATCATCTCCCTGCCCAACGTGCAGCCCCTGCACACCGACCTCAGCGCCGCCGACCGCGATCAGATCGACTGGGCGCGGCAGGCGGGGATCGATTGGGTGTGCGTTTCCTGGCCGCACGAGCCCCAAACCTGGAACGCGGTGCGGGCGCGTGCAGGGCCCATGAAGTTGCTGGCCAAGATCGAGAGCCGCGCCTGCCTCGACGCGGCGGCGGCGGTGATCGACGGTGCCGACGGCCTGGTGGTCGCGCGCGGGGATCTGGGCTACGATTTACCCGCCGAGGAGATTCCAGAGTGGCAGAAACGCCTGGTTCGCGACGCGCGCGCGGCAGGAAAACCCGTGGTCATCGCCGCCCAAATGCTGGAATCCATGGTCTCGAGCCCTGCCCCGACCCGCGCGGAAGCCTCGGACGTGGCCAACGCCGTCAAGGACGGTGCCGACGCCCTCATGCTCTCAGCAGAAACCGCCATTGGCGCCTACCCGCGCGAGGCGGTCAGCCTCATGGCCTCGGTCATCGACCAGTCCGAGGCGCAGGCGCAAGGCCCCCTCCAACCCATGGGCGCGGCCCCGACGATCAGCCAGACCATCGCCTATTCCGCCGCGCAAGCGGCCGATGCTTTGGGCGCACCAGTCATTTTTTGCTTCACGACCAGCGGTTCGACCGCCACCGCCGTGGCGCGGACGCGGCCCAAAACCGCGATCGTCTGCGCCTCCGACCGGCCCCAGACCTTGCGGCAAATGCAAATTTCCTGGGGCCTTGATTGCGTGGCAGCTCCAGCCCTAAAGTCGTGGAAGGATGTGGTCGAGACGGCGGTGAAGCTGGCCAAAGACCGGCACATTCGCGCGGGCGCCCCGTTGGTCATCACCGCTGGCATGCCCTTTGGGCGGTCGGGGTCCACCAATATCTTAAGAATCGCAACTGCGGAGTAATCATGGTCCAGTTTCATCTCGCCTTCGCCGTCAACGACCTGCCCACGACGCGCAAGTTTTACGAGGGCTTGCTCGGCTGCCGCGTTGGCCGCAGCGCAGAAAAGTGGATCGACTTCGATTTTTACGGCCATCAAATCAGCGCCCACGTCAAACCCGAAGAAACCGGACTGGCAGCGGGCAACACGGTCGACGGCAAGACCGTCCCCACCCGCCACTTTGGCCTGATTCTGGCCTGGGACACCTGGCAAGCCCTGGCCGACCGCCTCCAAGCCACCGAGACCCAGTTCCTGATCGACCCCTACGTTCGGTTCGCTGGGGAGGTCGGCGAACAAGGCACCTTCTTCATCACCGACCCTAGCGGCAACGCCCTCGAGTTCAAAACCTTTCGCGACATGGACCAAGTCTTCGCCAACGAAGCCCTGCACCCAAGGTAAGCGTCCGCTGTAGGCGCTTTCGCGCTATTCTCGGGGCCGCTACGGGGGCCGCAGTCGCGGCCCTTTTACCAGCGAACATAAGGGTCATTCTTAATGACCGCTGGTATCAGAGCAGCCGGTCCTGATCGGTCTTGGGCGCGAGACCGTCGACGGGGGGATGGAGGTCGAGGTCGGTGGGAAAAGCGTAGCCCTGGGCGGTGGCGCGCACCAAAGCTTGGCGCGCTAAGCCGTCGAAGCGATCCAGCAGCGGTTCGACCTGGGCCAGCATGGCGGTGCGATTAACCTGTTCCATGGGCCGTCCAAAGGCCGAGGACACCTGGAACAGATTGACCAACCGGGCGACATCCCGGGTGCGATTTTCCCCCGCCGCGTGGAAGGTCGCGGGGTTGAACCACAGCAAGTCGCCCGTCTGCAAAGGCAGTTGCACGCACCGGTCCTCGAAGTGGGCACGAAACGCGGGGTCGTGAAAGGCAAGGTAGCCCAAATCGTACTTTTGGCTACGCGGCAGCAGCTTGGTCGGGCCGCTCTCGACGCTCATGTCGATGTGGGCTAGGGCCCCTTGCAAGGTCAAGGCCGTGGTCATGGCGTGGGCATGGGCGGGCCATTGCGCGGCTTGCCCTTGGCTCATGAACCCCAAATGATAGTCGCAATGCGCCGTTTGCGCCTGCCCCCCTGGACGCACCAAATTCACCTGGGCGGTCATCTGATAGCGCGGCCCCAGCCAAGCCTCCGCCGCTGCGTCGATCCAGGGGTTGGCGTAGTAGGCGGCAAAGTTGCTCGGGTCAGCGAGGGCGTGCTTTTCCAAGCTGTTCCAGATGCGGTCATTATTGCCCGCCGCAGCAAAATGATCGCCGCCGCCAGCCTGTTCGGCCCGTTCTTGGGCAATGATCTGGTCAAAAACCTGGCTGGCACGCTCGACAACTGCGCGGTCGCGCGTTGCCCCCGAAACGACAAAAGCCCCTGCCCCATCGCGCAAGACCTGCGCCCATTCGTCCAACAAGTTCGCGCGGCGCGCGTCGTGCAAGTGGTCGATCAGATCCGCGGCCTCGTAGACGGGCACGCCTTCGGGCATGCGCGCGGCGCGCGCGGGCGCAGGCGACGGGGTTTCGACCAAGGCTTGAAAGGCCGCAAGGTCAATCGCTTGGGGGTCGAGCCTTTGGGTCAAGGGTCCAGTTCTCCTTTAGTAAGTCGGCCGCCTCCTGCCGCACCGCTTCGGCGCTGGCCTTGAGGATCGCCAGTCGGTCAAAAGCCGCGGGCTGATCGCGCAAAAAGGCTCTTAGTCCTGCGCCAAAGGCCTGGCGCAACTCGGTCCCGATGTTGAATTTGCGCACGCCGTAGTCGCGGGCGAGGCGCGCCCGGTCGGCTTGGCGAACCCCCGAACCGCCGTGCACGACCAGCCCCCGATCCGTCGCTTCGGCGATTTGGCCCATGCGGTGCCAATCGATCTGCGCCTGCGCCTCGGTTTGCAGATGTCGGTTCCCGACCGACACGGCCAAGCAATCGCACGGTACCTGCGCCAAAAACGTCGCGACCTCCTGCGGATCGGTGCCTTGGCTAGCGGCGCCGCCTGCATAGCCTACCTGGCCCAACTCCGCCTCCACCGACACCTGGCTGCCCGCCACCAAATCGCATACCGCCGCCGACAGGTCGATATTTTGCGCCAGGGGCAACAAGGACCCGTCGATCATGAGGCTGGTGAAGCCAGCATCCAGCGCCGCCTTGGCTTCATCAAGGTCCTTGCCGTGGTCCAGGTGCGCCACGACGGGCACGCTGGCGCCCGCGCCCGCGTGCGCAAACATGCGGCCCCAAATTTCAATCGGCATATGGGCGCGCGCGCCAGGGCCCGCTTGCAAAACCAGCGGCACGCCCACCGCCTCCGCCGCTGCCACGTAAGCGGTGACGTCCTCCCAGCCCAAGCAGACAAGGCCCAGGCACGCGCGCTGGCGCGCCGCTGCCAACACAGGCTTCAAGGACACCAGTGGCATCTAAGTCAGCAACCTGCGCGCGCACAGATTGAGGGCGGCGTCGTGCAACCTCATTTGAACTTGGCCACCATATCCTTGATGCCTGGAATGGTCTCAACCTGATACGCGTGCGTCGGGTGGAAGTACTGGACCAAGGGCCGCTGCGAGTTTCCTGCCAAGATGGTGAAGTAGTACATCTCGTACCCTGGGGCCGCGACGCAGGGATGGTAGCCCTGGTCGATTTGAAAGGTCGATCCATCGACCAGATGAAAGGCCTCCCCGATGCCATCGGCCTCGCGCTGCAAGAGTTGTAGGCCAAAGCCATGGTCGGGGCGAAAGCGGAAATTATAGACCTCGTCGTGGTGCGATTCCTCGGGCAGACGGTCCTGATCGTGCTTGTGCGGGGGAAACCCAGACCAGCCGCCCGCCCCGACCGTATAGAGCTCGGATACCAGCAAACGTCCGACCTTGCCTGGCGGATTTTGGCCGAGCAGGTGCTTAATTTTGCGATGGGTCTTGGTCTCATCGCTGCCGTACTGCACCAGGTCGATATGTTCGGCGCGCACGACGAAAGGGGCATAGGCCTCGTCGCACTTGGCCCCAGCGACGAACACCTCGGTCGGGGTCTCGGCCCTGATTTCTGCGGTGGCACCCAGGGGCACATAGGCCGCATTGGGCTCCCCGTCCCAAACCGAGGCCCCGCGCCCGCCCACGTGCTGCGCCGACCAGGCGCCGACTTGCACCGAAATGGTACCCGTGGCGGGGCATAGGCACGTCTCGTACCCTGGCACGTCGCTGGTGAAGGTCTCGCCTGCCTTCAACTTTAGGATGTTAAAGTAGACCAGCGGGGTTCGGGGATCGTCGCGATCAACGATGGCCCGATTGGCGTTGTCGTAGGGGGCAATGTGCACGCCCTCAAATCTCCATGAGGGCAAATACGTCGGATTCGCGCGGCATGGCGCTCGCGCAGCCTGGACGGGACACCACAAAGGCCGCGCACGCGGACCCAAAGCGCACGGCCTCGGCCACCGAGTGGCCCTTGTAAAGCTGGCTCATCAACCCGCCCATGAAACTGTCCCCCGCGCCAAAGGGCTTGAGCGCCTCAACGTGGAAGACCCCAAAGGCCTCTTCGCTGCCGTCGGGCATGAGGGCAATGGCGCCCTTGGCGCCGCGCTTGTAGATCACCAAGCGGTGATTGGGCGCGATGGACCGCGCGTAGGTCAAGGGGTTGCGGAGGCCTGCCAGCAAAGCAAACTCCTCCTCATTGCCTACGAGCAGGTCGGTATGGGCAAGAGCGGCGGCGTAGGTCTGGCGCGCGGCCTCTGCGCTGCGCCAAGTATAGGCGCGATAGTCGAGATCGAGGACCGTACACTCAGCCGCCTGCAGCGCCGCCAAGGTCGCCCCCTGGCTCGGCTCGCACGCGAGGGCCGTGCCCGTGGTAATGAGAACCGGCGCCTGATCGGCGGGCGCCTCGCGGAGTTGCAGGTCCGCCGCCCCGTTGCGATAGATGACCACTTCGCTGTCGCTGGGGCGCGTTTCGGCGAGGGCGAGACTGGTGCGCGATCCATCGGCAAGACCCTCGGGCGTCAAGTGATCGACGCCTTCGTCGGCCAGCACGCGCTTCACAAAATCGCCAACGGGATCGGCGCTGACGGGGGCGATCAAACCGGCTCTGATCCCCAGACGCGCCAGCGCGACGGCTGTATTGCCCGCCGATCCCCCCATGTCGGCGCGAAAGGTCCGCGCGTCGCGGGTCTTGGTGCCGACGGGCTCTGGATAGAGATCCAGGCCTGCCCGGCCCAAAACGACCATATCGAGTCGATGGGTACTCTTGCGTTGGGGAATTAGTACGTCCATGCGTCAATCACCTGCTTGTAGTTGTGCGCGATCTGCGCCTTAACTTCTCCCTCGCCCAAAGAGCCCGCGAACCAGCCCTTGGCTGCCTCGCCAAAAATACTGCGCCCGATGGCAAAACCCTGACAGAGCGGTTCCTGCGCGGCCTTGCGCAGCGCAGTCTGCAGGTCTGCGACGGGCGCATCGAGGCCGAGCATGAGGATTCCACGGCAGTAAGGGTCTTGATCGGCAAGCAGGGCGTTCCAACCCGCCCAGGTCTCCGCCTCCTGCCCCAGAACTGGCATTGGCAACTTCCACCAGTCGGGGGAAATGCCCGCCGCGTAGATTCGCGCCATATTGTCCCGTGTCGTGGTGGCGGTCACGGGGCGATCTGCGGGGGGAATCACCTCGACCAGCAGGTCCAGGGCCCAGGTTCGGCAGGCAAGGCTCACCTCTTGCAGGGTTGCGAGTTGCTGGTCCCAAAGTGCGTCCGCATCGTCGGGATGGGCGAAGACCAAACACTTGACGGTGACCTCGCGCGGCCACTCGCGCAAATAACTCGCGACGGACGCCCCCCCTTCCAACTGCAAAGGCCGTGAGCCAGAGCGTTCGATCGGCGAGGCCAACCATAGGTTGCGATCGGTCAGTTGCAACAAGGCCTCGTGACCGAAACGACGATCACACAGCACCCCCAACTGCAGGTCTGGATGGCGTGCCTGCGCCGCTTGCACGACCTCGGCGCATAAGACTTTGAACCGGCCAATTTTGACAGGATCGTCGCACAAGGCTTGCAACTGGCTACGATGATCGAAGGCAAAGGCAAGCACCTGCTGCCAGCGGCGTGGGCGGGTTGTCGACCAATGCAGCTGCGCCAAAGTCGGGTCTTCGCGCAGGCGCCGATGGGCGCTGCCCCTGCTCAAGAAGGTCTCGAGCTCCACGCGCGAGGGGTAGGACGGCGCGCACGCATGGCGGGACACGGCAAAGGCACCGCAGGCGTTGGCCATGCGGCAGGCCGTGCGCCAGTCGCGCCCCTCCATCCGCCCTGCCACCAGCCCGCCCATGAAGGCGTCGCCCGCGCCCAGCACATTGAAGATCTCAATCGGGAAGCCGTCCACAACCAGGCCTTGCGCTAGGGTCGCAGGAATCGGACCGTCAAAGACAACGCACCCTTCGGCGCCCAACTTGACGACAAAGGTCGCGTTGGTCAGGGCGCGCAAGGTGTGCAGGCAGGCCATGGTCTCGGTGGCGCCGCCTGCAATATGAAATTCCTCCTGCGTGCCCACCACCACGTCCAAATGGGGCATGATGGCTTGCAGATGCGCCGTAACACCGTCGGAGGCGATGAAGCGCGTTTCTCCGTCGCCCTTGTCGGCGAGCCCCCACAGCACGGGGCGATAGTCCAAATCGATCCAGCGTTGGGTTTGGTGCCGGGCCGCCAGGTCGAGGGCCTTGAGCGACGCGGCCTTGGTGCCCGCCGTCGAAAAGTGCGTGCCGCTGGTCACCACCGCCTTGGCGCGGGCGATCAGGTCTTCGCTTATGTCGGCGACACCGAGGTTCATGTCGGCGCAGTTTTCGCGGAAGAAAATCAGCGGAAACTGCGTCGCATCCCGGATGCCGAGCAAGACCAGCGCGGTCATGGCGCCTTGGTCGACCGTCACATGGCTCGCATCGACGCCTTCGCGCGCCAACTCCTCACAAATAAAGGTCCCCATGGCGTCGGGGCCGACACGGCTGATCAGCGCGGTGCGCATGCCCAGGCGCGCGGCGCCGATGGCCGTATTGGTCGGGGACCCGCCGATATATTTGGAAAAGCTGCCCATGTCCTCTAGCCGACCGCCAATTTGGTCGCCATAGAGATCCACGCCTGCGCGGCCGATCATCACAGCATCAAGGGTCTTGTTCAAGGTCAACAGAATTTTCTTTCACTTTTACAATGAAACAGAATATTTATTCTGTTACAGCAAGTCATGTCAAAAGGAAAGGCACAAGATATATGAAAGTTGCACTGTGTGGCGCGGGCCGCATCGGCAAAGTCCATGCCCTAGCCCTGGCGGGCAATGCGCGGGCAAGGCTCGCCTGCGTGATCGACCCCCATGGCCCCAGCGCGCAGGCCTTGGCGGCCCAGTACGGCGTCCCCGTCATGACCGAAGCCGAGGCCTTTGCCGACCCCGCCATCGACGCTGTCCTGATCGGCAGCTCTACCGATCAGCACGCCCGGCAAATCGTCGCCGCCGCGACGGCTGGAAAGGCGATTTTCTGCGAAAAGCCCATCGATCTCGACATCGAGCGCGTGCGCCAAGTCCTTGAGCATTTGGAGCGCCACCCAGTGCCCTTCATGCTCGGGTTCAACCGCCGCTTTGATCCGAACTTTGTCACCCTCAAAGCCCAAATCGACGCAGGGGTTATCGGGAAAGTTGAGATGGTCACGATCCTGAGCCGCGACCCCGACCTGCCCCCCATCGACTACCTCCGCACCTCGGGCGGCATCTTTCGCGATATGATGATCCACGATTTCGACATGGCCCGATTCCTGGTCGGTGAAGAATTTGTCGATGTGCAGGCCATGGGATCGGTGCAGGTCGATCCCGCAGTTGCCACCGCAGGGGATCTGGATACGGCCATTGCGACCCTAAGGACGGCGTCGGGCACGTTAGTGTCGATCAGCAACTCCCGCCGTGCCACCTATGGCTACGATCAACGCATCGAGGTTCACGGCGCCAAGGGCATGCTACGGGCCGACAACGTCCGCGAAAGCACGGTCGTTCTCAGCAATCAGCACGGCATCCGTCTTGAGAAACCGCTGCATTTTTTCTTGGAACGCTACGCCACCGCCTACGCCAACGAAATTGAGGCCTTCGTTGCCCTGACCCTCGACAGTAAGACGGCAGTTCCTGATGCCAGCGACGGCCTCAAGGCACTCGAATTGGCCGAACGGGCCTTGGCAAGTCTTGCATAGGCCTAAGAGCCCCAAAATTCCATGTTCGGTCAACTGTTGGCCCTATAACAACGAAAAGATCAACCAATCTATGGATCGACCTGCGTCTGAACGCCAAACCCGAATATAGCCCCCGCCCGATGTCATCCAGCGCGGAGCGAAGCGAAGTCGCAGGATCCAGCACGGATCGGTGGCAGGAAGTACAGACGGCACGAACCTTGTGCCGTGCCAAACGAAGCCCAACACGCACGACTGCAAGGGGAGAGGCGATTTGGTTTTTCCACTGCAGGGGAATCGCACTTGAGAGTTGACAATTTGTTCTAAAGGGACTCGGCGGTCTCCATCACGAGATGGAGCCGACACATGCCCTTACTAGTCAATTATTTCAACGAGTTAGATGATCCTCGCACGAGCAATGCCCCTCGTCACAAGTTCTGCGACTTGATGACGATAAGCCTTTTGTGCGCCCTATGTGGGGGTGAAACCGCAGTGGACATGGAACATTTTGCTCGCAGCAAGGAGGATTTTTTGCGCGAGTTTCTGGAGCTTCCTCTGGGTTTACCCAGTCACGACGCATTTTCACGCCTGTTTCAGTTGATGAAGCCAGACAGTTTTCAGGCGTTTTTTGAAAAATTTCGAGCTGACTTTGCAAACACTGATGAAAAGCAAAAGGCCGTTGCTATTGATGGTAAGGAGTTGCGTGGGAGCTTTGATAAAGCTGCCAAGAAGTCAAACCTTAACCTGGTCACGGCGTTTGCCCATGGGGCGCGGTTAAGTCTTGGTATTACTCAAAGCGCTAAGGCAGGCAGTGAGATTTTAGCGCTGCGTGAGTTGATCCAGATGCTTGATATTCGTGGTATCACTCTTACCGCCGACGCCCTGCACTGCCAACGCGAGACCTGTGAACTGATCGCCGCTCAGGGTGCAGAGTATTGCATACAACTCAGGGCCAACCAGAAGGGGTTGATGAACGATATTCAGACCTGTATTGCAGACCCACAAACGACTTGGGCGAATGAGTACAGTTCCACAGATGCTGACCATGGCCGTATTGAGGAGCGCCGCTATAGAGTTTATGAAGTCCCAGATTATGTGACACAAACCCATGATTGGCCCCACTTTTCTGCTTTCGTCCATGTGTTGTATAAGCGTGAAGTTGATGGGAAAGTTAGCCAAGAAGAGCGGACTTATCTTATGTCAAAGCAGAGCACCGCTCAGGAGGCTGCCAATCTAATCCGTGGTCATTGGCAGATTGAAAATAGTTTACATTGGTCCCTAGATGTCGTGATGAACGAGGACTTCCATCGTGCGAGAAAGGGCAACGCACCTGCAAACTTTGCTGCCTTACGGCGCATTGCTTTGAACATCATAAAGGCTAACAACGACAAGTCCTCAAATCGCGTCAAGTTCAAACGCGCGGGATGGAGCAACGAGTTCTTAAAGACACTCATTCAAGGATTTTGAAGTGCGATTGCCCTGTCATCAGGATTGGTTGTCATGGCGCGATGAAAGGGCCTATGTCCAGGCTTGGCCCCACCAGGCTTTGAGGCAGCACGACGGGCTTTCTTATCCTTTGACGGCGGCAAGGATGACGTCTTGGACGTCTTGCGCGGCAAGCCAAGACGAGCCTGGAGCTGAAGAAATTTGTCTATCAGCTCGTCCTTGCTAAGTTGCTGTAATTGCTCGCGATTCACACTTGACTCGAATCACAGAACCGCTCCTCTGGCAAGGGGGGGGGTGAGTAATTACCCAAAGTTCCATTGCTTCGCGTCGAAATTCTAGGTGACCTTTACGACTTAGCCTCTTTATGTACTCATATTCGAAGCTATCATCTTCTATTGGCTTTTCGTTACTTGGCAAGACTTGAAAGTCTTCTTCACTCCAAAATCTTCTTTTATTGCTGTCGGGCTTAACGCCAAGTTTTTCGGAATATCTATTGTAACGTTTTTTCATAGCTTCGTTGAAGTCGGGTTCTCCCAAAAGTAAGCTAAGTTTACCTGTTGTCCTTCCGCCGTGTCCTGGATCTTTTTTGTGCTCGGAAAAAGTGTTCTGAGGATATCCAACAAACCGTGACGGTACAAACCTGTATTCTTCTCGGTTTCGATAAACAATAAAATTAATTCTCCTCTTCACAAAATTAAACGCATCTTCGTCTTGTTTCTCGATTCTTTTGTCGAAATAACGTATATTCACACGAATTTCATCAATTTCCTCAATCAGTTTGCGACTCATATGATTACCTCCTTCTTCTTGATTCAATGTATAGATTCATGAGAAATTCTATTGTGAGATATCACTTTCGAAATAGTGAATAACACAAAAGGAATCAACGACTGACCTGCTGCTCCACCTACGTTTGAGCATCAAGTTTAAATTGGCATAGCAGGAAAATTTCAATCGGGTAGGGGTCATTTAACCTTTCCATTGATAAAATGTGGCTGATTCTGATGTGGAGATGGATCCTTCCGCCCCATTCGTTGCCAACTGGTGATGAATTCTGCAACCTCGCTTCGCTCGGCGCAGAATTGTCTGTTTAACTTCGTGTATAGGGAGGCTCTGAGCTTGTCGATTTGGACCCCCGATCGGGGGTCCAAATCGACGTGGGCCAGGTTGACTGTGCAGAATGCAGGCCTTTGAGCGCCTGTCGTCATCTGAGTCGCCTTGGTCCAGGCTCATAGCACGATCGTTAGAAAAGGACGGGACTCTAGTGCCCACGCCTGAAGACAATCAAGTGCTACTCGCTTACTAAATGGAGGTCTGATATGACACAAACTCACCACCCAAACAACATCTTTGTTGGATGCGATGTCTCAAAGGCTGACATCGCCGTCTCTATCTTGGATAAGGACAGTGATATACCCCTAAAGTCTTTCAAAGTTCTTAACTCCAAAGCTGGACATAAGAAGCTCCTCAAAGAGGTTGAAAACCTCGGCCAAATATCCATGTGCGTTTTCGAACCAACAGGTGGATATGAAATCCTACTCGCCGAAACATTGCATGAAGCGAACTGGTATCTCCATCGCGCCGACACTCGAAAAGCATCTGCTTTCGCCAGGTCGCTCAACCAGGCCAAGACCGATCCCTTGAACGCCTTTGCCTTGGCCCTCTATGGGCGTGAACGCAAGAACCAGCTTAGACGTTACATACCCTTGAGCGCATTGCAAGTTGAGCTCAAGGCCTTGGTAACCTAACCCCGATTCTGGATAAGAACCTGAGATGAGGGGGATTCACAAATCGTTCAATCTGTGATTCTAGGCTTTTGTCTACCACAACGCGAGCCACCCCTCATGAACCTCTCTATCACCAGCCTATTTTGTTGTCTTGATGATTTTGCACATCTTTATGAAGAATGGGAGAAGCACCGCCTGATTCCCACCGAGCGAACGCGCCGTCGCCAAGGTAAACTGTCCCTTAGTGAGATGCTGTTGATTATGGTCTTGTTCCACCATTCACCTTTCAAAGACTTCAAGCACTTTTGGATTTATGGCGTGGAGCAGAAATATCGTAGCTATTTCACCGACCTGCCTAGCTACGGACGATTTGTCACTCTTATGCCTCGGTTACCGAAGCCCTTTTGCTCGCTAATCCATAGCCTGCGCGGGGAGGAAACGGGCATTTATGTGACAGATAGCACCAAGCTCGCAGTTTGCGCCAATCCTCGCATCAGACGAAACAAAACGTTCAAGGGCTTAGCAGAACGAGGACGTAGTACCATGGGCTTAAACTCCACATCGTTATCAACAACAAAGGTGAGCTGATGGCTGTTAAGATTACCCGTGGAAATTGCGACGACAGAATCCCGTTGAAGAGCATGGCTAAGGGCTTGAAGGGTAAAATCCTGGCAGACAAGGGTTACATCTCAAAAGACTTGTTTAGTTGCCTGTGGAAACAGGGATTACACCTGATCACTGGAATTAGAAAGAACATGAAAAATTATCTCATGCCGCTCATCAATAAGTTGCTCTTGCGAAAACGTTTCATAATTGAAACTCTCTTCGACAAGCTTAAGTCGTCCGTGGGCTTGGAGCATATCCGTCACCGATCTCCCATAAATGCCTTTGTTCACGTCTTGTCATGTCTAGCTGCATATGCCCTGGGGTCAAAGAAAATCGCCATGAAATGATGATCTTATCCAGAACTCGGTTTAACCTATCGTAGAGAGCTTGTCAAAGAGCAAACAAGATTGAAAAACCGTGCTCAGTGTATCGGGATTACTTCGTTGCAAGAGAAGCACCTTAGCCAGGCACTAAAATCGATCAAGGTTCGGATCAAAGAGGTTGAGACAGCCGCTAGAGCTTTGATTAAATCTTGCTCCACCTTGAAGGCAAAATACGATGCGGCCACCAGCTGCCATGGGGTTGGTCCCGTTAGTGCTTTGGTCATGGTTGCCCTTGTCCCAGAGCTGGGAACGATCAACCGAAAGCAGGTAGCAGCCCTCGTCGGGTTGGTTCCTTATGCCAACCAAAGTGGCAACCGAGCGGGATATCAAAAAACTGGAAAGGGTCGATCTGTCCCTCGACAAGCCCTCTTCATGGCTGCCTTAGCCGCGTCAAAAGCAGGGGTCACCAAGCAGCAGTATCAACGCCTCAGAACCATACGGTAAGAAGCCTATGGTTGCCCTGATTGCGGTCGCGAGGAAACTCGTCGAACACATCAACGCAAAATGCAAGGTAGTTGTGACGGAAACGCAAAGATAAAATGCACTTACTCGGTAGATGACGTTTTTTTGCGATGCTCAGGCGCTCATCGGTCTCGTGGCGCGCCTTACCATGCCCAAAAAAGAGCGGACGTGAGACCTTGAATTCAGCAAGCCCCCATCCAGCGTCATCCAGCGCGTAGCGAAGCGAAGTCGCAGGATCCAGCACCGATCGTTTCGGGAAGTCCAGACGGCACGAACTTTGTGCGGTGCCAAACCATGTCCCATAGGCACCCCTCCAAAGGACAGGGAACACCAGCGGACAAAAAGGGGCATCCTCAACCGCCGCTGGTATAACTCCCCTTCCTTGGGAAGAGTGGCAAGCGCGGCCCGTGACCAAAGAAAATAAAAAAAGTGACCTGGACCTGTTGAACTCGCGGCGGGGCAACCCCACTTGCCTGTCACTCGCGGCAGGAGAGTGCTAACAGCACCCTCGGCAGCGGGAGTTTTATTAACCAGAAACCTGAAAAAGAGGAAGCAAGAGATGGCATTTCGTCCTTTGCACGACCGCGTTTTGATCCGCCGGATCGACGCAGAAGAAAAAACGGCTGGTGGGATCATCATTCCTGACACCGCCAAAGAAAAACCCATGGAAGGGGAAGTTGTTGCCGTTGGCGCTGGCGCCAAGAACGACAAGGGCGAAGTGACGCCTCTGGACGTTAAGGCAGGCGACCGCGTCTTGTTTGGCAAGTGGAACGGCACTGAAGTCAAGCTGGATGGGGAAGAACTCATCATCATGAAAGAAAACGAAATCATGGGCATCTTGGGCTAGTCCCACGGCGTTCTTGTAGAGAAGGATTAGAAAATCATGGCTGCTAAAGTCGTAAAATTCGGGGGCGATGCACGCTCCAAAATGCTGGATGGCGTGAACATCCTCGCCAATGCGGTCCGCGTGACCCTCGGCCCCAAAGGGCGCAACGTCGTCCTTGACAAGGCCTTCGGGGCCCCCCGTGTCACCAAGGACGGGGTGTCTGTTGCCAAGGAAATCGAGCTGGAAGACAAGTTCGAAAACATGGGCGCGCAGTTGGTTCGCGAAGTTGCCTCCAAAACCAATGACGTCGCTGGTGACGGCACCACCACCGCAACCGTTTTGGCCCAGGCCATTGCGACCGAGGGCGCGAAAGCCGTCGCGGCGGGCATGAACCCCATGGACCTGAAGCGCGGCATCGACTTGGCGGTGACCAAAGTCGTTGAAAAGCTGGCGTCCATGTCTAAAACCATCACGACCAATGCCGAAGTGGCGCAGGTCGGCACGATTTCTGCGAACGGCGAAGCTTCCATCGGACAAATGATCGCCGAGGCCATGGACAAGGTCGGCAACAACGGCGTTATTACGGTCGAAGAGGCCAAAACCGCCGACTCGACTCTCGATGTCGTTGAGGGGATGCAGTTTGACCGCGGTTACCTGTCGCCTTACTTCGTGACCAATTCTGAGAAGATGATCGCGGAGTTGGAAGACCCCTACATTCTGCTGGTCGAGAAAAAGGTGTCCAACCTGCAGCCCATCGTCTCCTTGCTGGAGGCGGTTGTGCAATCCACCAAGCCCTTGCTGATCATTGCCGAGGACGTTGAGGGCGAAGCCCTAGCGACTTTGGTAGTCAACAAGCTGCGTGGCGGTCTCAAAATTGCCGCCGTCAAAGCCCCTGGCTTCGGCGACCGCCGCAAAGCCATGCTGGAGGACATCGCGATTCTGACCGGCGGCCAAGTGGTGTCTGAGGACTTGGGCATCAAGCTCGAGGCGGTAACGCTCGATATGTTAGGCACGGCCAAGCGGGTTGTGATCGATAAAGAAAACACCACCATCGTCGATGGCGCGGGCGCAGAGGACGAAATCAAAGGCCGCGTTGGCCAGATCGATGCGCAAATCGAAACCACAACGTCCGACTACGACCGCGAAAAACTCAACGAGCGCAAAGCCAAATTGGCGGGCGGCGTTGCTGTCCTGTCCGTAGGCGGCGCAACCGAAGTTGAAGTGAAGGAGCGCAAAGACCGGGTCGAAGACGCCATGAACGCCACGCGAGCGGCGGTTGAGGAAGGCATCCTTCCCGGCGGCGGCGCGGCCTTGCTCTACGCGGGCCAAACGCTGGTCGATGTGACCGGTGAAAACGACGATCAAACGGTCGGCGTTGGCATCGTTCGCACCGCGCTGGAATCGCCGATTCGCCAAATTGCGGTCAATGCCGGGGTCGAAGGCGCCGTCGTTGTCGGCAAATTGATCGAAGGCGCCAACGAGGCAACAGGCTTCAACGCCCAGACCGAAGCCTATGTCGATATGGTTTCGTCGGGCATCGTTGACCCCACCAAGGTGGTCCGCACGGCCCTGACCGATGCCGCGTCCATCGCCTCCCTCTTGATCACGACCGAAGCCATGGTCGCCGACGCCCCAAAGGATGATTCGCCCGCAGGCGGTATGCCTGGCGGCGGCATGGACGGCATGGGCGGTATGGGCGGCATGATGTAAGCCCTGCCTCGCGCACGAGACTTTTTGGGCTTCGGCCCAAATCAAAGAAAAAGGGGGCTTCGGCCCCCTTTTTAGTGAGCCCTTGTCCTCGCAACTTGGGTCAAAGTTCCATCCAATTCCCCTCCCTTGGCGGGGTGGCAGGCAAAGCCAGAGGGGGTGGTCTACCATGTTTCTCCCCATTCCAGAAGTTGGAAAATTCGGCAGCTCTCCAATGCTAAGCGAGAGTTAAATGACCCTTAGGTTGGTTAGTTATACCAACGGAAGTATTCAATGACCTATGGACTGTCTGCGTTCGAGCGCCGAGACTCGGTTCATATGGCAAGCAAATTGCAATCGGACAACGGTCATTCGATCTTTCCGCTGGTATTATAATACCAGCGGCGGCCCAGAATGACTCTTATGTTCGCTGATATAAGGGCCGCGACTGCGGCCCCCGTAGCGGCCCCGAGATGAGCTAAGAAAGCGCCTCGGGGTATAAGCGAAGGCCCCGTCCTGCGGTCGGGCTGAGCGAGCATAGCGAGCGAGTAGAGACCGCAATCCAAAAAGCCGAAACGCGAAGCGTTTCTGCCGTGAGTATCCATGATAAATCAAGGGGCAATTTTCGCCCACTTTCTGTTTTCCCGCACCAGGGCATTGGCCAGCGTTAGCAGCTTACGCATGACGGCGATAATCGCGACCTTTTTCGGCTTGCCTGCTTGGACAAGGCGGTCATAAAAACCCTTTAGGTCCTCATTGTAGCGCATGGCGACCAAGGCAGGCATGTAGAGGGCATTGCGTACAGGGGCTCTTCCCCCCTTGATGCAGGCGACACCCTTGTGGGTTCCTGATTGGGACTGCATAGGAGCTAGACCAGAGAGCGCGCCGATCTTTTTCTGGCTCAGCGTGCCAAGCTCTGGCATATGGGTCAGAAGGGATATGGCAGTGCGTGCTGCGATCCCCGGGATTGTTATCAAGATGTCGAAGCGCTTCTTGAGATCAGGATGTGCTTCGATGAGCTTCTTGGTCTTGTGGGTCAGCTGTTCGATCTCCTTTTCGAGGGTCTTGAGCATTCTAGCTGCAAGCCTCACAGCGGCCTTATCGGTAAGGACTTTCATCCTGTTGCTCCACTGTGTTTGAGTTTGCACAAGCCCATCGTGGAGAAGTTGGTATTCTCCAAGAATTTCAATGACTTCATCGCGTATAGTGCTGGGCACAAGGGGGAGGGTTTGACCCATGGTTGACAGGATCTTCGCATCGACCTTATCGGTTTTTGCGAGTTGCCCGATGCTCTTGGCAAAGCATCGGACCTGCCAAGGATTGACCTTCACGTAAGCGATTTGGGCTTGAGCAAGGCCACGTTCCAAGGCCCTGTGATAGAAGCCAGTGGCTTCAAAAACGACCAGGCAATCAGGAAGCTTGCTGAAGGTCTTGATGAGGGCCTCAATACCGCAAGGGGTATTGGGCATGCAGCTATGGTTTTGGCCATTTGACACAAAAATATCGAATTGGGCTTTTGAAACATCAATTCCAATGGTAACTTGTGACATCTTTCCGTTCCCTTTCTTGTCATACGGGACGCACAGGTGGCTCCCTAGTATCCATACGGGCCATTTGGAGGAAAGGCGGGGTGATCAAACTCACGAACGGTGCCTGCAACGCAGCACCTAGACACAATCGATCCAGCCCCGCCGCCGATTTGGGGGTGGCCACCCCCAAATCGGCGCATCTCGCTTACCCCAAATGATCAAGCATGGGGGTAAGAAAACGCTCATATCCTATTAGACAAGACACAAAACGGCCATAAAAGTGTCAACTTTTTTCGCCGTTGGTCACAGTGCACGACAGTAGCTTCTCAGGATGTCCTCAGGCGTGACCTACGCCAATACCAGCATGCTTTTTCTGGTTCCATCTGAATGAGCCGCCTAAGCTCGTCAAACCCGGTTCTGAAGACAGACTTTTTGTATCGTCCGTGAGAACCTCGTGGTCTCGGGGCTGTTCCAATTTTTGCAGATCCAATTTTGGTGGCCCAGGTCATTGCCAATGCTAGAATACTCATAAGTAGATCGAGTTTCTTAGTGATTGTTAAGCGCGTGTCCTCTAGATTGAAGCCTTTTGTTTTTGCATCTGCAAATAGGCACTCAATGGCCCAACGACGTTTGTAGCTTTTCATGGCATCACCAGCATTTCCGTTCGTAGCGACAATCAGAAGTTCTTTTCCGCCGAATTTGTTTTTGGCCTCCCGATCCCTAGTTCTTCTAGGTTTTTTGCCCTCAATGTATTTGGATGCAAAATTGAGCCACACGGGATTACCTTGCTCGTCTTTCTCAAGATAACCTCTGAATGTTTGAAGCGTGCGTTTGGTCCCAACTATTTCGCTCAATTTCTGACGCGTACCATCCTCAAGAGTAACACGCTGGTTCGATCTGAGGCGGATCGCAGTCTGGACGCCACTTTCAACCAGAAAGCTCAACCACCCCGCGCCAATAAATTCACGGTCCGCCAACAGGGTCTTGATGCTGCTTGCTCCGAATAAGTTCAAATATCTCTTCATGAGATCAATGCGTTGGTCGGTGTTGCTGCAACCTGGCTTATTCAACACGGTCCACATCAACGGAAGTCTATATCGCCGCGTAACAACTGCGAGAACCAGAATATTCATATGTGTGGAACCTATCTTCCAGTCGGTTCTGTCAAGACAAAGGTCCCAGCTCTTTGGAAGGTTAAGCATCTGTACAATCAGTAATGCTGACCAATCTTGAACAAGGTTTGTTTCAGAGAAGAAACGTTGAATACGGCGATAGGTGCTCGGAATTTTCGCTGCCGTGGGAAGTTTCGAACTTATACCAGCGGCGGTTGAAAATGACTCTTATGTTCGCTGGTATAAGGGCCGCGACTGCGGCCCCCGTAGCGGCCCCGAGAATAGCGCGAAAGCGCCTCGGGGTATAAGCGAAGGCCCCGTCGGAGGCGAAACGCGAAGCGTTTCTGCCGTGAGACACAAAACGGCAAAAAAAGTGTCAACTTTTTTCGCCGTTGGTATTATGTGACTCAAATTCGGCGTCCGAGAACTGGTCATTCCAACAATCATTAGGCTCAAAACTTCAAGACGGTTCTTGCTTAATGGCACGCTGTTCGATAGCTGGGCGCTGAGGGAGTCGATGGTTTTGCGGATCATGGGGATACTCGATTCACTGTTGCAGAGTCCCCACCGCAAGCACATATCGGCTCCCTCAGCAACTACTGTCGTGCACTGTGGCCGTTGGTATAAGAGCTTCGTTCATCCAACCAAGGCCTGGAGGCGCAGACAATACCGCCCGTTGCTGACCCTTGGGAACAACAGGAGAGAGTCGATGCAAAGACCCTTCGTCCGCCCCGCTATGGTGCTTGCGGGCTGCTCCATGGCGCTGGTCGTGGTGTTTTCCAACTGGTTGATGCAGGGCGGCGCGCCGCTGCCCGACGGGACGACCCTGCCGCAAGCCTTCGCCTGGCTCAATCGGGTGACCGGCCAAGACCCGCTGGATGGGGTTTTTATCTATGGCCAGTTTACGTTTCCGCTGGCGTTTTTGATCACGGACCTGATCAATCGCCTGTTCGGCCCTGCGCGCGCCTGGGGCCTCATCGCCATTGGCGCGATTTTTGGTGGCCTTGCCTCTTACTATTTTGCGACGCCGATCCTGGCTCTGGCCTCGGTCACGGCCTTTGTCGTCGGCCAAGTCCTCGATGTGCTGCTGTTCCAACGCTTGCGCCGACAGGTTTGGTACCTAGCGCCCCTGGTCTCTTCCGTGCTTGCTAGCCTCCTGGACACGCTCATCTTTTACGCCATCGCCTTTGGCCTCTGGGGCTCCGTGGCTTATGCGTCGGTTGATTTTGGGGTCAAGGTGTTCGTGGCGCTGGTCGCGCTGCTGCCGTTTCGGCTGATCATTGCACGCGCGATGGGCAATCCTGCCGTCGTTTAGTCCATGAAGGTCAGCGATTTTGACTTCCCCTTCGATGCGCGTTTGATCGCCCAATACCCTGTCGAGCCGCGCGATGCGGCGCGCTTGCTCGACTTAAGTGGCCCTAGCCCAGTCCATCGCCGTGTTCTTGATGTGCCAAGGCTTGTGCGGGCCGAGGACCTGATGATCGTCAACAATACCAAGGTCCTGCCCGCGCGGCTCTATGGATTTCGCGACGCCGTGGCGGTCGAGGTCACGTTGGTGCGTCAGCTCAGTCCCCAAATGTGGACCGCCTTGGCCAAACCTGGAAAACGGTTGAAGGTGGGCCAGGAACTCGTGTTTAAAGGGGAATTGCGGGCGCGCATCGCCCAAAAAAACGGCGCGGAAATCGATCTGGAGTTCAACCGCAAGGGTACCGATTTGCGCGCCGCCATTCGCCAGTACGGGACCATGCCCCTGCCCCCCTACATCAAGCGGCAACGCGGCGGCGATGCGCGCGACCATCGCGCCTATCAGACGCCCTTTGCCAAGCACGAAGGCGCGGTGGCGGCTCCAACGGCAAGCCTGCACTTTACCGAACGGGTGCGCGCGGCCCTCCCCTGTGACGTGGCGGAGGTCACCTTGCACGTTGGCCTCGGTACCTTCGCGGGCCTGCGCGTTGCAGACACCAAGGACCATGTCATGCACGCCGAGTGGGGCGACCTTCCCCCCGCAACGGCGGCGGCCCTCGCCGCTTGCCGGGCGCGCGGGGGACGGGTCATCGCGATCGGGACCACGGCCTTGCGCGTTCTGGAAGCCTTTGACGCCCGCGCGCAAACGGGTGACATCGATTTATTCATCACCCCCGGCTATGAATTTCGGGTTGTCGATGTGCTGTTGACAAACTTTCATCTGCCCGCCTCGACCCTGTTCATGCTGGTCAGCGCTTTCGCTGGACTGACCGAGATGAAGGCAGCCTACGCCTTGGCGCAGGACCAGGGCTATGGTTTTTTTTCTTACGGCGATGCCTGTTGGCTTCAGCGTCGCTGATCGCGGGGAGGTCTGCCACCGCCACGCGACCCATGGAGCTCTCGAAACCTAAGTCCTGGGACCACGAACGGTAAGGTCTCAAGGCTCATTGCCGCAACTTGCGCATCGCTCAAGCTATCCAAAAAGGCCCCTTGGGCCTGCGTTTCGGCCAAGGTTGCCGCCGTCAAGGTTTGGCGGAACGCGAGCAGGCGCGCCAGAACGTCGCGGGTGGCGTCCGCGGTTTCTAAGGGGAATTGGGCGGTCTGGTCGTGCAAACGGGTGCGTTCCTGGCGCAGGGTGCATCGGATTTGCGCGCGGTCCAAAATCATCTGACCGATCAGCGCCCCTTGGGCGTCGGTCAAGGGCACTTGCTCGCGCACGCGGGTCATATGATCCTCGAAGCGGTCGGGGTTTAGGCGCAAGGGGTCTTGGCCGCAGGTGCCGTCCACAAGGTCCTCAAACTTGACGCGCGTCGGCGTCCCGCGGTGTTGATCGAACGGGCCGTGTCGCGCATCGACCCCCAAATGCAGGCCAAGCCCAACATTGACCCCTAAAGACGCGAAGAGCGCAAGAAGCAGAAAAAGACCAAGAGAACGGCGCATAGGAACCCCCTATTCGAGCGATAGAAACCCGCTGTCGTGAGCGGTCGTGAACAAGTCAGCTTCCGAGGTCGCCAAAGGATCGACCCCTTGTTCGATCAGCGGCGCCACCTCGGGGGAGACCCTTAGGCTTGCGGCGAGGGCGTAAGACCCCGACCCAAAGGCCAAAAACGTCAAAACCGCCGCCGCCATTTGCCGCCAATTCGCCAACGCGCCCCGTCGCGTGGCGGGACGCGCGTGGAGCGCGAGGGCGCGCGCGACAAGGCGTTCTGGGGCCGCCATCCCTTGCGGCGGCGGAACGCTCAAAAACGCGAACTCGCCGCCTTGTTCGGCCAACTCGGCGAGGTGCAGGGGATCAGCGGCCTGCACATCGGGCAAATCGGGTGCTTTGTGGCGTCGGTAGAGGGCGTAAGTCATGGTTTCGTCGGGCGGGTGGGTCATGCCGTGTCCCTCAATTCGGGGTGTTGATCGAAATGTCGGCGGAGTTTGGTCAAAGCCTTGTGCTTGGCCGATCGCACGGTTTGGGCGGCAAGGCCCAAGTCGTTGGCCACGTCCTCAACGTCTTGATCGTCCTCAAACAACTTGACCAAAATCGCCTGCTGTCGCGGCGACAACAAGGTCGCGGGAACCAGGGCCTCGATCGCCCCCGCGTCGTCGGAACCTGGGCCTGCCGCCCCTTGGGCGGCCAAGTAGGGCGCATGGTCGTCGACGTTTTCATGGGCTTCGCGTCGCTTGCGCAAGTGATCGACGCACGCGGAATGGGCGATGACGCCAAGGTAGGTTCCCAATTTGGCCCGGGCAGGATCAAAGCGCCGCAGCACGGCGAAGTCGGCGCGCGACAAGCGGATGAAAGCATCTTGGCTCACATCCTCCAAATCCATGGGATCGAGCGGCGCGCCATAGCGGGCAAAGCATCGGCGAACTTGCCAGGCAATGAGCGGTGCCGCCGCGCGAACGAACTGCCCCCAGGCGCGGGCGGACCCTGCAAACAGGTCGTTAAGATGAGCGGTTGGGAAGTCCATAGGCAGTGTGTGAATCTATCTTACGAACCCGCGCGGAAAAACATCCCCGTCGGTGAAGAAATTTTCAAGGGAACCGCTGGAAAAACGTCATTCTACGCCGCGCGCAGCGAGGTCGCAGAATCCAGCACCGACTGGCAGCCGATGGGACGGAAGGATCAGTCTCAACATCAGCATCAGCCGCTTTTAACCAAAGGAAAGGCTAAAAGGCCCCTATCTGATTGAGAAGTGCCTGCCATGCCTATGGAAACGTGGTGCTCAAGCGCCAGCGGATCAATAGATCATACCAGCGGAAATAAAGAATGACCCATACGTGCTCTGACATCTCCGCGCTCTTATACCCCGAGGCGCTTTCGCGCTATTCTCGTAATTACTCACCCCCCCCTTGCCAGAGGAGCGGTTCTGTGATTCGAGTCAAGTGTGAATCGCGAGCAATTACAGCAACTTAGCAAGGACGAGCTGATAGACAAATTTCTTCAGCTCCAGGCTCGTCTTGGCTTGCCGCGCAAGACGTCCAAGACGTCATCCTTGCCGCCGTCAAAGGATAAGAAAGCCCGTCGTGCTGCCTCAAAGCCTGGTGGGGCCAAGCCTGGACATAAGCCCTTTCATCGCGCCATGACAACCAATCCTGATGAAGTGATCGACCATGGACCAGCAGGTTGTCGTCAGTGTGGCGTGGCATTCAATGGTGATGAGGCCAGCGAGGTCATCGGAATTTACGAAGAGATTGATATTCCGCCTATCGTGCCTCGCGTTGTTCATCATCGCCGTCTGGCCTGCGTGTGTAAGGACTGTGGGGCGCGAACCAAGGCAGCAGCCCCTGCTGCTGCCACGGGCTCACCCTTTGGCCCAGGGATTGCGTCTTTGGCGGTCTATCTCAAAACCTTCCAGCTGTCCTCCTATGAGCGGTTGCAGGCTCTGTTTGCTGATGTGTTTAGCCTCAAGATTAGCCAAGGCGGGATCAAGAATATTTTGGCCCGTAGCGCCGCAGCCTTTACCCCTGGTTATGAAGCCGCTCTATCGGCCTTACGCCAAGCCAAGGCCGTGGCCAGTGATGAGACAGGCATGAGGATTGAGGGTACCAACTCTCAGCAGTGGGTCTTTGTGAGCAAAGATGCCATCGTTCACCATGCCGATTATACCCGCAAAGCCGATGTGATTGAGGAGATTATGGACGGGCATCGCCCTGACTATTGGCTCTCAGATCGCTACGCAGCTCAACAAAATCACGGCGTGCAACATCAAACCTGCCTTGCACATCTGGCCCGCGATACAGCACGGGTGCTGGAGGTGGGCGATCAAAAGTTCGCGCGTAAACTCAAAAAGTGGTTCGATGCGGTCTTCGCCCTGTCCAAGGATATGACCTCCATGACCAGAGCGGAGATTGATGCCCAGGTGGCAAAGCTCGAAGCCCGGATCGACAAGTTGCTAAAGTGGAGCAAACCTTGCTCCGAGACCTGGAAGTTGGTACGCAAAATGCGCAATGCTAGGGATCAGCTCCTAACCTTCACAAAGGCTCCTGGCTTGGTGGAACCAACCAACAATGAAAGCGAACGCGCCCTGCGCACCTCAATGATCCAACGCAAGGTCACCAACGGCTATCGAAGCAAAGAGGCTGCTGACAACGAGTGCAAAATCAAGACCGTCGTCGATACCGCAAAACTACGCGGGGCTTCACCATACAGCACAATCTACGCTACCTTGACCGCCTAATCGTAAAGGGGGGGGGGTGAGTAATTACCTATTCTCGGGGCCGCTACGGGGGCCGCAGTCGCGGCCCTTATACCAGCGAACATAAGAGTCATTTTCAACCGCCGCTGGTATTACACCACGCTAGGGGACACTAACCCAGCCGACAGGGTTGCCCTGCGCCAGGCAGAGGCCAAACCCGTCTTCGACGACCTCGAACGCTGGCTCCACGATCGGCTTCCCAAGCTCCTTGGCAAGTCACCGCTTGCTGGGGCTATCCGCTATGACCTTGGCCGCATGAAGAAGGCGCGGCCCTATCTCGACAACGGCTTCTTGGAGATCGACAACAACACCGTTGAACGCGCCGTCAAACCCGTTGCTCTGGGGCGCAAGAACTGGACGTTCGTAGGATCAGAAGGCGGCGGCAAGGCTATGGCCATCGCCTATACTCTCATCGAAACCGCCAAGCTCAACCAAGTCGAACCCCAAGCATGGCTCATACCAACGGCGAAAAAAGTGTCAACTTTTTTGGCCGTTGGGATTATTCGACGTAGAAATTGATCGTCTGTCGGCATCCCTTGGCGTTGGCGCTGAGGGAATGGGCGCCTGGCATGGGCACAAGCAGGGATTGGCCTGCCAGATCCGCAGGGTGCCCGTTGAGGTATAGGTTCGTGCTGGGGTAATGCAGATCGACAAACACCCTTCGGGTCGGCGTACGTAGCCAATCCCCGTCTTCTGGCACCAAAATGAGCGGTGGGCAGGTGGAGGCAGGCAGCGGCAGCGGTGCGGCTAGCTTGGGCTGCGCTGCCAGGCGCGGCGGCGGCAGGTTGAGGGCGCTTTGAATGCGCTCGGCAAGGGGCAGCGCCGCGCTTGCCCCCGTCAGGTGCTCGGATCGCTCATTGTCAGGCGTCCCCAGCCAGGTGTAGATCAGGTGATTTTGCGTCACGACCATCGCATGGGCGTCTTGGCGGTGTTGCGATGTGCCTGTTTTGGCAACGCGGTAGCCGCGCCCGTCGGCACGGGGAACCGCCATCAACCCAAGTAAGGTCTGGGCCGTTTCGGGCGAGAGCAGCGGGTCCGTTACGGGCAGTGCGCCGTCGCCCGCCTCAAACCGCAACGCCCGCGCCGTTCCTGGGTCCACTAGCGCCAGGTATAGGGCGGCAAGTTCCTCACCGCTCAAGGAAAATCCCCCAACCGCCAGGCTCAGGCCCTGGTCCAGATACTGCGGGTCTCGGCGGCCTAAGAAGCCTTCGATTTGCCGCGCTACGGCCCCGCTGCCGAGCAAGCGCAAGGTTTCAATGGCGGGAATATTGCGGGAAGTGACCAGCGCCTCGGCCAAGGTGATGTCGCCGACGAAGGCCCCATCAAAATTGCTGGGGGCATAGCCCGCGACCTGCAACCTTTGATCGCGAAAGACATGATCGTGCGCGATCAGTCGCCGATCCAGCGCCAGAGCATAGATCAAAGGCTTGAGCAAAGACCCTGGGCTGCGCACGCTGGTCAGGAAATTGTTGCCGCCTTTGCGGTCGCGATCCAGGTATCCCGCCGAACCTTGATAGGCGCGAACAAGGCCCGTTCGCCGCTCCACAATCAGGGCCGCTGCGTTGATGGGTGCGGCATGGGCCCGAACTTCATGGGCCAAGAGGTCGCCCAAGACCCGCTGCCAATCGCCGTTCAAACTGGTCACCAGCGGCGGCGCGGTCCCCTTATGGCGATCCTTATCCCTGAGGCGATCCAGGGCGTGCTGTGCCAGCGAAGGGGGGCGATGGAATTGCATTTGCAAGCCTTCTGACTCATAGTCGCGCAAGGCCTGCGTGCCGATCCCAAGCCTGGGCGCGATGGTTGTCAGCACCCGATTTTTGGCCGCTAAGGCGGCGCCAGGGAACCGGTCAGGCCGCCGCCGCTCTGGGCTTTGCGGCAGGGCCACCAGCACGCCAATTTGGCTGAAGGTCAAGTGCGCTGGGTCGGTTTGAAACCAGGCGCGCGTTGCGGCCTTCACCCCCTCGATATGGCCGCCATATGGGGCAAGGGTGAAGTAAGCTTCCAAAATCTCCGATTTTTGCAAGTGCCACTCAAGCTTAAGCGCGGCGGCGATTTGTCGGGCCTTAGCGGCCAGGCCGCCCGACCTGAGGTCGGGGTAGAGCAAGCGGGCCAGTTGCATGGTGAGGGTCGAGCCGCCCGACACGATGCGTCGTTCGCGCACGAGGCTAAGCCCCGCGCGGGCCAAGGCGAAGGCATCGACCCCTTTGTGGCGGTCGAAACGCTGATCCTCAAAGGCTATCAATGCGGCGATCAGGTTGGGGTCAATCTCGGCAATCGACACAGGTTCTCGCCACTTACCCGCGCTGTTAAGGCGGACCTGCAAGAGTTGACCGTCCTGGGCATGGAGGCTGCGAGACGTGTCTTGCAAAGCAGAAAGATCGGGCGGGTGCGACAGCCACCAGCCGCTCGCGGTTAAGGCGGTGAGGACCAGCGATGCCCCAAATATGAACCAGGCCCGCGCCGTCAACGCGCCAGAACTTCCCCAAGGCCACGCGCGGATCTGCCGTGGATCCAGGGTTGGTACATGTATTCCACATGGGCATCGGGCACGACCATGCGGCCTGCGTAGGCCGCGCGCATGACGTAGGCGATTTGCAATCGATCCCCTGCACGCCAGTAGCCGCTAAAGTGCGCGGTGAACCGATCATCGTGATGCTGAACCTCCATAGGCACGCGGCGCAACGCACCCTCGTCCCGCAAGGCATGGGGGATTTGGGCCTCGACAGTCTCGAGTTCAAATCCCGAAGGCAACAAATCGGTAATCATCAACTCCTGGATTGACCAACCGCCGTTGGTATCCGCGCTTATGTCAATATTCAAAACCACGGTTACGGTGTCCCCTTGGGTTACCCTCAGGCGCGCGCCGCTGTCTTGAAATTCGGGTAGGAAAAGGTTGCGGTCTTCGTAGAGAATCTCGCCCTGGCGGTCGGCAAGGGACTTGCTGATGCGCAGCCCTTCGGTCACGGGGTCGATGCTGCTGCGCATGCCCAGGGCCTCGACATTCAAAAAGCCTGACCAGCCTTGATCGGTGCTTAGCTGGAACCCCTGGGTCACTTGGGTTCGAGAAAGATCAATTTTGCCGTCCGCGCCGACCTGCTGGTCCCGACCATCGATGGTGACGGTCAGGTCTTGGGGCACGCGCAGGTGCCTAAAAATCTGCAACAGGCGTGCGTTGGTCAGGGTGGAGCGATAGGGCTGGCGGCTCAAATCGTGGGCGATCGTGCTGACGAAGCTTTGGATTTCCGTCGTTTGGTACTGGGGGCGGACTTGGGCCAGATAAGCTGCCGCCCGATCGTTCAGGATGGGCGCGCGGGACCCCGCCTCAAGCGTCTGCCAAACCGTGCCGTCTGGCACGGCATGGCGCGCGCCCGCGCTTGCGCGCTGCCAGGCGGCAATTTCCTCGGTCAGGCGGTTGGAAATTGCGTCGGCCCGACGCGCGTCACCGATGGCGTCGGCAACCCATAGACCCAGGCTCAGGCGGTCTAAGCGCGCGCTGGCACTGTCCAGACTGGCGAGGGCATCGTCGGCTAACACCTCCTGGTCGAGGAGGTAGCGCGCCTGGCTGGTGACTTGGCGACCTGCCTTGGCCAAGACGCCCTGCGCCTGCAAGGCCCTGGTTGAATCGCGAAGGGATTGGCGTTGCAAGGCGTCCATGCCCAAGTGCAAGGCGTCAAGAACCGCATCAGGTTCCTTGGCGAAGGGCAGCGCCAGCGCCAGCGTTTCCACCGCGTAGGGCTGGTAGACGTCCATCACGCCGCCGTAGCGCGACCAGTAGCCAAATCGCCCGTCGGACCGTTGCAAGTCGATCAAGTGGTCCAGGCCCTCTTGAATCCGCCGCAGGCGCGTCTCATCAGCGTCTTGCAAGACGTGCTGCTGAAACACCAGGGCGCGAACACCGCTGGCGGTTTGCTCCACGCATCCATAGGGGTAGGCACGGATCGATTGGACGAGCTGATCGAACCCCGCGCCCGCATAGGGCGACAAGGTGGCGCTTACCAGGGTATGGGGCTGGGTCGCGTCCAAGGTGCCAAACGGCACAGGGGGAACGCGCATCCCGCCCGATACGGGCAGGGCTTGGGTTTCGTATTGGGGGTAGGAAGGCGTGCGCGCCGCCAAGGCAAAGGCCCTGCGCACGAGCAGGTCATCGTAGGAAAGGTCCGCCGCGACGTCGAAGGGGCCTGGCTTTTGCGGGGCAAGCTGCACGGCGTGCTGGCGCTGATCACCCGCGCGCATCGCCCAGTTGAGGCGGCTTTGCTGACCCCCGACACTGAGGCTTAGGTCCAGGTCGGCGTCGGCGTTCGCGCGCACCTGAACCTGAGTGTCGATATGATCGCCAACCCCAACAAAGCGCGGCAGCGAGACATCCAAGCTGACGGGGTCCTGAATGGGAATAGAATCGGTTTTGAGGGCGGTACCTTGGTCATCGGCTACCAACACAACCAGGCGCAGGCGTCCCTCGACCCTCGCAGGGTCGAATACGTATGACTGACGCCCCGCCTGCAGGGTCAGGAGCGGCGATACCGCCACCACCGTGTCGAAAAAATCTGTTTCAAGGTTTTGTCGGCGCTCTTGCATGGCCATGTCCATTAGGGCGAGGACGTCCCCGCCGACCCGAAAGGCTTCCAGGCTGCGATCTTGTTGGATCAGGCGGCCCAAGTTGGATCCAAAGCCTAAGCCAAGGGCGCGTTCGCCAAAAAAGTGATCCGCGGGGTCGGTGTTTTCGAACCCCGTGATGGCGTGAATGCCTTCATCGATGAGAAACAATTGGGCGCTGGCCGCGCGCGTTAGATCCATCTGCACCTCGATTGGTTCGACGGAGCGCAGGCGCTCTGGCGTGTGCACGGCGACGGCTAAGTGCCGCTGGTCGTCCAGGTTTGGCACCCAGGTCTTGCCCAGCGCCAGTTGCGGCAAATGCTCGGTCCCGCCCGCAACGGGCCGGATCAGCGTTGCCAGGATGTTGAGGCCAGGTTCCAACGAACCTGGAACCGCAAGCGGCAGTTCGACAGGGCCCGCTTCGACGGAAAAGCTGCGCTCAGAAATCACATCGCTGCCTGCCAAATGGACCTGCAATACGCCATCGAAAGGCGCCTCAAGGCGCAGAAGGCCCGTTTGCGCACCTGCGGGGCGGTCGTAAAACACGTTTAGGGCCGTCGGTTCCGCCGCAGAAATCCCCGCGCCGCCCCAACCCACGTCAAAATCAAATTCCGTTACAAAGCCCTGATCTAGGGTCGCGGTCACCCGGTACGACCCCCACGGCAAAGGTTGGTCGAGCCGCCTGTAACCAGGTGCCCATGTCTGCGTATACACTGGTTCGGCCACCTGCATGTGCCCGCGCCAACGCCAGCCGTCGCGATAGTACCAATCGTAGTCGTAGTGCAGTCGGGAGACACGGACCTCTATGTCCCCAATCGCAGCGTCGGGGGGCAGTGGCTGGCCCGCCCGATCGGTCACAATCAGGTCGAAGGCGGGGGTCGCCCCCGCGTCCAGCCGTCCGTCGAACGCGGGGCGGAGCCCCACGTATGCGCCGTGGGTATCGACCCAAACCGTCGATTGCGCCTTGTTGGGCCGGCCCCCAACGTCAAACACCGCGAGGCTCAGGTGCACGGCCTGCAACCCTGGCCCGCCAGGTCCAGCCTCAAAGGGCGAAATCAGGGCTTTGGCAGCGCCATCTTGGTCCAAAATTAGAGATTTTTCGGGAATCACCTTGTCTGCGACTTCGGCGTCGACGGGCCCGAACACGAAGTCTGGCAATCCTGCGATACGCCGCACATGGACCAGGCTCGCCTCTATAGTGGCATTTAGGGCTTGGGCCGCGCCGCCTGAAAGGTACTGCGCCGAAACAGGAACGGCGAGGGCGTCTTGCCTGTCCCAAGGGTCAGCTAGATCGCCAAATTTCGCCTCAAGAGTCAGCGGCACGAAGGTTTCAACACGAAACGGCGCGCGAGCCAACAAGGTTTGATCCTTGCGACGCACCTCGACGGCGTAGGTTCCGAGCGCGGCGTTCGCCCCAAGCTCAAAGGCTCCCGCGATCAGCCCGTGCGCATTGGTCCTAAGATCCTGGACCGCCGCGTCGGCGCCCCGCTGATCGACCAGAACAAGATCGAGGTCAAAATTGGCGAGTACGTCGAGATTGAGCCTGCGCAAGGCGGCGTAAAAATGCACGCTTTGTCCAGGGCGCACCAAGTCACGCGCCAGCGTCAGGTAAGCATCCTCCCCCTGGGGTTTGGCCAGGCCCCCCGCCAAAACTCGCGGGATGGCTCGAAAATCGCGCATCTCCAAGACCGAAAAATCTCCCGCTTCGGTGGTAACGAAGGCATAGGCGGGCGCATTGGCGTCCTGGCCCTGCAAGCGTTGGGTTTCGATGACGACCGCCCCTTGGTCGGAGGTTTGGCCCGAAAACAACTCGCGGTTGTTTTGCGCAATAAGTTGCACGGTGGCGCCAGCAACGCCCGCCGCCGTCGCGAAGTCGCGGACATGCAGGTGCGTTTGGGTCAATCCTGCGTAAGTGGTGATCCCCAAGCGCGATCGAACAAACCACAAAGTGGGTCGTTTTTGCGAAGGGGACATGTCCAGCTCTTCAGCCTCAAACATCGCCACGAACAGGCCAGGGTCGGCCAAATCGCCGAGCAAGCTCAAGTCCACGTTCAAACGGGTCGCTTGATCTTTGGGCACCGAGACGGGAATCGAGAAGGTTCCCAGATCTTGGCCGTAACGACGGGACAGCCAGTCGATCTGACCAGGCGATTGGGCGGTGAAAATCGTATTGATGCTGGCAATCGTGCGCGGGTCGATGCGGACCAGCCGCACCGAAAACTCGCTGAGGTTCACCACCTCGACGGGCAAAACCCCTTGCTCGCTTAAGGGGACAATGAAGGCGCCGCTATCGACCTTCAGGCTCGGCGTTTTGGCAGCAGAAACCAGGTTGACCGCCAAATCATGGTCCAAAACCGGCGCCGACGGCCCAGGGATTAGCCCCGACTTGACGAGAATTTGAACGGGGGTGGAATAGGGCAAACCCTTGACGCAAAATCGCATCCGCGCGTTGCTCGCTTGACCGAGATGGGCTTGGGGGGTGTCGAGGGGAAGGCCGTCAAGACGAACCTCCAAGAACGCGGCCAGATCAGCGTCGTCCAGATCGAACCGCACCCCTGCTTGGTTGCTGTAAATCGCTGCGCAGACCTGGGCGCTGGCCCCCGCATCGCTGCTGCGCGCGCCAGCCAAATAGTAGGTCGTATCGGGGCTAGGTTGCAAAAAGTTCGCCAGATCGGCGACATAAATTTGGGACTCGTATCGGAAGTTCAACAGATAGCCGCTTTCGGCGACGTCGGCGCTGACGGGGACCACGCCTACCACCTCGACGCGCGCGCCCTGATCAAGGCGCACGCCGCTGAAGGTGGTTACATCCCCCACGGCGGTAAGGGTGCTTCCTGGTGGCGGCACATTGGCCAAGACTGGGTCGGCCTCTTGGCCAACAGCCATCCGCGCCGCGGCCAGCGATCCCAGCACGATGATCGCAAATAGGGCCGCGTAGGTCCAGACTGGCGTGGCTCGGAAGATGCGGAGGGTAAAATGGATCATTGTCGCGGTCCCAAGGTTGTTTTTGGATCGCCTGCTAAGAACTAATACCAGCGGCGACCCGAAATGACTCTTTTCATCGCTGGTATAAGGGCCGCGACCGCGGCCCCCGCAACGGCCCCGAGAATAGCGCGAAAGCGCCTCCGGGTAAAGCGAAGGCCCCGTCGGAGGCGAAACGCGAAGCGTTTCTGCCGTGAGACACAAAACGGCCAAAAAAAGTGTCAACTTTTTTGGCCGTTGTTATAAAGGGTCGATCCTTTGACAAACTCGTTTAAGGCTTGGATGCAGAAAACGCCACCTTGGGCGCGGCGTCGAGCAGCATATGGGTATAGGCCGTCTGCGGGCGTTCAAAGAGGTCGCGTGCCCCTTGTTCCTCGACCAACCGACCGTCTTTCAGCACCCCCACGCGATGGGCAAGGCAGGAAACCACCGCGAGGTCATGGGAAATGAACAGGTAGGTGAGGCCCTGGTCCCGTTGCAAGCGCTTGAGGAGATTGAGGACTTGAGCTTGCACCGAAACATCAAGGGCGGAAGTGGGCTCATCGCAGACGATCATTTCGGGTTCGGACGCTAGGGCGCGGGCGATGGAGATGCGCTGGCGCTGGCCGCCCGAAAATTCGTGCGGGAACTTGCGCGCATCGCCAGCGGCGAGGCCGACTTGTTCGAGTAGTTGGACCACGCGGTCAGCGCGCGCTTGCTTGCCAGGGTGCAAGGCAAAGGCGTGCAAGGGCTCGGCCAAAATCGCGCCGACGCGCCAGCGCGGATTGAGGCTGGCGTAGGGCGACTGAAACACCATTTGGATACGACGGCGCAGCGCCCGCTTCTGCTGCTGGCTGACCTGCGGGTCGCTTAGGTCCAGACCATCGAGGCGGATCTGACCCGCGCTCGGCGGCAGCAAGCCGACGATCATTTTGGCAAGGGTGGACTTGCCCGACCCGCTCTCCCCCACCATGGCGAAAGTGGTGCCGCGCTCGATGGCAAAGCTGACTCCCTCCACCGCCGTTAAACCTCGACGAGCGCGGTTAGGCAGCAAGCGGCGGACCCAGGGGGACCCTTGGTCGAAATGGCGGCTAACCGCCTCGACTTCGACGAAGCTCACAGGCTTGCCTCTTGTCGCAACCAGCACGCGGCCTGGTCCTTCGAAACCCAAGGGCGCTGCGTTCGGCACCTGTCCATGGCCTGCGCGCATCGGGGATGAAATAGGCAGCCCGTGGGCAGCGCGTCCAACTTGGGCATGGCGCCTGGAATTTGATACAAGTCTTGGTTCAAGGCCCCAGGTTGCACGGTAGGGGTCGAGGCCATGAGGCCGCGCGTATAGGGGTGCTGCGGCTGGGTCAGCACCGCGCGCGTCGGGCCTTGTTCCATCAACTGCCCCGCATAGAGCACCGCGACCCGATCCGTGGTTTCCGCAATGACGCCCATGTCGTGGGTGATCAGCAGGACGGCGGTGCCGCGCTGGCGGCACAGGGTTTTGAGCAGGTCGAGAATTTGCGCCTGGACCGACACGTCCAAGGCTGTCGTTGGTTCATCGGCGATGATCAACAGGGGGTCGGTCACCAGGGCCAGGGCAATGACGACCCGCTGACGCATCCCGCCCGAAAAGACGTGCGGATAGTCGTGCAAGCGCGCGGGGTCGATCCCGACGTCGATCAGCGCAGCTGTCGCTTTCTCTAGGGCTGCGCGGTGCGAGAGCCTGGAATGACGGCGGATGGTCTCGATCAACTGGGCGCCGATGGTGCGCAAGGGATTCAGGCTGGTCAGGGGGTCCTGAAAAATCATCGAGATCTTGTTGCCACGAAAGGCGGCGGGGTCTGGGTCAACCCGCACGCCCCCCAGCCAAACTTCGCCGCCAGCAAGGCGCCCTGGCGGGTCGATCAAGCCGATGATCGCCGATCCCGTCATGGACTTGCCCGCGCCCGATTCCCCGACAAGACCGAGGATTTCGCCCGCCGCAATCGACAAGGAAAGCCCATCGACCACGCGAAGGGGGCCGTGGCGGGTCGGAAAGTGGACGCTTAGGTCTTGGATCTCGAGTTGGCGCGCGCTCATATCACCGCAGCTTCGGGTTCAGGGTGTCGCGCAGCCAGTCGCCGAGCAAATTGACCGACAAGGCCAGCACCAACAGCGTCAGGGCGGGAAACAGCAAAATCCACCATTCCCCCGAAAACAGATAGTCTTGCCCGACACGGATCAGGGTGCCCAGGCTCGGTTCGGTTCGGGGCGCCCCGACGCCGAGGAAGGACAGGGTCGCTTCGGCAATAATCGCCAGGGCCAGGGTGATGGTGGCGATGACGAGAACGGGGCTCAAGACATTGGGCAAAATGTGGCGCAGCATAATTTGTCCTCGGCTCAAGCCAATCAGGCGGGCGGCGGCCACATACTCCTTTTCCCGTTCCACCAAAGTCGATCCGCGCACGGTACGGGCAAAGGGCACCCATTCCGACAGGCCGATGGACAGAATCAGCACGCTAATCGCCATCTCATCGCGCAGTTCGGGCGGCAAAATCCCCCGCGCCACCCCGAAAATCAGCATGGCGATCAAGATCGACGGGAAGGTCATTTGGATATCGGCGATCCGCATGATCAAATTGTCGAGCCATCCGCCAAGATACCCAGCGATGAGCCCGAGGAGCAGGCCCAGCACCATGGCAAAGGCCACCGCCATCAAGCCGACAAACAGCGAAATGCGCAAGCCGTACAAAATGGCCGACAGCAAGTCGCGCCCCTGATCGTCGGTTCCGAGCAGAAACCGCTCTTGGGTGAAGGGATTGGGTTCCAGGGGCGGGGTAAAGCCATTCATGAGGTTCAGGCTGCCCGCGTCAAAGGGGTTGGTCGGGGCGATTAGGGGCGCAAAACTGGCCGCCAAAATCAAGGCCAGGACCAAAGCGAAGGAAACCACGGCCACGGGCGAACGGCGGAAGGCATGGAAAAAATCCGAACGCAGAAACCGACCAACGCCCTCCATGGATCAGCCTTTCCGTTCCGCGTTGCCCGTGCGCAGACGCGGATCGATGGCAAGATAGAGCAGATCGACGACCAAGTTGATCAGAACAAACAAGGTGCCGACCAGCAGCAAATAGGCGCTCATGACCGGGATATCGACAAAGTTGACCGAGTTGATGAACAGGAGGCCGACGCCGGGCCACTGAAACACGGTTTCGGTAATGATGGCAAAGGCAACGATGGACCCAAGCTGCAGGCCTGCGATGGTGACCACGGGTACCAGCGCGTTGGGCAAGGCGTGGCGAAAGTGGATCTGCCGCTGGCTCAAGCCGCGCGCGCGGGCAAAGCGAATATAGTCCTGGCGCATGACCTCGAGCATTTCCGATCGGGTCAGGCGCATCAGCAAGGTCAATTGGTAGAGGCCCAAGGTGATGCTGGGCAAAATCAGGGATTTGAGGCCCGAAACGGTGAGCAAGCCCGTGCTCCACCCCCCCAGATCGACTGTCTCCCCCCGGCCAAAGGACGGCAGCCAGTTCAGCTCCACCGCAAACAGCCAAATCAGCAGCACCCCGATGAGGAAGGTCGGTAAGGACACCCCGATCAGTGAGCTAGAAAGGATAGCGTTGGTCAGCCAGCTGCCGCGATGGATCGCGGTATAGATGCCCGTCACGACCCCAAACACCAGGGCGAACAGGGCCGAAACCAGCGCCAGTTCCAAGGTCGCGGGCAGGCGCGTCGCGATCAACTCCGCGACGGGCTGCGCGCCGCGATAGGAAGTGCCGAAATCGAACTGCAGCGCCTTCCAAACAAAGCTGGCGTACTGCTGATAGAACGGGTCGTTGAGGCCGAGGCTCTGCGCCAGCGCCGCGCGTTGTTCCACCGTTGCTTCCTGCCCCAGCAGGCTGTTGACGGGGTCGCCGACGTAGCGAAAAATCAAGAACGAGATGAGCGCGACCAGCAGCAGGACAAAACCCGCCTGGCCGACCCGGCGGAGGATAAGGGCAAGCACGGATCAAAAAAAGTCGGCCCCAACATAGGGGCCGACCTAAAGGAAGAGCTACTGAAAGGTCAGGAACTGGAAGTGCGGCTGGTCCTCGGGCTGCACGTCGAACACCATGGTGTCGCGCATGCCCCAATTCAGCACCTGGTTATGAACGGGCAGATAAATCTGCGCGCCCTGAACTTCCGCCCAAATCGCCGCAATGGTCGCATCGCGCGCCGCGAGATCGGTTTCCGATTCCAGGCTGACGATCATGGCGTCGACATCGGCGTTGGAATAGCCCGTGGGGTTCCAAGACCCGCGATCCTCGGTCTGGCTATGGACCAGGAAGTTGAAGATGTAGTGCGAGTCAAAGGTCGGGACCCCCCACCCAAGCATGTAGAAGTCCGACGCGCCCGACTGGATGTAAGGGAAGTGTTGGGCCTTGGGTTGCGCGTCCAGGGTCACGTCGATGCCGATTTGGGCCATCATCCCGACAACCGCCTGGCAGATGGCTTCATCGTTGATGTAGCGATCGTTGGGGCAATTCAGCGTCAGGGCAAAGCCATCGCCGTAGCCCGCGGCGTCCATCAGGGCTTGGGCCGCTTCCAAGTCGGTTTCTGGGACCGTGTTCAGCGCTTGCGTCCAGCCATTGACGAACGGCGGCATGATCACGCCTGTGGGGTCGGACTGCCCGCGCATGACGACCTGACGCAGGGCATCGCGGTTGATCGCCATGTTCATGGCCTGGCGCACCTGCAGATCGGCGGTGGGGCCGTCAACATGGTCGAGACCGAAAAAGATCACGCGGTTCTGCGCGGCGGTGGCCAGTTGCAAGCCGTCGGTCTCGGCCACCCGCGCCAAGTCCTGCACCGGCACGTCCTGGATCAAGTCAACTTCCCCCGACAGGAGCGCCGCGACGCGCGTCGCCGCAGATTGAATGGGAGTATAGATGATTTCCGTGACTTGGTTGGGGTAAAGATCGGCGCCCCAGTAATTGGGGTTGGCGACCAGGACGGTCCGCTCATCGACCGCGCGGCTTTGTAGCATGAACGCCCCCGTGCCGTTGGTATTGAGGGTGGCAAAGTTGGTCTCGCCCGCGCTAAAGTCGTGGGGCTCCAACACATCGTTGGCTTCGGCCCAGCCTTGGTCCATCATGAACATATTGGTCAGGTTGTTGACCAGCAGCGGATTGGCGCCGTGCGTCTCGATATCGACCGTATGGTCATCGACGGCTCGAACCTCTTTTACCGAACTCAGCAGTTCCTTCATATCCGAACTTGCCGTCATGGCGCGGTTCAGCGAGAAGACAACGTCGGCGGAATCAAAGGCCGCGCCGTCGTGGAAGGTAACGCCTTGGCGTAAGCTAAAGCGCCAGACGTTGGGATTGTCGGCCAAGGCCGCCCAGTCGGTCGCCAGCGAGGGGATGATGGCCCCCGCCATATCGCGCTGCACTAGGCCGTCGTAAATCTGATGCGCCAGGGCATGGGTCGGCCCTTCATTTTGGGCATGGGGGTCCATGGTCAACGAGTCCCCCGCGCGCGCCCAGCGAACGGTTTCTGCCGAGGCGGCGCTGGTCAGCGCGCCCAGAGCCGCCGCGGTTGTGAGTAGATGTTTGATCATTGCGTGTTTCTTCCAAGTTTGCATGTCTCGACCCCTCGGCCAAGCTTAGGCAATCGCGGCGGCAAGGCAAGCAAAAAGTCGGAGTGACGAAGCAACCGACTATCCCGACTATAATACCAGCGGCGGTTGAAAATGACTCTTTTGATCGCTGGTATAAGGGCCGCGACTGCGGCCCCCGTAGCGGCCCCGAGAATAGCGCGAAAGCGCCTCGGGGTATAAGCGAAGGCCCCGTCGGAGGCGAAACGCGAAGCGTTTCTGCCGTGAGACACAAAACGGCAAAAAAAGTGTCAACTTTTTTCGCCGCTGGTATAAGGTAGAGGCCAGCAGCGCCGACATTGAATACTCTCCCCAAAGAGGGAGAATTGGGCTCGAGCGCAATCCCCTTCTATACGGCGACGACGGGAACGGCGCCGGTCGGATCAAACCTCAGCGGCTGCCAGGGCGGCGACGTGGGTGATTTGCGGAACCGTGGCGTTGAGGGGGATAATGCGCACGGGTTTTTTGAACCCCTGCAATACGGGGCCGATAACGGTGCCCGAGGAAAACTCCTCCAGCATTTTTCCCGCGATGTTGGCGGCGTCGAGGGAGGGCATGAGCAGAATGTTGGCGGGGCCCGTCAGGCGGCAGAACGGGAAGGAGCGCTGGATCAAATCGTGGTTGAGCGCCACGTTGACCTGCATTTCCCCGTCGTACTCAAATCCAGGGTGTTCTGCATCGAGGATCGCCATGGCGTCCGAAATGGCCCTGGTGCGCTCGGTCGGGGTCTGACCGAAGTTGGAGTAGGAGCAGAAGGCAACGCGCGGTTCCAGGCCGAGATCGCGGACGGTTGCCGCCAGTTGTTTGGCGATTTGCGCCAGCTGTGCTGCCGTCGGCGTGTCGTGGACAATCGTATCGCCGATGAACACCGTCCGTCCCTTGTCCATCAGCATGGAATAGCCGTACTGAATTTGGTCGGCCTGCGTATCCAAGGCTTGATTGAGGGTGTTGAGGCACTGGCGGAACGAGCGCGTCATGCCCGTAATCATAATGTCGGCATCGCCTGCGGCGACCATAGCGGCGGCGTAGATCACGCGATCTGTATTGACCAGGCGCTGCACGTCCCGCTGCATCAGGCCCTGACGTTTCAGGCGTTCGTACAGGTAGAGCGCGTAGCCCTTGTTCTGCTCTGGAGTGATCTTTGCATTGACAATCTCCAACTCCTCAAGACTGAGCCCCGCCGCCGCCGCGTTCTGCTGGATCACGCGTTCCCGCCCGACAATTTTGACCTTGCCCAAGCCATTGGCGACCAGGGCCGCGCCCGCGCGCATGGCCCGATCTTCCTCGCCTTCGGCAAAGACGAAGGTCAGGTTCTTGCCCTTGCCGCGATTGTAAAGCGCCTGTATCGCCGCGTGCGACGGGTCGAGGTGCGAGGCAAGGTCGGTTTCGTACTTGGCCATATCGACAATGGGCTGTCGGGCGACGCCGCTGGCCATGGCTGCCTCCGCCACGGCTTTGGGGATCGCCACGATCAGGCGCGGGTCGAAGGGGGCGGGGATGATATAGTCGGGCCCATAGGTCAGTTTGCGGCCATAGGCATCGCCGACCTCGTCGGGAACCGCCTCGCGCGCGAGCGCGGCCAAGGCGCGGGCGGCGGCGATCTTCATCGCATCGTTGATGCGCCGCGCGCGCACATCGAGCGCGCCGCGAAACACGTACGGAAAGCCCAAAACGTTGTTCACCTGGTTGGGATAGTCCGACCGACCCGTGGCAACGATGGCATCGTCGCGCACCGCCCGAACCGCCTCGGGCAAAATTTCGGGGTCGGGGTTGGCCATGGCAAACACGATCGGCTTGGGGGCCATGGACTGGACCATGGCTTGATCGACCGCCCCCTTGACCGAGAGACCGAAGAACGCATCGGCCCCCGCCATGGCGTCGGCCAAGGTACGATGCGGGGTTGTCACCGCATGGGCCGACTTCCATTGGTTGAGGTCGGTGCGGTCGGCATGGATGACGCCTTTGGAATCGCACAGGATCGCCTGGTTTGCGGGCAAACCCATAGCTTTTAACAGGGCAACGCACGAGAGCGCCGCCGCCCCCGCGCCATTGACGACCAGCCGCACCTCCTTGAGGTCACGGCCCGTTAGATGCAGGGCGTTGAGCAAACCCGCGGCGGCGATAATGGCCGTGCCGTGCTGGTCGTCGTGCATGACGGGAATATCGCATTCTTCGATCAGGCGTTCCTCGATCAAAAAAGACTCAGGCGCCTTTATATCCTCAAGGTTGATGCCGCCAAAGGACGGCGCGATCAACTTGACGGCGGCGCAGAAGGCCTCAACGTCTTCGGTCGCCACCTCCAGATCGAACCCATCGATATCGGCGAAGCGCTTAAAGAGGACGGCCTTGCCTTCCATCACGGGTTTGGCTGCCAAAGCGCCCAAATTGCCCAGGCCTAAGACCGCCGTTCCATTGGAGATGACGGCGACGGTGTTGGACTTGGCCGTGTAAGCGTAGGCGGCTTCGGGGTTGTCCTGGATCGCCAGGCAGGGGTGGGCAACGCCAGGGGAGTAAGCGAGCGAGAGGTCGCGCTGGGTCGTCAGCGGTTTTGTCGCCGTAACTTCCAGTTTGCCCGGTCGCCCCTCGGCGTGAAAGGCGAGGGCGTCGTGTTTCAGAGAATCTTGTGGCGGCGTCATGGAGGTCCCATAGACCAAAACTACGGCCGCAACACCGCACCTAACGCACAAGCCCCTTTTATTTCTTGGGCCTAAGGTCGTAAGGCACGGCCATGGCCGCGACCCCCACCCCCATGATGGCGCAGTACTTGAAACTCAAGGACGCCCATCGGGATCACTTGCTGCTCTACCGCATGGGCGACTTTTACGAACTGTTTTTTGAGGATGCCGAGGTGGCGGCGGCGTGCCTCAACATCGCCCTAACGGCGCGCGGCCAACACGGCGGGGACCCGATCCCCATGTGCGGAGTGCCGTACCACAGCGTCGATCAGTACATGCGCAAGTTGATGGCCGCGGGCCATCGCGTCGCCCTGTGCGAACAGACCGAGGATCCTGCGGAGGCGAAAAAACGCGGCGGCTCCAAGGCCGTGGTCGCGCGCGAGGTGGTGCGGATTTTGACCCCTGGCACTTTGACCGAGGACGCATACCTGGAGGCAGGGCGCGCCGCCTTTCTCGCGGCGCTCGGTCAAGCAAGCGGACGCCAGGCCTTGGCCTGGATCGATCTTTCTACGGGCACGTTTCAGGTCCAAGCCCTGCCCCATCCCGCGCGCGCTGTGGACCTAGAGGCAGCGCTGGTCCAGATCGACCCTGGCGAAGTTCTCGCTGCCGACACACTGCTGGACGACCCTGTTCTAGGCTCTGCTTTGCAGGCCCTAAAGAACCGATTGACGCCGCAACCGGCGGCGCGCTTTTCGTCGAACGCGGGCGCGGCTCGCCTAAAAAAGCTGTTCGGCGTGGCGGACCTGACCTCTTTTGGCGACTTGAGTCGGGCAGAGGTATCGGCGGCGGGGGCCTTGATCGACTACGTTGATCTGACCCAAAAGGCTGCCCGACCGATCATCAAACCCCTTAAGCAAAACCTCGCTGCTGGCCAACTTTCCATCGACGCTGCAACGCGGCGCAATTTGGAGTTGACGGAGACCTTGGCGGGGAAACGCGCTGGCTCGCTGCTCGCCACGATCGACCGAACGCTGACAGGCGCGGGTGCGCGCCTGTTGGGCGACCGCTTGGCGCGCCCCAGCGCGCACCTGGCCCTGATCGAAGAACGCCAGGAAAGCCTTGCTTATTTTTTGGACGCCCCAGACCTGCGGGCGGATGTGCGCGCCTATCTAAAATCGCTGCCCGATTTGGCGCGGGCGGTGCAGCGCTTGGCCTTGGGGCGCGGCGGGCCGCGCGATATGATCGCCCTGGCCGCAACCCTGGATCGGGCGGGCCAACTGCGCCGTCGCCTTGCCGCGGCGCGCGCGAAGTTTGCCTTGGGCGCAGAGTTGCAGCGAGCCTTTGCCGACTTGGGCGACTTCGATGCCCTCGGCCAAATTTTGACCCAGGCTTTGCAGGACGAGGTTCCACTTTGGGCCCGCGACGGGGGCTTTGTCCGCCCTGGGTTCCGCGCCGACTTGGACGCGCAGCGCGCCCTGCGCGACGAATCGCGTAGCCTGATCGCGGCCATGCAGGCCGACCTGGTTCAGCGCACGGGGATCGCGTCGCTCAAAATCAAGCACAACAATGTCCTAGGTTACTTCATCGAAGTGACGTCGGCCAATGCCGACAAGATGCCCAGCGACCCCAGCGCAGGTTTTATTCATCGTCAGACCCTGGCCTCGGCGACCCGCTACACAACCCTGGAGTTGTCGGAGCTGGAAGAGAAAATTCGCGCGGCGGGCGAACGGACTTTGGCGCTGGAGTTGGAAGTCTATGAGAATTTGCGGCGCGACCTCCTGGACCAGTCCCAGGGCCTCATGCACCTGGCCGATGCCCTCGCCGTCCTAGATCTTAGCGCGGCGCTGGCGCATCTGGCCGAGGCCGAGGCCTGGGTGCGCCCGACCCTGGACAAGTCGCACGACTTGGTGATCGTTGAGGGACGCCATCCCGTTGTCGAACGCGCGCTCGCGAGCGCGTCGGGTCCTGGCTTTATGGCCAATTCGCTGGCCCAAGGGCCGCAGGACCATATTTGGCTGCTGACCGGGCCCAACATGGCGGGCAAATCGACCTATCTGCGCCAAAACGCCCTCATCATCATTCTCGCGCAAATGGGTGCCTTCGTGCCTGCGGCATCGGCCCATATCGGCCTGGTGGATCGCCTGTTTTCTCGGGTCGGTGCCTCCGATGATCTGGCCAGCGGTCGGTCCACCTTCATGGTCGAAATGGTCGAAACCGCCATGATTTTGAACCAAGCGACGGCCCAAAGTTTTGTGATTTTGGACGAAATTGGCCGTGGAACCGCCACCTACGACGGGCTGTCGATCGCTTGGGCCACGGTGGAATACTTGGCCACGCACTCGCGGTGCCGTGCCCTGTTCGCGACCCACTATCACGAGTTGACCGCCTTGGCCGAGCGCCTGCCTGCCCTGACCTGCCATAGCGCCCAAGTCAAAGAATGGCAGGGCGAAGTGATTTTTTTGCATCAGATCGCCCCTGGGGCCGCCGACCGGTCCTACGGAATTCATGTCGGCAAACTCGCGGGCCTGCCCGCCCCCGTCCTGGCGCGCGCGCAGGAGGTCCTGGACCATCTAGAACGCGACAAGCAGGCGGGCGATCTGGACTTGCCTTTGTTTTCCGCCACGACCCGCGCCCCCAGCGCGCATGCCGCGCCGTCGTCCCCGGCAACAAACCCCGCCCTTCAGGTCTTGCTGGACCTGGACGTGGACGCCCTGACCCCCCGGGAAGCCTTAGAACGTCTCTATACCTTGAAAGACTTGGCCGCCGCGTGAAGAACCGCGACCTGACTCTCGCCAATGCACAAGCGCGCTTGCGCGCGGGCCGTGCCCGTATCAAGGATCGATTTATGGCGGGAACGGCGGGCAGCCGCGACACCGTGCAGGCCCAGGCCATCTTGATGGACGAGACCTTGCAGGCCATTTGGCACGACATCGGCAGCGATTTGGGCCACGATTTGGCCGATCACTTGGCGCTGCTCGCGGTCGGGGGCTATGGCCGCGGGCAACTCGCGCCGCATTCGGACATCGATTTGTTGTTTTTGCGGGTGGGGGATCGGGTCGCCCTACAAGACCAGGCCGTGGAAACCATGCTCTATGTGCTGTGGGATTTGGGGCTGAAGGTGGGGCAAGCGGTACGCACCCCCAGCGAATGCGTCGCCTTGGGTGCCAAAGACTTTACCATTCTCACCTCGCTCATTGAAATGCGCCTCATTCGCGGGTCGCGCGCAGGCTTTACGGCCCTGCGCGCCCGCGTCGATCAGCGGCTGCTCGCCCCCCATCGCCGCGCGTTCGTCGTCGCCAAAATGGCCGAACGCGAGGCGCGGCACCAGCGCCAGGGCCAATCGCGCTACACCCTAGAACCGCAGGTCAAGGAAGGCAAAGGCGGACTGCGGGACTTGCACGCCCTATCCTGGATTGCCCGCGCCGTGTTTGGGGACGGGCAGGTCAGCACCTTGATCTCGCGCGGGGTCTTCTCCCTCGCGCAGGCGCGCGACTACGAAGAGGCCGAGGCCTTCCTGCTCACGGTTCGTTTGCATCTGCATTATTTGAACAACCGCGCGGAGGAGCGCTTGTCGTTCGATGCCCAACTCGACATCGCGCAGGCCCTAGCCTATCGCGATGGCCCGCAACGCGCGGGCGTTGAGGCCTTTATGCAGGACTATTTCCGCGCCGCCAAATCCGTCGGCACCCTAACGGGCATCATGATCGCGACCATAGAGGAGGAGTTTCAGCAAGGAACGCGCCGACGCGGCCTGCGCCGGGCCTGGCGGCGCGAGACGCAGCCTGAGGTTGAGGGATTTCCCTTGATCGGCGGGCGCTTAGCGATCAGCGGCGCGCAGCAGTTGGCCGCGCAGCCCGAAAATTTCCTGCGCTACTTCAGGGTCGCGCACGAACGCGGCTTGGCGCACGCGCCGTCTACCTTGCGCCTCATTTCGCAGAATCTGGCCTTGATCGATCCCGCGTTCAAGACTCAAGCTGCAGCCAACCGCCAGTTTCTCGATTTATTGACGCACGCGTCGAACCCAACCCTGGCGCTCAAGACCATGAACGAAACGGGGGTCCTGGCTGCCTTTTTGCCCGAATGGGCGTCCGTCGTCGGCCTCATGCAGTTCAACCGCTATCATTCCTATACGGTCGATGAACATACCTTGCGGGCCCTCGATCAGATGCACCAGCTGCGTTGCGGCGATCTGGGCGACATGACGGGCCCCGTCCATCAGCTGTTCGACCATGTCGTCGATATGGACGTGCTGGGCGTTGCCCTGCTCTACCACGACATCGCCAAGGGCCGCCCTGGGCGTCACGAGATCGTCGGGGCCGACTTGGCCCCCGACGTTTGTCGGCGTTTGGGGCTCACCCTCGCGCAGGCGGAGCAAGTGGCCTGGCTGATCCGTCACCATCTTGACCTGTCGGCGGCGGCGTTTCAACGCGATGTCGATGACCCCGAAACCTTAGTGGGTATTGCCAACTTCGCCCAGTCGTTTGACCTGCTACGCTTGCTCTACATTTTGACCACTGCCGACGTTCGCGCCGTGGGTCCCGATACCTGGTCGGCCTGGAAGGGGGCTTTGCTCCATCGCGCGTTTGTCGGGGCTGGGGAAATTTTGCGCAGCGGCGAGGTGTGCCATGGCGCCGAACACAGCGCCCAGGCCCGCCGCATGGAGGTGTCGGACGCCTTGGCCAAGACCTATCCAAAAGCGCAGCTCGACGCCCTGATCGCCGCCCCTACCCAGGCCTACTGGTTGGCCTATACGACGCAAGAGTGCCTTCGCCACGCTGCCCTGATCCAAGACGCGCCGCAACTGGACCTGAGCGTCCTCGAGGATCAGCACGCGGTCGCCCTGACGCTCTGTACCGACGACGCCCCAGGGCTGTTCGCGCGTCTGGTTGGCGCCATTACTTTGGCGGGTTGGGGGGTGGAGGCGGCTAAGGCCCATACCTTCCGCAATGGCTTGGCGCTCGATACCCTTTACATCCGCAATGCCGCGGCTACGCGCAGCCCCAGTAAGGCAAGCCTGGCGAGTTTGAGGAGCCAGGTCGATGCGGCTTTGCAAGGGCGGGTCAGCTTGCAAGACATCAGCGCGCGCCTGCCGCGCAAGCGCAGCAAGCGCCAGCGGGCCATGGACCAGCCGTCGACGGTGCGCATCGATACGCCAAAATTGGCGAACAGCCCGACCATCATTGAGGTGCGCGGCCCCGACAGGCCCGCACTCTTGTTCGACCTAGCGGCAACCCTGTCCCGGCTCGGCATGTCGCTGCAAGCCGTGCGCATCGCCACCTATGGGGAGCGGTTTGTCAATGTCTTCTACGTCACCGACCTCATGGGCTATCGCCTAGAAGGCGAGGACCGGCTGGCGCGCGCGCGCAAGGCCCTCGTCAAGGCCGCCGAAGGTCAGGTTTAGGTTCGTTGGCAACCTCGGCACACCGCCTGGTTCGGGCCTTTGCAACCGTATCAGGGTTGACGGGCCTTAGTCGGGTCTTGGGACTGGTTCGCGATCAAATGCTCGCGGCCTTCGTGGGGCCTGGTGTCGTGCTCGATGCCTGGTTGGTGGCCTTTTCGCTGCCCAACGCCGCGCGGCGCATTTTTGCCGAAGGGGCCATGTCGGCGGCCTTTGTGCCCATGCTGCGCGACCGTCTGACCAAAGACGGGGCCGAGGACGCCAAGGCGTTCGCCCGCGCTGCCTTCGCTTTTTTGCTGATGATTTTGACGCCCCTGATCGCGACCTTGATCTTGCTCATGCCCTGGATCCTCGATCTGATTCTCCAGGACCGCACGCCCGAGCCCATTCGGGCTTTGAGTTTGATTTTCGCCCGCATCATGCTGCCCTATCTTTTGTTCATGTCGCTTATGGCGCTGGTGGGCGGGGTTTTGGATGCGCTGGGCCGGTTTGCCGCCAAGGCGCTGGCGCCCAGCCTTTTTAACTTGGTCATGATCGCAACACTGACTGCCCTGGCGGTCTTTGATCGTGCGCCAGGTCTTTGGTTGTCGTGGGCAACCTTGGTGGCGGGGGGCCTGCAACTCCTGGTTGTTTGGGTCCCAGCGGCGCGCTTGGGCTGGGCGCCTGCGCTGGCCTGGCCGCGCGGGCTTGGCCCCTTCGCCCGCCGCCTGGTCCCTGGTTTGATCGCGCGGGGCGGCTATCAGATCTCCTACTTGGTCGTCCTGTCCCTGGCCGCTACCGTCGAACAAGACGTTTCTTATCGCTACTTGGCCGACCGGGTGTATCAACTGCCCCTGGGGTTGGTCGGTATCGCGCTCAATACGATTTTGCTCTCGAGCCTGGCGAATTTGGTCGCCCAAGGGCAGGAAGAGGCGGCGCGCCGTCAGTGCAATCGGGGCCTGGAACTTGCCATGTTGCTGGCCCTTCCAACCACTTTTGCCTGCTGCTTCCTTGGCGAGTTTCTGTTCCAGGGCCTGTTCGAGGTTGGGCAATTCACCGCTGCGGACTCGCGCGGTGCGGCAACCGCGCTGCTGGGGTTTGCCCTCGGCATCCCCGCTGCCGTCGGCCAAATGGTGATCCAGCCAACCTTTTTTGCCCGGCAAAATACCCGCGACCCTATGGTCCATTCCTTGGTTGCCGTTGCCGTCGCCATCGTCGCTTCCTACGCACTCTATCCTGGCTGGGGCCTGTTCGGGCTGGCCTTGGCCGCCTCCCTTTCTTCGTGGGTCGGTTTCCTGTCGCTCCTGATCCATGCCCTGATCTTGGGGCACGTGCGGCCCGACCGTCAGCTGCTGGTTCGCCTGGTTCCCATGACCGCGGCGGCGGCGGCCATGGTCCTCGTCTTGCAGGGCCTTCTGATTCTTTTTGGCGATCTGTCGCACTGGGCTTTTTTGGCGCGCTTGCCCCTGACCCTGGGCCTGATCGCGGTCGGGGCGGGGGTCTATTTTGGGTTGGCCCTGTTGTTTGGCGCGCTCAACACAGCAGATCTGCGCAACACCTGGTTGCAAAGATAAGGGTTCCCTCTTGCCAGTCTTGGCAAGGGCGCGCATAGCCGCGCCACGACAAAAGGACTTGGCCATGGACTTTGCCCCGCAACCGACCCATCGCATTCTCTCGGGCATTCAACCGACGGGCGATTTGCACTTGGGCAACTACTTAGGGGCGCTGAAGAATTTTGTCCGTCTGCAAGACGACTTTGACTGCCTCTACTGCGTTGTCGATTTGCACGCGGTGACCACGTGGCAGGACCCGACCAAATTGGCCCAGCAGACTCGCGAAATCGCCGCCGCCTACTTGGCTGCGGGCCTCGACCCTGCCAAATCGATTTTGTTCCACCAATCGGCGGTGCGCGCCCATAGTGAACTGGGCTGGCTGTTCAACTGCGTCGCCCGCATGGGCTGGCTGCAGCGCATGACCCAATTCAAGGACAAGGCGGGCAAGAACGCCCAGAACGTCTCAGTCGGCCTGTTCAACTACCCCGTCCTGCAAGCTGCCGACATTTTGGTGTACCGCGCGACCCATGTGCCCGTCGGCGAGGATCAGAAGCAGCATCTGGAACTGGCCCGCGACATCGGGCAAAAGTTCAACCACGACTTTGGGGCCGACTATTTCCCGCTGACCGAGCCGCTGATCCAGGGGCCTGCCACCCGCCTCATGTCCTTACGCGACGGCACCAAGAAAATGTCCAAGTCCGATCCATCGGACTACTCGCGCATCAATCTGTCCGATGACGCCGACACGATCGCGCTGAAGTTCCGCAAGGCCAAAACCGATGTCCATCCCTTGCCGACCGAGGCGGACTTGGTCGCAGGCCAGTTAAGCGATGAGGTGCGGGCCGCGCGCCCCGAGGCGGTCAATTTGCTGGAGATTTTTGGCGCCTTGACCGACCGTAGCCAGGAAAGCCTGGTCGCTGAATTTGGCGGACAGGCGTTTCGCGGCTTCAAGGAAGCCCTGGCCGACGTTGCCGTTCAGGTTTTAGCGCCCAAGCGCGACGCCATGGTGACCTATTTGAACGACCCAGCGCAGATCGACGCGATCCTAAAGGACGGCGCGGCGCGCGCCGCCGCGCTGGCCGACCCGGTGATGGAAGATGTGCGAGCGCTGTTTGGCTTCTTGAAAGTTTAGGCTCCATGGAACTGCACTTTCCCATTGCAGATGTCTCGGTGTCGTTCCCCTTGCTCATGTTTTTGGGCTTTGCTGTTGGGGTGCTTTCGGGCTTGTTCGGCGTCGGCGGCGGGTTTTTGATGACCCCCATCCTCTTCTTCTTGGGGATTCCCAAGCTGGTCGCGACCTCGACCGAAGCCGTGCAAATCGCGGGATCGTCCCTGTCGGGCGTTTTGGGGCACTTGCGGCGAAAAAACGTCGATCTGAAGGTCGGCAGCTTTATCGCCGTCGGCGGGCTGGGCGGCACGACGGCGGGGGTCGGGCTGACCCGCTGGCTGCGCGCCACGGGGCAGGTCGATACGGTGATCGAAATCACGTATGTGATTTTCTTAGGCTTCATCGGCAGCCTCATGTTGATCGAATCGCTGACCTCGCGCGCACGCGCCAAATCAGGGCACGGGCGGCGCTCGCATACCCATACCTACCTGCACCGCATGCCGTGGCGCGTCAAATTCCCGCGCTCCAAACTCTATATGTCGGGGTTTTTGCCCCTGGGGCTCGGCTTTGTCGTGGGGATTTTGACCGCGCTCTTGGGCGTGGGCGGCGGTTTCATCATGGTGCCCGCTATGATTTACATTTTGGGCATGCCGACGCTGGTGGTGATCGGAACCTCCTTGTTCACGGTGATTTTTTTGACGGCCAGCGTGGCGCTGCAACAGTCGATCATCAACGTGTCCGTCGATATTTTGCTGGCGCTGTGCTTGATGGTGGGCGGCGTCTTGGGCGCGCAGCTGGGCGTGCGCCTGGCCAACCGCTTGCCCGCGCAGGACTTGAGGATTTGGCTGGCGCTTTTGGTCTTGGCCGTCTGCGGCAAACTGGCCTTTGATCTGTTCGTCTATCCCCCTGCGATTTCGAGTGTGGAGATCGACCTATGATCCTCACAAAAGCGCTCCATGGCAAGGGACTTTGGGGGCTCCTCGGGGTCCTATGGGCGGCGTCCGCTGCGGCCAGCCCGCCCTTCATCGTCAACGAACGGGAAATCGACGTGACGACCACGTTCCGCGGCACCAACATAGAACTGATAAGCTTTTTGGAGGCGAGCGATCCAGAAACCAAGTTGGTCTTGGTCGGCCCGCCAGCCGACCTTACGTTTCGTCGCAAGGCGCGCCGCGCGGGCATGTGGGTCAATGCAGAAAAGGAGGTTGTGAACGCCGCCGCCTCGTACGTTGCCCTGATCGGCTTCACCAAGGCCGAGATCGCGCGCGCCTGCGCGCAAGGCACGGTCCATGCCTTGGCGCACTGGGGGTCGCCGTCGCTTTCCTGGGTCTGCAACCCCGACCAGCGGGCGCTCATGGCGCAAAAGGGGCTTTATATCCAGGACGCCGAGGAAGGCTCGCAAGCCCTGGGGCGGGGCTTTTTTGAGGTCACGGCGTTCTTGCCCCCTACGGCCAAGCCAGGCCGCTACGGCCTCAGGTTTTGGGCCGATGGGCAGAGCGCCCAAACCCAAATCGACGTGCGGCGCGCGGGCCTGGAACGCCTGGTGATCGAAACCGCGGAAAACAGTCGCCTGTTCTACGGCGTCCTCTGTCTGGTCTTGGCGGCCCTTGCAGGATACCTAACAAACCTTATCTTTAGTCGGCGCGGCTAAAATTTACCTGTTGGAGTTTTCTATGGGCGAACGTCTCCTCCTCGTCGTTATTGACGATAGTCCTGAATCAGAGCTCGCCCTGCGGTTCGCTGCCCGGCGCGCGAGCCATTTTGACGGTCGTGTTGCCATGTTGAAGGTGATCCCGCCCGTGCATTTTGACCACTGGGTCGGGGTGGCCGAACGCGCGGCGGAGGAGGCCCGGGACGAGGCCCGTCGCCTCATGGACGCTTATGCCGAAAAGGTCCGCGATTGGGGCGGGCACGATCCCGTTTACTTTGTGCGCGAGGGCTTGGTGGCCGATGAGTTGGTCAACCAACTGGCGGAATCGCCGCAGATTTGCCTGCTGGTACTCGCCGCCGCCCGGGGTCGCCAGCCAGGCCCCCTGGTCAGTTCCATCGCCCATAAGTTGGTCAACCAAGTTTCGGTTCCCATCACGGTCATCCCAGGGAACCTGACCGTGCAAGATATTGATCCCATCACATGAAAGCTTAGGTAAATCCCATGTTTATCCAAACCGAAACGACGCCAAACCCCGCGACCTTGAAGTTCTTGCCTGGTTTGACCGTGATGGAATCGGGGACGGCTGATTTCCGCGACGCGGAAACGGCGCGGGCCGAAAGCCCGCTGGCGGCGCGCTTGTTTGAGCTTGAGGGCATAGAGGGCGTGTTCTTTGGGGCGGACTTCATCACCTTGACCAAGGACGAAGCCAAGGAGTGGTATCTGCTCAAGCCTTCCATTCTCGGCTTTATTATGGAACACTTCACCGCTGGCCGCCCCGTCCTGTCCGCGCCGCGTGCGCCGACCCATGTGGGCGACGATGAGGACGAAATTGTGGTACAGATCCGCGAACTGCTCGATACCCGCGTTCGCCCCTTTGTCGCGCAAGACGGGGGAGATATAGTCTATCATAAGTTTGAGGACGGGGTGGTGTTTTTGACCATGCAGGGGGCCTGCGCTGGATGCCCCTCCTCCACTGCGACGCTGAAACTAGGCATCGAAAATATGTTGCGCCACTACATTCCCGAAGTCGTGGAGGTTCGGGCGGTCGTTTAATTCGGGCAACAGTCCGTGCCCCAAATTTGATTCACGGTTGCATCTTCTTAAGGGCTCCGCTTAGGGCCTTGTCGTATAAGATGCTCATTTATTTGAAAAAATGGCCCCAGATCGGGGGCGTCAATTGGGCGCTAGCCAAGTTTCCACTCTATGCCGCAGGCCTTGGGGGGCTTTGGCGCGCCTGCAAGCACCGCGGCGCATGGCTGACTTCGCCCCTTGCCTTGGGTCCGATACCAGCGGCGACCCAGAACGGCGCTTATGTTCGGTGGCATAAGGGCCGCGACTGCGACCCCCCCCGCAGCGGCCCCGAGACAAGCCAAGAAAGCGCCTCGGGGTATAAGCGAAGGCCCCGTCCCGCGGTCGGGCTGAGCGAGCGTAGCGAGCGAGTAGAGACCGCACCAAAAAGCGTCGGGCTGAGCGAGCGTAGCGAGCGAGTAGAGACCGCACCAAAAAGCGTCGGGCTGAGCGAGCGTAACGAGCGAGTAGAGACCGCACCAAAAAGCGTCGGGCTGAGCGAGCGTAGCGAGCGAGTAGAGACCGCACCAAAAAGCGTCGGGCTGAGCGAGCGTAGCGAGCGAGTAGAGACCGCACCTAAAAGCGTCGGGCTGAGCGAGCGTAGCGAGCGAGGTGAGACCGTCACCCAGAAAGCCGAAACGCGAAGTGTTTCTGCCGTGAGACATAAGAGAGCCAAAAAAGTGTCAACTTTTTTGGCCGCTGGTCTTAGCCTCGTCGCGTGCGATCAGGCCATCGACGACCGCTACGCGGGCTTGGTGGTCGTGCCGGTACAAGAGGTGCCCGTTACGCGCACCCCAGGGGTGGGGGGAATCGCTGGCGCGGCCGACTTGCCCCGGCGACGGCCCGCACGCATCCCAGAGCGTGAACCGACCCCGCGCGAAGCCCAGCTTGCCGCGCTCGACGCCGCCGCGACGCTTGACCGATCTCGGGAAAATGCCGCGACCGCGCAGGCCGAGGCCGATTTGGCCGAACAGCGCCGCCGCGATCGCGAGCAAGAGTTGATCGCGGCCCAAGCTGCCGAGCAACTGGCGGCGGACCTGCGCGCCCAACAGTCGGCAATTGGCACCTTGAACGTGACCGATCCCACACTCGGTTCGGGCGCGCTTGACCTGGATGACGATGGCTTCGCGCGCGACGCGACCGCTCCCGTGCTGACATCGGCCCTGATCCCGCGCCCGCGCCCTACGAACCTGCCGCAGTCCTTTGCCGAAGCCGAGGCCTTTTACGCCGAACAAGCCCGCCTAGAAGCCGAGCGCGCGCGCGCGGAAGAAGCGGCGCGGCAGCTCGCCGCCGCACAAGAGGCGGCGCGTCAAGCCGAGGCAGAGCGTCTCGCGGCAGCGCGTTTGCAAGCTGAGCGCGATGCCGCCGCCGCCGCCGCCGCCGCCGCCGAAGCGGCCCGCGTCGCCGACGAAGAAGTTGCACGGCAAAGAGCGGCCGAAATCGCCGCCGCGCAAGCAGAACAAGAAGCGCAGCGTCTTGCCGCCATTGGCAGCACTATCGCGACGCCCGCCCCAGGTGCAGGCGTGCCCAACGCGGCGGAGGGCTCGGTTTCGGTCCCCCTGATTTACAGCGCCTCGGCACCGCTCGCCAGTTTGGGGGCGTTGCAGGCTGTGTTTGACGAATCTGGCTTCGACCTCACGGCGATCATGGCGGGCAACGCCGTTCCCGCCATCATCCTGCAACGCTTGCCGTCCAACCTTGGGGAGTTGGGCCTTTCTAATCCCAATCTGCAGCACGACCTGTTCCTCAAGGCGGTCTTGCCGCTCTGCTTGGTTGCCAATGAGCGCATTGACGTTGAGCGGACCTTCCTGCGCAGCGATGGCGAAGTTGAAGATGACCTGGGGCAGGTTCAAAACGCGGCGGTTCGCGGCCTAGGGTTCAAATACGATACCGCCAGCCGCACTGAACTGCGCGGGCGCATCGACGCTGTTCCTGTCAGCCTCTGTTTGGCCCAGGCCCTAATCGCTAGCTCTTCGGGTCAGAGTCCCGAAGCCATTGAGCACAATGCCCTCTTTGGTCCTTGGACACGCGATCCCGACCCGCGCCGCTTGGCGCGCCCCCTCGCGCCAGGGGAGACGCTGCCGCAAACCACCTTCCCCTCGCTGCAGGCTGCCGTCGATGCGTTTGCGCTGTACCTCAATCGGGGCGGTCAGTTTGCCGAGTTCCGCGCGGAACGCGCGCGGGCGACGCAGCAGGGCCGTCGCCTCTCAGGCATGGTCGCGGCGGAGTTTATGGCGGGTCTCAATCCCGAGGATGCGGGCACCATTTCCAATTTGATCCAGGTTATTCGTGAAAACCGGCTTGATCAGTACGATTTGAGCCGCCTTGAGGGTCCCCGCCGCGCCGTCACGACCTTTTAGTCGTGCGGGTTCTCAGTCTCGATACGGCGGGCCACGCTTGCGCTTTGGCCGTGGTTGATGTGACCGACGACGGCGCCGTTGCTCAATTTCATCGATCTGAACTCATGGCGCGCGGGCATGCGGGGGCTTTGGCGCCGATGGCCGCGGACGCTTTTGCTACATTTCCTGCCCACACCGTTACCCATGTGGTGGTAACCCGCGGCCCCGGCGGCTTTACGGGCATGCGCGTTGGCTTGGCCTATGCCCGCGCCTTTGCCCTCGCCCGTCGCCTCCCGCTTATGGGCGTGAGCACGTTTGAGGCGCTCCGGCTCCAGGTTGGGGCCGCTACACCTTGCCTGATCGATACGCGGCGGGGGGATTTTTTTTACGACGCCATCACGGCGACCGCACTTGGGTTGCCCCAGCCCGACCCGGTCGGTCTCGTCGCCCCGCCAGATCTGCCTGCAAACCTGCCGTTCCCTTTTGCGGGATCGGTCTGGGTCACTCCGACGGGCCAGAACCAAAGCGTGCGCCTGCCCGAGGCGCTGGGGTGGGTTGAGCCGCACGTGGTCAAATTGGCCGAACTTGCCCGCTGGGCCACGCCGGCGACGCACCCCGCCCATCCCCTTTATGTGCGCGCGCCGTCCCTTGGTTAGGGCCTTGTCAATCGCGGACGCCCCCTGGTTGGCGGCCCTGCATGCGCAGGGATTCGCGGCGCCTTGGTCGCCGTCGAGCTTTGCCCAGCTGCTCGCCTTGCCTACGACCCAAGGGTGGGTTGCGCACGCTAAAGACGATCCTGCGGGTTTTATCTTGGGCCAGATTCAGCCGACCGAGGCGGAAATCCTGACGTTTCAAGTTGCCCCGTGCCACCAGGGTCAGGGGTACGGGCGCCGCTTGTTGGACCACTTGTTGACCCAGTGCCGCCGCCAGGGCGTCACCCAGGTGTTTTTGGACGTGGCCGAGTCAGGCCGCGTCGCCCAACAGCTTTACATTTCACAGGGATTTGTGTTCATGCGGCGGCGCAAGGGGTATTACAGGACGCGCCAGGGGCGCGACGACGCCTTGTGTTTTGTTAAACATCTTGAGCCCGCGTCATGAATTCATCCCTCCCTCCAACGCGCCGACAGGCCCTCGCTGGCGGCAGCGCAACTTTGCTGACCCTGGGCGCGTGCGACTTGGGCGCCGACGCAGACCCCCTTGCACAGGGGCGGTTCTATGGCCGCGCCGCGCGCGAAGCGGCGCTTGAACGCGACGTGACAAGCGCGGGGTTTGAGTACGGCGCGCGTCTGCACATCATGGCCTTTAAGGAATCCAAGGAGATGGAGCTGTGGCTGCAAGGCGACTACGGCAACTATGGCCTCTATAAGACCCTTCCGATCTGCGTTTTTTCGGGGGATCTGGGTCCCAAGCTGGCCGAAGGCGACGGTCAGACGCCCGAAGGCTACTATCGGATCCGCCGCCCCGATCTGCATCCCGACAGCGGCGAGCATTTGGCTTTGGAGTTGAACTTTCCCAATGCCTACGATCGGCAATTTGGGCGCACGGGCTCGTGGATCCGGATTCACGGCGGCTGCACCTCCATCGGCTGCTACGCCATGACCGACCCTGGGATCGAGACCATCTACTTGCTCGCGGAAGCCGCCTTGCGGCGGGGGGTTCGCGAAGTGACGGTGGCGTCCTACCCTTTTCGCCCAACGCAGGAACGTCTAACCCAAGAACAAGACAGCCCGTGGTTCGACTTCTGGACCAATCTGGCAGGTTCTCATGAATTCTTCATGAACTACCAGCGCCCGCCGGTCATGCGCGCGGTGCAGAAGTGGTACTATTTTACTTTGGTCTAATCTGAGGTGGTCCCAAGAAATTGGACAATGGTTTAGTGAGGGTCAATCGTTAAGAAAGGACGACGACACATGCCTAAACGCAGAACATTTAGCCCAGAGCTCAAGGTTAGAATAGCCCTTGATGCTCTTCATGGTGAGCTGACGGGTCAGCAGATAGCCAGCAAGTACAAGATCTCTACAGGTCAGGTTTGCACCTTTAAGAAGCAAGCGATTGCGAACATGACAGAGGGTTTTGAGCGGGCCAGCCCTAAGGCACGCAAGAAGTCTGAGGCAGAAGCACCAGACGTCAAATCACTTCACGCCAAGATTGGTCAACTGACGATGGAACGGGATTTTTTAGCCGACGGGCTCCAGCGGATCGGGATCAGCGCAAAGCCATGATCCAGCTTGAGCCCAGCAAAAATAAACCCAGCATCACGCGCTAATGCTCGTTGCTCAACATTTCGCGTTCCAGCCTCTACTATCACGCTAAGGGGGAAAGCGCCGAGAACCTTGAGCTTATGCGTCAAATCGATAAGCTGTTCACCAAGCATCCGTTTTATGGCTCGCGCCAAATCGTGCGATCTTTGGCTATGCAGGGTGTTCGGGTGGGGCGTCACCGCGTACGTCGGTTGATGAAGCTCATGGGGCTCTGCACGATTTATCAGAAGCCCAACACCAGCAAACCCCACCCTGATCATCGGATTTATCCGTATTTGCTGCGTGAGCTGAACATTGAAAAAGCCAACCAGGTTTGGTGTACGGACATCACTTATATCCCTGCATCTGGTGGGTTCTTCTATCTGGTGGCGATCATGGATTGGGCGACACGCAAGGTTCTCTCATGGCGATTAAGCAGCACGATGACGGCAGATTTTTGTGTTGAGGCACTCAAAGAGGCCATAGAGCTCTATGGCGCGCCGCAGATATTTAATTCTGACCAAGGCAGTCAATTCACCAGCCACGAGTTTACGAAGGTGCTGCTTGATGCGGGCGTCAAAATCAGCATGGATGGCAAGGGTAGATGTATGGATAACATCTTCATCGAGCGGCTCTGGAGATCGCTCAAGTATGAGTGCATCTATCTGCATGAGATCTGCAATGGCTTTGAGGCCAAGAAATTGATTGGTGAATGGTTTGGCTTTTACAACGATGAACGCCCTCACAGCTCACTTGAGGGTAAGACGCCTGCCGAGGCCTATGAAAAGAGAGATACGGCCTTGTCACCCCATCCCCCCACTCGCCCTAACGGGCTCGCGGGTGGAGAGGTGACAAGGCTGGGACCAGATGCTAACACACACCTAAAAATGGCAGCATGAACAACCTAATCGCTCACTAAATTCGCTGCCAACCTGTCCAACTAACCAGGACCACCTCAGTTCCTAGAGTTTGTCTTTACGACAACGCCAAGACCATCGTCGATAAGCGCGATGCCTATGGGGAGGGTCGGCATAAATATCAGGGCGAGTTTGAGAAGTTTGCCGAGCATCATGGATTTTTGCCACGCTTGTGTCGTCCCTATCGGGCGCAGACCAAGGGTAAGGTTGAGAGGTATAATCGATATTTAAAGAGCAGCTTTGTGTGGCCCCTTGAGAGCAAGCTTCGCGCTGGAGGATTAATTCTTGATGGGGACACGGCCAACGTTGAGGTAGGCAGTTGGTTACGCGATATTGCCAACGCACGGGTTCATGGAGAGACCAAGCGCGTACCCTCTGAAGTGTTGAACGAGGACCTGGTTTGTTTATCGGCTTACCGGGGTCCGTTTAAGGGTCCACAGACGGTAAGCAGCGCAGCTAAGTCCTTGCGGGTGTGGGATAGTCGCGGCAGCCAGCTAAGCGAGCCTGAAGATGGGTCAGTGATCCCTGATGGGCTTGCGGTACCACAACATGACTTGAGCATCTACGAAGGAGCACAGTCATGAGTGAGGCCTTACAGATGGATAGACTGTCGGTCTTGTGTGAGGAACTGAAGTTACCTGGGCTCTTAGCGAGCGCTGGGATCTTGGCAGAGACGGCAGCGAAGCAGGAACAAACCTACCTTGGCTTTCTAGAGGATACACTTATCGCTGAACGCCAGAGCCGGTTTGCCAAGTCGTCCACCATGTTGACCAAGTTCGCGGGCTTTCCATCGCCCAAGACGCTTGAGGACTATGACTTCGGCTTCGCCCACGCCGCTCCCAAACGTGAGATTGAGCAGCTCGCAAGTCTGAGCTTCGTCCAACGCCAGGAGAACCTGGTGTTCTTGGGTCCCTCTGGGGTTGGGAAAACGCATCTAGCAATAGCGATAGGACGCTTGGCGACAGCGGCGCGGATCAAAACAAGATTTACGACAGCGGCCGACCTGATCTTGCAAATTGAGACCGCCCAACGCCAGCAACGCCTTAAGCAACTCATGAAGACGCTTAAGGGCTACGGTCTGCTGATCATTGATGAGATTGGCTACCTGCCGTTTACCCGCGATCAGGCCAACGTGTTCTTCCAGATCCTCGCAGCGAGGTATGAAGGGGGATCAACGGTTATGACCTCGAACTTGGGCTTTGGATCTTGGGATCAGGCGTTTGCGGGCGACCGCGTCTTAACGGCCGCGTTACTTGATCGCCTTCTACACCACGCGCAGGTGATCCACATTAGAGGGGATTCTTATCGCCTAAAAGATAAGCGTATGGCGGGCATTGTTGGGAACGCCAACCACAATGCAATCAAAGGCGGGGAGGAGGGCTGAGAGCAGAAAAAATCGCCGCCGCCTGTGAACCCCCCTCCGTCCTACGGACTACGGGCGGTTCACAGGCGGCAATCACACCACCACTGGGGGGGTCAAAAACTCCCCGTTGCAGGGGGTCAAAATTAGAGCGTTGTTGACATCAAGCCCTCTTCATGGCTGCCTTATACCAACGGAAGTATTCAATGACCTATGGGCCGTCTGCGTTCGAGCGCCGAGACTCAATTCATATGGCAAGCAAACTGTAATCGGACAACGGTCATTCGATCTTTCCGCTGGTATTAGCCGCCTCAAGGGCGGGGGTTACCAAGGAGCAGTATGAACGCCTCAGAGCCAACGGTAAGAAGCCTATGGTCGCCCTGATTGCGGTCACTAGGAAACTCGCTGAACACATCAACGCAAAATGCAAGGTAGTTGTGATGAAAGCGCAAAAATAAAATGCACTTACTCGAGACCTCAGCACAATTCAACTTCGGATCGACAACCCACAATATATAGTATCAATTGAGCGAGACAGATACTATATTTTGTGGAAACTTATCAGTTCTTCGATTTATGCTGAGGCCTCTACTCGGTAGATGACCTTTTTCTTTTGCCATGTTCAGGCGATAGTCGGTCGCGTGGCGTGCATTGCCTTGCCCAGGAAAAGGACGGCGTATTGTTGCTCAATTTCTGGTAAACTGCCCGAATTTGAAACCCTTCTTCGGGCGTCCCGCGCGCGCGCCGAAGGAAGCGCGTTGGACCCAGTCTGATACAGGCGTGCGGACGAACAGGTTAGATTTGCTATGGGCATTCGATGGCTCTCACCGCACCATCGACTGAATAGCGGGATAGGGAAACAACTGGTCGGCGCGTTGCGTACGGCCAGTCGGCAGCACGACTCGAACGTGGTGGCGCGCCAAGTCAGCAGCGTTTTCGACGCCGCAGGAATGGGCGATCATGCTGACTTGGTCGTTGAGCGAGCGCGCGTAGGTCGCGACTTTCACCGCCTTGTCGGCGGGGTTGAGGCCGCGTTGCAGGCGCTTGTCGTTGGTCGTGATGCCTGTGGGGCAGGTGTTTTGGTTGCACTTGAGCGCCTGGATGCACCCCAGGGCGAACATGAAGCCGCGCCCACTGACCGCCCTGTCCGCCCCCAGCGCTAGGGCGTAGGCGACGTTGGCAGGGGTGGCTAACTTGCCGCTCGCGACCACGCGCACACGGTCCTTCAAGCCATGGGCGATGAGCCGGTCGCTCAGGATGACTAAGGCCTCGTAGAGCGGCAGGCCGACATGGTCCATGAGCGGCATGGGGCTGGCCCCCGTGCCGCCCTCGCCGCCATCGACGGTGATGAAGTCAGGGGCATGGATCGCCCCGCGCCGCAAGATGGCTTGGCACAAGTTATCCAAGAAAAACTCGTCGGAAAAAACGGCCTTAAACCCCACGGGCTTGCCCGTGGCCCCGCGAACCAGCGCAATCATGTCCAACAGCGAATCCGAATCTTTGATTTCGGGGTGACGATTGGGGGAGATCGCATCTTGCCCGACTGGGATGCCCCGAATGCGCGCGACCTTCTCATTGATCTTGGCCCCAGGCAGAATGCCGCCCTTGCCGGGTTTGGCCCCTTGGGAGAGTTTGATCTCAAACATTTTGATTTGATCGTCCGCGCCCAGGGCCTTGAGCTTGTCCATATCAAACCCGCCCTCAAGCTTGCGGACGCCAAACTTGGCCGTGCCGATCTGAAACACGACGTCGGGCGCGCCGTCGCGATGGGGCGGCGCCACCGCGCCTTCGCCCGTGTTGATCCAAATCCCTGCCTGACTGGCGCCGCGCGCGAGCGCGCGGATGGCAGGTCCGCTCATGGCCCCGTACGACATGCCCGATATGTTGAAGATGGACGGGCTAAAGTAAGGTTTGGCGCAATAGGGGCCAAACTCCATGGCGGCCGCGGGCCGGGTTTCCTCCGCCAGTTTGGGGAAGGGCGCGTTGATAAAGATGGGCGTGCCAGGGATATCCAAAGGCTTGGTGGAGCCAAAGGCGATGGTCTGCCCGCCCGCTTTGGACGCCTGATAGACCCATTCCCGCTGCGCGCGATTGAAGGGCAGCTCCTCGCGGTCCATGGCGAACAGGTACTGACGGAAGAACTCGCCCAGGGTGATGAACAGCCCGCGAAATCGCCCAATGACGGGATAGTTACGCCGGACAGCGTCGCTGTGTTGGGTCACATCGCGCACCCACAGGACGCCGACCGTCAAAAGCAGCCCCAGGAACCCAAAAAAGAGCCCGTAGGCCAACACCTCAAGCATCGAGGTGTTTTAAGGGATCTCGCGCTTAGTGCAAGACTTGGTCGCTCTTGCTGTTCAATCCTGCCCGCAGTTTTTGGCGCAGCCGGTCCAGTGGCACCAAGTGCCCTTCCACATCAACATGCCAAAAGGTCCAGCCGTTGCACGAGGGCGCGCCTTGCACCCCTGCCCCAACTTGATGGATCGACCCCCGCAGCGCCGATGTCACGAGGGTTCCGTCGGACGCCACACGCGCCTTGAACCGCCGCGACGGCCCGTGCAGGGTCGTGCCCGGACGAATCAGACCCTGTTCCAACAAGTTGCCGAACGGAATTCGCGGTTCGGATTTCTTCGATTTGATTGCCGTCGCGTCCGCGTGGCACGGCACAATACCCTCAATCCGCTGCTGCGCGGCGTCGGCGTAGGCCTGGTCTTGATCGATCCCGATAAAGTGCCGATTGAGCAGGCGCGCCACCGCCCCCGTGGTTCCCGACCCCATGAAGGGATCGAGGATGCGGTCCCCTGGCTTAGTTGTGGCCGAAATGACACGGTAGAGCAGGGCTTCGGGCTTTTGCGTCGGGTGCAGTTTTTTGCCGTCGGGTCCCTTGAGGCGTTCATGACCCGTGCACAAGGGCAAGGTCCAATCCGACCGCATTTGCAAATCGTCGTTGAGGGACTTCATCGCCTCGTAGTTGAAGGTTGGCCGGGCATCTTTGGTCTTGCTACACCAGATCAGCGTCTCGTGCGCGTTGGTAAAGCGTGTGCCCTTAAAGTTCGGCATGGGATTGGACTTGCGCCAAATAATGTCGTTCAACATCCAAAACCCCAAGTCCTGCAGCACGGTCCCGAGCCGGAAAATATTGTGGTAGGTCCCGATCAACCAGAGACCGCCATCTGGCTTTAGGACGCGGCGGCATTCCAGCAACCAAGCGCGCGAAAAGGCGTCGTAGGCCTCAAAACTCTCGAACTGGTCCCAGTCGTTGCGAACGGCGTCAACCGCGCTGTGATCGGGGCGCGACAAATCCCCTTGCAGCTGCAGATTGTACGGGGGGTCGGCAAAGACCAAGTCCATGGACTGGTCGGGGAGTTGCTTTAGAAGGTGCAGGCAATCGCCCACCAAAATGGTGTCAGTGGCGCGCGCCACATCAATAAATTCAGTCATTAAAATCTCAAAAAAATAAGTAAAATATGTACTTGCGGCAGTGACGGCCCGCTGACCGTGAATCAAGAACGTCTGCGATTTTTGATTTTTTTTTGCGCCCTTATGGCGCTTCTGTCACATAAATTGCGTTTAGCGCCACGCGGGCTGCGCTCCCGCTTGGTCGCTCGTCCTTGAATCGAGTGAATTTGCAATTCACTCGATTCTGCGTCTATCATCGCCGTAACGAGTCAGACCTTCGCTGTTGGTGCAACGCCCTTAAAGGTTCGGCGATGGTGCGGCGTTGGGCCCAGGTCTTTCAGGGCCTGGCGATGAAGCGCGGTTGGGTACCCGGCGTTCTGCGCCCAGCCGTAGGCGGGAAAGTCCGCGTCCAGCGCCCGCATCAAGCGATCACGGTGGTCCTTAGCCATAATCGACGCGGCGGCGATCGACCGGGATCGACCGTCGCCCCTAACCACGGCCAGCGCAGGAACTGGCGTAGGCGGCACCTTGGGGCCGTCGATCAGGGCGAAGTCGGCAGGGACTTGGTCCAAAGCCCGCGCCATGGCGCGCAGGCTCGCCGCTAGGATATTGACGCGGTCGATCTCTTGGGCGCTCACCTCGGCCAGGGACCAGCGGCAATGGGTGCGAATCCAGTCGGCGAGGATCGCGCGCTTCTTGGCCCCGACCTTCTTGGAATCTTGCAAGTGCCCGACCGCGTCGGCGTCCCACAGCGGCAGGGGAATTTGAACGGCCGCCGCGACGACGGGCCCTGCCAAGGGGCCGCGGCCCACTTCATCGACGCCGAACACGTGAAATTCCGCGCTTGCCTTTACCTGCACTTCAAGGTCAAAATTGGCGCCCATGACGCGCTCTAAAGACCTGATCGTCTTCGCAAGGCAACCGCATTTTGGCGTCGGCAAGACCCGCCTTGCCGCCCGCACGAGCAAGCAAGCCGCCTGGCAGTTTCAGCGGCGGCAAATTTTGGACTTGCGCAAATTGGCGTGCGACCCACGCTGGCACTTTCGCTTGTGCTGGGCGCATCAGCAAGGGCCTGGGGACCTCGGCGACCGCCTAACGCGCGCTCTTGCCGGTCCCCCTGGTCGCAAACGCCTCATTATTGGCGCGGATACCGTGGGGCTCCGCGCGCACCACCTGGCCCGTGCCTTTGATCTACTGGACGGCGCGCGCCACGTCGTGGGGCCCTGCCCCGACGGCGGATTTTGGGGCATCGGCAGCCGCGGGCCTGTTCGTCTTGCTGGTGTCCGTTGGTCGTCGCCCGATACTTTGGCGGATACCGTAGCGTGCCTAAACTCGTGCGCCTTGGCTGACACGCTTGAGGACTTAGATTAACGCCAGGATTGAGCCCGTCCTTACTTATGAAGCGCGGCGTGGGAATTGAGTTTGGACCGCCATAGCCCGCGGTCCAAGGCCTCTTGGAACCGCGCGCGCATCTCGTCTAGGGCGTCGGGGTTGACCGCTTCGATCCAGTCCCGCACCGCCGCGTCTTCCAGATAGGCGCTGTAGAGCTGGTCGAAATGATGCCCCTCGACCAGGCCCGTTGTGGCGGCAAACGCGAAGAGATAGTCGAGCGTGGCGGCCAGTTCAAAGGCGCCCTTATAGCCGTGGCGCTGGCACCCTGCGATCCACTTCGGATTGGCGGCGCGGCCGCGCACGATCCGGCCGATCTCGGACTTGAGGGTTTGGATGCGCGGGCGCTCGGGTCGTGAATGATCGTTCAAGTAGGCCACGGGCGCCGCCCCGCGTTCGGCGGTCACCGCCGCCGTCGCCCCGCCCAAGAACTGGTAGTAGTCATCGGAATCCAGCACATCGTGCTCGCGGTTGTCTTGGTTTTGCACGACCGCTTCGGCGTGCGCGAGGCGGGCGCGAAAGCTGGGCTCGGCGCGCGCGCCCTCTTGCCCCGCCCCGTAGGCGTAGGACGACCAGTTGATATAGGACTGGCCCAGGTCGTCGGCGTCGGTCCAGCCGCCCTCATCGATCAGGGCCTGCAAGCCCGCGCCGTAGGCCCCGGGCATGGAGCCGAAAACGCGGCTGCCCGCCAGAGTTTCGCCCTGCCCCTGCTCCAGGTCGCTCAAGTAGCGCGCGCGCGCAGGATTCATGGACAGCGGTTCGTCCTGGTCCATGACCGCGCGCGCGGCGCTGTCGATCAAGCTGATTTGCGCGGGAAAGGCGTCGCGGAAAAACCCAGAGATTCTTAGAGTCACGTCGATGCGCGGGCGGTCCAGCACCGTCAACGGCAGGACCTCAAAGCCCGTCACCCGGCCCGACGTCGGGTCCCAAGTCGGTTGCACGCCCATGAGCGCCAAGACCTGGGCCAGGTCGTCGCCGCCCGTGCGCATATTGGCCGTGCCCCAGGCCGAAACGATCAGCGATTTGGGGTACGCGCCCTGGTCCTGGCGATGGGTATCGAGCAACAAGCAGGCCGACTCCCACCCCAACCGCCATGCGGCGGGCGTGGGCAAGCTGCGCGGGTCGAGGGAGTAGAAGTTGCGACCGGTGGGCAGCACGTCTTCGCGCCCGCGCGTTGGCGCGCCCGAGGCGCTGGGCGGGACGAACCGCCCCGCCAGGCCAAGCCGCAAGTTGGCCATTTCATCGAAGGCCGACTCTTCCAACTTGGCGGCGAGGGCGGGGGCATGGACGGTTTGGATCGACCGTGATAGCGGCCCTGGGGCCGTAAACTCATCGGCGCCGCGCAAAAGATTGCGCCCATAAATTTCCAGCCGTTCCACCGTGTCTCCCGCTGTGCGCCAAGTCGTCGCTACGACGTTCAGGGCCTCGGGCTGGGGTCCCGTCCAGGGCGCGGCCAAGTCCGCAGTCAGGGGATCAAACCCGAGCGCCAAATCGTCGGCGAGGGCGGTCAAAAAGCTAGGGCGCCCGTTTGAGGCGAGCCGCATGAGGGCCAGCAACAAATCCTGGCGCTGGTCGCCCGTTGGCGCCCGCCCGAGAATGTGCAAGCCGTCGCGGATTTGCAGTTCCTTCAATTCGCACAAGTAGCCATCGAGGGCGCTGAGCTGGTCGGCGTCGCTGGCCTCGGCCTTGAGGCCCAAGTCACGATCGAGACCCAGATCGCGCATCTGATCCAAGATCTGCTGCTGCAACAAGTCTGCGCGGCGCGGATCCCCCTGCGCCGCCAGGTAAAATTCATCGACCAGGCGTTCCAGCGCCGCCACGTCGCCGTATGTGTCGGCGCGGGTGAGCGGCGGGGTCAGGTGCGAAATTAGGGTCGCGCCTAAGCGCCGCTTGGCCTGGGTGCCCTCGCCAGGGTCGTTGATGATGAAAGGGTAGTGGTTGCGTGCGCCGCGCATCAGCGCCTCGGGCCAGCACTGGGGCGAAAGGCCGACGGCCTTGCCTGGCAACCATTCCAGATTGCCGTGCTTGCCGACATGGACCAGATCGCTGACCGCCAACCTCTGCAGAGCTAAATAGGCCGCGACATAGCCGTGCGGAGGCACCAGGGCGGGGTCGTGGTAGGTCGCGTCAGGGTCGATCTGATAGCCGCGCGCGGGCTGGATCATGACCAGGGCCGTACCCAAATCAAGGATCGGCAGATTAAACCCTGCACCGTCAAAAAAGGGATCCGATTCGGGCGCGCCCCAGCGCTGTTGCACGGCCGCCGACAGCTCCTGGGGCAGATAGGCCAGGGCCTGCTCGTAGTCCGCCAAGGCATAGGCCAAGCCCTCGCCCCGTTTGGCGTTGGTGGTGGCGGTGCGCAGGCGCGCCATCAAAGCCTGACCGTCGGCAAAGTCCTGGACGCCCAAAGCGCGGAGAATCTGAACCGCGCTTTCGGGGGTATCGAGGCCGACGCCGTTGGCCAACCGGCCATCGCGATTGGGGTAGTTGGCCAGGATCAGGGCGACTTTCTTGCCTCCCGTCGGGGCCGCGCGGTTGAGGCAGGTGGCGATGCCGGCGTCGTGGGCCTCGTACGCGCTCACGGTGCAGTCGGTGCGCGGGTCGTAACGCCCTGACGACTTGAAGGACACGATCCCGCCCAAGATTCGCCCATCGACCTCGGGCAGGGCCACATTCATGGCGACATCGCGGGCACCCAGCCCGCGCGCACTTTCGGCCCACTCCTGGACCGTACAACTGGCGTGAATGCCCTGGACAATCGGAATAGGGAGACCCTCAAAGGCCTCGACGGCAAAATCGGTTCCTGGTTTGGAGACCGAAAAGCCGGTGGTGGCGATAATGGCGCGCATGCCCGCCATTTTCTCCCGCACCAGTGCCGCGACATGGGGGTCCTTCAAGGACGAAACGTAGAGCGCGAGGTAGCCCTGGCCCCGAGCGCGCAGCTGGTCGCACAGGGCCGCCATGGGCGCGGTATTGCCGGCCAAAAAGTGCGCCCGATAAAAGATCAGACCGACGGGGTCTGCGCCCGCCGCGCTGTCGAACACCCCCACCTCCAACACGGGCTTGGCGGGCACGGCGTCCTGACCCGCCAGCGCCTTCCAAAACTGCCGCCCGTTATCGATGCCGCCTTGGGCCAAGTAGGTCCAGAGGCGGCGGGCCTGCTCGGGGTCTTGGTTTAAAGCCAGGGTCTCGGGGTCCTCCTTGTCGTCGCCGCTCATAAAATAGACGTGCGTCGCGCCCTGACTCGCGAGCTGTTGCAGCTGCTCGACGCCGTAGGTCCAGTAAGCCTTGCCGCCGAGCAAGCGTACGACAATCCGCTCGGCCGCCCCCGCCATGCGCGCCAAGTAGGCATCGACGGAGAAGGGGTGTTTCAGTTGCAACCAGGAACAAAGGCGTGCGCTGGGAAACGGGTCTTGCGGCATGGCCGCGCTCAAGACCGCGAGATCGGTGTCGGCGGCGGACAGGACCAGCAACTTGCCTGGCTGCTGCGCAAGGTCAACGGGCCCGTCGCCGTCAGAAATCAGGCCAGGTTGCGCGGTGAGGAGATGCACTAGACTTCTTTGAGGCGCGGCATGAGCTCGACCAGATTGCAGGGGCGATGGCGATTGTCGAGTTGGGTCCGCAAAATGCCCGTCCATCCGTCTTTGACCGCGCCAGGGCTGCCTGGCAAGGCGAACAGGTAGGTGCCTTGGCTGACGCCCCCCAGCGCGCGCGACTGCAAGGTAGAGGTGCCGATTTTTTGGTAGGATAGCCAGCGGAACAACTCGCCAAAGCCGTCGATGCGTTTTTCCAGCACGGCGTCAAAGGCCTCGGGCGTCACGTCCCGGCCCGTGACGCCCGTGCCGCCCGTGGTGATCACGCAGTCCACGGCAGGGTCGGCGATCAGGGCGCGCAACCGCGCGGCAATCGCCTGGGCCTCGTCTTTGAGGATCGCCCGCGCTTGAACCCGATGCCCGTCGCCCTCGATCAACTTCACGAGGGCATCGCCGCTGCGGTCGTCGTCGGCGGTGCGTGTATCGCTGATGGTCAGAACGGCGATATGGACGGGAATGAAGGGACGACTGGCATCGATCATAGCAGGTCCTCCATCTTGGCCTTGAGCGCGCGCAAGTCGGTCCAGGCTTCGCGCTTGGTCGTGGGCATTCGCAGGAGGTAGGCGGGGTGGAGCATGGGCAACGCAGGGATTTCCGACCCTTCATCGCCCTTGTAGGTCACCCACTTGCCCCGCGACCGGGTGATGCTGGGCACCGATAGCAAGGACTTGGTCGCCGCCGCCCCGACCGTCACCAAAATTTTCGGTTGATTGAGCTCGATCAAGCGCACGACAAAGGGCCGACACACGGCCAACTCGCCGTCGTTCGGGGTGCGATTGCCCAAGGGCCGCCAAAAAACCGAGTTGGAAATCAGCACATGCGTCTCCCGCTTCAGGCCAATGGCCGCGAGCATGGCATCGAGCAGCTGGCCCGCGGGTCCAACGAAGGGCACGCCTGCCTCGTCCTCCCGAGCGCCAGGGGCTTCGCCGACCAGCAAGACTTGCGCCGCGGGGTTGCCGTCCAGCACCACGGTGGACCGTGCAGTTTTTTTGAGCTCGCAATGCTCGAACGCCTCGATCGCGGCAACCAAGTCGGGGATCGACTGCGCCGCCGCTGCGGCCGTCTGCGCATGGGGCAGGCCCGCCATGGCCCCGCCGAGCAAGGGCGCGCCAGGTTCGAACTGGGTCAGCGGCGCGCGCGCCTGTGCGGCAGTCCCCTGGGGTTGGCGCGATTGCATGGGGCTCGACGACCGCAACGGATCGTTGGCGGCCGAGTCTGCGAACCGATCCATGGGAGCTGGGCCCACCACCGTATCGACGCCCGCCAACATCTGGAATTCCAGGGCGGCCAAAAGAACCTTTTGGTCGTTCATACCCCCTTACCTAAGACTAACGGCGAAAAAAGTTGACACTTTTTTGTCCGTTTTGTGTCTTGTCTAATGGGATATGAGCGTTTTCTTACCCCCATGCTTGATCATTTGGGGTAAGCGAGATGCGCCGATTTGGGGGTGGCCACCCCCAAATCGGCGGCGGGGCTGGATCGATTGTGTCTAGGTGCTGCGTTGCAGGCACCGTTCGTGAGTTTGATCACCCCGCCTTTCCTCCAAATGGCCCGTATGGATACTAGGGAGCCACCTGTGCGTCCCGTATGACAAGAAAGGGAACGGAAAGATGTCACAAGTTACCATTGGAATTGATGTTTCAAAAGCCCAATTCGATATTTTTGTGTCAAATGGCCAAAACCATAGCTGCATGCCCAATACCCCTTGCGGTATTAAGGCCCTCATCAAGACCTTCAGCAAGCTTCCTGATTGCCTGGTCGTTTTTGAAGCCACTGGCTTCTATCACAGGGCCTTGGAACGTGGCCTTGCTCAAGCCCAAATCGCTTACGTGAAGGTCAATCCTTGGCAGGCCCGATGCTTTGCCAAGAGCATCGGGCAACTCGCAAAAACCGATAAGGTCGATGCGAAGATCCTGTCAACCATGGGTCAAACCCTCCCCCTTGTGCCCAGCACTATACGCGATGAAGTCATTGAAATTCTTGGAGAATACCAACTTCTCCACGATGGGCTTGTGCAAACTCAAACACAGTGGAGCAACAGGATGAAAGTCCTTACCGATAAGGCCGCTGTGAGGCTTGCAGCTAGAATGCTCAAGACCCTCGAAAAGGAGATCGAACAGCTGACCCACAAGACCAAGAAGCTCATCGAAGCACATCCTGATCTCAAGAAGCGCTTCGACATCTTGATAACAATCCCGGGGATCGCAGCACGCACTGCCATATCCCTTCTGACCCATATGCCAGAGCTTGGCACGCTGAGCCAGAAAAAGATCGGCGCGCTCTCTGGTCTAGCTCCTATGCAGTCCCAATCAGGAACCCACAAGGGTGTCGCCTGCATCAAGGGGGGAAGAGCCCCTGTACGCAATGCCCTCTACATGCCTGCCTTGGTCGCCATGCGCTACAATGAGGACCTAAAGGGTTTTTATGACCGCCTTGTCCAAGCAGGCAAGCCGAAAAAGGTCGCGATTATCGCCGTCATGCGTAAGCTGCTAACGCTGGCCAATGCCCTGGTGCGGGAAAACAGAAAGTGGGCGAAAATTGCCCCTTGATTTATCATGGATACTCACGGCAGAAACGCTTCGCGTTTCGGCTTTTTGGATTGCGGTCTCTACTCGCTCGCTATGCTCGCTCAGCCCGACCGCAGGACGGGGCCTTCGCTTATACCCCGAGGCGCTTTCTTAGCTCATCTCGGGGCCGCTACGGGGGCCGCAGTCGCGGCCCTTATACCAGCGATCATTTGAGTCATTCTCATTCGCCGCTGGTATTAGGCCTGGGTTTGGCAGTCGGGCAAGGACCGACGTGAAGACCACCCATTGCCGCAAAAAAGTTAAGTCGCTTCGGCCTGCGGGTCGTTCTCGTCGAGCCCGACCAAGGCACGTGCGAAGGCTTTGGCCTCAAAGGGCCGCAAGTCGTTGACGCCTTCCCCGACGCCGACAAAATGGATCGGCAGCCCGAAGCGTTTGGCGAGGGCGACAACCACGCCGCCCTTGGCGCTCCCGTCCAACTTGGTGACGATCAGGCCCGTCACCTGCACCGCCTCGGCGAACGTTTGAACCTGAGCGAGGGCATTTTGCCCGATCGTGGCATCCAAGACCAGGATGACGTGGTGCGGCGCGTTTGGGTCGCGTTTCTTCAGGACCCGCGTCACCTTGGCAAGTTCGTCCATCAGCTCCTGATGGTTGGGCAAGCGGCCCGCCGTATCGATCAGGATCAGGTCTGATCCCCGCGATTGCGCTTGAACGAGAGCCTCGAACGCCAACCCGGCGGGATCGCCGCCTGACGCTCCCCTTATGACCTCGACGCCCGTTCGTTTCCCCCAGACGGCGAGCTGTTCGACCGCGGCGGCGCGAAACGTATCCCCCGCCACAAGCAAGAGCGACGTGCCCGCCTGTGCCTGCATTTGGGCGATTTTGCCGATGGTCGTGGTTTTGCCAGACCCGTTGACGCCGACAAACAGGACGCATTCGGGGGATTTGTCCCTATCAAAAACCAGAGGGAGCGCCACGGGCGTCAAAATCTGGCCGATCTGATCGGCGAGCAGGTGCTTGATCTGGGTATCCGTGACGGTCTTGCCAAGCCGCGCCTTGGCGAGTTCTGCCCGCAACTCAGCGGCGAGCGGGACGCCCAGGTCCGCCGTGATCAGCACCTCTTCCAGCGCGTCGAGCCGTTCTTCGTCGACGGTGTTCTGCGCGAATATGGCGCTGATCCCGTCCGAAAGGTGCGCCGAGGATTTGGACAAACCGCGGCGCAGGCGCATGAACCAACCGCCGTCGCGCGGCGGCGTGGCAGGGCTCGCGGGGTCTGCGGGCGGGCCTTCGGGAGCCTCAGTTTTATCGGAGCGGCCAGATGTCCGAAACGGCCAACGCATGACTTAGACCTCCTCCGCGATCAGTTTGTGATCTTCGATCCGTTGGGCGCGCACGCGCAGCAACCGCCCTTGCGGCGCGTCCACGCGATAGGGGGCAAAGTTCTCGGCGCGGCCCACGCCCCCCGCCTCCATCAAGACGCGCGCGGACGTGCCAATGTGCTGACGCAAAAAGGCCTGGTGCGCCTGCGCCGCGGCCTGCCGCATGCGCGCGGCGCGGTACTTGCGAACCGCAGGGGCGACTTGGGGCATGCGGGCTGCCGGGGTTCCCTGGCGCGGGGAAAACGGAAACACATGGACGTACGACAAGCCGCAATCGTCGATCAAATCAAGGCTGCCCTGGAACATGTCGTCGGTTTCGGTGGGGAAGCCTGCGATCAAATCCGCGCCCAAAGCCAAATCGGGCCGCAGAGCCCGCAAGGTTCGGCACAGGTCCACGGCTTGTGCGCGGCTATGGCGCCGCTTCATGCGTTTGAGGGTCAGGTCGTGACCCGCCTGCAGCGACAGGTGCAGATGCGGCATGAGTCTCGGTTCCTCGGCGATCAGCCGCGTCAAGTCGGCATCAATTTCGATGCAATCGATCGACGAAAGGCGCAGGCGCGGCAACTCGGGCACCTGCGCCAGGACACGGCGGACCATCTGCCCTAAGGTGGGGGACCCTGGCAAGTCGGGACCGTAGGAGGTCAGATCGACCCCGGTCAGCACAACCTCCAGGGTTCCTTCCGCAACCAGGGCGCGCACCTGACGGACCACATCTCCCAGGGGGACCGACCGGGCCTTGCCCCGGCCGTAAGGGATCACGCAAAAGGTACAGCGATGGTCGCACCCCTGCTGCACCTGGACAAAGGCGCGGGTGCGATGCCCGTACGACCCAAGCAAGTGCGGCGCCATTTCCTGAACGGCAAAAATGTCTCCAACGCTAACCTCGGGATGATCGATCGCTGGATCCCAGGTTTGGGGGCGCAATTTTTCTTCGTTTCCCACCACGCGGGTCACCTCGGCCATGCTGGCGTAGGCCGCAGGGTCGATTTGGGCGGCGCACCCAGTAACCACGATTTCGGCCTTGGGATGTTCCCGTGCAGCGCGGCGAATCGCTTGGCGGTTTTGCCGTTCGGCCGCTGCGGTTACCGCGCAGGTATTGATGACGACGCGGTCGCGCCCGTGCCCAGCGATCAAGTGGGTCACCACATCGCCTTCGTATGCGTTCAGGCGACAGCCCAAGTTGACGACCCGCGCAACCAGCTTGGGGTGCAGGGCCTCGGCTGCCGTATCAAGGGCCTGGGCGCCTCGGTCACCAAGGGCAGGGCTAGAGGTCAAAGGTTCCCTCAAAGGCCAGGGCATGGGGGCCACGCATGAGCACATGGTTGTCCGAGTCTCGCCAGCAGATCTGCAAGTCGCCGCCGTCCATATGGACGGTGAGGGTCCGCTGGCATCCGCCGGCGACCATGGCGGCGACCGCCCCCGCGCAGGCGCCCGACCCACTCGCGTCGGTCAGGCCCGCGCCGCGTTCCCAGACCCGCTGGCGAATTTCATGCGCGTTCAGGATCTTCACGAACTGGACGTTGGTGCGATCGGGAAATTGGGCATCGACCTCGACTTGCGGCCCCAGATGGGTGACCAGGTCCAACTGGTCGGTCAAAAAGGCGCAATGGGGGTTGCCCACCTCCAAAATCACTGCGGGCCCTGGGCCCCCCGCGACACGACGGGCCGTGTCAAGAATCGTGACGGGGCCCATATCGACCTGAAACTGGCCGTCGATTTCCTGGGTTTGCAAAACCCCCGCCAAGGTTTCGATGCTGGGGGCTTGGCCCGTTTCTTGATGCAGGAGGCTGGCGACGCAGCGTGTGGCGTTGCCGCACCCTTCGGCTTCGCTGCCGTCGGCGTTGAAAATACGCATACGCACCTCAGCCCGCTGCGAGGGTTCTAGCACGATAACTTGATCGCAGCCGATGCCCCTGCGCCGGTCGGCCAGCCACTGCGCTTGCTGGGGCGTCGGCGCAAAGGCTTGCGCGCGCGCGTCGATCACGACGAAGTCGTTGCCCAAGCCGTGCATCTTTTTGAAGGTTCGCTCTGTCACGGGTCACCCTTGGGTTCGATTCCAGCGCGCCGTTCTTATACCAACGGCCAAAAAAGTTGACACTTTTTTATGTCTCACGGCAGAAACGCTTCGCGTTTCGGCTCCTTTGGGTGGCGGTCTCACCTCGCTCGCTCCGCTCACTCAGCCCGACCGCAGGACGGCACCTCCGCTTATACCCCGAGGCGCGTGTCCGCTATTCTCGGGGCCGCTACGGGGGCCGCAGTCGCGGCACTTATACCAGCGAACATAAGAGTCATTCCCAGTCGTCGCTGGTATTACCATAGCGGCCCGCCTTTACCATCCCTATCCCAGGGCCGCAAAATTTTGACTCGTCGAGGCCTTGTTGAACGTACCCTGGGCGTCGCTGCAATCGACGCTGGGTCTTGCACGTCGTCTAGCGGTTGATTTACCTGGCGGAGGGCCTATCGGTCCTGGATCATGAGTACTGAATTTCTCTTGATCGCTACGATCTTCCTCGTCGCCATGACTCTGGCCGTCCCGCTGTCGAAACAAATCGGCCTTGGGTCGATCCTGGGGTACTTGGTTGCGGGCTTGGCCTTGGCACCCGTATTCTTTGCCTTGGGCGTCGATACGGTTTCTTTGCAACACGCCGCCGAGTTTGGTGTCGTCGTCATGCTGTTTTTGGTAGGGTTGGAGCTGGCACCGCAAACCCTGTGGCGCATGCGTCACGATATTATCGGCGTTGGCGGTGGCCAGGTTGTCTTGACCGCAGGGCTGATTTTTTGCGGGATCTACTTTTTTGCGGGCGGATGGGCCTGGCAATCCAGCCTTGCCGTCGCCTTGGCCCTCGCCCTGTCCTCCACCGCGATCGCTTTGCAGACCTTCGGCGAGCGCGGCGAAATGGGCTTGCCTGCGGGGCGGAAGGGGTTCGCGGTACTCTTGTTTCAGGACATTGCCATCATCCCGATTTTGGCCTTAGCACCCGTCTTGGCCCTGACCCTGTTGGCGCAAAACCCCGCCGCGCCCTACGATCCCGCGCACCCAAGCGCCCATGATTCGCTCTACGACCACGATCCTGGCCTGGATCTAACCGGGTGGATGACCCTGGTCCCCGATTGGTCGCTGCCGCTGATCATCTTGGGCACCATCGTCCTGATGCTGGCGGTGCAGCGGGTCTTCGTTCGTCCTGCGCTCCGCTACGTGGCGGGCAGCCATGTGCGGGAAATTTTTGTCGGGTTTTCGATCTTCATGGTGGTGGGCGCGGCCTTGCTCATGTCCGCCCTGGGGCTCAGCCCCGCCCTGGGGGCCTTCCTGGCGGGGGTGGTTCTGGCCGATTCTGAGTATCGCCATGAAATTGAGGCAGACTTAGAACCCTTGAAGGGGTTGCTGCTCGGCGTCTTTTTCATGACCACGGGCGCCAATCTCGACTTGGGTTATGTTGCCAGCCATGTCGGGCTTGTCCTGGGCCTGGTCTTGGCGCTCGTGGTCCTAAAGGGCCTGGTCCTCTATGGCTTTGCAACGGTTCAGCGCTTGCCCATGGGCGATCGCCTGACCTTTACGGTCTTGCTGGCCCAGGGCGGCGAGTTTGCTTTTGTCCTGCTGCTGACCTACGGCACTTTGGGCCTGGTCACGCCCGAGCAATCGACCCTCATCACCGCCGTCGTCTCCTTGTCCATGCTCGCCACCCCGCTCCTGCTGATCGTGGCGGATAAGGTTCTGCGTCCGCGCTTGGCCGCGCCCAGCGCGGACGGGCGCGAAATGGCGGTCGAAGACGAAGGCGCGCCCGTCCTGATCGCAGGCTTTGGCCGGTTTGGCCAAATTGTTGGCCGTGTTTTGCTCAGCCAGGGAATCAAGGCCACGATTCTCGACCACGACCCCGCCCATATCGACTTTGTTAGTCGTTTCGGCACCCAGATTTTCTACGGCGATGCGACGCGTTTGGACCTATTGGAAGCTGCGGGGGCGGGTCAGGCCAAGGTACTGGTCATCGCTATCGACAATCCTGGCCAGGCGGTCTTGCTGGCACGTGAGGCCCGGCGGGCCTTTCCCCATCTGACGATTTTGGCCCGCGCGCGCAATCGGACTCACGCGTACGAGCTGCTCGACGCTGGCGTCGATAACTTTTGGCGCGAAACCTTCTCCAGCTCCACCCAAATGGCGGGCAGCGTTCTGCAGACCCTGGGAAAATCCGAGCGCGCGGCCAACATGATCTTGAAGAAGTTCACCGAAATCGATCGCAAAAATCTGGAAGAATCCGCCCAATTCCGAGGCGATCAAGAGGCCTTGCGCGCCTTGGCCTTGCGCAATCGCGAAGAATTAGAGAGCCTCATGCAAGCCGATGTGGAGGAGGAGTGATCGGCAGGGGGCCTGTTGGGGCCAGTGCTTTTTTCGCAAAGGCTCTATATGCGCGGGGCTGTTTTCCCTATCGCCTCATCCCGATAGGGTGTCGGCGAGCTTAAAGTCATGCGGCAGGAGGCACCATGAACGTCCATGAACACCAGGCCAAAGCCCTGTTGCGGCAGTTTGGTCTCACCACCCCAGCGGGCCAGGCCGCCTTTTCAGTTGCTGAGGCGCAGCAAGCGGCCGAGGCCTTGGCGGGACCGGTCTACGTGGTCAAGAGCCAAATCCATGCTGGGGGCCGGGGCGCGGGTCATTTCCAAAACGATCCAGAGCGCGCCCAAGGCGGCGGCGTGCGCGTTGTAAAGTCCGTGCAAGCGGTGGCCGACAACGCCGCACAAATGCTGGGCCAAACCCTGATCACCAAGCAGACGGGTCCCGCGGGTAAGGAAGTGGGGCGGCTCTATATTGAGGAAGGGGTCCATATTGCCCGCGAGCTTTACTTAGCGCTCCTCATCGATCGCGGCACCTCGCGCCTTACGCTGGTCGCGTCAACCGAAGGCGGTATGGAAATCGAAGACGTGGCCGAAGCGACGCCTGAGAAAATCCTCTCCCTCGACATCGATCCTGCAACGGGCCTGCAGGGCCATCATAAGCGCGCGCTCGCCTTTGGTCTTGGCCTGACCGACAAGGCGCAGATGCGCTCGGCGGCGCAATTTTTGGACGCGCTCTACGCCGCCTTTACCCAACTCGACGCCGAGATGGTGGAAATCAATCCCCTGATCGTCACAGACGGCGGCGATCTCATGGCCCTGGACGCCAAGATGTCGTTCGACAACAACGCCCTGTTCCGGCATCCCGAGTTGGCCGAGTTGCGCGACGTCTCCGAAGAAGACGCCAAAGAAACCGAAGCCGAACAGCACGATCTGAACTACGTGGCGCTCGACGGTGACATCGGCTGCATGGTCAACGGCGCGGGTCTGGCCATGGCGACCATGGACATCATCAAACTCTACGGCTCCGAACCCGCCAATTTCCTCGACGTTGGCGGCGGCGCGACGACGGAACGGGTCACCGCTGCGTTCAAGATCATCTTGTCGGACCCGCAGGTCAAAGGGATCCTCGTCAATATCTTCGGCGGCATCATGCGCTGCGACGTCATCGCCGACGGGGTGGTGGCCGCGGCGAAGGAGGTGGCCTTGAGCGTCCCCTTAGTGGTGCGGCTCGAGGGCACAAACGTCGACAAGGGTCGGCAAATCATGGCCGATTCTGGCCTACCGATCATCACTGCGGACAATTTAGCCGACGCGGCCCAGAAGGTCGTCGCGGCGGTCAAGGGGGCTTAGAACCATGGCTGTTCTTATCGATAAGACCACACGCCTGATCTGCCAGGGGTTCACGGGCGCCCAAGGCACCTTTCATTCGCAGCAAGCTTTGGCCTACGGGACGCAACTGGTCGGGGGCGTGACCCCGGGCAAGGGCGGGCAATCGCACTTGGGCTTGCCTGTGTTCAACACTGTCGCCGCGGCCAAGGCGACAACGGACGCCACGGCTTCGGTCATCTACGTGCCGCCGCCCTTCGCCGCCGATTCAATCCTGGAGGCGATTGCCGCAGAAATCGAGCTGATCGTTTGCATTACCGAAGGCATTCCCGTGCTCGACATGGTCAAGGTCAAGCGCGCCCTCTCGGGGTCCAAGTCGCGCCTGATCGGCCCAAATTGCCCTGGCGTCATCACCCCCGACCAGTGCAAGATTGGGATCATGCCAGGTCATATCCATACCCCTGGCAAGATCGGCATCGTGTCGCGCTCGGGCACCCTGACTTACGAGGCGGTTGCCCAAACCACCGCCGCAGGCCTGGGCCAGTCCACCTGCATCGGCATCGGCGGCGACCCTGTCAATGGGACCAACTTCATCGATTGCCTCGAGCTATTCCTCGAGGACCCCGAAACCGAAGGGATCATCCTGATCGGGGAAATTGGCGGATCGGCGGAGGAAGACGCCGCCGCCTTCTACGCAGCGCACGAAAATCCAAAACCCATCGCGGGCTTCATCGCTGGCCGCACGGCCCCCCCTGGCAAACGCATGGGACACGCGGGCGCGATCATCGCTGGCGGCAAAGGCGACGCCCCGTCGAAAGTCGCGGCCATGGAAGCCGCAGGCTTCGTGGTCGCCGACAGCCCCGCGAGTTTGGGCGAAGCCATGTTAAAGGCCCTGGGGTGAACGCGCGCGATCCACAACGAAGGTTAAGATGATCTGGGACGCCGCAGGGGCCGCAGTCGCGGCCCTATACCGGTGAACATATGAGTCATTCTGGGTCGTCGCAGGCATAATTTCCCGCACCCGTCCGCATGTGATGAAGTGTTTGGGTCACCGCATCGGTGTCCGCGCCATCGCTTAAAAAGGCGTGCCCGATTCCGTGGGTTAAGACGAAGCGGATCGTGCCACCTTGGACTTTCTTGTCGCGCGCCATGGCATGCCACAAGTTTTGGAGATCAAAGTCGATGGCGGGAAAGTCCGTTAGGTGCGTTGGCAAGCCGAGGGCGGCTAAGTGCCGCCTAAGCCGCGCCACATCTTGTCCGTGCGCGAGGCCAAGGCGATGCGATAGATCGAAGGCGCAGACCAGGCCAAGCGATACGGCTTCGCCGTGCAAAATGCGCCCGTCGTAAGCGCCCGCCGCCTCAAAGGCATGGGCGAAGGTATGGCCGAGATTGAGCAGCGCCCGGCGACCACCCTCGCGTTCGTCGGCTACAACAACCCGCGCCTTTGCGGTACAGGAGGTGGCGATGGCTTGCGCCAAGGCCGCTGGCTCGTGCGCAAGAATTGCGGGGCCGTGGACCTCGAGCCAATCAAAAAAGTCGGGCTGGTCGATCAGGGCGTATTTGACCACCTCAGCATAGCCCGCGCGCATGTCCCGATCGGCAAGCGTTTGCAAGGTTTGCAGGTCGATCAGCACCAATTTGGGTTGATAGAAGGCACCGATCAGGTTTTTGCCCTGCGGCGCGTTGATCCCAGTTTTGCCACCGACCGAGCTATCGACCTGCGCCAGAAGGGTCGTGGGGATCTGGATCAGCCCCAGCCCGCGCAAGACCGAGGCGGCGACAAACCCCGCCAAGTCCCCTACGACCCCGCCGCCAAACGCCACGACCAGATCGCCGCGCTCGGGCGACTGGTCCAAGATCTTGAGCACCAAGTCGCTGTAGGTCGCCAAAGACTTAGAGGCTTCGCCCGCCGCCACAGGCAGTACCTGTACCTTCATCCCCTCAAGACCCGCCAATAGGGCATCGCCATGGTAGGCGAGCGCGGTCGTATCCGCGATCAAAAAAACTTGGCGGCCCGCGAGTTGCGGGCGGATCCATGTGCCCGCTTGAGCGAGCAAGTCTTGGCCGATATGGATGGAATAGGATCGACCGCCGAGGGCCACGGGAACGGTTTGCATGCTTAGCCTTGCCTTGGTTTTGCTCTGCGCCGTCGCTGGCGTTGGGGAGGGGCGCCAAAGATATGGCGGTTGACGCGCGTCAACAGGCGAAGCACCGTGCGGTCAAGGTGCCCCAGCCCCGTGGGGCAATGGACTGGGGCTTGTCGGTAGGTGGGTTCGCGCTCGGCGAGTAATTTTTCCAGCACGGCCTGCGGGTCACCCGCAGCCAAAAGCGGACGAGTGGTGGTCCGGCAGGTCCGCTCGACCAAAACAGGGAGCGGCGCGTGCAACCAAACGGCAAGCCCCAGCTCAAAAATCGAGGCCCGCGTCTGCGCGTTCATGAAAGCCCCGCCGCCAGTGGCGATCACGCCCGCCTCCCCTGCGCGCAAGAGGCGGTCGATGACTGCCCGTTCCCGATCCCGGAAATGATCCTCGTCGAAGGCATCAAATATGTCGCGGATTTGCATGCCCGCCGCGCGTTCAATCGCCTCATCGGAATCGACAAACGGGACCCTCGTGACCCGAGCCAGTCGCTTGCCAACAGCGGTCTTGCCCACGCCCATAAGCCCGATCAGAACCAAAGGTCGACGCGGGACAGGGCGGGTATGGAAGCGGTTGACGGCGCTGCGAAGCGCCGCACGCACCTGCGCGTCGCTGGGCCGCAAGGACCGGCCTCGTCGCGGGACTTCTGCGCGGCGCGGCCAGGGCACCGTGGAATGGGGGGCTTCCGCCATAGACAGATCCCTAATACCAACGGCCAAAAAAGTTGACACTTTTATGGCCGTTTTGTGTCTCACGGCAGAAACGCTTCGCGTTTCGCCTCCGACGGGGCCTTCGCTTATACCCCGAGGCGCTTTCGCGCTATTCTCGGGGCCGCTACGGGGGCCGCAGTCGCGGCCCTTATACCAGCGGCGCGACGAGTCATTTTCAGTTGCCGCTGGTATAAGTCCTCACTAAGTCTTTGAACATCCTTAAACTTCATCAAAGTCCCCCATGGCGCGTCCTTCCCGTGAAAATCCGTTTCTCGTTCTGCTGATCTTCTTGGCGCTGACCGCGGGACTGGCCTATTTCCTGATCCTGGTTTGGGATATTCCGAGCCCGAGCCAGCCCAATGTGCGCTGCAGCGTCGAATCCCAAGTGTTCACGGGCGGGCGCGTTGACCGTGATCGCCTGTGCGCGCCTCCCGAACGGCCCTAAGGGTATGGAAGAGGTGTTTTTTGAGATGATGGCGGCAGAACGCGGTGCCGCCCCCAATACCCTTGCGGCCTACGCGCGGGATTTGCACGCCGTGCAGGAATTTTTGCAGACGCCGCTGCTCGAGGCTACGACCGCCGACTTGCGCGCTTACTTCGCGGGACCTGGCAAAGCGCTTTCGACCCGGTCCGCCGCCCGCCGCCTGTCGGCCTTGCGCCAGTTCTTTGTATTTTGCGTTGAGGAAGGGGCGCGGCACGACTTGCCGACGCAAGGAATGGAAAACCCCAAAGCGCGCCAGTCCCTGCCCGCGACCATGACCCGAACGCAGATGACGACACTGATCGAAACCGCCGCGCGTTCGGCCCATACGTTTAGCGGTGCACGCCTGTACGCTTTGATTGAGGTTCTGTACGCGACGGGTTTGCGGGTCAGCGAATTGGTGACCCTTCCCCTTGCCTTCGTCCGTCAGCAATCGGGCCTGATCCCTGTGGTTGGTAAGGGCAACAAGGAGCGGCTGGTGCCCCTGGGCGTGCAGGCGGTTGCCGCGATTGAGGCCTATCTACCCTTGCGCGAACTATGGCTCAAACAGCAAAAATCGAACGCCCGTTTGGCCGCGACGTTTTTGTTTCCGGGCACTGGAAAGGGCGGACATTTGACGCGCCAAGCCTTGGGTCAGGCCCTCAAAGATTTGGCGGCGGCGGCGGGGCTGGCAGCCCTCAATCTCAGTCCCCATAGTTTGCGCCACGCCTTTGCGACCCACTTGCTCGACGGCGGGGCGGACTTGCGCGCTGTCCAACAACTCCTCGGCCATGCCCACATTTCGACAACGCAGATCTATACCCATGTGATGGACGAACGCCTGCACGACCTCGTGTTTTATCATCACCCCTTGGCACAACGATCTGTGCCGCTGTCGAATAATACCAGCGCCGAATGAGAATGACTCTAATGATCGCTGGTATGAGGGCCGCGACTGCGGCCCCCGCAGCGGCCCCGAGAATAGCGCGAAAGCGCCTCGGGGTAAAAGCGAAGGCCCCGTCGGAGGCGAAACGCGAAGCGTTTCTGCCGTGAGACACAAAACGGCGAAAAAAGTGTCAACTTTTTTCGCCGTTGGTATAAGGAACAGGGCGTGACCTAAACCCTGATCACCCTGAAACACTCTTTCGTCCCTTAGAATTTGAGCCTAAGGGGCGCGCATGTCTGTGACGACTCTCGACTTTGAAAAACCCGCCCTGGAAATTGAAGCCAAAATTGCTGAACTCAAGTCTTTGAGCCAGGGCGATGCGGAGTTGACGCCCGATCTTGTGGCCCTGGAATCGAAAGCGACCAAGTTGCTGGACCAGGCCTATTCGCGCTTGGACGCCTGGCAAAAGACCCAAGTGGCGCGCCATCCCGAACGTCCCCATGCGCTGGACTATGTCGCGGGGATGATCGACGACTTTACCCCTTTGGCAGGGGATCGGCTCTACTCTGAAGACGCCGCGATGGTCTCGGGCTTGGGTCGGATCGGCGGGCGCGCCCTGGCTGTTTTGGGCCAAGAAAAGGGTGCCGACATGGACACGCGGCTCAAGCACAATTTCGGCATGGTGCGGCCAGAGGGGTACCGCAAGGCCCAACGCCTCATGCGCTTGGCAGAACGCTTCCAGTTGCCGATCTTGACTTTGGTCGATACGGCAGGCGCCTACCCTGGCGTCGGTGCCGAGGAACGCGGCCAGGCCGAAGCCATCGCCCAGTCGATTCAAACCTGCCTCGACGTCACCGTCCCGCTCATCTCTGTTGTGATCGGCGAAGGCGGCTCGGGCGGGGCCATTGCCATCGCTGCGGCAAACCAAATTTACATGCTCGAACACGCCATTTACTCGGTCATCTCGCCCGAAGGGTGCGCCTCCATTTTGTGGCGCGACGGGGCCTTCGCCAAGGACGCCGCCGGGGCCTTGCGCTTGACCGCCCAGGACTTGAGCGAATTCGGCCTGATCGACGGGATCATCGACGAACCCAAGGGCGGCGCGCACCGCCACCAAGAAACCGTGATCGCCGCCACCAAAGCGCAAGTCTTGCAAGCGCTGGCCTTCTACGACCAGCACGAACCCGCCACCATTCGCCAACAACGCCGCGAAAAATTCTTAGCCATGGGGCGTAATCTTTAGAGGGTCGGCCCATGGTCCATCTGATCGCTGACGTTGGGGGAACCAATCTGCGTCTTGCGGCTGTGACAGGGTCCCTACGGCAGGCCGCGTCCGCGCTCTTGGCCCAGGGACTTGTCCTGACCAAATCCTACACCTGGGCCGACATCGGCACGCTTGATGCAGCGCTGGAAGAATTTTGCGCCGCCTACAACCTCGCGCGCCCGTTCGCCGCGCTTACGCTCGCCATCGCAGGCCCCGCGTTCGATCATCAGGCGGAATTCAAACTGACGAATTGGGCGACGCCGTTCACACGCGCGCAGATGGGGGCCTGGTCGCCGCGGGTGCGCATCATCAACGACTTTGCGGCGCAGGCGGCCATTATCCCCTATCTTACAGACCAAGACCTCCACCTCATCAAGCCTGGCGTTGAGCGCCCTGGAACCAAGGCCGTCGTCGGCCCAGGAACGGGCCTCGGCATCGCGGGCCTGGATGCCTCTGGGCAGGTTTTGGCGGGCGAGGGCGGCAACGTGACCGTCCCGTATTTGCGCGGCGCCCCCTGGGCGGCTTTGGAACAACAAGTGTCCGAGGGTCGATTGCGCGGGGAAGACGTTTTTTCGGGGCAAGGCCTTGAAAACCTCTATGCCGCCCAAACTGGGGCACGACTGAGCGCCCAAGAAATCAGCGTCCTGGCCCATGGCGGCGACGCTGCCGCGACCGCCGCCATGGACCTGTTTTTCGACTTTGCCGCGGTTCTTTGCAGCGACCAGGCCCTGCAGTACGGGGCCGCTGGCGGGGTCTATTTGGTCGGGGCCATCGCCATGAAAAACCGAGACCTGCTCGACACGGACCGCTTCGCGGCGCTCTTTTGTGACATCCGAACCCACGCCGAATTTTTGGCCGAGGTTCCCGTCTATCAAGTGACGAAATCCGTCAGTGGCCTAGCTGGCGTCGCCGCCTACGAGGCGTCACGGGCAACAAGATAAGGATCGGGCGCCTCTTGGGAGACGGGGTTTACGAATAAGGCGGAACTCAGGTTGGCACCCGCTATCGCCCCTTCTCGCCCTTTAAGCCCCTTGAATAAATTGGTTGAGCGCGCGAATAGGCAGGCTCGTGTGCGCCGCTTCTGGGTTGTGATCTTGCATCGAACAAGGACCGCTCGAAAGCGCGGTGCCAGATCAAGTTTTTAGGGAGAAATTTATGACAAAACGGGTTGCCATCATCGGCGCGGGGCCAAGTGGCTTGGCGCAGTTGCGGGCCTTTCAATCGGCGCAGCAGCAGGGCGCGGATATTCCAGAGGTGGTCTGCTTTGAAAAGCAAGACACCTGGGGCGGGCTGTGGAACTATACGTGGCGAACGGGCACCGACGCGGCGGGCGAGCCCTGCCATGGGTCCATGTACCGCTACCTCTGGTCCAACGGCCCCAAGGAAGGGTTGGAGTTCGCCGACTATTCTTTCGACGAGCATTTTGGCAAGCCCATCGCCTCCTACCCGCCGCGTGCCGTCCTGTTCGATTACATCGAGGGGCGCGTGATTCGGGCAGGGGTGCGCGATCGCATCCGTTTCAACACCTTGGTGCGCGACGTGCGCTATGTGGAAGATCGCCAGACCTTCACACTCACGGCGCGCGACACCCTTAAGGACGAAGAAACCGTCGAAACGTTCGACCATGTGATCGTCGCCACAGGGCATTTTTCCACGCCCAACGTGCCTTACTATCCAGGGTTCGAAAGCTTTGGCGGGCGCATCCTCCATGCCCACGACTTTCGCGACGCCTTGGAGTTTCAGGGCAAGGACATTCTGATCCTCGGCACCTCGTACTCAGCCGAAGACATCGGGTCCCAGTGCTGGAAGTACGGCGCCAAGTCGATCACCGTCGCGCATCGGACCGCCCCCATGGGCTACGCCTGGCCCGATAACTGGCAGGAAGTGCCCAAGCTCGATCGGGTCGAGGGCAAGACCGCGCACTTTATCGACGGCACGTCGAAAGCGGTGGACGCCATCATCCTATGCACGGGCTACCAGCATCACTTCCCCTTCCTGCCCGACGATCTGCGGCTCAAGACCGCTAACCGCTTGGCGACTGCGGACCTTTACAAAGGTGTGGCTTGGGTCAAGAATCCACGCTTATTCTACCTCGGCATGCAGGACCAGTGGTTCACCTTCAACATGTTCGACGCGCAAGCCTGGTGGGCGCGCGATGTGATCCTGGGACGGATCGCGCTGCCCGACCAAGCCACCATGCAGGCCGATGTGACCGAGCGGGAGGCGCGCGAGGATGCGGGTGAGGACGACTACGCCGCGATCAAGTACCAGGGCGACTATGTGGCCGAGCTCATGGCCGAAACCGACTATCCCAATTTCGATGTCGATGCCGCGTGCGAGGCTTTCTACCAATGGAAAAAGCACAAGAAGCAAGACATCATGACCTTCCGAGACAATGGCTACGTCTCGCCCCTTACGGGCACCAAAGCCCCTGCGCACCATACGCCGTGGAAGGACGCCCTCGACGATAGTCTCGAGTCCTATTTACAAACGTGAGGGTGCGGGCCAGGTCATGATTCCTCCGTGACCCCGCCCCCGCTTTCAACCCCCAAGCCGCCGATTCGCGTCGGCTTGCTGGGGTTTGAGGGCTATGCGCTCATGTCCTACGCCAGCGCGTCGGAACCGTTTCGCGCCGCCAATTTGCTCAACGGTGCGCCGCTCTACGCCACCCAGGCCCTATGCTTGGGGCAACCCGCGCAAAGCTCGCAAGCGACCCAAGCCGTCAATCCCGTGCCGATCAGCGACGGGCAGCGCTTTGACCTGATTTTCCTGATCGCAGGCGGCGATCCCTTTGCGGTTTCGGATCCTTACTTGAACCAGTGGCTGCGCGCCCAAGCGCGCCTGGGCACGCGCCTCTGCGGGGTCTCAGGCGGGCCCGTGATCTTGGCCAAGGCAGGACTGATGGGCGGGTATCGCATGACCGTGCATTGGGACCATGCGCCCGCCTTGCAAGCCTTGTTCCCTGACTTGCTGCTCAGTCGGTCGATCTACGTGGTCGATCGCGGACGCCTGACGTGCGCGGGTGGGATCGCGGCCTTCGACATGGTCATCGCCCTCATCAACGAGCATCAGGGTGCGGACCTGGCCGAACGGGTTTCGGATTGGTTCCTGCATACCGAATTTCGCGACAGCGGCGCCGACCTAACCCCTCGGCGCCACTTGAGCGGCCAGGCGCACCATCCCGCCGTGGTACGCGGCCTAAGGTTTATCGATAATAATCTCGCCGAGCCCGTGCGCGAGGGGCACATCGCCGCCCACTGCAACCTATCGGTACGCCAGTTGAACCGCCTGTTTCATCGCGACCTGGGCAAGAGCCCCATGGCGGTGCTGCGCGAGGCCCGCCTGGCGCTGGCGCGTCGCTTGCTGGTGCAAACCCAGTCCAAAATCACCCAAATCGCCCTGAGCGCGGGGTTCCCGTCGGTCAGCTATTTCTCGCACGCGTACCGCGCCCACTACGGCCACAGCCCCAGGGAGGAGCGAGTCGTCAGCTAAAACCAGCGGCAAGATGACCTGACCTGCCCATCAGCCTGGGTCTGGGTAGCAAGCCCGTAGCGCGCAAGGAGTGTCCGCGCCGAAGCCCCCAAAAATTCATCCCTATTAAAAATAGTTGCCACAGAGTGAAAATTTGCTACCTTAGGAACGCCGAATAGATTCTTCTTGGAGGAGGGAGAATAGGACCGACCGCGGCACCCTGCGGTCGGTCCGTCTTGGCGCGGGCCTGCCCGCTTACACCTGGCCCTTCGGGGTCGAACCCTAACCCTGCAATGCAGGACTTTGGTAGTGGAGGACTACATGAAATCTACCTTGAAAACCCTGTTGGTGGCGACTGCGTTCGCCATGCCCGCGTTCGCTGAAGATTCCAGCGATCCCATCATCATCCCAACCCACAACTGGTCATCGCAAATCGTCATGTCGCACGTCGTGGGTCAGATGTTCGAGTCCATGGGCAACAACGTTGAGTACGTCTCAACCGACTCGCAAGCGGTCTATGAGGCGGTGCGTCTGGGCGACGTGACGCTGGAACTGGAAGTTTGGGAAGGGGCCTTTGGCGCGTCCTTCACCGCCGCGCTGGAGGCGGGCGGCCTGCACGATGCGGGCGACCACAATGCGGTGACCCGCGAGGACTGGTGGTACCCCAACTATGTCGGGGACCTGTGCCCAGGCTTGCCCGATTGGGAGGCGCTCAACGCTTGCGCTGACAAGTTTGCCACCGCAGAAACGGGCGAAAAGGGCCGCTATCTCGCAGGTCCCGTGGACTGGTTGAAGCACGATCAGGAGCGCGTTGACGCCCTGGGCATGAACTTTGAGATCGTCAACGCAGGCTCGGCAGCGGCCATATGGGCCGAATTGGAAGCCGCCGAGGCGGCGGGCGTGCCCATCGTTCATTTCAACTGGACGCCAAACTTCGTCGAGGCGCTCTATCCTGGCACCTTCATTGAGTTCCCAACGTGGGAAGACGGCTGCACCGAGGACCCATCGGTCGGTCCGAACCCCGATGCAACCTACGACTGCGGCAATCCCGCCAACGGCTATCTGAAGAAAGCCGCCTGGGACGGCATGGAAGAAAAATGGCCTGCCGCTTACGCGACCCTGCGCGCCATTTCTTTCACCAACCCGCAAATCGCGGAAATGGCCAAGCTGGTTGACGTCGACGGCCTCGACCCCGAGGAAGCTGCGGAGGTCTGGCTGGAAGACAATGAAGACATCTGGGGCGAGTGGGTGAACTAGGCCCGCACGTCTTCTTGACTTTCTTAAAACCAAAGGGCCGACCGCTGGATCAGGGGTCGGCCTTTTTTTCGCGGGGTTCTCGATATCGCGTCCAATTCCAAGTTTGACGCGACCGCAGATTTGACGCACAGCAGGAATTTATGACCCAGCCGCTGATCCAATGCCGCCACGTTTGGAAATTGTTTGGCGAGGCCCCCCTCGCCAAGCTGCGGGCCTTGGGCGGTACCGCCAGCCCTGCGGCGCTGCGGGAGAAGGGTTTGATCTCCGCTGTCAACGATGTGTCGCTTTCGATTGATCAGGGCGAGATGTTGGTGGTCATGGGCCTGTCGGGATCGGGCAAATCAACCTTCGTGCGCTGCGTCTCCCGCTTGATCGAGGTAACCAGCGGAGAAATCCTGATCGACGGCGTCGATATCGCCACCCTTAGCGAGCGTGACTTGATCGACCTGCGTCGATCCAAAATGGGCATGGTGTTTCAGAACTTTGGTTTGCTGCCGCACCGCACCGTGTTAGAAAATGTCGCCTTCCCGCTGGAAATGCGCGGCCAAAATAGCCATGATCGGCGTGATCGCGCGCAGGAGATGATCAAGTTGGTGGGCTTGGAAGGGCGCGAGGACTATTTCCCCCGCGAGCTTTCGGGCGGCCAGCAACAGCGCGTCGGCATCGCCCGGTCGCTGGCCATCGAACCCGACATTTGGTTTTTGGACGAGCCTTTTTCTGCCCTGGATCCCCTGATCCGCAAAGAAATGCAGGACGAGTTTATTCGCCTGCAAGGTCTCTTGGGCAAAACCATCGTTTTCATCACCCACGATTTTGACGAGGCCCTGCGCCTTGCTGACCGTATTGCCATTATGAAAGACGGCGTGGTCGAACAGTGCGCAACGCCCGAGGAGATCGTCCTCAAGCCCGCGACCGCCTATGTGGCCAAGTTCACCGAGGACATCGCCAAAGCCCAGGTTGTCCGCGCGCGCGGCCTGATCGCCACCCACGATACGGCGGGCTTGACGGGCACGCCCATCGACGCCGCCGCGACCATCGGCGCCCTTGGCCGTCAATTGGTGGACGACGCGCGCGCGCTGATCCCCGTCGCGGATGCCGACGGCACGGTGCTGGGCGGCCTGGATCGCCAGGCCGCCTTGCGAATTCTGCTGGACGCCTAAGGTTTTCTATGGGCGGTTTTTTCCTGCGCCAAGAGCCGCAAGTCCAGATCGGCCAAGCGCTGATCTTGGCGGCCCTGGTCGTCATGGCGCTGGGGGCCGTGTTGCCAGGCTGGTTGGTCGAGCCGCCCTATTGGATGACCCATCCCCTAAAACCTCTGGTCGATCTTTGGAATGCGCTGGTCGGGGACGGGGGAGGGATCGTAAAACCGCTGGCCCATCCCGACCCCGCGAAGGTGCCGTCGCAAGGCTTGATCGGGGCGACAGCACCGACCTTTGACGGCCTATTTTCCTGGCTCAAGAACGATCTGGGCCTGATCACCGTCACCCGCTGGGTCTCCGATCAAGTCAAGTGGCTGCTCGATACCACCGCCTACATTCTCTACGGCAAGGGACGCGGATCGCAGCATTGGGCCCTGACCTGGATGGCCCTCGCGGCCTTGGCCTACGCGCTCGCCGCCGCCGCTCACAGCTTGCGTGCGGGCTTGCTGGCCTTGGGGGCGGTGCTGATTGTGGGGATGGGCTTATCCGCCGTGCCGCAAGCGCGCGAGGGGTTGGCCTTTTTGGCGCTCGACGGCTTTTGGGGGGTCTTGTTGCCCGTTCCTTGGGTGGTCTTTGCGGGCATGGCCGCCCTCATCGGCTGGCACTTAGGGGGGCGGCAACTGGCGCTTTTGGCGGGCGGGACTTTCGTTTGGTGCGCCTTGGTGGGGCAGTGGAAGGAGGCCATGCAGACCCTATCGGTGATTTTGGTGGCCGCGCCCTTCGCGGTCGTTCTCGGGTTGGTACTTGGGGTGTTGGCTTGGCGCTACAAATCGGTGGAAAACGGCCTGAACCCGTTTTTGAACCTGGCGCAATCCCTGCCGCACTTTACGTACATGATCCCCGTCGTGGTGTTCATCGGCATCGGACCGAAGGCGGGGGCCATCGTCACCATAGTCTTTGCCACCCCGCCCATGGTGCGCATGGCGGTCCTGGGGCTAAAACGCATCTCCGCAGACATCATCGAAAGCGGCCACATGTCGGGCGCAACGGCGCGGCAACTCCTGTTTCAGGTACGAATTCCCTCGGCGCGGGAAGACCTGCTGATCGGCGTCAACCAAACCATCATGCAATCCCTCGCCATGGTGGTGTTGGCCGCTTTGATCGGCATGCCTGGCCTCGGGGACAAGCTGTTGCAACAATTGGGCGGGCTCAAGATCGGGCGGGCGGCGGAAATCGGCCTGTCGATTGTCTTGATCGCCATTACGTTGGACCGCCTGTCCAAGGCCTGGGCGGTGCGCCAGCCTGTGCATTTTGACCGCGGCACGTCGTGGGCGCGGCGCCATAGCTTCATGCTGGTATCGCTGGCCCTCGTGGCGGCGCTCTACGCCGTGGCGCACCTGTGGGAGCCGCTGCAAACGATCAAGTTCCGCAACTCCTTTACCATGTCCAACGAGTTGAACGACGCGGTGCGGGTATTTCGCGACTCGATTGCCGACCCTGCCAAGGTCTTCAAGGACTTTATGATCGTTTACGTCTTGATCCCCGTGCGCGATGCCTTCCGCTGGCTGCCCTATGCGGGGGTCTTGTTGCTGGTCTTTGGACTGGGCTGGTCGATTGGCGGGCGCCGGTCGGCGCTGGTGTCGCTGGCCTTCATAGGCTTTATCGCGATTTCGGGGTGGTGGGATCGGGCCATGATTACCCTCTACTTGGTGTTCTTCTCGGTCCTGCTCGCGGCGCTGGTCGGCCTGCCGCTCGGCATATGGGCGGCGCAGGCCCCTGCGCGGGCCAGGGTGGTGCTGACGGCACTGGATTCGGCGCAGACCTTCCCCAGCTTCGTCTATTTGCTGCCCGCCATCATGCTGTTCAACGTCTCGGACGTCGCCGTGATCTTGGCGATCTTGATTTTCGCTCTGGTTCCCATTGCGCGCTATACCATTGAGGGCCTGCGCTCGGTACCCGCAGCGCAGAAGGAAGCCGCCGACATGGCAGGGGCCACGCGCCTGCAAAAACTGCTGTCGGTCGAATTCCCGTTGGCGCTGCCGACCCTCATGGTCGGGGTCAACCAATGCGTCCTGTTCTCGCTCTTTATGGTCGTCATCGCCTCCTACATCGGCACCACCGATTTGGGGCAGGAGATGCAGCGCGCGCTTTCGGGCCATGAGTTTGGCAAGGGCCTGACCCTGGGCCTGTGCGTTGCCTTCATGGGCCTCATGATCGACCATCTGGTCATGCGCTGGGCGGGCGACCGTAAGCGCAAGCTGGGGTTGGACTAGGGCATTGGATTGAGGGAAGGGCATGGAACCGTTTGAACGGCCTTTTGAGCGCGCGGGCCTCGTGGTGCCAGGGCTGCCGATCTTGCCCCCAGGGGTGGAGCGGCACCCGATCCCCGCGGGCGGCTCGCGCGCGCTGGACCTGCGGGCGGGCGATGACGTCACCGTGGTTGATCGCCAGGGCTTGCAACCCGCCGAAGTCCTGTTCTTCGATCCCAAGGGACGGAGCCAGCTCGGCGCCCTCGGCCTCACGGCAAGGGGCGCCCCAACGGCCCTGCAAGCGGCCTTGACGCGCGGGAGTCACCAGGGCGACGGCAGCGGCCCGCGCGTGCTGGATGCGCTGACTAAGGCGGGTTTTGACCTCGGCCGCGCCGAGGCGGCGGTCCTGTTCGCCGAAGGGTCGCGGGCGGGCGACGCCGAAACCTTGCACGCGGAGGCCGATGGCTTGCTGATCGTCTGCACGGTGGGCGGCGCCATGGCCGCCGACGGCCAGGACACCATGACCGACCTGGTGGTCTATATCGCCCGCGCCGATCCCGCCGCAGGCAAAGATGGCCGCGCGCCCGCCGACCCCCTGGCCGACCCGCTGCTCGACATCAATATCCAACCAGGCGAGGCCCATACCTACGAGGTCAAGGCAGGCCAGTACTTCCAAATCATGGACGTGCAGGGGCGCGAATGCACCGACTTCCAAGCCTTCTCGGCCCGCGCCCTCGACGCGGGGCACGAACGCGACATCGACCCGACGACCACCCGCTCGCTCATGGGCGCGCTATGGCCTGGGCCAGGGCTCTATTCCAAGTTCTTCACCGTCGATCACGAGCCGCTGGTGGAAATCGTCCAAGATACGTGCGGGCAACACGATACCTTCGGGCTCGCCTGCACCGCCCGCTACTACGAGGATCTGGGCTATCCAGGCCACATCAACTGCTCGGACAACATCAGCGCGCGGCTGGCGAATTACAACGTGCGCCCGCGCGCAGGCTGGCCCGCTATCAATTTCTTCTTCAATACCATGTTGGACAAGACCAACGCCATTGGCATGGACGATCCCTGGTCGCGGCCGGGCGACTATGTGCTGCTGCGCGCCTTGACCGATCTGGTCTGCGTTTCCACCGCCTGCCCCTGCGACATCGACCCCGCCAACGGCTGGAACCCCACCGACATTCAGGTGCGCACCTACGATTCAAAACACCTCTTCGCCAAGTCCATCGGCTGGCGAGCAACCCCAGGGGCAGATGTGGCCATGACCAAGCAAACCGGCTTTCACGACAGCTTTGCCAAGCACACGCGCAACTTTGTTGAGTACAATGGCTATTGGCTGCCCCAAGACATGACCCAGCACGGCACCATCGCCGAGTATTGGGCGGCGCGCGAACGCGCCGTGGTCATGGACCTAAGCCCTTTGCGCAAGTTCGAGGTCACGGGCCCCGACGCCGAGGCGCTGATGCAAGCCTGCGTCACGCGCGACATGAAAAAACTTTCGGTCGGCCAAGTGGTCTATACGGCGGTCTGCTACGACCATGGCGGCATGGTTGACGACGGCACGGTGTTCCGCTTGGCCGACACCAACTTCCGCTGGGTCGGCGGGTCGGAGGATTCGGGCAACTTCATGCGCGAGCAAGCGGCGCAACGCGGCCTCAATGCCTGGGTGCGCCATTCGACCGACCAGTTGCATAACCTCGCCGTCCAAGGCCCCAAGAGCCGCGAGATCTTGCGCGATCTGATTTGGACGCCGCCGACGCAGCCAACCCTGGACGAGCTTGGCTGGTTCCGCTTCGCCATCGCCCGCCTAGGCGGCTTCGACGGCCCCGCCCTGGTCGTCAGCCGCACGGGCTATTCGGGGGAATTGGGCTATGAGATTTTCTGCCACCCCAAAGACTGCGCCCAGGTCTTCGACGCCGTATGGGCAGCGGGCGAACCCTTAGGCTTGGCCCCGCTTGGCCTCGGCGCCCTTGATTTGCTCCGGATTGAGGCGGGCCTGATCTTTGCAAATTATGAATTCAGCGACCAAACCGACCCGTTCGAGGCGGGCATCGGCTTCACGGTCCCGCTCAAGTCCAAGGCCGACGATTTTGTCGGCAAAGAGGCCCTGATCCGCCGCAAGGCCCATCCGCACAAACACCTGGTCGGCCTCGATATCGAAAGCGGCCTGGTGCCGAGCAGTGGCGACTGCGTTCATGTCGGCAAGCCCCAAATCGGCGAAATCACGTCCGCTATGAAGTCGCCCTTCTTAGGCAAAACCATCGCCCTCGCGCGCCTGGATGTGGCCCACACGGCCCTCGGCACCCAGGTCGAGATCGGCCAGCTCGACGGCCAGCAAAAACGCCTCAAGGCTAGGGTTGTGCCGTTCCCGCACTTTGACCCGAAGAAGGAGCGGGTACGGGGGAATTATGGGTGAGCGATCTTGAGGCCTTTGTCACGGCGCTTACGGTGACACGCAATCGCGCAATGCTTGGATAAAGACTCGCGTTCAAACAAAATTCAGACAATAAGGGACGAGGGCGCGGACCTCGCAGCACAGGATTGCTTTGCACGCCCTTTGTCCGCATGAGACCAGCCTATGCTTGATAGTCCATTCAACACTGATTCCTGGATTCGACGTCCGCAGCAAGAGCGTATCGAAGCCTGGTTTAAGGCTCCAGAACCCCTACTCTACCGCATCGCGGGGCCTGGCGGCGTCGGCAAATCGAGCCTGTTGCGGGGCATTGAACTCCGCGCACATGAAGAATCGATGCCCACGGTCATGGTCGAGGCCGCAAACTTCGCGGAGGAAATGGAGGCCCCCGCCTTCTTATTGCAGGCCTTAAATGCGAATGAGAACATGCCCAAACTGGAGGAAGTTCTGGGAATCTTGCGGGAAGATTCGGCAACTTTTTTTCGATTTTACGCAAGAAAAACATTCCAGAAACCTTTGCGGAAGTACAAAAGATTGCATCCTCAAGTAGTTTAGCGGTTGCTGTTGGCGTCTTGGGAGACGTTGCCAATTCCTTGAATGAATGGTGGCAGGCAAATGAAAAGGAACGCCGACACCAAATCTTAGCGGCACCTGAAGAGGCCATTTTTGAAGCAATTCTCAGTGATATGGATGAGAAAGGGGGCGTCTTTATCGTCGATGGCTGGGAACTCTGTGCCTATAGTCAAATTGGAACTCTGCTTGACCTCCGTTTTGGAGGGCGCATCAAGACCTTGCCTTTAGGAACCGAATCGAGAGAGTTGGCCCTTACCCGATTTTTTGCGCGGCTTGCCGGCTATCTGCTGAATCGAAACACTCTATTTGTGATCGCAGGACGCCATGCCGAAGTGCCACCACAAGACTTAGATGCAATTCCTCCCAACTTGTGCCCGCAAGTGTCAAATTTGGACGCGTTCACATCTGAAGAAACCAAACGCTTTATTGACCAGTCCCTTCCTGACTTGACTGAGATTGCTGGTACCGCCCTAACAAGTATCCAAGGGGTCACCCACGGCATTCCTTTTTTGCTCAATCGCTTATGCAGGATCATGAAAGAAGACGGGGTTCCAGACCCATGGCAAGACATAGTTGAAACACTGGATCGGTTTCGCACGAACGATGATCGTAGGGGTCTTGTCCAGTATTTTAATGAACGCATAGCGGCGCATATGAACGTAACGGGTGACAAGCTCTGGCGCCTGATTCTGCCGCGCACTTTGACCTTGGACACAATCTATGCCCTGTTGGACTTGGAGGAAGGTGAAGACGAAGGAACGGGCCTAGATCGTGCGCGGCGGTGGGGCGAAGAATTAGAGCACTTCGGCCTGCTGCGTCGCGCTAGCACAAAAGCTGAGCTCTACCGACTGCACGACCATGACCGCGACGCCTTGATCGCTTGGGCGCAAAGTCGCCGAAAAAGTCCGAATGGGGAGGCGGTGCAGATTCACCAAACTCTTGCCCTGCGATACCAGGTCTTGCGCAACCGTGTGCCAAAGCAGGATCCTGAACGCAGCCGTTTGATGCTTGAGGAGACCTATCATCGCGTCATGAGCGTCGAAGATTTCGCGCAAAAGTTCCAAGGGGAACGGGCACAGCAGTTCTGGGAGCGACTCAATCGGAGTTTACGCATCGGCCCCGAGGAACGGCTTACAATTGCTGAATCCTTGCCTCGACTTGAAGTCTCACAACTTGAGGATTTGATCGCGACACTTAACGCAGAGGTTAAGGAATGGAAAAGTATCTTCAAACGCCAACCCGTCGCCGTTGCAAGATTTGCATCAGAACGCCACTTCGGCGACCGCCATTTTGCCTCTGATCACCTAGAGGAGATACTAGGGCATCCGTTTCCTGTTTGGCTTTGGGACGCCGTTGACGGGGTCGACCCATCACTGCCCGATGAGCGGCGGGCGGCGCTTATCCAAAGCGTGCAAGACAAGGGATGCAAAGATCCAAACTTGCTTGGCAATTTTGCGATCTTCATGACGGATGCACGCGGGGATCAGGATCGGGCCGAGCAGCTTTATGAGCAAGCGATTGCGGCAGATCCGTCGCATGCCAACAACCTGGGCAATTTTGCGATCTTCATGACGGATGCACGCGGGGATCAGGATCGGGCCGAGCAGCTTTATGAGCAAGCGATTGCTGCAGATCCGTCGCATGCCAACAACCTGGGCAATTTTGCACTCTTCATAACGGATGTCCGCGGGGATCAGGATCGGGCCGAGCAGCTTTATGAGCAAGCGATTGCAGCGGATCCGTCCAATGCCAACATCCTTGGGAATTTTGCGCTCTTCATGAAGAATGTCCGCGGGGATCAGGATCGGGCCGAGCAGCTTTATGAGCAAGCGATTGCTGCAGATCCCTCCCGTGCCGACACCCTGGGCAATTTTGCGAACTTCATGACGGATGTCCGCGGAGATGAGGATCGGGCCGAGCAGCTTTATGAGCAAGCGATTGCAGCGGATCCGTCCCATGCCAGCGTCCTAGGCAACTACTCCAAGTTACTCTTCATTCGCGGCGACGATGATGAAGGTCTTCGGCACGTAGTCATAGCGGAACAAGCCGCAGTCGAGGCGAGCGGTGCTTGGGTTGCTACCCTGTTGCTCGAGCTCAGTTTCTACCGCTATGCTCATGTGGCGCCCTATGAAGTGGAACCGCTGAAGGCTCATGTGCTGGCAGGGGTGCGCTGCCCTGGTTGGCCCTTGGGAGCCAATGTTGAGCGGGCCAAAGTTGCGGGGCATCCGCACCCCGACTTGCTAGCGCAGATTGCCGCTGTGATCAGCGATAGTGCTGATCCAGCGACATTGGATGAATTTTCTGCCTGGTTGGATGCTTGAGCGAACGAGCGTTGAGCGCTGACATTCGGGGTAGGTTTCACAGGATCACGCCATTGCGACGCCAGCGGTCTGGTTCCTAAGTGGCGAGTTCATTGTCCGTTAAATGGTTTGAAACCCTCATCTTTAGATGAGAGAGCCGCGCTTCAGCGCGAATGATTGGGTTCATTTTTTCCTACTGAAAAATCAAGCAGTAAGCTTGATTTTTCAGTAGGAAAAAATGTCTGAATATATTCCTGGTATCCGCTGAGACCATCATCATCGCCATCGTATCGCAGGGTCAACCAAATATCGATGCAAAGTGCTAGAGGCAGTTATACCAACGGAAAGATCGAATGACCGTTGTCCGATTGCAGTTTGCTTGCCATATGAATTGAGTCTTGGCGCTCGAACGCAGACGGCCCATAGGTCATTGAATACTTCCGTTGGTATTATTCGGTTTTCGATGCGTGACATAAATAGCAAAAAGAGTTCCCAGAGCCTAAACGTCTCTACTGAGGACAGCATTGCAGGGTAGGGTCCATTTTTCCAGAACAAGCCGCAGCGTCACCATGATATCATCCTAAACTATCTGGAGTTGCACTCCAAACGTGATGCTACCGCCGTCAGGCGGTAGTTCTTCACTTTTTGGATTGGGGGATTCATGAGATATGGAGCCGCTTTGCCAAAGTTCTCGTGTTGAAAAACGACTTGAACCGAGTGGCCTTGTGGGAACCTTCCGTTCCTGCCGCTGGCGATCCGTGATGGATTCTGCGACCTCGCTTCGCTCGGCACAGAACGACATTTTTCTTTGACGCTGTTGAAGTGCTGCTTGGCCGCGTGGCGCGCTTTGCCATACCCACGAGGAGACGGACATGGGGCTTTGAATTTAGCAAACCCCCGCCCGACAGCCACCCCACCAGGGGGGAATTGGATCGTTCGGAGTTCGGGAAATCTTACCCGACGCTGCCTTCTAGACTGATGGCGACGAGTTTTTGGGCCTCGACGGCGAATTCCATGGGCAGTTCTTGTAGGACGTCTTTGACAAATCCATTGACGATCAGGCCCAGGGCCTCTTCCTCAGGAATGCCGCGTTGCCGGGCGTAGAACAGCTGATCTTCGGAGACCTTCGATGTCGTTGCCTCGTGCTCGATTTGGGTGGTGGCATTTCCTGCCTCGATATAGGGGACCGTATGGGCGCCGCACGTGTCGCCGATCAGCAGGCTATCGCATTGGGTAAAGTTGCGCGTGTCCTTGGCGCGCCGGACCGACTTGACCAGACCCCGGTAGGTTTGATTGGACCGCCCTGCGGAAATGCCTTTAGAGATGATCTTGGATCGGGTGCCCTGCCCGACATGGATCATTTTTGTGCCCGTATCGGCCTGTTGACGCTTGTTGGTGATGGCGATGGAATAGAACTCCCCAACCGACCGATCCCCCTGCAAGATGCACGAGGGGTATTTCCAGGTAATGGCCGAGCCCGTCTCGACTTGCGTCCAGGACACTTTGGATTCTTCCCCGATCAGCTTGGCGCGCTTGGTGACAAAATTGTAGATGCCGCCTTTGCCGTTTTCGTCGCCAGGATACCAATTTTGCACGGTGGAGTATTTGATCTCGGCGCGGTCGTGGGTCACCAGCTCCACCACTGCGGCATGCAGTTGGTTTTCGTCGCGCATGGGCGCGGTGCAACCTTCCAGGTAAGAGACATAGGCGTCATCGTCGCAAATGATCAAGGTCCGCTCAAACTGGCCCGTATTCAACTCGTTGATGCGGAAGTAAGTCGAAAGCTCCATAGGGCACCTAACCCCTTTGGGCACATAGACGAACGACCCGTCGGTGAAGACCGCCGAATTAAGGGCGGCAAAAAAATTGTCTCGGTACGGGACCACCGACCCCAGATACGACTTCACAAGATCGGGGTGGTTCTGCACTGCCTCCGATATGGGTTGGAAAATGACGCCTGCTTCCTCCAACTTGGCCCGAAAGGTCGTCGCCACCGACACCGAGTCAAAGACCGCATCGACGGCGACTCCGGCGAGCTTTTCCTGCTCGTGCAGCGGGATCCCCAACTTGTTGTAGGTCTCGATCAGTTCTGGATCGACTTCGTCGAGGGATTGGGGCCGATCCGCCAGGCTCTTGGGCGCCGACCAATAGTAGTAGGACTGGTAGTCGATGGGCGGATAGGCAACTTTGGCCCAATCGGGTTCTTGCAGGGTTTTCCAATGGGCGAAGGCTTCTAAGCGCCAGTCCAGCAGCCAGGCAGGTTCCTTCTTTTTGGCGGAGATGAAGCGGACCGTCGACTCGTCCAAGCCACGGGGGGCTTTTTCGGATTCGATGTCGGTGACGAAGCCGTACTTATAGTCTTCGATTTCTTTGACGCGCTCAAGGGTTTCTAAATCAGCCATAGGGACCTCAAAGTGGTGGGAAGGGCCGCGCTCGGCGCTTGACTCTCATGTAGGTTGCCAAGGGTTTGGCTCAAGACTTGCAGCCCAGATTTGGCTAGTGCGCTGAAAGTAAGCGGGGCCTTTGGGGTCAAAAAATCCAAACGACCTCCAAGTCCGAGGGGTGCTGGAAACGTCCCCTGCCGGCAAATTCCGAACTTCTCATACCAACGGCGAAAAAAGTTGACACTTTTTTATGTCTCACGGCAGAAACGCTTCGCGTTTCGCCTCCGACGGGGCCTTCGCTTATACCCCGAGGCGCTTTCGCGCTATTCTCGGGGCCGCTACGGGGGCCGCAGTCGCGTCCCCTATACCAGCGATCATTAGAGTCATTCTCATTCGCCGCTGGTATCACTTATACTAACGGCAGAAACGCTTCGCGTTTCGCCTCCCCTTCGCTTATACCCCGAGGCGCTTCCGCACTAATCTCGGGGCCGCTACGGGGGCCACAGTCGCGGCCCTTATACCAGCGATCATAAGATTCATTCTGGGTTGCCGCTGGTATAGCTCGCCGTGAGGGACGTCTCTCCGCAGAAGAAGATCAAGAACCGCAGGTCTCAGCTATCGAGTGAGAGGAGGGGGCGGTAGGCGCTGGCCTCGAGCAAGTGCGGGCGTTCAATGGCGTCCGAGCCCTCTAGGTCCGCAATGGTTCGCGCCACGCGCAGCAGCCGGTAGTAGCCGCGCGCGGTGAGACGAAACCGCTCGGCCATGCGTGCCAGCAGGTCCTGATTGTCCGACGATAGGGGCAGCAAGGTGTCGAGCAATTCGCCTGCGATTTCTGCGTTGGTTTCCAGGCCATGGTCTGCCAAGCGATGGGCCTGGCGTTCGCGTGCGGCCATGACGCGCGTGCGCACCTGGGCGCTGGGTTCGCCGTCGGCGGGCGCGCGCAACTCGCCAATTTTTACGGGCGGCATTTCGAGGATGAGGTCGATGCGGTCCATGAAGGGTCCAGAGATTTTGGCCAGATAGTCCTCAGAACACCGAATGCCGCGGCTGCACGGTTTGGCCAAGGACTGAGTGTTGCCGCAACGACACAGGTTCATGGCCGCCACGAGTTGGAACCGCGCGGGATAGGTTGTCTGCGCTGCGGCGCGGGACACCGTAACCTCGCCGTTTTCGAGCGGTTGGCGCAAGGCTTCCAGCGCTTGGCGCGAAAACTCGGGCAATTCGTCCAGGAACAGGACGCCGCGATGGGCCAGGCTGATTTCCCCAGGCTTGGCGCGGCTGCCGCCGCCGACTAGGGCGGGTTGCGAGGCCGAATGGTGCGGGTCGCGAAAAGGGCGGCGGGTCACGAGCCCACCTTCGGGGAGCATGCCCGTGACCGAATGGATCATGGAAACCTCCAAGGCTTCGCGCGCATTCAAATCGGGCATGAGCCCTGGCAGGCGCTTGGCCAGCAAAGACTTGCCTGCCCCTGGCGGGCCAATCAGGGCGATGTTGTGGCCGCCAGCAGCGGCAATTTCCAGCGCGCGCTTGGCCGCCGCCTGACCCTTGACGTCGCGTAAATCGGGGTAGGAGGCTGCGGCAATTTTGGGGGTGGGTCGAACAGGACGCCGCAGGCTGGGGTCCTTGAAGTGGTTGAGCAGTTGCAGCAGCGTTTCGGGCGCCAGGATCGGCAGGTCCCCAGCCCAGGTGGCTTCGGGCCCCTGGGCCGCGGGGCAGATCAGCCCCATGGCGCGGCTATTGGCGTGGATCGCGGCGGGCAGGGCCCCCGAAACGGGCATGAGCCGCCCGTCGAGCCCCAGTTCCCCCAACACAACTTGTTCCAGCAGGTCTTCGGCGGGAACCAACTCCATCGCGGCCAAAATCCCCAGTGCGATGGGCAGGTCAAAGTGGCTCCCTTCCTTGGCCAAATCGGCGGGCGATAAGTTCACCGTGATCCGATCGGCGGGCAGGGCCAAGCCCATGGCGGCGATGGCCGCCCGCACCCGATCCTTGGACTCCGCGACGGCCTTGTCGGGCAGGCCCACGACCGAAAAGGCCGGCAGACCCGCCGTGATTTGCACCTGGACTTCGACCGAGCGGGTGGCAATGCCCTCAAAAGCGACCGAATGCACCAAAGAAATCATGGGTCCCCTATAGCAGCGGCCCGGAGGGGATGCCAGGTCAGAGCATCTGGCAACAATGCCCGTAGAAGTGCGCATTTTGGGGCCGTTTTGTGTTTCGAGGCAGAAGCGCTTGGCGTTTCAGTATTTTCCGCGTCCATCAACGGCTCGACGAGTCAAGCTTCGCCGCCGTTGGTATCAAACCTTCATTGACGCCTTTGGCCCCTTGAGTCATGGGACCTTGCATGAACGAGCCTGCCAAAGTCCTGATCGTCGAGGATGAAAGCGCCATCGCCGAAGCGCTTTCGTTTCTCATGCGTCGGGAAGGGTGCGAAACCTTTGTCGCACGCGACGGCGATTTGGCGCTGACGGCCAGTCAAACCGCCAAGTTCGATTTGATTATTCTCGATCTCATGCTGCCGCGGGTGCCAGGCCTCGACGTCTTGCGTTTGATCCGAACCCAGGCGCTCAACCAAGATACGCCCGTGTTTGTGTTGACGGCGCGCGGGCAAGAACACGATCAGGAACGCGCCATGGCCGTAGGGGCCAGCGCCTTCATGGCCAAGCCCTTCGTCAACGCCGATCTGGTCCGCACCGCCCTGGCGCTCATGGCGCGGGACTGACGCCGTGCGCCGCCGTCTGGTTGCGGTGGGCTTGACCCTCGGGGGCCTGGCGCTGCTGTCCCCCTTGGGGCTCTATATGATGCGTTCGGGCGGGGCCCTGGCCTGGGTGTTCGGCCTATGGGCGCTCCTGGTCGCGCTCGCCTTCTTCGCCAACCGCGGATAGCTTGAGCCGTGACGCCGAGCCTGGCCCTCAGCATTGGCGCTGCCTACATTGGGCTCTTGTTCCTGATCGCCTTCATCTCCGACCGACGGGCACGGCGGGCGGGGGTGCGCGGGCAGGTTCCCGCTTGGGTCTTCACCCTGTCCATTTCGGTCTATTGCACCTCCTGGACCTTCTACGGGTCGGTCGGCTTGGCCAGCCGCTCGGGCTTGGAATTCACGGCGATTTACTTGGGTCCGACCCTGATCTTCTTGGGCTGGTGGTTCTTATTGCGCAAAATCGTCCGCATTACCAAGGAACAACGCCTCACCTCCATCGCCGACTTTATCTCCTCGCGCTTCGGGCGCTCGGCCTCGGTCGCGGCGGCGGCAACCCTGATCGCCTTGATCGCCTCGACGCCATATGTGGCTTTGCAGTTGAAGGCGGTGGCGACCTCGTTTGACCTCATTGCTGGGCGTCAAGCCGCTGGCGCGGCTTTTTGGCACGATACGGCCTTTTGGGTCGCCGCCGCCATGGCCCTATTCGCCGTGCTGTTCGGCGCGCGCAGCGGCACCGCCGACGAACACTACCCAGGCGTCATCAGCGCCATCGCCTTTGAGGCGGTGGTCAAACTGATCGCCCTCATGGGGGTGGGTCTGTTTGTCGTTTTGCATCTGCGCGGCCTGGACTGGCAAAGCCTGATCAGCCCCGCCGATTTGCAGCGCATCACCACCCTACCCGATCAGGCGGGCGGGCGCTGGGTTTCCTTGCTGGTCCTTTCTGCCATCGCGATCCTATGCTTGCCCCGCCAGTTTCAGGTAACGGCGGTGGAGGCGGTGGACGAAGGGCATTTTCGCACCGCCGCCTGGCTGTTCCCGCTCTACTTGCTGCTGATCTCGGCCTTCGTGATCCCCATCGCCGTCGCGGGCCATGTTTTTGTCGGCGCTGACGCCAACCCCGACCAATTTGTTTTGACCGTCCCGCTTGCGCTCGGCAACGAATCCATGGCCATGCTCGCCTTCATCGGCGGGTTCTCCTCCGCCACCTCCATGGTCATTGTCGCCTCCATCGCCCTGTCGATTATGGTGTCGAACCACATCCTGGTGCCGCTCGTGTTTCGGCTCGCGGCGCAGGAAGGGCGCGCCTATCTGGGTCGGCGCTTGCTGACAGTGCGCCAAGGGACGATCGTCTTCGTCTTGGGCATCGCCTTCCTCTACTACCGTACCGCGGGGCAATCCGACGCCCTGGCGGCCATGGGCCTGATCGCCTTCGTCGGGGTTGCCCAGTTCTTCCCACCGCTGCTAGCGGCGGTGTTTTGGCGCCAAGCAGCCGAGCGCGGCGCCCTGGCCGCCCTCGTCATCGGCGGCGGCCTCTGGGCCTATACCTTGCTGCTGCCCACGCTGTTTCCCGACGCTCCGTGGATTGAGGACGGGCCCTTTGGCCTTGCCATGCTGCGCCCCCAGGCCCTGCTCGGCGCGGCGGGGCTCGACCCTGTGGCCCATTCGCTGCTTTGGTCCCTGCTGGGCAACGCCTTGGCCTTAGCGCTCGTTTCCGCCTACGCCCGCCGCAGCCCGCTGGAACACTTGCAGGAACGCTTGTTCGTCGATGCATTCCAGCAGAGCGTCGGGGCCGAAAGCCGCGTCTGGCGCCGGTCTGCGGGCCTCGACGAACTGCAGGTCCTGGCCCGCGAAGTGCTGGGGGACGCCTCGGCCAAACGTCTGTTTGCGCAAAGCCAAAACCCGCCCGCAGGCGGCCAACAAGCGACCTCTGCCCTGATCTACGCCGTGGAACAAGAAATGGCGGCGACCTTCGGCGCTGCCACCGCCCGCCGTCTGGTGGCGCGTGTGGCGCGGGGCGAAAGCCTGTCGATGGACGACATGGCCGCGATCTTGGACCAAACTCAACAAGCCCTCGACCAAGCGCGCGCGCTGGAGGAAAAATCCGACCAGTTGCAAGAAACCGCCCGGTCGCTGCGCCAGGCCCTGGTGCAGCTACGGCGTCTTGATCGCTTCAAAGACGCCTTTCTGGCGCAAGTCAGCCACGAGCTGCGCACGCCCATGACGTCCCTGAAGGCCTTCACCCAGATTCTGCAAGCCGAACAGGATCTGCCGCCAGCAACGCGCGCGAAGTATCTGCACATTATCGCCCAGGAGGCTGATCGTCTAACGGGCTTGCTAGACGAGTTGCTGGACGTCCAGCAAAGCACCGAGACAACCCAGCGGGACAAGGTCGCGCGCATCGCGCTCGACCAACCGCTGACCGCCGCGCTCGACGTGTTTGTAGGCGACCAAGATGCGGGGCGGCTGCACATAACCCTGGCCCCCGCCCTGGCCGACATCCATGTGCAGGCGACCAGCGCACGCCTGCGTCAGGTCTTTATCAACTTGATTTCCAACGCCCTCAAGTACGCCAGCACAGAACAAAGGCCCCTTCGCGTCGATATTCGCGGCGAACGACGTGGCGATCAAGCGATCCTCTGGGTGAGCGATACGGGACCTGGCATCGATCCCACGTTCGCCGACTCGCTGTTTCTGCGCTTCACCCGCGACGGGGCGGCGCAAGTCCCTGGCAGCGGCCTGGGCCTTGCGATCTGTCGGCAAATCATGCTGGCCATGAACGGGTCGATCGACCTAGCCACCGACCAAGGTCCCAAGGACTTCGGTGGGGCGTGTTTTGAGTTGCGCCTGCCCCTCGCTGAACCCTCAACAGGGCCATCGGGCGCGCCGCTGGCGAAGGCGGGAAATTAAGGTCAATCAACTCTGGAGTCGCTGGTCGAATTTTCGGTTGCGATGCTGCTGCGAAGGGCGCGTCGGTGACTGTTTGTGTTGGCGGCCTGGTGTTCGCGGATGTGCCCGAAGCCACGGATTCGCTCAGGTAGGGCTAACAGCGTTTCGATTTCGTTGGGTTTGGCTTCAGCGAACTCATATGCGAGCTCCAGATCTGCCTCGAAATTTCGCAACAGTTCACGATGCAATTTGGCCTCCTTGTTGTTTTTGAATGGATCGACAAAACTCCCGCGAAGCCACCGCAAACGTGCCATTATTCGAAACGCTGGAAGCAGCCATTGGCCGATCTCAATCTTTCGAACCTGTCCTGTTGCCTTGTCCCGACGCGCGAACGGCCAAGCGCCCAGATGAAACGACACCTTAAAGTTACCTTCGAAATTATGCTTCAGTTGCTCCATGAATTCAGGGCGCGAATAGAGGCGCGCGACCTCCCATTCATCCTTGACTGCAAGCAACTTAAAGTACCCCCGCGCCGCCGCCATTTTTGCGGGCTCTGTCAGTTTTGAATCTCGGGCCTGCGCCATCGCACGAGAGTAACGGCTTGCGAACTTTGCCCCGCCGTAGTCTGCGAGCCGCGCAAGTCTGTCGCTGACAATCGCCTCAAAGGTTTCATCAGCCCGTGGGTTTGCAGCGTGTGACTTTTTTCCAGCGAGACGTACCGCCGCCTCTGGGTCCGCGATCAACAAGCGCCCAAGGGCGAATGCTCGTTTGTTCTGTTCGATGGCGACACCATTTAATTCGATACCGCGCATCAGCGCCTCATACGATAGGGGAATTCCACCCTGTTGCCAGGACGCGCCAACGAGCAACATATTGGCAAAGACGCGATCGCCCATCACCCGCTCTGCCATTTCCTGTGCCTTTACCCCAACGGCACGGTGCCCAAGTGGGCGAGTCAAGCGCGCCAATTGTTCGTCAACATTCAGTGTCCAATCCGGGTTCATGGAAAATTCGCCCGTGGGGACAAGGGTTGTGTCGGTTACGCATAAGGTGTCGGACCTGGAAATCTTGGACAGAGATTCATTTCCCGCGGCTACGGCCAGATCACACCCGATCATTGCCTTTGCCTCGCCATTCGCAATCCGCGTCGCATGTAGGTTTTTGGGATCGGGCGCCATTTTGATATGCGAATGCACCGCGCCATACTTTTGCGCCAATCCAGTGATGTCGAGGCTGGATGAAAAATAGCCGTCGGCGTGCGCCGCCACGGCGAGCATCTGGCCAATCGTCACAACGCCAGTGCCACCGATCCCCGAAATCAAAATTGCCCAAGACGAGTCCAGCGCTTTAATTGACGGTTCGGGAATCTCTAAAGTGTCGATGGCGAGGGCGCTTGTCTCTGACTTGCGCGGCCTTGCATTCTGAACGGTAACAAGCGAAGGGCAGAAGCCCTCAAGACAGGAAAAATCCGTGTTGCAGGAAGACTGGTTGATCTTCCGCTTGCGCCCCAGAGGCGTTTCCAGAGGCTCAATGGCCATACATTGCGAAACCGTGGAACAGTCCCCGCACCCTTCGCAGACTTCGGGATCGATATAGACCCTCTTGTCTGGATCGGTCCACTTGCCCCGTTTGCGCAAGCGCCTGCGTTCCGTGGCGCAGGGTTGATCGTAGATCAGCGCCGTGACTTCGGGAATGTCCCGCAGCTCGGCTTGAACGGCGTCCATCTCGGCCCTGTGGTGCAGCGTTACGCCATCCCCATCGCAAATGTCCCTAAACTTTTGGGGTTCATCACTCACGAGTGCAATGCGTTTGATCCCTTCGGCGCGCAATTGCTTGACCATTGACCGCGGCGAAACTTGACCGTCGTGTGGCTGCCCGCCCGTCATGGAAACAAAGCCATTGTGCAGCAACTTGAAAGTCATGGGGGCGCCAGCGGCGACCGCAGCGCGGATCGCCAGAAGACCCGAGTGATTGTAGGTTCCATCGCCCATATTGGCGAACACATGCGGCTCATCGGTAAAGGGAAATTGCCCGAGCCACATGGCGCCTTCGCCGCCCATGTGGCTCATGGAGTTTGTTTGCGCTGGGTGCCGTAAGGCCGCCATCGAATGGCAGCCGATTCCAGCCAGTGCGCGACTATGGCTCGGGACTTGCGTGGAACGCCCGTGCGGGCAACCCGCGCAAAAGGCTGGCGGGCGGCTAACCTCCATGCCAAAATCAGCAAGCGGCGTAGGTTGCTTGGGCTCAAGCAGCACGGCTTTGCCGTAGGTTTCGTTGATAAGTCTGGTGACAACACCTCCAACCAATTCTGGGCCGAATTCACCGAAGTTTGGGAAGGCAATTTCACGCGCGCCACGCGAAAAGTACTTTCCCACGATTCGCGGCGATTGCGCTGTTTCATAAAGGATCGTGCGGATTTGATCCTCGATGAGCCCCCGTTTCTCTTCAACGACAAGAATAGCATCAAGCCCCTCAGCAAATTCACTGACGACCGTCGGGTCGAGCGGCCAAATCATCCCTACTTTCAGCAAGCGCAACGGGATCTCTGCAATTTTTTTCCCATCAAACCCTAGCGCTACAAGCGCCTGCTGTAGATCCTGCCAAGACTTACCTGATGAAACGATTCCAATCCGCGCCTTGTTTGATTTATGAACCAGGTTCAAGTTGTTCAAACGCGCGTATTCTATTGCCCGCTGAATCTTGACATCCCACAGCAGTCGTTCCGCCTCCAAGAAGTTTCGGTGGGGCCGAATGGCGACATCCTCTTGTGCGTCTGGAACGCGGATTACGCGGGATTTGGGGTCGATATGAACCGAGCCGCCCCCTTCAATAACATCGGTTACCAGTTTCATGCCGACCAGGGTGCCCGCAAATCTGCTCATGGATATGCCGTGCAACCCAAAATCGATCACCTCCTGAACGTTGCTAGGGGCAAGAAGAGGAACACCAATTGATGAAAAATTGAGATCAGAAAAACAGGCAAGGGTTGAAGACTTGGCCCCGTGATCATCCCCGACCAATAGCAGGGAACCACCGCGCGGGTTCGTGCCTGCCAAATTGGCGTGGCGAAGCGCGTCCATCGACCGATCCATGCCAGGGGCCTTTCCATACCAAATCGAAAAGACCCCATCCACCTTTGCCCCTGGAAAGTGACCCACCAGTTGGCTGCCCCAAACCGCGGTGGCTGCCAGATCTTCGTTCAGGCCCGCCTGGAACACGATGTTGTGCGCCTTCAGCTGCTCGGAAGCATTCCAGAGTTCCATGTCGTATCGGCCAATGGGCGACCCTCGATATCCAGAAATATAGCCCCCGGTGTTGAGGCCCGCAGACTTGTCACGCCGAGCCTGCTCGATTGGCAAACTCACAAGCGCCTGCATACCCGTCATGTAAAGCCAGCCTTCTTCTTGGTTGAGGCGATCAGACAAGGTCATGTCGAGACGTTTTTCAGGAAGGCTATGTGTCATAAACCAACTCTCCTAACCCTATCGACCATAGGCAGAAGGGAACCCTTGCACAAATTGTAATTTTTACCGCCTCCGAATGCCCGCCGCAAATCCACGAATTTGCGAGAATCGCCCCCGTAGGGCCAGGAAGAGAATCATTCGACTGGTCCCACAAAGATTAGCTTGGCTTAGGCTAAAAAGGGCAATTCAGGCCCGACTGGGACGATACCCGTTGGGTTGATCATGCGGTGGCTCTCAAAGTAGTGACCCTTGATATGGTCGAAGCGCACGGTTTCCTTGACCCCAGGCCAGTCGTAGAGTTTCTTCACGTAGGCGCTGAGGTGTGGGTAGTCGGCAAGGCGGCGGATGTTGCAGTTGAAATGGCGGACGTAGACGGCATCAAACCGCACCAGCGTGGTGAAGAGACGCCAGTCGGCTTCCGTGAGTTGCCCGCCCACGAGGAACGGGTGCTGGGCCAAAACACTTTCAACCCAATCCAAACTTGCAAATAGGGGATAGACGGCTTCTTCGTAGGCCTCTTGGGTCGTGGCAAAGCCCGCGCGGTACACGCCGTTGTTGATCGTTGGATAGACGCGCGCATTCACCTCTTCAATCTCCGCGCGCAAAGCCTCGGGGTAGTAGTCCCCGTCGCGCGCGCCTGCGCCGTCGAAGGCGGAATTGAACATGCGGATGATCTCTGCACTTTCGTTGGAAACGATTGTGCCCGTCTGCTTGTCCCACAGAACGGGCACGGTGACGCGGCCCGTATAGTCCGCCTGCGCAGCGGTATAAATCTGGTGCAGGAACTGGGCACCAAAAATCGGATCGGGAATGACCCCAGGTTGATCGGCAAAGGTCCAGCCCTGGTCCAGCATGCGCCAGTTGACGACCGACACGTCGATCAATCTTTCAAGCCCTTTGAGCGCGCGAAAAATCAGGGTGCGGTGCGCCCAAGGGCAGGCGTAGGAAACGTAAAGGTGATAGCGCCCTGGTTCGGCCCTGAACCCCGCCGTGCCGCTAGGCCCCGCCCCGCCGTCGGGTGTCACCCAGGAGCGAAACGGCGCCTCCATGCGCTTGAACCGCCCGCCCGTGCTCTTCGTATCGTACCACTGATCGTGCCATGTGCCGTCGATGAGGAGTCCCATGTCTTGGTCCTTTTTGCTTGGTTTTAGAGACGTGATCGCATCGGAAAGATACGCAGACCTATGGACCGACCTACGTCCACGCGCCAAACCCGAGTATAGACGCCCTCACCCGTGTCTATCCTGCGCGGTACGAAGCGAAGCGGCAGAATCCAACACCGATCGGTAGCAGGAAGTCCAGACGGCAGGAACCTTGTGCCGTGCCAAACGACGCCCAACAGGCACGCCTCCGAGGGGAGGGGCGGACATAAGGACCCTTTAATTTTTCACTGGTATCAGACCGTCCTGAACTCCACGTTAAAAACTCATGGTCTCAACCACCTCGACCATGCGGTATTGTGCATGGGGGCAAGCGGCGGCAATAGCCTGCGCCGCAGCCAGATCTTCGGCCTCAAATAGACCATAGCCCGAAAGGTCGGTCGCGGGTTCGCTAGGGCCGTGGCAACTCGGCTGGCCGCGAAAGGGGTGCGATGTCACACCGTACTGTTCCGTCCACGCCTTGTAGGCCGCGAAAGCAGCCTGCTGTTTCTCAGGGTCGGTTAAGTCGGGCTGGCCGTGGAAGAGGATCGTGAAAGACGTCATAGCGCAGGTTTAGCGTTGGGTTCGTGTCCCGACAAGCAAAAGCGACATGGGAAGGGGACGGAGGTCGGAATTGCGCAAGCTCAGCAATGGCTTCGACCTAAGTCTCTCCAATAAAATCATTACACGCGCGAAGGACCCTAAGGTCCGCGTGTTGCATGGCGCTGGAGACCCTATGCAAGCCACCAATGCCGCTTCCTCGGGCGTCAGAATTGCACCTCAAGCGCTGAAGACTTTGAACCAACGCCGCGACGGGCCAGGCCTTGCTTATGTGGCAACGTGGCTCTTGGTGCTTTTGGCGCTCGGCACCCTCGTGGCTTTGGCGCGCGGCAGTCTGTGGGTTTGGGCGGCGCTGGTCCCTTATGGCATTGCGCTGATGGTGCCCACCTACGCGCTCTCGCACGAAACCGCGCACAAGACCGCCTTTAGGACTCGCTGGTTGAACGAAGCGGTGTTTTACCTGACCTCCTGGCTCTACGGCGAGGAGCCGATCCACCGTCGCTACAGCCACATCAACCACCATCAGGCCACCTGGTACATTGGTCAAGATAGCCAGATGCCCTTCGACACGCCCATGGGCTTGGGCGGTTGGCTGCTCGAGGCGTCGGGGCTGGGCTTGCGACGGTTCCAAGCTGAGGTGGCGCTGCGGCTATTAACTGGGCGCCCCTCACCCATGATGCGCGCTGTCATCCCCGCCACCCAATGGGGCGCTGCGCGCCGGAATCAGGCGATTTTTGTTGCTGGGTACCTTATGCTGTGCGCGCCCTTGGCCCTGGGCTACGGATGGCCCCTGTGGTTCCTGATCTTGCCCAACGTGATCGGAACCCCCGTCATGTTGGCCTTCACCATGTTGCAACACGCCGAATTGCAGGAGGACGACCCCGACATTCGCAAGTCCACCCGCTCATTTCAGGGCTCGTGGTGGGCCAGCTTTCTCTACATGAATATGGAACACCATGTTGAGCATCATCTCTATTCGTCCATCCCTTTCCATGCCCTGCCCAAACTGCGCGTCGCCTTGGGCGATCAAATCCCAGACCGCGACCCGGGATTTTTGGCCTCGACCTGGGATGTCCTGTCCGTTGTCACCCGCCGATCTTTGGGCAAACCCACCAAAGCGCGCCGCATCCGCCAAGCCCCGCACATGATCACCGAGGGCGGCCCTATTCGAAAGATCGCTTCGCGAACTATGTAATACCAGCGGCGAATGAGAATGACTCTAATGATCGCTGGTATGAGGGCCGCGACTGCGGCCCCCGTAGCGGGCTCCAAGCCCGAAGGGCGCAGGGAACGCCCGCGCTCCAAACGCGCGGCCCCGAGATGAGCTAAGAAAGCGCCTCGGGGTATAAGCGAAGGCCCCGTCCTGCGGTCGGGCTGAGCGAGCATAGCGAGCGAGTAGAGACCGCAATCCAAAAAGCCGAAACGCGAAGCGTTTCTGCCGTGAGTATCCATGATAAATCAAGGGGCAATTTTCGCCCACTTTCTGTTTTCCCGCACCAGGGCATTGGCCAGCGTTAGCAGCTTACGCATGACGGCGATAATCGCGACCTTTTTCGGCTTGCCTGCTTGGACAAGGCGGTCATAAAAACCCTTTAGGTCCTCATTGTAGCGCATGGCGACCAAGGCAGGCATGTAGAGGGCATTGCGTACAGGGGCTCTTCCCCCCTTGATGCAGGCGACACCCTTGTGGGTTCCTGATTGGGACTGCATAGGAGCTAGACCAGAGAGCGCGCCGATCTTTTTCTGGCTCAGCGTGCCAAGCTCTGGCATATGGGTCAGAAGGGATATGGCAGTGCGTGCTGCGATCCCCGGGATTGTTATCAAGATGTCGAAGCGCTTCTTGAGATCAGGATGTGCTTCGATGAGCTTCTTGGTCTTGTGGGTCAGCTGTTCGATCTCCTTTTCGAGGGTCTTGAGCATTCTAGCTGCAAGCCTCACAGCGGCCTTATCGGTAAGGACTTTCATCCTGTTGCTCCACTGTGTTTGAGTTTGCACAAGCCCATCGTGGAGAAGTTGGTATTCTCCAAGAATTTCAATGACTTCATCGCGTATAGTGCTGGGCACAAGGGGGAGGGTTTGACCCATGGTTGACAGGATCTTCGCATCGACCTTATCGGTTTTTGCGAGTTGCCCGATGCTCTTGGCAAAGCATCGGGCCTGCCAAGGATTGACCTTCACGTAAGCGATTTGGGCTTGAGCAAGGCCACGTTCCAAGGCCCTGTGATAGAAGCCAGTGGCCACAGTACACGACAGTAACTCCTCAGGATGTCCTCGTGCGTGACCCACGCCAATACCAGCATGCTTTTTCGGGGTCCATCTGAATAAGCTTCCTAAGCTCGTCGAACCCAGTTCTGAAGACAGACTTTGCGTGTCGCCCGTGAGATTTTCGTGGTCTCGGGGCGGTTCCAATATTTGCAGATCCAATTTTGGTTGCCCAGGCCATTGCCAGTGCGATAATGCCCATAAGAAGATCGAGTTTCTTAGTGATTGATAAGCGAGTGTCCTCTAGGTTGAAACCCTTTGTTTTTGCATCTGCAAATAGGCACTCAATGGCCCAACGATGTTTGTAGTTTGTCATGGCATCACCAGCATTTCCGTTCGTAGCGACAATCAGAAGTTCTTTTCCTCCAAATTTGTTTTTGGCCTCCCGATCCCTAGTTCTTTTAGGTTTTTTGCCCCCAATGTGTTTGGATGCAAAATTGAGCCACGCGGGGTTACCTTGCTCGTCTTTGTCAAGATAACCTCTGAATGTTTGAAGCGTGCGTTTGGTCCCAACTATCTCGCTCAATTTCTGACGCGTACCATCCTCAAGAGTAACACGCTGGTTCGATCTGAGGCGAATCGCAAACTGGACGCCGCTTTCAACCAGAAAGCTCAACCACTCCGCGCCAATAAACTCACGGTCCGCCAACAGGGTCTTGATGCTACTTGCTCCGAGCAAATTCAAGTATCTCTTCATGAGATCAATGCGTTGGTCGGTGTTGCTGCAACCTGGCTTATTCAACACGGTCCACATTAGCGGAACTCTATATCGCCGCGTAACAATTGCAAGAACCAGTACATTCATATGTGCGGAACCTATCTTCCAGTCGGTTCTATCAAGACAAAGGTTCCAACTCTTTGGAAGGTTGAGCATCTGTACAATCAGTAATGCTGACCAATCCTGAACAAGGTTTGTTTCAACAAAAAAACGCTGAAGACGGCGATAGGTACTCAAAATCTTGGCGCGTGTGGGAAGTTTCGAACTTATGTGACTCAAATTCGGCGTCCGAGAATCAACCATTCCAACAATCATTAAGCTTAAAACCTCAAGACGGTTCTTGCTTAATGGCACGCTGTTCGATAGCTGGGCGCTGAGGGAGTCGATGGTTTTGCGGATCATGGGGATACTCGATTCACTGTTGCAGAGTCCCCTCCGCAAGCACATATCGGCTCCCTCAGCAACTACTGTCGTGTACTGTGGCCAGTGGCTTCAAAAACGACCAGGCAATCAGGAAGCTTGCTGAAGGTCTTGATGAGGGCCTTAATACCGCAAGGGGTATTGGGCATGCAGCTATGGTTTTGGCCATTTGACACAAAAATATCGAATTGGGCTTTTGAAACATCAATTCCAATGGTAACTTGTGACATCTTTCCGTTCCCTTTCTTGTCATACGGGACGCACAGGTGGCTCCCTAGTATCCATACGGGCCATTTGGAGGAAAGGCGGGGTGATCAAACTCACGAACGGTGCCTGCAACGCAGCACCTAGTCCTCCTCACCCTCTAAATTGGGGGGTTGCGTAGGGTTCGTTTTTTTGATTCGCTGTGCCCCTTAACAACAACAGGGAGCCAGTGACATGGCAAATAAGAGATATGTGGTTGATCTGACTACTGAGGAACGCGAGACCCTTTTGTCGAAGATCAGCAAGGGGCGTTTGTCCGCGCGGGCAAACTTGAAGGCGCGGATTTTACTCAAAGCTGACACAGGTCCTCAAGGAGAGGGTTGGACGGACCAAAGAATTTGTGAAAGCCTTGAGACTTCATCCTCGACAGTTGCTCGGGTTCGTGAAACCTTCGTGTTGAAGGGCCTTGAAGCCGCGCTTGCTCGTAAGCAGCGGGTGCATCCTGCAGTGCAGCGGGTATTTGACGGGGAAGCTGAAGCCAAGCTGATCGCGTTGGCCTGCTCGCAACCCCCTGAGGGCTACGCGCGTTGGACGACCCGTTTGTTAGCCCAAAGGGTCGTCGAGCTTGAAATTGTTGACAGCGTTCATTTCAACACCGTGGGTAGGACATTAAAAAAAACGAACTTAAGCCTCACCGCAGCCGCTACTGGGTGATCCCACCCAAGGAGAACGCAGCCTTTGTAGCGGCGATGGAGCATGTTTTGGCGGTCTATCAGCGCCCACGAGATCCCAAACGACCGCTGATCTGCTTGGATGAGGCGGCCAAGCAATTGGTAAGTGAAACACGCCTGCCCATTCCCATGGCTCCCGGTCGCACAGCACGCCATGATTATGAGTACAGGCGCGCTGGCACCGCGAACATTTTTATGGCGTTTGCGCCCCTGGAAGGGAAACGTCACCTCAAGGTTACCGCCCGTCGTGCTAGAGCCGATTATGCCCATTTCCTAGAAGATCTCAGCGATAGGCATTTTGCGGACGCTGAGAAGATCGTGCTCCTCCAAGACAACCTCAACACACACGCCACAGCGTCCTTATATGCAGCCTTCCCGCCGGAAAAAGCCCGCCGCATCGCCGATCGCTTCGAGTGGGCTTTTACCCCAAAACACGGCTCCTGGCTGAACATGGCAGAGGCAGAGCTGTCCGTCCTCTCGCGCCAATGCCTTAAGGAGCGCATCGAATCTCAAGACGAACTGGCATCCGATATCAAAGCCTGGGAGACACAACGAAATCAACAAGTCGCAATCGCAAACTGGCAATTTACAAACGAAGACGCGCGCGTGAAACTCAGAAAATTGTACCCGTCAGTTTGAGAGATTCGAAGGACTAGACACAATCGATCCAGCCCCGCCGCCGATTTGGGGGTGGCCACCCCCAAATCGGCGCATCTCGCTTACCCCAAATGATCAAGCATGGGGGTAAGAAAACGCTCATATCCCATTAGACAAGACACAAAACGGCAAAAAAAGTGTCAACTTTTTTCGCCGTTGGTATAATACCAGCAGCGACAGCTTTTGAATCGTAAAAATGCGTGGAGGCCTGGAGCTTTTTCGCCCATGACAAACAGGGTATCATGTCAAGCACACAAGGAAATTCGACACGCGTCAATTGATCCCGCCGTTGGTATGACGCCGCAAAAGCCACAAGCCCCCACTCTGATCTCTCCCTGCGCCAAGCGAACTCCAAGTTCAAATAATTCGTGGACCTAGCGTCCAAAAATAGGTAAAAAAAGTCTTAAAAACGAAAGAATTGAAATCCAAAAGCCGCACCTAGGTAAGCGACACCAAGATACGAGGTCGGGTAGCGGGTCATGGCTTATTCTGCGTGGCGAATTTTTACCGAAGGTTTGACGGGCAACAAGGGCTGGCGGCGGACGTGGCGCAAGCCTGACCCCAAGCCGCGATACCAGATTGTGATTGTGGGCGGGGGCGGCCACGGTTTGGCGACGGCGCACTATTTAGCCAAAGTCCATGGGATTACCGATGTCGCGGTGCTGGAAAAGGGTTGGCTCGGCTCGGGGAACATTGGGCGGAACACAACCATTATTCGCTCCAACTACATGTTGCCAGGCAACGAGGCCTTTTACGAACTCGCCTTGCAGCTCTGGGAAGGGTTGGAGCAGGACCTGAACTACAATGCCATGGTCTCGCAGCGGGGGATTTTGAATCTCTACCACTCGGACCCGCAGCGCGACGCCTATGCGCGGCGCGGGAACGCCATGCGCCTCCATGGCGCTGACGCCGACTTGCTCGACGCCGATCAGGTGCGCGCGCTCTACCCCTTCTTGAACTTTGCCAATGCCCGCTTCCCCATTCGCGGGGGCTTGTTGCAACGCCGGGGCGGGTCCGTGCGCCACGATGCCGTCGCTTGGGGTTATGCCCATGCGGCGGATCGGCGCGGCGTGGATCTAATCGAAAATTGCGAAGTGACGGGCTTTTTGATGGAGGGGGGCGCATGCCTGGGCGTAGAAACTACCCGCGGGCCGATCCGTGCGGCCAAGGTTGCGGTCTGCGTCGCGGGATCTTCCAGCCAGGTTATGGCCAAGGCGGGAATGCGTCTGCCGATCGAATCCCATGTCTTGCAAGCTTTCGTTTCTGAAGGGCTGAAGCCGATCATCCCTGGTGTCATTACCTACGGTGCGGGGCACTTTTACATTTCCCAGTCCGACAAGGGCGGTCTGGTGTTTGGCGGGGACTTAGACGGCTACAATTCCTACGCGCAGCGGGGCAATCTGCCGACGGTTGAGGATGTGTGCGAGGGCGGTGTGTCGCTCATGCCCGCCATCGGACGCGCCCGGCTCTTACGATCCTGGGGCGGGCTCATGGACATGTCCATGGACGGGTCGCCCTTCATCGACAAGACGGGCATTGCGGGCCTCTATTTCAACGGCGGTTGGTGCTACGGCGGGTTCAAGGCAACGCCCGCCAGCGGTTACTGCTACGCCCATCTGCTCGCCACCGATCAACCGCATGCAACCGCGAGAGCCTACGGCCTCAATCGCTTTCGGGCAGGACAGATGATCGATGAAAAAGGCATGGGCGCGCAGCCCAATCTGCACTGAGGCAAAGGCGACCACACAAGGCGACCATACCATGATTATTCCCCATCCCCTGCTCGGCCCTCGCGACGCTGCCGAGTTTACTTACCTCGGCGACGCAGCGCTTCTGGAACGCCCCGATTGGACCACAGCGACGGCGGCTGAGGACTTTCACGACTATGCCTATCTGCGCGACAACCCCGCTGGGCCCCTGCGCGAGTTGTGGTTCCATGAACAGGGAGATCGGTCCTGGTTAATCGTCACGCGACATACCTTGACCCACGAGATCTTGTCGGTTGAGTTGGCCCGCGATGCGGCGCGTGCTCTGGCCAAGGGAGCTTAGGAATGGCCAAAACTTTTCGTCTTGCCAGCGGCGGGCGCATCGATCGCTCCCTGCCTCAGCAGTTTCGTTTTGATGGCAAGGCTTACGAGGGTTGCCTTGGGGATACCCTGGCCTCTGCCTTACTCGCCAACGGCGTGCATTTTGTCGGTCGCAGTTTCAAATACCACCGCCCCCGCGGAATCTTCAGCGCTGGCCCCGAAGAACCCAACGCGCTGGTAGAGCTCGGCATGGGTGCCGATCAAGAGCCCAATACTCGTGCCACCCAGACCGAGCTGTTCGACGGATTGGTGGCGCGCAGCCAAAACCACGTTGGCAGTTTGCGCCACGATCTGATGGCGGTCAACGACTGGCTCGCCCCTTGGTTGGGGGCAGGGTTCTACTACAAAACCTTCATGTGGCCCGCCGCTTTTTGGGAACGCGTTTACGAGCCGCTCATTCGTCGCGCGGCAGGGTTGGGACGGCTCAGCGGCCAGGCCGACCCCGATTGCTACGACAAGGGTTTTTTGCACTGCGATGTGCTGATTGTCGGCGCGGGCCCCGCAGGCCTCGCCGCCGCCAAACACGCGGGCGAGGCGGGCGCTCAGGTCATTGTGGCGGAGCAAGACTTCGTGGTCGGCGGGCGCCTCCAGGCAGATGCGCAGCACATTGAGGGTCAGGAAGGGGCGGCTTGGGCCAAGGCGACTTGGGCAGCGCTGCGCGCCATGCCCAATGTGCGCCTGCTGCCCCGAACCATGGTCTTTGGGGCCTACGACCACGGGATCTATGGCTTGTTAGAAACCAAGGCCGACCCGTACCCACCGCGCAACCACAAGCCGCGCCAAGTGCTGTGGCGTTGCTACACCCAGCGGGCGCTCGTCTGCGCAGGCGCGACCGAACGGCCCCTCGTCTTTGGCAACAACGACCGCCCTGGCATCATGCTGGCGGGTGCGGTGCGGACCTACCTGCGCCGCTTTGCCGTGCGCCCTGGCGCACGTCTGGGCATTTTCGCAAACAACACCCACGCCCTTGCCGAGACCCAGCACGCAGCGGAGATCGCGGGCATGGAGACCGTCCCCCTCGACTTGAACCAGGGCCAAGACCTGATCAACACCAAAGGCCACGCGCGTGTGCGCGACTTGATCCTGGCAAATGGACGGCGCGAACGGGTCGATTGCTTGGCGGTTTCGGGGGGCTGGAACCCCAATGTCCACCTGTCGTGCCATCTGCGCGGCCGCCCCAGGTGGCGCGAGGACATCGCGGCTTTTGTTCCTGGGGATCTCTTGCCGCCAGGGCAGCTGGTGGCGGGGGCGGCAAACGGCACCTACGATACGCTCGCCTGCTTAAACGAAGGATGGGACCAAGCGGGCCAAGCGCTTCAGGCTCTCGGCCTCAAGTCTCAAACTCGCCCACCCTGGCACGTTGAGGGCCAGGGGTCCGTCGGGTCGCAGAGCGCGCGCCTTTGGGTCGCGGGGTCTACGCCCCGCGCCTGGGTCGATTTGCAAAACGATGTCACCGCCAAAGATATTCGAATCGCGCAGCAAGAGGGGTTTGAGGCGGTCGAGCACCTAAAGCGCTACACCACCCTCGGCATGGCGACCGACCAGGGCAAAACCTCCAACGTTCTTGGGCTGGCGATTATGGCCGAGCTGACGGGCAAATCGATTCCCGAGACGGGCACCACAATCTACCGACCCCCGTCCAGCCCCCTTACCATCGGTGCCCTGGCGGGGCGCGCTGTCGGCCAGCAGTTCAAGCCGACCCGGCTCACCCCCTCCCACGCGTGGGCCGAGCGCCACGGTGCCACCTTCGTTGAAACGGGCCTATGGATGCGCGCCCAATGGTTCGCCCAAGATGACGAAACGCACTGGCGGCACTCGGTCGATCGCGAGGTTCGGACCACCCGGTCGCGCGTCGGGATCTGCGATGTGACGACCCTGGGCAAAATCGACATCCAGGGCCGCGATGCGGCGGCGTTCGTCAACAAAGTTTATGCCAACCCGTTTGCCAAATTGCCAGTCGGTAAGGTCCGCTACGGCCTCATGTTGCGGGAGGACGGGTTGGTCATGGACGACGGCACGACCGCGCGCCTGGCAGAGACCCACTTCCTTATGACCACCACCACGGCCAACGCCGTCAGCGTGTTTCGACACCTAGAGTTTTGCCGCCAATGCCTGTGGCCCCATATGGACGTATCGCTGATTTCGGTCACCGAACAGTGGGCGCAGTTCGCGGTGGCGGGACCGCAATCGCGGGCCCTGCTGCAAAAAATCGTCGATCCTGCCCACGACCTCAGCAACGAGGCCTTTCCCTTCATGGCGTGCGCGGAGATCAGCGTGTGCGGGGGGGTGCAGGCACGGCTGTTCCGTGTCTCCTTCTCGGGCGAAATGGCGTACGAGCTGGCGGTGCCAGCCCGCTACGGTGAGGCTCTGATGGCCGCCCTCATGGCGGCAGGGGACGAGTTTGGCGCCGAGCCCTACGGGACCGAGGCGCTGGGCGTCATGCGCATCGAAAAGGGACACCCAGCGGGCAATGAACTGAACGGTCAAACCACGGCGCTCAACATGGGTCTCGGCGGCCTGACTTCGACAAAGAAAGACTATATCGGCCATACGCTCGCCCGCCGCGCCGAATTGGCACGCGCGGACGGCGTGCGTCTTGTTGGCTTCAAGCCCTTGCAGGATGGGGCCATGCTGACCGCAGGTGCGCACTTTATCGACCTCGGCAAGGACGCGGTAGCGGCGCACGATTTGGGTTATATGACCTCGGTCGCCTACTCGCCCACGCTTGGCCATTCCATCGGCCTTGGCTACTTGGAACGTGGCAGCGAACGCGTCGGCGAGCAGGTTCGCGCCGTCGATTTGGTACGGGGAACGGACCAAGTCGTCGAAGTCTTGTCGCCCCATATGTTTGACCCGGAGGGAGGGCGTCAACGTGACTAACCCAAGTTTGCGCCCGACGTCGCCCCTGGACGGATTTGACCAAAGTTGGGGTTCCTTGCGTTTGCACGAAGTGCCCGCGCGGTCCCTGATTTCGCTGGCGGTTCCTTTGGACGGGGACGCGGCTTTTGCGGCGTTCCTTGCGGAGGAATTTGGCCTTAGTCCCGTCGCGCCAGGGGAATCGCAAACTCGAGAGGGCAAGGCCTTGCTCGGTTTGGCCCGCGATCAAGCGTTCCTAGTCCTGCCCTTTGCCGACATTCCGTTCCCCCCCGAACGGGTGCTGGCGGCGCAGGGGCGCGCCTATCTCACCGACCAGTCCGATTCCTGGGCGCATCTGGAAATTGCGGGACCAGACGTGCGAACAGCGCTAGAGCGCATGTGCCCCCTCAACCTGGACCCCGCGCGTTTTGCCATCGGCGCGGTCGCGCGCACGGCAATGGAGCATCTGAACGTGATCATCTGGCGGACCGATCAAAATACCTTTCAGCTCATGAGCGCACGCTCCTCGGCTCGGTCTTTTCTGCACGCCCTTAAGGTGTCGATCGAAAACACTCGTTCTTGAGCCTCCGTAAAAGCCCACGTGGTTTTTGGGGCAAAGTGGGAAGCGGCGGCTATTTTCCAGCGAGGGCAGCGCGTCCACCGTCAACACCAATCACCTGACCCGTCATCCAACCGCTGCCTGGGGAAACCAAAAACGCCCCGAGCGGTCCAAAGTCCTCGGCCTCTCCTAGACGGCCCAGAGGATGGAGCTTAGCCAAGGCGCTCGCCAGAGCAGCTTGGTCGGTCATGGACTTGGCAAGGGATGTGTGGGTCAGCGAGGGCGCGAGGCAGTTAACGCGGACGTGGGGCGCCAGTTCCGCTGCCAAGGCGCGCGTCAAGCCTTCAACTCCGCCCTTGGCCGCAGATATGGCCGCATGGCCTGCAAACCCCTGACCCACAGCCACGGTCGAAAACAGCACGACCGCGCCCTTGTTTCTCTTGAGGGTTGGGGCCGCGGCCTTAACGGCTTGTGCGGCCGCCAAGGTGTTGAGCGCGAAGGCGCTCATGAAGTCCTCGGAAGTGAGGGCCTGCAACGGCTTGAGGACAAGGGAACCGACAGCGAATACGAGGCCCGTCAGATCATCGCCTGCGTCCGCAACGGCGGCGGCAAGTTGCTCGGCATCCAGAACATCGCATACTCTGCCGTCCAGCCCAGACGCTGAGAGCTTTTGCGCGGACCGACTGGTGATATGGACGCGCCCGCCTTGGGCCAGCAGCGTATCGGCGATGGCGCGACCGATCCCGTCGCAGCCCCCAAAAATAAGCGTCTTTGTCATAGGCTGGAGCTACGGCTTTTCGTGCCTGTATTGAATCGATTGAATGGTTTTAGTCCTTTTGTTGACACGCCGAAAGGGACATCAATTTACGGTAAAGGATTCACCGCAGCCGCAACGGCCTGTTTCGTTGGGATTTTCGAATACAAACCCCGAAAACAAACGCTCTTCGCGGTAGTCCATGACCGAGCCGATCAGAAACATGATCGCTGTCGGTTCGACCAAAACCCGCACCCCCGCGACATCGATTTCTTCTTCAAAAGGTTTCTTTTCGGTGGCGTACTGAATGAAGTAGGAATTGCCCGAGCACCCGGTCGTGCGCACGCCAACGCGCAGCCCCAGCAAGCGATCTGCGTCCTGGCAATCAATCGCACTCGCGGGGACCTTGCGCGGGTCCGTGGTCGCCATCAGGGCGGCCAACTGGCTTTGAGCTTTGTCCGTAAGAGTCAAAATGGGCGCTGGCATGAACCCCATGTGCGCTTTGCTCGGCCTTAGGTCAAGGTGTCGACGTCAGGGCAATTGTAGCCTCCGTCACAGCTCAATTCGCTAGAAAAATCCTATCATGGCCGCGAGGATCAAGATGCCCGACGCCATCAAGGCGCCCAGGCGGATGGTCAAACGCTGCTCAACAAACCTCATGTCGTGCTTAATTTCGGCGATGTCGCGTTTGAGGCCAAATATGTCCTGCTTGATTTCGGCAATTTCGCGTTTGATTTCAGCGATCTCCCGCTTGAGTTCACCTATGTCTTGCTTGATTTCTGCGATTTCCCGCTTGAGTTCAACTATTTCTTGCTTGATTTCTGCGGTCTCGCGATTCAGCTTAGCTATTTCTTGCTTGATTTCTACGGTCTCACGATTCAACGCAGCTATGTCTTGCTTGACTTCGGCTATATCACGCTTCGTCGCCAGATTGGCTTCAATCAAACGAACTTGCTCGTTGGCGAGAACCTCCGCTTGCGCTTCAGGCATACCTGCGGAGGTGAGATTCTTCACAAAGCGATGGGTGTCGAAAGCTAAACTTTCCATGCAGGGTATCTAGCATTCTAGTTGAGATTCGCAATAGGCGCACGTTGGTGAAGAACCAGGCCGAGTTGAATACAAACGCGAAAGGTTTTTGGATCGGATCCAAAGCCCGCAGGGTGCGAGGAGCGTCCGTACCGAAACGCGCCCAGGATTTCACATTTCCAGCACTAGGCGCGCATCGTCGGACATCTTATCTTTGGTCCAGGCGGGCTCCCAAACCAGATTGACGGTCACGATTCCGACCCCTGGGACGGCGGCTAAGGTTTCGGCGACTTGGCCAGGAAAGGTCCCCGCTACAGGACAGCCTGGGGCCGTCAAGGTCATGTCCACCGCTACAGCCCCGTCTTGACCCCGTTCGACCCTGTAGATGAGCCCCAAGTCGTAGATATTGACGGGAATCTCGGGATCGTAAATCGTTTTGAGGGCTGCGATGAGGTTTTCTTGGTCCGCAAACGGTGGATCGCACGGCTGACCCGCGGTGGCGGTGAAAGTCGCCCCGTCGGCGTGGAGCGTGGCACCTGGGATGAAGTCGGCCAGAGTTTTGCCATCGTCGAGCAGATGCGGCGGCACTCGTGTCATTGTATCGGTTTCGACCTGGCGTTCAAGGAAACGTCAAACATCGCGACCTTGGCTCACCTCAGTCGTCGCCGTCGCTTTGCGATGCAGCGCGCTGTCGAGTGTGTGCCAAGCCAGGGTAGCGCATTTGACCCGCATAGGAAAGGCGCGCACGCCGCCCAGGATTTCCAAGCGCTGAAAATCTTCGCGGATGTCCACCGAAAGATCCCCTGGCGGGTCCCCCGTTGCGAGCCTGTGAAAGGCCCGAAACAACTCCATGGCTTGGTCTTGCGTCCGATTTACCAAGACTTCGGTCAAGAGCGAAGCTGAGGCCTCAGAAATGGCGCATCCTTCACCCTGGAAGCCGACGTCCTCGATGACGCCTTCGCCATTGATACGCAGATAGAGCGCTAACTTGTCCCCGCACATGGGGTTGTTGCCGTAGGCCTGGTGCGTCGACCCTTCGATCGGCCGCTTGTTGCGTGGGTTCTTGCCATGGTCCAGGATGATTTCCTGGTAGAGCTCGGTCAAGTCGTCGAACATCAGATAAAGGGCTCGTCTGGCGCGGTCATGGGCGAGTCGGCGGCGGACCCTGTATTGACCACCGTCTCGGGCTCAAACAGGAGGACTTGGCACAAGTCCTCGGCCTTGGGGCAATGTTCAACCCCGCGCGGGACGACATGGAACTCGCCAGCGCGAATGCGAACATCGCGATCGCGATACTGGATAGTCAACTCACCCGACTGCACAAAAAAGCCCTCGTCGGCGTCGTCATGATGGTGCCACACAAATTCCCCCTGCACCTTGACGAGCTTGATGACTTGACCGTTCAAATGCGCGACCCGCCGCGGCTGAAAAGTCTCCTCAAACTGGGCGAATTTGTCTTGAAGCGAGACGCTCCCTGCGTGGTTTCTCATGCAAAAAACTCCTGAACGGCGCGGACGGCCTCGCCCAGTTTTTCGACCTCCTCAAGGGTATTGTAGGCGGCAAAGGAGGCGCGGGCCGTGGCGGCGAGGCCGAAGCGTTGCATAAGCGGCTCGGCGCAATGATGGCCGACGCGAATGGCGATACCTGCCCGATCTAGCAGGGTTCCGACATCGTGCGCATGGGCCTTATCGCACAAGAACGACACGACAGCGGCCTTGTTGGGCGCGGTGCCGTAGATCTTCACGCCCTCGATTTGATTGAGGGTGCGGTGCGCCGCCGCCACAAGCTCTGCCTCATGGGCGGCGATGGCCTCAATGCCCAGGGCTTCAACCCAGTCGATCGCCGCCGACACTCCTGCGGCTTCGACGATGGCGGGGGTCCCTGCCTCAAATTTGAAGGGCGCAGCTTTGAAGGTGGATCCTGCAAAGGACACCGAGGCGATCATGTCGCCGCCGCCTTGCCACGGCGGCATGGCGTCGAGCGCCTCGTAGCGACCGTAGAGCACGCCTAGGCCCGTGGGGCCGTAGAGCTTATGGGCGGTCCAAACGTAGAAGTCCGCGCCTAGCGCCGCCATATCGACTTTGCGGTGGGTCAGGCCTTGCGACCCATCGATGAGGGTAAGGGCGCCCGCCGCCCGCGCCTCGGGGATCAAAATATCCAGCGGCAAGACCGTTCCCAGCACGTTGGAGATGTGGGCGCAGGCGAACAGCTTGACCTTGCCCGAGGAAATTTTGGCCCGAAAATCGTCCAAATCGACGGTGCCGTCGTCGTTGATGCGCACGACCCTTAGCTCGGCACCCGTTGCCGCGCAAACCAATTGCCAGGGCACGATGTTGGCATGATGTTCCAACTCGGTAATCAAGACTTGATCGCCCGCGCCCAATGCGGTGCGGCCCCAGGCCTGGGCGACAAGGTTGATGGCCTCGGTCGTATTCTTGGTGAAAACGATCTCGCGGTCTTGTGCGTTCATAAAGGCCGCGACCTTGGCGCGGGCGCTTTCAAAAATATCTGTGGCGCGCTGGCTCAAAACATGGACCCCGCGATGGACGTTCGCATAGTCCTGTTCCATGATCCGCGCCATGGCGTCGATCACTTGGCGCGGTTTTTGCGTTGAGGCGGCGCTGTCTAAAAATACCAGGGGCTTGCTCGGGTAGGCGTCCTGATGCAAAATCGGGAAGTCTTGACGGACCGCGGCGACGTCAAAGCGCATGCAAGTAGGCCTCCACGCCGCGCTCAAATACCTTCTTTAGCACCTCGGGCGCGCCGTCCAAAAACTCGGCGAGGAAAGCACGGATCAGCAAGGCGCGGGCCGCGGTTTCGGGCACCCCGCGCGCGCGCAAGTAAAACATGTGATTTGGGTCGAGGTCGGCGATGGTTGACCCGTGCGAGCATTGCACGTCGTCCGCATAGATTTCTAGTTCGGGCTTGGTATCGACCCGCGCCGTATCGGACAGCATGAGGGCGCGATGCATTTGATTGCCCACGATTCTTTGGGCTTGAGGGGCGACGCGAATTTGCGCCTGAAACACGCCGCGCGCAAGGTCGCGCAGCACACCCTTATAGACTTCATCGCTGCTGGTTTCCGCGACCGCATGGTCAATGCGCGTGAGGGTGTCGCTATGCGACTCGCCCGCGATCAAATAGACCCCGTGCAAATCGGCATGGGCCCCCTTGCCCGTCAGCGTGACGTCGATTTCATTGCGGACGTATGCAGACGATAAATTCAGGACATGGCTGCAATAGTGCCCACCTTCGGCGACCGTGACGCGCGCGCTGGCGTAGGCAGGGGCGGCCATAGGGCCGTCAAAAATGCGGACATGGTGCAGGCGCGCCTGCGGCCCAATCGCGATCTCATGGCCTGATGTGCCTGGGGACACCCACTCGACCAAGGTCTCATCACCCATGACGGCAAGACTTTGGCGCGGCGGGGGAAAGGTAAAGCTGGCAAGGGCAGCGGCGTCGGCGTATCGCCAGGCCTCATCCCTTAGGGTTGGAACGGCGTTCACGGGGGTCACGCAGCTTCTGCAACAATTTTGTCGTACCCTTCTTCCTCCAACCTCAGGGCCAGCTCAGGCCCGCCCGATTCAATGATACGACCATCGTGGAGGACATGGACGCGGTCGGGTTTGATATAGTCGAGCAAGCGTTGGTAGTGCGTGATGACCAGAAATCCCCGTTCGGGCGAGCGTCGAGCGTTCACACCGTCGGCGACAACGCGCAGGGCGTCGATGTCGAGGCCCGAATCTGTCTCGTCCAGAATGGCAAACTTGGGTTCAAGCAAGGCCATCTGCAGGGCCTCAAACCGCTTCTTCTCGCCGCCCGAAAATCCGACATTGACCGTGCGTTTTAGCATGTCGTCGTCGATATTCAGACCTGCGCCCGCTGCCCGTGCCATCCGCAAAAATTCTAGGGCGTCCAATTCCTTTTCTCCGCGTCGGCGGCGCTGGGCGTTGAGCGCAGTGCGCAAGAAGGTTATGGCCCCAAGACCAGGGATTTCAACCGGGTACTGAAAGGCCAAAAACAGCCCGAGCGCCGCGCGCTCCTCTGGGTCCAAATCCAATAGATCGGCGCCATCGAGTTGCGCGCTGCCCGCGGTTACCTCGTATCCAGGGCGTCCCGTTAAGACGTAGGACAAAGTCGATTTGCCCGACCCATTGGGGCCCATGAGGGCATGGACTTCGCCCTTGGGAACATGCAAGTCGAGACCTTTGAGGATCGGCTTAGTGTCGGCCTCAATTTGGGCCTGGAGGTCAGAAATTTTCAGCATGGGCCGTATATAGGCACAGCGCCCTAAAAAGGAACACGGGAACTCTGATTCGACAGATTTCCTGATGACAGGTTCCTAAAAGCGGTTAGAGGTTTTCCATGACCCTCCCATCTCCTCGGCTGCTGGGCCTTGTTCCTTTTTCCAAGGCGGGAAACTTGGCTGGGGGGATTTTGATCACCCTGTCCATGTCCCTGTTCGTGCTCAATGACAGTCTGATCCGCAGCTTGCAGCAAACCGATAATCCCTTTGGCGTTGCGGTCTTGCCGCTGTCGACCATCATCGCCCTGCGCGGGACCTTGGTCGTGCTCATGCTTTTAGGGCTCGTCTTCGCCGTGGGGGAACGCCCTGCTATTCCCCGTGTGCTGACGAACCGATGGAACTGGGGCCGCGGCGTGGTGGAGGCGGCTGTAACGGTGCTATTCCTCTCTGCCTTGCCGTTTTTGCCCTTTGCGATTGCCTCAACCCTCATCGCGTCCAATCCCATCTTCTTGGTCTTGCTGGGGATTCTGCTGTTTTCGGAGCGGGTCGGTTGGCGGCGCTGGCTCGCCATCTTTGTGGGCTTTGGCGGCCTGATCCTCACGTCCCTTGCCATGGATGCGGGGGACTTTGACCAGGGTCAATTCCGCTGGTGGGCGATTCCCGCGTGCTTGATCGCGGCGGGACTGGTGGCCTTTCGCGATGTCTTCACCCGTTACATCGGGGACCAGATTCCACCGGTCACGGTGGCCCTGTGTTCGGCCCTGTTCGTTATGCTGGCAGGGTGGATCTACAGCCTGTGGGGTTGGCAAAACCCCGATCTGCAACAAGTCCTTATGCTTCTGGTGTCGAGTTTCCTGATCATGTTCGCCTACGTGACCGCCGTGTTCGCGATCCGCCTAGGGGTCTTCGCTGTCGTCGGTCCTTTGCGGTTTGTGTCGCTGGTGGTGGCCTTTTCGCTCGGTATTTTTTTGTTTCAAGAACCCTTTAGTTGGATCGGGTTCTTGGGCGCGGTTCTGATTGTCGGCGCCGCCATTTGGATCCTGCTGCGGCAGGCGCAGCTAGACGATCAAGCCGAACAGTCCTAGCCCCAGGGCCGTCACAACCGCCAGGGCCCAAACGTACCAAAACAGCCGCAGCGCGGCGCGAATATGGCGGGGCGTTGCCAGGCGTGTTCCCTGGCCCATGGCGGCGTCCTGGGTGACCTGCCCCCCATAGGCGCGCGGCCCTGCTAGGGAGAGGCCTAGGGCGCTGGCAAAGGCCGCCTCGGGCCATCCTGCGTTGACCGACCGATGCTTGGGCGCGTTGCGAAATGCCTCCAGTAGGGGCACCAAGGTGCCCTTGGCCAAGGCGACCCAGAACGCCGTCAGCCGCGCGGGCAGCCAGTTGACGAGGTCGTCGATGCGGGCGGCCGCTTTGCCGAACTGGTCAAACCGCGCATTGCGATGGCCCCACATGCTGTCGAGGGTGTTGATGGCCTTGTAGGCAAAGAGGCCCGGCAAACCGAACAAGGCAAACCAAAACAGGGGCGCGACCAGCCCGTCAGAGGCGTTTTCGGCCAGGCTTTCTATGGCGGCGCGCGCCACGCCCGCTGCGTCCAAGGTTTCCAAATCGCGGCCGACAATCTGGCCGACGGCAGCACGGCCAGCCTCAAGATTCTGCTCAAGGTCCTGGGCCACGGCGCGCACGTGCTGATCCAAGGACTTGGCAGCGAGCCCAACGGACCCGATCAGGCCCATGAGAAGCCACCCTCCGCCAACCCAAGCGTCGAACCAAGCGCACAAGATCTGCAACAAAAGGCCCACCAAGGTGGCAAAACTCACCACTCGGAGCCAAGCGAAAGCGCCGCGCTGAACCCGCTGCGCCCCGCGATTGAAGATCTTTTCCAGGCGCGTCGCAAAGCCACCCAACCACGCGACAGGGTGGCCAATCCGCGCCCACAACAGGCGCGGTTCGCCAAACAGCGCATCGACCCCAAGGGCGACCAAAACCGCCGCCATGACGCGGGTGTCGAAAAAAAAACCGTCCATGGACGTTCTTTGCGAGGAATCGACGTCCAATGCCAGCGGCGATTGAAAATGACTCTCAATGTTCGCTGGCATAAGGGCCGCGACTGCGGCCCCCGCAGCGGGCTCCAAGCCCGAAGGGCGCAGGGAACGCCCGCGCTCCAAACGCGCGGCCCCGAGAATAGCGGACACGCGCCTCGGGGTTTAAGCGAAGGCCCCGTCCAGCGGTCGGGCTGAGCGAGCATAGCGAGCGAGCGAGTAGAGACCGCAACCCCAGAAAGCCGAAACGCGAAGCGTTTCTGCCGCGAGACACAAAACGGTCATAAAAGTGTTAACTTTTATGACCGTTGGTATAAGTCGAGCGGCATGAGCCCGACCCACGCGATTTCGATCCCCGCCCTCGACATGCCCAAATCCGCCAAAATTGGCGTCATGGTCTGCGGCCATGGGTCTCGCGATGAGGATGCGGTTCGTCAGTTCAATCAGGTGGCGACAGGGCTCAACGCCCGACTGCCGCAGTACAGCGTTGAATCGGGGTTCCTAGAATTCGCCACGCCCATCTTAACCCACGGTCTCGATAAGTTACGCGATCAAAGAGTCGATCACATTTTGGCGGTTCCTGGCATGCTGTTTGCGGCGGGTCATGCCAAGAACGACATTCCCACGGTTCTCAATCGCTATGCCAGCGAAAATCCAGGCGTACAGGTCCACTACGGCCGGGAACTTGGGATCGACAACAAGATGATGCGGGCGGCAGGTGCGCGGGTGGAGGCCGCCATGGCTGAGGCCGATCAAACCCAAGGCAAGGTCTCGCCCCACGACACCTTGTTGGTCGTGGTCGGGCGGGGCGCGTCCGATCCCGACGCCAACGGCAACATTGCCAAAATCACCCGGCTCTTATGGGAAGGTCTCGGTTTTGGCTGGGGCGAAACGGCTTATTCGGGCGTCACATTCCCACTCGTTACCCCGTGCCTGGAAACCGTGGCGAAGCTCGGCTTTCGGCGGGTTGTCGTCTTCCCCTATTTTTTGTTCACGGGCATTTTGGTCAAACGAATTTACGACGCCACCGACGCGGTGGCACAGCAGTTTCCTGGCGTTCAATTTGTCAAAGCGTCTTATCTGAACGATCACCCTTTGGTCCTCGATACCTTCGCCGACCGCGTCCAGGAAATCTTAGAGGGCGCCAACGTCATGAACTGCATGAACTGCAAGTATCGCGAAACCGTGCTGGGGTTTGAGGATGAAGTGGGAATGGTACAAGAATCGCACCACCACCATGTCGAGGGCATCGGCACGGGTGGGGCGGGGCACCATGATCGGGACCATGCGCACAGTCACAGCCATAGCCACGATCACGGCCATGACCACGATCACCACCATCATCCCTATCCGCACAATGACCATCCGATGGGGCCTCGGTCCTTGCCTGGAACCGTTGAGAATGGCCAAATTGTATGCCCTTGCGGTCGATTTGCGTGCGGCAAAGAACAATTAGCGCGGCTTTAGAACCTTCAACAAAGATACAGAAAAAGACGTAGAAAAAGCCTAGCGAGCGGTGCGCAGATGGCTAAAGGGCGGCGATCCTAGATGTATGGAATGTGACCCGCGAGAACATGACCCTGTTTGCGTACGAAAAATCGGCAGAGGCGATTTACCGCCAATCCTTCGCCACCATCGAGGCCGAGGCGGACTTGTCCGCCTTTGCTCCCGCAGATCGGCCCGTGGCCTTGCGCATGATCCATGCCTGCGGGCAAGTGGATCTGGCCCAAGACATCGTGATGCGCCCAGGGGCCTGCCGCGCGGGCGCTGCGGCGCTGCGCCATGGCGCGCCGATTTTGTGCGATAGCGCGATGGTCGCGGCGGGGGTGGTGCGGACCGTAAAAAGTCCCAAGATTGTCGAGATCGGGACCCCAGCAACGGCGGCGCGGGCGACCCGCCTGGCAACGACCCGCAGCGCCGCCCAGGTCGATGGTTGGTTGCCCGATTTGGCGGGGAGCATCGTGCTGATCGGCAATGCCCCAACCGCCCTATTTCGCCTATTGGAATTGCTGCATCAGCACCCCGAAGCCAGGCCTGCTCTGCTGATTGCCTGCCCCGTCGGGTTCGTTGGGGCGGTAGAATCGAAGCGCGCCTTGGTAACCCAAGCCCCCGACATTCCCTACGTTACGGTGCGGGGGCGACGCGGCGGCACGCCGATTGCGGCGGCCGCGCTCAATGCCTGCGCGCTGGTTAAGGCACCATGATCCATATCTTCGGTCTCGGTGCGAACGGGCTTGCCTCCTTGTCCGCAGAGGCGCGGCAAACGCTGCATGCGTGTCAAACCCTGTTTGGCGGTCCTCGTCATTTGGCCTTGGTGCCTGATGGCCCTGTGAAATGCCCTTGGCCGCGCCCTTGGCGATTGCCGCTTGCCGAGATTGAGGCGGCCCAGGGTCCTGTCGGGGTTCTGGTCAGCGGCGACCCGTCCTGGTATTCGGCGGCCAGGGGCCTTATTGAAAACGTCGATTGCCAGGTTTGGCCCGTGCCTGGGGCTTTTTCCCTCGCTGCCGCGCGCTTGGGCTGGGCCTTAGAAGAGGTGACATGCGCCAGCTTGCACGGGCGCGGCCAGAACGCCGCCGAAGCGATGGTCAGCACCGTAAGCGGCACGGGGGGGCGCTATCTGCTGCTTAGCGACCGCACCAGTCTTCGCCACTTCCTCGACGCGCTGGACCCGCTCGCTTTTGCCCCGCTGACCCACCTACGGCTGCTATGCGATCTAGGCGCGGCGCAAGAACGGATCGTGACGCTTGATCTCGACGACCCGAGCGTCCCCCATACCAATTTGTTCACGATCGCCATCGATCTCGCGCCCGCGCCGCGCCTGCTGCTCGACGCCGATTTTTTGCCCGACGACGCGTTTGCAAGCCACGGCAAAATCACCAAGTTCGAGGCTCGACAGAGCGCGGTGGCGCACCTGGCGCGGGCGGACGTGTTGTGGGATGTGGGCGCGGGCGCGGGCACCGTGGGCCTGCAAGCGGCCTATACTTTGCAACCCCGCCAGGTGTTTTTGATCGAACACGAGGCCCAAGCCCTCGCGGTGCTGGACCAGAACTGCGCCAATTCCAGCGCCCCCGCTGCGATCATCGCGGGCACCGCGCCCGCCGCCTTGCACGACCTGCCGACGCCCGACGCAATCTTTATCGGCGGCGGACTCGGCGACCCTGCGGCCTTGCAGTTTTGTTACCAGGCCCTCGCGCCCCAGGGCCGGCTGGTCGCCCATGCGGTGACATTGGAGTCCGAACAGGTCTTGCTGGGCTTTTTTCAGGACCATCCCGACGCGCAGCTCAGTCGCCTCCAGCTGAGCCAGGCCGATGCCGTTGGCCGCTTGCACGGTTGGCGACCTGCCATGCCCTTGACCCAGCTGGTCATCGAAAAACCATGAGCTTAGAATCTCATGACGGCGCGCGGGCGAAGGCGTCCGCGACGCTTTACGGGGTCAGCGTTGGTCCAGGGGCACCCGACCTCCTCACCTTGCGCGCGGCCCGCCTCATAGCGGCGTGCCCCGTCATCGCCTATCCTTGCGCGGAAGGGTTAGAACCCTTTGCCAGAACCATTGCGGCGGCGCATTTGCGCGCCGATCACATCGAAATCCCTCTGGTCATGCCCATGGTCGCCGAACGCTTCCCCGCCGCCGAAGTCTATGCCGCCGCCGCCGAAGACATCGAGTCGCACCTGACCGCAGGACGCGACGTAGCGGTCTTATGCGAGGGCGATAGTTTGCTCTACGGTTCCTTTATGTACCTGCTCGATCGATTGCGCCACGTCCCGGTCGAGGTGGTGCCAGGCGTATCTTCCTTGTTTGCCGCGTCGGCGGCAGCGGCCTATCCGCTGGTTAGCCGCAACGAAACCTTGACCCTGGTCAGCGGCGCGTTGGACGATGCCAGCCTTTGCGCCAAAATCGACGGCGCCGATGCCCTGGCCATTTTTAAGGTCGGTCGCCATTTCGACCGTCTCAAGGCCCTGCTTTCTCGCCTCGGCCTCGTGGCGCACGCGGTCTATGTTGAGCGCGCGAGCCTCGACACACAGGTGCTGCTGCCCTTGGACCGGGCGACGGGAACCGCGCCCTACTTTTCGATCATATTGGTGCGCAAGGGTCCCCTATCATGACCCCTGTTCGGCTGATTTGCCCAACCCCTGCCAGCTTGGCCCTGGCACAAGACTTGCGCGCGAGCCTGGCGACAAAGGACTTGGACTTTGACCTTTGGACCCGCCCCAACAAGATCCGCGATGGTCTCGACGACGCCTTGGACCAAGGCCTGCCCGTGGTCGCCATTTGCGCGCTCGGCATCGTCGTGCGTTTTTTGGGTGAGCGAGGGCTGCCCGACAAGGCCGCGCAGGCGCCCGTGCTGTGCGCCACCGAAGACGGACGGGCCTTCATTCCCGTCTTGGGCGGACATGGCGGCGGCAACACTTTGGCCAGAACCCTTGCCACCGCCACGGGTGGCGAGGCCCTGATCACCACCGCCAGCGACCAGACCTTCGACTTGGCGTTGGACGAACCGCCCCTAGGGTGGACCCTGGCGGCAACGCCCAGGCAGTTCTCAACCTTCATGCAAGCCCTGTTGGAGGCGGGGGAAGCCGATTTGAGCGCCGCGCCCGCCTGGGTCCAGGCCAGCGCTCTGCCGCACCGCGACGGTGCCTCGTTGAAAATTGTCGCGCACGGTCCCAGCAGCGCGCAGGTCTTGGCCTACCAAGAAACCGCCCGATTGACGGTCGGCCTGGGCTGCGAGCGTGGGTGCCCGCGCGCCGAAATTGACGCCTTGCTCGCCGCCGCCGAAACCCAACTCGGGATCGACCTGGACGCCGCTGCGTTCGCCTCCATCGATCTAAAGCAAGACGAGGTGGCCTTCGTTGAGCTTGCGCCCGACATGCGGTTTTTCTCCGCCGCCGATCTAGCCGAGCAGGTCGTTCCCAACCCGTCCGAGGTCGTGCGGGCGGAGGTCGGGACGCCGTCGGTCGCCGAAGCCAGCGCACTGGCGCTCGCGGGGCCGGGTGCCGAGCTGATCTTGCCCAAGATCAAAAATCGCAAAGCCACCCTCGCCGTCGCCCGCGCTGCCGCCCCGCTTCCCAACCCCCTCCCTGGAAGGGCGCGCGCGCACCTAAGCGTCCTAGGTCTGGGCCCTGGGTCGGCAGACCTGTGCAGCGATCAGGCCTGGAACACCTTGCGGGCCGCCGACGCTTGGGTCGGCTATGGGCTCTACCTCGACCAAGCCGAGGCCTTTTTGGGCCTTGCGCCTGTGCGCCACGACTTCGCCTTGGGCGAAGAGGAGGCCCGCTGCCGCGCTGCGCTCGACATGGCGGCGCGGGGGCAACGGGTGGCCTTGATCTGTTCGGGCGATCCGCAAATCTACGCCATGGCGCAAGTGGTCTACGAACTGCTGGCCCGCCATGACACCGACACCCCGTGGCAGCAAATCTACGTTGAAACCCTGCCTGGGATCACCGCCATGAACGCACTGGCCGCCAAAGTCGGCGCCCCTCTGGGACACGATTTTTGCGCCATCTCCCTTTCCGACCTCAACACCCCGTGGGCAGCGATTGAGCGCAAAGTAAGGGCCGCTGCCGAGGCCGATTTTGTGATCGGGTTCTACAATCCCAAGTCACGAAACCGCACCTGGCAACTCGCCCGCGCCCTTGAGATTTTGCGCGAACATCGACCCGCCGATTGCCCCGTGGCCTACGGTCGCAACGTTGCCCGCGCCGATGAGACGCTTGTGCGGACCACCCTGACGGCCTTGGATCCAGAAGAAATAGACATGTTCACGTGCCTGATCATTGGCGCGAGTTTCACCCAGCGTCACCAGGATTTCATCTTTACGCCGCGGGGATACAACCTTGACGGCGGGGGTCCCAAGCGCTAGGTTATTTTCATGACTTTTTCTGAAACCAAATATCGACTAGATTCGACAAGTAGTGACAGAAACCACGTGAGCCGAGCAGCTGTGGAGGCCTTTCGCGCACGGAAATTTGCGGCCCACCGGCAGGCTTTGGCGAAGCTTTCCGAGAAACTTTCGAAAAAAAATTCTGAACCCGAAACAAATCAATAAATGGTCCTGAAACGGGATAATATTTTTGCCCTGTTGGTACGCGAAAATGAAGGGCAGAGGTATGATCTAGAAGGTCGTATTGCCTATAGTGAATACAAGACCAAAAAGCGAAAGTTCTTTGAAACTTTTGCGGCAAGGAACGAGAACAAGCAGCCAAGTGAAGATGAAGTTCGCCAGTGGGTCCATGCGCAGATCTACCATATTGAAGAGATGCGAGAGCTTGCCTCCCAAGTTTTAGAAACTTATGCGGAGGGCCGCATCGAAGCGGCGAGCGAAGATCAGATTAACATGGGAAGATTGAAAGCTCTGGACTCGGAAGCTGGAAAGGCGATGATTAGGCTTCAAAGTTGGCGGGGGTTTTTCTATCAAGTTCTCGCAGGTGTCGTGACATCAGTCGTCTTAGCGATCCTAGTTTGGATTCTTGTCGAATCCAACACACTCAACATTTTCAGTTCTTGACCCAACCCAAAGTTCATTTCATCGGCGCGGGTCCTGGCGATCCTGAGTTGCTGACCCTCAAGGCCGCGCGGTTGATTGGGTCTTGTCCTGTGTGCCTTTACGCGGGCTCATTGGTGCCCGAACAAGTGGTGGCCATCGCGCCCAAAGATGCGATCGTCGTGGATACGGCGCCGCTGAACCTTGATCAGATCATGGACCTGATCGATCAGGCCATCGCGGCGGGCAAGTCGGTCGCGCGCGTGCATTCGGGGGACCCGTCGCTCTACGGCGCCATTGCCGAGCAAATTCGTCGCCTAAGGACCGCAGGCATCGGCTACGATATTACCCCTGGCGTGCCCGCGTTCGCCGCCGCCGCCGCGGCCCTGGGCCAGGAACTTACGCTGCCCAACGTGGGGCAATCGCTGATCGTCACGCGCACGGCCATGGAATCGAGCGCTATGCCCAATCGCGAGCAGCTGTCGGTTTTCGGCCAAAGCGGCGCGACCCTCGCGATCCACCTTTCCATCCGCAACTTCCGCAAAATTGAGGAAGACCTGACGCCGCTCTACGGCGCCGATTGCCCCGTGATCGTTGCCTACCGCGTCGGTTGGCCCGATCAACTGTTCTTGCACGCCACTCTAGCAACCTTCGCCAAAGCCGCGCGCAAGGCCAAAATTACCCGCACCGCCATCGTCTTTGTCGGTCGGGTTTTGGACGCAGGCGACGGCTTCACCGATTCTGCGCTCTACCATCCCGACCATGTCCATATTTTGCGCAACAAGAAGACCAAGGTAAGATTGCCGACCCTGGCCTAGAGCCAGCCTGTTACACCAACGGCGAAAAAAGTTGACACTTTTTTTGCCGTTTTGTGTCTTGTCTAATGGGATATGAGCGTTTTCTTACCCCCATGCTTGATCATTTGGGGTAAGCGAGATGCCCCGATTTGGGGGTGGCCACCCCCAAATCGGCGGCGGGGCTGGATCGATTGTGTCTAGGTGCTGCGTTGCAGGCACCGTTCGTGAGTTTGATCACCCCGCCTTTCCTCCAAATGGCCCGTATGGATACTAGGGAGCCACCTGTGCGTCCCGTATGACAAGAAAGGGAACGGAAAGATGTCACAAGTTACCATTGGAATTGATGTTTCAAAAGCCCAATTCGATATTTTTGTGTCAAATGGCCAAAACCATAGCTGCATGCCCAATACCCCTTGCGGTATTAAGGCCCTCATCAAGACCTTGAGCAAGCTTCCTGATTGCCCGGTCGTTTTTGAAGCCACTGGCTTCTATCACAGGGCCTTGGAACGTGGCCTTGCTCAAGCCCAAATCGCTTACGTGAAGGTCAATCCTTGGCAGGCCCGATGCTTTGCCAAGAGCATCGGGCAACTCGCAAAAACCGATAAGGTCGATGCGAAGATCCTGTCAACCATGGGTCAAACCCTCCCCCTTGTGCCCAGCACTATACGCGATGAAGTCATTGAAATTCTTGGAGAATACCAACTTCTCCACGATGGGCTTGTGCAAACTCAAACACAGTGGAGCAACAGGATGAAAGTCCTTACCGATAAGGCCGCTGTGAGGCTTGCAGCTAGAATGCTCAAGACCCTCGAAAAGGAGATCGAACAGCTGACCCACAAGACCAAGAAGCTCATCGAAGCACATCCTGATCTCAAGAAGCGCTTCGACATCTTGATAACAATCCCGGGGATCGCAGCACGCACTGCCATATCCCTTCTGACCCATATGCCAGAGCTTGGCACGCTGAGCCAGAAAAAGATCGGCGCGCTCTCTGGTCTAGCTCCTATGCAGTCCCAATCAGGAACCCACAAGGGTGTCGCCTGCATCAAGGGGGGAAGAGCCCCTGTACGCAATGCCCTCTACATGCCTGCCTTGGTCGCCATGCGCTACAATGAGGACCTAAAGGGTTTTTATGACCGCCTTGTCCAAGCAGGCAAGCCGAAAAAGGTCGCGATTATCGCCGTCATGCGTAAGCTGCTAACGCTGGCCAATGCCCTGGTGCGGGAAAACAGAAAGTGGGCGAAAATTGCCCCTTGATTTATCATGGATACTCACGGCAGAAACGCTTCGCGTTTCGGCTTTTTGGATTGCGGTCTCTACTTGCTCGCTACGCTCGCTCAGCCCGACCGCAGGACGGGACCTCCGCTCATACCCCGAGGCGCTTTCTTAGCTCATCTCGGGGCCGCTACGGGGGCCGCAGTCGCGGCCCTTATACCAGCGATCATAAGAGCCTTTCTCATTCGCCGCTGGTATTATACCAACGGAAGTATTCAATGACCTATGGGCCGTCTGCGTTCGAGCGCCGAGACTCAATTCATATGGCAAGCAAACTGCAATCGGACAACGGTCATTCGATCTTTCCGCTGGTATTAGCTGCTCTCGGGGCCGCTGCGGGCGCCACAATCGCGGCCCCTATACCAGCGAACATCAGAGCCCTTCTCAATCGCCGCTGGTATCGTATCAAGCCTCGCTGTCGAGGAGCCTTGGGAAATCTTGTGGGAGCGCAAGCCAGGGAGACTGGCGTGAATAGGCGTCAAGAGAGCCAGAAGTCCAGCCCGACCCCTGCAGCCGACGAAACGACCAGTAGCCTAAAATAGCCCCAACGAAAGCCAAAGGCGAACAGGGCGTTGAGGGCAAACAGTCCGATAGCCAACCACTGAACCGAATACAGAACGGGTTGCCAAAGCCCGATCCCATGCCAGCCCAAAAACCTGACTTCAGAAAAGGCGACATGCAAGGCAAACCATAGGGAAAGGTTCAAAATGACGCCGACGACCGCCGCCGATACCCCTTGCAAAGCGCCCCTTAAACGGGGCTGCGATGCAATCCAATTCACATAGGGCGCTGCGGCAAATATCCACAAAAAGCACGGCACAAAGGTGACCCAGAGCGCCATGAGCCCCGCCAGAAAGGCAAGACCGAGGCCCGCCTCCTTGAAGCCCGCGACGAACCCTACGAATTCTGTAACAAGGATCAACGGGCCTGGCGTGGTTTCTGCGAGGCCGAGGGCGTCGACCATTTCCCCTGCCGTAAGCCAGCCGTATTGCCCGACAACATCTTGGGCCATGTACGCGAGCACTGCGTAAGCACCGCCGAAGGTCACGATCGCGAGTTTGGAAAAGAAGAGACCAACATCTACGAGGAGGCCATCCAGGCCTGAGAGTATCAGGACGGCGAAGGGAAGAGCCCATAGGGCCAGCCAGAGGGCAACCGTTAGCATCGTTTGCGCCCCTGAAACCCGCTCGCGGACAGGCGGTGTTTCTTGTGTTGGCGTGCTTGCGAACCTCCACCCGTAGGCACCCGCCAGAACGATCAATAGCGGGTACGGCATGGACAAAAAGAACAGACCGATGAAAGCCGCCCCCGCGATGATCCCGTGGGTTCTGTACTTCAGGGTTTTTGCTGCCAGCCTGCGCAGGGCATTAAGGACGAGGACCAAAACGGCCGCCTTGATCCCAAAAAACACGGCCTCGACGAACTGAACCTGCCCTAAAAAACTATAGGTCGCAGCAAGCCCTATGAGGATCGAAGCGCCTGGAAGCACAAATAGCAACCCTGCCATCAGGCCCCCTTGCACACCGTGGAACCTCCATCCTAGGTACGTGGCCATTTGCATGGCCTCGGGACCTGGCAGCAGCATGCACAGGCTGAGTGCGCCCATATAGTCCTGCTCGCGCAGCCATCGGCGCGCCTCCACAATTTCCTTGTGCATCAGCGAAAGTTGGGCAGCGGGGCCGCCAAAGGACAAGAAGCCGATCTTCAACCAAAGGCGCCCCGCCTCTGCCAAGGTTGGCTGGGGCGCACCAGCGGTCTCCTCAAGGTTTGCCTTAACCTGCTCTTGCGACCGCTGTTGTAGCGCGCGCTCAATGGTCATTTTGTCGCGCTTGGGTCTGAGGTTTCGCACGCCCTGGCGGCCAGTCATGGCTTTCCTCCCTTGCGTCTCTGGCCCAACGATAGAAGGCGTCGTAAATCAGCAGGCCCGCGTCGAGTTGTGCCTGATCATCGCGGAACATGCGCGATAGGCCAAGAGAGACCGCCAGCAGCCCCGCCGTTTCGGACGCCAGATCAGGCCGATTTGTATCAGCCCCCCGAACAATCGTGGCAAGTTGATCAAGCGGCTCGTGACCGAGACCGAATTCGTCGATCAAGGTGTCGAACGTACACATGGGACCGCGATGACTCCAGAACGCATGCGCCATATCAAAAGCCGTTGCGCCAAATCGGTCGGCGACATTGGAAACCTCTGCGGCGGGAACAAAGAGAAACTGCGCTTCAGGATCAACGAAACGTCGAATCAGCCAGGGACAGGCGATCCGATCAATTTTGGGTCTTTGCCGTGTGACCCATACCGAACGGCCCTGGGAGTCACGCGGGGGAATTTTTTCCGATGCCACCATCGGCTGCTTGGCCTGGCGCCACGCCACATGGCCCCCCGTCAGCACCTCTGCGCGCACCCCCGACGCCCGCAAGATCGCCGCCGCGCCTTGGCTGATCTTCAACCCCTTTTGGCAGTAGACGACAACAGGGCAATCCGCCAACGCAGGAACCAAGTCCTCAATTTGATCGTGTGGATGGCGCACGGCGGACGGCACAAGATGTGGGTCGGCGGCAAAGTCTTCCTTCACCCGAACATCAAGAATTTTGGGACATGTGGGCGTACCCACAAGTCGCGATAAAGCCAAAACAGAAATTTCTTGATACGACGCCATGCAGCACCCTCCCAAGCCTATGGAAATGCGATGTCTGCAAGATTGGGCTGGCGCCTCACGGGGCTCCTGCGCGCCCCCGTGGTCCTCGCTTAGGCAAGGGACCGCCGCATGTCAATCACTTCGCGCGAAAGCTATTCAAGGGGTTCAATCTAAGAGCGAAGGGCGAATTCAATCCCTCACGTCTCCTGTGCGTTCAGGACTTGCGCGGCTGGAACGACCGCGGCGAATTCACCGTCGAGCGTACTTAAAGATACGGAATGGACTTGTTCTGCTGAATGCGCCACGCCGTCGGGACCCGTTACGCCATAGGCCCAGACGGCGTCGGCGACATAGATCGTCTCAAAGCCAAGATCGCTCGCCGCCCGTGCTGCAGACTCCGCGCAATGGTTGGCGGTCGCCCCGCAGATGACCACTTTTTCTATACTTGCGTTTCGCAAGTCGGCTTCCAAGGACGTGCGCGCGAAGGCGCTGCTGGCATGCTTTATGACCACGTGCTCATCGCCCACTGGCGCCGCGAAGGGCTGCACAGCGGCGCCTGGTGCATCTTTATAAAAGGGATCGTCGGGGCTCAGGCCATGGTGATGGACATGGAAAACCTTCTTCCCCTTCTTGCGAAAGTGGGCGAGCAGGGCCTCGATGTTTTGCTGGGCTTGCGGGCAAGACCGCTCGGCACCATTCGCGTCGTCGTGGGCCAGGGCCATTTGCACATCGATAACCAAGAGGGCGGTTTTCATAGGGCGTTCTCCAAGATTTGAACGCGTCAGGTTTTAGAGCTTCCCGCGCGTGCCGCCAGTATGTTTTTGACCCGCTGCCCATAGATCCGAATGTTGACCTCATCGCTCAAAACCGTTCCTGGGTCTTCGCTGTAGGTCATGATCGCGGTCGTGCGAGGAATGGCACCCTCGACTTCTGTGACGCCATGGAGGGAATATCCGCCGCGGAATAGGGTGAGGGTTCCCGCCCTGCGACCGAAGGTCTTGGCAACCGACATATCGCCGCTGAGCAATCGTTGCACCCTCGCGACGTCCTCTGTTTCATCGGTTCTTGAGTTGGGGAGGAAGGCGAATTCTCCGCCCTTTTCCGCAGCTTGCAGCAACAGGGTTATGGTGCACTCGGTCGTATCGTAGTGCCATGCATGCCAACTGCCGGGTTCGAGCGCCACAACATTCAGGGCCTGAAATTCGTCGGCGCAGCGGTAAAGGACCCGCTTTTGCTGAACTTGACGAACGAAGTCGGTGAGAATGTCCGAATGGTAGAGCCGCTTCAACTTTGTCCGCGCGGGAATTTGATCATCGGCCAATTGCTGGCTGGTATGAACGAATTCCCCCTGACGCAGATCATCCTTCGCCGCCCCAGGGATCGCCTGGCCCTGATAGATCGTGCGCCGAATGGTCAAGGTCTCCGCTGTCGGCAACAGCGCGTTGGTTTCCTGCGCCAAAACCGCAATGGCCTCTGGCGTTAAAAAGTTATCGAAGCTGCACCAACCATGGGTTTGCATGTGCGCTTGACAGGTCGTCAAAAAATCCAATCCCTTGCCTTGGGTCAGATCCGCGATTGGATACCGTTCCAAATCGATCAGATCGAACCCCATGTCGGCGTGCTGACCAAGTGCTCTTTCAGGCATAGGGTTCTCCTGATCCCAAGGGTTGTTAGCAACGCCTCTCATAGGTTTGTTCACGCGCGCCTCGCGGGCGGCGCTCCCAATTGGTCGCTCGTTCTTAAAACGGCTGAATTTTCCGTTCTGTCCTTTCTGCGTCCCCCAACGCCGTTGGTATCAAACCTTCGTGGCGGTGGGTATGAAAGCGCTGGATTCGCCTGCCGCTGCCCCTTAAGGGGCCGCCATGGTCCTTACCGTCATCGACTATGGCTCGGGCAATATCCGATCTGTTGCCAAGGCCCTAGAGGCGGCGAGTGGCGAGGCCGTGCGCGTAACCGCCGATCCCAAGCACGTTGCCAGCGCCCGCCACTTGGTGGTCCCTGGTCAAGGGGCATTCGGCCAATGCCGCGCAGGGCTCCTGGCGATTCCAGGGCTCATGGACGCTTTGCATCAGGCGGTTTGCCACCATCGCGTGCCGTTTTTGGGGATTTGCGTGGGCATGCAACTGATGCTTGAACGGGGTTTGGAAGACGGCGTGCATCCAGGGTTGGGCTGGATGCGGGGCGAGGTCGCGCAGTTGCGCCCAGGGCCTTCGCGGCTCAAAATTCCGCACATGGGCTGGAATCAGATTCGCGTGGAACAGGACCATCCCGTTCTGGCCGATCTGCACGGACGGGACCTGTATTTTTGCCATTCCTTTGCCGCGCAAGGGGTCGCCGCGCCGCTGGCAACGACCGACTATGGCGGCCCGATCATTGCCGCCCTGGGGCAGGAAAATATGATCGGCGTGCAGTTCCACCCTGAAAAATCGCAAGGGGTCGGTCTCACCTTATTGCGGCACTTTTCTAAGTGGACGCCATGACAACCCCGAGCGGCATCCAGACGCGGCTCGGCGTCGAAATCGTCGAGACCTTGAACGACGCGGACCTGAGCGATCTGTGCGCCGCAACGGAAGACGCCATCGTGCGCGGTGGCGGCTTTGGCTGGTTGACCGTGCCCGAACGATCCAAGCTGGAGGCCTATTGGCGCGGTCTGATGATGGTTCCTGGCCGCCATCTGATGGTCGCGCGTTTAGACGGCGTCGTCGCGGGCGCCCTGCAACTGCACGAGGCGCCGAAAAATATGGAATCCCAGGCCACGATCGGCAAAATTCAGTCGGGCTTTACCGCCAGTTGGGCGCGCGGGCATGGGGTGGCGCGCGCGCTGGTTTGCCTGGCGATTGAGCGCGCGCGTGCCCTCGGTCTCAAGGCGTTGAAACTCGACGTACGGGCCACACAAACGGCGGCAATCACCCTGTTTCGCACCCTGGGCTTCACCCAATGGGGGCAGATGCCCCGCTATGCCCGAATTGACGACGCGTGGGTTGCGGGGCTCTACTTCTATATGGATTTGATCGACCATGATTCTCTATCCAGCCATTGATCTAAAGGACGGGCAGGTCGTCCGCCTGCTTCGGGGGGATTTGGACGCAGCAACCGTCTACAGCCATGACCCAGGCGCGACGGCGCATGGTTGGGCAGATTTGGGCTTTGCCTGGCTGCATGTGGTTGACCTGAACGGCGCGGTCGCGGGTCAACCCGTGAACGCCGCAGCGGTTCGGGACATCCTCCGCCGCGTTGGGGGCCGGATGCAGGTCCAACTCGGCGGCGGCATTCGAACTTTGGCCCAGATTGAAACCTGGCTGAGCGCAGGCCTGGCGCGTGTCATTTTGGGGTCCGTTGCGCTTCGGGACCCAGCGTTGGTCAAGCAGGCGGCGCGCGCGTTCCCGGGCCAAGTCCTCGTCGGCCTCGACGCCCGAGACGGGCGGGTGGCAACCGATGGATGGATGAAGACGTCGGCGACCCTTGCCCTCGACCTCGCCAAGGAATTTGAAGACGCAGGCGTCGCGGCGCTGATCTATACCGACATTGGTCGCGACGGAGCGCTAACGGGTGTCAATATCGACGCAACCGTAGCCTTGGCGGCGGCAGTTTCGATCCCCGTCATCGCGTCGGGAGGGGTTCGCGACGTGGCCGACTTGCGCGCCTTGAAAGCTGCGGCCGCCCCGATCGCTGGCGTCATTTCTGGCCGTGCCCTCTACGACGGTCGCTTGGACCCTGCGGCAGCCTTGGCAGCGGTGGCGTGACGCTCAAAACGCGCCTCATACCTTGCCTCGATGTCCACGAGGGCCGCGTGGTCAAGGGCGTCAATTTCGTCGACTTGGTCGACGCGGGCGACCCCGTGGCGCAAGCGCGGGTCTACGATGCCGCTGGCGCCGACGAATTGTGCTTCCTGGACATCAGTGCCAGTCACGAGGAACGCCCGCTCATCCTCAATGTTGTCCGCGCCACCGCTGAGCAGTGCTTCATGCCCCTAACCGTCGGCGGGGGGGTGCGCACGGTGGCGGACATGCGCAACCTTTTGCTTGCGGGTGCCGATAAAGTGTCGATCAACTCCGCCGCTGTCACCACCCCGCGCTTAATCGATGAGGCGGCACGCGCCTTTGGCTGCCAGGCGCTCGTGGTTGCGATCGATGCGAAGTGGACGGGCGAGCGTTTTGAGGTGTTTGTGCGCGGCGGGCGCGAGAATACGGGGTTGGACGCCCTTGCCTGGGCGCAGGAGGTGGCAGCGCGCGGGGCGGGCGAAATTTTGCTCACCTCCATGGACCGTGATGGCACCAAGGCGGGGTACGATATAGCCCTTACCCAGGCCGTATCGCGTGCGGTGCCGATTCCCCTCGTCGCCTCGGGCGGGGTCGGGACGCTGGACCATTTGGTGGCGGGCGTCCGCGACGGCGGCGCCGCTGCGGTTTTGGCCGCGTCCATTTTTCATTTTGGCACCTTTACCCTTGCCGAAGCCAAGGCCCATATGGCCGCAGCGGGACTGGACGTGAGGCGGCCATGAGCGCCCATCGCTTGGATCAGGTCTACGACAAAATCGCGGGCCGCGTCGCGGCCTTTGACGAGGGGCGGCTTGATCCCAAATCCAGGACCCATCGGCTCCTGCGCGAGGGTCGCGCCAAAATCGCCCAAAAACTGGGGGAAGAGGCGGTAGAAGTGGTGATTGAGGCGGTGAGCGGAGCCAGGAAAGATCTGGTCGAAGAATCCGCTGACTTGCTGTTTTTCCTGCTGCTCATGTGGGCCGAGCGAGGTATAAGGCCCGAAAAAATTTGGCACGAACTGAGCGAACGCCTCGGCTTGCCCGAGGACCAGGAACGCGCACGAAGGAAATAAGATGCAGACCTACGATCCAACCAACATCTTTGCCAAAATTTTGACAGGCGACATTCCGTGCGACAAGGTCGGGGAAAACGAGGTCGCCCTTGCCTTTCGCGATATCAATCCCCAGGCACCGACGCATGTTTTGGTGATCCCCAAAGGGGCCTACGTGTCCTTTGCAGATTTTACCGCCAAGGCTGACGCCAAGGAACAACTGGGATTTTGGCAACTGGCTGGTCAGGTCGCGAAGGCGGCAGGATTGGAGGAATCAGGCTACCGACTTTTGGCAAATCATGGCGCCCATGCGCACCAGGAAGTGCCACATTTCCACATCCATATCTGCGGCGGGCGGGCACTTGGGCCACTATTGGCACCTTAATTTGTCTTAAGGCGCTGATTTTCAAAACTTTTGCTTGCTTGTTCCTCAAGATTGTGCGCACGGCCCGCTCTATTGTGTTTTTTCGTTCAGGACTCTAACCGCGCATTTGTTAGAAACTTATTGATTGTTTTATGTTTAACCGACAATCCCAAGACAGCGTAGAAGACGCGTCCCAGTCCCCATTCTGCGCGCAGGAATGGGCGGGCCAGCCCGTTGGGGTGATTCTGCGCGCCTATCGCGATTTCTACGGTCGAACGGTTGAGGATGCTGCGGCAGACTTGTGTATCCGCCGCGAGCATTTGCGTGCGCTGGAGGAGGGGGAACTGGAAGTTCTGCCCAAGGGCGGGTACGGCGAGGGGTTTGTCCTTGCCTACGCCAAGTACCTAGGCTTGCCCACCCGTCATATGGTAAGGCTCTATCGTGATGAGCGCGCTTTGCGCCCTGCGCAGTCTTCCGCTGCAGGGTCTCCAGACCTGCTCAGCGGTGTGGCAACGGTGTCCTACTCGCCGCGCTGGCCGTCTTTCGCTGTGTTGACCATCGCCGCCCTGCTCCTCGGCAGTTCTTATTTCGTCATGGCCGCCTACACGGCGACGACGAACCCCGACCGACCGACCTTAACGAGCTTGGAAACGCAACCCCAGCAATACATCGTTCTCGAAACCGCCCGTTCGGCAGCAATAGACCAGACGCCAGTAAACCAGACGACAGGGTTAGCGCAGACGAGAGAGTCTGAAACGCTGACCGCGACCTTGGACCTGGGCAGGAACGTGAGCGCTCAGAACCTCGCGCAGAGTTCGGCGACGACGGCTGTTGATGGAACCATGAACGCCACCGTCGATTTGACGGCAAACCAGGACCAAGTGACGGTCTACGGCGTTTCCGTGCCCTTGGCGCGGCCCGACCGCCGCAACCTAGAACCGTTGCCGCTGGAGGCGATTGATCAGCAGCATCGCGTGGTCATCTCTGCCCTCGGCCTTGCCTACCTTACGCTCGTCGATGATCGCAGCGATCAGGCCATTTTGCGCGCTGAATACCAGCGCGGCGACCAATACAAAGTTCCCGATGGGCAGCGGATGCGGCTGATGACCGAGCATTTGGACCAAATCGAACTCATACTGGACGGCGTGTCCTACCGCATCCCGCGCGCGGTCGCGGCGCTCAATGAGCCCCTTGTTCTCGACCCCGATGTCTTGCCCTTGTCGAATGAGGTCTACCAGGTTGAGGATCAGGGTCTGTAAAAGACCTGCTCTAAAACGAGGTCTCTTTACAAAACTCGGTTCGGGTCTTAACCGCGTCGCGAAGCTAAACAAGCTGCCGTGTGCTGGCCTACGGGTCCAGAGGTCATTGGGGGCAAGGAGAATGCGATGAAGCTCGTATCTGGGACGGCCAATCGTCCCCTGTCGCAGGGCATTTCCCGCCACTTGGACATCCCCCTGACCCAAACCAATTTTCAGCGGTTTCGTGACCAGGAAGTCTTCGTCGAAATCATGGAAAATGTCCGTGGACAAGATGTCTTTTTGATTCAGCCAACGTCCTGTCCAGCCAATGACAACCTGATCGAGTTGCTGGTCACGATCGACGCGCTCAAGCGCGGCTCGGCGGATCGCATTACCGCGGTCATTCCCTACTACGGCTACGCCCGGCAAGACCGCAAGTCGTCGCCTCGGTCCCCCATTACCGCCAAACTAGTGGCCAACCTGATCGTGAACGCGGGCGCCGATCGTGTCCTAACTCTGGACTTGCACGCTGGGCAGATTCAGGGGTTTTTCGACGTGCCGACCGACAACTTGTTCGCTGGCCCAACCCTGACCGCCGACATTCGCAAAACCCTGGGGTCTGGCGACCAAATCATGATCGTCTCCCCCGACATAGGCGGCGTTGTGCGCGCGCGGGCTTTGGCGAGCCGCCTGGGGTGCGAATTGGCCATCGTTGACAAGCGCCGGCCGCGTGCTGGGGTGTCGGAAGTTATGAACATCATCGGCGATGTTTCCCAAAAGGCCTGTATTTTGATCGATGATATTGTCGATTCTGGCGGCACGCTTTGCAACGCTGCCGAGGAGTTGATGGATCGGGGCGCAACCTCCGTCAGCGCCTACATCTCCCACGGTGTCTTTTCGGATCCGGCCGCTGATCTGATTTCAAAGTCGGCCATTCGCGAATTGGTCGTGACGGATTCTATTCAGGCGACCGAAAAAATTCAGGCGGTCAGCAACATCCGCCATATCTCCATCGCACCCCTATTGGGCGATGCCATCGGGCGGATTGGCAACAACGCCTCCGTTTCTGATCTATTTTCTTAACCCCAAGAGATAAGGAGACTCCCATGTCTGAAGTTCGCATATTTGACGCAAACCCCAAAGCGGATGCTGGTAAAGGCGCCGCGCGTGCCATTCGTCGCCAGGGCCGCGTTCCCGCCATCGTTTACGGGGACGGTGGGGATCCCGCGATGGTTTCGGTCGGTCCAGTTGAGCTCGACAAAGGCCTGCGCGACCCGCGGTTTTTTTCCACCCTCATGCATCTCAACATCGACGGCAAGGTCGCCCAGGTCCTCCCGCGTGCCGTGCAATTTGATCGGGTGACGGATCAGCCGATCCATGTCGATTTCATGCGCGTTTCGGATACGTCGCGGATCAAAGTACGGGTCCCCGTCATTTTTGAAAACGAAGTCGCGTCCCCAGGAATGAAGCGGGGTGCGGTGCTGAACGTTGTGCGCAAAACGGTGGAAGTTGCCTGTCTAGCCAAAGATATTCCCGCCGCCTTTGCCCTCAACTTGACGGGCAAAGATGTCAACGACTCGCTCAAATGGTCCGACGTTGAGGTGCCCGATTCGGTCGTGCCGACCATTCGCGGACGCGACTTCGTCATCGCAACGCTGACGGCGCCGTCTGCCCTGAAACGCGCGCAGATGGAAGCGGCGCGTCAGGCCGCCCGCGACGGCAGCGTTGGCGAATAGGACCGCGCGGCCATTCGCGCGGGTCTTGGGCCAGGCAATGGCGCCAATACCAACGGCGAAAAAAGTTGACACTTTTTTGGCCGTTTTGTGTCTCACGGCAGAAACGCTTCGCGTTTCGGCATTTCGAGGTCGCAGTCTCTACTCGCTCGCTATGCTCGCTCAGCCCGACGCTTTTAGGTGCGGTCTCTACTCTCTCGCTATGCTCGCTCAGCCCGACGCTTTTAGGTGCGGTCTCTACTCTCTCGCTATGCTCGCTCAGCCCGACCGCCGGACGGGGCCTTCGCTTATACCCCGAGGCGCGTGTCCTCTATTCTCGGGGCCGCGCGTTTGGAGCGCGGGCGTTCCCTGCGCCCTTCGGGCTTGGAGCCCGCTATGGGGGCCGCAGTCGCGGCCCTTATACCAGCGATCAAAAGAGTCATTCTGGGCCGCCGCTGGTATAAGCCCTTTGTTCGTTCATGGGGGCTGGCGCGCGCCTCGTTCGTTTAGAATATACGCATGACCCCGCATCTGGTCGTTGGCTTGGGTAATCCTGGCAAAAAGTACGCCCGTAATCGCCACAATATCGGTTTTCGCGCCCTAGATGAAATCCACGCGTCGCAGGCGGGTTTTACTCCCTGGCGCAAAGATTTCAGCGGCTTGGTTGCCCAGGGCCACCTTGGGGGCCGCAAGCTCATTCTGCTCAAACCCCAGACCTATATGAATAAGTCGGGCGACAGCGTACGTCAGGCCTTGGCTTTTTTTAAGCTTAAGGCCGCGGACATGACAGTGATCTACGATGAGATCGATCTGGCGCCCGCCAAGCTCCGCGTCAAGGTCGGGGGCGGTACGGGCGGGCATCGGGGCCTCAAGTCGATTGAGAGCCAGTGGAAAGACACCGGGTATCGGCGCGTGCGCCTGGGCGTGGGCCATCCAGGGCACAAGGCCCAAGTCGCCGCCTGGGTCTTGCACGATTTCCCTAAGGCCGATGAGACATGGATTGCCAAGATGCTTCCCGCCCTAAGCCGGGAGTTGCCGCGCCTTCTGGAGGGGGACGATCAAGGTTTCGCCAGCCGCGTTGCCCAGGTATTGGTTCCCGTCAAACCACCCCAAAAAGCCCCAACGCGCTCGTCCACCCCCGCAGTCGATCAAGCGACCCAAGATCAGGCCACCACCGGATTTGCGGCGGCCTTCGCCAAGCTGCGCACCTGGGGTGCTGGGCCAAAACCATGACTCTGCCGCTGGCCGAGTGGGTGGCGCTCGCGACCTATCTTGCGATCTTCCTGTTCTACTCTTGGGTCGTGGAATTTTCGCCTTGGGCCCGCCACACCCTTTCCCGAGCCATGGCCAAGACTCGGCGCGCCTGGTTTCGGGCCGCCGCGGACCGGGAATTGCGGATGCCCGACGGGCAAATCCTAATTCTACAGCAAAACGGCGCCGCCTACTTTGGCTCGGCTTCCTTACTTGGGATTGGGGCGGGTTTTACGATTCTCACGGCAGCGGACTCCTTGAGCCTCTTGGTGGTCTTCACCCCGCAGGGCTTGGGGCTCAAGGCCCTGGGCCTCATGTTTGCTTATGCGCTGGCGTTCTTTGAATTTTCTTGGGCCTTTCGGCTCTTTGGGTACAACGCCATCGCGCTGGGGACCTTGGGGCCGCCAGGGAGCCCCGCGACCCAGCGCAGCGCCGATCGGGCCGCCGCCCTCAATGTCGTGGCGGGCCAGCACTTCAATCGCGCCATACGCCTGTTCCTGTTCGCCATTCCTCTGATTCTCTGGTTGGTCAGCCTTTGGGCCATGTTGGCGACCGTCGTCTTGTTGACCCTCATTATGGTGCGACGCCAGTTTCTGACGCCCTCGCAGCTCAACGGGCTGATCTTGGCTTGGAATATCAGCGCGGACCAGGACCAGAAAAGCGGAAGCCACGCGCTCAAGCCTGCCGATCCCAGCGCCGCGAAGGTTTGATTCGCCGAGCCGTTGAGGAACGCAGAATCGAGGCAAGACAAAGGTTCCAGATTCTTGGAAGGTTGAGCATCTGTACAATCAGTAGTGATGATCAATCTTGAACAAGGTTTGTTTCAGAAAAGAAACCTTGAATACGGCGATACGTGCTCGAAATCTTGGCTAGCGTTGGAGGTTTCTAACTTATACCAGCTTAGCTTGTCTCGGGGCGGCACGTTTGGAGCGCGGGCGTTCCCTGCGCCCTTCGGGCTTGGAGCCCAACTGTTTGGAGCGCGGGCATTCCCTGCGCCCTTCGGGCTTGGAGCCCAACTGTTTGGAGCGCGGGCATTCCCTGCGCCCTTCGGGCTTGGAGCCCAACTGTTTGGAGCGCGGGCATTCCCTGCGCCCTTCGGGCTTGGAGCCCGCTTGGGGGGCCGCAGTCGCGGCCCTTAACCCAGCGAACATAAGAGTCATTCCTGGTCGCCGCTGGTATCAGAGCGGCTAAGTGCAAGCGAAATCCAGGTGGCGCAGACACGTGGGCGAAATCGACGTTACGAACGATCCCAGGTTTTAAGGCGCGACAAGTAGGTTTTGTTTTTCGGCCGCGGCCTTGATGGCGTCTTGCAGTTTCTCAAATGCCCGGACTTCGATTTGGCGAATGCGTTCTCGGCTAACCTTGTAGGTCTGGCTCAAGTCTTCGAGGGTGCTGGGGTCCTCCGACAGGCGGCGTTTGACAATAATGTCTCGCTCGCGGTCGTTCAGCCCCGACATGGCCTGGGTCAGCAATTCGCGCCGCTTGTCGAACTCATCGCTCTCGGCCAAACGAATTTCCTGCCCCGGGGTGTCATCGACCAACCAATCCTGCCATTCGCCGTCACCATCGACACGCATAGGCGCATTGAGCGACTGATCGCCACCCGTCATGCGGCGGTTCATCGAAATCACGTCGTCTTCGCCTACGTCGAGGCGTTCGGCGATTTGGCGCACGTGTTCGGGGCTCAGGTCCCCATCCTCGTAAGCTTGCATTTGGTTTTTCATCCGCCGTAAGTTGAAAAACAGTTTCTTTTGTGCCGCCGTGGTTCCCATTTTTACGAGCGACCAGGAATGCAAAATGTATTCGTGGATCGACGCGCGGATCCACCACATGGCGTAGGTTGACAGGCGAAACCCTTTGTCGGGGTCGAACTTCTTGACCGCTTGCATCATGCCGACATTGCCCTCCGAAATCAGCTCCGTCACTGGTAATCCATAGCCTCGATACCCCATGGCGATCTTGGCGACTAGGCGCAAATGGCTCGTTACCAGCTTATGGGCCGCCGCCACGTCGCCTTGCGCGCGCCAGTCGGTCGCCAACTGAAACTCTTCCTCGGCGCTGAGCATCGGAAATTTTTTGATTTCGCTTAAGTAGCGCGTGAGATTGGAGTCTGCCGATAGGGCTGGCAGAGTCATACTTTGGCTCATCAAAGTCTCCTGACCCATGCAGTCTGCTTAGGCAACCCAAGGCTTCGCACCGATCACCTCGCTCAGAAGCGTGATCCCATACCTTTTCAAGTCCCCGACCAGGGTCGTGTTAGGCAAATGGCGTCGCACCTGGCCAATTTCAAGCTGGCGCCCCAATCACGCACGCGCGAGGATTGGAACAGCGCGGTGGCCGTATCATACCAACGGCCAAAAAGGTTGACACCTTTTTGGCCGTTTTATGTCTCACGGCAGAAACGCTTCGCGTTTCGCCTCCGACGGGGCCTTCGCTTATACCCCGAGGCGCTTTCGCGCCATTCCCGGGGCCGCTACGGGGGCCGCAGTCGCGGCCCTTATACCAGCGAATATAAGAGTCATTCTCATTCGCCGCTGGTATCATACCAGCGAACATAAGAGTCATTTTCAATCGCGCCGCTGGTATCAGGCCTCTGTTTCTTTCAGCAAGCCTGTCTCCAAGCTCAGGGACGCCAGATTTTCCATGCTGCCCGAGGCCCCTGCCAATGACCAGCCACCGTCAACGGGAATCACCGCACCACTCACGTAAGCGCCAAATTCGGAGGCGAGCATGAGGGCAACCTTTCCCACATCGTGGGGATGCCCCAAACGGCCAAGGGGAACCGACGCGCGGGTTTGGTCCAGCAACTTGCGCGTGGGCGCCAGACGCGCCATCCCTTCGGTGCCCGCGATGGGGCCAGGCGAAATCGAATTGACCGAAATGCCCTTGGGTCCCCATTCCAGGGCCAGGGTTTTGGTCACCATATCGACCCCCGCCTTGGCCGCGCAGACATGGACCTGGGCGCGCATGGGCACCCAAGCTTGCGGCGCCGAGATATTGATGACGCGCGCACCTGGTTGCCGCAGATGCGGGTAGCCCGCGCGCAGCACATGGAACGTGCCGAGCAAGTCGATGTCCATAACCGACTTAAACCCGTTGGGGGAGAGCCCGTTCATCAGCGCAGGAAAATTTCCAGCCGCCCCCGACACCAGCACATCGACGGGCCCGAACCGGTCGACGCAGGCCGCGAATACTCCCTTGACCCCGTCGTAGTCGCGGACATCGGTACAAGCCCCCGCCGCCGATCCCGTCCCGCGCGCTTGCAGGGCTTCGACCGCAGCATGCATCTTCTCATGGTTGCGCCCGACCACAAAAACCTGGCACCCTTGGTCAACAAAGCACTCAGCGATGCCGAGGTTGATGCCGCTGGTGCCCCCCGCGACAAATACGGTCTGGCCCTTCAAGTGCAAATCAATCATGTCGGGTCTCCATGCCACGAACCGACGGCGCGTCCCAGGCGCGTCGAAGCCGATAAAGCTGATCTAAGAGGCGGATTTTGTGGTTCAAGGGCTCCCAATCGTCGCGGGCGGCGATGGCGTCCCACAGGACCTCGACTTCATCGATCAACAGGGTCTGAGGTTCGTAGCTGAGGGGAGACCCCGTCCAGCCTTGGACAAGCGCGCGCATGGGATCGGACAGGAGGTGGCGCTGGTCGGTGCTTAAGGCGTAAAACAAGGTTTCAAACGGGCTTTGCTCTTGCTTGAGTTGGCCTAAGACCCCTTCGGCCAGGGCCGTGTCGGTGGCGGTATGGCCGCTGGACTCAAGCCCCGTCCGCCAGAAAAATTGCGCGATCGTAGCGCTTTGCAGGGCAGGACTGAAGCGCGCCAAGATTTCCCGCAAGGGCTGGGTCGCGCGATGAATGGGGGTTAGGGCGGCGGCAAGAGCGGACAAGTTCCACGCCACGGCGCGGGGTTGGCGGCCAAAGGCGTAGAGGCCTTGGTGGTCGAAGTAGGCTGCGGTAAAGCCCTCATCGTAGGTCGGGATCCATCGCCAAGGGCCATAGTCAAACGACTCGCCCGTTACATTCATATTGTCGGTATTGAGGACCCCGTGGGTAAAGCCCGCCATCATCCAGGCCGCAACTTTCAGGGCTTGGCGCCGAACCACCTCCTGCAAAAAGGTTTGCACCGCAATCTCGCAGCTCAATCCTGTCTCAGAGCAGCCAAAATAGGTCCTCAATACGTAGCGCACGAGGCGCTCAAGTTCTTCGTGGCGATGGTCGTAAGCCAAGGCCTGGAAGGTGCCGAACCGGATGTGCGAGTGGGACAAGCGCGTCAGCACCGCCGCGCGGGTGGGCGAGGGTTCGTCGCCGCGCACCAACTGGGTTTCTAAGTCCTCGATCAGGGCAAAGGTGCGCGAGGTGGGAACGCCCTGGGCAGCGAGCAAGCTGGTCGCCAAAAGTTCGCGAACCGCGCCCTTCAGGGTCAGCCGCCCATCGCCCGTGCGCGAAAACGGCGTCGTGCCGCTGCCTTTGGTGCCCAAATCCAGGAGGCGGGGTATGGCGGGGGGCTGCGCGGGCATTCCTGGGCGAGCAATCTCCTCGCCTTGGGCGAAGAGGAACCCGCGTCCGTCGCCGATGTCGGGATTGTAGACCTGAAACTGATGCCCGTGGTAGCGCAGCGCCAGGGGCTGAGGCAGACTGTCGGGCAGGGCCACGAAGCGACCAAAGTGGCGCTCCACCTCCGCCTCGCAGAAGTCGGCGAGGCCGATCGTTGTGGCGGCGTTCCTGTTGAAGTAGCGAACCTTCAGAGCGCCAAATTCGGCGGGCTGAACAGGATCGAAAAACGGGTCGCCCAGACTTAAGTGATCACGGCGTCCGCGAAACGTCATGAAGACTCAGGGGCGGGCCTGACCAAAACAAACGGGCCCGAGCCAGACGGGCGCTTTGGATCAAGATCTCTAATATCGGCTCAAATTTTGAGCGAATCGATGGCCCCGAAACGGTTCTTGAACTTGCCCACCTGACCCCCCGTATCGGTAAGGCGCTGAACCCCCGTCCACGCAGGGTGGGTCTTGGGGTCGATGTCCAATCTTAAGGTATCGCCTTCGGCGCCCCAAGTCGAACGGGTTTTGAATTCGCTGCCGTCGGTCATGATCACAGTAATTTCGTGATAGTCGGGGTGGGTATCAGCCTTCATGGCGCAAGCCTTTTTTGTTTAACGCCAGAGCCCCTAGGGTGAATCCCCCGCAGGTGCAAGAGGTCATACCATGGATCCATCAAAACAACTCGACGAGACCAACCATAGAGCCGCTGGTTTCAGCGGTGATCGCCTAAGGCGGAATGCCACCACTGGTCCAGCAAGTGGCGCGCAATGGTGTTCGGGCGTGGGAGAAGGTAGGTCGACTCCGTCTCGGCTCGCGTCAAATCGGCCCTGCTGAACCATTTGGCCGAGTTCAACTCTTCCGTGTCGATGGTCAAATCCCAGCTCTTGGCAACGCAGGTGAACCCGACCATGAGGGACCTGGACTGCGCCCAAGGCTGGCTCGCGACGTAGGTCAGATGCGCAACGCGCAGCCCTGCCTCCTCCCAGGTTTCGCGCCGAACCGTGTCTTCCAACGCTTCGCCAGGTTCGACATAACCCGCTAACAAGGAATGTAGACCCGAAGGCATGGTCTTGGTATTGGCCAAGACAACGTGGCTCAGGTCGGGACTTTGCACCAGCATGATGACCGCGGGGTCAATGCGCGGGTACAAATCCTGAGCGCAAGGCGCACAGTGTCGCTGACGGCCCCAATTTTGCACGCGGGTCTCGGTTCCGCATTTGGCGCAAAATCGGTTGCTGTGGTGCCATCGCAACAGATGCTGCCCTTGGCAAACCAACCCGAGATAAGGGGCAGCTAAGGTTTTGGGCAGAGCCCAGAAATCAGTAGCGTTGCCCAGAACAGCGGCCATTGTTGGCACGTTTTGGGCAAAAAAAGCGACACCTTGCCAGTTTCCCAAAAATACCGCCAAGTCACCTGGGTCGGGCTGTACCCACACCAAAGACCCCGCGTCCACCAACACGCGACCGCCCGAAAACCCGAGGAACCGTCGTGGCTCCTCAGGGGTGCCGCGCTCGAGAAACCCAGCGGACAAAGGCAAGGAAGCGGCCTCTATCGCCATACGTGCCAATGCCGAATCGCTTGAATGACTTTGAAACCCTTTGTTGGCGCGGATGTTCCTTTCAGGGTCGATTGTTCCAATCGAGGGGACTCCGCCATAGGTTTTGAGACGGAAAGTTGACAAGCGACCCGCGCGCCTGCCCCTGTGGCTGCTCCGTTCCCGGCCTGACCAGGTTCAGGGCGGCGCACGTCCGCCGTCAACTTTCCTCATGGACTTGTGCGGGATTTCCCTGCGAATCGCAAGAGGTCTTGTACCGAGGGTCGTTTGCAAAGACCCTTTGGTAGCGTGTCTGCGCCACGCAGGCTGCGCTCCCACTTGGTCGCTAGTCTTTGGGATGATCAAGGGTTGGTATTCTAGATGCAAGGCACTAAATCGCGCCTATGGAACTGGGCTTAGGGGGCGCAGGGGCCGACACGGCGGGGTACCGCGTGTTGGCGCGCAAGTACCGCCCCCGCGATTTTTCAACCCTCTACGGCCAGGGCGCGCTGGTCCGTACCCTTACCAACGCCATCACGTCGGGTCGCTTGGCCCACGCTTTCATGTTGACGGGCGTGCGCGGGGTCGGAAAGACCACGACCGCGCGGATTTTGGCCCGTGCGCTCAATTGCTCGGCCCCTGGCGTCGAGGGACCGACGCCCGACCCCTGCGGGACATGCGACAATTGCGCCGCGATCTTGGGCGACCATCATCCCGACGTGCTGGAAATGGACGCGGCGAGTCATACGGGCGTCGATGATATCCGCGAGCTTCAAAAAACGGTGGCCTATCGACCGACTTTGGGGCGATTCAAGATCTTTATCATCGATGAAGTTCATATGCTGTCATCGAATGCCTTCAATGCCCTCTTAAAAACCTTGGAGGAGCCGCCCGACCAAGTCATTTTTATCTTCGCGACCACCGAAATTCGCAAAGTCCCCGTTACGGTCCTTTCGCGCTGCCAACGCTTCGATTTGCGGCGCATCGACATGGACGTCTTGGTCGATCTCTTTACCCATGTGATCGGGCAAGAGGGACTGGAGGCGGAAGCAGAAGCCCTGTCGCTCATTGCCCGCGCCGCCGATGGCTCTGCCCGCGATGGCCTGTCAATTTTGGATCAAGCCATTTCCCTTTCTGGATCGCCCTTGACGGCCCAGAGCGTCCAGGACATGTTGGGTCTGGCGGATCGCGCGCAGGTTCTGGACTTGTGCGAGCGCCTGATGGGCGGGGATATGGAGGCCACCCTAGGCCTCTTTGATCGTCTTTACGCCGCAGGGGCCCCGCCCCTGACCGTGCTGAGCGACCTCGCCGATCTGGTCCATTGGATGACGCGGGTCAAAGTTGGGTCGGCCAAAGACGACTTAGGCCTGAGCGACGCCGCCCGAACCAAAGGCCAGGACATGGCCGATCGCCTGTCCGTGGCGCACTTGGCCCGCGCTTGGCAAATTTTGGGCCTTGCCATGACCGAAGTTCGGGGCGCCGAACATCCCAAGGAAGCCGCCGACATGGCGCTGATACGCTTGGCCTACGCGGGCACTTTGCCAACGCCGGATCAAATCGCAAAAAAGCTGACGGGGGCGTCCCTTAACCGCGACGAGCAAAACCCATCCCCAAAGTCGGTCACCGCGAACGCACCCCGATCCGACGCGATTGAACCAACCTTCGATCCCCTCCCGGGCAGCTCTGGCGCGGACCCGAATGTAAGGGCGATTCACGCGATCCCCGACCAGGATCAGCGGCGATCCATCGATTCGCTCGAGGATATGATCGAGGGGCTCGAAGCGGTCCGCAACGTGCATTTGGCCGCAGATTTACGCGCTTACGGCAGGCTGATCTCCCTGCGCCCTGGCCATTTGGAGTTGGCGAAGCACGACCGTCTGACGCCCCAACATCTCACAAAACTTGCGACCCATCTGCTGGCCTGGACGGGAACAACCTGGTTCGTCACGCTGGCGCAAGGCCAGGGGGCAGCGACGGTCGCCGAAAATGCCTACGCAGCCCGCCAAGCCAAACGCGCCGCGGCCGAGCGTCACCCGCTGGTTCAAGCGGCCTTAAAAACCTTTCCTGGCGCCAAAATTGAAGAGATCGTGGTCGGAGATTGATACGAGCGGCGGCGAAAGCCCTCCTCTGCAATCTGAGTTACGATGCTTAGCTCCTCAGCTTTGCTGCAAGACTGGTGGCAAGGTTCCGTCCGAGCGTTCGTGAATCACGACCCATAGGTCCGAGTCCCGACCAAGTTCGCGTTCGATAAAGGCCTGCGCCTGGTCTGGGGACATGGGATCGCCATGGCGCGGCCTGAACACGCGAACGCCTCGCTCATTGGTTTCTTGAATCCAGATCTTTGAGGCCCCAGTCCTGAGTTCCTGCTGCAGCAAAATCAGGCCGCGTTGCGAGTCGCCCTTGTTCAGCACCATCAGACTTTGGGCTTCCAGAACCGACCACTTCAGCAGAGCATCGATGGTGAATCGTGCCGACTCAAACATTTTTGCGAAGCGTTGGTTTGACTGGGGGCTTATTTTCCAATGCAAAATCCTTTGAATAGGTCGTCCAGCACGTCTTCCACATGGATTTGGCCGCTGAGGTGACCCAAAGCCGTCGCGGCTTGACGCAACGACTCCGCTTGCAATTCGGGCAATAGACGCTCGTGCTGCGCCGCCCGCAAGGCGCGCGCCATTTGTTTCACGTGAAACACTTGACGTGCGCCATGGAAGGACATGTCGGTCAGCGCCGATCCATAAGTCTTTTCCAACCAAGTCGTCACTTCTTGCAGAAGCGCTGCTAGACCCGCCTGCCCCGATTCGCCCGCTGCAACCGACCGCCGGCCTGGCTGATGCGATTTGGACTGAAGTGTCCATACGGGGCAGGGCGCCTCAATGGCCATGGGCCTGGTGCCGCGTTCATGGAGGTTCAAAATGAGAGTCGCGGTTTCAAACCGTTGCCGCGTGCGACGAATCCCCATCTGCTCGACTTCGTCATGGCTCGACCGCAACCCCGCCGTATCGACGAAGGTGACATTGAACGGGCCAAGCCGCACCTCAAGTTCAACGAAATCGCGAGTCGTCCCAGGCACTGGAGTGACGATGGCACGCTCGTAGCCAGCGATGGCGTTCATCAAGGTGCTCTTGCCGACATTGGGCGGCCCAACCAAGAGAATTTCAAACCCCGATACGATGGCCTGTGCCTTGTCGGACCGCTCGTTTAGCGCCGCAACCTGGCGAGTCAGGCGCGCTAAACGGCGCGCGTTTTGCGCCACAAGGTCCTGCGGTAAATCGTCGTCGGGAAAGTCGATCAGGGCTTCGCACGCGGCTTGCAGGCGAACCAAGTCCTGGCGCCACGCCTGGAACAGGACTTGCCGGGCCTGCCCGAACTGGCCTTGTGCCACTTTTAAGCCCGCTGGGTCGCTGGCGTTCAGTACAGCGTCCAAGGCCTCGACGCCGATCACGTCGAGCTTTCCATTTTCGAACGCCCGCCGGACGAATCCCCCAGGTTGCGCCGGCTCCAGACCTAGGGAAACCAAAATGTCGGACAAGACTTGCACCAAGGCAGGGCTGCCATGAATCTGCAACTCCAGGACATCTTCGCCCGTGAACGAGGCAGGACCTGGAAACCAAATGGTAATCGCTCGATCTATGTCTGACCCGTCGCGTGGGTCTTTCAAATTCTGGAGGCGCGCGTGGCGCGGCGGCAGCACCTTGCCGATCAATTTCCTGACGACAGACGGCGTTTGAGGTCCGCTCACGCGGATCACTGCCACGCCTGCGGTGCCCGCCGCCGTCGCTGGAGCGAAGATGGTTGTTGCGTCAGCCACCGCCATGTTTCACGTGAAACATCTTAACTCAAGGGGTTTTTACTGGTTCATACGCGCGAAGAATTCCTCGTTGGACTTGGCGTCTTTGAGTTTTTCCAACAGGAAGTCCATGGAATCGCCCGTGCCCATGTTCATAAGAATCCGGCGCAAGACGTGCATTTTGGTCAACTGCCCCTTATCGACAAGCAGTTCCTCGCGCCGCGTACCCGATTTACCGATATCAATCGCGGGGTAGGTGCGCTTGTCGGCGAGTTTGCGATCCAGGACGATTTCAGCGTTTCCTGTGCCTTTGAACTCCTCGAAAATCACCTCGTCCATTTTGGACCCCGTATCGACGAGCGCCGTTCCGATGATGGTCAGGGACCCGCCTTCCTCGATGTTCCGCGCCGCCCCAAAAAACCGCTTTGGCCTTTGCAGAGCGTTGGTATCGACGCCGCCCGTTCCGATCTTGCCCGAACTGGGCATGGTGGCGTTGAAGGCCCGCGCCAACCGTGTAATCGAATCGAGCAGAATAACCACATCGTGCCCATGCTCGACCAACCGCTTGGCCTTTTCGATCACCATGTCGGAAACCTGGACATGGCGCGCCGCGGGCTCGTCGAAGGTCGAGGCCACGACTTCACCGCGAACCGACCGCTGCATGTCAGTCACCTCCTCTGGGCGTTCATCGACCAGCAGGACGAGCAAATAAACTTCAGGATTATTGCGCGCCACCGAATCGGCGATCGACTGCAACATCATGGTTTTTCCCGTGCGCGGCGGTGCCACGATCAGGGCCCTCTGCCCCTTGCCGATCGGGGTAATGAGGTCGATCACGCGCCCCGTCCTGTTTTTCGCGCTTGGATCTTCGATTTCCAGCCTCAGCGCCGCCTCGGGGTACAGCGGCGTCAGCGAATCGAAGTTGACGCGACTGCGGGTCTTCTCGGCCTTGTCGAAGTTGATGCCCGTGACTTCGGTCAAAGTGAAATAGCGTTCCTCCTGCCGTGGGGCGGCGATTTCCCCCTCGACCGTGTCGCCGGTGCGCAGGGCGTTTCGGCGGATCATTTGCGGTGATAAGTATATATCATCGACACCAGGCAAGTAGTTTGCCTCTGGGCTGCGCAAAAACCCAAACCCGTCTTGCAAAATTTCCAAGACCCCAGCGGCAAAGATTTTGTTGCCGTCCTCGGCCTCCTGCTTGAGCAGGGCAAACATGAGCTCCTGCGGGCGCATGGCAGCGGCGTCTTCGATTTCGTATTCCTCAGCAAAAGCCAAAAGCTCCGCAGGCGCCTTAGCCTTCAGGTCCTGAAGTTTCATATCATGTGTCCTTGGATAAGCAAAAGCGCGGAGGACCCGCCCTCACCCAAAGATGTATTGACACACCGCGCGAGAATCAAGACCCGAGGGATCGTCGCACCAAAGAGCAGGAGTCAGCCGATAAACGCGGGATAGGCGCGCAAGCCGATGACGCACACGAGCGCCAGAATCATGGCAAGCGTCGGAACCTCGTTCAAAATCCGATAAAATCGCGCGCTCCTGATGTTCTGGTCGAGGGCGAACTGATGAACCGCGCGCGCGCAAAGCCCGTGCGTCGCAAAGAGACCCAAAACGGCCAGCATTTTAAGGCTGAACCAAGGCTGACTCGCCAAATTCGGCTTGGCCCAGACCAGAAGCAAGCCAAAGATCAGGCTGGCGACCATGGCGGGCGTCATGATGAATTTGAGCAAGCGACGCTCCATAAGTTTGAGCATGGTACTGGCCTCCCCGCCCAGTGTTGCCTGGCAATGGTAGACGAAGAGACGCGGCAAATAGAGCTGCGCCGCCATCCACGATATGACCGCCAAAACATGAAGAACGGTAATCCAGTGCGCATTTTGAAGGAGAAACGTTTGCATTACCCTGCCCTTACCTGGTCGACCAAAGCCTGAACCCGCGCAGGGTTCGTGCGCTTATCGACACCGTGTCCCAAATTTACAATGTGGCGTGTGCCCCGGGTCCGACGGATCAGTTCCTTGACCGCGCGTTCTTGGTCTTGGGGCGGACCGAGCAACACCTGCGGATCCAAATTGCCCTGCAAGCAAACCTGCGCGCCGAGTTGATGACGGACCAGATCCACATCGGCTTGCTCGCTCAACGCAAAGGCACAAGGCCCTTCCACCAAGGACGCCAAGTCTTTGAGAGCCTCATGGCCGCCACGGGGAAAGTAAATCACTGGCGTCGGTTTCAGGGCCGCGCCGATTTGCGCCATGGGCTCGAAAGACCAGCGGTGCAGGTCCAAACCCTGGAGTTGACCCGCCCAAGAATCAAAAATCTTGATGACCTCGGCCCCCGCGCGAATCTGCGCCTGGGCGTAGCGGATGGTGGCCGCAATCAGACGGTCGAACAAAGGGTGCGCCCGATCCGTGGCCAAAAAAGCCCGCGACGCCGCAAAGGTGGGTTTCGCCCGTTCGATCATGTAGGTTGCGACGGTCCACGGGGCGCCAACAAACCCGATCTGTGTGACGGAGGTCGACCTCAAGTCCGCGGCGAGCAAGCGAAGTGTTTCGTAAATCGGGTCCAGTCGCGCGAGATCTTCCGACCAAACCTCGGGCATGGGTCCCAGCTGCGGCCCCTCGCCCGTTTCAAAATTCAAATCCTGCCCCAAGGCCCAGGGGACCAGCAAAATATCGGCAAACAAGATCGATCCATCCATAGCGTATCGGCGCACCGGTTGCAGCGTCACCTCGGCGGCCAATTCTGGCGAACAAACCAATTCCAAAAAACTGCCCGCCTTGGCGCGTAGGGCGCGATATTCGGGCAGATGCCGCCCCGCCTGACGCATGAGCCAAATCGGCACTTGCAATACGGGACGGCCCTGGAGGGTCGAAAGAAGCGATTTTGACACGGGAGACATGGATTAAGACGAGGGTGTTACGAAAACACGGGTGGTTTGAAACCCTAAATAAAAATAAATATTAAAGAAGATTGTAGTTTTTATAGCCAAGGCCAGGACGGTGGATAAGGTGTCAAGATGTCCTTGGACCCTGGTGTTTTTTGGTCTGACAAGTCGGGGATAGATGCCCACAAATTACGGGTTGGTCCCGAGCAAAAATTTGGCTTGACGCCTAAACAGGGATATATTCCGAAATCGCGCTACGAGTCCCCCACAGGCTTCTGAGGATGAAATGACGATGACGCGCGCGGATTCCAAGTCGGAACGACGCAGGGACCCTCCGCGCGAGAAAGCTTGCCGTTCGAATCGATGCTTGCAGGTCTTTTGTGTCGGGCCTAACGTGGGTCCATGATACGTCTTGCGCCTTTGTTCCTAACTTGCTTCTTCTACTCGGGGATCGGTCATAGCGAGGTGCGGGTTTGCAACAACGCCGATCAGGCTTTGTTGATCGCCGTCGCGGTTGCTCAAAACGATCAGATCCATGCCTTCGGCTGGCAGGATCTCGAACCCGAGACGTGCGGATCCGACCTCTACGAATATTTGGAGGAGGAGGGGCTTCAGGCCCAGATTGACGAAGTTTTTGTCCATGCACGCGACAAGCTCCGCTCGCCCAAGTTTGTGGTTGGTGGGGACCAGGTGCTGTGCATTGACGAAGAATTCGAAGAGTTTTGGGTCCAGCTCGCCGACTCGACGTGCGCCAAGCGCGGCTATGGTGAGACAGGGTTTCACCGCCTTAACGCCGAGCCCCAGCCCCAAGGGCATCTTTTTCTGGTTGAGGGCGGAGGGGTTTTACAGCCCTGAGTGGGCGTTCGTTAGCATCTAATCGGTAGCAAAGGGATCAAATTTCAAAATTGTATCCTCGCGTTTGGGGCTCGTTGAGATCAGGCTTGTAGGAATCTCAACCAACTCCTCTAGGCGGCGAATATAGGCAAGGGCCTCTGCGGGCAGGTCTGTCCACGATCGGACGCCTGCGCACGGGTGTGTCCATCCTGGATGGCGTTCGTAAATTGGCCTGATCTGGGCCTGATCTTCGGAATTTGCGGGCAGAAAATCGAGTTGCTGGCCTCTTAGTTCGTAAGCGACGCAGATCTTGATTTCCTCCAAAGTGTCCAACACGTCCAATTTGGTCAAAGCGAGGGAATCGATGCCGCCGACTTTGGCGGTTTGACGCACGAGTACAGCGTCGAACCAGCCGCAACGCCTGGGACGGCCCGTGACCGTTCCAAACTCGTGGCCGCGTTGAGCCAACCCAGCCCCTGCCTTGCCCAAATCCTCGGTCGGGAAGGGTCCCGACCCGACGCGGGTCGTATAGGCTTTGGTAATCCCCAAAACATGGGCCTTGCGGGCCAGACCATAGCCACTCCCGACCGCTGCGTTCGCGGCGTGGGTGTTGGAGGAGGTGACAAAAGGGTAGGTGCCGTGGTCGATGTCGAGCAGGGCGCCTTGTGCGCCTTCAAACAGGGTGTTTGACCCTGCCGTGGCGCTTTGGTCTAGATAGAGCCAGCTTGGAACCAAAAACGGCGCAAGGTCTTGACCCATGGCCAACAAGTCCTGCAGCAAGTCGCTCTGCTTGGGCAAGTCAAAGTCCAGCCCCTCGGTTAAAACCTGGTAGTGGGCGTAAAGCGTCTCCAGTTTTTCCTGCAAGCTGGGGCCGTGTTGCAGGTCGCCCGTTCGAATCGATCGGCGCCCAATCTTATCTTCGTACGCGGGGCCGATTCCTCGGCCCGTGGTGCCAATTTTTGCGGCTCCCTTGGCGATCTCACGGGCTTGATCGAGGCCGACGTGCAGTGGCAAGATCAACGGCGCAGCGTCCGAAATTTTGAGGTTGTTCGGGCTCACTTCAACGCCCTTGGACCGCACGGTGCGGATCTCCGCGAACAAGGCCCAGGGGTCGATGACCACTCCATTGCCGATTACATTGACCGTGTCGGGGCGGACGATGCCCGAGGGTAGCAGCGACAGGGCAAAAGTTTGGCCGTCAATGACCAAAGTATGGCCCGCATTGTGCCCGCCCTGGAATCGAACCACCCGATCGGCGCGATCAGACAACCAATCGACGATCTTGCCCTTCCCCTCGTCGCCCCATTGCGACCCAACAATGATCAGATCGGACATGGCCGACCTCCTTTCCTATCTCTCGTAGCGTTCAGGTTTTAGTCTTATACCAGCGGCGAATGAGAATGACTCTTATTTTCGCTGGTATAAGGGCCGCGACTGCGGCCCCCGTAGCGGCCCCGAGAATAGCGCGAAAGCGCCTCGGGGTATAAGCGAAGGCCCCGTCGGAGGCGAAACGCGAAGCGTTTCTGCCGTGAGACACAAAACGGCCAAAAAAGTGTCAACTTTTTTGGCCGTTGGTATTAGGCGGTCAGGCGCAGCAGGGCGTCGCGATAGAGGGTAAAGCCAAAACAGTCCTCGCCCGCGGACCCGTACCAGCCCCCCCGACCCAAATCGCCCTGGTGGTTGGGGCAGTAGAGGGAGAACGAAGGGCCCGATTGGTAGGCAAAGCCGCTTTGTTCGAAGGGATCGCATCTGATCTGCACTTTTGGGAAGTCCTGGCTCAACTGGGCATTGAGCGTACACAAAGTCTGGAGGCGCGGTTCAATTGCGAAGTCGCCTGCCAAAATCGACAGGAACCGCGCGGTCTCGGGTCCCGCGAGCGCCGCGATTTTGGCTTCGTCTTTTCGGTCGAGCGCCTGGGCCAGTTCCCGCGGCAAGTTCAGATCGGTGATCATCTGCGCGGCCAAGGGCGGCAAAACCAGAGCGAGATGAATCGTATCGAGACCCAGGTCGAGGAGCGCCTTGAGCGCCAGCGAAATCAAGGCACGCGGGGTTTCGGCGGTGGCGCCCATGACTTCGAGGCCGACTTGTCCGAACTGACGGGTCGGGCGCCGCGCGGACCCCGTGGTGCGGATTGCCTGCCCTTCGTAGCATAGGTGCAGAGGCCGAGGCGCCTGGGCCAACTCCCCCGCCGCCAAGCGGGCGATGCCCAAGGTCACATCGGGTAAGAGGGCGAGCATCCCGCCGTCGACGGGATCGATAAAGCGAAACGCCCGACTTTGGGTCGATCTGCTTTGGTTCCCCAACAAAATTTCAGCGTCGTCGACCTGAATAGGGGAGACTTGGTGGAACCCTGCAGCGGTCCAGGTGTCGAGCAGCGAATTGACCAGGGCTCGGTCCCGGGCCGCCGCACCGTTCAACAGCGGGGTGAAACCAGTGGGACGCAGGGCAAGATGCTTTTCGGGGGTCACCTGGGTCGCCTTTAAGCCATTCGCGTTTGTAAGGACTCCGTTTTACAGGAAAGAAGGCGAAAACGAAAGCTGGATTTGGCCGACAAGGTAGGTGCGCGCGGTTCCTGTCAAAATCACTTCGGTGCCCTGCAACGTGGCGCCCAATCGTCCTTCACGGGGTCCAATTTGGCCCGCCTTCAAGTCCGTTTTTTGCAACACCAGCGACCAATAGGGCGTGAGCTGCGCATGGGCCGCGCCTGTGACGGGGTCCTCGTCGATGCCGATGCACGGCGCGAACATGCGGCTGACAAAGTCCAGGTCTTCAAAAGGGGACGTTCCCGCTTTGGCCGTCAGAACGACTTCTTTGTTCAAGGCCTTGAGCGCGCCAAAATCGGGCGCGTAAGATTTGACCAGGCCCGCGCTGGGCAAGACAAGCACTAAGAACTTGCCCTCGTAAGCTTCCAAGATCGTAAGGCCGAGCCGTTTTGCCAGATCTTCGTCCACGGGGATCGATCTCTGTTCTTCTGCGGGCAGGGAGAGGGTGTAGGTGTGCGGTTCGGTCCTGGTAAGACGAAGAACCCCTTTTTCTCGCGTCGCAAGGCGCAAGACCGAGGAATCAAACCCCAGGTGGTCAAAAATGACATGGCCGCTGGCCAAAGTGGCGTGGCCGCAGAGCGGAACCTCGGTCGTTGGGGTGAACCATCGAATGTCAAAATCGGCTTCGGCCCGATCCGATGCTGTGAAAAAGGCCGTTTCGGACAGATTGTGCTCGGCAGCCATGGCCTGCAGGGTGGCGTCGGGCAGCCAAGTTTGCAACAGAACCACAGCGGCGGGGTTGCCCGCGAAGGGTTCATGGGCGAAGGCATCGACAAGATAAAAAGGCGCAGTCATGGGCTGGTCCCTGCGATGTTTTTGAAAAAAAAGCAAAAAATAAAGCAACTTAGCCTCCATATGGGCTAAGGCAGGTCCGACATGTCCCTTGCTACGTCCTCCTCTCTCATCCTTGGGATCGACCCAGGCTTGCGACATTGCGGCTGGGGTCTGATCGCCATGACGGGAAATCACCTCCAGCATGTGGCCCATGGTCGCATCAATCCCCCACCGTCCTTGCCTTTGGGGCAGCGGTTGGCGACCTTGGAATCCGCGCTCGCCGAGCTCATGGACACCCACGCCATTGCTTGCGTCGCCGTGGAGCAAACCTTTCAGAATACCAACCCTCAGGCGACGCTTGCCCTGGGCATGGCGCGCGGAGTGTGTCTCTTGGTTCCCGCCAAGCGTGGGATCCCCACGACCGACTATGCGCCCAACGTGGTCAAGAAGACTTTGGTCGGCAAAGGCCATGCCGACAAGGCCCAGGTCGCTATGATGGTCCGTCACCTCCTCGGCGGGGTCGAGTTGCAGTCCGCCGACGCCGCCGACGCGCTGGCGCTGGCCATTTGTCATGCCCACTACGGGCAATTTCAGGCGGCGGTCGGGGCATGATCGCACGCCTTAGAGGACGCATTGAGGCGATCAGCGCCGACTCAGCGCTGATCGACGTCGGGGGGGTGGGATACCTGGCCTTTTGTTCCACCACGACCCTTGCCTCTTTGGCCTTGGGGCGCGAGGGCACCTTGTTGATTTTGACCCATGTGCGCGAGGACCATATTCATTTGTACGGCTTTGCGACCGCGGACGAACGCGCCTGGTTCGACTTGCTGCTCAGCGTGCAAGGCGTGGGGCCGAAAATGGCCTTGGCGATCCTCTCAACTTTGACCCCCCAAGACATGGCCAATGCCCTCACAATGGAGGACAAGCGTCCGTTCCAGTCCGTATCGGGGGTCGGCCCCAAAGTTGCCGCGCGTCTGGTGACTGAGCTCAAGGAAAAATCCCCGACCCCGACCGCATTTGCGGGCGCGCGCCCCTCGGCAACGCGATTGGGAACGCCCACTGTCACAGGAACGGCGGCCGTGCTTTTGGATCTGGTATCGGCCCTGGTCAATTTGGGCTACGACGAAACCTCGGCCCGTCGCGCCGCCCAAACCGCCATCCAGGATGGCGATGAGGCCTCGGATCTCAGGGCGCTGATCCCCGTGGCCTTAAAAGCCCTGCAGCCGTGACTCGGCCCAATCCTTTGCTCTCGGGCGATGCGCAAAGCGCCGATCAGTCGCAGGACGTGGCACTGCGGCCCACAGCCCTCGCCGACTTTGCGGGCCAGGATGGACTCAAAGCCAACTTGCGTATCTTCATCGAAAGCGCGCGGCGGGATGCGCGCGCCCTGGACCATACCTTGTTCTTTGGGCCGCCAGGCCTGGGCAAGACCACCCTTTCGCAGATTATTGCGAGCGAACTCGGGGTCGGGTTTCGGGCGACCTCGGGTCCGATCATTTCCAAAGCGGGGGATTTGGCGGCGATTTTGACGAACTTGCAACCGCGCGATGTCCTGTTCATCGATGAAATTCACCGTTTGGGGCCAGCCGTGGAGGAGGTGCTGTACCCTGCCATGGAAGACTTCCAGCTCGATATTCTAATTGGGGAAGGGCCCGCCGCCCGATCAGTGCGGATCGACCTGCCGCCCTTCACCTTGGTCGGCGCCACGACCCGTCTGGGCTTGCTCGCCATGCCTTTGCGCGACCGTTTTGGCATTCAAGAACGGCTCAATGTCTACGAACCCGAAGTTTTGCAGGCCATCGTTAGCCGCGGCGCGGCCAAACTCGGGATACTTATGGATACCGCTGCCGCCCTGGAAATCGCCAACCGCGCGCGGGGCACGCCCCGCATTGCCGGGCGGTTGCTGCGGCGCGTCCGCGATTTTGCCGTCGTCGAAAACGATGGGCGCGTTGATCGCGCCTTGGCCGACTTGGCTCTGACCCGGTTGGACGTCGATCAGAGCGGGCTGGATGCCATGGACCGCCGCTATCTGCGCGCAATCGCCGATCTTTACGGCGGTGGGCCCGTCGGGGTCGAGACCTTGGGGGCGGCCCTGTCGGAGGAATCCGACGCCATTGAGGACGTGATTGAACCTTTCCTGATGCAGCAGGGCCTTGTGCAGCGGACCTCGCGCGGACGCGTCTTAACCGCCCATGCCTATGCGCATCTAGGTCTGCCCCCGCCCATCGCGTCCGACCCTGCCCCCACCCTATTCCCCGTTGGGGCACAAGGTCATGACTGAGCTCGCAGGGGGAAGCGTGCATCGTCTGACTGTGCGGGTCTACTACGAAGACACGGACGCACAAGGGGTGGTGTTCTACGCCAACTATTTGAACTACCTAGAACGGGGTCGAACCGAGCTACTGCGCACGTTGGGGGCGGCCCCCGCCCAGGTGGCGAAAGGCCAGGGCCGGGTTTTTATGGTGAGCCATCTCGACCTGAAGTACCACAAGTCGGCAAAATTGGACGATCTGCTCGAGGTGCAAACGCGGGTCGCGCATCTGGGGCGCGTCCAACTGACCATGGTCCAGCAGATCTACGGGGCAGGCGACCTGATCACGACCGCCAAAGTGCGGCTGGCGATTCTTGATCCGGCAGGCCGTCCCGCGCGCTTGGACCCGTCTTTGCATCAGGAGCTGGCTAAGGCCAGTGGAGCAAAAAATGATTCTTATACCAGCAGAGATTGAGAAGGGCTCTTTTGGTCGCTGGTACAAGGGCCGCGACTGCGGCCCCGCAGCGGCCCCGAGAATAGCGGACACGCGCCTTGGGGTATAAGCGAAGGCCCCGTCCTGCGGTCGAGCTGAGCGAGCCTAGCGAGCGAGTAGAGACCGCGACCCAAAAATCCGAAACGCGAAGCGTTTCTGCCGTGAGACATAAAAGGGCATCTGTTGCACTATAGCAACAGTAGGAACGGGAAACCTCTGACCCAGGCGGTGGCCTTGTCTGGGGGTCCCGACTCGCTCTGCGTTGCGGCGCTCATGCCCAGGGGCCTGGCCCTGATCGTCGATCATGGCCTGCGGCAGAATTCTGCGCACGAGGCGCAAAGCGCAGCCCAGATGGCCCAGGACTTGGGCCATGAACCGGTCATCTTGAGGTGGCGGCCCGATGCGCCGCCGCGGACGCAAGCGGCCTATCGGGCGGCTCGCTACGCGCTCTTGGCGCGGGCCTGCGAAGATCGGGGGGTTCAGCGTCTCTGGTTGGGCCATCAGCAGGACGATCAGATCGAAACCCTGGTCTTGCGATTGGCCAAAGGGTCTGGTCTCTTGGGCTTGAGCGGCATGGCCGTGCAAACCTGGCTCGGCAATACGCACCTTTACCGGCCTCTGCTCACGGTTTCCAAGGCGCAGATTCTTGCCTGGCTGCGCGCGCGCAACCTGTCGGGACTCATAGATCCGTCCAACGCCGATCTGACCTATCCGCGCGTGCAGTGGCGCGCCTTTTTGCGCGCGCGTCCCGAGGTTGGGCGACGACTGCGCGAGGTGGCGCACGCCGTTGGCGCCTTGCGCAACGCTGCCCTAGACCAAATTGATCCCGCGCTGGTGTCCGTTGAAGCCCCTGGTGCCTTGGGCCTTTCGGGCCAGATTCGGGCCTTGGCGCGACCTGCCCTTGCCTTGGTCTTGGCCGAATGCATCCGCTGGGTCGGCGCGCGCGCGCATGCACCTTTGGATCGGGCGATCGATTTTGTGCGTTCACCCCCGCGCGGCGGCGCAGCTTTTGCGGTGGGTGGGGCCTTGTTGTCTTGGGACCGAGCGGCCGATCTATTTCGTCTGGTCCCCGAGGCGCGCGATGGCACCAACGACGCCGCCTTGAAGGCACGTCGGGCGCAAGGGCCGCTTTGGATCGTGCCAGGCCGGCACCGCGATGGCGGCCTGATTCTAGGCGCGCGACCGCGATTCGACGCGGCCTATGTCACAAAATTGACACCCAATCCGCTCGGCAATTGAAAATCTGGGGTTCTGCGCCCATCTCTAGGATCTCAGCCCAAGACGAAGGCCCATCGCCATGAATTCTACAAATCGTAACCTGCTCATTTGGATTGCCATTGCCGTCGGGGTGTTCGTAACGCTGAACCTGATCGGGTCCCCCCTGTCGCTCAACCCCGTCCAGACTTGGGACAATGAGGATTTCGTGAGCGCGGTTGAGGGGGGCCGGGTTGGAGAGGTCGAGGTGGTCGGCTCTGGAATCGGTGCGACCTTCAACATCACGACGCGCGAGGGCACGCGCGCGAGTTTTTACACCACCAACCCGAGCAAATTTGAAGAAGTTCTAGAGGGCGCGCAGGTCGCCTACACAGCCTCGGCCCCGTCCAGCGGCAACGGTTGGTTCAACTTTATCTACCTGATTTTTATGGTGGTCTTTATTGGCTACATCATCTTTTCCATTCGCCAAGCCCAGGGCGGCCGGGGCGGCGGCGGCTTTGGCATGGGCTTTGGCCGATCCAAAGCCAAGTTGCTGACCGAAAACGAAAATCGGGTCTTGTTTGAGGATGTGGCAGGCATCGAGGAAGCCAAGCAAGAGGTCGAGGAAGTCGTGCAATTTTTGAAGGATCCTGGGCGGTTTCAGCGCCTCGGGGCCAAAATCCCGCGTGGTCTCATGCTGGTCGGCCCGCCGGGTACGGGCAAGACGCTGTTGGCCAAAGCCATCGCGGGCGAGGCGGGGGTGCCGTTCTTTTCGATCTCGGGCTCGGACTTTGTCGAGATGTTCGTCGGGGTCGGCGCCAGCCGCGTGCGCGACATGTTCGAACAAGCCAAGAAAAACTCCCCCTGCATCATCTTCATCGACGAAATCGACGCCGTGGGTCGCGCCCGCGCCCAGGGCTTTTCGGGGTCCAACCAAGAACAAGAACAAACCCTCAACCAGTTACTGGTGGAAATGGACGGGTTTGAGGACAATCAAGACGTGATCGTCGTGGCCGCAACCAACCGCGTCGATACCCTCGATAAGGCCCTGTTGCGCCCAGGTCGGTTCGACCGTCAGGTACAGGTGCCCCTGCCCGACATTCGCGGCCGTGAGCAGATTTTGCGCGTCCATTCGAAAAATGTGCCCCTGGCAGACAATGTTGATCTGAAACGCGTCGCCAAAGGAACGCCGACTTTTTCGGGCGCGGACTTGGCCAATTTGATCAATGAGGCGGCTTTGCTGACCGCGCGCGCGGGCAAGCGTCTGGTGACGCAGACCGAACTGGAAAACGCCAAGGACAAGATCACCATGGGCCCCGAACGGCGGTCGCAGCATCGCACGCAGGAGGAAATTGAGCTGATCGCCTACCACGAGGGCGGTCATGCGATCACTTCCCTCTTTGTGCCGCTGAAAAACCCGCTCAACAAAGTCACCATTATCCCCCGGGGTCAGGCGGGCGGCTATGCACAATTTTTGCCCGATTCGGACGCTACCTATTTGGAATCTAAGGACCAGTTTCGCGGCCAGCTCGTCGTCGCCTACGGGGGGCGCATCGCTGAGGAGCTGATCTACGGCCAAGAAAATGTCACGGCGGGCGCGGTTTCCGACATCCGCCAAGCGACCCTTCTGTCCAAGGCCATGGTCGAACAGTTCGGCTTTTCCGAGAAACTGGGTTTGCGGTACTATGGTCACAACCAGAACGGGTCGTTCGTTTTGGACAAGAACCATTCCGAAGGCTTTTCCGAAGTCATCGACGAAGAAGTTCGGACGCTTTTGGAGGACGCCGAGCGCCGCGCCCGCGAGATCTTGACCGAGCGCAAGTCCGCTTTGCACGCGCTCAAAGACGCGCTGCTCGAATACGAAACTCTGAGCGCGGAGGAAGTGAAAACTGTGGTCGAGGGAGGAACGATCAGCCGCGAAGATTCGGGCCCCAAGAAACCGCGCGGCGGCATGGCCCTGCCCAAACTCGGGGCCAAGAAGCCTGCCCCAGACGCCGACCCCGTCCCAGACGGTGCCCCTGCCTGATGCAGGTCGGGGCGATCCTTTAAACGGCGCTCTACGCCGAGAATCTTGAGGAAACCGCGACCTTTTACCAACGCGTGCTGGCCTTGACACCCCATGCCCAGGAGGCAGGGCGTCATGTATTTTTCAAGTTGCAGGATCAGGTGCTGCTGCTGTTCAACCCATCGGCAACGCAAGTTCCCGCATCTGAGGAAGGTTTGCCCGTCCCAGTCCACGGCGCCCAGGGCCAGGGGCATGTCTGCTTTCGCATGGCCGATGGCCAGGCCCAAGCCTGGCGCGATTATTTGGCACGCCTAGGGGTCGAGATCGAGGCCGACTTCGCCTGGCCAGGGTCGGGCGCGCGTTCGATCTATTTTCGCGACCCCGCTGGAAATTCGGTTGAGTTAGGGGAAGCAAAGATCTGGTTTTGAGGCGCGCCGAAAGATGAACTGATCTGCCTCCCTACAAGACCCCCGACGCTAGGTCGGGGGCCGAGGGTGTAATACCAGCGGCGGCCCAGAATGACTCTTATGATCGCTGGTATAAGGGCCGTGACTGCGGCCCCCCAAGCGGGCTCCAAGCCCGAAGGGCGCAGGGAACGCCCGCGCTCCAAACGAGCAGCCCCGAGATGAGCTAAGAAAGCGCCTCGGGGTATAAGAGAAGGCCCCGTCCTGCGGTCGGGCTGAGCGAGCGTAGCGAGCGAGTAGAGACCGCAACCCAAAAACGCCGAAACGCGAAGCGTTTCTGCCGTGAGACACAAAACGGCCAAAAAAGTGTCAACTTTTTTCGCCGTTGGTATCAGGCCTAGGTCAACCAAATATTGCGCAAGGTCTGGCCGAAGCCGCCGATCGACCCGACGGAATGCGCGGTATAGCCCATGACGTTGCTGGCCGTGGCTTCGAGTTGGTTTTGGAACACGGCGTTGACGAAACCGCCGTCGTCATTGAGCAGATGTTGCAGATCGCAGTACATTTGCCGGCGCTTGGTTTCGTCCAACTCGGCGCGGGCGGCGATGATCATTTGATCGGTGGTTTCGTTGCCCCACATGGTTTCATTCCAACTGCCGCCCGACATGTGGGCGATGGTGAGGAAGGCATCGACCGTTGGCCGGCCGTTCCAGCCCGACATGGTCATGGGCTGTTGCATCCAGGTTGTGGACCAATAGCCATCGTTGGGCACCTTCATGACCTCTACATCTACCGCGCCTTTGGCCGATTGTTGGAAGGTGAGGGCAATGTCGTTGGCCGACGATCCCGCCGTTTCTGCGGTGTACAGTTCAAAGGAACTGATGCCCGCCTTATCGAAGTGGAACTTGGCCTTGTCCAGATCGTATTCGGCAGGTTTTACGTCCGAACACCAGTACTTGTAGGTCGGGCCGATGGGGGTATCGGCGGAAATGGTGCCGATGCCTTTGAAGACTTGGTTCAAGACCAGTTCACGGTCGAGGGCGTGCTTGACCCCGCGGCGGAAGTCGAGGTTGTCGGTCGGCGCCCGATCGACCATCATGACCATGTTGGTGAACTGGCCCGTGGGGGTATTGTAGAGATTGACGGCGCTATTGGCCTCCAGCTGTCCTACGGCGAAGCTCGGCACATCGTAGATCAGGTCAACATCGCCCGATAGCAGGGTGCTGATCATGGCGTTGGCGTCGGGAACGGGGATAAAGTCGAGGCCGTCGAGGTACGGCTTGCCGTCCTCGTAGTAGCCATCGAACCGTTCGAGCACCACGCGTTGGCCAGGGACAAACTCCATGACCTTGAAGGGGCCAGAGCCGATGGCCTTAGCAAAGTCGGTAAAGCCAGCTGGGTGAATCGACAGGTGATAGTCGGACATGATCACGGGCAAATCGGCGTTGCCCGAGGACATGGCGATGTTGACGGTCACGTCGTCGGGCGCGGTGATCGAGGTGACGGTGGAGAGCAGGGCCTTAGCGGGCGACTCGGTGCCCTCAGCGATATGGCGGGTCAAGCTCTCGACCACATCGGCGGCCGTGACGTTTTGGCCGTTGTGGAAGGTGAGACCGCTTCTGAGCTTAAAGCTCCACTCGGTCGCCTCGGCATTGACGCTCCACTCTTCGGCGGCGTCGCCCTCGACTTCCAGCGACGGCAGCAGCCGGGTCAAGCGCTGATAGACGCAGTTGCCGTACACAGCGTCCGCCGTATCGGTCATGCCGACGGGCTCCAGCGTGTCGTCCGTATTGCCCTGGGCGATGCGCAACCAGCCGCCGCGGCTCGGGTTCTGGGCCCCAGCAGACCCCGCCAGCGCCAAGAGGCTGCCCCCCGTCGGCAAAAACAGGCCCGCAGACCCCGAACGCTGCAAAAAGCCGCGACGGTCGATCAGCCCCGCAGGACCTTGCTGTCTCAAGTGGTTTGTAAATGACATGTCATACCTCCCATGTTGTAAGTGTCGGGCTGTTCATGGAACAAAAGCTGGGTTTTAGCAAGGCAAGACGCGGCGGGGCTCTGCGCCAGATGGACGAGGTCCGTCAGGTCTCGCCCGCCACCCCAGGGGGAATTCGGAATGGGACGCTGCGGAGCCAGGGCCGCTTGATCATGTGGCCAGCGTTCAGAGTTGGATGCTGCGACTGCGCGCAGCATAACGTCGGTTCGGGGACGGGGCGACCCAAAGAAAACGCGGTTTTGCGCGGAGCGAAGCACCGCCGTAACGCGTCGATACGGTGAGGCTTCTCAAAGCCACTCTCATGGGCTAAGCCATAACCACGAGCCAAGGAGGATTGCTTGTATCGCATCGTTTTCGCCCGGCTGGGACAAGGGTTGCTGACCTTGTTTTTGGCTTCGGTGATCATTTTTGCCGCCACGGAGATTTTGCCAGGCGATGTGGCTGAGGCCATTTTGGGCCAGAGCCGCACGGAAGAAGCCTTGGCGGCGCTGCGGGCGGAAATGGGGCTCAACCGGCCTGCGCTGGTGCGGTACTTTGACTGGTTGGGCGGCTTGCTGACGGGGGACCTGGGCACATCCTTGGCGACGAAACGGCCCGTCGCCGATATGATCGAAAGCCGATTGTGGAACACGGTGCGCCTGGCCTTGCTCGCCGCGATGATTTCTGTACCCCTATCGCTGGCCCTTGGGCTTTGGTCGGCCATGCGCGCGGGCGGGCGGATCGACAAGACCTTGGCGGTGTCGACCCTGGCCCTGATCGCGGTGCCCGAGTTCTTCATCGGCCTCATCTTGATGAAGGTGTTCGCGGTCGAGCTCAATTGGTTGTCCGCGACGGCCAATACGCGCCCGTACTACGATCTTTGGGACAACGTGCGCGCCTTGGCCTTGCCCGTCGCCACCTTGAGCTTTGCCGTGTTGGCGCACATGATGCGCATGACCCGCAGTTCGGTCATCAATATCTTTACCTCGCCCTACATGGAAATGGCGGCCCTCAAAGGTTTGCCCAAGCGCCGCCTGGTCTTGCGCCACGCCTTGCCCAACGCCCTGTCGCCCATCTTCACCGTCATAGCGCTCAACTTGAGCTACATGGTCTCGGGCGTCATCATCGTCGAAACCGTGTTTGGCGTGCCAGGGCTGACGCGGTTGCTGATCGACGGCGTTGCCTTGCGCGACATCCCGCTGATCCAGGCCTGCGCCATGATTTTCGGCGGGGTCTATATCCTCTTGAATTTGCTCGCGGACGTGCTGTCGATCCTGGCCAATCCACGCCTGAGGTACCCCAAATGAGCGAGACGAGCCCTCCTGCCTCAACGCCGCGCCGTGCTGCCCTGGGCCAGGGGCTGCGCTTAACTTGGGCGGCGGGAATCGCCAGCGCGATCTTGCTGTTCTGGGGCATCTTGGCGATCATTGGGCCTTGGGTCGCGCCCTACGGCGAGGCGGAGATCATTTCCTCCCAAACCTTTGCGCCGCTGGGCGAGGGCGGGCTGCTCGGCACCGACAAGCTCGGGCGCGATGTGCTGTCGCGCCTTATCTACGGCGTTCGGACCACGTTGGTTCTGGCCCTCATTACCACCGTCATCACCTTTCTTGTCGGCGTGACCTTCGGCTTCGCGGCGGCGATTTTGAAGGGCTGGTTCGACATCGCGGTGAGCCGCTTGGTCGAAGCCTTCATGGCGTTCCCATCCACCATGCTCGCCCTGGTCATCATCGGCGCTTTCGGCACGTCCGAGACGATTTTGGTTTTGACCGTGGGTCTCGTCATGTCCACGGGGGTATTCCGCGTGTCCCGCGCCCTAGGCTACGACATCGGCGTCATGGACTATGTGGAGGCGGCGCGCGCGCGCGGCGAAGGCACTTGGTGGATCTTGCGGCGCGAAATTTTGCCCAACTGCATGGCCCCGCTGATCGCCGAATTTGGCTTGCGATTTACCTTTTCAATTCTGTTCCTGTCGGGCTTGTCGTTCCTGGGCCTGGGCGTGCAGGAACCCGCGGCGGACTGGGGCCTTATGGTGCAAGAAAATGTCGGCGGACTGTTTCTAGGCTCCTCCGCGGCGCTGATCCCCGCCGCCTGCATCGCCTCCCTTACCATCAGCATGAATTTGCTGGTCGATTGGTTCCAGCAACGCCAGCAGGGCGAGACGGTCCTGGAAAAACTCGACCAATGACCGAAATTTTGCGGATTTCCAACTTGAGCGTCGAGGGACGCCCGCCGGGCGGGGCCTACGTGCCCATCGTTCGGGACGTATCGTTGCAGGTCGCGCCCGGCCAAGTCCTGGCCCTGATCGGCGAAAGCGGGTCGGGCAAGTCCACCATTTCGCTCTCGGCCATGGGCTTTGCCCGCCCAGGCTGCCTTATCGCGGCAGGGGAGATTTGGCTGAATGGGCGCGACATTCGCCAGTTGAGCCCGCACGCGCGCCACGGCTTGCGCGGCAAAGAAGTCGCCTACGTGGCGCAATCGGCCGCGGCCAGTTTCAATCCCGCCTTGCGGATCGGCCGCCAAGTGATCGAAGCCCCGCTCTGGCATGGCACCGCCGACGCCGAGGCGCTGCAGGATCAGGCCATCGACCTCTACCGTCAACTGGACCTGCCCAACCCCGAAACCTTGGGCCAACGCTTTCCCCATCAGGTGTCGGGCGGGCAGCTGCAGCGGCTCATGGCGGCCATGGCCCTGTCGTGCGGTCCCGATTTGTTGATCTTCGACGAACCGACCACGGCGCTCGACGTGACGACGCAAGTCGAGGTGCTGAAAGCCTTCAAGCAGATCATTCGCGACCAAGGCACCGCCGCCATCTACGTGACCCACGATCTGGCGGTGGTGGCGCAAGTCGCCGACCGCATTTTGGTACTCAAAGACGGGGCGGTGGTCGAGGAAGGTGGCACCGAGCAGATTCTCCACGATCCGCAGCACGCCTACACCAGGACCCTCATGGCCGCCGTGCGGCCCGCGCCGCATCGGGTCGAACAGGTGCCCGCGCCTGCGAACGCAGCGCCCTTGATCCTATCGGTTCAGGACGTGACGGCGGAATATGGAACTTCGACGGTTTTGGATCGGGTGTCGGTCGATGTGGCCGAAGGGGCGGTTGTCGGCGTGATCGGCGAAAGCGGGTCGGGCAAGAGCACGCTGGCGCGGGTGATCGCGGGGCTCAAACCGTTGAAGACGGGGTCCCTGACCTTGGCGGGCCAGACCTTGCCCGCCGACGTCAAGGATCGCGACCGTCAAACTTTGCAGGACTGCCAAATCGTGTTTCAAATGGCCGATACGGCGTTGAACCCGCGCCAGCGCGTTTCAGAAATTCTGGGGCGCCCCTTGGTGTTCTACAAGGGCTTGGCGGGTGCTGCGCTGAACGCGCGCATCGCCGAGTTGTTGGCGCTGGTGGACCTGCCGCCCGCCTTCGCCGCTCGCACCCCGGGGGAATTATCGGGCGGGCAAAAGCAGCGGGTCAATTTAGCCAGGGCGCTGGCGGCCGAACCCAAGTTGATCCTGTGCGATGAGGTGACGTCGGCCCTGGATACGGTGGTAGCGGCGGGTGTCATGGACCTTCTGAAGACGCTGCGCCGCAAGTTGGGCATTTCCTACATTTTTATCAGTCACGATCTTTCGACCGTCGCCGATTTTGCCGATCAGATCGTCGTCATGTACCAGGGCCGCGTCGTCGATCAGGGTCCCGCCGCCCAAGTGTTCGCACCGCCCTACCATCCCTATACCGAACTCTTGCTGAACTCCGTGCCCGAAATGCGCCAGGGATGGCTCGAAGAAGTCAAGCAAGACCGCTCGGCCCTAGGATAAACCCGTCCCCAAATCCTTAATCGCGGCGACGATCCGACCAAAGCCTTCGCGCGCCCGATCGACGCTGTGGCGTGCGCGCAGGTAGCCATGGACTAGCCCTGGTTCGACGAAGCACCTTGCCGCGACGCCTGCGCGGGTCAGCTGCGCCGTGTAGAGCCGCGCATCGTCGCATAGGGGATCGCACTGCGCAGCGAAGATGACGGTTGGCGGCAGGCCTGAGAAATCTTCGGCGCGCAAAGGGCAACAGCGCGGATCGTTTAGCAAAGACGGATCATCGCCAAGCCGAAAATTCTGATAAAGGGCGCAGTCGGCGCGGGTCAGCATGGGGGCGTGCGCATGGGCCGTCATGCTCTCGGTTTCCAGGCCCGCGCCCAGGCCTGGATAGATCAAGACCTGCCCTGCGGGTTGGCGCGGTTCGGCGCGTAACGTGTGCGCCAGGCCCGCGCACAGGGCGCCGCCCGCACTGTCGCCGACCAAGATGATTGGCCCAGGGCGCGACGCCAGATGCTGCCAGACCGTGCAGGCGTCGTTGTGGTCGGCGGGAAACAGGTGCTCGGGGGCCAATCGATAGTCCACCGCCGTGACCTCAAATCCTGTTTGATCGCAAATCTCAGCGCAGACATCGTCGTGGCTGTCGAGCCCGCCAACCACAAACCCGCCACCGTGGAAGAACAGCACCCGCGCCGCTGCGTCGCCGCTCGAGTAGGTGCGGACGGGCACCGAGGCGATCTGGTGGTCGAGAACCTCAACCCCATCGGGGCGTCCCGCATAGAACTGGCGGCACATGGCATTGTAGATCGCGCGCTGCGCCTTAATCGGGCGGGTCGCCGTGTCGTCAGGAAAGCTCTGCGCGGTTTTGGCGATGAAGGCCCAAGTTTGCGTGTCGATGAGGGTGTCGTAGTCGGGTCTCATCCAACCAAGGCTCCGTAAGTCAGCACCCGCAGTTGCCGCCGTAGCGGGTAGGCGGACGAAGGAGTCAGTTGCGTCATCAAGAGCACCGACATGTCCTCGACGGGATCGACCCAAAACGCAGTCGAGGCCCAGCCGCCCCAGGAAAATTCGCCGGGCGAGCCAAGGATTTTGGCGCGGGCAGGGTCGAGCATGACCGAGACCCCGAGGCCGAAGCCAATGCCCTCAAACGTGGTTTCGCTGAAATGGGCTTGCCCCCGACTCGCCAGATCGCCGCCCATGTGGTTGCAGACCATCAGATCGACGGTTTTGCGACCGAGCAAGTGTCCATCGGCGTAGGCGCCGCGGCGCCGGAGCATGTCGGCGAAGCGCTGATAGTCGGCGACGGTCGACACCAGCCCCGCGCCGCCGCTTTGCAAGGTTTTGGGGCAGATGCAGCGGTCCTGATCCGCCGCGCGGGCGAAGCCGTCGCCCGATTGCTCATAGAGGGTGGCCAGGCGATGCGCCGCATCGGGCGGCACGTCAAAGCCCGTATCGACCATGCCGAGGGGGCCAAAGATCCGGCGCGCAAACACCTCCCCCAAAGGTTGGCCCGTGACGACCTCGATCACCCGCCCCAGGACATCGGTCGAAAGGCCGTAGGCCCAGCGATGCCCAGGTCGGAAGGCGAGCGGGAGCGCGGCCAAACGCGCCACAGCATCGGCCATGGTGGCGAGATCCCGATCAAAGTCCAGCCCCGCCTGCGACAGGGCCCGTTCCAAGTCGTTGCCGCCTGGGTCACCGTAGACCAGACCCGATTGATGGGTGAGCAAATCGTGGAGTGTGATCGGCCGCCGTAAAGCCTCGGTCGCCGTGAGGGGGGTGCCTGGGCCTTGCCATACCCGCAGGTCGCCCAAGGCAGGCAGGAAATCGGCGACGGGCTGGTCCAGTTGAAACGCCCCTTCCTCGTAAAGCATCAGGGCGGCGACCGAGGTGATTGGTTTGGTCATGGAATAGATCCGCCACAGCGCGTCTGGGCGCACGGGAACTTCGGTTTCGACGTCTTGCCAGCCCACCTGCTCGCTGAACAGGCACGCGCCCTGGCGCATGACCTGCACCGCGAGCCCAGGCAGCCGTCCCGTTTCGACCTGGTCGTGCATCCACCGCGATAGCAAGCGCAGCCGCGTTGCCTCGACCCCGCGATCATTTGGCACCCAATTCACCTCCTCTGTTTACGCCTGTTGCCGACTGCAAGCCAGACCCCATGCCAGGACCCTCGACGTCAAGAAAGGCTCAAAACCCCAGAACCAGTCCAATACAGGCGCTACGAGGTCCAATGGATGGCAAAATCGGCGATTTCGATCAAGGGGGTCGATTGCGGGCCAGGGGGCAGTTGCGCCTTGGCCGATTCGATCAGGGTCTGGGCTTTGGTTTTGGAATCGGCCAAGCCCAAGAGGCTTACGAAGGTCATCTTGTTCTGATCCTGCCCCGTCGGTTTGCCCGTTTGAGTCGAATCGCCGACCGCGTCCATGACATCGTCCCAAATTTGAAAGGCCAGCCCGATTTTCGCGCCGTAGTCGGCCAAAGCGGGCTCGTGCGTCGTGTCCTGCGCCAGCAGGGGCCCCGCTAAGGCGGAAAACTGGATCAGGGCGCCGGTTTTGGCGGCATGGAGCGCCTCGAGCGCCTTCGTGTTGGGGGGCAGTTCCCCCGCTTCGGCGCGCATATCGTGCATTTGCCCACCCACCATGCCCGCGCGACCGACGGCCCTGGCAAAGGCGGCGATCCCGCGGGCATCGAGACCCGCGCCCGCCGCCAGTTCAAAAGCCAGGGCCTGCAAGCCGTCGCCCGCCAGGATGGCCGTTGCTTCGCCGAAGGCGCGATGCACCGAAGGCTTGCCGCGCCGCAAAGGGCTGTCGTCCATGGCGGGCAAATCGTCATGGACCAAAGAATAGGCGTGCATGCACTCAATCGCTGCGCCGAGGCGAACGGACTGGTCGCGCGCGACCGCGCAGAGGTCCGCGCTTGCCACCGCCAGCGCGCCGCGCAGACGCTTGCCGCCGCCCAAAGTCGCGTAGGCCATGGCGTGCAGCACGGGCGCGTGCGGGCTTTGGGCCGCGACCGCATCGACGGTGAGGGTCTGGCTCAAGCACCGCTCTATAAGGGCAACCAGGGATGCATAAGCCGGGGACGGGGCCATGGGCTGGGCTTTCACGGCAGCGCTCACGTCGGACGAGCCTCAAGGATCATCGGTACCAACAAAGGGCTTGGAGGGACGGAGGTCCCTAGATATCAAAAGGCTCCGCGCCCGTCGGGGCGCCGTCGGGGCCGAAGGTCAGTTGTTCGATTTTGGCCTTGGCCTCGGCCAGCTTGTTCTGGCAATGCTGCCGCAAGGCGGAGCCTTGGGCATAGGCCTCGATGGCTTCATCGAGCTTGGCGTCGCCGCGCTCGACGGCGCTGACCAGGGCGCGCAGTTGATCGAGGGCTTCCTCAAAACTTAAGACGGCGATTGCGTCGGGAATCGGGGGGGGCGTCGAGCTCATGGTTTGAGCCTTAGGGTCAAAACGCTGTGGTCTGCAAGGGCTTCAACGCCGTGCCAGGTGTGCCCCGCGATTTGGCAGAAATCCTGAAAGTCTGCGGGCGCGCTAGGGTCGGTGACCAGGATCGTCACGCGTGTTCCAGGAGCCATGGCTTTGACGGCCTTGCGGGCTTTCAGGACGGGCAGGGGGCACCGCAGACCGCGCAGATCGAGTTTTTGGTCCATGCCCAACCCTTGAGCGCGCGCGCCGCCTATGGCAAGGGTGTGGATGTGGATTGTTGAGGAGCCAAATGCGCGCCCTGACCGAAAAAACCCAAGCCCTAGCGCGCGCCTGGTGGCGCGGCGACTGGGGCAAAGCGCGCTGGGGCGCGCCGCACCGCGATGAGGCGCAAGCCCTGCAAACGTGTCCTCAGTGCCAGGCCGCGTTCGTTGCGACAACAAAATCCCCGCGCTGCCCCGACTGCGGTTGATTTGGGCGGGCGTCTGCCTATGGCGGGGGGATGACCTCCGCGCCGATCCAAAAAACAACCGCCAACCCCCATACCTGTTTTCAGCGCCTGATCCTCAACCTGCAATCCTATTGGGCCGACCAGGGCTGCGTGATCTTGCAACCTTACGATATGGAGGTAGGGGCTGGCACCTTTCACCCCGCAACGACCTTGCGCGCCCTCGGCGATACCCTCTGGAACGCAGCCTATGTGCAGCCGTCCCGCCGCCCCACCGACGGGCGGTACGGGGCCAATCCCAACCGTTTGCAACACTATTACCAATTTCAAGTACTGATGAAGCCGTCTCCGCCCGACAGCCAGGGTCTCTACTTACGGTCCTTGCAGGCCCTTGGGCTCGACCCTCGGGACCACGACATCCGCTTTGTCGAGGATGATTGGGAAAGCCCCACCTTGGGCGCCTGGGGGCTGGGGTGGGAAGTGTGGTGCGATGGCATGGAGGTGAGCCAGTTCACCTATTTCCAGCAGGTCGGCGGCCTCGACTGCATGCCCGTGCCCTTGGAATTGACCTACGGGTTGGAACGCCTGGTCATGTACGTCCAGGGCGTGGAAAACGTCTATGCGCTTGACTGGGATGGCGTGCCCGCCGACCAGGGCGGCAAGTCCTATGGCGACATCTTTTTGCAGGCCGAGCAAGAGCAGAGTGCCTACAACTTTGAGCACGCCGACCCCGAGGTCCTGTTTCGGCAGTTTCGCGACGCCGAGGTCATGTGCCAGCACCTGCTGGCGCAAGCCCCCGCGCTGCCCCTGCCCGCCTACGATCAAACCCTCAAGGCCAGCCACCTCTTCAATTTGCTCGACGCGCGCGGCGTCATTTCGGTCACCGAGCGGCAGGCCTACATCGGCCGCGTGCGCGAGTTGGCCAAAGGATGCGCGGCGGCGTGGAACGCCTCCCCAGGGGGTCAGGGCGCGCAGCCACAACCTTATGCGGCGGAGGTCCGCTGATGGCCGAGCTGCTGTTCGAACTCTTTTCTGAGGAAATTCCCGCGCGCTTCCAAGCCGAGGCTGCCCGCACCTTGCTGCGCAGTTTGGAAGATCGGCTGCGGGCCGCCAACTTGGGCTACGACCAGGCCGAAGCCTGCTACGGTCCCCGTCGCTTAACCTTCTCGGTTCGCGGGCTGCCGCGCCAGCAACCCGACCAAACCGAGGAGCGCAAAGGCCCGAAGGAAGGCGCGCCCGAGCAGGCTTTGGCGGGCTTTTTGCGCGGGGCGGGCCTCAAGTCCCTAGACGAGGCAGAGTTGCGCGAGACCAGCAAAGGGCGGGTATGGTTCGCGGTCAAGCATACCTCAGGTCTTGCAACCCGTGCCCTGTTGCCCGCGCTGCTGCGCGCGGTGATCGCGGGGCATACCTGGCCCAAGTCGCAGCGCTGGGCGCGGACGACCTTTCGTTGGGTGCGTCCCTTGCAGCGTATTTTGGCGGTTTTCGACGGGCAGGTCTTGGACGGGAGCCTTGATTTGGGCGGCGGTCATGTCCTGCCGTTCACGGCGCAGGCCGAGGGGCATCGGTTCTTGGGCTCGGGTCCGTTTGAGGCGCGCACCCTGGAGGAGTTGGAAGGTAAGTTGGGACAGCAATTTTGCCTGCTGCGCGCCCGCGACCGCAAGGCCCGAATCCAGCAAGAACTGCAAGCCCTGTGCCAGCGCGCCAATTTGACTCTGATTGAGGACCCTGCCCTCCTTGAGGAAGTCGCGGGCCTCGCGGAATGGCCCCGCGTGGTGCAAGGGCAGTTCGACCCCGCCTTTTTGTCGGTGCCCGAGGAATGCCTGATCCTGTCCATGAAGTTTCATCAAAAGTACTTTGCCGCGCGGGTTGCGCCGCCGCCCGCTCAAGCGTCGGGTCAGGCGTCCAATCAAACCGCCGCGCGCCAGCCGCTCGCCAACGTCTTTTTCGCCGTAGCCAATAGCGAGCTTGCGGGGGGCAGCCATGTCATCCGCTCGGGCAACGAACGGGTGCTGAACGCCCGCCTGTCCGATGCCAAATTCTTCTACGATCAAGACTTGGCCAAGCCGCTCGAGGCCGCCTTGCCCAAGCTCGACGCGCTGGTGTTCCATGCCAAGCTCGGTTCGGTTGGCGCCAAGGTGCAGCGCATGATCGCGCTTGCCAAATCCTTGGCGGAGATCCTAGACGCCGACGTGGCCTTGGCCGAGCGCACGGTGACCCTGATGAAGGCCGATTTGGTCAGCGCCATGGTCTACGAATTTCCCGAACTGCAAGGCCTCATGGGCCAAAACTACGCCGCTGCTGCGGGCGAAGACCCCGCCGTCGCGGCGGCCATCGCCGCCCACTACAAACCCGCTGGTCCCGACGATGCCTGCCCTTCAGAACCCCTATCGATCATCGCCGCCCTGGCGGACAAGATCGATACCTTGGTCGGGTTCTGGCTCATCGACCAGCGACCCACGGGCTCCAAGGACCCCTTTGCCCTGCGCCGGGCGGCCCTGGGCGTCGTGCGTCTGATCCGTGAAAACGCCTTGACGCTCGATTTGCCAGCGGTCTTTGCCGCCCACGCGGCGCGCTACGGTTTGCCTGGGGACATCAGCCAGTCCTTGAGCGATTTTATCTTTGAACGGCTCGCGGTTCAGTTGCGCGATCAGGGGGTCCCCGCCGACGTGGTGCAGGCGGTGCGCGGCGGCGCCGCAGAAACCGACGTGAACCGCTTTGTGATTCGGGCGCAAACGACCCAGGCCCGTCTGTCGGCGGACTTGATCGCGGCTTACAAGCGCGCGGCCAACATCCTCGATAAATCAGGCGCGGTCGATCCCGCCGTCGCGCGCCCTGCCGCGGTTGAGGCCGACCGCACCTTCAGCGCCGCGCTCGACGCCGCGCGCGCCCGCATCGCTGCCTTCATGGCCGCCAAGGACTTCGGCCAGGTGTTCGACACTCTGGCGGGATTGCGCGCGGACTTGGACCATTACTTCGACGCCGTGATGATCAAGGCGCCCGACCCAGATGTGCGTCGGCAGCGCTTGTCCCTTCTGGCCGATTTTGTCGCGGCGGTCGATCAGGTCGCCGACCTGTCCAAGTTGGAAGGGTAGCACGATGCCAGACTTCCTGCACCATCGCGAGGCCTTGCAGCCGGGACGTTGGGGAAAAAAGGGGGATGCGCTGGTGCGGGTCGCCAAAACTGGGCTGCCCGTGGCGCCAGGGTTTTTGCTTGCCCCGCAGGAACGCGCGGACCTTGCGGCGGCGCTTGAGGTCATGGGCGCCCCCCTTAGCCGCCGGTTTGGCTGCCTCTCCCAGGGCTTCTTCCTCTACGTTCGCCTCCTGCCCGCTGAATTTAAGCCAGGGCGGGTGGAAACCGCCAAGTACCTCGGGCTTCACCCCGCTCAACTGCCCCGCGACGCGCGCGACGTTTTGACGCGCAAAGCCGGAATCAGCCTCTGGTCGCAACACTCGGCCTTGAGCGGCCAAGCGCTGCCGACTTTGGATGATTGGTGGGAGGATCAGGGTGCTGCGGAGGGGGACTCCGTCCCTGATCTGCATCCGACCCGCGATCAGGTCCTCGCCTACGGGCAGACCCTGGCGCAGGAAACGGGCCAGGCTCTGCGCGAAGACCCCTTCGATCAGCTGACCCTCATGATCGACACGCTCCAGACCCACGCGCCTGCCTTACCGATCTTGGTGGCGGCCATGGCCCCGCTCGACATAGGCCAACCAGCGCTTAGGGCGCGGCTGGTCTCGCGCAATCCGCATACGGGGACCGCAGGGGTCGTGGGTCAGCGCTTGCGTAGCCGCCTGATCGACGCCAGGGAGACGCATGTGACGGGCGATATGGTCTTGCCGCGTCTTGAAACGTTGCAGAGCGGGTTTCGGGCGGCGGTGGACCAGGCCGCGCAAACGCTCGAGAGCACCTTTCAGGACATCCGCGAATTTGACGTTTCGGTAGACGCGACCGACTGGCATATTTTGCACCTGGACCAAGCGCGGCCGAGCCCCGACGCCAGCTTGCAGTTGGCGGTCGATTTGCAGGCACGCGGCCTCATCGACGTTCCTGAGGCGCTGTCGCGCTTGTCGGCGGCGGACCTTGAGGAACTGCTGCATCCCACCTTGGACCCCGAGGCGGACAAGCCCCTGCTGTGCCAAGGATTCGCAGCCGCCCCTGGGGCGGTGGCGGGAAAGCTGGTCTTCGACGCGGGCGAAGCCTTGGAGCGCGCTAAAAAAGGCGAAGCGATCATTTTGGCCAAAACCGAAACGCAGCCCGATGACGTGCGGGCCATGATGGCGGTGGCGGGGGTCCTGACGGTTCGCGGCGGGATGACCAGCCACGCGGCGGTCATCGCCCGGGGCTTGGGAAAGCCCGCCATCGTCGGCGCGCGCGACTTGGTCATCGATAGTCATCGCGAAACCATGGTGGCGGGCAGCTTGACCCTGGCCAAGGATCAGCCCCTGACCCTCGACGGGGCGACGGGCCAGGTCCTGTTCGGGGCGGTTCCCACCCGCCCCCCAACCGTGACGCCCGCCTTCGAACAACTCATGGCCTGGGCCGACCGCGAGGCGCGCATGGCGATTCGCGCCAATACGGAATCGGTCAAGGAACTCGGCGACGCTTTGGCCTTGGGGGCCAAGGGCGTGGGCCTATGCCGCACCGAACATATGTTGTTCGCCCCAGGCCGCCTGGCGGGCCTGCGTAAGCTGATTTTGGTGGAGGACGATGCCGCCCGGCAGGACGCAGTCGATGAGTTAAAGGTCTTGCAAGCCCAAGACTTGCAGGCCCTGTTTGAAATCGCCGCTGGTCGCCCCATGACGGTGCGTTTGCTCGACCCGCCCTTGCACGAATTTTTGCCGCACAATGTCCGCGAGGTCAACCACTTGGCCAAGACCACGGGCTTGCCGCGGGACTTGATTGTCCGCCGGGGTCGGGCCTTGAGCGAGGCCAACCCTATGCTGGGTCATCGCGGCTGCCGCCTCGGCCTCACCTTTCCCGAGATCTACGACATGCAGGTCCGCGCGATTTTGGAAGCGGCCGCCGCCGTTACCGAGCGCACGGGCCGCCAGGCGCAACCCGAAATCATGATCCCGCTGGTGGCGTTCGCGGCCGAGGCGCGTCGCATTCGCCAACGTATTGAGGAGATTTCTAAGGACGTCCGCCAGGGCTCGGGATTGGACCTGAACGCCAAAATTGGCGCCATGATCGAGCTGCCAAGGGCTTGCTTGCGGGCCGATAGCATCGCCGAGGTTGTGGATTTTTTCTCCTTTGGGACCAACGACTTGACCCAAACGACGTTTGGCATTTCGCGCGACGATGCGGGAAAATTCCTCTCCGACTACGATCGCCACGGCGTCATGGACACCGACCCGTTCCATACCCTCGATACCGTTGGCGTTGGGGAGTTGATTGAGATTGCCTGCGATCGCGGGCGCAAAGCGAACCCAAATCTGGTCTTGGGCGTTTGCGGCGAACACGGGGGTGATCCCGCGTCCATCGCCTTCTTTGAACGCTTGGGCCTCGACTATGTGTCCTGTTCGCCGTACCGTGTCCCCATCGCCCGTTTGGCAGCGGCCCAATCAATTGCGCGCTAGCTTGCTTTGTCCTAGAGGTAAGGCAGATTAACTTAGGCCCTTCACAGGCGACAGGTCAGCACGAGGTGAAGAACTTATGCAAAAATTGGTACGATCTTTATGCGTTGGACGCGCACTCATCCTTGCGAGTTTCGCGATCTTGGTCGCCCCCACGGCCCGTGCCTGCCCCGATGGCACGTTGGAGGCGGATCAAACCCTAAGCCTGCGGGGTCTTTCCAGTATTGAGTTGATTCCCGCCGTGCCAGGCGGGGAATTCCAGCTTGAGACCTGTTTGAACCTTAGCGAAGATACGTTCGGTTCGGTCAGCGCCGCGCCATCGCTGGCCTTGGATGTGGGTGAGCAGTTTGACGGCTGGTTTCTCGCCGGCGCGCGCAGCAACTGCGATACCAATTTGCTGGTGCAAAAACCCGACGGAGACTTTGTTTTCGACGATGACAGTGGCAGCTCGCGCCAACCGATGTTGCCCCTTGACGGTAGCCCAGGTCGGTATCGGATTTGGCTGGGCCAATACGGCTCAGACGCGCAGTGTTCGGCCTCAATTTCCCTAACTCCTGCCGCGTCACGGTGTCCCGACCCAGGCGATGGTATCAGCATCCCAATCAACCTGACGCCTGAGCAGGTGGAAATCGGCATGAGCCTCGCCGCGACCGCAGGCGGACCGCTGGATTTGCAAGGATGCGAGATCGTGGCGGAGGCGCTGGGGCTTGAGGTGTTTGGGTTTGTGGCCGCCCAGCCCCAGTTCAGCTTTCAGGTTGCCGACCTCGGTGATGTTGCCCTCAACCTCCAGGTGCCTGGGCTGTGCGATACGGCTGTGCTGGTGCAGGATCAGGCGGGAAACTGGTACTTCGACGACGATTCTTACGGCGACTTTGCCCCGCGCCTGACCTTACCTTCGGCGGGGATCACCGTATTCGACGTTTGGATCAGCGTGTACAACAACGAAGCGTGCGAGGTTGACCTGCAAGTCGGGCAAGCGGTTGTCCAAGAACCCGTCAGCGAGTTTTGCCCAGCAGTTGGTAATGCGGCGGACACAAGGCTTCTGCTCGGCGGCAACGCCGTCGAAGAGTCCTTCGACATTCTCTACGGGAGCAGCACCGACATCCTGTCTTGCGAGGGGACCCACATGACGGCGTCACCACGCGGGTACTTTGACGCCGCGCCACAACTGAAGCTGGTGGTCGAGGACGAAGCCCCAGATTTCATCGGTCTTGAGGTCGAGGGCGGGTGCGATGGTGTCATGCTCGTTTCCACGCCCTATGGAACCTGGGGGTTCAACGATGACCAGATCGGGATCAATCCTGGCCTCCACCTCAACTTGGTGCTGTCAGGGACTTATGCGGTCTGGGTCGGGACTTACGAAAGCGAACAAAACTGCAGCGGCCAACTCCATGTCACTACCATCGCGCCTGCGTGCCCGAGTGTCGATCTAGCGCCCAAAGAAACCCACGCCTACACGGGCGCGGACTTGATCGGCGGCCAGACCCATGCGGTCATTGCGGGCGGCGATACCAACACGGTCGCTTGCCCGCCTGTGGGGGATCTGGCGTCCTTCGATGGCTACTTCGCGGACCGACCCGATTTCGCGTTCGACCTAAGCGAGGTAGAAAATTTGTCGCAAGTTCGCATTTTGGGCGATGCCACCTGCGATACGGTGCTGCTGGTTCAAGATGCTTCGGGCCAGTGGCACTACAATGATGATGGTGATTCGGAGAGGGGGGCTTCTCGCGTGTCAATGCCCGCCGTTTCTGGTCGTTACAGCGTCTGGATTGGGACCTACCTGGCGGACTTGTGCGAAGGCCGCGTGTCGATAGACCGTGGCTTGACGAAGGATTGAATCGGCTCGGTGCCCCTTGGCAAGATCTTTTTTTGGGGGCGTTCAGCGGCCTCGACGTCTGGTTCAGGCGGCGGGGTCCCTCGCCGCTGGTATAAGGGCCGCGACTGCGGCCCCCGTAGCGGCCCCGATAATGGCGCGAAAGCGCCTCGGGGTATAAGCGAAGGCCCCGTCGGAGGCGAAACGCGAAGCGTTTCTGCCGTGAGACATAAATTAGCGGCTTAATCTCATGCCGCCCACCCTGCTCTCCGCTCGCGACATCACCCAAGTGTTCGAACGCCTGCAGGCGATCAACCCCAACCCGAAGGGCGAGCTGAACTATACCAATGCCTACCAGTTGCTGCTCGCCGTCGCCCTTTCGGCTCAGGCGACCGACGTGTCGGTCAATCGGGCCACCGAGGCGCTGTTCAAGATCGTCAAAACCCCCCAGGATTTGCTCGACCTGGGCCTTGAGGGGCTGGTCGCCCATATTCGCACCATCGGCCTGTTCAATACCAAAGCCAAGAATGCGCTCGCGGCCGCGCGCCTGCTGATCGATCGCCACGGCGGCCAGGTGCCCGAGGATCGGCAGGCTTTGCAGGCCTTGCCAGGGGTGGGCCGCAAGACCGCCAATGTGGTCTTGCAGATGTTCTTTGGCCACGCCACCATCGCCGTCGATACCCATGTGTTTCGGGTGTCGAACCGCCTAGGCTTGGCGCCAGGAAAGACCGTTGACCAAGTCGAGGCAGGCCTCATGCGGCGGGTGCCCAAGCCTTTCCAATACCAGGCCCACCACTGGCTGATCCTCTTGGGCCGCTACACGTGCCTGGCCCGTAAACCCCAGTGCCCCAGATGCGTCCTGTGTGACCTCTGTCTTTTTCCAGACAAGGCTTGATTTTGCCAGGCGGCCAAGGGAAGAACGCGCCATGAAGTCATGGATTTTGGCCTCCGTGCTATTCTGGGCGCTGCCCGCTTCGGCGCAGGCCCCTGTGTCAGCCTGGCGGGACGTCCCTTTGCCCGAGGCCGCGCCCGCCTGCCAAACCTTGCCGAGCTTTACGGCCCTTCTGGCCCCGTACTACACCGCCCTGCGCGCTGACGATCAGGACGCGATCAATCGCCAGGCCTTGCGCGATCTCTCGGCGCTGGCCGTGCGCCATGGTCAAGTCAATCAAGCCGCGCGCCTCTACGCCGACCATGTCCGTCACAACGGCGGCCGCGCGGCCAGTACCGCCGTGACCAAAGCGCTGGTCAACACCTATCTTGACGCCGATCGACGCGATGCGTTGATCGCGCTGCTCTTTGCCCCGCTGGGCCTCGACGGGCGGGCCTTGGCTGAGCTCAAATTTATGATCGCCTTTGGGTTGGCCGAGCGGGGCCAGGCCTGGATTGTCTACGATTTGCAAAATCGCAACCCTGGCTTGATGGACGACATAGATCTCGACCTAGCCCTCTATTTTGGTGCCTTGCGGGCGCAAAATCCCATTTTGATCGACCGCCTTGCGGCCCTGGTCGCCTTGAGCGAACTGCAAGCCTACGATGCGGGCTTGCGCGCCGACTTGCGGGCCTTTTTTGATTACGCCGCGCTGCCGCAGGCTCGTCGCAACCGCGCCATTGCGGCCTTTGCTTACGCCCTGACCCTCCATCCGACGAGTCCGCCCTTTGACCAGTTGGTCTTGCCTTTAACCGAGGCGTCGACGCCCGCCCTGATCGCCAACATCTTCGCCCGCATGGGGCGCCCGAATTGGGCGGTACAAACCCTCGCTGCGGCCAATACGATTCCCCAGTTCGCGGGCCGCGCCATGGGCGATGCTTCCTTGGTTGATGAGTTGGTTCGACTGGCGGCAGACGTGACCCTGATCGACCTTTACGAACAGTCCTACGTGCGCCCCAGCGCCGCCTTAGCCGTTTCCCTTGCCCGGTCTGGACGCTACGCCCAGGCGCAGGAAGTTCTGGAACGGTTGGACGCGAACGACATCAGGCCCGTCAATCCCCTGCTTGCCCTGGCCCTGATCGCCAACGGTCACGGTTCCAACCCCCCTGAGGCGTGGCAGATGGACGGGGACCGCATGGAACAGCTCGCGAACTTGACCCAGTTTGAGCCTGCTTTCATGGGAGACGACGCAGTGTTCTCGACCTTTTTGCGTCAAGTCGATCGAAGCGCGCACCTCAGCCGGGACCAAATCGATACCTCCCTAAACTTGCTCACCTACATGTTGGAGCGCGAGGGGCGTTACGACCGCGCGGCGGACGTTCTGGTGCGCATTCAATCGCCCGACTTGCGGTTGCGCGCCGCCAACTCTCTGGCGCAGGCCATTTCGCATCGTTGCTACGGGGGGCTCGAAACCTTGAGCCCCTTTTATCCCTTCACCTTGGGCGATGCCGACCTCGATGGGCACTATCGACACCGGACCCTGAGGGTGTTTTAGATCTTGACAGAAACGCCGACCCTGCACCTGGCCCCCGCCATTTCGGCCATCGGCGCCGCCGCCTGGGATGCTTGCGCGGGGGGGCGGGACCCGTTCACGTCCTATGCGTTTCTTTCAGCCCTGGAGGAATCGGGCTGCGCCAGCCCCGAAACGGGCTGGCAGCCAGCGCATTTGCATCTTAAGCAGGGCGGCGCCATCGTCGGCGTTGTTCCTGCTTATCTCAAGTCGCACTCCTACGGTGAGTACGTTTTTGATCACGGCTGGGCCGACGCTTTTGAGCGCGCGGGCGGGCGCTACTACCCCAAGCTGCAAGCCTCGGTGCCCTTTTCCCCCGTCAATGGGCCCAGGTTGCTCGCCGCCGATCCAGCGCACCAACGCCTGCTGGCTCGGGGCCTTCAGGCCGCAGCAACCCAGGCGCAGGCCAGCAGCGCCCATGTGACGTTTCAGACGCAGGCCGAGGCGCATCTCTTGGCCGACGCTGGATTTCTGACGCGGCGGGGCTTGCAATTCCACTTCCATAACCCAGGCTATGAGAACTTCGAGGCCTTTCTTGCCGCCCTCAGCGCGCGCAAACGCAAAAATATCAAAAAGGAACGCGCCGCCGCCAGGGCCAGCGGCCTCAAGTTCAGGACCTTGATGGGCGATGATCTCAAGACCCATCACTTCGATGCCTTCTTTGCCTTTTATCAGGATACATCGGCGCGCAAGTGGGGGCAGGCTTACCTCAATCGGGAGTTCTTTGATGTGCTGCAGCAGCGGTTGGCCGACCGTCTTGTCCTGATGCTCGCTTACGACGGGTCGCGCCCGGTGGCGGGGGCGCTCAACTTGCGCTCCGACACCACGCTCTTTGGCCGCAATTGGGGGTGCGTGCAGGACCATAAGTTTCTGCACTTTGAGCTGTGCTACTACCAAGCGATCGATTTTGCCCTGGCCCACGGCCTTGAGCGGGTGGAGGCGGGCGCGCAAGGGGGCCATAAAATCAGCCGCGGGTACGAACCCTGCCTGACCTATTCCAGCCACTACGTGGCCCATCCCGAATTTCGCGACGCCGTTGCCCAATTCCTGCAAGAAGAAACCCGTCAGATGACGGTTGAAGCCGACTACATAGGGGCGAAGATGACGCCCTATCGCCAAAACCAGGAGGTCCCTGCCGGTTGCGACCGTCCATGACCGCGCTAAATTCCGATCACCCCTTGCCCCCAAAGTTCTGATAAACCGATTTTTAGGAGACTCCATGCGACATCTTTTCAGACTCTTCATTGCCCTTGCGTTCACCGCCCTTGCTGTCATCCCCAGGCCCCTAAGCGCCCAAAGCGACGGAGGCGCGGCCCCTGGAGGGCCGGCTTTGCCGCAACCTGACGCCATTGCTTTCACGCTCAACGGCGAAGACTACAGCTTTTCGTACCTGATGGAGTTTGCCGCCTTGCGGGTCAGCGACCCCGCCGGCATCGACATTATTGCCGCCTACCCCACGCTGACCAACATCGCGGCCGAACAAGAACTGGCGGCGGCGGCGGCCATGGCGCTCAGCATCGATGAAGATCCTGCGGTGCAGCAGTCGCTGCGGGTTCTGACCAATGCCTTGCTGGCCGACGCTTATATCAATCAGCAACTGACGCTGCGCACAACCGACGAACGGCTCGAAGCCGCCTACGACACCTACCTAGCTGACTTCGTCGGCGCGCCGCAGCTCACCGCCCGGCACATTTTGCTGGCAACAGCGGCGGAGGCCGAGGCCGCGATCACGCGTCTGAACGCGGGCGAGGACTTTGCCAGCTTAGCGCAGGAGCTGTCCATCGGTCCTTCGGGTCCCAATGGCGGCAGCTTGGGGACCTTTGGTCGAGGCCAAATGGTTAAGTCCTTTGAGGACGCCGCCTTTGCCCTTGTCCCTGGGACCTACAGCCCGCAACCCGTAGAAACGGAATTTGGTTTCCATGTCATTTACTTGGACGCCGTGTTGGAATCCGAACCCGCAAGCTACGAAGACCTCCTTCCCGAGTTGTTCTGGCGCCTAGAGGAAGAGATTCGCGCGGAAGTCAGTGAGGAACTGCGGGCAGGGTCCGAACTTGTGGTCAACTCGTTCGACGCCTTGCCCAAGCAGTAGCATCCAAAAGCTGGATCCTGCGACTTCGCTTCGCTACGCGCTGGATGACATCAAGTGATACCAGCGGCGGTTGAAAATGACTCAAATGATCGCTGGTATAAGGGCCGCGACTGCGGCCCCCGTAGCGGCCCCGAGAATAGCGGACACGCGCCTCGGGGTATAAGCGAAGGCCCCGTCGGAGGCGAAACGCGAAGCGTTTCTGCCGTGAGACACAAAACGGCGAAAAAAGTGTCAACTTTTTTCGCCGTTGGTATGAGAGGCTTCACCCCTCAGCGCCGAGCGCAGCAAGGTCGGCTTCCAGGGCCGCGAGATCGCAAGGACCGAGGAGGTCCAGCAAGGCGAGGGCCTGGTCTCGACACGCGGACCAAGCACCTTGGTCGGGGAACAGAAAATCTGGCAAGGCGGGGCGCTTGAGGATCAGGCGGCGCCATTCGTGGACGATCAGGGTGCGGATCAGGGCGCGCTCGCTTAAGGTGAGGTCGCTGGAGGCGTCCGCCAGCAAAGATCGGATCCTTTGCAAGCGGGCCAGCAGCGCCGTGGCTTGACGGGTCAAGTCCTGCGGGCACACCTTGTCCATGAGCCAAGCGGGCAGGCTTTGCGACGGATGCAGGGGCAGGGCCAAAGTGTCAGCACCCTGCGGGGGGGAGGCACCGAGGCTCATGTGCGCGGTAAGGGGGTATGTGCTTTCGGTTGCACCCGCAGGATGGACGATTAACCAGGCTTCAGGGGCCTGGTTGGTGGCGGCGTAAATTCGGCCGCTAGCCTCGGCGGCTTGCTGACGTCCTGCGGGCGAGAGGGCGTAGAAACTGCGGCGCCCCTCTTTGCGTCGCAGCAACCAGCCGTCTTTGCACAAGCGATGGATCGCGACCCGTTGCGACCCGCGCTTGGCCCCGACGCCTTCGCATAGGTGGGCGAGGGCGCGGCTGCTGACCCACTGCCCTTCTGCCTGCGCCAGGTCACCGAAGATGGTGATCAGATAGGACCAGAGTCGAAGGCTGGTGCCGTCGGTCAGGGTTGCAAGGGCCTGGGAGGCTCGGCAAGGCATGGTACCTTGTCTAGCCCGCCGCCGCCTCCTTAGCCATAGGCATTCATGGTTAGCAGTTCATACTCCGCCACGGGGTCCTGATCTTGGTTGAGGAGTCGCACGTGCCAGCGTACTTCGCCGTAAGTCTCGTTGCGCGGGGTCTTTTGCTTGACGCTCAAGTGCACGCAGATGCTGTCGCCAGGTTCGACGGGCTTTAGAAAGCGCAAGCGATCCAGACCCGTATTGGCCAGGACGGGGCCCTCTGCGGGCTCAACAAATAGGCCGGCGGCAAAGCTAAGCAGCAAATACCCGTGGGCGACCCGCCCTGGGAAGAATGGATTCCGCTCTGCGGCATCGGCGTCCATGTGGGCATAGAACCGATCCCCCGTGAAATCGGCGAAGTGTTCGATGTCGTCCAGGGTGACAAGTCGCGTGGGGGAGATCAGAGTCTCACCGATTTTGAGGTCGTGGAAATTCCGTGTGAAGGGGTGCGCGGGTCCTGCGGGCGCGGGGGCCCCTGGTACCCACTTCTGCCCAATGGCGCTCAGGACTTGGGGGCTGCCCTGAACGGCCGTGCGTTGCATAAAGTGTTTGACGCCGCGCACGCCGCCCATTTCCTCCCCCCCGCCCGCGCGCCCTGGGCCGCCGTGGATCATGTGCGGCAAGGGCGCGCCGTGCCCCGTGGATTCGGCCATGGATGTGCGGTCGTTGAAGTATAGTCGTCCGTGGTAGGCGGCGCTGGCGGCGCAGACCTCTTGGGCCACCTGGGGGTCGTGGGTGATGATGGAGGCGACGAGGGACCCCTGGCCCTTGTTCAGGAGCTGGGTTGCTTGGCCCAAATCCTCATAACCCATGAGGGTGGCGACGGGGCCGAAGGCTTCGATTTGGTGCACCCGCGTGGCGGTCATGGGATCGTCGCAGTAAAAGACCAGCGGTGCCATGAAGGCACCGCCCTGGGCCTCGGGGCCCTCGGGAACCAAGCCCGCAAAGCTGCCGATCACCAGGTCGGCCTCGGTAGCCAGGGCCTTGGATTTGGCCAGCACATCGGCCCGCTGGGCCGTCGAGACCAGCGCGCCCATGTCGATGCCCTCAAGGCGCGGGTCGCCGATGCGGGTTTGCGCCAGGGTCGCGGCTAGGGCCTCAATGACCGCTGGGACGTGCGCCTCGGGAACCAAGATGCGCCGGATCGCGGTGCACTTCTGCCCCGATTTGGCGGTCAATTCGCGCCGAACTTCACGGATGAAGAGATCAAACTCGGGCGTTCTGGGGCCTGCATCGGGGCCGAGGACGCTGGCGTTCAGGCTGTCTTGTTCGGCCAGAAATCGGACGGCGTTCTCCGCAATAGCAGGGGTAGCGCGCAGTTTTAGCGCGGTTTCCGCCGACCCGGTAAAACTGACCACGTCTTGGCAGGTCAGATGGTCGAGCAGATCGCCCGCGCTGCCCGCAATCAACTGCAAGGCGCCTGCGGGTAAGATCTGGCTCTCGATCAAGATTTTGACCGCCAGTTCGGTGATGTAGGACGTGGCGGTGGCCGGTTTGACCAGCGCGGGAACCCCCGCCAATAAGGTCGGCGCGAGCTTTTCCAGCATGCCCCAAACGGGAAAGTTGAAGGCATTGATATGGACCGCGACCCCATGCAGGGGCATGCAGATGTGTTGGCCCTTGAAGGTACCGTTGCGCGAGAGTTCCTCCACGTCGCCGTCCAAATAGACCCGCGCGTCGGGCATTTCCCGACGCCCTTTGGACGCGAAGACGAACAGGGTCCCGATGCCGCCGTCGATGTCGATCAAGTGGTCTTTTTGCGTCGCTCCGCTCATGAACGAGAGATCATAGAGCGCTTGCTTGTGCTGCCCGAGGTGCAGCGCCAAAGCCTTGAGCATGCGCGCCCGGTCGTGGAAGGTGAGCTTGCGCAAGGCGGGGCCGCCGACCTTACGACCATAGTCGAGCGCCGCCGCCATATCCAAGTTGGCGTGGCCCGCCAGCCCCAAGGGCGCGCCCGTAACGGCGTTTTCGATTTGGCGCGCGCTGGCGTCGGGCGCGATCCACTCACCCTGCAAGTAGGATTTGACCTCAAGAAGTGCCATGGTGACCTCCGATCGCTTCGCGGATCGTCGCGATGCCCAGGGCCGCCGCAGTGTGTAATACCAGCAGCGAATGAGAATGACTCATATGATCGCTGGTATAAGGGCCGCGACTGCGGCCCCCGTAGCGGGCTCCAAGCCCGAAGGGCGCAGGGAACGCCCGCGCTCCAAACGCGCGGCCCCGAGAATAGCGGACACGCGCCTCGGAGTATAAGCGAAGGCTCCGTCCCGCGGTCGGGCTGAGCGAGCGTAGCGAGCGAGTAGAGACCGCAACCCAAAATAGCCGAAACGCGAAGCGTTTCTGCCGCGAGACACAAAACGGCCCGCCATGCTGGCGCAGAAATCCATCCCCTTGGACGGGATTGGTGGAACTCATGACAGGCCTCCGTCAAACTGCCGCTAAGCCAAGACCTATTGACCGACGTGGCGGGATTTGCAATAATAAACTGAATGATCGGTTAATTAAATGATCGCTTCAGGAGAAACCCAGTGTTTCTTTTGGTTTGATCCAAACCTCGGGGGTAGCGTGTCGGAGACAATTCAGGTGGCGGATCAGGGCAGCTGGGCGCAGATTAGGCTCAATCGACCCCAGGCGCTCAACAGTTTTATCCCCGAAATGCATGAGGCTTTGCGCGCAGCCCTCGACCAGGCGCGGCGCGACGGCAAGCGGGCGCTGGTGCTGACGGGCGCAGGGCGCGGCTTTTGCGCGGGCCAGGACTTGGGCGACCGCGACCCTGCCCAACGGCAAGGCCCTCCCGATTTGGGCCAGACCGTTCGGGAATTTTACGCCCCGCTCGTTCGGCAGATCCGCGCGCTGCCCTTCCCCGTCATATGCGCCGTCAACGGCGTTGCGGCGGGGGCAGGGGCCAGTTTGGCCCTGGCCTGCGATTTGGTCGTGGCGGCCAAATCGGCCAAGTTCATCCAGTCGTTCGCCAAAGTGGGCCTCATTCCCGATACGGGCGGGTCGTGGCACCTGCCGCGCTTGCTGGGCGAGGCGCGCGCCAAGGGTCTTGCCCTGCTCGGCGATCCCATCAGCGCCGACCAAGCCGCCGAGTGGGGGCTGATCTGGGCCGCCGTGCCCGATGAGGCGCTTGAGGACCAGGCGCACGCTTTCGCCGATCGTCTGGCGCAGGGCCCGACCCTAGGGTTGGGCCTGACGAAGCAGGCGATCCACGCCGCCTCGGCCCAATCCCTGGACGCGCAACTGGAGATGGAGGCCGACCTGATGCGTACCTGCGGGCGCAGCCAAGACTATGCCGAAGGCGTCGCCGCCTTCCTCGCCAAGCGCCCGCCCCAGTTCAAAGGGTGCTGAGGTGTCGAACCTGTCCCGCGCGCAAAAATCCGCCGAGGCCATGTGGGCCAAGGATGCCTTTTCGAAGGATTTGGGCCTCACCCTCATCGATGTGGCAGAGGGCGCGGCCAAAGTCTCGCTGCAGATCGAGGCGCGTCACTGCAACGGCCACGGCATAGCCCATGGTGCCGTGCTGTTTGCCTTGGCCGACAGCGCCAGTGCCTTGGCGAGCAACGCGCGCAATCGGGTCGCGGTGTCGCAGCACAATTTCATCACCTATATAGCGCCAGCGCGGCTGGGCGATCATTTGATCGCGCACGCGCGCGAAGTGTCGTTGAGCGGGCGCAACAGCTTGTGCGATGTGACGGTTTGTGACCAGAACACGAATAAGTTGGCAGAATTTCGCGGTATGATCCGCGTCACCTCAACCCCCCTATACGATGAGCCCTCAAACGGAGACCCTAAGTGAAAGACCTGACACCTGACCCCAAAACCTTAGAACCGATTGAAACCGCTTCGCTCGATGAAATTCAGGCCTTGCAGCTTGAGCGACTAAAAACGTCGCTGGCTCATGCCTATAGCAACGTACCGCTCTATCGGCGGCGCTTTGACGAGCGGGGCTTACACCCCGGCGACCTGAAGGACTTGGCCGACCTGGCCAACTTCCCTTTTACGGTCAAGGACGATCTGCGCGAGGCCTATCCCTTCGGCCTGTTCGCCGTGCCCGAATCGCGCATCATCCGCCTCCATGCCTCCTCGGGCACCACGGGCAAGCCGACAGTCGTCGGCTACACCAAGGGCGACATCGACCTATGGGCGACGGTGGTAGCGCGGTCTTTGCGCGCCTCGGGCCTGAAAGCTGGCGACAAGATCCACAACGCTTACGGGTATGGGCTGTTCACGGGCGGCCTGGGTGCGCACTACGGCATCGAGAAGCTCGGGGCCACGGTCGTGCCCATGGGCGGCGGCCAGACCGAACGGCAAGTCAGTTTGATCACCGACCTTCGGCCCCAGGGCATCATGGTGACGCCGTCCTACATGCTCAATATCCTGGAAGCGTTTGAAAACGCGGGCTTGGACCCGCGCGCGTCGTCCCTCGAGGTCGGCGTGTTCGGCGCCGAACCTTGGACCAACGCCATGCGCGCCGAGGTTGAAAGCGCTTTCGACATGCACGCGGTCGATATTTACGGCCTAAGCGAAATCATCGGCCCTGGGGTCGCCAACGAATGCGTGGAGACGAAGGACGGCCTGCACATTTGGGAAGATCATTTCTACCCCGAGATCATCGACCCGAAAACGGGCCAAGTCCTCGCCGACGGGCAGGAGGGGGAGTTGGTCTTTACCACCTTGACCAAGGAGGGCATGCCGCTGATCCGCTACCGCACGCGCGATCTAACCCGATTGCTGCCAGGGACAGCGCGCACCTTGCGCCGCATGGAAAAAATCACGGGTCGCAGCGACGACATGCTGATCTTGCGCGGCGTCAATGTCTTCCCAACGCAGATCGAGGAACAGGTCTTGGCAACACCAGGCCTGGCGCCCTACTTCCAAATCGAACTGACCAAGGCTGGCGCCATGGACGCCATGACCGTCAAGGTCGAAGCCATGCCGAACGCCCAAGACGCCAGCAAAGCGTTGGCCGCAACCTTAGCTGGGGCCATCAAGGCCACCGTCGGCATCACCACCCAAGTTCATGTCGGCGCCCCAGGGTCGGTCCCGCGGAGCCAAGGCAAGGCCGTGCGCGTGATCGACAAGCGCGCCTAAGCATGGCGCGCCCGCTGGCCAAGGATCGAGACCAGAAACGCACCGCGATCCTCAAGGCCGCCGCCCAAACCTTCGCGCGCGAGGGCATCGCCCGCGCGTCCATGGGGCAAATTGCCGAGGCGTGCGGGATTTCCAAGGCCAACATCTACCACTACTACGCCAGCAAGAACGACCTCGTGTTTGACATCCTGGAAACCTACCTTCGCTCCCTGCGCGACCGCGTTTGCGCCCAGCCGCACGCGGGCCAGACGCCTAAGGACCGCCTGCACAGCTTGATCGAACACACGCTCTTGGCGTACGACGGTATGGACGCGGAACACAAAATCCAAACCGAAGGCTTGGCCCTCCTCCCCGCCCAACAGCAAGCCCAATTGCGCGCCTACCAGCGCGACCTCGTCGCCGCCTTCTCGGCCACCTTATGCGACCTGGAGCCGCAAGTGTTCGCCCAAAACCCCCAAAAACTCCGCGCCACCACCATGTCCATCTTTGGGATGCTCAACTGGTTCTACATGTGGAACACCCACCGCCATGTGGATAGCCGCAAGGCCTATGCCAGGTTGGTCTTGCAGCTTGCAGTCGGGGGGGTGCGGGACTTAGGGACGGTGGCGTATGAGGCCAACGGAATGAACCGCTGACCTATTGACCGACCCGCGTCACGGGTCGGCAGCGGGAAGTCCAGACGGCATGAACCTTGTGCTGTACCAAACGACGCCCGAGAGGCACGCCTCCAAGGGGAGAGGCGGACAAAGAGGTCATTTAATTCTTCCGCTGATACCAACGGCCAAAAAAGTTGACACTTTTTTGGCCGTTTTGTGTCTCACGGCAGAAACGCTTCGCGTTTCGCCTCCGACGGGCCTTCGCTTATACCCCGAGGCGCTTTCGCGCTGATCTCGGGGCCGCTGCAGGGGCCGCAGTCGCGGCCCTTATACCAGCGAACATAAGAGTCGTTCTCAACTGCCGCTGGTATGATATGACCTGGAGTCCGCTGCAGAACGAACAAAAACCCCATTCGGTTTTGTCCCTGACACGGCTAAGGGCGCTTGATGAGAACGCAGTTGATTTTGGGATTTTGGGTTGCCTTGCCCGTGTCCCTCGCCGTTGGGGTCTATGGTTTGGTCATGGGGGTCGGCGCGGCGGCGCAGGGGCTTACCTGGGGGGAGTTGCTGGTCAAGTCGTTTACGGTCTTTGCAGGCGCGTCGCAGTTTGTCGTGGTCGAAGGCTGGGGCAGCCCGATTTGGGTGCTGTTGCTGGCAACGGCGGCCGTCAACTTGCGTTACCTGATGGTGGGTTTGACCTTGCGGGGCGTTTTGGACGCAGCGCCCTGGCCGCTGCGGCTGACAGCGCTTTGGTATTCGGCGGACGAGAACTGGGCCTTGACCCTTGCGCGGCGCGAGCGCGAGCCTGCCATTGGCGCGGCCTTCTTGCTTGGGTCTGGGCTGGCGGTGCTGCTGTTCTGGCAGTTGGGCGGGCAAGTTGGCCTGGCGGTGGGCGGGAATTTGCCCGACCCTAGACAAACCATCGAACGCTGGGGGCTCGACTTTACCTTTGCCGCCATATTTTTGGCGCTCATCCTTTCCTTCGTCAAACGACGGTGGGACTGGCTGCCCGTCGCGGCCGCGGCCGCAGGGGCCATCGTGTTCGCCGAGGTCTTGCCCGCGCATTCGGACACCCACAGCCTCTCCATCATTGGCGGCGCGCTCATCGGGTGCGGCGTTGCCGCGCTCACTTACCGTCCCGACTTTGATACCCCTTCCGCGCAGGAACCCCGCTAGTGTCGTCGTACGCCGCCTGGCTGATCTTTGGCATGGCCGCCATCACTTGGGGTTTTCGTTTGGGCGGGTACCTCATGGGCGGCTTGCTGCCGCGCACGGGTCGCTTGGCCTACGTCTTGGACCGCCTGCCCGCGTTCGTTTTGATCTCCCTCGTGGCGCCGACGGTTTGGAACTTGGGGTGGATTGGCGCCGTCGCGAGCGCGCTGGTCGTCCTGGTGACCCGCGCAACGGGCCGCACCTTGCTCGCGATGATCCTCGGCACTGGCGTTTTGGCACTGGCGCGTCTTATCATTGGTTCAACTTAACAGGATTTCTCTGTGTCTCCTCGACGTATCCCTAAAGTCAAGCCAAAGGGAATTGAGAATGACCCTTATACCAGCGGCGGCAGCTTTTGACTCGTAAATGCGTGGAGGCCTGAAATTTTTCGCCAATGATAAACTGCGTATCACGTCAATCACACAAAGAAATTGAATACGCGTCAATTGATCCCGCCGCTGGTATAAACCGCTTCAATTGCGGTCCGTTTTCACGCCCGAAAAATCGGCCAAAACAGCGCATGGGCCTGGGGTCCGCGAAAACCTTGGCGCGACACGCGCAGCTTGAAATGGTCGAGCCACCGCCGTTGATGGTAAAGATTGGCGTTGGATCGGGCCCAGGCTTGCAGCCGCGTCGCGCGGGGTTTGCGGCGGCGCTCGTAGGCGCGCAAATTGGGCGCGGTTTCGGCCAAGGCCCAGGCATCTTCGATGGCGAGCGCCGCGCCTTGGGCCAGGAAGGGCAGGGTCGGATGCGCCGCATCACCCAACAAGGCCACCTGACCCGCGACCCAGCGCGTTAGCGGCGGACGATCAAACAGCGCCCACCGCCGCACCTCGGTCGCTGCCGCCAGCACGCCCTGGACGGTCGGGTGCCAGCGCGCGAACCGACCGCGCAGTTCGGCGAGATCCCCTGGCAAATTCCAGCCTTCTTCGTGCCAGCCGTGCTGCTCGGTCACGCCCACGAAGTTCAGCGTCTCTGGCCCCAAATAGTAGGTCACTAGGTGCTGACCGGGCCCGACCCACGCGCAGGCGTCGGCGGGGATCTGTGTCTTCAAGTCTGCAGTCACCGTGACCGTTCCGCGCCAAGCCACCTGCCCAGTAAAGCGCGGCCGTTCGGGGCCGTTCATTTGGGTTTGCAGGGTCGAGTGCAGGCCATCGGCCGCGACGGTGAACTGGTCCGGCGCGTAGGCCTCGACCCGATGGCCCAACCGCACCGTCACCCCTTCGGCCAACAAGGCGTGGAGGGTCGGTCGGGCGATGTGCAAATAGGGCGCGCCGTAGAGCCGTCGGCACCAGCCCTTGAGCGGTGCGCGCATCAGGACCGTGCCCCTTTGCCCGTCGCGCAAGGTTGCGGCCTCGGGTTCGACGGCGGCGGCTTCAACTCTGGCGAGGAGGCCCAGACGGTCCAAGATGCGCGTGGCATTGGGGCTTAACTGGATCCCCGCCCCGAGGTGTTCGAAAGCGGGGGCTTGTTCATAGACTTGGGGCGCCCAGCCCGCCTGCGCTAAGGCATGGGCCGCGGTCAGCCCACCGATTCCCGCGCCGACGATGATTGCACGCTTGCCCATGGTCCCCGCTTAGGCCTAGGGACCAGTCCTGTCATGGCGAAAAAATCCAAAGGCCTTCCTCTCCACGGTTGGATCAACCTGGACAAGCCCCTGCACCTAAGTTCCAGTGACGCGGTCCAAGCCGTCAAGGGGCATCTGCGACCTCGAAAAATTGGCCACGGCGGCACGCTCGACCCCTTGGCCACGGGCATTCTCCCCTTGGCCGTGGGCGAGGCGACCAAGACCGTCAGCTACGCCATGGACGGGCGCAAGACCTACGTCGCCCACGTTCAATTTGGCCAGGCGACCCTTACCGACGATGGCGAAGGCGAGGTTGTGGCAAGGTCGGACTTTCGTCCTGAATCGATCTTGATCCAAAAGGCCTTGCACGAGATGGCGGGGCGGGTACTCGATCAGCGCCCGCCTGCCTTTTCGGCCCTGAAGGTCCAGGGCCAGCGGGCCTACGATCTGGCCAGAACGGGGCAGGCTGTCGATTTGGCCCCGCGCCCGGTTTGGCTAGAGTCCGCTCGCTTGCTGTCCTACGACGGGCAGGTCGCGGTGCTAGAACTAGAGGTCGGCAAAGGGTTTTACGTCCGCTCGTTCGCTCGCGACCTGGGCGAACGGTTAAGAACGCGCGCGCACTTGGCGCAATTGAGGCGCACGGCTGTTGGGTCTTTTGCGTTGGACACGGCGATTTCGCTTGATTCTTTCCTGTCCTTAGACCATCGCGACGCGGTCGCAGCTCTGCTGCCGCTCGAACGTGTGCTGGACGACATCCCGGCCCTCGATCTTGGTCAGGCAGAGGCGTGGCGCCTCAAGTCTGGGTTGCCTACTGCCCTGGTCCGCCGATCCCTGCTGCCACAAATGGCAGGCTTGATTGACGGCCAGACGGTGCGCGCCCGGGTTGACAAGCGGTTGCTGGCCTTGTGCGAATTTAACAAGGCGCGGCTGAAGGTCATTCGAGGCTTCAATTAACGGGATCCCCCCAGCGAACCAAAGGACTGTTCCGATGTCGGTTATGACCCTAAGCAAGCAGGAGATTGTGCAAAAATTCGGCCGCACCGCCGACGACACAGGCTCCCCCGAGGTGCAAATTGCCCTCCTCACCCATCGCATTTTGAACCTGACCGAGCATATGAAGGAGCATAAGCATGACTTCCACTCGCGTCGGGGCCTCATCATGATGGTCGGCCAGCGGCGTCGCTTGCTCGACTACCTGAAAAAGAAGGATGCGGCCCGTTACGCCGCCATCTTGGAACCGCTGGGTCTGCGGAAATAGACCATCGCAAAAAGGGCGCTGTCAAGAGGGGGCGCCCTTTCCTCTTTTTGGCGTTTCACATGTCGTGGACCGCGCAAATTCACTAGAAAGGAAGCTCCGCTCGACCCCTTCGTGTCGAACTTAGCCTTTCTCTGATGCATGACACAGGGACGGGCCGATGCAAACGGAACCCAGACAATGAGGGTTTGGTTGATCACCGCGCAAGGCAGAAGAACGGAACAAATCAACTTATGTTCAATATCGTACGCAAATCTATGGAATGGGGTGGCAGGACGCTCACCCTCGAAACTGGCCGTGTGGCCCGTCAGGCCGACGGCGCGGTCCTGGTCACTTATGGGGACACGGTGGTGCTTTGCACCGCCGTCGGGGCGGCCAAGCCCAAACCAGGACAAGACTTCTTTCCCCTAACCGTCAACTACCAAGAAAAATACTCCGCCTCTGGCCGCATTCCAGGCGGATTTTTTAAGCGCGAAGGGCGCCCGACGGAGCGCGAAACGCTGTTGTCGCGCCTCATTGATCGGCCCCTACGTCCCCTGTTTGCCGAGGGATACTTGTGCGAAACCCAGGTTGTCTGCACCGTCTTGTCCTACGATCTGGAGAACGACCCCGACATGCCTGCCATGGTCGGCGCCTCGGCGGCCCTCACCTTGTCGGGTTTGCCCTTCATGGGGCCCATCGGCGGCGCGTCGGTTGGCTACCGCGATGGGGGCTATGTCCTCAACCCCAAAGTTAAGGATCGCGGCGGCATGCTGCTCGACTTGTCGGTGGCGGGCACCAACGAAGGCGTGCTGATGGTCGAATCCGAAGCCTCGGAATTGTCCGAGGAGATCATGCTCGGCGCTGTCAAGTTCGGCCACGAGGCCTGCAAACAGGCCATCGACCTGATCATCGACCTGGCCGAGGACGCGGCCAAGGACCCCCGCGACATTCCCGAACCTGGCTACGACGCGCAGGCGTTGAAGGAAAAAATCGTCGCCTTGGTCGGCGCAGAGATCGAGGCGGGCTACAGCCTCAAAGAAAAAGACGCCCGCCGCAATGCCCTTGCTGCCGCCAAAGATCGGGCCCTTGAGGCCTTTGCCAGCGACGAAGCGGGTGAGTACGACGAAGCCGCGGTCGCCAAGGGTTTCAAGTCTGCCGAAGCCGATGTGCTGCGCGGCGCCGTTCTCAAAACGGGCCAGCGGATCGACGGACGCGACACCAAAACCGTTCGTCCCATCGTTTCGGAAGTTTCGGTTTTGCCGCGCACTCACGGCTCGGCCCTCTTTACCCGCGGGGAAACCCAGGCGCTTGTCACCTGCACGCTCGGGACGGGACGCGATGAGCAAATGATCGACAGTCTGGACGGTGAGTACAAATCGCGCTTCATGCTGCACTACAACTTCCCGCCCTATTCGGTTGGGGAAGCTGGGCGCATGGGCTCCCCAGGGCGCCGCGAAATCGGCCATGGCAAACTGGCGTGGCGGGCGATCAACCCGCTCATGCCCAATCAAGAGGAATTTCCTTACGTGGTGCGGCTGATCTCCGAGATCACGGAGTCCAACGGCTCCTCCTCCATGGCCACAGTGTGCGGATCGTCCCTGGCGCTCATGGACGCGGGCGCGCCGCTGAAAAAACCCGTTGCAGGCATCGCCATGGGCCTCATCAAGGAAGGGGACGACTTCGCGGTCTTGTCCGATATCTTGGGCGATGAGGATCACTTGGGCGACATGGATTTCAAGGTCGCTGGGTCTGCCGACGGCATTACGGCCCTGCAGATGGACATCAAAATCACGTCGATCACGCCAGAAATTATGGAAATCGCCCTCGCTCAGGCCAAGGATGGTCGCATTCATATCTTGGGCGAAATGGACAAGGCGCTGGGTGCGGCGCGGGAAGGCACCTCCTCGCACGCGCCCCAAATCGTGACGATCCAGATCCATAAGGACAAGATCCGCGACGTCATCGGTTCGGGCGGCAAGGTGATTCGCGAAATCACCGAAACGACGGGGGCAACCATCGATATCGAGGAAGACGGCACCATCAATATCGCCGCCTCGGACGCGAGCAAAATCGAGGCTGCTAAGACCTGGATTCAAGATATAACGGACGAGGCGGAAGTCGGCAAAATTTATCGAGGAAAGGTCGTCAACACCAAGGATTTTGGCGCCTTTGTCAACTTCATGAAGGGCAAGGACGGATTGGTCCATATTTCCAATATGAAGTACGAGCGCGTCGCCAAGACCACCGACGTGGTTAGGGAAGGCGACGAAGTCTATGTCGTGTGCCTCAGCATCGACGATCGCGGCAAAGTCTCCCTGTCCATGAAAGACGTGAACCAAGAAACGGGCGAACGCCTCAAAAAAGGCGCCGCTTAAGCGGCGAGGCTTGCGCCACGCCATCGAAGCTGCTGGGTCTCAGGTGGGTCCAAACCTCGATGCGGCACCCGATCCCCAGCGAGGGTCGCTATCGCTGGCCGAGCGGCTGGTGGTCGCCGTGGACGTGGCCGACTCGGACCAGGCCAAGGCCCTGATCGACCAGTTGGCCGATCTGGGTCCGATCTTCAAATTTGGCTTCCACACCTTGTTCGGGGGCGGCCTCGACCTGGCGCGCGATTTGGCGCGCCAGGGACACAAAGTGTTCTTGGACGCCAAACTGCACGACATCCCCCAGACGGTCGAGGGCGGCGTACGTGCTTTGGCCCGTCAAGGCTTCTGGTGCCTAACCGCCCATGGCCTTAGTCAAAATATCGCCGCGGCGGTGGCGGGCGCGGCGGGAACCGATTTGAAAATTCTCGGTGTGACGGTGCTGACGTCGATGGGCGCGCGCGACCTGCACCGGGACGGCATCACGCGCTCCGTCGCCGACCAGGTAAGGGTTCGCGCCGCCCAAACCTTGCAGGCGGGCGCGCACGGCCTGATTGTGAGCCCTTTGGAGGTTGCGGGCTTGCGCGCAGAATGTGGCGACGGCCCCCTGCTGATAACACCAGGTATCCGACCCCCAGGCAGCGATCAGGGCGACCAGCGGCGCGTTGCCACGCCTGGTGAGGCCATTGCAGCAGGGGCCGACGCACTCGTCGTCGGACGCCCGATTTTGGCGGCGTCAGACCCCTTGGACGCGGCCAAGACCCTCCTAGATCAGATTCAAAGCGCGCTAAATTCAAGAAGTTGAGGATATCCATGCTCGATCAAACTTTGCCCACCTGGGATCTCAGCGATCTCTACGCGTCCCCTGAGGATCCCCGCATTGCTGCGGATTTGGCCGCCGTGGCCGACGAGGCGAAGGCGTTTGCCGCCGCCTACGAAACCAAGGTGGCGCAGCTTCCAGGGGCGGCCCTGGGCGCGGCCATCGCCGAACTCGAGCGCATGTCAGAAACGGCGGGCAGGATCAGCAGTTTTGCCTTCCTGCACTTTGCGGGCCAAGTGACCGACGCGGCGCGGGGCCGATTCCGCCAGTCGGTGAGCGAACAACTGACCGCCGCGCTCGAACCCACCCTGTTTTTCACGCTGGAGTTGCAGGCCATGGACGTGGCGGATCTGGATGCCAAACTGACAAACCCCGCCCTCGCCGCCTACGGGTCGTGGATTGACACCCAGGTTCGGCCCTTCGCTGCCTATCGCCTTTCTAAGGATTTGGAAACGTTCATCGCCCAAGAAAGCAGCGTGACCCATGCAGGCTTCGTGCGGCTGTTCGACGAGACCATGGCGGCGCTGACGGTAAAGGTGCGCGGCCAGACTTTGAGCCAAGAACAGGCGTTGACCAATCTGCAATCCCCCGACCGGGCCCTGCGGCAGGAATCGGGCCAGGCCATGGCACGCGCCTTGGCCGAGCGGTCGAGCGTCCTCACCCTCATCACCAATACCCTTGCCAAGGCCAAGGAAATCGAAGATCGGACGCGCGGGCACCAAAGCCCCATGGCCGCCATGAATCTGCACAACGTGGTCGAGGACGAGGTCGTCGAGGCCTTGGTTAGCGCCGTCCAGCACGCCTACCCCAGGCTTGCCCACCGCTACTACACGATGAAAGCAGCGTGGCTGGGTTTTGACAAGCTCAAGTATTGGGACCGCAACGCCCCCCTGCCTGGGACCGATTCCAGCGACATTCCCTACGCGGACGCGGTCGCCACCGTCCGCCAGGCCTACGCCGCGTTTTCTCCTGCTTTAGCGGAGGTCGCGACGCCGTTTTTTGATCGGAACTGGATCGACGTACCCGCCCGTCAGGGCAAGGCCCCCGGGGCCTTTGCGCACCCGACCGTGCCCTCGGCCCATCCCTACCTAATGCTGAACTATCAGGGTAAAGTCCGCGATGTCATGACCTTAGCCCATGAACTGGGCCACGGGGTCCATCAGCGCTTGGCGGCCGATCAAGGGCTGTTCAAATCCTCCACGCCGCTGACCTTGGCGGAGACCGCGTCGGTCTTTGGTGAGATGCTCACGTTTCGGGCCTTGCTCGACCGCGATCAGCCCCCAGAACAGCGCAAACGGCTGCTCGCGGGCAAGGTCGAGGACATGCTGAATACGGTCGTGCGCCAGATCAGTTTTCATGAGTTCGAGTGGGCCGTCCATGGTGCCCGCAAGCACGGCGAGTTGTCGAGCGAAGAGCTGAACCACCTTTGGCTCGATATCGCGAACAAATCCCTTGGGCCCGCCTTTGATTTGGACGCCGAGTACGGTGCCTTCTGGTCCTATGTGCCGCACTTCATCCATTCACCGTTCTATGTATATGCTTATGCCTTCGGGGATTGCTTGGTCAATGCCCTGTACCAAGAATACCAAGCAGCGCCCGAGGGTTTTGCTGAGAAGTATTTGGACCTGCTGCGCGCAGGGGGATCTAAGCGGCACGGCGAACTTCTGGCACCCTTTGGTCTGGACGCCAAGGACGCCAAATTTTGGGCCAAGGGGTTGAATTTTATCAGCGGCTTGATCGATGAATTGGAAGCTCTGGGCTAGCCTCATACCAACGACGATTGAGGAGGGCTCTTATGATCGCCGGTATAAGGGCCGCGACTGCGGCCTCCCAAGCGGGCTCCAAGCCCGAAGGGCGCAGGGAACGCCCGCGCTCCAAACGCGCGGCCCCGAGTCAAACCAAGAAAGCGCCTTGGGGTATAAGCGTAGGCCCCGTCCTGCGGTCGGGCTGAGCGAGTTTAGCGAGCGAGTAGAGACCGCAACCCAAAAAGCCGAAATGCGAAGCATTTCTGCCGTGAGACACAAAACGGTCAAAAAAGTGTCAACTTTTTTGGCCGCTAGCCTCACCTCTCTTGTCGTTTCGCCCCTTGCGGGCGCGCAACCGCTCCGCTTTGCCACTTGGAACATCCAGAATTTTTGGCATGTGCCAGGGGAGTCCTTACGCGGGCCCTACCGGGGCCAAGATACGATCCGCACCGTTCAGGACTATGAGGCGCTGCACGCGCAGATCGCCGCGTTGGGCGCAGAAGTCTGGGCCTTGCAAGAAATAGGATCGCCCGCGGCCGCGCGGGCGCTGTTTCCCGCCCCCGATTGGCACCTGGTGTTTTCGCCTCGCTACGATCCCGAGGCCCCGCGCGACATCTATACCGCCATCGCCCTATCGACCGAGCGAATTCGGGTGCTGGACACGGGCCAGATCGACCTAGGTATCAATGGCCGCGACCGCGTGGGAACAACCGCGCTCATTGAGGTGGCCGATCAGCAGATCTGGATCGGCAGTCTTCACTTGAAAAGCGGATGCGCCTTTGACGATGTCACCGCATCCACTCGCCCTGCGTGCCCCGTTGTGGCGGCGCAGTTGGCGCGCCTGGAAAGCTGGATCGAAACCCATGCGGGGCAGGGGTTCATTCTTGGCGGCGACTTCAATCGCATTTTCATGGGCCGTCCCTACGGCGAGAATTCCCTTGATCCCACCTGGCAGTCCCTCAATGATTCACCGACCTATCCCTTGGCCCTATTCCCGTTCAGCCCGACGATCACGTGCCACGCGTACCGTCCCAAAGACATGGACACATGGCCCATCGACTTCATCGTCGCCTCCCCTCCCTGGGGCACGCAAGCGCAGCCAGGCGTGCATGCGATCAACCAGGACAACCCGCGCCTCAGCGACCATTGCCCCGTGCTCGTGACCTTCGATCTGCCGCCAGGGGTTGATTAGGGCGGCTGTTGTAATACCAGCGGCGATTGAGAAGGACGCTTGAGTTCGCTGGTATAAGGGCCGCGACTGCGGCCCCCGTAGCGGCGCCGAGATGAGCTAAGAAAGCGCCTCGGGGTATAAGCGAAGGCCCCGTCGGAGGCGAAACGCGAAGCGTTTCTGCCGTGAGACATAAAACGGCTAAAAAAGTGTCAACTTTTTTCGCCGCTGGTCACAGTGCACGACAGTAGTTGCTGAGGGAGCCGATATGTGCTTGCGGTGGGGGCTCTGCAACAGTGAATCGAGTATCCCCATGATCCGCAAAACCATCGACTCCCTCAGCGCCCAGCTATCGAACAGCGTGCCATTAAGCAAGAACCGTCTTGAAGTTTTGAGCCTAATGATTGTTGGAATGACCAGTTCTCGGACGCCGAATTTGAGTCACATAAGTTCGAAACTTCCCACGGCAGCGAAAATTCCGAGCACCTATCGCCGTATTCAACGTTTCTTCTCTGAAACAAACCTTGTTCAAGATTGGTCAGCATTACTGATTGTACAGATGCTTAACCTTCCAAAGAGCTGGGACCTTTGTCTTGACAGAACCGACTGGAAGATAGGTTCCACACATATGAATATTCTGGTTCTCGCAGTTGTTACGCGGCGATATAGACTTCCGTTGATGTGGACCGTGTTGAATAAGCCAGGTTGCAGCAACACCGACCAACGCATTGATCTCATGAAGAGATATTTGAACTTATTCGGAGCAAGCAGCATCAAGACCCTGTTGGCGGACCGTGAATTTATTGGCGCGGGGTGGTTGAGCTTTCTGGTTGAAAGTGGCGTCCAGACTGCGATCCGCCTCAGATCGAACCAGCGTGTTACTCTTGAGGATGGTACGCGTCAGAAATTGAGCGAAATAGTTGGGACCAAACGCACGCTTCAAACATTCAGAGGTTATCTTGAGAAAGACGAGCAAGGTAATCCCGTGTGGCTCAATTTTGCATCCAAATACATTGAGGGCAAAAAACCTAGAAGAACTAGGGATCGGGAGGCCAAAAACAAATTCGGCGGAAAAGAACTTCTGATTGTCGCTACGAACGGAAATGCTGGTGATGCCATGAAAAGCTACAAACGTCGTTGGGCCATTGAGTGCCTATTTGCAGATGCAAAAACAAAAGGCTTCAATCTAGAGGACACGCGCTTAACAATCACTAAGAAACTCGATCTACTTATGAGTATTCTAGCATTGGCAATGACCTGGGCCACCAAAATTGGATCTGCAAAAATTGGAACAGCCCCGAGACCACGAGGTTCTCACGGACGATACAAAAAGTCTGTCTTCAGAACCGGGTTTGACGAGCTTAGGCGGCTCATTCAGATGGAACCAGAAAAAGCATGCTGGTATTGGCGTAGGTCACGCCTGAGGACATCCTGAGAAGCTACTGTCGTGCACTGTGGCCGTTGGTATAATACCAACGGAAAAATTAAATGACCGTTGCCCAATCGCGTTTAGTCACCGACATTATGCGCCTTGGGTCATTGGCAAAGAAGTTCCATGCCTCAGCGCACTTTTGAAGAATTTCCTCGTATGTGTCGAATACCGATAGTGCGAGTTTGTTTGCTCGCAGATATTGCCAGACGTTTTCCATAGGGTTGAGCTCTGGCGAGTAGGGCGGCAATTTTAGGAGCGTGATATTCTGGGGTATCTCTAGTTTGTTAGCCAGATGCCAACCTGCGCAATCAAGCACAAGGATCGCATGCGCACCAGTAGCAACCGTTTTGGAGATTTCCGCTAAGTGCAAGTTCATCGCCTCGGTGTTCACATAAGGCAAGACCAGCCCCGCGGCGACACCCCGTTCGGGACAGGCAGCCCCGAAGATATAGCTCCATTGATAACGTGTATCACGCGGCGCACGCGGGCGAGTGCCCTGAGGCGCCCAAATACGCGTCACTGTGCCCTTCTGACCTACGCGCGCCTCATCCTGAAACCAAACCTCAAGGGTTTTTTCGCGGGCGTAGTCAGGCAAAATATCCCTTATGATCTTTGAGAAGTTTTTTTTAGCGCCTCCTGGGCCTCTTTGTCGGTTTTGGGGTGTTCGGGCCGCACTGTCATACGCCGAAATCCCAGCTTGTCCAAGTAGTTCCCCACTGTGCGCTCACTCACCTCGATCTTCATTTCTTGTTTGATCCGATCTGCTAAGTCTTTGCGTCGCCAACGTACAACGCCATCGCGCTCAACGTCAGGACCAGCCTTTACCCAAGCTGCAAGTTGGTCCATCTCAGATCCTTTGATGCGGGGCTTGGCTCCTGCGCCTTTGCGATCTTCCAAACCCCCAACGCCTTCGTCATTATAGCGATGGATCCAATCACGTAGCGACTGTCGGTCCATGCCGCTACTTTCTGCTGCGTACTTACGAGACGCACCTTCCAAAACAAGTGCTATGGAAAGCAATCGCCCGCCAACTCGACCGTTCTTCGCCTTGCGTGCCAGCGCCCGCAAATCATCGGCACTCTTGTCAAGACGGGTAATGGGAACCGCTGCACTCATATCAAACTCCTATTCAATGATCCCTGCATCGAATCAGAATTGGACCACCTTGGGAATACCTAAAATTAAGAGTCGCTCATTCTTGCCGCTGGTATTATTCGGCGACAAAAAATCCAAACGGCCTCCAAGCCCGAGGGGTGCTGGAAACGTCCACTCCCCAAAAAAGTTCCAAGTTCGAGACTAGGCGGCCTCGGTGGTCCCGCCAGTGCGCGTGTTGGGAAACATGGTCTGCCAATCGGGGGCCATGTCGATCAGCGAAACCGAATTGAGCGCGGCCCTGACTGCTGCGTTGACACGATCCCAATTGCCCGCAACCCCGCACAGGCTTTCGACGGCGCAGAGTTCATCGGAGTCTTCGACGCAAGCCGTCAGGGCGATGGGGCCTTCGATGGCGGTGATGACTTCGGCGACGCTGATGGCGCGGGCCTCGCGTTTTAACTCATAGCCGCCCGCCGTGCCGCGCGTTGAGATCACCAATTCGCCTTTGCCCAGGAGTTTCATCAATTTGGCAACGGTCGGTGCGGGAATGCCCGTGGACTCGGCCAAGGCCGACACCGATTGCGGCCCACGGTCGCCTGTTGCCAGAAACGATAGGAGCACAACCGCATAGTCAGTCAGCTTGGAAAGCTTCATGAACGCTTACCTTTGCGGCTTTTTGGAGCGATTGAGCGGCCCCCCGCTAAAGCCCCAGCAGCAGTTTTTCGGGGGCTTCTAAAGCGTGCTTGACCTTCACAAGGAACGTCACCGCTTCCTTCCCGTCGATCAAGCGGTGGTCGTAGGAGAGGGCTAGGTACATCATGGGGCGAATTTCAACCTGGCCCGCCACGGCGACGGGGCGGTCTTGGATCTTGTGCATGCCCAAGATGCCCGACTGCGGTGGGTTCAGAATCGGCGCGGAGAGGAGCGAGCCGTAGGTGCCGCCGTTGGAGATGGTGAAAGTACCGCCCGTCATTTCCGCCATGGAAAGTTTGCCGTCGCGGGCACGAACGCCAAAGTCGGCAATGGTCGATTCGATCTGGGCAAAGCCCAGCTGATCGGCGTCGCGAATCACGGGTACGACAAGGCCCGTCGGCGTCCCCACCGCCACGCCGATGTTGTAAAAGTTCTTATAGACCACATCGTCGCCGTCGATCTCGGCGTTGACGGCGGGAATGTCTTTGAGCGCCTGGCAGCAGGCGGCGACGAAAAACGACATGAAGCCGAGCTTGGTGCCGTACTTGGCAACAAAGGCCTCCTGGTGCTGCGCGCGCAAGGCCTTGATGGCCGACATGTCCGCCTCATTGTACGTGGTCAGGATCGCGGCGGTATTTTGCGCCGCTTTCAGGCGTTTGGCGATGGTTCGCCGCAGGCCCGTCATGCGGACACGCTTTTCCTGGTCCGCCGTCGCTTGGGGCCCGGCGGGCGGCGCTGTTGCTGTCGTGGGCGCGGGTCCCCCTGGCGCGGCGCCTGCCGCCAGCATGTCCCCCTTGGTCACGCGGCCATCCTTGCCCGATCCTGCCAGGGTCGCGGGATCGATCTGCGGGTTTTCCGCCGCGAGCTTTTGAACCGCCGGCGATTGGCTTGGGCTCGCAGGGGCCGTGGGCACAGGATCGGGGGCGGCAGGACTGGCTTCGGCTGCGGGTTCGCCCGCCTCGATGAGGCCCAAAACCGCGCCAGGGACAACCGCGTCCCCTTCCGCGACTTCATGGCTGGCCAGCGTTCCTGCCTCGGGTGCCAAGACTTCGATGGTGACCTTGTCGGTTTCCAGTTCCATGACAACTTCATCGAGGCCCACGGCCTCCCCCGGCTGCTTCAGCCAGGCAGCAACGAAGCCTTCGGAGACGGATTCGCCTAAGGAGGGAACGAGAATTTTGGTCGCCATGGGTCGATCCTTTTACGCAAGAGGAGGGGAGTGGGTATAAGATAGGTAGAGGCAGGCCAGGGCGCCCAAAACAGCGCCAGCCAAGGGAATCAGCGGCGCATCCAGAAATCGCCGCGCGAGATTGGGGCCCAGCACCGCCCAAAACAGTCCCGCAAGGGCCACAGCGCCGATGTGGAACGTGCTGGTCAGGAAGGCGATCATGGCCCAGCCTTGGGTCTTGGGGCCATAGGTCATCAGCATGTCGGCATAGAGGTAAGTTGCGAGGATCAGGAACGCGGCGGCCAACGCGAGCGGCAGACGCGCCGCGTGCTGCACATTTGCCAGGTTCTCCACCATGAAGGTCCAGGCAAAAAGGCTCAGCCCCATGACCAGCAAAAAGCTGAGGCCGTAGCCGCTCACAGGCCCAGCGCCTCCGCGACCAGCGTCTCTTGCTGACGGGCATGGGCCTTGGCCGACCCCGTGGCGGGGGAGGCGGCGGCGCGGCGCCCTGCGTAAGTGGGGCGCGGATTTTTGGCCTTAAGGGTATGCAAGACCGCCTCGATTTCGGGCGCCACAAAGCTCCAACCCCCCATATTCTTGGGTTCTTCCTGGCACCAAACAAAGTCGGCGCCCGCCAGAGGGGCGAGCATCTCGGTCAAGGCATCGGTGGGAAAGGGGTAGAGCTGTTCCAGGCGCAAAATCTGCACGCTGGCGTCCAGGTCCGCTGCCGCGCGCGCTGCGTGCAGATCATAATAGACTTTGCCGGCGCACAAGATGACCCGCTGCACTTCGTCGGGTTTATGGACCACCAAGTCGTCCATGACGCGGTGAAACGACGAACCATCCAGGAAGTCGGACTTGGCCGAAACCGCGAGCTTGTGCCGCAGCAACGACTTGGGCGTCATGACGATCAGCGGCTTGCGGAAGTCGCGGCGCAGCTGGCGGCGCAGGGCGTGGAAGTAGTTGGAGGGCGTGGAACAGTTCAGCACCTGCATATTATCCTCGGCGCACAGCTGTAGGAACCGTTCCAACCGCGCCGACGAATGCTCGGGCCCCTGCCCCTCGTACCCATGGGGCAGCAGCATGACGAGCCCCGACATGCGCAACCATTTTTCTTCGCCCGAGGCGACGAACTGGTCGATCATGACCTGCGCGCCGTTGGCAAAATCGCCAAACTGGGCTTCCCAGATCGTTAGGCTGTTGGGTTCGGCGAGGGAGTAGCCGTACTCAAAGCCCAGCACTGCGAATTCTGAGAGTGGGGAGTTGACGATTTCGGCCTGGGCTTGGCCCTCGACCATGTGGTTCATGGGCAGGAAGGCCGCGTCGCTGGTCTGGTCGATGACGGCGGCATGCCGGTGCGAGAAGGTGCCGCGCCGCACGTCCTGGCCCGACATGCGGATCGGGTTGCCCTCTAGCAACAGCGATCCAAAGGCCATATTTTCCGCAGTGCCCCAGTCAAAGCCTTCGCCGTTTTCAAACATGGCCGCCTTGGCGTCCAACAGGCGAACGATCTTGGAATTGGCCTCAAAGCCCTCGGGCAAGGTCACAAGACCCTTGTGCAGCTGCTGGTACGTCTCCTCCGAGATGGAGGTGAGGCCGCGGCGGGGGCCTTGCTTTTCGGCCTGTTCGAACCCCACCCAGCGCCCTTTGAGCCAGTCCGCCTCATTGGGGCGGTACGATTGGGCGGCGCTAAACTCTTCCTCGAGCATTTCCATGGTTTGGTTGAACAGGGCGGTGCTCTGGTCTTGGGTCACCACCCCGCGCGCGGCCAAATCGTCGGCATAGAGTTCCCGCGTCGTCCGCTGCGCGCGGATTTTTTGGTACATGAGCGGTTGGGAGAATAGGGGTTCATCGCCCTCATTGTGGCCAAAGCGCCGGTAGCAGAACATGTCCACCACCACGTCTTTTTTGAACTTTTGCCGGTAAGACGCCGCGATCCGACACACATGGACCACCGCCTCGGGGTCATCGCCGTTCACGTGCAAGATCGGGGCTTCGACGATCTTGGCAACCTCGGTGCAGTAGGGCCCAGAACGGGCGTTGACGGGGTTGGTCGTAAAGCCGATCTGGTTGTTGGTGATAAAGTGGATGGTCCCGCCCGTGCGGTAGCCGCGCAAGCCTGCCAGATCGATGGTCTCGGGCACCAACCCCTGGCCCGCAAAGGCGGCGTCCCCGTGCAAGAGCAGGCCCATGACCTTGCTGCGTTCGCTATCGCCGCGCTGGTCCATCTTGGCTCGTACCTTGCCGACGACGACGGGATTGACTGCCTCGAGGTGCGAGGGGTTGGCCGTGAGCGACAGATGCACGACCTGGCCATCAAACTCCCTGTCGGCAGAGGCCCCCAGGTGATACTTGACGTCGCCCGAGGCATCGATATCGTCGGGGTTCGCGCTGGTGCCGAGGAATTCGGAGAAGATGGCGCGGATCGGCTTGTTCATGAAATTGGCCAGGACGTTCAAGCGCCCGCGATGCGCCATGCCGATCACGACTTCCTCGACCCCTTCCTTGGACGCTTGCTTGATAATCTGCTCCAAAGCTGGGATGGTACTTTCGCCGCCGTCCAAACCAAAGCGCTTGGTGCCGCGGAATTTTTTGTCGAGGAACTTCTCAAAGGCTTCGGCTTCGGTCAGGCGTTCTAAAATCGCTTGGCGGCCCGTATCCGTGAACTTGTCGATTTGGGCGTCGCCTTCCAGCCGGGTTTGCAACCAGCGCTTTTCCTCGGGTTCGGCGATGTGCATGAACTCGACCCCGATGCTGCCGCAATAGACCTGGCGCAGCCGGTCCAGCACCTGCCGCACCGTCGCGGTCTCAAAGCCCAGATGCCCGTCGATAAAGACCTGACGGTCCAGACGGTCCGCCGTGAACCCGTAGTTGGCGGGGTCCAAGTCTGGATGGTAAGCAGGTTCGACCAACCCCAGGGGGTCGAGCTGGGCCTGCAAATGCCCCAGCACCCGGAAGTTGCGGATCATGAGCAGCAACTGAATCGAATCGTGAATCGCTTGGGGGTCCGAAGGCGCATCCGACGCGCGCGCAGGCGGCGATGCCTGCTGCCAGCGGGGCGGATCGAAATCGGCGCTGAGGCGGTGCGCCTCATCGCCCAAATCGCGAAAGTAGTCGGCCCAAGACGGGTCAACGGCGGCGGGGTCGGCCAAATAGGTCTGGTAAATTTGCGCCACAAAGGCGGCATTCTCCCCGCTTAAAAAGGCAGTGGCGGCTATTTCATCGCGCGAGCTGGGGTCTGTCATGGGTCGTGTCCAAGGTCAAAGGCCCCAGCCCTCTAACCCGATCAGCCGCGTTTGAAAAGCGGCGGGTTTTGCCATGCTCAGGAAGGGGCGGATATAGGGGCTTCGGCTCAGCAAGCCCCCACCTGAGGTCATCTTGCGGGCAGTCGCAGAATTATGGCGGCTTAGTCCGCGTGCGGCCCAGTGAGTTAAGAATTGACGCGGCGGGCGTTTGGCTTAAGTCTGCTCGCAAGCGGCGCTGCTGCGTTTGGAGACGATTGGGCAGGGGCCGCTCCACACTTTGGAGGAGCTTTCTTATGCGACATCTTATCTTACCCTCGGGTCTTTTGACCGCAACCCTCGTGGCCACCACGGCCCTGTCGAGCGCCCAGATGGTACTCAATCGTGGCAACGCTGGCGAGCCTGGCTCGCTCGACCCTCATCAGATTTCTGGAACTTGGGAATCGTCGATTGCCCGCGATCAGTTTCTCTCGCTCTATACCGAAGCGGCGGACGGGTCGATCATCCCTGGAGCCGCCGAAAGCCATACGGTCTCGGACGACGGCCTCGTCTATACCTTCACGCTACGCGAGCATACTTGGTCCGACGGCACGCCCGTTACGGCAGCGGACTTTGAGTTTTCGTTCAAGCGCATTTTGGACCCCGCGACCAGTTCGGGCTACGCTTACCTGCTCTACACCATCGACGGCGCCGAAGAATTCAATGCGGGCGAGGCGGAGGTTGACGCCGTGGGCGTCACCGCCCTCGACGACCAGACCCTTGAGGTGCGCCTCGCCGCCCCCGCGCCCTACTTCATCGCCCAAACCACGCACCAAACCGCCTATCCCGTGCCCAAGCACATCGTTGAAGCGTACGGCGCCGACTGGGCGCGGCCCGAAAATATCGAGGTCAACGGTGCCTTCAAGGTCAGCGACTGGAAGATCGGCGAAGTCCTGACGGCCGAGAAAAACCCGCTGTTCTACGACGCCGATCAAGTGGCGCTCGACGCGGTGAATTTCTATCCCATCGAGTCCGAGACAACGGAATTGAACCTGTATCGCGAAGGGGCCTTGGACATCACCGAAAATGTTCCCACCGACGTGATCGACGAACTTCGCGAAGAGTTTGGCGACGAACTGCAACTCACCCCCTACGGTGGCACCTACTACTACGCCTTCAACACCAACGACGAAGCCCTGAGCGATCCCGAAATCCGTAACGCCCTGTCCATGGCCATCGACCGCGCGTTCATCGCCAACGAAGTGGACGGAACGGGGGTCGTGCCCGCCTACGGCTTCGTGCCGACCTCGATTTCAGGCGGGTACGAAGTACAGACGGTTCCCTGGGCCGATACGCCTTACGCTGAGCGGGTTGCGATGGCCGCAGAAACTTTGGCCGCCGCAGGCTACACGGCGGACGCCCCGCTTGCCCTCACCCTGAGCTACAACACCAACGACGGGCACAAGAACATTGCGCTGGCGGTGGCCGACATGTGGGCCGAGATCGGGGTTGCGGTCGAACTCTATAACTCCGACGTGTCCACGCACTACGATGCTTTGCAAGCCCAGGACTTTCAGGTCGGGCGCGCGGGATGGATTTGGGACTATCCCGACGCCGAGAACTTGCTGGCGCTGATGAAAACCGGCGTGCAGTACAACTACGGCGAGTATTCCAACGCCGAATTTGACGAGCTGCTAGCAGCTTCCTACACTCAGTCGGGGACCACACGCATGGCGACTTTGCAAGCTGCCGAAGCCCTTGCCATGGCAGAAGCCGCGCTGGCACCGATCTACTACTACAACTCCAAGCACTTGGTCGCCCCCTACGTCGAGGGTTACCTTCCCAACGGCGACGACCGCCACCCCTCGCGCTGGATTTCCTTGAGCGAGTAACCCCCCTTAACTCTTAAGGCAGCGGGGCGCCGACCGCCCCGCTGTCTCCCCTGCCATGGCCTACGCGTTTCAACGCTTCTTGCAGATGCTGGTGCTGGTGTTTTTTGCCTTGCTCCTGGTCTTCTTGACGCAGCGCTTGGCCCCGGGCGGTCCGTTCGACGGCGAGCGGCCGCCGCCCAAGCGCATTTTGGAAAATTTGCGCGCTTACTACGATCTCGATTTATCGCTGTCGGCGCAATTCGGCGCTTATTTGTATGGGATGGCGGGGCGTCGGTTGCGCGATGACGGCACGCCTGGGCAAGTCTATTGGCTCGGTCTGCCCGCAACCTACGGTACCGCAACGCTCGGCACCCAAACCGACAACGGCGGCACGGGGCCGCTGGTCCAGGTCTGGTGCCCCTGGGGGGCTTGGCTGAAAACCTGGGTTGGCGCCCGCCCTGCGGACGCCCGCCCCTTGCGCAAGTGCGGTATTTTGCGCGGCGACTTTGGCCTGTCGATGGTGCGGCGGTCGGTCTATGTGAACGACTATATGCGCGCGGGCGCGCCCGCGACGCTGAAGTACGCGATCCCCGCGCTCCTGTTCGCCCTCGGGCTCGGCATTCCCATGGGGCTCTACGCCGCCTACCATCAGAACAAGTCGGCCGACTTGGCCATGGTCAGCGTCGGCATGTTCGGCACCGTCGTACCGAACTTGGTCATGGCGCCGCTGCTGATTTACCTATTCGCCTTCGGCCTCGACAAGGTGTTTCACTGGCTGTTTGTCGATGTTCTGCAATGGATCGAGCTGTCGGCGCGCCAGCAACGCACGGGCCTGAACTGGATCCCGAGCGGACGCCCAGGCGGGCCCATGCACTATGTCTTGCCGACCCTGGTCTTGGGGACGGCGATTCTGGGCCGGGTGGTGCGCCTGACCCGCGCGGGCGCGCTGGAGGCGCTGAAGTCCAACTACGTCCGCACCGCCCGCGCCAAAGGGGTGCCAGGGCGCAGGATTTTGTTCCGCCATGTCTTTAAGCCCGCGATCTTGCCGACCGTGACCTTCCTGGGGCCGTTCGCGGCGGTGATTTTGACGGGGTCACTGGTGATTGAGCAAGCCTTCAGCCTGCCAGGGCTGGGGCGGCAGTTCATTACCGCCGCCATCGATCGCGACTATACCTTGCTCATGGGGACGACGGTGATTTTGCTGCTGGTCATCATCGTGCTGAATTTTCTGGTCGATCTGACCTACGCGTGGCTCGACCCCCGCATCCGCCGCCGTGGGACCGCCGCATGAGCCTGCTGCGCCCTCAGCGGACCGAACACGCGTTGCACCATAGCGCGCGCGCGTCGCAAAACCGCTCGCTCACCCAGTTGGCCTTGCAGCGCTTCGTTCGCAACCGCACGGCGGTGGTGGCGCTGTGGGTCTTGGGCCTATTGATGGCCATGGCCCTATTCGCGCCGCTGTTTGAATGGTTGACAGGTTACGACAAGGCTTATCAGGACCGCGATTTCTACAGCGGCCAGCCGCCCAATTGGCGCGCGCGCCACTTCCTGGGTACCGATCAAAATGGTCGCGACATCTTCGTGCGTACCCTGTTCGGCATGCGCATTTCGCTCGCCGTTGCGGCCATCGCCGCCCTGGTCGCGCTCACCGTCGGCGTCACCTACGGGGCGATCAGCGGGCTGGCGGGCGGGCGCGTCGATGCCGTCATGATGCGGATTCTCGATTTGCTGATTTCCTATCCGCTCACCCTGATCGCCGTCATCGCGCTTGCTTACTTTGGCCGCAATATCTTTATCGTTTTTGCCATCATCGGCTTGGTGGAATGGCAAATTATGGCGCGGGTCGTTCGCGGCCAAGTCGTCAGCTTGCGCAACTCCGAATTCATCGAGGCCGCGCGCGCCCTAGGGGTGCCGCCGCTAGCGATTTTGCGCCGCCATATCATCCCCAACGTCTTAGGCGTGGCGCTGGTCTATATGACCCTGATCATCCCCGAAGTCATATTGGTCGAGAGTTTCTTGGGCTTTCTCGGCCTGGGCGTCCAGGAACCCAACACCTCCCTCGGCGTCCTGATTTCCGAAGGTGCCAACAAGGTCGAGCAAAAACCCTGGTTCACTTACGGCCCAGGGCTGTTCTTGGTCGCCCTGCTCATGGCCTTGAACTTTGTCGGCGATGGCCTGCGCGACGCCGTCGATCCCAAGGACCGCTGAATGGCCGCCCCGATCCTGCGGCTGGACCAGCTCCGTATTACCTTCGAGACGCCCGACGGGCTGGTGCCCGCCGTTCGCGGGGTCAGCCTCGACCTCGCTGCGGGCGAAACACTGGGCATCGCCGGGGAAAGCGGCGCGGGCAAGTCGCAAATGTGGATGGCCGCGCTCGGCCTGCTGCCAGACACGGCGCGCGTCGAGGGGCACATATGGTACGAGGGGCAGGACTTGCTGCGCCTGCCCGTGCGCGCGCTCAATGCCATACGCGGCAAGACCTTAGCCATGGTGTTTCAAGACCCCATGACCAGCCTCAATCCCTACCTCAGCATCGGCGCGCAGTTGATGGAAGCCGTCCAAGTCCATGCGCCAGGCCTGCCGCGCGCCGCCGTGCGCGCCCAGTGCCTGGACATGCTGGATCGGGTCGCGCTGCCCGACGCGGCGGCGCGATTCCGCCAGTACCCCCACGAACTATCGGGGGGCATGCGCCAGCGGGTCATGATCGCCATGGCGCTTGTGAATCGGCCTGCGGTGCTGATCGCGGATGAGCCGACGACGGCGCTGGATGTGACGATCCAGGCCGAAATCCTCGACCTGTTGCGCGCCTTGCAGTGCGAAATGGGCATGGCCATCGTCTTCATCACCCACGACCTGGGCGTCGTCGCGCAACTGTGCGATCGGGTCGCGATCCTGTACCAGGGCCAAGTGCAGGAGGTGGGGGAGACCCAGCGCATCCTAAAACACAGCCAGCACCCCTATACGCAAAAACTGCTGGCGGCCATGCCACGCCTTGACCGCAAAGACCGACCCCAAGCATGACCCCCGCGCAACCCCCGCTCCTAGAGGTCAAGAATTTGAACGTGAGCTTTTCCATTCCAGGGCAGGGGTTCGCGCGGGCAACGACCTTCGACGCGGTCAAGGACCTGAGCTTTGCCGTGGATCGGGGCCAAACCCTCGCCATTGTCGGGGAAAGCGGTAGCGGCAAGAGCACGACCGCCCGCGCCATCCTGGCGCTCGTCAAGGCCCGTAGCGGGCAGGTGCTGTTCAAGGGCCGCGACCTCTTGACCCTGACTGCCCGAGAGATGCGGGCGCAGCGCGCGCGCATTCAGATGATCTTTCAGGACCCCATCGCCAGCCTGTCGCCCCGTCGCACGGTGTTTCAGCTGATCGAGGAACCGTTGCTCGTTCACGTTCCCAAGATGAGCGGGGCAGACCGCGCCGCCAAGGTGCTGACCTATATGGACCGCATGCGCCTGCCCGCGACGGCGCGCAATCGCTACCCGCACGAATTTTCGGGCGGGCAAGCGCAGCGCATCGGCATCGCCCGGGCCCTGATCTGCGAGCCCGACCTGCTGATCGCCGACGAACCCGTCAGCGCCCTCGACGTATCGATCCAGGCGGAGGTGCTGGATTTGCTCGCAGAAATCAAACAGCAGCAGGATCTGGCCCTGATCTTCATTAGCCACGACTTGAGCGTCGTCTATCAAGTCTGCGACCAGGTTTTGGTGATGAAACAGGGCCAGGTCCGCGAGTCGGGACGCGTTGAGCAAGTGTTCGATGCACCCCAAGACCCCTATACGCAGCGCCTACTCGCCGCGATTCCCAGATTGGTATGAGCCCGCCATAACTCGCCGTCGATTGGCGATCAGATGGGCGATCAAGACGTCGATCAGGCGGTTTTGCTTTCCTTTGGACGGCCAGAGAAAATAGATGTTGAGGTCAGGCAAGCGCTGTTGCGGCCAAATGCGGACCAGGCGCCCCGCTGCGGTGTAGTGCCGCGCGCGCATCAGCGGCAGGGCAACCACCCCGTGCCCTGCGGCGGCGAGGCGCGCGCCCATGTCAAAATCGTTCGCCCGATGGCTGAACTGCGCGCGGGCTCGCGATGCGGGATCCTGGATCGCCAAAGCATCGCACCAGGCCTTGCGATCAAAACCCGCGACCTGAATCCAGGGAATCTGGAGGCAATCGTGCGCAATCAGGGGTTGCCATAGCCCAACCTTGTCGGGGGCGACAAAAAACCCTGCCTCGACCTGGTAGAGCTTGCGCTGGATCAGGTTGGAATCCGCTAAGTCGCCAAAGGTGACGAACAGGTCGAAGCCCTGATCGATCAAATCAAAGTCACGCCCAACTACCTCAACGTCAACGCCTACCTTGGGATGGGCCGTCAAAAAATCGCAAAGATTGTCGATAAAGGGACCTGGGGCTAGCGAAAAGCGTATGGCGATCCGAAGCTGCCCGTCGAGGGCATGGGCCTGCTCGTGCAAATCATGCTTGAGCGTCTCGAGGGCACCAGCGAAGTCGGCGATGCGCGCCACCGCCTCCTTGCCTTGGCGTGTCAGGCGCGTTTGCCGCCCCTCCCGATGCACAAGGGGGGCGTTCAGCCGCGTTTCTAAACGTTGCACATGATGGGATACGACGGAAGGCGATTTGCCCAAGGCGCGCGCCGCCGCACTGAAGGAGCCGTGTTGATAAATTTTCTGCAAGACGACCAAACCGCGCAGAAGGTCGAACGAAGTATCAGCCATTTTTTAGAATTTTTGGTTCGATAAATTTGGATAGAGAAACCCCGCCCAGGATGTCAATCGGCAGAGAACCAAGACCTAAAAATTTGGAGAGTTCTTATGAAATCACTGCGCTTATCCGTCGCTTCCTTCCTGGGCTTCGTGGCTCTGACGTCGGCAGGGCATGCCCAGTCGATCCGGCTGATCAATTCATTTTCTGACCCCATCCTCACCAAGGGGGCCGAACTTACCTTCATGCAGACGCAGGCCCCAGCCGACGCGCCAATCGAACTGGTCATGTACACCGTGACGGTGTCAGAAACCCAAATCCAGTTTGAGTTGAAGGATCACTCTGCGGCCTCCGACCTCGTGTTTCCCGAGGGCCGCCAAGACATTTGGTATATTGCTCTCGATGGCGCCTCTTCCTACCAAGTCAGCCCCAAGAGCGACGCCAACTTCGTCGCCGAAGGACTCGCCGTTGCGGCAGGAACGGTGTTGGAGTTTGACGGTGCGTTTCGCGAAGGTCTCGAACTGGCCTATCCCCTGGATCAGGCAGGCATCCGCGTGACCCTGGGCGAAGGTACCGACCTGACACCCCTTGGCACGTCTTGGCGCATCGACTTTGAGTAATCCCAGCGGTGACTGAGAATGACTCTTTTGTTCGCTGGTCTGAGGGCCGCGACTGCGGCCCCCAAGCGGGCTCCAAGCCCGAAGGGCGCAGGGAATGCCTGCGCACGAAACGTGCGGCCCCGAGATATCGCTAAGAAAGCGCCTCGGGGTATAAGCGGAGGCCCCGTCGGAGGCGAAACGCGAAGCGTTTCTGCTGGGAGACACGAAACGGCCAAAAAAGTGTCAACTTTTTTGGCCGCTGGTTTTAGCCCTGGTTCGGGTTTCGGCGGTCCTGGAGCATGGCTGCAAAAGCCTCTTCCACGGGCGTCGGTTGGAAGTCGGGCAGGAGTTGGTCAAAGTCTTCTCCTGCGACCGCGTGCGGGGTGCGCCAGAGGTAGGACATGGCTACGACCCCGCGCAGGCGCGGCGAGACGAGGCTGAGGAGGCGCATCAGCGGCCAAGGAAACCCCCTTAGGGTCAGGTCCCAGCCCATGGCATGGGCGGTGCGACGGCACAAGTCTTGCCCAGTTAAGGTGTACCCTGGAAACAGAACCTCGCGATGCCCCGTTTGCGCCCTTAAGCCTTGGCACAAGTCGATGGCGGCGCGCGCCATATCGGGCAGATAGGCAAAGCTATGGTCAAGGCCTGTGGGCCCTGGGTAGGCAAAGCGCCCTTTGGCCAGGCCCTGGGTCATATGGGTATCAAACCAGTTCCCCGTTTGGGTCCCTTCCAAAAAATCCCCGCCCCGCAGGAGCAACGTCGGGACGGATGCGCGCCCGATCAGTTGATCGCACGCGTAGCGTACCGTAGCCAAGGCGTTGGACGGGGCTTTGGGCGTATCGGGCCCGATACGCGCGGGCATGGCGGGGCCGTAAGCGTAGAGATTGCCGAGCGACAGCAGCGGAAGGTTGAGGGTTTGGCAAGCCGCCAACACACTTTGAGTCAGCGGGATCAAGGATTTTTGCCACGCTTCGTAGGGCGGATTGAGCGCGTTCAAAACCACGTCGGCCCCCGTTCCCGCCGCCGCAATGGCCTCGGGGTCGTGGGCGTCGCCCGTCGCGCGAGCGAGGCCCGGGATCGTGGTGGCGTCATCCCAGGTTCGTGCCAGGGCGATTACTTCGTGGTTTTGCGCGAGGGCGGCCTCAACGCTATGGCGCCCGAACCGACCTTTGGCGCCTAAAATCAAGATCTTCATGGTGTTTCCTATTCGGGTAAGAGGGAGGAGGCTCACGACTTAACCCATGAATTTTCGGATACTCATAGCCCAAATTTCAATCTATATATTCGAATATGAATAGATCGGCTTTGCCCTGGCATCTGCTACAGAGTTTTTTGTCCTGCCTCGATCAGGGATCGCTGAGCGCGGCGGCGGCGCGCCTCAACCTAAGCCAGCCGACCCTTTCCCGGCACATTCGCGAATTGGAAGCCTTGATCCAGGGGCGTCTTTTCGTCCGGTCCCGCCAGGGGTTGCAGTTGACCACCTTGGGGCTGGAATTGGTTGAACCTGCGCGCGCCATGGCCGACGCTGCGGCCCAGATCAGCGCCCGACTGTCGGGAGCGGGGGCGGAGACAAGGGCGAGCGTACGCGTCACCGCCAGTCAGTACATGGCGACATTTTGGTTACCCGAAATCCTCGTAGCCTTCCAGGCGCGCCACCCGCACATCCAGATCGAGCTGGTCGCCAACGATCAGACGCACAATCTGCTGCGGCGCGAGGCCGACATCGCGGTGCGCATGTTTCGGCCAACCCAAGATAGCTTGATCACTCGGCATTTAGGCCACATCGATCTGTGCATGTTGACGACGCGCGCCTATTTGGCGACGCGCACGCCGCCGCAAACGCCCGAGGACTTGCGCGCCCATCGCCTGATTGGCGACGATCAACGCACCCTCATTATCGACGGCTTACGCGCCTATGGGTTGCGCTTTGGGCCCGACGACTTCGCCTTGCGTTGCGACGACCAGGTGACGGCGTTGCACTTGATCGCCGCGGGCGGAGGCATCGGTTTTGGCCAGGCGCGCCTTGCCGAGCGGTTTCCGAACCTGATCGCCTTGCCCATCGGCGACGGCGCGCCGAAATTACCGCTCTGGCTGACCGCCCACGAGGACTTGCGCAGCAATCGTGCCGTGCGGCGGCTCTATGACTTCCTGGCCGAGCGATTGGTTCAGGTGGTGACAAATGCGCCGTGATGGGTTTGGAAGGGATTCACGGCGAAGGCGGAGGTTTGTCCCCGCGATCGTAGGCTTCCCAGCCGTGGCCCTTGAACAGATCGACGCCGAGTTGGGCGGCGACGTGGGCGAAATCGACATGGACGTAGTTTTCAACGATCTTGCCATCGACGACTTTCCAGAAGTCCATGTAGCGGATTTCGACTCGTTTCCCTGTCGGCGCGATGCCGAGGAATGCGCCGCTGTGGATCGCCTCTTGTCGGCCAAAGGCAGCGGCCCATTCGCCCATGTAGAGGCGCGCCTCGTCGATACAGACTTTGTCGGAGAAGGCCGCCTGGAACGGGCGCTGCCAGTTTTCTTGGAATTCACGCAAGCCCTTCTTCGTGCCGCAGCCCTGGTTGCCGATCCAACGAAAATTCTCGGCAAAAAACTCGCCGATGTCGGCGATGCGGTGGTCGTTTAGGCCATCGACCATCGCCTCAATCACGGCGCGTGTGGCCTCGGTTTTGCTGGGGTCGGTGTCGCGTGTTAAGAGCGCCTGTTCGGGACGAGCCCCAGCCATGACCTACCCCTTAACCGCGCCTGCGGTCAGGCCGCTGACCAATTGGCGTTGGAACACCATGATGAGGACAAACAAGGGCGCAGTGGCGGAGACCACGGCCGCGACCGCGGCCATTTGCTCGCCGTCGGCCTGGGCCGAGCCCAAGAAGCCCGCGATGCGCGGGATCATGGTCGTATTTTCCTGGCTCAGCAAAGCAGAAGTCACCGTAAAGTCGTTGTAGGCGAGCAGGAAGCTAAACAGCCCCGTGGTAATGACGCCAGGCCACATGACGGGCATGATCACATGCCAAAACCCCTGCAAGCGGTTGCAGCCATCGACCAGCGCCGATTCGTCCAATTCTTGGGGGATATTCATGAAGAACGAGCGCATCATCCAAAGGGTAAAAGGCTGATTGATCGCCACCAGCACGACCACAGCGATGTAGGTTCGGCCCCATAAGGTGCCTTCTTCGATCAGCGTCACGCCGAATAGCCGCCATTCGGGCAAGCGGGTGGCGAACAACGGTTCCATATAGCCCGACACCAAGGTGATGTGCGGCATGGCACGAAAGATCAGGGCAATCATCAAAATCCAAAAGGCGTATTTGGCGGTGGAGCGGGCCAAGGCGTAGCCGCCCAAGGTGCCAAAAGTCAGAGAGATGATCACGACGCTGAGGGTGACGATGAACGTATTGAAGGCCGCTTGGGAGAAGGCCTTTTGCGGCGAAAAGGCGACTTGGTAACCCAGGCCCGTGAAGTAGCTGCCCACGTCGCGCAGCGTGTCGGTGCCCGTCAAGTTTTTGGACCAGAGGCCAAAGAAATCGGTTTCGACCTTGAAGCTGCCCCAAACGGTCCAGGCAAAAGGAAAGGCGGCGACCACCACCCATAGGGCGGCCAAGGCGTAGAGCAGGATCGATAGAGCGCGCTTGCTGGGGTCGGTCATCGGGCCGCTCCCCGAAAATCACGCCAGGTCCGAATCAGCACGGGCAGCAGCAGCACGAAGACCATGAGGATGGTCAGCAGCGACGTGGCCGCCGCCGTGCCGTAGCGCTTGTCTTGTTGGATCACCAAATGTTCGTAGATCAAAGTCGAGAGCGATTGGGCTTTGGACTGGGCCTGGAAACTGACGATGGGTTCAAGAACCCGGAAGGCGTCCATAATGTGGATCAGCAGCACAAAGGTAATGAGCGGCATGAGGTGGGGGATGATCACATGGCGGAACCGTTCCCATCGGGACGCGCCATCGACCATAGCCGCCTCGACTTGGTCTTGGTTCACAGTCTGAAGCCCTGCATAGAACACGATAAAGGCAAAGGGCGTCACGTGCCAGACGCCGTAGGTGGCGAGCATGGCCCAGGTCGCGGTACTTGAGGCCCGCAAGGAAAGATCGGCATCGGTCCAAAAGGTCAGCCAGTTGACGAGGGAATAGAGCAGGCCGCCGTTGTTGCCTGTCATCCAAAATAGAACCAGCGACCCGACGAGCGGCGTGATGATAAAGGGCAGCAGACTCGCAAAAATAATCGGTCCCCGCACTTTGCGGCTCAGGGTGTTGACAAGGCTCGCCACCGCCAAGCCAAAGGCCAGAATGAACGGCGTGGTGACAAAGGTATAGAATAGGGTGAAGGCCAAAGCCTTGTAGAACGGCAAGTTCCAAAGGTTCGCACCTTGCCCGAGTTCCTGGCAAGCCAAGACCGAATAGCCGCAAATAAAGTCCAGCCCGCGAAACACGTTGGGGCCTTCGTCGTCCTGGTACGTAAGGGTGGTTTCGCACTTGGCCTCGCCGAACAAATTGGGCGTGCAAATCTCAGAGACGATCTCTTGACGCGGCGGAGCGGAAAAAAAGCTCTGGTAGCCAACATTGACCAGGGGCACCAAAATAAACAGCACCATGGTCGCCACCGACGGCAAAACGAACCAGAGGAAGGTGCGGTGGGGCATGAGCAGCAAGAAATTTGGGGGACGCCCAGCGCCCCCCAAATATGAACGCCAGGGGGCTTAGTTTTCGGCCATGGCGGCGTTGTACGCCGCCGTAATGTCCATGAGGGCCTGTTCAGCCGATTCCTCGCCCGACAAGAACTCGGCCAATTCGGCCCCCGCCGCCGTGTGCATGGCCCCGACGTGGGGTAACATGGGGTAGGGGTTGGCCCCGTTGGCGGCAGAGGCAAATACCCCTGCGGCAGCGGGGGTCGGCGCGTACCCGTCGATCACCCAAACGGCCAAGGCGTCGTTGCCTTCGACGGACAGAACCGAGTCCATGGCGTGGATCGCGGTGCTGACAGCGTTGGCCAGGTCTTCGTCAGACTGGTTGGCGGCGAAGAAGAAACCGTCCCACCACAGCGTCGTCGCAGGGACCGATCCGCCACCGAAGGTGGGGGCCGAGCCCATGACAACCTCTTGGTCCAATGCGGTCACGCCGTCGATGACCGCCTGGGCGCGCGACCCCCAGAGGTTGGCGATGCCCGCTTCGCCCTGCTCAAACTGGGCTTGCACAGCGTCGGAGTTGAAGGTGAGGAACTCGGGGTTCATGAGGTCCGTCAACTCCTTCATCATGCTTAGGGTGGCGATGCCCGCGGCATTGTCGATGTTGGCTTCGGTCCCGTTGACGAACATGGGCTCGCCCGTTCCCTGCCACATGTTGACGAACTCCTCGCCCAAGTTCCAGCCAGCGGCGAAGGTTCCCGTTAGGGGATAGTCCATGAGGCCCATATCCTGGGCGGCCTTGGCGAGGGCGACAACCTCCTCGTAGGTGCTGGGCATGTCCATGCCCGTAGCCGCAAGAACGTCAGCGCGCACCATCAGGTGTTGCGCATTGCCCATGAAGGCCAGGGCAACAACCTCGCCCGCTTGCTCAATTTTCATGGCCGCAGGCAAGTCCGCGACGCCAGGAACGTCGCTAATCGATGCGACGAGGCCCGCGGCGTTGGCGGCAGTAAAGGTTGAGTTGGCGCCGATGACAGCATTGTAGGCCGCAGGCGAAGCCTCGAGCGCTGGATTGATCTTGTCTTTATGCTCCTGATCGCGCTCGGTAGAGGCTCCGCAGATCGCCTCTGCTTGGTTCTGAACCGCTTCAACGGCGGGGAACGCCGCCGACAAGATCGAAATGTTGGACCCATCGCAATGGCCGTCGGCCAGGGCAGATGTCGAAGCAAGCGCTGAAACACCCGCTGCTAAGGTTAATTTTTTAATCACGTTCATCTCCTTAAAGGTTTGAAGGGCGAACACCCTTAGGTGTTCATTCTGGTCCCTGTTGAGGCATCAAACAGGTGACACAGTTCAGGGTCGATCGCCATATGGACGGGGTCGCCAATGGTCGCTCGATGGTCTTTGGGGGCTTTGATGCTGACCAGCGCCGCTTCGGCGCCGTCGCCGATCTTAACGGTGATCATGGTCGCATCGCCCAACAGTTCGAAGGAATAGACAGCGGCCTGTAGCTGCGCCGCTTCGTTCGACAGGCGCATATCTTCGGCGCGAAACCCCAGGGTCACGGGCCCGTCCTCGCCTTTTAGGCCGTCGATGGTCAACCCTGGGGCGGCGAATTGGCCGTTGCGCAGGGTTCCTGGCACCAAATTCATGGCAGGCGACCCGATAAAGCTCGCGACAAAGGTGTTGGCGGGCTTGTCGTAAATGTCGGTCGGGGTCCCAACTTGCTGGATTTGGCCCTTGTTCATGACCACAACCCGATCCGCCAGGGTCATGGCCTCGATTTGATCGTGGGTCACATAAATGGTCGTCACTCGCAGTTCGTGCTGCAAGTTTTTGATCTGGGCCCGCGTGGAAACGCGCAGCTTGGCGTCGAGGTTCGAGAGGGGCTCGTCCATCAAAAACACGTTGGGCTCGCGGACGATGGCGCGGGCCAGCGCCACCCGCTGCCGCTGGCCGCCCGACAAGGCGGCGGGTTTGCGGTCCATAAAGGGTTCGAGTTCGACCATGGCCGCCGCGCGGTCAACACGCTGGGCGTGTTCCGACACGGGAACTTTGCGAACCTTGAGGGGAAAACGAATATTCTCCCGCACTGTCATGTTGGGATAGAGGCCGTAGGACTGGAACACCATGGCGACATCGCGGTCCTTGGGCGCAAGATCGTTGACGCGCTGACCATCGACGACAATGTCCCCCTCGCTGACGCTCTCGAGCCCCGCGATCATGCGCATGGTCGTGGTCTTGCCGCAGCCCGACGGGCCGAGCAGCACCAGGAACTCCTGATCCGCAATCGTCAGGTTAAACTTATCAACGCCAACGAAGGCACCCCAGCGCTTGCAGAGATTTTTCAGTTCGATCAGGGCCATGCGGTTTCCTCATGCGGATTGCCAACCCTTTGGGTGCTTTGGCCCCGAATCTCAAGTAAATTCGCGCCGCGCAGGGGACACGTTTGCGACGGTTTGGGGCAAAACGCCCGGGCCGTGCCGACTAATACCAGCGGCGAATGAGAATGACTCATATATTCGCTGGTATAAGGGCCGCGACTGCGGCCCCCGTAGCGGCCCCGAGAATGGCGGACACGCGCCTCGGGGTATAAGCGAAGGCCCCGTCGGAGGCGAAACGCGAAGCGTTTCTGCCGTGAGACATAAAACGCTCAAAAAGGTGTCAACCTTTTTGGCCGTTGGTATAAGCAAGACGAATGTATGCCGACCTGCCCCCCTTTCCCACGTCCATTCCCTCTGGGTTTCCCCCTATCGATCCCGCGCTCGACACCGATTTTGACCCGCATATCCATCTGGCCCTGAGCCAGCCCGAGCAGGTTTATACCCTCGCGGACTTGGGATACGACCCCGAAACCCTCGAAGCTGCGCCGTCTCCCATCGCCGCCACGTCGTGTTTTCGCGTCCTCTCCGACGCGGGTGTTGCCGCCCTGCAACAGGCGACTCGAGGGCTCGAACCCTATTGCCGCAACCTGGGTCGGATCAGCCGCGCCGTGCGCGGCGGGGTCTATCAGTCTCGATTTTTGCGGGGGCTGTGCGTGTCCCCCGAGGTTGCCGCCCATTGCTCAAACCTCATGCAGCTTCCCCTCCATCCCCATTCGCTGCCCCATCAACTCGGCCATCTGAACTATACGCCCAAAACCCCTGGCGAGCATGTCGATAAGTGGCATGTCGATACGTTGCGCTTTGACTACGTGCTCTTTGTCACCGACCCCAGGGCGGTCGCGGGCGGGGAGTTCCAATATTTTCGCGGTACCAAGCAAGAAATGGCCGCGCTTTATGCCGCTGGCGCGCGCTTTCCAGAAGACCGAATCGTCTCGCCCACCCTGCCAGGGCCAGGCTATGCAGTGCTGCAACAAGGGAACTTGGTCGTTCATCGCGCCAAAGGACTCGATCCAGGAGGCGTGGACACGGCAAACTATACGGGCCTGGAGCGGATTACTTTGGTCAACGGCTACGTCCCCGCCGACATGCGCCACCCCGACTTCACCGCCTTCGATCAACTTTACAAGATCGACCCCCAAGCAACCATTTCGGGAGAGTACGCCCGCCACGCCGCCTGGATGGGCCAGGCGCGCCTCGCCGCAATTTTGGCGGGCGCGCCCGACGCGATGGAACGGACGGCGCTTGCAACGCACTTGCGTGCAGCAGCGGCAGAGCTCACCGCCTCCGCCGACGCCATGGAGCGGGCGACCGACGGCACTTTAGCGCACTTTGGCGATGGCTAACCTTGGGGACGGACCTACATAGGCCCCATGTCTCGCCGCGCCCGCTACGCCTTGGCCCAGGGCCGTGCTGACCAGCGCATGGGTCGGCGCGGGACCGACTCTTTCGCCCGCATTCGGCAAATTTTCACCCTGATTTTGACGGCCATCTGGCAAGACCAGACCTGGGCTTACCGCACGGCCTTGCTCGGCGCCTTTGTTTTGTTGACCAGCGGCCGGCTGTTTGGGTTTTTCATCGCCATCTCGCTCGGCTGGTTGGTCGATTACTATGGGTCGGCGAATCCGACGCTGGTGATCGCCCTAGGCTTGCTGGCGGTCTACGCCAGCGCGCAGTTCTTCTCGACCCTGATCGAAGTCATCGGCAACTTGCTCTTCGCGCTGCCGCAGGGGCAGAGCCAAGTCACCTTGGCCAGCAGCGTGTTCGCGAATTTGATCCGCTTGCCGCTGTCTTTTCATACCGATCAACGCACAGGCGGCCTGGCGAACGCCTTTGATCGCGGCACCGAGGCCATTGGCCGCCTATCGTCCATTTTCCTCTTTGGCGTGCTGCCGATCCTCTTGCAGTTGATCATCGCGCAGGTTCTGGTGGTACGGCTCTACGGCTGGGCCTTCTTGCCCTTGGTGGCGGGCATCTGCGTGACGGCTGCCTGGGTCACCTTCGCCCTATCGCGCTGGTACCGTCGCCTCGTTGCCAAAGCCTTGGAGACCGACGACAAAATTTCCGAACAGGCCGTCGATAGCCTCATGAATATCGAGGCCGTGAAAGTTTTCAATCGGACCGACTACGAATTGGCGCGCCTGACCCCCTTGTGGGAGGTGGAGCGGGTACGGGTTCTGCGGCTCGGCCGCGCCGCCGAGGCCATGCGCGCGGCCAATACGGGCATCCAGGCGGTGTCGGTGTTGATGCTGGGCGCCTATATGGCCACCCAAGTTGTCAACGGGCCGCTAACGGCGGGCGATTTTGTCGCTTTTGTCGGCATCATCAACCAGCTGTTTTTGCCGATTCGGCAGCTGTCGGCGGCCTACCGCAATGCCAGCCGGGCGGAACAGGACGCCAGTCGGTTTTTTGGATTCTTGAACGAAGCGCCCGAAGAACGGGTCGAACCGCCCGATTTGCCCCTCCGGCTCAATCGCCCCGCCTTGGTGTTCGCAGGCGTGGACTTTGCGTTCCCCGACCGCCCGCCCCTGATCAAGGGCCTCGACTTGACCGTCCCCGCGGGGCAACAAAGCGCCCTGGTGGGGGCGACGGGGTCGGGTAAATCAACCCTCGCCAAGCTGGCCCTACGCTTGGAAACCCCGCACGCGGGACACATTCATCTCCATGGGCGAGACCTGCGCCAGCTGCCGCTGTCGCAAATTCGCTCTAGCCTTGCGCTCACCCCGCAATCGACGGGCATTTTTGCCGAAACAATCGCGTTCAATCTGCGCTTTGGTCGCCCCGATGCCGACCAGGCAGCCCTTGAACAAGCCGCGCAGGATGCCTGCTTGCACGACTTTGTCGCGAGCCTGCCCGAGGGGTACGGGACGCGCGTCGGCGAGGGGGGGCAAAAACTCTCTGGCGGCGAACGTCAACGCCTCGCCATTGCCCGCACCCTGCTCCGTAATGCGGACGTCTATCTGTTCGATGAAGCGACGTCGGCCTTGGATTTGACAACCGAAGCGCGGATCATGGCGCAAATTCGCCAACGGCTGGCGGGCAAGACTCTGATTTTCATCGCCCATCGCCTGACCACCATTCAACACGTCGATACCATTTTCGTCCTCGACGAAGGAAACCTAGTGGAACAGGGATCCCATGCGCAGTTGCGCGCCCAGGGCGGGCTTTATGAGCGACTCTGGACGACCCAACATGTCACCTGACCCTCTCATACCAACGGCCAAAAAAGTTGACCCTTTTTTTGCCGTTTTGTGTCTCACGGCAGAAACGCTTCGCGTTTCGGCTTTTTGGGTTGCGGTCTCTACTCGCTCGCTACGCTCGCTCAGCCCGACCGCAGGACGGGGCCTTCGCTTATACCCCGAGGCGCGTGTCCGCTATTCTCGGGGCCGCTACGGGGGCCGCAGTCGCGGCCCTTATACCAGCGAACATAAGGGTCATTCTTAATGACCGCTGGTATCATTCTCGCCTCTGGTTCCCCTGCGCGGGCGCGCCTCTTGGCGGCGGCGGGCCTGGCGTTTGAGGCTCTGGCCCCCGCAGTTGACGAAGCGGCGATCAAAACAAGGTTGCGGGCAGAGGCGGCCCTGCCCGCCAACGCCGCCGAAACCTTGGCGGAGGCCAAGGCGCTGCAAGTTTCCTTACGCGCGCCCGACGCGCTGGTGCTGGGCGCCGATCAACTGCTGGTGTGCGGGGACGCGTGGTTCGACAAACCGCAGGACCTGGACAACCTGCGCGCGCAAATTGCGACCCTGCAAGGGCGCTGGCACGCGCTGTGGACGGCGGCCGTCCTCATGCGCGGCGGGCAGCGGATTTGGCATACGCGCCAGGAGGCGCGCTTGCTGATGCGCCCCTTGAGCGCGTCTGACATCGCGGCCTACGTCGCGGCGGCGGGGTCGCGCGTGCTGGCGTGCGTTGGTGGGTACGAGATCGAAGGGCTTGGGGCCAATCTCTTTGCCAAGATCGAGGGCGATTTTTTCGTCATTCAAGGCCTGCCCTTGCTGGAGGTCTTGCAAGCCTTGCGCGATCAAGGCAGGGCGCACCCATGACCCTGCATGCCCGCGTGATCGGCTGGCCCGTTCATCATTCCAAATCGCCGCTCATCCATGGCTATTGGCTCGCGCACTATGGCCTCGACGGGGTCTACAAGACTGCGGCGGTGGCGCCCGAGGCGCTGGCGAAGTTTGTCCAAGACGCTTGGGATTGCGGCTTGGCGGGATTCAACGCCACCCTTCCGCACAAGGAAGCCTTGATGGACTTGGTGGCCCCCGATGCCACGGCCCACGCCATCGGCGCCGTCAATACGGTCTATCGGGGTCGTGATGGCTTTGTTGGCACCAATACCGACGCGATGGGATGGTGGCGGTCGCTGAACGTGACCACGCCGCCCCGAACAGCCCTGGTGATCGGGGCAGGCGGCGCGGCCAGGGCCGTGGTCCATACCCTAACCCAGCACGGGGTTGAGATCTGCCTCACCAACCGGACCCGGGCTAAGGCCGAGAGGTTCGGGCATGCGGTCTTGGACTGGTCTGGGCCAGAAATCGACGGGCGCGGCTTTGAGGTGATTGTCAATACGAGCGCCTGCGGCATGCACGGGCACAACCCCCTGCGCTTGACCGCCCTCGACCCTGGGACATTGGTGTCGGATCTGGTCTATACACCCTTGGAAACCGACCTACTGACCTCGGCCAAAGCCCTCGGCGGGGTGCCGATTGACGGCCTGGGGATGCTGCTGCACCAGGCGGCAGGAGGGTTTGAAAAGTGGTTTGGCCGCCGTCCTGACGTGACCCCTGCGTTGCGCGCGGCGGTCTTGAGCCCGTGAAGGTCATTGGTTTGACGGGCGGCATCGCCATGGGCAAGTCCACGGCCGCCGCCATGTTGAGGGTCTTGCAGGTCCCCGTTCACGACGCCGATGCGGCGGTTCATGCCCTCTATGCGCGCGGCGGCGCGGGCGCCAAAGCGGTGGCGGAGTACTTCCCCGAAACGCTGGTCAACGGCGCGGTTGATCGGGGCAAGCTGCGGGACCAGGTCGTGGGTCAGCCCCAGGCGTTCGCGCGCCTCGAATCGCTGATCCATCCGCTGGTGCGCCAACATTCGGCGAACTGGTTGCGGAAGCACGCCCTGCGGCGCGCGCGCCTGGTGGTCCTCGACATCCCGCTCTTGTTCGAAACCGAGCGTCATCGCGAGGTGCAGGAAATCTGGGTCGTGACCTGCCCCGCCTTCGTGCAACGCCAGCGCGCCCTGGCGCGACCGGGCATGGACGCGGCAAAGCTCGACGCAATTTTGGCGCGCCAAACCTCGCAAGCGCGGCGCCTGCGCGCCGCGCACCGCATTTTTCCAACGGGCAACGGCAAGCCTGCCCTGTTTCGGGCCCTGCGCCGCGCCCTCGAACGATCTTATACCAGCGGCGATTGCAACTGACTCTTTTGATCGCTGGTATAAGGGCCGCGACTGCGGCCCCCGTAGCGGCCCCGAGACAAGCTAAGAAAGCGCCTCGGGGTATAAGCGAAGGCCCCGTCGGAGGCGAAACGCGAAGCGTTTCTGCCGTGAGACATAAAACGGCCAAAAAAGTGTCAACTTTTTTGGCCGTTGGTTTAAGACACGGCTCTTAATTTGGGGCCTCTTTCTTTCTTGCATTCCTGGTCTGCCTTGGTAGAGGGAGGCATGGAAACGTTTAAAGAATTCTTTAAGTGTAACGCGCCAATCCTGATCGACGGTGCCATGGGCTCCAACCTCATGGCGCGCGGTCTCGCTGCGGGCCAAGCCCCAGAGGACTTGTTGCAGCAGGCGCCAGAGACGCTCAAGGGGTTGCATCGGGAATTTATTGCGGCGGGGTCGCAACTGATCCTCACCAACTCCTTTGGCGGCAACGCCCGCCGCTTGGCCTTGCACGGGCTCGACGGATCGGTGGCGCACATCAATGCCCTCGCTGCCCAGTTGGCGCGCACGGCGGCGGAAGAGATTGGCAAGCCCCAGACCTTGATCGCGGGTTCCATGGGGCCGACAGGGGACTTGTTGGCGCCCTTGGGGCCGCTGACCAGCGCCGAGGCGACGCAGGTTTTCGCCGACCAGGCCAAGGGGCTGGCGGATGGCGGCGCGGATCTGCTTTGGATCGAAACTCTGGCGGCCGAAGATGAGGTGCGGGCGGCGGTGGACGGCGCAGGGCAAGCTGGCCTGCCCATAGCCCTGACCTTGTCCTTTGACAGCGCGGGCAAGACCATGATGGGGATCGGGCCCAAGGACTTTGTCGCGCTGGCCGAAACCCTTCCCTTGGTGGCCTACGGGGCCAACTGCGGGGCGGGTCTCAGCGATATGGCGCTGGTCATGGCCGATATGGCAGCGGCCCGCCGCAGCGACCAAGCCCTGATCGCCAAGGGCAACTGCGGCATTCCTCGGTTTGAGGATGGGGCGGTCCGGTACGACGGTACGCCTATGTTGATGGGTGCCTACGCCAACCTGATGCGCGCCCTAAAGGTTGACCTGATCGGGGGGTGCTGCGGCACGACCCCGCGCCATATTGAGGCCATGCGCGCCGCCCTAGATGGTCCCAACCCCATCGACGAACCCACGATCAGTCGCGCCTTGATCGAGCGTCTGCTGGGCACCAGCAGCGTCAAAGACGCGCCAACGCGCGCGCGCCGATCCCGTCGCCGCGCGGCGTAGCGGTTCTGAGGTTCCTGAGGACGCTCTTTATGCGCTGGTGTCCGCGCCGTCTTCGTCGAGAGCTGGGTCGGTACGTGGGTCCAGTTCGGCAAGCGTCGCGGACGTGAGCGGCACGGGGATGAAGTCGCCCTGGTCCTCGGGGGCGGGGGCGACGCGCGCGCGCATCCGATACACGACAAACAGGGCAAAGCTGGCGTACATAAGGGCAATGGACCAAAACAGTGCGCTGGGGGCCCAGGCCATGGCTTGGCCCGTGAACAGAGACCCCGCGATGGCGCCAAGGGAATAGAGGATCAGCAACCCGACGGTGGCGCCCACATACTTGGAATGGTCCAAGTAGTCGTAGACCTGGGCCACGGCCAAGGGATAGACGAGGTAGGTCATGCCGCCCAAGGTCGCGAACAAGCCGTATGTGAGGGGCGCGGCCAAGCCATGCCCTGGGGACACGAACAGCGCGATCATGACGGCGCTCATCACCCCGAGTGCGCAGACGCCGATGATCAGCGTGCGTCGGTCGATTTGCTTGGTAAGCCAGCCGATGGGGTACTGTACTGCAAAGCCCCCGACCAGAATGGCGATGATGAGGTAGACCGTCGCGGCGTTGGACAAGCCTAGGTAGGCCCCAAACGAAGGCATCAGGCCTTGCGTGTTGGATACGATCACGCCCGCCGCAAAGGACCCAAGCGCGCCGGCGGGGGACACCCAAAACAACTCGCGAATGCCCAGCGGTTCATTGACTTCCGTCACGGGGCCGCGACCCTGGGTCAGGACGATGGGCACCAGCGACAGGGAGATCAACGCCGTGGCCAGAGCGAAAAATTCGGTGGGAATGATGATTTGCCCCATGGGCACCTCAATGTCCAAGAACACCCCAGGGAAGGCAGCGGCCAGGTGACCCAGGATGTGCCCCATTACGATGCAAGAATAGTAAAGGCCGAGCACGCGGCCTCGGTTTTCCTCATCGGTGCCGTCGTTGAGCCAGGAATCGACGGCGGCATAGGCCCCTGCAAAACTGAGGCCCGTCAAAAATCGCAATACCAGGTCAAAGGCGGCGAGTTCGAGCAAGTTCGGCGCGATAGCGACGATGGACACCAGGGTCGCGTAGGCGGCATAGGCGCGGATTTGGCCGACCCGGGCGATGGTACGCGGCGCGTAGAGGACGCCAAGAAAGAACCCCCCATAGTAGAGCGCAAAGGCCAGCCCTGCCAGTCCTTCCCCGCCGACGTTCTGCGCGCGCACTTGCATGGCAAAGGACAAGAGCGTGGTCCCAAGGCCAAAAATCGCCGCACCGAGGATCAGAGGCATCAGCAAACGAGTCTGTTGAGACATGGGGTCCTTCCCTTTGGGATCGAGGGTTCAAAAATCGCCCATGAACCCGTTTTTTGGGGCGCCTATGATAGGAACGACAGCAAAGCTGCGAAACCGACACGCGGCGGCGTTCAATTTGGACCCCTAAGGGGAATTAGGCGCATCAAAGGAACACTTTCAGTCATTCACGCGATTCAAATCACGTACAAATGACCCTAAGAAGGCGCCATGTCGCTGGCCGCATTGAAATTTAAGTTCTGGTATCGCCGCCGTGCTTCCTGAACCCATCGCGCGCTGGCTGGCGGGCCAGGGCTGGTCCCTCCACGCCCATCAGCAGGACATGCTGGCGGCGGCGCAGGCGGGCGAGTCCACCTTGTTGATCGCCCCGACGGGGGCTGGCAAAACGCTTTCTGGATTCCTTCCCAGCCTGTGCGACTTGATCGCGCGTCCGCAAACGGGGTTGCATACGCTTTACATTTCCCCGCTCAAGGCGCTCGCGGTCGATATAGAACGCAACTTGCAGACCCCGCTCAAGGGCATGGGCCTTGACGTCCAGATCCGCGCCGAAACCCGCACGGGCGATACGCCCTACGCCAAGAAGCTGCGCCAGCGCCGCCGCCCGCCGCACTTGCTGATGACCACGCCCGAGAGTCTTGCCCTCCTGCTGTCCTACCCCGACGCGGCGGAGGTTTTTGCGAGCCTCAAGTGCCTGATCTTGGACGAACTGCATGCCCTGGCGCCGACCAAGCGCGGCGACTTGCTCGCCCTGGGCCTCGCGCGTGTGACTCGCCTGGCGCCCCACGCACGCCGCGTTGGCCTTAGCGCGACGGTCGCCGATGAGGGCTACCTGCGCGATTGGTTGTCCTCCCGCGGCGATCATCGGGTGGGCCCCGTGCGCGTGGTGCGCGGCGCGTCAGGGCCCGCGCCCGACATCCAGATTCTCGACGTGCCCGAAACGCCCGAGACGCGCATCCCGTGGGCGGGGCACATGGCGCTCTACGCCATGGATCAGGTGATGGCGCAAATCGCCGCCCACACGACGACGCTGGTGTTCGTCAATACCCGCGCGCAGGCCGAGTTGGTGTTCCATGATCTCTGGCGGCTGAACGACCAAGGCTTTGCCATTGCCCTGCACCACGGATCGCTCAATCGCGAACAAAGGCGCAAGGTCGAGGCGGCCATGGCGCGCAACCAACTCAAAGCCGTGGTCGCGACCGCCTCGCTCGACCTCGGGATCGATTGGGGCCAAATCGACCTTGTTGTGCAAGTCGGCGCGCCCAAGGGCGTCTCGCGCCTCTTGCAACGCATCGGGCGCGCCAACCATCGCTTCGGCGAACCGTCCAAAGCCCTGTTGGTTCCTGCATCGCGGCTCGAGGTGCTGGAGTGTCGGGCCTGCATCGGCGGGGTTCAGGATCAGGATTTGGACGGCGAATTGCGCGATCAAGGCGGGTTGGACGTCCTGTCCCAACACCTAGTTGGCATGGCCTGCGCTGCGCCCTTTGATCCCGCCGATCTCTATGCCGAGGTGCGGTGCGCGCGTCCCTATCGCGATTTGCGCCAGCAGGACTTCGACGATGTGCTGAACTTTGTCAAAGACGGCGGCTACGCGCTCAAGGCCTACGCGGCCCATCGCCGATTGGTACCGCATACGGACGGCGGCCTGACGATCCGCGACGCCCGCCATGCCCAACGCTATCGCATGAACGTCGGCACCATTGTCGAGGCCAGCAGCCTGCGCGTGGTGCATCGCGCCAAGGGCTACTTGGGCGATGTAGAGGAATACTTCGCAGGCCAGTTGCAGCCCGGCGATACCTTCATGTTCGGGGGTCAGCAGGTCGGGTTTCGTGCCCTCGACAAGGGGGTGGTCAAGGTCGGTGCGCCCGAGTCCGCGCGCAAGCCTATCGTGCCCGTCTACGGCGGCGGGTACCAGCCCCTGACCCAGTCCCTGGCCGAACGGGTGCGGGCTTTGCTGCAAAACCCCGCGCAGTGGCGCAGCTTCCCCGCGCCCGTGCGGCAATGGCTGACGATCCAGGGGTGGAAGTCGGCGCTGCCAGGGGCCGACCGTTTGCTCGTTGAGACCTTTCCACGGGGCGAGCGGTTCTATTTGGTCGCCTACGGCTTTGAGGGCCGCAACGCCCACCAGACCCTCGGCATGTTGCTGACCAAACGCATGGAGCGTATGGGTTACGGCCCCATGGGATTTGTCGCCTCGGACTACATGATTTGCGTCTGGTCGATCCACCCCGTGGAGGACGTGGCGACTCTGTTCGATCAAGACATGTTGGGCGACGATTTGGAGGCCTGGATGCTCGAATCGTCTTTGCTGCGCGTGTCTTTTTGGAAATGCGCGGTTATCGCGGGCCTGGTGGAGCAGAACTTCCCAGGCAAGGAGAAGAGCCAGCGCCAACGCACCATCTCCTCCGATCTGATCTACGACGTTCTGCGCCGTCATGAGCCAAACCATGTTTTGCTGCGCGCGACCCGCGCCGACGCCGCTTACGGCCTGTGCGATGTGACGCGCGTCGCCCAGATGTTGACGCGGTTTCAGGGCAAGATCGACCATCGCCGCCTGACCCACGTCAGTCCCTTGGCCGTCCCTGCCATGCTAGAATACGGGCGCCATCGCATCAGCGGCGGCGCGGGGGATGAGTTGCTGGCCGAGGCGGAACTGCACGCCTTTGAGACCGACCTACTCGCCGAGGCCCTGGGACCAGCAACGGATGGGACCTAGGATGCGGCAAGCAGGGCCCACACGCCCGTTTCATCCTTTGGGCGGCCTGGTGCTAGGGCAGACCCTGATCGTCGCGGACTTGCATCTGGAAAAGGGCACGCGCACCGCCTTGCGCGCGCGCGACGGCGGGCTTGTGCCGCCCTACGACACCCGCGAGACCTTGCGGCGTCTCCAACAACTGATGCAGGCGGTCGCGCCCAAGCGGCTGATCCTCTTGGGTGATACGTTCGATGATGTCGGCGGCTGGGACCGCCTCAGCCCCGCAGATCGGCGGACGCTCGAGGCCCTAGAGGCCAGCACAGAAGTGCTCTGGGTGACGGGCAACCATGACCCCTGGCCCGCAGGCCGTTTGCCCGGCCGCGTCCAGGGGGAGGTGCAGACGGCGGACCATGTGTTTCGCCACGAGGCCCGCCCCGATCACCAAGGCCCGCAAATCGAAGTCAGCGGGCATTTCCATCCCGTCGCCAAGGTGCGGGTGCGCGGCAGCGTCCAGCGACGGCCCTGCTTCATCGAGGCGCGCCATCGCCTGATCCTGCCCGCCCTGGGCGCCTACACGGGCGGGCTGAATGTTCTGGATCCTGCCTTCGCCCCGCTCCAGCTCGGCGCCTTTCATGTGCATCTGTTGGGGCGCCAAAAAGTCTATCGCTTCGCCGTGGAATCGCTTGCCGCCTAGTGGAATGGGCCTAAATCCCTAGGATGAGCCTGGCGCCCGTCATCCTGTGGTTTCGCAAAGACCTGCGCCTGCGGGACAATCCTGCCTTGACCGCCGCCACGGCGAGCGGGCGGCCCATCCTGCCGCTATTTATCTTGGATTCGCACACACCTCGCCCCTTAGGTGGGGCCGCGAAGTGGTGGTTGCACGCCTCCTTAAGCGACCTAGGCGCGCGGGTACCGCTGGTGCTGCGGCGCGGCGACCCTGCCGAGGTCTTGACGCAGGTGCTGGCCGAAACGGGCGCAACGGGCCTGTTTTGGAACCGTCTTTACGAACCCGAGACACGGGCTCGGGACAGCCGTATCAAGCAGGTCTTTCGGAAACGGGGCCTCCAGGTCCGATCCTTCCCAGGGCGCTATCTGGCCGAACCCCATATGTTGAAAAACAAGGCGGGAACGACGCTCAAAGTATTTACGCCCTACTGGAAGGCCCTGAACGCGCATTTTGAAACCCATCCCCTGCCTGAGCCCTTGCCCATCCCCGAAGTGACCTGGGCCAAGACGCACAGCGAACGCCTTGCCGATTGGGGCCTGACCCCGACGCACCCCGACTGGTCGGGCGGCCTAGCCGCGGCCTGGACGCCAGGTGAAGCGGGCGCGTGGCGACGCCTTGAGACTTTTCAGGATTCGGCTATTCAAACCTACATCGACGACCGCAACCGCCCCGATTTGCCCAAGGTTTCGCGCCTGTCCCCGAATCTGCATTGGGGAGAAATCAGCGTCGGGCAGGTGTGGCATGAAACGGCCCGCCACGGTCGGTCGCGGTCGCACGAGCATTTTTTGAAGGAGCTGACGTGGCGCGACTTCGCCGCCTACCTGCTGTTTCATTTTCCCCGCTTGACCGATCAGAACTGGCGCGCCGACTTCGACGCTTTCCCCTGGCAGGCCGACCCGCCTGCGTTGAAGGCTTGGCAAGACGGGCAAACGGGCTACCCCATTGTCGATGCAGGCATGCGCGAGTTGTACGCGACGGGATGGATGCACAACCGCGTGCGCATGATCGTCGGGTCCTTTCTGGTAAAACATCTGCTGCAGCCCTGGCAAGCGGGGGAGCGCTGGTTCTGGGACACCTTGGTTGACGCCGATCCTGCGACCAATCCCGCCTCCTGGCAGTGGATCGCAGGCTGCGGCGCCGACGCGGCGCCTTACTTTCGCATTTTCAACCCGATCAGCCAGGCCGAGAAGTTCGACCCCGAGGGCACCTACATCAAGACCTGGGTCCCCGAATTGGCGCGCCTGCCCCTTGAGTTCATCGCCAAACCTTGGGCGGCCTCGCCCCAGATCCTTGAGGCCGCGGGCGTGGAGTTGGGACGTGCCTATCCGCGCCCTTTGGTGCGGCATGAGGCGGCGCGCGCCCGCGCCCTGGCGGCCTTCCAATCCCTAAAGAAAGACACCCCCTAAGATGCGAATTGCCATCGTCGGCGCTGGGATCACGGGCCTGTCGGCGGCCTACGCCCTGGCCCCCGACCACGACGTGACCCTCTATAACGACGCTACCCGTCCTGGCGGCCATAGTCATACGGTCACGCTGGACTTGCCCGAGGGGCCTGTGCCGGTGGACTGCGGCTTCATCGTCTTCAACCGCAAGAACTATCCCAACTTCTCGAACTTGCTCGATACCTTGGGCGTGGCGACGCAGCGCTCGGACATGACCTTTGCCACCTCGATCGAGGACGGGGGATTGGAGTTTAAGGGCGGCTATGGTCTGGGTGCCCTGTTCGCGCAGCGGCGCAATTTGGTGCGCCCACGCTTCCATGCGCTCCTGCGGGCGATCCTGCGCTTTCATGAGGTATCGAGCCAGGCGTTTTTGACGCCTTCGCCTTTGCCCGAAACCGTCGGGGAATTCCTGGCCTTGCACCGCCTCGACACCACGGCCGTGGCGCGCGACTACCTCTATCCCATGATGGCGGCGATTTGGTCGGGCACCAGCGCGCGCATGGGGGCCATGCCGACGCGCACCTTCCTGCGATTTTTCCATAACCACGGGTTGCTATCCATTGGCGGCAAGCCGCTCTGGGATACGGTGAGCGGCGGTGCCCAGACTTACGTTCGCGCGCTGCTCGACAGCTTGGCCCTGCAAAGGCGTCTGGGAACGCGGGTGCAGCGGGTGGAACGGCACGAAAACCAAGTCATCGTCGTCGATTCTGAGGGCTACGGCCAAGCCTTTGACGAGGTGATCCTGGCGACCCATAGCGATCAGGCCCTGGCCCTCTTGGGCGCGGGGGCGTCGTCGCTGGAACGCACGCTGCTGGGCGCCATTCCCTACGCGCCCAATCGCGCCTATCTGCATAGCGATCCAGCCCTTATGCCGCGCAAACGACGGGCTTGGGCGTCCTGGAACTACTTGCGCGCGGGCACGACCCAGGATGCCGAGCAGGCCCCCGTGACCCTGACCTATTGGATGAACAATTTGCAGAACCTTGCGACCCAGACTGACGTGTTCCTTACCCTCAACCCCGACACCCCGCCGCGTGCTCACACGATTTGGCGCGAGGTCAGTTTCGACCATCCCCAATTCGGCCCCGAAAGCCATGCGGCGCAAGCGGCCCTGCATACGATCCAGGGGCAGCAGCGGGTGTGGTTCGCGGGTGCCTGGTGCGGCTATGGGTTCCATGAGGATGGGTGCCAGGCGGGCCTTGCTATCGCCGAAACCCTGGGCAGCCCCGTTCCCTGGGCGCGGCAGGTGGTGCCCATTTCCAGTGCGGTCAACTGCGTCGATCGCACGGCTTATTTGCAGCGACTGGCCGACCGCGCGGCGGCGCTGGCCGTTGCGGCGGAATAGCGCTGCTGCACCCCATGGCGGCAACGCTCTATTCGGTTCGGGTGCATCATCGGCGCGTGCGCCCGCGCGCCTATGACTTGGCGCACGATCTGTGGGCGCTCAAAATTGATCTGGCGGCGCTGGCAGCCCTGGCGCGCGACAATTTGCTCGGCGGCACGTCGCCCCTGTCTCTGGACGCACGCGACTTTGGCCCGCGCGACGGCAGCGATCTGCTTACCTGGTTTCGAACGACCTTGCGCGCCCAAGGTTTCGACGACACGGGGCCGTTGGAACTGGTGTTTTTGCCGCGCTTTCGCGGCAAAGGGTTTGCGCCCTTGAGCGTTTGGATGTCGCCCGAAGCCGTCCTGTTTGAGGTGCATAATACGGCGGGCGAAGCCCATATCTACGCCGTTCGGCGCGATGGCTTGCCCGATCAGCACGCTTGGAAACGCCTATGGGTCAGCCCCTTTACCCCCATGCACGGGCGCTACGATTTCCGGTTTGCGGCCAGCCCGCAAGACCTTGACGTGCAGATACGCCTCCATGATGCGGCGGGCCTGCTGCTCGAGGCAACGATGGTCGGGCCAGGCCAACCCCTGACCCCTGCCGCGCTCAGGGACTTGCAACAGCGCCCTGGCGTACTCGGGCGCGGGATTTTTCGGCGCATCCTAGGGCACGCGCTGCGCTTGCGGCTCTTGGGCTTGCGCCCGCGCTGGGGGGGCTTTGCGCCAGCCCATTCGATCTCGACATCGGTGCCCAAGTTTGCCAAAACGCGCCTATGATCGCATCGTTTTTGGGCAAGCGTGCCTTCGCCGCCATCCTCCGCAGTCTTGAGGGCCGCATCGACCAGGGCGCGCTCACTTTCATTTTGCCCGACGGCGAGCAACACGTCGTGGCGGGGCCAAATCCTGGTCCCCAGGCGCAACTCCAGATTCATACCTACGGCTTTATGCGCCGCATTCTGCGGTTTGGGTCGCTGGGGTTTGCCGAGGCCTACATGGCCGAGGAGTGTAGCAGCCCCGATATGCGCGCGGTGATGGATTTTGCCGTCGCCAACGCCAAGTGGTTCGACTCCGACGCGTTCATGAGCCGCGGCCTCGCCAACCTCATCACCCGCTGGCGGCACAGCCGCCGCGACAATAGCCGCGTCGGGTCGCGCAAGAATATCGCTTACCACTACGACCTGGGCAATGACTTCTATGCCCTTTGGCTGGATCCGTCCATGACGTACTCCAGTGCTGTTTTTGCCGACGGGGTCAATTCCTTGGAGGTCGCGCAGCGGGAAAAGTACGACCGCCTGGCCCAGCTCGTCGATCTCAAGCCAGGGGCGCGGGTCTTAGAGATTGGGTGCGGCTGGGGCGGCTTTGCCGAATTTGCCGCCAGGGAGTACGGCGCGGAGGTGACGGGCCTGACCATCAGTCAGGAACAGCTCGAGTACGCCAAGGCGCGGATTGCGCGCGCGGGCCTGACCGCTAAGGTCGATCTGCAGTTTTGCGACTACCGCGAACATGCGGGGAAAAACTACGACGCTCTGGTCTCGATTGAAATGTTCGAGGCGGTGGGCGAGCGGCACTGGCGAACCTTTTTTGATCGGGTTCAGGCCTTGTTGCGCCCAGGCGGCAAGGCGGGCCTGCAGGTCATTACCATCGCAGAGCCGTTTTTCCACGCCTACCGCGCCAGCCCAGACTTTATCCAGAAGTACATTTTCCCAGGGGGCATGTTGCCAACGCCCGAGCATTTGGACGCCTTAGCGGGGCAGGTGAACCTGACGCGCGAGACTTCGACGGGGTACGGGACCCACTACGCCCGCACCCTCGACACCTGGCTCGCCAACTTCCGCCAGCACTGGGACCAGATTAGCGCCATGGGATTCGATGAACGGTTTCGGCGCATGTGGGAGTACTATCTGCACTATTGCTCTGCAGGGTTCACCGACGGTCGCTTGGACGTAAAGCAGATCGGTCTGCGCAAGGGTGCCTAAGGCCAGCGGCAACTGAGGATGACTCTTATGTTCGCTGGTATAAGGGCTGCGACTGCGGTCCCCCAAAGCGGGCTCCAAGCCTGAAGGGCGCAGGGAACGCCCGTAATCCAAACGCGCGGCCCCGAGAATCGCGGACACGCGCCTCGGGGTATAAGCCAAGGCCCCGTCCAGCGGTCGGGCTGAGCGAGCTTAGCGAGCGAGTAGAGACCGCAACTAAAAGGTCGGGCTGAGCGAGCTTAGCGAGCGAGTAGAGACCGCAACTAAAAGGTCGGGCTGAGCGAGCTTAGCGAGCGAGGTGAGACCGCAACCCATAAAGCCGAAACGCGAAGCGTTTCTGCCGCGAGACACCAAACGGACATAAAAAAGGCGTCGTTGATAACCGTTTGTGTTAGGTATTCAACCAGTACCTGGTGCCTTTTCGTTCTCCTGTCTTACGAAGTGCGCCCTTATCCACCAAGTCATTAAGATCCCGAGTCGTGGTAGGTGTAGAGGCGCCAGTAATGGCCCTATAGTTCTTCGCGCTCAAGCCCCCGATGAAGCCTGCAGGTCCCGCGTCGAACATACGGATAAGCGCGCGCTCTTGCCTTTTGTTGAGTTGACCACGCAGACTATCGAGCATTTGTGTCTTGATGATGATGTGATCAATGAGTTGAAGGGAGTACTCTTGAGCCGAGAGAGCGGTTTCTGCAAACCAAACAAGCCAAGACTGGATATCCATACGTTTGTTATGGTGTTCCAGTTCACGATAGTAGGATTTTCGTTCTTTCTCAATCTGTCGGGACAAGGCAAGAAGGCTTGGTTGACCAAGCGCCCGCGATATGCAATGTTCAGAGATAGCACGCGCGATACGGCCATTTCCATCCTCAAAGGGGTGAATGGAAACAAAGTACAGGTGCGCGATCCCCGACAAAGTGAGAATTGGCAATCGAGCATTTTCGAGCCAACTCAGGAAGGTGTCCATTTCTTCTGGAACCTGAATTGAGGGAGGAGCCTCAAAGTGGATCTGTGGCTTGTCGATGGGACCAGATACCACTTGCATAGCTTCCTCATGCGTTCGATACCCACCAATAACATCCATATTTCGTTGTGTACGGCAGACCATGTCATGCCAAGCAAAGAGGTCTTGGTGTGTGAGGGGCTGATCAAACCCTTTGAACACGCTGACCATGAGTTCAGCAATTCCCTGCTCCGCAGCGCCGGATTTTTTCAGGGGGGTAAGGCCGAATTCTCGACGTATTGAGGACTGGACAGAAGTGCGGTTCAAAAACTCACCCTCAATTTGCGAGGTTTTCATCGCCTCGTCGCTCAGAAGGTCAACTTTCAGCGCGTCTTGGTCTCGCGGATTAAGATGTTGCCATGCGCCGAGCAGGCGCCCAGCACCAAGAAGGAAGCGTTGCTCCAGCTCACTAAGGGCCTTGCTGTCGTAACGCCAATGTCGCCAATCGGGCTGTTGCCAATTCCAGGTCATGAGGAATAAGGGTGAGATTTATTCCTCACAAAATACCCATATTGTGAGGAATATCAAGGATATTTATTCCTCACTATCACTTTTGGCGACTGTGACCAAAAGCGTTGGGCTGAGCGAGCCTAGCGCGCAAGGTACGACCGCAACCCCCAAAACCCGAAACGCGAAGCGTTTCTGCCGCGAGACACAATGGCCAAAGAAGTGTCCACTGCTAGGGCCGTTTGTTTGACAACCAATCAGCCAATTCAATACAGCTGATTTCTTCCAATTTGATTAAGCAAAATTAGTTATACCCTGAGACCTCAGCATAATTCGATTTCAAATCTCATAGCTACAATATATCGGGCCAATTAAAGCGAATAGATACTACATATTGCGGTCAGTTTTTGGGTCTTTGATTTGTGCTGAGGTCTCACCCTATATTGGGGCTCGGCTTTTCTCCTTAAGGCATGATTATTTTAGGGGGGCGCAACTAAGCAAGCGCGAATTCCCCTAGTTGAATTTTCAGATCTCTTTCAGATAGGCCTCTAACCGTGCTGTAAAGTCGAGCAGGTCCACCCTATTTTGCTCGATTTTACGAGACCACAGTGCAATGTCGCGACGGATTGAGGGGAACTCAGACTGGACAATTTTTGCGGTGCCTAAGTCACCGAACAAACCGATTAGGTTTTTGGGAAGGGCCATGAGGGCATCTGTTGTCCGCAACAGATGCATCGGGATCATGAGGTCTCCTGAGATGGAGATATTTTGGATTTTGGGTTCTATTCCTAGAAACTGGAATATTTCTGTTTCGGTCCCGTGGATGCCCGCGCGTGCGCCTGCGATCACCCATCTAGCTTGTTCCAATTTATCCTTGGTAGCGATCACGCCGTCTTGTGCGAGTTCCGATTTTGCGCCCGCGACAATCACCAACTCATCGGGGAAAACTATATGCTGTACCAGGCTTTCTTCGTGAAGCCGCAATTGGGCTGGGGCAAGCGCTATGTCCAGCTGATGATCGATGAGCTTATCGATCAGGGGGGCCGCTGAGGTGCATTGAATTCGCAGGGCGTAGGGCCAATTTTGTTCAAGAGAGGCCTTGATCAAATTGGGCATAAAACTTGCTGCGAGTAGGGGACCAACACCCACACGGAGTTCTGATGTGAGACCTTCGCGCCATTGGCGAATTGCCTCATCTGCCGCTTCTGCCTCTGTTAGAACGGCGCGGCCGCGCTCTGCGAGGAGTTCCCCCACATCGGTCGCGACAACACCATGGCTTGTGCGCACGAGAACGGGGGCGCCGACCCGATCCTCAATGATCCGTATGTTTCTGCTAAGAGTTGGCTGAGTTACGTTAAGTCGTTGCGCGGCCGAGTTGAGCGAGCCCAGGTCGATAGCCAGGGCTAGGTGGGAGAGAAGGCGAGGGTCCATGGATATACAAATATTTATAGCAAATGCAGAAATTCTGATTTTATTTTGAAGGCAGAATTTTGCAAGAGGGGGGTTTCTACAAATGGGAGTACAACATGAATTTCTTTAGAAGGGCCGCACTTGTTGCTGCCGTTACCACCGCGTCCATCTCGGGCGCCTATGCTGAAACCCTGAAGGCGGAGGGCGGCTCTGCGGCGGGTCTGAGCGCGCTCATTCCCCAACTGTTGTCAAACTATGCTTCTGACAATCACGAAATCCGCGTGAACGTCGACCAAACGCTGACGCGCGCGGCGTTGAAAGTTGCGACAGGCGCAATTGATTTGGCAAGCACACCCGCTGGCGCTTTTGCGAAAATGCAGGTGGGGAAAGGCCCTTACAAGGACCTTGGTCAGGAAGCCATAGATGCCTCTGCCAATATCCGCTCACTCTTTTCCTTTGCGGGTGGTCATGTCCATGTGATGGTTCGTGCTGACAGCGGGATTGAGAGCTGGGAAGATATTCGCGGCAAGCGTGTCTTTGTAGGCCCACCTGCGGGCTCTTTTTCTGGTCAAACCGCTGCCCTGATCCGCGCTGTAACAGGCATGGAGCCCAATGAAGACTACGAAGCGATCAAGCTCGCTTGGGGCGCGGCAAGTCAAGCTTTTGAGGATGGACGGTTCGATGTGTTCATGCGTTCGGGCACCATGGGCTCTGCTGCAGTTGATCAATACGGCGCGGCCAGTCAGTTCCGCCTGCTGGGTGTTCCCGAGGGGCTGATTGGCACTGCAGCTTGGAATACTTACCTCTCCACACCTGGCTACGCAGCAGATGTACTGCCCGCTGGCACTTACTCCAACCAATCCAACAACGACGAGGATCTGCTGGTCTCCGCCTACGTGATGTTCGTAAGTGTTCACCAAGACATGGAGGAGCAAACCGCCTACGATCTAACACGTGCCATGTTTGAGAACATTGACGATGCGCATTCTGTGAATGCTGGTTTGGCACCGCTAAGAGTCGATAACGCATTCGTCTCACTAGCAGCACCTTTGCATCCTGGTGCGATCCGCTACTACGAAGAGGTCGGCGTACCTGTTCCCGACCATCTTCGCTAGTTGTTCGCAAATGTGAGGCGGGCTGACGTGCTCGCCTCATCTGTTTTCATGCGCCCCTAAGCACGTAAGAGGCGATCATGGCGTCAAGAGCCAACTCGGTTAAGAGCCATATTTTACTAATTGTTGGGTTTGGATTTGCCCTGTTCGGCTATTTGAATGTGGTGCCTGATTTTGGACCCCTGCCGTCCATTGGGGTCATCCGCGCCGTAATCTTGCACCCGGCGATGTTTGCCATCGGGCTCACGATTGCCTTTCTTTACATTTCCGAATTCTCTTTGAAACCAAAGGACTTAGGGCTTACCCTATTCAATGCTGCCTTGGTGCTCATCGGATTCTATGCCCTCTGGTCCTTCAATGTCGCAGTGTCTCGGCTTGAGAATGTCGGCCTCTTCTTTTTCAAAGAGTCCCATGCTTGGACTGCAATCGTTGGCTGCTGTGTTATTCTTTACTTCTGTTGGCGCATATGGGGCGTGCCGCTCGCCGTTGTGGGCCTAACGGCCTTGCTCTATTTCTTTTTTGGTCAACATCTACCTGGAATTTTGGGCCATGCAGGCATGGACTTTGTCCAGGATACGCCTGCGGAGCTTTGGTTCAATACGGGCGACGGTGTTATGGGCAACATTCTGGCCATTTTGATCAACACCGTCTTTCCCTTCATTATTATGGGCGCGGTTCTCGAAGGGACAGGTGGCGGCTCGTCGATGATTAAGTTGAGCTTCCATGCCATGCGGCGATTTCGGGGCGGACCAGCCCACGCGGCCATCATGGCCTCATCGCTCTTTGGTACCATATCAGGATCGGCTGTTTCCAATGTGGTTGGCACGGGTGTGATCACCATCCCCATGATTAAGCGGCGCGGCTTTCGCCCCACCTTTGCGGGCGGGGTAGAGGCCACAGCCTCCACAGGGGGTCAAGTTATGCCGCCGATCATGGGCGCTGCGGCGCTTGTGATGGCTGACTTTATTTCCGTACCTTATCTGACGATCATTGTTGCGGCCCTTATTCCTGCGCTGGCCTACTACGCGTCGCTCTTTACCACCGTCGTTTTTGAAAGTCGTTCGCTGGGGGTTGAGGTTGCCACGGACGAAGACCTCGAGCCAATCACCGCACAAGATTGGATCAACTTGATCCTGGTTGTGGTTCCGATCTCTATCGTTGTTATTTCCCTCATGTCAGGGTTCTCCGCCGCTGGCTCTGCTATGATCGCGCTGACGGTCTTGCTATTCCTGAGCTTCCTCAACCCCGCCATGCGCAAGCACCCTCTGCTGGTGGCGCAGAGCTTTGCCAAGGGCGGGGTGACCTTTGGTCGGTTGCTGATGGCAATTGGGACAGTCAGCCTTATTATTTCTGTTCTCGGCGCAACGGGCCTGCCTTTGGAATTTGCTAAGGTGATCAGCGGTAGCGCAGGAAATAACCTGTTGCTGGCACTTATTTTTGCGGCCTTAGCAGCGCTGGTGCTGGGTATGGGGATGCCGACCCTTCCCGCTTATCTAACCATTGTTATTATCTTAGGGCCTTCGTTGACAGGCCTGGGTCTTACCCAGCTGAATGCGCACTTCTTCATCTTCTATTTTGGGGTCGCCTCTGCAATCACGCCACCCGTTGCCATGGCCGCCTTTGCCGCAGCGTCTATTTCCGGCGGCGGAGCCATTGCTACGGCTGCGCAGGCAACGCGCATCGGCATTGTGATCTTCGCCATTCCCTTCGTTTTTGCCTTCAATCCGATCATGCTGCTGGTGCGCGATGGCGGCGCAGAATTTGCCCTTTTGCCGCTTCTTTATCTCGTCGCTCGACTTGGTCTGCTAATCTATATGCTTGCCTCCGCTGCTGCCTTGTTCGACAAGCGCAGAATGCCAATCTGGGAAGCTATGTTGCGTGCTGTGGTTGGCTTGTTGCTAATCCATCCTGATCCAGGGATCAGTGGCGGCGCGATGGCGGCGAGCCTCGGCCTGGTCGCCTTGCACTATCGAGGTGTTCTGGGACGGTCCGACGCATGAACAAGAAGCCCAATGTCCTGCTTATCATGACCGATCAGCATCGCGCGGATTGGCTCGGCTGCGCGGGCCATCCCGTGGTCAAGACGCCGAACATTGACGCGCTGGCCGCGCGGGGCACGAGGTTCACGAATTTTCATGTGACTTCTCCCGTCTGCATGCCCAATCGGGGTGCCATCTTTACGGGTCGCTACCCTTCGGTAAACGGTCTTCGGCACAACGGTCTTCCCCTGCCAGCCGATGCCAATACCTTTGTCGATGTGTTGCGCGCAGAAGGGTATCATACCGCCTCCATCGGAAAGAGCCACCTGCAACCTTTTACCAGTCGTCCGCTCGTGCGGGTGGATGAAGCTTATGTAGCAAACCCCCAGGTGCCAGAGGCCCGAAAGTCAGACGGGGTTGCTTACGAAAATGAGCAGCCAGACACCTATGCGGCAGGTGGGGAGTACGAAGTCAAAACGCCCTACTATGGGTTTGAACAAGTCCGTATGGTCACGGATCATGGTGATGCTTGTGGGGGGCACTATCTCCAGTGGCTGAAACGTCAAACCAATGCGTGGGCTTGCTTAAGGGATCGACGCAGCCAACTCCCGCATGACTACGCTAATCCGCAGGCGTTTCGCACCCGCATTCCCGAAGAACTTTATCCAACGACGTACATTCGCGATGAAGCAGAGGCTTATCTCAAATCCCGCGCGGGACAGGAAGAGCCCTTCTTCGCATTCGTTTCGTTCCCCGACCCCCACCATCCGTTCACCCCGCCGGGAAAGTACTGGGACATGTACGACCCTAAGGATTTTGCGATCGATCTGCCCTATGAGGCGCACAAAAATCCGCCGCCGCAATTGAAGGCCTGGAAGGAGTTGATGGATCGGGGCGTCGTCCCCCAAAATCAGCAGCAAGCCTTCATGGCTTCTGACCAGCAACTCAAAGAGGCCATGGCCCTGACCGCGGGCATGATCACCCTGATCGACGATGCCGTGGGTCATATTCTAGGGGCGCTTAAGGACGCGGGGCTTGAGGATGACACGCTCCTTATCTTCAATTCTGACCATGGCGATTACATGGGGGCTTTTTCTCTGCTTCTTAAAGGTCCTCTGCCCCATGGCTCGGTAAACCGCGTGCCGTTCATTTGGGTCGATCCAAAGGCGCGGGGCGAAGCCACGGTCGACGGCTTGGCTACTTCGCTGGACATAGGCCCGAGTATTTTAGCACGCTGCGGCGTTCTGCCTTACTACGGCATGCATGGGCGATCCTTCCTGCCGCAAATTGAGGGCAGTGAGACCACCCGCGACAAAATCCTGATCGAGCATGAGGAGAATAAGGTTTACTCAGGCTTCGACCAACGGCCCATTCTGCGCAATCTGGTCACCGACACCCATCGCTTGACCGTCTATAAGGGCCTTGAGTTTGGTGAGTTGTATGATTTGCGCAACGATCCAAATGAAACCCACAACCTGTGGGATGAGCCTGCTGCAGCTCAAGATAAGGCCGACCTCATGATTGCCCTGAACCAGGCCATGTTGGATGCCATCGAACAGGGGCCCTGGCCCAAAAGGTTTGCATGACCCATGACCTAAAGAACTACATTGCGGGGCGCTGGGTCGGGTCCGACAAAGTCTTCGACAAGACCAGCCCCTTTGATGGCAGCGTGGTGGCGCATGTGCACGAGGCGGGCGCTGATTTGGTGGATGAAGCCGTGAGCAAGGGCCACGAGATCGTTTTGGGCAAGCAGGCCAACCTTTGGGGAAACCTGCCGCTAAAAACCCGCGTTGCTGGCGTCCATGATCTAGCAGACAAGCTCATGGCACGGGTTGATGATCTGGTAGAGGCGGAGGTAGCGGATACGGGGCGGTCCTATTGGCAGTCTCGCACCTTTGACGGCGCACGGGCAGCGCGTCTGTTCCGCGCTTATGCGAATTTGGCGCTCACCCTTGAAAACCGCAGCCTGTCTTTCAGCGGTGAGATGGGCTTTCAGGGCCTTTGGTACACCAGCCGCCGCCCCAAGGGGGTCATCGCCTGCATTTGCCCCTGGAACGTCCCCTTACTCATGGCGTGCATGAAGGTCGCGCCAGCGCTGGTTATGGGCAATGCCGCGATCCTCAAGCCTTCTGAGGAAACCCCTTCATCTGCCACGGTTTTGGCAGAAGTCATTGCCGCGTCGGATGTCCCTGATGGCGCCTTCAGCCTGGTTCATGGCTTTGGCGGCGGATCGACAGGGCAGTTCTTAGCGGAGCATCCCAAGGTCAGCGCCCTTACCTTTACGGGCGAGAGCGGCACAGGCGCTACCCTTATGAAAACCGCCGCGAATGGCTTACGCGAGGTTTCTCTTGAGCTCGGCGGAAAGAATGCCGCGCTGGTCTTTGCCGATGCGCGGATGGAGGCTGTGGGCGAAGGCTTGCGCCGCGCGGCGTTCTTCAACTGCGGTCAGATTTGTTTCTGCACGGAGCGTGCCTACGTCCACCGCTCTCGCTTCGATGAAGTGGTCGAGATGATGGCGAAGATCGCTCAGGGTATTGTTATCGGCGCGCCAAACCATGAGGGTTTCAGCATCGGGCCCCTCATCAGTCGGGACCATCGCGATAAGGTGACGGGCATTCTCGATACTGTCCCTACCCACCACGGAGAATTTGTTGTCGGCGGCGGCATTCCAACCTTCGGTGATAGCCGTGATCAGGGAGCCTTTATTGAGCCGACCATCGCCGTTGGCTGCCCTGAGGATGCGCCCTTTGTAAAGCAAGAGGCCTTCGGCCCCGTTCTGCATATGGCGCCCTTTGATGAGGAAGAGGAGGTTGTCGCTCTCGCCAACGATACAGACTATGGCCTCGCGACCTCGATTTGGACCGAGAATATGAGCCGCGCCCACCGCGTTGCCCCGCAAATTCGTGTGGGCCATGCCTGGATTAACTCTTGGCAAATTCGCGACCTGCTCAGCCCACTGTCTGGTGCTGGGGCCTCTGGCGTGGGCGATCAGGGTGGGCGCAATAGCCTCGAGTTCTGTTCCCAACCGCAAACCGTGACCACCCGAATTTTTGGGGAGGATGCATGAAGGAACCCACCCTGATCTCAGGCGGGGAGGCCATCCTGCGTGCGCTCAAAGCCAATGCGATTGACTATCTATTTATCAATCCTGGAAGTGATTTTGCCCCTTTGATCGAGGCCTTTGCGGCTCTTGGCTCCGATGAAATTCCTGAGGCTATTGCCGTCGCCCACGAACACGCCGCCGTCACCATGGCGCATGGCTACTACTTGGCAACAGGCCAGATGCAGGCCGCCGCCGTTCATGTAAATGTGGGCCTTGCCAACGCTGTTATGGCCCTGCTCAACGCCCATTCTGATGATGTCCCCATTTTCATGATGTCTGGTCGCAATCCCCTGACCGAGGGAGACCGGATGGGCAGCCGCCGCTCGCCCATTCAATACGGGCAGGAGATGTTTGACCAGAACGCGCTGGTCCGCGAGGCAGTGAAATGGGACTACGAGCTTCGCTATGCAGAAAATGCGGCTGATTTGGTCAGTCGAGGCTGCGCTATTGCTAAGTCGCAGCCCGAGGGAGCCGTGTATCTCGCTTTGCCAAGGGAGCCCCTATGCGAAACCACCGCGCACGTCCCCACACCCCTGCAGGCCACACCTTCACCCCCTTACCCTGATCCCGATGCGATCAAGCGAGCCGCAGCCGCGCTTGCTGAGGCTGAAAACCCGCTCATCATTTGCTCAAGGGGAGACACAGCAGGTCAGGTCGGTCAGATTTTGATGCAGATGGCAGCGGACAATGCGCTATCGATCAGCGAGGTCTATGTGACCCGCAATGTGGTCGCCTCAAATTGCCCCAACAGCATCGGCGGCAATGTCGCGGCGCATTTGCCAACGGCGGATGTCGTCCTCGCCGTTGACACTCCTGTTGCTTGGATCGAGACCAAGACAAGTCTCGCGCCTGATGCCCAACTTATCCATCTGGGCCCTGATCCCTTGTTCAACCGAATTCCTGTCCGTGGATATAGAAATACTCATGCAATTGCGTGCAATACCGTCGCTGGTTTGAAAGCCCTGCACGCTGCCCTGCCGAACGTGGGGAACAAAGATCGCCAGGCGACGATTGAACAAGGTCACGCAAAATTCCGCGCGAATATTCGAGGCAAAGCGGAAAGTGGTCGTTCGGGTCTCCCTTCAAAGGCTTGGGTCGCGAGTTGCGTTTCTGAAGTGATCGGCGATGGTGCCATCTTTGGGGAACGCGCGGGACCTTGTTCCACCTTCACCGTCGTTTCACCTAATCAATGGTTCGGGAATACGCAGGCTGGTGGCCTCGGTTGGGCACTGCCTGCGGCACTTGGTTTTCAACTTGCCAATCGAGATCGTTTGGTCGCCTGCGTCATTGGCGATGGCTCGTATATGTTTGCGAACCCAATAGTGTGTCATCAGGTGGCAGAGGCACAAAAACTGCCCCTGCTTACCGTGATTTTGAACAACGCTAGCTGGGATGCTGTTCGAACCTCCACCCTGGATGTCTATCCAGATGGCGCGGCGGCGCAAGCCAATGTCATGCCCACCGTGCCGTTCCTGCCTGCACCTGACTACGGAAAAATTGCCGCAGCCTCGGGATGCTACGCTGAAACGATTGAGCGCGGCGAAGATTTGCGCGCCGCTCTGCAGCGCGCAGTTCGGGTCATCAGAGAAGACCGCCGCCAGGTGCTTCTCGATGTCAAAGTCGGCCTGGACAGCGGAGAGAAATAATCATGAGCCAAGCAACACTCGTTTTCATTCCTGGTCTGCTATCCGATGCCCGTGTTTGGCAACACACCATCGATCGCGTGTCTCTTCCAATCAAGGTGGCGGATCTCACGCAACACGCCAACATTCCAGATATGGCCGCGCAGATTTTGACCTCAGTCGATGGCCCCCTCATTCCCGTTGGGCATTCCATGGGCGGGCGTGTTGCGCTTGAAATGGCCCATCAGTCCCCTGAACGCATTTCAGCCCTCATCCTCGCCAACACTGGGCATGGACCCCAACGGCCTGGGGAACCTGCCAAGCGTCAGGAGAAGATTGATCTTGGACATAAAGATATGGCGGCGCTGATTGCCGAATGGCTCCCGCCCATGTTGGCTGAAGGCCGCGAACAGGATCTGGACTTATGGGCCGATTTAACCGACATGGCGCTGCGGCAAGGCCCAGATGTGCACGAACGGCAGATCAAGGCCCTGCTAGATCGGCCCGATGCAGCGGCCTACATTCCAGGCCTTGCCTGCCCCATTTTGCTCATGACAGGCCCCCTTGATCGCTGGTCTCCCGTGGCCCAACATGAGGAGATTGAGGCCATGGCACAGGACGCTACCCTGCATATTGTTCCCGATGCAGGGCACTTCCTGCCGATCGAGCAGCCTGAGGCCACAACGCAGACTATTCAATCCTGGTTGAGAGACCAAGGGTTCACCCCCAGCTAAAGGAAGCAAGCATGCCGTTTTTTCTCTTAAGATGCCTTCACCATGAAGGCATGGACCAGGCCCGCGAAGATGCCCGACCAAACCACCGCGCCTGGGTCGATAGTGGTGGTCAGGGTTTGGTTTGTGTCCTGCTTGGCGCGGCTTTGTCAAATGACGCAGGCGACAGCATCGGAAATTTCGGCATTCTAGAAGCCAAAACCGAAGAAGATGCCTGGGCTTTTGCTAGGGGGGATGCCTTTGCCGTCAACGGAATTGTGTCGGACATCCAAATCACCCGCTTGGCTGACAAATTTCAAGCCCACCGCATTGCAGAACCTATGAGCCCAAGGCTTCAAAACTGAGGTGGTCCTGGTTAGTTGGACAGGTTGGCAGCGAATTTAGTGAGCGATTAGGTTGTTCATGCTGCCATTGTTAGGTGTGTGTTAGCATCTGGTCCCAGCCTTGTCACCTCTCCACCCGCGAGCTCGTTAGGGCGAGTGGGGGGATGGGGTGACAAGGCCGTATCTCTCTTTTCATAGGCCTCGGCAGGCGTCTTACCCTCAAGTGATACCAACGGCGAAAAAAGTTGACACTTTTTTCGCCGTTTTGTGTCTCACGGCAGAAACGCTACGCGTTTCGCCTCCGACGGGGCCTTCGCTTATACCCCGAGGCGCTTTCGCGCTATTCTCGGGGCCGCTGCGGGGGCCGCAGTCGCGGCCCTTATACCAGCGATCATAAGAGTCATTCTAATTCGCCGCTGGTATGAGCTGTGAGGGCGTTCATCGTTGTAAAAGCCAAACCATTCACCAATCAATTTCTTGGCCTCAAAGCCATTGCAGATCTCATGCAGATAGATGCACTCATACTTGAGCGATCTCCAGAGCCGCTCGATGAAGATGTTATCCATACATCTACCCTTGCCATCCATGCTGATTTTGACGCCCGCATCAAGCAGCACCTTCGTAAACTCGTGGCTGGTGAATTGACTGCCTTGGTCAGAATTAAATATCTGCGGCGCGCCATAGAGCTCTATGGCCTCTTTGAGTGCCTCAACACAAAAATCTGCCGTCATCGTGTTGCTTAATCGCCATGAGAGAACCTTGCGTGTCGCCCAATCCATGATCGCCACCAGATAGAAGAACCCACCAGATGCAGGGATATAAGTGATGTCCGTGCACCAAACTTGGTTAGCTTTTTCAATGGTCAGCTCACGCAGCAAATACGGATAAATCCGATGATCAGGGTGGGGTTTGCTGGTGTTGGGCTTCTGATAAATCGTGCAGAGCCCCATGAGCCTCATCAAACGGCGTACGCGGTGACGCCCCACCTGAACACCCTGCATAGCCAAAGATCGCACCATTTGGCGCGAGCCATAAAACGGATGCTTGGTAAACAGCTTATCGATTTGACGCATCAGTTCAAGGTTCTTGGCGCTTTCCCCCTTAGCGTGATAGTAAAGACTGGAACGAGAAATGTTGAGCAACGAACATTGGCGCGTGATGCTGGGTTTATTTTTGCTGGGCTCAAGCTGGATCATGGCTTTGCGCTGATCCCGATTCGCTGGAGCCCGTCGGCTAAAAAATCCCGTTCCATCGTCAGTTGACCAATCTTGGCGTGAAGTGATTTGACGTCTGGTGCTTCTGCCTCAGACTTCTTGCGTGCCTTAGGGCTGGCCCGCTCAAAACCCTCTGTCATGTTCGCAATCGCTTGCTTCTTAAAGGTGCAAACCTGACCTGTAGAGATCTTGTACTTGCTGGCTATCTGCTGACCCGTCAGCTCACCATGAAGAGCATCAAGGGCTATTCTAACCTTGAGCTCTGGGCTAAATGTTCTGCGTTTAGGCATGTGTCGTCGTCCTTTCCTAACGATTGACCCTCACTAAACCATTGTCCAATTTCTTGGGACCACCTCACTCCAAGCCCGAAGGTCGCAGGGAACGCCCGCGCTCCAAACGCGCGGCCCCGAGATGAGCTAAGAAAGCGCCTCGGGGTATATGCGAAGGCCCCGTCCTGCGGTCGGGCTGAGCGAGCGTAGCAAGCGAGTAGAGACCGTTACCCAAAAAGCCGAAACGCGAAGCGTTTCTGCCGTGAGACACAAAACGGCAAAAAAAGTGTCAACTTTTTTCGCCGTTGGTATAATACCAAAGGCGGGATCAATTGACGCGTATCCAAATTTCTTTTTTGATTGACGTGATACGCTGTTTGTCATTAGCGAAAAAGTTCCAGGCCTCCATGCATTTTTACGAGTCAAAAGCTACCGCCGCTGGTATCAGGGGTCGCGTGGCTTGCATTGCCATGCCCAGGAATAGCGCGGACATGTGGCCTTAAAGTCCGCAAACCCTCACCCAGCGTCATCCAGCGCGGAGCGAAGCATTGTTGCAGGAGATCCAGCACTGATCGGTAGGGAGAGCGCAGACGGCACGAACCATACGTTGTTCCAAAGGACGTCCGACAGACACCACTCGACAGAGGCGAATGGGTGGGCGCGAGGATGGACCCGTCTGCTTCATCTGCTGTCAGTCGGCGATGGATTCTGCGACCTCGCTGCGCTCGGCGCAGAATTGTCTGTTTAATTTCGTGTATAGGGAGGCTCTGAGCTTGTCGATTTGGACCCCCGATCGGGGGTCCAAATCGACGTGGGCCAGGTTGACTGTGCAGAATGCAGGCCTTTGAGCGCCTATCGTCATCTGAGTCGCCTTGGTCCAGGCTCATAGCACGATCGGTAGAATAGGACGGGGACTTTAGAGCCCACGCCTGAAGACAATCAAGTGCTACCCGTTTATAAAATGGAGAACTGATATGACACAAACTCACCACCCGAACAACATCTTTGTTGGATGCGATGTCTCAAAGGCTGACATCGCCGTCTCTATCTTGGATAAGGACAGTGATAGACCCTTAAAGTCTTTCAAGGTTCTCAACTCCAAAACGGGACTTAAGAAACTCCTCAAAGAGGTCGAAAATCTCGGCCAAATATCCATGTGTGTTTTCGAACCAACAGGTGGATATGAGATCCTACTCGCCGAAACATTGCATGAAGCGAACTGGTATCTCCATCGCGCCGACACTCGAAAAGCATCTGCCTTCGCCAGGTCGCTCAACCAGGCCAAGACCGATCCCTTGGATGCCTTTGCCTTGGCCCTCTATGGGCGTGAACGCAAGAACCAGCTTAGACGTTACATACCCTTGAGCGCATTGCAAGTTGAGCTCAAGACTTTGGTAACCTATCGTGGAGACCTTGTCAAAGAGCAAACAAGATTGAAAAACCGTGCCCAGTGTATCGCGATTACTTCGCTGCAAAAGAAGCACCTTAGCCAGTCACTAAAATCGATCAAGGTTCGGATCAAAGAGGTTGAGGAAGCCGCTAGAGCTTTAATTAAATCTTGCCCCACCTTGAAGGCAAAATACGATGCTGCCACCAGCTGCCATGGGGTTGGTCCTGTTAGTGCTTTGGTCATGGTAGCCCTTGTCCCAGAGCTGGGAACGATCAACCGAAAGCAGGTGTCAGCCCTCGTCGGGTTGGTTCCTTATGCCAACCAAAGTGTCAACCGAGCGGGATATCAAAAAACTGGAAAGGGTCGATCTGTCCCTCGACAAGCCCTCTTCATGGCTGCCTTAGCCGCCTCAAGGACGGGGGTCACCAAGGAGCAGTATGAACGCCTCAGAGCCAACGGTAAGAAGCCTATGGTCGCCCTGATTGCGGTCGCCAGGAAGCTCGCTGAACACATCAACGCAAAATGCAAGATAGTTGTGATGGAGGCGCAAAAATAAAATGCGCTTACTCGGTAGATGACGTTTTTCTTCTGCGATGTTCCCCCGCTAATACCAACGGCGGGATCCATTGACGCGAATCTAATTTCTTTGTGTGATTGACGTGATACGCTGTTTATCATTGGCGAAAAAGTTCCAGGCCTCCACGCATTTTTACGAGTCAAAAGCTACCGCCGCTGGTATTAGAGTCAAAAAAGGCCGCAGAATGCGGCCTTTTTCTATGATTGGGTGTAACTTGCCCAGTCGAGCAAACTTACTCCACGATCGTTGTCACGACGCCCGCGCCGACGGTGCGGCCGCCTTCGCGGATGGCGAAGCGGAGGCCTTCGTCCATGGCGATGGGGGCGATGAGAGCGATGTCCATGGTGACATTGTCCCCTGGCATGACCATTTCGGTTCCTGCCGGCAGGGTCACGTCGCCCGTGATGTCCGTAGTCCGGAAGTAAAATTGGGGGCGATAGCCAGTGAAGAAGGGGGTTGAGCGCCCGCCTTCGTCCTTGGTTAAGATATAGGCCTCGCCCTTGAACTTGGAGTGGGGCTTAATTTTGCCGACATGAGAGAGGACTTGGCCGCGCTGGACCTCGTCGCGCGCGGTTCCGCGCAACAGGGCACCGACGTTCTCGCCTGCCTGGCCTTCGTCCAGGATTTTGCGAAACATTTCCACGCCCGTGACCGTGGTTTTCTGCGTATCCTTGATGCCGACGATTTCCACTTCTTCGCCCGTCTTAATGACGCCGGTTTCAATTTTGCCCGTTACAACCGTTCCGCGTCCTGAAATTGAGAAGACATCCTCGATCGGCATGAGGAAGGGCTTGTCCGTATCGCGCTCGGGTTCGGGGATGTAGGAATCGCACGCGTCCATCAACTCCACGATTTTGTCTTTACCGATGGCATCGTCGCGACCCTCCAGCGCCGCAAGCGCCGAGCCTTTGATGATCGGAATGTCGTCGCCCGGGAATTCGTACTCGGACAAGAGTTCACGAACTTCCATTTCCACGAGTTCGAGCAATTCCTCATCATCGACCATATCAACCTTGTTCAGGAATACGACCAGGGCGGGAACGCCGACCTGACGCGCCAGCAAGATATGTTCGCGCGTTTGCGGCATGGGCCCATCGGCGGCATTGACCACCAGGATCCCGCCGTCCATTTGCGCGGCGCCCGTGATCATGTTCTTCACATAGTCCGCGTGGCCAGGGCAATCGACATGCGCATAGTGGCGTACGGGGGTTTCGTATTCCACGTGCGCCGTCGAAATGGTGATGCCACGGGCCTTTTCCTCGGGCGCCTTGTCGATCTCATCGAAAGCAAAAGCATCTGACCCATTGGCCTCTGCCATCACTTTTGTAATCGCCGCCGTTAGAGTGGTCTTACCGTGGTCAACGTGGCCAATTGTGCCGACATTGACGTGCGGCTTCTTACGCTCAAACTTTTCCTTAGCCATATCCTGTAGCTTTCTTTCTGGTTAGATGGGCGCGGCCCTAAGACCTTGCCCGGGGTTTATCAAGGGGGATGGCGGGTTTTACCCCGTCATTTTGGACACAACTTCCTCCGCCACGGCCTTGGGCACGGGGTCGTAGTGGCTGAATTGCATGACGAACTGCGCCCGGCCCGAAGACATGGAGCGCAAGGTGTTGATATAGCCAAACATGTTGGCCAGCGGCACTAGGGCCTTGATGATCGTATAGGCGGGCAGGGCTTCCGACCCTTGCACCTGACCCCGGCGTGAGTTGAGGTCGCCAATAATGTCCCCCATATAGTCCTCTGGCGTCGTTACCTCGACCGACATCATGGGCTCGAGCAGCTGCGGGGCGGCGGTGGGGATCGACTCGCGGAAACAGGCCCGCGCGGCGATTTCGAAGGCCCCAACGGAGGAATCCACATCGTGGGTTTGCCCATCGACCAGCGTCACTTTCCAGTCGATCAGCGGGAAGCCCGCAATGGTGCCGTTGTCCGAGGAGTCCCGAAAGCCCTTTTCCACGCCTGGCACATATTCTTTGGGGACCGACCCGCCGACGATTTTGGATTCAAAGGCAAACCCTTCGCCCTTGTCGTTGGGTTCGATCACCACGGAAATCTTGGCGAACTGACCTGACCCACCCGACTGTTTCTTGTGCGTATAGGTGGTTTCGATGCGGCGGGTGATGGACTCGCGGTAGGCGACTTGCGGCGCGCCGACATTGGCCTCGACATTGAACTCCCGCTTCATCCGGTCCACCAAAATATCGAGGTGCAACTCACCCATGCCTGCAATGATGGTCTGGCCCGATTCCTCGTCGGAAGAAACTCGGAACGAGGGATCTTCGGCGGCGAGCTTTTGCAGGGCAATGCCGAGTTTTTCTTGGTCGGCTTTGGTCTTGGGTTCGATGGCGAGTTCGATGACGGGATCGGGGAAGTTCATGGGGTCCAGGATCACGGGCTTCAAATTGTCCGATAAGGTATGACCCGTAACGGCGTCTTTGAGGCCGACGAGGGCGACGATGTCCCCCGTTCCCGCGCTGTCCACGTCCTTCTGCTCAATGGCATGCATTTCGACGATGCGGCCGACGCGTTCCTTCTTGCCCGTGTTGGTATTGAGGATCGTATCGCCCTTGTTCAAACGGCCCGAATAAACGCGGGTGAAGGTGAGCGTGCCAAATTTGGTCGCCATGAGTTTGAAGGCGAGGGCCGAAAACGGTGCCTCGTCCGACGGCGCGCGCTCTACCTCCGCCTCTTGGTTCTTGTAGTCGATCCCTTTGACGGGCGGGACATCCAGGGGCGAGGGCAGAAAGTCGACAACTGCGTCCAGGAGGGTTTGCACGCCTTTGTTTTTGAAGGCGGAGCCCGCCAGCACGGGCGTGAAGGCCGAGGCGATGGTGCCCTTGCGAATGCAACGCTTCAAGGTGTCCACGTCGGGTTCGTCCCCCTCTAGGTAGGCTTCCATGGCGGCTTCGTCTTGCTCGACGGCCAACTCGACCAACTTCTCGCGGTACTCAGCGGCCTGGTCCTGCAAGTCGGCGGGGATCTCCTCCTCCCGGAAGGTCGCGCCCAAGTCTTCGCCGTCCCAAATGATCGCCTTCATTTTTATGAGGTCCACGACGCCGGCAAATTCGCCTTCAAAGCCAATTTGCAAATTGAGGATCAGCGGCGTTGCGCCCAGGCGGTCCTCAATGGTTTGGGTGGCGCGCAGAAAATCTGCGCCCATGCGATCAAGCTTGTTGATAAAGCACATGCGCGGGACCCCGTAGCGGTCGGCCTGGCGCCAGACGGTCTCCGACTGCGGCTGGACCCCCGCGACCCCTTCAAAAACCGCGACCGCACCGTCGAGGACCTTGAGGGAGCGTTCGACCTCAATGGTGAAATCGACGTGGCCTGGCGTGTCGATAATGTTGATGCGATGGTCTTTCCAGGCGGCGGTTGTCGCCGCCGAGGTAATGGTGATGCCCCGTTCCTGTTCCTGTTCCATCCAGTCCATGGTGGCGTTGCCATCGTGGACCTCACCGATGTTGTGCGACTTACCTGTGTAGTACAGAATACGTTCGGTCGTTGTGGTTTTCCCCGCGTCGATATGGGCCATAATGCCGATATTGCGGTAGGTGGCGAGATCATGGGAGCGTGACATACTTAGCTATCCTCAACTTAAAACGGATCGGGTTGGACCAGCCCCTACCAACGGAAGTGCGCGAAGGCCTTGTTCGCCTCGGCCATTTTGTGCGTATCTTCGCGCTTCTTGATGGCGTTGCCGCGATTTTGCTGGGCGTCCATCAGCTCGTTGGCTAGGCGGTCGACCATGGTCGACTCTGATCGCTTGCGGGCGGATTCGATCAGCCAGCGGATGGCCAAAGCCTGGGCGCGGTCGGCGCGGACATCCATGGGCACCTGATAAGTGGCCCCGCCCACGCGGCGGGAGCGGACTTCGACCTTGGGTTGCACATTTTCCAGGGCTTCGCGAAACACCGTCACGCCGTCGGCGCCCATGCGGCCCGAAATACGATCAAAGGCGCCGTACACGATACGCTCTGCAACCGATTTCTTTCCATCGAACATGAGGACGTTCATGAATTTGGTAACAACCATATCGCCGAATTTGGGATCGGGCAGGACGGAGCGTTTTTCAGCAGCGTGACGACGGGACATGGAGGGACCTCCTAAAAAGGGACGTATCTAAAATGTTGGAGTCGGCGTTCGGGTACACCCTACGAGGGGGCTATTTGGGACGTTTGGCGCCGTAGTGCGAGCGCCGCTGACGACGGTCCTTCACGCCTTGGGTGTCCAAGGTACCGCGAATGACATGGTAGCGGACCCCTGGCAAATCTTTGACGCGGCCACCGCGAATCATAGCGACGGAGTGTTCCTGAAGGTTGTGACCCTCGCCTGGAATGTAGGCGGTCACTTCAAACCCATTGGTCAGGCGGATCCGCGCCACCTTGCGCAAGGCCGAATTGGGTTTCTTCGGCGTCGTGGTATAGACGCGGGTGCAGACGCCGCGCCGCTGCGGGCACGCCTCCAGGGCGGGGGCTTTGTTAGCGCGGGGCTTGTCTTTGCGACCCTTGCGGATCAGCTGGTTGACTGTGGGCATAGGGATTCCTTCAAAAATGCCAAGTTCGTCCCAGACCGCAAATAGGCTTTGGGCCCTGACCCCTTAGGCGTGCAACGCAACGGCGGACACCAGGGTCAAAGAGGTTCAAAAAGCCCACTTGTCAGTGAACGGGATCAAGGCGGCGCCGATCAGGCCCCGCAGACCCGCGCCCTTAGACAAACAGTTGACGGGGGTCAAACAGATTTCATACCAGCGGCGAATGAGAATGACTCTAAAGATGCTGGTATGAGGGCCGCGACCGCGGCCCCCGTAGCGGCCCCGAGATCAGCGCGAAAGCGCCTCGGGGTATAAGCGAAGGCCCCGTCGGAGGCGAAACGCGAAGCGTTTCTGCCGTGAGACACAAAACGGCGAAAAAAGTGTCAACTTTTTTCGCCGTTGGTATAAGCCTTAGATTTACGATTTAATAGACGCGCTTGGCAGGTTCGATATAGGCAACGTCGTTGGACAAGGTGAAGGTATGAACGGGGCGATAGCCGAGCTGTTGAACGCCGTCTTCGTCAACGTAGGCTAAGGAATGCTTCATCCACTGCTCATCGTCGCGCTCGCTATAGTCTTCGCGGGCATGCGCGCCGCGGGATTCGGTGCGATTGGCGGCGGAATGGAGCGTTGCCGCCGCTTGAAACAGCAGATTATCCAACTCCAGCGTTTCTATGAGGTCGGAGTTCCAGACCAGGGACTTATCGGCGACATTGAGATCGCCGCGCTTGGCCCAGGTCTCCTGCATGCGTGCGACGCCGCCGTTCAGACTATCCCCCGTGCGAAACACGGCGCAATCCTCTTGCATGATCACTTGCATTTCGTGGCGCAGATCGGCGGTTTTGGTCGAGCCGTTCGCGTGGCGGAACTTGTCGAGGCGGTGAAGCGCCAGTTCCGTATGGGCTGGGGTCAAATCGCCCTGGCTTGCCCCTGGGATGACCTTGTCAAGGCAGCGTTTGCCCGCCGCCCGGCCAAACACCACCAGATCAAGCAAGGAGTTCGATCCAAGGCGGTTGGCCCCATGTACGGAAACGCACGCGGCCTCCCCCACCGCCATCAACCCTGGCACGAGGGCATCGGGATCGTCCTTGGTGGGCCGAATCACTTCCCCATGATAGTTGGTCGGAATCCCGCCCATGTTGTAGTGGCACGTTGGCAGAACTGGGATGGGGGCTGTCTTGACATCGACCCCAGCGAAGATGCGCGCGGTTTCCGCGATGCCGGGCAGTTTGTTGTCGATGGTTTCCTCGGGCAACAGGGTCAAATCGAGGTGGATATGGTCCCCCTTGGGGCCGACCCCGCGCCCGTCGCGAATTTCGAGGGTCATGGCGCGGGACACGACATCGCGCGAGGCTAAGTCTTTGGCGGCGGGGGCGTGCCGTTCCATGAAGCGCTCGCCTTCTGAATTCCGCAAAATTCCGCCTTCGCCGCGCACACCCTCGGTGATCAGGGCCCCCGCGCCGTAGATCCCCGTCGGGTGAAACTGGACGAATTCCATATCTTGCAAGGGCACGCCCGCGCGCGCCGCCATGCCGCCGCCGTCGCCCGTGCAGGTATGGGCCGCCGTGCAGGAGAAGTAGGCGCGGCCATAACCGCCGGTGGCCAAGACCGTTTGCTGCGCACGAAAACGATGCAGCGTGCCGTCGTCGAGATTCAGGGCCACAACCCCGCGGCAGGCGCCTTCGCTATCCATCATCAAGTCGATGACAAAGAACTCGATATAGAACTCGGCGCGCCGTTTCAGCGATTGCTGGTAAAGGGTATGGAGCATAGCATGGCCCGTGCGGTCGGCGGCGGCGCAAGTGCGCATGGCGGCCGGACCTTTGCCAAACTGGGTGGTCATGCCCCCGAACGGGCGCTGGTAAATTTCACCGCTTTGCGTGCGCGAAAAGGGCATGCCATAGTGCTCCAGTTCGATCACCGAGGGTCCCGCTTCGCGCGTCATGTACTCGATGGCGTCTTGATCGCCCAGCCAGTCGGACCCTTTGACCGTATCGTACATGTGCCACTGCCACTGATCCTCCCCCATGTTCCCGAGGGAGGCAGCGATGCCACCTTGCGCCGCGACCGTATGGGACCGGGTTGGGAACACTTTGGTGATGTTGGCGGTCTTGAGGCCCGATTCTGCGAGGCCGAGCGTGGCGCGCAAGCCCGACCCGCCCGCCCCGACGACGACGACATCGTAAGTATGATCGATGAAGGAGTAGGCAGGAGAGGGCATAGGTAAGATCTCGGGATGGGGGGATAGAAGACGTGGCTACGAGCCGAAAAAATTGCGCAAAGTCATCAGGATCGCCCCGAGACCAAGGATGGCAAAGCCGCACCGAACCAGCAGCAGCAACGCCAGCTCTAGGGCGCGATTATGAACATAATCCTCGATCACTTCCGTCAATTCTAAGACATAGTGATAGGACGCCACTGCGACAAACAGGATCAGCAGCAATGTCGCCCAAAACCCCGACAGGGCGGCTTTGAGGTCCGTAAAGGGCTGGCCAATCAGACCGAGCATCAGACCCAAAACCAAAAAGGACAGGACAATAGTGGCCGCCCAGGTCAGGCGCTGCATGAACCAGACGTCGGTTCCCGTGCCTGCGGCCCCCAAGCCGCGGGCCTTGGCCAAGGGGGATTGACGGCGCGCGGTCATAGGGCGGTCCAAATGTAGGCCCATAGGGCGGCGGTGGCCAGGACGGCAAAGGCGATGACCGCATAAGCGCTACGCTCTGCCACGGCCAGGTCAAGACCGCGGCCCGTATCCCAAAACAAGTGCCGCACCCCGTTGGCGCTATGCCACATGAGGGCAAAGGTCCAACCGATCAGGGCAACCTGACCCAGCGGGGATGTCAGGACCCCTGTGACGCGGTCGTAGGCACCCCCCCCAAAACCCAAGGCGATGAGCCAGAGCGCGAACACGAGGACACCCAGGCTCAAGGCCACGGCGCACGCGCGCGTCAGGATTGAGACCAGGGGCAAGAGGGGCAGGCGATAGACCTGCAAATGCGGGGATAGGGGGCGGTCGGCCATAGATCGTCTCCAGGGCAAGTGCGTGTTAGGGTCGCGCGTCGGCGGGATCTCTTAGCGCCTTTGCGGGCCGAAGCGGGAGTCTTAGGCGGGGATAAGACCTTTGCGAACCTCCCAGCGGCGCGCATGGCCCTTCCGTGCCGACCAGCGAGCGTACCACGGCTAGAACAAGAAACTGCGACCTGGCAGTTCCACAGGTTCGATTCCCTCGCCGCCCATGGTCTTGATGCCCAGGAGACGCTCGACTTGGCCCGTGTCCAACAGCCGGTAGGTGCCGAGGACCCCGACGAACCCGCGGGGATTGGTCAGGGACTGGGTGGTGAGGTTCTGACCATTTTGCGCTAGGATCAGGGCCATGGACATGGCGTCGTAGGCCGAAACCGAGTGGATTTGCGGACTAGCGCCAAACTCCTGCTTGTAGCGATCCGAAAAGGTATTGAGTGTCTCGGCGATGCCCGTGAAGTGCGCACCGCGCAGGGCAGGTTCGGAACTGAGGGCAGGATCGTCCATCAAGTGGGTGCCCAAATAGGCTTCCTCAGTCGGTTCCAGTTCATAAAAGAAGGCGAGGGTGGTGATTTCGCGCAAGCGCGGCCCTCGATCAGGCAAGAACAGGCCGTCGATTTCCTCGCGCAGGGCGGCCATTTGCTCGGCAGCAGCCTGACGCGATGCCGCCCCTTCGCGACCCGCATCGACGGCATAGGGCAGCGAGGCGACAATCGTTAGGCCTAGGCCAGGGGCCAAGGCTGCCGCGGCGTTGGCGCTGATTTGCCCTAAGGCATTGTCGGGGTAGAGGATCCCTAAGTTCCTCTTGCCGTTGGTCGCGGCGTATTGCAGGATCCGCTGCGTTGAGGCCGCAGGGGTCAAGTTGAAAATGAAATTGTTGGGCGAGGCCTTGGTGATGTCGTTGGAAAAGGAGACGATGGCGGGCCCGTTGCCGAGGCCCTGACGCACGGCGGCCACGTTGGTCCCGACCAGCGGACCCAAAACGAGCCCTGCCTCGTAGGCCCGCGCGGCTTGCCCCGCTGCCAAGGCGCCCTCTGCCGTTCCTAAGCTGTCAAAGTATTGAATTTCCAGGTCGCTCGCGCGGTCGCCGATCGCCAAAGCAATGGCGTTGCGCATTTCCCCGCCGACGCTGGCGAAGGGGCCGCTGAAGGGCAAAATCACCGCGACTTTATTGTTGTCGCGGGGGCGGAACTGGTCGAGATCGCACCCTGCCATGGCAAGGGCGGTAAGACCAAGGAGAACGAGTCTGTGCAAGCGCATGGGGCCTTTAATCCCGCTGCAAGGGTCCAATCAATGCTTCTTTTCCGTGTCCAATACCGACGGAACCTGCCATCTTCATGAGTAATACCAGCGGCGAATGAGAATGACTCTAATGATCGCTGGTATAAGGGCCGCGACTGCGGCCCCCGTAGCGGCCCCGAGATGAGCTAAGAAAGCGCCTCGGGGTATAAGCGAAGGCCCCGTCGGAGGCGAAACGCGAAGCGTTTCTGCCGTGAGACATAAAACGGCCATAAAAGTGTCAACTTTTTTGGCCGTTGGTATAAGGCAGGATTAAATGGCTTTAGATCGCCTTGGGCCGTTTCTTTTTGATGGCCGACCCGCGCCCCGAAAGGCTGGGGTTCTTCATAAAGTACTCGTGGGCGCTGAAGGACTTGGCCTTTTTGGGGGCAGTCCGTGCGTAGGTGCCGTCGCCTTGCAGAATCCAAGAGTGGGTTGTGTCGCGGACGCTCGCGGTCATGACCTGGTCCAAAATTTGCTCATGGACCGTTTCGTTCAGGATCGGCACCAAAGTTTCCACCCGACCATTGAGGTTGCGCGGCATCCAGTCTGCTGAGGAAATGAAGACCTTGGCCTGCCGTGAGGGCAATTTGGCGCCGTTGCCGAAGCAGAAGATGCGGCTATGTTCCAAAAACCGCCCGACCAGCGACTGCACCACGATTCGCTCCGACAGGCCTGGAACCCCTGGGCGCAAGCAACAAATGCCCCGCACCACGGCGCGTACCCGCACCCCAGCTTGCGAAGCGCGGTAAAGATGGTCGATCATGCGCGGATCAACGAGGGCGTTCATTTTGAGCCAAATACTGGCTGGTTCGCCCGCTTCCGCGAACGCAATCTCCTGATCGATGAGCTGACCCAAGGTCTCGCGCAAATTGAGCGGCGCGGCGGCCAAGGCCTGCAGCTGGGTCGGTACGGCGTAGGAGGTCATGTAGTTGAACAAGCGCCCTGCGTCGCGGCACAAGGTTTCGTCGGCGGTGAAGAACGACAGGTCCGTATAGACCCTGGCGGTCATGGGGTGATAGTTGCCCGTGCCGAAGTGGGCGAAGGTCTTGACCCCGCCCCCTGGGCTGCGGCGGGCGACCAGAGAAATTTTGGCGTGGGTCTTTAAGTCGGCAAAGCCGAACACGACCTGCACGCCAGCGCGTTCCAGATCGCGCGCCCAACGTAGATTGGCGGCTTCGTCGAATCGCGCTTTTAGTTCGATGAGGGCCGTGACCGATTTTCCCCGTTCGGCGGCGTCGCAGAGCGCGCGGACGATGGGGGATTTGTTGGAGGTGCGATAGAGCGTTTGCTTGATCGACAGCACGTGCGGGTCTTGGCTGGCTTGGACCAGAAATTGCACGACGACATCGAAACTTTCGAACGGGTGATGGACGACAAAGTCCTTAGCCTCAATGGCGGCAAAACAATCGCCCTCAAAATCCCGCACCCGTTCGGGAAACCGTGGGTGGAACGGGGCGAAGTGCGCCGCCGCATCGACGTTGGCGATTTCGAACAACTGGGTAAAATCGACGAAACTGCCGACCACCCGCACGCCGCTTTCGTCCAACCGAAACTGTTCGGTCAAAAAGGCCTTCAGCGTTGCGCTCATGGCCCCATCGACCGTCAGTTGGATCACCCGGCCGCGCTGGCGTCGCTTCAGCGCCGATTCAAAAGATCGGACAAGGTCGTCCGCCTCCTCTTCTATTTCCAAATCGCCGTCCCGCACCACCTGAAAGGCGCCAGCGTCGATCACCTCAAAGCCTGGAAAGACGTGCGCGATTTCGTGCAAGATCAGCTCGTAGATATGGATGAACCGCTTCGGCGCGGGGTCTTGATCCCCAGGTAGGGCGATGAATTTGGCGAGGCCGTCGGGGATCAGCAGCAAGCCCGCCAGCCGGCGGCCATCGGCGATCCTTCGCAGGTCGAGCGCCATGGCGTAGGACTGGTTGCGGATGAAGGGAAAGGGATGGGTCGGGTCCACAGCGATCGGGGTCAGAACCGGCAGCAGTTCGGTTTCCAAATAGGCGGCAATCCAGGTTCGCTCCCGCGCGCGCAGGTCTTGGCCCTCGACAATTTCCAACCCTATGTCGGGCAAGGCACCTTGCAGGGCCGCCCACGCGTCGATTTGATCGCGGGTCAGGGTCCCCAAGGCACGGTCGATGGCGTGCAGTTGCTCGCCAGGGGTCAGGCCGTCGGGGGAGACCTTCCCATAGTTCTCCCGAACTTGGGCCTTCAGCCCCGCAACGCGAACGGAAATAAACTCCGCGAGGTTGGCGGCGGCGATGGCGAGGAACCGCACCCGCTCCAAAACCGGATTATCAGCGCGCTGCGCTTCGGCCAAAACCCGCGCGTTGAAGGCCAACCAAGACAACTCCCGGTTCAAAAACCGCGTTGGCGATGTCGCACTGATCATGTCCACTAAGGCTCTATAGCGCGGTTATGAGCCTTAAGCGACTTGCCATAGAAACAGCGCGGCGCAGGGATCCAAACTGTGGCGGGCATGTTGCGGCTTAGGTCCAAAATAGCCCCAGGATGCGGTCGATTCTTGGAAAACGCCTTGGTTTTCGTATCTTAGGGGCCATGACTCGCACCGCTGCGCTCGAGCGCAATACCCAAGAAACCCAGATCAGCGTTGCGCTCAATCTCGACGGGACGGGGCGAGGCACCTGTCGCACGGGGGTTGGGTTCTTTGACCATATGCTCGATCTCCTCTCCAAGCATAGCTTGATCGACCTCGAGGTGCAGGCCAAGGGCGATGTCCATATTGATGATCACCATACGGTCGAGGATGTGGGCCTAGCGCTCGGCGCGTGCCTCAAGCAAGCTCTGGGCGACAAGACGGGCATCACCCGCTACGGCCATGCTTATGTGGCCATGGACGAGGCCCTGGGCCGGGTCGCCCTCGACCTTTCCAATCGTCCCTTCTTGGTCTGGGATGTCAGGTTCGCGAGCCCCAAGATCGGCACCTTTGACACCGAATTGGTCCGTGAATTCTTCCAGGCCCTGGCGTCGGCGGGCGGGATTACCTTGCACGCGACCGCGCTGGCGGGAGTCAACGCCCATCACATCGCCGAAAGTCTGTTCAAGGCCTTGGCACGGGCCCTGCGCGCCGCCGTCGAAATTGACCCGCGTGCCGCCGACCACCTGCCGAGTACCAAGGGCGTGCTTTAGGCGGGCAAAGTTACCCGAACTTGCAAGCCGCCCTGGGGCGCTTGATCTAGGACCAGCGCGCCGCCGTGGCTGCGCGCTATATCAACGCAAATGCTGAGGCCGAGCCCGACGCCAGCTTCGTCCAAGTTGCGGCCCTCGTTCAAGCGCTGGAAGGGTTGCAAGACCCGCTCATAGTCCAAAGGGTCGATACCAGGACCGTTGTCGGACAGGATCAGCGTCGCGTCGCGCGCGGTGCCGCGAACCTCGATCCAAAGGCGGTCGGCGTGTCGCTGGGCGTTGGCGATCAAATTGGAAATCAAGCGAAGCAAGGCGGTCTTGCGTCCCTTCAGCGCGATGGGGCTGAGCGCCTCAAAGGTGATGGCGATGTCGGGCCACTTGCTCGGGTCGGCCGCTTGTTGCACCAGGTCCGCCAGGATGATCAGCCGTTCCTCCTCGGCCACTGCGCCTTTGGCATAGTCCAGGTAGCCGTTCAGCATGGCCTCCATTTCCAACACGTCTTTTTCCATCTCATCGCGCTCCTGATTTGGGTCCATGAGGGCCAGCTGCAACTTGAGGCGCGTGAGCGGGGTGCGCAAATCGTGCGACACCCCCGACAGCATGTTGGTGCGGTGATCGAGGGCGCGGGTGATGCGCGCGCGCATGTCACGAAAGGCCTGGATGGCCTGACGCACCTCGATCGCACCGCGCGGGTCTTGGCTCGTCACTGGTGCGCCGCGCCCGTAGGCGGCGGCTTCGCGGGCCAGGTTGCGAATCGGTCGCACTTGACCGCGCAAAAACAGGTAGGACGGCAACAAGAACACCACGCCCGCGATCAAGATGAACAGCAGAAAGTTCAGTCCCGCCTCGGTGAACAAGCGCCCGCGATCAATCAAAAACCGGTAGTGGCGCGGCGATGGGTTGGCGGTGTTTTGCGATATGGTGATCAGAACGTTCTGATCGCGGAATTGGCTGTCCACCGTGAAAGCGCGCGCGGGGTACAGATCGCGCAAGCGGCGGCGCAATTGCCGGTCCAGGGTGGAAATCGTCCGCTGCTGGTTGAGCGCCGAGTCCACCTCCCCTGGGATCGACGCCGCACGAATTCCCAAGTCGGACAGGGCGTTGAGATTGACAAACAGCTCCGTTCGTTCCTCCGTGTTGCGCGTCTCGTTCTGCAAAGTTTGGGTTTCGTGCCCGTCGATCAGCAAAGCAAGTTCGTTGACAACGGCGCGGCTCAGGCGATCGGTCAGGGGCTGCCAATGGCCAAACCAAAAGGCGAGGATCAGCGCCAGCTGCAAGCCCATGAAAGGAATCAGCAGCAGCAGGCTGGCGCGGGCCAGCAATCCCCGGGGCAGCAGGCGATAGCGTAGCGGGGTCACGGAGCTCTATTGCAGCAGCCGATAGCCGACGCCGCGCTCGGTCAAGAGATGCGCAGGTGCCTTGGCATCGACCTCGATCTTGCGGCGCAAGCGCACGATATGGACATCGACGGCCCGTTCGGAGTCGCCAGATTTGGTCAGTTCGGCCAAGTCCCAGCGCCCCACAGGTTGCCCTCCCGCCTCGTAGAGCGCGCGCAGAATTTTCAACTCCGCCGGGGGCAGGGCCGACAGGTGCCCATCGCGACGGAGCTGGCCAGTGCGCAAATCGATTTCGCAGGTGGTCAGGCGCAAGGTCGCGGTTTCGGGATCGTCGGATAGGGTCGGGGGCGCGTACCGCCGGACCAGGGTCCGCAACCGGGCTTCCAACTCGCGCGGCTCAAACGGCTTGGTCAAAAAATCTTCGGCGCCGAGCTCTAGGCCCCGTACGCGATCATCGACTTCCCCCTTGGCCGAGAGCAGCAGCACGGGGGTAAGCGGCAACAAGGGGTCGGCGGGCTGCGTCCGCCACCATTTTAGCAGGCTGAGCCCATCCTCCCCTGGCATCATAATATCGAGGACAATCGCATCGAAGGACAAGCCGCGCAGCCGGGCCCGCGCCATGGCCGCATCTTCGGCGACCGTTACCCGAAAATTACGCACCCCTAGGAACCGCGCCAACAAGCTCCGCAAGCGCGCATCGTCATCAACGACCAAGATATGGGGTAAATCGGCCATGGCACCTCTTTCCCCCCTTAGGATCGGAAGATCAAGGGTCCTTGCTTATACCAGCGGCGACCAGGAATGACTCTCATGTTCGCTGGTATAAGGGCCGCGACTGCGGCCCCCGTAGCGGCCCCGAGATGAGCTAAGAAAGCGCCTCGGGGTATAAGCGAAGGCCCCGTCGGAGGCGAAACGCGAAGCGTTTCTGCCGTGAGACATAAAACGGCCAAAAAAGTGTCAACTTTTTTGGCCGTTGATATAAGATCGGAGCCCAGGTTCAAGGATCGTTGCGAACGACCCTTGGGCTCAGTGATTGTCGTCCCACGGGCCGCCGTACTTGGCCTGCTTGGCAAACTCTTGACGGGCGATTTCTCGGTAGAAGAAGTAGAGCAGCACGGACAAAATTGCCAAGATCACCACGACCCAAAGACCCGTTTCTTTGCGCGCGTTCAAATTCATGTCCGATGAAAAGGCGAGCCAAGCGACCACATCTTCGGACAGAGCTTTCTTGGTTTCGGGGTGGAGCTGGTTGATCAAGCCTTGCAGCTCATCGCGCGCTGCGGCGGCGGCGCGGTCCTGGGCGGGCAGCAAGCCCGCGGGCACCGCTTCGTAGGCTGCGCGCGCCGCCTCAACCGCCTCTAAGATGCGCGGCTGCAAGTCCTGATTGGCGACCAACCAGTAGGTGGCGTTTTCCAGGTCAGCGGCATCGGCGATCAAGTCCTCGGCGGAAAAATCGGTGCGATGAAAATTCTCCAAATCGACCAAGGGCGAGGCCATGGACAAGACGCCGCCAGATTTGAACGGGTTGTAGAACTGGCCCGCCGCCCAGGTGGCGAGGCTATGGCTATGGGCGTCGCCGCGATGGGTCCAGGCGCTGTCCGCGTCCTCCAACGCCTCGTACCCCGCATGGGCCGCAGCATGCTTACGTTCCTGGTGCGGGTCGGTTTCGTCCAGGCGATGACCAAAACTCTGCACCAGCGGCAAAGCCGTGCCGTCGGAGTCAAACTCTTGAAAGTCGGTGCGAATATCGACAAAATTGCGCAGCACCCACTCCTGACCCGACCCGTAGAGATAAAAATTGTTCTTCTCAAACTTACGGGTGATCGACTTGATGTCGCCGTTGTCAAAGCGGGCGATCACGGGCGCGCCGACGGCGACGTAGGCGGCGGCGTCTTCATTGCGGTCCATTCGTGATGCTGGGCCCAGAACCGCGTCGTTCATCCGGTCGTAACCGAGGAGGAGCGAGTAGATATAGTCCGCGCCCTGTTCCATGGTCTTGCCTTTGGCCAGGACGGCGTGGCTCAAGTCCGGCGCGCCCGCCACGCGGCTTTCGGGCATATTTTGGATCGAATAGGTCGAGGTATCAAAGCTCTCGCCACGCCCCGCCAAGTACACGGCGATCATGGATTTGACTTCGCCTTCGGTATAGCCAATTTTCTCCAAGTGCCAAAACCGGCGGAACTCCATGCCGTGACAGGCGGCGCACTTGGCCCAATAGACCTGAAAGCCCCGCTGAACTTGGGATATGTCGTGCTGGCCCGTGAGGCCAGAGAAGTGCCAGGGGTGCGAGGGGGATTTGGGTTTGGCCTTTTCGCCCTCGGTCCATCCCCAGGAGGAAACGGCGATCAGGGTCGCGGCAACGGCGGTGACAACCTTCGACATGACTTCTAAACTCCGCGATTAGGATGAGGCTTGACGCAAGACGGGACGGGCGATGGACGCGGGCAGCTGCCGTGGCTTTTCCACGACCGAGAGCAGTGGCAAAACGATCAAAAAATGCGCGAAGAAGTAGCCCGTCAGCAAGAGGCCCGCGTTGACGGTAGAGATGGGAACCCGCAAGGTCCACCAATCGACGAGGGAAAAGGCAGGAATATAGACCTCCGTATAGGTCGTGGCTGTTTGCATGCCGACCTGACCGAGCAAGAGGCAAACCACCACAAACAGCCAGAAGAACCAGCGATAAAGCGGGCGAAACTTGGTCGAGCGCGCTGGGTTGCGGTCCAAGATCGGAAGGAAGAAAGGAACAACCAGCGCCAAGGCCATAAAAATAACGCCCAGTTCCTTGGAGGTCAGCAGTACTTGGCCAAAGATCACCAAATCCTGAGTGAAGGATCGCAAAATGGCGAACAGGTGCAGGAAGTACCATTCGGGGACAATATGCGAGGGTTCGCCGCCCGTTTCGTACCCTTCGGGTTCACCCAAGAGGAACGGCAAGAAAAACACCACGAACATGAAGATGGTCAGGAACACCGCCAGACCAAAAAGGTCTTTGACCGTGTAGTAAGGGTGGAACGAAATCGTATCTTCAGGCCCTTTCATATCGACGCCGAGCGGATTGTTGGATCCAACCTGGAACAGGGCCAGGAGGTGGAAAATCACCATCCCAACAATGACGAACGGCAACAGGAAGTGAATCACGAAGAACCGCTTAATCGCCACGTCGGTGACCCCATTGGACCCGAGGAGCCACGCGCGCACATCCTCCCCGATGAAAGGTATGACCGTGAAAAAATCCGTGATGACTTTGGCGCCACCGACCGACAAGGTGGAATTGACGATGGTATAGCCCATGAACGCCGTTCCCATCATCAGCACATAGATGACGAGGCCGATCCACCAGACAAATTCGCGCGGCCCCTTGTACGACCCGTAGTAGAGCCCGCGAAAGATGTGGAAATAGACGACGATGAAGAAGAACGAGGCCCCGACCATATGGATTTTTTGCATGATATGATAGCCAGGGACGCCGTCGACCGATTCCCGAATAGACCTATAGGTGTCGCCCGTGTCCAGCGGCATGGCGAGGAAAATGCCCGTGACGATCATGATCATCAGCATGATCCCCGATAGGGAGCCAAAGTTCCACCAATAGGACAGATTCTTCGGGTAGGGGTGTTCCTTGCCCAACCAGCGCAGGGCGCTGAAAATTGGGATCCGAGAATCGAGATACGCGAGGGTCGGGTTTTGAAATTTGGGAGCTTTTGCCATAACCTTAACCGTTCCGTTGTTTTAGGCTTTGCCGATTTCGATGCTGATGGCTGTGCCGTCGTCGTCGCGTTTGATATTGTAGGCGGGCACCACCAGGTTCAGCACCGCGGGGCCGACGCGAACGCGGCCCGACACATCGTAGACCGACCCATGGCAGGGGCAGAAATAGCCCGCCTCTACGCCCTTTTCTTCGATATCGCGCGCCAGCTTCAGCTCAACATTCTGCTCAACGGGCGCGCAGCCCAGGTGCGTGCAACGGGCCTCGACCACCAAAAACTGCCGATCGATGACCCGATCCGAATCCAACTCAATGTCCTTGAAGCCTTTGGCGCCCGTGCCCGCGGCTTGCATTTTTTCCACGGTCCAGCTTTCGGCCAGGGCGATCTCGTCATCGGTGCGGCGGCGGATGTAGTAGAGTTGGCCTTGCAGATTGCTTACCTCGACCTGTTGACCGGGCAACAAGCCCTCGAGGGTCCGCTCCACCACTTCGCCTTTTTGGGTTTCTTCGGAGGGTTTGAACGTCCGGATCAGGCCAAGGCCTGCCATGCCGAGGATCCCTGCGCCCAAGACAGCGGAGGAAAGGCCCAAAAAATCCCGACGCGTCGTGTCAAATTCTTGTTCTACCTGTGTCATGAACGACCTTTTGCATAAGTATGAACCTGAGGCGCGAAACCCCAATCTTGCGCGGCCTATAGGCGCAGGAACCCCACGCGTCAAAGCCCATCCTCACCCTTGCCTCCAAAACCCCGATGCGCGAGAGCCCTGGTCATGGATCTTGTGCTGTATCAACCCGAAATTCCAGAAAACACCGCTGCCCTCATACGGTTCGGGGCGTGCTTGGGCCTAAATCTGCACCTGATCGAACCCTTGGGCTTTGCTCTGAATACAAAAAAGATGCGCCGCATCGCCATGGACTACGGGGATCAAGTCCCTGTTGTGCGCCACGGCTGCTTGGCGGATTTCGTGGCGGCGCATCCCACCGCCCGCTTGGTTTTGGCCACGACCAAAACCTCAGTGCCGCACTGGACCCACAGGTGGCAGCCAGGCGATTTTTTGGTCATGGGTCAGGAAAGCGCGGGCGTTCCCGCGCGCATGCACGACCTATGCCCTGTTCATGTGACGATTCCCATGGCAGAGTGGGCCCGATCGCTGAACATGGCGATGGCCGCCGCCCTGATCTGCGGGGAATGGCAACGACAAATTTCGACAGGGCAGCCCGCATGACCGATTGGACGCAAAGAAAAACCCTAGCCGCGCGCTGGTTTAGGACCTTGCGCGATCAAATTTGCGCGGAATTTGAACGCTTGGAAGCCGCCCTGCCGACCCCACAAGCGGCGGTCGCGAATATCCCCGCTGGGACCTTTACTTTCACCCCGTGGCAGCGCGGCGACGCGGGCGGGGGCGGTACCATGGGCAAGATGCGTGGGCGGGTGTTTGAAAAGGTCGGCGTCAACGTCTCGGAAGTTCAGGGCGAGTTTTCTGAGGAATTTGCGGCGCAGATCCCAGGCACCAGCGCGACCGACCGCCGATTTTGGGCCTCGGGCATTTCCCTGGTCGCCCATATGCACAGCCCCCGTGTCCCCGCCGTTCATATGAATACCCGCATGATCGTGACGTCAAAGGGATGGTTTGGGGGCGGAGCGGACTTGACCCCTATGCTGCCCAACGCGGCCAATCGGGCCGAGTTTCACGCCGCGCTCAAGGCGTGCTGCGACCGCCATGCGGTTGCGGACTACGCGAGCCTAAAGCAAAAGTGCGACGCTTACTTTTTCTTGCCCCACCGCAACGAGGCGCGCGGCGACGGCGGCATATTCTACGATAACTTAGCCTCGGGCGACTGGGCCGCCGATTTTGCCTTTACCCAAGACGTGGGACGGACCTTTTTGGCGGTCTATCCGCGCCTGGTACGCCGCACCTTCCATGAATCGTGGCGCGCGGAGGAACGGGACATTCAGTTGAAAAAGCGCGGTCGTTACGTCGAATTCAATTTGCTGCACGATCGGGGGACCTTATTTGGCCTGAAAACGGGAGGCCATATCGACGCCATCCTCATGTCCCTGCCCCCTGAGGTGAGGTGGGACTAGAGCGAGTGTGATCAGACCGTGATTTGCCATGGGCGCTGGAGGTTGCTAGGCAAGGTCCATGGTCGCGCTTATCCCCTCCCGCCCTTACAACCTCCCCGAACGTCGCGTCACCCCGCGCGCGACCTTCTTAAACCGACGCGCGGTCCTGCGCGCCGCCGTTTTGGGCGGGGCCAGTTCCCTCCTTGCCGGTGGAATTCCCGCCCGCGCTTTGGCGCAATCTGCGGTCGATGATCCCACCGCCGATCTCTACCCGACCGCCAAGAATTCCGCTTACGACCGCGTGCAGGGCGACCGTGCCTTGACCCAGCAAATCGACGCCCTGACCTACAACAATTTCTACGAATTCGGCACGCACAAGAATATCTGGCAAAACGCGCAGCGGTTGGAGCGTCGGCCCTGGACGCTCGAGGTCGATGGCTTGGTCGCCAAGCCGCAGACGTTTGACATCGACGATCTGATTCGCGCCATGCCCTTGGAGGAGCGGATTTACCGCCACCGCTGCGTTGAAACCTGGTCCATGGTTGTGCCGTGGAACGGCTTTGCCTTGCGCCATCTCCTCGATCGCGTCGAACCCCTGGGCCAAGCCCGCTACGTGGCGTTTGAAACGGCAGAGCTCTGGAACAAGGGCGACGTGTTGAGCGCCCAGTTCCCCTGGCCCTACCGCGAGGGCCTGCGGCTGGACGAAGCCATGAACGACCTGACGCTGCTCGCAACAGGCATCTACGGCGAACCCATGCCGAGTCAGAACGGCGCGCCCCTGCGCCTGGTCGTGCCGTGGAAATACGGCTTTAAGGGCATAAAATCTCTTGTTCGCCTGACCCTGACGGACACGCCGCCGCCGACCTTTTGGTCGCTTGCCAACGGCCGCGAGTACGGGTTTTGGGCCAACGTCAACCCCGAGGTTCCCCACCGCCGCTGGTCGCAAGCGCGCGAATGGGACATTAGCCAGGGGCGAGGCACAACGTTTGCGACCCTGCCCTGGAATGGCTATGGCGAGTGGGTCGCGGATCTCTACGCGGACCTCGACCCCGTCGCGGACAGGATCTTCACCTAAGGCTTATCCACGCAAGGCAAAGGGCGAAGCCTGCGACCGCCCCCAACATGGCGAAGGCTGCGCGCGCGCGCCAGGCGGGTGCTGGGGAAGTCTTGGGACCCGAGTGGCTGGGCGCGTCCCCGCCTTCCGCCGCGTCAATTTGCCGCCGCACGTAGGCGACGACGCGCGGCAGATCCTCCCATAACTTTGCGCCCTCCCGCCGCAGTTCGCGGAGCTGGCGCGCGGGGCCGAGGTTTTGCTGGGCCCATCTCGAAATCAGCGGTTCGGCCAGCGTCCATATGTTCAGCTCTGGCGCCAACTGCCGGCTGATCCCTTCGGCCATCAGCATATTTTTTTGTAAGAGGAACAGCTCTGGCTGCATTTCCAGTCGATACTGTTGCGACATGGCGAGCAGCTGTCCAAGCAGCTTCCCAAAACTGACCTGGTGCAAGGGTTTGCCCATAATGGGTTCGGCGACGGCGCGAATGGAAAGGGCGAAGGCTTCGGCGTCCTGATCTCGGCCCAAGTACCCCGCCGTTTGATAGCGCTTGGCTAGGGCCTCGTAGTCTTGCGCCAGCATGAGAGTCATCAGGTCAGCCAAAAAGTACCGGACCCGCCACGGCAGGGTTCCCATGAGGCCGAAATCAACAAAGACGACGCGCCCTTGGTCGTCGATCATCATGTTGCCGCCGTGTTGATCGCCGTGGAAGTAGCCGTGGGTCAGGACCGAGGCGAAGAAGACTTCGGCGGCGCGCTTGAGCACGCTGTTTAGATCGTGACCCTGGGCGAGCAGGGCAGCACGATGGTCGATCGGGATGCCAGCAACGCGCGTCATGACCATCATATGCTCCCCGCACAGATCCCACAGCGGTTCGGGCAAGACCACGGGGTCTTCGGCGCCGAACTGATGGCGGAAGCGCGACAGCGCCGCGGCCTCGACCCGTAAATCAAGCTCTGCTGCGGCGTTGCGGGCGAACTCGGCGATCAGGCCCTTGGGCCGCAGGTGGCGCAGGTCGGGGCGCGCGCGCTCAAAATTTCCCGCCAGCCAAGTCAAAAAGGCGATGTCGCGATGGAAGGCGCGCGCAACCCCAGGACGGATCAGCTTGACCGCCACCTCGCGGCCATCCTTTAGGGTGGCAAAATGCACCTGGGCAACCGACGCCGCGGACATGGCACGTTCCTCAAAGTGCGCGAAGACCTCCTCAACGGCGGCGCTCAGCGCACCTGTCAGCAGGGGTTTGATCTGCGCATAGTCCAGCGGTGGCAACTGGTCCTGCAATTGGGTTAGGTCCTGCGCCGCGTCGGCCCCGATCAAGTCGGGCCGTGTCGACAGGGCTTGACCCGCCTTGACGAAGGCAGGGCCCTGGGCATGAAGCACCCTTGCCAGCCGTTCGCCAGAGCGCCCCTCAAGGCCCCGACGCTCAAGGCGCGCGGCAAAGGCAAAGGCCCAGCGGGCAGGGCCTTGGGCGGGGATCAAGGACGCAAAAGGTTGCAAGGCCCCCGCCCGTGCGAGCCGCCACATGAGGGCCAAGAGGCGCAAAAGATGGCGCATGCTTGCCAGCTTTATACTAACGGCCAAAAAAGTTGACACTTTTTTGGCCGTTTTGTGTCTCACGGCAGAAACGCTTCGCGTTTCGCCTCCGACGGGGCTTTCGCTTACACCCCGAGGCGCTTTCTTAGCTTATCTCGGGGCCGCTGCGGGGGCCGCAGTCGCGGCCCTTATACCAGCGATCAAAAGAGCCATTTTCAATCGCCGCTGGTACTAGAGCTTCAGGCCTTGGTGAATCGCGGCGATGCCCCCGCTCAAATTCTGGTAGATGACACGATCAAAACCGCCCGCGCGAATCTGATCGGCCAGCGCCTCTTGGTCGGGGAACTGGCGGATCGACTCGACCAAATAGACATAGGCCTCACGATCCCCCGCCACGAGCTGGCCCAGGCGGGGAATGACCTGAAAAGAAAACAGGTCGTAGGCACGATCGAGGAAGGGCAGGACGACTTTAGAAAACTCCAAACAAAAAAACCGCCCTCCAGGGCGCAATACCCTGTAGACTTCGGCGATGGCTTTGGCGGGTTCCGCGACATTTCTGAGGCCAAAAGCCAGGGTCACGACATCGAACTGGTTGGCGGCAAAGGGCAGGTCCATGGCGTCCCCCACGACCCACGTTAGGGCCCCTAAGCCTGGCAGCGCGTCGGCGCGCGCTTGTCCTTTCGCCAACATGGCGGGGGTGAAGTCGCAAACGGTCATGGTGCTTTGCTGGCCCTTAACTGCCTGGGCGATGCGAAAGGCCAGATCGCCCGTGCCGCCAGCAAGGTCCAGGAACGCCTGATCGGGGCGCGGGCGGACCCAGGTCACCAGCGCCTCCTTCCAAAGGCGATGGACCCCGACAGACATGAGATCGTTCATGACATCGTAGGAATCTGCAACGCCCGAAAATAGGTTTTGAACCAAGCCAGGTTTGGCCGCCAAAGGCACCGTAGCGTAGCCAAAATGTGTGGTCTCGGGCGCGCCCATGACCCTCACTTAATACCAACGGCGAAAAAAGTTGACACTTTTTTGGCTGTTTTGTGTCTCACGGCAGAAACGCTTCGCGTTTCGCCTCCGACGGGGCCTTCGCTTATACCCCGAGGCGCTTTCGCGCTATTCTCGGGGCCGCTACGGGGGCCGCAGTCGCGGCCCTTATACCAGCGAACATAAGACTCATTCCTGGTCGCCGCTGGTATGAGACGCACCCGACCGAAAGCCCAGCCCAATTCAGTTTTGCGCCCGCGAGGGTGGCTAAGCCCCAGTCCAGAATTTATAGGTGGTTTCTATGGTTGAATTTCGACTTCCCGCCAATTCGCGCATCCAAAAGGGCCTGGATTGGAAAGCCCCTGCGGGGGCGTCGGCGAATCTCAAGACGTTTGCAGTTTATCGCTGGAACCCCGATAGCGGGGAAAATCCACGGCTGGATACGTATGAAGTCGATCAAGACGATTGCGGCCCCATGGTGCTCGACGCCTTGCTCTGGATCAAGAACAAGGTGGACTCGACCCTCACCTTGCGCCGTTCCTGCAGGGAGGGGGTGTGCGGGTCTTGCGCCATGAACATTGACGGCACCAATACCCTGGCCTGCACCAAGTTTTTGGGCGACATCCAGGGGACGGCCAAAGTCTATCCCTTGCCCCACATGCCCGTTGTTAAGGACTTGGTGCCCGACCTGAGCCAGCCCTATGCCCAGTACGCGAGCATCGAACCTTGGCTAAAGTCCGACAGCGCCGCGCCGACGCGCGAACGTCTGCAAAGCCCGCAAGAACGCGACAAGCTCGATGGCATGTGGGAGTGTATTCTGTGCTTTTCCTGCTCCACATCGTGCCCCTCCTACTGGTGGAACGGTGACCGCTACCTCGGCCCCGCGATTTTGTTGCAAGCCTATCGCTGGATCGCCGATAGCCGCGACGAAGCGACAGGCGAACGCCTAGACGCCCTGGAAGACCCCTTCCGGCTGTACCGCTGCCACACGATCATGAACTGCACCAAAACCTGCCCCAAGGGCCTCAACCCTGCCAAGGCCATCGCGGAAATCAAAAAACTCATGGTCGAACGTCGTGTCTAGTACCGACGACCAAAAAAGGTGACATTTTTTTAGTTTTTGGTATTAGGAGTTGAAACCTCAGCACAAATCAAAAAACCAAAAACTGACCACAAGATGTCGTATCTATTCGACTCAATTAGCCCTCTATCTTGTGGTTTTCGGAGTCGAAGTCGAGTTATGCTGAGGTCTCGAGTTTTTTGTCTAGAAAAATCCAGATTATGAACTTATACTATTGGACGGGCCGTCCTGGGTCATTCAACGCCAACTTGGGAGTTTTAACTAAATTGGGGGCAAAATGAAAAAACTACTTATCTTTACATGCCTGGTGACCTTGTTCGGATGCGCGACTGAAACGCTAACACCTGAACAGAAAGAACAATTAAAAGAAGACAGGCCGAAAGCCGTGGCTTTGGCCCAAAGGGAATTCCTTCGAACCGCAGATGAAATCGCTGAATATTGCGTTGGCTTAATTGAGCAGAGTGATCCGAGCACGAGTTTGCTCACAAGTGTAGGCTATACAGCAGAAGAGCAGTCTTATGGTTATTCTTTTTATCAAGAATGGAAAGTGGGATTGGCCGACGTGGACGTGGAATTGCTTGCCAAAACATCCCCTCAAAATCAACTTGGTTGCGTATTGGTCGTTACGCCGAGGAATAGTGTTGTCGACACGGTATTTGGTCGTATGGATGACAGTTATGCAGAGCAAGCCATAGTTGGTAGCAATACAGGCAGTGTCAATAGCTTGGCCGATGGCCGAAATGCCGTCCGCAATGTATGGACGCGAGAGTTGGAACGCCTTGGTTATACTGTAAGTGAGAATGAAGAACAGTCTGTTGCTGGGCAGCAACTCGTGTCAGGCATTGTAACAGGTGTGCTTACAGGTGGGTTATTATCAGCAACTTCTGCTGAAACGAATGTGCAAATTGCAACGAAAGACGATCTTCAAATTAAGTTGGCGACTTCAGTAGTTAATCAAGCACAATCTGAAATTATTCGGTTTATCGCAACTGATTAGTCCTTTAAGTCCCTTAAACTAAAGCGTAATACTTTTTCAGTTTCACGCGCGCGTCGTCGTTTGTAAATTGCCAGTTAGCGATTGCGGGTTTTTGATTTCGCTGCGTCTTCCAGGTTTTGACACCGTACCAACGTCCAAAAAGTGTCAACTTTGGCCTTTGGGATTAAGTTCCCGCTCAACTGAGCGGACACTTGAAGGAGGCAAGTGATGTTGGATCGGGTCAAGCGTCGACGCTGGTCGGCTTCAGAGAAGCTAGAGATCTGCGATCAAGCTAGGGTACCAGGTGTTTCAGTGGCGCAAGTCTCGCCACGGGAACCCTGCACGCACCCGCCAAGGCAGAGCCTCCAAGAAGAGACGCTCCAGTAACATCGCGAACCCATCACGGCTTGGAATTCATCCTGAAATCTTATCCCAGAGTTGATCTGTGACAACAAAGCAATCTGTGTTCATTGAAACCTCTATTTTGGAAGCTTGAAACACAATTCTGCCGAGATAGGACTCCCTAATACCAGCGGCGGTTGAAAATGACTCTTATGTTCGCTGGTATTAACCTGCCTTATTCATGAAGATGGCAGATTTTGGGACGTGATCGGTTTAGGCGGGGTTTTGAGGCAGGATGCGTTGGAGATTTTGAGCATCGAATGATTTGTTGAGGGTCCTTGGTTCATTGTGGCGTAAATTTGGGAACAGGATTGATTATCCGGGGTGTTTTTTGCTTCGTTGGCGCAGGGGTGATGGGTCGCCAGATCATCGAGGTGGGCGACAGCGTTTTCAGGACAGTCTATTTTGCAATCTGATTTACCGTGGTGGCCATGCCATGCGGTTGATGGCTGGCCATATCAGGCTCCAGAAGCGCTGTGCACTTTGGGCAACGATTAGGATTGCGCGGCGGGCATGGATGGTGATTCGGGCGCCGATTGAGAGCACGCGTTCACGATAGCGGCGCAGGCTCCAACCAGTGCGCGTGGCAGTTTCCATGCACCGTCGACCAGCATGCAACAGACCGTAAGCCAGCAGATTGAGTAGCAGAAGGGCTTCGTTACGGGCGAAGGCCTCAGCTTCAGCCTTGATCTCAGCTTCAGCCTTGATCTCAGCCTCAGCTTCGGGCTTGGATGGGGAGGACGGAGAGGAGCCTTTAGTGTCCTTCCTGGTCCGCACTGTCGATGACAGGGTCGGCCCCAGCACGTCCATCAACTCACCGAAGCTGTTTTCGGCTGCGCCGCGTTTGCGGTAAAGCGCCAGCAGGTCTTGGCCAGGCATATGATCTTGTGTGAGGTTGGTGATCAGCCAGAAGCGATCCAGCAACAACTGGCCTGGTCGCTCGACGACAACCAGAACGACCCGCCGCGCCTTCGACCATGACTTGGCTTGATACTCCATCTCATGAAACCACATGCCGCCATCAGCTGGTGGGCATCCTTCTGGGCGCTTCATATTCGGGGCGGCTAGTCGGTCCAGGGCCTTGTTATTGCACAATCGCGCCACGTAGGAGATGCCGCGCTCATCCAACCCGCTCAGCACTTTCGCTTCTGGAAAGCCCGCATCCATCCGAACCATCGCTACCTGACACAGCTTTGTCTTCGCACGATCAATCAGGTCCAGAATGAAGCTGAGCGCTCCGTCGGCGGTGTGAACACTGCCTTTGCGAAGCCGTGCGTCCAGCAAATCGCCAGTCTCGGCAATGCCAGCAATGATCGGGTGATACATGCGCTGACGATAGTGCCCATTCCAGGCTGAACCAGGCTGCTTGCCATGCACCTCGATGGGCAGACTGTCCACATCAAGGGTCAGATATCGAGGGCGGTGTCCACGACGCTCGGCCCGCAGGCGACGGCCAGTCAGTTCCATCACGCTCTCGCGCAAGACCTGAAGGTTGGCTTCGCTGGAGAGCAAATCAAGCAACCGCGACAAGGTAGGCCCGCGAGGGCAGATGGCGCTCTTGGTGCAGAGGCGTTGTGCTGCGCCTGCACGAAGTTGACAGCCGAAACGCTGGATCATAGCGCAGTGCATCAGCATCGTCCTGATCACGCCAACCCTGAGCCAAAAGCAGAAGCCTCGTTCGCAAGAGTTCAGGCAAAGAATAAGTTACAAGGTGGGAACGGCGCGTATCCTCAAGCCGAGCCGTCAGCCACGAGATGATACCTGAGCGCTCCATCAACTCGCGCTGCACAATGGCTCCCCCATCTCCGCTCAGATGCTCAGCCCGGCTCTCCACGGAAAGACTCCGGTTGAATGATGTTGTGAATAGAGGTAGTGTTTCACCCATGGCGTGGCTCGGTCCTGGCTGTTGTTTCTGTTGCTAAACACTTGATTCTACAGCTTTTTCCGCGTCACGCCATACAAATCAACAGATCAGACGCGAATAAGAGGGGATTAAGGGCCGCGACTGCGGCCCCCGTAGCGGCCCCGAGAATAGCGCGAAAGCGCCTCGGGGTATAAGCGAAGGCCCCGTCGGAGGCGAAACGCGAAGCGCTTCTGCCGTGAGACACAAAACGGCGAAAAAAGTGTCAACTTTTTTCGCCGTTGGTATAATGTCCACGGGCCCTAGTCCGCGCGGCGCAAAAACCCCAATTCCTTGTCCCCTTAGGTGGGATTTGCTCTATAGACACGGTATGGCGATCTTGCAGTCTTCACAGCGGTGCGATTTCGACGTCCTCGTCGTCGGTGGTGGGCACGCAGGTTGCGAAGCTGCGGCCGCCGCAGCCCGCTTGGGCGCGCAGACGGCGCTTATTTCGCTGGACCTCGAGACTATCGGCGTCATGTCCTGCAATCCCGCCATTGGCGGCCTCGGCAAAGGGCATCTGGTGCGCGAAATCGATGCGCTCGACGGGCTTATGGGCCGCGTCACCGACCAGGCGGGCATCCAGTATCGTTTGCTCAACGCCTCCAAGGGTCCTGCGGTGCAGGGGCCGCGAACCCAGGCCGATCGCCAGCTCTACCGTCAGGCCATGCAGCGTACGTTGGCCGACTACGACAACCTCTGGGTCGTCGCGGGCGCGGTCGCGGACGTGCGCCGATCTGCGGCTGGGGACATCGAGGGGCTGGTCTTAGAGGACGGGCGTCGTCTTCGTGGTTCGCAGGTTGTCATCACCACGGGGACGTTTTTGTGCGGCCTGATCCATCTGGGCCCCAAAACTTGGCCTGCAGGCCGCTGGGGCGAGGCCCCTGCGAACCGCTTGTCGCAACGATTTGAGGATCTGGGCTTTGCGTTGCGTCGCCTCAAAACGGGAACCCCGCCGCGACTGCATACCGACTCCATCGATTGGAACCGCTTAGAGATGCAACACGCCGATGCGGTGCTCGTGCCTCTGTCGTTCCTAACTGCGGAGATTCAGGTGCCGCAAGTGGCGTGCGGGGTCACTTACACCAACCCCCAAACCCACCAATTGATCGCCGACAACATCGGCTTGTCGGCGGTCTATTCGGGCCAGATCGACGGCATCGGCCCGCGCTATTGCCCCGCCATTGAGGACAAGGTGGTGCGGTTCCCCGACAAGACCCGGCATCAGATTTTTCTGGAACCCGAAGGTCTGGACGACCCGACCATCTACCCCAATGGCATATCGACGAGCCTGCCCGAAACCGTGCAGCAGGCCATGTTGGGCACCATTGTCGGGCTGGAACGGGCGCGCATTTTGCAACCTGGCTACGCCATCGAATACGACTGCCTTGACCCACGGGAATTGAAACCCACCTTAGAAACTCGCTGCCAGCCTGGCCTGTTCCTCGCGGGGCAGATCAACGGCACAACGGGGTACGAGGAAGCTGCGGCCCAAGGCCTGATCGCAGGTGCCAACGCGGCTTTGGCGGCGGCGGGCTCGGGGCGCACCTTCATCCTTGACCGTGCCCAAGCCTACATGGGGGTCATGATCGACGATCTTACGACCCAAGGCGCCGACGAACCGTACCGCATGTTCACCTCGCGCGCCGAATTTCGCCTGCAACTGCGCGCGGACAACGCCGATCAGCGTCTTACGGACCTGGGTCAGGACCTAGGCTTGATCGGCCCAGATCGCGGGGCAGCCTGGGCCACAAAACGGGCCGCCTTGGCCGCCGCGACCGCCGTTTGGTCGCAGGTTGCCCTGACGCCCAACGCCTGGGCAGCCAAGGGTTTCAACGTCAAGTTGGACGGCACGCGCCGCACAGCCCTTCATATGCTGGCCATGCCCGAGGTCACATTCGACCGATTGGTTGACGCCGTGCCCGACTTGGCCGTTGACCGCGCCGATGTGCGCCGCGATCTGGAAATTCAGGCGCTCTATGCTGGATACCTGGACCGTCAACAGGCCGATGTCGCGGCCTTCAAGCGCGACGAGCGGTTGAAGATCGACCCCGCCCTCGACTACGCGCAGCTTCCTGAACTGTCCAACGAAATGCGCGAGCGCCTCACCCGCGCGCAGCCCGCGACGTTGGGCGCGGCGTCGCGCGTCCCAGGGGTCACGCCCGCCGCGCTTGTGGCCTTGTTACGGCATGTAAAACGACCAGGTTGACGAATTCAACCAAGGGCTTTGACCATGGTCTCCAACTTATCAGCCAAGTCACCATAGGCGTCGGCAACGTAAGTTTGCGCCTGTTCCATCAGATCAGCCTTGGGCGGGGCTTGCGTCGCGGCGCCGTCGTGCCGCCGCAACTGGTCTTTTAGCTCCCAAACTTCGTCGGCCAACTGCAGGGCGGCCATTAGGATGAGGCGCCCTTCGCCGACCTGACCGACTTGGTTGACCATGGCCTTGACCTGGCGGCCAACCTTTTCCCCTAACTGGGTGACATGGGCCTCCTGCCCCTCATCGACAAACAAGTCGTAGCCGCGGCCGTTGATTTCAACTGTCACCTTAACCATTGGCCGCCTCCCATTCGTCCAGCTGGCCAAGGATCCCCTCAATCTCCTCGAGCGCCTGGGCGCTCACTTCGCGTAAGCGCGCCACCTCGGCCTCCAGAGCCTCGATTTTCGCGATCAGGGCCTGATTTTCCGTGCTGATCGCCCCGTCCCCGCTAGCCAGCACACCGATCCGCAGTTCGAGGGCCTTAAGGGCAGCCCATAGGCGGGCCTGGTTTGTGTCGATATCAGCCATAGAGTCCCATTTGACCTGAATGACGGGCGCTGTCTAGACGGGCGCCAAATCTCCCTGGCCATATGTTGCGGCAAAGCCCGCCTGGAAGTCAGCAAAGCACGCTTTACCGATCGCCGCGCGCATGGCCTGCATCAAGTCCTGAAAAAACTGCAGATTGTGCCAAGTCAGCAACATGGCCCCCAATATTTCATCGGCGCGAATCAAATGATGCAGATAGGCGCGCGAGTGCCGCTGGCACGCGGGGCAGGCGCACTGGTCGCTCAAAGGTCGCGGGTCGTCCTTGTGCCGGGCGTTGCGCACGTTGACTTGTCCCCGCCAGGTCCAGGCTTGGCCAGTACGCCCCGAACGGGTTGGCAGCACGCTGTCAAACATATCGACCCCGCGCGCTACCGCCCCAACCAGATCGTCGGGCTTACCCACGCCCATCAAGTAGCGCGGCTTGCCCTGGGGCAGCAGCGGTGTCGTAACGTCCAGCGTCTCGAACATGCGCGCCTGCCCCTCGCCCACCGCCAAGCCGCCGATGGCGAGGCCCTCGGTTTCGAGTGGCAAGAGGCGTTCAATCGATTCTTGGCGCAAATCGGCAAAGACCGACCCCTGAACGATTCCAAACAAGCCGTAGCCAGCCCGTGGCACAAAGGCCGTCTTCGACCGCTCAGCCCAGCGCATGGACAGCGCCATGGATTTTGCCGCCTGATCCTTGGTCGCAGGGTAGGGGGTACACTCATCGAACGCCATGGTGATGGTGGCATCCAGCTTGCGCTGGATGTCCATGGAAATTTCGGGGGTGAGTTGGTGCAGGGAGCCATCGATATGACTCTTGAAGGTGACTCCCGCTTCGTTTATGACGCGCAAGCCTTGCAAAGACATGACCTGAAAACCGCCCGAGTCGGTCAAAATCGGCCCTGGCCAATCCATCAGGGTGTGCAACCCACCCAAACGTTCCACCCGATCCGCCCCAGGGCGGAGCATGAGGTGGTAGGTATTGCCAAGAATGATCTGCGCGCCCGTGGCGCGGACCGACGTGGCCGTCATGGCCTTGACCGTCCCTGCCGTTCCAACTGGCATGAAGACGGGCGTGTCGATGGAACCATGGGCCGTTTCCACGCGCCCCAGCCGGGCTTGCCCGTCGGTCCGTTCCAAGGTAAAAGAAACCATGGCGGGTGTTTTAGGTTGGGAACGCGCCGCTGTCATCCTTATGTTGCGCGGAGGTTTCTTACGCCCGTGGGGTTTCAACACCCCTAGCTTGAGCAATCCGAAAAGGAGTCAACTTTCGCGAGAATTGCGCTAATACCAGCGGCGGTTGAAAATGACTCTTTTGATCGCTGGTATAAGGGCCGCGACTGCGGCCCCCGTAGCGGCCCCGAGAATAGCGCGAAAGCGCCTCGGGGTATAAGCGAAGGCCCCGTCGGAGGCGAAACGCGAAGCGTTTCTGCCGTGAGACACAAAACGGCCAGAAAAGTGTCAACTTTTTTGGCCGTTGGTATAAGATACTCCTATGGACCATGACCCTCGACTGCTGCGCGGTGCCCCGTTGCGCGACCGCCTTATCGCGCAAGTTCAGGCGGACTTGGCCGCGCTGCCCCCAATTGGCAAGCTTTGTTCCATCGCCATCGGCGCGGTGGAGGAAGTCCGAGTCTATATTCGCAACCAGCGCCGCTTGGCCGAGCGTGCGGGCATCCCGTTCGACGAACAGTATTGGAACGGTGACATGACCCAGGATCAGGCCAAGGCGCGTCTCGTGGCGATGAACGACGACCCCGACGTCACGGGGATCATCTTACAACGCCCCATGCCCGCGCACCTGAACCCTCGCACGTTGCAAGGCGCGATTCACCCCCTCAAGGACGTCGAGGGGATGAACCCCGCCTCCATCGGCAATATCGTCTACGGGGACCATGCGCTGCTGCCCTGCACCGCGGCGGCGTCGGTCGAACTGCTCAAGTCCACGGGCCTCACCCTCAAGGGGCTGGAGGTTGTCATGATCGGCCATTCGGAAATCGTCGGCAAACCTGTTGCCCTCATGCTCATGGCCGAAGGCGCGACGGTGACGGTCTGTCACCACATGACGCGATCCGTTGCATCGCATTCCCGGCGGGCCGATGCCCTCGTGGTCGCGGTGGGAAAGGCGGGCCTGATCGGCGGCGACATGATCAAGCCTGGCGCTGCCGTCATCGACGTCGGCATCAACCAGACCGCCGACGGCCTTGTCGGGGATGTGAAGTTGGACGAGGCGCTGGACATGGCCTCCTGGGTCACGCCCGTTCCCGGCGGCGTCGGTCCCGTCACCGTCTCCATGCTCATGCAAAACGCGCTCAAGGCTCATCGCCGTCAGGTTAAGCTGGGCTGGACATCAAATTAAGGGGAGATGCACCGCAATAATACCAACGGCGAAAAAAGTTGACACTTTTTTTGCCGTTTTGTGTCTCACGGCAGAAACGCTTCGCGTTTCGGCTTTTTTGGGTCGCGGTCTCTACTCGCTCGCTATGCTCGCTCAGCCCGACCGCAGGACGGGGCCTTCGCTTATACCCCGAGGCGCTTTCTTGGCTCATCTCGGGGCCGCGCGTTTGAAGCGCGGGCGTTCCCTGCGACCTTCGGGCTTGGAGCCCGCTGCGGGGGCCGCAGTCGCGGCCCTTATACCAGCGATCATTAGAGTCATTCTCATTCGCCGCTGGTATAGGGCGGTTGTTGCATGGCGGGTATCAGATATACTGATCCCCCACGCTCAAAACCTCGTCCAAAATCGCGAGGCCATGCCTTAGGTCGGCCTCGCTGATGTTCAGCGGCGGTGTCAGACGAATGACGTTGGAAAAGAACGACAGATAGAGCCCGCGGTCCATGGCGGCGGCCATCATGGCGGTCATGGGTGCCGCCGCCGCGCCTTTGGCGGCAAAGGGGACCAGGGGCTCTCGAGTGTCCCGATTTTTTACCAACTCGATCCCGTTGAACAGGCCCTTGCCGCGAACCTCGCCCAGGATGGGGTGGCGATCGCCCATGGCGGTCAGTTCTGCGCGCATGAGGGCGCCCATGGCGGTGGCGTTTTCTAGCACGCTTTCAGCTTGCATGGCCCGGATGGCGGCAACGCCCGAGGCGCAGGCGAGCGGATGGCCCGCGTAAGTTTGCCCGCCAGGGAAGGGCGTGTCTTGCAACCAGCGCGTCAGGTCGGCGCTGAGGCTCAGCGTGCCCAGCGGCACATAGCCCGAATTGATGCCTTTGGCGGCGGTGATCATGTCGGGTTGCAGGTCCCAATGGTCCACGGCAAACCACTTGCCCGTGCGCCCGAAGCCCGCCATGACCTCGTCCATAATCAGCAAGATCCCGTATTTGCGGCATACCTGGGCGAGAGATTGCAGATAGCCGTCGGGGGGCACCAAAATCCCATTGGTTCCAACGACGGTTTCCAAGATCAGCGCCGCCACCGTCTCGGGGTTTTCGTACATGAGGATTTCCTCGAGGTGCGGCCCGCCCTGATAAATGGGGTCGGCGGGATCGCGGCGGTAGGGGTCGAACATCCGCACCACCCCTGGCATGTCCCCCCGGGTCAAGTGGTGGCGTGGGTCGCCAGTCAGCGTCAGGGCCCCGCCCGTGGCGCCGTGGTAGGAACGATAGCGGGCAATGATCTTCTGCCGACCTGTATAGTGGCGGGCGAGACGGACCGCCGTCTCATTGGCGGCAGCACCGCCCGTGGTGAAGAATGTGCTGACGATATTGGCCGGTGTAATGTCACGAATCAGCGCCGCGAGTTCGGAGCGCGCGTCGTTGCCCATGGCTGGGCCGATATAGCACAGCTTATCGGCCTGGTCTTTGATGGCTTGGACGATCTCGGGGTGTTGGTGACCCAAGTTGAGGTTGACCAGCTGCGATTGAAAATCGAGGTAGCGTTTGCCGTCGGAATCCCAAAACCAGGACCCTTGACCACCCGCGATGACCCGAGGGCGGATGCCCTGCTTTGACCAGGACTGGACATAGGCCTCAGCATGGGTCTCAGAAACCCAAGCTGCGTCGTGGGTGGGATAAGCTGGGTAAAGGTCGGACAGGTTCATGCGCGCGGCAGTTCGCTGGCGGGGTCGTAGGCGGGCTGATCGCGCACGACGGCAGGGCGCGGTTTGTTCATAATCATAACCTCCAGCCTTTGGCCCGCGCGCGCGGCCTCGGGGCTTACGTAGGCAAAGGCGAGCCCCTTATCGAGGGTTGGGGAATAGACGATGGAGGAGATTGACCCCACGGCCTTGCCCGCCATCAGGACGGCTTCGCCGCCGTTGCCGTCCGCCTTGCCATCGCCGTCAATTTCCAAATACACGCAAACGTAGCGCAGCGGGGCGCGCAAAGCCGCTTGCGTCGCCGCGCGACCGATCCAGGCCTCCTTGTCCAGCTTCACAAACCGCATGACATGGGCTTCGGGCAAGGTCACTTCGTTGGTCAACTCGCCCGCGCCCTTGAACATTTTTTCCATGCGCAAGACATTCATAGCAAAGGATCCGTAGTCGGTCAGTCCGTGGGCGGCACCCGCTTGCGACAGGGCGTGATAGACCGCGACCAAGCCGTCGCGCGGAACATGGAGCTCCCAGCCCAATTCGCCAGCGTAGGACAGGCGCAAGGCCCAGCACTTTTGGCCTGCGATGCGAATTTCCTTGGCGTCCAACCATTTGAACGCGGGCGCGACCAAGCTGTGGTCGGTCACTTGCCCCAAAACATCCCGTGCGCGCGGGCCCGACAGCGCCAGGGCGCCGTAGGCTTCCGATAGGTTGGCGACGGTCACGTCTTCGCCGCTGGCATACTTGGTCAGATGGTCGAGCAAGCGTTGTTCAAAGAAGGCCGCGCACACCAGGTAAAAGCGATCCACGGCCAGAGTCACCACCGTTGTTTCCAATTCAATTCGGCCCGACTCCCCGAGCATGTGGGTCAGGCCGACCCGGCCCACTTTGGGCACGCGGTTGGGAATCAGACGGTCGATCAGCGCCGAGGCCCCTGGGCCCGAAACCTCAATCTTGGCGAAGGCGGAGATATCGATCACGCCCGCCGCCGTGCGCACGGCCTTGACCTCCGCCATGACCAAGTCGAACCATGGCGCGCGGCCGAAACTGTAGTGATCCTCTTGGGCGATGCCGTTTTTGGCGAACCAGCGCGGGCGTTCCCAGCCATAGACTTCTTCGAAGACCGCGCCTTTGTCCTTCAAAACTTCGTAGAGGGGCGAAGGTTTAACGGGGCGATGGGCATGACGATTGAAATGAGGGAAGGGGATTTCGTGACGGAGAACGTAGTCCTCCTTGGCTTTTTCGATCTGGTAGGTTCGATCGGCGAATGCGCCGTAGCGGCGGGGGTCAAAATCGCGCATGTTCAGGTCCGCCGCGCCGTGGACCATCCAGCGCGCCAGTTCCCGCGTGAGGCCCGGCCCCCAGCCAATCCCGATTTGGCAGCCGGCGTTGACCCAGTAGTTTTGCAGGCCTGGCGCCGGCCCAATCAGGGGATTGCCGTCGGGCGGGTGCGAGATGGCGCCGTGGACCTCGCGCTTGATGCCCAGGTCGGCGAAAACGGGCATGCGGTCTAGGGCGTTTTCGAGCCAAGGCATGATGCGGTCGTAGTCGGCGTCGAACAGTTCATTTTCCGCTTCCCACGGGCACCAGTCCTGCCAAACCGTATTGGGGTTGGCCTTCTCGTAGATGCCGATCAGACCCGATTTCTGCTCCATCCTTATGTAGCCCGACACCTGCCGATCATCGCGGACCACGGGCAATTCGCGCGGCAAATCCTGGAACTCGGGCACGGCGTCGGTCACTAAATAGTGGTGGGTCATGGAGGTGGCGGGCAGATCGTAGCCCGAGGTCAGGGCGACTTGCCGCGCATAAGTGCCGCCCGCGTTGACCACATGCTCGCACCGAATCGTGCCTTTGTTGGTCGTGACTTGCCACTCCCCCGACGGCAGCGGCGTGACAGCTTCGGCCAGGCAGCGCTTGATCGTTTTGGTTCCCAGTTGGCGCGCGCCCTTCTCGAGCGCAAAGGCAGGACCCGCAGGATCGACATGGCCGTCATCGGGGGTATGGAGCGCCGCCAAAACCCCGTCGAGTTTATAGAACGGATGCAGGTCGCGAATTTGCGCGGGCGTCAGCAGTTCCATAGGAAATCCAAGCGCGCGCCCCACCGAAAGGGTTTGCAGCAGCCAATCGACCTCGTCCGATGTATAGGCAAGCCGCAGCGAACCGCAGCCGTGCCACGTGCAGGATTGGCCCGTCTCTTGTTCCAAGACCGTGCGATAGAGGTCGATGTTGTAGCCGACGCAGGCCCCAAGGGTATAGGAGGAGGTGGAATGGGTGATTTGTCCCGCCGCGTGCCAGGTGGACCCCGAGGTCAGTTCGGCCTTTTCCAACAAGACCAGATCTGTCCAACCCTCGTGCGCCAGATGATAGGCCAAGCCGCAGCCCATAATGCCGCCGCCGATAATCACAACACGCGCGTGCGAGGGGAGTTCGGCCATAGTCACTTGCCTTTCTTGGGCGAAACTTCTGCAATCGTGGAGTCCAAAGTTTGGAAAAAAGGGACCGCGATTTGACTTGCAGGTTTTATGGTACAAATGTACCCTCGTCAACCATGAATAGCACAAACGTCCCGAATTCGCCGCAAGACTCTTTGCGGGCGCAGCTGCCCCATCTCAGTTTGGAACAGCGCAAGGCGGCAACCTACGCCTTGGAAAATCCTGATCGGGTTTCACTGGCCTCGACGCGAGAAGCCGCCGCTGCGGCGGGCGTCACGCCCAATACCTTCGTGCGGCTGTCGCGCGTCTTGGGGTACGATGGGTTCAAGGCGTTCAAGACGCACCTGGCGCGCGCGTCTTTTCAACCTTCGCGCCAGGCCTTGGCTTTGCAGGCGCGCACGGCGGCGGGAACGCTCGATACGCTCAAGCACGAGGTGCTGAGCGCGGCTGCAGCAACGCTGCGCCACCTAGAGGTCAGCGCCACCACCACCGCCTTGCAAGCGGCGGCGCAAACCATCGTCGCCGCGCGCAAGGTCTATGTTCTGGGCGTTGGCATGGCCAATCCTGTGGCGCTGAACTTTGCCTATCTTGGGGCCATGGCCCTGGACAATATCGTCGCCTTGCCGCGCGACGGTTCCCAGCCGGTCGATGGCCTGGTGCGCGCGGGCGCGGGCGATACCTTGATCGCCATGACGTTCAAGCCCTACCGACGCGAGGTGGTCGAGGCGGCGGCAGCGGCCCACGAACAAGGCTTGGATCTAATCGCCGTTTCGGATTCGCCCGCAGCCCCGCACTTCGCCGCCGCTCAGCATCGATTTGACGTGCCCGTTAGCGGCCCGCAGTTTTTCACCTCGACCGTGGCGTTGACGGCCTTTCTTGAGACGCTCATGGCCTTTGTCATTGCCGCAGCACCCGCTAGGGCCATTGAGGATATAGACCGATTCCATGAACGGCGGCACCGCCTGGGAATCTATTTGGAGGATCAATCGCCATGGGTGTGATCACATCGCTCGAGCCGCGCTACTACCTCTCCGATACGGCCTGGGTCCATGAGCAAGAACGCGTCTTCACCAGCACCTGGATCTTCGCCGCGCACAAATCGGTGATCGAACGCCCAGGGGACTATCATACGGTGGAGGTTGCGGGGGAGTCTCTGATCCTCGTGCGCGACCGCCATATGTCGATCCATTGTTACTACAATGTCTGCCAGCACCGCGCGCACCAGTTGGTTGCGGGCAGCGGAAACGCCTCCGTCCTGGTCTGTCCCTACCATGCCTGGACCTACAAGTTGACGGGCGAATTGCTCAAAGGCCCCAACCTGAAAGCCGTCGAGGGACTGGACCGTACGCAGATCTGCCTCACCGCGGTTCAGGTGGAGGATTTTCACGGTTTCCTCTTTGTTAATTTGGATCCCGAGGCCGCGCCCATGGACGCCTGGTTCCCTGGGGTACGCGCGCAGCTAAAGGCGTTCGTGCCCAACATCGATGAACTCAAGCCCCTGGAATGGGTGGAGGTGCAGGAGGCCTGCAATTGGAAAGTGTCGGTGGAGAACTATTCGGAGTGCTACCACTGCACGATCAACCATCCGACCTTTTCCCAAGGCGTGGTCAAGCCTGCGACTTACGATATTCAACCGCAGGGCTATTGCCTGCGTCATACGACCGAATGCCAGAATTTGGCTCAGATGACCTATCCCATCGACCTTGAGGCCAACGAATACGCGGGCGCCTACTCGTCTTGGTACCTCTGGCCCACGGTGTCGTTCCAGGTCTATCCAGGCAACGTCTTGAACACCTACCATTGGGAACCGATTGACCCTGGACACGTCCTGTTAAAACGCGGATGGTACACCCCTGGCGGCGAAGAGTCCCAAGTCATCCGTGCCTTGGCGGTCCAGGATCGCGAAACCACGGTGGAAGAAGACATCGGCCTGATCGAGTCGGTGCAAAGGGGGCTCAAGTCTCGCGGCTACAGGCCAGGGCCCTTGGTGCTCGACCCCCAAAACGGCGTCAACTCCGAACACTCGATCAAAGCTCTACACGACTGGATTAGGGAAGCGCACAATGGATAAGTATTTGAATTATATCGATGGGCAGTTTGTCGAGGGCACGGGGGGATGGATCGACGTTGAGGACCCTGGCACGGGCCAAGTCTTTGCGCGGCAGGCCCTGGGACAGGCCGCAGATATAGACCAGGGCGTTGCGGCCGCGCGCGCCTGCCACGAAAGCGGCGTCTTGTCCGACATGCGCCCCTGCGATCGCGGTCGTATGGTGCGGCAAATGGGCGATTGGCTGCGCGATCATGCGTCAGAAATCGTGCCCTTGTTGACGCAGGAGGCGGGCAAACCCTTGTGGGAATCCCAGATTGAGGTGGAGGGAACAGCACGCTACTTTGAGTACTACGGCAACCAGGCGGAAACGGTGGAGGGGCGGTCGATTCCCTTGGGCAAGGGGTACTTTGATTTCACCGTCTATGAGCCCATGGGGGTGAGTGCCCAGATCATCCCGTGGAACTATCCATTGGAAATGACGGGGCGCTCCCTGTCCGCAGCCCTTGCCACGGGCAACGCCTGCGTCGTCAAATCGCCCGAGTTGGACCCTCTGACCCACAAGTACTTTGCCTTGGCAGCCGAGGCCGTTGGGCTGCCCCAGGGTGCGCTCAATCTGATATGCGGTCACGGCCAGGACGCGGGCGCGGCCCTGGCGAGTCACCCAGGCATCAACCAGTTGGTCTTTACCGGGTCGGTTGCGACGGGCATCGCGGTCGCCACGGCGGCGGCGCAGAATGTCGTCCCTTGCGTTCTGGAATTGGGCGGCAAGTCGGCGGGGATCGTCTATCCCGACGCGGACCTAGACGCCCTCACCAACAACCTGCGCTGGGGCTTCATCTTCGGCGCGGGCCAAGTTTGCTCGGCCCTATCGCGCCTGATTGTGATCGAGGAGGTGTACGAGGAGGTGGTGGCGCGGGCCAGTACTTTAGCCAAGTCGATTTCGGTTGGTCCTGGGCGCGACCGCCCCGACTTTGGCCCCAATATGGGGTCCCTGATCTCGGAGGGGCAGCGCGACCGCGCGCTCGGCCTGATCCAACGCGCCCAAGGCGCGGGCGCGCGGCTGGTCGCCGGCGGACACAAGTTGAACATCCCCGGCCACTTTTTAGAACCCACGGTGTTCGCCGACGTCACCCCCCAAATGGAAATCGCCACCACCGAAGTGTTCGGGCCAGTTTTGTCGATTATGAAAGCCCGGCACGAAGACGAGGTGTTGGAAATCGCCAACGCGACCGACTACGGCTTGGTCGGCGGCGTGTTCACCCGCGACCTGGACCGCGCCATGACCGTGGCAGGCCGCTTGCGCGCGGGCCAGGTGTTCATAAACGAATGGTTCGCAGGCGGCGTCGAAACCCCCTTCGGCGGCTACGGCAAATCGGGTTATGGCCGCGAAAAAGGGCGCGAGGCGCTATGGAACTACGTTCAAACCAAAAACATCGCGATTGCGCGCGCCTGATCTCATTTTATTGTGGGTCGAAAGCCAGTCGCATCTGTATTGAATCTGCTGAATGGGTTTATACCAGCGGCGAATGAGAAGGACTCTTGTGCTCGCTGGTACAAGGGCCGCGACTGCGGCCCCCGCAGCGGCCCCGAGAATAGCTAAGAAAGCGCCTCGGGGTATAAGCGGAGGCCCCGTCGGAGGCGAAACGCGAAGTGTTTCTGCCGTGAGACACAAAACGGCCGCGACTGCGGCCCCCGTAGCGGCCCCGAGATAAGCTAAGAAAGCGCCTCGGGGTATAAGCGAAGGCCCCCTCGGAGCGCATCGCGAAGCGATGCCTGCGTGAGAGACATAAATTTCAGGAAGGCGTCAGCCTTCATGAAAACTGGCTTGGCTAAACCGCCTGACCCGCCGTTGTGGTCGCGACGAGGGGTTGTCGGCGGATCAGTTCGCGGTAGATGATTGTGAGTCCAGACGTCAGGATCAGCGCCGCGCCGCCCGTGAACAGGGCCAGGGACTGCGCCGAATTGGTCGGCGGCACATCGCCTAAGATCAGATAGCCGAAAACATAGGCCCCTAAGACGGCGACGTAGTCGAGCGGGCCGAGAATCACGGCGGGGGCAAAGCGAAAGGCCTGGCTGAGCAAGGCCATGGAACACGCACCAAAAATGACAAAGCCCCAAATCAAGTTTGGATGGTTCAGAGCCTCGCTCACCGCGCTGAGCTGACCGACGGGGCCACCGCCCGGCCATATGAGGGCCGCGACCGCCAAGATCACCACGCACCACAGCCCTGCAAACCCCTGGGTATAGAGACTGATCATCATGCCTGGGACGTTCTGGGGGACAAAGCGCATGAGGATTTGCGCGGTGGCGTACATGAGGCCCGACCAAAGCGGCAAGGCGATGGCCCACCACGGCACATGACCTTGTACCGACTGGCTGTCGGTTTGGGGGTCGGACGCGATGGCGAGGGCCACAAGGGCGATGCCCGCGAACCCGATCAAGACCGCCGCCCCGCGCCAAATTCCGACCCGATCCCCCAAAATCGGTACCGACAGCACGGTGATGAACAGGGGATAGACGAAGAACAGCAGCGTCACATTGCCCACCGACAGGTACTCCAGAGCAAAGAAAAACCCTGTGGCAATTTGCAAGTAGAGCACCGAGCGTAAGATCGCGATGCCGTACCCTGGAAAGCGCCACCGCCAGCCCGTGCCGCCCGCCCGCCGGGACAGCCGCGCGTCGATCAGCGCGAACACGACCACGAGCGGCAGCCCCCAGAAGGTTCGGATGGTCATGATCTCAAAACTCTCGAAGGCTTTGCCGCCGTCGGGCAGCTCCAGTTGCTGCATGAGGCGGATCATCACATCGAGCAGATTGGCGGCAATCGAGCCGACGAGGATCAGGGCGATCCCCAAACCGATCCGTGAGGTTGCGAAGGCGATCATTCGGGCCTTTGCCCGACAATTTCGGCAATCAAAGCGGGCATAGCGTCCGCCAACAGGCGCCACATGGCATCGTAGGTGGCCGCGTCTTGCCCGTAGGGGTCGGGAACGTCGGTCGGCAACCGTGCTGGGTCAAAGGACGAGAACAAGCGCACGGGCGTCGCGCTGCCTCTGGGGCGCAGGCCCTCCATATGGGTGACGTGCGCGCGGGTCATCCCGATGAGCCAGTCGTAGCGCTGGAAGTGTGCAGGTTGAAACTGCTGCGCACGATGGGGGCTCAAGTTATAACCTGCCCGCGCGGCCGCGCGCACGTTGGCCTGGGTTGCCCCTTCGCCGATGTGCCAGGCACCCGTGCCCGCGCTTGCGACCTGCGCGGTCGGGGCCGCCGCCGCGAACAGAACCTCCGCCGCGGGCGATCGGCAAATATTGCCCGTGCAGACAAACAGGACCCTTTGTGTCATGGGGGCCTTATGACTCTGTGTGCGAAAGGCAATTCGTCATGAAGCGACCTTTGGTGATTTTAACGGGCGCTGGGATTTCGGCAGAAAGCGGCATCGCGACGTTTCGCGGCGATGATGGCCTGTGGGAGCGTCACCGCCTGGAAGATGTCTGCACGCCCGCGGGGTTTGCGCGCGACCCCGACCTGGTTCATGGCTTCTACAACGCCCGTCGCCGCGCCCTGAAAAGCCCCGAGGTCGCGCCCAACCCTGCGCACGTCGCCTTGGCCGCGCTCGCGCAGGTGCCGCATCTGGACGTGACCCTGATCACGCAGAACATCGACAATCTGCACGAACGCGGCGGCTCGCCGCGCCTCATCCATATGCACGGGGAGCTGTGCCAGGCTTGGTGCACGGCCTGCGATACCCGAACGCCGTGGGACGGACCCATGGACGGTGACAGCCCCTGCCCGACGTGCGGTGCCCGCGGGCACCTGCGCGTCGATGTGGTTTGGTTTGGCGAAGTCCCCTATGGGCTCGACGAGATCGAGCAGGCCCTGCGCCAAGCCGATCTGTTCGCCGCCATCGGCACGTCGGCGCAGGTCTATCCCGCCGCTGGGTTTGTGCAACTGGCCCGTGCGGCGGGCGCGGAATGCCACGAGTTCAACCTTATGCGCACCGCGGCGTCCAGCGCTTTTGACTACCATCATTTCGGCCCCGCGAGCCAAACCGTGCCTGCCTGGGTTGACCATTTGTGCCAAGCGGGCGGCCCCGACTCCTGATCGGCAACGCCCCACCCGACGCCATCCAGCGCGTAGCGAAGTCGCAGGATCCAGCACGGATCGGCGGCAGGAAGTTCAGACAGAGACTCTGGGCCAGCGCGGCGCGACTGCGGCCCCCGCAGCGGCCCCGAGAATAGCGCGAAAGCGCCTCGGGGTATAAGCGAAGGCCCCGTCGGAGGCGAAACGCGAAGCGTTTCTGCCGTGAGACACAAAACGGACAAAAAAGTGTCAACTTTTTTGGCCGTTGGTATTAGGCAAGCAGTATGTTTCAGATTTTGCGGCAGTCCAAGATAAATTGATACAAAAAAATACATCGCCTCTCCTCTTCAGGGTCTAAAGTTTATACATAAAGTAGCTCAAAGAGTCCGATTTTAACGTGATTCTCGATGTTGATGCGGTTCTGGGTCCAGGCGATTGCGGAGCATGGATTTGGGCCTGACCTGTATCAATACGGGCAGTGATTTGAAGGTTGCCGTTGTTTCGGGGCCAAGTCTGGCAGGTTTCTGCCCTTGGTGCTGGGTCGGCGGGGTTTGCTTTAGTTGATTTGAGCTCAGGAAGGTCATTTTCTTCCGAAGTGCGAAGAACTGGTTTTGAACTTGGTTCTTCCTTGTCGTCCAGGCCCGGGATGCGCGGGTATTTGGTCCATTGATTCCCAAAGGGATAGGTATGTCTAAGCGAAGCGGTGGTTTCCAGTTGCTGAATTGCAACGATAAATTTTATAGTATTTTCGAGCGTTTCAAGGTGTTGGATCGCTCGGCACCCACGCGCGCGCGCGCCGAAATGCGGCACCCTGAGGCGGGGCGCGTTGCTTTAGGGCGTGCGATGCGCGTCTTGCCTGGCTTGTCCTCTGCCCTGGCCATGGCCTTGCTGACTCTCGTCGCTAGTCTAGTGCTGAGTGGGTCTGCTCTGGCCCAGTGCGCGCAATTGGGCGAAAGCTACCTAGGGACGTCGGGGGATTGCGCGAATAAGTTGGTTATTACGCAGGACGATTTTTATGCTGCGGGGTCTCTCCAGATTGGAGGCGACAAGACCTACACTGCCAAGGACCAAAATGGCAATGTTTACGACGTAAGTAAGTGGTACACTGGAAATATCGACAACATGAGTTACTATTTCCATGACTTCAGTGGAGAACTTCCTAATATTCAGAATTGGAACACTTCTAAAGTTACAAACATGAGTGGAATGTTCGCTTCCACACGGAACTTTAATCAATCCCTTAACGATTGGGATACTTCCAATGTAAAAAATATGCAGGAAATGTTTTCCTCAGCACTCAGTTTTAATGGCGATATTAGCGATTGGGATGTCGGAAATGTGACTGACATGGAATCCATGTTTTACTACGCAACCGCGTTCAATGGCGACATTAGCGGTTGGGAGCCCCTAAAAGTAACGACCATGAAAGGCATGTTTGAGGAGGCATCCGCCTTCAATGGGGACATTAGCGGTTGGGATGTTGGAAATGTGACTAGCATGGAAAACATGTTTCGGGAGGCATCCGCGTTCAATGGCGACATTAGCGGCTGGGAACCCCTAAAAGTAACGACCATGAAGGGCATGTTTCGGGAGGCATACGCCTTTAATAGTGACATCAGCGGTTGGGATGTTAACCAAGTTACGGACATGGAAGGCATGTTTCGCGGTGCATCCGCTTTTAACAGTGACATTAGCGGTTGGGATGTTTCTAGCGTTACGAACATGTATGGGATGTTTTATGAGGCAGATAGCTTTAATCGTTCTCTTAACAGTTGGACGACTGGCCAGGTTACAGACATGAGACATATGTTTCATGGCACTGGCACATTTAATGGTGATATTAGTAATTGGGATTTTAGTGGTCCTCCGAACATGGAAGGCATGTTTTTCAACGCAAGCGCTTTTGATGGTGACATTAGTGGTTGGGATGTCAGTAATGTTTTGAACATGGCATACATGTTTAAAAAAACAGGCGCTTTTGATGGTGATATTGGTGGTTGGGATGTCAGTAATGTTACGAACATGGATGGCATGTTTCAAGATTCGTCTGCTTTCGACCAAGACTTGTCGGGCTGGGATGTTGGTGACAATTTCGACAAGAAGCCTACCAACTTCAACTCTGGTGCCAATACCAACTGGGTTGACAATCCCCTACTTCAGCCACGCTGGAGTCCCCCAGTCATAGAATCTTATTCACCGTCGCTGGGTGCAACCAATGTGGCGCGGGATGCGAACCTAACTTTGACCTTTGATGAGGATGTTCAGGCGGGTTCGGGACATATCACTGTTTCCGACCTGAGCAGCAATTCTAACACCTTTGCAACAATCAACGTTCCAGGAGAGAGTGTGACCTTCGAGGGCGCGACCGTCACGATCAACCTGGAGAGTGATTTCGCTTGGAATAGTATCTACGCCATTACGATTGAAGAAGGCGCTATCCTCAATACCGATGATACTGGAACCGCGTTCGCAGGGATCAGCGACACGGGTACGTGGCAATTCACGACAGCCGGCCCTGAGATTTCTGCGGACTTGTCCACGGTGACGGCTGAACAAAGAACCCTTGGCGTTGGCGATAGTGCGACGATCAAGGTGGAGGTGAAGGACGCATCAGGCGCGGCCGTGGCGGGAATAGCAAGCCAGATTTCTGGCAAAATTGACTTCAACGGCACAACTGGTGGCTTCGGCGGGTTTTCTGAGGACGCGGATACCCCAGGGCAGTATTCAGCGGAGTTTGGGTCAAGCTTAGCGGGCGAGGCCGAAGTGACGATCACGGTTGCGGAGGTTGAGTTAAACGAGAAAGCCACCGTAGTCTTTGAAGACCGGAGCAATTGTACAGTTGAATCTACAAGCTACCTCGGGAAATCGGAGCCTTGCAAGGATTTGCTGGTTATAACGCAGGCCGATTTTGATGCTGCGGGGTCCAGCCAGAGGGGAGGCGACGGTAGCTTCATTGCCAAGGATGAAAGTGGCAATGAATACCCTGCTGATAAGTGGTATACGGGTCATATCACGGACATGAGCCAGATGTTCCGCGAGGCAGATACTTTTAACGAAGACATCAGCGGTTGGGATGTTAACCAAGTTACGGACATGGAAGGCATGTTTCGCGGTGCATCCGCTTTTAACAGTGACATTAGCGGTTGGGATGTTTCTAGCGTTACGAACATGTATGGAATGTTTTATGAGGCAGATAGCTTTAATCGTTCTCTTAACAGTTGGACGACTGGCCAGGTTACAGACATGAGACATATGTTTCATGGCACTGGCACATTTAATGGTGATATTAGTAATTGGGATTTTAGTGGTCCTCCGAACATGGAAGGCATGTTTTTCAACGCAAGCGCTTTTGATGGTGACATTAGTGATTGGGATGTCAGTAATGTTTTGAACATGGCATACATGTTTAAAAAAACAGGCGCTTTTGACGGTGATATTAGTGATTGGGATGTTAGTAATGTTCAGAATATGGATGGCATGTTTCAAGAATCGTCTGCTTTCGACCAAGACTTGTCGGGCTGGGATGTTGGTGACAATTTCGACAAGAAGCCTACCAACTTCAACTCTGGTGCCAATACCAACTGGGTTGACAATCCCCTACTTCAGCCACGCTGGAGTCCCCCAGTCATAGAAACCTACTCACCGTCGCAGGGCGCAAACGATGTGGCGCTGAATACGACCTTGAGTTTGACCTTTGATGAAGCTGTCAAGGCAGGTTCGGGCTCTATCGAAATTCTCGACCTGGATAGCTCCACGGTCTTTGCGGCATTGGCGGTTGACGGGGAGCATGTCACTTTCTCTGACACGGAGGTCACGATCACTCCGCCGAGCATCCTTGAGGGGCAACGTGACTACGCTGTTGAGATCAACGATGGTGTCATTCTCAATACCGATGATACTGGAACAGCGTTCTCAGGGATCGGGATCAGCGACACGGATCAGTGGCAATTCACCACAGTCGCCTCGACGTGCGACGATATAGGTGAAAGCTACCTCGGGCAATCGGGGGACTGCGCGGGCAAGTTAGTTATTACGCAGGACGATTTTGATGCTGCGGGTTCCAGCTGGCGGGGAGGAAACGACAGCTTCATTGCTAAGGACGAAAGTGGCAATGAATACGGTGTTGATAAGTGGTACACGGGTCATATCACGGACATGAGCTACATGTTCTTTGGGGCAGATACATTTAATGGAGATATCAGCGGTTGGGATGTTTCTAATGTTACAAATATGTCAACTATGTTTTATTCCGCTGATGCGTTTAATGGAGACATAAGTGGTTGGAATGTTGAGAACGTTACGAACATGAAAGACATGTTTAGAGGTGCGGGCGTGTTTAACGGCGACATCAGTAATTGGGAAGTTGGAAAAGTCACGGACATGGCGCACATGTTCAGAGCTGCCCATGCTTTTAACGCCGACATTAGTGATTGGGATGTTTTTAATGTTACGGACATGCAATACATGTTTTATGGCACAGATGTTTTTAATGCTGACATTAGTGGATGGAAAGTTGATAATGTCGAGAACATGAAAGCGATGTTTGGAGAAGCATACGCTTTCAACGCAGACATTGGAGGTTGGGAAGTTGTTAATGTCACGGACATGAGTGAGATGTTTGTTAACGGATCTCCTTCACGCGATTCCGTCTTTAACCAAGACTTATCGGGGTGGGATGTCAGTTATTTCACCAAGAAACCAGATAAGTTCAACACAGGTGCCAAAACCGATTGGGTTAACGATCCCCTACTTCAACCGCGCTGGAGCCCCCCAGTCATAGAAGCTTATTCACCGTCGCAGGGCGCACCCGATGTGGCGCTGAATACGACCTTGAGTTTGACCTTTGATGAAGCTGTCAAGGCAGGTTCGGGCTCTATCGAAATTCTCGACCTGGATAGCTCCACGGTCTTTGCGACATTGGCGGTTGACGGGGAGCATGTCACTTTCTCTGACACGGAGGTCACGATCACTCCGCCGAGCTTCCTTGAGGGGCAACGTGACTACGCTGTTGAGATCAACGATGGTGTCATTCTCAATACCGATGATACCGGAACAGCGTTCTCAGGGATCGGGATCAGCGACACGGATCAGTGGCAATTCACCACAGTCGCCTCGACGTGCGACGATATAGGTGAAAGCTACCTCGGGCAATCGGGGGACTGCGCGGGCAAGTTAGTTATTACGCAGGACGATTTTGATGCTGCGGGTTCCAGCTGGCGGGGAGGAAACGACAGCTTCATTGCTAAGGACGAAAGTGGCAATGAATACGGTGTTGATAAGTGGTACACGGGTCATATCACGGACATGAGCTACATGTTCTTTGGGGCAGATACATTTAATGGAGATATCAGCGGTTGGGATGTTTCTAATGTTACAAATATGTCAACTATGTTTTATTCCGCTGATGCGTTTAATGGAGACATAAGTGGTTGGAATGTTGAGAACGTTACGAACATGAAAGACATGTTTAGAGGTGCGGGCGTGTTTAACGGCGACATCAGTAATTGGGAAGTTGGAAAAGTCACGGACATGGCGCACATGTTCAGAGCTGCCCATGCTTTTAACGCCGACATTAGTGATTGGGATGTTTTTAATGTTACGGACATGCAATACATGTTTTATGGCACAGATGTTTTTAATGCTGACATTAGTGGATGGAAAGTTAATAATGTCGAGAACATGAAAGCGATGTTTGGAGAAGCATACGCTTTCAACGCAGACATTGGAGGTTGGGAAGTTGTTAATGTCACGGACATGAGTGAGATGTTTGTTAACGGATCTCCTTCACGCGATTCCGTCTTTAACCAAGACTTATCGGGGTGGGATGTCAGTTATTTCACCAAGAAACCAGATAAGTTCAACACAGGTGCCAAAACCGATTGGGTTAACGATCCCCTACTTCAACCGCGCTGGAGCCCCCCAGTCATAGAAGCTTATTCACCGTCGCAGGGCGCACCCGATGTGGCGCCAAATGCGACCTTGAGTTTGACCTTTGATGAAGCTGTCATGCCAGGTTCGGGATCCATCGAAATTTTCGACCTGGATCGCTCTACGTCCTTTGCGACTTTGGCGGTTGACGGGGACCGTGTCACCTTTTCCAACACAGAGGTCAAGATCACGCTGCCGAGCGTCCTTGAGTGGGAACGTGGCTACGCCATTACGATTGATGAAGGCGCTATCCTCAATACCGATGATACTGGAACCGCGTTCGCAGGGATCAGCGACACGGGTACATGGCAATTCACGACAGCCGACCCTGATGTTTCCGCAGTAAATTCTACGGTGATCGCTGATCCAGATCTCCTCGGCGTTGGCGAAGAGACGATCCTTTGGGTGACGGTGAAGAATTCGGCAGACGAAGCGGTTCCATACTTGGAGGACCAGATTTCTGCCGAAGTCAACTTCGACGGCACAAAAAGTGACTTGGGCGGTTTCGAAGAGGACGCGACGACCCCAGGGCAGTATTCGACGACGTTTGTGTCGACCTCAGCAGGGACAGCCGAGGTGACGGTCACGGTTGCGGAGGTTGAGCTAGACCAGAAGGCCACGGTGACCTTCGCCACGACCCCCGATGCTCCCACAAACCTGTTGGCGACGCCTGATGACGAACAGAAACTGACTTTGACGTGGACAGCGCCCAGCGATGGTGGATCGGAGATTTTGTACCACGAGTACAAGGTAGATGACGGCGGCTACGTTTCAACCAACAGTAGCGCAACGAACGTGAGCTTCGAAGTCGAAAATGGTGTTGCCTACAAAGTGCGTGTGCGGGCGGTGAACGATTTCGGGGCGGGTCAAGTTTCGGATACTGCGACGGTGCCGTTTGTTACCCTGACTACGAACGCAGCGGACGTTGTTTCAGAGGCCTTTACCGTTGACGTCACCTTTTCCAATCCTGTGACGTGCTTTAAGCTCGGTCAGGTGGGGGACATTGTGGTGACCAATGGCACTGTCACCGATTTCCAACCCTTGAACGTGACTTGCAATGAGGACTACGAAGCGAACTACAGTTTTCAGGTAACACCAAAAATCGAACGTGACGGAGACGTCGTGAAGGTGGATATACCCGCAGCCGTTGCCACGAGCGAGGACGGCCATTCCAATACAGCTGCCCTAACCTTGGCGCAGATGGTGGATACGACGGGGCCAACCTTGACCCTTAGCTCGCAGGCGGAGAGCTTGGTCTCGGGGGCCTTCACGGTTTCGGCGGTTTTCAGCGAGGATGTGACGGGTTTTGTTGCGGGCGATGTCGATGTTGACAATGGCAGCGTGGACAACTTCCAGGGATCGGGAGCGTCCTATAGCTTCGATGTCACGCCCTCAAGCGAAGGGGACGTGACAGTAGAAGTGGCTGACGATGTGGCGCAGGACCTTGCGGGCAATGGCAATGCGACGGCTGCGCAATTGGTGCGTACTGCTGACTTTACGGTTCCGACGCTTGAGTTAGTTTCCCTTTCCGATCAAGTTGTTGGCGGTCAGTTCTCTGTGTCGGTGACGTTTTCAGAGACTGTGACGGGTTTTGATGCGGGCGATGTCGAGGTTGACAATGGCAGCGTGGACAACTTCCAGGGATCGGAGGCAGCCTACAGTTTTGATGTGACGCCGATAAGCGACGGGGAGGTGACGGTTGATGTGGCGGCGGGTGCTGCGGTGGACAGCGCGGGCAACGGCAATGCGGCGGCGACGCAATTGTCGCGGACGGCCGATTTTGCTGCCCCGACGGTGACGTTGCAGACCTCGGTCCCCGAACCGATTGGGGAACCCTTCAGCGTGACGGCGGAGTTTTCGGAGGAGGTGAGCGATTTCGCCCTGGACGATCTCATCCTTACCAATGCGGTTGGGGATAATCTGGTTGGGTCGGGGTCGGTCTATACCTTTGATGTGACTCCAGCTGCGACCGGGGAGATGACGATTGCGGTGGCCGAGAATGCTGTGCAGGATCGCGTGGGCAATGGCAATGAAGCCTCTGCGCAACTTTCGCTAACGGCCGACTTAACATCGCCGAGCCTCAGCTTGGCAACGACCGCTTCTAGCCCCGTTGGGACGGTGTTTTCGGTGAGCGCAACCTTCAGCGAAGATGTTACGGGATTTGAGTCGAGTCATGTCCAGGTTGACAATGGCAACGTGTACAACTTCCAGGGATCGGGGTCGGACTACAGTTTTGATGTGCGGCCGACAAGCGATGGGGAGGTCAAGGTGAACGTTGTCGCAGATGTTGCGACGGACAGTGCGGGCAACGGCAATACGGCGGCGACGCAGCTATCACGAACCGCGGACTTGACCGCCCCAACGGTGGCGTTGGGGACGCTGGCTGGCGATCCAGTTAGGGGTCAGTTCTCTGTGACGGTGACGTTTTCCGAGTCGGTGACGGGCTTTAGTGCGGGCGATGTTCAGGTTGCCAATGGCGACTTGGGCAACTTCCAGGGGTCGGGGACGGACTACAGTTTTGATGTGACGCCGATAAGCGACGGGGATGTCACGGTGAACGTGGCTGCAGACGTTGCGGCGGACAGTGCAGGCAATGGCAATGCGGCGGCGACGCAGTTGTCGCGAACGGCAGACCTCACCAGCCCTGGGCTTAGCTTGAGTACCTCGGCTGGTGATCCCGTTGGCGGGACTTTCACCGTTACCGCGACATTTACCGAGGCGGTGACGGGTTTTGATTTGGGCGACATTGGGGTGGTCAACGCCGCGGCGGACAATTTACAGGGGTCAGGGACGGGCTACAGTTTTGATGTGCGGCCCATAAGCGACGGGGAGGTGCGGGTGAACGTGGCCGCAGGTGTTGCGGTGGACAGTGCAGGCAATGGCAATGCGGCGGCGGCGCAGTTGTCACGAACGGCGGACTTGACTGCCCCGACGGTTGGGTTGGCAACGGACGCAGATCTTGTGGGGGGGACCTTCACCGTGACAGCGACGTTCAGTGAAGCTGTGACAGGTTTTGAACTGGGCGACATTGAGGTGGGCAATGGCGGCGCGGCCAATTTCTCGGGATCGGAACAGACCTATAGCTTTGAGGTGACGCCATCTGCCAATGGCACCGTGACGGTCGATGTGGCGGCAGGGGTGGGTTCTGATGCGGCTGGCAATGGCAACACAGCGGCTTTGAGGCTTACGGTGACGGCGGATTTGCGAGCGCCGACGGTTGTCCTTGATACGGGGGCGGGTGACTTCGTTTCGGGGACCTTCACGGTCACGGCGACGTTCAGCGAGGCTGTGACGGGTTTTGATGCGGGCGATGTGGTGGTTACGAACGCCAGCCTTGATCAATTTACGGGGTCTGGGGCGTCCTATAGCTTCGATGTGACGCCGATAAGCGACGGGGTCGTGACGGTGGATGTGGCGGCGGGTGCGGCCCAAGATGGGGCGGGCAACGCGACCGCGGCGGCGGCGCAACTCACAAGGACGGCCGATTTGACGGTCCCGACGGTGACGTTGCAGACTTCTAGCCCCGAGCCTGTTGGGGGAACCTTCAGCGTAACGGCGGAGTTTTCGGAGGAAGTGAGCGATTTTGCCCTGGACGATCTCATCCTTACCAATGCGGTTGGGACTAATCTGGTCGGTTCGGGGTCGGTCTATACCTTTGATGTGACCCCAGCTGCGACGGGCACGGTGACGATTTTGGTAGCAGAGGAGGGGGTTCAGGATCGCGCGGGCAATGGCAACGAAGCCTCTGATCAGCTTTCGGTGACGGCGGACTTGACATCGCCGACGGTCAGTTTGGCAACGAGTGCGACCAGCCCTGTTGGGACGACGTTTTCGGTGAGCGCCACCTTCAGCGAGGATGTGACGGATTTTGACTCAAGCGATGTCGAGGTTATCAATGGCAGCTTGGGCAACTTCTCGGGATCGGGTCGGAACTACAGCTTTGATATTACCCCGCAGGGCAACGGGGAGGTTACGGTAGATGTGGGTGCGGGTGTTGCGCAGGACGCTGCGGGCAACGGCAATGCGGCGGCTACGCCCCTTTCTTTGACGGCGGATTTGGACGGATCGACGCTCGGGTTGAGTACGACGGCGAGCAATCCAGTTGCTGGCGAGTTCACGGTGACAGCGACGTTCGGTGAGTCTGTGACGGGCTTTGAGTTGAATGATATCGTGGTGGGCAATGGCATCGCAGACAACTTCCAGGGCACTGGGTCGGACTACAGTTTTGATGTGACGCCAGCGAGCGACGGGGATGTTACGGTGGATGTGGCTGCAGGTGTCGCCTTTGATAGTGCAGGCAATGGCAATGCGGCAGCAGCGCAGTTGTCACGGACGGCAGATATGACGGCCCCGACGGTGTCGCTTACAACCCTGGCGGACGGCCCTTTTTCGGGCATCTTTAACGTCACGGTTGAGTTTTCGGAGCCTGTAACAGGCTTTGGGCTTTCGGATGTTGTTGTGGGCAATGGTACCTTGAGCAACCTATTGGGTTCTGGGGCGAGCTATACCTTCAATGTCACGCCCCTGGCGACGGGCAACGTGACGCTGGACGTGGTTGCGGGCGTTGCGTTTGACAGCGCGGGCAATAGCAATGTGGCGGCGGTTCAGCTGGTGCGTGAGGCGGACTTGACCGTCCCGACGGTGGGTTTGGCAAAGCTGGTGAGTGGGGATGTTGTGGGCGGCGTGTTCACCGTGAGAGCGACGTTCAGTGAAGCTGTGACGGGCTTTGAGTCGGGTGATATCGGGGTGGTCAATGGCACGGTCAGCAACTTCGTCGAGGTCTCATCCCTGGAATATGACTTTGATGTGACGCCGGCAAGCACTGGGGAGGTGAGGGTTGATGTAGCGGCAGATGTTGCGGTTGACAGCGCAGGCAATAGCAACACAGCGGCCTCGACGCTTTCGGTGATGGCGGACTTGATATCGCCGACGGTCAGCTTGGCAACGAGTGCGACCAGCCCTGTTGGGACGACGTTTTCGGTGAGCGCCACCTTCAGCGAGGATGTGACGGACTTTGACTCAAGCGATGTCGAGGTTGGCAATGGCAGCGTTGGTAACTTCTCGGGATCGGGTCAGAACTATAGCTTTGATGTGACGCCGACCAGCAACGGGGAGGTTACGGTAGATGTGGGTGCAGGCGTTGCGCAGGACGCTGCGGGCAACGGCAATGCGGCGGCCACGCCCCTTTCTTTGACGGTGGATTTGGACGGATCGACGCTCGGGTTGAGCACGACGGCGGGTAATCCAGTTGCTGGCGAGTTCACGGTTACGGCGACGTTCAGTGAGTCTGTGACGGGCTTTGAGTTGAATGATATCGTGGTGGGCAATGGCACGGCGGACAGCTTTTCGGGGTCTGGGGCGTCCTATAGTTTTGATGTGACGCCAACGAGCGACGGGGATGTTACGGTGGATGTAGCTGCAGGTGTCGCCTTTGATAGTGCAGGCAATGGCAATGCGGCGGCGGCGCAGCTGTCACGAACGGCAGATATGACGGGGCCAACCTTCGACGAAGGTGATTATAATTTCAACTGGCCCGAAAACGACTCAGGAACCATCGCGACAGTCGTTGCTACAGATACAAATGGCCCCCTTACCTATAGCCTCACGGGCGGGGCTGATGCGGGCATCTTTAGCCTAACCGAAGGCGGGGCTTTGAGCTTTGGCGCCGATGGGTCGGATTCCGCCGACTATGAAAACCCTGACGATGCGAACCAGGACAATATCTATGAGTTGCAGGTCACGGCATGGGATGGGGTGAGCCCTGCCAATGGCACGGTTCAGGACGTGACGGTGACGGTGACCAATGTGGTCGATGAGGAAGACACAAAACCCATCGGAGTTGCGCCCACGGGAGGATCAGACATCGTCTTGTCGAGCGATGGCACGGCCCTGACCTTGGCGGAGGGCACGTATGAGGAGGTTGAGGTGAGCCTCATCGAAGCGCCCGCCGACGCAGTGACGATTTTGGTTTCGAGTAGAGATACGGCGGTTGCGAAGGTTTCGCGGGAACAAGATGGGCAGCAATTCGATGAAATAAGTTTGACCTTTGAGCTTGCGAACTGGGAGACGCCCCAGAGCTTTTGGATTGCGGCGGTGGACCGCCCGCAGGAACTTGCTGATTTTGACGCCACGATCAACATGAGTTTTGCCAACAGCGCCGATGCGGGTTACCAAGAGTTGAGCGACCTGAGTTTTGACGTTGAGGTCACCAACGCGACGGAGCCCGAGATTCTTGTGTCTGATGCAGGGGATGTCCTGGAGATTAGAGAGGGAGAAGGAAAGTACTTTAAGGTGGCCTTGACAGCGCAGCCGACGGGGGATGTGCAGGTGAGCGTGGATCCTGCGGACCCGAGTATTGCTACGGTGGACTGGGGGACAAGGGAGTATTTGAAATTCACAACGGAGAATTGGGACGCTGGAATAAACGTCTTAGTATTGGGTGTTGATAGGCCGTCGACCTTGCAAGAAGGAAGAACAACCTTAACCTTGGAAGCCACGGGCGGTGGCTACGGGCAGGGGGATAGCGCGACGACAGCGGCAAAGGAAGTCCTCGTGCCCAACACGACTGCGCCCAAGATTAGTGTTTCGAGCGGTGATTTGACGTTTGCTGAGGGTGAGATTGGCACGTTTGAAGTTTGGTTATCAGTGGCTCCCTTGGCGGAATTTACCTTAGACCTTGCTTCTCAGGATACGACGGTGGCGACGCTTGCAGAGGGATCTTCGCCACTGACCTTCAATCATGATAATTGGCAAGACATTCAAACCGTGACGGTTGAGGGCGTTTCGGTAGAGAATGATTTGAACACCCTTGGGACTACTATTAATATCGTTGCCAATGATAGCAAGAATGCTTCGGGGTTTAACGGCGTTTCGAATGAGAAGACGGTAAGCGTGACCAACACGACTGTGCCCAAGATTAATGTTTCGAGCGGTGATTTGACGTTTGCTGAGGGTGAGACTGGCACGTTTGAAGTTTGGGTATCAGCGGCTCCCTTGGCGGAATTTACCTTAGAGCTTACTTCTGGGGATACGACGGTGGCAACGCTTGCAGAGGAATCTTCGCAACTGACCTTCAATCAAGATAACTGGCAAGACAGTCAAACCGTGACGGTTAAGGGTGTTTTGGTAGAAGATGATTTGAACACCCTTGAGGCTACTATTGATATCGTTGCCGATGATATGACGAATACCGCAGGGTTTAAGGACGTTTCGAATACGAAGACGGTAAGCGTAACCAACGCGACTGTGCCCGAGATTCTTGTGTCTGATGCAGGGGATGTCCTGGAGATTAGAGAGGGTGAAGGAAGTGTCTTTACAGTGGCCTTGACAGCGCAGCCGACGGCGGATGTGCAGGTGAGCGTGGTTTCAGGGGACCCGAGTGTTGCGACGGCGGACTGGGGGACTGGGCCAGATGAGTTTTTGACCTTCACGGCGGAGAATTGGGGAACCGAACAAGTCGTCACAGTGAAGGGTGTTGATAGGGCGTCGACCTTGCTAGACGGAACAGCAACCTTGACCTTGATCGCCACGGGCGGTGGCTACGGGCAGGGAGATAGTGCGACGACAGCGGAAAAGGATGTCAGTGTTACCAACACGACGGAGCCCGAGATTCTTGTGTCTGATGCAGGGGAGGCCCTGGAGATTAGAGAGGATGGAGACGGCAGGGGAATCGCACTTGAGAGTTGACAATTTGTTCTAAAGGGACTCGGCGGTCTCCATCACGAGATGGAGCCGACACATGCCCTTACTAGTCAATTATTTCAACGAGTTAGATGATCCTCGCACGAGCAATGCCCCACGTCACAAGTTCTGCGACTTGATGACGATAAGCCTTTTGTGCGCCCTATGTGGGGGTGAAACGGCAGTGGACATGGAACATTTTGCTCGCAGCAAGGAGGATTTTTTGCGCGAGTTTCTGGAACTTCCTCTGGGTTTACCCAGTCACGACGCATTTTCACGCCTGTTTCAGTTGATGAAGCCAGACAGTTTTCAGGCGTTTTTTGAAAAGTTTCAAGCTGATTTTGCAAACACTGATGAAAAGCAAAAGGCCATTGCTATTGATGGTAAGGAGTTGCGTGGGAGCTTTGATAAAGCTGCCAAGAAGTCAAACCTTAACCTGGTCACAGCGTTTGCCCATGGGGCGCGGTTAAGTCTTGGTATTACTCAAAGCGCTAAGGCAGGCAGTGAGATTTTAGCGCTGCGTGAGTTGATCCAGATGCTTGATATTCGTGGTATCACTCTTACCGCCGACGCCCTGCACTGCCAACGCGAGACCTGTGAACTGATCGCCGCTCAAGGTGCAGAGTATTGCATACAACTCAAGGCCAACCAGAAGGGGTTGATGAACGATATTCAGACCTTTATTGCAGACCCACAAACGATTTGGGCGAATGAGTACAGTTCCACGGATGCTGACCATGGCCGTATTGAGGAGCGCCGCTATAGAGTTTATGAGGTCCCAGATTATGTGACACAAACCCATGATTGGCCCCACCTTTCTGCTTTCGTCCATGTGTTGTATAAGCGTGAAGTTGATGGGAAAGTTAGCCAAGAAGAGCGGACTTATCTTATGTCAAAGCAGAGCACCGCTCAGGAGGCTGCCAATCTAATCCGTGGTCATTGGCAGATTGAAAATAGTTTACATTGGTCCCTAGATGTCGTGATGAACGAGGACTTCCATCGTGCGAGAAAGGGCAACGCACCTGCAAACTTTGCTGCCTTACGGCGCATTGCTTTGAACATCATAAAGGCTAACAACGACAAGTCCTCAAATCGCGTCAAGTTCAAACGCGCGGGATGGAGCAACGAGTTCTTAAAGACACTCATTCAAGGATTTTGAAGTGCGATTGCCCTGATGGAGACGGCACCTTTAGGGTTGCCTTGAAAGCGCAGCCGACGGGGTATGTGCAGGTGGGCATGGTTTCAGGGGACCCGAGTGTTGCGACGGTGGACTGGGGGACTGGGTCAGATGATTTTTTGATCTTCACGGCGGAGAATTGGGGAACCGAACAAGTCCTCACAGTGAAGGGTGTTGATAGGGCGTTGACCTTGCAAGCAGGCACAGCAACCTTGACCTTGATCGCCACGGGCGGTGGCTACGGGCAGGGGGTTAGTGGAACGACAGCGGAAAAGGAAGTCAGTGTTACCAACACAACCGAGCCCGAGATTCTTGTGTCTGATGCAGGACAGGCCCTGGAGATTAGCGAGGATGGAGACGGCACCTTTACGGTAGCCTTGAAAGCGCAGCCGACGGGGGATGTGCAGGTGAGCGTGGTTTCAGGGGACACGAGTGTTGCGACGGTGGACTGGGGGACTGGGCCAGATGAGTTTTTGACCTTCACAGCGGAGAATTGGGGAACCGAGCAAGTCGTCACAGTGAAGGGTGTTGATAGGGCGTCGACCTTGCAAGCAGGAACAGCAACCTTGACCTTGACCGCCACGGGCGGTGGCTACGGGCAGGGGGATAGTGCGACGACAGCGGGAAAGGATGTCAGCCTTACCAACACAACGGAGCCCGAGATTCTTGTGTCTGATGCAGGACAGGTCCTAGAGATTGCAGAGAATGGGGACGGCACCTTTAGGGTTGCCTTGACGGCGCAGCCGACGGGGGATGTGCAGGTGAGCGTGGTTTCTGGGGACACGAGTGTTGCGACGGTGGACTGGGGGTCTGGGCCGAATGAGTTTTTGACCTTCACAACGGAGAATTGGGGAACCGAACAAGTCCTCACAGTAAAGGGTGTTGATAGGGCGTCGACCTTGCAAGCAGGCACAGCAACCTTGACCTTGACCGCCACGGGCGGTGGCTACGGGCAGGGGGATAGTGCGACGACAGCGGAAAAGGAAGTCAGCCTTACCAACGCGACGACCCCCGAGATTGTTGTGTCTAATGCAGAGGATGTCCTGGAGTTTAAAGAGGATGAAGGAGGTTTCTTTACGGTGGCCTTGAAAGCGCAGCCGACGGCGGATGTGCAGGTGAGCGTGGTTTCCAGGGACCCGAGTGTTGCGACGGTGGACTGGGGGGAAAGGTCGAATCAGTATTTGAAATTCACAACGGAGAATTGGGACACCGAAATATTCGTCATAGTATCGGGTGTTGATAGGTCGTCGACCTTGCAAGCAGGAACAGCAACCTTTGCCTTGACTGCCACGGGCGGTGGCTACGGGCAGGGGGATAGTGCGACGACAGCGGAAAAGGATGTCCGCGTGACCAACACGACGGAACCCGAGATTCTTGTGTCTGATGCTGGGGAGGCCCTGGAGATTGCAGAGGATGGAGACGGCACCTTTACGGTAGCCTTGAAAGCGCAGCCGACGGGGGATGTGCAGGTGAGCGTGGTTTCAGGGGACCCGAGTGTTGCGACGGTGGACTGGGGGACTGGGCCAGATGAGTTTTTGACCTTCACAGCTGAGAATTGGGAAACCGAACAAAGCGTCACAGTAAAGGGTGTTGATAGGGCGTCGACCTTGCAAGCAGGAACAGCAACCTTGACCTTGACCGCCACGGGCGGTGGCTACACGCAGGGGAATAGTGCGACGACAGCGGAAAAGGCAGTCAGCGTTACCAACACGACGGAGCCCGAGATTCTTGTGTCTGATGCAGGACAGGTCCTGGAGATTGGAGAGGATGGAGACGGCAGCTTTAGGGTGGCCTTGAAAGCGCAGCCGACGGAGGATGTGCAGGTGAGCGTGGTTTCTGGGGACCCGAGTGTTGCGACGGTGGACTGGGGGACTGGGTCAGATGAGTTTTTGACCTTCACAGCGGAGAATTGGGGAACCGAACAAGTCGTCACAGTAAAGGGTGTTTATAGGGCGTCGATCTTGCAAGCAGGAAGAGCAACCTTGACCTTGACCGCCACGGGCGGCGGCTACGGGCAGGGGGATAGTGCGACGACAGCGCAAAAGGATGTCAGCGTTACGACGCCCCCCGATGCCCCGACAGACCTGTTGGCGACGCCTGATGACGAACAGGCCCTGAATTTGACGTGGACTGCGCCCAGCGATGGTGGATCGGAGATTTTGTACTACGAGTACGAGGTAAATGACGGCGGCTACGTTTCAACTAACAGTAGCGCAACGAACGTGAGCTTCAAAGTCGAAAATGGTGTTGCCTACCAAGTGCGTGTGCGGGCGGTGAACGATTTCGGGGCGGGCCAAGTTTCGGAGACTGTGACGGTGCCGTATGTTACCCTGACTACGGACGCAACGGATGTCGTCTCTGGGGCTTTCACGGTTGAGGTCGCCTTCTCCGAGCCTGCGACGTGCTTTGACTTAGGTCAGGTGGGGGATATTGTGGTGGAGAATGGCACCGTCGACAATTTCACACCCTTGGGTTTGATCTGCAATGAGGACTACAAGGCGAACTACAGTTTTGATGTGACACCAACAACTGATGGTCCTGTAAAGGTAGATGTGCCCGTAGCGGTTGCTTTGAGTGAGGACGGCCATTCCAATACAGCTGCCCTAACCTTGGAACGGACGGCGGATGTAACGGGGCCATCCTTGGCCCTGAATTCCGAAGCGGAGAGCCTGGTCTCGGGGGCCTTCACGGTTACGGCGACGTTCAGCGAGGCTGTGACGGGTTTTGATGCGGACGATGTCGATGTTGACAATGGCAGCGTGGACAACTTCCAGGGATCGGGATCGGACTTTAGTTTCGATGTGACGCCAGAGGGCGATGGGGATGTTACGGTCGATGTGGCTGCGGGTGCTGCGGTGGACAGCGCGGGCAACGGCAATGCGGCCGCGACGCAATTGTCACGGACGGCCGATGTCACGGCCCCGACGGTGACGTTGCAGACCTCGGCCCCCGAACCTATTGGGGGTACTTTCAGCGTGACAGCGCAGTTTTCGGAGGATGTGAGCGATTTTGCCCTGGACGATCTCATCCTAACCAATGCGGTTGGGACTAATCTGGTCGGGTCGGGGTCGGTCTATTCCTTTAACGTGACCCCAGCCGCGACGGGCACAGTGACGATAGCGGTAGCAGAGGAGGGTGTTCAGGATCGTGCGGGCAATGGCAACGAAGCTTCTGCGCAACTTTCGGTGACGGCGGACTTGACGTCGCCGACGGTCAGCTTGGCGACGAGTGCGACCAGCCCTGTTGGGACGACGTTTTCGGTGAGCGCCACCTTCAGCGAGGATGTGACGGACTTTGACTCAAGCGATGTCGAGGTTGCCAATGGCAGCGTGGGTAACTTCCAAGGATCGGGTCAGAACTATAGCTTTGATGTGACGCCGATCAGCAATGGGGAGGTTACGGTAGATGTGGGTGCAGGTGTTGCGCAGGACGTTGCGGGCAACGGCAATGCGGCGGCTACGCCCCTTTCTTTGACGGCGGATTTGGACGGACCGACGCTCGGGTTGAGCACGACGGCGAGCAATCCAGTTGCTGGCGAGTTCACGGTGACGGCGACGTTCAGTGAGTCTGTGACGGGCTTTGAGTTGAATGATATCGTGGTGGGCAATGGCACGGCGGATAACTTCCAGGGCACGGGGTCGGACTACAGTTTTGATGTGACGCCAGCGAGCGACGGGGATGTTACGGTGGATGTGGCTGCAGGTGTCGCCTTTGATAGTGCAGGCAATGGCAATGCGGCGGCAGCGCAGTTGTCCTGGACGGCAGATATGACGGCCCCGACGGTGGCGCTTACAACCCTGGCGGACGGTCCATTTTCGAGTGCCTTTAGCGTCACGGCCACCTTCTCCGAGCCTGTGACAGGTTTTGGACTTGAGGACCTGGTTGTGGGCAACGCCACCTTTGGCAACTTCTTGGGGTCTGGGTCGATCTATACCTTCGATGTGACGCCAACGAGCGACGGGGATGTTACGGTGGATGTGGTTGCGAATGTCGCCTTTGATAGTGCGGGCAACGGCAATGCGGCTGCGGCGCAGCTTTTACGAGAGGCAGATTTGACGGCGCCGACGGTTGGATTGGCAAATCTGGTGAGTGGTGATCTTGTGGGTGAGGCGTTCACCGTGACAGCAACGTTCAGTGAAGCTGTTACGGGTTTTGAGTTGAGTGATGTGGAGGTTGGCAATGGCATCGCGGACAACTTGCAGGGCACGGGGTCGGACTACAGTTTTGATGTGCGTCCGACGAGCGATGGGGACGTGACGGTGAGCCTTGGGGCAGGTGTCGCCTTTGATAGTGCGGGCAATGGCAATTTGGCGGCTTCGACGCTTAGGGTGACGGCAGATCTGACGGCCTCAACGGTGACGCTTGACACGCAGGCGGGAGATTTCGTTTCGGGGGCCTTCACGGTTACAGCGACGTTCGATGAAGCTGTGACGGGTTTTGAGTTGAATGATGTGGTGGTTACGAACGCCAGCCTTGATCAATTTGCGGGGTCTGGGGCGTCCTATAGCTTCGATGTGACGCCGACGAGCGACGGGCTTGTGACGGTGGATGTGGCGGCGGGTGCGGCCCAAGATGGGGCGGGCAACGCGACCACGGCGGCGGCGCAACTCACAAGGACGGCCGATTTGACGGTCCCGACGGTGACGTTACAGACTTCGATCTTCGAGCCTATTGGGGGAACTTTCAGTGTGACGGCGGAGTTTTCGGAGAATGTGAGCGATTTTGCCCTGGACGATCTCATCCTTACCAATGCGGTTGGGACTAATCTGGTCGGGTCGGGGTCGGTCTATTCCTTTAATGTGACCCCAGCCGCGACGGGCACAGTGACGATTGCGATAGCAGAGGAGGGTGTTCAGGATCGTGCGGGCAATGGCAACCAAGCCTCTGATCAGCTTTCGGTGGCGGCGGACTTGACGTCGCCGACGGTCAGCTTGGCAACGAGTGCGACCAGCCCTGTTGGGACGACGTTTTCGGTGAGCGCCACCTTCAGCGAGGATGTGACGGATTTTGACTCAAGCGATGTCGAGGTTGACAACGGCAGCGTTGGTAACTTCTCGGGATCTGGGCGGAACTATAGCTTTGATGTGACGCCGCAGGGCAATGGCGATGTGAAGGTAGATGTGGGGGCAGGTGTTGCGCAGGACGCTGCGGGCAATGGTAATGCGGCGGCGGCGAGCTTAGTGATGACGGCGGATTTGGACGGATCGACGCTCGGGCTGAGCACGACGGCGAGCAATCCGGTTGCTGGCGAGTTCACGGTGACGGCGACGTTCAGTGAGTCTGTGACGGGCTTTGAGTTGAATGATATCGTGGTGGGCAATGGCACGGCGGATAATTTCCAGGGCACGGGGTCGGACTACAGTTTTGATGTGACGCCAACGAGCGACGGGGATGTTACGGTGGACGTGGCTGCAGGTGTCGCCTTTGATAGTGCAGGCAATGGCAATGCGGCGGCGGCGCAGTTGTCACGGACGGCAGATATTGTCTGTTTAATTTCGTGTATAGGGAGGCTCTGAGCTTGTCGATTTGGACCCCGATCGGGGGTCCAAATCGACGTGGGCCAGGTTGACTGTGCAGAATGCAGGCCTTTGAGCGCCTATCGTCATCTGAGTCGCCTTGGTCCAGGCTCATAGCACGATCGGTAGAATAGGACGGGGACTTTAGAGCCCACGCCTGAAGACAATCAAGTGCTACTCGCTTACTATATGGAGGTCTGATATGACACAAACTCACCACCCGAACAACATCTTTGTTGGATGCGATGTCTCAAAGGCTGACATCGCCGTCTCTATCTTGGATAAGGACAGTGATAGACCCTTAAAGTCTTTCAAGGTTCTCAACTCCAAAACGGGACTTAAGAAACTCCTCAAAGAGGTCGAAAATCTCGGCCAAATATCCATGTGTGTTTTCGAACCAACAGGTGGATATGAGATCCTACTCGCCGAAACATTGCATGAAGCGAACTGGTATCTCCATCGCGCCGACACTCGAAAAGCATCTGCCTTCGCCAGGTCGCTCAACCAGGCCAAGACCGATCCCTTGGATGCCTTTGCCTTGGCCCTCTATGGGCGTGAACGCAAGAACCAGCTTAGACGTTACATACCCTTGAGCGCATTGCAAGTTGAGCTCAAGACTTTGGTAACCTATCGTGGAGACCTTGTCAAAGAGCAAACAAGATTGAAAAACCGTGCCCAGTGTATCGCGATTACTTCGCTGCAGAAGAAGCACCTTAGCCAGTCACTAAAATCGATCAAGGTTCGGATCAAAGAGGTTGAGGAAGCCGCTAGAGCTTTAATTAAATCTTGCCCCACCTTGAAGGCAAAATACGATGCTGCCACCAGCTGCCATGGGGTTGGTCCTGTTAGTGCTTTGGTCATGGTAGCCCTTGTCCCAGAGCTGGGAACGATCAACCGAAAGCAGGTGTCAGCCCTCGTCGGGTTGGTTCCTTATGCCAACCAAAGTGGCAACCGAGCGGGATATCAAAAAACTGGAAAGGGTCGATCTGTCCCTCGACAAGCCCTCTTCATGGCTGCCTTAGCCGCCTCAAGGACGGGGGTCACCAAGGAGCAGTATGAACGCCTCAGAGCCAACGGTAAGAAGCCTATGGTCGCCCTGATTGCGGTCGCCAGGAAGCTCGCTGAACACATCAACGCAAAATGCAAGATAGTTGTGATGGAGGCGCAAAAATAAAATGCGCTTACTCGGTAGATGACGGCGCCGACGGTGTCGCTTACAACCCTAGCGGACGGTCCATTTTCGAGTGCCTTTAGCGTCACGGCCACCTTCTCCGAGTCTGTGACAGGTTTTGGACTTGAGGACCTGGTTGTGGGCAACGCCACCGTGAGCAACTTCTTGGGGTCTGGGTCGATCTATACCTTCGATGTGACGCCAGAGGACGACGGGGATGTTACGGTGGATGTGGTTGCGAATGTCGCCTTTGATAGTGCGGGCAACGGCAATGCGGCTGCGGCGCAGCTTTTACGAGAGGCAGATTTGACGGCGCCGACGGTTGGATTGGCAAATCTGGTGAGTGGTGATCTTGTGGGTGAGGCGTTCACCGTGACAGCAACGTTCAGTGAAGCTGTTACGGGTTTTGAGTTGAGTGATGTGGAGGTTGGCAATGGCATTGCGGACAACTTCCAAGGTTCGGGGTCTGCCTATAGCTTTGATGTGCGGCCGACGCGCGATGGGGACGTGACGGTGAGCGTTGGGGCAGGTGTCGCCTTTGATAGTGCAGGCAATGGCAATTTGGCGGCTTCGACGCTTAGGGTGACGGCAGATCTGACGGCCTCGACGGTGACGCTTGACACGCAGGTGGGTGATTTCGTTTCGGGGGCCTTCACGGTTACGGCGACGTTCAGCGAGGCTGTGACGGGTTTTGATGCGGGCGATGTGGTGGTTACGAACGCCAGCCTTGATCAATTTACGGGGTCTGGGGCGTCCTATAGCTTCGATGTGACGCCGACGAGCGACGGGGTCGTGACGGTGGATGTGGCGGCGGGTGCGGCCCAAGATGGGGCGGGCAACGCGACCGCAGCGGCGGCGCAACTCACAAGGACGGCCGATTTCACGGTCCCGACGGTGACGTTGCAGACTTCTAGCTCCGAACCTGTTGGGGGAACTTTCAGTGTGACGGCGGAGTTTTCGGAGAATGTGAGCGATTTTGCCCTGGACGATCTCATCCTAACCAATGCGCAGGGGGATAATCTGGTCGGGTCGGGGTCGGTCTATACCTTTGATGTGATCCCAGCCGCGACGGGCACGGTGACGATTGCGGTAGCAGAGGAGGGGGTTCAGGATCGTGCGGGCAATGGCAACCAAGCCTCTGATCAGCTTTCGGTGGCGGCGGACTTGACATCGCCGACGGTCAGCTTGGCGACGAGTGCGACCAGCCCTGTTGGGACGACGTTTTCGGTGAGCGCCACCTTCAGCGAGGATGTGACGGATTTTGACGCAAGTGACGTCGATGTTGCCAATGGCAGCTTGGACAACTTCTCGGGATCTGGGCGGAACTATAGCTTTGATGTGACGCCGATCAGCAACGGGGAGGTTACGGTAGATGTGGGGGCAGGTGTTGCGCAGGACGCTGCGGGCAATGGCAATGCGGCGGCGGCGAGCTTAGTGATGACGGCGGATTTGGACGGACCGACGCTCGGGTTGAGCACGACGGCGAGCAATCCGGTTGCTGGCGAGTTCACGGTGACGGCGACGTTCAGTGAGTCTGTGACGGGGTTTGAGTTGAATGATATCGTGGTGGGCAATGGCATCGCAGACAACTTCCAGGGCACGGGGTCGGACTACAGTTTTGATGTGACGCCAGCGAGCGACGGGGATGTTACGGTGGACGTGGCTGCAGGTGTCGCCTTTGATAGTGCAGGCAATGGCAATGCGGCAGCGGCGCAGTTGTCGCGGACGGCAGATATGACGGCCCCGACGGTGTCGCTTACAACCCTGACCGACGGTCCTTTTTCGGGCATCTTTAGCGTCACGGTCACCTTCTCCGAGCCTGTGACAGGCTTTGGACTTTCGGATGTTTTTGTCAGCAATGGTACTTTGAGCAACCTATTGGGGTCTGGGTCGATCTATACCTTCAATGTGACGCCAGTGGCGACGGGCAACGTGACGTTGGACGTGGTTGCGGGCGTTGCGTTTGACAGCGCGGGCAACGGCAATGTGGCGGCGGCGCAGCTTTTACGAGAGGCGGACTTGACCGTCCCGACGGTTGGGTTGGCAACAGACGCAGGTCTTGTTGGGGGGACATTCACCGTGACGGCGACGTTCAGTGAATCTGTGACGGGCTTTGAGTTGGGTGATATCGTGGTGGGCAATGGTAGCGCGGGCAGCTTGGAAGGATCGGGACAGAACTATAGCTTTGATGTGACGCCAACACGCACAGGGGATGTGACGGTGGACGTGGCGGCGGGTGTTGCGGTTGACAGCGCGGGTAATGGCAACACAGCCGCTTCGACGCTTAGGGTGACGGCGGACTTGACATCGCCGACGGTCAGCTTGGCGACGAGTGCGACCAGCCCTGTTGGGACGACGTTTTCGGTGAGCGCCACCTTCAGCGAGGACGTGACGGACTTTGACTCAAGCGATGTCGAGATTGGCAATGGCAGCTTGGGCAACTTCTCGGGATCTGGGCGGAGCTATAGCTTTGATGTGACGCCGACCAGCAACGGGGAGGTTACGGTAGATGTGGCTGCAGGTGTTGCGCAGGACGCTGCGGGCAATGGCAATGCGGCGGCCACGCCCCTTTCTTTGACGGCGGATTTGGACGGACCGACGCTCGGGTTGAGCACGACGGCGAGCAATCCAGTCGCTGGCGAGTTCACGGTGACGGCGACGTTCAGTGAGTCTGTGACGGGCTTTGAGTTGGGTGATATCGTGGTGGGCAATGGCACGGCGGATAACTTTTCGGGGTCTGGGGCGTCCTATAGTTTTGATGTGACGCCAGAGGACGACGGGGATGTTACGGTGGACGTGGTTGCAGGTGTCGCCTTTGATGGTGCAGGCAATGGCAATGCGGCGGCAGCGCAGTTGTCACGGACGGCAGATATGACGGCGCCGACGGTGTCGCTTACAACCCTGGCGGACGGTCCATTTTCGAGTGCCTTTAGCGTCACGGTTGCGTTTTCGGAGTCTGTAACAGGCTTTGAGCTTTCGGATGTTGTTGTGGGCAATGGTACCTTGAGCAACTTCTTGGGCTCTGGGTCGAGCTATACCTTCGATGTGATGCCATTGGCGACGGGCGATGTTACGGTGGATGTGGTTGCGAATGTCGCCTTTGATAGTGCGGGCAATGGCAATGCGGCTGCGGCGCAGTTATTACGCAAGGCGGACTTGACTGCCCCGACGGTTGGATTGGCAACGTCGGGGGGAAGCAATGTTGTGGGTTCGGAGTTCACCGTGACAGCAACGTTTAGTGAATCTGTCACGGGCTTTGAGTTGGGTGATATCGTTGTGGGCAATGGCACGGCGGATAATTTCCAGGGCACGGGGTCGGACTACAGTTTTGATGTGACGCCAGCGAGCGATGGGGATGTGACGGTGAGCCTTGGGGCAGGTGTCGCCTTTGATAGTGCAGGCAATGGCAATTTGGCGGCCTCGACGCTCTCGGTGACGGCAGATTTGACGGCCTCAACGGTGACGCTTGACACGCAGGCGGGAGATTTCGTTTCGGGGGCCTTCACGGTTACAGCGACGTTCGATGAAGCTGTGACGGGTTTTGAGTTGAATGATGTGGTGGTTACGAACGCCAGCCTTGATCAATTTACGGGCTCTGGGGCGTCCTATAGCTTCGATGTGACGCCGATAAGCGACGGGGTTGTGACGGTGGATGTGGTGGCGGGTGCGGCCCAAGATGGGGCGGGCAACGCGACTGCGGCGGCGGCGCAACTCACAAGGACGGCCGATTTCACGGTCCCGACGGTGACGTTACAGACCTCGGCCCCCGAACCTATTGGGGGAACCTTCAGCGTAACGGCGGAGTTTTCGGAGGAAGTGAGCGATTTTGCCCTGGACGATCTCATCCTAACCAATGCGGTTGGGACTAATCTGGTCGGGTCGGGGAAGGTCTATTCCTTTAATGTGACCCCAGCCGCGACGGGTACGGTGACGATTTTGGTAGCAGAGGAGGGTGTCCAGGATCGCGCGGGCAATGGCAACGAAGCCTCTGATCAGCTTTCGCTAACGGCGGACTTGACGTCGCCGACGGTCAGCTTGGCAACGAGTGCGACCAGCCCTGTTGGGACGACGTTTTCGGTGAGCGCCACCTTCAGCGAGGATGTGACGGACTTTGACTCAAGCGATGTCGAGGTTGGCAATGGCAGCGTGGGTAACTTCCAAGGATCGGGTCAGAACTATAGCTTTGATGTGACGCCGACCAGCAACGGGGAGGTTACGGTAGATGTGGGTGCAGGTGTTGCGCAGGACGCTGCGGGCAACGGCAATGCGGCGGCCACGCCCCTTTCTTTGACGGCGGATTTGGACGGATCGACGCTCGGGTTGAGCACGACGGCGAGCAATCCAGTTGCTGGCGAGTTCACGGTGACAGCGACGTTCAGTGAGTCTGTTACGGGCTTTGGGTTGGGTGATATAGAGGTGGGCAATGGCACGGCGGATAACTTCCAGGGCACGGGGTCGGACTACAGTTTTGATGTGACGCCAGCGAGCGACGGGGAGGTTACGGTGGACGTGGCTGCAGGTGTCGCCTTTGATAGTGCAGGCAATGGCAATGCGGCCGCAGCGCAGTTGTCACGGACGGCAGATATGACGGCGCCGACGGTGTCGCTTACAACCCTGGCGGACGGTCCATTTTCGAGTGCCTTTAGCGTCACGGTTGAGTTTTCGGAGTCTGTAACAGGCTTTGAGCTTTCGGATGTTGTTGTGGGCAATGGTACTTTGAGCAACTTCTTGGGGTCTGGGTCGATCTATACCTTCGATGTGACGCCAACGAGCGATGGGGATGTTACGGTGGATGTGGTTGCGAATGTCGCCTTTGATAGTGCGGGCAATGGCAATGCGGCTGCGGCGCAGTTATTACGCAAGGCGGACTTGACCGCCCCGACGGTTGGATTGGCAATGTCGGGGGGGAGCAATGTTGTGGGTGAGGCGTTCACCGTGACAGCAACGTTCAGTGAATCTGTCACGGGCTTTGAGTTGGGTGATATCGTTGTGGGCAATGGCGTCGCGGACAACTTGCAGGGCACGGGGTCGGACTACAGTTTTGATGTGCGTCCGACGAGCGATGGGGACGTGACGGTGAGCCTTGGGGCAGATGTCGCCTTTGATAGTGCAGGCAATGGCAATTTGGCGGCCTCGACGCTTAGGGTGACGGCAGATCTGACGACCTCAACGGTGACGCTCGACACGCAGGCGGGAGATTTCGTTTCGGGGACCTTCACGGTTACAGCGACGTTCAGCGAGGCTGTGACGGGTTTTGAGTTGAATGATGTGGTGGTTACGAACGCCAGCCTTGATCAATTTACGGGGTCTGGGGCGTCCTATAGTTTTGATGTGACGCCAGCGAGCGACGGGGATGTTACGGTGGATGTTGCTGCAGGTGTCGCCTTTGATAGTGCAGGCAATGGCAATGCGGCGGCGGCGCAGTTGTCACGAACGGCAGATATGACAGGGCCAACCTTCGACGAAGGTGATTATAATTTCAACTGGCCCGAAAACGCCTCAGGAACCATCGCGACAGTCGTTGCTACAGATACGAATGGCCCCCTTACCTATAGTCTCACGGGCGGGGCCGATGCGGGTCTCTTTAGCCTAACCGAAGGCGGGGCTTTGAGCTTTGGTGCCAATGGATCGGATTCCGCCGACTATGAAAACCCTGACGATGCGAACCAGGACAATATCTATGAGTTGCGGGTCACGGCATGGGATGGGGTGAGCCCTGCCAATGGCACGGTTCAGGACGTGACGGTGACGGTGACCAATGTGGTCGATGAGGAAGACACGGACCCCATCGGGGTGAGGCCCGCGGGAGGATCAGACATCGACTTGTCGAGCGATGACACGGCCCTGACCTTGGAAGAGGACACGTATCAGGAGGTTGAGGTGAGGCTTATCGAAGCGCCCGCCGACACAGTGACGATTTTGGTTTCGAGTAGCGATACGGAGATTGCCAAGGTTTCGCGGGACCAAGATGGGCAGCAACTCGATAGCACAAGTTTGACCTTTGAGCTTGCGAACTGGACGGCGCCCCAGAGCTTTTGGATTGCGGGGGTGGACCAGCCGCAGAAACTTGCAGATTTTGACGCCACGATCAACATGAGTTTTGCCAACAGCGCCGATGCGGGCTACCGAGGGTTAAACGACCTGAGGTTTGTCGTTGAGGTCACCAACGCGGCGGGAGGCGGTGTTGGTGTGAATACTTCAGCAAGCGACATAGCAAGCGACGCAGTAGGCGGTGTGGCAAACGACGTGGCAAGCGACGCGGAGGTACAGGAAGGGGGAGAGACGATAATCAGGGTTGATCTCACCGCAGAGCCGTTGCCAGGGGAGGATGTGACGGTAACCATAGTCGAACAAAATGCCGAGGATGGTGCCAAGTTATCCATCAATCCCACTCCACTGACGTTCGACGCCAGCAATTGGAATGTGAAGCAAGACGTTACACTCGAAGGACTGCATGATGATGACGACGAAGATGAGTTTGTTACGGTGGCGCTGACCGCGTCGGGCGGTGGTTATAATGACGACGTGACTGAGATCATTGTATGGGTGCAGGACGACGATGCGGGGGTTGCGATTGAAGACACCGATGGTGTGGATGAGGGCGATACAGGTTCGCGCGCGACCTCGATCGCCACAAGCGAAGTCATGGGCGGCCAGTTGGGGGACTTGATCAGCGACGCCGTGATCGGCGGTCTGGCGCGTACGCCGACCTCGCGCGATAGGGATTCGATTGAGGAATGGGAGGATTGGTTGTCTCAGAAGGATCTTTATGAGTATGCCCAGGGGTCCCAAGACGGCGAGATCGGGGACTATCGGCGCCTGCACGTGCTGTCGGCGCGCGACGGCGGCCAGGGCTTTTCCTTGGTTGACTGGTTCTCGGTTGGCCTGTCGTCGGCGTCCGTCGATGCAGAACTGCAAGGTGATGGCACCTTCGCCTACGCAATGGTCGGCCGTGAGATGTTCAAGACCGTCGATATGGTCGGCGGGCTGCTCTATGGGGTTGAGGCCTCAAGCTGGAACTATGAGGATGAAACCGATGTCGATCGGGCTGGGTTTTCTCTGGGCTACTACGGTGCATGGAACAATCGAGGCCTCATCTATACAGGGTCCTCAACCCTGACCTTGTCGCAAAATGACTTTTTGACCACCGCTAGGGCCACGGGCGACGCACGGTCTTACCGTCTGATCCTCAAAGGAGGGATCAGCGGCGAACGAGCCTTGGGGACAAATGCAACGCTGAAACCCTATGTTGATCTCATGTACGCGAGCGAACAGGTGGCAGCCTTCACCTTTTCTGACGGGACGACCTCGGCGAAAAGCACAACGGACCTTGGGCGCTTGGGCGTTGGATTAGAATACGCCACCAACCCCAGCGCCACGGGCGATCAATTTATCGTGCGCGGGGAATTGAGCCAGGTGTTCGGCGTGACGAACTGACCTTAAGCGACGGTGAAACCTATACCCCTAATGAAGATCCCGTGGGTTCGGTCACTTTTGGATGGATCAGCAAGCCAGGGGCCGACTCCGTCGCACGGATTGAGCTGACCTTCGGCGAACTGGGCAACGACGAAGCCCAGGAAGTCCGCGTCGATGGCACCGTCGATCGAAATTTTTAGGACCAAAGCAATGTCCGTGTCCCCTCGGGCGTCGTTGGCACGGCACAAAGTTCGGGCTCTCTCATACCATCGGTCATAAAAGCTGACACTTTTATGGCCGTTGGCCACAGTGCACGACAGTAGTTGCTGAGGGAGCCGATATGTGCTTGCGGAGGGGACTCTGCAACAGTGAATCGAGTATCCCCATGATCCGCAAAACCATCGACTCCCTCAGCGCCCAGTTATCGAACAGCGTGCCATTAAGCAAGAACCGTCTTGAAGTTTTGAGCCTAATGATTGTTGGAATGACCAGTTCTCGGACGCCGAATTTGAGTCACATAAGTTCGAAACTTCCCACAGCAGCGAAAATTCCGAGCATCTATCGCCGTATTCAACGTTTCTTCTCTGAAACAAACCTTGTTCAAGATTGGTCAGCATTACTGATTGTACAGATGCTTAACCTTCCAAAGAGCTGAGACCTTTGTCTTGACAGAACCGACTGGAAGATAGGTTCCACACATATGAATATTCTGGTTCTCGCAGTTGTTACGCGGCGATATAGACTTCCGTTGATGTGGACCGTGTTGAATAAGCCAGGTTGCAGCAACACCGACCAACGCATTGATCTCATGAAGAGATATTTGAACTTATTCGGAGCAAGCAGCATCAAGACCCTGTTGGCGGACCGTGAATTTATTGGCGCGGAGTGGTTGAGCTTTCTGGTTGAAAGCGGCGTCCAGACTGCGATCCGCCTCAGATCGAACCAGCGTGTTACTCTTGAGGATGGTACGCGTCAGAAATTGAGCGAAATAGTTGGGACCAAACGCACGCTTCAAACATTCAGAGGTTATCTTGAGAAAGACGAGCAAGGTAATCCCGTGTGGCTCAATTTTGCATCCAAATACATTGAGGGCAAAAAACCTAGAAGAACTAGGGATCGGGAGGCCAAAAACAAATTCGGCGGAAAAGAACTTCTGATTGTCGCTACGAACGGAAATGCTGGTGATGCCATGAAAAGCTACAAACGTCGTTGGGCCATTGAGTGCCTATTTGCAGATGCAAAAACAAAAGGCTTCAATCTAGAGGACACGCGCTTAACAATCACTAAGAAACTCGATCTACTTATGAGTATTCTAGCATTGGCAATGACCTGGGCCACCAAAATTGGATCTGCAAAAATTGGAACAGCCCCGAGACCACGAGGGTCTCACGGACGATACAAAAAGTCTGTCTTCAGAACCGGGTTTGACGAGCTTAGGCGGCTTATTCAGATGGAACCAGAAAAAGCATGCCAGTATTGGCGTAGGTCACGCCTGAGGATATCCTGAGAAGCTACTGTCGTGCACTGTGGCCGTTGGTATAAGGGTCATTTAACCTTTCCGTTGGATAAGGCGGCTGACGTTGATGCGGACATGGATCCTTCCGTCCCATCGGCTACCAACTGGTGATGGATTCTGCGACCTCGCTGCGTTCGGCACAGAATGGCGTTGTTCTTTTGCGATATTCAGGCGCTCATCGGTCGCGTGGCGTGCTTTCCCAAAAAATGCGGACGTGAGGCCCTAAATTCAGCAAGCCCCCATCTGGCGTCATCTACCGAGTAAGCGCATTTTATTTTTGCGCCTCCATCACAACTATCTTGCATTTTGCGTTGATGTGTTCAGCGAGCTTCCTGGCGACCGCAATCAGGGCGACCATAGGCTTCTTACCGTTGGCTCTGAGGCGTTCATACTGCTCCTTGGTGACCCCCGTCCTTGAGGCGGCTAAGGCAGCCATGAAGAGGGCTTGTCGAGGGACAGATCGACCCTTTCCAGTTTTTTGATATCCCGCTCGGTTGCCACTTTGGTTGGCATAAGGAACCAACCCGACGAGGGCTGACACCTGCTTTCGGTTGATCGTTCCCAGCTCTGGGACAAGGGCTACCATGACCAAAGCACTAACAGGACCAACCCCATGGCAGCTGGTGGCAGCATCGTATTTTGCCTTCAAGGTGGGGCAAGATTTAATTAAAGCTCTAGCGGCTTCCTCAACCTCTTTGATCCGAACCTTGATCGATTTTAGTGACTGGCTAAGGTGCTTCTTCTGCAGCGAAGTAATCGCGATACACTGGGCACGGTTTTTCAATCTTGTTTGCTCTTTGACAAGGTCTCCACGATAGGTTACCAAAGTCTTGAGCTCAACTTGCAATGCGCTCAAGGGTATGTAACGTCTAAGCTGGTTCTTGCGTTCACGCCCATAGAGGGCCAAGGCAAAGGCATCCAAGGGATCGGTCTTGGCCTGGTTGAGCGACCTGGCGAAGGCAGATGCTTTTCGAGTGTCGGCGCGATGGAGATACCAGTTCGCTTCATGCAATGTTTCGGCGAGTAGGATCTCATATCCACCTGTTGGTTCGAAAACACACATGGATATTTGGCCGAGATTTTCGACCTCTTTGAGGAGTTTCTTAAGTCCCGTTTTGGAGTTGAGAACCTTGAAAGACTTTAAGGGTCTATCACTGTCCTTATCCAAGATAGAGACGGCGATGTCAGCCTTTGAGACATCGCATCCAACAAAGATGTTGTTCGGGTGGTGAGTTTGTGTCATATCAGACCTCCATATAGTAAGCGAGTAGCACTTGATTGTCTTCAGGCGTGGGCTCTAAAGTCCCCGTCCTATTCTACCGATCGTGCTATGAGCCTGGACCAAGGCGACTCAGATGACGATAGGCGCTCAAAGGCCTGCATTCTGCACAGTCAACCTGGCCCACGTCGATTTGGACCCCCGATCGGGGTCCAAATCGACAAGCTCAGAGCCTCCCTATACACGAAATTAAACAGACAATCCTGCGCCAATCGGACTCCAAGCCCGCAGGGCGCAGGGAACGCCCGCGCTCCAAGCGCGCGGCCCCGAGATGAGCTAAGAAAGCGCTTCGGGGTATAAGCGAAGGCCCCGTCCTGCGGTCGGGCTGAGCGAGCCTAGCGAGCGAGGTGAGACCGCACCTAAAAGGTCGGGCTGAGCGAGCCTAGCGAGCGAGGTGAGACCGCAACTCCAATAAGCCGAAACGCGAAGCGTTTCTGCCGCGAGACACAAAACGGCCAAAAAAGTGTCAACTTTTTTGGCCGTTGGTATAAGGGCCTTCAAACCACGCAAGGACCCGACATGACTCAGCCCCCGAAGTTTCAGCGTTTGCTCGTCAAATTGTCGGGGGAAGCCTTGATGGGCGGTCGCCAGTACGGCATCGACCCGCAGTTTCTGGCCCGCGTTGCCCAAGAAGTTGGCCAAGTTCAGGCGCTCGGATGTCAAATTTGCCTGGTTGTTGGCGGCGGCAACATCTTTCGCGGGGTCTCGGGCGCGGCCCAGGGTCTCGACCGGGTAACGGGGGATCATATGGGGATGCTGGCCACTGCGATCAACGCCTTGGCGGTCAAGTCGGCGCTGCTGGCCGAGGGCGTCGATGCCCGCGTGCAGTCGGCGATTCCGATGGAGGCCATTTGCGAGACATTCGTCCGCGCGCGCGCCCAACGCCACTTGGACAAGGGACGCGTCGTTATTTTTGCGGCGGGGACGGGCAACCCTTACTTCACCACCGATACAGCCGCCGCCTTGCGCACTGCGGAAATGGGGTGCGATGCCATGGTTAAGGCCACCAAGGTCGATGGTGTCTATGACAAAGACCCCCAAGTCGATCCCGACGCCAAGCGATTTGAGACCTTGACCTACGATCAGGTCCTAGAGCGCGAGTTGAAGGTTATGGACTTGACGGCGATCACCCTTGCCAAGGACAATGGCTTTCCCCTGATTGTCTTCAACCTCAACGACGTTGGCGCCATGGCGGGGGCCGTGCGGGGCACGGGCACGTGCACGGTTGTCACCCGCTAAGCATTTGGGCTAAGCCCCCGCCCACGATTTGCTGTTACACCTTAAGGGAAAGCCATGAGCCAGGAACTGTTGGACGATTTGGAACTGCGCATGGATGGGGCGTTGGAAAACTATCGGCGCGAGTTGAGCGGTTTGCGCACGGGCCGGGCCAATCCTGCCTTGCTCGACGGGATTCGTGTTGACGCCTACGGGGTCATGACTCCAGTCGGCCAAGTCGGCAATGTTTCGGTGCCCGAAGCGCGCATGCTGACCATCCAAGTTTGGGACGCCAATTTGGCACCCGCGGTGGAACGGGCCATTCGCGACTCAGACTTGGGCCTCAACCCCGCAGGCGAAGGGCAGCTGATCCGAATCCCGCTGCCCGACTTAACCGAGGAACGCCGCCGGGATCTGGTCAAGGTGGCGGGACGGTTTGCCGAAGAATCGCGCGTTGCGGTACGCAACGTCCGTCGCGACGGGATGGATAAGGCCAAGAAGATGGAAAAAGACTCGGAAATCTCCCAAGACGACCTCAAAATCTTGTCCGATAAAATCCAGAGATTGACCGACGAACACGTCAAGCAAATCGACGAAGGACTGTCGGCCAAAGAAGCCGATATTATGCAGGTTTAGCCCTCACAAACTCCGACCTCGGCATGGTTTTGGAGGATCCGCCGCTCAAGGCGCTGTTGGCTAAGGCCGCGCAGGCCAACCCCAAACATGTTGGTGTGATTATGGACGGCAATGGCCGGTGGGCGCAGGCACGCGGCCTAAGCCGGGCGCAGGGTCATGCCGCAGGGATGGAGGCCTTTCGGCACATTCTGAAAGCCTCGGCTGACTTCGGCGTCCCGATTTTGACCGTCTATGGGTTTTCCTCGGAGAACTGGGCGCGGCCCCAGGCCGAGGTGACGGCGCTCATGTCCCTGTTCGCGGACTACTTGCAACGCTATCATGAAGAATTCTTCGATCAGGATTGTCGATTTATGGTGTCTGGACGGCGGCATAAGTTGCCCCAACCGATTCAAGACTTGATCGGGCGCGTAGAACAGGAAACCGCCGCGTGCCAAACCCGCTTGTTCAATCTGGCCGTGTCCTACGGCGGGCGGGATGAGCTGGTCGATGCGGTTCAAGGCCTGGCCCGCCAGGTCCAATCGGGCGCGCTTGACCCCGCACAGATCGATGCCAAAACGATTTCGGCGCATCTCTACGGCGGCCAGTTGCCCGACCCCGACCTGATCATCCGCACCTCGGGCGAGCACCGCCTCTCGGGCTTTTTGCTGTGGCAGAGCGCCTATGCTGAATTGATCTTTCATGAGGCCCTATGGCCAGACTTCACGCCTGAGCTGTTCGCCGCGTGCCTGGATCAATACCGCGCGCGCGAGCGGCGCTTTGGCGGCCTAGCGGACCTTGCATGAACCCAAACCCCGAGGCCCAAGTGTCCCACGCGCATGAACATCGCCAACGGGTTGCCTCTGGCCTCGTTTACGCGGGCCTGATGCTCTTGGCATCTGCGCTCGGCACCCTTGCCTTGGGCTTGGCGCTCATGGTGGTCTACGGGCTTTGCGCGCGCGAGCTTGCGGACATGTTTGCGCCCCAGCCTTGGTACGCGGAGCTCACCCGCCTATCGATCTGCGCCGTGCCGTTTTTGTCGGCCCTTCTGACCTCCGCGGCGGGCGCGCTCGACTTGGTGGTTCTTTGCCTGGTCGGGGCGGTCTTGTTCGACACGGCGGGCTACTACGGGGGCAAGCTGTTAGGCGGACCCAAGCTGTGGCCTGCCTTGAGCCCCAACAAGACCTGGAGCGGGTTTTGGGCGGGTTGGAGCCTGTTGGCCCTAGCGGCCTTTGGCGCCATGACTTTTCCTCAGATTTCGGCTTTGCGCTGGCCGCCCGCGTTCTTGGTCGGGACGGGCAGCCAGGTCGGGGATGTTCTTGTCGGGGTCACCCTCTTGTCCGGGCTCTACCTGGCGGGGGACTTGGGGATTTCCGCCCTGAAGCGCCGTCAGGGCCGCAAAGATACGGGCCAGTTCATGCCCGGGCACGGCGGCATGTTGGATCGGGTCGATAGCTTGTTGCTCGTCTTGCCGATCATGTGCGGCGCGGACTGGTTGCTGCGGGCGTGACGCCCAAGGCGCTGGCCATTTTCGGGGCGACCGGGTCGATCGGGACCTCGACCCTCGACCTCGTGCGCCGTCAGCCTGAGGCTTACCGCGCCGCAATTTTGACCGCCCAGGCTAATGTCGACGCCATGGTCGCCTTGGTCGCCGAGTTTCACCCCGACCTGGTGGTCATGGCGGATCCCGCGGCGGCGCGTTCTTTGCAGGCCGCGCTCAAGGACGTGCAGCCCCGCCTCCCCGTTCTGGCGGGGGCGGAGGGTCTGGTTCACGCCGCCGAACACCCTTACGATTTGATGGTCGCCGCCATCGTCGGTTTCGCGGGCCTTGCGCCGACCCTCGCCGCCGTATCGGCTGGCCGCGACCTCGCGCTCGCCAACAAGGAAGCTCTGGTCTGCGCAGGGGGCTTGCTCATGGCCACCGCTGCTGCGCAGGGCGCGCGCATTTTGCCTCTCGACTCAGAACATAATGCCATCTTTCAATGCTGGGAGGACCGCCATCGTGACCGAATCCTAAGCGTGCAGTTGACGGCCTCTGGCGGCCCGTTTCGGGGCTGGCAGGCCCACGACGTGGCCCAGGCGGACCTGGATCAGGCGCTCAAGCACCCCAACTGGTCCATGGGGGCCAAGGTGACGATCGACAGTGCGACCTTGATGAACAAGGCCCTCGAGATGATCGAGGCGCGCTGGCTGTTCGATTTGGCCCCCGATCAGCTGGAGGTTGTGATCCATCCCCAGTCCATCGTCCATTCGTGCGTTAGCTACGCCGACGGGACGACTTTGGCGCAACTAGGGCAACCGGACATGCGCACGCCCATCGCCTATTGCCTCGCGTATCCCGACCGGGCGCGCGTCGGCGGCCCCGCCCTCAGTTTGACCCAAGTCGCCCAGATGACCTTCGAACCGCCCGACGAAGCCGTGTTTCCGACCCTGGCCTTGGCGCGCGCGGCCATGGCGGGGGAGGCGGCCCAAGGCACGGCGCTGGGTCTGGCCCTCAACGCCGTCAACGAAGTCTTGAACGCCGCCGTTCGCGCGCGGCGCTTGCCTTTCGGTCGGCTCATGCCCACCTTGTGCGCCATGATGGAGTCACTCGATGTCCCCAAGGGGGAAACCTTGGACGACCTACGGGCCCTTGATGCCTGGGTCAGGGCCGAAACCAGCGCGCGGATGGCCCCATGGCTGGCTTAGAGACGTTCCTGGTCTATTGGGTCCTGGGGCCCTTGGGCGTTATTGGCGTCTTCTTTGTCCTGGTCCTGATCCATGAATTGGGCCACTTTGCCGTCGGTCGCTATTTTGGGGTGGGGGTCGAGGAGTTTGCCATCGGCTTTGGCCCGATCCTGGTTTCAAGACACGATCGCCAAGGCACGCGCTGGTCCTGGCGGGCCTTCCCGCTCGGCGGTTTCGTGAAATTTGCCGGGGATGGCGAGGCCGCCGACCCAGCGCAAAACGCCATGGATGCGCGCGTCGATGCCTTGGCGGCCTTGGCTCTTTGGAAACGGGCTTTGGTGGTCGCGGCGGGCCCCATCGCCAACTTGATCTTGGCCTTGGGGCTGTTCTGGATACAAGCCTTGTCGATTGGGCAAGCGCGCCTCGACCCCGTGATCGGCGCGGTGGTGCCTGGCAGCGCGGCGGCGCAGGCGGGTTTGCAGCCTGGCGATAAGGTCTTGGCGGTGGGCGCGCGTTCAATCGACAGCTTTGCGAGCCTAGATTTGGCCTTCGAATCCAACCTCGGCCAAGCGGTCGACATGCAGATCGACCGAGACGGGACCCCGCAAAACCTGTCGATTGAGGTGCAGTCGGGCCTGGGCAACGGGGCGGCCCCGAGTGGCATCTTAGCCCATACCCGCCTTGAAATCACGGCGGTGGAACCTGGGTCCCCTGCGGCGAACATGGACTTGCGGGTCGGGGATTTGGTCGTGGGGTTTGACGGGCAATTGCTCACCACGTGGCAAGCGTTTTTTGAGGCTCGTCAGGCCAAAATTGGCCAGCCCATGACCCTGGCAATCGAACGCGACGGCCAAGTGCGCGACGTGATCGGCACGCCCGAGGCGCGCGTGCAAGCCGACCAAGTGACGGCAGGGGTCTTCGGGTTCGGCGTCAGGCCTTATACGGATTGGGTCCAACCAGGCCCGCTGGCGGCCTTGGCCTTGGCGGGCCAGCAAATGCGCCAGTTCGCGACCTTGATCTTCAAGCTGCCCAGCCAGTTCATCAATCAGCACCGCGATTTGGACGACCTGGGGGGACCGGTTCGTATCGCCGAAGAGGTGGGACGGGTTGTCGTCTTCGCCCCGACGGTGCTCCTGTTCATGGCCGCGCTCTTGTCCCTGCAACTAGGCCTTATCAATCTGTTCCCGATGCCCGTCCTCGACGGCGGGCATCTGCTGCTCTACGGGGCCGAGGCGGTGGCGCGACGCCCCCTGCCCCCGCGTGTGGTGGCATGGCTGCATCGCGTCGGCTTGGTCCTGATTTTGTCGTTCTTTTTGTTGGTAACAACGAACGATTTGACACGGCTCTTATGGCCCTCACCCATGCCTTAAGTCGGCGAAATCATACCAACGGCCAAAAAAGTTGATACTTTTTTGGCCGTTTTGTGTCTCACGGCAGAAACGCTTCGCGTTTCGCCTCCGACGGGGCCTTCGCTTATACCCCGAGGCGCGTGTCCGCTATTCTCGGGGCCGCTGCGGGGGCCGCAGTCGCGGCCCTTATACCAGCGATCATTAGAGTTATTCTGGGTCGCCGCTGGTATCACTTGCGATTTCTTGTCAACGACCCTAAGCGCGAGGGGCCCTATGATCGACAACGCCGGCGCGTTCGGCGTTAAAGGATTTATTTTAAGTTCATGCCGCTGCGCCGCCTTATCCTATCTCTGGCTTTGGTTCTGCCATTTTTTGGGCGGGACGCAGGCGCGCAGTTGAGTTTTGGCGGCACGATTGCCGACATCACCATCCAGGGAAATCAGCGGTACGCGGACGAGGTGTTGATCGATCAGATGGGGGTCAATATCGGTGACCCCTTCGAAGCGACAACCCTTAACGCGGCGCTTAAGGCTTTGGTCGGCAGCGGTCTGGTCATCGATGTCGAGTTCGCAAGGTTGGAAGACACTTTGCTGGTGCGCGTAACCGAACCCCTGTTTGTCAACCGCATTTTTTTCCAAGGCAACACGACCTTTAAGGATGAACGCCTGTTCAGCTTTATCAGCACCCAACCGTCAGACCCGCTGTCCGATGCGAAGTTGCAGGAGGATGTTCGCACCATTCTTGACGCCTACGCCAGTCGCGGTCGCTACAGCGCCGAGGTTCGACCTTTCGTCAGTGATATGGGCCAGGGCCGCGCAGATGTGATCTTTGAAGTCGTCGAAGGCGAGGTCTCGCGCGTGAGTTCGGTCACCTTCATCGGCAACGAGGCCTTTGACGACAGGACCCTGCGCCGGATCGTTTCAACCAAGGAGTACGGCCGCTTGCGCCGCCTGACCCAGGCCGACCGGTTTACCGAGACCGCAATCGCCCGCGACGTAGCGGCATTGACAGCGTTTTACTTTGATCGCGGCTACGCCGATTTTGAAGTGACTGCCGCCCAAGGGGCCTTGGCGCCAGACCAATCGGGGTTCGTTGTCACTTTTGGCGTGTCGGAAGGGAAGGTCTATACCTTTGGCCAGGCGTCGATTGTCTCGGAAATCCCTGGTCTTAGCGCTGGAGACTTGGCGGGGACGCCTTTGGTCCGGACGGGGAGGCTCTATCGGCCAAACCAGGTTGAAGACGCCCAAGATCGTTTGCAGGCGCGGGCCGAGGCGCGCGGCTTCGGTGCCGCCGAGGTTCGGGTTGAGTTGATCCGACAGCCCGAAACCGACGTCATTGATCTCGTGTTTTCGGTCGTTACGGGGCCTGCCGCCCAGGTGGAGCGCATCGACATAGAGGGAAATTTGCGCACCCGCGACTATGTAATCCGTCGGGAGATGCGGCTGGCCGAAGGCGACGCCTTTTCGCGGAATCGCTTGCAGCGTTCTAGGCAACGTATCCGCGGCTTAGGGTACTTCGCCAACGCCGATGTGGTGACGACGCCTGGCAGCGGGCCAGGCCAGGCCATTGTGATTGTTGAGGTCGAGGAAACCTCGACGGGCAACTTGGACTTCGGCGGCGGCGTATCGTCCAGCGGTGGCACCTCCCTAAATCTCAGTTACAACGAACGGAACTTCTTGGGCCGAGGGCAAAGGGTGCGCGTAAGCGCCGATTTGGGCGAAGACACGCCGACCTATCGCCTGTCCTTCAACGAACCTTGGATGTTTGGACGCGAAGTGTCGGGCGGGTTCAGTCTGTTCGACACCTCGGCGGGCGACGAGGATTCGGGCTATACTTTGCAGGAGACGGGGCTCACCCTTTCCAGCGGTTACAAGTTGACGGAGCGGTGGCGCCAAAGCTGGTCACTCACGTCCAAGTCGTCCACCGTGTCGGATGTGACAAGCACCTCCCCCGTCATTGTCGATCAGGAAGGGGAGACCGCGCGGATGATCCTTGGCAGCAAGTTCGCCTTTAACGACTTGGACTCATTTTTTAACCCTACGGCAGGGGTCTTGTTTGACATCAGTGCCGACCTAGCGGGGGGGCCCTTTGGCGGAGATGTCAATTGGCGGTCAATCGACTACGACCTGACCTACTTTAGACCCCTGAACCATCGTTTGATCCTAAAACTGTCGAGCTCAGGGGGCCAAATTCGCTCCAGCGACGACGACTTGGTGCCGCTTGCGGATCGCTTTGGCACGCGATCGGACCTGGTGCGTGGATTTGCCCCAGGGGGGATTGGCCCGCGCGATCCAGAAACGCAGGACGCAATCGGTGCCACAACCTACTACGCCGCGTCCGCTCAATTGCAGTTTCCCATGCCTGGCATGGCTGGGTTTGGCGTCGATGGTCGCCTGTTCTACGATCTTGGAACCGCATTTGATGAAGGGCGTGACTATAGCCTCGATTACGGCAGCGGCCCGACCTTGATCAACGATTCTGACGCCTGGCGCTCGTCCATCGGTTACGGCCTGACGTGGAACTCGCCCCTGGGTCCCATGCAGTTTGATTGGGGCTATGCCCAAGCCGAGCAAAGCTTCGATGAGTTGGAGGAGTTTTCCTTTAGCCTCGGCCTAGGTCTCTAGCCGCGTGGGGTCGCGTCGGACGAGCCAGGGTCTTGGCTTATACCCCGAGGCGCTTTCGCGCTGTTCTCGGGGCCGCGCGTTTGGAGCGCGGGCGTTCCCTGGGCCCTTCGGGCTTGGAGCCCGCTTGGGGGGCCGCAGTCGCGGCCCTTATACCAGCGATCATAAGAGTCGTTCTGGGTCGCCGCTGGTATTAGGGGCGCTGATCCTCAGTCTTCTGGTCTCGCAAGGAACTTGGTCGCAAGCGGTCGGCCAAGATCCAAGCGGCCAACCTGAGGCGAGCGCGACGCTGGAGACGGTGTTTCCGATCTTGATCGTTGACGTCGCCGAGGTTCGTGCCAGCGCTTCGGCCTACAGTTCGATTCAGCGGGAAACAGAACGGGCACGCGACGTGATCAACGCGGCATACGAAACGCGGTTGGCGCGGCTGCAAGCCGTTCGCAATGATCTATTGGGCCAGGAAGGGAGCTTGTCGCCCGAGGCGTTCCAGACCCAGACCAGCGCATTGGAACGCCAGGCCATTGATCTGGAAAATAGTCGCCGGCGCAACTTTGCCCTGATTGAAAGCCGTCGGCAGCAGGCCTCGGGCGTCGTCGATGCCCAGCTCAACGCGGTTTTGACCGATTTGTTGCTGGAGGCAGGCGCAACCTACATGCTGAACCAACAATCGGCCCTGATCTGGCCCGATGCCGTCAACGTTACTGCGGCCGCCATCGACCAGCTCAACCAGCGCGTGCCCGCCATCAGCTTTCAGATCGACATCAGCGACGTGACCGACCCCGATGCCGTTCCATAGGTCCCCCGCGGATACACCGCCAATTCTCAGTGCGCACGCCGCGCCCGATCCGCAATTTTTTACCTTTCGGGAGTCGGTGTCGCTGGACGAGATTTTGGAGGTGTTGGAAGCGGCTGGTGTGGAGGTAGAGGCGGGGCAACCCCTTGCGGGCGTGCCGTCGCAGTTTGTTGGGCTCTGTCCCTTGTCCACGGCGGGGCCGAACCAGATCAGCTTTTTCCACAATGCCCGCTACCTGGACGATTTGGCGTCGTGCCAAGCGGGGCTGATCTTGGTTCCCGATACCTTGGCCACGTCCAAGACATGGCAGAAGCCCGTCTTGCGCGTTTCCGACGTTCATCGGGCCATGGCCCTGGTCGGCCATGCCTTTGTGATCGACCCCGTGCCCGATGGTCAGCACCACCCCAGCGCGGTGGTGGCGCACGACGCCGAAATCGGCGCGGGTGTGACTTTGGGGCCGCAGGTGGTCGTGGCCGCAGGGGCGCGCATCGGCGCCCGCAGCTACCTTGGTGCCCTTAGCTACGTCGGACCTAAGGTCCTTATTGGTGACGATTGTACCATCGACGCGAACGTGACTCTGACGCATACGATTATGGGCCATGGCGTTTGTGTGAAGCCAGGCGCGCGTCTGGGTCAGCGCGGGTTTGGCTGGGCGCTGGGTCCTCGCGGGCATGTGCCCAAACCCCAGGTGGGGCGGGTTGTGGTTGGCGACGGCGTCGAAATTGGGGCCAACACGGTGATCGATCGTGGATCCTTGCACGATACGGTCATCGGCGCAGGGACGGTGATCGACAACCTGTGCCATATCGCGCACAATTGTCGGATCGGGCGCTTTTGCGCCGTGGCGGGGGCGAGTGCCTTTGCCGGCACGACAATCTTGGGCGACTTTGTTCAGATCGGCGGCTTCGTTGCCTCCAAGGGTCATGTGACGGTGGGCGACGGCGCGATCGTGCGCATCGACAGCTTCATCGGGTCCAACATCGGCGCGGGCCAAGACGTTGCGGGGCGTCCAGCCCGACCAATCGGGGCCTATCGGCGCTTACTTCGTCACTGGTCACGGGCGGCGCGAGGCGCTAATACCAGCGGCAACTAGGAATAACTCTTTGGTTCGCTGGTATAAGGGCCGCGACCGCGGCCCCCGTAGCGGCCCCGAGAATAGCGGACACGCGCCTCGGGGTATAAGCGAAGGCCCCGTCGGAGGCGAAACGCGACGCGTTTCTGCCGTGAGACACAAAACGGCTAAAAAAGTGTCAACTTTTTTGGCCGTTGGTATAAGGAGCGCCGAGTTAGGCGGCAGGGGCCGCCGTCGCAAGTGTCTAGTCGTCTTTGGCGGAGTTTAGGGAAGCTCGGCGCAAAGCCTTTGTGGATGGGGATTGGGTGTGGAAACGCTTATGTCTGGTGAAGAAACGGCAACAGATTTGGCCTTAGATATAGAAGGAATCTTGGGCCTCTTGCCCCACCGCTATCCCTTTTTGCTTGTAGATCGTCTTGTGTCACTGGACCGGGCGCAGCGAACGGCCCATGCACAAAAAATGGTGACGGTGAATGAGCCCTATTTTCAGGGGCATTTTCCCGCGCAGCGCGTCATGCCCGGGGTCTTGCAGATGGAGGCGCTGGCCCAGCTAGGTGCCCTCTATGTGCTGCGCGCCTATCCTGAGGTCAAAACCAAGGCCATTTACCTCATGTCGATGGACAACTGCCGCTTTCGCAAGACGGTGGTTCCTGGCTCGGTCCTAGACCTCAAGGTCAAGATGGTTCATGAACGGCGGGCACGGCTGATCTTCAAGTTTGCTGGCGTCGCGAGCGTTGGCGGCGAGATCATGTCGCAGGCCGATTTCACCGCCATGGGGGTCGCGGCGGACTGAATCTCGGATGAGTTCCTCGATTCACCCCAGCGCCTTTATTGATCCTTCCGCGCGCCTCGCGGCGGATGTGGAGGTGGGCCCCTGCGCCTTTGTCGGGCCGCAGGTTCATCTCGCCGCAGGGGTGCGCGTGGGGCACGGCGCGACCCTGGCGCAGAATACCAAGATCGGCGAAGGAACGCGCATCTGGCCGCAGGCAGTGGTGGGCGTCGATGCCCAAGACCTAAAGTACGCTGGCGAAGCGACCTATCTGGAAATCGGGGCCCGATGCCTGATTCGCGAGTTCGCCAGCTTGCATCGGGGCACCGCTGGCGGCGGGGGACTGACGAAGATCGGCGACGATGTTTTGGTCATGAACGGGGGCCATGTCGGACACGATGCCACGATCGGCAACGGCTGCGTTATCGCCGCCCACGCCGCCATTGGCGGGCATGTCATCATCGAGGATCAGGCCATCATCGGCGGGGTGACAGGGGTGCATCAGTGGGTTCGGATCGGGGCCCATGCCATGGTCGGGTTCGGCACCATGGTCAACCAGGACGTGCCGCCGTTTGCCGTGGTTAAGGGGCAGGAGGCGAGGTTGGACGGAGTCAACTTGGTGGGCCTGAAACGGCGTGGGTTCAGCCGGGATGAGGTACGCGCGATCGTCGGCGCCATGAAAGCCTTGTTCTTAAAGCGCGGCGACGCAGCCTTTGCCGACGCCATCGCGCAAACCCGTGCGACCTACGCCGACAGCGCCCATGTCCGAGCCCTGCTGGCCTTCATCGAGGACGCGGAAGGGCTTGCGCGCAAGCGTGGCTTTGTCAGCACCTAAATCCCCGATTCTTGTCGTTGCGGGGGATGGGGCCCTGCCGCTGAAACTGGTCGGCATCTTGGGGGATCGGGCGCAGGTCTGCGCCTTGCAAGGCTTTGCGAGTCCTGAAACGGTCAGGGCGGCGGCGGTGCAAATTCCGTTTGGACGGTTTGGCGCCATGGTCGATTTTGGCAAGCGCCAGGGCGCGCGCCAAGTACTCTTCGTCGGTGGGTTGGCGCGGCCCGCAGCCTCTGGTCTTGACTTGGATGCCTACAGCAAGGCCAACTTGGCCCTAGAGGTGTTTTATCAAGGGGACGATGCGGCCCTGCGCGCCCTATCAGACTTATTCGCGCGCGCGGGGCTAAGCACCGTGGGGGTTCTGGACGTCGCCCCAGAACTGGCCATGCCCGCGGGGGACCTCACCGAGCGTGGCATGGACGCGCGGGCCGCGGCGGATTGGCGGCGGGGCCTTGCGGTCGTGCGCGCCCTCGGGGTGCTAGATGTGGGTCAGGCCGTGGTGGTGCAGCAGGGGCTGGTCTTGGCGCTCGAAGGGATTGAGGGCACGGACGCGCTCCTTGCCCGTTCGGCGCCGCTGAAGCGCCCTGGCCCAGCGCCGATTTTGGTCAAGGCGGCGAAACCGAACCAGGATATGCGTCTGGACGTGCCCACCTTCGGCCCGCAAACGGTCACGGGGTTGATCGCCGCGGGATTTGCGGGCGCGGCCCTGCAAGTGGATAAAACCTTGCTGGTCGATCGTGACGCCTGCGTCGACGCGGCCGACCAAGCGGGCCTGTTCTTGCACGGATTTGCTGCATGAGGGTCTTTATGGTGGCGGGCGAAGCGTCGGGCGATGTGCTGGGCGGGCAGGTGCTGGCGGGGTTGCGGGCGCGCTACGGGAGCGATCTGGTGGTGGCGGGTTTGGGCGGGCAGCACATGGCCACCCAGGGCCTCCAGTCCTTGTTTCCCATGGGCGACGTCGCGGTCATGGGGTTGGTGGAGGTCTTGCGTCGCTATGGGGCGTTGCGGGCGCGGATCCATAGGCTGAAGACGGCAATCCAGGCGTTCCATCCCGACGCCCTGGTGCTGATCGATGCCCAAGGCCTGTCCTACCGCTTGGGCAGGCACTTCGCCCAGGCGCCGTTTCGGCGCATCCAGTTGGTGGCGCCCAGCGTCTGGGCCTGGAAACCCGAGCGCGCGGCCAAGGTCGCGACGTTCCTCGACCATATGGCCTGCTTGTTCCCGTTCGAACCGCCGTACTTTGCTGCGCACGGGTTGGCGGCAACCTTCGTCGGGCATCCAGCCGTGGGCGGGGGGACGGGCAAATCGCAAGCGCAGGCGCGGGCGGCCTTGGTTCTTGACCCTGGCTCGGTTTGGGCAGCGGTGCTTCCAGGCAGCCGCAAGATGGAAACGACGCAGCTGTGCCCGGTCTTTGGTCGCCTTGTTCGTCAGGCCTACGCGGCGGGACAAATCGGCGGTATCCTCGTTCCCCTCGCCGAACCGGTCGCCGACCCCGTGCGCCAATGGACGCAAGCCCTGAACGTGCCGTATCGGGTTTTGAGCACAGCGCAGGAGCGGGCCAATTTGCCCGCCGCCGACTTGGCCCTGGCCGCCAGCGGCACGGTCTCGCTGGAGCTTTCGGCCCAAGGCATTCCTGCGATCTTGGCCTACCGATTTCATCCGTTGACCTACGCCTATGTGCGACGGCGGCTCACGGTCGCGTACATGGGCTTGACCAATTTACTGGCGGGCGCGGAAGTTCAACCCGAATTTAAGCTCAACGAAACTTCAGTCGCTGACCTGGCCGCCTGCTTCGCGGCCCTCGCAACCTCGCCGACCCGCCGCGAGCGCCAGCGCGCGCGCCAGCACGACGCCTTGGCGGCTTTGCAGCTCGACGACGGTCTGGATTTCGGCAATCGGGTTGCAGCCCTAATTTAGGAGCGGACTTTGCGGTGGAGCGGCGAAGTCTGCCGCGCGCGCAAAGTCGCTGAGGCCTAGACCCATGAGGCGGAAGGGTCCCTTGGGAAGTTCCTTGCGCAGCAAGGTCAGGCCCACCTCGCGTAACAGGTCTTGCGCGTCGGTGGGGGCAGGCAATTTCTGGCGACGGGTAAAGGTTTGAAACGCATGGGTTTTGAGCTTTAGCGTCAGGGTCCAGCCTTGCAAGCGCGCCCGGGCGACGCGGCTGGCAACACGGCCCGCCAGACGGGTGAGGATCGGTTCAAGGTCGCCAAGGGCGCTGAGATCGCGGTGGAAGGTAGTTTCGCTCGAGATCGATTTTGAGATGCGATCGGAACGAACCGGGCGGGGGTCGTGCCCGCGGGCAAAGTCCGCGAGGCGGGGCCCCAAACTTCCGAAGGCTTGGCTTAGCTCGGCCTCCGAAAATCGCCGCAGGTCCCCGACGGTTAGAATCCCTCGTCGCGCCAGGGATTTGGCCAGGGCGGGCCCCACCCCCCAGAGGATGCGCACGGGCTGATCGGTCAGAAATTCCGCCCCGTCTTTGGGACCTAGAACCGAAAAACCCTTGGGTTTTTCGAGGTCGGAGGCAATTTTTGCCAGCAACTTGTTGTGCGCTAACCCGACCGAGAGCGTAAGGCCCATGTGGGTTGCGACCCAATCCTGAAACGCCAGCAAGACTTCGTAGGGGGCTTGGCCGTGGAGGCGCTGGCTGGCCGACAGGTCCACATAGGCTTCATCGATGCTCAAGGGCTGAATTTGCGGGCTAAGGCGGCGCATGGCGTCGCGAATCTCTAGGCCGACTTGACGATAGAGCCCCATGCGCGGTTTCACCACCAGGGCGTGCGGGCACTTGGCAAGGGCAGTATACATGGGCATGGCCGATTTGACGCCGTATAGACGTGCCACGTAACAGGCCGTGGTGACGACCCCGCGCGCGCGCCCGCCGACGATCACGGGGCGATCGGCCCACTCGGGCCGCTCGCGCTTTTCCACCGCCGCATAGAACGCGTCGCAGTCGATATGGGCGATGTGCAGGTGCGGCAACTCAGGGTGCGACAGCCAACGCCGCCCGCCGCAGTTTGGGCACGGCGGTTGCGGGTTTTGTACGGGCGCGCTCAAGCGGCAGGTGCGGCAGATAGCCTCCATGGGGACTCTGTCTAATCCCAATTCCCATGAAAGTTGATCCCCAGATGCAACCCCTTCCCCCGCCCAAGGGCTTGAAGGTTTCTGGGTTGATTTGTGTCGGTCGCTTTAGACCTTTGATCCTGTCATGGTGGTTAGAATAGACCAATCAAGGCCGCAAGAATCGCAATACCTGCCGCCATCAAACTGCCTAGGCGAAGGGTCATGCGTTGTTCAACAGACGTAATTTGGAGTCTCAATTCGGCTATATCACGCTTGATCTCCCCAACGTCGCGTTTGGTCGCGAGATTGGCCTCAATGAGTCGCACCTGTTCTTGGGCCAAAACCTCTGCCTGCGGTTCTGGCATGCCAGCGGAGGTGAGATTTTTAACGAAGCGATGCGTATCGAACGCCAAACTTTCCATACCGCCTATATAAGACCTGGGCCAAGACTCGGCAATAGGATCGCGAGGAGCGGCAGCTGCATGACCCGCTTTGGATGGCAGCTTACTTAATTTTGGCTTCCTTAAACAGCACGTGCTTTTTCGCGCGGGGGTCGTATTTGCGCATTTCCAATTTCTCGGTCGCGGTCTTGGTGTTCTTTTTCTTCACGTAGAAGTACCCCGTATCGGCAGTTGACATCATACGAACGAGAACACTAGCGGGTTTTGCCATTTTGGAAGCACCTTGCAAATCACGTGGGAGGCAGCGCTATGATGTCAGGAACGCCGCCTGTCAATGCCCGATCCATAGCGGTCGTGCCAAGGATCGTTTTCAACTGCCGTTGGTATTGGACCCTAAAACAGCGCGGCCTGGTAGGCGCTACGCACCGTCAATAGGGCCTCTGCCAGTTCGCGGTCGTGCAGCTTTTCATTGCGTGTTGCCGCACACAGGCGTCGGAACTCGGTTCGGCGCGTTTCTTCCTGCGCAATGGCGGGGAGATTCGGCAGGTTGCCACGGACCGCTTGGTTCACGAGGCGCAGAGGGTTGTCGTGCTGGGCCCCGCAGATATTGGGCACGATACCCCAATAGGAAAGCGGGCGACCATCGGCGCGGAACAGAAAGGCGTTGGTAATGGCCAAGGCCCCGCCGTTCGGCAACGCGGTGATCACTTGCTGCGATCCCTTGCCGAAAGTTGTCGAGCCCAAAATAACCGCCCGCCGATTGTCCTGCAGGGCGCCCGCCAGCAATTCGCTGGCAGAGGCAGAGTTGCGATTGACCAAGACGACAAGCGGCAAGTCGAGCGGAATGGCGGCGGGCCGCCGCGACCGCAACACACTTTGGCGATTGGCCCTGCCAATGCGGAACAGGGGCCGATCGGCCTCGACAAACAAGTCCAGAATTTCGAGGGCTTGGCCGACGGACCCGCCGCTGTCGTCGCGCAAATCCAGGATCAGGCCGCTCAGGTCCGCCTGGGCGGCCAAGGTCGCGTAGGCCTCAGCGACGTAGGCGGCGGCGGAGGAATCAAAAACCAACAGCGGAATGTACCCGATGCGACCGCGGAGTTCGGATTTTTGAAATTCATTGACGGTCTGCCGCACCCGAACAAGGGTGATAAGGCGCGTGCCCCGGTCGCCCGCAATTTGCAATCGCAGGGTTTCGCCCACCCTCCCCGCGAGCATCTCGGCCCGCTCCTCGAGGGTGCTAATGCTGCTGAGCGGGACCCCGTTGGCATGCGTGATACGGTCGCCGACGCGCACATTCCATTCCGCAGCGGGAGAATTGCTGCGGACATTGGTGACGATCAGACCGCGAGGATCGAAATCAACTTGGATGCCGACACCTGACATGCCGCCGATCACGGCGTTGAACTGCTGGATCTCGCCAGGAGTCAAATAGGTGGTGAAGCGCACGTCGCCCAGGCTCGCCCGCAAACCCGCCTCAAGGAAGCTCTCCATCGTATCTTGGGGGTTCCTTGCCCCCCAGGGGGCGTTTTGCGTGCGGATCTGGTCCAAGACCCCGCCGACACGGCGCCCATCGGTGGGGTAGCGCAGGACCAGCCCGCCGAGCCCAACGGCCCCAAGGCCCGCAGCGGTAAAAGTCTCCATATCGAGAGGGGTCACATGCGTGGACCTTAGGGATTCGTAGACAAATTCCAGAGTCTCGGCGAAGAAGTTGGCGCTTTCCGCAAAAGATCGGCTTCGGTTCGATGTTTGGATGCTGGCCGTGGGGTCGGCCACCGCACCCGCGTCGGTTTGCGGATAGCTCGACGAACTCAACCAGCCTGAGGTGGAGGATTCGTAGTTTGAGGAGGCGTAACGAGCCCCGCCAATGCTGGAACTGAGCGAACATCCCGCGAGGATCAGGCCCAACGCCCAAGAAAAGGTCAGGGGGAGCATGCGGGAAAATTGGCGCCGTGGCGGCTGACTTGCGCCAGGTAAAGGGCGCGCGGTTCCTGCCTGACCAAAGAGCATTTGGACAGCAGCCTGGCGCGCAAGGCGCAGGGGGAACCAGTAGCACGGCGACATAGGACGATTTTTCCTTGCGGAGGGACATTCCAGAACGCAAGGACCCCTTAGGTTTTCGTTTATTTTTTGCCCAAATTGTTGCGATTTGGCAGATGGGTCCGACTTTTTCCCCCCTTGGTTCGGACTTTGGGGTTCCGTATCGATTTGCTGCGCCCACGCGACTCGGCCTGAAGAGGCCGTTTAACGGATTGAACTTGCGCGATCAACTGCCCGATCAGGGACCCCGTATGGGGCGAGGCTTCTCGCAATTTAACGGTACAAAGATCGCCCAGGGCAAGGACTTGGCGGGAACGACGCCCGCGCAAGGTCAAGGCCGCAGCGTCGAAGTCAAACCGCTCTAGCCCCAGCAGATAGGCAGGGACGAACGCCTCCCCGCCCGAGGCCTCGAGACGCACAAAAATTCCCGCCTTGGTCAGGCCCGTGATGCGCCCGGGCAGCACTTGGTCCAAGTCTGCGGCATGGTAGGCGGCAAGGTAACGGCTATGGGCCTGGCGTTCGGCCACTTGGGCACGCCGCTCGGTCTCGCAAAGGTGCTGCGCGGTTTGTTCAACCTGCGGCAGGTCGGCCAAGTCTTGACCCGCAGGCCCCAGACCCAAGGCAGCGATCAAGGCCCGATGGACCAGCAAGTCGGCGTAGCGGCGTATGGGGGAGGTAAAGTGGGTGTAGTCGTTCAGGCCCAAACCGAAGTGGCCGATGTTGACGACATCATAGAGCGCCATGGACTGGGTGCGCAGGACCTGTTCCTTGATCGTTTCCTCGTAGGGTTGCCCGCGAACCGCGTGCAAAATGCGGTTAAAATCCTGGGGGTCGAGGGTCTTGGTCTTTTTGGATAGCTCAGCGGGCGTGTTTTGGAGCATTTGGGTGAGCGTTTCGATCCGCACGGGCTCAGGGGCTGGATGCACGCGGTAAAGGCCGGTGCAACCGCGCGCGCTGAAGACACGGGCGGCGGCCACATTGGCCAAAATCATCATCTCCTCGATCAACTGATTGGCGGGTCCTGCGGTCTGCGCGACGATGGCGTCAACTTGGGTGCCGTCGGCGCTGATTTGGGCGCGACGCTCGGGCAAGTGCAGGTCCAGTGTGCCGCGGCGCTGGCGGGCGGACCTCAAAACCGCGTAGGCCGCGACCAAATGGGTCAGGTGCGGGTGCAAAGCGGGGTCGAGGGCGGCTTGATCCCCCGTCATCCAGGCCTGCACCTGCGCGTAGGTTAGGCGCGCCTGGGACCGGATCAGGGCGCGGACAAATCGAAAGGTCTTGAGGGTGCCGTTGGCGTCGATATGCAATTGCACCAGCAAACTGGCGCGGTCTTCCTGGGGCACGAGCGAACACCAGCCGTTGGACAGCGCCTCGGGCAGCATGGGCACGACCCGGTCGGGCAAATAGACAGAGTTGCCGCGCCGCTGCGCCGCCTGATCCAGGGGCGATCCTGGGGGGACATAGGTGGCGACGTCGGCGATAGCGACGTGAATGCGCCAACCGCCCGCGACCTTGGGGTCGGGTTCGGCATAAACCGCGTCGTCGAAATCTTTGGCGTCGTCGCCGTCGATGGTGACGAAGGGCACGGCGCGCAAGTCCTCGCGGAAGCGGTCCAGGTGCGGCGGGGCGGCGGCCTGCGCTTGGTCAAGGGCGGCGTCGGGAAAGGTCACGGGAATGCCCGCCTCGGCCAGGGTAAGGGGCGCGATGGCGGCAACGGCGCCAAAATGGCCCAAGACCTCGACGATCTCGACCTCCCGGCTCGCGCCGCGCCGCGCCCGACCGAGGCGGGCGACCACCAAATGGCCGTCCTCGTGGTCCAGGCAGCCGACGATTTTGTATTGCTTGCGGTCGCGCTTGTCGGCGGGGCGCAACCAAGCGCCTTCGACCTTGCCGACGAGGGTTTGGGCGCGCGGCGCGGGCAAGGCCTTGATGACCGCGGCCGTCAAGGTGCCATCGGCCTGCGCGGTGCCGAGACGGCAGAGGGCGCGATCCCCAAGTTTGAGCCGATTGAGGTCCTTACCCGTCGCCAACCAGACCTGGACGGGGTCTTTGTTTGGGTCGAGCGCCCAGGCCCAGAGATTGCCGTCGTCGTCCTGCCGTTCGACCAGCAGGACTTGGACGCGCCTGGCATCAGCCCGAGGCCTAGCTTGCCGCACGCCTAAGAATTCTTCGCAGCGGCGCGTTTGGCGGGAGTCTTTTTAGCAGAGACTCGTTTTTTGGGCGCTTTCTTGGCCGCGCCTTTGGCGGCACTTTTGGCTGCGCGGGCAATCAGCAAAGCGACCGCCTGATCGACGGACAGGGTTTCAGGGTCTTGATCTTGCGGGATGGTGGCGTTGACTTTGCCGTGCTTGACGTAGGGGCCGTAGCGGCCGCTGTGGCGGGTGATGGGTTTGCCGTCTTCGGGGTGCGTGCCGACCTCAACGCCCGCTGCAGCGCCGCCGCGCTTTTCGCGTTGCGCGACGATCAGGTCCACGGCCCGGTTCAGACCCACGGTCAAAACGTCGTCGTCTTTGCCGAGCGAGGCGTAAGTGCTGCCCAACTTCACAAAGGGGCCGTAGCGCCCCAAGCCTGCCGTAATCGTCTCGCCCTCGTAGAGCCCGACATCGCGGGGCAAGGCCAGTAGGTCGAGCGCCGCCGCCAGGTCTATGTCGGTCGCTGACCTGCCTTTGGGCAGGCTGGCGCGCTTGGGTTTTTGCTTGTCCGCATAGTTATCGGGCGTGCCCAACTGCACATACCAACCGTAGGGACCTTTTTTCAGGAACACGTCCAGGTTTGTTTTGGGGTCGGTGCCCAGGGCCTCGTCGCCGCCGCCTGTGGTCAGTTCGCGATGGGCGGTTTCGTCCAGGACTTTCAATTCCGTGGTGATTTTGCACTCGGGATAGTTGGAACAGCCGATGAACCCGCCCGTGCGACCTAGCTTGAGGCCGAGCCGCCCGGTCCCGCAACCAGGGCAAGTCCGCAAATCCGCGCCAGATTCGGGGAAGAAGTGGGGGCCGAGTTGACGGTCGAGCGTGTCGATCACTTCGGTGATGGTCAGCGATTTGGTCATGTCGAGGGCGGTGGTGAAATCCTGCCAGAACTGCGACAGCAGGGTTTTCCAGTTGCCGCGCCCGCCCGAAACGTCGTCCAGTTGCTGTTCCAAGCCCGCCGTAAAATCGTAGCCGACGTATTTTTCGAAAAAATTGACCAGGAACGCCGTGACGACACGCCCGCGTTCGGCGGGGACAAAACGCTTTTTGTCGAGCGCAACGTACGCCCGGTCTTGCAAGACTTGAATGATGGACGCGTAGGTGGACGGGCGACCGATCCCCAACTCCTCCATGGCTTTGACCAGGCTGGCTTCGGTATAGCGCGGCGGCGGCGCGGTGAAGGATTCCTTGGCGTCCAGTTTTTGAAAATTCAACACCTGCCCTGATGCCAGCGGGGGCAGGGCTTGGGCGTCGTCGCCCTCGTCGCGGTCATCGCGCCCTTCCAAATAGACTTTGATAAACCCATCGAAAGCCACGGTTTGGCCCGTGGCGCGGAATTGGGCGTCGGTGCCCGACAGCGCGATGTCAGCGGTGACTTGATCGAAGACAGCGCTCGCCATTTGGCAGGCCATCATGCGTTGCCAAATCAGGCTATAGAGCTTGAGTTGGTCGAGCGTCAGCAGGGTGCGAATGGACTCGGGCGTGCGCGCGGGGTCGGTCGGGCGGATCGCCTCGTGCGCTTCCTGGGCATTTTTGGCCTTGGACTTATAGACGCGCGCTTGGTCGGGCACATAGGCCGCCCCATAAGCGGCTTTGATATGGGATCGGGCTTGGCCGATGGCCTCACTGGAAAGTTGTAGGCCGTCGGTGCGCATATAGGTGATCAGGCCAACGGTCTCGCCCTTGATCGACACGCCCTCGTACAACTTTTGCGCGACCGACATGGTATGGGCGTTGGAAAAGCCCAACTTGCGCGCGGCCTCTTGTTGCAAGGTTGAAGTAGTAAAGGGCGGGGCAGGATGGCGCTTGGCTTGCTTTTTCTCCACCGCGGTCACGGTGTAGGTGTCGCCGCGCGCGATTTTGGCCTGGATGGCCTCGGCGCGTTCACGCGTGCCCACACTCATTTTGTGCAGCTTCTGCCCGTCGATATGGGTCAGGCGCGCGGTCAGGGGGCTGCCCTTGGCGTCCAGATGCGCGGTGAAGGACCAGTAGGCCTCTGGTTTGAAAACTTCGATTTCCGCTTCACGCTCGCAAATCAGGCGCAGCGCGACCGATTGGACGCGCCCGGCAGAGCGGGAGCCGGGCAGTTTGCGCCACAGGACAGGCGACAGGTTAAAGCCGACCAAGTAGTCGAGCGCCCGCCGCGCCAAGTAAGCCTCGACCAGGGGGGTATCGACCTCGCGGGGCGCGTCGAAGGCGGCGAGGACGGCGCGCTTGGTAATTTCGTTGAAGACCACGCGGCGCACGGGCTTGTCTTTGAGGGCGCGGCGGCGGCGCATCTCTTGTTCGATGTGCCAAGATATGGCTTCGCCTTCACGGTCGGGGTCGGTCGCCAGCACCAGGCCATCGGCGGTCTTGAGCGCTGCAGCGATGTCTTTGAGGCGCTTATCCGCGCCGCCCTGAACTTCCCACTTCATGGCAAAATCATCGTCGGGATCGACGGACCCGTCCTTGGGCGGCAGATCCCGAACATGCCCGTAGGAGGCGAGGACGGTAAAGTCCTTGCCGAGGTATTTATTGATGGTTTTGGCTTTGGCAGGAGATTCGACGACGACGACGTGCATGGGGGCCTAAATCGAGATTTCTAAGGGGAATTCAAGGGGCCAGGGCAATCAAACCGCCCGGGTGACGGACGATCTCGCCCCGGACTTCCAGATCCCCCAGCACGGCCTGGATCGCCGCAGCCGTCCCGGTGCAGGCGTCGGTCAGGGCCTCCAGGCTGATCGGGTCAACGCTCAGCGCTTCCTTGATTTGCGCGCTAAGCGGGACTTCTCCCGCATGGCCCGCAGAGGCCTCCCTCACCTGCTCTGTGGCTTGGGTCACGCGCTGCGAGGGCTGCTTTGGGTGGGGCGCACGGTCAGGGGCGGCCCTGGCGGGGTCGGCGGGCGCGAGGGACAAGCCTTGGGCGGCGGCGAGCATGCTTAGGCCCTCGATCAAGTCATGGCGATTGCCGATCAGCGTCGCCCCTTGACGGATCAGCCGATTGGTGCCGTCGGCGCGCCCTTCGAGCGGCGAGCCTGGCACCGCCATGACTTCGCGCCCTTGTTCACCTGCCAACCGCGCGGTGATCAAGCTGCCCGAGCGGTCGTTGGCCTCGACGACCAAAGTGCCGTAAGACAGGCCTGAGACCAGCCGATTGCGCAAAGGAAATAGCCGGGCGCTCGTCGGCATGCCAAGCGGTTGCTCGCTCAAGATCAGCCCGTCTGCGGCGATGAGGCCATGCAAGTCGGCATTTTCGCGGGGGTAGATCACGTCCAACCCGCCCGCGACGACGGCGATGGTCCCCGTGGGCAGAGCCGCGGTGTGCGCGGCGGCGTCGATGCCGCGCGCCAGGCCGCTGACGACGACAAAGCCGGCCTCGCCCAGGGTTTGGGCGTAAGTCCGCGCCAGCGATTTGCCGTTGAGGGAGGCGTTGCGCGCGCCGACCACGGCCAGGCACGGGCGTTGCAGCAAGGCGGTATTGCCCAAGGTGGCGATCAGCGGCGGGCAGTCGGGGATCTGGCGCAGCAGGGCGGGAAACTCGGGCGCGTCGGCGAACAAGAACCGCCCGCCCATGCGATTGAGGGCCTCGATTTCGCCGATCACCTGGCCCCGATCTGGAATGGCAAGGCGCTGCAGGCCACGGGCGCGCCGATGCTGGGGCACCTGGTCGAGCGCCGCTTGCGCGGTGCCAAAACGGTCGAGCAGATCGGCGTAGGTGGCGGCCCCAATGCGCGGCGTGCGCCATAGCCGCAAACGGGCAATTTTTTCCTCACGGTCGGGGATCATCGCGTTCCAATCAGCGGTTCGGTACCCGCGAGCAAACGCCTAAAGTTCCCAATGTGACGGACCCATATGAGGGCACTCACCGCGACCATGAACGCCATCATGACAGGATCGGCGCGCACGAGCAGCGGCGCGGCGAAGCTAGCGCTGAGCGCGGCGAGGGAGGAACGTCGCCAAATCGCCGCCACCACCAACCAGGCCAGGGCAACGGCGAGCCCATGGGCGAGCCCTAGGGCCGCCCAAACGCCCATGAAGCAGGAAACCGCTTTGCCGCCGCGAAACTTGAGCCACAGGGGAAAGCAGTGCCCCACGCAGACGCAGAAGGCCATGAGGCCAGGCCACCAGGGCTCGGTAGGCAAGCCAGCGAGCGCCAGCCGATTCAGGGTGAGGATCGGCAGGGCGGCCTTGCCTGCGTCCAAGGCCAGGGTGGCGGCGGCCAGGGTTCTGTTGCCCGTGCGCAACACATTGGTCGCGCCGATGTTGCCCGATCCTAGGCGGCGCACGTCCTGCCCGTCGAAGGCTTGCGTTAGCAAGAGGCCAAAGGGAATCGACCCGATCAGGTACGCGATCAAGGCCAGGAGGGCGCTGGCGAGAACGAGGCTGAACATCAGAAAACTTGGCGCCCGCCGACCCAGGTACCCAGAACGCGCCCTTGCGCAGGAAACTTTTCGTAGGGCGTATTGTGGGCACGGCTGTGCAAGGTCTCGCGGTCGATCAGGACGGGCGCATGGGGGTCGAACAGGACCAGATCGGCGGGGGCGCCTTCGGCCAAGGTACCGCCAGGCAAGCCAAAAACTTGCGCGGGGCGGGTGGTCAGGCGATGCAGCAAGTCGGGCAAAGGCATCGAACCGCGATGCACCAGCGTCAGCGATAGGGGCAAGAGGGTTTCTAGGCCCACGATCCCAGGGCTGGTCTCGCCGAAGGGCAGGCGCTTGTTGTCGGCATCGACGGGGCGATGGTCGGAGGCGATGAGGTCGATTTGCCCGCTGGCGACGGCATCGGCTATGGCCTTGCGGTCGGGTTCGGCGCGCAAGGGCGGCTGCGTGCGCGCAAAGGTCCGATAGCCATCGACGGCTTGCTCATTGAGCAAGAAGTAGTGCGGCGCGGTCACGGCGCTACAACCGTCGAGCCTGTCGACGGACGATTTGAGCGAAACCAAGCCCGCCACGTAGGTCGCCCCCGTGGCCGCAGCGAGACTGAGGTCCCGCTGCAGCATGAGGGTCTCGGCCAGGGGGCTTTGGCCCGTGAGGCCGAGCGCCAGGGCGCGCTGGCCCGCGTTCATCAAGCCATCGGAAAAGGCGGGGTCTAGCGGCACATTGACAAAGGGCAGGGCCTGCCCGCCCATGTAGATCATGGCCTGGTGCAGCAGGCGGGCGCTCTGGGTCGGGACCGCGCCGTCGGTGAAGGCCACCGCGCCCTCGGCGGCCAGACGCCGCAGCTCAGCCAGGGCTTCGCCCTGGCACCCGACCGAGAGCGCGCCCATGAGCGCGAGGCGCGCCAGGCCTGCGGCCTTGGCGCGTTCGCGCAGGTAGGCGAGGGCCGACCGCCGATCGACCACGGGCTGAGTATTGGGCAAGCCGATCAGGGTCGTGATGCCGCCGCGCACCGCCCCCGCGAGGGTTTCCTCCAGCGTTTCCAGGTGCGTCGCCCCAGGGTCGGACAGATGCACGCGGCTGTCGATCAGGCCTGGGGCCAAGACGTGGCCCTGCGCGTCGAGCTGGGCGTCCTCGGTGCCCTTCGGCGCACGGCCCGTGGCCAGGTGCGGCCCAAGGGCGGCGATGCGCCCATCAGCGACGTGCACGCCGCCGCGTTCGTCGCGGCCCGTCGCGGGGTCGATCAGGCGCGCGTTAAAAATGGTCAGGCGCGACATGGCGACATACCAAGGGCACGAAGGGCATTAGGGAATCCTGATCAATGTTTCGGGGTGGGCACGGGCGGCGTTCATGAGGTCAAAGGCGGCCATGCGCACGGCGACGCCCATTTCCACTTGCGCACGAATTTTGGAAGTGTCGGCGAGGTCGGCCACGTCGCTGGCGATTTCGACGCCCCGATTCATGGGGCCAGGGTGCATGACCAGCGCGCCCTCCGCGGCGAGGGCCAGGCGTGGGCGATTGAGGCCGAAGAAGTCAAAGAATTCGCGGTCGGAGGGGATGAGGTTGGCGCCCATCCGTTCCTTTTGAATGCGCAACATCATGAGGGCATGGGCGCCCGCGATGCCCGTTTCCATGTCGTGATGCACCTCGGCCCCCAGGGCAGCGAAAGTGCTGGGCACGAGGCTGGGCGGGCCAACGAACCGCACCCGCGCGCCCATGGTGGTCAGGAGGTACAGGTTGGACCGGGCCACGCGCGAGTGCGCGACGTCGCCGCAGATAGCGACGATCAATCCGTTCAGCTCGCCAAAATGGCGCTTGAGCGTCAGGGCGTCGAGCAGCCCTTGGGTGGGGTGCTCGTGCGCGCCGTCGCCAGCGTTCAGGATCGAACTGCCGACCTTGCGCGCCAGCAACAGCGGCGCCCCTGCTTGGGTATGGCGCACGACGATGAAATCGGGGCGCATGGCTTCGAGTGTGTAGGCGGTGTCGAGCAAGGATTCGCCTTTGCTCTGGCTCGAGGTCATGACGTCCATATTGACCACATCGGCGCCCAAGCGCGCCGCCGCGACCTCAAAGCTGGCGCGGGTGCGGGTGGAATTTTCAAAGAACACGTTCATGACGGTTTTGCCCGCGAGCAGGGCCGAGGATTTGACGCTTCGGCGGCCAAAATCGACGTAGGCGTTGGCGGTGTCCAAGAAGTGGGCGATCTCCCCCGCGCTGAGGTCGGCCAGGGCCAGCAAGTCCTTGCGATGCCAGTGCCGCCCGACGGTGGCGGCGGGGAAGGCGGCGCGGGGGTCGCCCTCGCTCATGCCTGCTCTGGTGCCTCGGCGGTCGCGAGCGCCGCCTCCCGCGCGCGGCCCAGGGCTTCTAAGGCCGACCCTAGGATGAAGGCCGCCGCCATCTTGTCCTCCAGGGCCGCGCGACGCGCGCGCGACAGGTCCATCTCGCCCTCCAGGACGCGGTTGGCTTGCTGGCTGGTCAGGCGTTCGTCCCACAGCAAGAGCGGCAGCGCAAGATCATCGGAGCGCTGTAGGTTGCGGGCGAAGGCTTCGGTCGCTTGGGTTCGGCTGTTTTTGCCGCCGTTGAGGGACAGGGGGTAGCCCAGGACGATGAAGCCCACCTCGTGCTCGGCGATGAGGGCGCGCAAAACCTGGGCCTCGGCAGCGAAGGTACGACGGCGACGCAGGACCTTGTGCGGCGTGGCGGTCAGTTGCAATTTGTCAGTGAGGGCGGTGCCGATCCACTTGGCACCCAAATCGATCCCGAGGATCCGCTGGTAGGAAGGGACTTGGCGGGGGGGGGGAAGGTCCTGGTAAATGGGCATTAAACTTGCGCCCTAGCGACCTTGCCCCTTGTCCGCAAGCTGGCCTGCGGATAGAGCCCCTGGCCATGACGATTGATGTGCCCAAGGTGGCGAATTTGGCGCGCTTGGCTTTGCCGGCCGAGCGGATCCCCGCCTTGGAGGCGGAGTTGAGCAGCATTTTGCGGTTTGTCGAGCAACTGTCGGAGGTGGATACGCAAGGCGTCGAGCCCATGACCTCGGTCGTGGCCATGACCCAAAGGTTGCGCCCCGATGCGGTGCGCGAGGGCGATCAAGCCGCGCAGGTCTTGGCCAATGCGCCCGACCGCGTGGCCGATTTCTTTGCCGTGCCTAAGGTCGTGGAGTAGGTCCTCGCCCATGTCGTCGCTTCTGAATCTGTCCTTGTCGCAAGCGGCGGCCAAACTGCGCGCGCGGGAGGTCAGCGCCTCGGAACTAGCGCAAGCCGCACTAAGCGCAGCCGAACGCATCGACAACGGGGCCTTTGTGACACCGACGCCCGAGCTGGCGCAGGCCATGGCCGCGGCCGCCGACGCGCGCTTGGCCAAGGGCGAGGCGGGGGTGATCGAGGGCGTACCGCTGGGCATCAAGGATTTGTTTGCGACCCAAGGGATCAAGACGACCTGCGGCTCGCGCATCTTAGAAAATTTTGTGCCGCCGTACGAATCGACCGTGACGCAAAACCTGCGCGATCAGGGCGCGGTCTTTGTCGGCAAACTCAATATGGACGAATTTGCCATGGGCTCGGCGAATTTGAACCCGACCTTCGGCCCTGTGACCAACCCTTGGCGCGGCACCGACGGCAAGGCCCTGGTTCCTGGCGGCTCCTCGGGCGGGTCGGCGGCGGCGGTGGCGGCGGGCCAGGTCTTGGGCGCTACGGCCACGGACACGGGCGGGTCGATTCGCCAACCTGCGGCCTTTTGCGGCGTGACGGGCCTGAAACCGACGTACGGTCGTTGCTCGCGCTACGGCATCATCGCCTTCGCCAGTTCGTTGGACCAGGCCGGGCCCATCGCCCGCACCGTCGCCGATACGGCCCTGTTGCTCCAGGCCATGGCTGGGTACGACCCCAAGGATTCGACGTCGGTCGATCACCCCGTCCCCAACTACGCAGCGCAGCTCGGCGGGTCGATCAAGGGCACGAAAATCGGTGTGCCAGGGGAATATGTGGTCGCGGGCATGTCGGCAGAAATTTCGGCGCTCTGGGACCAGGGGCGGCAATGGCTGGCGGCGGCGGGCGCGGAACTGGTCGATATTTCCTTGCCCCATACGCGATACGCCTTGCCGTGCTACTACATCATCGCCCCCGCCGAAGCCTCGTCGAACCTGTCCCGCTACGATGGTGTGCGCTACGGCCTAAGGGTCGATCCCCCTGCGGATTCCGACGACAAGCTGCACGACATGTACCGCGCGACCCGCGCGGCGGGGTTCGGCGATGAGGTGCAGCGCCGCATCATGATCGGGGCCTATGTGCTGTCGGCGGGCTTCTACGATGCGTACTACAATCAGGCGCGCAAAGTGCGTACCTTGATCGCGCGCGACTTTGAACGGGCCTTCGCCGACGGCATCGACGCCATCCTAACCCCGACAACCCCCAGCCCCGCCTTTGCCATCGGCGAGCAACCAAGCGACCCGGTGGAGATGTACTTGAACGATGTGTTCACCGTGCCGACGTCCATGGCAGGGCTGCCCGGCATCTCGGTGCCCGCGGGCTTGTCCCGTGACGGCAAACCGCTCGGTCTGCAATTGATCGGCCAACCGTTCCAGGAAGGCGCGCTCATGAACATGGCGCAAAAACTCGAAGAGGCCGCTGCCTTCCCCTTTTTGGGAATTTGAGCAAGCCTCCTTCAAAACCGCCGCGGGCAAAAAAAAGGCCCGCAGTCGCGGGCCTTCGCTTATACCCCGAAGGGCTCAATGGTTCGTCTGGCTTAACCTAGAGGAACGCGCTGCCGTTTTTGCGGTTGCCGTTGCGGACGGCGCTCCAGATTTCGCCACGTCCAATGCCCAGATCGTTCAATTCACGGTCGGAAAGCGTGTGCAATTCACGAGCAGCGCGGGCATAACCTGCGTTCTCTGCCCAGTTGGTGTATGCGGTGCGTACAGCTTTGATCATTTTTTAGTCCTTTCATCTGCTCGTACACCCCTGGTCTTCAGGGGAAGAGGCGGCAGGGCCATGCTTGGGAGGAGATCTTCACCAAGGGTTGGGAGGAGGAGTGTGGTGAAGGGCCCCGCCGTTCTCTTGAGTTGGGATATAGGGCGAGAGCCGCAGAATTACCAATGCAAAAAATGCAAGGCACGCCCAACAAAAGCGCAATTAGGAGCCCATTGCTCCAATAATTGCACAAACGGCAAGCTTTACTGCAGAAATGATCAAACTTTTATTACTTGCACAAACTGCAAACCTCCCGTTTTTCTTGATTAAGATGGCGTCAGCGGTTTCGCGATCTTCCCTCTCATACCAGCGGTAAAAAAAGCTGACACTTTATTTTGCCATTTTCTGTCTCACGGCAGAAACGCTTCGCGTTTCGGCTTTTTTGGGTAGCGGTCTCTACTCGCTCGCCACGCGCGTTTAGCCCGGCCGCTTTTTGTGGCGGTCTCTACTTGCTCGCCACGCTCGCTCAGCCCGCCGCTTTTTGTGGCGGTCTCTACTTGCTCGCTACGCTCGCTCAGTCCGCCGCTTTTTGTGGTCGGTCTCTAAGCGCTCGCTACGCTCGTTCAGCCCGACCGCTGGACGGGGCCTTCGCTTTACCCCGAGGCGCTTTCTTAACTCATCTCGGGGCCGTGCGTTTGGAGCGCGGGCGTTCCCTGCGCCTTCGGGCTTGGAGCCCGCTTTGGGGGACCGCAGTCGCGGCCCTTATACCAGCGGACATAAGGGTCATTTTTAATCGCCGCTGGTATTGGCCGCCCCGTCTGTGCGTGAAAAGGTCGATCCTAAGGCGATACAGCCAGCAGGCTTGCCTCGGTCAATGAGGGGTTCAGAAAGTCACGACTGGCACGGGCGGTGCTTCGTCGCCCATGACATCCGCCTGACGGTCCTGCAGCCATAGATCCAATCCGCTTACAGCGTGGGTCCAGGTGCCTTCCAACTGGGCCTCCAACCAAAAAATACCGCCCGTTAGGATCAGAACGCCCATGACAACCAGCGCGCCCCCCATGAGCGGTTTGAGACGCGTGACCCAGCTCGCGATGGCGTTGCGGCGCGCCATCAGGGCCGAACGTGCGCCGAGCCCTAGGACCAGGATGAAGGTGACGGCGCCCAAGCCAAAGAACCCGTAGCGCAGATACGTGAACCAAAAAGCCACATCGCCGCCAAGACTGGCCGAGGAGGCCGCAATCAGGGCCGGGCTTGCGCATGGGACCCAGGCGAGGGCGAGCAAAAGGCCGATGACGAACTGCTCGCTTAGACTGGTGCCTTTGGCCTCGGCAGCGGCTTGCTGGGCACCGCTGGTGAAGCGGCCCAGCGTGCCAGTGAATGCCGCGTAGGCGCGCGGTACCAGGAATAGGACCCCCATAGCGATCAGCAAACTTGCGGAAATCGTCCCAACGACGCCCTCGGACACCGCCCCCACGCTTTCCTGAAAAATCAGGGCGAGGGTCCCGCCGATGACGGCGTAGGCGCCCAGAACCCCGAGAGACAGGGCCACCGGCCCCCAGCGATTGACGTTGAGGGCCGAGAGAATGACGAAGGGCAGCACGGGCAGGACGCAAGGGTTAAGCGTCACGAACAGGCCGTAGCCGTAGTGGACTAGGAGATCGCCCATGGACAAAGTCTCGAATGACTAGGAGTTGGACGCGTCAGGATCGGCCAGTTCGGCCATAAGCAAAGCCTCGACCGCGGTCGCCGACGTCCCGCCTACCTCAATGGCGACCAAGGTTCGATCTTTGATCAGCGCAAGGGAGGTGCGAGCATGGATCCCGAGGCTCGCGGCAAAATCGCGATTGGCGCCGTAGACAGCCTCCAGCACAATGACGTCTTCGTAGGTAGGATCGTCCAGCAAAGCTTGCAAGTTGCGGCGCTGCGTCGTGCAGCGCGAACACCAGCTTTCATAAAAATTGATCACAATGGGCTGGCCCGTTTCTAGGGCCGAATCAAAACGCGCCTCGCTAAAGTCGTCGAAGTTTTGCGCGCGTGCCCCGAGAGGGGTGAGGAACAGGAGGGCGATAAGGAAAGTCAGGCGTTGGAACATGAGGAAACCTCTCTTGGTTGCGGTTTCGTGCCTCTTAGGCGGCTCCAGGTCGATTGCACAATCACCCTGCTTCACAGTCTCGTTACGCCAAAGGTCCCCCACAACGCCCTTTGAGATTGCCTGTGGTCAATTGACGCGGCCCAATCGCTGAGCTGTGAGTAGCCGTGACGGAGCGAGTCTGGCAAAGGGCGCCGATGCGTGCCTTGCTTTGGTCCTGCTGGCTGATCTTCGCCGCCCCTGTTTATGCTGAGCAACGGGTGGGGTTGAAGGTTGTTGAACTCTTCACCAGCCAGGGCTGTTCCTCTTGCCCGCCTGCGGATGCGCTGCTGGCCGATTGGCGCGAGACCCCTGGGCTGCTGCCCTTGGCTTACCACGTTGACTATTGGAACTACTTGGGGTGGGAGGACCCGTTGAGCGCCGCCTTTGCCACCGAACGGCAGTTGGCCTATCGGGAGGCCTTGGGCACCCCTTATGTCTATACCCCGCAGTTTGTCGTGGCAGGGCGGGCCGAATTTGGCCTCATGGAGCTGTCGGGTCTGGTCCAGAGTCTCGGCGCTGACACGCCGCCAGCCCCGCCCATGCGCTGGCAGGGTGCCACCTTGCACTTGGGGCCAGCGGACGCTGGGTCCCAAAGGGGTCACATGTGGTTGATCCACTTCCACGATCAGGTCCAAACCCAAATTCGGGCGGGGGAAAATCGCGGCCTCAGCTTGGCCTCGCACCATCCCGTCTGGCGGGTTGAACGGCTCGGGTCTTGGCAGGGCGAGGCAGTGGCGCTCGATCTCGACGCGCCCGAGGCTTACGGACTCGCGGTCGTGGTGACCAACCCCGAAGGTCACATCATTGCAGCGGCAGATTGGCGCCTAAGTCCCCAAGGGCAGAACGAAACGCTGATTCCGACCAGCGGCTCCAAGCGGTGATCTGAACCCGCTTTAGCACGATCCATTCGCTCTGCCTGCGAATTAGGATTCAAGTTACCATTTTGCCAATTCAAATCCCGAAAGCAGGGAACGAAAATCGAATGGAACAGGGATTTTTCCGAATAACAGGAAACTTCCAAAAGTGCCCCAAGATATAAGGGTTTTGGGTTCGTCGAACGACCGTTTTGACCCCAAAAAACCCCCAAAAGGGTCCAGATTTGCAAAATTTCCCTGTTTCCGCTTAATCCATGCCTGAAACTGGACGCAAAATCTCCCAAAATACGCCGCGCCGCAAGGCTTGGGCCCCGTGGTCGAGAGGTGACAGTGGTGGGGACCAGCCCTATAGGCATTTCCTATGAGCCGCGCGCGCCTGCTCCCTCCTGTCATCCTCGCCGCCTTGGTATCCTTGGCACCTGTCCAGGGGCAAAGTTCACCGCAGGCCCTCAACCCGCTGATCGTCTCGTGCAGCAGCAATTTGCGCGCCACCTACGGCGATAAGGCGCGGACCAGCGGGCTGGTCGGCGCGCGTTTCATCGAGCCAGCGTTGGGCGCACAAACCCGCGCGGCGTGTCAGGCCTTGGTCGATCAGGACGCCCGCCCGCGCCATCTGCTTTGGCTGGCCTACGCCGATCTGGCCAGCGGTCAGACCGCTGGAGCCTTGGCGACCTTGGCCCAAATCGCGCCGCCGCCCAAGGCCATCACCAGCCGCCTCGACCCGCGCATTCGCGCCAATGAGCTCCGCCTGACCTTGGGGCGACAGACCGCACCCGCCCAAACGGTCCCCAGCACGTTTCTGAGTCCCATTTTGCAAACTGGGCCGCGGGATGCTGATCTGATGGTTCGGGTCGCGCAGGCGGGCCTCGTCCCAGTCGATCAAGTTCTACACACGCTCGAGGACGACCGAGCGTTTCTGGTTTTGCTCGACCTCTATCAAGGCAAGGAAGGGTTGCAGCGGGACGGGAGCCCCCTCGGCCCTGATTTGCCCGCGCTTCGGCGCGCGAGCGATGCTATGGCGGCCTTGGAAGACCCCCTTTCAAGTGTCCTGGGCTACCAGAACGCCGCGACCTTTTACGGGCGAGGTTTTGACGGCCAGGGCGTGGCGGCGGACGCCAGCGCGGCGCAAGCCGCGCGCGGTGCCGCTTTTTTGCGCGGCTTCAATGCTTGGTTTCAGATCGGGTTGCCCGAGGCCTATCGCGACGCCCTGATCGCCCAGGCGCTCGCCACCGTCGGCCCTTTACTGGCCGAGGGAGGCGATGCTGAAGTGCTAGAACATGTGGCCCAAGCGGTCGCGATCGATTGGGGCGGCCTGCAGTCGGTCCAGGGATTGAACCTGAACCAAGTCGAGGCCGAGGCGACGAGCGCAGGGTCGGCGGTGAGCGCGGCGGCGATTTTGCTCAATAGTGCCCAGAGGGGATCAAGTGCCGATCTTGAGCAAAACTTGCAGCCTCTGGCCGCCAGCGACGCCTGCGTTTTTGACCTGTGGGCGCGCGCCATCGTTGGGGGACTGGTTGAGGGGGCAACCCTGGACACGGCCGAACAGTTGTTCGCGCAGGGGCAAGCCGCTGGTAAGATCGGTGCCTTCATCGGCGGCGGCGATATGCTGCGCTGGGGGTTGACGGGTCGAGGGGAAGATCTGGTCGGCGCCCGCGCCCTGTATGAGGAGGCCGCGACCAGGGCGGCGCAAGGCCAGGGCCTGTGTCGACGCGGCGATGCCGCCAGCGCCCACTTACGCCTCGCATGGATGGCGAGTGCGGGACAGGGGGGCGACCAAGACTTGGCCCTGTCGTACGACCAGTTTTTGGCCGCAACCAATCAGGGCAGTTTTTTGGCCGCCGAAGCCCTGGCCGACCACCACAGATTTGGCCTTGGCGTGCCCTTTGATCCCGTTTTGGCGCATGACCTGGTCAGTAAGGCCACCTTATGGAATTCCCTGCAAAACCTCGGGTTTCCAGCCTTGAGCTTGCACGAAGGGCTCGCAGGCCCCACCGACGAGTTTGGCGACCCCAATGCCGATCAGTTGCTGATCTACCCCGTCGACGAAGTCATGCGCCAGCTCAAAATCGCGCAGGAAGCGGGGAGTTTTTTTGGCGCGTACTACCTTGGCCTGGCCGCAATGGCCTATCCTGACCAAGCCGCAGAGGCCGATGTGCCGTGGAAAGGGGCGGCCATTCTCGCTAATTTGGACAATCATATCGGGGCTTTCGAACGCGGCTACGCAGCGGCAGGCGAGCAGCGGCGCGCCGAATTCGAAGCCATGCGCGCCGAACTCGCCGGGCAGCTCAATTTAACCTTCACCTCCGCGCGCTACGATACGGTGGCCGCCATCGCCCACGACCCCGCGCGGGCGCTCGCCTTCTATCGGGCGCTCGGGCCCGATCACCCCACCGCCCAGCGCCTATTGCAGATGGACCGCTTTGGCGACTTGTCGCAAACCGCGCAAGCGCGCCTTGGACCAGGGCCTGTCACCTTAGCCCAAGTGGTCGAGGCAGGCCTGGCCGACCAGTTGCGCCCGCTGCCGCTGCACGCGCTCATGTTGCCCTAGGATTTTGCGGGAAATCTTGCATGCCGCGACCAAGACCCCTAATACCAGCGGCGATTGAGAAGGGCTCCTATGTTCGCTGGTATAAGGGCCGTGACTGCGGCCCCCCAAGCGGGCTCCAAGTCCGAAGGGCGCAGGGGACGCCCGCGCTCCAAACGCGCGGCCCCGAGACATGCCAAGAAAGCGCCTATAGGTATAAGCGAAGGCCCCGTCTCCTGGTCGGGCTGAGCGTAAGCGTCCGCTGTAGACGCTCTGGTGCTGGCGTTTTAGCTTGCTAAGTGTCCGCTCAACTGAGCGGACACTTGAAGGAGTCAAGTTATCCTGCCTCATTCATGAAGATGGCAGATTTTTGGACGTGATCGGGTTTAGGTGGGGTTTTGAGGCAGGATGCGTTGTAGATTTTGAGCATCGAACGATTTGTTGAGGGTCCTGGGGGCATTGCGGCGTAAATTTGAGAACAGGGTCGAGTATCTTGGGTGTTTTTTGCTTCGTTGGCGCAGGGGTGATGGGTCGCCAGATCATCGAGGTGGGCGACAAGGTTTTCAGGACAGTCTATTTTGCAATCTGATTTAAGGTGGTGGCCATGCCATGCGGTTGATGGCTGGCCATATCAGGCTCCAGAAGCGCTGTGCACTTTGGGCTACGATTAGGATTGCGCGGCGGGCATGGATGGTTATGCGGGCGCCGATTGAGAGCACGCGTTCACGATAGCGGCGCAGGCTCCAGCCAGTGCGGGTGGCGGTTTCCATGCACCGTCGACCAATATGCAGCAGACCGTAAGCCAGCAGATTGAGTAGCAGAAGGGCTTCGTTACGGGCGAAGGCCTCAGCCTCAGCTTTGGTCTCAACCTCAGCTTCGGGCTTGGATGGGGAGGACGGGGAGGAGCCTTTGGTGTCCTTCCTGGTCCGCAACGTCGATGACTGGGTCGGGCCCAGCACGTCCATCAACTCACCGAAGCTGTTTTCGGCTGCGCCGCGTTTGCGGTAAAGCGCCAGCAGGTCTTGGCCAGGCATATGATCTTGTGTGAAGTTGGTGATCAGCCAGAAGCGATCCAACAACAACTGGCCTGGTCGCTCGACGACAACCAGAACAACCCGCCGCGCCTTCGACCATGGTTTGGCCTGATAGTCCATCTCATGAAACCACATGCAGCCATCTGCTGGTGGGTATCAGGGCAATCGCACTTCAAAATCCTTGAATGAGTGTCTTTAAGAACTCGTTGCTCCATCCCGCGCGTTTGAACTTGACGCGATTTGAGGACTTGTCGTTGTTAGCCTTTATGATGTTCAAAGCAATGCGCCGTAAGGCAGCAAAGTTTGCAGGTGCGTTGCCCTTTCTCGCACGATGGAAGTCCTCGTTCATCACGACATCTAGGGACCAATGTAAACTATTTTCAATCTGCCAATGACCACGGATTAGATTGGCAGCCTCCTGAGCGGTGCTCTGCTTTGACATAAGATAAGTCCGCTCTTCTTGGCTAACTTTCCCATCAACTTCACGCTTATACAACACATGGACGAAAGCAGAAAGGTGGGGCCAATCATGGGTTTGTGTCACATAATCTGGGACCTCATAAACTCTATAGCGGCGCTCCTCAATACGGCCATGGTCAGCATCCGTGGAACTGTACTCATTCGCCCAAATCGTTTGTGGGTCTGCAATAAAGGTCTGAATATCGTTCATCAACCCCTTCTGGTTGGCCTTGAGTTGTATGCAATACTCTGCACCTTGAGCGGCGATCAGTTCACAGGTCTCGCGTTGGCAGTGCAGGGCGTCGGCGGTAAGAGTGATACCACGAATATCAAGCATCTGGATCAACTCACGCAGCGCTAAAATCTCACTGCCTGCCTTAGCGCTTTGAGTAATACCAAGACTTAACCGCGCCCCATGGGCAAACGCTGTGACCAGGTTAAGGTTTGACTTCTTGGCAGCTTTATCAAAGCTCCCACGCAACTCCTTACCATCAATAGCAATGGCCTTTTGCTTTTCATCAGTGTTTGCAAAATCAGCTTGAAACTTTTCAAAAAACGCCTGAAAACTGTCTGGCTTCATCAACTGAAACAGGCGTGAAAATGCGTCGTGACTGGGTAAACCCAGAGGAAGTTCCAGAAACTCGCGCAAAAAATCCTCCTTGCTGCGAGCAAAATGTTCCATGTCCACTGCCGTTTCACCCCCACATAGGGCGCACAAAAGGCTTATCGTCATCAAGTCGCAGAACTTGTGACGTGGGGCATTGCTCGTGCGAGGATCATCTAACTCGTTGAAATAATTGACTAGTAAGGGCATGTGTCGGCTCCATCTCGTGATGGAGACCGCCGAGTCCCTTTAGAACAAATTGTCAACTCTCAAGTGCGATTCCCCTGAGCCTTTGGTGTCCTTCCTGGTCGGCACTGTCGATGACAGGGTCGGCCCCAGCACGTCCATCAACTCACCGAAGCTGTTTTCGGCTGCGCCGCGTTTGCGGGAAAGCGCCAGCAGGTCTGGGCCAGGCATATGATCTTGTGTGAAGTTGGTGATCAGCCAGAAGCGATCCAACAACAACTGGCCTGGTCGCTCGACGACAACCAGAACAACCCGCCGCGCCTTCGACCATGGTTTGGCCTGATAGTCCATCTCATGAAACCAAATGCAGCCATCTGCTGGTGGGTATCCTTCTGGGCGCTTCATATGCGGGGCGGCTAGTCGGTCCAGGGCCTTGTTATTGCGCAGTCGCGCCACGTAGGAGATGCCGCGCTCCTCAAGCCCGCCCAGCACCGTCTGACACGGAAAGCCCGCATCCATGCGCACCGTCGCTACCTGAGACAGCGTCGTCTTCGCCCGATCAATCATCTCCAGAATGAAGCTGAGCGCTCCGTCGGCGGTGTGGACACTGCCCTTGCGAAGCCGTGCGTCCAGCAAATCGCCAGTCTCGGCAATGCCAGCAATGATCGGATGATACATCCGCTGACGATAGTGTCCGTTCCAGGCTGAACCAGGCTGCTTGCCATGCACCTCGATGGGCAGACTGTCCACATCAGGGGTCAGATATGGAGGACGATGTCTGCGGCGCGATTCCTGAGCGCTCCAGCAGATCGCGCTGCACAATGGCTCCCCCATCTCCGCTCAGATGCTCGGAACCGCTCTCCACGGAAAGACTCTGGTTGAATGATGTTGTGAATAGAGGTAGTGTTTCACCCATGGCGTGGCTCGGTCCTGGCTGTTGTTTCTGTTGCTAAAGACTTGATTCTACAGTGTTTTCCGTGTCACGCCGAGCAAGTTATCCAATTGTCCGTGAATAGGCTGGAATAAGGTGAAGATATGAGAAATATTGTTAGAGCATTTCTTGTTTCCATTGGTCTTTTTATAACTGGAATTGCAAACGCTGAGGATGAACACATTTATGTTCAGGTATTTAGATCAATAAATAATTTTGACCCTCAAAACCAACCTAGCGACTTCCACGTTCGAAAAGATATCCAGAGCTACTTACTTACCAAAATGCACAAGGAAAAAATATTTCTTGAGTTTTCACCCGACGAGGTGAAACTGTTTTTGGAACCATGGGAAGAGTGCTCCACAGAACTCAAACATACAACACGAAATGGTGTTTTGTGTTCTTTCTATACGGTTTTTCTTAATGAAAGATACAATTGGAAAGTCCTTTCAATATTTGTAAATGAAGAAGGAGAGGTGTATCAAAGTGTGCTTGAAAACGAATGAAATATTGAATTTCTTATGACCGAGTATTGGGAAGAATTGTTTCATAGCCATAAGTGCTATTCTAATTGGTATTTCTATAATAATCCTGTATTTGAATTTTACGATTAGCAAAACCGACGATGATTTAAATTCAGGCGGCAGATGGAATTATTAAACAGAGTTTTATGAATACGAATAACTCCCATACTAAAAATATGTGAGGAAGTCAAATGCCCCGTATCTAAATTTCTAATTTCATTTTGAGATTTTCGAAGACCATCTGTGATGGGATCTGTAAAGTAAGACAGCACCGTGTGGCGGTCAACTTTCATACTTGCATCGACAGTGATGCCGTTCCTCAATGCAATCGCAGGATCGTAATTACTCACCCCCCCGTGCCATAGGATCGGTTTTGTGATTCGAGTCAAGTGTGAATCGCGAGCAATTACAGCAACTTAGCAAGGACGAGCTGATAGACAAATTTCTTCAGCTCCAGGCTCGTCTTGGTTTGCCGCGCAAGACGTCCAAGACATCATCCTTGCCGCCGTCAAAGGATAAGAAAGCCCGTCGTGCTGCCTCAAAGCCTGGTGGGGCCAAGCCTGGACATAAGCCCTTTCATCGCGCCATAACAACCAATCCTGATGAAGTGATCGACCATGGACCCGCAGGTTGTCGTCAATGTGGCGTGGCATTCAATGGTGATGAGGCCAGCGAGGTCATCGGAATTTACGAAGAGATTGATATTTCGCTTATCGTGCCTCGCGTTGTTCATCATCGCCGTCTGGCCTGCGTTTGTAAGGGCTGTGGGGCGCGAACCAAGGCAGCAGCCCCTGCTGCTGCCACGGGCTCACCCTTTGGCCCAGGGATTGCGTCTTTGGCGGTCTATCTCAAAACCTTCCAGCTGTCCTCCTATGAGCGGTTGCAGGCCCTGTTTGCTGATGTGTTTAGCCTCAAGATTAGCCAAGGCGGGATCAAGAATATTTTGGCCCGTAGCGCCGCAGCCTTTACCCCTGGTTATGAAGCCGCTCTATCGGCCTTACGCCAAGCCAAGGCCGTGGCCAGTGATGAGACAGGCATGAGGATTGAGGGTACCAACTCTCAGCAGTGGGTCTTTGTGAGCAAAGATGCCATCGTTCACCATGCCGATTATACCCGCAAAGCCGATGTGATTGAGGAGATTATGGACGGGCATCGCCCTGACTATTGGCTCTCAGATCGCTACGCAGCTCAACAAAATCACGGCGTGCAACATCAAACCTGCCTTGCACATCTGGCCCGCGATACAGCACGGGTGCTGGAGGTGGGCGATCAAAAGTTCGCGCGTAAGCTCAAAAAGTGGTTCGATGCGGTCTTCACCCTGTCCAAGGATATGACCTCCATGACCAGAGCGGAGATTGATGCCCAGGTGGCAAAGCTCGAAGCCCGGATCGACAAGTTGCTAAAGTGGAGCAAACCTTGCTCCGAGACCTGGAAGTTGGTACGCAAAATGCGCAATGCTAGGGATCAACTCCTAACCTTCACAAAGGCTCCTGGCTTGGTGGAACCAACCAACAATGAAAGCGAACGCGCCCTGCGTCCCTCAGCGATCCAACGCAAGGTCACCAACGGCTATCGAAGCAAAGAGGCTGCTGACAACGAGTGCAAAATCAAGACCGTCGTCGATACCGCAAAACTACGCGGGGCTTCACCATACAGCACAATCTACGCTACCTTGACCGCCTAATCGCGCAAGGGGGGGGTGAGTAATTACGCAGGATCAAGTGTAAAAGGATGAAAAATCTACAATTTGTGCGGTCAAGATTCCCGTTGCTTCCTCACTGCCGTCAGAATTGCCGAGAGCAACGCTTTCTATTTCACCTAATAGTAAGCCATACCGCTGATACGGATACCTATTAACGCGGATAGAAGCCTGATCTCCGATTTCAACAAAACCTATTGAAGCCGCGCTGACCATCAGCTCAACACTCAGTTCACCATTCTCGGGCGCAATGGCCAGCAACTCTTCACCAGCTCCCGCGCCCCTACCTGCTAGTTGCGTTTGAAGCGCTACAACACGGCCGCTAACGGGAGCTTGAATATTGCAGAACCTCTCCAGAGCAAGGCGCAGAACTTCAATCTGCTGATCTTGGCGTTCAACGGCCTGTTGCGCTGTAGCAAAGTTAAGGCGCGTGGGTTGGCCCTAGCCGACAGAGTCGTCTTGTTCCAGGCAGAGGCTAAGCCCGTCTTCGACGCCCTCGAACTCTGGCGCCACGATCAGCACCCCAAAACTCTCTGGCAAGTCACCGCTTGCTGGGGCCATCCGCTATGCCCTTGGTCGCATGACGAGGGCACGGCCCTATTTCGACAACGGCTTCTTGGAAATCGCCAACAACACCGCTGAACGCGCCGTCAAACCCATCGCTTTGGGGCGCAAGAACTGGACGTTCGTAGGATCAGAAGGTGGTGGTAAGGCTATGGCCATCGCCATCGCCTTTATCTTCATAGGGACCGCCAAGCTCGATAAGGTAGATTCCCAAGCATGGCTCGCTTGGGTCCTTGCTCGCATCGCGGGCCATAAGATCACCTGTTTTCATGAACTCGTGCCACGGGAGTTCAAGGCCCTCGGTAGCAACATTTGAAAAATCAAGGGCGCCCACAGCGGACGCTTACGGCTGAGCGAGCCTAGCGAGCGAGGTGAGACCGCAACCCCAAAAGTCGAAACGCGAAGCGTTTCTGCAGTGAAACACAAAAAGGCGAAAAAAGTGTCAACTTTTTTGGCCGTTGATATAAGGCCTAACCATGGAAAAATTGACCCAACACACGGGCATTGCCGCCCCGCTCGACCTCGTCAATGTCGATACCGACATGATCATCCCCAAGCAGTATCTGAAGACTATTGCCCGCACGGGCCTGAAGGTCGGGCTGTTCGACGAGTTGCGGACGACCGCAACGGGGGAAACCATCGCCGACTTTCCGCTCAATCAACCGCAGTACGCCGAGTCGAGCGTGCTGGTGGCAGGAGACAACTTCGGGTGCGGGTCGTCGCGCGAACACGCCCCCTGGGCCTTGCTTGATTGGGGGTTTCGGGTGATTATTGCGCCTTCGTTCGCCGATATTTTCTACAATAATTGCTTTAATAACGGCATTTTGCCGATCACACTCGATCAGGCGCAGGTCGATCTCCTGATGGCCGATGCCCACCAGGCGGGCCGCATCGCCGTCGATCTGGCACGCCAGGAAATCACCCGGCCGAACGGACAGGTCCTAACCTTTGCGATCGACCCAGGCCTCAAGCATCGCCTTATGGAGGGCCTGGACCCCATTGGGCTCACTTTGCAAAACGCCGCCGACATCACGGCGTTTGAGCAAGACGACGACCGCGCCCGTCCCTGGGTCGGGCGGGTTGCAGCCTAACCTCCTTCGATGGCAGCGGGTCTCGGCCCCGCAAGTCGCAAGCGGTGCTTTTAGCCGCCGTGGTCTGCTAGGACCATCTGGCTCAGCTTTTCCCCGATCATGATCGCGGGGGCATTGGTATTGCCCGAGACGATTTCGGGCATGATCGAGCAGTCGGCGATCCGCAACCCCTGAACGCCATGAACCCGCAGGCGGGCATCGACCACCGCCTTGGGGTCTCGGCCCATCTTGCAGGTTCCCGTTTGGTGATAGATCGTGGTCGAGTTGTTGCGCGCCCAATCCAGAATGTCGGCGTCGCTCAAATCAGCGGTACTGGGGCGAAAATAGCTCGAGATCTTCGACTTCAAAGGTTCATGCTCGGCGATTTTGAGCGCGATTTTGATGCCCTCGACCAGGGTCTTCTGATCTCTTGGGGTCGCGAGATAGTTGGGATGCAGCGCGGGCTTCACCCTTGGGTCTGCGGAGGTCAGCGCCAAGTGTCCCCGGCTCTCGGGCCGCAACTGACAGACTGAGGCGGTGAAGGCGGAGAAGGGATGCACCCCTTCGCCTGGAGAATCCGCGGACCAGGGTTGGATATGGAACTGGATGTCGGGCGTTTCCAGGGCGGGATCGGTCTTGAGGAACGCGGCGCCGAGAGACGCGGCCATGGTCATGGCCCCGCGCCGGGTGAGGGCGTATTGCAAGGCGATCTGGGCTTGCTGGAACAGGCCGCGCACCTCGTCGTTCAAAGTGCGCTCGCGCGTTTTGAACACAAGACGCGCCTGCAAATGGTCTTGCAGGTTTTGCCCGACGCCAGGCAAGTGCGTGACCAGGCCGATGCCGTGGGTCGCCAAGTGGTCGCCGTCGCCGATGCCCGAGGTCATCAAAATGTGCGGGGACCCGATCGCGCCCGCGCTCAAAATCACCTCTGTTTTTGCATGCAAGCGCTGGGTCGCCCCGTGCGCGTCCACATAAGTAAGGCCCGTGGCGCGCGTGCCGTCAAAGACCAGCTGCACGGCCCCCGCGCGCGGCAGAACCGTCAAGTTCTTGCGGCGCTTAGCAGGATGCAGGAAGGCCGTGGCCGAACTACAGCGCAGGCCCCTGCGCGTCGTCAATTGGAAGTAGGACACGCCCTCTTGTTCGGGTCCGTTGTAGTCGTCAACATAGGCATAGCCTGCCGCCTGCGCCGCCGCAATCCAGGCATCGACAATAGGGCGTTTCACCGCCGTATCGGCAACATTCAGCCCGCCGCCCGTGCCGCGCAGGGCGTTGCCCCCACGTTCAAAATTCTCCAGCCGCTTGAACAGGGGCAAGACCTCGTCCCAGCCCCAACCTTCGTTGCCCATCTGCCGCCAGCGGTCGTAGTCCTGCGGCTGGCCGCGCACATAGAGCAAACCGTTGAGGGACGAGGACCCTCCCATGACCTTCCCCCGCGGCCAGGCAATCGCGCGGCCATTGAGGCCAGGATCGGCAGCGGTTTCGTAGCACCAATCAAACCGCGGATTATGCATGGTGCGGAAATAGCCGACAGGGATATGGATCCAGGGCGAGCGATCCCATCCCCCCGCCTCCACCACCGCGACGCGTACGGCAGGGCGCGCGCTCAATCGATTGGCAACGACGCACCCCGCAGACCCAGCGCCCACCACGATAAAATCGACTTCGCTTACGTTCGCGGTCTTGGTTCCTGATTTGACCACTGCCTGCCTCCACCAGCCGCCCTGGGGGCAGCTTTTTGAATGGTTTCGTCTCGTTACCCTGTTCTTGGATCGAACGCACGGTGCGCCGTCGCGGATCTATCGTGGGTTTGGGTCGCCCCTTCGCTGAACAAGGGGGGCTTTGTCGAGATCAATTCTCCTCTCAGTTGGTTTCTGCGTCAAAAAATGAGACAAAACGCGCTAGAAAATGTCTGAATCTGCGTTTTTTTGCGCTTGCTCCCTTGCACCGTCGCTGGAGTCATGCTGAATTGAGGACGAAATTTGGCGGGCCAATCTGCCGAGTTGTCTTGGGGGGAGAGTGGAGCAGCTGGATGCGCCAGACGTTTCCGCACCCCGAATTAGGAGTAGATCATGAAAGTATCTCAAATCTTAGGTCAGGTATCGCGCCGCGATCTGATGCGCTTGACTGGCAAATTTGGCCTGACGGCAACCCTCATGGGCGCTGCGGCGGCCACGGGCGTCGCCAACTTGGCGCACGCTGTCGAGTCCTCGTACGAAAAACGCTACGCCAAGTCGGCAAAGCACACGCTAAAGTTCGGTGCAGCGGGCTTTAACCAACGTAACTTGCTCATCGAACGGGCTGGGTGCTTGGAATTTGCGCGGGATTTGGAATCGCGTACCGACGGCGAAATCCAAGTTGAGTTCATCGGCGACAACCAAATTTGCGGCCAACTGTCCTGCGTGGAGAAGGCCCAGACGGGCGTCGTTGACATCTATGCAGCCTCGACCCAAAACTCCGCTGGCGGCGCGCCGTATCTGAATGTGCTGGACTATGCCTACATGTTCCCTAGCCGAGCGTCGCAATACTACTTCCTCTACAGCCCCGAATCGCAGCGGATCTTGCGCGATCCTTTTGAGCGTCGCCATGGCCTCAAGTTCTTGTTTTCGCACTGCGAATTGCGCGGCATCCAGATGGGCCAAACCTTCGCGGACAAGCCGACCGTTTCTTCTGTAGAAGAGCTGTTTGGCACCAAAAACCGCGTTACGGGAACCCAACTGGGTCGCATCGCCATGCGCCTTCTAAACCTGAACCCGACGCCGGTGGCATGGGAAGAAACGCTGGACGGCCTGCGGCAAGGCCTGATCGACGGCGCCGAAACGTGGGCTTCCGCGGTCGCCTACGCCAACATGTCGCCCGTTGTCTCGCAGTGCGTTGACTTGCGGTTCTTCTGCGGCACCGAGCATACAGCCATGTCGGCAGAAACGTTTGATTCCCTCGACGGCTATCTGCAAGACGCGGTCATGGAATCCGCGTACCTGGCGCAGGTCCATGTTCAGGCCGCTAACGAGGCGGCGCTGGTCAACACCGTTGGCTTCTCCAACCCGCAACTGCCCAATACCATCTTCGCGCAGAACGATGTCCGTGTTGCCAGCCTGTCGGATGAGCAGGTTCGCATGGCCGAAGAGATGTGTTCGCCTGAATTCCAGCCCGCTGAGTGGGAAGAGTGGCGCGAGCGTATCAACGGCTGGGCTGGAGGTATCGATACCTACCAGGAGATTTACGACATCGCGCGTGAAATTCCCGCCGATACTCTGGCAGAAAATGTCGAACCGCGTCGCTGGTGGAAGGCCTAATACCAGCGGCCATTGATAAAGACTTTTATGTTCGCTGGTATAAGGGCCGCGACTGCGGCCCCCGTAGCGGCCCCGAGAATAGCGCGAAAGCGCCTCGGGGTATGAGCGGAGGCCCCGTCGGAGGCGAAACGCGAAGCGTTTCTGCCGTGAGACACAGAAAGACTATTGTTGAACCCAAATACGGGCGGCGGGACTTTTCAGTCCCGCCGTTTTTCTTTAGATCAGGGGTGCTCAAAGGCCGTCCGAAGAAGGTGGATGGGCCGATGAAGTTTGAAAGATGCTCGTGAGTTTGGGAGGCGTGCTGTGGCAGTTTTTGGTGAAATGTGGACCATCCTGGCCGAATTCTGGGCCCTCGTGTCCGAAGTTGCGGGTGGGGAAAAGTATCCGACCTACTTTCCGTTGCAGCGGGCTATGCGCTCCTCTGGGGCTTGGGGTTTGGGCCTGATTTTGGTCGTGGGCGGGGGCGCCTTGGTGCAACTCGTTTATCGGCGCGTGCCCGCCATCGCGCGCAATCTAGAACGCTCGGTCATGATCGTGTCTTACCTGATCATGGCGGGGATCATTTGCGCCTCGGTCATTCGCGAGTTCTTCTTTGACATGCTGGCCCCTGCGGGCGCACGCGGGGAGTTGGGCGCGCTGACCCAGCCAATCTACGCCTTTCTCAATGCCTACCCCTTGGGTTGGGCGACGACGATTCCCCCGATCATGTTCATGATCTTGGTCTGGTTTGCCTGTTCCTACAACGTCGGCACGCGCTCGCACCTGGCGTTCAGCGAATTTCGTATGAAGTTGCCGCGCCAGGGCCAGCTTGCTTGCCTGACGCTCGATATGGTGCTGTGGCTCAGTTTTGCCTGGATTGTCATCGTCGGGGGTTTTCAGATTACCTTAAACAGCGCGGCGAACAGCGCTTTCGTGGACGACACCAACTCCCGCCTCATGCTGTGGTGGTTTGTCATCTTGGTGCCCTTGTCATTCATCCTCTTGAGCGGCCGGGCCATCGGGGTCTGGCTGGATGATCTTAGGCGCTATCGTGACGGTGATCAAATGGTCGAAACGTTTGCCATAGGCGGGGGGGACTAGACCCATGGAAATTTTCTCTGATTCAACACTCATCGTTCTGATTTCGCTGCTGGCGACCTTCATATTCTTGCTCGGCGTACCCGTATTTCTGGTCATCGCCCTCTGGGTCGTGGGTTGCGGGATGGTGATCGATCAGGCGATTATCAACGTATCGTCCGAAACCATTTACGCCTTTTCCAAGGGCTTCGCCCTGCTCGCCATGCCGCTGTTCATTTTGACGGGGGATTTGATTGCGCAGTCGGGAATCGCCCGGCGCATGGCGAATTTTGCTTACGCGGGCCTAGGCTGGATCCGCGGGGGCCTGGGCATGGCGACCATTGGGGCGTGCGGCCTGTTCGCCGCCATCTCGGGGTCCAATTCTGCCACCACGGCCACCATTGGGCGCATGCTGCATCCCGAACTGGTCAAGGGCGGCTACGATGAGCGGTTTTCGGCGGCGACCTCGGCCGCGGGTGGTACCGTCGGCATTATCATTCCGCCGTCGATCATCTTCATCGTCTACGGTTTTTTGATGAACCTGCCCGTGTCGGTCTTGTTCATTGCGGGCATCCTCCCTGGTATCTTGATGGTGCTGGCCATGCAATTTTCGTGCTGGTTCATCGCTTGGCGCAACGGTTGGGGACATCTGCTCCAGTTTAATGCAATTCGCTTTTTCAAAACCGCTTTTGGCGCCTGGCTGGGTTTCGCGGCCATCGGGCTGGTCTTGTGGGGCATCTATACGGGCAAATTCTCACCGACGCAGGCGGCGGGAGTCACCGTGGGGTTCTGTATCCTCGTCGGCTTGATTTGCCTGCCGCTGAACCGCAGGTTCGGCGATGGGCAGGAGGACGCCGATGCCCTCAACCGCGGGGTCGGCCAGATGGCCATGGTCCAGGGGTTTCGCGTGCGCGATGTGCCAAAAATCACCTTTCGGTCCGCCCAAATCACAGGCGTGTTGGCGCCGCTGATCGCGATTTCGATCCTCATGCAGCAAATCCTGTCCGACATGGGCGCCAAAGATACGATTGAGGCTTTCGTGACCTCCGCTGGTGGCTACTACGCTGTCCTGCTCATATCCATGCTCATCGTCTACGTAACGGGGATGATCGTCGAATCCCTGCCAGTGACGATCATCTTGGCGCCGATCCTGGCCCCCATCGCCTTGCAAACGGGCATTGATCCGATTCACTTCTCGGTCGTGTTCTTGGTTGGGGCCTCCATCGGCTTTATCACCCCACCCTACGGTCTCAATCTCTACGTTGCATCGGGGGTCACAGGTGTGCCCTATTTCCGACTCTTGCGATACACGTTCCCGTATTTGATCGCGCTTTTGGCTGTTTGGTTCGTGGTGGCCTTCGTGCCGACCCTCTCGACCATTTTGACCCACTGCGCGGATGGGGTGGAGGGCGCAAGCTGCTACACCCCGCCAGTGATCAGATAGGCAACCCTGGCGTCGGGGCAGGGAGTCATCCCTTGGAGTCCGCCGAACCCGACGAAGGGGCCGACCTGCTCGCGCCCAATCTAAGAGCGCTTGCGATTTTGGAGGCGACTGCCGCGGCGGGGACCTCAGTCACGCCGGCGGAGGTCGGGCGCGCCGTCGGGTTGCCGCGACCGACCGCCTATCGCCTCATGCACGCCATGGAATCGGCGGGTTTCCTGTCCCGCGATCTCGACGGCAAGCGCTACGCCCCCTCACGGCGTAGTCGTCTGGTCGCGATCAATACCTTATCGTCCGACCGGTTGCGGGCCGCGCGGCTCGCGGTGCTGCGTACTTTGGCGGAGGAAATTGGCGAGACCTGCAACATCGCTGTGCCCGACCGCACCTCGATGATCTATCTGGACCGGTTCGAAACCAGTTGGCCCTTGCGCATTGAACTGCCGATTGGCTCCGCTGTTCCCTTGCACTGCACCGCCAGCGGCAAAGTTTATTTGAGCCAGCTGCGCGCCAAACAGCGCCAGATCACCATCGACAAAATGCCGCTGACCCCGCACACAAGCAAGACCGTTCAGCAAAGCGCCGTGCTAGCCGCCGAAATCGCGCTGACAAAGCGGCAGGGCTTCGCGGTCGATGACGAGGAGTTCTTGGACGGCATGATCGCCGTCGGCGTTCCCGTGCTCGGTCCCAATCGGCGCCTGTTCTGCACCTTGTCGTTTCACGCGGTCAAGCAGCGGATGAGCCTGGATCGAGCGCTCACCTTCGTACCGTTGTTGAAATCGGCGTCCAACGAACTGGCCAAATTGGCAGAACGGCCCCCTACCTGATACCAGCGGCGACCCAGAATGACTTTTATGATCGCTGGTATAGGGCCGCGACCGTGGCCCCCGCAGCGGCCCCGAGATCAGCGCGAAAGCGCCTCGGGGTTTAAGCGAAGGCCCCGTCGGAGGCGAAACGCGAAGCGTTTCTGCCGCGAGACACAAAACGGTCATAAATGCGTCAGCTTTTATGACCGTTGGTATAAATTCCAAAGGATCATCGAATGCGCGCAGCCGTGGTAAGAGACTTCAATGCGGACCTGTCGATCGAGGACGTGCCCGACCCGATTTGCCCCGACAACGGGGTGGTCTTGCAAGTTGCGGCGTGCGGCGTGTGCCGATCTGACCACCATGGGTGGACGGGCAACCATCCCCGCATCAAGAACGGGTCGATCTTGGGCCACGAGTACTGCGGTACGGTGGTGGCTGCGGGCCCCAAGGCCCGCCACCAAATCGGTGACCGTTTGATCGCGCCTTTTATCCTAGGGTGCGGCCAGTGCGGGGCGTGTCAAACAGGCGTGTCGAATAACTGCCCCGATCAGATTGCCCCCGGCTTCACCCATCCTGGCGCTTACGCGACCCACATAGCTGTGCCCTTTGACCACAACTTGGTACCCCTGCCCGCGACCATGTCGGTGGCTTTGGCCGCGAGCCTGGGCTGCCGTGTCACCACGGCGTGGCACGCCCTAACCGATCGCGCCCAAGTCCGCGCGGGCGAATGGGTCGCCATCCACGGAACAGGAGGAATTGGCCTAGCGGCCCTGCTGCTCGCCAAAATGCTCGGCGCGCAGGTGGTGGCGGTCGATGTGGTCGAGGCCAAGCTGGACCACGCCAAGCGCATGGGCGCCGACGCCGTGGTCAACGCTGCCGCAACCGACGCTGCGCCAGCGATCCGTGACCTGACAGGCGGCGGCGCCCAGGTGTCGATTGAGGCCTTGGGCATCGAGGCAACGACCAATGCGTCCCTGGAATGCCTGGGCACGCTGGGCCGGCACGTCCATGTCGGCGCTGCCTTGGGGCCGAACGCGACCATGCAGATCAACATGAGCGCGATTTACATGAAAAACCTCGCCGTATACGGTACCCGCGGCATGCCCGCCTGGAAATACCCCGCCCTCTTAGGCCTGATCGAACGCGGTCAGGTGGATCTAGGCCCCATGGTAGCGCGGGAAGTTCCCCTAAGCGGTGCCAGCGCCGAATTGCGCGCCATGAACGGCCCAACTGACCCAGGGACCGCGGTCATTACCGACTTTGAGACCTAACACCAACGGCGAAAAAAGTTGACACTTTTTTCGCCGTTTTGTGTCTCACGGCAGAAACGCTTCGCGTTTCGCCTCCGACGGGGCCTTCGCTTATACCCCGAGGCGCTTTCGCGCTATTCTCGGGGTCGCTACGGGGGCCGCAGTCGCGGCCCTTATTATACCAGCGAACATAAGAGTCATTCTCATTCGCCGCTGGTATAAGACCAGTTGTCATGCCTGCGGAAACGGAACGCGCTGGCGCGGGACTAGAGCCCGAAAAGTTGGCGAGGCTTTGCTGAAATCAATCACATCGACCCTGAAGGGCAGCAGGGCCTCAGAAAAGGCCTCACGCAACTCGATCAGGGTCTCATCGCGCACCAGTTCGTCGCCTTCGAGCGCCAGATCAAGGTCAGAAAACGGCTTGACCGTGCCGCCTACGCGGCTGCCATAGGCCCAAACTTAAACCGAAGCAGGCAGATGCGCCCGCAATATATCTTGGATGAGCTTTTGATGTGCGGGGGCTATGTCAATTTGTCCGATCTCTGGTTTCGTCAACAGGTCTGCCGTTCCCTCAATCGCCCGAGCAAAAATCGCGCTTCTTCGGCAAAACCTGCAATTTGGGCAAAGACTTCTTCGGCCTTGCGCTGGTTATAGGCGTGGCTCGTGGCATTGCGGGCGTTGCGATAGAGGGACCACTTGTCCCAAGAGCTCATGAGCAAGCCCCGTTCTGCGCCTTGGCGGACTATATCCTGAAAGCTCAGTTGGTCAACGTTGACGGGCGTTGGCGACATGAGTGTCAACTGTCGCTTCAACATTTTCCACGCTAATTCATAACTATACTTGAACGGTTGGATGCAACTGTCCCTCACAAAGGACGACGGCGCACGATCCCATTCCCGCAAGGCTTCGTCCAGCGACACCAAGGCCTGATCAAAAGAACTCAAATCGAGTTTCATGGGGTCGCGGTAACGTCCTTGCGCGCCCTTGTGAACAACTTCAAGCACGGCACACGTACAGTGAAGGTCAGGCTTGGGGTCGTCTCAAGGCACTCTTAAGAAAATTTTATGATCAAATGAAGAAGATTGCGCTTTTGGTAAACTAGGGCCTGATTTAAGCGTGCGCTATGGCACCGCCTGACGCTCTGCAACGAACCCTCACGGTCAAAATTGCCCGCGACCATGGAATGCAGGCCTTTGAGGTGCCTGCCTACGACAACCAGACTGTACTTGATCTTGTATCCTGGATTCAGCAACACCTTGACCCAACCTTGACCTATCGGTTTTCCTGCCGCGTTGGCATGTGCGGGTCTTGCGCTATGATGGTCAACGGCGTGCCGCGTTGGACCTGCCGAACGCACGTGTCCAAGGTTTTGGGCGGGCCCATTGAGCTTGGCCCTTTGCGCAACTTGCCCGTCATCAAAGACTTAGCGGTGGACATGGATCCCTTCTTTGACAAGTGGGTGACCGCAGGCGGCGTCCATGCAGGCGCGCTAGATCGGCATGCGGCTATGGCCCTCGTCGATGAAACCACGCCTGAGCGCGAGGTCGCCAATGCGGGCATTGAGTGCATCAACTGTTCGGTTTGCTACGCTGCTTGCGATACGGTGGCGGGCAACTCTGACTACCTAGGGCCAGCGGCCCTGCAACGGGTTTGGACGCTCTACAACGACGAACGGGTACCCGACCCACAAGCCTTGTTGGACGGCGTATCGGGCGTGGGCGGTTGCCACAGTTGCCATTCCATGGGGTCCTGCACGGCGCTGTGCCCCAATGACCTCGACCCCATGGCCGCCATCGCTGGGCTCAAGCGGGCTTCGGCGGCGGCGTTCGTCACGCAACGGTCACGGGTCTGACGGTGAATCTAAGGCTTTATATGCTGCAGCGGATCAGTGCCCTGCTCATGGCACCGCTGGTGCTAGGGCATTTGGCGGTGATGATTTACGCCGTCCAGGGCGGCTTGAGCCTCGATGAAATTCTAGGGCGCACGCAAGGATCGCTGACATGGTTCTTGTTCTATGGGATTTTTGTGGTGGCCGTCGCCGTCCACGGGGCCATCGGGGTGCGCGCCATCGCCCAGGAATGGCTGCGGGTGCGCGGTAGGGCGCTGGAGGCGCTCATGTGGGGGCTAGGCCTTGCCCTCTTTAGCTTGGGTGCGCGCGCCGTATGGGCGGTGACTTTCGCATGAGAAGGGGACGCGCATGGGCGGCGAGGGCGCATCCGCTCTGGTTTGCCTATTTGGTTCATCGTCTCTCGGGCTTAGCTTTGGCCTTGTTCTTGCCTTTGCACTTCTGGGTCTTGGCGCTCGCCCTGACCGCGCCCGAGCAGTTGGAGGGGTTTTTGGCCCTGACCAAGACGCGGGCCGTGAAACTGGCCGAGTACGGTCTCGTATTTCTGCTCGCGGTTCATATGTTCGGCGGATTGCGCCTCTTGGCCTTTGAATGGTTGCCCTGGTCGGGGCCGCAGAAAACCTTGGCCGCAGTGAGCGCGGCGCTGGCGTTTTTGATCGCGACCCTGTTTTTCCTATCTGCCCTATGATACCAACGGCAAAAAAAGTTGACCCTTTTTTTGCCGTTTTGTGTCTCACGGCAGAAACGCTTCGCGTTTCGCCTCCGACGGGGCCTTCGCTTATACCCCGAGGCGCGTGTCCGCTATTCTCGGGGCCGCTACGGGGGCCGCAGTCGCGGCCCTTATACCAGCGGACATAAGGGTCATTCTTAATGACCGCTGGTATGATCTCCCATCGCCAAATTCAGCAGCACGCCACCGATATTTTAATTCTGGGCAGCGGCGGCGCGGGCCTGTTCGCGGCGCTCCATGCCCAGCAAAGCGCGCCCGAGGGCACCAAAATCACCCTCGCCGTCAAGGGCCTGATCGGCAAGTCGGGCTGCACGCGCATGGTCCAGGGCGGCTACAATGTTGCCCTGGGCGGCGGCGACACGGTCGAGCGGCACTTCATGGACACCATTCAGGGGGGCAAGTGGCTGCCCAATCAGGACATGGCCTGGCGCTTGTGCGAGCAAGCGGTGGTGCGCATTCGTGAATTGGAGAACGAGGTCGGCTGTTTCTTCGATCGTAACCCCGACGGCACCTTGCATCAAAAGGCTTTCGCTGGCCAGACGGCGGACCGGACGGTCCACAAAGGCGACTTGACGGGTATCGAGATCATCAACCGTTTGATGGAAAAGGTATTGGCGAGCGGGGTGGAGAAACTGCAAGAACATCGCGCCGTCGGCCTGATCCCCAGTCGGGACGGCAGCGCCTTGGCGGGTGTTCTGATGATCCATATGCGCACGGGCCAGTTGCGCTTTGTGCGCGCCAAGACGGTGCTGATGGCAACGGGCGGCGGGCCGTCCATGTACAAGTACCATACGCCCAGCGGCGACAAGTCCATGGATGGTCTCGCCATGGCCCTGCGCGCGGGGCTCGCCTTGCGCGATATGGAAATGGTGCAGTTCCACCCTACGGGTCTGCTGGCGGGCGATCATACGCGCATGACGGGCACGGTGTTGGAGGAAGGGCTGCGCGGCGCGGGCGGTCACTTGCTCACTCACGACGGCGCTCGGTTTATGTTTGACTACGACGGCAAGGGCGAACGCGCAACGCGCGATGTTGTCAGCCGCGGCATTTACGCAGAGATGCGCAAGAACAACAATCCAGATCAGGTCGGCGTTCTGATTTCCATGGCGCACTTGGGGCCAGACTTTGTTCGGCAGAAATTCAAAGGCATGGTCAAGCGCTGCGCCGATTGCGGCTTTGATTTGGCGGCGGGCACCGTCGAGGTGGTCCCGACCGCGCACTATTTCATGGGCGGCGTCGTGGTCGATACGGACACACGGACAGCGCTGGAGGGTCTGTACGTCGCAGGGGAGGACGCGGGCGGCGCCCATGGATCCAATCGTTTGGGGGGCAATGGTGTCGCCAACTCCACCGTTTTTGGTGGCGTGGCGGGCGAGGCCATGGGGCAGGACATCCGTGCCATGCCTGCCTTGCGCGCACCCGACCTAGAGGTGTTGCAGGCCGAGATTGACCGGGCTTGCCACCCCTTGACGCGCAAACCCGACCTGATCGTGCCCCTGCGCCAGCAATTGCAGGAGCGTATGTGGACCCATGTTGGGGTCATGCGCACCGCCGCAGGGCTGCAACGCGGCCTCGCGCACATAAGCGAGGTCTCCGCGGCCCTTATGGATGTTGGGGTTGCATCCGACACCTTGGCCTTTAACTTGAGTTGGCACGATTGGCTCAACTTGCGCTCGCTTTGCGACATGAGCCAAGTGATCGCCCAAGCCGCCCTGGCGCGCGAAAACTCCCGTGGCGCCCACTACCGTGAGGACTTTCCCGACCCAGGCGCGCTAGAGGACAGCGATTTTACTGTTGCCCGCCGACGAGACGGGAAGTTGTCGGTGACGCGCGAACCCGTGGCCTTCACCCTGGTGCGCCCAGGGGAAACTCTGTTGCCCGCGGGCGAACCTGAAACCTTGGTTGCCGCGGCATGATCGACCTGACCCTGATCCAAGACACGGCGGAACAGCTCATGGCCAAGGCGGCCATCGAAATTCCCGAGGACTATCTGGCGGGCCTGCAGACGGCGGCGCAGACCGAGGAGGGCGACCTAGCCTCCTTCGTTTTGCAAGCCCAGTTGGACAATTACCAAGCAGCCAAGGAGGATGGCCGCGCCATGTGCGGGGATACGGGCGTGCCGCGCTGGTTTGTGAAGTTGAGCAACGCGGCGCGCGTCGAGGGAGGAATGGTCGCCCTGGAAACCGCCTTAAGACGCGCCACCGCCAAGGCGACCCACGATGTGCCGCTCCGCCCCAACCGCGTCCATCCCCTATGGCGCACCGACCATGACAACAATGTGGGCATCGGCGCGCCCGAAATTGACTACGGCTTTGAGCCCGCAGAAGGAGAAGGCGCGGCGTGGATCGATCTCATTACGGTCCATAAGGGCGGGTTGTTCGGGACCGACTACCGCATGTTGTTTCCTTCGGACGGCGTCCAGGGCATCAAGCGTTTCTATCTCGACAGTCTGCTCGCGTTTGGAAAGCGCGGCTTGGCGTGTCAGCCCGCGATCATCGGCATCGGACTCGGCGGGTCCAAAGACGCCTGCATGACCTTGGGCAAGCGCGCCTCGACCCTGCGCCTTGTTGGGTCGCGCAACACAGACCCCGAGATCGCAGCTATGGAGGAAGAGTTCAAGGATCTGGGCAATTCCATCGGCATGGGGGCCATGGGTTTTGTGGGCAAGAACATGGTGATCGCTTGCCACATCGAGGTTGGCTACTGCCACACAGGCGGCTTGCCCATGTCTGTCCATGCCTTCTGCCTTTCGTCCCGTCGCGCCGTCGCGCGCATCTACGATGACGGTCGGGTCGAACATCGCACCGACCCCGACTGGTTCACCCCCTATCAACGTCGCCCAAGCGTCGAGTGGCCGCCCCATGCCTAAGCCCCGCCAAGTCGTCCTTTCGACCACGCCCACGCCCGAGGCGATTGCTGAGCTGCAGCTGGGCGACGTCGCCTATCTCGACGGGCTCATGTACACCGCTCGCGAAGGCGTCTATCAGCGCGCTTTGGAAGATCGGGCCAATATTCCCCTAGAGCTCCCGTCCAAGTCCGCCGCCAACTTCCACTGTTCCCCTGCGGCGCGAATCAACGCTGACGGCAGCTTCGACATGGGCGCTGTGACCGCGACCGCCTCATTTCGCTTCGCCAAGTGGCTGCCCGAATGGATGGCCAAAACGGGGGCCAAGCTAATCGTCGGCAAGGGCGGCATGTCGTCCAAGGACTATAGGGACTATTTCGTGCCCAACGGCGCGGTCTATCTGTCCACCGTCGGCTACGGGACCGGGGCTTTGCTCGGGCGCGGCGTGGAACGGGTGGAAGCCGTGCATTGGCACGAGGAGTTGGGCTTGGCCCAAGCCATGTGGGTACTGAAGTGCCGCCGCATGGGGCCCTTTATCGTCGCCTCCAACGCCCAGGGCGAGTGCCTGTTTGAACGAGAAAACGCCAGAATTGCCGCGAACATCGACCAAGTCTACGCTGGCACCAAACCCGCTGTCCTCAAACGCTACGGCGAAAGCGACGATCGTGCCGATGAAGTTATTTGAAAGCGTGGGAGGGGTTAAATCAACTCGCTGATCAGGACTCCCGCGCCCAGGGCTAAAGTGAGCAAGACCAGGATGCGACGGAACCGCGCGTCGCTCACCCATCCGTAGGCCTGGACACCGACTTGCGCAGCGCCCAAACTAAGCCCGACGACCAGCACAATCTTGGGCCAAGACAGGTCCGCGAATCCGCCCTGGAACCAGAGCAAGACCCCGGTCATGCCCAAAAGCACGAAGTTGTAGGGCTGCAGCACCGCGCGCGTTTCTGACTTGGGCCAGGGGCGCAGGGACAGCCAAATGGCGGGCAAGGCGCCCGACATGGCGGCTGCGCCGCCCAAGACGCCACCAAGCAGGCCGATTCCCGCATCGACGCGCGGCGCGGCGCGGGTGAAGGCCGGCAAAGCGGCGCGAAACCCAAAATATCCGCCATAGGCGATCAGCATAACTGCGATGGCATAGCGCAGGGTTTGGGCGTCCACGTAGGCGAGCAAGGCGATCCCAACTGGAACCCCCAAAACCCCTGGGACCAAGAACCTCAGCAACCGGCGGGGGCGGGCGGCCATGGCGCCGCGCACCACCCACAGCCCCTGGACGCCAGAGGTGACGGACATGAGGGCGACCAGGGCGACAGCGGCCTTGGGGTCCAAAACGCTCAAGAAAAACCCCAGCGCAAACAGGGCCGTTCCCATGCCCGCAAAGCCGTTGATAAACCCGCCGGCGAGCGCGCCGAGTGCCAGGAACACGAACACCTCGAGAGCCATCTTCAGGCGCGCGTGTCTCTCGCGACCTCAAAGGCGCGAAAGACTTCCTCAATCGCCCGCGTCTTCCACTGATCGTGACGGTAAGCAAGGCCAAGGGTGCGATAGGGTGCATCGGGCCCAAGGCTCAACGAGACAATGTCAGGGTTCGGTTGGGTGACGAGCCTTGGTTTGGGAACAATGGAAACGCCCAACTTGGCCCCGACCATGCTTTCGATCGCCTCAAGACTATCGAGTTCCATGGTTTCTTGGACCCGCAAGGCGCGGGCGTTGAGCCAGTTTTCAATCAAGGTTCCGACAACTGCATGGCGATTGAAGCGAATGTAGGGGCGTGATGTGATCAGGCCAATCGGGTCGTCGTCGCCTTCGTCGGCAGCAACGATTAGGTGCAGGGGCTCCTGAGCCAGGGCCTGGAAAGCCAGGCTTGACGGTAAGACGTGCGGCTGGGTGATCAGCGCGGCGTCGAGCGTATCTCGCTCCAGCTCTACGATCAGTTCCTGGGTCAAGCCAGGGCGAATATGCAGGGCAAGGGCGGGATACCAGGATTGCAAGTGCGCCAGCGCGCGCGGGGCCAAACCTGTCAAGGTTGTGCGCAGAGCGCCCAGACGCAAGGCCCCGCTCAGCCCATCGTCGCCCAAGACCGACGGGACCAGCGTATCGTAGGCCTCGATCAAGCTGCGGGCGCGGTCCACCACTTGCTTGCCGATCTGGGTCAACTTTGGCGGGCGTGCCTGACGATCGAACAAGGTCAGCCCAAATTCGCGCTCCAGGGCCTTTATTTGTTGGCTGACCGCCGCATGCGTCACATGCACCGCCTTGCTCGCTGCTGCAAAACTGCCGTGATCGGCAATGGCAACGAGCGTTCTTAGGTTTCTAAGGCTCATATGCCAGGTATAAGCACGGGTTCGTGGTAGGCGGCAACCGACCTGAATGCCGCCACCTGAAGATCAAAGTGCAGGCTAGATTTGTGTTTTAAAGCAGTGCCCTGGGGCGTAGAGCAAATTGACCCAGGTGACAGATTGCTGTTTTGACCAGGTGATCCTGTTGCACAACAGCGCACTCTTGCCCTCGGTTTCGCCGAAAATATCCGCCTCGTCGCGGCACAGGTTCTCTGCAAAACACCTCAATTCCCCCGTGTCAAAGGGGACATTGACGATCAGCCATTCGTTGGCAGAAATTTGGCTGAAATCAGCATTTTCGGCCGTCGGGACCGTGGTCAGATTGATCCATCGACGCTCCAAAACACTTACCTTGGAATCGGCGAAGTGCGCCGATTCTAGCCAAAGGGTTCGATCATCTGGGCCCAGGGCCATGAAAGAACGAATGCGGGCCGGCGCTTCCTTAAGCTCGCGTTGCCGCAGTTCGTAGGAATAGGCAGCGCCCGTTTGCTCAATCTCACATTGAATCCGTGAAATCTTAAATTCCGCTGTGCGTTCAGGGAATTGGCGCACGCGCGTTCCCGCGCGGCGTCGACGTTCGATAAACCCGCGATCGGCAAGCTCGCGCATGGCGCGACTCACGGTAACGCGCGTGCAGGAAAACTCCACCGCTAAGTCGGCTTCTTTGGGCAGAACGTCGCCAGGGCGCAATATGCCCTCGCTCAAGCGTCGCCTCATTTCTTCGTTGATGGATTTCCAAGTATGATTCATGCGCGAGGGTTAGCGCATGCGTCGCGGGTATGCCATAGGCTTTGTGTCGTGATGCGCGAATTTTCTAAAGACGCAGATAAACCGAGTCTTGACTCGAAGGAAAACGGGGCTAAGGCCGCTGTCCTACATGAGTGAAAAACGCGCCATGGGTTCAAGGCCCCGAAGGAAGAGCGCGAAACCCTAACAAGGTCAGATAAATGAGTGCTATTATTCGCAGCGGTGGCAAGCAATACCGCGTTGAAGTCGGTCAACATGTCGTCATTGAGCGCCTCGTCGGCGAGGCAGGCGCGGACGTGACCTTTGACGAGGTGCTGTCAATGGGCGACGGGGACACGATCGAAATTGGGACCCCAACCTTGGCGGGGGTGAGCGTGCATGGCAAGATCGTCGAACAAAAACGCGGGCGCAAAATTTTGGTGTTCCGGCGCAAGCGCCGCAAGAACTTTCGTCGCCTGAACGGGCATCGCCAATACCAAACGGTCGTTGAAATTACCGCCATCGGCGGCCCCGCGCCCAAGAAAGCGGCTAAGGAAGCCGCGGCACAGGCGGCCCCCGACGCCGCCGCCAAGCCCGAACAAGCTGTCGAGTCCTCGGAGGTTGCAAAGGCCACGACGCAAGCATCGCCAACCGACGGTTCGGCTAAAGAAAGTGCCGAGGCCACGCAACCAACGACGAAAGAAGCCGCGACCAAGAAACCTGCAACCAAGACAGCAGCAAAGAAGCCCGCTACCAAGGCGGCGACCAAAGAGACGCAAGACCCGCAGGCCAAGGATCAAGAGCCTGCGGCGAAGCCCAAACCTAAAACGAAGGTCAAGAAAGCAGCGACCGACGAAGGCGCGGCTGACTAAAGGAAACGAGATTTGACCCGAAGGACGACTCTCACCAAGGGCACGAAGGTTTGACTCCTCAAGCCGTTGCAAACGACACTTAAGCACTAGGAGACCAAGACAATGGCAACCAAGAAAGCAGGCGGCAGTACCCGCAACGGACGCGATAGCGAGAGTAAACGCCTTGGCGTCAAAAAGTTCGGCGGCGAGCATGTGCTGGCGGGCAACATCATCGTGCGCCAGCGCGGGACCAAGTTTCATCCTGGCAAGAACGTCGGCCTAGGCAAAGACCATACGATTTTTGCCACGGCGGAAGGTCAAGTAAAGTTTCATGTCGGCCAAAGGGGCAAATCGCTGATTTCGGTTGTGATGCCCGAGGCCAAGGCTGCCGAATAGACCTGCCTTGGGCCGCTATTCGGCGCGAATGTTCCCTGCATGAGCCGAGCCAATCCACTTTGAACCCGCTATAGGCGGTTCCTTGGGTTCCCCAAACCCTTCAAGATACACGGGCGCACCCTGGGGGAACTCCACCATCAAGTTCAGCCGCCCGCCCATGGCCTCGATATGGTTACGCAAGGTGGAGAGCATTAGATCGCTGCGCTTTTCCATTTGGGCAACGGTGGCTTGGCGAATGTTGAGCCGTTCGGCGAGTTGTACCTGGCTTAGGTGCTTGGCCTTGCGCAACTCCTGCAGGGTCAGATAGGTTGCGTGCTGGCGGTCAGCTGCCGCTAGCACGTGCTCGCGGCGTGACTTGGGAAGTTCCTTGAGCTTGTCGTTGAGAGACTTTGTCATCACTTTGTTCCTTTCTGGATTGCGAGATATTGTGAAAATCTGGAGTCGGCCTTGGCGATCAGTGACTTATAAAATCGCCTCTGGTTCATGCCCGCCTTATTGCCTGCCGTTAGAAGAATGGCTTTTCGTTGGGGATCAAAAGCAAAAGCGATTCGCCAGACCCCTCCTTCAGCTCGAAGTCTCAATTCTTTCATGTTTGCATGTCGCGAACCGTGTAAGGTATCCGCATAGGGGCGACTTAAATTGGGGCCAAGTTTAGCCAGCATGAGGCCCTGGACCAAGATGGCATCTTGTAGTGTTTGGGAAAATTCATCAAACTCGCGTTCAAACTCCTGATGAAAAGCGACTTTCCACTCCATTAGGTGCACATAGCTTCAAATCTATATAGCCAGCAAGCTATATTCTTGAGGTCCTACGCGTGATACAAAGCCTTTTGCAAGCATCGTTTTGCATCGCAGGCGCTTTCGCGGTATTCTGCGATCCGCGTTTTTGTGCGCGGACGCGGCTCTATACTGGCGACATGGGAAGTTGTTTGATCTTGCCGCTGGTGTGAAGCATTTGTTGGGCCTTCTTTGTTTTAAGCGCCCACGCCCAACGAAACGATCTGGCCAAATGGCGCTGATCTGATAGAGGCGCCAGGCCGCCTATGACCTCGCCCTCGCTCAACTCCGTCGCGCCCATGATGGACTGGACGGATCGCCATTGCCGTGTGTTTCACCGCGCGCTGAACGCCGATGTTCGGCTCTATAGTGAGATGGTGACGACGGGGGCCCTGCGCCATGGTGATCGGGCACGCCATCTGGATTTCTCCTCGAGTGAGCATCCTGTTGCCCTGCAACTTGGTGGCTGCGACCCAGGCGAGTTGGCCTTTGCGGCGCAGCTGGCAGAACGATGGGGGTACGATGAAGTCAACCTCAATTGTGGCTGCCCGTCCGACCGGGTGCAGTCGGGCAGTTTTGGGGCTTGCCTGATGGCCGAGCCCGAAACGGTGCGGGCTGCCTGCGCGGCCATGGTGTCAGCCGTCTCCATTCCCGTCACCGTCAAATGCCGCATCGGCATCGACGATCAAGATAGCGAACAAGACTTGAACCGCTTTATCGACTGCGTATCGCAAAGCGGGGTGCGCTATTTTATCGTTCATGCCCGCAAAGCCTGGTTGCAGGGGCTCTCGCCCAAGCAAAATCGCGACATTCCCCCGCTCGACTACGATCGGGTCGTGCGTCTGAAGCGCCGCCGCCCTGATTTGACTTTGATCTTAAACGGCGGCTTGACCAATTTTGACCCCTTTCCAGGCCTTGATGGGGTCATGGTCGGGCGCGCGGCCTATACCAACCCTTGGATCTTGTCCGACGGACGCCAGACCCGCCACGCGGTGATCGATTCCCTTGGCCCCTATATGGAACAGCAACTGGCGGCGGGTGTCCCGCTGGGTGTTTTGACGCGGCCCATGCTCGGGCTGTTCAATGGGTTGCCAGGTGCGCGTGCTTGGCGGCGGGCCCTCTCGGAAAACGCCTTCAAACCTGGGGCAGGGTTTGAAACACTCGCCCAGGCCCTCCGCCAAGTCCCGCGAGACGTGGAAGGCGGCTCATGATCCAAGCCGTGCTGCCCGCTGCTGCACGAGCTGATCGAGCCGTGGCAAGCCAAGGGCGAGGGTAAGCGTGCGGCTGGCCATGAAGACGACATAGCCCCACCACAGACCGATCATGCCAAACCGCGCAACCAGGCTAAAGTGTGCCAGACCCACGAAGAGCAGGGCCGACACCAGCATGGAGACCATCAAAATGCGCGTTTGCGTCAACCCAAAGTAGACCCCATCGAGCTGATAGGCCAAGACCCCCATGAGCGGCGAGAGCGCCCCAAACAGCAGCAGCGATTGGGCGGCGTGCTGGATCTCCCGCTTGTCAGTCAGCGACCCAATCAGGGCCTCGCCAAAGAAGAAGAACCCCGCCGACCAAACCAGCGCCGCGATCAACGCCGCCTCGGTCGTCAATTTGAGCGCGCGTCGATACGCCGTGACCGACCCCGCCCCATAGGCCGCGCCCGCCAGGCTTTCGACCGCGATGGCAAACCCGTCGAGGCCAAAGGCGGCAATTTCATGGAAGCGCAAAATGATGCCGTTGGCGGTAGCGAAGACTTCATCGCGCAGATTGCCCGCGCGCAGCATGTAAACAAAGGCCCCTTCAATCGCTAAGGAGCGGACCATCAGGTCGCCATTGGCGCTCAACAGGGCGCGAAAGCGCTGCCGATTGAACAGACGCGCTGGCGAAACCCATGCCAACCCACCCAAGCGCCAAATGAGAACCAGGGCCACAGCCAGGGCGCAGTAAGTCGCGATGTTTGAAGCCAGGGCGATCCCCGCGACGCCCCAGCCCAAGCGGAAGGTGAACAGCATATTGAGCGCGATATTCATGAGGTTGAGGCCCAACTGGAGGGCGAAGATCCAACGCATTTGTTGCAGCCCGACCAACCAGCCAAAGCTGACGAACAGCAGCAGCGAGGCGGGCGCCCCCCAGATCCGGGTCGCGAAAAAAGCTTCGGCCAAGGTCGTTTGCTGCCCCTGCCGCAGGGCATAGACCCACTCGGCGGCGGCAAAGAAGGGCCCCTGAACTGCCAAGCAAAACAGGGACAGGCCCAGCGCCAGCAAGGCCGCGCGTTGAAATACTGCGCGTTGCTGGACAAGGTCTTCGGCGCCGAAGGCCTGCGCGGAAAAGCCCCCCGTGGTCAGGCGCAAAAACCCAAAAGTCCACATGAGCAGGAGGTAGGCCGAGGACGCGAGCGTAACGGCGGAGGCCTGCACCGTCGTCTCAAGGTGCCCCGCGGCCAGCAAATCAAAATAGCCAACCAAAGGTTCGGAAACGTTCGATAAAATGATGGGCAGGGCCAAGGCCCAGACACGGCGACGGGTAAGCGGCGCGGGTCCCCTTGTGGGATTTGGCGTCAAGGAGTCGGTCATAGGCAAAGGGCTCCGTTTGCGTCGATGAAGACGACACCAACTGCCCAGGCAGCTTCCTCCGCCAAGGACCCAACCCTAAAACCAACGGCGGGAAAGTTTGACTCGTCGAGCCGTTGATGGACGCGAAAAGATAGAATTGCAAATTCAGTATTTATGGAGGACGAGCGACCAAGTGGGAGCGCAGCCTGCTTGGCGCAGACACGTGAGCGAAAGGGTCATTGTAAACGACCCAATCATCTCGTTCGTGTCTTCATCTTCCAAACTGCGCGCCGCATTTCGCACGTGCCAAAACGCATGACTTTCTTTGGGCGGCTGGTATGGAGGTTCTGCCATGCTCAACCTTGCCACGACCCCAGATCCTCGGCGCTTTAAGGTTTCGCCCGATCCGACTTGGGGTCAAGGCTTTGCGACCTACGGCGGCTATGTCGCTGCGGCGGCCTATCGTGCCGCGCTGCTCGCGGGCCATGATCGCCCTTTGTTGAGCGCGCAGGTGGTCTTTTTGGCGCCCGCGCCTGAGGCGGGGTTTGAGGTTGAAATCGAGCCCCTGCGAGTGGGCAAAGGCACGTCCGTAATCGAGGCGCGCGTCTGGGGACAGCGCGACGGGGCCCCGCTGCTGACGACCAAAATTCTGTTTTCTTTGGGCCAACCGCGCCACTCGCAACTCGATGTTCGCCATCGCCTGCCCGACGCGGCGGTCGCCGACCTCGCCCAGCGCCGCGACCGCAGCGCGGACGCGCCCCAGGTCGCAGGTTTGATCCCTGCGTTCTTGCAAAATTTTCAGGTGCGCCCGCTTATCAACGGCGAACCCTTTGTCGGCGCGTCATCGACCGATCATGTCTGGGCTTTTCGTCCCAAGTTTGACGTGGAGGCTCTGGCGCCAGGCGAAATCGCACTGCTGTTCAGCGATATCAATCTGCCTCCTCAAATCGCCATGCTCTCGACTCCCGCAACCGCCAGCAGCGCCGCGTGGATGATGACCTTGGAACAGAGGGACGCACGCTATAGCCGCGATGATTGGTTCTATGTACTCATCAGCTTAGATACGGCCCGTCAGGGCTATGGCAGCCACGGCACCGCCCTGTTCGACGCGCGTGGGCGTCTGCTCACCAGCAATCGACAAGTCACCACGGCCTTTGATCGCCCTTCCGACGATGCCCCCCTAAAGCGATGGACGTTCCAGGCCCAATACAGCCTGTTTCGCTATGCCCTAAAGATAAAGGGCCTCATTCAGCGGCTGCGCTGAGGCCGCCCGCAGTCCTATTGCATCGGTTGAGCGGCCTTCAGTTCTTTGTTTGCCTGGATGTTCTTCACGCCCGCTCGACGCGGAAGCCACCTTGGGCGCACCCCTGGTCGCGTCAAGGTATGGACCTAGGTTCATGTTCATGATCCCGATTTTGTCCGTCCGCTCTTTCTGGTTTGCCATGGCGCTCATCGGTGCCATCTTGCCCCTGTCGCAGCTTCTTCCCTGGGCCATGGCGGACGCGGGCAATATTTGGCTGTTCATGGGGCAAGCCCTGACGACCCCAGCGGCGCGAACCGTCGCGGCGGATATTTTATGGGCGGCGCTGTGCTTCAGCCTCTATGCTGCGATTGTCATGGTCCGCGCGCGCACCTGGTGGTTGGCCCTCCCCATCGCCTTGACCTGGACCGTCGGCCTGTCGTGTGGGCTGCCCTTGTTTCTTGCCTTGAAAGCAGATCGCCCGAGCGCGACGACCTAAAGGCCGACTGCAAACATAGGGAAGCAGCCTCACAAAGCAGGTTGCTAGGCCTTTTGGGGCTTGAGTTTCTGGCCTCCTGCCCCTTATCTTGTTCGCAAGATGCTTCAGACTCACGAACCATATGGGCAAGCTCCAGCAGGGCATGAACGCCCTGCCAAAGCGCTTCGGTTTATCGACCTGTTCGCGGGAATCGGCGGATTTCACTTGGCCTTGCATCGCTTGGGGGCGGAGTGTGTCTTTGCGTCAGAATGGGATCAGGCCGCCCGCACCGTTTACGAATACAACTTTCGCGCCCTGTCCCCCCAGCTCTTCGACGGACGATTTGCAGGGGACATCCAGCAAGTCGATCCCACGACCATTCCAGATTTTGATCTCTTGTGCGCAGGGTTTCCCTGCCAACCCTTTTCCCAAGCAGGATACAAGCGCGGGTTTGGCGAAGCCAGGGGCACCTTGTTCTTCAACATCGTCGAAATTCTGCGCAAAAAACGCCCCGCTGCGTTCTTCTTGGAAAACGTTCGCCACCTGAAAAACCACGATGGCGGCCGAACTTTTGAAATCATCCAACGTCTTTTAAGCGAGGAGCTGGGCTACAGCTTTCATGCCAAAATCGTTAAGGCTTCTGACTTTGGCTTGCCCCAGCACCGCCCACGCCTGTTCATGGTCGGGTTTGCCGACGGGTCCGCTTTTGAATTTCCCAGGCCGCACAGACTCACGACCACCTTAAGTCAGATCTTGGGCGGGAAAACAGATCGCGACATAGGCTATACTTTGCGGGTTGGGGGCCGCGGATCGGGGATCGACGATCGACGCAATTGGGACACGTACCGCGTGGACGGAAAGGTTGTGCGCATCGGACCAGATGCGGCGCGCAAATTGCAAGGCTTTCCAGATGATTTTTCCCTGCCAGCGTCGCAGACGCAGGCCATGAAGCAACTTGGGAACGCTGTCGCAGTTCCCGCAGTTCGGGCGGTCGCGAAACAGATCATTGATGCGCTCAGCCATCGGATAGGCATAGACGCAGGCAGGCCAGGTCTCCTTAGTCAATTTGACGAACTGAAAACTTACAACCTTTACGCGCCGTCCCCCGTGCAGGTGGTAGCGGCAAAGCGGACCATATGCCATGCCGAAAACTAACCCGACCATGTCTGCCATGATCCTGATCGGCCACGGCGGTTTCGATCAGCTACAATGGCGCACGGACGTTCCTTTACCAACCCCAGGGACGGACGAGGTGCTGATCAGGGTCGGGGCGTGCGGCCTCAACAATACGGACATCAATACCCGCACCGCCTGGTACGCGCCCGAAGTCAGCGGGGCCATTACGCGGGCGTCTGGTGCGGCGGGCTTTCATCCCAAAGACCCAAGCGGCGGCACGTGGGGGGATACTCCGCTGGCGTTTCCCCGCATCCAAGGCGCGGACGTGGCGGGGCGCATTGTGGCGGTGGGCGCGCAAGTCAGCCCGAGCCGCGTGGGGGATCGGGTTTTGTGCGATCCCTGGCTGCTGCCTGCGGGCGACTATTGGGATGCGACCCATGCGCGCTATCTGGGGTCCGAAGTCGATGGCGGCTTTGCCCAGTTTATGGTAATCGCGAGCGCAAATGCGCATGCGATTGCGTCAGATTTGTGCGACGCCGAGCTCGCCGCCTTTCCCTGCGCGCTCTCGACGGCGGAAAACTTGGTCGGGCGCACCCACCTCCAGCCCGGCGAGCGGGTGGTCATCGCAGGTGCCTCGGGCGGTGTGGGATCCATGGCGATCCAACTCTGCAAGCTGCGGGGCGCGCACGTGACCGCCTTGGCGGCCCCCGCCAAGTTCGATCAGGTCCTGTCCTTGGGTGCTGATCGGGTTCTCGACCGCGTCTCGGATACTTTGGTTCAAGAGATTGGCCGCGTGGACGTTGCCCTAGACGTGGTGGGCCAGGGCCTGTTCGCGACCTTGATCAAGGCCTTGCGCCAGGGCGGCCGCTACGCCTCCTCTGGGGCCATCGCAGGGGCGCAGGTCGATTTTGATTTGCGCGATTTGATCTATAAGGATTTGCAGTTGAGCGGGGCGACCATCGTGCCACCAGGAACTTTCGCGCGGCTTGTGCGGCTGATCGAAACGGGCCAAGTTCGTCCACACCTGGCGCAGACATTCGCGCTCAAGGATCTCCATGCCGCTCAGGAGGCTTTTTTGGGCAAGGGCTATACGGGGAAAATTGTGGTGGACTGTTCATGAAGCGAGGCAGGCTCGCCGCGTGCGACCGACAGGCTGGAAAAGGTACGGCAAAGGTATGAGCGAACAACTCCAAACCGTTTATTCGGCAACGTCCCCGCAGCAGCAGGAGGCCGCGTACGATACCTGGGCCGAGGCCTATGAGCGTGATTTGCTGCAGCAGGGCTATACCTTGCCAGGCTTATGCGCGGTCTTGTTCGCGGCCTTCGTTCCCGAACGCGACGGCCCGTTTTTGGACGCAGGGTGTGGGACGGGCATGCAAATGGAGCCCCTGCACGGGGCGGGGTTTCGGGGCTTTACGGGTCTCGATCTTTCGACGGGGATGCTCTCCGTCGCGCGGCGCAAGGGCCTGCACGAGACTTTGATCCAAGGCGAGATGGGGCAGACCTTGCCCTTTGAGGATGGCCAATTTCACGCGACCCTGACCTGCGGCACCATCACCCAGGGCCATGCCCCTGCCCACAGCTTTCAGGAATTGGTGCGGGTGACGCGGCCAGGTGGAAAGATCGTGTTCACCTTGCGCTGCGATGCGGGGTTGGAGGCGTCCTACCCCGCTTACGTCCAGCATTTAAGCGACACGGGCCAGTGGCGCTGCCTGCACGAAACCGCGCCCCACACCACCTTTCCCCACGGCGAGGAGCGACATGTCCAGCACAAGGGATGGGTGTTTGAAGTGGTTTGATCGCCCAAACAAGCCTGATCCCTTGCTAGACAAAGCCCAGCTCTCGTGCCAAAGGGCCTCTTAAGTCACGGGAAAGGAGACGAGAGGGGAGGTCGCCGTGACCTTCGTGCTGTGCGGGAGGATTCCTTGCATCCAATTTTTATAGAGGAGGTCTTAAGACCATGAAAAAACTAACTCTCGGGGCGTCCCTGTTGGCGCTGACTTCAGGAACGGCTCTGGCCGACGGTCACGGTGTCAACGTGGCGTTTTTCCTGGAATGGGCCACGCCCAACCAAATCGCCAAAGTTGAAAAGGCCTACGACGACGCCATGGGAACCGACGTCAACTGGACCAACTTCAACACAGGCGTCGCCATGTCGGAGGCCATGATCGCGGGGGAAATCGACATTTCTTATTCGCAAGGGTTAGCGCCGTTCGTCAGTGCGGTTGCATCGGGCGCACCGTTGAAGATGGTCTCCATCGCCGTAGAGTACCCGCCCAACAAGTGCTTTGTCGCCGACTCCTTAGGAATCACCGCGGACAACGCTGCAGACCTTGAGGGCACCACCGTTGCCGTGCCGCTGAACACCATGGCCGATTTCTCGTTCCGTAAGCAGATGGCTGCCCTGGGCGTCGACGTCGATTCCTTGAATGTTGTTGACCAAGAGCCCGCAGCAGGCGCCGTCGCCCTGGCCGAGGGCGCGGTCTCCATGGCCTGTATTTTTGGCGGCGCTTCGGCGGCTAAGGCCGACGAGGTCGGAACCGCCATCATGGACAATGCGGCGCTGGCCGCGGCGGGGATCCAATCCTTCGACGTTGTGTCCGTTACCGAGGCTTTTGCCGCGGAAAACCCCGATATGGTTCGTGAGTTCCTCGCGGTGACCGCAGAGGCCAATGCGGCCTTCACGGGATCTGACGAGCAAATCGCCGTCATCGCTGCCGATGCGGGCATGGACGTAGAGACGACCCAGGCGCAGATGTCCGAGTTCGCCTTCCCTTCGGTTGAGGCGCAACTGGCCAACTACTTCGGCGCCGATGGCACCGCCGCTGCCGCTGCGGCGTCTTTGGGCCTGGTGTTCGGGGCCGACGATGCGGAGATGCTGGCCTCGACCATCGACGGTTCGTTCCTAGAATAGCCGCGCTATTTAAGCTCCTTTAGCTATAGAAGGCAGGTCTTCCTAAGGGGCCTGCCTTTTTTCTATGCTCCCTCCCTCATCTCCCCTTACGCGCGGCGTCTCCTATGGCTGATCTCCTGGTTCAGGACCTGAATATGACCTTCACCAATCCCCAAACGGGGGACGCGGTGGAGGCGCTCAAGGATGTGACCTTCACGCTAAAGAAGGGCGAGTTGCTGTCGGTTCTCGGCCCCTCGGGCTGCGGCAAGACAACCTTGTTGAATCTGATCGCGGGATTCATCAATCCCAGCAGCGGCGACTTGGTTTTGGGCGAGTTGCCCATCGAGGGTCCAGGTGTTGAACGCGGCATGGTGTTCCAACAGGGGGCCCTGTTCGAATGGCTATCGGTGGCGCGCAATGTGGATTTTGGTTTGCGGCAAAAGGGCATGGGCCTTGAGGAAGCCGAAGCGCTGGTGGAAAAATGGCTGCAAATCGTTGGGCTGCAAGGCTTTGGCAGCACGCCGACCTACCAGCTCTCGGGCGGTATGCAGCAACGGGTGGCGCTGGCCCGTTGCCTGATCAATGACCCCGACTTGATTTTGATGGACGAACCTCTGGGGGCCCTGGATGCCCTAACGCGCGAGAAGATGCAGTCGCTGGTTCTGGAGCTTTGGAAAGAAACGGGCAAAACCATCATGATCATCACCCACTCGGTTGAGGAGGCTCTGTTGCTCGGCGAACGCTTGTTCGTCATGGCACCGCGCCCTGGGCGCCTCCATAAGGAATACAATCTGCCCTTTGCCGACATGGGGCTTAAAAAATCGCTTCGTGAGGTCAAGCAAGACCCCCAGTTTGGCGAGGTCCGCGAAGAAATCCTCTCCATGATTTGGGATATGGAGGAAGAAATCATGGGGAAGGCTTAGATCCATGCGTCGCCACCAGCTTCACTATGGTCTCTATGCCCTTGCGGCGGTTTGGGGCCTCTACATCTTCATTCCGCCTGTGCAGGGGGCGGTTTCGACCCTTTATGCGGGCCTGGCGACGGGCCTCCATGGCCTGTATCGTGGCTATGCGGATGTGATCGGCCCTGTCTTATCGTGGGTGTCGATCCACCGCGGCGGCTTTGCGGCGGGGATCATTCTGGTGCTGCTCGGTTTGCTGATCTGGTCGATTGGGGTCGGCCTGCGTCAATCGAAAATTCGGGAAAAGGACGAGATTTTCGGCGACCCCGAGCGCACGAAAGGCGGCTGGTATTGGATGGTGTGCGGCCTCACCTCCCTCGCGCTGGTTTGGTTTTACTTTTCTTGGGGCGCGGCGCGGGCCTTCTTTCCCAACGCGGCGAACGAGATCTGCCAGGTCGCAACGCTGAACACGGCCATGCGCCCCATCGGCGGGGCCTTGCCGCCGCGCTACTTCCTCGGCACCTCGGTGATTCGGGCAACGCACGGGGAATTCGCCGAAATCGAGACCCTGAGCGCGCAAGTTGCCTTAAGCGAGTCCCATCGCGCGCACCTAGAGGCAGTGGTCGCCGAAATGGAGGCCCTGCTCGCGGATCTGTCGGATCCCGCCGCTTTGGCCCCGAACGTCGCGGCAGACATCGCGGCGGTCGCCACGGGCCTGACCCAGGCCGCGGCAGACTTGCGCGCGGGCCAGCACCCGGCCATGGTCGATGCCGAAACCCTGACCGCCAACCGCGCCCAAGCCGCCTGGGGCGTTGCCGAGGAAGCAACGCGGGAGATTCCCTTTGCCCCCACAACCCCGCGCGGCGCCCTGTTTGTTGCGGTCGCCAGCGATGTTGAGGCCCTGACCAAAGATTTCCAGCGTATCAAAAACCTCACCCCTGATCGGGAAGCCCGTATGGACGCCTTGAAGGACGACCTTAGGGCGCTCAAGGCGGAGTTTGCCGCTCTGGACGACACGGCCAGCGCCGCCCGCACGCGCATCATCCGCAAACTTGAGGGGCGGTCGCGCGCGCTTGCCAGAGGCACAATTTTCCCACCCTCAGCGCTGGACCCGATTCAAGACGCCATGGCAACCTTGGCCTCCGCCTCCGCTGCTGCCCAAGGCGGGCTCTGGTACATCGATGCGGTCTTACTGCCCACCGACACGATTGAGCGCACTTCGACGGTTTGCACCGAATTCGGCTCGGGCCGCTGGCTGCCGAAGCCCCTGGACGTGGTGGCGCGCTTTGGCGAAATGGCCAACATCCACCTCAATGCCGACGCTAAGGCCCTCAATCCCACCACGGGTCAACCGTTCCGCCCTGGCGGGATGAAGGGGGTGCGGCTCTTGTGGGTCAAATGGTTGCCCGTCGCCGATGTCGTGGCGCCGCTCATTCCCGACGGGTTGGTTGACTTGGTGCCTGGTCCCTATCCCAGACATGCGACCGACGGCACTTTTCAGCACAACTTCAAATCGCGCCTCTTGGCCCTGGCCCAGGGGGATGTGAACTTGGGTTACATGCCCATGCTCGACGGGCACGTCTGGGATTCGCTGTATCGGGTTTTGGTCGCCATGTTGCTGGGTATTGGTATTGGTGTCCCGCTCGGCATCATGATGGGGGCCTCGCGGTTCTTCAAATCCTACTTTGATCCCTTGATCGAACTTTATCGACCGATCCCCCCGCTCGCGTGGGCGCCGCTGATCTTAACCGCAATCGGTTTGGGGGACGCAGGAAAGATCACCCTCCTGTTCATGGTTGCCCTTGCCATCATGATCATCTCCGCGCGCACGGGCGCGATTTCGACCCAGTTGTCAAAAATCCGTGCGTCCCATTCGCTCGGCGCGACCCAAGGGCAGATTTTGCGGCAGGTCATTCTGCCCAACGCCATGCCCGAAATCCTCACAGGCATCCGAATTGCCATTGGTGTCTGCTGGGGCACCTTGGTCGCGGCGGAGCTGCTGGCGGGGGAAACGGGCATCGGTTTCGTCGAAAATGTCGCCTCCAAAACCCAGGACTATACGACGATTTGGGTCACGATCCTGATTATGGGGATGCTGGGCTTCGCGCTCGATCTGCTCATGCGCTGGATCATCACCAAAACCATCCCCTGGCGTGGCAAGGGATAGGGTTGGCCTGATTACCCCATGGGATTCAAATACCAGCGGGCCTCGGTCGGCGTTCGTTCTTTTAGGTACCAATTCAGTTCTTCGCGTTTGACCTTGTAGTATCGGTCCCAGATGTCCGTGCCCAAGCGGGGGCGCAGGATTTGCGAGGCCTTGTGCGCGTCCAATGCATCCAAAAAATTGCGCGGCATGCCGTCTTGCCAGTCGAGGCTGGCGTTGCCTTCGGCAGGGGGGCCAGGGTCAATTTGGTGTTTGAGGCCGTGGTGCATTCCCGCCAGCACCGCCGCCATGGCGAAGTAAGGATTGGCGTCGGCACCCGCGACGCGGTGTTCGATCCGTCGGTCTCGATCGGTCAGTTGGGGGACGCGCGCGACCACGGAACGATTTTCGACCGCCCAAAATTTTCCCATGGGCACGAACATATGCGGTTCCAAGCGCCGCCAGGCATGGGGGGAGGCGGCGAAGATCAGCATGCCCTCGTAAAGGGTTTCTAAAATGCCGCCGATGGCGTGGCGCAGGGGGGCGTTGAGGTCTCCAGAACCTGCGAAAATGTTGTGGCCGTCCCGATCGACCAAGCTGGCGTGCAGGTGCATGCCGTTGCCCGCATCACCGTCGAACGGTTTGGACATGAAAGTCGCGCGGTAGCCCTTGCGCGAGGCCACCCGCTTGACCGTGCGCATCAGGGCCATGGCCTCGTGCACCACTTGGGTCGCGCCGACACTGTGGCGCAAGTTGACTTCAAATTGACCGCCGCCGTACTCGCATACCGACCCTTCAACGTCGAGGCCCTGGGCGGTGCAGCACCGCTCAATCTCCCGCAGCACGGGATCAAAGCCGTCGTAGGTGCCGATATGATAGACCTGGGGGTCGGATTCGGGTTGGCCCGTCGCGGGGTTGAGGGCGCGGCGGGGTTGGCCGTTGCGGTCGTTTTTCTTGTCGACCAAGTAAAATTCCAATTCCACCGCGACGTCCGCGCGGAGGCCAAGATCGGCGAGCAGAGCCGCCTCGACCCGCTCCAGCAGCGCGGCGGGCGAGTTTTCGTGCGGGCTCCCGTCATGATGATGCATGGTCAGCATGACCTGACCCGTACGGCCTGTTTCGTCCCAAGGTTGGGGGGCCAGTGTTCCGCCCACCCCAAAGCAGAACTTATCGGGGTCGCCGTCGTACCAACCATAGCCATCGACGTCGGGAATATCGCCGAAGGGCAAGGAAATAAGGTTCGAGCCCGTGATTCGAACCTCTCCCTTCACCAACTTAGTCCATTCCTGGCGCGGCAAACGCTTTCCACGCGGATGCCCTTGGAAATCGATGAAGGCCGCGTCGATCCACCCCATGTCGGGATGGTCCGACGCGAATCGATCCAGCTCTGCTTGGGTGAGGCGGGCCACGGGTCAACCGATTTCGATGAGGGCGTCGATTTCAACCGCCGCCCCGCGCGGCAGCGAGGGGACGGAAACCGCAACGCGGCTGTGCTTGCCTGCGTCGCCCAATACCGTCGCCAAGAGATTCGACGCGCCGTTAATCACCTCGGGCTGGTCGGTGAAATCCGCTGTCGAATTCACAAAGCCCGTCAATTTGACGATCCGTTTGATACGTGCCAAGTCGCCAAGCGCAGCTTTGGCTTGGGCCAAAATTGCCAAGGCGCAACGCTCCGCTGCTTGAGCGGCAGCTTCGGCACTCAGGTCCGCACCCGCGGTTCCCTGCATGATGGTTCCGTTTGCGTCCTGGCTGATTTGCCCAGAGACATAGAGATGGTTCCCCGAAATCACAAAGGGCAGATAGTTGGCAGCTGGGGCGGGCGCTGGGGGCAGAGCGTAGTTGTAATGGGCGGCAAGGGCGGCTTCGACGGTCATGATGGCATCCTCTGTTAAACAGAGTTCCCATAGCTTTGCAGAATTGCGAGTCTAGCCTTGCAAGGCGTGGAATTGTTCCTGCGACCGTCCCTGTCTAAGGTGCGTCACACTCAAGTTTCAGAATTCACAAAGGGGGAGACGCCATGTCCCGCAACAAAATTTCGCTGGTTGGTGCAGGCAATATCGGGGGGACACTCGCGCTGCTGGCGGGTATGAAGGAATTGGGCGACGTGGTCTTGCTCGACCTCGCGGACGGTGTTGCTAAAGGCAAAGCCTTGGATCTAGCCGAAGCCGCGCCCGTGGAGGGCTTCGACGCCCGCCTCTCGGGAACCGCCGACTATGGGGACATAGCAGGTTCCGACGTGATTATCGTGACGGCAGGGGTGGCGCGCAAGCCGGGCATGAGCCGGGATGATCTCCTCGGGATCAATGTCAAAGTCATGCAAGCCGTCGGCGCAGGGATTCGCGAACACGCTCCCGATGCCTTCGTGATCTGTATCACCAACCCCCTTGATGCCATGGTAAAGGTCCTGCAGGAGGCGTGCGGGCTGCCCGAACGCAAAGTCGTCGGCATGGCGGGGGTCTTGGATTCGGCGCGGTTTCGGCATTTTTTGGCCGCGGAGATGGATGTGTCGGTCGAGGATGTCAGCGCCTTCGTCCTTGGCGGTCATGGGGATACCATGGTTCCCGTGGTCGACTACACAACCGTGGCGGGAATCAATCTGCCCACACTGGTCCAAATGGGCTGGATCACGCAGGCACGGATCGACGCCATCGTCGAACGGACACGAAAAGGCGGCGGCGAAATCGTCCAGTTGCTCGGCACGGGGTCGGCCTTTTACGCGCCCGCATCGTCCGCCATCGCCATGGCGGACGCCTATTTGAAGGACAAGAAACGCCTACTGCCTTGCGCGGCCCATCTAAAGGGCCAGTATGGGGTTGAGGACCTTTACGTTGGCGTGCCCGTGATCATCGGCGCCGACGGGGTAGAGCGGATCGTAGAACTGCCGCTTGGCGATCAAGAAAAAGCCATGTTCGACACCTCAGTAGCAGCGGTACGCGGGTTGATGGCGGATGTTCGTAACCTTGTTGGCTAAGGCCAACAAGGTTGGAGGGGGTTGGCGAACCACATCTGCAAGGAATTTTATTTTCGCGGTCTAGACGAGCCGAAAATAGTTTTGTAAGTCGTTGAAATATTTTAATAATTTGATGATTTTATGCGAAATTTTATACGCTATGTCGGGGTGGCTGCGGCCTGCGGTGCCTTAGCCGCTTGCGAGTTTTTGGGCGGCGTGTCCTTTCAAAATGCGGGGCAGTTGCAGTTGCGCCCCGTGTCCTTTGCCGCCTTGCCGAACTGGCGCAACGATGATCAGGCGGCGGCCTTGCAGGCCTTTTTGGTCTCCTGCACGTCGATCAATCGGCGCAACGCGCGCGAGGACTTCGGCCCTGCACCTGGCTTTGGCAAGGTTCGACTTTGGCAGGGGGCCTGTCGGGCAGCGAGCCGCGTGCCGGGCGAGTCCAACGCCATGGCCAAAGCCTTTTTTGAGCAAACCTTCCAACCCTACGCCGTCAAAGGAACGGGGACCTTCACTGGATACTACGAAACTGCGGTTCGCGGCGCGCGTCAACGCGGCGGCGCCTACCAGTTTCCCGTTTATGCCAAACCCGCCGATTTGACCAACCCCTACCACACAAGGGCGCGGATCGACCAAGGCGCTTTGCGCGGGCGGGGGTTGGAAATCCTCTACCTCACATCCGCCGCTGACGCCTTCTTGCTTCATGTTCAGGGGTCGGGCGCCATTTCTTTGCCCGACGGCAGCACGACGCGCCTATCCTTTGCCGCGCACAACGGCCACGGCTTTCGATCCATCAGCGGCGCGCTGCGTGCGGCGGGGTACGATACGGCCCGAGAGGGCGCGACCATGGTCGACTATCGGCGTTGGCTGAACCAACATCCGAACAAGGCGGTGCAGGTGATCCAAGCCAATCCGCGCTATATTTTCTTTTCTGAGCATAAGGCCAAGGGTCCGCTCGGCGCGCAAGGTGTGCCCCTCACCCCTGGGCGATCCCTGGCCATCGACCGCGACCATATCGGCCTGGGCACGCCCATCTATCTCAATACCCAATACGCAGACCCGCGGGCGGGCAACGCGCGCCGCGCCTTGCGGCGGCTCGTCATCGCCCAAGACACGGGCGCGGCGATCACGGGCACGGTGCGCGGTGATTTTTACTGGGGCACGGGGGAGGTTGCCCTGCAGTACGCGGGGCGGATGAAAGAAAGCGGCAGCTATACCTTGTTGCTGCCGAAGTGAGGTCATAGGTTGGCGGCTATGAAGGACCCCCCAAAGCTGCAACTGCTGAAGCAGGAGGCGGCGCGGCAGAATTTTGCCCTGTCTTGCGACGATACGACGGGGGCCTTTTTGCGCGCGCTGGCGGCGACCCGGCCTTTGGGAACGGTGTTGGAACTCGGCACGGGCATTGGGGTTTCTACCGCCTGGTTGTTGGACGGTTTGGCCAGCGGCACCCGATTGGTTTCGGTGGAAAAGAACGCGACCTGGAGCAGCCTTGCCAAGTCGTACTTGGGCGGGGATCTGCGGATCGCCTTTCATGTGCAGGACGCCACGGCCTTTTTGCAAGACATGGTCGAGGTTGGCGTGCAGAAATTCGATCTGATTTTTGCCGACGCGCCCGCGGGCAAGTATCGCGATTTGGATAAGACCATCGACTTGCTCGGCGACGGCGGCATGCTGGTGTTCGACGATATGCGCATCGGGGCCGATTGGCGCGCGGGCCGGGTGGAGCGGGTGCAAAAGCTCCGCGCCAATCTCTTGACTTACCCCGCGTTGCGGGTCGCCGAATTGGACGTCGGTTCGGGCTTGGTCTTGGCGGTCAAGGGCGATTTGCCGCCGACGCGCCGGGGCCGTGCTGCGCGCCGCGCCCAACCCGCGCCCGCCATGAACGATGGCTAAGCGCCGACTGCCCGCTTTGGCGGCAGAGGACCAAGCCCTTTGGGACGCCCTGAAGCAGGACATCCGCCCCCTTCACCAAGTCCCCACCCCTGGGGGCTCGACGGGCCCCGACCTTGCGCCGATCCCCAGTGCGCCGAAGGCCCAGCGGTCATCGCGACCCAAGCCCATGCCTATGGTTTGGCACGCGCCTGGAATCTTTGCCAAGGCTGCCGCATCGCCACGAACCCCAGGGCTCTCGGGGTCTCAGCCGAGCGACCTTCGCCAGGGAGGATCGCGCGGTCTGGACCGCGCAGGCGCGCAGCGGTTGCGACGGGGGAAAATGCCGATTGAGGCAACCCTCGACTTGCATGGGCTGACCCAAGCCCAAGCGCAAGGCCAGCTCGAGGCCTTTGTGATGGGGGCGGCAACGGCGGGCAAACGTCATCTGTTGGTGATTACGGGCAAAGGCCGCACGTCGGGCGGCGAGGGCGTGTTGCGGACGCGGGTCCCCGAGTGGCTCGGCCAAGAGCCGCTCGGGCGCTTGGTTTTGGCCTTTGCTTACGCCAAGCGGCACGACGGTGATCAAGGCGCGCTCTATTTGCTGCTCCGTCGGCGGCATGGGTGAGATTTAGAATGGCAGAGCGGACCCCTTTTGGATTGAAGTTGGCAGAACTGCGGGCGGAACGAGGCATGAGCCTCAAGACCTTGGCGCGGCGGCTTAATGTTACGCCCGCTTACTTGTCGGCGCTTGAGACGGGCGCGCGGGGTGTCGCCAGCCCACGCCTGCTGCACCAACTTTACCAAGTCTTTGCCATCATATGGGACGAGGCCGATGCCTTGGCGGCCCTTGCGCGCGAGTCCAATCCGCAACCCAAGCTCGATGTGCGGGGCAAATCCGCAGACCATGTTAGGCTGGCCAACGTGCTGGCCGCACAGGTGCCGACGTTCAGCAAGGCGCAAGTTGCTTCCTGGCTGCAAAAGCTCGAACCCCCAAATCCTTCTGATCACGGTCCAGGCTTTGATAACCTCACACCAGATTAGGATATTAAAACCCAAAATAAAAGTCACGCCCGATTTAGGTCTTGCGGAATCGCGCGGCGCGTGCTTAGGCCCGCCGCGTTATAGCTGGTGCCCTGCGGGGTTTCGGCGCGCAGGAAGGTTCGGCCGCGTGGAAACTGTGCGATTCGCATCGCACAAGTCCCGAGGACCCGTGTTTTTTTGTGCTTTGGTATGAACAAATCATTCGTTTTGAGAGGCCCGCGTCATGATCCAGATGCAGTCAAACTTAGACGTCGCTGATAATTCAGGGGCCAAGCGCGTGCAGTGTATCAAGGTCTTGGGGGGCTCGCACCGGAAGACCGCGTCGATCGGAGACATTATTGTCGTTTCCATTAAGGAAGCGATTCCCAGGGGCCGGGTCAAAAAGGGCGACGTTCAGCGCGCGGTGATCGTCCGTACCGCCAAAGATATCCAGCGCGAAGACGGCACCGCGATTCGGTTCGACACCAATGCCGCGGTTCTGATCAATAAGAACAACGAACCGATTGGGACGCGCATTTTCGGCCCCGTTACGCGGGAGCTGCGGTCCAAAAACTTCATGAAAATCGTCTCTCTGGCGCCGGAGGTTTTGTAAGATGGCTGCGAAAATTAAAAAGGGCGACCGTGTTCAGGTCATGGCGGGAAAAGATAAGGGGCGCCAAGGCGAGGTGACGCAGGTGTTGCCCAAAGAGGGGCGGTTGATCGTCACGGGTCTCAACTTGGTCAAGCGCCACACAAAACCCAATCAGGGCAATCGCGGGGGCATTTTGGAGCAGGAAGCTCCCCTTGCGGTGTCAAATGTCATGGTTTTGGATGCGGACGAAAAACCAACCCGGGTCGGGTTTCGCCGCAACGCCGATGGCGTCAAGGAACGCTTTGCCAAGTCCACGGGCGCCACGCTCTAGGGTAGAAGGGTAGATAGACAATGGCACGTCAGGCACGCTTAAAAGACTTGTACGAAGGCGAGATCAGGGCCTCGCTGATGCAGCAATTCGCTTTCTCTAACCCCATGCAGGTACCCAAGCTTGAGAAAATTGTTCTCAACATGGGGGTCGGGGACGCGGTTGCCGATCGCAAGAAACTGTCCAGCGCGGTAGAGGACCTGACCCTGATCTCGGGTCAAAAGCCCATGGAAACTTTGTCGCGAAAGTCCATCGCGGGGTTCAAGTTGCGCGATGGGATGAAGATCGGTGCCAAAGTGACTTTGCGCAAATACCGCATGTACGAATTTCTGGACCGATTGATCACCATAGCCCTGCCGCGCACCCGTGACTTTCGCGGCCTGAACCCCAAGTCGTTCGATGGCCGTGGCAACTATGCGCTCGGCATCAAAGAACAGATAATCTTCCCCGAAATTGAGTACGACCGGGTCGATACCATTCGCGGTCTGGACATCGTTCTCGTCACCACCGCCACAAGCAATGAGCACGCCAAAGCGCTGCTCACTGGGTTCGGCATGCCGTTCCCCAAAGACGCTGCGTAAAAGGAGTTTTGAAGACTTATGGCTAAAAAGTCCATGATTGCCCGCGAAGTTAAGCGCGCAAAGCTAATTGAAAAATATGCAGAAAAGCGCGCGGAGCTGCGGCGAATTTCACGCGACGCCAAGGCCAGCCCAGAGGAACGCTTTATGGCGCAACTCAAGCTCGCCAAACTGCCGCGCAACAGCGCCAAGATTCGCCTGCACAACCGGTGCGGCGTTACAGGGCGTCCCCACGGCTACTACCGCAAGTTCAACATTTCGCGGATTGCCCTGCGCGAGTTGGGATCGGCGGGCAAGTTGCCAGGCGTGACCAAGTCTAGCTGGTAAGGAAGGATATCTCATGTCTCTATCTGATCCCATCGGCGACTTGCTAGCCCGCATCCGTAACGGCCAGATGGCGCGTCACGGGGCGATTCGATCGCCCAATTCCAAGAAACGCCGGGCCGTTCTTGACGTGCTAAAAAAGGAAGGGTTCATTCGCGGTTATAGCGAAAACGAACTTCGCAAAGGCGTGTCCGAGTTGCGCGTTGAGCTAAAGTACTACGATGGCGAACCCGTCATCCGTGAGTTGCGACGGGTTTCGCGCCCGGGTTTGCGCAACTATTCGTCGGTCAAAGACATGCCGCGTGTGCGCAACGGCTTGGGCGTGTCGATCGTCTCGACCTCCCAGGGCCTCATGAGCGATGCCGATGCGCGCGATCGCAACATCGGCGGCGAAGTCGTGGCGCAAGTTTTTTAAGGATCCTCCCATGTCTCGAATTGGTAAGAACCCGATCACGATCCCAGCGGGCGTCGAAGTCGCCGTTGCCGATGGTATTTTGACCGCCAAAGGTAAGTTGGGCGCGCTAAGCCTGAAAACGCGCCCCGAAGTCGAGGTGACGGTGGCGGAAGGTCAGGTACGGATCAGTCCCAAGGGCGAGGATCAGTTTGCCCAGGCCATGTGGGGAACCACCCGTGCCAATGTCGCCAACATGTGCCACGGCGTCAGCGAAGGGTTTTCCAAAGAAATGGAGTTGGTCGGCGTCGGCTACCGCGCTGCGGTCCAGGGGCAGAAATTGCAGCTGCAGCTCGCCTATTCTCACGACATTTACTACCCGATCCCCGATGGCATCGAAATCAAGTGCGATAAGCCCACGTCGATCGTCGTAAAGGGCGCGGACAAGCAGGTTGTGGGTCAGGTCTGCGCGGAAATCAGGGCCTATCGCCCCCCGGAGCCCTACAAGGGCAAGGGCATAAAGTTTGTCGGCGAACAGTTGGTTCGCAAAGAAGGGAAGAAAAAGTAATGACTGCGACGACGTCCAGAGAAAATCGCATCAAACGCGGCTTGCGTGCCCGCGCCCATCTAAAGAAACATCTTGGCGGTCGTGCGCGCTTGTCGGTTTTTCGCAGTTCCAAAAATATCTATGCGCAGGTCATCGACGATGAACGCGGTCTGACCCTCGCTGCCGCGTCGTCCATGGATAAGGACTTGCGCGCCAAGCTGAAGACGGGCGCCAATGCCGAAGCCGCGGGTGCCGTCGGGACCTTGGTCGCCGAACGTGCCAAGACCCAAGGGATCGACAGCGTGACCTTCGACCGGGGCGGCTTTTTGTTCCACGGTCGCGTCAAGGCTTTGGCCGATGCGGCGCGTGCCGCAGGACTGAAATTTTAAGGAAGGGCCTGAACGACTATGGCAAGAGCAAACGAAGGCAGCCGTCGCGACCGCCGGGAAGATCGCGAGTCCGCGCCCGAACTCATCGAAAAATTGGTCCATATCAATCGCGTTGCGAAGGTCGTCAAAGGCGGACGGCGTTTTGGCTTTGCCGCCTTGGTGGTCGTCGGGGATGGCAAGGGCCGCGTTGGCCACGGCCACGGCAAGGCCAAGGAGGTTCCTGAGGCGATTCGCAAGGCGACCGAAGCCGCCAAAAAGTCGATGGTGCGCGTGGCCTTGCGCGAGGGACGCACTTTGCATCACGACGTCAAAGGCCGCTTTGGGGCGGGCCATGTGGTTATGCGTGCGGCCCCCCCAGGCACGGGAATTATCGCAGGCGGTCCCAGCCGCGCCATTTTTGAGGCCCTGGGTGTCGGCGATATCGTTGCCAAGTCCGTTGGGACCTCCAACCCCTACAACTTGGTTCGGGCAACGTTTGAAGGCTTGCAAGCGTGCCAATCCCCCCGTCAAGTGGCGGCGCGGCGCGGGCTAAAGGTCGCCGACGTTACGCGCGGACGCGCGGGCAAAGCCGATGGCGACGCGGGTCAAGCCAAGCCAGCGGAGTAGGAGGGAGATTTCAGGTATGGCTGATACGAAACTTCATGTCACCCTAAAGGGCAGCCCCATTGGGTGTACGCAAAAAATTCGCGACACAATTTTGGGTTTGGGACTGAAAAAACCCCATCAAACCCGCGTGTTGGAGGATACGCCCGCTGTGCGGGGCATGATCCGAAAAGTTGCCCACATGGTGGATGTGGCGCAGGCCTAGATACGGGGCTTGGTCTGAGGCGACGAACAAAACGGCCCTTGGATCGGGACTCCTATACCAACGCTGCGAAGGCTTGCGCGTTCGCGGCGTTGCTGGACGCAGAATCGGGGGGATTGACCTTCCCTCGATTCAAGAACTAGCGACCAAGTGGGCACGCGGCCCGCGCGGCGCTTGAACTTGGGCTCAAGGGACGTTGCAAACGGCCCTTGGTTTTAGATTGAGAGAGACGGCGAGATGAAACTGAACCAAATTTGCGATAAGAACGGCGCGCGCAAAGCCAAGAAACGGATCGGCCGCGGCGTTGGTTCGGGCATGGGAAAGACCTCGGGCAAGGGGCATAAGGGCGCTAAGTCGCGGTCAGGTGTTGCGATGAATGGCTTCGAAGGCGGGCAAATGCCCCTGCACCGGCGCTTGCCCAAGCGGGGGTTCAACAACGTGTTCCGCAAGTCCTACGCCGAGATTTCCTTGGGGCGCCTGCAAGCCGCCATCGACGAAAAAAAGCTGCCCCTAGATGCCCCCGTGACCGCGGAGATGATCCAGGCCGCGGGCCTCATTCGTCGTATCAAAGATGGGGTGCGGATCCTGGGAACGGGGGACTTGAGCGCCAAAATCGATGTGTCGGTGGCTGGGGCCAGCAAGTCCGCGACTGCCGCAATTGAGAAAGCGGGCGGCAGTGTCACGATTTTGAGCCATAAAAAGGGCCCGCGCACGGGCAAAACAGCCGTTTCCTAGGGGTTTTTGCGTTTCGTCTATTGAAAAATTGACCCTGGAGGCCTTTTATTGAGTAAATGGCGATCGGCAGTTCCGCCTAAAGAGACAGCAGTCCTTAGGGGGGAAGCTAGGGCGCCTGCGATGGAAATACCTGCGAGAGCCTCGGCCCGAGGTACACGACAGGGATAAATTGAGGAGATTGCCCTATGGCTTCAGCTGCTGAGCAGTTAGCCGCAAATTTAAGCATGTCGAACCTTGGCCAAGCCAAGGAACTGCGACAACGCATTGTTTTTACTCTGCTTGCCTTGCTGGTTTTTCGCCTAGGAATCGCCATACCTGTGCCAGGTATCGACATCGCGGCGTTCGCAAATTTATTTAACAACGTGACGACCGAGGGGGGGCTTGGCTTCTTAAGTCAAATCAACCGGTTCACGGGCGGGGCTTTGGGCTCGGGGTCGATCTTTACGCTCTCGATCATTCCGTACATTTCGGCCTCGATCATCGTGACCCTGCTGCGGGCCATGATTCCCTCGTGGGACGCCATGTATAAGGAGGGGGAGAGCGGCCGTCGGCAGTTGAACCAGTATACGCGCTACCTTACCTTGGTTCTGGCCATGGTTCAGTCGTTCGGCATTGCGGTCGGGTTGGAAGCGGGCGCGCTGTTGGGGAACGTCCTGGTCCAGGACGCAGGCGGCTGGGCGTTTCGCCTATCGGCCATGCTGTCGATGACGGGCGGCACCATGTTCTTGCTTTGGTTGGGGGAGCAGATTTCCGCGCGCGGCGTCGGCAATGGTATTTCCTTGATCATTTACATCGGCATCATTTCGGGTCTGCCGACGGCTTTGTTCGACGCGCTCGCCAATACCAACGATGTCACCCAGCTTGCGCGCTCGCTGTTGACCTTGCTCGTCGTCGTCGCGCTGGTGCTTTTGGTTGTGTTTGTAGAACGGTGCGTTCGTAAGGTCCCCGTTCAGTATCCGTCGCGGGTCCAGGGCAACAGGCAGGTGGCGGCCAACAACCAATTCCTGCCGCTCAAAATCAATACAGCGGGGGTGATTCCCGCGATTTTTGCCTCCTCCCTCTTGTTTTTGCCGACGACTGTGCTGGCCTTCAATCAGGGGGCAAGCAACACGTGGGTGACAACGACGCTGGCTTATTTGCAGCCAGGGACCTGGCTGTTCACGGGCCTGTTTGGCCTCTTGATTATCTTCTTTGCCTTTTTCTACACCTCCATCGTTTTCAACCCCGAGGACACGGCGGAAAATCTTAAGAAGGCGGGGGGATCGATCCCTGGCATTCGACCAGGTGGGCAAACCGCCGCCTACCTTGACTTTATTTTGTCGCGTCTGACCGTCGTTGGGGGCTTGTATCTTGCCTTTGTTGCCCTTGCGCCCATGGTCGCGGCGGACCCAGCGGCGGCGGGCCAGGCCTTTTTTGGCGGTACCGCCATCTTGATCGTTGTGACCGTGACCATCGATTTGATCAGCCAAGTGCAGTCGTACTTGGTGGCCAATCAGTACGAGGCAATTTTGCAGAAGCAAAACCTGCGAGGCGGGCCCATGGCGGCCGCCCTGGGGAGTAACCAAGATGAGGCGCCCAAGCGCCAGACCTCGCAGCGAAAGCGCAAGCCCCGCAAGTCCAATAGCCGTTGAGACGCGCGAGCGAAGCTATGGCGCATATTTTCATCCTCTTCGGCCCGCCAGGTGCGGGCAAAGGCACGCAGGCCGAGCGCTTGGTTTCGCAGCAGCGGTACGTTCAACTGTCAACGGGCAACATTTTGCGCGCGGAAAAAGACTCAGGGTCCGATCTCGGGCGGGAACTTGCAAAGATTATGGATCGGGGGGACTTGGTGCCCGACAGCCATGTCAACGACGCCGTCGCCAAGGCCTTGGCGGCGGGGACCGACGGGCCAGGGTTCTTGCTGGACGGCTATCCCCGCACGCCCGGTCAGGCCGAGGCGCTGGAGGCAAATTTGCGGGCGTTTGATCTGCGGGTCAATGGCCTGATCAATTTGAAGGTTGAGGATTCGGCGCTGGCGCAGCGTATTTCGGGACGGTTCACCTGCGGCCAATGCGGCGCAGGGTATCACGATACCTTCAAGGTGCCCCAGCGAAGCCATGTGTGCGACGTCTGCGGCGCCGAAGGGGCGTTTCAGCGGCGCGCAGACGACACACTTGCGAAGGTGCAGGTTCGCCTGCAGGCCTATCACCAGGAAACCCAGCCCTTGCTGGACTTCTATCAGGGCAAAGGCTTGGTCGAGACCGTGGACGGGATGGCGCCCATGGACGAGGTATCTCGCAATGTTGAGGCCGCCATGCGGCGGCGGGTCTAATTTTTGTCTCACGGCAGAAACGCTTCGCGTTTCGGCTTCTTGGGGCTGCGGTCTCACCTCGCTCGCTTGGCTCGCTCAGCCCGACGCTTTATTGGCGGTCTCACCTCGCTCGCTACGCTCGCTCAGCCCGACCGCAGGACGGGGCCTTCGCCAATACCCCAAGGCGCTTTCTTAGCTGATCTCGGGGCCGCTACGGGGGCCGCAGTCGCGGCCCTTGGCCCTTATACCAGCGAACATAAGATTCATTCTGGGTTGCCGCTGATATTATTGTGTTTTCGTTCGCGCCTGTTTGCCGTGGGTGGCCCAGGCGGGCTTGCCTTTGTCCTTTCGCGCCGCCGCGTTGCGGGCGCGTTGCTTGGGTTTGGCGCGACGGCTCTGCTCAGACTTGGCGGTGTCGCCTTTGGGTGCCTTTGGGGAAGTTGGGGGCTTAGGCGGTTTGGCGCGCGGGCGTGAGTCCAGGGGGGTCCACTTCTTGGTGCGACGGCGTTCGGGCGGGGCGGGTTCTGGCTCTTTGGGATTTAGGAGGCGGGTAATCGCCGCCCAGAGCGGTTTTTCCGCAGGGCTAACGAAGCTGAAGGCCAAGCCCTTGGCGCCCACCCGAGCCGTGCGGCCGATGCGATGCACATAGTCCTCGGCCACCGGCGGCAGATCGTGGTTGATCACCAGCGCGATTTTCGGGATGTCGAGGCCGCGCGCCGCCACGTCTGTCGCGACCAAGACCCGGAACTTGGCCTTGCGAAAGTTGGCGACGATCTGCGCGCGCTTGCTTTGGCGCAAGTCCCCGTGCAGAGCCGCCGCCGTCAACCCGTGCTTCACCAAGGTCTTGGCGAGCCGCTCGGTGCCGTACTTGGTGCGAACGAAAACAAGGGCGCTGCCCTGGTGGCTCTCAAGAATGTCTTGGAGGGCGGCCAACTTCGCGGGCTGGGGCAAAAACAGGGTGTGTTGCGTCACATCTTGCTGGGGCCGTGAGGGCGCGCCGACGCATACGCGCGCAGGATCGGTCAAATAGGCGCTGGCCAAGCGCTCGATCTTGGGCGGCAAGGTCGCCGAGAACATGAGGGTTTGTCGTGGGTGTTTTGTCTGCCCTACCGCTTTGTCTTTTATGTGCCCTATCGCTTCGCTACTTGAGGGCGGGGGTATTCGCCCTGAATCTTTGCTTGTTGTCCGCCCTACCGCTTCGCTGCTTGAGGGCGGGGAAGCCATGGCCTTGAGCAAGGCGTCGATCTGGCCCGCAAAGCCCATGTCCAGCATGCGATCGGTTTCGTCTAAGACCAGATAGCTCACCTTGGTGAGCTTGAGGGTGCCCTGGTTGACATGATCGTTCAGGCGGCCAGGGGTGCCGACCAAGATCGCTGGGTCGCGCGCCAGCGCCTGGCGTTGGCGGCCATAGCCGTCGCCGCCAATCAACAAAGCGGTGCCGATTTTGCGGCGCGGGCCCAAAAACCCTTCCAAAACTTTGAGGACCTGGGTTGCCAATTCCCGCGTTGGGGTCAGGACCAAGGCGCGGCGATGCTTGGGCGCGGCGGCGACATGATCGATCAAGGGCAGCCCAAAAGCGGCGGTCTTGCCAGTGCCCGTTTGCGCTGTACCCAAGACATCCTGGCCCGCCAAGGCTTTGGGGATCGCGGCGGCCTGAATCGGTGTGGGTTCAGCAAGTCCTAGCCGCTTGAGCGCGGCCAGCAACGGGGCCGACAGGCCAAGGTCAGAAAAAGAGGACATAAGGGCTCCTGAAATTTGGAGCCAAAATAGGGTCCGTTCGAGGGGGTGCGCTTAGCAACCCCTCGATGCGAAAGGAAGGGAGTTAATTCGCCTCTAGGGCCGAAACAATTTGCTCAAGATTGTGTTGATACCAGCCGAAGTAGGTTGCTGCAGGGCCGTCTGGGCCCGACAAAGCGTCGGAGTAGAGCGGTTCTGAATTCACCGCGATGCCCGCTTCGGCCCCGATTTGCTCGATTAGGGCAGGGTTGGTGATGTTTTCAACGAACAAGACGGCGTGGGGCAAGTCCCGCAATTGCACGATCAGGTCGCGAACCTGGCCAGCGCTGGCGGCGGACAGCGTATTCAATCCCCTTGGGGCCAGGAAGGTAAGGCCCGTTTCGGCCTCCATATAGCCAAAGGCATCGTGCGAGGTAACGACGGTGCCACCAGCGGGGAGGGCCGCAATCCGCGCCGCGTAGGCATCGCGCAGGGCGAGCCCTTCGGCCTCAAAGGCTGCGTAATTTGCCTCGTAGAGCGCGGCGTTTTCAGGGTCCGCCGTCGCAAAGGCTTCTTGCATGGTGTGCGCATAGGCAAGGGCATTGACCATAGCGCCCCACGCATGGGGATCGCCGTCGCCATGATGGTGGTCATGGGCCTCGGCGGTCTCGTCCATTTCGTGATCATCGTGATCGTCGTGATCATCATGGTCGTCATGATCTTTATGATCGTCATGGTCCTCGTGATCGCCATGGTCCTCGTGATCGCCATGGTCCTCGTGATCTTTGTGATCGTCGTGATCGCTATGGCCTTCATGATCTTTATGATCGTCATGATCGTCATGATCATCATGGTCGTCATGATCATCATGATCGTCGTGGTCCGCGTCCTCGAGTTCGAGCGCGAGGCGATCCCCGAGCCTTATGATCGCTGCGGCGGTGCCGCTGCCCGCGACCAAATCCTCGGACCACGTTTCAAAACCAATCCCGTTTAGCAGCAGAAGGTCAGCGGTCGCGACCGCGCGGGCGTCCTCCACGCTGGGGGAAAAGGCATGGGCGTCCTGATCGGCGCCGACAAGGGTCGCAACCTCAACGGCGTCCCCGCCAATTTGTTGGGCTATGTCCCCAATAATCGAGAAGCTGGCAACGACTTTCAGGTCTGCAAGGGCGGGGGAGGGGGTGGCGGCACAAACCAGCGCAAGCGCCGAGGTGCTAAGGAGCGTTTTCATGGAAGAACCTCTTGAGGGAGTGAGTAGAAAGGTTGCCGCTAGCAAGGCGGAATAACTTGTCAAGTTACACTTACTGACTCATTTGTCTGGCGTTTCTTGCCAAGAGTCGTTTGCAAACGATCCTTGGCTTTAAGCCGCGCTGCTCAGGCTGTAGCGCAAACCATAGGGGCCGCACAGGTGCGAGACCAGCCAAATCAGCGAGCTGAGCAACACCATGGTGGGTCCGGTTGGGGCAAAGGTCACGCTGAGGGTCAAAAACATGCCGCCAACGCACGCCAAGACGCCCAAGACAAAGCTCAAGGCCATGATCCAGGGCACAGAGTTCAGCCAACAACGCGCGGCCAAAGCAGGCAAGATCGCCAAAGCAATGGAGAGCAGCGTGCCAAAGGCGTTCACCGAGGTGATGAGGACCAGGACAAACAGGGCCATAAAGCCCTGCGAGACCCACCAGCCCCTTGGGTAGAGGCTGGAAAAAAAATTGGGGTCTTGGGTTTGCAGGGTGAGCGGACGATACAAGAACACCATGGCCGCAAGGCTCACAGCGGCAACAAACCCCGAAAACAGCAGCATTTCCTGGCGAATGCCCAGCGGGGTCCCAATCAAGAATTCTTGCAAATTGAGGGCCGTTGACCCTGAGGAGACCATCAGGCTGCCAACGGAAAAGAAGGTCACGTATATGGCCCCCAGCACGGCATCGTTGCCAAGAATAGACCGCCAGGAGATGGCAGCGGACAGGCCGACGATCAGCAGCGTTGCCATGTACCCGCCGATCACGAGCCCGAGCGTTGCGAGGCCGAAGGTGACGTAAGCCAGGAATACCCCAGGCAAGGTCCCGTGCGCGAGCGCATCCCCCGCCAGCGAGAGCCGGCGCTGGATCACGAAGACCGACAAGGGCGCAAAGGCGGCGCACAGGAAGAGACTGGTCAACAGCGCCTTCCAAACAAAAGGAAAAGAAACCTGTTCAACGATCCAAGTAATCACGGATGGCCTTATGCAATAGATGGGCTTGGGTGTCGTGCACGTAGTCGCGCGCGACCACGCGTTCGGGGGACAAAACGTCTGCGATGGGGCCGAAATCGGCGCCGCTCTTGCCCATGAGCACCGCATGGCTGCAGAGTTGGAGCGCGGCAGTGAGATCGTGGACGACCAGAATGAAGGTCCGTCCGACCTCGGCGCCGCGTTCGATCAACCGCACCAAGGCGGCCGCGCGTTGCTGATCGACCGCCGAAAAAGGCTCGTCCAAGATCAGGAACTGGGCATCTTGGATGAGTGTGCGGGCAAAGCGGGCGCGTTGCAATTGCCCCCCCGACAGTTCGTGAACGGGCTTGTGGGCGAGATGCTCCAGCTCAACCTGCACCAGGGCCGCCTGCACCTTCTCAGGGGCTGCGAGGCCGCGCCGCCTTTGGCCCCACGCCCCAGACGCAACCAGCGCCCGCACGTCCATGGGGAATTGTCGATCAAATTCGGTCATCTGCGACAGATAGGCCACCGGCACGTCCCGATCGCGTTGCCAGCAGATCCGACCCCCCAGAGCGGCGAGGGAGCCGAGGAGGGTCTTGACCAAAGTCGATTTTCCCGCACCGTTGGGCCCCAATATGGCCACAACTTGCCCAGCGCCGACCTGAAAGCTAATGTCCTGGGCGATCACGCGCCGCCCATAGCCTACGGTAAGTGACTCAACCGTCAGCATTCAATGACTCCCTAGTGAATTTACTTCTAGCGCCAGACCTTGCGGGCGCATAAAACCCGACAAGGTTCGTAAGGTTAAGATGTTCTGGACCAGCGTTCTAAGCCCGCATCTAGGTTCGGTCTGGTCACTTAACAAGTATCAATTTGTACCTTTTCACGAAGGTGTTCCTTCTTTAGGTTTGAACAAAAATGGGAGGCATTTATGGCAGGACCGCGCATCGCCTTTATCGGGGCAGGATCGACCGTTTTCATGAAAAACCTGATCGGCGACTGTCTGCTACGGCCCGCCTTAAGGGCCGCCCACGTGGCGCTAATGGACATAGATCCCGACCGTCTGGCCGAGTCCGCTTTGGTGGCGCAAAAGCTGATCCAATCCCTCGGCGTGCCTGCCACGCTTTCGACCCATGAGGATTCGCGCGAGGCCCTGGCTGGGGCCGATTTTGTCATCGTTGCCTTTCAAATCGGCGGATATGATCCTTGCACTGTTACAGACTTTGACATTCCGAAACAATATAAGTTGCGTCAAACCATCGCCGACACTTTGGGGATCGGCGGAATTATGCGGGGGCTGCGTACGGTTCCCCATCTCTGGGCCCTTTGCGCGCAGATGCAGGCGCTGTGCCCGCAGGCCATCCTGCTGCAATACGTCAACCCCATGGCGATCAACACTTGGGCCATCGCGGCGAAGTTTCCGCAGATCCGTCAAGTGGGGCTGTGCCATTCGGTGCAGTGGACGGCCGAAGACCTGGCTCGCGACCTGGAGATTCCCGAGGATCGCATCGCCTATAAGTGCGCGGGCATCAACCATGTCGCGTTCTATACCGAGTTCAAGGAGCGCCAGGACGATGGCACCTACCGCGACCTCTATCCAGACTTGCAGCGTGGCTACGCGGCGGGTCAAATTCCAAAACCGTCCAGCTGGAATCCCCGTTGCCCCAATTTGGTCCGCTATGAGGTGATGAAACGGTTCGGCTACTTCGTCACCGAATCCTCCGAACACTTTGCCGAGTACGTCCCTTGGTTCATCAAGCGTGATCGGCCCGATTTGATCGACCGCTTTCAAATTCCCCTCGACGAATACCCGACCCGCTGCCGCGAGCAAGCGGCGGAGTGGAAACGGCAAGCCGAGGCCTTTCGGGCGGCGGACCGGATCGAGGTCAGTGCGAGCCGCGAGTACGCCAGCACCATCGTCAATTCGGTATGGACGGGGGACCCCTCGGTCATTTACGCGAACGTTCCCAACGCAGGTCATATCAGCAATCTGCCCGACGGATGCGCGGTCGAGGTGGCGACGCTGGTCGATGCCAACGGCCTACACCCCACGCACTTTGGCCGCTTACCGCCGCACCTCGCGGCCCTGATGCAAACCCAAATCAATGTGCAGCAATTGGTGGTTGAGGCGCTCCTGACCGAAAACCGGGACCACATCTATCACGCCGCTGCGCTGGATCCCCATACGGCAGCAGAGCTGGATTTGGACCAGATTTGGCAGATGACCGACCGTCTGATCGCCCAACACGGCGACTGGTTGCCCAAGTGGTGCCATGGCTAAATTTGCCACTGACGCACATATCTAGGGCCTTGGTCGCATGGACCTGACATCTGAGGAACGCGCAACGCTCGACGGACATGAGGGGTCTTTGTCGCAGTTTGCCATGGAACTGGTCGTGCAGGCTGGGCGCATTTGGGGGGCGGACCGTCTGATCCCCGCCTCTTGGGCGCATCTTGATGCCTGCCATTTTTACGGCCAGGCCCACGTCGATTTCGCGCGCATGTTAGGGGAACAAGGCGCGCGATTCGCCGTGCCGACCTGGGGCAATACGCTGCCCGTATCCATGGACCATACCCAAGCCCGCGCCCAGGCCGACCCCGACTTCGTGGCAGGTGCGCGGGAGGTGGCGCAGCGTTACGAGGCGCTGGGCGCCCGCCCCGTATGGACCTGCGCGCCTTACTTGTTGCCCGACAGTCCAGGTTTTGGCGATCAAATCATCGGCTCTGAATCCAACGCCGTTGCTTACTACAACGCGGTCGTCGGCGCCCGCACGCAAAAGTATGGGGATTTTCTGGATGTGGCGTGCGCCTTGCTGGGGAAGGTGCCCCATGCGGGCCTCCATACCGACGCGGGTCGCAAGCCCGACCTGGTCTTGGACTTCTCGGCGGTCAAAAGTTGGGATCGGGACCTAAGCGCGGCCTTGGTGGGCGCGCTCATGGGTCAGATTGCAGGGTCCAAGGTGCCGCTGCTGATTGGCGTGCCGCCGATCTTCGACGACGACGCCCTGAAAAACATGGCGGCAACGGGCGGGGCCACGGGCGGGGTGACCCACTTTCATATTGAGGGCCGCACACCCGAAGCCTCGGCGACGGCGCGCTTTGATCATCTGCCGCGCCATGGTCTTTCGGATGCGGACCTGGCCCAAGCGCGCACGAACCTCTCCCAAGTCACGCCAGGTAGCCGCCTGTCCATGGTCGCCGTCGGCACACCGCACTTTTCCGTGTCGGAGTTTGCGGCTTTGGCAAGGCTCATGGACGGGCAACGCGCGCACCCCGATCTAACCTTCTACGTCTCCTCCAGCCGCTTTGTCGTTGAGATCGCGCGCGAGGAAGGCAGTTTAGCGGTGCTGGAGCGGGCGGGCGTTCAAGTCCTGGTCGATACCTGCACCTACTTCGCCCCAGCGGTGCGCGCGGCCACGGGTGCGGTCATGACCAATTCGGGGAAATGGGCCTACTACGCCCCTGGCATGTTGCCCGTGCAGGTGGCGCTCGGGTCGCTGGCAGACTGCGCGGCTTCGGCCATTCGCGGCGAGCTGATTTATGTTTAAGCACGTCTATGTGATGGGTCCGATTGAGGGACAAGTCCTCAAGCTGGAAGCCCCGCTCAGCTTTTGGGGCGGGTTTGACCCGCAAACGGGTAAGATCATCGACCAAAGTCACCCCCAACGCGGTCTGGGAATCAAGGGGCGCGTCCTGGCGCTGCCCTACGCCAAGGGATCGGCGGGAACGCCGGCCGCCATCGCCGAAGCGGTGCGGTGCGGCCACGGCCCGCGCGCCGTTTTGGTTCGTGATCCCGACGCCAACTTGGCCGCAGGGCTGCGGGTCGCAGAGTTTCTCTACGGCATCCGCGTGCCAGGGGGACAAGTGACCAGGGCGGCTTACGACGGACTGGCCACGGGGCAAAGGTTGGGGAGCTGATCGTGCCTTGGGGCGCTTTTCCAAGTTTGTGTTTCAGGCAAGGCCCGCCCCCAAGGGACCGAGGGTTATACCAACGGCGAAAAAAGTTGACACTTTTTTGGCCGTTTTGTGTCTCACGGCAGAAACGCTTCGCGTTTCGCCTCCGACGGGGCCTTCGCTTATACCCCGAGGCGCTTTCTTAGCTATTCTCGGGGCCGCTACGGGGGCCGCAGTCGCGGCACTTATACCAGCGAACATAAGAGTCATTTTCAACCGCCGCTGGTATTACTTCTGGGCCAAAAAATGCAACTTCCGTTAGAGGGAGCGCGTTGTTGGGCACGGCACGAACTTTGTGCCGTGGCAAACGACGCCCGTCAGCCAAAACCGCGCCCAATTCCCCTCCCTTGGAGGGGCGGCAAGCGCAGCGGTGGAGGCACTGCGTGCAGGGTTTGTGGAAGAGCCCATTGAACCCGAGACGCTCCTATCCACCATACAGAACGCCCCAGAACCTGTATTGCAGAGTCGCTCGTCTCCGCTGGAAATTGGGACCTGCATCGCCGACAAGACGGTGGTAAAGCGACCCAGCGTTCTCACGGCGCGTCCCGTCTAGTAGGGGTATCCTATGGAACCAACTCGAATAACCCTCTCTGGTTCGCTCGGTTCGGGCAAGTCTTCTGTTGGCAAAGCGCTTGCCAAGCACCTTGGGGCGCCCTTCATCAGTACGGGCGAGATTTTTCGGTCGATTGGCAAAGTGACTAACCTAAGCGCGTTGCAGACCAATTTGGAAGCTGAGTCCAACACAGCCATCGACGCGCGCGTTGACGGGTTTATTGTAGAGAAAGCCAAGTCCGACGAGCCCTTCATCATGGATTCGCGCATGGCCTGGCATTTTGTGCCTCGATCGCTGAAGGTCTATCTCTATGCAAGCTACGCAACCGCCGCCAAGCGCATCCAAGCCGACACGTCCCGCGAAACAGAAGCCTACCGAAATGTCGGCGAAGCCGAGCAAGCGATCAAGAAACGCCGCCTGAGCGAGCATCGCCGATACGCCAACCTCTACGGCGTCGATATCGATTGCTTCGACAACTACGACCTAGTCATCGTCAGCGACGGTCTGGCCATCGACGATCTCGTCGAGATCATTTTGAACAGACTTCAAAAGGCCAGCGCAGAAAAGATTTTCCTGTCCAAAGATCGACTGGTCCCCATGATGGACATCGACAATGCGCTGGGTTCATTCGACTCCCACCATTCAAGGTCGCCACACTGCTTGGACGCTGTTTTGCTGGATGGATATGGCTTTGTTTACGAACGGGCAGACCTGCTCGCCAGCGTTTTGACATCCCAAGGGCACATAGCCGCCATCAATCACAGGCCCCTTGACCCCAAGAACCGTGACCAACAAGTCTTGGGGGACTTGAAAAAACTCGATCCCGATCATTTCCAGCGTTGGGAGCAGATGAGCCATCGGGATTTTGACATCAAACGCTCCCTAAAATTGGTCTAGTATCGCAGGCGCGATAAGGTGATCTGTATTGCGCCGCCGCCAGTCTCACGCAAGCCTGGCTTCGCAATGCGGTGAAGCGGGATCTTCGCTCTTGCGCGACCCGTATCGACAGTTTCACACGACTTGAAACTCTGAAACTTCTCTTGAAGCCCATTTATATTGATACTATAATAGCAATTAGGCGCCAAAAGCAGATTTGTAGATATTATGGTATCACTTATTACACCATCCAAAGCGCAGAAAAAATGTGCCGAGCATGTCCGCGCACGGCGTCTCCATATGGACCTAAGGCAGGAAAGTTTGGCGCAGCGCTCTGGTGTGGCTTTGGCGACCCTACGCAAGTTTGAGCAAAAAGGCACCATATCGTTGGAATCATTTTTGAAGCTGCTGATGGTCGTCGGCGGTTTAGATCAGGTGGTCGAGGCAGCGAAATTGGAAGCGCCGCAATTCTCATCGATTGACGATGTTTTGAAAGCTGACAAAGGACCAAGGCGGCAGCGAGGGCGGCGATGACCAAAGCGCATGCATCCATATCTGAAATTAAAGTCGGCCTGAATTTCGGTGCAGACACCCTCCCCGTTGGCCGATTGGCGCTGCGGGATCACCGCATCTATTTTGCGTATGAAGCCAGTTTTGTCGATAAAGGTTTGAACATCTCCCCTTTTCACTTGCCACTAAGAGCGGGTATGACCACATTTGACCGTTCCCAATTTGAGGGACTGCCAGGTGTTTTTAATGATAGCCTGCCCGATGGCTGGGGTCGGTTGCTGTTTGATCGCTTTGTCAGATCGCAAGGCATGCTTCCTGCCAACACCACCCCGCTTGATCGTCTGGCGCACGTTGGCGTCAATGGCATGGGTGCCTTGGTCTATGAACCCGCCCTTTCTAGCGATGACACTCGCGGTGATGTGCATCTTGATGACTTAGCCGTCCAAGTTCAGGAGGTTTTGGACGGTGACGCCGACGACGTGCTTCAGGAACTTTTGGCCTTGAATGGTTCGTCCGCCGGTGCCAGACCCAAAGCCCTGATCGGGGTTGATAAGGATCGCGCCCGTATCTGCCACGGTGCGACGACACTGCCAGATCCTTATGGACCTTGGCTGGTGAAGTTTCCCAATTCACAGGATGGGTTGGACGCAGGCGCGATCGAATACGTGTTCAGCCTGATGGCAAAGGAGGCTGGTGTTGCCATGGCGAACACGCATTTGTTTGCTTCCAAAAACGGACCAGGATATTTTGCAGTCCAACGCTTTGACCGCGATCGCCGTAGGCGGTTTCATATGCACACCGCGTGCGGGTTGCTGCATTCAGATTTTCGCACCCCCTCAATGGACTATGAAGATTTAATGGCCCTCACGATAAATCTGACCCTCGATGTCCGTGAGCTTGAGAAAATGTTTCGCCTAGCCGTTTTTAACGTGCTGTCCTACAACCGCGATGACCATTCCAAAAATTTCAGTTTCCTAATGGATGATACAGGACAATGGCGCCTTTCTCCTGCTTACGACATCACCTTTTCTGCCGGCCCAGGCGGGGAACAAAGCACAAGCGTCATGGGGGAAGGTCGCGCCCCAACCACGGAGCATTTGATCAAACTCGGTACCGACAACGGTTTGGATAAAAATGCGGTCCTTCAAATTGCAGACCAAACAAGGGCAAGTCTCTCGCAATGGCGCAATCTGGCGAAGGAATATGGCGTATCATCATCAAACATTGATTTGATTGAGAAAAAGACCATGACTGGATAAAACTCTGGCCTATTTTGCTCCTCTCTGAGGGTTCTCATACCAGCGGCGAATTAGAATGACTCTTATGATCGCTGGTATAAGGGCCGCGACTGCGGCCCCCGCAGCGGCCCCGAGAATAGCGCGAAAGCGCCTCGGGGTATAAGCGAAGGCCCCGTCGGAGGCGAAACGCGTAGCGTTTCTGCCGTGAGACACAAAACGGCGAAAAAAGTGTCAACTTTTTTCGCCGTTGGTATCACAACTGCGGCAATTGTGACTGACCTGTTGATCCACCTGCGTTTGAGTACCAAGATTCAATAGACATGGCACAAACCTTTCAATCGGATAAGGCTCATCTGGCCTTTCCGCTGGTAAAAAATGGCTGATGCTAAGGCGGAAATGGATCCTTCCGTCCCATCGGCTGCCAACGGGTGATGGGACGGAAGGGTCCATCTCCGCGCCAACCCCCTATATTGGCAAACATAAGAGTCGTTCTCATACCAGCGGCGGTTGAAAATGACTCTTATGATCGCTGGTATAAGGGCCGCGACTGCGGCCCCCGTAGCGGCCCCGAGATGAGCTAAGAAAGCGCCTCGGGGTATAAGCGGAGGCCCCGTCGGAGGCGAAACGCGAAGCGTTTCTGCCGTGAGACACAAAACGGCGAGAAAGTGTCAACCTTTTTCGCCGTTGGCATAAGGCGACGGATGGATCCAGCCAATAACAACGGCGGCAAAATTTGACTCGTTGAGCCGTTTATGGACGCGGAAAATACTGAATTGAAAATTCAGTGAGACCTCAGCATAGTTCAACTTCGGATCGACAAGTCACAATATGTAGTATTATTTGAGCGAGACAGGTACTATATTTTGCGACCAATTTTCAGTTCTTTGATTTATGCTGAGGCCTCTCAGTATTTTTCAAGGACTAGCGACCAAGTGGGAGCGCAGCCTGCGTGGCGCAGACACGCTACGAAAGGGTCGTTGCAAACGACCCTTGGTACAGTTAACGCGTCAACCTGCGGTGTTTGGCGGCGGCGCCTGTGTGGTCGGCGTCGATGCCGAAGCGGCGGCGATAGTCCTGGGCATAGTCCGTATAGTTGCCCTCAAAAAACAGCACCTGGCCTTGCCCTTCGTAGGCGATAATGTGGGTCGCGATGCGGTCGAGGAACCAGCGGTCGTGGGAGATGACGAATACATTGCCCGAAAACTTCAAGATCGCTTCCTCGAGCGAGCGGAGCGTATCGACGTCCAGATCATTGGTCGGTTCGTCGAGCAAAAGCACATTGGCCCCCGAGCGCAGCATTTTCGCGAGATGGACGCGATTGCGCTCCCCGCCCGAGGCGTCGCCGAGCAGTTTTTGCTGCTCGGCGCCTTTGAAGTTGAAGGCCCCCACATAAGCCCGGCTCGGCATCTCGTTTTTGCCCAGCGAGATCATATCGAGGCCGTCGGAAATTTCTTGGAATACGGTCTTCTTGGGGTCCAGTGCATCGCGCGATTGATCGACATAGCCCAGATGCACGGTCTCGCCGAGCTGAACCTCGCCCGCGTCGGGCTGTTCTTGGCCCGTGAGCATCTTGAACAGGGTCGATTTGCCCGCGCCGTTGGGGCCAACGATGCCGACGATGGCCCCGCGCGGAATTTTGAACGACAGGTCTTCGATCAAGGTTTCGCCGCCAAAGCCCTTGCTTAGGTTGCTGACCTCGACAACCAGGGAGCCCAAGCGTTCGCCAGCGGGAATGATGATCCGCCCTGGCGCGTATTCCTGGCGTTTGGCCGCCGACGCCAATTCTTCATAGGAGGCGATGCGGGCTTTGGATTTGGACTGGCGGCCCTTAGCCCCTTGGCGGATCCACTCCAGTTCTTGGGCCAAGTACTTCTTCTTGTCCGAATCTTCTTTTTCTTCCTGGTCGAGGCGTTTTTGCTTTTGCACCAACCACTGCGAGTAGTTGCCCTCGTAGGGCAGCAAGCGACCACGGTCGATTTCCAAGATCCATTCGGCGACATTGTCGAGGAAGTAGCGGTCGTGGGTAATGGTCACCACGGTGCCTTTGTAGGTCGCCAAAAAATGTTCCAGCCACGCGACCGATTCCGCGTCGAGATGGTTGGTCGGTTCGTCGAGCAAGAGCATGTCGGGCGCGCTGAGCAACAAGCGGCACAGGGCGACACGGCGACGCTCGCCGCCCGATAGGTTGTTGACGGCCTCCCCCGCTGGCGGGCAGCGCAGGGCCTCCATGGCGATTTGGACATGGCGGTCGATGTCCCAGGCGTCGAGGGCGTCGATCCGCTCTTGCAATTCGCCCTGTTCGGCGATCACGGCGTCCATTTCCGCGTCGCTCAAGTCTTCTGCAAAGCGCGCCGATACCTCGTTGAACTTCTCGAGCAAGTCTTTGATTTCGCGCACGCCGTCCTCAACATTTTCGCCGACGGTCTTGCGCTCGTCCAGCTGCGGTTCTTGCGCCAAGTAACCGACCTTGACCCCCTCGGCCGCCCAGGCCTCGCCTTCAAACTCCCGATCCACGCCCGCCATAATTTTAAGGAGGGTGGACTTGCCCGCGCCATTCAGGCCGACAACGCCGATTTTCGCCCCAGGAAAGAACGAAAGATGGCCGTTCTTGATCACTTCCTTACCGTTGGTGAAGGCTTTGCGCAGGCTCTTCATGACGAAGATGTATTGGTATGAGGCCATGGGGGCGTCCTATAGGAAGAGGTCAGTTGGCCCTGGCATGTAGTCATCTCACCTTGCGCCGCAAGGGCCTTGACTCTAGTTTGGGGGGCGATCGGGCGGCTCGGGCTCGCCCTGGCCCTAGCATTGCTTTCAGATTTGTAACAAGGGAATCGTATGGGAAGACAGCAGCACTCGCGGGTCAGCCGACGCGCGGCTTTGGGGCTTGGCCTTGGCGCCGGTGCGGGACTGGCGACCCCAGCGCTGGCCACGGGGGCGGGCCAAACTTGGACTTTTGTGACGTCCTGGGGCCGCGATGCCCCTGGCCCTGGCACCACGGCCCAACGCCTGGCGGAGCGCATCACACGAGCGTCCAAGGGCGAACTGACCGTCACCTTGTTCGCGGCGGGGGAACGCGTCGGCGGCTTTGACGTGTTCGACGCCGTGTCCAGCGGGGATGCGCACATGGGCCATACGGCGAGTTTTTTCTGGACGGGCAAGGTCGGCCAGGCCGCCGCCTTTTTCACCACCGTTCCCTTCGGCATGACCGCCGAGCCGTATGCGGGCTGGCTGCACCACGGCGGCGGACAGGCCCTGTGGGATCAGCTTTATGCGCCCTTTGGGCTCAAGCCGCTGATGGCGGGCAACGCGGGCATGACCATGGGCGGCTGGTTTCGCACGCCCATTGAAGGTCTCGCCGATCTCGGGGGCCTCAAGATTCGCGCAAGCGGTCTGGGCGGGGCGCTCTACGCCAAGCTCGGCGCCGCTGTCGTCGCCCTGCCGCCCGCGCAACTGTATGAAAATCTGAATTCGGGCGCTTTGGACGCGGTGGAATTCCTAGGGCCGTTTTCCGACGCCTCCCTGGGGTTCTATCAGGCGGCGCCCTACTACTATCACCCAGGGTTCAACAAGCCCAACGGCCCCGCCGAAGCGCTGGTAAATCACGACGCTTGGCAACGCCTCGCGCCGCATTTGCGCGAAGTCGTCACCCAAGCGTGCTTGGCGGAGAGCGCCTATGGCCTCGCCGAGGCTTGGGCCAACAACAGTCAGAAACTTCAAGAGTTGAGCGACCTGGGTGTGGAATTGCGGACCTTCCCCGAAGAAGTGATGGCCGCGGCGGAGGCCGCGAACACGGACCTGATGCAGGAACTCAAGCAAGCATCAAAGCTGACCGAGACCATTCACGATTCCTATTGGTCCTTCGCCGCGCGCAGCGCCGATCTGCTGGCGGTGACCCAGGCCAGTTTTCTGCGCTGAGGTGGCGTGCCCGTCGCGTCTGGCCCCCTCGTCCACTGCCTTACCAACGCCGTCACGGCGGGGTTTGTGGCGGACTGTGTCGCCGCGGTTGGTGGGCGCCCCGTCATGGCCGAGGACCCGCGTGAATGCGCCCAGCTGGCCGACGTAGCCGATGCGCTGCTCATCAACTTGGGGCAGCTCGACCCCCGCAAAGAGGCGGCGATCTGGGCCGCGGTCGGCGCGCGGGGCCCGCGCCCCTGGACCCTTGATCCCGTCGCGGTCGGGGTCTTTCCCTCGCGTTTGGCCTTCGCCCAGCGCCTGTTCGCCGCGCATCCGCCACGCCAAATTCGCGGCAACGCCAGCGAGGTCTGGGCCCTGGCGACGGGCCACGCGAGCGGGTCGGGAACCGAGTCGACCAAACAGACGCTGGAGCCGCCAGAAACCTGGATTGGCCCCCTCCGCCACGTCCCTGAAATCTGCCTAACCCAAGCGGGTCAAGCGCCGGGCAAGCGCGATCTGTGCCTGGCGGGCGAGCGCGAAACCTGGCACCCAGGCGGCGTGCCGATCATGGGGCAACTGCCCGGGTTCGGCTGCGCCTTGTCGGCGGTTGCCGCAACCTTGCAGTCGGGCGACCAGGCCCTCGATCTGTTTGGCGCAGCAGGGCGCGCGGCGGCACACGCTGGGGTCGGGGCCTTTCGCGCCGCTTTTGTCAGCGCCCTCGCCTGCGCCAGCCGTGCGGTCCGCGCCCGCGCCGCCCTACCCTTCTACTTTGTCGCAGGGCCGCAGGACTGCGGCGGGTCGCACGCGCGGCTGTCGCAGGTCTTAGCGGCGGCCCTCGCAGGGGGGATCACGGCCTATCAATATCGCCCCAAGGCCATGGGCCCCGAGGCCGCCTTGGCCGCGGGGCGCACCCTCAGGGCGCAATGCGCGGCGGCGGGGGTAGCGTTCCTGGTCAATGACGATCTCGACTTGGCCCTCGCCCTGGACGCCGACGGCCTGCACTTGGGCCAAGGGGACGGCGACCCGCAGGCGGCGCGCGCGGCCCTTGGGGGCCAAGCGATCCTAGGCCTGTCGATCAGCACCGCCGAGCATTGGGCATCGTACCAGGGCGACTGCGTCGACTACGTTGGCCTCGGCCCCTACGCCGCCACCGCCACCAAGCCCGATCATGGCGCGCCCCTAGGGCGCGCGGGGTTGCGGCGCTTACGGGCACAGAATCCAGGGGTCCCCGCCGTTGCCATCGGCGGCCTTGGGCCACAAAACATGCGCGAGGCTTTGACGGCGGGTGTCGATGGGGTCGCGGTGGTCAGCGCCCTGACCGCGGCGGCTCGGCCCGCAGAACAAGCCCAGAGCCTTGCCGCGCTTATAGAGGCAGCAAGATCAGGCGACTCCGAGCGCCGCGAACCCTAGACCCGCGCGTAGTCTTGCCAATCGTCGGGGAAGCAGCCCGGCGAGGTTTCGCCGCCATCGTCGTAGGGCCGCAAATAGTCGAGCAACATGGGGCGGTTGTCGATGAAGCCCTTGTAGGTCGCCAATTCCACGGGCAAATCACGAATGACGCGATGGAAGCGTTTGCCCCATTTGGGCACGGTGACCAGTTCGCGCATCTTGATGAGGTAGCAGCGGATCGGAAACACCAGCGCGTTTGAGCGGGGCAAGCGGAAGAAGGTTTGCAACTCCACGCGCAAATGCATCTTCTCGCCCATATTTTCAGGCGTCAAATGGCTCCGCTGGACGCCCCAAGTGGCGTAGTTTTCGGGGCTGGTATCGAGCAGCGGGTTGACCGTCATGGTCCAATTCAGACGCCGGGCGGGCGCGCCGTGTTGGATGGCTAGCAGGAACTTGATCGCCCGCTTAAACACCCCCATCTCGTGCGCCTTGGGCACGGGGGCGTGCCATTCAAAAAAGTTCATGCCGATGTCGAAGTCCAGCGACCAATCGGCTTGGGTTGTTACCATGCCCGCGTCCATCCACAAATTGTTGTCGCGTTGGTCGAGCAGGCAAAAATCGCCCTGAGTTTGGCGCGCAATGTACTCCATGGGTCCATAGGGCAGGGTGGTTTCATCGCCGAACACAAACCGTTCTTCGATTCCCATGGGTCGATTGATCCAGTGCCAGGCGTCTCCGTCGCGGTGCAGTGCAAATAAGTCGGGATAGTCCTTGGCCTTCTCCGTCATGATCAATTCCAGCAGGTCCCAGCCCGCCAGCGTCATATGGGGTAAGGATTGGCAGCGCAGCGGGTCCTCGTCCAGCACCAGCGCGCGGTCGCGCATTTCGGCCACATAGTGTTCATCGACGTCAAAGGATTTCTCATAGACACTGCCAGGGCGAAACGCCTGGTGCGGTTCCATGTTGACCGCATACATGTAGGAATCCTCATGGAAGGGAAAAGGGAAGCGCCGAATAGCCTCAGGGGAGTTCTGGAATGTAAAATCGTCGCGGAACGTTTCGTCCTTAAATACCATGCCCATGGCGTGTCTCCTTATACCAACGGCCAAAAAAGTTGACACTTTTTTGGCCGTTTTGTGTCTCACGGCAGAAACGCTTCGCGTTTCGGCTTTTTTGGGTTGCGGTCTCTACTCGCTCGCTATGCTCGCTCAGCCCGACCGCAGGGCGGGGCCTTCGTTTTACCCCGAGGCGCTTTCGCGCTATTCTCGGGGCCGCTACGGGGGCCGCAGTCGCGGCCCTTATACCAGCGAACATAAGAGTCATTCTTAATCGCCGCTGGTATTATCGATCTAGCACCAGCCTTGCGCCGCTGAAGCGGGAGACGCAGGGCATGATTTTTGCGCCTGCCGCCCGCTGCTCTGGGTCCAGCCAGTGGTCGCGATGCTCAATCGTGCCGTCGCAGGTCAGCACATTGGTCTCGCACTGGCCGCACGCCCCGCCGCGACACATGTAGGGCGGGTCCACATCCGCCGCCTCCAAGGCCTCGAGCAAGCTTTGCCGTGCGCCGACCTCGATGGTTTTGCGGGAGGCCGCGAGTTCAACGGTGAAAGGCGTGCCAGGCGCGGGGGCCAAAAATTCCTCAAAATGGACCGTCCCGTCGGGCCAGCCCGCGGCCTGGGCTTGGTCGATGGCCGCGCCAATCATGCCTTTGGGTCCGCAAATATAAAGATGCGTGCCCAACGGTTGCCGCGCCAAAATAGGCGCCAGGTCCATATTGGGCCTTGATCCCGTGACATGGACCTGCACCTTGTCCGCGAGCATGGCTTCCAAAGCATCCACATAAGCCCCCATGGCGCGGCTTTGCACATAATAGTGCAACTCCAGATCCGCCAAGCCCGCATTGCCGAAGCGCCCTTTTTGACCCAAGAGTTGTTTCACCTGGGACAAGAAGGGGGTGATGCCGATTCCCCCCGCCACCATGAGGTGCTTGCGCGCGGTGCGATCGAGCGCGAACAAGTTCTGCGGTCGACTGATCACCAGGCGATCCCCTGGCTGGACAGCACGGTGCAAATAGGCCGACCCGCCCCGCCCCGAATCGTCACGCCGCACCGATATGGCGTAGCGGCGAAGATCGGCGGGGTCGGACATGAGCGAATAGGGATTGAGGCGGCGGGTATGGCCATCTTGCATTTCCACCACCACGTGGGCACCGCCTGAGAAGCCCGGCAACTCCCCGCCGTCGGCAGGGACAAATTCAAACCGCTTGATCAGATCGGTGACCTGGACGACGTCGGCGACCACAACGTCCAACTTTGCCTGCCGGGTCATGCAAACCGCTCCTGCGCTGGGGGAACATTGCCAGGGTCCTCGGCGTCGATCCGCACCCCCTGAAAGGCCGCAAGTCGGCGCGAGTAGTGGTCGCGCACAAATAGATGCAAGCCGCAATGCTGGCACTGGAACGGGTCGGTCGTCACCTCCTCGGTCACGCCCTTGCAATGGACACACTGCACGCGCCGGCACTTGGACCCGCGATGTTCGGTTTGAATGGCGGTGTGGGGAAAGCCAGCGGCCATAATTTCCCGCTGAGCCTGGCCCATGAGGCCCTCGGTCCCCGTCAAATAGAACTGCGTGCCCATGCGCGCATCCTCCAGCGTTCGCACCAACCGCGGCAACATGGCCGCGATACTGGGCCCTGCGTAAAATTTGGGCGCGCCCAAGGCCCGAAGCTGGGGCACATAGGTCTCCCCAGATCGGCCCCGAACGTAGATCAGATGGGCAGCGTGCCAAAAATCCGCCGACACCGCGTCGGCAAGGCCTAAGATCGCCTCCGCCCCTTGCGCATCGGCAACGAACACATGGGCGGTGCCGCGCGCGGCCCGAAGCTCCCCGTAGGTGGGGCGAGAAAGGATGGCAGGTTCAAATTCGGTTTTGGCCATGGCTGCTAAGGTCTCCAGGCAAAGATCTCCGTGGCGAAGGACAGCGCGGGAGAAGGGCCACGGCCCACCCCGATCTGCCCTTTAGGGGGCTAACCCTTGGCGGTTCGAACCTTCTTTTGTGGATCGTAAAACGGCATGGGATGGGCGATGCACGCAATCTCCGTGCCATCGCCGTTCTTAACCATCAGCGGCGTGCCCTGCTGCGCGCACTTTACGGGCATGCGGGCGATGCCGACATTGTGCTTGTTCAGCGTCGAATAGTGGCCGATGGTGACATGGCCCACGTGCTGGCCCTCGTGGTACAGTTCTGCCCCTTCGTCCGCGGGGGTCGTGCCTTCCAACTTGACGCCAAAGATCTTAAAGCGTTCCTTGCCTTGGAGGCGATAGTGCTCGTCGGCGCCGCGAAAGCCCGTCTTGCCCTTAGAAACCGTAAAGTCGAGACCCAACTCCCACAAGGTATCGCCGCCAGGTTCATCGGGGAAGGGATAGGTCTCCGAATTGTCGAAGGGATAGAATAGCAGATAGGATTCGGCCCTGAGCAAGTCGAGCGTCGTGAACCGCGTCGGGATGATCCCCATGGCCGCGCCGTCTCGAACGATCGTGTCCCAAATCTCGGGCGCGTCCTGACCGCGACAAAAAATCTCGTAGCCGCGTTCGCCCGTATAGCCAGTCCGGGAGATCATGACGGGCTTGTCGAACAGGGTCGTGTGGGTATGGTGGAAATAGTTCAGGTTGCGAATGCCCTCGACGTGCTGGGCCAGGAATTCCACCGATACGGGGCCTTGCAACGATATGTCGTGCAAATTGTCGTCAAAGCGCACGGAAACATCCCGCCCCATGGCCATTTGCGTCAGCTGCTCGTGCCCCTGGCCCGTGCCATGGACCACCATCCAGGAATTGGGGGCCATGCGGTAAATCACGCAGTCGTCGATGAACTTGCCCCGATCATCGAGCATGCAAGCGTAAGAGGACCGCCCTGGGCGAATCTTCTCGACATCGCGCGTTGTGGCCCGATCGATTAGGGCCGAGGCGTGGGGACCATTGATATGAACTTTTTTGAGGCCAGAAACGTCCATGACGCCTGCCTTGGTGCGAATGGCCAAGTACTCCGCTTCTTGATCCTTATCGTAGGTCCAGGCGGTGCCCATGCCGCCCCAGTCCTCTAAGTTGGAGCCCATTGCCCGATGCCGATCGGCCAAAGTTGAAAAACGCCAAGATGCCGTCATGATTCAATCCTCCTTCATAAAGACTCTGTACGATGGTCGCCCCCAGGCCGACGTCAACTCGGGGGCAGCGGCGGAGGACTCGCCTCCCAACTCCTGCGCCTGCATGTCTGCAAAACCAAATCGCGTTTGGCAAGGGGAACAGGAAAAGTTTTTTGCCTGAGAGGAAAATTATATTCTTGTCAGTTGATTTTTCCTGGTCCTTCTGCAAATCATCGGGGTGGGTCGCAGGCACTTATGACGCTGCGTCCGATCCCTAAGGAGGAGTCGAAAAGCCATGTGCGGAATTGTTGGCCTGTTCTTAAAGGACCAAAGGCTGGAACCCAGTTTGGGTCATATGTTGACCGACATGCTGATCACCATGACCGATCGCGGCCCCGATAGCGCGGGGATTGCCGTCTATGGTGGGGAAGCCGAAGGCGAGGCCAAAATGACGGTGCAGGCGGCCAACCCCGACGCCGCGTTCGACGGCCTTGCGCCTGCCCTGAGCCAAGCGCTGGGCTTTGCCGTTTCGATTGAGGTTGTCAGCACCCATGCCAACCTCAAATTTGCGGCGGGAAAATTCGCGGAGACGCGCGCGGCGCTCATGGACTTGCGGCCCGAGGTTCGGATCATGTCCACGGGCGAATCGATTGAGATTTATAAGGAGGTGGGCCTGCCCAAGGACGTGGCAGCGCGGTTTCGGGTTCGGGACATGCCGGGCAGTCACGGCATCGGCCATACGCGCATGGCGACAGAATCGGCGGTGACGACCATGGGTGCCCATCCCTTTTCCACGGGCGCGGATCAATGCCTGGTCCACAACGGCTCCCTATCCAACCACAACTCCCTGCGCCGCAAGCTGCGCCGCGACGGCGTGCCGTTCGAAACCGAAAACGATACGGAAGTGGCGGCAGCCTACTTATCGCACCAAATGGCGCACGGCAAAGACTTGGGCCAAGCGCTCGAGGCCAGCCTCGACGACCTCGACGGGTTTTTCACCTTCGTCGTTGGCACCAAAAACGGCTTTGGGGTTCTGCGTGATCCCATCGCCTGCAAGCCTGCAGTCATGGCGGAAACGGAGCAGTACGTTGCCTTCGGCTCCGAATATCGGGCGCTGGTGAACTTGCCCGACATTGAGCGCGCGAACGTCTGGGAACCCGAGCCCGCGAACGTCTATTTTTGGGAGCGTTGAGCCATGCAAACACTGGATTTAGAGGCCCAGGGCCTGCGCCGGGTCAATACCCTCCTGCAAAAGTTCAACGGCCAGTCCGCGCCCGACATCAACGAATCCAAATGGGAAATCACCAATCCCAAGGGCAGCCATGCCCTGGCCGTGGGCCTGGACGCGCCCATTGAGGTGACGGTGCGCGGCTCAACGGGCTATTATTGCGGGGGCATGAATAGCCAGGCGACGGTCCATATCGACGGGTCGGCGGGGCCTGGAACCGGGGAAAACATGATGTCGGGTACCCTGATCGTTGAGGGCGATGCCAGCCAGTACTGCGGTGCCACGGGTCGCGGCGGCTTGCTAGTGGTCAAGGGCAACGCTGCGTCGCGGTGCGGGATTTCGATGAAGGGCATCGACATCGTCGTTCATGGCAACATCGGCCACATGTCGGCCTTCATGGCCCAATCGGGCAATCTGGTCGTATGCGGGGATGCGGGGGATGCGCTGGGCGACTCGCTCTACGAGGCGCGCCTGTTCGTGCGCGGCTCTGTCAAATCCCTCGGCGCCGACTGCATCGAAAAGGAAATGCGGCCAGAGCATGTGGCGCTGTTGGAGGGCTTGCTCGCCCAAGCAGGCGCCGACGCCAAACCTGAAGAATTTCGGCGCTACGGTTCCGCGCGCCAACTCTACAACTTCCATATCGATCAGGTTGGCGCATACTAGTGTCTTATACCAGCGGCGACCAGGAATGATTCTTATGTTCGCTGGTATCAGGGCCGCGACTGCGGCCCCCGAAGCGGCCCCGAGATCAGCGGACACGCGCCTCGGGGTAAAGCGAAGGCCCCGTCCTTCGGTCGGGCTGAGTGAGCGCAGCGAGCGAGTAGAGACCGCCACCCAAAAAAGCCGAAACGCGAAGCGTTTCTGCCGTGAGACACAAAACGGCCAAAAAAGTGCCAACTTTTTTGGCCGTTGGAATTAAGAAAGGTTTTTATGTCAGATCCGACCCTTCCGCAGACCGAACCGCGCCAGTCCTGGACCTTCAGCAAGGCCATCAACGCCGAGATCCGCCGCGCGGCGGCCACGGGCATCTACGATATTCGCGGCGGCGGCGCCAAGCGGCGGGTGCCGCATTTCGACGACTTGCTGTTCTTGGGCGCTTCGGTGTCGCGCTACCCGCTGGAAGGGTATCGAGAACGCTGCGAGACCAAAGTCACGCTTGGGACCCGGTTTGCCAAAACGCCCATCGAACTCGATATTCCTATCACCATCGCGGGCATGAGCTTTGGGGCCCTGTCGGGACCCGCGAAGGAGGCGCTGGGCCGCGGCGCGACGGCGGCAGGCACCTCCACCACCACGGGCGACGGCGGCATGACGGAGGAGGAGCGCGGCCATTCGCAGAAACTGGTCTATCAATACTTGCCCTCACGCTACGGCATGAATCCCGTTGACCTGCGCCGCGCCGATGCCATCGAAATCGTCGTCGGCCAGGGCGCTAAGCCGGGCGGTGGCGGGATGCTGCTGGGGCAAAAAATCTCCGACCGCATCGCCGAGATGCGCAACCTGCCCAAGGGCATCGATCAGCGCTCGGCCTGTCGCCACCCCGACTGGACGGGCCCCGACGATCTTGAAATCAAAATCTTGGAACTGCGCGAGATCACCAATTGGGAAAAACCGATCTACGTCAAAGTCGGCGGCGCGCGGCCCTATTTTGACACGACCCTGGCCGTCAAGGCAGGCGCGGATGTGGTTGTTCTGGACGGCATGCAGGGCGGGACCGCCGCAACCCAGGATGTCTTTATCGAACACGTGGGCCAGCCCACGCTCGCGTGCATTCGCCCCGCCGTCCAAGCTTTGCAGGATTTGGGCATGCATCGGGAGGTGCAGTTGGTCATTTCGGGCGGTATCCGTACTGGCGCCGATGTGGCCAAGGCGCTGGCCCTGGGCGCCGATGCCGTTGCCATCGGCACCGCTGCCCTGGTCGCGCTTGGCGACAATGACCCCAAATGGGAGAGCGAGTACAACCAACTCGGCACCACCGCGGGTGCCTACGATGATTGGCACGAGGGGCAGGACCCAGCGGGCATTACCACACAAGACCCCGATTTGATGGCGCGGTTTGATCCCTTAGCTGGCGGGCGCCGCCTTTCCAACTACCTCAAAGTCATGACCCTTGAGGCCCAGACCATCGCCCGCGCCAACGGCAAAAATCATCTTCACAACCTGGAACCAGAGGATCTTTGCGCCCTGACGATGGAGGCGGCGGCCATGGCGCGTGTTCCCCTGGCGGGAACAAACTGGTATCCAGGCAAGGACTCGTTTTAGACCACCCCAACACGATTGCATCTAGGAGACCCCCATGACCATCGATCTCGCCAAGTTTGCCAAAGAAAACCAGGTTCGCTACTTCATGATTTCCTACACGGATTTGTTTGGGGGACAGCGGGCCAAGCTGGTTCCCGCGCAGGCCATCGCCGATATGCAGCAGGACGGCGCGGGGTTTGCAGGCTTTGCCACCTGGCTCGACCTCACGCCCGCGCATCCCGACATGCTGGCGGTCCCCGACCCCAGTTCGGTGATCCAGTTGCCCTGGAAACCCGAAGTGGCGTGGGTGGCGGGCAACTGCGTCATGGAAGGGCAGGACGTCGCCCAAGCCCCGCGCAATGTCCTGGGTCGGTTGGTTGCCGAGGCCGCCGAGGCGGGCATGCGGGTCAAAACGGGGATCGAGGCCGAATTCTTTTTGCTAACCCCCGACGGCGGCCGCATATCCGACCCCGCCGATACGGCGGAAAAGCCGTGCTACGACCAGCAAGCGGTCATGCGCCGCTACGATGTGATCGCGGAAATTTGCGACTATATGCTCGCGCTGGGCTGGGGGCCGTACCAAAACGACCATGAGGACGCCAACGGCCAGTTTGAAATGAACTGGGAATTTGACGATGTGCTGGCCACCGCCGACAAGCACTCGTTCTTCAAATTCATGGTCAAGTCCGTCGCAGAAAAGCACGGCTTGCGCGCCACCTTTATGCCCAAACCCATCGAGGGGCTGACGGGCAACGGATGCCATGCCCATATTTCGGTTTGGGACGCGGCGGGGCAAACCAACATCTTTGCTGACCAAAGTGACGAGATGGGCCTGTCCAAACAGGGATACCATTTCCTAGGCGGCATCATGAAACACGCCTCGGCCCTGGCCGCGATCACCAACCCAACGGTCAATTCCTACAAGCGCATCAACGCCCCCCGCACGACTTCAGGGGCGACATGGGCGCCCAATACGGTGACCTGGACGGGCAACAACCGCACCCATATGGTGCGGGTCCCTGGCCCTGGCCGGTTTGAATTGCGCCTGCCCGACGGGGCCGCCAACCCCTACCTGCTGCAGGCGGTCATCGTCGCCGCAGGGCTCAGTGGCGTGCGCACCGAGGCCGACCCTGGCAAGCGCCACGATATCGACATGTACGCCGAAGGTCATCGGGTCAAAGGCGCGCCCAAGCTGCCCCTCAACTTGCTCGACGCCCTGCGGTTCTTTGATCGTGACAAGGGCCTAAAGGCAGCCTTGGGCACGGAGTTTTCAGCGGCTTACCTGAAAATGAAGATGCAGGAATGGCATTCCTTCATCGCGCACTTCTCGCAGTGGGAACGCGACAATACGCTCGACATCTAGGGCCGTTGTGGCCGACGGCGGGTAGGCGATGCGGGCGGTAAGCCAACTCATGGCCAGCAGTCTGGCCGATACACTGCGGCTCACCCCGCTATTGATGCCCGCCCTGTTGGGCTTTGTTGCCACCGCGGCCCTGGCCGTCATGGTCGCGGCGGTGTTGCCACGAACCGCAGGGACAGCGCTTGGTCTTTTGATTGTCTTTGCGGGCGGATCCTACTTTACCTTGCAAACCTACGCGCTGGCGTTGCGGGCCAAGCAAGCGGCCCCGCCCGTGCCCCAGCAAGCCTTGCTCAAAAAACTGCACCGCCAGATTTTGGCCGTATGGGCAGGGTATCTGGGTTGGTGGCTGGTGTTCGCCAGCGTTTTGACGCTGGTCGCCTTCCTGATCAAAATGGCGGACACGAACCTGGTATGGCTCGTGTCCTGGGTGCCCGAGGGACCAGGGCGGGGCCTGGCCTTATTGGGAATTTTGATCGGGGTTCGCGCGGTGTTTTTTTGGATGTTTGAAACCCAAAATGCCTTCTTGGGCCTCGCGAAGATGAGCGGGGGCCGCGACATGGCCTTTGCGCGCAGCTTGATCGCGGGTCAGGGCCTTGGGGTGGCGCTCGCCCTGTTCATCGCCGCGCTACCCCTGCTCGCGGCGGCAAGCTTTTTCGGGGTTTTGGACCTCTTTACCCTCAACGCCCTGGGAATGACTTTTGTCACCAACCTCCCGCCGTCCATCGCAGTTTTTTTGGGTCTGATCTTGGGCTACAGCTTCGTCCTCAGCGTCTTCGTCCGGCTCAACGCCTTCCTTGGGGCAAGGCATCGGTAAAACTAATCGACGACGCAAGCCCCCCCATGCGTTTGAAACTGCCAGGTGGACTTGATGAGACAAATACCCAAGTTCAAATGGGCACCGCGCCAGCCCGCGCAGACTGACCATAAAGGGGGCGCAAACTCCTAAACTCCCCTTGCTGGCGCGGGTTAAGGCCCTCAAAAATAGAGGGGGAGACGACCATGAAGTCCTTTCGCATGGGGCGCGTGCCAGCCCTTACTTTTGGTGCGGGCACGCGCAAGACCTTACCTGACTTGATCGCGGATCTGGGCGGCGACAGGGTTCTGGTCATTGCCGATCAGGCCTTGGCGGGCCTGGGCGTCACCGATCAAGTCGAGGCCGATTTGGCGGCGGCGGGCCTGGACTGCCGCATGGCGGCGGACGTTGCGGGAGAGCCCAAGGAGGCCTTGATCGACACCTTGAGCGCCCAAGCCCGCCACCAGGGCGCGACCTGCGTCGTCGGCCTGGGCGGCGGGGCGGCTATGGACGCCGCCAAGTTGGTGGCGGCCATCGCCCCAGCGGGAACGGCGGCAGCCGCCTATGCGCTCGACGCGCAACCGTTTCCGACCGACGGCGTGCCCGCCATCGCGATCCCGACCACGGCAGGCACGGGCTCGGAAGTCACACGCACCGCCATCGTTTCCACCGACGATGGCGTCAAGAATTGGTATTGGGGCGAAGAACTGCTGTTCGCCCATGCGATCTTGGACCCCGAACTGACCTTGAGCCTGCCCGCGCATCTGACCGCCTGGACGGGGATCGACGCCGTCGCCCATGCCTTAGAAGCCTCGACCGCCAAATCGACCAACGCCGCAGGCTTGCTCTATGGGCTCGAGGCTTTGCGGATCCTGGCCGAGGCTTTGCCCCAAGCGGTCCGCAAGGGCGACGATTTGGCGGCGCGCGGACGGGTGCTGTGGGGCGCGACCGTGGCGGGCCTGGCCTTGCATAACTGCAACACCCACATGGGTCACAACATGAGCCATGCGCTCGGGTCCCTATGCCGCATCCACCATGGCTTGGCGACGGGCTTGGCGCTGGAGGCGAGCCTGCCCGCCCTGGTGGCGCGGTCAGAGGGCGCGGATCACTACGCTTTGGCCGCCGAGGCGCTCGGCGGCGAGGCGCGTGCGCAGGCGCTGCCCGAGGCTTTTGCGCGGCTCATGCGCGCCGTTCAGATTGAGGCCAAGCTGCCATCGGCTTGCGCGGGTGTTCAGACGGCTGACTTAGCCGCCGCCATGGCGAGCCCTGCCAATTTTTCCATGTCGCAGAACGCGGCCTGCCCCCTCGAACTGGCCGATTTGGACGCGATGGCGACCCGCCTCATGGCCTTTCCCCTTGATTCCAAAAACCAAGCAGGCCATGTTTAATTTATGTCTCACGGCAGAAACGCTTCGCGTTTCGCCTCCGACGGGGCCTTCGCTTATACCCCGAGGCGCGTGTCCGTTATTCTCAGGGCCGCTACGGGGGCCGCAGTCGCGGCCCTTATACCAGCAAACATAAGAGTCGTTCTCAATCGCCGCTGGTATAACAAGCCATATTGCACTTTGTGTCAGGCGATCTAAGTCTCGGCCTGCAAGACTTATTTTTACGGAGTTTACCATGAACGAAATGCGCAAAGTTTCGGGGGTCTGCCCCTTTTCTTCGGACCGTGTCAACGAAGCGGCGGGTCAAGGACAGGGCAATCGCGACTGGTGGCCCCAAGCCTTGAACATCGGCATTTTGCACCAGCATCAGCCCGTTTCCAGCCCCGTTGACTCGGACTATGACTACGCCGCAGAATTTGCCTCGATCGACTACGCGGCGCTGAAGGCGGACCTGACCGCGCTTATGACCGACAGTCAAGATTGGTGGCCTGCCGACTATGGCCATTACGGCCCCTTTATGATTCGGATGGCGTGGCACGCCGCAGGCACCTATCGCACCGCCGATGGCCGGGGCGGCGCGCGCACGGGCACCCAACGCTTTGCCCCGCTGAACTCCTGGCCCGACAATGGCAACTTGGACAAGGCTCGCCGCCTGCTGTGGCCGATCAAGCAGAAGTATGGCCGCAAACTTTCCTGGGCCGATTTGATGGTGCTGGCGGGAAATGTGGCGCTGGAGTCCATGGGCTTCAAGACTTTTGGATTCGCAGGAGGCCGTGAAGACATATGGGCGCCCGAAGAGGACGTCTATTGGGGCAGCGAAAGCGTCTGGCTGACCAATGCGCGTTACGAAGGCAAGCGCGACTTGGAAAACCCGCTTGCTGCAGTGCAAATGGGCCTGATTTACGTCAATCCAGAAGGCCCCGACGGCAACCCCGACCCCAGGGCCTCGGGTGCGGACATCCGCGAAACCTTTGGCCGCATGGCCATGAACGATGAGGAAACCGTCGCCTTGGTCGCGGGCGGCCATACCTTCGGCAAGGCCCATGGCAACGGCGATGCGGTTGCCCTGGGCCCTGAGCCCGAAGGCGCCGCCATCGAAGCCCAAGGGTTCGGCTGGGCCAACCCTCAGGGCACTGGCTCAGGAGTCGATTCCATCACTTCGGGGATCGAAGGTGCCTGGACCCCGACCCCCACGACTTGGGACATGTCCTACTTTGAAACCCTATTCGGCTACGAATGGGAGTTGGGCAAGTCCCCCGCAGGCGCGCACCAGTGGCATCCCGTCGGCGGCGCTGGCGCCGACGCCGTGCCCGATGCCCACAAGGCCGACCTCACCCACGCGCCCATGATGACGACGGCGGACATGGCCATGCGCATGGACCCCGCGTACGAAAAAATCTCGCGGCGGTTTCTGGCAAACCCTGGGGAGTTTGCTGATGCGTTCGCCCGTGCTTGGTTCAAGCTTACCCACCGCGACATGGGCCCCAAGGTTCGCTATGTCGGCCCAGAAGTCCCCGCCGAGGAGTTGATTTGGCAAGACAATGTCCCCGCTGGCGACGGTTCTATCGATGCGGCCGCGGCGAAGGAGAAAATCCGCGCCAGCGGGCTCAGTGTCGCCGAACTCGTGTCAACGGCCTGGGCCTCCGCCGCCACCTTCCGAGGCTCGGACTTGCGCGGCGGCGCCAACGGCGCGCGCGTTCGCCTGGCACCGCAAAAGGACTGGGACGTCAACAATCCGACGCGCCTTGCCAAGGTCATGGCGACGCTGGAGGGAATCCACGCATCGGTCGGGGGCTCGCTGGCCGACTTGATCGTCTTGGCGGGCAACGTCGGCGTCGAAATGGCCGCCAAAGCGGCGGGGGAGGAGGTCGTTGTTCCCTTCACCCCTGGTCGCGGCGATGCCAGCCAGGCGGCAACGGACGTCGAGAGCTTTGCCTACCTTGAACCACAAGCCGACGGGTTCCGCAATTACCAACCCAAAACCTTCAAAGTCTCGGCAGAAGACATGCTCATTGATCGGGCCAACCTTTTGACCCTGTCCGCGCCCGAGCTGACCGTCTTGATCGGCGGCTTGCGGGTCATGGGCACTAACTGGGATGGGTCCGACTTGGGGGTCTTGACGACGCGCCCTGGGGCGCTGACCAATGACTTTTTTGTCAACTTGCTCGACATGGGCACCAAGTGGGCACCCGCCGACGCATCGGAAACCACCTACGTCGGGACCGACCGCAGCACGGGTGCCGAGCGTTGGCGCGGAACCCGCGCTGATTTGGTTTTTGGGTCAAATTCGCAACTGCGCGCCCTGGCCGAAGTCTATGCCTGCGACGATGCCCAGGGCAAGTTCGTTTGCGACTTCGTATCCGCCTGGGTCAAAGTGATGGAGTTGGACCGATTTGATCTGCAAGGTTAATCGGACGGTGCCAGGCCGAGGACATGGGCCATGGTGTAGAGACCAGGTTGGTTTTGGCGGTTTTGGTGTAGCCAGATCGCCGCGGTGACCGCGCCTTTGGCGAAGATCAGGCGGTCGAGAACTTGGTGGCGTAGCTCGAGGCGTTCGCCCGCGCCGATCAGCAGGACCGCGTGCTCGCCTGGGTTATCGCCGCCGCGTAGGGTGGCAAAACCTATTTCCCCGTGCGCGCGCGCGCCCGTCTCGCCGTGGCGCGCGTAGGTTGCCTGCGTGTCCAGGTCGATCCCCCGACCCGCTGCGGCAGCGTGGCCCAGCGCCAGGGCGGTGCCCGAAGGCGCGTCGACCTTTTGGTTGTGATGCAGTTCAAGAATCTCGAGGTCAAACTGGGGCAAGGCCTTCGCCGCTTGGTTCACGAGCCCGAGCAGCACGTTCATGCCGAGGGAGAAGTTGGCGGCGTGCAAAATCGGCATGCGCTTTGCCGCTGCCGCGATGGCGGCCAGGTGCGCGGGCCCGTGCCCAGTTGTGCCCAAAACGTACGCGGCGCCTGCCGCAAGGGTCGCCGCCATGATTTGCTGGGTCGCCGCGGGCAAGGTAAAGTCGATGACCACGTCGGCGCCGTCGATAAGGCTGGCGAGGTCCCGATTTGAGTCGTCTGCGCGCCCAAGCCCCCCATGAAACAGGGCTTGCGGATCGGCCTCGATGGCCGCGATCACTTGCTGGCCCATGCGTCCGGTTGCGCCCGCAACGGCGATCTTTGGGTTCATTGTGCTGGTCTCCTTGCTCTGCGCCGATAGCGCCCATGTGACAAAAGGCAGTTGGATTCCCCATGCAAGGACAGGAAAGTCCAAAAACGGCATTCGTTTTTTTGGGCGCGGTGGCTAAGCCCAACTCATGTCAGAAGCACCCGCGCCCTTCAACGTCAAACTGATAAAACGCTCGGTTCGGCTTGCGGGTCATGCCACGTCCCTGTCCTTGGAGGAGGAGTTTTGGGAGGTTCTGGAAGCCGCCGCCGAGGCCGACGGCACGCCCTTGTCTCACCTGCTCAACGTTATCGACCGAGACCGAACTGGTCCCCTCGCCAGCGCTGCGCGGACCTACGCGCTGCGGCGCTTATTGGAGGAGATTGAGCATTTGCGCGGCTGAGCGCAGATCGCCGTCGCGCCGCGCCAGCAGTTGCTCGGCCTCCGCGTCGCGACCCCAGGTTTCAAGGCCAAACCGTTCCTCAAGGCTGCAAGCCTCGATCACCTCGTCGATCTTGAGAGCGCCCTGGGCATGGAGGTAGGTTAGGAAAAACGACCCACTCGTTTGCACCAAACTCGCAAGCGCGGTCAGGGTCAGGGTTTCTTGCCCCTCAAGCCAGGCCGCGGCCCGCGCCCTGGTCTCGGGTGCTTGGTCTAGGGGCACGAGGCCGCTTGATTGCCGCACGGTCCAACCCAAGCGCTCCAGATGTTCTAGGACGGGCAGCCACAAGGCATCCTGGCGTGCGCGCAACTCTGGCGGCTCGGGGGCAGGATAGGCCAGCAGGTCGGTTTCGGCGTAGGCGGCGGCGTGGCCGATGACTTGGCCTCGGGCTGGGGCAACGCGATCCAAGGCGCTGCAGGCATATTGGGTCAGCGGCATGGTCTCGGGTTGCACCGTTTCCCCCTGCGCCGCCCACTCCGCGGCGAGGGCTTGCGCCAAGGCTTGAGTGGGAAGGGCGAGGGTGCGCTTGCCAGGCGTTTTGACAGGGCGACCATCGAGCACAACCTGCCAGTGATCTGACCGCCGCTCAATGCCCGTCGCGTGATAGAATCTTTTCATACTACTTCGTCGTTCGCATGAACTGTTTGAGGACCGTTCATACCAACGGCCAAAAAAGTTGACACTTTTTTTGCCGTTTTATGTCTCACGGCAGAAACGCTTCGCGTTTCGCCTCCGACGGGGCCTTCGCTTTACCCCGAGGCGCGTGTCCGCTATTCTCGGGACCGCTACGGGGGCCGCAGTCGCGGCCCTTATACCAGCGAACAAGAGTCATTCTGGGTCGCCGCTGGTATAAGTTTGAGACGATCCAGCGCCGCAACAAAATGCGGTGGCGGCGGCGCTGCCAAATTCAGGACCCGACCTCCCTCAGGATGGGGCAGGCACACCTGCCAGGCGTGCAGCAGCAGGGCGTCGGCGCGCCCGCCTGCCTCGCCGTATTTGCGATCCCCGAAGATACCGCCGCAAAGATGCGCGCAATGAACGCGCAACTGGTGCGTGCGCCCCGTGCGGGGATTGAGTTGGAGCAGCACGCCGCCCGCCCCGCGGTCTAGCACCCTGAAGTCGGTTTCTGCGGCGAGGGCGCGCGGCTGATCCGGCGCGGCGATATGCATGCGCCCTTCCCCGCCTTGCACCCACTTGACCAAGGGCAAGGTGAGCCTGCCCTGGTCGGTTTCGCAGGCAGGGACCACGGCCAGGTAAGTCTTCTTCACCTCTTGCGCGGCAAAGGCCCGCGTCATGTTCCGCGCCGCCAGGGCACCATGGGCGAGCAGGAGCAGCCCGCTGGTATCGCGATCAAGACGGTGGACGAGCCGCAGATCGGTGCCTGCGAGCATTTGGGCGACATGGGTCTTGACGGTGCTGCCCCCTTGTACCGCCAGGCCAGCGGGCTTGTTGATGGCCATGAGGGACCCGTCGTCAAAGACCGTCAGGGCCGCCAAGGCCTGCCCCGCTGGGAACCTTTCGGTGCTCCCCTCACCCTGAAACGGCAGGGTCACCAAGGCGCCGAGGGCGATGCGGTCGGCGGCTTTGGCGCGCTTGCCATTGACCCGAACGCGTCCTTTGCGAATCAGTTTTTGTGCGTCGCCGAAACTCAAGTTTGGAAACCGCTGCCGCAGCAACTTGTCCAAACGCTGATCGGCTTCTGGCTGGCGGACCTCGATGCGCTCAGGCATGGCCCCTGGTCCCAACCCAGCACGCCAAAACCCCTGCCCCGACGGACAGCAGGATATAGGCGCTTGCCAAGCCCAGTTCTCGATTTTGCAGGAGGTGCAAGGTTTCGAGCGACAAGGTGGAAAAGGTGGTAAAACCGCCCAGCAATCCGACGAGAACAAAGGCGCGCCAAGCCGCGCTGTCGGGCAGGGTGCGGACCAGCACCCCGATCAGCAAGGCGCCGCTGAGGTTCACCGCCAAAGTTGCCCAGGGAAACCCGTTCGCAGCCTGCGGCAGGAGCGCGGAGACGGCGTAGCGCGCCAGCGCGCCCATGCCCCCGCCCACAAAGACCAGGGCAGCGATCATGGCGCGCGCGCCTCGCGCAGGGAGTGCCAGTAGGCCAGTCGCTTCTTCACTTCGCGTTCAAACCCCCGATCCAAAGGTCGATAAAATTCGTGACGCCCCACGGCCTCGGGAAAGTAGTTTTGTCCAGAAAACCCCTCCGCCGTATCGTGATCGTAGACATAGCCCGCGCCGTACCCCTCGTCCTTCATCAATTTGGTCGGCGCGTTCAGGATCACCTTGGGCGGGGGCGGCGACCCCGTATCGCGGGCGACGCGCATGGCTTGCTTGATTGCCACGTAAGCAGCATTGGATTTGGGCGCGCTGCCCAGGTAAAGCACCACCTGCGCGAGCGCTAACTCGCCCTCTGGGCTGCCCAGACGTTCGTAGGCTTGCCAACCTGCAAGCGCTTGCGGCAAGGCTTGGGGGTCGGCCAAGCCAACATCCTCCGACGCGAACCGCACAAGTCGGCGCGCGACGTAGGCGGGATCCTCCCCTGCCACCATCATGCGCGCAAAATAGTAGAGCCCCGCCTGCGGGTCCGACCCGCGTAGGGATTTGTGGAGCGCCGACATAAGATTAAAGTGGCCGTCTTGCGCCTTATCGAAGATGGCGGGGCGCTGCTGGACGACGTGGCTAAGGGCTTGCGGGTCCAGGGCTTTATCGGCGTCCAAAGTGAATAGATGCGCGGCCAGGGTGATCAAATAGCGGCCATCCCCATCGGCCAGGGCGACCAAGGCGTGCCGCGCCTCGGGCGTCAAGGGCAAGACCTGGCCCTGGTGGTGTTCCACGCGATCCAAAAGCTGCATCAGCGCCGCCGAGTCGAGCGATTTTAGGACCAAGACCTGCGCCCGCGACAGCAGCGCGGCGTTGAGGGCAAAGGACGGGTTTTCCGTCGTTGCCCCGACCAGGACCAGGGTCCCCTGTTCCATCACAGGCAGAAAACTGTCCTGCTGAGCGCGGTTAAACCGATGGATTTCATCGACGAATAACAAGGTCTGACGGCCCAAGGCCGCAGCTTGCTCCGCCGCCTCAAACACTTTCTTCAGTTCACCGACGCCGGAAAAAATCGCCGACAGCGACTGGAATTCGTACCCCACAACCTCGGCGAGCAAGCGGGCAATGGTGGTTTTGCCGCACCCTGGCGGCCCCCAGAAAATCAGGGAGGATAGGCGACCGACCGCCAGCATGCGCGCCAAGGCTCCGTCGCCTTTTAGGATCGGGTCTTGCCCGACCACGTGGTCGAGGCTCATAGGGCGCAGGGCCTCGGCTAAGGGAACCTGTCGAAGGTTGGAAAAAAGCGTTTCCATAGGCGGCCTCTCTATAGACGACCGCGTTGCGGGAGCCATCTAAAAGAAAAGGCCGCCCACGGCAGCCCTTTCTATCGAACGCAAACGGGCGCTTCGGCCCTTGACACTAGTCCTGGTCTTCCGCGTCCTCATACCCTGGCATGGTCGGCCCCGAATCCTGGCCTCGCGCCTCCGTATCGCGGTCCACGAGTTCAATGAACGCCATGGGAGCCATGTCGCCATAGCGGAAGCCCGCTTTTACAACCCGCGTATAGCCACCGTTGCGGTCGGCGTAGCGGGGGCCCAGGGTGTCGATCATTTTAGCGACCAAGCCCCGATCATTCCCCAGGCGCGCCAGCAAGGTACGCCGCGCAGACAGATCGCCCTTCTTCGCCACCGTAATCAGGCGGTCAACAACGCGGCGCAGATCTTTGGTCTTGGGCAAGGTCGTCTTGATCTGCTCGTGTTTAATGAGGGCGCGGGCCAAGTTCATAAACAAGGCTTTGCGATGTTCGGACGTGCGATTGAATTTACGTCCCGCCATACGGTGTCGCATGGGTGTCTCCTTTTTTCACAGCGCTTGGGCGCGGGATTGCGGGCAGCTTTGTGCCCGCTTTGTTTAGTGCTGAACAAACCCAGTTCAGGTGGGAGTCCCGCGCTTAAGCAGAATCCTGAGTCAAGACAAGCGCTAAAACGCGCACTGCGAAGCCTCACGTATTGATGACACCGTCGAAGTGATTGACGGCTTTTTCAAATTTGTCCCGACAGCCTGGGCTACAGAATCCTACGACTTTCCCACGATAGATCGTTAAAGCATCTGCGGAAACTTTATCACCCGACCAGGGGCATGTCTTGTTCGCGCAGTTCTCAAGTCTCAAGTCAGTCATTCGTGGGTCTCCCGATTTCAGAAGAACATAGCAAACCTAGCAATTCAGGAAATCCTGAAACGAACACCCCTGTCACACCAACCGCGAACACGACTGATACCAGCGGCGAAAAAAGTTGACACTTTTTTGGCCGTTTTGTGTCTCACGGCAGAAACGCTTCGCGTTTCGCCTCCGACGGGGCCTCCGCTTATACCCCGAGGCGCTTTCCCGCTATTCTCGGGGACGCTGCGGGGGCCGCTGTCGCGGCCCTTATACCAGCGGCGCGACGAGTCATTTTCAGTTGCCGCTGGTATCATTCTGGGTCGCCGCTGGTATGGCAGCAAAGCCCGCGTGGCGCTTGAGCCTAGAGGACGGTTGGAAACCCCCCTTGGACCAAATCATGTTGCCCGTCTTGTCCGATTGGAGGTTCGGGCAGGCCTGGCAGGTCAAACGGGCACGGGGTCGCGCCAGGATGCTCGCGTGCTAGGGCATAAACTTCAGACCACTCCCATTGCCCGCCCTCATGAACAAAGGCGCACGGCAGACGGGTGTACTCATCGCCTTCGTAGACATCGAGATAGGGCCAAACTTGCGGCAAAGCGGGCGAGCGAAACAGCCAGGCAGGAATCACCGACCCGTCGCTGTGCAGGCGAATGCCAGGATAGCCATCGCTTGTCCCTTGACCTTTGGCAAAGAAGGTCCCCAAAATGTGACCCCGATGAAACGTCCCGTTCAATCCCGCGAGGGTGCCCGATTGGCGCGCGCCTGGGGCAAGGGTCGCGTAGGTCACAAGCGACGTCCCTGCTGAAGGAATCGCATCAGACCAGGGGTTGCACATACGGCTGATACCAACGGCCAAAAAAGTTGACACTTTTTTGTCCGTTTTGTGTCTCACGGCAGAAACGCTCCGCGTTTCGCCTCCGACTGGGCCTTCGCTTTACCCCGAGGCGCGTGTCCGCTGTTCTCGGGGCCGCTACGGGGGCCGCAGTCGCGGCCCTTATACCAGCGAACATAAGAGTCATTCTCATTCGCCGCTGGTATGAGACCTCTTCCCCAATCCAAGGCATGAATGCTGGGGTAACAGCGGATTCGGAGTCGAATCGACCCAAAGATCAGCCGCGCGGCGAAGGGCTTGGGATCGCTTTAGAACGGGTCCTCGACTTTTCGTGCCAACTCCTCGACATTCTCGGGTGGCCAGTTGGCCACGTCCATGCCCAAGTGCAGGCCCATTTGCGTCAAGACTTCTTTGATTTCGTTCAAAGACTTACGCCCAAAATTGGGCGTGCGCAGCATCTCGCCTTCGGTCTTCTGCACCAAGTCCCCAATATAGACGATATTGTCGTTCTTCAGGCAGTTGGCCGACCGAACCGACAACTCAAGTTCATCGACCTTGCGCAGCAAATGACGACTGAACGGCAAATCATCTTTGGGTTCATCGGCGGCGGTTGCCGCTTGGGGTTCTTCAAAATTGACGAAGCCCGAGAGTTGGTCCTGCAAAATGCGGGCGGCGAGTGCCACGGCATCCTCGACCGTGACCGTGCCATCGGTATCGATCTGCATGGTCAAGCGGTCGTAGTCGGTAACGTTGCCAACCCGCGCATTATCGACCTTGTACGAAACGCGGCGAACTGGTGAAAAAATCGAATCGACGGGAATGAGCCCGATTGGCGCGTCCTCGGGCCGGTTGGCGGCGGCGGCAACGTAGCCTTTGCCGCGATCGACCGTCAATTCCATCGACAAACTGGCACCATCGTCGAGCGTGCAAATGACTTGATCGCCGTTGATGACCTCCACGTCTGCGCCGCCCTCAATCATGCTTGCGGTAACAACGCAGGGTCCTTGCGCCCGCAGGCGCACACGCCGCGACCCATCGGAATGCAAGCGCAGCGCGATTTCCTTCACGTTCAAAACGATATCGGTAACGTCTTCACGAATTCCTGGAATCGAAATGAACTCATGCAAAACGCCGTCGATTTGAATGGCGGTAACCGCCGCCCCTTGCAGGGAGGAAAGCAACACCCGGCGCAGCGCATTTCCTAAGGTCAAGCCAAAACCCCGTTCGAAGGGTTCCGCGACAACTTTTGCTTTTGCCGTCTGCTCATCGCCGCCGAAATCAATGCTTTGGGGTTTGATCAGGTCTTTCCAGTTTTTTTGGAGCAGTGAATCCAAGGTACGTCCCCTTAAATGTTAGGCCCCTCCCAAACAGGCAGGATGGGGCGATGTTTACGAGTTGCTAGGCCCTCAAAAAATAGCTGGGCCCGATGAGACTAAGGTCGCGGCGCGCTAGGCCCGCCGCGCTTTGCGGGGGCGGCAGCCGTTGTGCGGGATCGGTGTTGTGTCTTTGATCGAGGTAAGGGTGAACCCGACGGACTGGAGCGCGCGCAAAGCCGATTCGCGGCCCGACCCAGCGCCCTTCACGTTGACCGCGAGGGTTTTCATACCGTGTTCCATGGCCTTGCGGCCCGCATCCTCAGCCGCGACCTGCGCTGCGTAGGGCGTAGACTTGCGCGACCCCTTAAACCCCTGCGAGCCCGCAGACGACCAAGCCACCGCGTTTCCCTGAACGTCAGAGATTGTCACAATCGTATTATTGAATGTGGAGTTCACATGGGCAACGCCCGTGTGAATGTTTTTTCGGTCACGGCGCTTTACGCCGCCACGAGGGGCTGTAGCCATTGGGATGCCTTCCTAGACGATCTGCCATTTGTTCGCAGATGGTTACTCTCCACCAGGGCCGGAAGGACCCCGATATCAGCAAGCGAAAAGACGCCTCAGCAGGTGAGGCGCCGACGAATTGTTATTTTTTCTTACCCGCGATTGCGACGGCCTTGCCCTTGCGGGTACGGGCATTGCAGCGCGTGCGTTGCCCCCGGACGGGCAATTTCATACGATGTCGCTTACCCCGGTAGCACCCCAGATCGGTGAGACGCTTGATATTCATGCGCACTTGGGTGCGTAACTCGCCCTCCACCGTGTACTTGTCGTCGATCATTTCGCGAATTTTCAACACCTCATCATCCGACAAGTCGTTGACGCGGCGGCTCTCATCAATGCCCAAGGCACCTGTCACCTGCTTGGCCGTCGTGCGACCGATGCCAGTAATGTAGGTCAGCGCGACATGAACACGCTTACTTGAGGGGATATTTACGCCTGCAATACGGGCCATTCAAACCTCATTCGTTTTCTTTAGAGTCTTAGAACACACCAGCGGCGCGCCACAAATCCAGGCGCACGTCCAGGCGTCGAGCGCGGGGTCTAGGCCGCGGACCCGCCCATGTCAACGCCTGATTACGAACGCCCTATACCAAGGGTCGTTTGTGCGGAGTCAAACCTTCGCGTCGCTGGCATTATACCAGCGGCGATTTAAAATGACTCTTTTATTCGCTGGTATAAGGGCCGCGACTGCGGCCCCCGTAGCGGCCCCGAGATGAGCTAAGAAAGCGCCTCGGGGTATAAGCGAAGGCCCCGTCGGAGGCGAAACGCGAAGCGTTTCTGCCGAGAGACATAAAACGGCCAAAAAAAGTGTCAACTTTTTTCGCCGTTGGTATTATGCCAGAGGCCACAGTGCACGACAGTATTTGCTGAGGGAGCCCATATGTGCTTGCGGTATGGGTATTCTCGCATTGGCAATGACCTGGGCCACCAAAATTGGATCTGCAAATATTGGAACAGCCCCGAGACCACGAAGGTCTCACGGGCGATACAAAAAGTCTGTCTTCAGAACTGGGTTCGACGAGCTTAGGCGGCTCATTCAGATGGAACCAGAAAAGGCATGCCAGTATTGGCTTAGGTCACGCCCAAGGACATCCTGAGGAGCTACTGTCGTGCACTGCGGCCGTTGGTATAGGAAACCTAAGCTCTAGTCTACCCGACAATCCAAGGTGAGTCCGCGCAAGCGGCAGTTTGGCACCCATTGCAAGTAGGCTTCCAGGTCTTCAAGGCGCTCGGCCTCGTCGTCGCTGGGGGTTTCCAAGAGACTGAGTTCCGCCAAATCGTCGGCGGCCTCGCGCACGGCCTGGCCTTGGGCGCTGATGATTTGGCTTTCAATCCCGCTGATATAGGCGAGAGTCCCCGCGCAGTAGGGTCGCGATGCGTCCAATACCCGGTCGCTTCGCTCGCACTCCTGAACCCGCCACCCTGGGCTGCATGCCCCGTACGAGAAAAGCCCTCGCGCGGCGGCGCGGGTGTCCTCACGGCCCTGCGCGCTCGTGCAAAAACGCTCTGCCCGTGCGGTGGTAAAGGCGGTCCGTTCGGCTTGTGACGGGGTGCAGGCCTGGGGCAAGTCCTGATCGGCATTGCCAAAGGCCGCATAGTCAACGAGCTGGCAGTACGATTGCAAGTCCTGGTCGCTGATCGGGCAAATCCCCGTCGGCAAGGCCCCTTGCGCACGCGCCAGCGCAGTAAAGGATAGATTTTGACAATAGATCGCGTTGCCCTCGACCCATCCGCTTCGGTGCTGCTCGACATGGCCGCTTAGGATGCGGCTATAGCCTTCGCCTTGTAAGCCCTGTTCGTACCCGTAGGCGCGCGCGTCGTCTTCGGACAAGCAGGCACTAAGGCCGAGCGGAACGCCGACAAGAAACGCGAGCAAAGTCCATGTGCGCGTCATAGATCGCTCTTAAGAGACGGCGATGGGGAAGACCAGAGGTTCCTGGGCAGCTTGGAACCCACACAATTAAGCGGTGCATGCGCCCGTCACCAAGGTACGACCCGAGGCCAGTTGACGCCTCAAGTCGTCCCCCAGGCTCTGGTAGTCGGCTTCGGTCACGGGATGAAAGCCGCAAATGCCCAGCCCGCAATCGTGCAGGTCGCCGGTGGCGAGCGCCGCGCTGGCGGCCCGCAACCCTTCGCGCCAGGCGCTTTCTTGCCTGGGGTCGATCCCCGCAGGCAGGCACAGGGGCGGGGCGGGCAGACGAGGCGTTTGGGCGATGATCTGGCAATGCGTCAAAAGGCCCTCGTAAGCCTCACCCAACAGACCGAAGCCTTGCGAATCCAGGGCCGCCAAATCGACCCGTCCGTCGAGCAAGGCCCGCACGCTGGCCTCGTGCCCGCCCGTCACCAACACCCTTGCGGGGTCGGGGTGCCCCGCCGCGTGCCACCAGCGCGCCAGGGCCAAATGGCCCGAAACCGATGCCGCCGCGTTCAGCCCCACCTGTAACTGCGCGAACGGAAGGTCGCGGGCCCCATGGTGCCGAAGGATCAAGCTGCAGTACTGCCCTGGCGCTAAGGCGGAGACCGCAAATATGGGAACCGCGATCGGGCAAAACCGCCCAGGATGGAGCGCGACGTCGCCGCCGCAGGCCCAGGTCAGATCATACTCGCCCGACCGCCACAGAGGCTCAAGGTCCCGCGTCCAGAATCTGATCGGCGCGCGAGCAGGCACAAAGCCGCTGAGCTGCTGCCAAAACCGGCGCCACCGCGTCGCCTGGCCCGCGTATTCGTACCATTGCACGGCAAAGAGTCTCATGGAATGTTCATGTCGCAATTTTTCTCTTTACGAAAGCCCTCAAGTATGTTTTAAGTTACGTGAGTTCGGACAGCGTTGACCGTCCACCGCCCCCAGAATTTGGGTTTGCGCGACGTGGCAGGCTCGCGGCAGCGAACCAGACTCGTACAACTTGACATACGTCCTGGGACCTAGGGACTTGATCGGTGGAATGCGATGCAGATGACACGCGCTTGGCCGACCCTGCTCGTGGGTTTGGCCGTCTATGGGTTATTTTTTGGGACCACGTTGAACTGGCAGCAGATCCCGCTGCCGCTGCTGGTCGTGCTTGGGGCGATCACGGCGGCCTGGCACGCCTCCCTCGAACACGAAATTATTCACGGGCACCCGACCCGCTGGCCCTGGCTCAATCGCCTCCTGGTGCTCGCCCCCATGCTAGTATGGTTGCCGTACCAAACCTATGCCCAAACCCATCGGGCGCACCATCGCGATCAAACGCTCACGGACCCCTTCGACGACCCTGAATCCTACTACATCGCCCAGGGGCGCTGGGATCGCCTGGCACCCTGGCAGCAGAAACTGTTGCGCGCATGCAACAGTCTGGCGGGTCGCTTAACCCTGGGGGCCGCCCTCATGATCCTGCTCACTTGGAAAGACGAGGCGCTGAAGTTCTGGCACGGCACGGACCAGCGCCGCCGCATCTGGGCAACGCACCTGGCCCTGGTCGCGGGTTTTCTGGCCTATTTGCACTGGGTCTGCGCGATGCCAGTTTGGCTCTACCTGCTCTGCTTTAGCCTGCCTGGCACGTCCCTCACCATGCTGCGCGCTTTTTTGGAACACCAGTACGCGCCCGACCCCAAGCACCGTTCGGTGATCGTCGAGGCGTCTTGGTTCTGGCGGCTCCTGTTCTTGAACAACTCCCTGCATCTGGTCCATCATCAGCACCCAGCCCTGCCCTGGTACGACTTGCCGCGCGAATATGCGCGCCATCGCGACGCCTATCAGCGCCTGAATGGAGGCTACGTTTGGCCAGGCTACGGGGCCATAGCGCGGGCTTACGCAATCCGCAGCAAGGAACCCGCCCGTCACCCAGCGCGATAGCGCGGTTGTGAAGGCACGGCATTTGCCCCTCGGGCCGGTTGGTCTAGGTTAGAGTCATCAACGACCCAAAGGGGAAACCCATGGCTAAAACAGCACGCGGCCCGCTGCGCATTGATCGACGTTTTGTGTTGAAGGGCGGTTCAGCCCTCGCAGGCGCGGCCCTGACGCCGACCTATGCCCTCGCCAAGCGCGGCGATGAACCGACGGGCCAGACCGCCGTCGTCGAGCTGGACGAGGCCCAAAGCGTCGATGTGGCGGTCTTGGAACCTGGCGAATTGGTCGTGGTGGCAACCGCAGGCACCTACTACGGCATATTGCACCGCACCGCCGCGCAAATCGACATGGCCCAAACCACCGAACCCGAGCGCGACCCTGCTCCCGATGCCGACCGCCGCCAAGACGAAGGGTATTTGGTCGTCGATATGACCTGCACCCACCGTGGCTGCCAAGTTGGCTACCGTGACGACGCCGAAGCCCCGTTCCTATGCCCCTGCCACCGCGCCAGCTACGACGCCGCAGGGCGCGTCCTCGGCGGCCCCGCCCGCAGCAATTTGAACGTACCCGACTACGCCATCGAAGGGACCGTCGTCACCTTCACCTGATGCCAACAGCCAAAAAAGCTGGCACTTTTTTGGCCGTTTTATGTCTCACGGCAGAAACGCTTCGCGTTTCGGTTTTTTTGTGGTTGCGGTCTCTACTCGCTCGCTATGCTCGCTCAGCCCGACCGCAGGACGGGGCCTTCGTTTTACCCCGAGGCGCTTTCGCGCTATTCTCGGGGCCGCGCGTTTGGGGCGCGGGCGTTCCCTGCGCCCTTCGGGCTTGGAGCCCGCTGCGGGGGCCGCAGTCGCGGCCCTTATACCAGCGAACATGAGAGTGATCTTCAATCGCCGCTGGTATAGAACCACATGCGCCGCAGCGTGCTGTCGCGGTCGATGAACCTGTGTTTCAGCGCGCCCGCAACGTGCAGGACGAGGAGGCCGAGCAGGGCCCATTTGAGCGCAAAGTGCAGGCCCGTCCATAGATCGTAGGCCCCAAGGGGCGCCAGCCAGCTCGGCAACGCGCCGGTTTCCGCGTACTCCCCAGCGCTGACCATGGCCCAGCCCGATAGGGGAAACGCGAACAAAACAAGGTAAAGCGCCCAGTGGACGGTGCGGGACAGGCCAACCTCCCAGCGCCTATGGCCTGGCAGCGGGCGGGGCACAGGCGCCACGAGGCGGAGGGCCAGTCGAACCACGGCAAGGACCAAGACAACTTTGCCGCCGATCTCATGGCTCGCTTGGTCCACCTCTGGCCAGCTAAGGCGCGTATAAATGAGGCCGCTGACGATCATCAGCAACAGGAGCACAACGAGGACCCAATGCAGGGCCTTGGATAAGACGCCGTAAGCGTCGGAGGTATTGAGAACCGTCATGGCCTCGCTTAGCCCTCTTTCCGCAACCCAGACAAGCCCCAAAGAGCCAACCCAAGGGCGAGCCCCCAGAAGGCTCCGCCCAAGCCCCAGAAGGCGACGCTGGACTGGGCGACCAGGAAGGTGACGAGGGCAGGCAGGCGCAACGCCGCATCCGCCATGGCCGCGCTGAGCGCCCGGGCCAAAGCCCCGCTGAGGCCGACCGCGGCGACGGTGATGATAAAGGCAGGGGGCAGATTGGCGAACACCAGCACCAGCCAGCCACACGACAAGGCGAAAACGGCGTAGCATAGGGCCAAGGACGGCCCGACCATCCAGCGCAAGGCGGGGTCGGGGTGGGTATCGGGGCCTGTACACAAGGGGGCCGTCACCGCCGCCAAGTTTTGACCGCTGGACCCAAACAGGGCCGAGACGCACGAGGTCAGCCCCGTCAACCCCAGGACCGAGCGGGTCCCGGTCGCGTAGCCATCGGCGCGCAAGACCGCGAACCCAGGCAAGTTCTGCCCCGCCATGGTCACCAGGTAGAGCGGGACGCCGAGCGACACCAGGACTTGCCAATCGAACTCGGGCGACACCCATTGCAACTGCGGCGGGGCAAAGGCGGGAATCGGCCCCGCAAGGCCCAGGGCAAAACATAAGACCAGGCCAAACCCCAGCGCGGCCAGGGTCGCCCAGGGCGGCGACCACAGCTGCACCAGGAAGAACAGGGCGATCATGGGCAGCGTGAGCGCTGGGGCCTGCGGCACGGCAGGGAAGACCCGAACGATGAAGCCGAACAGAATACCCGCCAGGAGGGCATTGGCCAAAGGCAAAGGAATCGCCGCCACCAGCCGCCGCAACCCGCCGACAAAGCCCGTCACTATGACCAAAGCCCCGCTCAGGAGGAAGGCCGCCACCGCCTGGCCCAAGGAAACGCCCGTCGTGACCGACAGCAGCGCCAAGGCGGGCGCCGACCACGCCGCCGTGATCGGCACGCGCTGCACCCAGGCCAGGACGGCGGCGTTGACCGCGATCGCCAGGCACATGGCGGTGAGCCAAGAGATGGTCTGCGCCTGCCTTGCCCCCAGGGCCTCGGCAGCGGCCAAGACCAGGGCCACGGTGCCGCCGAATCCCACGAGGGCCGCCAACAGGGCGGAGACGAACACCGAGGAACGATAGCCCCTAAGCATGGTCCCTGCGGCACCGCTCTAGGGGACGGATCTGTCGCCCGTCGGCATCGAAGTTGTCAGGGTGCAGCCAGGCCTGGAACCCCGCGTCGATGCGCGGCCACTCGCTGTCCAAAAACGAAAACCAGGCCGTATCGCGGTTGCGTCCCTTGAAGACATGGGCCTGGCGAAACACCCCTTCAATAGTAAAGCCCAAGCGCTCGGCGCTGCGCCTTGAGGCCGTATTGAGGGCGTTGCACTTCCATTCAAAGCGTCGATAGCCCAAGTCGGTCATGGCATGGCGCATGAGCAAGTAGAGCCCCTCGGTCGCGGCGGCGGTGCGCTGCACCAAAGGCGATAGGTGGATGTGTCCGACCTCGATGACGCCGTGGTCGGGCGCCATCCGCATGAGCGCGGCGAGACCCTGGGCCTGGCCCGTCGCCGCCGACACAAAGGCGTAGAATTGCGGGTCGCGGCCAAAGACCGTTTCCGCCATCCAGGTTTCAAAAGCCTCCAGAGTTTCAAAGGGCCCGTAGGGCAGGTAAGCCCAGTTCGCCCCAGCGCGGTCGAGGGCGAAGGCCGCGAACAGGTCTTGGCTATGGCGCGGGGCCACGGGTTCCATGCGGACCGTTCGCCCAGCAAAGACTTGGCGCGCAGGCCAGGCGCGCGCGGTCCAGCCCAGGACGGGCGTCCCGAGCCGTGCATCATCGCTCGGGTCCGTCACGCCAGCGCCTGCGTGAAATCGGCGACGGCCTGGGCGTAGCCCGTGGTCAAAGCGTGGGCGGTCAGACCATGGCCGATGGACACTTCGGCCAAATGGGGAATGGCGGCTTTCAGCGCGGGCAAGTTGGCGGCGGTCAAATCGTGACCCGCATTGACGCCCAGGGGCGGGCGAGCCTCGACCTGGTTAAGACCCACCGTCGCGGCGACTTGCGCGGCCTCGCCCAGCTTGGCCAATTCTGCCGCCGCCACCGCAGGGGCGGCGCTGGCGGCGCCGTAGGGGCCCGTATAGAGCTCGACCCGGTCGGCCCCGACCTCCCACGCCGCTACGGGGACCCTTGGGTCCGCCTCGATGAACAGGGCGCTGCGCATCCCCGCCGCCCGAATTTGCCGAAGCGCTGCGGTCAGCAGGTTGGCATTGGCCTCCACGTCCCAGCCGTGGTCGGAGGTCGCTTGGGCGGGATCGTCGGGGACCAACGTCACCTGGTCGGGCCTAAACTCCAGCACCAAGTCCAGGAACGCTGGGTCGGGGTAGCCCTCGATATTGAACTCCGCCCCGTCAAATTCGCGCACCAAAGCCTTGAGCGGCGCGAGGTCAGAACGGCGGATATGGCGCTCGTCGGGCCGGGGATGCACCGTCAGGCCCGCCGCCCCCGCGCCGAGCGCGAGGCGACCCATGGCGGTCACCGACGGCCAGCCAACACTGCGGCGGTTGCGCAAGAAGGCGACGGCGTTCAAGTTCACGGACAGGGCAGTCATGGGCTTGGTATTAGGCGCAATTCCTAGCCTTGATAATACCAATTTTCATGAAGGCTGACGCCTTCCTGAAAATTATGTCTCTCACGCAGGCATCGTTTCGCGATGCGCTCCGAGGGGGCCTCCGACTTACGTCGCGGGCGCTTTCGCGCTGATCCGCGACCCGCTCCGGGGCCCGTGGTCGCGGGCCTTATACCAACGGCCAAAAAAGTTGACACTTTTTTAGCCGTTTTGTGTCTCACGGCAGAAACGCTTCGCGTTTCGCCTCCGACGGGGCCTTCGCTTATACCCCGAGGCGCTTTCGCGCTATTCTCGGGGCCGCTGCGGGGGCCGCAGTCGCGGCCCTTATACCAGCGAACATAAGAGTCATTCTCATTCGCCGCTGGTATTATACCAGTTCATCATGATAAGTTCTCAAGGAGAACTGGTATAAGCCCCCCAGGCGAGGAAAGCGCCGTTGCGGTAGGCGGGTTTGCCATAGGGATAAGGCGCGCCGTCGAGCGTTTCGACCCGCCCCCCCGCGGCGCGCAGGACCGCGTCCCCCGCCGCCGTGTCCCATTCCATGGTCGGGCCGAAGCGCGGATAGACGTCCGCTTCCCCTGCCGCCACCAGGCAGAACTTCAAGGACGAGCCGATGGCGCGGGTCTGGTCGATGCCGCGCGCCGTGAGCCAGGCGTCGGTCTCGGCGTCGCGGTGCGAGGCCGAGGCGACCGCCACCACGCCCGTCGCGGGCACTTGCCGAACCGCGAGGCGGCGCTGGCCCGCTGGATCGACCGTATAGGCCGCGCCGTCATAGCCGACAAACAGGCGTTCCAATGCGGGCGCATAGACCAGGCCCAAGACGGGAACGCCGTCGGCGATCAGACCTATGTTGACGGTGAAGGCGCCCTGCCCGTCGGCCTTCAAGAACTCCTTGGTGCCGTCCAGCGGGTCCACCAGCCAAAACCGCGCGGGCGGCTGCAAGCTGTGGCTGGCGGCATTTTCTTCTGAGACAATCGGCACCTCGGGGGTCAGCCGCTGGAGCGCTGGCAAAATCAAAGCCTCCGCCGCTTGGTCGGCCAGCGTCACGGGGGTGCCGTCGCCCTTGCGCTCGGCGCGCACGCCGCGCGCCTGCACCGCCAAAATTTCAGCCCCCGCCGCGCGCACAACCTGGGTCAAGTCGGGGATCAGGCGCGCAAGCGTCATGGGGTGAGCCGGTGCGCATAGAGGTGCTGGTAGTGCGGCAACAGGGTTTCGTACATGTCTTGCACCGCCGCGGGCGCGGCGCGCATGTCCGCCGCGCGGGGAGTCTGGGGTTTTAAGCCATCGGAAGCCCTGAGCGCCGCGTGCCACGATCCGCCGTCGTACCAGCTGACCTCCGAACGGTCCCCAGGCTGCCAGCGCAGCGCTTCGGCGCGAAACTCCAGGCCGACCGCTGCACACCAAGCCGCAACAAGGCCGTCGGGGTCCTTGAGCAGATCGTCGGAGTCGATCAGCGGCGGGGCCTGACCGCTGCGGTCGGCCACGCGGTCGAACAAGTCGCGCTGCTCGCGAACTGCAGTTTCCGAAATCAGAAACTCGGGCCAGTGCCTGGCCATGGAGGTCAAAATCTTCGCGGGGTCACGGATCAGGAAGGAATGGGTGAACTGGTCCAAAAAAGCCCAATCCCAACCGCCGAAGAAGTCGCGCACATAGTGCGGAAAGTCCTTCGAAAACACAGGCCCCTGCTGCACGGCGGCCTGCAGCTTGGCGAAGATCGATGCAAAGGTCAGGCCTGGAACGCGCGGGCTGTCGGGCGTCAATCGGGGCCACTTGGCCCCGTCGCCCTGGTACCACCACTCGCCAAAGGGTTCGTGAAAACAAGCATGGTCGCCGCGCATCCGCATCATCCATTCGAACGCCGTGGAGGTGGACCGCGGCGCGGCCCACAAGGCCAGAATCTTCGGCATCAGCCCAACCCATCGAGCAGATGGCCCAGACCCTTGCGCGTCGGTGCCGCGTCGATGGTCTTGAAAATCCGCCAGTATAGAGCGGTGTCGGAGGCGATGAGGGGCTTGCCGACTTCGCGTTCGATTTGCGCGGCGAGCGAGACGGGACGGTGGGTCAACCCCTCGGCATCGCGCCAGTTGGGCATGCCGTTGATCAGGTACGCCTCGGCGTCGGGCGCACGCTCGGCCAGGCGGCGCATGGATTCGAGGGCGGTGTCAAAGGGGAAAATCCAGGAACGGGCGTTGACCTGATCCTGGGTGTCGTAGAGCCCCAGATCGACGAAGTTGCCGACATAGATCAGCTCCAGCCCCGCCGCGCGCAGGAACCGCGCCAGGCCATCGCGCCAGTCGGGCCAGTAGTAGACCGAGTTGAGCGCCAGACGCTGCACGCCCAGGTGGCGGCACGCCTCGACCAAGCAATAGCCCGCCATGTGCAGGGGTGTGTCGTAGGTCTGGGCCATGCGGTCGCAAAACGCGGCGATGTCCTGCGGTGTTTTGCCGCCAGCGTGGACCCAGTTGGACCCGACTTGGCCGCAGACATCGACGCCGTTGTTGGCCATGCACTCGACGTATTCCTCAAGCAGGTCAAAGTTCTTGGCGCGTTGGTCGAGTTCATGTTGATAGCCCTTAAGGTGCAACATGCGGCCATGGGCGCCAACATGGGCGGGGGCCAGGCGAATAAAGTCCGACGGCGCGGCGTCAAAATCGTGGGGCGGGGCGGTGAAGGCGACTTGCTTGGCAAAGAGCTTCAGCGCAGGGTCGGCCCAGCGGGCGGGTTTCTGGTAGGGTTGGGTCATTCCCCTAGATGGCTCAAGGCCGCTTGGGAAACCAAGGAAAAAACGCCGAAACCTCGCGTTGATAAGCCGCATAGTCGCTGCGTGCGACCAAATTCTGCCGCTCGTTGGGCGGAATCCCCGTAAAATAGGTCATGGCGACGTACATAATCAGGGCAGGCAAAAGGCCTGCGAGCCCCCACGCGGGGGTGGTCAAGGCCATGATCGCCCAGCCGACCCAGACCAGCCATTCAAAGAAGTAGTTGGGATGCCGACTAACGGCCCAAAGCCCGCCACGGCAAGATTTACCCTTGTTGTCGGGGTTGAAGCGCCAGGCCTGGAGTTGCTGGTCGGCCAGCGTCTCGCCGATCACCCCCGCCACGACGGTCAGCGCGCCCAGGATCGCCAACGGGCCGAGCGGCGCAGGGTTGGCGGCGATAATCAGGAACACCAGCGACAGGCCAAAGACGCTGATGCCCTGGTACTGATAGAACCGAAAGATCAGCCAAGGAAACCAATCGCCCCAGTCCTGACGCATTTGCGTATAGCGCCGATCCTCGTGCCCGCCCAAAATCCGGTCGGTAAGAATATGCGTGCCCAGGCGCACCCCCCAGAGCAACGCCAGCACCGCCAACAAGGCCCGCCGCCCCTCGTCACCCGTGCCCGCCCAAGCGAGCAGCGCGCCCGAAACCCCGACCACATAGGGCCAAAACACATCGACAATGGCCGCATCGCCCGTGCGGCGCTGGATCAGCCAGGCGACGCAAAAACAACCGAAGGAAAAAGGGATCAGGGCAAACCAAAGGGACCAATTCATGGCATGGAACTTAAAGCGGCGGCGTGCGCGGACAAGATGTTGAAGCGCTGGCTGGTCGCTCAGTGCGCTTTGCCATGCCCAGCAAAAGGGCGGATGCGAAGCCACTGTCCGACCGCCAAACCCACGCCCCGTTTCCCAAAATAGCGGGGGATCGGGTCGGTGCGGGCTGACGCCCTATCAGAGTTCACACATCCCAACACGACGTCATGCTGCGCGCAGTCGCAGGATCCATCACGGATCGGTGGCGGGAAGGACAGACGGCAGAAACCTTGCGGTGTGCCAAACGGCAAGAGGCCCCTATCGAACGGCCAAACCCACGCCCAGTTTTCCAAAACAGCAGGGGATTGGGTCGGTGCGGGCTAACGCCCTATCTGAGTTCACACATCCCAACACGACGTCATGCTGCGCGCAGTCGCAGCATCCATCACGGATCGGTGGCGGGAAGGACAGACGGCGCGAACCTTGTGGTGGGCCAAACGGCGAGAGGCCCCTATCGGACGGCCAAACCCGCGTCTATTTCCCGAACCCGCGAGGGATGGGTTCGTGCACGGATGGACCCGTCCGTTTCAACCGCTGCCAGCAGGTGATGGATTCTGCGACTTCGCTTCGCTACGCGCTGAATTGTCTGTTTAATTTCGTGTATAGGGAGGCTCTGAGCTTGTCGATTTGGACCCCGATCGGGGGTCCAAATCGACGTGGGCCAGGTTGACTGTGCAGAATGCAGGCCTTTGAGCGCCTATCGTCATCTGAGTCGCCTTGGTCCAGGCTCATAGCACGATCGGTAGAATAGGACGGGGACTTTAGAGCCCACGCCTGAAGACAATCAAGTGCTACTCGCTTACTATATGGAGGTCTGATATGACACAAACTCACCACCCGAACAACATCTTTGTTGGATGCGATGTCTCAAAGGCTGACATCGCCGTCTCTATCTTGGATAAGGACAGTGATAGACCCTTAAAGTCTTTCAAGGTTCTCAACTCCAAAACGGGACTTAAGAAACTCCTCAAAGAGGTCGAAAATCTCGGCCAAATATCCATGTGTGTTTTCGAACCAACAGGTGGATATGAGATCCTACTCGCCGAAACATTGCATGAAGCGAACTGGTATCTCCATCGCGCCGACACTCGAAAAGCATCTGCCTTCGCCAGGTCGCTCAACCAGGCCAAGACCGATCCCTTGGATGCCTTTGCCTTGGCCCTCTATGGGCGTGAACGCAAGAACCAGCTTAGACGTTACATACCCTTGAGCGCATTGCAAGTTGAGCTCAAGACTTTGGTAACCTATCGTGGAGACCTTGTCAAAGAGCAAACAAGATTGAAAAACCGTGCCCAGTGTATCGCGATTACTTCGCTGCAGAAGAAGCACCTTAGCCAGTCACTAAAATCGATCAAGGTTCGGATCAAAGAGGTTGAGGAAGCCGCTAGAGCTTTAATTAAATCTTGCCCCACCTTGAAGGCAAAATACGATGCTGCCACCAGCTGCCATGGGGTTGGTCCTGTTAGTGCTTTGGTCATGGTAGCCCTTGTCCCAGAGCTGGGAACGATCAACCGAAAGCAGGTGTCAGCCCTCGTCGGGTTGGTTCCTTATGCCAACCAAAGTGGCAACCGAGCGGGATATCAAAAAACTGGAAAGGGTCGATCTGTCCCTCGACAAGCCCTCTTCATGGCTGCCTTAGCCGCCTCAAGGACGGGGGTCACCAAGGAGCAGTATGAACGCCTCAGAGCCAACGGTAAGAAGCCTATGGTCGCCCTGATTGCGGTCGCCAGGAAGCTCGCTGAACACATCAACGCAAAATGCAAGATAGTTGTGATGGAGGCGCAAAAATAAAATGCGCTTACTCGGTAGATGACGGGGGGGTGGATCGTCTCCCTAACCGTTCAACGTTTCATGCGGCAACCCGTCACAAGGCTGCGATGAAGCGCAACCCCCAACACGGCGTCATGCTGCGCGCAGTCGCAGCATCCATCACGGATCGGTGGCGGGAAGTACGGACGGCAGAAACCTTGCGGTGTGTTAAATGGCGAGAGGCCCCTATCGGGCCGCCAAACCCACGCCTAGTTTCCCGAAACAGCGGCGGAGGGGTTGGCTCGCGGATGGACCCGTCCGTTTCAACCGCTGCCAGCAGGTGATGGATTCTGCGACTTCGCTTCGCTACGCGCTGAATGACGGGGGGGTTGGATCGTCGCCCGAACCGTTCAACGTTTCATGCAGTAACCCTTCAGGGGGCAGCGATGAAGCACAACCCCCAACACGACGTCATGCTGCGCGCAGTCGCAGCATCCATCACGGATCGGTGGCGGGAAGGACAGACGGCACGAACTTTGTGGCGGGTCAAACGGCAAGAGGCCCCTATCGAACAGCCAAGCCCACGCCTAGTTTGCCGAAACAGCGGCGGAGGGGTTGGCTCGCGGATGGACCCGTCCGTTTCAACCGCTGCCAGCAGGTGATGGATTCTGCGACTTCGCTTCGCTACGCGCTGAATGACGGGGGGTGGATCGTCTCCCTAACCGTTCAACGTTTCATGCGGCAACCTTTCAGGAGACCCGATTCTCAATAGCATGAAAAATTGGAGACGGTCTTCTCCCTACCCCTAATTTTTAGCAAATTTTCAAATTCATATTCGCTAAGCCTGCAATATTTTTTGCAATTATATTTTCATGACGATTTCCTCTGGAAATATCTGAGAAAATGTTAAATTTTTTCATTCGACCAATTGCGTGCTCCGCTGTTATACGCATAGAGTTAAACCAACGATTATAGGATTTATCTTTACGGCTAAGTGGTCTTTTTTTTGATTTCTTTATCGGCACTTCGCATGAGGTGCCTTGGTATGCCAGATCCCCCAAAACAAGAGTATCTGGCGGCTTCTCCAGTTGACTATCATCATAAATCTTCTTGTCATGTTTTCGTCCTTGCTGAGCGGGTCCACAGGCAAGGATACGTCCCTTGTTGTCAGTGACAATCTGATGGACATGAGTGTGGCGCTTTTTCTTGCCAGAATAGTGCCGCTTGCGATTCTTCGCTGTCTTGGGACGTTGGACTGGGCGTTCGGTGCCATCAATAATCAGATACAGAAGGTCTTGCTCTTCCTCTTCGCTTAAGCGGACTTTGCGCTCAGGCATATTAAAATGACCTGCAAGGAGTTTAGAGATCGTATTTGTAGCGCGAATGCTTGTACTGTCTGAAACCCCAAATATGAGTCCCAAAAACTCATGGTTGATGTAAGTTCGATAGTAAATCAGACAAAGAAGAAGCATCTCCTCGAACCCTAATCGGTAGCGACGACCAGCGCCAATTGCTCGCTTTCGGTCCTCTCGAGAAAGGCGGCGGAGATTATGGGCTTCCCAGAGAGGTTTCACCTCCAAAACGAGTTGCTCAAAATCAGATAATCTGATCCCAGAGAGGCGGTAAAACAGACGAGGTTGCTTTTTGAGGACTTTCAGGGCTTTCATGATCCGTACATAACCATGAAAATTGGGCCAACGCAAAGAAAATCAGAAAAATCAACTAATTATGAAGCAGGTCTAGGGAGCAGCGATGAAGCGCAACCCCCAACACGACGTCATGCTGCGCGCAGTCGCAGCATCCATCACGGATCGGTGGCGGGAAGTACGGGCGGCACGAGCCTTGTGGTGGGTCAAACGACGAAGAGGCCAATATCCGACTATCGAACCCACTCCCTTTCCCACCATCATGTTCCTAACCTTGAATAAGGCGAAACCCGATTTTTGGGTGGCGTTCTTCTGGGGTGAATCCAAGGCGGGCGGCAGATCGGCAATTTTCCCCCCTATCACTAAATGAGCCACCACGAATGACAAACATTTCCTCAGTTATCTGCTTCTGACTAGCTTGCCTCGGAAATCCATTCTGATTGGCCCCCTCATGCGAGTCATGCCAAACATCTGCACACCATTCCCACACGTTTCCATGCATGTCGTAAAGACCCCAAGGATTAGCGTCGTATGACTTTACAACGGTCGGCCAATCCCAAATTGCTTTGGTGTCATCCCACGAGTCACCCCATGAAAAGCGCCTTCGTATGCCTGCCCTGCAAGCATACTCCCATTGCGCCTCTGAAGGGAGCTGAACCTTTAGACCGCAAATCAAACCATTTAGTTGAGTTATGAAGTCTTGTATTTCCGCTCCTGTTAGGTTCGTTACGGGTTTCATGACTGCCTGACTCGGATCGTCGCCCGTGATCGCGTCATAGAACGCCTGCGTTACGGGCGTATCCATGATCCAGAATCCTCCAGTAAAGGTTACTCTGATTCGGGGACCTTCTTCCTCTTGCCTTCCCTCCTCCCCCTTGGGCGAGCCCATGAGGAATTGGCCTGGGGGGCACCAGCGGAAGGTTTGGACTTGGTTCTCGACTCTGAGTTCGGCGAAAACGCCGTAGCGGTCTTGACCCCAACCCGAGGCCCAGGGCGGGGCCTCGCCGCGCTCGAGGGGGTGACGGCGGGAGTCGATTGTGTGGGGCAGGACGGTCATGTTGACCGGACTCGCGCGGGCCGTGCTGCCGCACGGCCCTTGCCTGCGCGCTCCGCGCGCCCTGCTGGAGCTCCTTGACCTCGGGCAAGACGGAAGCCTAGGTTGACGCTGCGGTCGCCAGGGTGGCCCCAGTAGCGGGCAGCCGACCGGCAGAGCCCGGCGGCATCGTACCACGAACCGCCGCGCACAACGCGGGCAGTCTTCTTGTCCTTTGCTTGCCGCGGCGACCCGTCGCCCTGGGCGCCCGCGTGCGAATCATGCCAAGCGTCGGCGCACCATTCCCGGACGTTACCGTGCATGTCGTAGAGGCCCCAGGGATTGGGATCATAGGATCTGACTTCCGACGTTTCCCTAGCTCGGTCGCCGTTGGCGTGAGACTCGTCCCATTCATGACCCCAAGAGTAGCGCGTCGTCGTTCCTGCGCGGCAAGCGTATTCCCATTGCGCCTCCGAGGGCAGATGCGTGGATAGGCCTGGGACTAGAGAATTGAGATTCTCGACGAACGCTTGCGCCTTGTCATAGCTCACATTCTCAACGGGCCGTGTGGGCGAAACGAAGATGCTGGGGTTTTCCCCCATCAGGCCCTCATAGAGTTCCTGGGTAACAGGCGTATCCATGAGCCAAAACCCCTGGTTGAAAATGATCGACGTTTGCGGGCCTTCACTGTCGCGCCACCCCTCCTCATCCTCAGGCGAGCCCATGAAGAACTGGCCTGGGGGGCAGTAGCGGAAGCGTTGGCGGAGGTTTTTGACCTCGACGTCGGCCCAGAGGCCGTGAGGGTCGCGGCCTAGGGCGCTGGCCCAGGGCAGGTGGTCGGGCCGTAGCCAGTCGAGGAAGATCGCGGCGCGGTTGCTGGTGATGAGGAAGGGCGTGGTGGGCAGGTCGCGCAACGGCTGGCGCTTGGTTTGGCGTTCGGGTTGGACGCGCAGGTCAAGGCTGCGGCCTGGCGCGGGCGACGCTGCCGCGCCGCCCGTGCCTGCGCGCTCCGCGCGCCCTGCTGGAGCTCCTTGACCTCGGGCAAGACGGAAGCCTAGGAAGGCGTTGCGGTAGCCAGGGAGGATCCTGAAGCGGGCAGCCGACCGGCAGTACCAGGCGGGAAAGAACCACGAACCGCCGCGCACAACGCGGTCAGCCTGTTGCTCGCTTGCTTGCCTCGGCGACCCGTCACGCTGGGCACCCTCGTGCGATTCTTGCCAGGCATCGGCGCACCACTCCCAGACGTTGCCGTGCATATCATAGAGGCCCCAAGGGTTGGGATCGTAGGCAGCAACCTCCAACGTTTTATCTGTGCCCTCTGCATTGGCGCGTGACTTATCCCAATCAGATCCCCAGCTATAGGACGTGGTGGTTCCCGCCCGGCAGGCGTATTCCCAATGCGCCTCCGAAGGCAGGTGGTAGTTCCACCCTGTTTCCTGGCTGAGCCAGGCGCAGTAAGCTTTGGCGTCCTCCTGCCTAACGTTGATAACAGGCCGTTGCCCGCGCCCCCAACCTTCATCCTCAGGTTTCTCACGCCCTGTCGCCTCGCAAAAAGCGTCGAATTCGGCGAAGGTAACAGGCGTAGCTCCAAGAGCTACGGGAGTTTCGATCTTGATGGATACCTGCGGCCCCTCGTTCTTGAGTCGGTCCTCCTCCGACTCTGGCGAACCCATAAGAAATTCCCCCAGCGGCAGTACAATCATCTGGGGGCCGAGGCGGCCATCGCGCAGGCGGTCGTGGAAGGCCTGCGGTCCTTGGGCGGCCTCAGTGTAGAAGGCCAAGGGGTCGGCTTTGCGGCAGCTTATCAAATCGCTGGTTTGGTCGAGGGTCCCGACGAGCGAGCCTGCGGGAGCGGCGCTTAGCACCAAGTCCCCGCCCGCTTGGGCAATCGTAGTCCGCTGGGCCGCGCCCGATTGGGCGAAGTCGGCGGTGGCGGCGAAAGCTTCGCGGGACGCGGTGCCGTCCTTCCACAATTCGCCGCCTGGGGGGTTGCGGTAGCCTGCCTCGGCGAGCCAGCGTTGGGCCCTGGTCTGGAGCGTGCCGTCGGTGGCGGCGGCGGCGATGGTGGACCAGAACCTTGTGGCGTCCTCCTGATCGCCTTTTGAGACCAGCGCGTCCCGCACATCCTCGGGCAAAGCCCCAATCTCCTCGAACAGGAACTCGTAGCCCGTTTCGACGCGGCCCTGGCGGATGAGGTTCCATACCGCTTGGGCCTTGGGGTTCTTTTGGCGCGCGAAGTGGTTGAACTTGTCCTTGTAAGCGCGAATCTCCTCGGGCTTGAAGGTGGCGGCGGCGACATGGGGAGAGGCGATGGCCGCGTGCTGCCAAAGCCGCACCTCGGCCTCGGGGCCTGCGTCGGTGCAATGGCGGCGGATGGCGCGCATCAGCGCAGGCTCCAGCCGGGCGACGGGCGCGCAAAGGGCTAGCAAGTCCTCAACTTGTTCGTCGAGGTGGTTCTCCTGATCTGGTCGCGAGCGCGGCTCCCACGGGGTTGCCGACCAGAGGGTTGCCAGGTCGGCGGGCAGACGCTCGACCGCACACGGCACCAGGGCCAGCAGGCGCCCGCCACGGCGGCGGAACTCCTGCCCCAGGGTGCGCCAGAACCGCCGCATGTCCGCGCCAGCCAAGGCGCCCAAATCGCTGAGCACCAGCAACGGGCCGTCGTCGGGCTTGGGCCGCGCGCAAGTATCGGTGCGCAGATTGCGCAGCTTATCGACCAGGGCGTCGAACATCCAGAGCTGCTCGGCCTGATCGTGCAGCATGGCGAAGGCGACACGCTGGTCGGCCCAAAACGGCGCCAGGTGCCGTGAGCGATCGGCGATCAGTTGCAGGCCTGCGGGCGCGGGGCGAGCCAAGCGGGGGATCGGCGCCAGCGGCTGCACCCGCGCCAAGCGCCGCACGGCGGCGGGGATATGGACCTGGCGGCTGCGCCGCTGGTCGGCGTCGAAGCGGGCAACCAAGCGCCGCAAACGCGCCGCCGAGGCCAGGGGGAGGAACGGAAGCGGCGCGGGCGGGTTTGACCACTCTGGCACAAATTCTTCGGTCCCCTTGACCGTGCGCGGCGCAGCCAGGGCGCGAAAGCCTGAGGGAACAAGAAAAGCGGCGGGGGCGAGATCGCCCTTGATAAGCTCGTAGTTGGGTTCCCGGGGGGGGTCCTTTTCCGCCTCGTTGCCCGAAGCCTTGACGTCTAAGTCTGCTGGTTTTTCTTTGGGCTTTGGAACGTACCCAAGCACCTTCGCTAGATCGGGGTCAAAATCCACACGCTTCAAGTCCGCAGGACGGACAAGGGTGCGCCGGATGACTCGATCAAGCACTAGGTGCGGGTCTTGTTCAGCACGAATTGGCTGAATTGTTTCAACTCACTCTCCAAATCGCCTGCGTCCTCGGCGAAGACGATACGCAGCAAGTCAAGGTATTCGGCCAGCCCAGGCAGCGGCTCGTACCCTTGTTTTTCAGCGACTTCACGCTCAGTGAGCAACATATCGGCGACTTTCTCTAAAGCAGCGGACTCGACCGTCTCATGCACCGCCTGCCCCCGCGCAACCAGCCATTTGCGCATGGCCTCTCGCTCCTTCGGCGGGTCCATGGAATGGACCAGGCAACGGCGCAGGAAGGCGGGCGGCAAAGGCTGTTCCTCATTGGTCGTCAAAATCACCAGCGGCCATTGCTTGGCCTTGACCAGGGGCAGGCCCGCAGGCGGTTGAAATTGCCCCGACCCTAGGGCCTCGAGCAAAGCGTTGGGAACGCTCATGTCGGCCTTGTCGATTTCATCGATCAAGACCACCGACGGGCCATCGTGCTCAAAGGCCTGCCATAGCGGCCCTTTTTTGACGAAGTTCTGGCGCGCCAGAGCTTGCTGGATCTCCGCTTGGGACCGCTGGTCGGCCTTGCTCCCGACAAATTGCGCCTCGGCCAGCCGCTCCACCGCGTCCTCGTACCACTTGAGGTCGTCGGGGTCGGTATTGGCGTCGAGCGTTCTGGCAAACAGCTTCCAGCCGCGCGCCTTTGCGTAAGCCTCGGCGAGTTGCGATTTGCCGACGCCCGGTTTGCCGCGCAACAGCAAGGGCCGCTGCGTGCGCAAGGCGGCCTCGATGGCGTTGAGTTCTGCAGCGTCGAACAGGTGGACGCGGCGCGGGGCGGTGCCGCTGCCGTCGGCGAGGACTTGGGGGGATTTGAGGAGGTCTGTTATCATCGCTATCTCTCAGTCTCTATCTTTGAAAGGTAAAAATCTGTCAATGTAGCGAGCCATGAGACCTCGCAGAGATTCTGATACTGTACTTTCAACACCAATCACATTCACTAAATCCTTGAACTCACTATTCGTATTGAATGTACTATTTACCTGCGATACGAACTTACCAAAGAACTCGTTCGAAGCTTCTATGGTGAAATAGAGATCTGCTTCGCCGTCGCGTCGGCGATTTTCCAAACGAGGTTTTATGCTTTCAATACTTCCTCCCGTATACAAGTCTCCGTTTGGTTTAGGATACATGTAAGCGGAGGTTTTTGATCGGATTGCGTCACGAATTTTATCATCTACAATCATATCTCCCCCTAGATACCCTGCGATTTGAACTTTGTCCTCATCGGGCCGTACGGAAAAAGACGTAGCCTCAAATTTCTCAATACGTGTTCTTCCCGGCGGCTCATCTGGCGGATAGGATGCGTGGTCGGCGATCCTTCCTTTATGAATTGCCATCTGAAACTCTGCGAAGGTATCGTCGCTCGCGTCCTGGATTCCCGTTACAAGGTTAACGCTCCGTTCCGAGGTCTCGCAGAACAACAGAAAGCGGAGAAGCATCTCAAACATTTTTTCGCTCATTTGACGCAGCAGCGATCCAATCCTCTCATTGAGAGTCCAAATGTACCCGAAAAATACTTCAACATTTCCAATGGTAATTTCATCTTCGTTCGAGAAAGTGAAGATTTTTTCTTCATCCAGAGAATCTTTAAGTTCCTTGTTCAATTCATCTCTATAGATCTGATAATAAGCCTGAATTTCTGAAATTAATTTTTCCTTCATATCGTCCTCAGAAAACTCGCTTTATGTCGATGTTACGTGTAGTATGGCAAAAAATTTTTCAAAAAACCTCTTCAATGGGTCAACGAGGCGATCTCGCCTAAGAATCTGATCTTCAGCAAGCCCGTCGATTCTATATATTGCCTGAATTAATTCAATTAAGTCTATCACATATCCCTTGATCGTGTTAGGTGGCACCAGTAGTTTTTTTTCGATTTCCCTCTCTGAAATTTCCTTATACGCAGCGCATACATGAGGTTCAATTCTCTCAAAATACCTCTCTCCATCACTACTATGATCAACTTTTACGAAACTTTTAATCTGAACGCCAAGGGCGGGATATTCTTGAAGTACTCTCTTTAGTTTAAGTTCTAATTCGCGCACGCGTTCATTCAAGGCGTGTTTTTGATTTTCCTCAAACCGCAATCGATTTTCATTTCTTAGTTCGTTTAGCTGAAGCCTTTGCAACTCAAACCCTCGCACCTGAAATAGAACGGAGACCGCCAGGAAAATGAGTGCCAACGCACCCGTAACACCTGCGACCGTGGTACCAACTTCATGTGGAGATGAACTGCGAAAAACTTCCCAATTTGTTACTTTTCCAACTGAATATGGAGGGCCAAAGTAGTCATCGACATAGGTCTCTTGGGCAAAGTACCAAACTATAAGAATCGTTGCAGCAGCAAACATGGCAAGACCAGTCCATATGGGCCAGGGCCAATTCTTCGATTTCATTTGCTTTGTTCTCTTAGGGTATTGCATCTATCCTCTCGCTTCACAAGCCTTACCATGTGTCGGTCATTTGGTGCAACTGACAAATGCTAGTCACGGATCAAACCAACTTGCGCCTGACGCTTGACTCCTAGGGCCATCGCAAAAGCACGGGCATCCGCGCCTGGCGTGAAGGCGTTCCCGCCAATGGCAATGAGTGTGGGTCTTCGAATCGCAAGCTGATCGAGCTTGGGAGCACGCGGTAGCAGCCCAAATTGGGCTGACGGGTTTCGCTTCCTATCTTGCCAAGGAAGGGGAATTGGCACGGGCGTGCCTTGGGAGAGAATCGGTTAAGGTGCATATCTTTTGACGAGCTTCGTAATTGCCAAGTGCCGCTCTTGCCGCAAACTTTAAGTGATGGATGCCGCGACGACGCGCGGCATGACATCGAAAAGGGAGGCGAAGCTGCACCTGCTTTGGCAAAGCAGGTTGGCTAGCCCGTACGCAAGCAGATAAAGAGGAGACCCTCCATCTTGCTTCGCCTGCTTTAACTGCGAGCGAGGACAATGAACCCGCACGGGGATTACTGGGGTTTGGAAGGAGCCTCGACTTTGCAGATCTTGCTATTGTGCAACGTGCTTATGGATTAGGGGAGTCATAGGTGTCTGATACCAGCGGCGATTGAGAATGACTCCTTTTATTGCTGGTATATGGGCCGCGACTGCGGCCCATATCTTTTTTTGAATTCTGGGGTCGTTTGGCCGTTACTAGGCTGCTGGGGTTATGAGGCTATTACGGCTTTAGACTGGCTTCAAAACGGATCTTAGCCGTTGCCAAAGCGTCGGTAAGCTCGTCTTCTTTGCCCTTTGCTGTCGTTGCAGCCTCGGACTGGGAGCTGCGCCCGACTCCCGCCAATGCCGTCGCTGAACCAAGAAGCGAGCGCACGCGCGTGACCTGGACCACGACGCGGTACCAGAACGGCGCCCCGAGACCGATCAAGAGACCCGCAGCAAGCACATCGAAAAAAGTCCCAAAACTATTGAAACTATCTCTCCAGCCTCCAGGCCCACCAATCGGTAGGTTAAATTTGGCACCTACCTCTAAAACCTCTTCAAGCGCCTTTTCTACTGCTTCCAATGCATCTTTTGATGTGTCCTTAATATCTCCATTCTTGCTATCCTTTGAAGCGGCTCCTTGACCACCGTCACCTTCATGGGAAGTTGGAGAATCCCCTGAAGCGGCTCCTTGACCACCGTCACCTTCATGGGAAGTTGGGGAATCCCCTGAAGCGGCTCCTTGACCACCGTCACCTTTAGGGGAAGCTGGGGAATCCTCCGATGATTGAGCAACTGTCTCAATGAGTTCGACCATATCAAGAGATTCAATAATTTCGGCACGCATCATATGATCTACTTGCAAAAATTCAACAAGGCGACTTACCTGAATTTGTAGCAAAATGGCAAAACCAATCGAAACTAGAATGGCGAAATTTCGTGCTTGCTGAGAATAAGTTTTTGAGGCATTGGCGATGTACATGTCGTACTTTAGAACCAAGTGATCGATCATATCTTTCCCCATGTTTGCAATCGTTTGCCCGCGGCTGGATGTTGCCAAACGCTCTAACATTTCATCGCGATCAAGTTCTGGCAAGTAATTCCATATCTTCAAGAACTTTTTCCAAAACGGCGCTGCGGCATTAACCGTCAGATGATCGGCCAAGTCCTCAGAATTTCCTGAGTTGTTGGGTTTGACGGCGTTGTCAATATCATTTGCAAATTTCTCTAGTACTTTCCGGAGGATTGCTGCGCGACGGCAGAAGAGGCGCAAGAGCATTTCCGTCAACCCCGCAGTGATAGTTGAAAAGGTGATCATGAGGATCGCAAATGCCAAGATGATTTCTAAGATTTCCATGGTAGGGTCCTTTTGTTAAAATTTGGATATCTCGACGGCGTAGATAAGGATCGCGCCGCCGAGACACGTAAGAAGGTTAGCGGGCGTGACGCAAACGCCAGTCCTGGGCGCTGATACCTCTGCCATCCTTGTCAACAACGATGAGTTGCGCGTCGAACACCCCAGCGGTCGTGGTTGGAACGGCGGACAAGGTTAGTCGATCATCGTCGAAGGACGACAGACGCATAGTTACGGCCTCCCCGTAGGTTGGCATCTGGTCCAAGAGCATTTGGACCGCGATTCGTTCGCCCATTCGGACACTATCGAAGTAGTCAGAGTAGAAGTGAACACCCGCCATATTGCGACCAATGGAGATATTGGCAGCCAACTTATTCAACTCCCCGATGAGTGTGATTTCTTCCTCGTTTTCGCTCGATGCAGTTAGCTTATTCCCGCCTGACTCGAACGCCTTTGTCTTGGGTGCGAGCTTAACCGCCTCAAAGAAGGGCAAGGGGTTTCCGTGCGCCAAATCTTGACCTTCATAGAGTTCGAAGAACGCCTTCAAGATCGTGACGCATGCGCCAGCGACTGTAGCATGGCCCGCCCCATAGGATGGGTGCATGGGCGAGCCCTCAGGAAAGGCCATGGGCAGGAGATAGTTTTTTTCATCTTGAATGGCAGATTCGCTCATTTCCGCAGAAATCCATCGTTGTCCTGCATTCTCCCAGTGCTTTGTGGCATCTTTGTTAAGTGCATTTACCCACGTCAAAATACCACTTCCAGCGAGCTGTCGATGCATTTCCTTATACACCGCTGTTTCTTGTTTGGACCAACCCGCATGGGTCCCACTCGCAAATCGTGTAATCATGGCGGCGAGTTGCTCGGGCCTGCAACGCTGGTGAATATTGAACTTCTGACGACGAACCGCCTTTAGGGCGCGGCTGGAAACCTCGGTCAGGGCCGCAAGGACATGAGGTCCCCCAAAGGTTGCAAAGGCATCTCGGGTTACGACGCCTCCGATCCTGCCAGGTTCGGGGAGTCCGCGGTCAAACTCTGCTTTTTGACCCAGCATGATCAGGGCGGCATTCAAGTAGGCTTGGTAAAGTTGGTCAACATGGACATAGGCGGAAAGATCGCGGGGAGAACCGATAAAACGCGGCGGGTTCGCTGATTCGGCAAGACTAACAAAGTCTTTAAAGTTTGCACCGTTCTGAACATCTAACCACCAACTCCATGTCGTCATGAAATTCGCGCCCGCATTGTAGGAACGGTTCTTCTGACTAATAAGTTGCGTGCCGTAACCGATCTCTCCTTTCGCACTAGCGGCCACGTCCTTTCCCGTACCGATCAACATAAGCTGCGAAACAAAGGGACCTTTCTTGGCGTCAGGACCAGAACCACGGAAAATCTCCTTTGAGGTGATTTTACCGCCCGAATTTTGACGCCCTTCGAGCCGTCGCATGGCAGCGGCCTCATTTCCAAAACCAGCACCCTTAAAATACGGGAGCTTGAGTAAGGCACTGATAACATCATGGCAACTATAGCCGAGCCCAAGATTAGCTCTGTTCATACTTGAAATTTGCGAAAAATCAGCATCGCGTAGCAGCGCTAGCGCATATACCTCCGCCATTTCGGCTGCCAGTTCATCGACATTGACGCCCGCTTGGTCATTGCCGTTCACACCCGAAACGCCTGGGGCGGGCGCCATGATAAAGGCATCCATATCCCCGCCCTGGGTATCGTAAGTATGCCCCGCGCGAGGGCTTTCCCAGGCTCGGACCTCGGGCTTCTGCCCCTTTTGTCCATTGAGATTTGTCAGAAAGGTCGTAACCGACTTGGAGTTTGCAGATTTACCGTGCGCGTTGCGTGCCTCTTCTGGTCCCAAAGGCACATCGAAGGCGAACGCAGCGGTCAGGTCTGGGTTGCCCGCAGGGTCGGTGTTGATGGCTGCGCGCATTTGGGCATAGTCGTCCCCATGGGCATTTCCTAACTCATCGTGAGGCAAACCCTTGGTGAAGCGCGTGGAAAGACCACTGGTCGCAGTAGTTTGGTCGGTCAAATAGCTCTGATCTTGGTTTGCAAGGCTCAAAACTCCGTTCAAACGAGCCGTATCTGCCAAGGTATTTTGACGCTGAGCTTTGGCGCGGCGAATACGCATGTCACGCGCGATTTTGGCTCGCTGCTCGCCCCGCGGTGATGGGGATTGGTTGGATTGGGTCACGGTTTCCTCCACAAAAAATTACTAGGCTTTCCCTTCATGAGATCACCCAAGGGTTGACGATTTATTGCTCGATTATGGCTTATCATGGGACAAGAATGGCGTTAATATTCTGTTAAAAATGTCTTAAAGTTTCACAGAACCTTGTTTGTTATGGCCAGAACTTGTCATCCGTTGGAAGGTACTTTTGGTAGGTTAGAATTCGTCAAAAAGGATCAACTGATACCAGCGGCGACCCAGAATGACGCCTATGTTCACTGGTATAAGGGCCGCGACTGCGGCCCCCGTAGCGGCCCCGAGATGGGCTAAGAAAGCGCCTCGGGGTACAAGCGAAGGGGAGGCGAAACGCGACGCGTTTAGCCATGAGACATAAAACGGCCAAAAAGTGTCAACCTTTTTTTGTCGTTGGCGTGACACCATCTTCTGGTCGGCTGCCTGCACACATAAAGATGCGTGAATACCGATTCTCAGATAGGGATCCATTCAGATGAAGTTTTTGCCTCACGCGAGCGTCGCTGTTTGTCATGCGCGAACATTCCCTAGGCCCTGCGATCTTGGCGCCCGCTCACAGGCCACAGTCGCGGCCCTTATGCCCGATCCAAGGGAGCGGTCCAGATGAAATATGGCCTTAACCTTTAGGAGGCGTGCCTTCGTGGGGCTTTTCGTCAGACGGTTGAGCCATACTCGCTCGCAGGGCGTTCCGGAGATTGACTGGATTTGATATGAGGGCCTTATCTTGTCGGACTAAGAGGGATGCCACGCCTGCGGCAATGGAAACGGCGGCAGATGTTCCCGAGAAAGGGGTGAACAAAGAATCTAACTCTACCTGGCGCTTTTGTGTGCGTGGATCCACGTAAGAAAAAGGTTCGGGACCAGGATTATACCCAAAAGGCCCAGGTATATCAATGGTATAGACATCAACGCGATCAAAGGCACGCGTGTCTGCAGTAGTTTCCAAACCGCAAAAGGCAGCCTTATCAAATTCTGGATCATTGCGGTCCAGGATACGATCCTGACCGTCATAGATCTCTCCATCCCCGCTTGGTGCAAATAGATCCACCTTTCTGGGACTGTAAGACGCAACTTTTCCTCCGTACGTTCGCGCGCCGATAGCGAAAATGTAGGGATTTCCTTCATCTTCCGAAACCGCACGACTTAGCTTGGCGGGATATATAATATCTGGTGTATTCCCAGCTGCACAAAATACAGGAACTTCGATTGCTCTCAACAGGGAATCCAGTTCGCTCCAAATAGGGGCTTGATCCGTGGTTGCACGTAGTTGTTCTGGAAAGGGCACTTCAGAAGGTATGGGAATGTGTCGCGGAAGAACAATAATGTCTGCACCGATCCATAGAGCGTAAGAGAAAGCAAACAACATTTGCTCCCCATCCACATCAAAATTTGTGGCGATAGATACAATTTCGCAGGTTGGATCCGCACCCATGTAAGGCACCCCCTCGTGTTGAAGGGGGTATGCGCTGGCGTTTTCTTGTTTCCGAAATGTGGACACAAGATCGGCCATTTGGGCAGGCCTAGCGCCAATTAGCCCCGCGCAACTCGTGCCATGGGCTGAGAATTTCGCCCCAATCGCAGGTTCTATTCCGTTCCCGTCCGTTGGAGAGGTTGGGGCGCCATTGGGATTGCCCATTCGCCTGGCGAACTCTTCCACGCTTTGCGTGAGTGTCGGTTGCTTAGGGATATGAACTTTGCCCCGCCGACCCTGCAGATCGTCGTTGTAAAATACGCCGAGGCGATGCGTGGTAAAGTCCAAACTGAGTGACTTATTGATCGCTCCCTTGAGCAAGGGATGATCAGGATCAACAGCATTGTCGATTAGAACGACTCGCGTACGCTGACCTTCACACTCGGGCTCTGAAGTCTCAGATAAGACCTCCGATACGTCAGATAGGGCCCTTATAGCGTCGGTATATACATTCGCACCCTTGGAACCAAGGTGCCAAAGCATATCGATAGTTTGACGGACTGTCATTTCGGTATTTTGAGGCATGGTTGTTTCTTTCACTTTATTCGCCTAAACCCACTCCAAACGAGCGTGGCGCATTTGGTCGGTCAATACGCTTTCCAAGACTGGCGTCAGCATACGGGCCAATTCCCGACCCGCCAGCGTGTCGCTGGAAAAATGCAGGCCTGCCCATTCGCGATTTTCAGCCACCCGTTGGGCAGCACGAAACAATTCCGTAATTCCTGGATGCTCGGGCAAGGCCCGGCCAAAGATGAGCGCTATCGCGTAGGATTGCAAGGCATGGTTAGAAGGGTAAGCAGAATAGGGCGGGTTGGGCAGATAAGTCCGCAAACGCATATCGACTTGGCTCGGGCGCGGTCTTTCAAAGCGCGCCTTGTAGCGCAATCCAATTTCCTCGCACAGGTCTGCAACCATATAAAACAGGGTGGCTGTTTCAGGGAAGCTGCCCTCGTTTGCGTCGAGCGCCTCAAAATAGGCAGAGAGTTCAAGACTCACCTCTAGGTCGATTTCTGCCTGCCGCTGATTTTCTGGTGGCGTGAGTAGAGATTTCTGTTTCTCATACAAACTGAGGATTTCTTCCCTTAATCCAATCGTGGGTTTTGGCAGGCTGATGGGTAGATTTTTCCATCGATCGATCGCCTCGTGCAACAGCTGGCGTTCCCGCCAGGGTGCAAGATAAGTGACAACAGATGCCGAATCAGAATTGAATTCATTGCGGTTTCTGTTTCGATTGCGATTCCTGTTTCGGTTTCGATTGCGATTCCTATTGAAACTACGATTGAGGCCCCTGTTTCGATTGAGGTTAAGACTTTGAGAGCCACCGCTGCCGCCGACGCCCAAGGGCTGTTCGACCAGATCGCTAGATCTGGAATCAGTGTCTTGGTGGGGGGAGCCGTGACTCCTGTGGTTTCTGGGACCAATTACCACACCAGCGGGCGTCGCGTACAGGGCTTCCCCTTCCATTATGTTCCTTAGGTTCATGTTAGACCAACCTCCTTAAAAATAGTTGTAAAACGGTCTTCGATTTCGGGCTTAATCATGGCCAAACGGTTTCCTGAAAACCATTTCAGGGAAAAGGCGCGGTCCTGGCCCTTTAGGTAGTTGAGGTGTTCAGTTGCCTCCTGCCAACGGCCCAATTCGCCCAGGCCTAGAATAACGTAACGACGGGCCGCAGCAAACTCTGGATGCTTACGCAAAACACTGAGGAGGATCATCGTCCCTTGGTCTTGGTTGCCGCTCAAAATCAGTGCCATGGCTCGAGTCGTACTATAAATATGCCGCAAATTTGAGAATCGACCATACTGCGCCGCGCGATTTGCCCACAAGAGTCCATCCGCGAAAGTTCCACGATAGAGATGGTTCAGGGCCAGATGATCGCAGCAAATACTGTGCGCTGGGGCAATTTCAACGGAGAGCCTCAAGAGATCTGTCGCCATGTCAAAATCATGGCAAACGTACCAAGCTGCGTGACCGACCAAAGCCAAAAGAACAGGGTTTTTCGAGTCAAGGTTCAACGCCTGCTGGATCAGTTTTTCAGTTTCATGAATGACGTTCTGATCAAAACCTCCCCAGTGTTCGCCGACGCGAAAGGTATTCAGATAGGCGACAAGTGCAAGAACAATGGGATCACTTGTTTGATCGAATGAGGTCTTTAGTTGGGTTGATAAATCGGGCAATTCAGCCTTAGAAATCGAGAACAAGCGACCCAAAATATTGAACGACTGAATTTGGATTCCTGTTGTATCAAATTCGTGCAATTGATTGAGGGTGCGCAGAATTGCTTGAGATGAGTGCGCGGAGAATTTCGTCTGATGTTCAATATTTGTTCCAATCAAGTCGTGACCAGATTGCCAATAGATTTGCAAGGTACCTGCGTTAATCAGCTGTAAATTCAATCTTGGAGACTTGGAACCTCCAATTAGGCGAGTAACAATGAGCAAGTTGATTTTGGGTTGAGAATCTGAGGCTTGATCAAATTGCTCGTGACGCAGATCAAAAATCTCGCTTACGCCCTCGGCCTGCAGAACTGCGCTGATCTGATCTAGGCAGCTGTGTCCTATCGCCAAGTAGGTTTCTCCATCTACATCAGTGGTTGGCGCGCGCAGGCCAATTGAAAGGGTCGCTAAGTTAGGTGGCACCCTATTTGACGGAGCGTTCTTTTTGTGTGCATCTGCGTCGTAACCTTCATCCTCTTCGGAAATTTCAATAAACCCGTTTCGACGAGCGCAATCGCGGCCCTCCGCCCCAGGCGTGGTATCGGGAAGGGTTAAGGATGACAACCCATTGGTTGAGCGCCGAAATGACATCTTGGACTCATGATACATACGGTTAAGATATTGATCTATCTCATGGGACCAAAGACGCCGCTCAAGCGACAACCATTCTTCAAACTCCTGAGCGGCCGCGCTTGGGATATCGAGGCCCTCAAGCAAATCTGGTAACCTCGCCAAATCGAGATCTAGGGCCGTACCTGCGCGCATAGACTCTCTAAACTGGTCAACATCTACGGCGATCAAATCATGACGAATATCAACAGTCTGATTGGTGATCTTCAATAAGTCAACTCCCGAATTTTTAAGCTCTGAGCGAAGAGAACTGAGCGCATTTCGCAAGCTGGTCGCAGCTTGTTCAGGTTGACGCATCCCCCAGAACATCTCTTGTAATTTTAGCCGAGTTCTCGGTCCGCGTGTCAGGGCCAGATAGGCCAACAGCGCGCGCTTCATACCCCCTTTTGGGGTCAGGTCCCTCCCGCATGCCGTTTCCAACCGAACGGCACCCATGACATTGAGCCGATATTTGTCCTTCATCTCCCAAACACCTTTTGCGTATTCAGACACAAAATTGGTGCCAAGGCAAGCGGCAAGCGGCATATTTGGGCGCAGCAGGAGCGAAGAACGCGTCATGGTCGCGTCGGACCCGTACGGGTATAATATGGAACTAAGCGCCATATGCCCGCTTTAGAACCGAAGGTCCCTGTTCTGTTGCAAATTTGCCGTTAAAAGTTCGTTAGACCCGTTTCACAACAAGCCCAGCGGCAACCCAGAATGCCTCTTTTGATCGCTGGTATAAGGGCCGTGGCTGCGGCCCCGCAGCGGACTCCGATCCCAGAAGGCGCAGGGAACACCCGCGCCCCAAACATGCGGCCTTGAGACAAGCTAAGAACGCGCCTTGGGGTATAAGCGAAGGGAAGGCGAAACGCGAAGCGTTTCTGCCGCGAGCCACAAAACGGTCATAAAAGTGTCAACTTTTATGACCGTTGGTATAAGCAGCTGCTATGCATCCCAATTCGATCTATCGTCAGTTAGGCGAAACCGACGCCCTCGCCTTAGCGGGCCAGCGGGGGTTTGGGGTGGTTACTGCGCAGTTGGACATCCTGTTTGGTGCCCATGTGCCCTTTGTTTTGGACGGCGAGGAGCGGCTGCTGCTGCATTTGCATCGCGGTAATGCTTTGGCCAAGGCGGTTCGGGCCGAGCCGCTTGAGGTTATGGTGATCGTCTCGCTGTGCGATGCTTATGTGTCGCCCGAGTGGTACGGTCTTGGCCCCGACCAGGTGCCGACGTGGCTCTATGGGGCGGTGCATTTGCACGGCTTGATGCAAGCCTTGCCCGATCAGGAGCTGGAACCTTTGCTCGCGCGGCTGACCGAGGAGTTCGAGGGACGTCTGGCACCGAAACCGCCGTGGACGCTCGACAAGATGGGCGACGCGCCCAAGGCCGCGCTGATGCGCGCCATTCAGCCGTTTGAGATTTTGCTGGACGGGGTCGAGGCGACGGACAAGTTTGCCCAAAACAAACCGCCGACGGCCCTTGACGCCCTGGCCGAGCGGTTGCCGCAGTCCTTTGGGGCTGGGGTCGATCAGGTCGCCGAACGGGTCCAGCGCGCGGCCCGCAGACAGGCGGGATGAGCCGCAAGGCCCGCAAGGGCGGCGGGCGCGACGTCCTAGTGCGCATCACGGCCATGGGCGCGCGCGGCGATGGTCTGGCCACCCTTGACGATGGAACGCCGCTGTTCGTTGCCCATGCCCTGCCAGGCGAGGAGGTGCGGGTCCGCACGCTCGGCAAGACCGACGCGGGCGTGCGCGGCGAGGCAATCGAGCTTCTGCACGCCAGCCCCGACCGACGCGCAGGGGCGTGCCCCAATGGCGCGCGTTGCGGCGGATGCACCTTGCAGCATTGGGACAGGGCAGCGCAAAGTGCCTGGAAAGCGGCGCAGGTGCGCGCGACGGTGCGCCGTGCGGGTTACGATCCCAACCTGGTCGCACCGCTGATTGCCCCTGTGCCCGCGGGGCGCCGCCGCGCCCGCTTTGCGGTGCAACAAGGGCGGCTCGGGTTTCGCGAGCGGCGCAGCCACGCCGTGATCGCCGAGGGGCCGTGCCAGACTTTGGGCCCCGAGTTGCAAGCCTTTTGGTCCGCAGCGCAGGGCTGCGCTTTGCTGAGCGTCGCCGCCGAGTGGACCGTGACGATCACGCCTGCGGGCGCGGCCGTGGACATTGACGCCAAGGCCCCTGCCCCGCCTCCGACAGTGCTGCGCGACGCCATGACTTTGCTTGCCCCGCTGGCCCGCCTTACGTGGAACGGGGAGGTGTTGGTGACGGTCGATCCGCCGCGCGTTGATCTGGGCGGTCTGGCACCCGTCTTGCCCCCTGGCGGGTTCTTACAACCCTCCTTAGGCGGGCAGGGCGCGCTGCAAGACCTGGTGCTGGCGGCGGTGCCTGCCCAAGCCTCACGGGTTGCGGACCTTTATTGCGGTTTGGGGACCTTCGCGGTGCCGTTCGCCGCACGCGGGCTTGAAGTCCAGGCCTTCGAATCTTACGAACCTGCCGTTGCGGCTCTGGACGCCGCCGTTCGCCGCGACGCCAGCAACCGCACCCGTCTGCGCGCCCATAGGCGCAACCTCGACCGCTGGCCCCTACAGGAGCGTGACTTAAGCGCCTTTGATGCCGTCGTATTGGACCCGCCGCGGGCAGGGGCACGGGCGCAGACCCATCGCCTCAGCCAATCGTCCGTCCCCCTGATCGTGGCGGTGTCGTGCAACCCGACGACTTGGGCGCGGGACGCCAGCGCGCTGCGCGCGGGCGGCTATGGCCTGCGCGCCGTCACGCCCGTCGATCAATTCCCGCAGACGCCCCATGTCGAGTTGGTGGCCGTGTTCGAACAGGAGAGATGCGGGGCCTAGACCGCGTCCCAGGGGCGCAAGTTGGGCAGCGGGGTGCCGTCGGCTTTGGCGAGCAAGAGGTGGTCGGCCAAAACGCAAGCCGTCATGGCGACGGCGACGGGGACCGCGCGGATGCCGACGCAGGGGTCGTGGCGGCCTTTGGTGATGAGGCTGACCTCGCGGCCAAAACGATCGAGGGATCGGCGCGGGGTCAGGATCGACGACGTCGGCTTGACCGCGAACCGGGCCAGCAAGTCCTGGCCCGAGGACAGGCCCCCCAACACCCCGCCCGCGTGGTTGGCCGAAAAGACCGGATCGCCGCGCGGGCTCAGGGTCATTTCGTCGGCGTTTTCGGTGCCCGTGAGGGTGGCGGCGGCCATGCCCTCGCCGATTTCGACGCCCTTGACCGCATTGATCGACATTAGCGCCGCGGCCAAGTCTTGGTCGAGTTTGCCGTAGAGCGGCTGGCCCAGACCGGCGGGCACGCCCGTGACGCAGACCTCGATGGCCGCGCCATAGGAATTGCCCGACTTGCGGGCCTTGTGCAACTCGGCAGCAAAAACCTCCGCCGCCGCCGCGTCGGGACAAAACAGCGGGTTTTGGCCGACTTGGGCCCAGTCGCGACCCTCGGCCCGAAACGGCCCCATCTGCACCAGGCCCGCTTGCACCGTGAGGTCGGGCACCTCCGCTGCTAAGATCACTTGCGCTACCGCGCCCGCGGCCACGCGCACGGCGGTTTCGCGCGCCGAAGCGCGGCCGCCGCCGCGGTAGTCGCGCAGGCCGTACTTGGCCCAATAGGTAAAGTCGGCATGGCCAGGGCGGAATTGATCCTTGATCTCGCCGTAGTCTTTTGACCGCTGGTCGGTGTTATAGATCAGCAAGGCGATGGGTGTGCCCGTCGTCTGCCCCGCGAAGGTGCCCGAGAGGATTTGCACCTGGTCGGCCTCCTGACGCTGCGTCGTCAAGGCCGACTGCCCTGGCCGGCGCTGGTCGAGCGCGGGCTGGATGTGCGCTTCGGTCAAGGCCAGGCCCGCCGGAACGCCATCAACGACACAGCCGATGGCCTTGCCATGGCTTTCGCCGAACGAGGTGAACCTAAAGAGGTGCCCGAACGTGTTGATCATAGCCTCTTATCCACGCGAACCGAGGACATGTTAGGCGTCACAGATGGGCACCACAGACGCGTGACCTTTGGCACCCCAAAGGAGGCAGCCCCGCCCTAATTCGCCTGGCCTGCGTAGAGCGCGCCCAAGGCTTCGGCCTCATCGAAGCCGGGCATGCCGACGACGTTGTAGCCGCTATCGACGTGGTGAGTTTCGCCCGTGACGCCCGAAGACATGTCCGACAACAAATAGAGGCCCGTCTGCCCCACCTCATCGATGCTGATGTTGCGCCGCAGCGGTGCCACCAATTCGTTGAACTTAAGCATGGTTTTGAAGTCGCCAATCCCCGACGCCGCGAGGGTACGGATCGGCCCCGCCGACAGGGCGTTGACCCGAATGCCCTGGGGCCCCAGATCGTTGGCGAGGTACATGACCGACGCCTCCAGCGCCGCCTTGGCAACGCCCATGACGTTGTAGTTTGGCACGACGCGCTCGGACCCCTGGTAGGTGAGCGTCACCATCGCACCGCCCTGGGGCATGAGCGCAGCGGCGCGCTTGGCGACCGCCGTGAACGAAAAGCAGGAAATATCCATGGTGTTCAAAAAGTTGGCGCGCGAGGTATCGACGTAGGCCCCGCGCAGCTCGGCCTTATCGCTAAAGCCGATGGCATGGACCAAAAAGTCCAGGCTGCCCCAGGTTTTGCCGATGGCGGCGAAGGTCGCGTCCATCGCCGCCTCGTCGGTCACGTCGCATTCAAAAAACTGGTCGATGCCCAGGTCCGCCGCCATGGGCTGGACGCGCTTGAGCAGCGCCTCGCCCTGGTAAGACAGGGCCACGTCCGCGCCCTGGTCGATCAGCGCCTTGGTCATGCCGTAGGCGATCGACTTATCGTTGGCTAAGCCCATGACGAGGCCGCGTTTTCCGTGCATCAAATCGCCCATTGTCACCTCCTGATTTATTTACAACTTTGCCGCGCTCGGGCATGGGGACCGCTGGCTGAAGGATCTATTCCCGCTCCCCTTAGGGCCTAAGGGAAAGCCTTGCCATCATTTTCCGCGCGCGAAGGACACCTATGACGCTGCCAACCACCGAGATCGCGAGGGACCCGCAGACACGATTTTCCCAGGCGCGGACTGGCGCGCACCCGTTTTTTGCCGCCTGCGCCCTGACCCTGATCAGCGCGGCGCTCGGCCTGCCCTTGTTGGCGTTCCTGGACGTGGCCTTCGACGCGTCCGAGATCTTGCAAGGCTACGCCTTGGGCCAAGTTTACCTGAGCTTGGCGACGCCCTTCCAAGCGCTATCCCCGGCGGCGACGGGGCCCCTGATCGCGCCCGCTGGCGGGCCGAGCCTTGCGGGGCTTGGGGTCGCCCTGTTGGCCGTGGGGCTGATTGCGGGGGCCTTGGTCCACCAGTTGCGCGCCCAGATCGGCGCGCGCCTGCCGCTTCGGGACCCGATCTGGGGGCCGCGCCTCGTGCGGGCCTTCGGCGTCACGGTCGCGCTCCTTATGGCCCTCGGTTGGGGCTGGGCTGGCGGGTCGAGCCCCCAAGATGCTGCCGCGCTGGGGCTGGCGATCAGTGTTTTTGTCGCCATGTGGATTGCGACGGCGCTTTGGTACCAGGCGGTTGTCGGGGCGCTCGTGCCCTGGCGGGCGGTGATCCAGGCCGCGCTTGCCGTCGCGTTCTTCGCGACGCTGGTCACCTGGCTGATCGGGGCCGCCGTCGCCGCAGGGACGCAGAGTGTCGCGAGTTTGACGGCTTGGGCCTTGGGCGCGGTCGTGCTGGGGCATTTGCTGATGGTTTGGTTGATCGTCGTTTTGGGCGTCCATGCCCTAGCGCATGAGGTTTTGCAGCGGTCGGGATGGCAGGACCTCAGCGCCCTTGCGCGTGGCCAGCAAGTGGACTTTGGCCTCGCGATCCTCAAAACGCTGGCGCAGCGCGACCCAGGCGATGCTTGGACTCCAAGTCACACCATCGCCGCGCAACTCGGCGCCAAACCTTTGACTACCGCGCAAGCCTTGGGCCGCCTGCACCTGGCGGGCCTGGTGCGGCGGGGGCCCGCGTCGGCGGATCAGTGGCGCCTTGCCACCCCGTCGCTCGACCGGCTGACCTTGGGCGATCTGATGGACGCATTCGATGCGACCCTCGACCCCGACGACGGGGCCTACGCCAGCGGCCCGCAGCCGGCTTTGACCTATTTGGCCGATCAGGAACGGCGCTTGTTTCAAACCAACCTGGCCTTGCTGACAGGCGAGAATTGGACGCCGGAGCTAGCATCGAGCGGTATGACCCCCGCCCTGATCGCCGAAGGATCCTATACACGGCTGGCGCAGCTGGTTGCCCGCGACGGGGACCAACCGACCCCGCAAGCCCCGAGCCAAGTATCGCAGGACTTTCCAGCCTTCGCGCCGCCGCCCCTGCGCAAAACTGCATCTGAGGGTGGCGCTAACTGAACTGTCCTATCGCGGGGGCGTTTGCAAAGATCCTCTGGGGGCGTTCACGCACCACGCAGGTTGCACTCGCGCGGCCTTGCGCTTAGCTTAACGCCATGACTTACGCTGCCGCCTATCCCTTTGACTTGCTCGCTGACTGGCTCGCGGAGGCCGAGGCCAGCGAAGTGAACGACCCCAACGCCGTCTATCTTGCGACCGTTGACGCCGAGGGGCAACCGAGCGTTCGGACCGTTTTGCTCAAGGGGCTCGAGGCGCCGCGTCTCAAGTTCTACACCAATACCTTATCGCGCAAAGGCCAGGACATGGCGGGCCAACGGCGGGTTGCCCTGCTGTTCCACTGGAAATCGCTGCGGCGTCAAGTGCGGGTAGAAGGGCAGGTCGAGACCGTCAGCGACGCCGACGCCGACGCCTACTTCGCCACCCGCCCGCGCAACAGCCAGATTGGCGCCCATGCCTCCCTGCAATCGCGGCCCTTGGACAGCCGCCAGACCCTTGAGGATCGGGTGCGCGCGCTGGACCAGCAGTACGCGGACCAAGAGGTGCCGCGCCCGCCGCACTGGTCGGGCTATGGCCTCAAGCCGCAGCGGTTCGAGTTTTGGCAAGAAGGGGCGTTCCGCCTGCACGACCGCGAAGTCTTGACCCCGACCGCCACAGGTTGGACGGGGCAAAGACTCTATCCGTAAAAGCGCTAAAGACCCAGGATGGACTTCGGGGCAAGGCTTAGGTTCGCAAGCTCGCTGCCAGTTTGGCAGCCAAGGCATCGACCTGGGGCAAGCGGCAAGCGGCGATGTTGATCCGTGCCAAAGAATCGGAAACAGGCACCAGGTAAACCCCCTGATCGACGCGCAGAGCCTCGACCTGCGCGCGCTTCAAAGGCAGCAGGCTGAACATCCCTTCCTGACGGGCGATAAAGTCAAAGGCATGGCTGTTGGTTTGGCGCGCCAAAGCGGCGCTGAAATCGCGGCGAATCTGCACCATGCGCTGGCGGTAGGCGTCTAACTCGGCGCGCCAATCGCGCGCCAAGTCGGGGGATTTGAGGATGGTTTTCACGATCTCGGCGCCGTGGTGCGGGGGCATGGAATAGAGGCGGCGCGCGACCTGCTCCGCCGCGCCTTTGGCCACTTGCACCTGCGACGGGGTGTCGCCGATCAGGATCAGCCCGCCCGTGCGGTCGCGGTACAGGCCAAAATTCTTGCTGCAACTAAAGCCGACGAGCGCCTCGGGGAGCGCCGCGCAGAGGGACCGCAGGCCCGCCGCGTCCTCATCCCACCCCTGGCCCAACCCCTGGTAGGCCAGGTCGATGAAGGGCAGCAGGCCAAGGCGAAGGCACAGATCGGTCAGCACCTGCCACTGCGCCAAGGTGAAGTTGACGCCTGTTGGATTGTGGCAGCAACCGTGCAGTATCACCAAGTCCCCTGCCTTGGCCTCGGCGTCAAGGCAGGCGACCAGCGCGTCGAAGTCGAGCGACTGATCCGCCGCCAAGTGGGGCATGAACCGAAAGTCGAGCCCCGCGCCGCGAAAGGTTGTTGCGTGGTTGACATAGCCTTCACGGCCGCTCCAGACCCGCGCGTCGGGCCGGGTGGCGCGCACCATCTCGGCCACCATGGTAATGGCGCCGCTGCCCCCTGGGGCCTGGACCGTCGCCACGCGCGCGTCGGGAACGCACCCCGCCAGGATCGCGCTTTGCATCAGGGCGCAAAATTCTAAATCGCCCGCCGCGCCAATATAGGTCTTGCTGGTTTCCTGATCGACCCGCATGCGCTCGGCGGTTTTGACCGCCGCCATGACGGGGGTGTTGCCGCCCTCGTCAAAATAGACGCCGATGGTCAGATCGAATAGGTCAGGGCGCGTGTCGGCGCGCGCTTGCGTCGCTAGCGACAGGATCGGGTCGGGCGGCTGGGCCTGGATTTGGTCGAACATGCTTGGGTGACTACTTGGCAACCAGCACCATGGCCGCGCGGAGCAAGCGCCCGTGCATCTGATAGCCAGGGGCCACCACCTCGATGACCGTCCCTGATGCCGCCTCGGTCCCCTCCACGTGCTGCAAAGCCTGATGGTGGTTGGGGTCGAAGGCCTCGCCCGCCGGGTCGATTTGCTGAATCTGGTACTTATCGAAGGCCTTGAGCAGCTCCTTTTCGGTCATTTCGACGCCGACGTAGAGATTGCTAAGGGTTTCGTCGCCCGCGCGCATCTCGGGCGATACCGCGCGCCGCGCCCGGCCCAAGTGATCGAGCGCGGTCAGGAGTTCCCGTGCCAGGGGCTCAACCGCAAATTTGCGCGCCGCCTCCATATCGCGGCGGGTGCGGGCGCGGGTATTTTCCGCGTCCGCAAGCGCGCGCAGAACATTTTCATTAGCTTTGGCAAGTTCTGCCTCCAGTTCCGCGATCCGCGCCTCGGGACTTGGGGGCTCGTCTTGGGGGGGGGCGTCTGCGTCAGGCTCGGGGTTTGCCGCCGAGTCAGCTTGGAGGTCAACTTGCGGGTCCGCCTGCGGGGAGGTCGCTGCTGCAGAATCATCGACCCCTTCCTCTAAAGGCGGGGCGTCGGGGGTCAGCGCGTCGGCTGTGGAGGCCGCTTTGGTTGGGTCTTGCGAGTCCGTCATGGGGGGGTCTGCTTGGGTCATACCTGCCTGCTGTGATCTTGCGTAGAGGGAAATTCAGGGCTTATGTGGGTCTGAAAGTCAAGAACCCAAGACCCGTTCCATCACCTGGGCCGTATAGTCGACCAAGGGGACAATCCGGCCATAGTTCATATGGGTCGGGCCTATGACCCCGACGGCACCGACCAAGGTCTTATCGCCCGCGGCGTAAGGGCTCAGCACCAAAGAAAAGCCCGACAAGCCAAACAGATCCGACTGCGAGCCCAAATAAACTTGCACGCCCGCGGCACGGTCGGCCTCGGTCAACAGGCGTTGCATGGTTTCGGTGGTTTCCAGCGCGTTGAGCAAAGACTGCAGGCGCGCCAAGTCCTCCTGCGCTTTCATGTCGTTGAGCAGGTGCGACTGCCCGCGCACGATAAAGACCAACTCCTCCTGATCTTTGGCCATTTGGGTCAGACCTTGATCGACCAAGCCTTGCGACAGAGCTTCGGCCTCGCCCCGCTGGCGCTTCAGCAAGTCCTTCAAGGCGGCGAGGCCTTGGGCCAAGGTCTTGCCCGCCAAATGCGCGCTCAAAAAATTCGACGCCATTTTCAACTGGCCAGGACTGAAACCTGCAGGCAAGTCGAGCAAGCGGTTTTCCACCTTGCCCTTCTCATCGACCAGGACGATCAAGGCTTGCTCGGCATTCAAGGGCACGAACTCGATCTGCCGCAACCGTGCCTGCGCCTTTGGGGCAACGACCAATCCCGTAAGGCTGGACAGGCCCGATAGTTTGCTCCCGGCCTCCTCCAACACTTGATTGAAGCTTTGGCCCGAATCTTTGGCCTTGGCCTCCAGCCCTGCCCGCTCCTCCTCGGTCAAATTGCCACGCTCCAACAAGCCCGAGACGAACAGGCGCAGGCCCGCCTCGGTCGGCAGGCGCCCCGCGCTGGTATGGGGGGCGTAGAGCAGGCCCATATCCTCCAGATCGGACATGACGTTGCGGATCGAGGCAGGAGACAGGCCCAAGGCCTCGGACTTGGACAAGGTGCGCGAACCGACGGGGCCGCCCGATTCCAAGTAGGACTCGACCAGCTGGCCCAAGATCAGTTGCGCGCGCTCGGTTAGGGATTGCAATTCCATAGGCATCTATAGGTAGGGGCTTACACAAATTGATGTCAACCAAAGGACGCCCTGCCATGGCCGCACCGCCGCAAACCGTTTCCCGCCCCTCGGGCCGCGCCGCCGATGCGCTGCGCCCGACCCACTTTGACCTGACCATTTCCAAATGGGCCGAAGGCGCGTGCCTGATCTCGACCGGCGATACCCGCGTCCTCGTCACCGCGAGCGTCGAGGAAGGCGTGCCGCCCTTCATGAAGGGGCAAGGGCGCGGCTGGGTCACGGCCGAATACGGCATGTTGCCGCGCGCCACCGATACGCGCGGCGCGCGCGAGGCGACCAAGGGCAAGCAGTCGGGCCGCACCCAAGAAATCCAACGCCTGATCGGTCGGGCCTTGCGCGCGGCGGTGGACCTGCGGCTCATGGGGGAACGGCAGATCAAGATCGACTGCGACGTGATCCAGGCCGACGGCGGCACCCGCACCGCCGCCATCGTCGGGGCCAGCGTCGCCGTGCGCCAAGCGCTCGACCATCTGCTCGCGCTCGAGATCATCAGCCTCGATCCCATGCCCGAGCCCGTGGTCGCGGTGTCCTGCGGGCTTTACGAAGGCGTGCCGATCCTGGACCTCGACTACGGTGAGGATTCGCAAGCGGGTGCCGACGCCAACTTCGTCATGACCGCCCGCGGCGGCCTCATCGAAGTCCAAGGCACCGCCGAAGACAAGCCCTTTCCCAAGGCCGACTTGCTGGCCATGCTCGCCCTGGCCGAACAAGGCTGCCAAGAACTGGCCGCGCGCGCCCGCGCCGCCCTGGCCGCGCACCAACAAGCCACCGCGCGTTCTGCACCCTGAAAAATACGCGGGACCGCGATTGCCTTGGCCGTCGGGGTTTGCTAGCCCTTTTGGTAACAGAGAGGTGGCCGAGTGGCTGAAGGCGCTCCCCTGCTAAGGGAGTAGGCGTGGAAACATGCCTCGTGGGTTCGAATCCCATCCTCTCTGCCAGGCGATGCCCAAATTTGCGGTCGTACCTGCAGCACCCGTTACCAGCGGATGGGACGCAAGGGTGTGCCCGTAGGAAGAGGCCGCCAGCGGATCAGAAATCGCGAAATTCACTCTACAATTAGAACGGAAAACTCTGCTAGGCCTGTCTCATGAATGTGGGTGAGATTGAGACGCTGATCACCGCGCTTGCGGAAGGGGAGTTTGACCCTGAGGGCTTCTTACTGGACTTTGTTGCGTGCTTCGGCGCGCCCGATGCGACGATCACGAAGCTCGCGGCGGGCACCAGCAATAAATCAGACCAGCCTGGTGGCCTGTGGTGGCGGGGCAAGATGCATGGCGTGGTGTGCGCGCCTGGCGACTTGGATGACGCGCAGGCGGCGCTTGCGGCCAGCCCCGCGCATGTCAAAGATAAGAAACTGCGCTTCCTGCTCGCCACCGATGGGCAAACTTTGCGCGCGGAGGACCTGAAGAGCGGTGAGACGCTGAACTGCACCCTCGAAGAGCTGACCTACGATTTCCGATTCTTCCTGCCGCTGGCCAACTACGAGCGGTTTAAGGTTCCTGAAGAGCAGGAACTGGACGTCAAGGCCACCAGCCGCCTCACCAAGCTCTACGACGCCCTGATCCGCCACAACCCAGATTGGGAGGGTAAGGCGCGCCAGCACGACCTAAACCGCTTCATGGCGCGTCTGATCTTCTGCCTCTTTGCCGAAGATACCAAGATTTTTCCCGTCAAGCATATGTTCAGCCGCCTGGTGAAGGAAGAGTCGGACGATTTGGGCCAGGGCCTGCGGGAGGCGCTGGCGCGGGCCTTCGGCCTGATGAACAGGCGAGATGCGGACATGCCCACGGGCAAGCGGCGGGCGGGCGATTTCCCTTATGTGAACGGGGCCTTGTTTGAGGGGATGGAGAGCCAGGACCGCGCGGCGGCTGCGGCGCAAGTGCCCGCGTTCAACCGCGCCGCGCGCCGCTATCTGCTGGATGCGGGCGCGCTGGACTGGAGCCAGATTAACCCCGACATCTTTGGGTCCATGATCCAGGCCGTGGTCAACAGCGACGATCGCTCGGAACTCGGCATGCACTATACCAGCGTCCCGAACATCTTGACCGTGCTGGAACCGCTGTTCCTCAATGATCTGCGCCAAGCCGCGAAAGCGACGTGGGACAGCAGCGACGGGATCAAAGCGCTGCTGGTGCGCCTCTCCCGCGTTCGGGTCTTTGACCCCGCGTGCGGCAGTGGCAACTTCCTGGTCATCGCCTACCGCGAACTGCGGGCGCTAGAAAATAACCTGCTGGAACGGCTCTACGAACTCGACGGCGCGGCGGAACGCAATCTGTTTTCCCACATCGAGCTGCGCAATTTTTATGGCCTTGAGCTGGACGATTTCGCCGCAGAAACCGCCAAGCTGGCGCTTTGGGTCGCGGAATATCAGAACAATCAGAAGTTCGAGGACCGCTTCGGCTTCGGCCCGCCCGCGTTGCCGCTCAAAGACGCAGGGCAAATCACCTGCGCCAACGCCCTACGCGAAGATTGGTTCAAAATTTGCCCCCCAGGCAAAGTCGTGCGCGAACCCCGCTACCAAGACTTGCTGACACAGCTTGAGATACAGCAGGGCGACGCAGAGTGGGAGACCTATATAGCGGGCAACCCGCCCTATCGGGGCAGCACCTGGCAAACCAAAGAGCAGAAGCAGGATTTGCAGGCCGCCGCTGAACACCTGAAATCCTGGAAGGACTTAGATTATGTCGCGGGCTGGTATCTCAAGGCGGCGTCTTATTGCGTTGCCCATGAGGCGAAAGCAGGCTTGGTTTCAACCAATTCGGTTTGCCAAGGTCAGCAGGTAAGCAAACTCTGGCCCTGGATTTTTGACCAAGGCATAGAAATCGGTTTTGCACACCTTCCGTTTAAGTGGGCCAACTTGGCAGCCCATAAGGCGGGCGTGACGGTCATTGTTGTTGGTCTGCAAAGCGAGCGCGCAGGGGCAAAATTCTTGTTTGAAAGAGAGCGGCGAGGCAGCGACTGGACTTCAAGTTCCCGAAGCGTTGAACTGATCGGGCCTTATCTTGTTCCAGGGACAAGGTTGTGCGTTGAGTCTATTCGGGGCAGGCAATCCAATCTGCCAGAAATGCTGTTTGGAAACATGCCCCGTGATGACGGGAAGTTGTTAATTGAACCCGAAGATGCCCACGCTTTTTTTTCAGACGAGATTGCGACACCCTTTCTCCGTAGTTTTTTTGGCTCCAAGGAACTCATCCATTCGAAGGAAAGATATTGCCTTTGGATTGAAGATGAGCAAGTTGAGATTGCAGCGTCATCTCCCCTGATTAAGGCGCGCTTAAATGCGGTCTCCAGAAAACGCCAAGCATCCAAGGCCCCATCAACGAGAGAGTTTGCACTACGGCCTCACCGCTTTGTTCAAATTGCTGGAACAGCCACCACCCACACCATCGCCGTTCCTCGCGTTTCATCGGAAAATCGCGACTATCTGCCCGTCGCGTTGCTGGATGGCAGGGCTATCATTGGTGACAGCAACTTCGCCCTCTACGACGCGCCTCTTTGGTGTCTTGCCCTAATCGCGTCCCGCCTGCACTGGGTATGGATCGGCACGGTCTGCTCACGCTTACGAACCGACTTCAGATATTCCAACACCCTGGGCTGGAACACCTTCCCCGTTCCTGACCTAACCGATCTGCAAAAGGATGAGTTGAACCATCGCGCCGAGGCTATCCTGATGGCCCGCGAGGCACATTTCCCCAAGACCATCGCAGACCTCTATAAGCCCGCCGACATGCCCGAAGACCTGCGCGAGGCCCACCGCCTGAACGACGTCATGCTCGAGCGCATCTACCGCGACCGCCCCTTCCGTTCCGACACCGACCGCCTCGAGCACCTATTCAAGCGCTACGCCGCCAAAGTTAGGTAAGGCGGCATGAGCGAGCTAATCCTCTACACCAGCGAAGACGGGCAGATACGCTTGCATCTTCGCGCTGAAGGCCAAACCGTATGGCTGACCCAGGCCGAAGTCGCCGCCCTGTTTGCCACCAGCAAACAGAACGTATCCTTGCACGCAATTAACATTTTTCAAGATGGGGAGCTGTCCAAAGAGGCAACTGTCAAGGAATCCTTAACAGTTCAAAATGAAGGTGGGCGTGAAGTTCAGCGCAAGATTGCCTATTACAACCTCGAGCTGATCCTAGCCATTGGCTTCCGCATCCGCTCCCCCCGTGGGGTGGAGTTCCGCCGCTGGGCCAATCGCCATTTGCAAGACTATCTCATCAAGGGTTTTGCCCTGGATGATGAGCGCCTAAAGCGCGCCGATCAGTGGGACTATTTTGATGAGCTGCTGGCGCGAATCCGCGATATTCGCGCCTCAGAAAAACGGTTCTACCAAAAGGTGCGCGACCTGTTTGCGCTGAGCAGCGACTATAAGGCGACAGAGACCGAAACCAGCACCTTCTTTAGCATCGTGCAGAACAAGCTACTCTACGCGGTTACGCGGAGAACGGCGGCGGAATTGATCGTGGACCGCGCTGACCCAGAAATGCCCAATATGGCCTTGAAAACGTGGGATGGATCCAGAGTGCGGAAGGGCGATGTGATCGTCGCCAAAAATTATTTGGAAGAGGGCGAAATCGACACCCTCAATCGACTTGTCGTCATCTTCTTAGACCAGGCCGAATTGCGTGTGCAGCGGCGCGCGGACTTAACGCTGGATTTTTGGAAATCAAACGTCGATTCGATGCTGGAATTTAACGATCAGCCCGTGCTGGATAAGCCTGGCAGCTTGAGCCATGCGGCGATGAAATCCATCGTTGGTAAGCGCTATGACAGTTTTGACGCCAGCCGCCGCAAGGCAGAGGCAGCGCAAGCGGATGCCGACGACCTCAAACTACTGGAAGACTTAGCCAAAAAGGCCGCCACGCCATGATGCGAAAAGACCTACGCCTCACCTATGCCCAAACGGGGCAAAGCCAAGACGCCAACGCGCAGGGGATGCGCGCCATGCAGGCGCGGGTCTATGCGCAGCGCGACGAGCAATACATCTTGCTGAAAGCCCCGCCTGCGGCAGGCAAGTCCCGCGCGCTCATGTTCATCGCGCTCCATAAGCTGCACGAACAGGGCGTCGGCAAAGTCATTGTAACGGTGCCCGAAACCGCCATCGGCGCGTCCTTCGCCAATACGGCGCTGACCGACCAGGGTTTCGCCCACGACTGGACCATTGAACCGCGTTGGAACCTGTGCATGACGGGCGCGGATGCAGGCGCGCTCGCCAAATCCAAAGTCACGGCCCTTGCTGAATTTTTGAAAAGTGCGGATCGGGTGCTGGTTTGCACCCATGCGACCTTCCGCTTTGCCTTTGTCGAATTGGGGGCGGCGGCCTTTGACGATACGCTGATCGCTATTGACGAGTTCCATCATGTCAGCGCCAATCGGGAAAACCGCCTGGGCGAATGCCTACGCGGCCTCATGGCGCGGGACAAGGCCCATGTCATGGCTATGACGGGGTCCTATTTCCGCGGGGATACAGAGCCGGTTCTCCACCCCGACGATGAGGATCGATTCACCCACGTGACCTATACCTACTACGAGCAGCTCAACGGCTACGAGCATCTGAAGACGCTCTCGCTGGGGCATCATTTTTATCGCGGCGCTTACTTGGATGCGATTGGGGAGGTATTGGACCCAAACCTCAAAACCATCGTCCACATTCCCAATGTCAATGCCGCGGAAAGCACGGGCCAGAAATACGACGAGGTCAACGCGATCCTAGATGCGCTCGGCACCTATGAAGGCCGCGATCCGCAAACCGGGTTTTCGCGGGTGAAGACGCCCGAGGGCAAACTGCTCAAAATCGCTGATCTGGTGGACGATCAGGGCGAACGGGATAAGGTTAAAGCCGCGCTGCGCGATACGGCAGAAGATCGCGACAAGGTGGACATCATCATTGCGCTCGGCATGGCCAAGGAGGGCTTTGACTGGATTTGGTGCGAACACGCGCTGACCATCGGCTATAAAAGCTCTCTAACTGAAATCATTCAAATCATTGGTCGCGCGACCCGCGATGCCCCAGGGAAAAGCCACGCGCGCTTCACCAATTTGGTCGGCGAGCCTGACGCCGACCAGGAAAACGTCACCGAGGCGGTGAACAATATGCTCAAAGCCATTTCCGCCTCTTTGCTGATGGAACAAGTGCTGGCCCCCAAAACCGACTTTCGGCCGCGCAGCTCGTTGGATGTGAAGTATGAGCAAGGCGGGGCCGCCACGCTGACGGGCTTTGGCGACCATGGACAAGCGGAATACCAGATCGAGATCGGCGGCCTAAGAGCGCCCCCGAGCGAGCGCTGCAAAAAGGCCATCCAAGAAGAGCTCTTAGATGTGCAAGCAGAACTCTATCAAACGAAGGAAGTGATCGAGCAAGCGGCGCTGAACCCCGAAATCTCTCCGTCGAACGTGGTGCGCGATGCGGCCAAGGCCATCTATATCCGCAAAAACCCCAAGCATAGCGACGAGGAAGCGGAGGTTTTTGCCCAGCACTTGCTCGTCAAAATGGCCCTGCCCGAATTGATTCGCCAACACCAGCAGGAGGAGGAGGAGGCCGCCCAGGGCACCGAAACTGCCAGGGACGAACGCGGCAGCGGCGACGCGGCGCTCAGCTTTGTCGATGGGCTCAACAAGCTGCTCAACGTCGCCGACCTAGATATGGACCTGATCGCCGCCATAAACCCCTTCCAACAGGCTTATGAAGTTATTTCCGTTGAACTGGGCAGCAAGGTCCTTGCCGATGTACAGCGCGCTGTTGTCGGCAAGCGCGTCAAGGTGACCGAAACGGAAGCGGTCGATACCTGGCCCCGTATAGAGACCTTCAGGGCGCGGCATCAGCGCGACCCTGACCTCAACGCCGCCGATCCCGTGGAACGGCGCTATGCGGAAATTTATGCCTGGATCCTCAACCGCGCGCGCGAGAAACAGGCGGCAGCCAAGGCTGCGCAGGCCCATGATTGATCTGGACGCCATCCTCAAGCAAGTTATCGACGAGAAACGCGTCCCCGAGGAAAAGGTCGCGCCCGCCTTAAGTGCCGAAGAATCGCGCCTTGTGCGCGGGTTTGCGGAAATTACGGCTTTTGTCGAACGGGAAGGCCGCATTCCCGTCAACGAGGCAGGGGCGTCGCCATTTGAGAAGATCTATCGCACCCGACTAGAGGTCATTCAGGCCCATCCGCAATGGCATCCCTTGCTGGAGGGGAAGGACGCCAGAGGCCTCCTGACCGCCGACCTTTCCGCGGCCCTCCCGCCCATCGCCAAGACCGACATGGCAGAACTTATAGGGCAGGTTGCGGAGAAGGACGGAGCCGACGATAGTATCTTCACCCTGCGCCATGTGCGCACCCGCGATCAAATCCAGCGGGCAGAGGAAATTGCGGGCAAAGAGCTTTGCCCCGATTTCGACACCTTCAAACCCTTGTTCGATCAGGTCGTGAAGGACTTGGAGGATGGCAACCGCGAGAGCGAACGCTTTACCAATGAACGGGAGATTCGGGAGGGGCAGTTTTTCATCCTTAAGGGCGTCCTGTGCTACGTTGCCGACCGCAGCCAGACCTTCGAACAAGCTGGCCGCCCGAATGAGCGTTTGCGCCTAATCTTCGCCAATGGCACCCAATCGCGCCTGCTCTCCCGCTCCCTAGCCGCAGAGCTCTATAAGCCCGAGGCAAAGGGACGGCGCATCTCCCCCCGCCGCGACCACCTGGGACCGCTGTTCGAGGGCGCAGAACAGAGCCAAACGGGCAGCATCTACGTCCTACGCAGCCTTTCCAATGATCCCTATATGCAACTCCATCGCCATTCTCTCTTCAAAATTGGCGTCACAACGGGCAGCGTGGCACGACGCATTTCGCGCGCAGAAACTGACCCCACCTACTTGCTCGCCCCCGTTGAAGTGGCGCTGGAGGCAGAATTGCACAACGTAAGGCCCAGCGCGATGGAAAAACTGCTCCACACCTTCTTTCAGGCTGCGCGCGCAGATGTGGAAATCAAAGATCGGTTCGGAACACCCGTCCAGCCGCGCGAGTGGTTTCATTTGACGCTAGACAGCATTGAAAAAGCCATTGGCCTGATTCGCGACGAAACACTGCACCAGCACCACTACAACATCAAAACGGCGCGAATCGAGGCGCTGTCTGATTAGCGGCGATTGATACCAACGGCGAAATAAGTTGACACTTTTTTTGCCGTTTTGTGTCTCACGGCAGAAACGCTTCGCGTTTCGCCTCCGACGGGGCCTTCGCTTATACCCCGAGGCGCTCTCGCGCTATTCTCGGGGCCGCTACGGGGGCCGCAGTCGCGGCCCTTATGCCAGCGATCACAAGAGTCATTCTCATTCGCCGCTGTTATTATCAACGGTGGTAGGGGCCAGGGCTGGGTAGGTCGGCGTAGGTTCCCCGCACAAAATAGAGACCTTCTGCCGCGACCAAAGGGCCGCACGCGCGCGGATCGGCGGCGCGTAGGGCCGTGCCCATACGACTGGGGGGCCAGCGACCTTTGCCGACCTGGATCAGGGACCCAACCATGAGCCGGACCTGGTGGTGCAGGAAGGATCGGGCCTGGGTTTCGATGATCGTGTGTCCGCCTCGTTCGCGAACTTCCAGCCTGTCGAGGGTCTTTAGCGGAGAGTCGGCCTGGCAATGCTTGGACCGAAACGTGCTGAAGTCGTGACGGCCGATCAGATAGGCGGCGCCCGCCCGCATGGCCGCCATATCGAGCGGCACACGCACGCTAAGAACGCCGCCCTGGTCCACGGCGGCGGGCGCGCGGCGGGCCAGAATACGGTATTCATAGGCACGGTCCAAGCAGTCGAACCGGGCATTGAACCCCGCAGGCATGGTATAGACATCCAAGCACGCGATGGGTTGGGGCGCGAGCAAACCATTGAGGCGTTCGCGCAGGGCGTTGGCGTCGATCCCGACAAGATCAAAGCTAACGGGCATGGCCAAAGCATGGACGCCAGCGTCGGTTCGCCCGCATGCCTGGACGGTCGTGGGGCGATTCGTCAGGATGCGCAAGGCTGCTTCGATTTCGCCCTGCACGGTCTTGAGGCCCGCCTGCCGTTGCCAGCCGTGGTACGCGCCGCCATGGTATTCGAACAGGGCCAAAAAGGTCGCCATGGATTGACCCCCAAGTCCCTAAATCGACCGTTGGAACTGTTGCAATTTTGTCACGTCGAACCCCGCCAGGAACGCCTCGACAGGCTGGGCGCGCTTGCCTGCCCTTTGCAGCTCGAGCAGTTCCACCCCCCTTAAGTTGAGGGCACCGCCCGTGGAGGCGCGGGCGTTCAGGACCTTGATCCGCTCCCCCGCGACCGCAAACCAGGCCCCAGGAAACGGCGAAAAGGCACGGATTTTGCGCGCGATTGTTTCGGGCGGCTGCGACCAGTCGATCTGGGTTTCGCCCTTGTCGATTTTGGCGGCATAGGTCACGCCCGCGCTGGGTTGTGGAACGGCGGCAAGGGCGGCGAGTTGGGGCAGCGCCTCGACCAGGGTTTCACCGCCGAGGCGGGCGAGTTTGCTCTGCAAGCTGGCCGTCGTGTCGAGCGCGCCGATCTTCAGCTTGCGGGCCTTAAGAACGGGACCCGTATCGAGGCCGCGCTGCATCTGCATGAGCGAGATCCCCGTTTCGGGATCGCCAGCCTCTATGGCCCGATGGATCGGCGCTGCGCCGCGCCACCGTGGCAAGAGACTGGCATGAATGTTGATGCAGCCGTGGACAGGGGCCGTCAGCACGTCCCTTGGGAGGAGCAGGCCGTAGGCGGCGACAATCGCAGCGTCGGCCTCGTGCGCAGCAAAGTCGGCGCGCGCCGCCGCGTCTTTGAAGGTGCGGGGAGTAAGAACTTTGAGGCCTTGGGCCTCAGCGAGAGCCTGAACGGCCGAAGGTTGGGGCCGCTGCCCGCGCCCCGCTGGACGCGGCGGTTGGCTATAGACCGCGCAGATCTGATGGCCCGCGTCGATCAAGGCGTGCAAGGCCGTGGCGGCAAAATCTGGTGTCCCCATAAAAATAAGGCGCATGGCGGCTCCCCGAGCTTTAGGCAGGCACCGTCCCCTTATAGCAACGGCCAAAAAAGCTGACACTTTTTTGGCCGTTTTATGTCTCGCGGCAGAAACGCTTCGCGTTTCGCCTCCGACCGGGCCTTCGCTTTACCCCGAGGCGCTTTCGCGCTGATCTCGGGGCCGCTGCGGGGGCCGCAGTCGCGGCCCTTATACCAGCGAACATAAGAGTCGTTCTCAATCGCCGCTGGTATTCGCCTCGCGTTCCTGTTCTTTTTTTAGTTTGGCCAGTTTGCGCCGCAACATATTGCGTTTGAGGGGGGAGACATGGTCCCAGAACAAAATGCCGTTCAAGTGGTCGATCTCGTGCTGTGCGCAGGTTGCTTCCAGTCCCGCAAAATGGACCGTTTGCGCCGCGCCCGTGGGGTCCATGTAGGCGACCTTGACCTCCGCAGGGCGGGTCACATCGGCAAATTGCTGCGGGACGGAGAGGCAGCCTTCCTCATAGGATCTTAGCTCGGCGCTCTGCCAGACGATCTCTGGGTTGAACAAAATGCGCGGTTGGCGCGGCGCGTCGGGGTCGCGCTGGCAGTCCATGACAAAGACCCGTTCCAGCCGGCCGATCTGATTGGCCGCCAGCCCGATTCCAGGGGCTTCGTACATGGTCTCCAGCATATCGTCGGCCAAGCGCTGCAAGCTGGCATTGACCGATGCCACGGGCTTCGCGGCGGTGATGAGGGTCGGGTGCGGGGCCAGCAGAATGTCGAGGATCGCCATGGCCTGCCTATGGGTTGCCCCCGACCAGGGGTCAAGACGCCTTGAAATAGGTCGTCCCCATCACGATATGGGGAGGAGTGAACAAAGGAGGTCCCATGGACACGTTCGATCTTATCTCCCCAGGTTTCGTCGCCCTGATCGCCCTACTGATTTTGGTGGTGTTCCTGATCATGTCCGCGGTCAAGACCGTGCCGCAGGGCTATGAATACACGGTCGAGCGGTTCGGTCGCTACAGCCGCACCCTAAAACCAGGGCTGAGCTTTATCGTACCGTTCTTGGACCGCGTTGGCTATCGCATGAACATGCGGGAATCGGTCATGGACATTCCAACGCAGGAAGTCATCACGCGCGACAACGCCATCGTCGCCGTCGATGGGGTGGTGTTCTACCAGGTTGGCGATGCGGCGAAGGCGGCCTACCAAGTCAATGACCTGGAACGCGCCATGGAAAACTTGGCCCTGACCAACATCCGAACCGTCATGGGATCCATGGAGTTGGACGAACTGCTTTCGCAGCGCGACCGCATCAACGCCGAACTGCTGATCGTCATCGATCAAGCGACCAACCCCTGGGGCACGAAAGTGACGCGGGTGGAAATTCGCGACATCGCGCCCCCGAGCGATCTGCAAGCCTCCATGTCGCGGCAGATGAAGGCGGAACGGGACAAGCGCGCGCAAGTCTTGGAGGCGTCTGGAAGTCGAGAAGCGGACATCCTGCGCGCCGAGGGCGAAAAACAAGCGGCGATCTTGCAAGCCGAAGGCGAGTTGGAAGCGGCCAAGCGCCAGGCCGAAGCGCGCGAACGCTTGGCCGAAGCCGACGCCGCCGCCACCCGCATGGTCTCCGAAGCCATCGCGGGCGGCGACATTCAAGCCGTGAACTACTTCGTCGCCACCAAATATACCGAAGCCTTGCAAGGCATCGCCAGCGCGCCCAATGCCAAAGTCGTGCTCATGCCCATGGAGGCATCCAGCGTAATCGGGTCGATTGCGGGCATCGCAGAGATCGCTAAGCAGACCTTTGGGGCGAGCGATGCGGCAACCCCAGCGCCCAAACCTGCGCGCAAGACCAGCCGCGCGATCCCCAAGGCCTAGGGCCTGGACGCCGGTACGGCCCCGCACGTCCCATGGAAATTTTTACCCACACGCCCTTATGGATCGGGTGGCTCGTCTTTGCCATCGCGCTTGTGATTTTGGAAATTTTCGTCCCCAGCTTTGTTCTGATCTGGTTCGCCATTGGTGCCCTGGTGGCCTTGGTTGGGGCGTTGATCCCAGGCCTCGGCCTGGGCGTGCAAATCGGCTTATTCGCGCTTGCCTCGGTGGCGGGCGTGTTCCTGCTGCGGCCCTACTTGCGGGCAGGCTCCAACGCTTTGGAGGATGATCGAGAACTCAACCGCTTTGAGGCCAATTTGGTCGGGTCGCCTGGGGTCGTGACCGAGGCGATCAAGGGCGGTCAGGGCCGTGCGCGGGTCGGTGACAGCACCTGGACCGTCGTCGGCGCCGACATGCCCGCCAAGACGCGCATTAGGGTCGCGAGTGTCAAGGGCATCGTGCTCGAGGTAAAGCCCGAAACCGCAGCTTAGGCCTGCGCAGTGGACCAGTCAGGACGCCTCATGCCAACGGCGAAAAAAGTTGACACTTTTTTAGCCGTTTTATGTCTCACGGCAGAAACGCTTCGCGTTTCGCCTCCGACGGGGCCTTCGCTTATACCCCGAGGCGCGTGTCCGCCATTCTCGGGGCCGCTACGGGGGCCGCAGTCGCGGCCCTTATACCAGCGAATAAAAGAGTCATTTTAAATCGCCGCTGGTATCATGCCTCGTCCATCCAATAGCTTCCAATGCGCCAAATCGGCGTTTCCACCCGACTTCATCTTTGGCTGCGCCACAGCCGCCTACCAAATTGAGGGGGGCGGAGACAGCCGCGGGCGAACGATCTGGGACACTTTCGCCGCCACGCCTGGCAATGTGAAGAACCAAGACGACGGCGCGACGGCGTGCGATCATATGAAGTACTTTCGGCAGGACTTGGCCCTACTGAGAGATTTGGGCTTTTCGGCGTATCGCTTTTCCTTTTCCTGGCCGCGCCTCTTCCCTGGCGCGGGCGCCGCGAGTGCGGCGGGGTTTGATTTCTACGATCGCTTGATCGACACCCAGCTTGACCTGGGCTTGCGGCCCTTCGCCACGCTCTATCATTGGGATTTGCCCAGCGAGATTCAGGACGTGGGCGGATGGATGAACCCAGAGACAGCGCGCCGCTTTGCGGACTACGCAGGCGCGATTGGCGCGCGCTTTGGGGATCGCTTGGCAAGCCTTGCGACCTTCAATGAACCTTGGTGCATCACTTACCTCTCGCACATGCTGGGTATCCATGCGCCGGGGTATCGCGATCGCCGCGCAACCGCGCGCGCCATGCACCATGTGCCTTTGGCGCACGGCTTGGCGACCCAGGCTTTGCGGGCCGAGGGCGCGCAGAATATCGGAATCGTCTTGAATATGGAGGCAGCCGTCGGCGCCGACGACCGACCCGCGAGCGTCGAGGCGGCGCGCCGCTGGGGCTGCCTTTACCAGGATTGGTTCTTGGGCGGGCTGTTTCGGGGCGCGTATCCAAGCGAGCTTGTGGACGCGTTCGGGGTCGATCTGCCCAAGGATTTTGCCACCGATCTTGCGACAATCGCCACGCCGGTCGATTGGCTGGGTATCAACTACTATACCCAGACGCGCTGGTTGCCGCACGGTCAAGACTTCTTTGATTTGACCTCCTTGCCCTGGCCCGAACAGTCGGACCCGCCGCTGACCTCCATGGGGTGGCGGGTCTATCCGCGCGGCCTGACCGATTTTTTGGTGCGCACCGCCCGCGACTATACGGGCGCGCTGCCGCTCTATGTAACTGAGAACGGCATGGCGTGCGCGGGCACGCACGACCCGCAGCGCATCGCCTACTTCGACGCGCACTTAAGCGCTTGCCTGCGCGCGCTCGACCAGGGCGTCCCGCTCAAGGGGTACTTTGCTTGGTCTTTACTCGACAACTACGAATGGGCCGAGGGCTATGAGCAACGCTTTGGTCTTGTCCATGTCGACTACGAAACGCAGGCGCGCACGCCCAAAGCCAGCGCCGACGCCTGGCAGCGATTTTTGATGGAAAGTTGAGGGGCTTATACTGGTGGCCAAAAAAGTTGACACTTTTTTGGCCGTTTTATGTCTCACGGCAGAAACGCTTCGCGTTTCGGCGTTTTGGGTTGCGGTCTCTACTCGCTCGCTCAGCCCGACCGCAGGACTGAGCCTTCGCTTTACCCCGAGGCGCTTTCGCGCTATTCTCGGGGCCGCTGCGGGGGCCGCAGTCGCGGCCCTTAATACCAGCGAACATAAGAGTCATTCCTGGTCGCCGCTGGTCTTAGCTACGGTACTTCGGGAGCGAATTCCAGGGCGACGCCGTTGATGCAATAGCGCAGGCCCGTCGGTTCTGGGCCGTCGGGGAACACATGGCCCAAGTGCCCTTGGCAGGTCGCGCAGTGGACTTCGGTGCGGGTCATGGCAAAGCTCTGGTCGGTTTGGGTTGCGACGACGGTTTCGTTCAAGGGCGCGTAAAACGATGGCCAGCCCGAGCCGCTGTCGTACTTTGTCGTGCTGGAGAACAGCGCTGTGCCGCAGCCTGCGCAGGTAAACTGTCCAGGGTCTTTGACGTGATTGAGGGGGGAGGTGCCCGCCCGCTCGGTGCCGTGCTGGCGCAGAACGCGGTAGGCTTCGGGCGACAGCTGTTGACGCCATTCGAGATCGGTTTTGGGGGGCTTGTCGCTCATGATTGGTTCCAGGCGTCACGGGTGAAGACCAGCAGGTCGGCGGTGCGCCGCCGCCAATGGCCCTGTACACGATAGGGAACCGGTGCCAATTCACGTTTGGTAAAGCCCAAATCTTCCAGCAAGGAAATGGAGGCCGCGTTGGACGGCACGACGGTTGCCTCGATGTGTTCCAGCGGCCACCGTTCTCGGGCGACGGCGATCAAAGCCGCAACCCCGCGGCGGGCCAAGCCCTGGCCGCGCGCGTGCGGGGCGAGCCAATAGGCAATTTCGGCCTTGCGGCGCTTGGGGAGCGTGCAGATCAGCTGCACCTGACCGACCAGTTGGCCTTCATGGACCAAGGCCAGCGACCATCCCTGATCGCGTTCCAGCCACCTATGGGTCTGGCGGATACGCGCGCGGGCCTGGCGCTCGGTAAAGCCAGGCGGGAAGGTCAGCATATGACCCTCGGTTCCGCTTTGGGCGAGCGTGGCGCGAATCTGGGACGTAAAGGCAGATGCATCTTGATCCTGAAAGGGTCGCAGAATCGCGCGCTTCTGCGGGTCCAAAGGCAGGCGCGGCAAGGGCGGGCGAGGGGAGAACCAGGACAGCATGGGCGAGAGGCGTCTATACAGCCTTCGCCCGCAAATGCCCCTTGAAAGTGCCTAGGTTCGCGGCTAAGCCGCTGCCCTCACGGATGGCGCGTGGCCCAATGGTAAGGCACCGGTTTTTGGTACCGTAGATTGCAGGTTCGAATCCTGCCGCGCCAGCCACTTTGTTGGCGCGGATGTTCCTTGGGGTCGATTATTCCAATCGACTTGGGATCCACTATGGCTCTGGAACTGGGCGGTTTTTTAGTTCACTCGATTCTGGGTCCGTCAGCGGCTCGAAGAATCAAACCTCCGCAGTGTTGGGATCAGGACATCAGCACCAGGTGCGGGGTTCCGTCGGAGGTGCGCTCCTTCGAATAGCCCTTAGGTCCAACGACAATTCGCAAATGGCTGCGGAGGTTGGAGAAACTCGCGAACCGCACCACGTCCACCGCCTCGTCGAGGTCCAGGGCAAGTCGAAACCACCCTGGTTGCACCTGCTCCGCCGACCGAACCGTCGCAACGAACGGCTGCGACAAATAGGTGCCTGTCACGCGCCTGCCAGCGCTCCACCCCTCCTGGGGCAGGTCCCGAATTGCCGCGTGGAAGGCGTTCCAATCCCGAAAACCGTAGCCATGCGCGACGGCTTCCAGCGCCTCTGAATGGCTAATCTGTTGTCCGTTCGTGGCCCGATCTTGGCGCAGTGCCTTCGCTTCCGCTTTTGCTTGCACCAGTGCTGGCAAATCGCGTGTCATGCCCAGGTTTTCTCGTTTCTTTGAAACGAGCCCTGGCCGAGGGTGTGAATTGGTAAGGGAAGACATGATCCCGTTTTCCTTCTAGCTCGTGTCGCAAGAAAGTGGGATGGGGCCCGCCTTACCATCCGCGCGACAAAGGCCGAGGATGAGGAAGATCGTTTCTGATCCAGAACTTCACCAGGACAAAGAAGTCAGCGGGCGGCAGGCGTCCAGAGCCTTCACGGCCCCTAGTCCGCACCGCGCGCGGGCGTCAAGCGTTCTTTTCGCGCGCCGCCGCCGCCAGGCCGCGCGCGAGCCCATCGAAGACAAGGCAACCGCGCTGGTTGATATGAAGTTCGCGGTGGGTGACCAGCGGATTTGAGACACAGCGTCGCAGAGGCGGCGAGGGGATGCGCCCAAGTCGGTTTCAGCATATTGTGCTTGCGCATGACCCCTCAAACAAGGGCGCATGCTACAGACCCCTGATCGGCTGATTTTAGAGGACACTTGGTCCGACGTGCGCGACACCTATAGGCTGGACGCACCAGATTTGGCGCGCTTGCATGCCTACCGAACCCAGCGTTTGCGCCAAACCATGGCCGCGCACGACGTGGCGTGCCTGATCCTGCATTCGCCCATATCCTTGCGCTACGCCATCGACTATCAAACCTACGCGCTCTATCAATCGCACATGCCTGAGACGTACTTATTTATGTCGCAGGCGGGGCCAAGCGTGCTGCACGGCGCTTACGTCGATTTACCAGGGGTGGACGGCTACGCCGCCGCGCGCGCCATTTCGTTCTTCTGCGGCGGCTTCAACCTGCCCGAGCAAGCGGCCGCGCTAGCCGGCGATGTTGCGGCCTACTTGATCGACATCGGCGCACCCAAGGGCAAGGTCGCGATCGAATATGTCAATCCGTCGATCACCCAAGCCCTAGAACGGCGTGGCCTTGAGGTGGTCGACGGCAGCCCGATTGCCGAAGCCGCGCGGGTGCTGAAATCGGCGGATGAAATCACCTGCATGACCTGGGCCTGCGCGGTTGCCGATTTGGGTATTCAAACCATGCGGCGAGCTTTGCGCCCTGGCGTCACCGAGTGCCAGCTTTGGGGCATTTTGAACTATACCAACCTTGCCAACCAGGGCGACTGGCACGATGGTCGCATGCTGGCCTCGGGACCTCGAACCAATCCCTGGTACCAGGAAGCAACGCAGCGCAAGGTGCAAGCGGGCGAATTGGTGGGTTTCGACACCGACATGATCGGGCCGTTCGGTTACTTTGCCGACATCTCCCGGACGCTCCATTGCGGCCCTGGCGCGCCGACCAAGGAACAGCGGCACCTATATCAGTTGGCCTACGCCGAAGTGCAGCACAATTTGGCGCTGGTAAAACCGGGCCTAAGCTTTACCGATTTTCAGGCGCAGGCCTATGCGCAAGACCCGATTTACCACAAGGGTGCTTACACGTGCCTAGCCCATGCCGTTGGCATGTGCGACGAATACCCGCGCATAAACCCTGGGTTTCGCGGCCCCAACCCCTACGACGGGGTTATCGAGGCGGGCATGGTCTTATGCGTTGAATCCTACGTGGGCGCCGAGGGGGGCAGCCAAGGCGTCAAGTTGGAGCAGCAGGTGCATGTGACCGAGACGGGCTATGACCTGCTCTCCCACACCCCCTTTGAAGAATCCCTGTTGCAGTGACGACGAAATGCCGTCATGCTCTCTGGTTCCTTCTGCAGTGGGGACCGATCCATGCGGCATTTTTTAGACCTCTCCGAGGTGGGCTCGGCGAGTTTACGCACCATCACCGAACGCGCTAAGGCCTGGAAGTCGGCGTCGGCCGAACAGGGCGCTGACCAAGCCATGCCTTTGAAGGGCAAGGCTTTGGCGATGATCTTCGAAAAACCTTCAACGCGTACCCGTGTGTCGTTTGAACGTGCCGTTCAACAATTGGGCGGGGAGGCCATCGTCCTGTCCTCCGCTGAGATGCAAATGGGTCGCGGTGAGAGCGTGTCCGATACGGCCAAGGTCCTGTCGCGCTATTGCGATGCCCTTATGATCCGTACCTTCGGTCATCAGATCTTGGCCGAGCTGGCGGACGCGGCCACCGTCCCCGTCATCAATGGCCTGACCGACCAAGGGCATCCCTGCCAAGTCATGGCCGATGTCATGACCTTTGAGGAGCATCGCGGCGCGATCAAAGGCCAGCGGTTGGCCTACTTTGGCGACGGCAACAACATGGCCCATTCGCTCATGCAGGCAGCAGACTTGTTCGACTTTGAGTTGGCGGTGGCAACGCCCGAGCCCTTAGCCCCCGAGGCTCGCTATCTGAACGATCATGTAACCCTGACCCACGACCCCGACGTCGCCGCCCGCGGCGCGCGGGCGCTGATTACCGATACCTGGGTGTCCATGGGCGACGATGCAGCGGTCTCGCGGCACAATCTGCTACGGCCTTATCAGGTCAACAGCGCCCTCATGGCGCAAGCGGCCAAGGACGCGATTTTCATGCACTGCCTGCCCGCCCACCGCGAGGAAGAAGTGACCACAGAAGTGATCGATGGTCCGCAGTCCGTGGTCTTTGACGAGGCAGAAAATCGCCTCCATGTCCAAAAAGCCGTTCTGGGCTGGTGCCTGGGGGTGTTTTGAGTTCGGCAATCCCTGCAGGGTTCTAACCTCGGGTCTTGGATTATACCAGCGGCGACCCAGAATGACTCTTATGTTCGCTGGTATAAGGGCCGCGACTGCGGCCCCCGCAGCGGGCTCCAAGCCCGAAGGGCGCAGGGAACGCCCGCGCTCCAAACGCGCGGCCCCGAGATGAGCTAAGAAAGCGCCTCGGGGTATAAGCGAAGGCCCCGTCCTGCGGTCGGGCTGAGCGAGCCTAGCGACCGAGTAGAGATCGCAACCCGAAAAAGGCGAAACGCAAAGCGTTTCTGCCGTGAGACACAAAACGGCGAAAAAAGTGTCAACTTTTTTCGCCGTTGGTATTAGACCTTGACCCTCGCGAGCGCGGGCCTTATCGGCGGCCCCTCTTGACACAGAAACCAAAACTAAAGGGTTAGAGCCATGTCTCGCCGCTGCGAAGTTACTGGGCGCGGAGTCCAAACGGGAAACAATGTCTCGCACGCCAACAATCGGTCGCGCCGGCGTTGGCTGCCCAATATGCAGCATACGCGGTTTTTGTCCGATATTCTTGGGGAAACCGTCAAGTTGCGTCTCTCAACGCGGGGCATTCGCACCATTGAGAAGAAGGGCGGGCTGGACGCCTTTTTGCTCGGTACGCCCGACACCAAGTTGGGGCCTGGCTTGCAGAAACTCAAGCGTCGTTTGACGGCCGCCAGCGCCTAACCGCAGGGCTAGGGGGCGCGAAATCGCACCTTTTGGGTAAGGCCTTGCCGCCCCGCAAGCCCTTTACTCCTCTATGACGCGACGGACCCTCCTCCCGCTTGTCCTGTTCCTCGGGGTTGCCGTTGGCGGCTTTTTCTATTTTTATACCAATCCCCCGCGTGGATCCCAGCAGGGCTCGGACCTGCGCGCGCAAACGCACCACGGCCAAATTCAAAGCCTGTCGGATTTAGATGGCGACCTGCGGCTGGTCTATTTTGGCTACATGAACTGTCCCGATGTGTGCCTGAACGCCGCCGTTTCCATCGCGTCCACCCTTAAAACCCTCGCGTTGGACGCGCCCGAAGCGCGCGCGCGGGTCACCAATGTGTTCGTCACCCTCGACCCCGCCGACGATACGATCGACGGCCCCTACAATGAACTGGCCGCCTATATGGACAGCCGCTACGCGGGCAACGGCGTCGCCATGCGCCCCAAAGACCAGGCGGCGGCCCAGCACATGGCGGCGGCTTTTGGAATTCGTTTTGAATACGTGCCCGATGAATTCTTCCCCGCAGGGTACCGTGTCGACCACGCCAGCCTAATCTTCCTAACCGACGCCCAGGGCCGTGTCCTCACCTACTACCCAGATCGCACGCCAGGTCGGGTGATCGCCGCCGAAGTCCAAACCTATCTGGCGCAACTTGATGCGGCCTAAGGCCAGCGGCGAATGAGAATGACTCTTACGTTCGCCAGTATCAGAGCCGCATCCGCGATCCGCTGGGGTCGTAGGGGGATGGGGCGATGACCTGGGCGGGGCGTTCCTCGCCCATGACATGGACGCTTAGGGCGGTGCCGATTTCTGTGAAAGGCACTTGAACCAAGGCGAGGGCCAAGCTGCGTTGGAGGCGGTGGCCGTAGCCGCCCGACGTGGTCATGCCCACGACCTTGCCCTCGGCCCAGACGGGTTCAAAGCCCATGGCATCGGCATTGTCCGTTGCAACGTCCAGCATGACGAGTTTGCGGTCGGGTTCGGGGGCCGCCTGGGCGGCGGCTTTGCCGATGAAGTCGCCCTTGTCCCACGCAATCCAGCGCGCAAGGCCCGTTTGCGCGGGCGTATAGCCTTGGGTAAATTCGGCGTTCCAGATACCAATGCCTTTTTCGAGGCGCAAGGACAGCATAGCCAAGAAACCGACTTCCTTTAGTCCATGGGCCGCGCCTGCCTCGAGCAACACGCGGCGCAGGGAGGCCTGTTCATTAGCAGGCACGCTAATCTCAACGCCGACTTCCCCTGAAAGCGATAGGCGGGCGACGCGGGCGCGGTGCAACCCGATGTCGGCCATGCCGCAGTGCATCATCTTCAGGTTCGACAGATCCGTGTCGGCGACGGTCGCGAGGATCTCCAGGGTCTTGGGGCCGCTCAGGAGAAACCCCGAAACCGCGTCGGACAGATCCTCCAGCTGCACATCGGCGCGCAGATGATCTTGGAACCAGCGCCAATGGAAGGCGCGCAGATAGTAACTGCCCATGATCCAAAATTCATCCTTGCCCCAGTTGAACAGCGTCAGATCGCCCTTCAGCCGTCCGTCTTCGGCGAGCATGGGGGCCAGTTTGATCCGCCCTGGCGCGGGCAGTTTGCAGGCGAGCAAATGGTCGAGCCAGGCCGCCGCGCCTTTGCCGCTGACCCGATAGCGCGCAAAGCCCGAGATATCGAGCAGGCCCGCCGCGTCCCGTACCGCCGCGCACTCACCCGCGACCAAGGAAAAATTCGCCGAACGGCGCAAGGTGCCAGGTTCTTCAAAGTCCTGATCGGCGAAGTAGAGGGGAACCTCCAGCCCCCAGACGTTGCCCCAGCGCGCGCCTGCGGCGTCCATATCGTAAAAGGCCCCTGGCAGTTTGAGGTTGCGCCCTGCGGGCAACTGCTCGTTGGGGTAGGTGAAGATCATGCGCCGCGAGTAAAACTGCGCCGTGGTCTGGCGGATGTACTCCTTATTCGCCTGGTGCGGCCCAAACCGCGCCACATCCATGCCGAAGATATCGTTTTCGGGCGCGCCGTGGATCATCCACTCGGCCAGTGATTTTCCGACCCCGCCGCCCTGGCTGAAACCCGCCATGACCCCGCACGCCACCCAATAGCCGCGCGGCCCCACGGGCCCGACCAGGGGATTGCCGTCGGGCGCAAACGTAAAGGCGCCGTTGACCCAGCGTTTGATGCCAACCTGTTCCAGTTCGGGGTAACGGCTGAACCCCTTGGCCAGCTCGTCGCTGATCCGATCCACATCCTCGGGGATCAGATCCATCCCATAATCCCAGGGGGCGCCGTCCATTTGCCAGTGCTTGGGGTTGCGTTCGTAAAGGCCCAGCAACAGCCCATGGCCCTCCTGGCGGACGTAGGTGAAGCCATCCAGATCGACGGTTACAGGAAATTCGTGGTCGAGCGCCTTGATGCTGTCCAAGGGCTCGGTGACCAGATAGTGATGCTCCATGGGGGTCACGGGCAGATCGACGCCCGCCATGCGCCCGACCTGCTTGGCCCAAAGCCCCGCTGCGTTGACGACATGGTCGGCGTGCAGGGTGCCCTGCTCGGTCACGACATCCCAAGTGCCGTCGCGGCGAGGAGTGAGCTCGACCACGCGGTTGCGCAAGATCACCTCGGCGCCGCGCTTCTTGGCCGCGTTGGCGTAGGCCACCGTCGTGCCATAAGGGTCCAGATAGCCCTCGTTGGAGTCCGCGAGACCACCAAGCACGTCGGCGGTGGTGATCACGCCGCCTGTCATGTCGCGAATCTCCGCAGGGGTGACCAGGCGGGCCGTTTCCACCCCGATCGCCTGGAAGGTCGCCCACCCGGCCTGCAACTGTTCCCAGCGACTTTGATTGGTGGCCAAATTGACGCCGCCTGTCATATGCAGGCCCACGTCTTGGCCGCTCTCTGCCTGGATTTCCTTGTAGAGGCGAATGGTATAGTCCTGCAGCGCCGCGATGTTCGGGTCGCCGTTCAGCGCGTGAAACCCCGCCGCAGCGTGCCAAGTTGACCCTGCGGTCAGTTCGGCCCGTTCGATCAGCACCACATCGGACCAGCCAAATTTGGCCAGATGGTACAGCACCGACGCCCCAACGACGCCGCCCCCAATAACCACCACGCGATACGATGAGTTCATAAGCGCCCCTCTGATTTAATCAATCCGTATATCGGTTTGACCTAAGTGTAACTCTCCGCCCGCCTATCGTGCATTCGCGGTTCAGGCAAGCGCTGACCAATACCAGCGGCGACCCAGAATGATTCTTAATGTTCGCTGGTATAAGGGCCGCGACCCCGAGAATAGCGCGAAAGCGCCTCGGGGTATAAGCGGAGGCCCCGTCCAGCGGTCGGGCTGAGCGAGCGTAGCGAGCGAGTAGAGACCGCAACCCAGAAAGCCGAAACGCGAAGCGTTTCTGCCGTGAGACATAAGCAGGCATCAATTCTGGTTTACGCGATGGGCCTGTTCCTCTAGTTGGGGGCCATGGTGAAGTCGGGCCGTGCCATGAAATACCGTCTATGAGGGCCGCCTATTCGGGGTTGCGGCTGCTGCGCGAGGGCGTGCGCGGCCATCTGGGCTGGGGGCCGGCCTGGCGCATGCCCAAACCGAAAAAATCCTACGATATTCTGATCGTCGGCGGCGGCGGGCACGGCTTGGCCACCGCCTACTACTTGGCCAAACACCACGGTCAGCGAAACGTCGCAGTGATCGAGAAAGGGTGGCTCGGCGGCGGCAATACGGGGCGCAACACCACGGTTGTGCGGTCAAATTATTTCTACCCCGCCAGCGTCGCCCTCTACGATCTGGCCTTGCGGCTATACGAAGGCCTGTCGCGAGAATTGAACTACAACGTCATGCTCTCGCAGCGGGGCATGATGGTCTTGGTCCATTCCGACCCCGAGATGGAACTGGCGGCGCGGGTCGTCAATGCCATGCAGATCAACGGCACCGACGCGCGGCTCTTGGACGCCAAGCAAGTGAAGCAGCGGGCACCGATCCTCAACACGCGGCCCGACGCGCGCTTTCCCATCGAGGGCGCGGTGTTCCAGGGTCGCGGTGGCACGGCGCGCCACGACGCAGTGGCCTGGGGCTACGCCCGCGCCGCCGACGCTCTGGGCGTGGATTTGATCCAGAACTGCGAAGTTACCGAGTTTTTGATGGAGGGCGGCGCGTGCAAGGGCGTCGAAACGTCGCTCGGCGCGATCCGCGCGGGGCGGGTCGGCGTCGCGGTGGCGGGGCATTCGTCGGTCATGGGCAGTCTCGCGGGCTATAGGCTGCCGATCCATTCCTATACTTTGCAGGCCTTTGTCAGCGAACCCCTGAAGCCGATCATGGACACGGTGGCCTTTTCCCCTGCCTACGGCACTTATTTCAGCCAGTCGGACAAGGGCGGCCTTGTCGTGGGCGGCGGGCTGGATCGCGTGCCGTCCTACGCCCAGGGCGGAACCTTGCCCATGCAGGAAGCGGTCCTGTCGGGCTTGGTCGAAATGGCCCCCGCCCTTGCCAAAGTGAAGCTACTGCGCCATTGGGGCGGGACGGTCGATGTGACGCCCGACAGCTCGCCCTTGATCGGTCCCTCGGGCGTGCCAGGGATCTTTATCAATTGCGGCTGGGGCACGGGCGGGTTCAAGGCGATTCCAGCGGGCGGCTACTTGCTCGCCCATCTCTTGGCCACGGGCACGCATCACGAGGTCAGCCGTCCCTTTGACCCGCAGCGGTTTGCGACGGGGCAATTGATCGACGAAGGCGCGGCGTCGGGAATCGCGCATTGAGTTGGTAGGGCGGAAAGATGCAGCGATTCCCTTGTCCCTTCTGCGGCATGCGCGACGAAAGCGAATTCACGTTCGCAGGTGAGTTCGGCAAAGTGCGCCCCGACACGACCCAAGACGTCAGCGTCGGCGCCTGGCAGGCTTACCTTTACGCCTACGCCAACCCCAAGGGCCGCGCGCGGGAAATCTGGGTCCATGCCCCCTGCCAAGAGTATTTTGTTATGGAGCGCGATACGGTCACCATGGCGGTGCTTTCCGCCGCACCGCTCAGGAAGGACGAGGCGTGAGCGGCTTTCGCAGCGACACCCTGGGGCGGATCGACCGTTCGCAGCCCCTCAATTTTCGCTTTGACGGTCAGCGCCTGCGCGGATTTCGCGGCGATACGCTGGTCTCGGCCTTGCTCGCAGGCGGGGTCCAGGTGTTGGGGCGCAGTTTCAAGTATCATCGCCCGCGCGGGGCCTGGAGCGCCTGGTTCGACGACCCCAACGCCCTATTCAACGTCTCGCGAAACGGCGATCAACTGACCAATGTGCCAGGGGCGACAACACCGCTGGAGGACGGGATGGCGCTCAAGGCCGTCAATGCCTTTCCCAGCGCCCGTCATGACCTCAAGGGCGGGTTGGACCTGTTTCACCGGTTTTTGGTCGCAGGGTTCTACTACAAAACCTTCATGTGGCCCAATTGGCATTGGTACGAGCCGTCGATCCGTCGCATGGCGGGCCTCGGCGCGCTGGACGGTCGCGAAATCGACGCCTACGCCAGCGATCAGCGCTTTGATCGGTGCGATGTGCTGGTGGTCGGCGCGGGGGCCTCGGGCCTCGCGGCCGCACGCAGCGCCGCAGAGGCCGGCGCGGCCGTGGTGCTGGTGGACGATCACCCCGACCTCGGGGGGGCGCTCTATGGCCAGCAGGCGATTGAGGGACTGCCGCCCCATCGCTGGATCGAGACGCAACGTCAGGCCCTTGAGGCGGCGGGCGGGCGCATCCTGACTCAAACCACGGCCTTCGGCGTCTATGACCATCAACTCGTTGCCTTGGCCCAGGCCAAGCCCTTCGGTCAGGCCCCAAGCCTGATTCGGATGCGCGCCAAACGCCTGCTGCTCGCCAGCGGCGTCATCGACCGTCCCCTAACCTTCGCCAACAATGACCGCCCAGGCGTCATGTCGCTGCGCGGGGCCAGCGAGCTGGCGGCGCGCTATGGGGTGATCGTGGGGCGCAAGATCCTGGTGCTGGCCGCGCACAGTTTGGCCGAACGCGACATAGAGTTGCTGCAAGCCGCGGGGGCGCAGGTCGAACGCCTGCCGCTTGGGTCGGGCACGCCGCAGGCACAGGGGCGAAAGTGGGTGCGGGGCCTGACCATCGGCGGCCAAACCCATGCGTGCGATACGGTCCTGACCTCGGCGGGCTTGATGCCTGTCCTGCACCTTTGGCGCCACGGGGGTGGCAAGCTGGATTGGAACGCCCAAGCAAGCGCGTTTCTGCCTGGGGCAGGACCCGACTGGATGCAGGTCGTCGGTTCGGCCAACGGCGTGTTTGCGATGGAGGAACGGCTGGCCGATGCGCGCGCTGCCGCCACTGGGCAAGCGCGCCCTGGGCGAACCCGCAGCTACACAGCACGGCCCCCCGATCCCGACCTCGAGAGCCCGCTGCGCCAATGGGTCGATTTTCAACACGATGTGACCGTCAAAGACGTGGCCCTGGCCCACTGCGAATCCTACGTCTCGGTCGAGCATCTGAAACGTTACACGACGGCGGGCATGGCCAGCGACCAGGGCAAGACCGCCAATGTGCCCGCCCTGTCCGTCATGGCCAAGCTGCGCGACACGTCGGTCCCTGCGGTCGGCACCACGACGTTTCGCCCGCCGTTCGTCCCTGTTCCCTTTGAGCTGTACCGTGGGGTCCACCGCGGCCCGCAGTTTCACCCCGTCAAACGCCTCAACTTGGAGGCCCTGCACCGCGCGGCGGGCGCGGCCTTGGGCGAGTACGGCGGCTGGTTGCGCCCCGCCTGGTACGGTGAGGACGCGCACGCGAGCACGCAAGCGGCGGCCAAACGCGCCCGCGAGACCGCGGCCTATTACGACGCCTCACCCTTGGGCAAAATTGAGGTGCTGGGCCCCGACGCGGGGGCCTTTGTGAACTTTATCTACTACAACACCATGGCGCAATTGCAGCCGGGGTGCCTCCGCTATGGCTTCATGTTAACCGAAGGCGGTCATGTTTACGACGACGGTGTCCTGACCTGTTTCGACCAAAATCGCTATCTGATCTCCTGCTCCTCCAGCCATGTCGAGGGGGTGGTCGCCATGTTGGAGGCGTGGCGGCAGGACGGCCATGACCCTGACCGCATCTTCGTCCATGATACGACCGATCATTGGGCCACGGTCACGGTCACAGGCCCCAAAGCGCGCGGAATCGTCGCGGCGCTGGTCCCAGCCCTCGACTTGTCCGCCCATGCCTTCGCGCCGATGCAAGTTCGCCTGACCCAATTCGAGGGCCAGGAGGTCCGCCTGGCCCGTGTCAGCTTTACCGGCGATCTGAGTTTTGAAATCTCCATCGCCGCTGCGCACGCCGCCACGCTTTGGCAGGCCGTTGCCAAAGCTGGGGAGCGCGTCGGCGCCGTTCCGCTCGGGATGGAGTCCCTGGCGATCTTACGCGCAGAAAAGGGCTATATCGTCGTCGGCAAGGATACGGATGGCGAAACCATGCCCCACGATCTTGGCTTTGGCGTGCCGCGGCGCAAGAAACGAACCGCCTTCATCGGCGACCGCGGCCTTCATAGCGACGCCGCAAACCATGCAGACCGCAGGGTCTTGACGGGCCTCAAGGTGCCGACGGGCGCGCCCAGGTTGCCCGACGGCGGGCACGTGGTGGTTACCCAGGGCGGGCAAAGGCGTTCGTGCGGCTACATAACGTCCAGCTACGACAGTCCCAATACGGACTTTCCGATCGCGCTCGGGTTGATCGAAGCCCCGCTCGCCACGCCAGGAACCGAGGTGGAAATCTATCACTTGGGACAGCGGCGAACCGCCCTGATCGCCCCACCCTGTTTCCTCGATCCAGAAGGGGAGCGGCTCTATGCGCAATGATGCCGCCCGATGGGCCGCCTTTTCTGGTCTTGAGCGGCCTGCGCTGGCGGTGGGTTCCGTGACGATCCGCCTGGTTCCTGGGTTGCGGCAAACGCTGATCAGCGGCGGTGTCGCTGACTTGGTCAAGGTCCTTGACATGGCAAGCCTCGTCGCCTGGCCAGGGGTGGCGCAAGGATCGACCTACGCGGTGCGCCTTCGTCGCGACCGAGCCTTGGTCCTTAACGGCGCAGCCCTGGCAGATGGCTGGCACGCGGACAAGTCGGTCGCCGTATCGCATGTGTCGGACGCCTACGCGGTGATTGAGATGGGGGGGCAGGGCGCTTTGGCGGTCTTGCAACGGGGTATGGACCTGTGTTTGACCGAACCCTCAGGGTCGGTCGCGCGCCGCTTTCACGGCTATCCCCTGTTTCTATACCAATACGCGCAGGCGGATACATTTCGATGCCATGTCCGAACGCCGCTGCTCGAGGGATTTTGGGATCTGTTGGCACAAGTGGCCCAGAAATCTGAATTTGGGTGATTGCAAATGACCCGCGTTCCCCATAGCGTCCGAACAAAGGGCCGAGGTCGCTTGATCCCCGTCGCTTGGGTGCGGCCCGCAGACGGCGCGAGTCAAAAACGGCGCGAACCAAAGAGGGAGTTCTAAGGTGTCAAAAGTGCGCGTGTTTGACCCGCCTATGAGGAAGGTCTTAAATCATGACCCCTGAAGCCGTCTTGAGCGTTCGCAACTTGACCAAGACCTTCGGTGGATTGCGCGCGGTGGACGGCGTCGATTTTGACGTTGAGCCAGGCGCAATCGTTGGACTGATCGGCCCCAATGGCGCGGGCAAGACCACCACCTTCAACATGATCGCGGGCGAATTCCCGCCGACGAGTGGGCAGGTATGGCTGAACGGCGAAGATATGACGGGCCAGCGCACCGATCAGCTCTACCAGCGGGGTCTCATGCGCACCTTTCAGTTGAGCCACGAGTATCAGCGCATGACTTGTTTAGAGAACCTCGCGGTCGCCGCGCCGCAGCAAGTGGGCGAGAGCATTTGGGCGAGTTGGTTTGCGGGCAACAAGGTGCGTCGGCGCGAGGCCGAGGTGCTGGGTTTGGCGCGCGATACCCTGGCGTTCCTTGGGCTAACGCCGCTCACAAACGAATTGGCGGGCAACCTTTCTGGGGGGCAAAAGAAGTTGCTGGAGATCGGCCGCACCATGATGAACGAAGCCAAGGTTGTGCTGCTGGACGAACCAGGCGCGGGCGTGAACCCGACCCTGATGCGCAAGATTGCCGAAATGATCGAGCAGTTGAACGCCGAGCGCGGCTATACTTTCTGCATCATCGAACACGATATGGACATGATTGCGCGGCTGTGCAGGAAGGTCGTGGTGTTGGCAGAAGGCCGTGTTCTGATGCAAGGCACCATGGACGAGGTTCGCAAGGATGCGCGCGTCATCGACGCCTATTTTGGCGGAGAGGTGGCATGACCCAGCCCGTGCTGGCCCTTAGGAACCTGAACGCGGGATACGGCCAGACCGAGATTTTGCACGATCTGTCCATGCATGTGGACGCCAATGAGATCGTTGCCATCATCGGTCCCAATGGCGCGGGCAAATCAACCGCCATGAAGGCCGTCCTCGGCCTTCTCACCATCAGTTCGGGCAGCATCACCCTCGACGGCCAGGAGATTCGCGACACCCCCGCGTCGGCGGTCGTGCGCCTGGGCATATCGTATGTGCCGCAGACCCAGAATGTGTTCGTGAACCTTTCGGTGCAGGAAAACCTGGAAATGGGCGCCTGGACTCGTCCCGACGGCATGGACGCGCGCCTGCAAGATATGTTCGCGCTGTTCCCCGATCTCGGGCAAAAACGCCGACAAGCGGCGGGGTCGCTCTCGGGCGGGCAGCGGCAAATGCTGGCCATGGCCAAGGCCCTGATGGTCGATGCCAAGGTGCTGCTGCTCGACGAACCAACCGCGGGCCTGTCGCCCAAGTATCGCGGTGAAATTTTCCAAACCATCGAACGGATCAAGGCCACGGGCATCCCGATCCTGATCGTTGAGCAGAACGCCAAGCAAGCGCTCGGCGTGGCCGACCGGGCCTATATTTTGGTGGACGGGGCGAACCGCCACGCGGGCACGGGCGCCGAGTTGTTGGCAGACCCAGAGGTCGCGCGCATGTTTTTGGGGGGAGGGCATTAAAGATGTGGGATGCCTTTGGGTTTGAGTTTGTGAATTTTTACCTGATCCCTGGGCTCGTCCTGGGGTGCATCTACGCGCTCGGCGCCATCGGCATCACCCTGACCTTCGGGATTTTGCGCTTTGCCAATTTTGCCCATGGCGAGTTGATGATGATGGGCGCCTATTTGACCTGGACGGTCGGCGCAATTTTGACCGCGACGGTCGGAATCGCGATCCATCCCTTGTTGGCGGCGATCCCAGCGACCTTGGTCGTGATCCTCCTGTTTTTGGGAACCGACAAGGTTTTCTACAAGCCGTTTCGCAAAGCCGCCACGATCAAAGTTGTCATGGCCAGCTTTGGCATGATGCTCATCATCCGGTCGGCGGTGCAGGTGATTTGGGGCCCCAACCAGCTGACTTTCGTGCCCGGTATTGCCAAGCCCAACGGCCCCTTGCGCGACCTGAGCGGCGATTTGGGCGCCATGCTTTTGATCCCGAACAAGCACCTCCTTATCTTTGCGGGCACCTTGGTTCTGGTCTTTGTGTTGAACTATGTGCTGACGCGCACGCGCATCGGCAAAGCCATGCGCGCCGTTTCTGATAGCCCCGAACTGGCGCAGGTCACGGGGATCGACGTCGATCAGGTGATCCGCGCCACTTGGATCATCGGCGGGATTTGCGCCATGGCCGCAGGGGTGTTCTTGGCTATGGACATCCAGCTGTTGGAAACGACCATGGGCTTTCGGATGCTGCTGCCCATGTTCGCCGCCGCCATCCTCGGGGGCATCGGCAAGCCGTACGGCGCCGTGGTGGGCGGGCTGGTCATCGGCCTGGCCGAAGAACTGTCCGCCTATCCCTGGATCGGGGATGCGCCCCTGCTCAGCCCTGGGTACAAGACCGGCGTTGCCTTTGCCATCATGGTGGTCATGCTGATCGTCAGGCCCCAAGGCCTCTTTAAGGGAAGGTCGTTCTGATGGAAGCCTACCTCGGTTATTTCCTCTACTTCCTCTCCCTGCTGACCGTGGGCGGGATTTACGCGATCTTTGCGCTCGGGCTGAATGTGCAGTGGGGTTTTGCGGGGCTTTTCAACGTCGGCATCGTCGGCTTTGCCGCCGTGGGTGCTTATACCTACGCTTTGCTGACCACGGCGGAAAGCACCTTTCACTTGGGCGGGTTTGGCCTGCCCTTGCCCCTGGGCATGGTCGCGGGGATGGTCATGGCGGCCCTGATCGCAGGCCTCATTGGGGTGATCTGCATCCGCTTGCGTGCGGACTATTTGGCCATCGCCACCATCGGAATCGCAGAAATCATAAAACTGGTTCTAAAGAACGAAACCCAAGTCACCAACGGCCCGCGCGGGATCAACAAGATCCCCCGGGCCTGGGAACACTTCTCAGAAGAACGGTTCTACGCAAGTTGGCCGCTGAACTGGTTTGCCGACGCCGCGCAGTGGCAGCGCTTTTTCGATGCCTTGCCAAACTGGTGGTGGCAACCCTGCTTTGCCGCCACCATCCTCGTGTTCATGTTCATCATTTACCGCCTGCTCGAACGCGCGCGCGTCTCGCCCTGGGGGCGGATGATGACCGCGATCCGTGAAAACGAAAGCGCCGCGCGCGCCGCAGGCAAGGACGTGACCCGCCGCCGGATCGAGGCTTTTGTGATCGGCGCGGCGATCATGGGGTTTGCGGGTGCCTTGTTCGCGCAGCATTTGCGCCTGATCGAGCCGACCAATACCTTCGACCCTGCCAAGGTCACCTTTCTGGTTTGGGTCATGCTGATCCTCGGCGGGTCGGGCAACAATCGCGGCGCCATGGTCGGGGCCTTTCTGATTTGGACCCTTTGGTCGGCGAGCGAACTCTTGATCGGCGGGACGATCAGCCTGATCGGGTCGCTCTCGGACTCCCTCGATACGACGGCGCTGACAACGCGCGCGGGATTCTTGCGCATGATGCTGATCGGAATTTTCTTGCAAATCATTTTACAAAAATTCCCTGGCGGGATATTGCCCGAGGTACGACCCGCTTCGCCTCATCAGGCAAAGACAAGCAAAAGCGGAACTACAGGAGACCAAACATGAAAAAATATCTCATTGCGCAAACCGCGCTCGTGATGACGTCAGCGGCCGCCGTCGCGGATGTCAACATCGGAAACCCCATGGCCGTGACGGGGCCGATCCCCGATCTGGTTGTGCCCATGTCCGCTGCCGTCGATTTGGCAGCGGCCCATGTCAACGATCAGGGCGGGCTATTTGCCGACGGCAAGGCCTACAACATTATCCGCGCCGATAGCGCCTGCGACCCGACAGCCGCTGTGGACGCGGTCACCAAGTTGATCAACGTCAACAATGTGTCGGCCATCTTGGGACCCGTCTGCTCGGGCGCGACGATCGCGCAGGCGCAGTCCGTTTCCATCCCCGCAGGGGTTGTAACCCTGTCGGTCTCGGCGTCGTCGCCCGACATCAGCACCATGGAAGACGGCACCGACCTCGTGTTCCGCGCGGCAGCATCCGATGCCTACCAGGGCGTTGCCTTGGCGAATTTGGCCCTGGAAAGCGGCATTGAAGACATCGCGGTCTCTTACGCCAACGATGACTACAACGCCGCGATTGCCGCCGTATTCGCCGACGCCTTCGCGGCTGCGGGGGGGACCGTCACCGCCAACGAAGCTCATGAGCCGAGCAAAGCCTCCTACCGGTCAGAAGTCGCCACCCTCGGCGCGACCTCGGACAACTTGGCGCTGTTTGCCTACTACGGTTCGGGCGGCATCACCCTGATGCGCAACGCCCTAGAAACGGCCGCGTTCGAGACCTTCATCGGCGCCGACGGCATGCTCGCGGACGAAGTCATCGATCAGATTGGCGCAGAAAACTTGAGCACGACGACCTTCACCACCTCAGCGTCCGACGAATCCACCGACAGCTTTGCGGCGTGGAAGGCCTTGGCAGAGGCTGCGGACATTCCCGCATCCGACCCCTTCGTTGCCAACAGCTATGACGCTGCTTTCATGATGGCCTTGGCGGTCGAGCAGGCGGGTTCTGGGGACCGTGACGGCATCGCCGCCGCGCTCCGCTCTATCGCCAGCGCGCCTGGCGAAGTGATTTACCCTGGCGAGTGGGAAAAGGCCAAGGGCATCCTCGCCGAGGGCGGTGACATCAACTACGAAGGCGCTGCGGGCAACCAAGACTTCGACGAAAACGGCGACGTTGCGGGCAATTTCCGCAAGTCCGTTGTCGTCGATGGCGCTTGGGTCGGCGAGTTGCTGAAGTAAGACTCTCAAACAATGGAACCAGGGCGTTTTCGCGCCCTGGTTTTCCTTCTGCGACGCTGATGGGTCGCGTGGCGGACTTTGTCACATCTAGGAAAAGTTAAGCCGTAAATTCAGCAAGTCCCCACCTGGCGTCATCCAGCGCGGAGCGAAGCGACGTAGCAGGATCCAGCACCGATCGGCGGCAGGGCGTCCAGACGGCACGACCTTTGTGCTGTGCCAAGCGACGCGCCCCCTCCAAGGCAAGGGGAATACCAGCCGAGCATCTTTATTTGCCGTTGGTCTTAGCTCTGCGATTGTTCGACCAAGGTACCATTGTTTATTGCCAAGACGCGACCCCCTGCGTCGAGCGCGTCGTCGCGGTCATGGGTGACGAGTAGGACGGGCAAGCCGCGCGCACGGACTTGATCGAACACAAAGCCCCGCATGGTCGCACGCAGCTGCGGGTCGAGGGCGGCAAAGGGTTCGTCGAGTAGGAGGGCGCGCGGCGCGGACAGCAGGGTGCGCATCAGCGCGACGCGCGCCGCTTGCCCCCCCGACAAGGTGGCGACGTCCTGGTCGCCTCGCCCTGCCAAGCCAGCCGTTGCCAGGGCTTGATCGAGCGCCTGCGGGTCGCGCCGCCGCTGCCCGAAGGCCAGGTTTTGCCGCACGTTCATATGGGGAAACAGCGTCGGGCGCTGGTCCAAATACCCCACGGCCCGCCGGTAGGCGGGCACGGTGTTGAGGCGCTGGTCTCCTACCCAAATATGGCCTCTAACCTCAACGGCAGGATCGCCCAGGCCCGCAAGCGCGCGCAGCAGGGTGGACTTGCCGCTGCCACTCGGCCCGACCAAGCTGACGATCTCCCCCGCGGCGACCGTCAGGCGCTCAATAGAGAGCACGGGCTGACTGGCGATTTTGAGCCTCAGGTTTTCTAATACCAGCATCATCCCCCCCGCAAACCACGGCGATGGCGCGCCTGCAGGGCAGAGAGGCCGTAGGCGAGGGCGAAAAACGCCAAAGGGAGTCCCAACAGCACCAGCCCCCAGACAGCGCGCACGCGGTCGCCCTGGCCGGCGAGTTGACTCACGCCCACGGTCAAGACCGTTTCGATGCGCCCGCCCCCCGCAAACACCGTGGGTAAGTAAAGGGCCAGGGAAACCGCCATGCCCCAGGCGGCCGCGAACAGGAGCGAGCGGGCCAAGATCGGGACCTGCACCCGAAACAAGGTCGATACGGGGCCGTGGCCGAGGGCGGCGCTGGCGCGAGCGTAGGCGGGGTTGAGCTCGCGGTAGGCGGGGGCCAAGATCAGGAACACATAGGGCAGGACGAACAGGGTATGCAGACCGACGGCGACTAAGGGTCCCAGGTTTGGAATCAATCCCAACTTGAGGCCCAAAAAGGCGCCGCCTGGCAGAAACGCCATTTGCGGGATCAGCAAGGGGATCAGCAGCAAGGAGTCGCCGTTCCTCCGCCGCTGGGTTCCGTGGGGTTCGGTGGCGAGCAACCCGAGCGTAAGGCCAAGGCTCAGCAGCGTTGCGCCGACCCCAATCGCGAGGGTCATGGGCAAGGTTGGTAAAATAAGATGAAGCGCCCTTGCCCAGGCGTCGAGGCCGACCTGACCTGTCCAAACATCAGGAAACTGGGTTCGCCGCCCCGCCGTTTCCATCAGCGATTGCAGCGGCAAGAGCGCGAGCGCCAGGATCGCCACGGCGAGGAGACCCAGGCCAAGGGCCGCCCCAATCCAGGGCAATCCCGCCGCGGGCCAGCGCCGCGCCCAAGGCGGACGGGGGGCAAGTAGGAACCGCCCGCCCAAGAATAGGAGCCGCATGACCGCGATTACCCCTGCCCCCAGCATGAGCAACCAAAGCCCCCCTGCTAAGACGCGCCCAGGGGGCGTATCGCTGATCCAGGCTTGGTGCAGCTCATGGGCGTAGGTTTTGATCAGGCTCGGCCCCACCAAGGCCGCCACGTCCACGACCGACAGGCAGAAGGCCAAGACCAGGCAGATCGGCCCCCACAGGCGCGGCAGCAGCGCGGGCAGGACCCCGTGCCACCAACTTGCCGTGGGGCCATAGCCCAGGGCTTGGGCGGCGCGCTGCCACGATCTGAGCGGCAGATTGGCGGTGGCGGCGTAGATCAGAATCAAGAAAAACGGCAGCTCCTTCATGGCCAAGGCTAGGATCAGGGTCCATCCCTCGGGCTGCTGATCCCAAAGCCAGGCGCTCGGCGGCCGCGCGTACCCCGTCGCCCAGGGGGACAGGAGGCGCACGATCAGGCCCGAGGGCGCCAGGAGCAAGCTGAGGGCCTGGCCGACGGCGGCATGGGGCACCGCCAGCAAGGGCAGGCACAGCCAGGTGAGCAGGCGCTGGCGCCCCTGGGCAAGGGCCGCAAGACCCAGAGCGGCGAGCAAGGCGAGGAGTGTCGAGACGAGGGCGGTAAAGGCGCTCAAGGCCAAACGCGCGCCGTCGAACGTCGCGCCTAGATGCGGTAGGCCAAAGGCCAGCGTTTGGCCCAAACCAAAGATCAGCGGCCCTCCGAGCAGTATGGCCAAGCACGCCAGGGCAAAACCAAATCCTAGACCCTTGGGCATGGTTGTGATCGACGGTCGCTTCAGCGGGCGTAACGATCCGCCCAAGCGGCCTCCAAAACCGCCACCCATGAGGCATGGGGTTCTAGCACCGACGGGCCGAGCGCGGCGGTCGTGTCGGGGAACAAGGCGCGCTCCTCGGGCGTCAATCGATCCAAATTCAGCACCGTGGCGTCGCCCCAGATCTGCGGCTGGGCCTTATGACCTTGGGCCTCGGGCGAGAGCAGGAAATTGGCGACCACCAAGGCGGCGGCGCGGGCCCCAGAATTACCAGGGATAGCGACAAAATGCGTGTTGCCGATGCTCCCGCGCGCAAATCCTTGCGCGGCGATGCTGGCGGGCAGGAGGCCCTGGGCCACTAGGGCGGTGGCGTCGCCTGGGTTGAAGGTCAAGATGGCGTCGATTTCATCGCGCTGAAACAGGGTTCTGAGCGCAACAGACGAGTCGGGGAAGGCCTGACCTTGGCGCCACAGCAGCGGATGCAAGGCGTCCAGATAGGTCCAGAGCGGTGCCAAAATCTCCGCTGAATCCGGCCCCGCAGGCGCGTAGAGGATGTCGGGATCGGCCAGGGTTTCCAGCGCGATTTGCTTCAAGAAGGTGGTGCCGAGGAACGATGGGGGCGCGGGGTAGGCTAGGCGCCCCGGATGGGCCTGGGCCCAGGCCAAGAGGCCCTCGGCGGTCCCTGGAAAATCGGCCATGCGCGCCGAATCAAACAGGATGGTGAACTGCGCGAGACCCCAGGGGCTTTCCAGGCCGTCAACGGGTTCGGAAAAGTCCTGACGGATCGTGATCCGCCGTTCAAAGTCGGTGCGCCCATAGTTGGGCAAATCTTCGGAAAAGGGGTCGCCGAGCATGCCTTGCCGCTTGAGGCGGGCAAAATTCTCCCCGTTCAACCAGATCAGGTCGATGGACCCGCCCGCCAGGGTGCGACCCGCAGCGAACTCGGTTTCCACGACTTGGATCGCGGCGGCGGTGTCGGGTATTTTGACGTGGCGCAGGTCGATGTCGAACCGCGCCGCGACCTGGTCGGCGACCCAGGCGATATGGGCATTGATGCCCTCGTCTCCGCCCCAGGCGTTCCAAAACACGCGCTGGCCGCGCGCCTCGGCGAGGACGGCGTCCCAGTCTTTGGGATCGGGCGACTGCGCCTGCGCGGGCGACAGCAAGGTAATTAGCAGGCTGGCAAGGACGCGAAACATGAAATCCCCTCGGTTCAACGGCTCTTGCACGAGGATCTAGGACCTCAAGGTCAAAATCGCTAGCGATTCGAAACCCCCTTGTGCCAAATGTGACCCCGCGTGAGCGAGGCAAACGCACGGTTTTCTTTTTTTTTTATGGGCCTAAAGACGCGAGCATGACCCAGACTACCGAGCCGCAGATCCGCTACGCGCCCGCCCATGTTGAACCCAAGTGGCAGGCCAGGTGGGCGAAAGACAAGGCCTTCGCCGCCATTCCCGATCCTGCCAAGCCCAAATTCTATGCCCTGGCCATGCTGCCCTACCCCTCGGGGGCTTTGCACATGGGCCATATGCGCAACTATACCCTCGTCGATGCGGTGGCGCGGTATCGGCGCGCCAAGGGGTTCAATGTTCTCCATCCCATGGGTTGGGATGCCTTTGGACTGCCGGCCGAAAACGCCGCCTTTGAACGCGGCGTCCATCCTGCCGATTGGACTTACGCCAATATTGATGCCATGCGCGCAGAAATTCAGCGCGTCGGTATTTCGATCGATTGGGATCGCGAATTTGCCACCTGCCACCCCGACTACTACAAGCATCAGCAGGCCCTGTTCCTGGAGTTCTTTGCCGAGGATTTGGTCTATCAAAAACAATCTGCGGTCAATTGGGACCCCGTTGAGATGACGGTGCTGGCCAATGAGCAAGTCGAGGACGGTCGAGGTTGGCGGTCGGGCGCGCTGGTCGAACGCCGAGTCATGAACCAATGGTTTTTCCGCATCACCGCCTGTTCGGACTCCTTGCTGACCTCCCTTGAAACCGAGTTGGAGCGCTGGCCCGCCAAAGTTCGCACCATGCAGACCAACTGGATCGGCGAGTCGCAGGGCGCGGAAGTGACCTTCGCGCTGCAAGACCGCGACGAGACACTCACCGTCTACACGACCCGCCCTGATACCTTGTTTGGGGCCAGTTTTTTGGGGGTGTCGCCCGACCATCCCCTGGCCCAGGATGTGGCGCGCACCCGCCCCGACGTCGCGGCCTTCCTCAAACAGAGCGCGCAACTAGGAACCTCGGAGGCGGCCATCGAACGGGCTGAAAAGATCGGCGTCGATACGGGCCTTAGGGCCATTCACCCCGTAACAGGCGACCTTGTGCCCCTATGGGTCGCCAACTTCATCTTGATGGACTACGGCACAGGCGCGATCTTTGGCTGCCCTGCGGGGGACCAGCGCGACCTTGATTTTGCCCGCAAGTACGACTTGCCTGTTTACCCGATCATGCAAGGCCCGAACGGCGAGGGCCAGCAGATCGGGGCCGAGGCCTACACTGGCGACGGCAGGCTGATCAACTCGGGCTTTTTGAACGGGCTTACCCTGGCCGAAGGCAAGGCCAAGATGATCGCCTGGCTGGAGGCGGAGGGCCATGGCCGCGGGGTGCGCACCTATAGGTTGCGCGACTGGGGCCTGTCCCGCCAGCGCTACTGGGGGTGCCCCATTCCCATCCTTCATTGCGCTGAATGCGGGACGGTCCCCGTTCCCACCGATCAATTGCCCGTGACCCTGCCGCAGGATGTGACCTTCGACACCCCTGGCAACCCGCTGGACCATCACCCGACCTGGCGGCACGCGACCTGCCCCAAGTGCGGCGGTGCGGCAACGCGCGAGACCGATACCATGGATACCTTCGTCGATAGTTCCTGGTACTACTTGCGCTACTGCAGCCCTGCCGCGCAGGACCAGCCGCTGGACAAGGAAGCCAAGTACTGGATGAACGTCGATCAATACGTCGGCGGTGTCGAGCATGCGGTACTGCACTTGCTCTACTCGCGATTTTTCATGCGCGGGCTCAAGCGTTTGGGTTATGTCGATCAGGACGAACCCTTTGCGGGACTCTTTACCCAAGGCATGGTCACCCACGAAACCTACCAGCGCGCGGACGGGGCGTGGTTGGCGCCCGAGGAAGTTCGATGCCTTGACGGCCAGTGGCAGGATCTGCACGGCGCGCCAGTTCGGGTCGGGCCCAGCGTCAAGATGTCCAAGTCAAAGCGTAACGGCGTTTCGCCCATGGACATGATCGACGCCTACGGCGCCGATGCTGGGCGCTGGTTTTCGCTTTCTGACTCCCCGCCCGATCGCGACTTTGAGTGGTCCGAAGCGGGGGTCGAGGGGGCGTGGCGCTTTACCCAGCGCTTCTATCGCCTGCTGATCAGCCTGAGCGAGGGCGCCCGCGAAGGGGCGGTCGATACGGGCCATCCTGTGTTGAGAGGCGTGCATCGCCTGAGCCAAGAGGTCGCCGCCGCCATCGAGGATTTTGCCTTCAACCGCGCCATCGCCAAAACTTACGAATTCGTCAATCTGGCCGAAAAATCGGGCCCGAGCGCCGACGCCGCAACCCGCTACGAGGTCGCCAAGCGTCTAATCCTAACAGTGGCTCCCTTTATCCCGCACTTGGCCGAGGAGTTGTGGGCGCATCTTGGCGCGCCAGGCCTGGCTTGCCACGCGCCTTGGCCGCAGGTCGATGCGGCGCTGCTGATCGAGGATCAGGTCGTCCTACCGATTCAAGTCAACGGCAAACGTCGCGACCAGATTCAAGTCGCCCGAGACATGGACCGCAAAGCCATAGAGGCCCTCGCCCTCGCCAGCGCGGGCGTCCAGCGCACCCTCGACGGCGCGCAACCGAAGAAAGTGATTGTGGTTCCAGGACGCATCGTCAACATCGTCGCCTGAGCGCGTGGAGACGCCCCCACCCGATGTCATCCAGCGTGGTGCGAAGCGCAGTCGCAGGATCCAGCAACGATTGGCGGCAGGAAGTCCAGACGGCACGAACCTTGTGCAGTGCCAAACGATGCCCGACAGGCCCCCTTTCTTGGGGGAGGGTGGACGCGTGGGTCAGTGAATGCCCATCCGTATTCGGCCCTGAAAACACCCCTTGGTCTAGTACCAGCGGCGGTTGAAAATGACTCTTTTGATCGCTGGTATAAGGGCCGCGACTGCGGCCCCCGAAGCGGCCCCGAGATGAGCTAAGAAAGCGCCTCGGGGTATAAGCGAAGGCCCCGTCCTGCGGTCGGGCTGAGCGAGCATAGCGAGCGAGTAGAGACCGCCACCCAAAAAAGCCGAAACGCGAAGCGTTTCTGCCGTGAGACACGAAACGGCCAAAAAAGTGTCAACTTTTTTGGCCGTTGCTATAAGAGACAGAGAGCCAAAGCCTTTCTGCCTTCATGTCTAAACCAGCTGTGATGTGACTCGGGTCATTTTGACTTGATCTCCCCACCATAAGTCGCCAGCGGGGCGGGCATGGACGGCCAATTTAACGCATCGCGCCGATGGGTTCTGGCGGCGGGAGGCAGCCTGGCGCTGGCGGCCTGTTCAGCGGGCCAGCGCGCGCAAGGGGGGCCGACCTTAGCCCTGAGCCAAGAAGGAGCCTACGCCGAGAGCGTCGATGCGGTGCGACTGCCAACTGCGGTGCGCGCTGCTTACAAGACCGAAGATCTTTATTGGTTCGATCCAGGGGGACGCCCGCGTCGGCAAGCCCGACAGCTCTACGAATTGCTCTACGGTGCCAGCTACGATGGATTGCAGCCAGGCCACTACCTAACCGCCGATTTGATCGACCAGGGGCGCGTGACCTCGGTCGATCAGGATCGCCTGGCGGCGACGGACCGCGCTTTGACCCTGGGGCTTTACGCCTACGCGGGCGATCTGGTCCAGGGACGCTACAAGCCCAACGATGAGGGGCGGGCCGCCCTGCTTGAGGCGGGCTTGACCGCCCCGAACCTCCTGTCCTGGTATGAGGGCTTGGAACCTCGGGGCAGATCCTACCAATCGCTGAAGTCGGTTCTGGCGCGCAACGACGCGACGCCCGAAATGCGGAGCGCGGCGGCCCTCAATATGGAACGCTTGCGCTGGACGCCCGAAGAAGACTGGTCGGCAGCAAGCCAGGTCCATATACGTGTCAACATCGCGGACGCCGAGCTCGAAGCCTTTGAGGGCCAGCGCTTGGTCGATTCGATGCGTGGCGTGATTGGCCGTTACGACCGACAAACCCCGCAACTGGTCAGCCCGATCCGCGACCTAAAATTCTCTCCCGATTGGACCATTCCCGATACGGTCCTGGAACGGGACTATCTGCCGCAATTACAGGCGGACCCCGCGGCGCTCGACCCCAATGTCTATGAGGTTAGGGTCAAAGGCGAGCTCCCCGAAGCGGAGCTGGACTGGTCCACGGTCACGGTGGAGGATCTGTTTATTCGCCGCGCCTCCAGCGATGTCGGCCCGCTCGGGGGGGTGCGGTTTTCCATGTACAATGCGCAGGCGATCTTCCTGCACGATTCGCCGCAAAAAGCCTTGTTTGAGCAAGACCGGCGTCTCTATTCGTCGGGCTGCGTGCGGGTGGAGCGCGCGGAAGACTTGGCGGTGTGGATTTCCTCAAAGCAACCCAGTGCCTTGTCGCGGGAGGAGATCGCGCGCCGCATGATCTCAGGACGCACCAGCCAAGTGCAGCTAGAGGCGCCCATTGCGGTCAGTTTGCAATATATGACGCTCTGGATCGACGGTCGCGGCGCCCTGCGCACCGCCCCCGACATCTATAAGCTCGACAATCGACTGGCGCGCCGCATGGGCCTTAGTCTTGCCTAATACCAGCCGCGACTGAATGACTCTTATGTTCGTTGGTATAAGGGCCGCGACTGCGGCCCCCGTAGCGGCCCCGAGAATAGCGGACACGCGCCTCGGGGTACAAGCGAAGGCCCCGTCGGAGGCGAAACGCGAAGCGTTTCTGCCGTGAGACAGAAAACGGCTAAAAAAAGTGTCAACTTTTTTGGCCGTAGGTATAAGGCGTTCACCCTTGCCGTGGCGGACGCCGCCCAGGACCAAGTGTCCGCTCTCATCACCCACCATCAAACCCAGGCCTTGGCAGCGAACAGCGTCTGCGAAGGCCATGCTTTGGACCCCAGCGCCTACGACCGTCCAGGCCTGACCCTCTATGCCGCCAAAAACCCAGCGGGCCATGTACTCGGTATCTGTGGGCTCCAGGTAGAGACCAAGCAATACGGCGAACTCAAAACGCTCCATACGCGCCGCGAGGCGCGCGGGCAGGGGGTCGGCGAGGCCCTGGTCGCCCACGTGATCGCGCAAGCGCGAGCGCAGGATTTGCCAGAGCTTGTGCTAGAAACTGGAACAGCCCCGTTCTTCCAAGCCGCCTCAAGGCTCTACGCGCGGCTAGGATTCGTAGAATGCGGCCCCTTTGGTTCCTACGCCGCAAACCCAGATTCCCACTTCATGCGTTTAGATCTACGCTCCTGCCGCTGGTAGAATACCAGCGGCGGCAAAGTTTGACTCGTGGCGCTGTTGATGGACGCGGAAAATACCGAATTGAAAACTCAGTTTTTATGAAAGACTAGCGAGCAAGGGGCCTTGGCCCTATAGGCGCGGTCAAGTTCCCTCATCAGATGAAAGACCTTGGCCCATGTCCCGCACTTTTTCGATTATCAAGCCCGACGCAACCAAGCGCAACCTCACAGGCGCGATCAACAAAATGATCGAAGAGGCAGGGTTGCGCATCATTGCCCAGCGGCGAATCCACATGTCCGTCGCGCAGGCAAAAATGTTCTACGAAGTCCATGCGGAACGCCCGTTCTACGACGAATTGGTGCGCTTCATGACCTCCGAACCCGTTGTCGTGCAAGTGCTAGAAGGTGACGACGCCGTGGCCAAGTACCGCGACACCATGGGCGCCACAAACCCTGCCGAGGCCGCCGAAGGGACGATCCGCAAGGCCTTTGCCCTGTCCATCGGCGAAAACTCGGTCCATGGCTCGGACTCCGACGAAAACGCGGCCATAGAAATCGCCCAGTTCTTCGACGACAGCGATATGGTGGGCTGAACGTCCTCGATCCGATCCGTTGATCACAGGGTCAAAGTCAGACTTTCCCGCCGTTTGTATTATACCAGCGGCGATTTAAAATGACTCTTTTATTCGCTGGTATAAGGGCCGCGACTGCGGCCCCCGTAGCGGCCCCGAGATGAGCTAAGAAAGCGCCTCGGGGTATAAGCGAAGACCCCGTCATGCGGTCGGGCTGAGCGAGCATAGCGAGCGAGTAGAGACCGCAACCCAAAAAAGGCGAAACGCGAAGCGTTTCTGCCGTGAGACATAAAACGGCTAAAAAAGTGTCAACTTTTTTCGCCGTTGGTATCAGGCCTCGCGGTCGACCCCGACCAGCAACTCCTCGCCCAGGGGTTGCGCTTTTAGCCTTGTGCCCTTGGTCGCCGCACCGCGCAGGACATGCTCGGCGAGCTGATCCTCCAAGCTGCGCTGGATCAACCGTTTCAGGGGTCGCGCGCCGTAGAGCGGGTCGTAGCCGCGTTGAGCCAGCCAATCCCGCGCATCCTTGCCTACGTCCAAGGTCAGCCCCTGGTCTTTCAATCGCCCTTGCAGTCGGGCCAGCTGAATATCCACGATTCCCCCCATCAGATCGGGCGACAAGCGGGCGAACAGCAGCATGTCGTCCAGACGATTCAAAAATTCGGGGCGGAAGTGGCTGCGGACAACTTTCATGACCTCGGCCTCGATCTGCGGGTCGCTGACCGCTTGCTCGGTTTTGGCCAAAATCGACGACCCAAAGTTCGACGTTAGAATGATCAGCGTGTTGCGAAAGTCCACGGTCTTGCCCTGGCTATCGGTCAAGCGGCCCGCGTCGAGAATTTGCAGCAGCACGTTGAACACATCGGGGTGCGCTTTTTCGACCTCATCGAATAAAATCACTTGGTAGGGCCGCCGCCGCACCGCTTCGCTCAAGGCCCCACCCTGGTCGTAACCGACATACCCCGGCGGCGCGCCCAGCAGCCGCGCGACCGAGTGCTTTTCCATGTACTCGGACATATCTAGGCGCAGGAGGGCGCTTTCGTCGTCGAACAAGAAGTCGGCCAATGCTTTCGTCAATTCGGTCTTGCCGACCCCCGTGGGGCCAAGAAATAGGAACGAGCCTTGCGGGCGGTCGGGATCGGAAAGGCCCGCGCGCGCGCGGCGCACCGCTTTCGATACGGCCTCCACCGCGCTGGCCTGGCCGACGACCCGCTTGGCCAAAGCGGTTTCCATCTGCAGCAGCTTCTCTTGTTCGCCCTCGAGCATGCGATCCATGGGGATGCCCGTCCAGGCTGCAACGACGCTGGCAACCTGATCCTCGGTCACTTCCTCGACCACTGTTTTGGTCCCGGCGCTCGATTCCATGTGGCCCAGACGCTTTTCTAGCTCGGGGATCAGGCCGTAGGTCAGTTCGCCCGCCTTGGCCAGGTCGCCTGCGCGCTTGGCGATTTCAACGTCGGCGCGCGCGCGGTCCAACTGCTCCTTCACGTCGCGCGCTTGCGCGAGTTTTTGCTTTTCTGCCTGCCAAACCGCCGTCAAATCTGCCGACTGCTTTTCCAGGTCTTGCACCTCCCGATCCAGATCGGCCAGACGTTCCTTTGACGCGGGATCCTTCTCCTTCTTGAGGGCTTCGCGTTCAATTTTTAGAAGGACAAGACGGCGGTCGATTTCGTCGAGGTCGATGGGCTTTGAATCCACCGCCATGCGCAACCGTGCGGCGGCTTCGTCGATCAAGTCGATGGCCTTATCGGGCAGGAACCGATCGGCGATGTAGCGATTGGACAGGGTTGCCGCCGCAACCAGTGCCGTATCTTGCAAGCGCACGCCGTGGTGCAGTTCGTATTTTTCGCGCAAGCCCCGCAGGATCGAAATGGTCTCAGCCACGCTGGGTTCGCCGACAAAAACGGGCTGGAACCGGCGGGCAAGGGCCGCGTCCTTTTCGATATAGAGCCGGTATTCGTTGAGGGTGGTGGCGCCCACGGCGTGCAAGTCGCCCCGCGCCAGGGCGGGCTTCATGAGGTTGGACGCGTCCATAGCACCGTCGGTTTTCCCCGCCCCGACGAGCGTATGCAGCTCATCAATAAAGACCAAGGTTTGGCCGCCTTGGGCCACAATCTCCGACAAGACCGCCTTCAACCGCTCCTCAAATTCACCGCGATACTTGGCCCCCGCGATCAAGGCCCCCATGTCGAGCGCCCAGAGCCGCTTGCCGCGCAGAGACTCGGGCACATCGCCGTTGACGATGCGCAGGGCCAGGGCTTCGGCGATGGCGGTCTTGCCAACCCCTGGTTCGCCGATGACTACGGGGTTGTTTTTGGTCCGGCGGGAGAGAATTTGGATGACCCGGCGGATTTCCTCTTCCCGGCCGATGACGGGATCGAGCTTGCCCGATTCGGCGTCCGCCGTCAGGTCGCGGCCATACTTTTCTAAGGCTTCGTAGGTCTGTTCGGCGCTGGCACTATCGGCGGTGCGCCCTTTGCGGAGCGCGTCTATTGCCGTGCTCATCCGATCGGCGGTGACGCCGCCCTTCGCGAAGGCCTCTGTCGCTGGCCCCGAGGCCTGCGTCAGCGCGGCCAGCAGCATTTCCGAGGTCACATATTGATCGCCGCGCTGCGTTGCCAGCCGCTGCGCCGTTTCAAAGATCTTGCCCGCGTCGCGATCGAGCATGACGTGCGTCACGCCCGCCCCCGAAACCTTGGGCAGGGACGCCGCCGCTTGCTGCAAGTTTTGGGCAACCAGGGCTGCCTGCCCCCCCGCCAAATCGATCAGCTTCGTCGCCAGACCGTCGGGGTCTTGCATGAGGGCCAGGCCCAGGTGGATGGGTGTCAAGTGTTGATGGTCGAACTGGTTGGCAAGGCCCTGGGCGGCCTGGACCACGGCTTTGGCGCGGTCGGTATAGGTGTCGAATTTCATCGTCGCGTTCTCCTGTTCTGGCCTGGTCCCGAAAATTTGAGTGGCAACCAAGCCGATTGCATGAGCCCCCGCCCGCATTCGGCGCGGGGAGTATGGCAAAGAGGTGGGCATTGCGGCTTGCCCCTTCAAGATCGGGGGCCTAGAGCGACGCCCATGACACACCCAAGGCGCGCCTCCTATCCCCTCTATCTCCTGCCTGGTGACGGCATCGGGCAGGAGGTCATGCGCGAGGTTCGCCGCGTTATCGACTGGTTCGGCGTCGAACGTGGCTTGAATTTTGATCTGGACGAGGGTCTTGTCGGCGGGGCGTCCCTCGACGTTCATGGGGTTCCCATCACCGACGCGGTCATGGATCGCGCGCTGGCGATGGGCACGGTCCTGTTCGGCGCGGTCGGCGGGCCGCAGTACGACAGCCTCGATTTTGACTTGCGGCCCGAGCGCGGCTTGCTTCGCCTGCGCAAAGACATGGCCCTGTTCGCCAACTTGCGCCCCGCAATTTGCTTCGATGCCCTGACCCATGCCTCTTCCCTCAAGCCCGACTTGGTCAGCGGGCTCGACATCTTGATCGTTCGCGAGCTAACGGGCGGCGTCTACTTCGGCGAACCCAAGCATGTGATCGACTTGCCCGACGGTCAGCGCGAGGGCGTGGATACGCAGCGCTATACGACCGAAGAAATTCGCCGCATCGCCCGCGTTGCTTTTGACCTCGCGGACAAGCGCCAGGGCCTCGTGCATTCGGCCGAAAAATCCAACGTCATGCAGTCGGGCGTCTTGTGGAAGGAGGAAGTGAGCCATGTCCATACACACGAGTTCCCGCACCTACGCCTAGAGCATATTTTAGCCGACAACTGCGGTATGCAGCTCGTGCGCGCGCCCAAGCAGTTCGACGTTCTGGTTTGCGACAATTTGTTCGGCGATATGCTCTCCGACGTTGCCGCCATGCTCACGGGGTCCTTGGGCATGTTGCCCTCCGCGTCGCTGGGGGCAACCGACGCGGAGGGCAAGCGTCGGGGCATGTACGAACCCGTCCACGGCTCGGCCCCCGACATCGCGGGCCAAAACAAGGCCAACCCGCTCGCCTGCCTGCTCTCCTTCGCTATGGCGCTGCGCTATTCGTTCGACCTGGGCACCGAGGCCGACCTCCTCGAAGCCGCTGCCGAAGCTGTCTTGGCCAAAGGGTATCGCACGGGCGATCTCATGTCCGCGGGCATGACCCTAACCTCAACGACGGGCATGACCGATGCGATTCTTGCTGAGTTACAGGCGACGACGTAGAGATAGGAATCTGGCCGAGAGGGTCAAAGCAAGACCTATTTCGGACCCACTTACGTTCTAGCCTCGTCCGTAGGCACCAGGGCGAGAGACTTTGACGGTTCTTGCGACCGTTGTTTCAGGGTGTCCTGCAGCGAATCGATTTGGCTCTTGGCTTGATCGATTTGGTCGCGGCTGCTTGCAAGGGCACGCTCGCTCTGGCGGGCACGGCGGGTTTGTTGCGCGGCCTGGCGACGCGTGCCACCTGCAAAAAACCAACCCAAGACCAAACCGCTGCCGAGGCCGAGCAAGGTGAACAGCACGTACCAAAGCCCTTGGGGCAGGCCAGACCAGCCGAACGGCAAGGGCACGCCGCCCCCACCCCATAGGCCAACCAACCGCAGGGACACCAGCTCGTCATTCGAATAGACAAGCCAAAATACCAGGGCCATCAGGGCCAAAAAAAAGGAACCGCCAAACAGGGCGCGCAGAGGGCGCATGGCCGCGGTTTAACCGCCCGACCCTGGGGGCCGCAAGCCATGCTAGCGCGCAAAAATCCTTGGACACGCCGACGCCACGAAGGTTTGACCCTCGCGGGGTTGGGGGCCGCAGAATCGAGCGACCAAGTGGGAGTTCAGCCTGCGTAGCGCTTGAGTGCAACCCAGGGATCGTTGCAACCGCATGATCCCTTATCGCGCTGTCGCCAGCAAGGCCCCGGTATCTAAATGCGTCGCCAAGTGCGCCGCCAGATCGTCCAAGATGCGGTCGATCTGCGCCTCGTAGGCCAAGTCGCTGGTTGCGGCCTGCAGGCTGGTCAGCCAGGCTTGGCGGAAGGCATCGGCTGCAAACAGGCCGTGGACATAGGTGCCGACCACCCGCCCCGACGCGTCTTGCGCGCCTTCGGCTCGGCCCGCCAAGTCGAGCACGGGGCGGGCGGTGTCGGGCCCCTGGGTTTGGCCGATGTGCATTTCGTACCCTTGGACGGTCTGGCCCGTTGCCAAATGCACGCCCGTGACCGCGCTAAGGGTCTTGCGGGCGGTGAGGCGGGTTTCGACCTGCAGCAGCCCCAGGCCTGGCACCGACCCCGCCGGCCCTTCGAGGCCCGTGGGGTCGTGGATCTGCGTGCCCAGCATTTGATAGCCGCCGCACAACCCCAGCACCCGCCCCCCGCGCCGCACATGCGCGGCCACATCGCCGTCCCAGCCCTGTTGTTTCAAAAAGGCCAAATCGGCGATGGTGGCCTTGGACCCCGCCAGGATCACCAGGTCGGTGTCGCCAGGCAAGGCCTTTCCAGGGGTTAGGAAATCGACACGCACCCCTGGTTCTTGCCGCAGCGGGTCGAGGTCGTCAAAGTTGGCGATGCGCGGCGTGCGCAGAACCACCACCTTAGTGTCCCCAGTTTCCGACGCGGTATGATCCAGCGCCAGCGCGTCTTCTGCGGGCAGCCGTGCGGCGTCAAAGAAATAGGGAACGATCCCGAAGCTGCGCAGGCGCGTATGCTCGTGGATCGCGCGCAGGCCACCGTCGAACAGGCTTGGGTCGCCGCGAAACTTGTTGATCGCATACCCCGCCAGCAGCGTCCGCTCCTGATCCGAAATCAGCTGGTGGGTGCCGACGAGGGCGGCGATGACCCCGCCGCGATCGATGTCCCCGATCAATACCACGGGGGTCTGGGCCGCGCAGGCAAAGCCCCAGTTGGCGATGTCGCCCGCGCGCAAGTTGACCTCGGCGGCGCTGCCCGCCCCTTCGACCAAGACCAGGTCCGCCGTGTCGGTGAGCTGGGCAAAGGAGTCGAGGACGGCGGGCAGCAGCTGCCCTTTGAGGGCTTGGTAGTCGGCGGCCTTGGCGTTGCCGTGCATGCGGCCCTGTACCACCACCTGCGCGCCAACCTCCGACTGCGGCTTCAGCAATATGGGGTTCATATGGACGCTCGGCGCGGCGCGGCAGGCGCGGGCTTGCAGGGCCTGGGCGCGGCCGATCTCGCCACCCTCGGCGGTCACGGCGGCGTTGTTGGACATATTTTGCGGTTTGAATGGGCGCACCGTCAGGCCCTGATTGCTGAAGTGACGGCACAGGCCCGCGACCAGCAGCGATTTGCCAACGTCGGACCCCGTCCCCATAAACATGAGCGCCTTGGCGCGGCGCGGGCGCATGTTTCGCGGTTGTGCTGGGGTTGGGGAGATTGGTCCTAAAATTCGATGCCCCTTTGCGCCTTCACATTTTGCTCGCGAAACGGATGCTTCACCTGCCCCATTTCCGTTACCAGGTCGGCGATGTCGATCAATTCGTCCTTGGCGTTGCGGCCCGTGACGATCAGGTGCAGGTTCTTCGGCTTGGTGCGGAGCGTTTCGACGACGCTGGCAATGGGCAAATTGTCGTAGCGTAGGGGGATATTCAACTCGTCCAGCAAAATCATGTCGAACTTCGGCTTGTCGCCGTCGCTGGCGGCGATCCAGGCCTGGGCCTGCGCCCAGGCGGCTTCGGCGGCGCGTATGTCGCGGGCCTTGTCTTGCGTGTCCCAGCTAAAGCCTTCGCCCATGGCTTTGGTTTCGACTTGATCGCCAAACTTTTCTAGGGCGTAGCGCTCACCTGTTTCCCACTTGCCTTTGACAAATTGAATAATGCCAACGCGCAACCCGTTGCCCAAGGCGCGAAAGACCAGGCCAAAGGCGGCTGTGGACTTCCCCTTTCCTTTGCCCGTATGAACGATCAGCAGGCCCTTTTCGACGGTCTTTTCGGCGATCATCTTCTCGCGCGCCGCCTTGCGCTTGCGCGATTTTTGGTCGGCGCGGTCCAGGTCCGCCTGGCTCATGGCGTCGAGTTTGCTGGGCATAGACATAGATTTCCTCGCTGCTGTTTCTTGAAGACGCCCCTATAGCGGATTCCAAGTCGATTGGAATGATCGACGCAGGCGACATCCGCGCCAACAAAAAAGGTTAAAGCCACCCAATGCAAATGGCTATAGAGCCTATATGTTCATGGGAAAAAGGCAATTTCTGATTCGGCTTCTGGGACTCATCGTATCGCTATGCGTTGCGGGCCTTTGCGCCGCGCGCGCGCAGGGTGACACGCGCTTGTTCTTGGCGGGAACCGAGCCACCGAATGCCGACATGACCTATGTGGAGTTGATTTGGTTGCCAGATGAGCGCGGAATCGCCCCAGGGTTGACCCGCGTTTTGGCGATGGATGAGCGCATCCCAAGAGTCATGAGAATCTGCGCCAAGAGGCAAGATCTGGAACTGAAGATCGCGGAAGCCGACAGTTTCTATGGTGGATTTGCCCTGCGACTGGGCTTTGACAGTGCCGATACGGCGGCCTTCTCTGGCCTGCTTTCCTGCCTGTTGCGGGGGGTTCCAAAGCTGGAATCCCAGGACGAGTTGTTTTTGCGCAATCGGCAAGCCTACCAAGATGAGCACTTTCGAACCATACCTTATGCCCTCGATCTCATGGCCCAGCTTGGTTATGGTCTAGCGTGGCAGGAGCTTGCGGCAGCGGTTGTGCGTCCGTCAGAATTGGTCAATTTGACCTTGGAGGAGTATCGCAACGCCTGGCCATTCCTGTTTGAGGCGTCAGATCTTTACGCGATTGTCGTTGCACCCACGGGCGTGGAGGACTTGTTGGTCGCCATCGATGAGCACGTTGACAAAGACTATGGGCGTCCAGATCGGGCCTTTCTTTTCGAGCGCCCCTCGCTTGCGATCACGCCGTTTGAGGGGCTAGGAATCAAAGATCAGACCTTGGGACAAACGATTTTTCAGGTGAATCGAGTCTTTGTCCCGTCCTTGGTCGCTAGCGTAGCGGAAGTGCGTCTATTCACTCTTATTCTTGATCAACGCCTTGATGAGTTTCGCGAAGCCGAAGGACTGGACCCGGTCAACGATCTGTTCGCGGGGAAACCTGATGAGGCGGAGGTTGCTGCTGGCGAGGCTGCAGGCGAAGACCCTCCAGCGTCGCCGCCCCGCTCGAAAGGGCTTTCGGGGATCGGCGTGAGCTTTTCCGCAGACGGCAAGTCCGTCTCCTCCTTCTTCTTTTTGTCGGCCTACGAAGGCTCGTATCCTGCTGTCCCGACGCTAGATCGCCAAATCGCAACCCTAGAACAGGCCATGACCGCGCCCTTCACGGAAGGAGAGTTTGCCGAGGCTCTAACCGTGCTTCGCGAGACTGATTGCGCCGTCGAACCGACGCAGGACATGGCCCAGTCCCACGGCATTTGGCTGCGCGAAGACCTGCTAAATGGTCGCGTCAGAACTTTTTTGACTGAGGACCTCAAGGGATGTCAAAGCCTTACCCTCGATCGCGTGAATGAGGTGCGCGAGCAGACTTTGACCAACTCGACAACCGTGCTGTTCGCCGTGGGCAGTTTTCAGGAAGACGCCGAAACGCTTGCGCGCCCCTTCTGCCTGGTCAAGGATGTGGGGCAACTGGAACTTGCGTGCAACACATCGGGCTATCAGATCTGAGGCTCAAATCCTTCGCGCCGCTGGTTGATACCCCTTGTAGTTCATCGCGTCGCGTTTTCTGTCTCGGGACATGGATTTTCTCGCCTCGATCCCCTATGGCGGATTCCAAGTCGAACCGACCCCAGGGGAACACCCGCGCCTATAAAGGACTTATATCAATGGCCACATCAGTACGAATGCGAATGGCCTTGAAGTTCTATCTTGGGCTTAAAAGCTGCAAAGGAACAGCCGCACTATGATAAAGACATCCCAATTTCTGGCTCGGCTCATTGGGCTTGCCGCGCCGCTTGGCATCGTGAGCCTTGGCGCTGCCCACGCCCAGGGGGACACGCGCCTGTTCCTGGCGGGAACCGAGCCGCCCAATGCGGACATGAGCTACGTGGAGTTGACTTGGTTGCCCGACGCGCGCGGGATTGCCCCGGGGTTGACGAGTGTTGTCGAACTGGATGGACGCGTCCCGCTGGCCATGGAAACCTGCGCCAGCGCGCAAGGTATGGAATTGAAGGTCGCGACCACCGACAATGTGTTCGGCGGGTTCGCCCTGCAACTGGGGTTCGACAGCGTCGACAACGACGCCTTTCCTGACCTGCTCGCCTGTATCTTGCCCGCGGTGGCGGCGCTGGAACCTGAAGATCAGGTGTTTTTGCTCGGCCAACAAACTTACTACGACAACGTTGGGTTCTTGGACTATGTCTTCTCCCTCATGACTCAGTTCGGCTATGGGTTGGCGAAGGAGGAGTTTGCCGACCCGGTCTTGCGACCCTCGGAATTGTACAGCTTAACGCTGGAGGATTATCGCAACGCTTGGCCGTCCCTGCTTGAGGCGTCGGACCTTTACGCCGTCGTCGTCGCACCCACAGGGGTGGTGGACCTGCTGGTGGCTATCGACGAGCAAATCGACAAGACCCCTGGCCGGCCAGATCAAGCCATTTTGCCCGAACAACCCCCCTATACAGCGGCGCCGCTGGAGGGGCTCGGGGTCAAGGTTCAGGGCGCAAGCCGCTCGATTTTCCAAGTGAATCGCGTCTTCGCCCCGTCCCTGGTGGCGAGTTTGTCGGAAGGGCAGGTGTTCGGTTTTATCGTCGATCAGCGCCTGAATGCCTTTCGAGAGGCCGAGGGGCTCGACCCCGTCAACGATTTGTTTGTTTGGGAACCTGACGAGGCGGATGTCGCTGCCGCCGAGGCGGCGGGGGAAGACCCTCCATCGCCGCCGCTGCCGCTTGAAGGTCTTGCGGGGGTTCTTTCGAGCTTTTTTGCTGACGGTCAGCACGTTGCCTCGTTCACCTTCATGTCGGTCTATCAAGGTCCGCAGCCCTTTGCCCCGACGCTGGACCGTCAGGTCGCCGCCATCGAACAAGCCATGACCGCGCCCTTTACCGAGGCTGAGTTTGCCGACGCCGTGGCAAACCTGCGCCAAGACGATTGCGCGCCCGAGCCCACCGAGAACATGGCCCAAATCCAAAGCGTGTGGCTGCGCGAAGACCTGTTCCATGGCCGCGCCAAGACCTTTTTGATCGAGGACGTTATGGGCTGCGACACCCTCACCCTGGATCGCGCGAACGAAGTGCGGGTGCAGGCCCTAACCAACTCGGCTACCCTGTTCTACGGCTTCGGCAATATTCAGGAAGACGCCGAAACGCTGGCGCGCCCCTTCTGCTTGGTGGAAGATGTGGGGCAACTGGAATTTGAATGTAGCGCGTCGGAATACGAACTCTAAGGCGTGGTCTAGCAGACCTTTGAGGCTGAGCGACACCGTCTAGACCGTGCCAACGCGACAGGACTCGGCCATGACGGCGCTGCCCGAAACGGGCGCTGCCCTGTTTTTGGGCGGAACGCAGTTTGTAAAGGGCGTCGTCGATTGGGCGGGGCTCCCACCAGGGGACCGGGGCGAGGTTGCCCTGGCGGGACGGTCCAACGTCGGCAAATCCTCGCTTCTTAACGCTTTGACGGGGCGCCGGGCGTTGGCGCGTACCTCCAACACCCCTGGACGCACGCGCGAGGTCAACTTCTTTGACTTGGCGGGGCGGTTCTACTTGGTCGATTTGCCAGGCTACGGCTACGCCAAAGCGTCCAAGGCCCATGTGGCCAAGTGGGCCGCCATGACGCGCGCCTACCTGCTGGGCCGGGCGTCGCTCAAGCGGGTCTATCAGCTGGTCGATGCGCGTCATGGGCTCAAGGCAATCGACATGGCGCTGATGGACGCGTTGGACGCCGCCGCCGTATCCTACCAAGTCGTTCTGACCAAGGCCGACAAGATCGGCCTTGCCAAAGCGGAGGCTGTGCGGGGGACCGTGGCCGCAACCCTTGTCAAACGGCCTGCAGCCCATCCCGACGTCCTGCTTACGTCAGCGGAGAAGAAACAAGGGATCGAAGCGTTGCAAGAGGCCATGCTTGCGGTGCTTTCGCGCTGAAGTCCTTCGCGTTTGTATCGATGTGGCTGAATGGCTTTAATACCAGCTAATACCAGCGGCGAGTGAGAATAACTCTAAAGATCGCTGGTATAAGGGCCGCGACTGCGGCCCCCGTAGCGGCCCCGAGAATCGCGCGAAAACGCCTCGGGGTATAAGCGAAGGCCCCGTCGGAGGCGAAACGCGAAGCGTTTCTGCCTTGAGACACAAAACGGCAAAAAAAGTGTCAACTTTTTTGGCCGTTGGTGTAAAATAAGCGCCCTTCTCAATCGCCGCCGGTATCATTGAGCCTTGAGTTTGGTCTTGCTAAGGGTAAGCGGCCTAGGGTGTCCTGTACGGGGGCATCTGCCGCATCTTAAAAATGCCTCGGGCTGCGCCTGACCTCGGAGGAGTGAATGACTGAACAAAAAACCGCCCTGGTTTACGGTGGATCTGGATTCATTGGCGGTCGCATCGTCGCCGCCCTGGCGCGGGAAGGTTGGCGAGTACGCGTTGCGAGTCGCAATGTGCATCGGGCGCGCGGGGCGCGTATTTTTGGTGAAGTCGGGCAAGTCGCGGCGTTTCGTGCGCCCTTGCAGGATGCGGCGCGCGTTCGCGCCGTCCTCAAAGATGCGTCCCTGGTGGTGAATTGCGTGGGAATTTTGGCTGAATTTGGCCGCCAGAGTTTCGATGCCGTGCAGCGCGACGGCGCGATCCGGTTGGCGCGTTTGGCCGCTGAGGAAGGTGTGCCTGATTTCATCCACGTTTCCAGCCTAGCAGCGGACCTGACCTCCCCCTCGGCCTACGCGCGGACCAAGGCCGAGGCCGAAGCTGGGGTCTTGTCCTACCTGCCGCGCGCCACCGTCCTGCAACCCTCGCTCGTCTTCGGTCCTGAGGATCAGTTTTTCAATCGTTTCGCGAGCATGGCGCGTTTGAGCCCGTTCTTGCCCGTGGTCGGCGCGGGCACCTGCCGCTTTCAGCCCGTTTACGTGGGCGATGTGGTCGCCGCCGCTATGGCCGCCCTGGCCTCGGAGGCCGCCAAGGGCCAGACCTTCGCCCTAGGGGGGCCGTCAGTTTATACGTTCAAAGAGCTGCTCACCTTTACCATCGCCACCATTCGCCGTCGTCGTCGCTTGGTGCATTTGCCCGAAAGTTTGGCGGCCTTTATGGCCATGTTGACCGATTGGTTGCCAGGCGCGCCCTTGACCAGCGATCAACTGATCTTGCTCAAGTTCGATACGGTGGTGCGCGAAGGTCAGAAGGGCTTGGCGGATTTGGGGCTGGAGCCTCGGTCCATCGAAAGCCTGGTGCCAACCTATCTGGCGCAGTACCGCCCAGGCGGCCGGTTCGAGACCGAATTCCAACAAGTCTGAAGGCGATTGAAAATGACTCTTATGATCGCTGGTATAAGGGCCGCGACTGCGGCCCCCGCAGCGGCCCCGAGAATAGCGCGAAAGCGCCTCGGGGTAAAGCGAAGGCCCCGTCGGAGGCGAAACGCGAAGCGTTTCTGCCGTGAGACATAAAACCGCGAACTCGTCAAAAGCTCGCCGAGTTATTCGGGAGCCATTCGACGGCGAGCAGCGCGTAGAGGCCAAGGCCGATGACGACGCGGTAGGCGGCAAACAGGGCGAAGGTCGCGCGACGGGCCAGTGCCATCATGGCGTGGATGGCCCCCAAGGCCACAAGGCACGAAATCGCCATGGACACCAGGGCCCAAGTGGTCACAACCAGTTCGCCGCGTTGCCATAGGTCCGACCCGCCGAGCAGCCCCGCGCCGATGATAATCGGAATCGCCAGCAGCATGGAAAATCGCGTCGCCTCCTCCCGATCTAGGCCCATGAAGCGGCCTGCGGTCAAAATGATGCCCGCGCGGCTCACGCCAGGGATCAGGGCCAGGCACTGCATGAGGCCGACAAAAAACGCGCCCGAAAGCGACAGATTGCGCAGCTTAATGCCCGCCCAAGAAAAACGATCCGCGACCCATAGCAGGACCCCGAACACGAGCGTGGTGCCCGCGATCAAGGCCAAGTCGTTCTTGTGTTCTGCGCGAAAGTCGCTGATCAGCAGCCCCGCGACCAAGGCGGGCGCCGACGCCACCGCAAGACGCACAAATTCCAAACTGCGCGGGTCGGGCCGATACGGCTGGTGGGTAAAGAGGGCGAACGCGCCGCCAATCAAGCGCCCGACATGACCAAAGAAGTAGAGGATGACCGCCAATAAGGTGCCGACATGCAGGGCGATGTCGATGATCTGCTGATCCGCAGGCCTCGGAACCTCGACCCCCCAAGCGTCAAACAGCGCCCAGCCTAGGCCCAAATGCCCTGTTGAACTGATCGGCAAAAATTCACTTACGCCCTGGATCACGGCCTGAACAGGAATCCATAGAGGAAAGTCAAACATGGCCCGCCCTTATAGGTTCTTGGCTTCAGGTCCATGCAAATCTGAAAATGTCAGCTTATATGACCTATTTTCCGACTCTTGAACACTGGTATCTATCAATTGGAATTTCAGGGTGTATTTATGTCATAGATGCTTACCTAATATCTTGACAAGGCGACGGTCAGCCTATAGAGGATAGAGCCCCGAAATTGAGGATGGAACAGCAATCATGGCGACACGCATGCTCCAGTTCATTAGGACCGACGGCCAGACCCCTGCCAAGCGTGCGGCAGAAACACGCGCAACGGATTTTGCCGAAATTTATGGCGCCTTTTCCCCCGAGCAAGCGGCGGTGCAAGCCTCGCGCTGTTCCCAGTGCGGTGTGCCTTACTGTCAGGTGCATTGCCCGCTGACCAACAATATCCCCGATTGGCTCATGCTCGCGGCCGAGGGTCGCTTGCAAGAAGCCTACGAGGTGTCCAGCGCCACCAACAATATGCCTGAGATTTGCGGCCGAATTTGCCCGCAAGACCGCTTGTGCGAAGGCAACTGCGTGATCGAACAAGCGGGCCATGGCACCGTAACCATAGGCGCGATTGAAAAGCATATCACCGAAACCGCCTTCGAAAATAACTGGGTCAAGCCTGCGCAGCCGCGGCAAGAACGAGAGCAGAGCGTCGGCATCATCGGCGCAGGGCCAGGCGGGCTGGCAGCGGCGGATCAGTTGCGCCAGCAAGGTTTCCAAGTTCATGTCTACGATCGCTACGACCGCGTTGGGGGGCTGCTGGTCTATGGCATCCCTGGGTTCAAGTTGGAAAAATCGGTCGTTGCCCGGCGGGAGCAGGTGTTGCGGAACAGCGGGGTGCAGTTTCACCTGGGCTGCCACATCGGCCAAGACGTGGCGTTTGCAGAGCTGCGTCAGCGCCACGACGCGGTCCTGATCGCCACCGGCGTCTACCGCGCCCGCGCGCTAGAGGTGCCTGGCGTCGGGTCGGCCAACGTCGTCCCCGCGCTCGACTACTTGACCCGATCCAACAAAATTGGGCTGGGCGATGCCGACCCCGACGCGGCTTTGGACGCCGCCGACAAGCATGTGGTGGTCATCGGCGGCGGCGATACGGCCATGGACTGCGTGCGCACGGCGGTCCGCCAAGGCGCCAAGTCCGTTCGGTGCGTCTATCGCCGCGACCAGGCCAATATGCCAGGGTCGCAGCGCGAAGTGCACCATGCCATGGAGGAAGGGGTTCGCTTCGACTGGTTGCATGCGCCCCAGGGGTTTTTGAGCCAGCGCGACGGCAGCGTCACCCATTTGAAAGCCCAGCGCATGCGCCTATCGGCCCCCGATGCGACGGGCCGCCAAGGGATTGAGGCGATCGACGACGCGACGGTCACCCTAAGGGCCGACTTGGCCATCAAGGCCCTGGGGTTCGACCCCGAAGACCTGCCCACCCTCTTTGCCACGGCGGACCTGCCCGTCAGCCGTTGGGGCACGGTGCAGGTGTCGTGGAAAACCTTCGCCGTGAAGGATATGCCAGGGGTCTTCGCGGCGGGCGACATCGTGCGCGGGGCGAGCCTGGTGGTCTGGGCGGTCAAGGATGGCCGCGATGCCGCAGCGGCCATCGGGGCCTATCTGTCCGAACAAGCTTTGCCCAAGGCCGCCGAATAGGGCACCTGGAAAGCACGATGGGTAACAAAAACACTCCTCAGCTTACCTTGCGTGCAGCGACCGACGCCGACGGCCCTGGGGTCGTTGCTTTGGTTGCGGGCATGTACGCCCGCTACGAAAATTCCTACTGCGACCCCGTATCCGAAGAACCCGAATTGATGACGCCCGCGTCAAGTTTCGATAAGTTCTGGGTGCTTGAGCACCCGTGCGGCTGGATCGTCGGGTCTTTGGCGCTGAACTATGCGGGCGATACGACCGAGTTGAAGAAGGTCTATTTGCTGCCGCGATTTCAGGGCCAGGGCTGGGGATCGGTCTTATGGGCGCGGGCCGTCGAAAACTTCCAGGGCCAGCGGGTCATTGCCTGGTCGGACACGCGCTTCCACTCGGGCCATCAGTTCTACTTTGCCAAGGGTTTCCGCCAGGGCGGTACCCGCCAACTCCACGATTTGAGCCAAACCCAAGAATTTCTATTCGAAAAAGAGATCTCGCATGACATTTGACCAGCAACTCCTCGACCGTGATCGCCTCGCGCGCGAAGGCCTCTACGACCCTGCGCAGGAACATAGCGCCTGCGGCGTCGGCCTGATCGTCGAGACCTCGGGAACGCCTACGCGCCGCGTCGTCCAAGCGGCCATCGACGCCCTAAAGGCCGTCTGGCATCGCGGCGCGGTCGACGCCGACGGCAAGACGGGCGACGGTGCGGGCATTCAGGTGCAAGTGCCGCAGGCCTTGTTCCGATCCCATGTCGCGGCCATGGGGCGCGACGCCGGCGAGACGGATTTGATCGCGGTCGGTCAAGTGTTTTTGCCGCGAACGGACCTGAGCGCGCAGGAACGCGCGCGGGTCATAGTCGAAAGGGAGATCCTGAACGCGGGCTTCACCATTTACGGCTGGCGCCAGGTTCCCGTCCATATCTCGTGCTTGGGCGAAAAGGCCAACGCCGTGCGCCCAGAGGTCGAGCAGGTCATGGTCCGTATCGACGCAGCCGAGGCCGTCGATGAAATCGAACGCAAGCTTTACACCGTGCGCCGCCGGATCGAAAACGCGGGGCGGTCTGCGGGCTTGGGCGAACTTTACCTCTGCTCGCTGTCTGTGCGCAATGTCGTCTACAAGGGCATGTTTTTGGCCGAAGACTTGACCACGTTCTACCCCGACCTGCGGGACCCCAGGTTCGAATCGGCCTACGCGCTCTATCACCAGCGCTACTCCACCAATACCTTTCCAGAATGGAAGTTGGCGCAACCCTTCCGCGTGTTGGCCCACAATGGGGAAATCAACACGCTCAAAGGGAACGAGAACTGGATGCGCGCCCACGAAACGCCCCTGCAATCGGGGGCGTTCGGGACAGAGATCGAGGACCTAAAGCCCATTATCCAGCCAGGATCGTCCGATACGGCGGCGCTGGACGCGGTCTTTGAGCTGCTGGCCATGGCGGGCCGACCCGCGCCCATGGTCAAGACCATTTTGATTCCCGAGGCGTGGGCGGGCAATGACCTCATGCCCGACAGCCACAAGGCGCTCTACACCTACTGCAACACCATCATGGAGCCTTGGGACGGCCCCGCCGCCGTCGCCGCAGCGTTCGGGCCGTGGGTCTTGGGCGGCCTCGACCGCGCGGGTTTGCGGCCCATGCGCTACGCCTTGAGCCAGGATGGCTTGCTCGTCTGCGGTTCCGAAACTGGGATGGTCCGCCTGGACGACGCCGATGTGGTCGAAAAAGGGCGCCTCGGCCCTGGGGAAATGATCGCCGTAAATCTGGACGAAGCCAAGCTCTACAAAGACCAAGAGATCAAAGACACCCTCGCCGCGCATCAAGACTTCGGCAGTTGGATCGAGCGCACCGAACGCCTGGAAGAAACTTTGCGCACGGGCCAGGAAACGCGCCAGTTTGATCGCGAAACCCTCTTGACCCGCCAAGCAGCCTACGCCCAGACCTTGGAAGATCTGGAACTGATCCTTCACCCTATGGTCGCCGACGCCAAGGAAGCGCTGGGGTCCATGGGCGACGATACGCCGACGGCGGTTCTGTCGTCGGGCTATCGGCCCCTGCATCACTTCTTTCGCCAAAATTTCAGCCAGGTGACCAACCCGCCCATCGACTCCTTGCGCGAACATCGGGTCATGACCCTGGCGACGCGCCTGGGCAACCTCGGCAATGTGCTGGACGAAAGCGCCCGCCAATGCGAGGCGTTTCGGTTGGAAAGCCCCGTTCTGACCAACGGCGAGTATCAACGCCTGAAGGATCGCTTGAGCGAGACGGCCAGCGAACTCGACGCCACTTTTGACGCTGGCGCGGGCCTTGGGGCCATGCGCGCGCGCCTTGATACCCTAAAGGCCGAAGCCGAACGCGCCGTGCGGTCGGGCAAGACCCACCTCATGCTCTCAGACCGCGGCCAAAACGCCGAGCGTGCTGCCCTGCCCATGATCTTGGCGACGGGCGCCGTCCATACCCATTTGATCGCGGCGGGTTTGCGAACCTTCGTGTCCCTAAACGTGTCGTCGGGGGAGGCGCTCGACACCCATTCTTTCGCGGTTCTGATCGGCGTCGGCGCCTCGACCGTCAACGCTTACTTGGCGCAGGAGGCCATCGCCGACCGCATCGATCGCGGTTTGATCAAGATGCCGCTTGCGGCCGCGATGGAACGCTACCGCACCGCGGTTGATCAGGGCCTGCTGAAAATCATGTCGAAGATGGGAATCGGCGTCCTTTCCTCTTACCGGGGCGGCTACAACTTTGAGGCGGTCGGGCTCTCGCGCACTTTGGTCGCAGAATTTTTCCCAGGCGTTCCCTCACGGATTTCGGGGATTGGCCTGGGCGGCTTGCAGGACAAGGTGTTGGAAGCCCATACCAAGGCGTTCGGATCAGGGGCTGTGACCCTGCCCGTCGGCGGATTTTACCGCTATCGCCACGGCGGGGAGCGCCACGCCTGGGATGCCGCGACCATGCACGCCCTGCAATCGGCCTGCCAAACTGGCCAATATCAAACCTATCGAAAGTACGCCGAGCGCGTCAACGGCGGGCCGCCGACCTGGCTACGCGACTTGCTCGACTTCAAGCGCCCTGAGGCCCGCGCCCGCGTCGAGGATGTGGAATCGATCACGAGCCTGCGCAAGCGCCTGGTCACCCCTGGCATGTCGCTCGGCGCCCTGTCCTACGAAGCGCACGGGACGCTGAATGTGGCCATGAACCGCATCGGTGCCAAGTCGGTGTCGGGCGAAGGCGGCGAGGATCGCAAGCGCTACCAGCCCGATGCCAACGGCGACAACCATAACTCCGCCATCAAGCAAGTGGCCTCAGGGCGGTTCGGCGTCACGGCGGAGTATTTGAACCAAGCCCGAGAAATCGAGATCAAGATGGCCCAGGGCGCCAAGCCGGGCGAGGGCGGACAGTTGCCAGGGTTCAAAGTAACAGCGCAAATTGCCGAGTTGCGCCACGCGACCCCTGGCGTCACCCTGATCTCCCCACCGCCGCACCACGACATCTACTCCATCGAGGATTTGGCGCAGCTGATCTACGACTTAAAGCAGATCAATGCGCACGCGCGGGTCTGCGTTAAGTTGGTGAGCCGCGCGGGCATCGGTACCATCGCCGCAGGGGTGGCCAAGGCCAAGGCCGACGTAATTTTGATTTCCGCCAACTCGGGCGGCACGGGTGCCTCGCCGCAGACCTCGATCAAGTACGCAGGCCTGCCCTTTGAACTGGGCCTGTCGGAGGCGCACCAGGTGTTGACCCTGAACCGACTGCGCGAAAATGTGGTTCTGCGCACCGATGGCGGCCTGCGCACGGGGCGCGATGTGGTCATGGCCGCCATGCTGGGGGCCGAGGAATTCGGCATCGGCACGGCGTCGCTGGTCGCGCTCGGCTGCATCATGGTGCGCCAGTGTCATTCCAATACCTGCCCTGTGGGCGTCTGTACCCAAGACCCCAAACTGCGGGACATGTTTGCCGGAACGCCCGAGAACGTCGTCAACCTGTTCTCCTTTATCGCCGAGGATGTGCGCGAAATTTTGGCCTCGCTCGGCTTCACCCGTTTAGAAGACGTGATTGGCCGCACCGACCTGTTGACCCAAGTGTCGCGCGGCGCGGGCAACCTCGACGACTTGGACTTGAACCCCATTCTCGCCAAGGCCGACCTCAGCGACCGCGCGCCCGTGTGCGGCCTTAAGAAAGGTCAACGTAACGAAGTGCCGCCGACCCTGGATGCGCAAATCATCGAGGATGCCCGGCCCCTGTTCGATCGGGGGGAAAAGATGCAGTTGCAGTACCAGATCCGCAATACCGACCGCACCGTGGGCACCCGCCTGTCTTCTCAGATCGTTCGCCAGTTCGGCATGGGCGGGCTGAAAGACGGCCATTTGACCCTGAAGCTGCGCGGGTCCGCCGGTCAATCCCTCGGCGCCTTTGGGGTTCAGGGTCTCAGGTTGCAGGTGGTGGGGGATGCCAACGACTATGTAGGCAAGGGCCTATCGGGCGCCACGATCACGGTGCGCCCGCCGCTCGATACGCCCTTGGCCGCGACCGCGCAGGCGCAAACGATCATCGGCAACACGGTGCTCTACGGGGCCACGTCGGGCTACCTGTTCGCTGCGGGGCAGGCGGGCGAGCGCTTCTGCGTCCGCAACTCTGGGGCGCGTGTGGTGGTCGAGGGCTGCGGATCCAATGGCTGCGAGTATATGACAGGGGGGCGCGCCGTCATCCTCGGGCCCGTCGGCGAAAACTTCGCGGCGGGCATGACGGGGGGCCTCGCCTACATTTACGACGCCGACGGCACGTTCGCGAAGCGGGTCAACGACGAGTCCGTGATGTTCGTGCGCCCGCAGGTGGAGACCTATAGGCAAGAACTGCGGGCGCTGTTAGAACGCCACGTGCAAGAAACTGGGTCGATCCACGCGCGCCGCATTTTGGACCGCTTTGATCGCGAATTGCCGAAGTTCTGGCAAGTGATCCCCAAGGAAATGGTCGACCGCCTCGAAGTGCCCGCGATCCCCGAGGCGCGGGCGGCTTAAGGCAAGAGATACCAGCGGCAACTATGACTAACCCATAGGTTCGCTGGTATAAGGGCCGCGACTGCGGCCCCCGTAGCGGCTCCGAGAATAGCGCGAAAGCGCCTCGGGGTTAAGCGAAGGCTCCGTCCAGCGGTCGGGCTTAGCGAGCGTAGCGAGCGAGGTGAGACCGCAACCCAGAAAAGCCGAAACGCGAAGCGTTTCTGCCGCGAGACATAAGGAGACATATAGAAGGCGGGTTTGGGCCTTTTCATTTTGTCCAACACGGCTATGGCCCTTGCCTATGGTTGCCGCCCCGCCCATGAAACGGGTTGTCTATGCCCTGCCGTCGGATCCCCATAGCCGCTTTATTCGCTTGATCTTGGGCGAGTTGAGGTTGCCTTTTGCGCTGAAAAATCCCTCCCCCAACGCCGACGGCCCCCAAGACATCCCGACCTTGCACGACGAAAACGGTACCTTGGTCAGCTACGCCTCGTGCATCGCCGAATACCTCGACGAAGTCTATGGGGCGACCTTGATCGGCGACGACCCGTTCGTCCGCGCCCAGGTCCGCCAGGTGTGGCGCTACGTCGAAGGGCCCGTGAGCGAGCATCTGATCGACCCGCTGCTCTACGAGCGCATGCACCGGCGTCTCAGCGGGCTTGGGGCACCCGACAGCCAAGCCCTGCTCCGTGCCAATCGGGCCAAGCCGTACTTTTTTTCAGAACTGGAGCGCCTGATCGAACGGGACGCGTGGATCGCCAGCCCCAACGTGACCTTGGCCGACTTGTCGTTGGCCGCGCGCCTGTCCCTCCTGGACTATGCAGGCCTCATCGACTGGCACGCCCAGCCCATCCTCGCGCAGTACTACCGCCGGCTCAAGTCTCGTCCTGCCATGCGACCGTTGCTGCTCGACCGCTTGGCGGGCATGGAACCGTCGCCCACTTACGAGAATTTGGATTTTTGACGCGAGATGACCCCGACGCCGAATTTAGACCGCGTGACGAAGCCCGCCGATTTGCGCGGCAAGACGCCCGCGCAGTTGCAGCAAATCGCCGATGAACTGCGGACCGAAACCATCGCGGCGGTGTCTAAAACCGGCGGGCACTTGGGCGCGGGACTGGGGGTGGTGGAGCTAACCGTGGCCTTGCACGCGGTTTTCCATACGCCCGACGACCGCCTGATCTGGGATGTGGGCCATCAGGCCTATCCGCACAAGATCTTGACGGGTCGCCGCGACCGGATGGGCAGCTTGCGCCAGGCGGGGGGGCTTTCTGGATTTGTGAAGCGCGCCGAGTCCGACTACGACCCTTTTGGCACCGCCCACTCCTCCACCTCGATTTCGGCGAGCTTGGGCATGGCCAAGGCCGCGGCCTTAGCGGGCGAGCGACGGTTCGCCATTGCCGTCATTGGCGACGGCGCCATGACCGGCGGCATGGCTTACGAGGCCTTGAACCATGCGGGCCAGGACGCGCTCAAGGGCGCGCCGTCCAACCTGATCGTGATTTTGAACGATAACAACATGTCGATCGATCCGCCGACGGGCGCGCTGTCGGGTACCCTGTCCCGCGTTGTGAGTTCGGACCCCTATTTGGGCCTGCGTTCGGTCGCGAAGCGCGTCGCGGCGCATTTGCCCCCCGCGCTGGAAAACGCCATGCGCGGCGGCGAGGCCTTTATGCGGCGGACCTGGCAGGCCGATCACGGCGGCGGGCGGCACGGCGGGGCCCTGTTCACCGCCCTCGGGTTTTTCTACCTGGGGCCCATCGATGGCCACGACATGACCCAACTGCTGCCCGTCCTGGAAAATGTGCGCGACGGCGACCGTCGCCAGGGTCCCTACTTGGTCCATGTCTTGACCGAAAAGGGCAAGGGCTATGCCCCTGCCGAAGCTGCCGCCGACAAGTACCACGGGGTCGCCAAATTCAATGTCGAGACGGGCGAGCAAGCCAAGGCCGCCCCCAACGCCAAAACCTATACGTCGGTCTTTGCCGAAACCCTGGTCAAGCTCGCCGAGTCCGACCCCAAGATCGTCGCGGTGACCGCCGCGATGCCCACAGGCACGGGGCTGAACATCTTTGCCAGGGCCTATCCCGACCGCTGCTTTGATGTCGGCATCGCCGAACAGCACGGCGTGACCTTCGCGGCGGGACTGGCTTGCGAGGGGTTCAAGCCCTTCGTTGCCATTTACTCGACCTTCCTGCAGCGCGCCTACGATCAGATCATCCACGATGTCGCCCTGCAAAATCTGCCCGTGCGCTTTTGTCTGGACCGCGCGGGCTTCGTCGGTGCCGACGGTGCCACGCACCAGGGGGTCTTCGATTTGGCCTACTTGAGTTGCATCCCCAATCTTGTGGTCATGGCACCCGCGGACGAGGCCGAACTTGCCCACATGATCACCACCGCCGCCGCCTACGATCAAGGCCCCATCGCGATCCGTTACCCTCGCGGCGAAGGGGTCGGCACGCCAACCCCCGCGCGAGGGCAGGTGCTGGCAATCGGCAAAGGGCGGCTGGTCGTCGGCGAGGGCACGGGGGACGTGGCGCTTTGCAGCCTAGGGACCCGTCTTGCCGCAGCGCAGGAAGCGCGCGCGCAACTGACGGCGCAGGGGCACCAGGTCAGCCTCGCAGATATGCGGTTCGCCAAGCCCCTCGACGCCGATTTGCTGACGACTCTTGCCCAAAACCACCGCGCCCTGGTGTTGGTGGAGGAAGGGTCGAGCGGCGGCTTCGGCGACGCAGCGCTGCGCCTGCTGGCCGCGCAAGACCTGTTGGCGGGCATTCGGGTACGGACCTTGACGGTGACGGACAGCTTCATCGATCAGGGCAGTCAGGGGCAACAGGCCGCATGGGCGGGGGTCTGCGACCAGGCGATTGTGAACGCGGCTCAGGAGATTTTGTCAATTTGATCTGCTGTTCTGCCTTAACATTCAGGTCAAATTCGGGCAGGCGCTCGCACGGTCATGCAATGGTCTCTTGTCCTATTCATCGCGGCGCTAGGGTTCAGCGCGCCCGCACGCGCGCAGGCACCCGCCTGGCAGGCGGGACGCTTCGACTTGGGCGATCAGACGACGGCGGCGGCGCGCCTGCACGGCGGCACCTTTCAGGCAAATTTCTATTGCGAGCCTAGCGCCGACGTACCCGCCACCCTCAATCTCTCGATCACGGCCCTGGGTGCCCTCGACGCCGACTGGACCCAGGCGCACCGCGCGGGCCACTTTGACAGGCGCGCCTTGGTACGCGCGGGCACGCAAGTGGTCGGCGATACGTCGGCCACGGCGCGCGCGGATGGCCGACAACTTCGCTTGGGGTTTGACCCCAAGAACTATGCCTTTGATCGGCTCGTGTCGGGGGCGGATTTGACCTTGGAATTTGAAGATGCGGCGGGCCTGGCCGCCTATGCCTTGCCCTTGCCAGGGGCGGGGTTGGGCACGGCGCTGTGCCCTGTCGCCAAGTCGTGCGGCCACGATACGACCAACCTGTGCGCGATCTTTGCGACGGTAGAAACCGCCGCCACTGCCGCCATCCCCTTGACGCCCGACAAAAACGAAGACGGGGACCCGCAGTGGTTCGCCTCAGAATACCAGACGCCCTTCACCGCGCTGCCCTTTCATCGCACGGCGTCGATCTTTGATCCCGAGCGCGGCGTCGAGATGCACCTGTCGTGCTTATCAGAAGAAAGCGAGGCGCTTGCCATCAACGTCCTATTTGATCGCGACCATCCCAGCATACAGGGTTTTGATCCCGACAGCCCCGACCTCGCCGAAGTCGTCTGGGAAACGGCGGAAACGGCGGGGCGCTGGACGCAGTTTCAAGTCTATGAAGAGGGCTATGCCCTGGGCCGGGAAGGCATCGCGGTCGATATGATCAATCGGGCAACGCTCGAGGAACTGATGACGACCGACCGCCACATCGAGATCATAGCCCGGCAAGGGTCGCGCCAAGTGGCGGCCCAGTTCACCCCGCGCGGCAGCCGCAACGCCATTTGCGCGGTCATGAACGGCTGCGGCGTCCCGCTTGGCTTTTCCCCCGCGTGTCGAAATCGGAACTGACGGCAGCGGCGAAAAAAGTTGACACTTTTTTGCCGTTTTGTGTCTCACGGCAGAAACGCTTCGCGTTTCGCCTCCGACGGGGCCTTCGCTTATACCCCGAGGCGCTTTCGCGCTATTCTCGGGGCCGCTACGGGGGCCGCAGTCGCGGCCCTTATACCAACGATCATAAGGGTCATTCTCAATGGTCGAGAGTTGAGGCTTGAATAAATCCCCGTAGCGCGCGAAGACGCACCGCGTATGCAGCGGTTCTGGGGGCCAGGGTCCTTTGGACCAGGGATAGGCCCATCACCTTGGATCGGCGCGATGAAATTTCTTGACGAAGCCAAAATTTTTATCAAGTCGGGTGACGGCGGCAATGGATGCGTGTCGTTTCGCCGCGAGAAGTACGTTGAATACGGTGGGCCCAACGGCGGCGACGGCGGGCGCGGCGGGGACGTTGAGTTTCGCGCCGTCGAAACCCTCAATACCCTGATCGACTTTCGCTATCGCCAGCACTTTCGCGCCGCGCGCGGTCACGATGGTAAGGGACGCCAAATGTCGGGCAAGGGCGGCAACGTTTTGACCATCGACGTGCCCACGGGCACGCAAATTTTCGACGAGACCAAGCGCCACGTCCTGTTTGACTTAACGCGGGCGGGCCAGCGCGTCTTGGTCGCGCGCGGCGGCGATGGCGGGCGCGGCAATACCCACTTCAAATCCTCCGTGACTAAAGCCCCACGCAAGGCCGAACCTGGCTGGCCTGGGCAAGAATTTTGGGTTTGGTTGCGCCTAAAGCTCATTGCCGATGTCGGTTTGCTCGGCCTGCCCAACGCGGGCAAATCAACGTTCTTGAGCGCGGTTTCCGCGGCCAAGCCCAAGATCGCCGACTATCCCTTTACCACCCTGCACCCGAACTTAGGCATCGTGGCGCAAGATGAGCGGTCCTTTGTCATGGCCGACATCCCAGGCTTGATCGCGGGCGCGTCGCAGGGCGCGGGCATCGGCACGCGCTTCTTAGGCCATGTGGAACGGACCAAAGTGCTGCTGCATCTGATCGACGTGACCCAAGACGCGCCGCATGCGGCTTACCAGATTGTCCGCGACGAGTTGGCGGCCTACGGCGGCGACCTCGTGGCGCGCCCTGAGGTCGTCGCTCTCAATAAGACCGACGCCCTAATCCCCGAGTTGTGCCAAGAAATCGCGCAAGAATTTGAGGGCATGACGGGGGTCAAGCCACTGCTGGTTTCGGGGGCCACGGGGCAAACCCAGGCGGTCTTGCGCGCCGTGAGCGCCCATGTGTTCGACCCGAGGCCCGCGCGGGCAGATCCCGAGAAGGAGGCCCCCGCATGGACGCCCTAGGCGCGTTGACAGGTGCCAAGCGGTTGGTGATCAAGATCGGGTCAGCGCTGCTGGTCGAGGCGGGGCAGGTGCGCGCGTCTTGGTTGCAGGCGCTCATGGCCGACCTTGCCGCCCGCGACGGCGAGACGCTGCTCGTGTCTTCGGGCGCGATTCGTCTTGGTCTTGGCCGCCTCGGGTTTGACCCAGAGCGCATGGACCTAAGCCAGAGCCAAGCCGCCGCCGCCGTCGGCCAGATTGCCTTGTCGGGGGTCTATGAACAAGCCGCGGCGCGCGAAGGGCTGAAGATCGGTCAAATTTTGCTCACCCAAGAAGACACGGAAGCGCGCGGACGCTATCTGAACGCGCGCGGCACCTTGACCACCTTGCTGGAAGCGGGGGTGATTCCTTTGGTGAACGAAAACGACACGGTGGCGACGGCAGAGATCCGGTTCGGCGACAATGACCGCTTGGCCGCGCGCGTGGCGGCCCTGGTCGGTGCCGATTGCTTGCTGGTTCTCTCCGACATTGACGGGCTCTATACAGCCAATCCCAAGTCCAACACCGACGCCCAGCACGTCCCCTTGATTCGCGCGATCGACGCGCGCGTGACCGCCATGGCCGAGGCTCATGCCGACCCCCTGTCCAAAGGCGGCATGGCGACCAAACTGGCGGCGGCGCAAATTGCCCTGGCGGCGGGCACCCATATGGTGCTGGCCGACGGGCGCGCGCCCGCGCCCTTGACGCGGATACGTCAGGGCGCGCGGGCCAGCCTGTTTCAAGCCGAAGGCACCCCCACCAGCGCGCGCAAGGCCTGGATTGCGGGCAGTCTCAAACCCATGGGACGCCTCAGGATCGACGCGGGTGCCGCCCGCGCCCTTAAGCAGGGCAAATCGCTGTTGCCCGTGGGGGTCACGGACGTATGGGGCCAGTTCGAACGCGGGGCAGCGGTGCAGGTCTTGAACGCCGAGGGGCGCGAGGTCGCGCGGGGCCTTGCCGCCTATAGCGCCGCAGAAGCGCAGAAGATTTTGGGTTTGCATTTGGATGAAATCCAGGCAACCCTAGGCTATATCCGCACCAAGGCCCTCATTCACGCCAACGATCTGATATTGCTATGACTGCTCGCACTGGTTTCTTCTCCCGCCTCGCCGCGCGCTTTTCCGAAGGGGCGGCCCATGCTGATCAGGTGGTTCAGGATGGAATACCAGCGGCGACTGAGAAGGATTCATATGGTCGCTGGTACAAGGGCCGCGACCGCGGCCCCCGCAGCGGCCCCGAGAATAGCGCGAAAGCGCCTCGGGGTATAAGCGAAGGCCCCGTCGGAGGCGAAACGCGAAGCGTTTCTGCCGTGAGACACAAAAGAGGCGCCTCGACGCCCGAGGCACCCAATCAACTCATTGATCTGGGGCGTGCGGCCAAGCAGGCGGCGGCAGAACTGGGGCTTGCCGCCCCCACGGTCAAAAAACGGGCCTTGCTCGCCTGCGCGCAAGAACTGCGTGCGGCGGCCCCCGACATTGAGGCCGTGAATGCGCGCGATATGGCCGCAGGCCGCGACAAGGGCCTGTCGGCAGCCATGCTCGACCGCTTGTTCCTCGACGCCGCGCGGATCGAGGCCATGGCCCAGGCGATCACAGAAATCGCGCGCATGCCCGATCCCGTTGGGCGGGTTTTGAGCGAAACGCAGCGCCCCAATGGCCTCAAGATTCAGCGCGTGTCGGTACCACTCGGCGTGGTCGGGATCATCTACGAAAGTCGGCCCAACGTCACCTCGGACGCGGCGGCGCTATGCATCAAGGCGGGCAACGCCTGCATTTTGCGCGGCGGCTCCGATTCGTGGCAGTCGGCGACGCTGATCGCTGCGGCCATGCGCAAAGGCCTGGAAAGCGTGGACCTGAACCCTGACGGCGTGCAGCGGGTCCCACGCCCCGACCGCGCCCTGGTTGGGGACTTGTTGCGCCTGCACGACTACGTTGACGTCATAGTTCCGCGTGGCGGTAAGTCGCTGGTGGCGCGGGTCCAGGCCGAGGCGCGCGTGCCCGTGTTCTCGCACCTTGACGGCATCTGCCATACATACGTCGATGCTAAGGCCGATCTTGCCATGGCCCAGGACATAGTTCTGAACGCCAAGCTGCGCCGCACGGGCATTTGCGGGTCCATGGAAACCTTGCTGGTCCATGCCAGCCTTGCCAAATCGTTCCTGCCGCAGGTCGTGGCCAGCCTGCAGTCGGCTGGGTGCGAGGTTCGCGGCGATGCCGCAGTTGCCGCCCTGCCAGGGGTGGTTCCTGCCACCGCCGACGATTGGGACACCGAGTACCTAGACGCGGTGGTTTCGGTGGCCGTGGTCGAGGATGTGGAGGCGGCCATTGCCCATATCAACCGCCACTCTTCCCACCACACCGACGCCATCATCACCAAAACCCAGAAAACCGCTGATCGGTTCTTGGCGGCAGTGGACAGCGCCATTGTCATGGTGAACACCTCAACCCAGTTCGCCGACGGCGGTGAGTTTGGCTTGGGTGCCGAAATCGGCATTTCGACGGGCCGCTTGCATGCGCGCGGGCCTGTGGGCGCGGCGGAACTGACGACTTATAAGTATCGCGTCACGGGAACTGGCCAAATTCGTAAGTGATGGCGACAACCGCCCCGCATCTCTACGAAACCGACGACACGCTCTGGTCGCCCGATCGCGCCTACCGCTATTTTTTGCGCCGCCGTGTCGAGAAGGGGTCTGACTTGGCCGCTAAGCCGCCCATTGGATTTATTTTGCTCAACCCCTCGACCGCCGACGAAACCAAGGACGACCCAACCGTGCGCCGATGCCGACGCTACGCCCTGGCCTGGGGCTACGGGGAAGTGGTCATCCTCAACGCCTTTGCCTTCCGCGCCACCGACCCAGCGGTGATGCGCGCCCAGGCCGACCCCGTGGGGCCCGACAATGATCGGGTCATCGAAGAATCGGCGGCGGCGCTGGTCGCGCTTGGGGGCGCGCTGGTGTGCGGCTGGGGCAATCACGGGGCCTTTCGGGGACGCGGGGCGGAAGTACGGGCCCTCTTGAAGGCCTATCCCGCGCAGGCCTTTCCCCATACGGGCGCGGGCGAGCCTGGCCATCCCCTTTACCTGCGCAAAGATGTTCACCTGGAGACCTTGCAACATGATTGACCCTACGCAGTTTTACCGCAGCCGACGCTCCGTCAAGGTTGCCGACCTGGCCCCTGGCGGCCCCTTAGAACAAGATCGCGACACCATCTTAGCGGCGGGGTTGCGCGTGCCCGACCACGGCAAGTTGGCACCGTTCCAATTCGTGGTGTTTGAAGGCGACGCGCGCGCGGACTTTGGGCGTCGTGTTCTGGGGCCTCGGTTTGCAGAGGTGCATCCCGAGGCCGCAGCGACGACCGTCGCCCTGGAAACGCAGCGATTTGCGCAGGCTGGTCTCGTGATCGCCGTGCTGTTCACACCCAAGACCCATCCCAAAGTCCCCCTTTGGGAGCAGCAGATGGCGGTCGGCGCTGCGGCCATGAACATGCTGAGTTGCGCCCAAGCCCTGGGCTACGGCGCGCAGTGGCTGACCCAGTGGTACAGCTTTGACGATCAGGTACTGCGTGCCCTCGGCGGCGATCCCGACCAGGGACACCGCATCGCGGGGGTTTTGTATTTCGGCGGCTCGCAAGTGAACCTGGAGGATCGGGATCGTCCCGATCCAAAAAGACACATACGCTTCTGGTCATGACCTTAGAACCGATTCGGGCCTTGACCTCTTTGTAAGGCTAGGCCTTTACGGCCTACTGCGGCCCTTTTGCCGTGAAAATCCCGCTCGTTCGGGGCGACATAGAACTCATTTGACGCCTAACTGAAAGGTCCCTCTTGTCCACTGCTTTCCGTAAAGACGCGAAGGTGTCGCCGCCCACCCGTCGGGTTGGGTTGTGGTCGCGGCTTACTGGACGCGCGACCCAGCAGCCGCACGACAAAATGCGCAGCTTGATTGCAGACGTGCAGGCCGCCTTGCCCCAGGCGGATCCTCTGCGCCGGGCGCGTCTCCAATCCTATCTGGTGCGGGCGCGTTTGTTGGGGGAACGAAGCCAAGACACGGAGCCGACCGAAACCGCCGTCGTGCGCGCCGAACGGGCCGCCAAGCAACAGGCCGAACGGGAGCGGGCCAAATCCCTCGGGCAACAGGCCCTGCAACCCCGACAGACTGCACCGCCCGCCCCGCAGCCTCGTCCCTCCAGGCCCCGCCCTTCTGGACCTCGCGACGCCCAACCGCAACCTTTGCAACCACGGCCTTCACAAACACAGCCTGCGCAACCGCGTGCGGCGCAGCCCCAGCACGCGCCCCAGCGGCAAGCGCCGCCTGCGCGGCAGCAAGCCGCAAGACCCGCGCGCGCGCCCCAGCGGCAAGCGCCGCCGCCCCAAACGGACGCGCGCCAACACGCTGCGCCGCCCGTGCGCCAAAGCCCGCCAGCGTCGCAAGCCCCCCCGCCGCAAGAACGCGCGCAACGCGCGACCCGACCGCCATCGCGGCTGGCCCTAACCCTGCGGCAAGACCCCGCGATCCCAGCGGGTTCATCGCACCGCAAAGGCGCCCCCGCGCGGCAGCAACCGCTGACCGCGGCCGAGCCTAGGCCCGGGAGCCCGCGCACAGGGAGCCAAAAACCGCCCATGGTCCACCCCATTGCCCGCGCCGATCAGCGCGAGGCGCGTCGGCGGTCGGTCCCTTGGGGGGGCCTGTTGGGGGTCGTGATTCTTGCGGGCGGATGCGGCAGCCTGGTTTGGTATGGGCCAGGATGGTATGAGCGCCTGCAACAAAGCGACCTATACGCCAGCCTGTTTCTTGCACGAGGCGACCAATTTAGCGACGAGACGAGCTTTGAGATCGTTTCCGTTCCCCCGCTGCCCGAAGCCACCGTGGAACCCGACCCCCCCGCGACGACGGTCCCCATCGCGCAAGACACCGTTCCCGTCCGAGAGGAGGGGGCCAATACAAACCCTGATCCCACCGCAATTGAGGATTTGGTCCTCCTGCTCGAGCGGCGCCTGTCGCTCAACCAAGCCCTGAACGCTGAAGCCGTGGACGGCATTTACGATGCCCAAACGCGGGCAGGCTTGCTGGAGTACGCAGGCTGGTTCGCCATGAGCATCTTCGCAAGCGAAGTGCGCAGTGCAGGCCTGGAACCAAGCCGTGACCAGCTCGAGCGCTGGTACAACTTGATGTAAGATCAACGGCCAAAAAAGTTGACACTTTTTTGGCCGTTTTATGTCTCACGGCAGAAACGCTTCGCGTTTCGCCTCCGACGGGGCCTTCGCTTATACCCCGAGGCGCGTGTCCGCTATTCTCGGGGCCGCTACGGGGGCCGCAGTCGCGGCCCTTATACCAGCGAACAAAAGAGTCATTCTCTATCGCCGCTGGTATAATACCAGCGGAGGCAAAGTTTGACTCGCCGAGCCGTTGATGGACGCAGGAAATACTGAATTGAAAATTCAGTATTTGTGAAGGACGCGCGACCAAGTGGGAGCGCAACCTGCGTGGCGCAGGCACGTGAGCGAAAGGGTCGTTGAAAACGACCCAATTCATCTTTCCGTTTGGATCAATATGCGCTTTGCCATCAACTCAAACAGACTAGGAACGATCTCACTGTGGCGTTGAATGAGGACCTTGTTGGGATAAAAACCGCCAACGTCGTGGCGAATGCCAAGGGCACAGATTTCTAAGTCCCCTAAGGTGTTGAGAGTAGATTTCAGCGCCTTGGAGAGTGCTTCATTGCCCGAAAATCGTTCGGTCGTGCCGCAGCTTGGGGCACCGTCGGAAAGGACGATGAGCAATTTGCGTTGCTGAGGCATGGCGCGGAGACGTGTTGCCGCCCAAGCGAGAGCCTCGTGATCAATGTTCTCGTTTAGCAGCGTTCCTTCGCATAAGGCGGGTAGAGCCTTGCGCGGTTGTCGCCATGGCTGCCCAAAAGGTTTCAAGACCAGATGCCGCACATCATTGAGCCGCCAGTTTGTGCCAGGCGGCGCTGGGGGGGAACCAGCAGCTTTCCAGGCCGCGAAGGTTTTCCCGCCGCGTTTCGAGGCCGTGGTAAACCCCAGGACCTCAAAGGTAATGTTGGCCAGATTGAGCGCATCGCCCAGCGCGCGAACGGCCAAGACGGTGAGATCCATCCATTTTCCCCGCATGGACCCTGAGCAATCCATGAGCATTGCGACCGCCGCGTCCAAATCTTGCGCATCGATTTCTTGCTTGAAGAGGCGTCGTTTTTGCGGGGCCGCGATGACTTGCGCGAGACGGGAAGCATCAATGAGACCTTCTTCGCGATCAAATGTCCAAGCGGACTGGCGCTTAGCACGCAAGGCCAGCGAAAGGGCGCGAGACAGGCGACGCGCCTCCGCGCTCTGTTCAGCGTAGGCGTGACTCAAACGAAGATTGTGTCGTTCAGCTTGCTCCGCGCTTATTAAAGACGCGAGGGGCAGCTCTTGATCAAAGTCTGTTGTATAGGGCTGCATGGGCGCAGCCGTGGACCCCTCCTGGTCTGCGCGTTCTTCGTCCTCATCTCGCTCTCCCGCGCCCGCCATGGCTTCGTGAAAGGCCTGTTGCGCAAGGGACCTGATCTCTTCATCTTGATTGCCATGGCCTCCATCTTTTGGGGCATCTTGCCCATCGGGCGCGCGCCGTCTTTGCTCAATTGTGAGGCTTGTGGAAACGGCCCCCAGAAAGGCGCTCACGGCACCTGCAAACCCCAGTGAGTCGTGGAGCTTTGCGTCCATGCGCAGGACTTCGCGTTCGTAGCGCCGCAGAAACCATCCAGCCCACATGTCGACCGCGCCGCTATCAAACAGAGGTTCGGGCATGGCGCCCCAGCGATCGGCGAAGACGAGGAAGAGGGCGCGATCCAAGGGAAGCTGCGCGGCCAAAAACGCGTTCCCAGACCCCGATGCCTCAAGTTCTGATTGCGCCATTGCCTGCACGGAGGCGAACATCCCAGGATAGCATCTGAGGCCAAATGCGGTTGCCCGCGCCATATCCAGCTGATGGGCCAACCCGCTCAGGCCGATGCCGTGCCGGTCCATAAAGGCGGCGCGGGCCAAGTCGCCCTTGGCCACCGCCCAAGTCTGCCTGGCCCAGTCTGGCCGAGCGTGGGCGAGCGCATGGGCGTGGTTTGGATTTGCGGCGAGCGGGCGTGCCAGATTTTCAAGGGCGCGTCGTCCGCGGTCAAAGGCCTGCAACCTCTGGCGTTTTTGCGCGCGTTCTAGGTCGCTCAGGTCATCGTCGGGATGCGCCCAAAGCTGGAGCCATTCTGCGCCGTGACGCACGGTTCCCCGCGCATCACGCTTTTGAATTTTGGTCTTGATTTCCGTCAATTTTAAGCAAGATTTGCGGAAATTTCCGCCGCCGCTGCCCGCATGGGGGTCAGGAATTCAGCCTCGATCTGCTCAGGGGACCGCTGCCAAGTATGGCAGCACACGTTCATGGCCGCGACGATTTGGCCAGAGGCGTTCTTGATCGGAACGGCAAGCGAGCAAACCCCACGCTCAAATTCTTCCCGCAAAAGGCAATAGCCGCGATCGCGGACGCCGCCAATGGCGGTGACGAGGGCGGACACTTCCCAAATCGTTTGGTCGGTAAGCGGCGTGCGGGGGAATTCTCGGAGCAATTTTTCCAACTTTTCTGCGCCCATGTCGCTCAGCAAAACACGCCCCAGCGAGGTCGCGAAGGCAGGCGCGCGGGTGCCGATGTTTAGCTGAACGTTTGCGATGCGATGGCCCGCCGCGCGGCCCACGAAAACAATTTCCGCGCCGTCCAAGACAGCCAAGGAGCAGGTATGGTCAAGGTCTGCGGAAATTCGCCGAAGCACGGGCGTTGCCACATCACTCAGGCCCAGGGAAGAAATGTAAGAAAAGCCCAATTCCAAGACCTTAGAGGTCAAAGTGTAGTTTTTACCGTCAAAGTCGGCATAGCCTTGATCGCATAACGTCAGCAGATAGCGACGCGTTGCTGCGCGGGTCAAACCTGCCGCTTCCGCCACGTGGGTCAGGTTCATGATGGGACGGTGGGACGAAAAGGACCGGAGCACCTGCAAACCCGCCGCAAAGCTGGCGACGGTTTCTTGTCTGGCGGGCTTTGTCGCCACTTCGCTTTTTGTCGCCACTTCGCTTGTCGTCAACATGTCGAGTGCCTTCCAAAAAAATGACCGCTCTGCGAACAAATTAACGACCAGCGAACAAACATCAAGTCCTCGTGTTGACAAATTCCATAATCGCTCAATAATTCAAGCCAAATGGAACGCAAACCCCTGGGAGGCGCGCATGTCGAACTACACGACCGAATTCGGGTCTATTGATGATTATCGCTCTGGCGGCGTCATGGCGATTGACGATGACCCAAAAAACTATGTTTTCTCCAACATCTTCGACGTCGCTGCCAAGTCAGCCCCCTATGAGCGCGTCGCGGTCGGGAAAAACTTCGAATACGTCATTGAGGCCATTCGTGCCGAGGGAACGTCGGATTGGTACACCTGCGCGCACGATGAGTTTATCCTTGCCATGGACTACGGCTTTAAGGTCGAGGTCATGAAATTGGACGATCCTGACGCCGTGGTTGATCCCGAGAGCGAGGGGGCGGTGAAAATAAAAGGAACGCCCGCGGGCAGGGCCATGGGCTGGGCCAAACTCGGCCGCGGCCATATGTGCATCTTACCGGTTGGCAGCGCGTACCGCCTGATTTCTGAACAACCCGCAACGGCGATTTTCCAATCCGTCGAGGGCAAAGAAACCATTCATCGGTGGGCGGAAATCTGCCAGTCGCAGTCGCTCGACAAGCCCAACTAAGCAGCGAGGAGGAAACCATCAATGCTCGAAACTACATCCAAAACCGAAACCCACTTCAATGCCTCTGCCGCAGATAATACGACTGGCTATCGATCCTTTGAGGCCGGCGCTTTTGCCTTCCGCCGCGACGAATACTTTGCCCATATTTCCTGGCCTGGCGGCATTCATCAAATGCCCATCGATGTCTTCCTGCGCGCGCTGATGCGCGATGTGGCCTGGGGATTCTTCTACGGTACCGTCAACTTTGACGCGGTTTTTGGCACGACCAACTACTACGGCGAAGTCGATATGTTCGCGGGCAAAACCAACGAAGCCTTCACCTCGGTCGGGCGTGACTTCACGCAGCGTTTCAAGGCCGATGAACTCATGACGACGTTCAAGGATATGATCTCGGACTGGACCAACGAGGGGTACGATCCCTTCGCGGCACCGCAGGAAACCGGCACGCCCTGGGGCAACAAGAACGGTGACAATGAAGACGCCGTTACCCGTGAACGCGTAACCGCCAAACGCATGGTCGGCCTGCCAGGCGATACGCCTGTTCGCACCGACGATAATGGCTATCCGGTCAACCGCATGTTTGCGGATGTTGAGCAGGACCAGCCCGAATTTCATGTCGAACCAGGGTTCGAGGATGAGTTTGCGGCCTTCAATCTGTTTGGGTACCTTTCACGGTCCGATGTTACCTGGAACCCAAGCGTGTGCTCCGTGGTGAATGAGAGCCTGTTCTGCCCAACGTCAGAGGAGTTCATCCTGCCCGTTGAGCATGGCAATGACCGCTGCGAATGGTTCCTGCAGCTGTCCGATGAGATCATCTGGACGATCAAGGACGGCTCGACAGGTCGCTACCGGGCGCAAGTCATCGCGCGCGCAGGTGACATTTGCTGCATGCCCGCTGACATTCGCCACCAAGGTTTCTCCAACAAGCGCTCTATGTTGCTGGTCTGGGAAAACGGGTCGCCCAAAATTCCTGAGTTGATCGCCCAAGGCAAAGCACCGAACGTCGCCGTCCAGTTTTAACAATGCGGGGTGCCAGCGGCCTCTTCAACCGATCTTCCTTCCCATCTTGCCTGACCATAGCGTGGGCCCTCAAAGCCTACAGATAGGATCGCCATGTCTTTTTCAGGACCCAACAAACTGCTGATCAATGGCCAATGGGTCGACGGTGTTGAGGGCAAAACCATCGAGGTGGTGAACCCCTACAACGGGGAGAAAATCATAGACATCGCAGAGGCAAGGGCGGCGGACGTTGATCGGGCCGTCGCGGCCGCGCGCGCGGCCTTCCCAGCTTGGTCAAAGATGGCGGCCCATGATCGCGGCACGCTCATGCTCAAGCTCGCCGATGCCATTGAGGCGCGGACGGAGGAGTTTATCCAGCTTGAGGCGCTCGATACGGGTCACCCCGTCGCCGACGCGCGCCGCCTAGACGTGCCGCGCACGGTTCTGTGCTTCCGCTATTTTGGCGGTATGGCGGATAAGTTGCAGGGCGATGTTCTGCCTGTTGATGCGGGGTTCTTGAACTATGTGAAGCGCGAGCCCATCGGCGTTGTGGGTCATATCGTTCCCTGGAATTTCCCGCTCATGTTCACGAGCTGGAAGCTCGGGCCGTCGCTGGCGGCGGGAAACACGGTGGTCATGAAACCTTCGGAGTTGACGCCGCTTTCAACGCTTCGTGTTGCGGAACTGGCCCTTGAGGTTGGGTTTCCGCCTGGCGTTTTGAATGTGGTGCCTGGCTACGGCTACGACGCGGGGGCCCGCATTGCCGAGCATCCTGGTATCGGCAAAGTCGCCTTTACTGGATCGACCGCCACGGGGCGCTCAATCGTTCAGGCGTCCGCTGGCAATCTCAAGAAACTCCAGCTGGAACTCGGCGGCAAGGGCCCCAATATCGTCTTTGAAGATGCCGTTCTTCCCGCAGCGGTCGGCGGGTCGGCCTTCGCAATTTTTCACAATCAAGGCCAGGCCTGCATCGCAGGCTCCCGTCTCATGCTGCACGAGCGCATTGCCGACGCGTTTTTAGAAAAATTTGTCGGATTGGCCAAATCCATCCGTTTGGGTGATCCCCTCGATCCCAAGACAGAAATGGGGCCGCTGACCTCAAAGATGCACTTAGATCGGGTCTTGGCCTACGTTGACGTTGCCAAGGAAGAGGGCGGAAAAATCCTTTGCGGCGGGAAGCGGCCCGACGATCCCGCCCTACAGAACGGCTACTTCTTGGAACCCACAATCGTCGAAGCCAAACCTGGGGATCGGATCTCAAAAGAGGAAGTCTTTGGGCCCTTCGTCACCTTGACCCGCTTTGGCACCGACGCGGACGCCTTGGCCGAGGCCAACAGTACGATTTACGGTCTGGGCGCGGGTCTCTGGACCAAGGACTTAGCGCGCGCGCATCGGTTCGCCGATCAGATTCATGCGGGCATGGTCTGGATAAACTCTTACAAGCGGGTGCACCCTGCCTCGCCGTTTGGCGGTGTCGGAGAGTCGGGTTACGGCCGCGAAATGGGCTTTGAAGCCATGCGCGAATATACCCAGCCCAAGTCCGTTTGGATCAATGTCGATGCGGAGATTCCGCCGTTTTACCAGCGATAGGACCATGAGCGAGCAGCGCAAATTCGTCTTTAAGGGGCTCCATGTCCGCGTCATCTTTGGACGCGGGGAGTTAGCGCGCGTGTCCGAGGAAGCGCAGCGCATGGGTTTGCGCCGCGTCGCGGTTTTGACGACACCGCATCAGGAACAAACGGGTGCCGAGGTGGTCGATTTGCTTGGTTCTATGGGTGTTGGAAACTTAGCGACCGCGGCCATGCATACGCCCGTGGAGGTGACGGAAACGGCGCTCGCCTGGTGCAAGGACCGTCAGGTGGACGGCGTGGTGTCGGTTGGCGGTGGTTCCGCCATAGGTCTTGGCAAGGCGATTGCCCTGCGCACGGATTTGCCCCAGCTCTGCATTCCCACGACCTATGCAGGTTCAGAAATGACGGATATTTTGGGCCAGACCGTCAAAGGTGAGAAAACAACGCAGCGCGGCCCGCAAATCCAACCAGAGGTTGTGATCTACGATCCGTCCCTCACCGATACGCTGCCGCCCGCGCTTGCCATCAGCAGTGGTTTTAACGCCATGGCCCATGCGGTGGAGGCGCTTTACGCCACCGACTGCAATCCGATCATTGCGCAGTTGGCGACCGACGGGTTGTGCTTGCTCGTGCGGTCCTTGCCGAATTTAGCGACCGAAGAAGCGCGCGACGAAGCCCTAAAGGGCGCGTGGTTCTGCGGCGTGGCTCTGGGGTCCTGCACCATGGCGCTGCATCATAAGCTGGCGCATGTCCTCGGCGGTGCTTTTGGCTTGCCGCACGCGCAAAGCCATACGGCCCTGCTGCCCTTCTCCCTGGCCTATAACGAGCCTGCGCTCAACGGCGAGCTCAAGCCGATTAAGGCTGCCTTGAAAACCGATAACTTGGCCCAGGCGCTGTTTGATTTGGCCAAATCTTTAGGGGCCCCGACCTCGCTCGCTGAGGTGGGCATGCCCGCCAGCGGCATCGAAACGGCGACTGAGATTGCCATGGCGGCCCCCTATCCGAACCCCCGGGCGCTAACGAAAGACGGCATCCGGGCCTTGCTGGACGACGCATACCACGGACGTCGACCCGCATGATTTTAACCAACGTGGTCACACACCGCCCATGGACAGCCATGGGAAAGGGAGGAACTTATGTCTAAATTTACCTTGAACCGTCGCTCGGTTCTGAAAACCGGTTTGGCATCGGGGGCGGGTCTCGCCGTTGCCAGCCTTTCGACCCCCGCTGTCTTTGCGCAAGCCAGCACCAAGATCGGCTATGTGACGCCGGCAACAGGCCCGCTCGCAGGCTTTGCCGAAGCGGATGACTTTGTTCTCGGCAACGTCATGCCCTTGTTGGCGCAACGCGGTGTTGAGGTCATCGTCAAAGACACGCAATCCTCCCCCGCGCGTGCGGCCGAGGTGACCCAGGAACTGATCGCTGAAGGCGTGTCGATGGTGCTGGTGGCCTCAACGCCTGAAACGACCAACCCCACCGCGTCCGTGTGTGAAGCCAACCAAATCCCTTGTATCTCGACCGTAGCTCCTTGGCAGCCTTACTTCTTTGGTCAGGGCGGGGATCCCGCAACGGGCTTCAATTACTCCTACCACTTCTTCTGGGGCCTTGAGGATTTGATGGCGGTGTTCGCTGGCATGTGGAACCAGCTCGACACCAACAAACAAGTCGGCGGTCTGTTCCCCAACGATGGCGACGGAAACGCCTGGGGGGATGCATTCCCAGGTTTCATGGGGGAACAAGGTTATGCCATCACCGATCCTGGTCGCTATGAGAATTTGAACTCCGATTTCTCCAGCCAGATTTCCGCCTTCCAAGCGGCGGAGGTCGATATTCTAACGGGTGTTCCCATTCCTCCCGACTTCACAACCTTCTGGAAGCAAGCCCTGGCCCAGGGCATGAAACCCAAAGCGGCGTCCATTGGCAAAGCCATCCTGTTCCCCGTCGCGGTTGAGGCCCTGGGGTCGGACGGCCACAACCTGTCATCCGAAGTATGGTGGACGCCGAGCCACCCCTTCAGCGACAGCTTGCTCGACCTATCCGCAGCAGAGGTGGCCGATGCCTATACCACGACAACGGGCCGCCAGTGGACCCAGCCGATCGGGTTTGTCCATGCCCTGTTTGAGGTTGCGGTACGTGTACTTGACACCGCAGGTTCTGGCGCAGACGCGGCAGCAGAGGCCCTGTCGTCGCTTCAAATCGACACCGTCGTCGGACCGCTTGATTGGTCAGCGGGGCCCGTCAAAAACGTCGCCAAGACCCCCCTGGTCGGCGGCCAGTGGCGCATGGCGGGCGAAGGCGCCTACGACATGGTGATCACCGAAAATGCGTTGGCAACCAACATTGCGACGCAGGGGTCCATGGAACCCATTTTCGGCTAAGGCTTCCTTCCTCCCAGCCTCCCCAGGGTCGGTGGACCCTGGGGGCAGGAGATGGCTCGTGTTGCTCAGATTAGAAGGCGTGACCAAATCCTTCGGCTCTTTAAGGGTGGCCGATGGTATTGATTTGGAGGTGAACCAGGGCGACGCCCTGGGCATCATCGGCCCCAATGGGGCGGGCAAAACCACGCTTTTCAATCTGATTACCGGCGGCCTCCTCCCTGATCGGGGACAGGTCTTTTATCAGGGCAAGGACGTGACCCGCATCCCTGCCCAAACGCGATGCACCGCGGGCATCGGGCGCAGTTTTCAGGTGCCCCTGCCGTTTGAAGGGCTCAGTGTTTTTGAAAATGTAGCCGTGGGCGGGGCCTTTGGCCAGGGCAAGCCCATCGGCCAAATTCAAGACCCATGCCTTGAAATTCTAGAGCTTACTGGGCTCATTTCAAAGGCCAATAAGCAAGCCAGCGAGCTTACTTTGCTCGATCGTAAGCGCCTGGAAATGGCACGCGCCCTCGCGACCAATCCTGATCTGCTCCTGCTCGACGAAATTGCGGGCGGGTTGACCGAACCAGAGTGCGACAGCCTGGTCGGCACCATCCAACAAATCCATGGGGGCGGGACAACCATCGTGTGGATTGAGCACATTGTCCATGCGCTCATGCGCGTTGTCGATCGCATCATGGTTCTCAATTTCGGCGAGAAAATTGGGGAGGGCGCGCCTGAGGCGGTCATGGCCTCCAAAGACGTTCAAGAAATTTACCTGGGAATCGAGGCATGAGCGCGATCTTATCGACGCACGCGCTCACGTCCCACTACGGGGATTTCCAGGCCCTATTTGGGATCGATCTTGAGGTGCGCGCGGGCGAGGCCGTCGCCCTGATTGGGGCGAACGGGGCGGGCAAATCAACGTTCCTTAAATCCCTAGTTGGGTTGATCAGCAACGCGCCAGACCAAATCACGTTCGATGGGATCCCCATTGGGGCCATGCCACCGAGCGAGGGCGTGAAGCTGGGCCTTGCTATGGTGCCCGAAGGACGGCGGCTGTTCTCTTCGCTCACGGTCGAGGAGAATTTACTCATAGGCGCGCAGAATGTGGCGCGCACGGGGCATTGGACGCTGGAGACGATCTATGAGCTGTTTCCTATTCTTAAAGAACGGCGCACCAATCCTGGCCAGGCCTTGTCTGGGGGGCAGCAGCAGATGGTGGCCATTGGCCGTGCGCTCATGTCCAACCCACGTGTGCTGCTCTGCGATGAAATCAGCCTGGGCCTCGCCCCCATCGTCATCAAAGACATCTATCGGGCGGTCCCCAAAATCCTAGAACAAGGCACATCACTCCTTGTCGTTGAGCAGGACATTAACCAGGCGCTCGCCGTGTCTAGCCGCCTCTATTGTTTGCAGGAGGGGCGCGTGTCTTTGCAGGGCGCCCCTGCTGATCTGACGCGGGACGCGATCAAGGCGGCCTATTTTGGGCTCGCGAGGGCCGCCTAATGGATCAACTGCTTTTCGTTGTCACGAGCCCGCTTCAATTGCTCGACATCCTCATCGACGGCATCACAAGCGGCAGCCAATACGCGCTATTCGCGGCGGGTTTGTCGCTGATCTTTGGCATCATGCGGTTGGTCAACTTGGCCCACGGCGATTTTTTGATCTTGGCGGCCTATATCTTGTTGGCGCTGTCCTGGGTATTCAGCGCGCTAGGGCTTCCTGCTGGGTTGAATATCGCGTTGGCGCTCATCCTCGCCATGCCCCTATTGGCGGGCTTGGGCTATGCCGTGCAACGCGGGGTGCTGAATGGGACTTTGGGGAGGGATATTTTGCCGCCCTTGCTCGTGACCTTCGCCCTGTCCGTGATTATTCAAAACGGTCTGTTCCTGATCTTCAGCCCCGACACCCGATCTTTGGATTCTGGGGCTTTGAGCACCGCAGGTCTCTCCCTTGGGTATCGGCAAGTATCGGTTTTGGCGATCCTAACCGTTGCCGTCGCTGTCGCGGTAATTGGGGGGTTGCAGTACTTGTTTTATCGCACCCCGCTCGGTCGGGCGTTCCGCGCCGTGTCGGATGATCCAGAAATCGCCCAACTCATGGGCCTGAACCGCCGTCATATCTTTGCCTTGGCCATGGCCGTGGCCCTGATCGTTGTGGCCATTGCGGGGACCATGTTTGGCATGGCCGGCAGCTTTGACCCCTACCTGGGTCCCACGCGCTTGCTCTCGGCCTTTGAGGCGGTCATCATTGGCGGTGTTGGCAGCCTATGGGGGACATTGGTCGGCGGCGGCATTTTGGGCATTGCTGAGCAGTTTGGTGGCCGCGCCTTCGGCGAAGAGTTCAAGCAAATCAGCGGGCATGCGGTGTTCCTGCTGATTCTCTTGGTCCGTCCCCGCGGCCTGTTTCCCCGGGCAAAGGACTAGGAGGTAACCTTGCGGATTCAACAAAACACCCCGACGGGAACCCTGACGCTGAGCCTCTTCATCTTTATAGGGGCCGTTGCAACCTTGTTGCCCCTGACAGGCCATACCTTGAGTGTTCAGTGGGGGCGCGAGTTCCTCATGCTGCTGGCCCTGGCCAGCCTTTGGAACTTGCTCGCGGGCTACGCGGGCCTCGTTTCCGTTGGGCAGCAAGGCCTGGTCGGGTTTGGTGCCTACGTCTTCCTGCATTTTTCGCTGAGTGCCGACAAATCCCTGGGTCAAGATTGGTCGCAGATCGATCCTCTTACGGGCCTTGGTAAGACGATCACGCTGGCCGACAGCTTTCCCGCCTGGATATTTATCGGCCCCTTGCATCCCCTCGCCTCCATTCTCATTGCGACGATCTTTGGCGGTGCCTTGGCCTTCGGAATTTCTTGGATCGTTTTTCGCCTCAAGGGACCCTACTTCGCCATTGGGACGTGGGTCGTTGCGGTCCTTATTCAGCTCATTGTCGGGCAACTCGGTTGGCTTGGCAAAGGGACAGGGACGGCCATACCGCTCGATTACGCCTTTCGCTTTGGCGACATACGCGCCGTCCATGGCTTCTTCACCTGGCTTGATCCAGATGCAAAGAAGATTTTTGCCCGCGAGTCGTATCGCTATTGGCTTATGCTCGCTGCCACCTTTGGTATCTTGGTCGGGATTTTCCTGCTTATCCGCAGCCGCGTGGGCCTCGCGCTTGCGGCCATTCGTGATAACGAAGTGGCGGCCTCAGCCCTGGGCGTAAACTCTGCACGGTTGAAGTTGCTCCTATTTGTCGGCGTGGGCGCGGCAACGGCCATGGTCGGGGCCATCGGCGCCTTTGATGAAACCGGTCTTCTGCCAGCAAAAAATTTCAGTCTTTTGGAGTTCACGGCCTTTATCATCTTCATCTTGGTCATTGGCGGGATCGGAAGTTTCGAAGGCCCGATTGTTGGCACCCTCATCTTCTTTGTCGCCGATAAGGTCCTGACCAATTTTGTGGGGGAGTACTTCTACATTGTTCTGGGCGTCATTGGCATCGCGGTCATGCTGTTCGCGCCCAAGGGGCTCTGGGGGTTTGTACAAGGCCGCACGGGTCTCGCCCTATTTCCAGTCCAACGCACGGTAATTTTTGAAAAGTAAGTATGGCCAAGTTCCTCAGCCTAAGCGACGCGATTGCCGCCCATGTTCGTGATGGGGCCAGCATGGCGCTGGAGGGGTTTACCCACCTGATCCCCCACGCCGCAGCCCATGAAATCATCCGTCAAGGCCATCGGGACCTGACACTGATGCGCATGACGCCCGACATGATCTACGATCAGTTGATCGGCATGGGGCGGGTGAAGAAGCTCATTTTCTCTTTTGCGGGCAACCCTGGTGTCGGCCTGCTGCGCCGCCTGCGCGACGCGGTCGAACATGACTGGCCACGCCCCCTCGACATTGAGGAGCATAGCCACGCGGCCATGGCCCATGCTTACGAAGCGGGGGCCTCCAACATGCCGTGCGCCATCATGCGCGGCTACATTGGCGCGGAACTCAAGCGTGTGAACCCGAACATCAAGTCCATCACCTGTCCGTTTTCGGGCGAAACGCTCGCGGCCATTCCAGCGCTCAACCCCGATGTCGGGATCATCCATGCGCATAGGGCCGATCATCGCGGCAATGTCCTGCTCGAGGGGATCCTCGGCGTGCAAAAGGAGTGCGTTTTGGCCGCCAAGGCCAGCCTTGTGACCGTTGAGGAAATTGTCGAGGACCTGAACGCCCCCCCCAACGCCTGTGTTTTGCCCCACTGGACCGTAGACACCATCGCGCACGTGCCCGGTGGGGCGCACCCATCCTATGTCCACGGCGTCTATGATCGCGATAACGCGGCCTACGTGGAATGGGATGCAATCTCAAAAGATCGCACCACGTTTGCCGCCTGGATGCAGGAACAGGTGCTAGAGGTCGATGAAACCATCTTTGCCAAACGGATTGAGGGGCTCAGGGTATGAACGCCTATAGCAGCGCGGAAATGATGACGGTGGCCGCTGCCCGGGCTTTGTCGAACCATGATGTGTGCTTTGTCGGGATCGGCGCGCCGTCGGCCGCGTGCAATTTGGCGCGTCTTACCCATGCGCCCGACATCACGCTGATTTACGAGAGCGGAACGATTGGAACGGAACCCGATGTTTTGCCCTTGTCCATTGGCGACAACGAATTGTGCGCCACGGCGCTAACGACCGTTTCAGTACCCGAGATGTTTCGCTACTGGCTGCAGGGCGGGCGCATTACCATTGGTTTCCTGGGCGGCGCGCAGATCGACCGCTTCGGCAATTTGAACACGACCGTGGTTGGGGACTATACGCGGCCCAAGGTTCGCCTGCCTGGCGGCGGCGGTGCCCCCGAAATCGCGATTCATAGTCAGCAGATTTACCTGACAATGAAGCAAAGCCTGCGCGGTTTTGTGCCCAAAATCGATTTCTTCACCTCTATGGGGTTTGGCGAAGGGGGCGATCAGCGCGCCAATATGGGCGTTTCTACCAAAGGACCAACCAAGCTCATGACCGATATGGCCATTTGGGAACCTCACCCAGAAAGTAAGGAACTTCAAGTCACCAGCCTTCATCCTGGGATTACACGCGAGGCCATGGGGGCCAGCGTCGGCTGGGACATTCTCTACGCGGATCAGGTCGTTGAAACGCCGCAGCCGACTGACGCAGAGTTGGACGTGCTGCGGGACCTCTATACCCGCACCAAAGCAGCGCACGCGGGGCAGACGGCATGAAAACTCTCTTCAGCGAAGCAAATTCGGTTGAGGCGGTCTTGGAGCGCCTAGATCAATGCGAAAATCCCCGCACCAAGCAGATTATGGCGGCGCTCATCCGCCACCTCCACGGCTTTATCAAGGACGTGGAGCCGACCATGGCGGAGTGGTTTGCGGCCATTGAGTTCCTAACCAAGACGGGTCAGAAGTGCGACGAGGTTCGCCAAGAATATGTCTTGCTGTCCGATGTCTTGGGGGCGTCCATGCTCTGTGAGAGCATCAACAACCGCAAAAACAGCGGCGGGACTGAGGCAACGGTCCAAGGCCCCTTTTATGCTGCCCAATCTCCCGTCCGCGCATTGGGCGACTCCATTTGCGAAGACGGCAAGGGCGAACCTTGCTGGGTTGAGGGCAGGGTTTTGGATGTTGAAGGCATCCCCATCGTCGGGGCGACACTGGACGTCTGGCAAACCAACGGTGACGGGGCCTATGCGGTGCAGGAACAGGGCCGCCAGCCAGCTGGGAATCAACGTGGTATTTTCACGACGGATGCGAAGGGGCGGTACTTCTTTCGGGCCACCGTGCCCGTTTCCTATTCGATCCCGACCGACGGGCCCGTTGGGGATTTGCTACGCGCCATGGGCCGCCACGCGATGCGCCCCGCCCACATGCACATGATCGTCTCGGGCCAGGGGTTTGACCCCGTGACAACGCACCTGTTTGTCGAGGGGGATCCTTACTTGGATTCAGATGCGGTGTTCGGGGTCAAGGACAGTTTGGTGGTCGCGTTTCGCGATGCTGACGCATCCAAAGCGGATGCGCGGGGTCTCCCTGCGGCGCATAAGGAAGCCGCGTACGATTTCGTGCTGGAAAGGGCATGAGCGGTGATCCGAACGCCTGGCGACGGCGGCCCCGTGCGCCGCAGCCTGGGACCGTTCTAGGGCCTCTCTCCGACGTTCCTCTGAATGGTGCGAAGGAATACACTTTCGGCGGCGGCAAGGCCAAGTTTTCCATGTTTGTGGTCAACCGCAACGGCAAATTTTTCGCCTATCTCAATCTCTGTCCTCACTATTCCTCCCCGCTCAATGTCCGCGACGGTGAGTTTATGAACCCCTCAGGCACGCGCATCCGCTGTTCTGCGCATTTTGCCGAATTCCGGATCGAGGACGGTTTTGGGGTGTCTGGCGCCGCCGAAAATTGCTGGCTTGATCCCATCGGGCTTGAGGTTGCCGAGGGCGAGATCCGGATCGCCCCATGAGCAGCGACTTTGACCTCGACCTTGACTGGATGCCCCAAGCGCGTGCGGAGGGCAGCGAACATGTCCCTGCGCGCGACCAGACCTTCCGTTTCGCCCCCCAGACCACACGTGCGATCCTAGCGGGTTTCAAATTCAACCACCGTGTCCTCATCCAGGGGCTGCATGGCTCGGGCAAATCCAGCCACGTGGAACAGGTGGCCGCGCGCCTCAATTGGCCGCTCATGCGTGTGAACCTCGACTCCCATGTCTCCCGCCTCGATCTGATCGGCAAGGACGCCATCGTCGTTCAAGACGGCAAACAAGTCACGGCGTTCCAGGAAGGCATTTTGCCCTGGGCCATGCAACGCCCCATGGCCTTGCTACTCGACGAGTACGACGCTGGGCGCCCCGATGTCTTGTTTGTCATTCAACGCCTTTTGGAAGCCGACGGGAAGCTAACCTTGGCCGACCAAAATCGTGTGATCACACCCCATCCCGAGTTCCGTTTGTTCGCAACCTGCAACACACTGGGCTTGGGGGACGAGACTGGTCTCTACGCAGGCACCCAAGTCCTAAACCAGGCGCAGCTTGATCGCTGGACCCTCATTTGCCGCCTCGACTTTATGGCGGAAGCAGCCGAGGTTCGGCTGCTCGTTGACAAGGCAAGACACTTAGAGGCTGATCTGGCCGAAAAAATGGTGCGCTTTGCCGCCATGACACGGGTCAGTTTTCAGGCAGGCGACTTATCGGTTCTCATGTCGCCGCGCGGCTTGCTGCATTGGGCTGCGGCGATCCCGCTGTTTGATAGCGTGCCCGAGGCAGCGGAGGTTGCCTTCCTCAATCGTCTAAACGCTGACGAAGCCGCGCTCGCAAGCGAGATGCTCAACGCCGTTGGCCTCAGCTAAACTTTGAGCCGCGCATTTGTGGGGTCCCAGGGGGCGTCCAACCTGACCTTTGCGCGCACCAAATTCCCAAGGATTGAAACGGTCACTTGCCGCGCCGGTTCTCGCGCGTCATGGGTTAGAAATGCAATGGCCAGGGACTTGCCAATTGTATGGCCGTAGGCGGCCGAGGTGATGGACCCAACCAGTCGATCGCCGTCAAAGACAGCCTCGCCCATCAAAGCATCGGTGTCTTCGTTCTCAAGTTCCAAAAGGGCGATCCGGCGCTTTGGGTCGCGTGCCAACAGGGCATCGCGGCCGACGAACATCTTGTCCAGGGCGGCAAATCGCTCCTGCGCAACGTCCCGATGTCCCGCATCGTTGGCCAGTTCGTGCCCGCCGCGATAGAATTTTTCAATCCGCAAGCTGTCCAGCGCCTTGGATCCAAAGGCGGCCATGCCGTGGCTCTTTCCAGCGTCCCATAGCACATCCCATAGGGTACCAAGGCGGTCGTTCGGGGCATGAAGCTCGTACGCCAGCTCTCCAGTAAAACTCAAACGGAGGGCATGAACTGGGATCCCTGCGATTGCGAGCGTTTTGCATCTCAACCATCTAAAGGCCTCGTTTGACACATCATCCGATGTGCAGGCCCCAAGAACCTGACGCGCCTTAGGGCCCGCAAGACAGAGAATGCCGACGTCGTCGCTTAGGTCCTGGATACGGACCTCGCCCAAGGGCACGCCACAATGCAGCGTGAGCCAATCCCAGACCCGGCGTTGGGAAGGGGCACCCGTAACAAAGGAAAAGGTTTCAGGCCCTGTGCGGGCGATGGTCGCCTCGCCCTCGATGGTTCCCCTTTGATTGAGCAATAAGGTCAGGCAGGTTCGGCCAACGTCGGGCATTCGATTGGCGCAAACGGCGTTGAGCCAAGCCGCTGCGTCGGGCCCCTCAACGCGAAACTTGGCGAAGGCAGACAGATCGGCCAGGCCGACCCGCTCTCGCACTGCCTGGCATTCGACGGCAACTTGATCAAAGGTACTGCTGCGTCGCCATCCCAGAGGTTCTGGCGCATAGACCCTCGGGCGTTCCCAACCCCCCGCTTCTTCAAATGTGGCGCCGAGGGCTCGGGTTTGTCGATGCGCGCCCGATATTTTGAGGCCCCGACATGCTTCGCGCTGCTGTTGCGGGAACGGCATAGCCTGGCGTAGCCTGTAGTCTTCGCGCGCGCGCGCAAGGGCATAGTCTGCATCAGACCAGGTGCCAAAGCGGCGCGGATCAAAGGCACGGGTGGAGAGGTCTGCGGACCCTTGGATCATCCATTGCGCAAGCGCCCGCCCAGCCCCTGGCCCCCAGGCGATACCGACAGTTGCCCCGCAGGCGAGCCAGTAGTTTTTCAGCCCCGGTGCAGGGCCCAGGAGCATGGCACCGTCGGGTGTGTACGTGATCCCGCCATTGACCACGCGCTTGATCCCACGTTCCATGAGCGCGGGCATGCGTTCAAAACACTTCTCCAGCCAAGGGGTGATCCCCTCCCAATTCGGCTCAAACAGATGGTTTGCGCTGTCCCAGGGGCAGCCGTCCAGCCAGGCCGATTGTGGATCTTGCTTGTCGTACAGGCCGATGAGGGCTGAACCTTGCTCTCGGCGAACATAGCCGCAGAACTGGTCGTCGCGTGTTACGGGGATTTCATGCGCCATGCTTTCAAACTCTGGTACGGCGTCCGTCACCACGTAGTGATGCAGCAGCGTGGTGATGGGCAGGTCAAGGCCCGCCATGGCCCCGACCTGGCGCGCATGATACCCCGCCGCGTTGACCACATGTTCCGCAATGAGGGGGCCCCGCTCCGTTTCCACTTCCCACTGTCCTGACGGCAGTTGGCGGGTGCCTATGACCCGGCAATTGCGCTCGACCTTCGCACCCAAGCATCGCGCGCCCTTGATCATGGCCTGACATGCGCCGGCGGGGTCTACGTGTCCGTCATCGGGGGTGAAGATCGCGCCCAACACGCCTGCGGCCTCGACATCATAAAGGGGATTGAGGCGGGCAACCTCCGCGGGGTCGATAAGATGCGCCTCCTGACCACGGGCCAAAACCGCATCACGAACATGAAGGATCCAATCCATGTGCGCGGGGCTGGTGGCGACGCGCAAGGATCCGCACTCATGCCAACTGACGCCGACCTGGGTTTCCTTCTCAATGCCCTTGTAGAGATCGACAGCGTAGTCGTGGATTTGGCCCAAGGCCTGACCAGCCACCATACGGCTGACGAGGCCCGCGGCGTGCCACGTCGCCCCACTTGTCAATTCTGACTTTTCAATCAGCACGCAGTCGGTCCAGCCCATGTGGGCAAGGTGGTAGAGAACCCCCGCCCCCATATTGCCGCCGCCGATAATCACCACCTGTGTTTGCATACGACCTTCCAAACCGCCGTTCCTAGAACAGTCCAAACCTAGATTTTATCGCATACGATGGGAACGCTTAAGCGACTTTTGGGAGGCGCAGATGGGCCAGCATCCGATCTATTTTCTTTGGGCGACGCCGCGATCGACCTCCACCGCTTTTGAGTGGATGATGCGACAACGCGGCGATCTGGCCTGCTTTCACGAACCCTTTGGCATGGCCTGGTATCAGGGACCAGAGGCACGGGCCCCGCGCCATGCGCCGCCAGAAAAGCGCCGCCCTGAAGCCAGCTTCGCCCATATTTGGGACCAGATTCAACGGGCCGCTGAAACGCGCCCAGTTTTTGTGAAGGACATGCCGCATCATACAGATCATCTTTGGGATGACGCGTTTCTGGGTCGCATTCGCCATAGCTTTCTGATTCGCGATCCCGCCAAAGTCTTGGCGTCTTTGCACCGCGCGTACCAGAAGGCGGGTTGGGAGGGCGGGTTTGAAGCCCATGAGATCAGCTTCGGGCCGCAGCGCAGACTCTTTGATCTATTGCTGGCGCGCGATGGCACAGCCTCGCCCCTTATTGACAGCGATGATTTGCTGGAGGACCCTGAAACAGTGGTCAAGGCCTATTGCCAGGCCATCGGCATTCCGTTCATCCGCGAGGCCTTGAGTTGGTCGCCAGGGGCGCGCGATGAGGTGCTGTGGTACGATGGCAACGACAATATCTGGCATGCATCGCTGCGGGATAGCGACGGCCTAAAACCCGTTCCCCGAACGCGCGTTGATCCGACGAGTCTGCCCGATCATCTTTCAACCTACTTCCCGGCGTTTAAGGGGCACTACGACCGGCTCCATAAACATCGATTGGGGGACCTTTCATGACGCCTTCGACCCTTCGCGACAAAGTCATCTCTTTGATCGGCGAAGCGGGCTTGGCGCAGGCCTTCGCCCCCCTAGAGGAAGCAAGCGGATTGCCCAATGCCGCCTACTGGTCCGACGACTGGTTGGCGCTGGAACAGGAACATTGCTTTCGCAAGGCCTGGGTCTTTGCCGGGGCAGAGGCCGAAATCCCTGAGCCAGGCGATATGAAACCAATTGAGATTGGCGGCGCGCCTCTGGTGATTTTGCGCGGCCACGACGGCAGCGTCCATGGCTTCCACAATGTGTGTCGGCATCGCGGGGCTCGGTTGGTGACCGCGCCGTGCACGCGCGCGACGATCACCTGCCCCTATCATGCTTGGTGCTATGGGTTGAATGGCAAACTTCGTGCGCGCCCGCATTTCCGTGGCCCCGATCGGATCGACAAGTTCGACGAAGGCGGCGGGGAGAAGCTGGACCTGGTGGAGGTTCGGGTTGAGACATGGAACGGCTGCATTTTCGCCAATGTTGCAGGGGGCGCAGAACCCCTAGAAGCCTGGCTGACGCCGCTGCTCGAGCGCACGGGCGACTACGACTTCTCCGCCATTCGCTGGGCGGGAAAACTTGATTTTGAGGTCAGAGCCAACTGGAAGCTGGTCTATGAAAATTACATGGAGGGCTATCATGTCTTTACCGTCCATCCCAAACTCCTGAAATTCGCGCCTATGAATGTGCGTTGGTCGGGGGAATGGGATCGGCACGTGTTTTACAATGACTATGTCTTCCCAGCGCTAGAGGAAGGGCGCGGCGAAGGTCTGCCGCACTATCCTGGCTTATCGAAAGAAAACGCCAAGCGGGGGCTTTGGTTCCTGTGCTTCCCGCATTTTGCTGCTGAGGTCTTTCCCGATCAGTTCTCGGTCCTGGTTTCCTACCCGATCGCCCCCGACAAGACCCGCGAAGAACTGCATGTTTTTTTGATTGGGGACGCTGCGACCTCCGACGAATTCAAGGACGCGCGCGAAGCGACCTTAAGAATGTGGGACGATCTGAATAGGGAGGACCTGGGGATGCTTGAACTGCTGCAGCAAGGTCGCCTGTCTCCTGCCTACGACGGGGGTCGTCTTAGCCCCCATTGGGAGGGACCAACCCACGATTTTGGGCGGCGCGTTGTGCAGCGCATTTTGTCTGGTGGACGGGTAAACGCATGATGGCTGCGCTAAACTTAGGATGGGCACTGTTGGGGACGTCTATACTCGCGCTTCGACGCCAGTCGGTCACTAGGTTTCGGTCACTAGGTTAGCGTATCTTCCCGATGTTATGATTTTTTCGTTGGGATCAGGACCAATTTGCCAACGTATTTTTTGGGGCTTATATACCTAGTGTCGCAACCCCCGACATACTAAGTATTCAGTAAAGACGCAACACTATAAGACGTTGTGGGGACGACCATAACATCTGATATATCGGAGCTTGGAAACAAATCATGTTTGGTAGCAAAAACCAACAATTTGCAATCGCCTTTTCCTTTACTAGCCTTCTTTATTGACTCTGCGGCCTCTAATACTGTTTCAGTATTCCGCTGGACCCTCACAAAAACAGGCTTTCCCCCCATTTCAGATTTTAATAATCCATCTATTCCGCTATTTCTATGAACTGGAGTGTATTCAATTCCCGATAACGCTGTTAGAGCTTCTTCATTGTGAGTTAAATAAGAATCAATTCCATTTTTCATAAGAGACGAATTAGTTTCAACGGGACTTTCCAATCTAGAATTTACCAAATCAACAGCATCAACTGAAATATCAAATCCAATCGCGTTTCTGTTAGCAAGATTTGCAGCAACTAAGGTTGTGCCACTTCCACAAAAGGGGTCTAATACCCTGTCACCTTCGTCAGTAGAAATTTCAACTATGCGTTTTAATAACGCAATAGGCTTTTGCGTTGGATAGCCCACACGCTCCTTAGCTTTTGGATTCAGGAAAGGAATTTCCCAGACATCTGATAATGGAACCCCCTTTTTGGCACCTCCTGTCACTACGTTCCCCTCTGTATCTGTAGCGTATACAACTTTATTTCTGTTATCGCGTGACCTCTTTTGCATGATTTGGTCTACATTGGTAGTTGGTGAATATTCTTGTAAAATCTGGTTGAATTTAAATTCAGAAGTTTTGGAATAGAAGAAAATATTTTGATGCGCTCCTAGCAACCCTTTGCGAGAATTTGACCACCTTTTGAAATACCAAATAATCTCTGATTGGAAATTTTCTTCTCCAAATACTTCGTCCATCACACCTCTTGCAAGATGAGAGCCAGACTTATCGCAATGAAAAAAAATACTCCCCGTGTTTTTCAATACTCGCCTAGCCTGTTCTATTCTTTGCTTTAGAAAAGCTTGATATGACGTAGAATTTTCCCACGTATCATCAAACTTGAATTCTTTATCTCCACACTTCGTTTTGAGCTTATGTGATCTTTGAGTAAAAAAGGGAGGATCAATATAAACTAAATCAATAGAACTTTCTTCTATTTCTCCGAACAGCTCTAAACAGTCTCCGCATTTAACAATTTTCTCAAGCTCCATATTCTCTCCTGTCTGCAATATTTTCTAATATCTTCTTTAAATCTACACCCGTATAATCGTGAATATAACTCCAAGCATTATCGCCATAATGATATTCACCCCCGACCCCTGCGTATAAAGTCTCCAAAGTTCGCTGAATTTTTTGAGCTTGTGTTCTGTTTGGATAATAGAACATTACCCTGATTGGTTTAAATCCAGCTTCTTTGACAGTTTCCATGCGGGTATGCTCTTTGGTGATATGATCGCCATCAGTTGTAGCATCTCGCCACTTTATTTCGATTGCATCCTTCTCCAGAACCAAACAATCTATCTCAAAACTTTTGGGTCTTTGACCTCTTGTGTTAGGTATTCTCACACTTCCTGATTCGGGATACCGCTCCTTGAAACAGAGCTTGGCCGCTTCTTCAAGAAAGGAGCCTGCATATTTATAAAGAAATCGACCTTTGTTCTGGTAAACGTCAATCATTTCTCCTTCTTCAAAAGTGACGCCTAAGACTCGGTATATAAGAAAGTGGCTTCTATCGTCATCCTTCATTTCCCTCACTCGACTTTCGACCCTTCCTTTTAAAGTGTCTGCGTACTTCTCTGCCAATTCACTTATTTTATCTGAAATGCTCATATCGAACGTTCAATGCTATAGTATGAATTATTAGCCATGCTCTATTTCACTCCATTGTTCTCTAAGACCCTTGTCAATCCACCCTTGAGTTCATGCAAGGGCCAAAGTCCTTGCCACTTCAAAGCATCAACCAGGTTCTCGTGCATTTCATGTAAATGCCAGTTCAAATCTTGACTCTCACCTTCTTCTTTGAAGCGTTCACGCATTGCTTTGATTTGAGGAATTTTCCCTAATGACCATTCACTATCTAGTGCTTCTGCCATATGTATGAGGCTATCAAATTGGTCTGCCTCATTCAAAAGAGCCGCTAAGGCTGATTTTCTGGCTTTCAGCTTATCTTTCTCATTTCCCGCCATAACTACAGCTCTGTATAGTTTCTCTGGTGTAGCCCCGCTAAATTCATTTTCAGTCATTCATTCTCCTATTATGCTGTTAATTGCTTATACATGAGCCGCTTTCCTACCATTCCTTCAAACATGGCTGTCATCTGGTCTAAAGTGTCCATGCCCCGAATATTATGGCGACACGCAAATTCATCTACATACCGCTGTAAGTGCTTTGGACTGATCTTATGAAAGGTGCCTTCGTGTGCTCGCTTCAACATAGACCAGAAACTTTCCATTCCGTTTGTATGGGCCATTCCACGCACATATTCATGAACACTATGACAAACTGCCTCGTGGTTACGGGCAATACCTTTGTAGGCCCTAGCCTCATCAGTATATACAGTGGCACTCTCGCTGGTGTTTGCGCCTACAAAGCCTTGGAGAGTCTCTGCATCCGTTGTTTCAACGACCTTAGCCCTAACTTGGTTAGTCTCACGATCTTTGACACCAACAACGGCAATTTTCCCCTCTTATTCACGTCTGATCTGTTGATTTGTATGGCGTGACGCGGAAAAAGCTGTAGAATCAAGTGTTTAGAGACAGAAACAACAGCCAGAACCGAGCCACGCCATGGGTGAAACACTAGCTCTATTCACAACATCATTCAACCGGAGTCTTTCCATGGAGAGCCGGGCCGAGCATCTGAGCGGAGATGGGGGAGCCATTGTGCAGCGCGAGCTGCTGGAGCGCTCAGGTATCATCTCGTGGCTGATGGCTCGGCTTGAGGATACGCGCCGTTCCCACCATGTAACCTATTCTTTGGCTGAACTCTTGCGCACGAGGCTTCTGCTTTTGGCTCAGGGTTGGCGTGATCAAGACGATGCTGATGCGCTGCGCTATGATCCAGCGTTTCGGCTGTCAACTTCGTGCAGGCGCAGCACAACGCCTCTGGACCAAGAGCGCCATCTACCCTCGCAACCTACCTTGTCGCGGTTGCTTGATTTGCTCTTCAGCGAAGCCAACCTTCAGGTCTTACGCGAGAGCGTGGCGGAACTGACTGGCCGTCGCCTGCGGGCCGAGCGTCGGGGACACCGTCCTCGGTATCTGACCCTTGATGTGGACAGTCTGCCCATCGAGGTGCATGGTAAGCAGCCTGGTTCAGCCTGGAATGGGCACTATCGTCAGCGCATGTATCACCCGATCATTGCTGGCATTGCCGAGACTGGCGATTTGCTGGACGCACGACTTCGCAAGGGCAGTGTCCACACCGCCGACGGAGCGCTCAGCTTCATTCTGGAGCTGATTGATCGTGCGAAGACGAAGCTGTGTCAGGTAGCGATGGTTCGGATGGATGCGGGCTTTCCAGAAGCGAAAGTGCTGAGCGGGTTGGATGAGCGCGGTATCTCCTACGTGGCGCGATTGTGCAATAACAAGGCCCTGGACCGACTAGCCGCCCCGCATATGAAGCGCCCAGAAGGATGCCCAACAGCTGATGGCGGGGAGCAGTTTTATGAGATGGAGTATCAAGCCAAGTCATGGTCGAAGGCGCGGCGGGTCGTTCTGGTTGTCGTCGAGCGACCAGGCCAGTTGTTGCTGGATCGCTTCTGGCTGATCACCAACCTCACACAAGATCATATGCCTGGCCCAGACCTGCTGGCGCTTTACCGCAAACGCGGCGCAGCCGAAAACAGCTTCGGTGAGTTGATGGACGTGCTGGGGCCGACCCTGTCATCGACAGTGCGGACCAGGAAGGACACTAAAGGCTCCTCTCCGTCCTCCCCATCCAAGCCCGAAGCTGAGGCTGAGATCAAGGCTGAAGCTGAGATCAAGGCTGAAGCTGAGGCCTTCGCCCGTAACGAAGCCCTTCTGCTACTCAATCTGCTGGCTTACGGTCTGTTGCATGCTGGTCGACGGTGCATGGAAACTGCCACGCGCACTGGTTGGAGCCTGCGCCGCTATCGTGAACGCGTGCTCTCGATCGGTGCCCGAATCACCATCCATGCCCGCCGCGCAATCCTAATCGTTGCCCAAAGTGCACAGCGCTTCTGGAGCCTGATATGGCCAGCCATCAACCGCATGGCATGGCCACCCCCATAAAATCAGAGCGCAAAATAGACTGTCCTGAAAAACTTGTCGCCCACCTCGATGATCTGGCGACCCATTACCCCTGCGCCAACGAAGCAAAAAACACCCCAGATACTCAATCCTGTTCCCAAATTTACGCCACAATGAACCAAGGACCCTCAACAAATCGTTCGATGCTCAAAATCTACAACGCATCCTGCCTCAAAACCTCGCCTAAACCCGATCTCGTTCCAAAATTTGCCACCTTCATGAATAAGGCAGGCTAAGGATGAGCACTGTTGGGGACGTCTATACTCGCGCTTCGACACCGGTTGGTCACTAGGTTTCGGTCACTAGGTTAGCGTATCTTTTCGTTGGGTTGATTTTGTCGTTGGGATCAGGACCAATTTGCCAACGTATTTTTTTGCCAGAAAATCCTCCTGCGCTTGGGCCATGTGCGCGAGGGGGTAGGTTTTGGCGACGAGGGGGCGGATCTCGCCGCGTTCGATGTAGGAAATCAGATTTTTGAACACCTGAACTGGCTGAAACGTCGCGCCCAGCAGGCTGAGGTCCTTGAGGTACAAGTCCCGCACATCCAGATCGACAATGGGCCCGCCGATGGCCCCCGACGCCACGTAGCGTCCGCCGCGCCTGAGCGCGCCGATCAGTCCCGCAAAGCCTGCGCCCGCAACCAGGTCCACCGCCACATCGACGCTCTCTGCGCCCAGGTCCGCGACCAAATCGGCGTTACGGTCCACGACCTGGTCTGCGCCCAGGTCCAGGAGCGGGCCGTGCTTGGCTGCTGACGCGACGGCGATCACCTGCGCCCCGCGCCGCTTGGCCAGTTGAATGGCGGCCGAGCCGACCCCGCCGCTAGCCCCAGTAATAAGGACGCGTTCGGCGCCCACCTGCGCACGCTCCAGCATGCCTTCGGCGGTGGAATAGGCGCAGGGGATCGAGGCAAGCTCGGCGTCGGTCCAGTCGCACTCCACAGCGAACGTCTCGCTGGCGCGAATCGCCACATAGTCGGCGAAGGCACCGGCGCATTCTGATCCCATGGTCCAGCAGGCCATGGGGCTCGGGTCATCGGGGTCGGCCTGCATGGTGCGGGTCAGCACCCGCTCGCCCACGCGCGCGGGGTCAACGCCCGCGCCCACCTCGACGATGTGGCCGCAGCAGTCGGCGCCTTGGATCAGGGGAAAGGGCAAGGACCGCCCATTCCAGGCCGCGTCGCCAGGGTCAACATGGTCGATGCCCGCCGCGCCGCCGCTGGCCGTCTCTTCGCGCACTGCCTTCGAATACCAGCCGATGCGGGTGTTGATGTCCGTATTGTTGATCCCCGCTGCCGCGACCTGGATCAAAACCTCGCCAGGCCCTGGGTGCGGCGTCGGCACCCCGTCGCGATAGGCGAGTTGATCGACCCCGCCGTGGCCGAGGGTAAGCATGGCGCGCATGGTTTTTGGGATGGTCGTCATAGACTCGCCTTATGATAAGTTCGGGGGGGAGGTCAAAGCGGTTGGCGCCGCCAACTTAAGCGCAGTAGCTGCAGCGGCAAGGGGCGGACATAGGCTGGACTGCCAAGGGGCAGGCGCGTGAGGGCGCGCAACCAACGGCGCACCAGGTGCGCCGTGGCACTTAGGGCGAACAGGGGCTGGCTAAGCTCGGTTTGGGACCCGAGTTCGCGCGCGCGATCCAGGTGCATCTGCGCCTGCGCCGCCAAGTCGGCCACCGTATCGGCGGGGGCGTCGTGCCAGCCCGCCAGCCCGCGCAGGGTCTGCGCTTGCCCCCCCGCCAGGGCGCGGGCCAGGCCGACGAACCCGAAGGCGCAGCCCAGGTGATTGGCAAGGCCCTCGTGCCCCGCAAGCCCCAGGGCGCGGCCCTGGGCCACCAGCAAACTGCCGCTGGTCTGCGCCAGGTAAGCGCGCAGGGCTTCCATAGTCGCGAACGGTTCCTGGCATAGGTCCGCCTCGCGGCCGTCGATCATGCGGTTCAAGGCCCGCAGGTCGAGCGTGTCGGCGCTGGTCGCTATGGTGGCCAGCGCCTTGGCGACCTGGTGGCCCTGCGCGCGGGCGCTGGTCCCTAGGCTCGCCACCACATCGCGCCACCATTGCAGGCGGATGCGGCCGAGATCGGCGTTCGTGACGCGCTGGGCAGTGCGCGCCAGTTCGAGATTGAAGGCCGCCAAAGCCAGGAGGCTAGGTTGCGCGGGGAGAGGGGCGCAGAGGGCCAAGTGGAAACGGTCCAGATCCTGCGCGCGCACCTGCGCCGCGCAGTAATCAAGGTTCATTGAGGGAAAAGCAGCGCGCCGATGCTACGGCCATCGAGCACAAGCACGTTGAAGGTGCGGCAGCCAGCGCCCGTATTCATGGGCTCGCAATGCAGGCCAGCGGCCTTCAGCGCCTCCTTGGCGGGCCTGGGAACGCGGGCCACGGTTGCGCCGGTTCCGACCAGCAACACGTCAAGAGCTGTGGCTTGGGCGAGGATTTCGGGCGGCCAGTTGCTGCCATCGAGATCCTGCACACGGGCAAGGCGCGGGCAGGTAATGCCCGTCGGCAGCAAGCAGACCGTGCCGTCAAACCAGCGACCATTGAGGCGAAAACCGCCGTCGCCGTAAGCCTCAACCTGGAGGGTTTGGCGGTCAGGTTCGGGCATGATGTCCATGGGCGGGAGCTTAAGCCGATTTCTTGCGCTTCCGAGGTTTGCCTTTGGTGCGTTTGGGGGCCGAGCCTTGATTGAGGGTGTCCCCGTCCAGATCCTCGACGCTCGTATCTTCCACTTGTGAGGCCCAGGCGAGGGCGGCGTCGTCCATCTCCGCCAAATTGATGTTTTTGCGTTCGAACACCTTGGACGAAAGGCCCATGACCTTCAGCAAGGGGGTGGCCAGGAACAGGGAAGAGTACGTTCCAATGAGGACGCCCCAGATCAGCGCGCTCGAAAACTCCCGCACGTCCGCGCCCGCAAGCCAGAACAGCATGAGCAGCGCCAGCAGGGTCGTGACCGACGTCATGATCGTGCGCGAAAGGGTGCGGTTGAGGGACCGATTGAGCAAGCTGGTAAGCGGTTTGTCGGGGGACTTGCGCATTTCCTCGCGAATGCGATCGAACACCACGACCGTATCGTTGATGGAGTAGCCCGCGATGGTGAGAATCGCCGCCACCACCTCTAGGTTCAGTTCCATTTGCAGGAGCGCGAATAGCCCCAGGGTCGTCAAAGCGTCGTGGAACAGGGCGACCAGGGCCGCGACCGAAAAGCGCCACTCAAAGCGGATGGCGATATAGACCGCGATCCCGGCAAGGGCGATCAAAACCGCCAGAATCGCCCGATTTTGCAGTTCGCCCGAGACTTGGCCGCCGATGGTTTCGAAAGTGATGCGCGGGTCATCGGCGTCGAGGGCGAGGGCGCGCAAAGCATCGGCGCGGCGCTGGGCATTGAAATCGGCCTCGACCAGGCCCGAGGCGGCGAGTTGCGCGGCTTCGGGTTGGGGCATGATAAAGCGGGCGTTGTCGCCGAAGGCCTGGACTTCGACGCCCGCCAGGAAGGGGTCGGCCCCCTGGATCGCGCCCTGCATATCCACCAAGGTCTGCCCTGGGGCGCGGGGAACCGTCACCTGGGTGCCGCCCAAAAAGTCGATGCCAAAGTTGAGCCCTGGCGCGACGAGCAGGACCAGCGAGGCCAGCACGAGCAGGGCCGACACCGCCAGCGTGGTCCTTTGCGCCGATAGGAACGGCACCGCGGTTTCGCGCGCCAGGGGGTTGAAATAGAGTTGCATAGACCGTCTCCCCTAAATCGGCATCATGAGGCGCCGACCGCCCCCGTACCAGAACCCGATCAGCATGCGGGTGAGCAAGAGCGCGCAGAAGATCGAGCTCAGGATCCCGATGCTCAAGGTGACGGCGAACCCTTGGATCGCGCCCTTGCCGACGTTGAACAGCACGACGGCGGCGATAAAGGTCGTGATGTTGGCATCGACAATGGTGGACAGGGCTTGGGCGTAGCCATTTTCGATGGCCTGGCCCACATTGCCCGTGCGCCGCCATACCTCGCGCATCCGCTCAAACACCAGGACATTGGCGTCCACGGCCATACCGATGGTCAGCACAAGCCCCGCGATGCCAGGCAGGCTGAGGGTAAAGCCGAGCAAGCTCATGATCCCCAGAATAAGGATAAGATTGACGATCAGCGCCACGTTCGCGAACAGACCGAACAGGCCGTAGGAGACCATCATGTAAAGGAACACCGCCGCGACCGCCAACAAGGCGGCCCACTGCCCTGCGGCGACGGCCTGCGCGCCCAATTCGGGGCCCACCTTGGATTCCTCCAGCTTGGTGATTTCCGCAGGCAAAGCGCCCGCGCGTAAGATGGTGGCCAGGGTCGCGGCTTCCTGCACCGACCCGATGCCGCGCACGACAAACCGCGTGCCCAGGTTGGGCTCAAAACTGTCGATTCTAAGGACACGCCCGTCCAAAATCGTGCCGATGTAGCGGGCGGCGGGGCCGCTGCTCCATTCGGTGCGGGTCAGATCGCGCATGATTTCGCCTGCGGACGGGCGCAAGGTGACTTCGACTTCGTTTTGAATGTTGGCAGCGGCGCCGATAATGTCCGCCGTTTCAACGCAACGTTGGGTACGATCCACGGCGATGCGGTCGGCAAAGCGCACGGGATCGGTGCCTGGTTCTGCAGCAGGGTAGTATTCGATCCCCGCGCCCGTTGCGCCCGAAAAATTGGTGGGCACCGAGCAAATGCGCAGATTGCCAGGGGGCACATCGGGGATGCCCTCAGCCCCTGGCAGTTCGACATAGACCCGCCCAGGCGGGCCTGCGGGGCGAATGATGGGTTCGGAAATGCCAAAGGCGTCGAAGCGCGTGCGCAGACTTTCGATCAGGCGATTGGTGAGGGTCAGCAAGTTCTGCTCCCGCACGGTTCCCGAGACTTGCAGGATCAGTTGGTTGTCGGCGGTAGGTCGCACCTGGACAAAGGGCTGCGCCGTATGGGCCACCGCCAGGTCTTGGGCGTTTATATCGGCCAAAATGTCGAAGGTCGCGATCCAGCCGCCATCGTCGGCGCTTTGCAAGTCCGTAAAGTCCAGCAGCAGGTCCCAAAACCGCTCGTCATCGCCCAGGGCCAAGGCCTCGAGGCTCAATTGCTCGTCCCTGAACACCGACCGCCAGTAGGCCTCTTCTGCCACTTCAAAGCTCGCGAAGGCGCCGCCTTGCAAGTCGAGCCCCAGATTGATCTGACGACATACAAAGGGCCAGGGCACAAAGCAGTCTTGCCCGACGACTTGCCCCTCGTCGTCCACCCGATCGATGCTGCGGGGAAAAAAGTTGGGCGCTGCAAAATAAAGGCCGATCAAAACCATGAACAAGGTAAAGAGCCGGGCGGCGAATGGGATTTGAACCATGGGTGTTTCGCTTAACTCGGGGAGATCAGGGACAAAAAGGTGACCCGTACCGAGACCTTAAATTGCTCGGCGCGGAGGGCGCGCGGGGGCAATCTAGAACTAGTCCGACTCTTTGGTCGTGCGTGCGCGGCTTGGGGTCTTGGTCGCCGCTCGTTTGGCGGGGGCCTTCTTGGCGGGCTCTTTGCTCGCGGCCTCCTTCTTCGGCGCGGCGCGCTTGGTCGCGGCGCGTTTCTCGGGGGCTTTTTGATCGATCGACATGACCAGGGCCTTTTGCTGGACGATGACGACGCCGCTGGCGATTTCGACATCGATGGTGGCGTCATCGACCCCTTTGATGGTGCCGTGGATGCCGCTGTGCAGGATGATCTTGTCGCCCTTGGCCAGGCTTGCCACCATGTCCTCGTGGCGCTTGCGTTGCTGGTTTTGCGGGCGAATCATCAAAAAATAGACGATGGCAATCATGCCCGCGATAAAAATAAAACTGAAGGTACCTTGGTCCACGGTCCGATCCTTTCGGTTTGGTTGATGCCAATGGCAGGCGCGCTTAACAGGCGTTAATGCCAACGGTCATAAAAGTTAACACTTTTATGACCGTTTCGTGTCTCGCGGCAGAAACGCTTCGCGTTTCGCCTCCGACGGGGCCTTCGCTTATACCCCGAGGCGCGTGTCCGCTATTCTCGGGGCCGCTACGGGGGCCGCAGTCGCGGCCCTTATACCAGCGAACATAAGAGTCATTCCTGGTCGTCGCTGGTATAAGGGGCTTTGCTACTCAAATTCCAAGGGGTAGGACCCGAGAATGAGCCTGCCGCCCCGCGATTTTGACCCCGCCCTGCTGCAACGCGCGACCGAAGCGCTCGAGCATCTGGCTTTCGGCGCCGTGCGCGGCGATCGCGCGGCGGCGCACGCCTCGCCGATCCACGCCTACGTCTGGCACCCCGAACTGGCGCAGCTCCAGCCCTTGACGACCGTCAATCGTCTGCCCTTGCCGCTCTTGCTCGGCCTTGACCGCCCTAAGGCGCTGTTGCTCGAGAATACGCGCCGCTTTGCCGCGGGTTTGCCCGCCAACAATGCCTTGGTGTGGGGCGCGCGCGGGATGGGCAAGTCTTCCCTCGTCAAGGCGCTCCATGGGCATGTGTCAGCCAGCGCCAGCGGCCGACCGCTGGAGCTGATCGAAATCCATCGCACCGATGTCGCCACCCTCGGCGTCTTGAACGCGCACTTGGCCAGACGCCCGGCCCAGTGCCTGATCTACTGCGATGACCTGTCGTTCGATTACGATGACGGCGCTTACAAGTCCCTCAAGACCGTGCTCGACGGCGGGCTTGCAGGCCGGCCTGACAACGTCTTGTTTTACGCAACCTCGAACCGTCGCCATCTCATGCCCCGCGAGATGGTGGACAACGAGGCGGGCAGCGCCATCACTCCACGCGAGGCGGTCGACGAAAAGCTGTCCTTGTCGGATCGATTTGGCCTTTGGCTCGGCGTCTACAAATGCGATCAAGAAACCTACCTGGCCATGATCGCGGCCTACTGCCAGCACTTTGGGCTGGCCCTAGCCCCAGAGGTCTGGCGCGCCGCCGCGCTAGAATGGCAAGTGACGCGCGGCGCGCGCTCGGGTCGCGTTGCATGGCAGTTCTTTTTGGACTTGGCAGGCCAGCAAGGACTGCGGTTGAGTTTGCCCTAAAGAGCCCGACGCCGCGAAGGTGTGACCATTGGTGGGCGCAAGCTGGCAAACAAAGATTCATGAGCCCTTTTGGGGGATTCAAAACCGCAAAACAGGGAGGGGAAATCGATTGGAACAGGGAATTTTCCAAATAACAGGAAACTTCAAAAAAGGCCCCAAACCACAAGGGTTTTGGGGTCGTCGCATGGCCCGTTTGACCCCAAAATCGCCCTAAAAGAGCCCAAATTTTCAAGATTTCCCTGTTTTCGCTCAAAATCAGGCCTGATACCAAGGCCACGAAGGCGTTCCTTGTCGTATCCTTTACGGATTTTTTGATGCATTTTTTTGGGCCTGCCCCAAATACCAGCGGCAATTGAAAATGACTCTTTTGATCGCTGGTATTAAGGGCCGCGACTGCGGCCCCCGAAGCGGCCCCGAGATCAGCGCGAAAGCGCCTCGGGGTGCAAGCGAAGGCCCCGTCGGAGGCGAAACGCGAAGCGTTTCTGCCGTGAGACACAAAAAACGTCCAAAAAAGTGTCAACTTTTTTGGACGTTGGTATAAAGCGCTCCTCATGAAAAAATTGGCCCTAATGCTCTTTTCTGTCCTGAGCTTTGCTACGCCTGCCACGGCGCAAACGATCACGGGCACCTACAGCGCCTTTTGGCTCGGCTTGCCTGTGGGGACGGTCACTATCAGCCACGGCGCCGTCCCAGGCGAGGAGGGTGAGGCCTATGCGTTTTCCATGACGATGCAGTCGGGGGGGATCTTGGGTTCGTCGCGCTTTACCACGACCTTTGCGGCCCAGGGGCTTGCAGGGGGGCAGACTTTGGCGCCGACTTGGGGGCAATTTGCCGATGTGCGCAAAGGCGTTCGGCGGACCGAGACCATCCGCTTTGGCGCAGACCTGCCCCAGTTCACCTCGGTCCCCCAATACATCGTTCCCGCGGAATTTCAGTTTGACGTGTCGCGGACGCGCGGCGCGCTCGACCCTTCCTCGGGCCTATTCATGTTGCTGAAGTCGGCCGCCGCGGGCAACTGCACGCGTCAATTTACGATTTACGATGGCTTTTCGCTCTACCAAGCGACCATTCGCGACGCAGGCATCAGCCAGGTACGCACGCGCCAGTACCGTGGCCCCGCGCGCAAGTGCCGCCTCTCGCTCGTGCCAATCGCAGGCAAGGCCGAAGTTTTTGGCTCCCTAAGCATTCCCGAAATGGAGGTCATGGTGGCCAGTCTGACCGACGGGGCACCCGCTCTGCCCGTTCGCGGGGCGCTGATCGTCAACGGTCAGCGCGCGGGCTTGCGCCTCGACGCTTTCAACGTGCAGTAGGGCGCGCCGTGCCTGATCTAGCCGTTGCGATCCTAGGGGCGGGCAGGGGGACCCGCATGCAATCGACCTGCCCCAAGGTCTTTATGCAGGTCGCGGGCCAACCCATGCTCGCCTGGGTCCAGGGGGTGGCCGCGCAATTGGCCCCCCAGCGCTGCCTAACCGTCTTGGGACCCGAGGCCGCGGGCCTGGCGACGACGGGCCAAATCCTGATCCAGGAACAGCGTCGGGGAACGGGCCATGCCGTCCAACTGGTCGCCGAGGCTTTGGGCGATTTTTCGGGGTGGGTCCTCGTGCTCTACGGGGATACGCCGCTGGTGCGTGCCCAAACCCTGAGGCGCATGATCGACGCTGCGGACGCGGCCAAGGCGGACCTGGTGGTCGCGGGCTTTACCCCCGCCGACCCTGGCCCCTACGGCCGGTTGGTCATGGCGGGGGACCGGCTGGACCGGATCGTGGAGGTCAAGGACGCGACGGCGGGCGAACGCGCCTTGGGCTTTTGCAACGGCGGCCTCATGGCGTTTCGAACGCATCCGTGCCTCGGGCTGCTCGATCAACTGAGCGATCAGAACGCGGCGGGGGAGCTCTATTTGACGCAGCTGGTGGCGCTAGTCACGGCGGCGGGGGGGGCCTGCATCGCGGTTCCTTGCGACGAGGTCGAACTACTCGGGGCCAATACGCGCGCGGAATTGGCGGTGCTGGAGGCGCAGATGCAGGCGCGCCTGCGCGCCGCCCACCTAGCCGCTGGGGTGACGATGCACGATCCTGAAACCGTGCATCTGTCGTTCGACACCCAAATTGGTCCAGGCACGGTTTTGGAGCCCTATCAAGTTTTGGGCCCTGGCGTCACGCTCGGCGCGCAGGTTCGCGTGCGCGGCTTTTGCCATATGGAGGGCGCGCGCGTCGCCGACGGGGCCCAAATTGGCCCCTACGCACGCTTGCGCCCAGGCACCGACGTCGGCGCGGCGGCGCGGGTCGGCAACTTCGTCGAGGTCAAGCAAGCGGCCCTAGGGGCCGAAGCCAAAGTCAACCATTTGGCCTACGTCGGCGATGCCGAGGTCGGCCCCGCTGCCAACATTGGCGCGGGAACCATTACCTGCAACTACGATGGCGTGTCCAAGCACCAGACCCACATCGGCGCGGGGGCCTTCATCGGGTCCAACAGCGCTTTGGTCGCGCCAATTCGCATTGGGGAGGGCGCCGTGGTGGGGGCGGGATCGACTCTCAACAGGGACGTGCCCGACCAAACCCTGGTGGTGGCGCGCGGTGCGGTACGGTCGATTGCGGGCGGCGCCGCGGCCTTGCGCAAAAAACTGCGCGCGCGCAAGGCAGGCTAGGCCCCGTGTGCGGCATTATCGGGATTTTGGCGGACGAGGCCGTCGCCGCGCCGCTGATGGCGGGCCTGCGGCAACTGGAGTATCGCGGCTACGACAGCGCGGGCCTTGCCACGGTGCTGGACGACGGCGCCATCGACCGGCGCCGGGCGCCTGGAAAACTGACGGCCCTGGACGCAGTCCTGACCGACAGCCCCCTGCTCGGGCGCACTGGGATCGGCCATACCCGCTGGGCCACGCACGGCATTCCCAATCGCGATAATGCCCATCCGCACAGCGACGGCCACGTCGCCGTGGTCCACAACGGCATCATTGAGAACTTTGACCAGCTACGCGCCAATTTGAAAGCCCAAGGGGTTCGCTTCACCTCGGACACCGACACCGAGGTGGTCGTGCATCTCCTGTCGCTGCACTACCGCGCCACCCACGACCCCAAGGCGGCCATGGCCGCGGCCCTAAGCGAGCTGCAAGGGGCCTTTGCCCTCGCGGTCCTGTTTCGCGGGCGCGGCGATGTGATCGCGGGCGCGCGCAAGGGCTCCCCCCTTGCCATCGGCTACGGCGACGCGGGCATGTACTTGGGGTCCGATGCTTTGGCGCTGGCGCATTTGACCAATCGCTTGGCCTACCTCGAGGAGGGCGATTGGGCGATCCTGACCCGCGACGGTGCCGACATCTTCAACGCTGCAGGCCAGCGCGCCAACCGCGAAGTCCGACTGTCCAAGTACACGAGCGCCATGGTCGGCAAAGGCGCCTACCGCCACTTCATGGAAAAGGAAATCCATGAGCAACCCGTGGTCGTGGGCGATACCCTGCATGCGCATGTGAACCCGCAGACCCAGCGCGTCCATATGCCCGCGCTACCGTTCGATTTTGCTCGGCTCAATCGCCTGGTTATCACCGCGTGCGGCACCGCCTACTATGCGGGCCTGGTCGCCAAGTACTGGTTTGAACAACTGGCGCGCTTGCCCGTTGAAATCGACGTTGCCAGTGAACTGCGCTACCGCGAAGCCCCCTTTAGCGCCACCGACGGGGGACTCGTCCTCACCCAATCGGGCGAGACCGCCGATACGCTGGCGGCCATGCGCTATATGCAGGACGAGGGGGTCAAGGTCCTGGCGCTCGTCAACGTGAGCGAAAGCACCATCGCCCGCGAGGCCGACGGCCTGCTGCAAACCTTGGCGGGCCCCGAAATCGGCGTTGCGTCCACCAAAGCCTTTACAACCCAACTGGCGGTTTTGGCCTGCTTGGCGATCGAAGCGGCGCGCGCGCGCGGGCACCTGACGGGTGCGCAGGAGGCCGAACGGGTCCGTTGCTTGCAAGAAGTTCCCGCCAAAATGCAGGAACTGCTGCATAAGGAGGCCGAGCTTGCGGCGCTGGCGCGGACCATCGCCACCGCCCAAGACGTGCTGTTCTTGGGGCGCGGTAGCCAATTTCCCATCGCCCTAGAGGGGGCGCTCAAGCTCAAGGAAGTTTCCTACATTCACGCCGAAGGGTACGCGGCAGGGGAAATGAAGCACGGGCCCATCGCCCTGATCGACGAACAGGTTCCCCTGATCGTCTGCGCGCCCAGCGGCCCCTTGTTCGAAAAAACATTGAGCAACATACAGGAAGTGGCGGCCCGCGGCGGCCAGGTCTACTTGTTTTCCGATCAAGCGGGCTTTGACCGCGCGGGGAACTTGGTGCGGGCGACCTTTGACGTCGGCCCAGTGGCGGACTTCGTTGCGCCGCTGATCTACGCCGTGCCTGTACAGTTGCTCTCCTATCATACCGCCGCCTTCAAAGGGACCGACGTCGACCAACCGCGCAATCTGGCCAAGTCCGTCACTGTGGAATAGGGCGTCGCGGTGAAAACCCTCGACTTCGATCAAGCGGTCGCGGCCCTAAGCAAGGGCGACCTTGTCGTTTTTGCCACCGAAACCGTGTTCGGGTTGGGCGCTGACGCGGGCAACGACGCGGCGGTTGCGAAAATTTATGCGGTGAAAGGACGCCCCAAGTTCAACCCGCTGATCGTCCATGTCGGCCATATGGCCCACGCGGCGCGGTTGGCGGTATGGAACGCGCGCGCGCAGGCGCTTGCCGAGGCCTTTTGGCCTGGCCCGCTCACCCTCGTTCTTCCGCGTCGTGAGGGCGCGAAGGTTAGTCCGATCGTCACGGCGGGCGCGCGCACGATTGCGGTGCGCTGCCCTGGCGCCGCGCAAGCCCGCGCGCTCGCGGCCTGCCTGCCCCAAGGGATTGCGGCACCGAGCGCCAACAAGTCGGGTCTGCTTAGCCCCAGCCGCGCCGAGCATGTGCGCCTGGGCGACCAGCCCGATCTAGGGATTTTGGCGGGGCAGGAGCCCACCGTGGGCTTGGAAAGTACGGTTGTCGATCTGTCGCAGCCCCGCGCGCAAATTCTGCGCCACGGCGGCATCGTGCAGAGCCAAATCGAAGCCGTCATTGGCCAGGTGCAAGACCCTGAGGTGCATTTGGAGGATCTGAGCGACGAACAGGTCCGCTCCCCTGGGCAGTTGCGCCGCCACTACGCGCCGCCGATCCCGCTGTTGCTCAATCGGCGGTCCGCCGATCCTGGGCAGGCGCTGCTCGCCTTTGGGCCGTCGGTTCCCCCCGCGCCGCTGGTCTACAACCTTTCGGCGACGGGGGACTTGGTGGCGGCGGCGGCGCGCCTGTTCGAGGGCCTCCATGTCTTGAGCGGTTCGGGCGCCGACGCCATCGCCGCTATGCCGATCCCCGAGACGGGGATGGGGGCGGCGATCAATGATCGCCTACGCCGGGGCGCGGTCCCCTGAGTACCACGACCCACGACGCCTTTTTGGGCGGCCTCCTAAAGCTCCGCCAACCCAAGCAAGGGTATCGCGCGGGTCAGGACCCCGTCTTGTTGGCCGCCGCCGTGCCGCTCAAGCCTGGGGAGGCCTTTGTCGATTTGGGTTGCGGGGTTGGGACCCTCGGGCTGTGCCTCGCCGCCAGGCTAGGCCGCGACTGGGCCGCCCAGGAACCCATCCATGGCCTCGGCCTGGAACAAGATCCAGAACTGGCGCAGCTCGCGCGCACCAACGCCGCAGAGTTGGGCTCGAAGTTTGAGGTGCAGGTTGGCGATCTGTTCGCCGCAACCCCACACCCCGCCGCTTGGGTTGTTTCCAATCCGCCGTTTTTTGAGGTCGAGGCGGGGCGTCCCCCGTCCGACCCGCAGCGGCGGCGTGGCCGCCACGGCGCAGTCGGGATCGCGGCCTGGGTGCAGCGTGCCAAAGCTTGGGTCGCGCCGCGCGGATTTATGGGGCTGGTGATCGCGAGCGCGCAGTTGCCCGAGGTGTTGCGCGCCTTAACCCCAGACTTTGGCGGCGTTTGCGCCAAGCCTTTGATCGACCAGCCGCGCAAAGCAACCGTGGCTCGGACCCTGGTCTTTGCCCGCCAGGGGTCGCGCAGCCCGTTCCAGCTGGCCGCACCGTTCGGGGTGCGCGACGGGGCAGGTAACTTAACCCCCGCCGCGACGGCGATCCTGCACGACGGGGCGGCCATGGATCTGCCGCTGTTGAAGTGAGATTCGGTTGGTTGTTGCGCCTCAAAAAACCGTTAAAGGGCGGCCCATGGTGTCGCGCGCGTTCGCCCTTTTGAATTTGTGCAGGCTGGGGTTCGGTTCCTTGCGGGCGCGTGCCTGTGTGCGCTTTGTAAAGCGGGGGTTTGTCTTCGGGCTCGCCTTGTTGGTGACGGTTTGCCCCGTCCCCCTTAGGGCGCAAACCCAGCACGGCGCAGCGGCGGCAGATCAGGAACTGGTGTTGCCCAAGCCCCGTCCCGTCTTGGGCGAAGAGGCGGACGCGGGCGATCAAGACGCGCCCTTGTTCCCAGCCACGGTCGAGAGCAATCGATTTATGCGCATCGCCACGGGACCCGTACGGGGGGGGTACTTTGGGGTCGGGGGCGCGATTTGCGACTTGATCAACGCCGACGCCGCTCGGCACCGGATCGAATGCTTGGTCAGGCCAACGCAAGGATCGGCAGAAAACATATCGCGGGTCCTCCGCGGGGGATCGGAATTTGGCCTCGTCCAGTCCGACTGGCAGTCCTTTGCTGTGACCAGTTTGGACGCGCGCGCCGAAAGCGACCTCAATTTTGATCGTTTGCGCGCCGTTGCCGCGCTCTATCCCTTGGCCCTGCAAGTCGTGGTGCGCGAAGGGGTCGGCGATGTGAGGCAACTCGCGGGCCTGGATCTGGGGTTGCCGCCCTCAGGGTCAGGGCAGCGGCAGTTGATCGATGTGGTCTTGACCCAGGCGGGCCTGCGGCCCCGCGATTTTGATCTCACCCCCTACGCTAGCGATACGGCCATGGCGCGCGCCTTTTGCGGGGGCGCTTTGGACGCCTTTTTTGTGGTCGGACCCGCGCCCATGGCGTCCATTGAGCTCAGCCTGTCGCGTTGCGGGGGTCAACTCCTGTCCCTCGACGATAGCCTCGTTACGACCCTGATCGGGGATCGGGACGCCTTAGCGCCCCTGAGCCTGGGGCCAGGTTCCTACCCCGATCAAAGGTCCGAGATTGCAACGCTGGGGTTCATCGTGACACTCGTGACCTCCGAAGGGTTGGACGACTCCATGGTGGCGGAAGTCGCCCGCCACTTGGACGAGGGCGCGCAGCGCTTTTCCAGGTCTCATCCCGCGCTCTCCGCCGTCGACGGCAGCGCGTTTTTTGAGGGCGGCTTGACCGCGCCCATGCACAACGGCGTGGTGCGGTATCTCGACTCTATTTCCCCGACAGGTCCCGTAGGCGGGCTGTCCTTCGACGCTGGCGAAGCGCAGGGTTTTGAGGTTTTGCCGACCGAGTGAGGCCAACGGCCCTAAAAACGGACGTTTTTAGGGCCGTTTTATGTCTCACGGAAGAATCGCTTCGCGTTTCGGCTTTTTGGTGTCGACGTTATGACTTGGCGAGGGCTTTACCTTAGGCAGGTAAAATTGTAAGCGATTTCAGATACTTAAGTCATATTTGAAGGATTGCTTATGCGCTTTGCGCTTCGCTCTGCTGGTTTGGCGGTTCTGGTGTTCTTCCTATCTGGGTGCGATGTTCTGATCGGGACCGCGAGTTCTAGCGCAGGCGCGCTCGCGGGGTTGGCCTCAGGCGGCTTGTCCGCCTACCGCCAGGTGCAGTCGCAAGTGACGGGCAGTTCCAATCAAACCAACCCCTACCGCCAGCCCCGCCGTATTCCCGACCATGAGGACTACGATTTCAACAACGCCATTGCCTTCTTCCCCCGCAATGCGGGTACCTACGTCACCAGCAGTTTTGGCTGGCGTGCCCTAGGCAGGCGGGCCGATTTTCACTGCGGCGTCGATGTCGTAGCGCCCGTGCGCACGCCCGTTTTGGCGGTCGTCGGCGGCTGGGTGACCCTCAGCCGATCCGCAGGCGCCGACGGCGGCGTCGTGATTTACAGCAATGGCCGTCAGTACACCTACTGGCACGCCGTGCCGCAGCGGGGCTTGCGCGCAGGCCAGTGGGTGCGCCGCGGTCAGACCATCGCGACACTCGCCCCCTGGGGCGATCGCACCCATCTGCACTACGGCATCCATCTGACGGGCGCCAATGCCAGCCCCGATGCCCGCAAGACCACCAATTGCGTCGATCCCATGGCTTTGGCGCGTAGGGGATTATTCTAAACGACTTTGCCAGGGTTGAAGATGCCTTTGGGGTCGAGGGCGGCCTTGATGGCCCGCATGGCCGCGGTGGCGGCGGGGTCGCGCAGCCGGGTGACCTCGGCGCGCCGTGCCTGCCCGACGCCGTGTTCGGCGCTGATGCTGCCGCCGAGCCCCTGAACCAGATCGTGCAAGGCGCGGGTAAGGGGGCCAGACTTGGCGCGCAGATCTGTGTCGGTCCAGCCCGCGGGGCAGCTGACGTTGAAGTGAAAGCTGCCGTCGCCCAAATGCCCGAAAGGAACCGGCGTGCATCCTGGCAAGGTCGCCCGCGCCAAGTCGACCCCTTGGGTCAAGAGCGTGGGAACCGCCGCCAATGGGACGCAGACATCGTGCTTGATCGAGGGACCGTAGGCCTTCTGAGCGTGGACCAAGCCTTCGCGCAGGGCCCAAAACTCGGCTGCTTGGGCCGCGCTTTGGGCGAGCAAAACGTCGGGGCTTGACGCGCTCAAATGCTCAAGGGCGAGGGCGGTTTCGGCCTCGGTCAATTTTTCCCGCAGGCCGACCTCGATCAGCACGCCGTAAGCGGGCAGGCGCGCGCCAAACGGGTTGCGGGGAGCCTGAGCCCGCGCCAAGGCGCGCTGCATCCCCAGCGCGGGCATAAGCTCGCACGCGTAGATCTGGCCCGCAAAGTCCTCCTCCAATCGCTTCAAGAGGTCAAGCGCGGCCTCTGGGTCGGGTAACCCGACCAGGGCGGTCAGGCGGCTAGGGGCTGGGGCAAACAGCTGCAAGGTCGTGGCGGTGATGAACCCCAAGGTCCCTTCGGAGCCGACCAGCAAGGATTTGAGATCGTAGCCCGAGTTGTCTTTTTTGACTTGGGACAGGCCGTTCCAGATTGTGCCAGTGGGCAACACCGCCTCCAGCCCGCGCACCTGCGCGCGCAAACTGCCGTAGCGAATCACGTTCAAACCACCCGCATGGCACGCCAGCAGACCCCCGATCTGCGCCGTGCCGCGCCCGCCCAAATCCACTGGCACTTCCAAAGGCGCTACTTGGGCCTGCAAGGTTTCGAGCACGACGCCTGCCTCGACCGTCACGGTCCGCGCGTCTCGATCGAGGGCGCGCAGGGCGCGCAGGCGGCGGCTGGATAGGACCAGCGCAGGCGGGCCGTCACCCAACGGGGTCGCCCCGCCCGCGAGGGAGGAATTGCCGCCCTGCGGGACCAGCACTGTGCCCGTGTCGTTGGCCCACCGAACGATCGCAGCGGCCTGCTCGGCACTGTCGGGCTGGGCCATGGCGAGCACAGGGCCCGCGTAAAGGCCTCGCCAGTCTTGGCCCGCAGCGCGGCATAAATCAACGTCGGTGACCAAGGCACGATCCCCAATCAGGGCACGGAGGTGATCAAGGGAACTTGGGGCCATGGGCCTAAAGTAAGGCGCGGGTATGGTGATGCAATGGAGGGTCTGGTTCAGTTCTTGAGTCTATGTCGCGACTTGGCGCGACGGGCACTGCGTTATACCAACGGCGAAAAAAGTTGACACTTTTTTAGCCGTTTTGTGTCTCACGGCAGAAACGCTTCGCGTTTCGCCTCCGACGGGGCCTTCGCTTATACCCCGAGGCGCTTTCGCGCTATTCTCGGGGCCGCTACGGGGGCCGCAGTCGCGGCCCTTATACCAGCGATCATTAGAGTCATTCTCATTCGCCGCTGGTATTAGGGAAGGGCTACACCTCCGCCATACCCTTTATCGGCGCTCGGCTTTTCCCTCAAAATGTGATCATTTTAAGGGGGCCTGGCTATACCCAAGCCCGAGAGAATCAGAGGCTAACCGACGAGCCTATGCCAACGGCGGTAGCTATTGACTCGTAAAAATGCGTGGAAGCCTGGAATTTTTTCGCCAATGACAAGCAGCGAACAAGAGAATCATTCTCAATCGCTGCTGGTCTTAGCTTCCGCGCACGCGGCTCCACCATCCTCGACGCTTGGGGCCAGAATTTGACGTTGGAGCCTCGGGTGGATCGGCGGGAGTTTCCAGGGTCTGGTTTTGTGGGGCAGGGGGCGTTGGCATGGGATCCACCGCAGGGGGCGCTGCCAGCTCGTTCCCCGCGGAATCGGACGCCGTTTCTTGTTGGCGACGCCGACGCGGGCTTTTGGGTTTGGTGCTTCGTGTTGGGGAGGTCGGTTCGGGTGGTGGGTTAGAGTCCGCGTCTGCGGGCAGCGCATCGGGCATGGCGGGTTGGTCCGCTTCGGAGGGATCGACGGCGCGCCCATCGCCCTGGGCGTCGGGCGCGCTCGCATCGCCCTCTTGCCGGCCACCGCGTCGGCGGCCGCCGCGCTTGCCCCTGCGGCGGCGTTTGCGGTCGCCGTCTTCGTCGCTGTCGGCGGCCTCTTCTCCTGCCTGGGGATTTGTCTGGGACGGGGCTGCATCGGTGTTCTTGGACTCGCTCAGATCGCGGCCGCCGCGTTTGCTCCGGCGGCGACCTGCGGGCGTGTCCGCGGGGGCCATGGGGTCGCTGCCGAAGGACTCGATCTTGCCCATGCGGCTCAGTTGGCAGCGGTAGTGACTGGGGCCAATTTGCGGGTCGATGGCGATTTCGATCACCACCTGATAGCTTGTTTCCAGGCGCGCCATATTGGCGCGTTGGTCGTTGGCAAGCGTAAGAGCCAAGTCCTGGCCCGCGCTAATTCGAACCTCATCGGCGATTTCTTTGGCTAAGGCTTGCTCAATTTGGCGAATAATGCCCCGGGCGTTGGCGGGGTTCGACTTGACGTATCCTGTGCCGTGGCAGGTCTGGCACGGGGCCATGGTCGCCTCCACGACCGAGGGGCGGAGCCTTTGGCGCGACAGTTCCATGAGGCCAAACTGAGAAATACGGCCCATCTGTAGGCGCGCGCGATCGGGCTTCAGCGCGTCTTTCAGGGTGCGTTCGACCGCCGCAACGTTTTTCTGATCCTCCATGTCGATAAAGTCGATGACGATCAGCCCGGCCATATCGCGCAGGCGCAGTTGCCGGGCGGTTTCTCGCGCGGCTTCCAAGTTGCTCCGCAAGGCGGTTTCTTCGATATTCTTTTCCCGAGTCGCCTTACCCGAGTTGACATCGACCGCCACCAGAGCCTCGGTCTGATTGATGACAAGGTACCCGCCCGAGGGCAGACGAACCTGCGGTCGATGGAGGGATTCCAGCATCCCTTCGACTCCGTAAGCCTGGAATAAGGGGGTTTCGTGGCGATAGTGCTTGACCCGCGCAGCGTGCGAGGGGGTCAGGGTCTTCATGAAGGCCTTGGCCGCTTTATAGGCGCCTTCGCCCGCGACCAGCACCTCCTGCGTATCGTTTTCATAGATGTCGCGGATGGCGCGCTTGATCAAATTGGCTTCTTCATAGACCAGGGCGGGCGCAAAGGACTCGAGCGTTGTTTGACGAATCTCATCCCAAGTGCGCGAAAGATAGGCAAAGTCCCGCTTGATTTCTTGCTTGGTGCGTTCGGCGCCCGCGGTGCGGACGATGAGGGACATGGAGGGGGCCAAGTCCAACTCGTCCAAGACGCTCTTCAGGCGTTTGCGATCGCTGGAATCAGAAATGCGCCGGGAAATGCCGCCGCTGCGGTGCGTATTGGGCATGAGGACACAGTACCGTCCTGGCAGTGACAGATAGGTGGTCAGCGCCGCGCCCTTATCGCCCCGCTCATCCTTAGCGACTTGCACCAAAATCACTTGGTTGCGCTTAATGACCTCCTGAATTTTGTACTTCTTGGCCATGATGACCCGGGACATGGTGCGCGCTTCAAACTCGGCATCGCTCAAATCGTCGAGGTCGTCTTCTTGACGGCGCGGCGCGCGGGCGGCGGGCCTGCGGTCGCGCTCGCCGCTACGGGTGGCTGTGCGATCGGGGCTGCGGTCGCCATTGCGGGTTCCCCGACGTCGGCTGCGGCTCTTGGGCTTGGCGGCCGCGTCGTCTTGGTCTTGAGCCTCTGGGAGGGGCTCTGAGGTCGTATCTGCGATGGGCTCTGGGACGGCGTCCGAGACAGGCTCTGAGGCGCGCGCAGGCTCGGCGTCGGGGCGCGCATTAGGGGCCTGATCGGGGGCGTCGCTGGCTACGGTGTCGGCCTTCATAACCTCTTCGGGGATCGAGGCTGCGACGGTCTTTCCCGCTGGGGGTTCTGGCGACGGGTCGGTAGGGGGGTCGTGCGCGGGCGTTTCTTCTGCGGGCGGTTCTGCTTGTGACGCTGGGTCCTGTTCGTCAGCAGAGGCTTCGGGAGGCGTGTCGTCGGCGAGGTCTGGGGCCTCTGCTTCCGCGTGTGCGGGCGGTTGGCGCTCGCTGAGCGCGCTTTGCACCTCTTCTAGCAAGGCTTCGCGATCGGCCAAGGGGATCTGGAAATAATCGGGATGGATCTCACTAAAGGGCAAAAAACCATGCTTGGCCTGGCCGAAGTCAACAAAGGCGGCCTGGAGCGAGGGTTCGACCCGCGTCACCCTGGCAAGATAAAAGTTGCCTTTGATTTGGGTTTTGGTTGCGGAATGAAAATCCGCCTCGGCCAAGGCCTCATTGTCCAAAACAACGATGCGCTGCTCGTCTTCGTAAGCAGCGTCAATCAGCATGCGTTTGACCATGCCGACTCTCCTAATTTTAGGGGGCGCTGGCCAGCGAAATGATGTGCGGCGCGCCCTAGTGAAGGGAACCTCAAAACGCCCTGGGGCGCCTGAGGCGAACTCTAAGCGCGTCAATTCTTTCCCGAATTCGGGGCAAAAGTAACGCGAGCGGGGCGTACCAAGGGTCGCCTAAGCGGTATGGATTTAGGGCCGCTTTTACGCTGCGCGACGACCATACATGGGACCAAGGTTTTCAACACCCTATGCCTAAGTCGCCCTTAGGCGAAGCAGGGGGCCGCTGGCAAGGGGCTTATTGTAGACTTTGTGGGTCGAGACTTAACCCATTGAAAAACCCGCCTTTATGCAAGCAGCGGCACGAAGGTTCGACTCGTCGCGGCGTTGGTGGGCGCAGAAAAGACCAACAGCCAAGCGGGCGCGCACTTTGCGAGTGAGTATCACAAATTTGTTACGTATCTTTTTTTGTTTCAATAATTGACAGCCTGTATCAGTAACAATAATAGTTATGTATCTTCATTAATTGCGAAACTGCGCTGCTTGCAGCCAGAAAGGCCCTCTCATGCCGCTTCCTCTTGTCCCCTCTCGTTCCCTCGTCGCGCGACGGCTCGCCGCGAACGTGTCGCTGAGCTTGGATCTCTACAAACCCAGTCGTCACCTCTGGGCGCGTAGCGCGCGCGTCTTCGGCCTGCTGTTGCTCGGGCTGTTCATGTCTGCGCCAGCCCGCGCCGACTCCGATGGCGACGGGGTGTCCGATTCGTGTGATGTCGATCAAAATGGCAACGCCAGCTTTTTGGGATCGTCGGGGGCGTGCGCAGGCAAGTGGGTCGTGACGCAAGCGGACTTCGACAGTGTGGGGTCGCCCTACAATTTTGATGGTGATGTAGGGCCTGGCGACCTGACCTATACCTTAAACGGATACGGGGTTGAAGACTGGTACACGGGAAATATCACCGACATGTCCAACTACTTTTTGGATTATGACTACGACTGGTTTCCTATTGGTGATATTACGGGCTGGGACACCTCGAATGTGACAACCATGCGCGGCATGTTTACGTTTCACGGCGATTTCAATCAAGATATTGGCGGCTGGGACACGTCCAAAGTCACTGATATGGCACAAATGTTTTATGAGACGGCCTTTGATGGAAATATAGGGAATTGGGACACGTCAAGCGTTACTGACATGTCGCAGATGTTCATGTTCGACTATTACTTTAGCCAAGATATAGGCGGATGGGATGTTTCCAATGTTCAAACCATGAAGGAAATGTTCTCCTACGCAGAGGACTTTAATCATGACATCGGCGGTTGGGATACGGGCGCGGTGGGAACCTCAAGCGATAGTAATCATGCCGGATCCAAAGGTATGCAGAGCATGTTTGATGCCGCAATGAGTTTCAATCAGGATTTGTCGGGTTGGGACGTGACTCATGTTCCAGAGCGGCCTAAGGACTTTTCATTCGGGGCCGATTTTGACTGGGAAGAGGACTACGATCGGCAACCAATTTGGGGGACCAACGCGGGCAGTAGTGGTGGTAGTAGTAGTACTGCCGACTCCGATGGCGACGGGGTGGTTGATTCGTGTGATGTTGACCAAAATGGCAACGCCAGCTTTTTGGGATCGTCGGGGGCGTGCGAGGGCAAATGGGTCGTAACGCAAGCGGACTTCGACAGTGTGGGGTCGCCCTACAATTTTGATGGTGATGTGGGGCCTGGTGACCTGAGCTATACCTTAAACGGATACGGGGTTGAAGACTGGTACACGGGAAATATCACCGACATGTCCAACTACTTTCTGGATTATGACTACGACTGGTTTGAAATTGGTGATATTACGGGCTGGGACACCTCGAATGTGACAACCATGCGGGGCATGTTTACGTTTCACGGTAGTTTCAATCAAGACATTGGCGGCTGGGATACGTCCAAAGTCACCGATATGGCACACATGTTTTATGAGACGGCCTTCGATCGAAATATAGGGGACTGGGACACGTCAAGCGTTACTGACATGTCGCAGATGTTCATGTTCGACTATTACTTTAGTCAAGATATAGGCGGATGGGATGTTTCCAATGTTCGAACCATGAAGGAAATGTTCTCTTATGCGGAGGACTTTAATCAGGACATCGGCGGCTGGGATACGGGCGCGGTAGGAACCTCAAGCGATAGCGATCATGCAGGATCCAAAAGTATGCAGAGCATGTTTGATGCCGCAATGAGTTTCAATCAGGATTTGTCGGGTTGGGACGTGACGAACGTTCCAGAGAGGCCTAGCGATTTTTCGTTTGGGGCCGATCCCAGTTGGGAAGAGGACTATGCTCGGCAACCAATCTGGGGAACCAACGCGGGTGTTGGGGGTGCGGTCACCGATGTCCAGGCCCCGAATGTGCTGACGCTTTTACCTGCTAACGACAGCGCAGATTTTGATCCCACCCAGGATTTGGTTTTGACCCTCGATGAGGATGTGGTCAAAGGAACGGGCAATATCGTCATTTATGACGCCAATGATGAGGTCGTGCAGACCATAGATGTCACGAGTGACCAAGTCACCGTAGCTGGGGCAACGGTAACCATCGACCCGCCCGCGAACCTGAGTTACGCCACAGCGTACTACATTCTCATTGCCGACGGCGCTCTTGTCGATACAGCGACCAGTCCCAACGCCTTTGGGATCAGCGACGTGACAGGTTGGAATTTCACAACCGAAGCCGATACCTACGCGCCCTCGAGTTCCGCAAGTTCCCCCGCCAATGGGGCGAGCGGTGTGTTGGTTGACGCCGATCTGGTCTTGAGCTTTGACGAGACCGTCCAAACAGGCACGGGCTCCATTACCCTGCACGATGCCAGCAACGACACCGTCCTGGATAGCCTTGATGTGGGCTCTGGAGAAGTCGATGTTTCAGGCTCAACCCTGACCCTGTCGCCCGATGAAGACATGCTTTATGGCACCGAGTACTATGTGCTGATCCCCGATGGTGCGATCGAAGATGCGGCGGGCAACGCCTACCCAGGGATTGCGGACACCAGCGCTTGGACCTTCACAACCGAAGCTGACAATTACGCGCCGACGAGTTCCGCAAGTTCACCCGCCAATGGGGCGAGCGGTGTGTTGGTCGACGCCGATCTGGTCTTGAGTTTTGACGAGACTATCGAAGCAGGCACGGGCTCCATTACCCTGCACGATGCTAGCAACGACACCGTCCTGGACAGCCTTGATGTCAGTTCCTCCGAAGTTGATGTTTCAGGCTCAACCCTGACCCTGTCGCCCGATGAAGACATGCTCTACGACACGGGGTACTATGTTCTAATCCCCGATGGCGCGATCAAAGATGCGGCGGGCAACGCCTATCCAGGGATCTCCGACACGAGCGCTTGGACCTTCACAACCGAGACGGATAGCTACGCGCCGACGAGCTCCTCGAGTTCCCCCGCCAATGGGGCAAGCGGTGTGTTGGTTGACGCCGATCTGGTCCTGAGCTTTGATGAGACCATCCAAGCAGGCTCGGGCTCCATTACCTTGCACGATGCCAGCAACGACACTGTCCTGGATAGCCTTGATGTGGGTTCTGGCGAAGTCGATGTTTCAGGTTCAACCCTGACGCTGTCGCCCGATGAAGACATGCTCTACAATACCGAGTACTATGTTCTAATCCCCGATGGTGCGATCGAAGATGCGGCGGGCAACGCCTATCCAGGGATCTCCGACACCAGCGCTTGGACCTTCACAACCGAGGCTGACAATTACGCGCCCTCGAGTTCCGCAAGTTCTCCGGCCAATGGGGCGAGCGGTGTGTTGGTTGACGCCGATCTGGTCTTGAGTTTTGATGAAACCATCGAAGCCGGCTCGGGCTCCATTACCCTGCACGATGCCAGCAACGACACTGTCCTGGATAGCCTTGATGTGGGTTCTGGAGAAGTTGATGTTTCAGGCTCAACCCTGACCCTGTCGCCCGATGAAGACATGCTCTACGACACGGGGTACTATGTTATAATTCCCGATGGTGCGATCGAAGATGCGGCGGGCAACGCCTATCCAGGGATCTCCGACACCAGCGCTTGGACCTTCACAACCGAGACGGATAGCTACGCGCCGACGAGCTCCTCGAGTTCCCCCGCCAATGGGGCAAGCGGTGTGTTGGTCGACGCCGATCTGGTCCTGAGCTTTGATGAGACCATCCAAGCAGGCTCGGGCTCCATTACCTTGCACGATGCCAGCAACGACACTGTCCTGGATAGCCTTGATGTGGGTTCTGGCGAAGTCGATGTTTCAGGTTCAACCCTGACGCTGTCGCCCGATGAAGACATGCTCTACAATACCGAGTACTATGTGCTGATCCCCGATGGTGCGATCGAAGATGCGGCGGGCAACGCCTATCCAGGGATCTCCGACACCAGCGCTTGGACCTTCACAACCGAGGCTGACAATTACGCGCCCTCGAGTTCCGCAAGTTCTCCGGCCAATGGGGCGAGCGGTGTGTTGGTTGATGCTGATCTGGTCTTGAGTTTTGATGAAACCATCGAAGCAGGCTCGGGCTCCATTACCCTGCACGATGCCAGCAACGACACTGTCCTGGATAGCCTTGATGTGGGTTCTGGAGAAGTTGATGTTTCAGGCTCAACCCTGACCCTGTCGCCCGATGAAGACATGCTCTACAACACGGGGTACTATGTGCTGATCCCCGATGGCGCGATCAAAGATGCGGCGGGCAATGCCTATCCAGGGATCTCCGACACCAGCGCTTGGACCTTCACAACCGAGGTCGATGGCTACGCGCCCTCGAGTTCCGCAAGTTCTCCGGCCAATGGGGCGAGCGGTGTGTTGGTCGACGCCGATCTGGTCTTGAGCTTTGACGAGACCATCGAAGCGGGCTCGGGCTCCATTACCCTGCACGATGCCAGCGACGACACCGTCCTGGACAGTCTTGATGTGGGTTCTGGAGAAGTCGATGTTTCAGGTTCAACCCTGACCCTGTCGCCCGATGAGGACATGCTCTACGACACGGGGTACTATGTTCTAATTCCCGATGGCGCGATCATCGACGAGGCGGGCAACGCCTACCCAGGGATCACAGACACGAGCGCTTGGACCTTCACAACCGAAGCTGACAATTACGCGCCGACGAGTTCCGCAAGTTCTCCAGCCAATGGGGCGAGCGGTGTGTTGGTCGATGCCGATCTGGTCTTGAGTTTTGACGAGACCATCGAAGCAGGCTCGGGCTCCATTACCCTTCACGATGCTAGCAACGACACCGTCCTGGACAGCCTTGATGTCAGTTCCTCCGAAGTTGATGTTTCAGGTTCAACCCTAACCCTGTCGCCCGATGAGGACATGCTCTACGACACGGGGTACTATGTTCTAATTCCCGATGGCGCGATCATCGACGAGGCGGGCAATGCCTATCCAGGGATCTCCGACACGAGCGCTTGGACCTTTACAACCGAGACCGATGGCTACGCGCCGACGAGTTCCGCAAGTTCTCCCGTCAATGGGGCGAGCGGCGTGTTGGTCGACGCCGATCTGGTCTTGAGCTTTGACGAGACCATCCAGGCGGGCTCGGGCTCCATTACCCTGCACGATTCCAGCGACGGCACCGTCCTGGACAGTCTTGACGTGGGCTCTGGAGAAGTTGATGTTTCAGGTTCAACCCTGACCCTGTCGCCCGATGAAGACATGCTCTACGACACGGGGTACTATGTTCTAATCCCCGATGGCGCGATCAAAGATGCGGCGGGCAATGCCTACCCAGGGATTGCGGACACCAGCGCTTGGACCTTCACAACCGAGGTTGATGGCTACGCGCCGACGAGTTCCGCAAGTTCCCCCGCCAATGGGGCGAGCGGTGTGTTGGTTGACGCCGATCTGGTCTTGAGCTTTGACGAGACCATCCAAGCAGGCTCGGGCTCCATTACCCTGCACGATGCCAGCGACGGCACCGTCCTGGACAGTCTTGACGTGGGCTCTGGCGAAGTTGATGTTTCAGGTTCAACCCTGACCCTGTCGCCCGATGAGGACATGCTCTACGACACGGGGTACTATGTTCTAATTCCCGATGGCGCGATCAAAGATGCGGCGGGCAATGCCTACCCAGGGATTGCGGACACGAGCGCTTGGACCTTCACAACCGAAGCTGACAATTACGCGCCGACGAGTTCCGCAAGTTCTCCAGCCAATGGGGCGAGCGGTGTGTTGGTCGATGCCGATCTGGTCTTGAGTTTTGACGAGACCATCGAAGCAGGTTCGGGCTCCATTACCCTTCACGACGCCAGCGACGGCAGCGTCCTGGATAGCCTTGATGTGGGTTCTGGCGAAGTTGATGTTTCAGGTTCAACCCTAACCCTGTCGCCCGATGAGGACATGCTCTACGACACGGGGTACTATATTCTAATCCCCGATGGCGCGATCAAAGATGCGTCGGGCAATGCCTATCCAGGCATCTCTGACACCAGCGCTTGGACCTTCACAACCGAGGTCGATGGCTACGCGCCGACGAGTTCTTCTAGGTCACCGGCCAATGGGGCGAGCGGTGTGTTGGTTGATGCCGATCTGGTCTTGAGCTTTGACGAGACGATTCAAGCAGGCTCGGGCTCCATTACCCTGCACGATGCCAGCGACGACACCGTCCTGGACAGTCTTGATGTGGGTTCTGGAGAAGTCGATGTTTCAGGTTCAACCCTGACCCTGTCGCCCGATGAGGACATGCTCTACGACACGGGGTACTATGTTCTAATTCCCGATGGCGCGATCAAAGATGCGGCGGGCAACGCCTATCCAGGGATCTCCGACACCAGCGCTTGGACCTTCACAACCGAAGCTGACAATTACGCGCCGACCAGCACGCCAGGCTCGCCAGCCAACGGGGCGACCGACGTTCCTGTTGACAGCGATCTAGTCCTGAACTTTGACGAGGGCGTTCAAAAGGGTTCGGGCCTGATTACCCTGCACGATGCCAGCGATGGCAGCGAGCTCGACAACCTTGATGTCAGTTCCTCCGAAGTTGAGGTTGACGGCTCAAGCCTGACGCTGTCGCCCGACGGTGGCATGGAGTACGACACGGGGTACTATGTGCTGATCCCTGGTGGCGCGATCCTCGATGAGGCGGGCAACGCCTATCCAGGGATCACGGACACGAGCGCTTGGACCTTCACAACCGAGGTTGATGGCTACGCGCCGACGAGTTCCGCAAGTTCCCCCGCCAATGGGGCGAGCGGTGTGTTGGTCGACGCCGATCTGGTCTTGAGCTTTGACGAGACGATTCAAGCAGGCTCGGGCTCCATTACGCTGCACGATGCCAGCGACGGCACCGTCCTGGACAGTCTTGACGTGGGTTCTGGAGAAGTCGATGTTTCAGGTTCAACCCTGACCCTGTCGCCCGATGAGGACATGCTCTACGACACGGGGTACTATGTTCTAATTCCCGATGGCGCGATCATCGACGAGGCGGGCAACGCCTACCCAGGGATCACAGACACGAGCGCTTGGACCTTCACAACCGAAGCTGACAATTACGCGCCGACGAGTTCCGCAAGTTCTCCAGCCAATGGGGCGAGCGGTGTGTTGGTCGATGCCGATCTGGTCTTGAGTTTTGACGAGACCATCGAAGCAGGCTCGGGCTCCATTACCCTTCACGACGCCAGCGACGGCAGCGTCCTGGATAGTCTTGATGTGGGTTCTGGAGAAGTTGATGTTTCAGGTTCAACCCTGACCCTGTCTCCCGATGAAGACATGCTCTACGACACGGGGTACTATGTTCTAATTCCCGATGGCGCGATCAAAGATGCGGCGGGCAACCCCTACCCAGGGATCTCCGACACGAGCGCTTGGACCTTTACAACCGAGGCTGACAATTACGCGCCCTCGAGTTCCGCAAGTTCCCCCGCCAATGGGGCGAGCGGTGTGTTGGTCGACGCCGATCTGGTCTTGAGTTTTGACGAGACTGTCCAAGCAGGTTCGGGCTCCATTACCCTGCACGACGCTAGCAACGACACCGTCCTGGACAGCCTTGATGTGGGTTCTGGAGAAGTTGATGTTTCAGGCTCAACCCTGACCCTGTCTCCTGACGAAGACATGCTCTACAACACGGGGTACTATGTGCTGATCCCCGATGGCGCGATCAAAGATGCGGCGGGCAATGCCTACCCAGGGATCTCCGACACCAGCGCTTGGACCTTCACAACCGAGGTCGATGGCTACGCGCCCTCGAGTTCCGCAAGTTCTCCGGCCAATGGGGCGAGCGGTGTGTTGGTCGACGCCGATCTGGTCTTGAGCTTTGACGAGACCATCGAAGCGGGCTCGGGCTCCATTACCCTGCACGATGCCAGCGACGACACCGTCCTGGACAGTCTTGATGTGGGTTCTGGAGAAGTCGATGTTTCAGGTTCAACCCTGACCCTGTCGCCCGATGAGGACATGCTCTACGACACGGGGTACTATGTTCTAATTCCCGATGGCGCGATCATCGACGAGGCGGGCAACGCCTACCCAGGGATCACAGACACGAGCGCTTGGACCTTCACAACCGAAGCTGACAATTACGCGCCGACGAGTTCCGCAAGTTCTCCAGCCAATGGGGCGAGCGGTGTGTTGGTCGATGCCGATCTGGTCTTGAGTTTTGACGAGACCATCGAAGCAGGCTCGGGCTCCATTACCCTTCACGACGCCAGCGACGGCAGCGTCCTGGATAGTCTTGATGTGGGTTCTGGAGAAGTTGATGTTTCAGGTTCAACCCTAACCCTGTCGCCCGATGAGGACATGCTCTACGACACGGGGTACTATATTCTAATCCCCGATGGCGCGATCAAAGATGCGTCGGGCAATGCCTATCCAGGCATCTCTGACACGAGCGCTTGGACCTTTACAACCGAGACCGATGGCTACGCGCCGACGAGTTCTTCTAGGTCACCGGCCAATGGGGCGAGCGGTGTGTTGGTTGATGCCGATCTGGTCTTGAGCTTTGACGAGACGATTCAAGCAGGCTCGGGCTCCATTACCCTGCACGATGCCAGCGACGACACCGTCCTGGACAGTCTTGATGTGGGTTCTGGAGAAGTCGATGTTTCAGGTTCAACCCTGACCCTGTCGCCCGATGAGGACATGCTCTACGACACGGGGTACTATGTTCTAATTCCCGATGGCGCGATCATCGACGAGGCGGGCAACGCCTATCCAGGGATCTCCGACACCAGCGCTTGGACCTTCACAACCGAGGTTGATGGCTACGCGCCGACGAGTTCCGCAAGTTCCCCCGCCAATGGGGCGAGCGGTGTGTTGGTTGACGCCGATCTGGTCTTGAGCTTTGACGAGACCATCCAAGCAGGCTCGGGCTCCATTACCCTTCACGACGCCAGCGACGGCAGCGTCCTGGATAGTCTTGATGTGGGTTCTGGAGAAGTTGATGTTTCAGGTTCAACCCTAACCCTGTCGCCCGATGAGGACATGCTCTACGACACGGGGTACTATATTCTAATCCCCGATGGCGCGATCAAAGATGCGTCGGGCAATGCCTATCCAGGGATCACGGACACGAGCGCTTGGACCTTCACAACCGAAGCCGATACTTACGCGCCGACGAGCACGCCCAGCTCGCCAGCCAACGGGGCGACCGACGTTCCTGTTGACAGCGATCTGGTCCTGAACTTAGACGAGCCTATTCAAGCAGGGTCAGGCTCCATCACCTTGCACGATGCCAGCGACGGCAGCGAGCTGGACAGCCTTGATGTCAGTTCCTCCGAAGTTGAGGTTGACGGCTCAAGCCTGACCTTGTCGCCCGACGGTGGCATGGAGTATGACACCCAGTACTATGTGCTGATCCCTGGTGGCGCGATCCTCGATGAGGTGGGCAATGCCTATCCAGGAATCACGCAACCAGACGCTTGGACCTTCACAACCGAAGCCGACAAGGACGCGCCGACCAGCACGCCAAGCTCGCCAGCCAACGGGGCGACCGACGTTCCTGTTGACAGCGATCTGGTCCTGAACTTTGACGAGGGCGTTCAAAAGGGTTCGGGCCTGATTACCTTGCACGATGCCAGTGATGGCAGCACGCTGGACAGCCTGGATGTCAGCTCCTTCGAAGTTGAGGTTGCGGACACAAGCCTGACGCTGTCGCCCGACGGTGGCATGGAGTACGATACGCAGTACTATGTGCTGATCCCCGATGGCGCGATCCTCGATGCGTCGGGCAACGCCTATCCAGGCATCTCCGACACCAACGCTTGGACCTTCACAACCGAAGCCGACGATGAAGTCCCGCCAGAGGATGCTGGGGTCGTGGTGTCGTCTGCCGTCAACAGTCGGATCGTGGGCAATCAAGTCGGCAACCTCATCAACAAAGCCGTTACAGGGGGGCTAACATCTGGCATTGCGCCAGGGTCGAATGGTGGTGCGCAGTCCACGGGAGATCCGAACAGCAATGTGCAAGGGGACCAACTCCGCAGGTTGCAGATTCCAGGGGATCAGCTCCGCAGGTTGCAGACTCCGTCGAATCAAACCCCCAGTTTGCAAACGCCCGTGACCTCCTGGGTTGATACAGGGTCCTACGACACGCTCTACATCCTGTCTGCCCGCGAAGCGGAGGCGAGCCATGGGCCAGCGCTGCCCTTGATTGACTGGTTCTCCTTTGGGCTCTCTAACGCTTCGGTCGATGCCGAACTCAAGGGGGAAGGCCAACTTGCCTATGGTTTGCTCGGGACAGAACTTACCAAGACCGAGCGCGGCGTCTCGGGCCTTCTGTACGGCATTGAAGCATCCACCTGGGACTATGAGGCGGAAACCGATGTGGACCGCTCGGGGATTTCGTTCGGCTACTATCAAGCGCATCGAAGCGAAAGGGGGCTGGTCTACTCCGGATCCGCCATCGCCACCATATCGCAAAATGATCTCGTCAGTACCACGGATGCGACTGCGGACGCACGGTCGTTGCGCTTGCTCTTGCAAGGGGAAATCAGTGACCCCAGACCTTTGCCCAACAACGCGAGCATGCGTCCTTACGTTGACCTGCTCTACGCGAGCGAAGTTATGGAGGCCTTCACCTTCTCTGATGGGGCCACTGCGGAGCGTAGCCAGGTTGAAACGGGCCGACTTGGTTTCGGATGGGAATACAGAACAGCGCCGATTCCCACCTACGGCCGCTTCACCTTGCGCGGTGAGATGAGCCAGACCTTTGGTGCCGAAGAAGCTCAGTTGAGCGACGGAACCATCTACACCCCCAATGAAGACCCTGTCGGTTCCATAAGCGTCGGTTGGATTGCCGACACGCAAGACGATACGAACGTGCGGTTGGAACTCACCCTGGGCGAGATTTGGAACGAAGAAAACCAAGAAGTGCGGCTTGAGGGAACCATCGACCGGCGCTTCTAGCTCTAGTCGCTCCACGATAGAGAGGATCGTGGAGCGATTGGTATGGGGGCCGCATCGGGCTTGCGGCTCCCATAATTCCAAAGGTCTTTTGCGACAAACCTGAATATTGATGCCCCCAAAGTCCTCAATAGGGCAGAGGTTGTTTGATTTTTCTCTTGGTGAAACGAGGCTGGTGCGGGGATGGACGCTTCCGTCCCATCCGCTACCAGTCGGTGGGGGATTCTGCGACCTCGCCTTGCTCGGCAGATGACATTTTTCTTTGACGATGTCTAGGTGCTGGTTGGTCGTGTGGCGCGCTTGCCATAGCCAGAAGAAGGGCAGTTGTGAGGCCCTAAATTCGGCAAACCCTCACCCGATGTCATCCCGCGCGCAGCGAAGCGAAGTCGCGGGATCCAGCACTGATCGGCGGCAGGAAGCACAGACGGCACGAACCTTGCGCTGTGTTAAATGACGCCCAGAAAGCGCATCTCCAAAGCGAGAGGGCTGCCAGCGAATACCAGCGGCGAATGAGAAGGGCTCTTATGTTCGCTGGTATCAGGGCCGCGACTGCGGTCTCCGTAGCGGCCCCGAGATGAGCTAAGAAAGCGCCTCGGGGTATAAGCGAAGGCCCCGTCCTGCGGTCGGGCTGAGCGAGCATAGCGAGCGAGTAGAGACCGCTATTGAAAGCGTCGGGCTGAGCGAGCATAGCGAGCGAGTAGAGACCGCTATTAAAAGCGTCGGGCTGAGCGAGCATAGCGAGCGAGTAGAGACCGCTATTAAAAGCGTCGGGCTGAGCGAGCATAGCGAGCGAGTAGAGACCGCTATTAAAAGCGTCGGGCTAAGCGAGCGTAGCAAGCGAGGTGAGACCGCAACCTCCAAAAGCCGAAACGCGAAGCGTTTCTGCCGCGAGACACAAAAGGCTCTCAAATCAATAGAAGACCGATTGCGCCTTGGGGTTTTTCGCGAGCGGAGGGGCAAACTTGGTCAGGTCGATCCCCTGGACGGCGTCGATGTATTCCTGCGGCGTGGGCGTGCGGCCCAGCACCGCGGAGAGGACCACGACGGGCGTTGACGCCAGCAAGGATTCGCCTTTTTTGGCGTCGGAATCCTCCACCACGCGACCCTTGAACAGGCGGGTCGAGGTCGCCAGCACCGTGTCGCCTTTGGCGGCCTTTTCCTGGTTGCCCATGCACAAGTTGCACCCTGGGCGTTCCAAATAAAGGGTATTTTGGTATTCGGTGCGCGCCGAGGTTTTGGGGGCCGCGTCGTCGAATTCAAAACTGGCATGGGTTTGCAAGACCTGCCAGTCGCCGTCGGCCTTCATTTCGTCGATGATATTGTAGGTCGGCGCCGTGACGACGAGCGGTGCCTTAAAGTCGATCTTTTCCGCGCCGTCCTTGCTCAAATTCCGCAACATCTGCGCGACGATCGACAGATCGCCCTTGTGCACCATGCAGGACCCGACAAAACCCAAATCGACCTTCTTCTCCCCACCGTAGTAGGAAATGGGGCGGATCGTATCGTGGGTATAGCGTTTCGATATGTCGATATTGTCGACGTCTGGATCCGCGATCATGGGTTCGTCAATCGCGTCCAAATCAATTTCAACCTCGGCGAAGTACTTGGCCTTGGCGTCAGGCATGAGGGCGGGCCTGGTTCCCGAGCGAATCTCTTCGATGCGGCGGTCGGCGATGCCGATCAAACGTCCAAGCATCAAATCGCGGTTTTCCATGCCCTTATCGATCATGATTTGGATGCGCGACTTGGCGAGTTGCAGCGACTGGATCAGGGTCTCGTCGTTCGAGATACAGACCGAGGCCTTGGCCTTCATCTCCGCCGTCCAATCGGTGAAGGTGAAGGCTTGGTCGGCCAGGAGCGTGCCGATATGGGCCTCAATAACGCGGCCTTGGAAGACATTGTCGCCGAATTGTGCCAGCATCTGCGCCTGGGTCGCGTGGACCACGTCGCGAAAGTCCATATGGTCGGCGAGCGTGCCTTTAAACGTCACCTTCACCGATTCTGGGATCGGCATGGTTGCCTCCCCCGTCGCCAGTGCCAAGGCGACGGTGCCCGAATCCGCGCCAAAGGCCACGCCTTTGGACATGCGCGTATGCGAGTCGCCGCCGATGATGATCGACCAATCATCGACGGTCAGATCGTTCAAGACCTTATGGATGACGTCGGTCATGGGGTGATAGACCCCCTTGGGGTCCCGCCCTGTCACGAGACCAAAGTCGCTCATAAACTTCATGAGGCGCGGGGTATTGGCTTCGGCCTTGGCGTCCCAAACCGAGGCCGTATGGCAACCCGATTGGTAGGCGCCGTCCAAGGTTGGGGCAATGACCGTTGCCGCCATGGCCTCCAACTCCTGCGCTGTCATGAGGCCCGTCGTGTCTTGCGAGCCAACCATATTGACCCGAACGCGAACGTCCGAGCCCGCGTGGAGGGTTTTGCCTGGCGTGGTGCCCAGCGCGTTCTTGTTGAAGATTTTCTCCACCGCTGTCAGGCCCTGGCCCGCAATCGACACCTCCCTGGCTGGGGCGAAGACGGACCTGTACTCGACCCCCAGGATTTCGCACGCGAGGCTTTGCAGTTTTTTGCCAAAGACGATGGCGTAAGACCCGCCAGCCTTCATAAACTCGACCTTTTGGGGGCTCAAGGACGCCGAAATGTCAACATGCTCCTGCGACCCGTCGGCGCTTTTCAACGTCTTGTTTTTGGTATCGATGGTCAGGACCGTGCCCGTGGCAACCGAGTAGACCTCCTGCAAAATCGGGTCGCCGTTGTTGTTGAGAATGGGCTTGCCTTCGTCGTCCAAGACTTTGCGCCAGTTCTTCAGGTCGATCCCGAGGCCCCCCGTAACGCTGACCGTGGTCAAGAAAATGGGGGAGATACCGTTGGTGCCCCCAACCAGGGGCGCGATGTTGACAAAGGGCACGTAAGGGCTGGCGGGCTTCCCTGTCCAGAGCGCGACATTGTTGACGCCCGACATGCGCGACGACCCGACGCCCATGGTGCCCTTTTCGGCGATCAGCATGACCTGCTTGTCAGGGTGCTGCAGCTTGAGCGCCTGGATCTCCTGCTGCGCGCGCGCTGATATCATGCACTTGCCGTGGAGCTCGCGATCGGCGCGGGAGTGGGCTTGGTTGCCTGGCGAGAGCAAATCGGTCGATATGTCCCCTTCCGCCGCCACGTAAGTCACCAGCTTGATTTCTTCGTCGATCTCGGGGAGTCGGGTAAAAAATTCGCCTCGAGAGTAGGACACCAAGATGTCTTTGGCGACTGCATTGCCAGCGGCCAAAGCTGCCTTGAGCCGATCCGTATCGGCGTCGTAGAGAAAGACCTGGGTTTTCAGCACCTCGGCCGCCGCCTGCGCCACGTCTGCCGCCTCACCCAAGGCCAGATCGAGCAGCACCGCAACGGAAGGGCCGCCCTTCATATGGGCCAAGAGTTCAAAGGCAAAGTCGCGCGAAATTTCGGGGACAAGACACTGACCCAAAATTACCTCTTTTAGGAATGCGGCCTTTTGCCCCGCCGCGCTGGTGGTGCCAGGGAGCGTATTGCGAATCAAAAACTCGAGCGAGCTGGCACGATTGGGGTGCTTTGGTTCGCGAATCTGGGCGATCAGCTCGGCTGCCAGCGGCGCATCTTCGATGGGTTTGGGGCTGAGCCCTTGTTGCTTGCGAGCCTCGATCTCTTCAAGGTAGGCGGCGTATAGACTCATAAATCCTCCGATGATTTTTTAGAACACCCAGGCGACGTGGGCGGGCATTGCCGCTCTCGACTCGTGTGAAAATGGCGAAAAAACGACATTTATTGTCGCTCTTTACCTCTGAGCGCGCGGGTCTTCAAGAGACGCGCTTACACCTTGTTGCGCACAGTTGCCGTGCGATTGGCACGACCAATCGAAATCAATCTTGTTCCAGGCGCAACTGCAGCGGATGGTCGTTCTTCTGCGCCAAAGCCATGGTTTGGGTGAGCTTGGTCTCGGCGATTTCAAAGGTATAGACCCCGCAAATTCCCATGCCCGTTTGATGGATTTGCAGCATGATTTGGGTAGCAGCGGCCTGGTCCTTTTGAAAAAACCGCTCCAGCACTTCGACGACAAATTCCATGGGCGTGTAGTCATCGTTCAGCATGATGACCTTGTAACGTTGCGGCCGTTTGGTCTTCGGGCGTTCTTGCAACAGCACTCCGCTATCGGGCGCCGATGTGTCGGGGCGATCTGGACTCGAGTTACTCATGGGATGCATATATCAGGGCTCCTTCGCGGTTCTCAAGACCCGTGATGCGCAAATTTGAGTGAGTTTTGACCCAAAGATTGACGCCCGATTCCGTGCCCCTGTTCGCGTCGCTTGACCGCGCCAAGGTTTGGATCGACCAAGCCCTGACCGCGGCGGTTCGCGACCCCAAGGATGCGTGGCATTGGGGCACACTGACCTACCTGGCGGATGGGCCCATGGCCAAAACGGTGATTTGGCGCGGGTGGGAGGCTCGCGCCGCGACCCTAAGGTGCTTCACCGACACCCGCAGCGGCAAATGGGCGGCGCTGCGCCAGGACCCGCGCGCCGCGCTGCTGCTCTATTGCCCCCAACGCGGGGTGCAGTTCAGCGCCCAGGCCCGCGCCACCTTGCAAACGAACACCGCCACGACGCAGGCGCTCTACGCGGACCTTTCCGATCAGCAACGAACCGACTATCAGTCGCGTGCCGCCCCTGGCGCCCGCAACGGCTGTCACACCTGGCCTGGGGCAAAGGAGATCGACGCGAGCCTTGCGGCGCGGCACTTCGGGCTCGTGTGTTTGGAACTCGGTGCCTTCGATTTCGTATCGCTCCACCGCGAGGGGCATCAGCGGGTGGCGGGGGAGTCCTATGGTGACGCTGCTGGATGGTGCTGGCGGGTTCCATGAGGATTGGGAGTCCTTATTGCGTTGGGATGTATGCGAATGAACTGCCCCTTTGCGATCTGCATGGCTGCAACGCCTACAACAGACGCCCACATCGTCACCAGACGGGACCAGCGTCGGCCACGTCTGCCAATCCTCCCAGGGGAGTTATACCAGCGGCGAATGAGAATGACTCTTATGTTCGCTGGTATAAGGGCCGCGACTGCGGCCCCCGTAGCGGCCCCGAGATCAGCGCGAAAGCGCCTCGGGGTATAAGCGAAGGCCCCGTCGGAGGCGAAACGCGAAGCGTTTCTGCCGTGAGACACAAAACGGCGAAAAAAGTGTCAACTTTTTTCGCCGTTGGTATTATTGGGTTCGTGCGAGGTCGGGGCTTGGCGTTAGTGTTCAGTGGTGGACGCTGCGACTGCGCGCAACAAGACATGGCACGTGAGTGTGGCCTTCGATTCCAGGGATCGTTTAGACTAGGAAAGCAACTGGATTAGCCCCCCGACGGCAACAATCGTGCCCGCAGTTGCAGCAGAGGCGACAGTGACAGGTATCCAAACCTTTTCGGTTCGGATCTTAGCCGTTTCGGCGAGCGTCTTATTGATTTCAGCGTGAAGTCTCTCGGCATCGATGCGCGCCTTATTCGTTTCCGCGCGAATTTGCTCGGAAGTCGCAGCGTTCTTCAGAGCTTCTGCAAACAAATTGGAAATTTCAGCACGGATCTTCTCGTTAACAAGTTGTTCGTTTTGGGTCATGGTATGGGTCCTTAAAGGCAGGTAGGAACGCGGCCCTTGCTGATTGGTGTGTTAGTGTTGCTAGGGTTTTTTGTCCAGAGGGTCCATCTGTTGGCTTAAGAAGCGAACGCCTATGGCCAGCACACGAGGTGGGAAATTTGGGCGAGTGGGGAAGAAGTGACCTGATACCAGCGGCGAATGAGAATGAGTCTTATGTTCGCTGGTATAAGGGCCGCGACTGCGGCCCCCGTAGCGGGCTCCAAGCCCGAAGGGCGCAGGGAACGCCCGCGCTCCAAACGCGCGGCCCCGAGACAAGCACGAAAGCGCCTCGGGGTAAGCGGGGGCCCCGTCCTGCGGTTGGGCTGAGCGAGCATAGCGAGCGAGGTGAGACCGCAACCCAAAAAAGCCGAAACCCGAAGCGTTTCTGCCGCGAGACATAAAACGACCAAAAAAGTATCAACTTTTTTGGTCGTTGGTATGAGACCTCAGCGCCTGTGGCCTTGTTGCATCTGTGGTATTTTTGCAACAGAATGTGTCTTTTCTGCACGAAACGTTGGGCAGGGGCGCGCGCTTGCCCTTGTGGTTGGGTGAAATACGTGTGCCTGCTCTTGTCTACTGCCCCAAAAACCCCTAGAGTTGCAAGGTCGCGAGTCGATTTTGATTTCGTGCTTAGATTTTGGAGCTTAATCTCTGGGGGAAAACTCTGGTGTTTATTCGGGACTAGTTCATGGGACACGGATCGCGATCAGTGACGCCTGCAAGGCCACACCGCGCTTGTGCGCCTAGTCCCGACGATAGGCGGGAGACGGCGCTATCGCGCCGGCAGGTTTTAACCTCAGGTCTTCGGGGGGCTTTGGCGACGGGCGCGGCCTATGCGCTCGGGATGGGTGCGAGCCGTTCGGCCTTGGCGTCGACGCCCAGCCCCATGGGTTTTACCCATGCCGAGGCCGAGCAAGGCGATGTGTTCTACGATTTTGGCTCGCAAAACCTGTTCCAATCGGCAAGTCTGAGCGACATCCCCGAACTGATTGAGTTCATGGACACGGGCGAGCAAGACAGCCTTGCCCTCGCAGAAGCTGGCCCTGAAAACGTCGCTCTGCCCGCGCCCAGGCCGAACATCGGCGGGAGTTCGACCCAAAGCCTCACGACCGACATCCCCTTGCCTCTGGCGCGGCAAAACGGATCCATTCCCGAAAAGCTCGATTTCGAAGAAACCGACCCGCTTTCCAATCCAGCGCTTGTTCTGGCGGCCCGGTCGCCCGACTTACGCGCTGGCAACCGACAAGTCACCGCGCCGAGCGACGCGCTTAATCGGCGCCTGGGGCGCAACAACCGTACGCTCAATATCCACGCCATTAACTTGAGCGAACGGCTCAACATCAACTACTTTCGCGATGGCCAGTACGACACGGGGGCCCTCGCAGAACTCGACAACCTGTTCCGTGATCGCCATGCCCAGCGCAGCGCCGCCATCGACCCTGGCGTCTACGATCAGTTGTTCGCGGCGTCAAACATCTTCCAGGGTCGCGAGATCAGCATGCTATCGGGCTATCGCGCGCGGTCAACCAACGAAGCCATGCGCCGGCGCATGGCGGGCGTGGCCAAGTTTTCCTACCATGTCAAAGGACAGGCCGTCGACTTTTACATCCACGGGATCTCGATTTCCGACCTCCATGTCGCCGCGCTCAAGTTAACGGCAGGTGGCGTCGGTTATTATCCTGGTAGCAACTTTGTCCATATCGATACGGGGCCCGTGCGTAACTGGCCCAACCGCTACGCCTATTTAGGATACCGTTACCGCCAATCCTGATTAAGGAGATGGCCTTGGGGCGGCTGATATGAGGGCGGGGACTGCGGCTCCCGCAGCGGTCCCGAGATTAGCTAATACCAGCGGCGAATGAGAATGACTCTTATGATCGCTGGTATAAGGGCCGCGACTGCGGCCCCCGTAGCGGCCCCGAGAATAGCGCGAAAGCGCCTCGGGGTATAAGCGAAGGCCCCGTCGGAGGCGAAACGCGAAGCGTTTCTGCCGTGAGACACAAAACGGCCAAAAAAGTGTCAACTTTTTTGGCCGTTGGTATTCGCCTGTTGCTAAATCTCTAACCAAGGCCCCCAGGGTTCGCCCCCTGGCACATCGCCCTGGGTCCACCATTGGGCTTCCCAAGTCTTGCCATCGTAGGAGACACGGTCACCCTGGAGATAGACCGTATCTGCGGACCAGCTGTCGCCGCTGCTACTGCTACCACCGCTGCCACCGCTATCGCCGCCACTGTCGCCGTCATTGCCCTCATCGGAAGTGCCGTCGCCCGACACCACTTTCCAGGGGTCCCAAGTCAAGGTGCCTGGCTCATCGCCCTGCGTCCACCACTGGGCTTCCCAAGTCTCTCCCCCGTAGGTCACTTGATCACCTGCAAGGTAAACGGTGTCGGAAGACCACTCAGGGATACCGCCGCTGCCTTCATTCCCGGCATCGGGGTCGTCGGCACCGCCGTTTCCGCCATCGCTTGATCCATCGCCGATCAACTCCCAGGCTTGTTCCCAGGCGCTTCCTACGCCAGGTTCGTAAGCCCAGGCAGGACCCGAGCAAAAGGACGGCTCGATGCAGCTATATGAGTCGCCCGCCTTGGTTACGACGTCGCCTTGCGCGTAAGGCGACCCTTCGACATAGGCGTTGGGGTCGGCGTTGTCATCGCCGCCTGCGTCGTTGACGGCAAATTCGCCGAGCCGATCTTCAGGAGGAATGTACGTGCCCCCGCTCGCGGTTTCCAGGTCGATCGACTCTTCTGCCACCTCTCTCCAAACGACCTGCCAAGTCTCGCCCACGCCGGGCTCATAGGCCCAGGCCCGCGCCTGATGGTCTAACCCGACCGCGATCAGCTGGTAGTACTGACAGCGATTGTAAGCTATGTCGCCACTTAGGTAGTCTTTGGTTCCCTCCTGATATTGGAACGGGTTGTTGGGATCATGGTCTGTGCTGCAAACCGACGACGGATCGTTGTAGTCCGTAACCCCTGTATCGACCGCCGCCTGGGCGTAGTAGTCGTAGAGATCAGGGTCCCAATCAAGACCATAGATAACCTCAAATTTTGAATAGTCGCCTAGCCTGCGCCATCCGTTTTCAGAGGTGCTTGGGCAATTTTCAACCCAGCTCTCAGCTTTCCAAACTCGTCCGTCGTCAGAGACTGGGAGATGCGGCATACCCCCTGTCGCCTCAAGATATAGCGCGCACGGCGGCGCATAGGTGAAGGATTTGTCCGCGTGCCCATGATTATAAACACCAGGGCGCCGTTTCATGCCTTGGTTCGCAGCTTCCAGAAGCTCCCCATTATCGTCGTCAATTTGCCACGTGAAAACGCCGCGCAATCCCTTGTCTTTCACGTAGCGCGCGACATCATGGACATCTTCCCCAGACATGAAGCTATGGAATTCACCCGTCGGCGGATAGTAGGCAATGGTAACCGCCATCTCGGGGAACCGCCAAACTTTCCATGAATTGACCCCCTTACCATCGCCAATCACCTCCGGAATCAAATGAAAGTAAGACATGATGCCCCGCTCAACGGTTCCATTTTCTCCTCCTCCACCTGCAGTTGGGGCGAACAGAATATCCAAGGGATCGGTAAGGTTTGGTTCGACAAGAGCAGACCGCGAATAGGACGGATATCCCACCGAAATTTTGGAAAACTGATCTTGACGAACACCGTGCATGGAAACGAGCATGTCGAGCGCGCCATCGATGCTTTGGACTTGCGGGCTGTCACTCGGTGCCCAAAGCGCGGAATTAAGACCTGCGTAGGGCGACCAAGCGCCTTCGAAATCGTAGGACATTAACCCCAGTCGATCCAGTTGATCAATCAAGGCGCTGATTTGCGACGACTGCGCCCAGTTTTCCAGCTTATCTGGGCCGACACCGATGGCCGCCGTCAACTCGTACTCACGATCCTTGACCTTGCCAAGTTTGTCGAGTGCGTCACGCAATTCGGTAACGAAGGTCAGGTAAGCCGCGCCGTCCACGCTAGGGTTGCCTTTGTCGGTATCAAGCCCGTTGCCACCTGGAAATTCAAAATCGATATCGACACCGTCGATCATCTCAAAGCCTGGCTGTTGCAGGTTTTCAAGGATGCTTGCGATGAGGGTTTTGCGACGTTCGGGATCTGGGAAAATATCATAAAAGGGCCGAGAGTAAGACCAGCCGCCAATCGACATAATTATTTTGAGATCGGGGTTTTGCGACTTCCAATCAACCATCGCGCCGACCATTGAATTTTGATAGATCCCACTAAGATGGCTGGCGCTAACTGGCATGTCAAACCAGGCCCATTCGTCGTCGAAGAAGGTGACCTCGTCGTCTTCCATAGGGTCGTCGAGTGAGGGAACATAATAGGCCGCACGCTCGCCGTTGTGCGGGTCCGAACATGCGCGTTCTACCCCTGCACCCTCTTCCCACGCCAACCTGTTATCGCCACATACGGCAGCAAAGGCCATATAAACGTGCGTCAGCTGCTGCACTGGAACGTCTGCGGGGTCGTAGTCACGTCCATAGACGCTCCACGTTGCAAAGTACGCGCCGACTTCCTGGTCGTCTTCAACAACCCACGCGCTTTTGGTATTGTACACGGTCCGTTCAATCGTCCCCTCGCAACCATCGGCGCCAGTGCGTTCTTGAGGGCAAACGACATCAACGGACCCTTCGTCCCAGCCCTTATCGCCTTCGTTGTTTGACATGTAAGCGAACCGCTCGATTCCCTCTTCCCAGGCGTATCCGTCACGCGTCTCTTGCGACGTGGCCGCAAGGGAAAGGCATCCCAGTCCCCCTGCAAGGACAATCATTTTCAAAGACTTGTGCAGCTTGGGCATGTACGCCAACATGGTCGTTTCCTCTCAGTTTGTGTTTTGCTATGTCATAAACACAGTAACGAGAGTTTTATTCACGGCAATATGTGCACAAAGCGACCCGCTGGGACCCGTAGATGCACCCCACGCCGTGTCATCCAGCGCGGAGCGAAGCGAAATCGCAGGATCCAGCACCAGTCGCCAGAAAAAAGTCCAGACGGCAGGAACTCTGTGCGGTGCCAGCCGAGGCCCGACGGGCCCTCCTTGGGAATTCAAGCGAAGGGCCACTTTCTGCCGACGCTGGTCTCAGACCAAATCAGAGAACCCCGAACCGCACGAGGGTTTTTAGCGCAAACCCAGTAAGGGTGCCTTACCCCATCAGTCCCCAGGCCATGAGCCCCAGCCCAATCAACCCAACCGACCAAGCCGCCGAACGAATTACTGGCAGGCCGAGCAGATAGATCGGCAAGTAGGCCAGCCGCGCCGCAAAAAAGACCCAAGCGCCGACGAGCGCCACGCCCTCGGCCCGTTCCAAAATCAGCGCCAACAGCGCCAGCGGCACGAACACCATCATGGCTTCGGACATGTTGACCAAGACCCGCCGCGCACGATTGCCGTGCAAGGTCGCGGGCGGCGGCGTATCGCGCGCGCCCAAAGCCAAGCCAAACTTGCCCTGCAACACATAGTCGAAGTTCGGCGGGAGCAAGGTGATGAGGATGTAGAGCCCGAGAGACAGGAGGAGGGGCGTGAGCATGGTGATGTTCCTATCTGCTTTTCTTTGGCTGGTTCTCTTTTGAGTACTGCCACAAACCCTTGTCGAGTGTGCGAACTGGCAACTCCAGTTCTTGACTATAGTCTTTCATGTCAGCGCAGAATTGGTCCCAAAGCGCAAATGAGTGACGGACTGATTCCATTGGTATTCGGTACAAACTCCAAAGGACTCGAAAATCAATAATCGGATATTTTTCAGGGCAGCGACACATGTGGAGAAGCACTGAGGCTACAGGATAGCGAACCCCACTAAGGCATGTCAATATCTCCATTCTAAGTCGCTCGCTGACATCTTTTGAGAATGCAGTTTTCGTAACTTCCCGAACAAATGAGTCTGAATTGCGTACGTAGTTTTTTGTTTGTCGCTTGGTCTTCCATCGTCCAATTTTCACAAACTCTTCGAGGTTTAGGAACTTCCCCCCTTTGAACTTAAGGACCAATTCTTCATAACCTGGGTACTCCTTGTTCTGGTCATACGTCTTTGCCAATCTTTCAATCTGCTTTTTTGATAGCTTGCACTTTATTTCATGCCTCACGTAGTTTCCTCCACAGTGGGTGCATCGAAAAATCCCAAATGCGTCTCGCACCAAGACACAACTTCGGGGCGACACAAGCCTCCGTTCACCCCCGCCGCCGTCGCCGCCGTCCCCCGCCGTCGCCTTCGGCGGCGTTGGCGATTTCAAACGGTTGGGGCAAGGGTACCTCGGCGGCCAAATTCTTAAAGGGCGCGGTCTTGTGCGGCAAGGCCATGGCTTCGATAAAGTGATCCTGGAACTTGGCTTCGACGGCGGTTTCGATCTTCTCGATCTTGCCAACCAGCTTTTCGATCCGCCGCCGCAGATCGCGATTGAGGAGCGCCATGCGCGCGCCTGCGCCTGCGGCGTTGCCGACCGATTGGACCTGGGCCAGCGGCGCATCGGGGATCAGGCCCAAGGTCATGGCGTGCTTGACGTCAATATGGGTGCCAAAGGCCCCCGCGAGCGCCACCCGCTCGACCGTATCGGTCTTGTGGTAGTCGGCTAGCAGGCGATAGCCCGCATAGAGCGCCGCCTTGGCCATTTGGATCGCGCGCACGTCGTTTTGGGTCACGGAAACCGCCACGCCCCCGTGCGCGCCGTCGTAGATTTGGTAGGCGAAGGTACGACCATCGGCGTGAATGGTCGGAAAGGTCGCGGCTTTGCTGCCATCGACATGGCCGTCTTGGTTGATGACTTGGGCCAGATACATTTCGGCGATGGCTTCGATGATGCCCGACCCACAAATGCCCGTGACCTTGGTTGTGTCGATCTCTTCCCAAAACCCTGGCGCGTCCGACCACTTGTCCGAACCGATGACGCGGAACGTCGGCTCAAGGGTGATGGGGTCGATCCGCACCCGCTCAATCGCGCCAGGGGCAGCGCGCTGGCCCGCCGAAATCTGCGCGCCTTCAAAAGCAGGACCAGTGGGGGAAGATGCAGCGAGCAAGCGCCCCCGATGGCCCAAGACCATTTCGGCGTTGGTGCCGACGTCGGCGATGAAGGTCATGCGCGCTTCTTTGTCGGGCGCCTCGGCCAGCACCACCGCCGCCATATCGGCGCCAACGTGGCCCGCGATGCAGGGCAGCACGTAGATGCGCGCGCCTTCGTTGACCATGGGGCCGATGTGGGTGGCGCGGATCGTTTGCGCCTGCTGCGCCGCCAGCGCAAAGGGCGCGCCGCCCAATTCCACAGGGTCGATCCCGAGGAACAAGTGGTGCATGATCGGGTTGCCGACGACAACGAATTCCATCAGCAAACTCGAGTCCACGCCCGCGTCGGCGCAACAGGTCACGGCCAGTTCGTTCAGCGCCTCGTGCACGGCTGCGGTCATGGCCTCGGCCCCGCCCGCGTTCATCATGGCGTAGGACACGCGCGACATGACGTCTTCGCCGTACTTGATCTGCGGGTTCATGAGCCCCGCCGAGGCCAAAACCTTGCCGCTCTGTAAATCGCACAAGTGTGCCGCGATGGTGGTGGAGCCAAGATCGACGGCCAAGCCATAAGACTCGTTCTGAACGCCAGGCCATAAGCCGATGATTTGCTTGCGCTCATGCACCGCCGCCGTCACTTGCCATTGGCCCTTGCGCAAGGTCGCTTGCAACTGCTTGAGCACGTGGAAGTCCAGATCGAGCGCGCCCTCGTCCACGCCGAGCGCGGGGGCGAGCGCGGCCTTCAGGCGTTCCAAATCGCCGCTCGGCTTGTGCATATCAGGCTCTTCGACCGTGACCGTGACCAGTTGCACGGCGGGCAGGGGCGGCACAGGACGCTCGTCGGCAGCCTTGCGGATCACTTGCCGATGCACTTGGCTCTCGGGCGGCACATCGACCACCAAGTCGCCCTCAAGGGTCGCTTGGCACGACAAGCGTAGGCTGGGGGCCATGCGGCGTTTTTGCCGATAGCGCGCTTCCGACGGGCCCTCGGCGGACAAGTGCGTGAGGGCGGAGGTCAGCCCATGCTTGGCAAACTCGCCGTCGCCTGGGGCGACCTTGCAGCGCCCGCACAGGCCGTTGCCGCCGCACAAGCTGTCGATATCGACACCCAGGGCGCGGGCGGCGTCCAGCACTTTGGTGCCGCGGTCAAACTCCCCGCGCTTGCCGCTGGGCGTAAAGACGATTGTGCTCTTGCTCATGCGCATCCCTTCTTGTTTCTCACACGGACCCTGATGTTGGGGGGACATAGAATGGCAAAGCTCTATTTCCACTACTCGACCATGAACGCAGGCAAAACCACGGGTCTGCTGCAAGCCGCCTTCAACTATCGGGAGCGCGGCATGGAGGTGCTGCTCTTCACCGCCGCCCTGGACCATCGCTACGGCCAGGGCAAAATCGCCAGCCGCATCGGCATCGAACAGCCCGCGCATCTATTCGCGACCAACGACGATCTGTTCGCCAAAGTCCAAGACTTGCGCGTCCACCACCCTGAGGTCGCGTGCCTCTTCTTCGACGAGGCGCAGTTTCTGGCCTACGACCAAGTCTGGCAACTGGCGCAGGTGGTCGATGAGCTGAACATCCCCGTCATGGCCTACGGCATCCGCACCGACTTCCAGGGCACCCTGTTCCCAGGCTGCCAGGCGCTCATGGCCATCGCCGACGACATGCGCGAGGTCAAAACCATCTGCCACTGTGGCAAAAAGGCCACAATGGTCGTGCGCGCCGACCCCCAAGGTCGCGCCATCACCCAAGGCGCACAAGTCGAGGTCGGCGGCAACGACCGCTACATCCCCCTCTGCCGCCGCCACTGGCGCGCGGCTTATGAGCGTGGCGAACGGGTCGAAGGACTGCGCGACCTGACGTGAGTTTTTTTGAGGGTCAGGGATTGATCTCCCGCGCCCGATTGCAGATAGGGCGCGCCATGAAATCCAGCTTCCTCCTCTCCAGCCTCCTCCTGCTGTCAAGCCAAGCCCTGGCCCACCACGAACCCACCTCCTCGACGGTCGGATGGACTGGCTTCCTCGGCCTCCTCGCCGTGGTTGGCGCTCTAGGCTTACTAAACCGCCAGCTGAGACTCGCAAGTAAGTCTGCCCAGCCAACCCGCTAATACGCCTCATAGACCCAGCTCCCCTCTCGGAGGGGCAACCTCAAGGTAAAGTGTCATCCAGCGTGGTGCGAAGCGAAGTCGCAGGATCCATCACCCATAGGCGGCAGGAAGTCCAGACGGCACCAACCTTGTGCCGTGCCAAACGACAAACGAGAGGTTCTCCTCGAAGGGGGAGCCCATTGTCAAATTTGCGCGGATGTTTTGTTGACCTCCGTCTATTCCTGCACCAGAGGTAAAGCTCGTCGAGTTTTGGAGAGGACGGAGTGCGGACCCAGATTAGACAAGCAGAGATCAACAAGACAGATTAGATGAAACGGAACCAACCATGAATAAAGATATCCCAGTTCCAAACACAGATCCCTACGACGAAGCGCCGTTCATGGAGGATTTTGAGGACGGAAAGGTCAGCTTCAAAAGCGTTCTGACTCCCGAACGAAAAGCCGAAATAGAAGCCATGGCCAAACATACCATGAATAAAGAACGCGAACGCATTTCACTTCGCATCCCTAAATCCAACCTAACCCTGGCAAAGTCACGGGCCATGCAAGAAGGCATTCCCTATCAAACCCTGATCAACTCGCTCATCCATAAGGGACTGCATAGCTAAACCTGGAAACGCCAAAGGCCCTGGCGGGACCTACGCCGATCCGATGGTAAAAAGGGGATGGCGCATGGATGGACCCGTCCGTTCCATCCGCTGCCAGTTGATGATAGATTCCGCGACCTCGCTTCGCTCGGCGTGGAATGACATTTCTCTTCTGCGAGGCTCAGGCGTTGGTGGGTCGCATGGCGCGCTTTGCCGTCCTCAAAAAAGGGCGGATGCGAAGCCGTAAAGGGCGCAAGCCGCCACCCCACGTCATCCAGTGCGGAGCGAAGCCAAGTCGCAGGATCCATCTCGGAACGCTAACCCCAAGCAAGAGCGGCCCTACCATCGCACGTCACAACGACCGCATATGTTGGATTGGAGCGGGTGAAGGGAATCGAACCCTCGTCGTTAGCTTGGGAAGCTACTGCTCTACCATTGAGCTACACCCGCCTTGTTCATCGGATACCATCATTAACGAGCGCGGTTCAAGACCATATCGTCATGCCAAGGCGATCTGCGTGTCGTCCTGAGGCACTTTCTTTCGTGATGGCAGGTCGAACCGAACGATGCCTCGCTTGCGCATGTCCATGAGCAGCTTTTTTACTGGGTGCGCCTGATCGGTACGTTTTCCATCGCTATGTTTCAAATCGAACTGGCTAACGCATGGGTACAGTCTTGCAAGCAATCGACAAAGATCTTTTCCGCCTGATCCTGGTTCGATTTGCAGCCAACACCCTTTTGCTCCTGCAGTATGGCTGCGGGCACAATTTGCCAAGGGAACCCGTTCCATTCTTCGCCTTCTAGCAAACGACCACCGGACTTTGGACGCGCACCACCCCACTGTTTGAAAAAGAACGCCACATTGTAACGCAGGCAAGCAATACGCAACTCAGTCGCCCATGAGGCTTCCATCGGTCTCGCACCCGGGCCGCTTTCGCCGCCAACAATCGCCCACGCAACACCCGTCAGATCAACGTCGCCAATGAGACTGAGCAGCGGCTCGAAGGAGATGAAGCGAGCGTCCGAATTGATTTGCCGCAAGTGTTCAATCCGTCCCTTATGCGCCGCGTCCTCTACCGACACGCCCAACCAAATATGCGACGGGACGCGCCCTCCATCATACCTGCGACGGACGTAGTTACGCATCAGCGATGATCGCTTTGTAAGCACCTGATAGACATGCCAGTTCGCCGCCTCCATCGCATCGAACACTTGGTCGATGAACTCCCGTGGAATATTTTTGTGAAAAAGATCACTCATCGAATTGACGAAGATCATGCGTGGTTTCTTCCAACGTGCAGGCTGGCCAAGCCGGGATGGCCAGAGGCGCATGTCAAAACCTTGCTCATACGGATGGCCATCGACACCACGCCAACGTTCGGCGAAGCGCTCGGCGTAACAGTGGTCACAGCCAGAACCTATTTTCGTGCAACCTGTTACTGGGTTCCAAGTAGCGTCAGTCCACTCGATCTCTGATTTCTGTGCCATGCCTCATTTCCTTTTTGTGAATAACTCTACCTGACGGTGGACAAAAACGGAATTCATTTCCAGTTGGCGACCACCCGAAATGGGTCTTATACCAGCGGCGATTGAAAATGACTCTAATGGTCGCTGGTATAAGGGCCGCGACTGCGGCCCCCGTAGCGGCCCCGAGATGAGCTAAGAAAGCGCCTCGGGGTAAAGCGAAGGCCCCGTCGGAGGCGAAACGCGAAGCGTTTCTGCCGTGAGGCATAAAACGGCCATAAAAGTGTCAACTTTTTTCGCCGTTGGTATTCTGAACAAATTCGTTCGCGTAATGTGCTGGAGACTACCAGCAAAGAAGCAACAGACATAACCAAAACCGATCTCAACGCCAACGTGTCCACCTGAGCAATCCGTGGAGCCTCCACAAAATCGCGCTGCATTTTTGTTTGGAGCGGCTGCTCGCCCATCTACAATCCCGAGGATAAATCAGCTCCACCAAACCCGAATACAATACCAGCGGCGGCTGAGAATGACTCTTATGCTCGATGGTATAAGGGCCGCGACTGCGGCCCCCCCCAGCGGCCTCGAGAATAGCGCGAAAGCACCTCGGGCCAAAGCGAAGGCCCTGCCGTTGGAGGCGAAATGCGACGCGTTTCCCCCGCGCTCCTAAACCACGCTAGGGGACACTAACTTTTCTTCTGCGATGTTCAGGCCCTATTCGCGCGCTTTGCCATCCTCAAAAAAGGGCGAATTCGAATCCGTAAAGAGCGCAAGTCCCCACCCCACGTCATCCAGCGCGGAGCGAAGCGAAGTCGCAGGATCCAGCACGGATCGGTTGCGGGAAACCCAGACGGCACCAACCTTGTGCCGCGCCAAACGACACCCGACAGCCACCCTCCCACGGGGAAGCCCAATTTTCAAATTTACGCCGATGCTTTGTTGACCTTCGTCGCTCCCTCCACCAGGGGGAGGGCTCGCTGAGTTTTGGAGAGGACGGCGCGGTGACGCAAATTTCACAAGCAGAGATCAACAAGGCCGCGTGGGGCGCGTGCGATACCTTTCGCGGCGTTGTGGACCCGTCGATTTACAAGGACTATGTCCTTACCCTCCTGTTCCTAAAATACGTTTCCGACGTTTGGAAGGACACGAAGGCCCGGCACGAGGCGGTCCACCCGCCCGAGTTGGTCGAGGCCCTGATGGCGCAGGAGAGCTTTGTCTTGCCGACAGGCGCGGACTTTGACACGCTCCATAAGCGTCGCCATGAAACCAAAAACGGCGAGCGGATCGATAAGGCGCTCCATGCCATTGAGGAAGCCAACGGCGACAAGCTAACGGGCGTGTTCCAAGACATCAGCTTCAATTCCAACAAGCTGGGCGACGAGGCGCAAAAGAACGACATTTTGCGCCATCTGCTCGAAGACTTTGCCAAGCCCGCGCTCGACTTGCGCCCTTCCCGCGTTGGCAATTTGGACATCATCGGCGGGGCCTACGAATATCTGATTTCGCGCTTTGCCGCCTCGGCGGGTAAGAAAGCGGGGGAGTTCTATACCCCCGCCGAAGTCTCGCAGCTCATGGCCCTGCTCATGGACCCCAAGGAGGGGGACGAGATTTGCGACCCGACTTGCGGCTCGGCCTCCCTGCTCATGAAGTGCGGCAAGCGGGTTCGTGACACGGGCGGCAAGGGCTATGCCCTCTATGGTCAGGAGGCCATTGGCTCCACCTGGGCCATGGCGAAGATGAACTTGTTTTTGCGCGGGGAGCTCAATCATCAGATCGAGTGGGGCGATACGATCCGCAACCCCAAGCTACGCACCAAGACGGACGCGCTGCGTCACTTTGACATAGTGGTCGCCAATCCGCCCTTTAGCTTGGAAAAGTGGGGCCTAGAGGCGGCGCAGACGGATACATTCGCCCGCTTCCGCCGCGGCACGCCGCCCGCTTCCAAGGGCGACTATGCCTTTATCCTGCACATGATCGAAACCATGAAGCCATCGAGCGGCCGCATGGCCGTCGTCGTCCCCCACGGCGTGCTGTTTAGGGGCTCCTCTGAGGGCAAGATCAGGCAGAAGTTGATCGAGGAAAACCTGCTCGATGCCGTCATCGGCTTGCCCGAAAAACTGTTCTTCGGCACGGGCATCCCCGCCGCCATCCTGATCTTCCGCAAGTCCAAGCCCGACGATACGGTCCTCTTCATCGACGCCAGCCGAGAGTTTGCCCCCGGCACCAACCAAAACGCGCTTACGCCCGAGCATCTCAACAAAATCGTCGCGACCTACAAGGCAGACGCGCCAGTCGAAAAATACGCCCACGTGGCGACGCCCGAGGAGATCAGGGAAAACGACTTCAACCTCAACATCCCCCGCTACGTCGATACCTTCGAGGAAGAGGAAGAAATCGACCTCATGGCCGTTCGGGCGGAGCGTGTAGAGCTCCAGCAGAACTTAGATGGGCTGGAGACCAAGATGGCGAATTACCTGAAGGAGCTGGGTTATGCTTCCTGAGGGGTGGAGAACAGCCTTACTTGATGACGTTACTCATCGAAGAAGTGGACACACGCCTGATAAGAAAAAGCCTGAGTATTGGAATGGCGGAGTGAAATGGGTTTCGCTTGCCGACAGCAGTAAACTCGACAACGGACTGATTGATAAAACGGATAAGGAAATTTCCGCCGACGGCATAGCGAACTCTTCCGCCGTGCTTCTTCCGAAGGGGACACCGATTTTGTCAAGAGATGCAGGTGTTGGGAAAAGTGCAATCTTGGGAGATGAAATGGCCGTCAGCCAGCACTTTATCGCCTGGGTCTGCGGAGAGAAAAAACAGTTAGAGCCATGGTATTTATATAACTGGCTCCAGGTTCAAAAGCCGCTGTTTGAGCGGATGGCAGTTGGGTCAACAATTAAGACTATTGGGCTACCCTTTTTCAAGAGACTTAAGATCAACCTACCACCCCTCCCAGAGCAACAAAAGATCGCCGAGATCCTCTCGACCTGGGACCAGGCGATCGAGGCCACGCAGGCCCTGCTCGACAACGCCAAGCGCCAAAAACGCGCCCTCATGCAACAACTCCTAAGCGGAAAACGCCGCTTCCCCGAGTTCCAAGGCCAAGAATGGGAAGATGTGCGGCTGGGGGATTTGCTAAACGGCAAAAAACGCAAGGGTAAAATTGTTCAGACCAATGAAGACGGAGAAGGGGTGCCTTACATCGGCGCGTCATCATTCGATGGTGTCTTTGACATCTACACAATCGACAACAATCTCGTCCAATGCAATAAAGACGACCTTCTTGTGCTTTGGGATGGGGAAAACGCAGGCATGGCAACCGTTGGACTCAAGGGCGCTGTTTCATCAACGGTCGTAAGGTATCGCCTCGACCTCGCGCAAGTAAATCCAACTTTCATCTGCGAACTGATGGCACTAAGAAACAGTCAGATTAGGTCAGTCCGCGAAGGCTCAGGTATCCCGCATATGCCAAAGGACTTTGACACTTGGTTTAGGTTTTCCTTACCATCAAAAGCTGAACAAGACGCTATTGCGGAGATGCTTCAGCAAGCCAGCGAAAATGTTAAAGCGCAGGCAATGCTGATCAAGCAGTTAACCGATGAGAAACGCGCCCTCATGCAACAACTCCTCACTGGCAAACGGCGCGTGATGGTGGACGCTTGAGCCATGACCCAGTTCTCTGACTATATCGTCTATGTCGATGAGAGCGGCGACCACGGACTTAGGAATATTGACCCCGAGTTCCCCGTATTTTGTTTGGCGTTTTGCATCATAAAAAAGACCGAATACTACAACAAAGTTGTTCCAGCACTTCAAGAGTTGAAATTTCGGTACTGGGGTCATGATACGGTGATTCTGCACGAACACGACATCCGAATTCAGAGAGGTGATTTTTCCTTTTTGAGGGGAGATTCTGCAACGCGAGAGGTCTTTATGTCGGAGGTCGAAAGTCTCGTACAGAACGCCTCAATGAAGATCATTGCTTCCGTCATCCAAAAGGATAAGCTCAACAAAAAATATAGGTTGCCCGACAATCCCTATGAATTGGCCATGCGGTTTTGCCTTGAGCGGCTTTTGAGATTTCTGCTGTCAAACAAACAAGGAGGAAAGACGGTTCATGTTGTATTTGAGTGTCGCGGCAGAGAAGAGGATCGTGATTTAGAATTAGAGTTTCGCCGTATTTGCCACGGGAACAGGCAGTGGGGTTACAAAACCCTGAACTTCCGCACCGTCGATATGCAGATACGGCTTGCCAAAAAAGCAATAAATTCAGCAGGATTACAGTTGGCGGACCTCGTAGCGAGGCCCATAGCCCTCAATACAATCAGGCCCAACCAGCCGAACAGGGCCTATCAAACCATCAGGCCCAAACTGTACGAAGAAGTGAAGGTATTTCCTTGACACCAAGACCTGGCAAAACAAAAGGGCCCCAGGAAATCCTAGAACCCTTTAGCCGACCGAGAAAAGCTCAATCCAACCTGCCACATAATGTGACAACCCAACCCAGTCAAGGCCAAATGACCACCTTCGGCCCATCATGACCTACACCACCCCCGACACCCGCGAAGACGCCGCGTCGCAGATCCCTGCGCTTCATATCCTCATGCAAATGGGTTGGACCTTCCTCTCCCGCCAACACGCGACGGCGCTGCGTGGGTCAGGCCGCGCGGTGTTGCTGGAGCCCGTGTTGCGGGAGCGGCTCGCGGCGCACACGTTTGAGTTCAAGGGGCAGACCTACCCCCTTTCCGATAGCGGCGTGGCTCAAGTCATCACAGCGCTTAAAAATACGGGCCTTCAGGAAGGGTTGCGTCAGGCGAATGAGGCGACGTACAACAAGCTGACCCTCGGCATCACCGTCACGGAGTTTGTGGCGGGGCAGAAGGCCGCCATCACCGTCCCCTTGATCGACTGGGCAAACCCCACGGCCAACGCCCTGCATGTGACCGAGGAACTGAGCGTTGAGCGCCCCGCCAGCCTCGGGGCGTATCGCCCCGATGTGGTCTGTTATGTGAACGGTATCCCGCTTGCCATCATCGAAGCCAAGCGCCCCGTTGGGGCGAGCGCCGAAAAGGCCATGGTGGAGGAAGGAATCAGCCAGCACCTGCGCAACCAAAAACCCGACGGCATCCAAGGGCTCTATGTCTATTCCCAGCTTTTGCTGTCCATCTGCGGCACCCATGGCTGCTACGGTACTACGCAAACGCCCAAGAAATTCTGGGCGACCTGGACGGAGCAGGAGATCGACGAGGGCGAGATGCAGGCGCTCAAGTCTCAATCCCTCTCAGACGCTCAAAAAGACGCGCTGTTTGCCGACAGGCAAGCCTGGGCGCGGCGCGCCTATGTGGCCCTTTACAGCGGCCCCGTTGCCCTGACGGAGCAAGATCGGCTCCTGATCAGCTTGCTCCGGCCCGACCGCCTGCTGGACTTTGCCCTGCGCTTTATCTTGTTTGACCGCAAGATGGGCAAAATTGCCGCCCGCTACCAGCAGGTTCGCGGCACCAAGCAGGCCCTCAAACAAATCACCCAACGCCAAGCCGACGGTAGCCGCGCCGGCGGCGTGATCTGGCACACCACCGGCTCGGGCAAGTCAAACCTCATGGTCTTTTTGACCAAGGCTTTGCTGCACGCGCCCGAGCTGGCGGATTGCCGCCTCTTTATCATTACCGACCGCGTGGACTTGGAAACGCAGTTGGTTGGCACGTTCGTAAACAGCGGCGCCTTTGGCTCGGCCATCGCGACAAAAAAGGACGGCGAACGCGCCCTCGTGCAATCGGGCCGCGACCTGGCCGCGCGTATTGGGTCGGGCAGTGAACGCCTGATCTTCACGCTCCTCCAAAAGTTCAACTCCGCCACCAAACTCCCCGAATGCAAGAACACCTCTGACAAGATCATCGTCCTGGTCGATGAGGGCCACCGCAGCCAGGGCGGGGAAAACCATGAACGGATGCGCCAGGCCCTCCCCAATGCCGCGTTCATCGCCTTTACGGGCACGCCGCTGCTAAAAGAAGACAAGACCCGCAACAAGTTCGGCCCCATCCTCCACGCCTATACCATGCAAGACGCCGTGAACGACGGCGCGGTCACGCCCCTGATCTATGAAGAGCGCAAGCCGATGATGGACGTGAACGCCAAGGCCCTCGACGCCTGGTTTGACAAGATCACGGCCAGTTTAAGCGAAAGGCAGCGCGCCGACCTCAAACAGCAATACTCCAAACGCGGGCAGATTTACGCCGCCGCCCAACGCATTGAGCTGATCGCCTACGACATAGCCACGCACTACGCGGCGAACTTCGCCAATCTTGGGTTGGGCTTGAAGGCGCAGCTTGCCACCGACAGCAAACTTTCGGCCATCCGATACAAGCAAGCGCTCGACGCCACGGGCCTCGTTACCAGCGCGGTGCTGATTTCGCCCCCCGATACGCGCGAGGGGCATGACAACACGGACGCGAGCAAGACGCCCGAGGTGCAAGCCTGGTGGACCATGAATGTTGGCAGCGACTTTAGGGCCTACGAACGCCAGGTGATCGAAAACTTCGGCACCGCAGGCGCGCCCGACATTTTGATCGTCGTCGATAGGTTGCTCACGGGCTTTGACGAGCCGCGCAACGCCGTTCTCTATATCGACAAGCACCTCAAAGGCCACAACCTGCTCCAGGCCATTGCCCGCGTGAACCGCTTGCACGACGCCAAGCAGTTTGGCTACCTGATCGACTATCGCGGCATCTTGGCGGAACTGGATACCTCAATCGCTGACTATCAAGACTTGGCGACCAAGACCCAAGGCGGCTTCGATGTGGCTGACCTTGTCGGGACGGTCACCCATGTCTCCACCGAATACAAGCGCCTTCCTCGCCTGCATACCAAGCTCTGGGGCGTCTTCGCGGGCGTCAAGAACCGCAACGACTACGAACAGCTTCGCCAAATCCTTTTGGGCAGCCAAAAAACCCGCGAAGACTTTTACGAGGCCCTTACCGAGTTTGGCCTGTGCTTGAAGCTCGCCTTGTCCTCCCGCACTTTTTTTGAGGATGGCGCCTTTGATGAGCGGGCAATCGGCGAGTATAAGGGTGACCTTCGCCGCTTTACCGAGTTGCGCGTCCAAGCCAAGCGCGACGCGCAGGAGACGGTGGACTTCTCAAACTACGAGCAGCAGATCAGGGCGCTGGTGGATAAGCAGGTCGTCGGCCAAGAGATCGAGGAGGCGGAGGGCTTTATTCGCGTTCATAGCCTGGGCAAGGACGGCAACACCGACCATTGGTCCGACGAACGGACCAAAACCGAGGCCGATGTCATCAAAACCCGCCTACGCAAATCCATCGAGCAAGACCTGCGCGACGACCCTTTTGCCCAGCGTGAGTTCTCCGACTTGTTGCGGGACTCAATAAGGGCTGCCGAAGCCCTATTTGACCACCCTCAAAAACAATACACCCTGTTTAAGGACCTCGAGGACCAAGTGACCGAGCGCGCCACGCCAGGCGTTCCAAAGCGTTTTGACGGGAACCGACAGGCGCAGGCCTATTTCGGCGCGTTGAAGGACCAATACCCAGACCTGGACGAGGATGACCTGGTCGAGCGAGCCAAGTGCATCGACCAAGTGGTTCGTGAGGCGGTGCAAGCGCATTCGATCAGCCCGACCCAGATCGAGGCGGAAATTCGCAAGCGGTTGTTGCCCGAGTACTTTTCGGTTGGGGGCCTCGATGCTGCGCAAGAGCTGGTTGAAAAAGTGATCCACATACTGCGTGCAGGCGCGGCGAGGGCTTCAGTGTGAGCGTTCAGGCGCTCACCTACGGGGACCAGCGGGTTGATTACACCATCCAGCGCACCCCAACCAAGCGCACCAAAGTCGAAATCCATGTGGACCCCGATGGCTCGGTGAAAGTTGACGCCCCAGAACAGGCCAGCGCGGCGGAGATCGGCGAGGCCGTGCAAAAACGCGCCCGTTGGGTGATGCGCCATGTAGAAGAGGCCCGTGCGCGCTACGCCCACCTAAGGCCTAAGGAATACATCTCGGGCGAGGAAGTGCTCTATTTGGGCCGTAGGTACGTGCTGAAAGTTATGGCCGCCGCAGGGGCCAGACATCACACCAGACTCAAGGGCGCGCAAGTTCAACTATGGACGGGCAAGCCCGACCCCTTGCACGTCAAAGCCCAGCTCAAGGCCTGGTACCACTCGAAGGCACGGTCCTACTTTTCCAGGCGCATCGCCGCCCACGCCAAATCCCTCCCTTGGGTCCGCGACCTTCCCCCGTTCAGGTTGGTCGCCATGAATAAGCAATGGGGCAGCTGCACCAAGGACGGGCATCTCAGCCTCAATCCCAACCTCATCAAAGCCCCGCGTCCGTGCATAGAATACGTGCTGATCCACGAGTTGGCGCACTTAAAACACCACGACCACAGCCCCGAGTTCTGGACGCTACTCGACCGCTTCGCCCCCGACCGCCACCGCGCCAAAGCCCAACTCGACTCTATGGTCGAGCTCTTAATGCAGGAATAGGCCTCAACTTGTCCCTGGAGTTCCTGCCACCGACCGATGCCAGATCCTGCGACGTCGCTCCGCTCCGCGCTGGGTGACGGTGTTCTGAAGTCCCAACATCCCCTTGCGATGTCACGCTGCGCACAGTCGCAGCATCCATCACCGAACGTTTGCCGTTAAGGCAAACGGGGCCGACATTGTGCCGCGCATTGGTTCTTTTTATTCGCAGCGATTTGCCCTAGGGTTCGCGCATGTTGGAGGCGCTTGCCAATGCCTTTTCCTCGCCCTGGTGGATCGGGGGGGTGCTGCTTTACGGTCTTATCGGTTTGGTGCTGGTACGGCCAACGGGCGGGGCGCGTTCTACCTTCATGACCGCGCTGGGCTGGCCGGTTGAGCTGACCCAGCGTTTGGCGGGGGCGACGGGTTTGCCTTACCTGTTCTTGCTGCCCAACATGCTGGTCTTCGGTCTCTTCACCTTCGCGCCGCTGTTTGTTTCGGGGGGCTTTGCCTTCACCGATGGCGCTAGCATCAACTTCGATCAACGCGAGTTCAGCGGCCTTGACAACGCCGCGCGGTTGCTGCGCCCCGTCAACATCGACACGGGGCTTGCCAACCCGCAAGCGTCGGAGTTTCGCGGGGCCGTCGCCGATACGGTGCTGTTTTCCCTGATCCAAGTGCCCGTCATGGTCCTGATCGCCTTGGCAACGGCGCTGGTCCTGAACCGCCCCATCGTCGGTCGCGCCTTTTGGCGGTCGATCTTCTTTTACCCCGTTATGCTCTCGCCCGTCGTCGTCGGCTTTCTGTGGGCGCTGGTGCTCGACCGCCAGGGGGTCCTGTCGCAAACGCTCATGGCCTGGGGCTGGATAGAGGGACCGATCCAATGGTTGCAGGAGGGCTATTGGCCGATGTTCTGGACCGTCTTCGTCTATACTTGGGCGCACTTGGGGTTCTACATGCTGATCCTCTTGGCTGGACTGCAAGCCATTCCAGGGGACCTGTACGAGGCCGCAGAGATGGACGCCGCCAGCCCGCTGCGCACCCTCTGGCGCATCACCATTCCCTTGCTCATGCCGACGCTGCTGGTGGTCGTGGTCCTGGCGCTGATCAAGGCCGTCCAGGCCTTCGAGGAGATTTTGGCCTTGCAAGTCAATTTGGATACGGTGGTCGAGTTTATCTACTTCACAGGCGGCATTCGCGGCGACGTCACCTTTACGGGTCGCGGGGTCGCGGCGACCGCGTCGCTGCTGATCGCTGGGGCCTTGATCGTGCTGTCGCTCGTGCAAATGGCGCTGTCTCGGCGCGAGGCCAAGCTGTGAGCCAGCTCTGGGGCTTCTTGAGCCGCACCCAAGGTCGCCATGGCCCCAACTTGGTCGATTGGCTCGCCTACGCCTACCTGGCCCTTGGCGTCCTGGTGATCCTATTTCCGCTGCTTTGGTTGGGTCTCAATTCGTTCAAGTCGCAAGCCTTGCTGGAACAAAACGATCTAAGCTTGGTGCCGCGCGACTACGAGCGTCTCGGGCGGGCCTCGGTCACCTCGCCTACGGGCAAGGAATTTGTCCTGATCGAGGGGTTGCCCGCTTGGGTGCTGGAATGGGCCCGCTTGAGCGCCACCGAGCAGAGCGCCCAAGACCCTGCGGCGCTGGTGGCGCGCTACGACGGCGCGGCGGCCCTGGCGCTGGCCAGCTACCTGGGCCTCCTGGACCAGCGCGCGCGGGCGGTGGTCGCCGATCTCAATTTACCCGCCTGCCTCCTGTCCTTCGCCGCCGCGACCGCGCATGCGCGGTCCAACTGCGATGTGGCGGCGGCGCTGGGGCAAGTGCGCGTGCCCGAGGATCGCGCGGCGCTCGGTGCTTTCCTCGGCCTGCCCGACTACCGGATCGGCAAGCTGTCGAGCCAAATTCGCGTCACCGCGCCCGACCCGCAAACGGGGGCCGAGCGCGTCTGGGCCGTGACCTCGCTGACCTCCAATCGCGGCACCGTCGCCGCCCGCGCCCTCGACGCCCCCTCGGCCCCGCCGGTGCAGTTGCCCGTGGAAAGTCTGCGCGCGTCGGCCTTCCTCGACCTGCAATGGCGCAACTACGCCGACCCCCTGCGCGGGACCATGGCCAGCGTCAATCTGAACTTCCTGCAATGCTTCACCAACTCGGTCCTCGTCACGGTCTTGGCCACAGCGCTGACGCTTCTGATCAACGCCATGGCGGCCTTCGCCTTGTCCAAGTATCGCTTTCGCGGGCAAATCCTCACCCTGGCCCTGGTCTTGGGCACGCTGATGGTGCCGCCGACGGTCATGCTGATCGGGGTCTTTAAGATGATCAACGCCGCGGGCTTGGGTGGGTCCATATGGGGCGTCATCATCCCTGGCGCGGCAACGCCCACAGGGGTCTTTTTGCTGCGGCAGTACATGCTGACGATCCCCGATGAGTTGCTGGAGGCCGCGCGCATGGACGCGGCGAGCGAATGGAAGGTGTTCTGGCGGCTTGTGGTGCCGCTGGCCATGCCCGCCATCGCCGCGCTCGCGATCCTGTCGGTGATTTGGCGCTGGAACGATCTGATCCTGCCGCTGGTGGCGATCCCGACCCAAACCGACGCCCATACTTTGCAACTCTGCCTGCTGAATTTGGACGGCGAAAACATCAACCAGCCGCACTATAAGCTCGCCATGACCATGCTGACCCTGATCCCGACCACGCTGGTGTTCGTGTTCCTGCAGCGGTTCATTACGACGGGCGTCGCGGCGACAGGAGTCAAGTAGATGGCCAAACTCGAGCTCAAAGCGCTGACGAAAGCCTACGGCAAGGCCGAGGTGATCCATGGCGTCGATATGACCGTCGAGAGCGGCGAGTTCTGCGTTTTCGTCGGGCCGTCGGGCTGCGGCAAGTCCACCTTGCTGCGCATGATCGCGGGCCTGGAGAGCATTTCGGGCGGGGACGTTTGCATCGACGGGCAGCGCGTCAACGCCTTGCCCGCGGCGCAACGCGGCCTGGCCATGGTGTTCCAATCCTACGCGCTCTACCCCCACATGTCCGTGCAGCAGAATCTGAGCTTCGGCCTCGAAAACTTGCGCCTGCCCCCCGCCGAGATTCGCACGCGGGTCGCGGCGGCGGCCAAGATGTTGCAGATTGAGCCCTTGCTCAACCGCAAGCCTGGGCAGCTCTCGGGCGGTCAGCGCCAGCGGGTCGCCATTGGCCGCACCGTGGTGCGGGAGCCGAAGATTTTCTTGTTCGACGAACCCTTGTCGAACTTGGACGCCGAGTTGCGCGTGGCCATGCGCGCCGAAATCGCCGCCCTGCACCGCCGCCTCGGCAACACCATGATCTATGTGACCCACGACCAGGTCGAGGCCATGACCATGGCCGACAAGATTGCGGTCCTGCGTGCGGGAAGGGTCGAGCAATTCGGCGCGCCGCTCGACCTCTACAACTGGCCCGCGAACAAGTTTGTCGCAGGGTTCATCGGCACGCCGCGCATGAACTTCCTGACCGTCCAGCGCGGCGAAGCAGGCCAGGTGCGCTTGCCAGGCGGCGCGCACGTGGCGGTGCCAGCGGGCTGGCCTGGGCAGGGCGATACCGCAACCCTGGGCGTGCGCGCGCACCATGTGCAACCGTCAGAATCGGGGGAACTGACCTTTGAAACCCGCGCGGTCGAACAGCTGGGGGGCGAGACCTACCTCTACGGCAGCGTCGAGGATCAGGATATGACCGTGCATCTGGCGGGCCAGGCCAGCGTCACGCCTGGAGAAGCCTTGCGGTTGCGCCTCGATCTCGCCCACGTTCATCTGTTTGCCGACTAAGGACCGCAAGGTGCCTAAAGGTTTTTCGGATCGCGCCCAAGCGCTCGCAGGGTTGGGCGGGGCCAAGTGGGAACTGCATTTTGCTGCGCAGGCCAAAGTCGCGGCGGGCGAGGACATCCTCGCCTTGTCGATCGGCGAACCCGAAGTTCCGCCGCCCGCCTTGATGGCCGAAGCGGCCAAGGCGGCCCTAGATCGCGGGCGTATCGGCTATACCAACGGCCCCGGGGAACCCGAGCTGCGGCAGCGCCTAGCGGCGCGCTATACCCGCCGCACAGGGCGATCCTTCGAAACCGATCAAATCCTCGTCACCTCGGGCACGCAAAACGCCCTCTACTTGGCGTTGCAGACCCTGGCGGGACCGGGCGACGAAGTGCTGGTGACCGACCCGCTCTACGCAACTTACGAGGGGCTGGTGCGCGCCAGCGGTGCCACGCCCGTTTTTGTGCCCTTGCATCCCGACCGCCAGTTTCACCTTGCGACCGCCGACGTCGTCGCCGCCATCACGCCGCGCACCGTCGCCTTGCTCCTCAACTCCCCCCACAATCCCACCGGGGCCGTGTTGAGCGCGGCGGAGATCGCCGCCATCGGCGCCCTTGCCACCCAGCACGACTTTTGGCTGATCAGCGATGAGGTCTATGAGGAACTGGTGTTCGACGGCGTCGCCTTCGCCAGCGCCCTCGACGACCCCGCCCTGGCCGACCGAACCGTGGCGGTGGCCTCCCTGTCCAAATCCCACGCGGCGGCGGGCTATCGGGCGGGTTGGCTGGTCGGTCCATCCGATTTTTGCGCGGCGGCGCTGCCGCTGACCGAAACCGAGCTGTTCGGCCTGCCGCCCTTTATCCAAGACGCGGCAGCGGCGGTGCTGGCCCAGGGCCCCTCGACCATCGCCCCGACCATGCGCGCCAACTACGCGCGGCGCGCGCGGCTCGTCCACGACGGTTTGGACGGCGTCGGCGGCCTGCGGGTCATGCGGCCCGCGGCGGGGATGTTTGCCCTGGTTGACGTGCGCGGGCGCCAGCAGACGGGCCTTGAGTTCGGCCAGCACTTGCTCGACGCGGCGGGCGTGGCGGTCATGCCAGGCGACTCCTTTGGATCGGTGCTGGCGGGGTTCATACGGGTTTCCCTGACCGTGGAAGACACCCGGCTGCAGCAGGCCCTCGACCGGATCAGGTCGGTTTTGTAAGTCCTTTGCATTTATTCGAATTTCTGGTCTTGCAGTCGCGACTTTGGCGTCTTAAAGGCCTCGCCAGAAGCGTTGGGCCGTCCTCCCCCTAGATTGCTTCTTCACACATTTGCGTTAATTGACCAGCGGGCTGGCCTCCTTAGGCTTGCGCGCCTTTTTTGCTTGGAGTCTCCCAACCTATGGCAACCACGTTCATCGACCGTAAGCGCATCCGCAAGTCCTTCGGCCGCATTCCCGAAGCCATCGAAATGCCCAACCTGATCGCCGTGCAGCGGGCGTCCTACGATCAGTTCCTGGGGATCGGCGACTACGCTGGCAAGCCCAGCGGCATCGATGAAACCTACCATTCGGTCTTCCCGATCCGCGACTTTTCGGGCCGGAGCGAGCTGCAGTACGTTCGCTACGTGTTGGAGGACCCCAAATTTGACGAGGAGGAGTGCCAGCAACGCTCCCTCACCTACGCCGCTCCGCTGAAAGTGACACTGCGCCTGGTGGTTTGGGACATCGACGAGGATACGGGGGCCAAGTCGGTTCGCGATATCAAGGAACAAGACGTCTACATGGGCGACATGCCGCTCATGACCGATCACGGCACCTTCATCGTCAATGGCACCGAACGGGTCATCGTGTCGCAAATGCACCGCTCCCCTGGGGCCTTCTTTGGGCACGACAAGGGGGCCAATACCTCGGGCAAGATCCTGTTTTCGGGCCGCATCATTCCCTACCGTGGCTCTTGGCTCGATTTCGACTACGACACCAAGGACATGCTGCAAGTCAAAATCGACCGTCGGCGCAAGCTGCCCGTCACGACCCTGCTGCGCGCCATGGATTCAGAGGCGGGCGAAAAGGTCCGCGCGGCGGCGGAAAAAGCGGGCACAACCCCCGAGCCTCACGAAATCACGGGCATGACGTCGGAGGAAATTTTGAAAAATTTCTACGACATGACCCCTTACGTCAAGGCGCGCGGCGGCTGGAAAATCCCTTACGACGCGGACGCCTTGCAAGGTCGCAAGCTGACCCAGGACCTCGTCGATGCCAAAACCGGCGACGTGATCGCCGAGGCAGGCAAAAAACTGATCCCCCCGCTCATGAAAAAAATCGCCGCTGCTGGCACCACGCACCTGCTGGTGGGGCAGGAGGAACTGCTGGGGCGGTACTTGGCCGAAGACCAGATCGATGAGAAAACAGGGATTGTTTGGGCCGAGGCGGGCGACGAACTGACCGAAGCGCTGATCGACGACCTGGTGGGCAAGGGCGTTAAGACCTTCCCGACGCTGGCCATCGACCATATCGAGGTCGGCGCCCATATTCGCAATACGCTCATGACCGACAAGGCGCGCAATCGAGAGGAGGCCTTGATCGACATCTACCGGATCATGCGCCCGGGCGAGCCGCCAACCTTGGAAACCGCGCAAGCCCTGTTCCAAAGCCTGTTCTTCGACCCCGAGCGTTACGATCTATCGGCGGTGGGCCGGGTCAAGATGAATATGCGCCTGGGCTTTGAAACCGAAGACAGCCTGCGCGTCCTGCGCAAGCAAGACATTCTGGCGATCTTGCGCGTCCTCGCGGACCTGAAGGACGGCAAGGGTGCCATCGACGACATCGACCATCTAGGCAACCGCCGCGTTCGCTCGGTCGGGGAGTTGATGGAAAATCAATACCGCCTGGGGCTTTTGCGCATGGAACGTGCCATGCGTGAGCGCATGTCGTCGATCGAAATCGACACCGTCATGCCCCAGGATGTGATCAATGCCAAGCCAGCGGCGGCGGCGGTGCGCGAGTTTTTCGGGTCCTCCCAGTTGTCGCAATTCATGGACCAAACCAACCCCTTGTCCGAAATTACGCACAAGCGGCGCTTGTCGGCCTTGGGGCCTGGCGGCTTGACGCGGGAGCGTGCGGGCTTTGAGGTGCGCGACGTTCACCCTACCCACTATGGCCGCATCTGCCCAATCGAAACGCCCGAGGGGCCGAATATCGGCCTGATCAACTCGCTGGCGACCTACGCGCGCGTCAACAAGTACGGCTTTATCGAAAGCCCGTACCGCCGCGTTGACAAGGGCCGTGTGACCGAGGACGTGATTTATCTTTCGGCCACCGAAGAGGCGGGCTACATTGTCGCCCAGGCCAACGCCCCCCTGACCGCAGACCGCTATTTTGAGGAGGAGTTGGTCAACTGTCGCTGCAATGGCGACTACCAGCCGCACCGCCCCGAGGCGATCCAACTGATCGACGTTTCGCCCAAGCAAGTGGTCTCGGTCGCCGCCTCCTTGATTCCGTTCCTGGAAAACGACGACGCCAACCGTGCCCTCATGGGCTCCAACATGATGCGCCAAGCCGTGCCGCTGGTCAAGGCTGAGGCGCCCTTTGTCGGCACAGGCATGGAGGCCACGGTGGCACGCGATTCGGGCGCGGCCATTGTTTCCAAGCGCGCGGGTACAATCGACCAAGTCGACGCGGGCCGCATCGTCGTGCGCGTCATCGATGAGGCCACAGGCCTCGAAGCGGGCGTCGACATCTACAACTTGCGCAAATTCCAACGCTCGAACCAATCGACATGCATCAACCAACGTCCTTTGGTGACGGTGGGCGACCAGGTCGCGGCGGGGGATATTATTGCCGATGGCCCCTCGACCGACATGGGCGAGTTGGCCCTGGGCCGAAATGTTTTGGTCGCCTTCATGCCGTGGCAGGGCTACAACTTTGAGGACTCGATCCTGATTTCCGAACGCGTCGTCCGCGATGATGTCTATACCTCGATTCACATTGAGGAATTTGAAATCATGGCCCGCGATACCAAGTTGGGCCCCGAGGAGATCACACGCGATATTCCGAACGCGGGCGAGGAGGCCTTGCGCAACCTGGACGAGGCGGGGATCGTTTACGTGGGCGCCGAGGTGAACCCAGGGGACATTTTGGTCGGCAAAGTCACGCCCAAGGGCGAAAGCCCCATGACGCCCGAGGAAAAACTGCTGCGCGCCATCTTTGGCGAAAAAGCCGCCGATGTGCGCGATTCCTCGCTGAAACTTTCGCAAGGGGCCTCGGGCACCGTCGTCGATGTGCGGGTCTTCAACCGCCGGGGCATCGACAAGGACGAGCGCGCCTTGCAGATCGAACGCCAGGAAATCGAAGTCTTGGCCAAGGATCGCGACGACGAACGCGCCATTATTGAGCGGTCGTTCTACCAACGTTTGCGCGATGCCTTGGTCGGCGAAGTCGCGGTCGCGGGCCCCGACGGCAAGATGAAGGACGTTACAATCGACGAGGCTTTGCTCGGCCAATATACCCCTGGCCAGTGGCGTCAATTCGCGGTCAAGGGCGAAAAGGCGGCCCAGGAAACCGAGGCTATGAAGGTCGATTTTGACGCCGCCGTCGATGAAATCCAAAAACGCTTTGAAACCAAAGTCGACAAGCTGCAACGCGGCGACGAGTTGCTGCCTGGGGTCATGAAGACCGTCAAGGTCTTCGTTGCGGTCAAACGCAAGCTGCAACCTGGCGATAAGATGGCGGGACGCCACGGCAACAAGGGCGTGATTTCCAAGATTAACCCGATTGAGGACATGCCGTTTTTGGAGGATGGGACGCCCGTTGACATCGTTCTAAACCCCTTGGGCGTGCCGTCGCGGATGAACGTCGGCCAGATCTTCGAAACCCACCTGGGCTGGGCCGCGCGCGGGCTCGGCGAAATGATCGGCAAAGCCATCGAGGGGTATCGAAAATCAGGGTCGTCCAAGACGCTCAAGACCACCCTCACCAAAGTCTATAAGGACGAGGACGTCGCCGCGCGCATCGCCGCCATGAACGACGCCGAAGTCATCGAGCTCGCCGCGGGGATGGACCGCGGCGTCCCGTTCGCAACGCCCGTGTTCGACGGCGCGCGTCAAGACGACATTGTCGATGCCCTTAAGCGCGCGGGCCTGTCGGGCTCGGGCCAGGAAACCCTGTACGACGGGCGCACGGGCGAGGCCTTTGATCGGCCCGTCACGGTCGGCTACAAGTACTTGCTCAAGCTGCATCACCTGGTGGACGACAAGATGCACGCGCGCTCGACGGGGCCCTATTCGCTGGTGACGCAGCAGCCGCTGGGCGGCAAGGCGCAGTTCGGCGGCCAGCGCTTTGGCGAAATGGAGGTCTGGGCGCTCGAGGCCTACGGCGCCGCCTATACCTTGCAAGAAATCCTGACCGTCAAGTCCGACGACGTGGCGGGCCGGACCAAAGTCTATGAGGCGATTGTACGCGGCGATTCTAACTTTGAGGCTGGGATCCCCGAGTCCTTCAATGTTTTGGTCAAGGAACTTCGCGCCCTATGCTTGAATGTCGATATGATCAACTCCGAAGATCAGGAAGATATCATCGCGGCGGCAAATCGCGGCACCTTCGATGGGTCCGCCGACGTCGCGGAACTTTAGCCCCTCCCACCGCACACCTTTTACGGCAAACCCTTTTTACGACGGGACCTAAACCATGTCAGAACTTACCAAAATTTTCGGCCAAGAACCTGGTAGCCTGCAGTCCTTCGACTCGCTGCGCATCAATATCGCCAGCCCAGAGCGGATCCGTTCCTGGTCGTTCGGCGAAATCAAGAAGCCCGAAACGATCAACTACCGCACCTTCAAGCCCGAACGCGACGGGCTGTTCTGCGCGCGCATCTTTGGGCCTGTGAAGGACTACGAGTGCCTATGCGGCAAGTATAAGCGCATGAAGTACAAGGGCGTTGTCTGCGAAAAGTGCGGCGTCGAAGTCACCCTGACCAAAGTCCGTCGCGAACGCATGGGCCACGTCGAGTTGGCCGCGCCCGTCGCCCATATCTGGTTCCTCAAGTCCTTGCCGTCGCGCATCGGCCTGCTGCTCGACCTCACGTTGAAGGAGTTGGAGAAGATTCTCTACTTTGAAAGCTTCGTGGTGGTGGAGACGGGCCTGACGCCGCTGAAACTGCACCAGACGCTGACGGAGGAGGAGTTCTATCTGGCACAAGAGGAGTACGGCGCGGACCAGTTCCAGGCCCTGATCGGCGCCGAAGCCATCAAGCGGCTGCTCGTCGATCTCGACATGGATATGGAATACGAGCTCTTGAAGGCCGACTTGCTGGAAACGGGGTCCGAAACCAAGAAGAAAAAGATCGTCAAGCGCCTCAAGCTCATCGAGGCGTTCAAGGCCTCGGGCACCAAGCCCGAGTGGATGGTACTCGACGTTTTGCCCGTAATTCCGCCCGAGTTGCGCCCCTTGGTGCCGCTCGACGGCGGGCGCTTCGCGACCTCCGACCTCAACGATCTCTATCGCCGGGTGATTAACCGCAACAACCGCCTTAGACGCCTGATCGAGCTGCGCGCGCCCGACATCATTGTGCGCAACGAAAAGCGCATGTTGCAAGAGGCGGTCGATGCCCTGTTCGACAATGGCCGTCGGGGCCGGACTATCACGGGAAACAACAAGCGGCCGCTCAAGTCCCTGTCGGACATGCTGAAAGGCAAGCAGGGGCGGTTCCGTCAAAACCTGCTCGGCAAGCGCGTCGACTACTCGGGCCGGTCGGTCATCGTCGTCGGGCCGACCTTGCTATTGCACCAATGCGGCCTGCCGAAAAAAATGGCCTTGGAACTGTTCAAGCCCTTCATCTTCGCCAAGCTGCAAATCTACGGCATGGCCTCGACGGTCAAGGCGGCCAAGCGCATCGTCGATAAGGAACGCCCAGAGGTTTGGGACATCTTGTCGGAAGTCATCCGCGAGCATCCCGTCCTCCTGAACCGTGCCCCAACGCTGCACCGTTTGGGCATTCAGGCCTTTGAACCCGTACTCGTCGAGGGCAAGGCCATCCAGCTGCACCCGCTGGTCTGTACGGCGTTCAACGCCGACTTCGACGGCGACCAAATGGCGGTCCATGTGCCCCTGTCGCTGGAGGCGCAGTTGGAGGCGCGCGTCCTCATGATGTCAACCAACAACATCTTGTCGCCTGCCTCGGGCAAGCCGATCATCACGCCGACGCAAGATATCGTCCTGGGGCTTTACTACCTATCTTTGGAAGGCAAGGGCGGGGAGCCAGGTGAGGGCAGTGTGTTCGGGTCCATCGACGAGGTGCTGCACGCGCGCGAAGTCGGGCTGGTCCATCCCCATTCGGCGATCAAGGCGCGCGTGCGCGTTCGCGACGACGCAACGGGCGAGATGAAGCAAGCTGTCGTAGAAACGACGGCGGGCCGCCTCATGCTCGCCGACCTGCTGCCCGACGGGGTGCCTTTCAGCGTTGTCGATCGTCTTATGACCAAAAAGGTGCTCTCCAACGTCTTGGACGACGTGTATCGCGATGCAGGGCAGAAAAAGACCGTGATCTTTGCCGACCGCCTCATGCAGCTCGGTTTTGCCGAGGCGGCGAAGGCGGGCATCTCCGTGGGCAAGGACGATTTTGTGATCCCCAAAGACAAGTGGGACTTCATCGAAAGAGCCCAGGGCGAGGTCAAAGGCTTTGAGTCCCAGTATCAGGACGGCCTAATCACGCGCGGGGAGAAGTACAACAAGGTGCTCGATATCTGGCAGCAGACCAACGACGCCTTGACCGACAAGATGATGGCCACCATCGCCAAGGGCAAGGGTCGCGACATCAACTCGGTCTATATGATGGCCAACTCGGGCGCGCGGGGCTCGGTGGCGCAGATGCGCCAGTTGGGCGCCATGCGCGGCCTTCTCGCCAAGCCGACGGGCGAAATCATCGAAACGCCCGTCATTTCCAACTATAAGGAAGGCTTGACCATGTTGGAGTATTTTACTTCGACAACGGGCGCGCGCAAGGGCTTGACCGACACGGCCTTGAAGACCGCCAACTCAGGGTACTTGACCCGCCGCCTCGTCGATGTGGCGCAGGACGCGACCATCCGCGAACACGACTGCGGCACCGATCGTGCCTTGACGATCCGCGACAAGATGGACGGCGGCGACGTCATTGTCTCGTTGGTGGAACAGTTGCTGGGCCGCACAGCGGCCGAAGACATCTGCGACCCTGAGGGGCAGGTGATCGTGCCCGCGGGTGAATTGGTGGTGGAGGACCATGTGCCCGCGCTTGAGGCCGCAGACTTGGATTCGGTGCGGGTTCGCTCGCCGCTGGTGTGCGAGGCCAAAGTCGGCGTCTGCGCCAAGTGCTACGGGCGCGACTTGGCGCGTGGCACGTTCGTCAACATCGGCGAGGCCGTTGGCGTGATCGCCGCGCAGTCGGTCGGCGAACCAGGCACGCAGCTGACCATGCGGACCTTCCACGTCGGCGGAGCCGCGCAGAAAGGTGCCGAGACCTCGAGCCTCGAGGCGTCCATGGACGCCAAGGTGCGGATCAAGAACAAGAATGTCTTGGTCAATTCCAAAGGCGAAACCATTGTCTTTGCCCGCAATCTGGAAATCCGACTGGAAGACGACAAGGGGCGCACCCGTGCCAGCTATCGGGTGCCTTACGGCGCGCGTCTGCTGGTCAAGGACAACCGCAAGGTCAAAAAAGGCGCCAAGATGGCGGATTGGGACCCCTTCACCAAACCCATCATTACCGACAAGGCTGGGTCGGTGAATTTTGTCGATTTGATCGACAACGTGTCCATGAACGAAGTGGTCGATGAGGAAACCAACTTCGCGTCGCGGATCGTCATGGACTGGAAAACCTCCCCGCGCGGGACCGACTTGAAACCTCGCATCACCTTGCGGGACGAGGCGGGGGAAGTCGTCAAGCTCGAAAACGGCTTCGATGCCCGCTACTTCATGTCCGTCGGGGCCATTTTGCAGGTCGAACCAGGGCAGAAAGTCGGCGCTGGAGATGTCGTGGCGCGCTTGCCCATCGAGGGTGGCGGTACCAAGGACATCACAGGCGGTTTGCCCCGCGTTGCCGAACTGTTCGAGGCGCGCCGCCCCAAAGACCATGCGGTGATCGCTGACATGGACGGCCGGGTGGAATTTGGCCGAGACTACAAGACCAAACGGCGCATCCTGATCCGCTCAGAACAGGACCCCGACATAACGTCCGAGTTCATGGTGCCCAAGGGCAAACACTTGGCCGTGCAGGAAGGGGACTTTATCGCCAAAGGCGAATACTTGCTCGACGGCAATCCCGCGCCCCACGATATCTTGGACGTTATGGGCATTGAGGCCCTGGCCGAATACCTCACCGAGGAGATTCAAGACGTGTATCGCCTCCAGGGCGTGAAGATCGACGATAAACACATAGAGGTGATCGTCCGTCAAATGCTGCAAAAGGTCGAGGTCTTGGACTCAGGCGAAACCACGCTGATCGTCGGCGAGGAGATCAATCGCGATGACTTCGCCGCCGAGAACGATCGCGCTGCCAAGGAGGGGCGCAAGCTGGCCACGGCGAAGCCCGTTCTGCTCGGGATCACCAAGGCGTCGTTGCAGACCAAGTCGTTCATCTCCGCAGCTTCCTTCCAAGAAACCACCAAGGTTTTGACCGAGGCGGCGGTCAACGGCAAGGTCGATACGCTGCTGGGTCTCAAGGAAAACGTCATCGTTGGCCGTCTGATTCCAGCGGGAACGGGTTCGGTCATGCAGCGGTTGCGCAAGATCGCCAAAGACAAGGACCAGGAAATCATGGAAGCCCAGCGCGCGCGCGAGGCCGAAAGCGCCGCCCTAATCGCCGATCTCTCAGGCACCCCGCAACCCGACTTGTAGGCACCTCGACGATTGCCAGCAGTCGCTTAAGACCAAGGGTCGTTTGCAGCGACCCTTGGTGTCATACCAACGGCGGTAGCTTTTGACTCGTAAAAACGCGTGGAGGTTGGGAACTTTTTCGCCAAAGACAAACAGCGCTTCAACACCGTCAAAAGAAAAACGTCATTCCGCGCGCAGCGAAGCGAAGTCGCGGAATCCATCACTGACGGGCAGCGGATGGAACGGAAGGGTCCATCCTTGCACCGCCCACTTATACCAGCGGAAAGATCGAATGACCGTTGTCCGATTGCAGTTTGCTTGCCATATGAATTGAGTCTCGGCGCTCGAACGCAGACGGCCCATAGGTCATTGAATACTTCCGTTGGTATTATACCAACGGAAGCAATGACTGACCTGTTGATCCACCTGCGTTGCTGCTGATACCGATTCAGAGATGGATGCTTCCGTCCCATCGGCTGACAACTGGTGATGGATTCTGCGACCTCGCTGCGCTCGGCGCAGAATTGTCTGTTTAACTTCGTTTATAGGGAGGTTCTGAGCTTGTCGATTTGGACCCCCGATCGGGGGTCCAAATCGACGTGGGCCAGGTTGACTGTGCAGAATGCAGGCCTTTGAGCGCCTATCGTCATCTGAGTCGCCTTGGTCCAGGCTCATATAGTCTAGGCGTTTTGTTTTGATTCGAAATTTTGTTTGATAATATGCTCTAAGCTCTGATAGGTTGTTCGAATTTCTTCCTTTATGTTTGCCCAGGTATGTTCGATGGGGTTGAAGTCTGGAGAGTACGGGGGAAGATATTCTAGTGTATGTCCAGCCCCATGTATTGCTTCTTGAATGTCAGTTCTTTTGTGGAAGGAGGCATTGTCCATAATAATAACTGCCTTGTGGGGTAGAACAGGCAATAGATCTTCAACAATCCATCGGTGAAAAATATCACTATTGATGTTGCAATCGCATAACCAACAGGAGATCAGTACTTCATTCAAGATTGCTCCAATTGCATTGGTTCTCTTTCTGGGATTCCAATTATGGACGCCGTAACACCGTTCACCGCGAACTGAATAGCCATGTGTGCGCGGCATATCATGGGCAAAACCCGCTTCATCAATATAAATCAGGGGGCGGCCTTCGCTCTTATAGACCTCGATCTTGCTCTGAAATGCAGCACGCTTTGCGGCGTCTGCTGAGGGATGATGTAGAGTTTTTTTTATAGCTGACGTTCATGCGCTTCATTGCATCACATATGCCACGGGCACTTACGCCAAGGCGCTCAGCTCGTTCACGATGATAGGCGTCAGGAAAATCACGGATATCGCGAGCCAATCGATGAAGATTTATCTTTATCCATGGACGCTTCTTAGTTCTCATGGGATCACTACGTTTGGACCAGCGCACTAAGGAGGCTATTCCTACTCGAAAGCGTTCCGAGGCTTGTGCAAACGTCAAACCTTCATTCTCTTTGATGGACAAAACATGAAGACGAAATTCTAGGGGATAAGTCATATCTCAATATAACCAATTTATAACGCCTTGGCTATAGCACGATCGGTAGAATAGGACGGGGACTTTAGAGCCCACGCCTGAAGACAATCAAGTGCTACTCGCTTACTAAATGGAGGTTTGATATGACACAAACTCACCACCCGAACAACATCTTTGTTGGATGCGATGTCTCAAAGGCTGACATCGCCGTCTCTATCTTGGATAAGGACAGTGATAGACCCTTAAAGTCTTTCAAGGTTCTCAACTCCAAAACTGGACTTAAGAAACTCCTCAAAGAGGTCGAAAATCTCGGCCAAATATCCATGTGTGTTTTCGAACCAACAGGTGGATATGAGATCCTACTCGCCGAAACATTGCATGAAGCGAACTGGTATCTCCATCGCGCCGACACTCGAAAAGCATCTGCTTTCGCCAGGTCGCTCAACCAGGCCAAGACCGATCCCTTGGATGCCTTTGCCTTGGCCCTCTATGGGCGTGAACGCAAGACCCAGCTTAGACGTTACATACCCTTGAGCGCATTGCAAGTTGAGCTCAAGACTTTGGTAACCTATCGTGGAGACCTTGTCAAAGAGCAAACAAGATTGAAAAACCGTGCCCAGTGTATCGCGATTACTTCGCTGCAGAAGAAGCACCTTAGCCAGTCACTAAAATCGATCAAGGTTCGGATCAAAGAGGTTGAGGAAGCCGCTAGAGCTTTAATTAAATCTTGCCCCACCTTGAAGGCAAAATACGATGCTGCCACCAGCTGCCATGGGGTTGGTCCTGTTAGTGCTTTGGTCATGGTAGCCCTTGTCCCAGAGCTGGGAACGATCAACCGAAAGCAGGTGTCCGCCCTCGTCGGGTTGGTTCCTTATGCCAACCAAAGTGGCAACCGAGCGGGATATCAAAAAACTGGAAAGGGTCGATCTGTCCCTCGACAAGCCCTCTTCATGGCTGCCTTAGCCGCCTCAAGGGCGGGGGTCACCAAGGAGCAGTATGAACGCCTCAGAGCCAACGGTAAGAAGCCTATGGTCGCCCTGATTGCGGTCGCCAGGAAGCTCGCTGAACACATCAACGCAAAATGCAAGATAGTTGTGATGGAAACGCAAAAATAAAATGCGCTTACTCGGTAGATGACATTTTTCTTCTGCAATGCTCAGGCACTCATCGGTCTCGTGGCGCGCTTTGCCATACCCAGGAAAAGGGCGGACCTGAGGCCTTAAATTCAGCAAGCCCCCACCTGGCGTCATCCTGCGCGCAGTCGCAGGATCCAGCACCGATCGGTGGCAGAAAGTACAGACGGCACGAACTTTGTGCCGTGCCAAACGATGCCCGACAGGCACCTCTTCTTTGGGGGAGGGGGGATACGTAGGTCATTTAACCTTTCCGTTGGTATTACCCGCCCCTCGGAGGGATGGCAGGCGAAGCCTGACGGAGTGGCCAAAGATAAAAAATGGCCGATAGCAGGATTGGTTCGTGCCTAAATGTGTTGGAGCGTATCCATGCTTACATGCAAAATCCGACGCACTTCAATCAGATCGCTGCTCTGCGTAAAGATGGCGAAGTGAGAACCTGCGCGCACGCGAAACAACCCTGGGCGTTCAGGGATAGCTCTTATGGAGGTGTTTCCCGCCTGGACCTCGTTCAAGATTCGATCAAGCTCATCAACATAGGCATCGGCTTGCCGCCAGCCCCAGTGTTCGACGGTGTACAGAAAGATGTTTTCTAGGTCGGCCTTGGCAAGATCGCCATACCGAACCTTCATGCTCCTGGATATAGATGCCCGTACTTAGTGCGCATTTCGGCTTTGAAAGCACTGGGGTCAAAAGGATGGGTTTCCCCTTGCATTCCCTTGTCGATCTCAGCCAAAAAAGTTCCTCCTTGCTCCTGCTCGCACTGGCATAACGTATGGGCGACGACACTGTCGTTCGGTTGAAAGCGGGTCGGCGCCACCTGGTCGCCCGCATTGGTCCGACCCTGGCTGCGGAGGGAGAAATCAGACATCCTCATGCGGTAGCTTATACCAACCCCTAGACCGATGGCAAGGCCTTGACCGTACGATCACAGGGCAATCGCTTTTGAATTGAATCAGGCCTCGTACGCCATCGTTAAGCGGAAATTTGACTCCCAACTACTGGTTTTTACGCTAAACCTCCAAAAGACTCAGTGGCGCGTTCCTTAAATGTACTCCTTCGCGGCGTGACTTTTTTCAAAAGCGATAGCCCTGCGTATGATCAGAGGCGCATGTCCGCAGTTCTCGCTGCCCTGTACCAGAGAACACAAGACCAACGGCGACAAAGTTTGACTCGTCGAACCGCGCATGGGCGCAGAGAATACCGAATTGAAAATTCAGTATTCATGAAGGACGAGCGACCAAGTGGGCGCGCGGCCTGCGTGGCGCTTGAACGCTACGAAAGGGTCGTTGAAAACGACCCTTGATATAAGTGCCCTCAATCGCTGCGGGCATTGCAGATCAAGAAAATTGGACGCCCTAAGAACGCAAGGAGAGCGCATGAAGTCCTTAGGTCAGGCAGTCTTCTTCAACCGTCTAAAGCCATTCCAGCAGGGCACCGAAGATCAGCGCGACGCCTGTTAGTCCGCCATAGAACCAAACATTGAACTTACTTGCATAAGCATCGATGAAGCGACAGCCGCCAGCCTCGGTTAAGGAAAAAGTTGAAATTGGATCATAGGGCGCCGCTGCTACCTCATTGTACTTGGCGCGATAGCCCCGCTCCAACCGCAAATAAAGGGCGTCCAAAATGGAAAACACCGCCATGAGTGGGAGGGCCAAGAAGGCAAGGACTGGCACCTCAAAAATCGCAGCAACGCCAGCCACGGCTGCGATCATATAAAGGGAAAAGTTCTTTATATTTGTGCCATTGTGCACTTGCCGCGCGATGACGCGTTGCAAAAAATCGAGGTGAGCGATGCGCGCGGTTAATTGAATTTCGGTCGGATCTAGGCTGCTCAATCAAGCAAAATAGACCAGAAACTTGCATATTTCAATATCCTCGTCCCCCGCACGCAGGGGAATCGCTTTTGGGGAAGACTCGATTTCATTTGATGCAACCAGCAAGCGCCTTGTCCTATTATACCAGCCGAAACAATGCATGACCTGTTGGTTCAGCTGCGTCTCGGCTGATGCTGAAGCGGAGATGGATACTTCCGTGCCATCGGCTACCAGCTGGTGATGGATTCTGCGACCTCGCTGCGCTCGGCGCAGAATTGTCTGTTTAACTTCGTGTATAGGGAGGTTCTGAGCTTGTCGATTTGGACCCCCGATCGGGGGTCCAAATCGACGTGGGCCAGGTTGACTGTGCAGAATGCAGGCCTTTGAGCGCCTATCGTCATCTGAGTCGCCTTGGTCCAGGCTCATAGCACGATCGGTAGAATAGGACGGGGACTTTAGAGCCCACGCCTGAAGACAATCAAGTGCTACTCGCTTACTAAATGGAGGTTTGATATGACACAAACTCACCACCCGAACAACATCTTTGTTGGATGCGATGTCTCAAAGGCTGACATCGCCGTCTCTATCTTGGATAAGGACAGTGATAGACCCTTAAAGTCTTTCAAGGTTCTCAACTCCAAAACTGGACTTAAGAAACTCCTCAAAGAGGTCGAAAATCTCGGCCAAATATCCATGTGTGTTTTCGAACCAACAGGTGGATATGAGATCCTACTCGCCGAAACATTGCATGAAGCGAACTGGTATCTCCATCGCGCCGACACTCGAAAAGCATCTGCTTTCGCCAGGTCGCTCAACCAGGCTAAGACCGATCCCTTGGATGCCTTTGCCTTGGCCCTCTATGGGCGTGAACGCAAGACCCAGCTTAGACGTTACATACCCTTGAGCGCATTGCAAGTTGAGCTCAAGACTTTGGTAACCTATCGTGGAGACCTTGTCAAAGAGCAAACAAGATTGAAAAACCGTGCCCAGTGTATCGCGATTACTTCGCTGCAGAAGAAGCACCTTAGCCAGTCACTAAAATCGATCAAGGTTCGGATCAAAGAGGTTGAGGAAGCCGCTAGAGCTTTAATTAAATCTTGCCCCACCTTGAAGGCAAAATACGATGCTGCCACCAGCTGCCATGGGGTTGGTCCTGTTAGTGCTTTGGTCATGGTAGCCCTTGTCCCAGAGCTGGGAACGATCAACCGAAAGCAGGTGTCAGCCCTCGTCGGGTTGGTTCCTTATGCCAACCAAAGTGGCAACCGAGCGGGATATCAAAAAACTGGAAAGGGTCGATCTGTCCCTCGACAAGCCCTCTTCATGGCTGCCTTAGCCGCCTCAAGGACGGGGGTCACCAAGGAGCAGTATGAACGCCTCAGAGCCAACGGTAAGAAGCCTATGGTCGCCCTGATTGCGGTCGCCAGGAAGCTCGCTGAACACATCAACACAAAATGCAAGATAGTTGTGATGGAGGCGCAAAAATAAAATGCGCTTACTCGGTAGATGACGTTTTTCTTTTGCCAAGTTCAGGCGCTCATCGGTCGCGTGGCGTGCATTGCCCTGACCAGGAACAGGGCGGACGTGAGGCCCTGAATGCAGCAAGCTCCCACCTGATGTCATCCAGCGCGCAGCGAAGCATTGTTGCAGGATCCAGTACGGATCGGTGACGGGAAGTACAGACGCCAAGAACTTCGTGCCGTGCCAAACGATGCCCGACAGGCACCCTTTTATGGGAGGCAAGCCCGCATAGGGGGTCATTTATCCTCTCCGCTGGTACCACGTGCAAAGCCCAGCGGCTCGTCCAGTTTTCCTGCCTATCAAAAAAAACTCGGCAAGCTTTGTGACCCATGGTAAGGGCGCCTTCAATTCTTCGGGCAAGCCTCCATACGCTTTTTATGCTCTTCTCTCGGTTGACTAAACGAACGCTGCTGGTGCTGGCGTGTCTGTTCCTTGCTAGCGGGAGTAGGGCTGTTGCCCAGTCGATCCGCGATATACGGGTGGGGTACGAGGATGGGCGCACGCGTGGCGTGATTGAGCTGGATCAGGACCTAAACTATACGATTTTTTACCTGGCTAGCCCGCCGCGCCTCGTGGTCGATGTTGCGGGCCTGGACGAGGTCTCTGCGGTGCCGATCACGGCGGCAAAGGCGGGCCTGGTGCGCGATGTCCGTCTTGGGGAGTTCAACGCCAATCTTACCCGGGTCGTCTTTGACCTCGACCAATCGGCGCAGTTGGACCAGACGTTCTTCTTGGACCCCCGAGGGGACGCGGCCTATCGCCTGGTCATCGACATGCGCCCTGGCCAAGGCTCGGCCAATGGGACGATTTTGGCCGAGCGGCAGTTAGCGCGGGATCCAAAGCCCGACCAAGCTGAGCTTGCCCCCGATCCGCCCGCAACTGCGCCCACAAAGCCGCAACTGATCTGCGCGGGCTGCGAAACCCAGATTCTTCCCCCCCCACGCCCTGCCCACTTGACGCCGCAGAAGTACATTATCGTGATTGACCCTGGCCACGGCGGGCGTGATCCTGGGGCCATCGGCGCCAACAATGTGAAGGAAGCTGACATTGTCCTGACCATGGCGCAGGAAATCTATGCGGAGTTGACCGAGACGGGCGACTACGAAGTTTATTTGACCCGTTCCACCGACCGGCTCGTGCCCCTGGGCGAGCGTGCGGAATTGGCGCGCGGTCGGGCCGCCGACTTCTTCCTGTCGATCCACGCCAACGCCAATCCCGACCCGTCGTTTCGCGGGTTCATGGTCTTTACGCTTTCCGATTCAGTGTCCGATGCCTACGCAGCCGAAGTCGCGGCGCAAGAAAACAAGTCCGAACTGGGGGCCATCGCCAGCATTGAGGACAAGGACGTGGGCAACATTTTGGGCGATATCTTGCTGCGCGATACCATGAACCAGTCGATTGATTTTGCCAACGTGCTGGTGGAAAGGTTGCGCGGCAGGGTGCGTTTGCCGTCCACGGCGCATCGGCGCGCGGGGTTTGTGGTGCTGAAATCGGTGCGTATGCCCTCGGCCTTGTTAGAAATTGGCCACTTGACCAACGCGCGGGAGTTGCGCGCCTTGCAATCGCCCCGTCATCGGCGCAAGATCGCCGTTGCGGTCCATCAGGCCTTGGATGAGTATTTTGCCAACAACTAAGCGTGCGCGCGCTTGCATCCTCCTTACGGCTGCGTAAGTGACCGAACGACTTATGACGATGACTTGTCTCTTCTTAAATCTGCTAACCGCCGCCGCCCATGGCTGGCGGCGGGTCGCGGCGGGCCTGCGCCTTCTGCTGCTCGTGGGTCTTGGCCTCGCCGTGTCGGCCTGTTCGGGGCTGCAGCTGCGCTACGGGGCGCGGTTGCAATCGACCGAAGTCGTGCTGAATTACCAGCCCGACATGGCAACGCGGGTCTATTCTGCCGCTGGGTCTTTGATGCGCGAAATCGTCTATCGCGAGACCCCCGAGTCTGACCCCGAGGCGCGGATTTTTGTGCCGATCGAGGCCGTGCCCGACCATGTGCAGCAGGCCTTTATCTCCGCAGAGGACAAGAATTTCCATCTCCACGCGGGCGTCGACTGGCTCGGGTTCGGCAAGGCCATGGTGCAAAACGCAGGCGCCATTCTAACGGGCGGGCGCGCGCGCGGCGGGTCCACCATTACCATGCAAACCGTGAAGAACTTCGTCGTCGGCTCGGAACGGACCGCGACCCGCAAGCTTTACGAAATGATGATCGCCCAACGGCTCGAACGTCAGTTGACCAAGCCTGAGATTTTGGAACGCTACCTCAACGAAAACTACTACGGCAATAAGGCCTATGGCATCGCCGCGGCGGCGCTGGTTTATTTCGACAAGTCGATCCGTGACTTAACGATCCCCGAGGCGGCGGTCCTCGCCTCCCTGCCGCAAGCCCCTTCGACCAACAATCCCTACGCCAATCCCGAGCGTTCGCTCGCTCGGCGCAACTGGGTCTTGGCCGAAATGGCCGAAAATGGCTTTATCACGCCAGAAGAGGCCGACGCCTTCCAGGCCTCGGCCCTCGAGGTCCAGCCGCGCAGCCCCGACGATTTTTTGGCCGTGCCCTACTTTTCCGCCGAAGTCCGCCGGCAAATGACCCAGGCCTATGGGGCGGACTTCGCCCGCAACGGCTATTCGGTGCGGACGACCATGGATGAGGATATGCAAGCCTGGGCACAGGAGGCCTTATGGGACCGAATGGTGTCCTACGATGTGACCCAAGGGTATCGAGGACCCCTGGAGCAAATCCCCTTGACGGGCGATTGGCGCGGCCGCTTTCAAGCGACGGAGTACCTGGGCTTGAAGGACTGGCAAGCGGCCCTCGTCGTTGAAATCGCGCTGCCGTGCGGGGATGCCTTGCGCCTCAACCATGCGGGCGTGGAGGAGTATATCGATGAAATGGATTGGGTCCAGGCTGCGGGGTTTCGGACCGACTGGTCGTGCGCGCTCATCGAACTGCAGGACGGAACCTGGGGCCTGATCCCCTTTGAAGTGCTCGCATGGGCGCGCGAGCCCTTGGGCGGCGAGCTGGGCCTAGGTCCCGAAATCGTGACGACATCGGACGTTCTATCGCTCGGGGATGTGGTGGCGGTAGAGCTGTTGGAGACGGGCGTCCATACCTTGCGACAAATCCCCGAGGTCGGCGGCGCGTTCGTGGCCATGGACCCTCACACAGGGCGGGTCTTGGCGCTGGTCGGCGGCTGGGATCATGAACTCTTCCCCTTCAACGGCGCAACCCAAGGCCAGCGCCAGCCAGGATCGACCTTCAAACCCTTTGTGTACTTGACCGCGCTCGATTCTGGTTTTTCGCCTGCGACGACGGTGTTCGATTTGCCCGTCGTCATTCCCCAGCCCGACGATGAGGTTTGGCGTCCAGGTAACGATGACGGCGAGTTTTTGGGGCAGGTCACCCTCCGCGGCGGGTTGGAACTGTCGCGCAACCTCGCCACCGTCCGCGTCGCCGATGCGGTCGGGATGGACCGTGTGGTCGAGTACGCCAAGGCCTTCGGCATCGATGACGATGTGCGCCAAGTGCTCTCGCACGCGCTCGGGGCTTCGGAAACCCCGCTGATCAATGTGGTGTCGGCCTATGCGCGCGTCGCCAACGGGGGCAAACTGGTGCGCGCGTCGGTCATCGATCGGGTGCAGGACCGCCACGGCACGACCCTCTATCGCCACGATCAGCGCGACTGCAGCGCTTGCTCCCCCGCGCGCTATCGGGGCGAGGCGTTTCCCGTGGCCCCCGACAATCGCCCACAAATCGCCGATCCGGCGAGCTTGTTTCAGTTGGTCTCCATGATGCGCGGAGTGGTGGAGCGGGGCACGGCCGCGCGCCTGGGCCAGCAGATCCAATGCGACTACGTGGCGGGCAAGACGGGCACGACCAACGAATTTCGCGATGCCTGGTTCGTCGGCTTTACCCCAGACTTGGTGGCAGGGGTCTGGATCGGGCACTACGAATTCCGCAGCTTAGGTGACCGTCAGTACGGCAGTGTCGTCGCTGCGCCTGTGTTCCAGCAGTTCCTCAATCGGGTTTTGGAGGAACGTCCCGATTTGTGCGTGAACTTCCGGACGCCCAAGGGCCTCATCTTCTCCTCACTCAATCCCCAGACGGGGTTGCCCTATCTTGAGGTCGCAGGCCGTGCCTTGCCCGAAACCTTCCTCGACGATCAAGACACGGGCTGCGCCTTCCGCGACGCCAACGGCTATTGCACCGCCACCCGGACCATTACGGTGTATGAGGAGATTACCGACCCCGACGATTTGATCGTCATTGAGGAGATTGAGGGCGAGCAGGAAGATCTAGACGTTGACGAAGAGGAGGAGAGCAAAGTGCTGGAAATCTCCGTCGAGATCGGCGCCGATACGGTCTTTTAAGACCAATGACCTGACGTACCAGCGATCAGGCCCTTTCAAATAGGGCCTCAAGATCGCGCAACGACAGTTGGATGGAGGTAGGGCGGCCATGGTTGCATTGGGCGCTGGCGGGTTCGGCCTCCATTTGCCGCAGCAGCGCGTCCATCTCGGGCAAGGTAAGCGCCCGCCCCGCACGGACCGAAGTATAGCAGGCCAGCCTTGCCAGCGTCTCGTTCAGCTTCGCCGCCAGGGTGCTTGGGCCGTCGTCGGTCGGGAGAAGGTCGATCAGATCGCGGATTAGGGCGGGCCAGTTGGCCGTCTCTGCGAGCGCGGCGGGGACGTCGCGAACCAACACGGCGTCGTCGCCAAAACTCTCGAGCGCTAGGCCAAGCTCTTCGAATTGCGGTGCTAGGTTCATCAAGGCGTCGCGCTCGTCGCTGGTGACCTGCACAACAGCGGGAATCAGCAAGGTTTGACGCGGAACGGGGCCGCTGGCTTGGGCGGCCTTGAGCTGCTCGTAGACCAGGCGTTCATGGGCCGCGTGCATGTCGATCAGGGCAAACCCCGCTGCAGTTTGCGAGATTATATAGGTCTTGTGCAACAGGGCAAGCGGGGTGCCCAAGGGCTGGTCTTTTGTGTCCTCGTCCTGCTGACTCACCTGCGTGGCGGGGGGGTCGGCAAACTGCGATCCCACAGGGTCGGTGGCAGGCGGGTTTGATGCTGGTTGCGCTTCGGCGGGCGAGGCAGGGAACGCGCGCGACTGCCCTAGGGGCGCTTGCCCGCCCAGGGCCATTTGCACTTGGCTACGGGACGGCGTGGGCGGGCCCTGGGACCGCAGGCGGGCCTGGAGGTCTTGGGTCAGATGGGCACTGGAGCGGGCGGGGGCCTGGTCCAGCGCCGCGCGCAAGGCGCCCATGAGCGCGGTGGCAACCGCGCTGGGCTCGCGAAACCGCACCTCGGTCTTGGCGGGATGGACGTTGACGTCGAGGGTGAGGGCGGGCACCTCGATATGGGCGAGCAAGGTCGGGAAGCGCCCCTTGGGGATGAAGTCGCGATAGGCGGCGCGAACAACGCCCATGAGGCGCCGATCTTCGATGGGGCGATTGTTGACCAAAAACACCAGCCCCGCGCTAGTGGCCCGGTTCAGGGTCGGCAGGCCCGCCAAAACTGTCACGCGTATCTCGCCGCGGTCGTGGACGTGATGGACATGGTCGGCGGCAAATGTGGGTCCCAAGAGCCGCGCCAAGCGCGTCTCGACCTGGAGGGGCAGGTCCAGCAAAGTGCGCGTCCCCTCGCTTGCTTTTACGGCCACGTGCGGGGCGGAAAGCGCCAGCTGGGTGAGAACGGTTTTGACGGCGGTGCGTTCGGCAGTGTCCGAGCGGAGGAACTTGAGGCGCGCGGGGGTGCGGGCAAAGAGGTTCTCGACCCGGATGCGCGTGCCCTTCGCCCCCGCGCTCGGGCGCGGGTCCGACCAAGTGCCCCCCGCATTGTCGAGGCACCAGGCCGTGTCGGCATCGGCGGGTCGGCTGGTCAAGGTGAACTCGCTGACCGACGCGATGGAGGGGAGGGCCTCGCCGCGAAAGCCCCGCGTTTCGATGGCCTGCAAGCTCTGGCTCGGCAGCTTTGAGGTCGCATGGCGTTGCACCGCCAGGGCCATTTGCGCGGGCACCATGCCCGTGCCGTTGTCGCTGACCTCAATCAGGGTCTTGCCCGCATCGCTGAGCCGCACCACGATGTCGGTGGCGTCGGCGTCGATAGCGTTTTCCACCAACTCTTTGATGACCGAGGCGGGGCGCTCAACAACTTCGCCCGCCGCAATTTGGTTGACCAAATGGTCGGGCAAGTGCCGGATCATGGGGTCAAGAACGCATCCCGATCTCGACGGCTGCATCGATGGCGGCCCTCGCGCGGCGGACCAACTCGTCAATTTCTTGTTCGGTGATGGTCAAAACCGGCGACAAAATCATGGTGTGGCGCACCGCGCGCATCACCAGATTGCGACGGAAGCACTGGTCGCGTGTTAGGCTGCCAAAATCGCCTGGGAAGCGGGTGCCCGTGGCCTTGTCTTTGACGAGCTCTAGGGCCGCCAGAAGGCCACGTGCCCGCACCTCGCCGATGTGCGGATGATCCCCGAAGGTCTCGATCAGGCGCTGGCGCAGGTGGGGTCCAGCAACGTCGCGCACATGGGCCAAAACCCCTTCCTTTTCCATCAATTCCAAGTTCTTGAGCGCCACGGCGCAGGCAACGGGATGGCCCGAATAGGTGTAGCCATGGACAAATTCCGCGTCAGCCGCTTCAAAGGCCTCGGCAAGGCGCGTGCCCACCAACACGGCGGAGAGCGGTTGGTATCCCGAGGTTAGGCCCTTGGCCAGCGTCACCGTATCGGGGCGGATGCCAAACTGCGGATGCGCCAGCCAGTCGCCCAACCGGCCAAACCCCGAGATCACTTCGTCGGCGCACAGCAAGATGCCGTACTGATCGCAGATTTCCTGGATGCGCGGCCAGTAGGTCGCAGGGGGAAAAATCAACCCCCCCGCCCCCTGCACGGGCTCGGCCAAAAAGGCCGCGACCTTCTCCGCGCCGATGTCAAGGATACGGGCTTCTAGGGCGTTGGCGGCGCGCACGCCAAGGGCTTCGTCGCTCTCCCCTGCATGCCGCAACTCAAAGCTGTAGGGGCACATGATATGGCTAAAGTCGGGCAGGGTGCCCGCTTGCGCATGCATGGCGTTCATGCCCCCCGCCGCCGCCGCCGCGATCGTGGACCCATGATAACCATAGTCGCGCCCGATAATCACTTGCCGCTCGGGCTGCCCTTGCAATTGCCAGTAGGTCCGAACCATACGGATCACCGTGTCGTTGGCTTCCGACCCTGAGGACCCAAAAAACACCTTGTTGAACCCTGGCGGCGCCAGCTCGCTCAAGCGCTGCGCCAGCTCGACCGCTGGCGGCGTCGCGGTCTTAAAAAAGGCGTTATAGTAGGCGAGCTTCTTGAGCTGCTCGTACCCCGCCTCGGCCAATTCCTCGCGGCCATAGCCCAAATTGACGCACCAAAGGCCCGCCATACCATCCAAAATCTGCGCGCCCTCGCTGTCGGTCAACCAACTGCCCGTGGCCCCCGTGATGATCCGCCCCCCGCCCTCGTCCTTGGCCTCGGCGTAGTTGCAGAACGGGTGCATAAAATGCTCGACATCAGCTTGTTTCCAGGCGGCGGTTTGGTTGGAGAGAGTCATAAGGCCCCATTACTGCGTTTATACGGGAATGGGAAGTGGCTCGGTCCTCGACGCTTTTGGCGGCGGTCTCACCTCGCTCCCTACGCTCGCTCAGCCTGGCCTTTTAGTGGCGGTCTCACCTCGCTCCCTACGCTCGCTCAGCCCGGCCTTTTAGTGGCGGTCTCTACTCACTCCCTACGCTCGCTCAGCCCGACCTTTTGGTGGCGGTCTCTACTCGCTCGCTCAGCCCGACCGCGGCGCAGGACGAGTCCGTCGCTTATACCCCGAGGCGCTCCCTTCGCTTGTCTCGGGGTCGTCGTCGCGGCGCGGTACCAGCGATCATATGAGCCCTTCTTAGTCACCCTTGGTAAAAGTGGCAACGCAACCTGCGGGGCGCTTGGAAATGGGCTGAGGGATCGTCCCAAACGGGCTTTGAAAAAGCCCTTGCCAAGTCTGCGCGGTTTGGGTAGAGGCGCGGGCCTGTCCAAGACTGCCAGGGGCATGCAGGGAGACCTCAGAGCCTTAAACGGAACTCCGCCTAGCATAGACGAGATAAGTTGAGATTGAAGCGCGCCCGCGCATGCTGCGGTGCGTCAGTCCTCCCTTACATCGTGGGCAGATCGCCAGAGGTACGCCGAGCCGTGTACCTTGTAAGCCAACGCTTTTTGTTAAGGGACCCACCATGGATCGCAGTCAAAAAGAGGAAATGGTTGCCGAGCTAAAGCATGTGTTCGACAGCGCCGAAATCGTCATCGTTTCCAAACAAACAGGCCTGAGCGTGACCCAATCCCAAGCCCTGCGTCGGAAGATGCGGGCCGAAGGGGCAACGCTGAAGGTCGCCAAAAACCGGCTCGTTAAAATTGCGGCGCAAGAGACATCCAAAGCGGGTCTGTCAGACTTGATGACCGGCCCGACGGCGATTTCCTACGCCGACGACCCCGTGGCGCCTGCGAAGGTGCTGGCCGACTTCGCCAAGGAGAGCGACAAGATCGAAATCTTGGGCGCGGTCATGGGCGACAAGGTTTTGTCCGCAGCGGAGGTGGGGGCTTTGGCCAAACTGCCTTCGCTCGACCAACTGCGGGGCAAACTCATCGGCCTGGTCCAGGCCCCCGCAACCAAGGTTGCAGGGGTGGTGCAAGCCCCCGCCGCGCAACTGGCCCGTATCTTTGCCGCCTACGCGGCCAAAGACGCCGCCTAATTTTAACGATTCACCCTCCCTACCACGATCACACATGAGGAACTAGAAAATGGCTGATCTCGATAAACTCGTAAAAGACTTAAGCACGCTGACGGTTTTGGAAGCCGCTGAACTGGCGACCAAGCTGGAAGAAGAATGGGGCGTTTCCGCCGCTGCACCTGCGGCCGTTGCGGTCGCCGCCCCCACCGATGGCGCCGCCGCCGCTGCCGAAGCCAAGACCGAATTTGACGTTGTCTTGGCCTCCGTCGGGGGCAACAAAATTTCGGTAATTAAGGAGGTCCGCAGCGTCGTCGATGGCCTGGGCCTCAAAGAAGCCAAGGAACTGGTCGATTCTGCGCCCAAGGCGATCAAAGAAGGCGTTTCTGAAGCCGAAGCCAACGAAATCAAAGAGAAATTGGAAGCTGCGGGCGCGTCGGTCGAAATTAAGTAAGCGCAAGCTCTTTAGAATTCATGATTTAGAAGAGGCCGATTTCGGCCTCTTTTTTTGGCGCAGACGTTCCCTGCGCCCTGCGGGCTTGGAGTCCGAGTCTTTGTTGCGCGGACGTTCCCTGCGCCCTACGGGCTTGGAGTCCGCTGGTTCAACACAAATGCAAATGGCCGCAGGGCAGTTTCACAATTTCGCGCTTCGTGAAACTTGGGCGGGGGTGTCCTCACGAATTTTTTTGATCCTTTGGCGAAAGACGCTGCGCCCGGCGCTGGTCTTGACGGGGTTTCGGGGGCAAGGTGTGGGGGCGTCGCAAGGTTCGCGGCGTCGCTCAACCCATAGGAGACACTCATGTACAAAACAGCTCTCACGCTTATTTCATCTCTGGCCGTCACAGCCAGCGCCGCCTGGGCCGATACCTTGCAGGTCAAAGTCACGATCCCAGAAAAGGATCGCAAGCTCGGCACGCTCATGGTGGGGGTTTTCAAATCGCAAGCGCAATTTGACACGAGTGAGGCCGCGCTTGGTTTGGCGCAAGACGCTGTGCATGGCGAAAACACGATCGCGATCCCAGACTTGCCCGCAGGCACTTACGGGATAGCAGTGTTCCTTGATCGCAACGGCGATGAGGAATTGAACAGTGGCCTATTTGGCGCGCCCAGGGAACCCTACGGATTTTCGCTCAACCCCACCATTCGCTTTTCGGCCCCGACGTTCGATGCTTTTAGCTTCGAATATGCGGGACGGGGCGGCGAATTGGATGTCGAATTGAACGGGATCTAGCCATGGACCGCCGGACCTTGTTGAAAGGCGCGGCGGCGGGGACGCTCGCCGCGCCCGCACTGTCGTTGCCCCTGCGTGCTCAATCCAGCCCCGAACAAGCACGGTTTGATGCCTTTGCCGATGCCTTGAAGGCCAAGCCCTGGCTGCGAGGGTTTGTTGGCGCGCAAGTTCTGCAAACCCAAACCGCCATGGAAACGGTCCACGGCCAGGTGCCCGCGGGGTTGCAAGGGGCCTTGTTTCGCAACGGCCCTGCCTACCATGACATAGGCGGGGAGCGGTTCGGTCACTGGTTCGACGCGCCTGGAATGGTGCAAAAGTTCACCATCGGGGCGAGCGGGGTCCACCATAAGGGTCGTCTGATCGAAACTGTGCGCAATCGCCGCGAGTTAGCCGAGCAGCGTATGCTCTTCGAAGCCTTTGGTACCAAGCGCGCCGACTTGGGTTCGGGCGGGTCGGCCGACGGCCAGAATGTCGGCAACATCAGCATTTTGCACCATGCTGGCGAACTGATGGCCACCTGGGAAGGGGGATCGGCCCATGTGATCGACCCCGAAACGCTAGAAACCCTGGGCCGCAAGGACTGGTCGCCCGAAACCGCGGGCGCGCCGTTTAGCGCTCATACGCGCCAAGACCCACGCGGGGACCTCTGGTCGATCGGCTACTCAATTGCGCCCGCTGGACTACTGCTTTACCACATCGACGCCGCTGGCACGCCGCAACAGGTGCGGGTGATCCCGTTCGACGCCGCGCCCATGATCCACGATTTTGTGGTGACGGCGACCAAGCTGGTCGTATTGGTGCCGCCCTTGCGGGTCGATCAACTGAACGAAGAGGCCAGCATTCTCGGCCTCTATTCCTGGCACGGCGATCAGCCAACGCGGGCCTTGATATTCGATAAGGCCGACCTGAGCCTCGTGCAGGAAATCGAGCTCGATCCCTTCTGGGTATTTCACTTTGGCAATGGCTACGACAGCGGGCCCGATGAGATAACCCTGGATCTGACCTTGCACGATACGCCTAGTTTTATGCTGGACCATGCTTACGCCATGATGGACGGGTCTTGGGACGGCCATGTTTCGACCGAGGTGGTCTATAGCCAAATTCGGCTGAATTTGCGCACGGGCCAAGGCAAGCTCGAGACCGTTCCCGAGTTGCAGACGGCAGAGTTTTTGAAGATCGACCCCCGCGCGAGCCTCGGTGACCATCGCCATACCCTCATGCTGACGCTGCGGCAGGCAGACCAGAACGGCACTGCGCCGCCGTGGTTTGGCCAGCTTGCGCTCTACGATCGCCATAAGGAGCGGATCCAAACCTATAGAGCCGCCGATACGGAGATGATGGAGGAGCATGTCATGGTGCCCAAGGCCTCGGGCGGGGACGGCTTCTGGCTTGTGGGCAGCAGTCAAGACTGGGCCGAAGAGGCTACGTACCTGTCCATTTACGATGGCGCCGCCCTGGCGGCGGGGCCTGTGTATCGTGCGCGCATGGAGGGCATCCTGCCGCTCGGCCTGCACGGGCACTTCGTGTCTGGGTAGGCGCGCCTGCTTCGGTCAATCGTGTCCAACATGCAACAGCCGCGCAAATTCCGACATTCGGGATGCGATTTCAAAACACTTGTGGTGACATGAATTGTAAACATGTTAACCATTCGAGTTACAAATTGGTTCAATTTGTAGTTTAAGAAATTTGAGGGAAACTCGTATTGTAACAAGGAACACGGAAGGCAATCCACGGGACGTTGATCGTGCTGCGGTGCTAGGGAGTAAAAGTCGATTTTTGAACGGCAGGTGCGGGTCGCACGACCCTCTGGTCTGCTGTTGAGGGCGGCTGGTCAACCCTGGAGCGTAGGTCGCGATCGGCAGCCTGGAGGTTGCTGGAAACGCGCTCACGACATCAGCAAACCTATCCATATCTTTAGGAGATTTAGAATGAAACGAAACAGTCGCCTATTTCTGGCCCTGCATACTCTGAGCCACATGGCTGGAGACCCCGATCAGGTGCGCACCTCTAGCGCCATCGCCGCCCACGCGGGGACCAACCCTGTCGTTGTGCGCCGCGTACTAGGCAAATTGCGGCAAGCGGGCATGCTGTCCTCAGAAAAGGGCCATTCTGGCGGATGGCGTCTGGCGAAGGAGCCCGATCAGATTACCCTGGGGGATGTTTATGTCGCCTTGGGCGAGCAGTTGGTTGCGGGCAATGATAAGGAGAGCGAGGAAGTCGATTGCAGCGTCGAGCACGCGGTCCATCGGCGCGTTGTTGATGTCCTAAGCCTTGCGGAGAAAAATTTGGTCAAGAGCCTTTCGCATACGCGCATTTCGGACGTTCCTGCCTAAGGCGATCTGCACCGCGGCGCATTTTTTGCGTGGGGCCGCGATTGCGGCCCTACGGTTTTTTGATTGAAGTTTGGAGCGGATTTCGGGTCGGTTCGACTTGAAATCCGTTTTTTTTCCGAGTCGCTTTGCGGTTGGTCGCGCAGAGTTGGGTGCCTTTTGGTTTCACGTGGCCAAGGACCGTTGCAAATGACCCTTATGTTCGCTGGCGTAATACCAGCGGCGGTTGAAAATGACTCTTTTGATCGCTGGTATAAGGGCCGCGACTGCGGCCCCCGTAGCGGCCCCGAGAATAGCGCGAAAGCGCCTCGGGGTATAAGCGAAGGCCCCGTCGGAGGCGAAACGCGAAGCGTTTCTGCCGTGAGACACAAAACGGCAAAAAAGTGTCAACTTTTTCGCCGTTGGTATAAGGGCCGCGACTGCGGCCCCCGTAGTAGCCCCGAGATCAGTGCGAAAGCGCCTCGGATAGACGAAGGCCCCTTCCTGTGGTCGGGCTTAGCGAGCGAGGTGAGACCGCGACCTCAAAAAAAGCTGAAACGCGAAGGGTTTCTGCCCCGAAACGCAAAACGGCCCTAAAAATGTCAATTTTGAGGGTCGTCGATCCAATTGGACACGGATTTGATTTCGCAGAAATCTTCGATGCCCCAAATGCCGCCTTCGCGGCCGTTGCCCGAGCCTTTCATGCCGCCGAAGGGCGAGCCCATGCCGCGGCCAATGCCGTTGTTCTCAACCATGCCCGAGCGCAAACGGCGCGACACCCGCTGGAGTTTGTCCTGGTCTTCGGTCTGGATGAAGTTGGTCAAGCCGTAGGGCGTGTCGTTGGCGATGTCGATCGCCTCGTCCTCCGTGTCGAAGGGAATGAGGCAAAAGACCGGGCCGAAGATTTCCTCGCGGCTGATCGTGGCCTGGTTATCGACATCGGCGAAAATCGTCGGGCGGACAAAGTAGCCCTGGTTGTGCCCTTCGGGCCGGCCCAGGCCGCCGGCGATCAAGGTCGCGCCCTCGTCCAGGCCAGTTTGGATCAGGTTTTGAATCTTGTCGAATTGGGCTTTGGAAACCACTGGGCCGATGTGCTTGCCGTCTTCGTGCGCGGACTTGACCGCGAGCTTATCGGCGACGGCTTTGACCTCCGCGACGGTGCGATCGTAGCGCGACCGCTCGACCAGCAAGCGCGTGGGTGCGTTGCACGATTGGCCTGAGTTGTTGAAGACGCGCAGGGCGCTCCACTTCGCCGCGTCGTCGCGGGCATCGGCGAACAAGATATTGGCGCCCTTGCCGCCCAATTCCAGCGATACCCGTTTCAGGGTATCGGCGGCGTTCTTGGAAATGGCGATGCCCGCGCGGGTCGAGCCAGTGAAGGAGACCATATGGACATCCTCATGCACGCAAAGTTGCGTGCCAACGCCCGCGCCGTCGCCGTTGACAAGGTTAAAGACGCCTGCGGGCACGCCCGCCTCGTCCATGATTTCTGCCCACAAATGGCCCGAGAGCGGCGCGATTTCCGAAGGTTTCAGCACCATGGTGTTGCCCGCGATCAGGGCGGGGAACACCTTGAGCACAATCTGGTTCATGGGCCAGTTCCAGGGCGTGATCAGGGCGCATACGCCCACGGGGTCGTAAAGAACCCGGTCGTCAGGGGCATGGTCGCCCAAGGGCGCGACGGGTTGCCATTGCTCTGCGGCGGCAAAAAAACCGTCCATGTGCCAAGTCCCCGCGCCGACTTGCTGCGTGCGGGCCATGGCGATGGGCGCGCCCATTTCGGTGGCGATGGCCTGGGCCATGTCCTCGGCGCGGGCCTCATAGACTCGTTGGATGGTGCGGCACAGGGCCAAGCGCTCGGCTTTGGACGTGTGTTGCCAGGTCGCGAAAGCGGCCTTGGCGGCGGCGACCGCCGCGTCGGTGTCCGCTTGCCCGCCTAAGGCTATGTGGCCGACGACCGCTTCGGTGGAGGGATCGATGATCTCAAAGTCGCTGCCGTCGATGGGGTCAACCCACGCGCCGCCGATGTAAAATTGTCGCTTGTCGAGCATGGTGCTAGGTCCTCTTGCCGTTTGGCTGCAAGATAGCGGTTAAGGCGTCAAAGCGAAAGGCCCAAATGCGCGGTTGGTCACCAAGGGCACGGGAGTTTGACGTATCAAACCGCTCAGGCGCGCGGGATCGCGCCACCAAGAGGGCGCACAACTCAAGGGTCGCTGCACCCTCCTTGGGATCAGGCCACGAGCTTGGGATCGAAGGGGCAGCGGGTCAGGTTCTCAAAGCCGTCATCGGTGATCAGCACCTGCTCCTCCAACTTGACGCCATCGGGGCCGCCGACCTCGCCGATGTAGGCCTCGACGCACATGACCATACCAGGTTGCAGCGCATGGTCGTCGAAGGCCCCTGGGATGTACTGCTCGGGGTAGAAGATCGACGGCCATTCGTCGCAAAGGCCGACCCCGTGCATCTTGACGCAGTACTGCTGCGGCACGAAGGCGGGCGGCAGTTGGTGCCCGCCGAACGTCAGCTCCTTCATCGTCACCCCAGGCTTGAGCAGGTCCATATTGGTGCGAATATGCTCAAGGGCCAGCGTGTGCATGTCGCGCTGGCGCTGCGTTGGTTCGCCGTCGCCGCAGAACCAGGTGCGCGAGAAATCGGCGCACATGCCGTAGGGCCCGATCAAATCCGTATCGAAGGCGACCAGTTCGTTGTTCTGGATTCGGCGCGGGCCGCATTCCTGCATCCAGGGGTTGGTGCGCTGACCAGAGGAAAGGATCCGGGTCTCGATCCATTCGCCGCCCCGGGCGATGTTTTCTTTGTGCAAGACCGACCAGAGTTCGGTCTCGGCGATGCCAGGGACCAGATGTTCGCGCATTTTGGCAACGGCGATGTCGGTGGTCGCAAGGCAGCAGCGCATGGCCCGGATCTCGTCCTCGCCCTTGATCGCGCGCACGTGCTCCATGAAGTCCCAGCCCGATACGGCCTCGAGCCCATACTTTTGCAGCGCATGGAACCCGTGCAGCTCGATTTTGTCGAGGGCGATGCGACGGTTGCTGCTGCCAACGCGAGCACGGACCAGATCATCGACTTGGCGCACAAATTCATCGGCGATCTGCGCCTCTTGATCGCCGGCAACGAAGTAGAAGAAGCCAGCGCCCGAGCGCCGCTCCTGGATCAAGTCCAGATGCGCGCTCATAAACTCGCAATTGTGAAAGTCCCACAGCACCATATAGCCGTCGGCGGTCACGAGCGCCGCCCGCGCAGGGTTGTGGGCGGTCCATACCTGCATATTGGTGGAGTCGGTGGCGTAGCGGATGTTGAGCGGGTCGAACAAAACCGCCGCCGCCAAATCGCGTTCCTGCAACATGGCAACGATGCGGTCGAGCCGGGTTTGGCGCATGCGCCGCAAATTCGGGGCTTGCAGGCCCAGATCGGCCCATTCCTGAAACGCCACATCGGTCGGGCCGATTTCGGGGCGATTGGGATTATCCGGGCTGCCGTCGGGCTTGCTCGAAAACTGGCGTGCCTGGCGGCGCGACGGATCGATTTTGCGGTTGGACGATAGGGTTGTGGGTCGGTCCAGGGAGTCTAACATGTCGCCGAAAGAGCATGCGGCGCGGCCAATCAATGTTCTAAGAACGGCCATGGATTTGCCGCTATCAGATGAAGACCTGCAAAAAGCCTGCGACGATTTCGCGCGGGATGGGTTTGTCCTGCTGCGGGGCGTCTTTGCCGCCTATGTCGAGGACCTGCGGAAGGCCATGGCGGAAAATCACGCCGCGCCGAGTTGGCGGCAGCGGACCTATCAGCCCGAAGGCGACGCCGCGCCGTTTTTTCAGGACTATGGGGTATGGGACCAGTTTGCAGGGTACCGGCGCCTGGTCCGACACTCGCCCATGGCCGCCCTGGCGGCGCGCCTCATGGGTTCGCGAACCGCGCGCATCTTTCACGACCATGTCCTGCTCAAATTTCCAGGGACCAGCGTCGCGACGCCCTGGCATCAGGACGCGCCTTACTACTTGGTCGAGGGAGCCAAGACCTGCTCGTTTTGGGTAGCGTGCGACCCCGTGCCGCGCGCGCGGTCGATTGAGTACGTCGCAGGGTCGCATCGCTGGGGCCAGCAATTCAAGCCGCAGCGGTTCGACGGCACCGACCTGGTGGCAGGGGACGCGCGCCCGGCGGTGCCCGATGTGGCGGCAGACCGCGCCGCGTTCGACATCCGCGGATTCGATGTGGCGGCGGGCGACGCGGTGGCGTTCGACTTTCGGGTCCTGCACGGCGCGCCCGCCAATACCTCCGATGTGCCCCGGCGCGTCACCTCAATCCGTTGGGTCGGCGACGGGGCCGTATTTCGCCGCCGCCAGGGCCCAACGTCCCCCGCCTTTCCAGATTTGGACTACGCAGACGGCGCCCCGTTCGGCGGGCCGCAGTTTCCTGAACTCTTTCGTGAGGCGGGGTAGGGCCTGAAAGACTAATGGTCTTCTCTCTTCCAAGGCCCCACAAAAAGCGCATGTGCATATCCAATGGGATTGAATAGCTCATGTAACAAGAATTGCAGTGCAGAACCACTAAGTTAAGGTTCTTCCCAAATCTTGAATCCTTGAAAAAGCTCACACCCGCAGTAATTGTCGGAATCGACGAAAAATGAGACAAGCTCGATCAATAATCCTAAGACAATTTCTAGACTCTAGGTTGCATAATCGTAATCGCCCGCCTAACTGCGGAAATCTCGCAAGCTGAGGCCAAAATAGATCAGATTGATTGTGGTCTGTTCGACCTCACGGATGAGGAAATTTCGGTGTTAGAAAGCAATATTTGGCCCCCACATTCAATGACCAAACAAACAAATCCATGACCACAAGTTCAAAACGTTTTACACTCGCCCCCGAAGGTCTGCCAAGCATCCCCTTGCTTATGCTCGCCACTTTGGATGCTCTACGCAGCCTAGGCGGCTCTGCCAGCATTCAAGAATTGGTAGATGAAGTCATTGAGCAAGAGCAGATGAGTGAGGAGGAGCAATCCTATTTCATGCCGAATGGACGGGATCGGCGCATAAATTATTACCTTGCCTGGGCGCGCACCTATCTCAAACGCGGGAACGCACTTGAAAACTCTGCTCGCGGCGTATGGGCGACGACGGTGCTGGGCGAGAGTCTAACGTCACTAGAGCAAACACAAGCGATCTATGAGCAAGTGGGAGAAGAGGAACGGCTTCGCGCAAAGCAAAAGAGGCAAGCCCAGCAAGCCACACCCGTCGACGATCAAAGTGTGCAAGAGCCTGATGCACCAACCAATCAAAAAGATTCTTGGAAAGATATCCTGCTTGAGCACCTAGGACAAATGTCCCCAGCCGGTTTTGAGCGCTTAGCCCAGCGCCTCTTGCGCGAGGCTGGATTTGTGAAAGTAGAGGTGCGCGGCAAAACGGGTGATGGGGGCATAGACGGAGTAGGCATCCTGCGCGTCAACCTCGTCACCTTCCAAGTCTATTTCCAATGTAAGCGATGGGTTGGCAGTGTTGGATCAAAAGAAATTCGCGATTTCCGAGGCGCTCTGGAAGGTCGAGCCGACAAGGGTCTTTTCATTACGACCGCGACGTTTACAAAATCAGCTACTGAAGAAGCGACCCGCGACGGGGCGAAAGCAATTGACCTCATAGACGGAGGCCGACTGTGTGATCTAATGAAAGAATTTGAACTGGGGGTAAATACCAGGCTCGTCGAGCAAGTCTCAATCGACCCCACATGGATCAAAGAAATCTAACCTACTTTTTGGGGGGGCACTTGGAGGTCGGCTAAAAGGTGAGCTGACCTAGCAGCACAAAGTCAATAATAACAGAGAGTTGGGCGGAATAGCTGGAGCGGGTGACCAGCTCACATTATCGTTGTTAGCGTCCCCCTAAATTGGTCATATTTTAACAGGAAAAGCCGAGTGTCGATAAAGGGCATAGATCATTTCTGCAATCAGCTTTAGGACTTGTTTCTTGCCGTGACACATGAGCCTTAAATTCGTAGGGCATGGAAAAGTCTGGCCAGGGGATTGCTTGTGCGCTTCCTAATTTCCCTAACTTCCCTGTTTGCCTCTGTCATTTTGCTGCAGTTGGCCATCGGCAGTGTGGGGCCTCTGGACGCGCTTTCGGGAGGTCTTGTTGGGTTTTCGACGACGCAAATTGGTCTCATTGGGTCGGCGCACTTTCTTGGCTTCTTGATTGGATGTTGGTGGACGCCTCGGCTTATGGGAAATATTGGGGCCAGTCGCACCTTTGCTGTTCTCACCGCCATCGGCACCATTGGTATGATGGCGCACATGATGATTGTCACGGTTCCTGCGTGGGCCGTGTTTCGAGTGTTGATCGGGATTTGTGTTTCAGGGGCCTATACGGTCATTGAAGCCTGGTTGAATGAAAAAGCCGACAATCAAAATCGCGGACGCGTGACCGCCAGCTACCGAGTTGTTGACATGGGGGCCAGCTTGTTTGCCCAGCTGCTCGTCGCGGGCCTAAGCCCTGCAACCTACTTGGCGTACAATACGTTGGCTATTTTGTGCTGTGCTGCCCTGATCCCCATTGCCCTAGCCAAGGCAGGCCAACCTGCCGCCCCTGCGTCCCTTCGATTGAGGCCTAGGCTTGCGATCCTTGCATCTCCCTTGGCTGTGGCAGCCGTTATGGTTGCGGCCCTCACAGCATCGTCTTATCGTATGGTGGGGGCGGTCTTTGGCCAGGGCATCGGCCTCTCCCAACAAGAAATCAGCCTGTTTCTTGCCGCCTTCATCGCGGGCGGTGCCGTATCGCAATACCCCCTTGGCTGGATTGCCGACGCCTTTGATCGGCGGAGGGTTTTGATCGGTCTTTCGATTGGCGCAATTGTCACCGCGTTTTTGCTGTTAGCAACACAAGGGTGGGGCATCACACCTCTGCTGATTTGCTCTGCCCTATTTGGATTTGCGACCATGCCTATGTTTTCGGTTGCGGCCAGCCATGCCAATGACTTTGCGACAGATGCCGAAAGGGTAGAGCTGGCTGCGGCCCTCATGTTCTTTTACGCCCTGGGCGGTATTCTCAGCCCCGTCTTGGGGTCCGCGCTGATTTCGGTGTTCGGACCCAGCAGTTTGTTCGTCCTACTTTCCCTTGGTCATCTTGCCCTCATTGCTTTTGGCTTTTGGCGGATGCGTTCTCGCGCCGCTCGGGATGAAAGAACGCCCTACGTCTATACACCAAGGTCGAGCTTTACTATCGGCAAGTTACTAAGCGGCGAGAAGCTTCAGAAAGATGAAAACACCGAAATCTCACGGCCGTCGGGAGAAAGGCCATAATACCATCGGTCATAAAAGCATCAACTTTTTTGGTCGTTGGTATAGGGATATGTAACAAATCACGAAAGAGATCTCATGGAACAGTTTCTGACGACAACAACAGAAGTTCGACGTAAAATGAACCTTCCTGATTTTTATGTTGAACAGATGCTCGAAGGTCACTTAGACACGTCAAACTTAAATGAATCGGCCCTCGTATCAATTATGGGCAGTGATGCGCCGATTGACCAGAAGGTATTCTCTGGCATGGTTCTTTCCCTTATCGGGCACAAGCTTGGAAGCTCTAAGGCTGATTTTATCAGCATACCAAGTAAAACTGTTGGTATGGGGTCCGATCAAGGAGAAATCGATATGACATTGACCGAATTTTCACACCTAGGACTTGATTCCAAATGGTTGGAAAAAGAGAGACCTCGACATTCTGTTGCGATAGAAGCATTCAATATATCAAAGTATCCAGTGACAAATGCAGACTACTTGGAATTTTTGAAAGAAACGCAATATCCTGAGATTCCGACCAGTTGGTATGCTGGACGATACCCAAAAGAACAAGCCAATAATCCCGTGAGCAGTGTGGGTCCCCGATCTGCCAAGGCCTATTGTAGGTGGCGCACAAAAAAAACAGGGCGAAAGACGCGCCTTCCTACAGAATTTGAATGGGAACTTGCTGCGGGCGGGGGGATACGTCGGTATCCCTGGGGCAACACTTATGAAGTTGGAAAGGCAAATCTGGCAGATCTAAATATGGGAACAACAACCCCTGTCGGAACCTTCTTGGACAGCGCCAGTTTCTTTGGATGCGTTGATATGGCTGGGAATGTCGAAGAATGGACATCCAGCCCCTACGAGGCTTATCCAGGCGGTGAGCTGGTGCGGGATTGGTTCTATGAGAAGCAAAATGATTATCTGATTACACGAGGTGGAAGTTGGAACCTTAATGGCGATTGCGCTCGGGTTTTCCGTCGGCACGCCAGCGGGGATGCAGCCGTATGCGGGTTTCGTATCGTTCAGGAAATTTAGGCCCATATAACAAAATTCAATCTGACGCCGATTCAAATCAAAACAAAGGCGAATAGCCTTAATCCACATCTTCACGATTCTTTGACAAGATGTCGCGCTGCGCGGTTCTGAACCGTGCGGCGAAGCTACCGCGTTCCTCGGGGCCCAAGAACGCGCCAAATTGCAGAATCTGCCCAGCGTATTTCAAGGTGAGGGGACCGCGCGTATTTTGGGGGGCCTCGGTGCCAATCTTGACCCAGGTCAGGGGCGCTTGCCAGCGCTGGGTTGCGCCGGAGGGCAGATATCGAGTCCATTGCACGAGCTCAGGCGTCAAAATGACTTCCTCGTAGGCGCGGCTTCGATGAAAATGGACAGCAAAGGCTAGGGCCAAGCCAAGCAACTCACCCCCAGCAAAGGCCAAAATCGGCCATGTCTGGTGCGTCCAAGAAAACACCGCCAAACCCGCAACCCATCCCGCGAGTAGGACGAAGAGGATCGTGGTAGAAATCGCAGAAAAGGAGCGATTGGGGGTCAAAACGAACCGTCGATTTGCGGACATCGGGGCCTATAGGCACCTTCATGGGTCCCTTGCCAGGGCTTAGTACAATCGGCCAAAAAAGTGTCAACTTTTTTGGCCGATGATATAAACTGCCGCCATGGACCAACCAACTCTTCTCTTCATCGGCGGCGGAAAAATGGGCGGCGCGCTGATTCGCGGCCTTTTGGCCCAAAATTTTCGGCAGATCACCCTCGTCGATCCCCAGATGCCCGCTGAGCTGGGGGATATTCGCGTCTTGCCCGACATGGGGTCCTACGACGGACCCAGGCCCGATGCCGTGATTTTGGCGATCAAGCCGCAGTTGATGGATGCGGTTCTGCCGCCCATGGCCACGCGGTTGCGGGGCAGCTTGGTGATTTCCATCGCGGCGGGCAAGACGCTGGACTTCCTAAAAGGGATTTTCGGGCAGGACGCGCCCTTGGTTCGGGCCATGCCCAACCTGCCCGCGGCCTTGGGCGCGGGCATGACGGGGTGGATCGGCACCTCCAACCTCAGCGACCCACAGAGAGCCTTGAGCCAGCGCATTTTGACCGCTGCGGGCCAGGCCCACGAATTGGCCGACGAAGCGCAGATCGACGCCTGGACCGCCCTTGCGGGCAGCGGGCCTGCCTACCTGTTCCATCTGCTCGAGTGCTTGAGTGCCGCCGCCCAAGACCTGGGCTTTGACGCTGCCCTAAGCCAGGACCTGGCCCTAAGGACCGTGGTGGGGGCCGCGCGCTTGGCGGATCAATCGGGTGAGAGCTTTGCGACTTTGCGCGAGAATGTGACCAGCCCTGGCGGCACCACGGCGGCGGGGCTCGACATCCTCATGCCGCGCCTCCCAGACCTGATTCTGGCCACCGTCAAAGCCGCCGAACAGCGGGCCCAAGAACTCGCCAACGCCTAGACGCTTCTCATACCAGCGGCGACCCAAAATGACTTTTATAATTGCTGGTATAAGGGCCGCGACTGCGGCCCCCCAAGCGGGCTCCAAGCCCGAAGGGCGCAGGGAACGCCCGCGCTCCAAACAGTTGGGCTCCAAGCCCGAAGGGCGCAGGGAACGCCCGCGCTCCAAACAGTTGGGCTCCAAGCCCGAAGGGCGCAGGGAACGCCCGCGCTCCAAACGCGCGGCCCCGAGACAAGCCAAGAAAGCGCCTCGGGGTATAAGCGAAGGCTCCGTCCTGCGGTCGGGCTGAGCGAGCATAGCGAGCGAGTAGAGACCGCAACCAAAAGAGTCGGGCTGAGCGAGCATAGCGAGCGAGTAGAGACCGCAACCAAAAGAGTCGGGCTGAGCGAGCGTAGCGAGCGAGTAGAGACCGCAACCAAAAGAGTCGGGCTGAGCGAGCGTAGCGAGCGAGGTGAGACCGCTACCCAAAAAGCCGAAACGCGAAGCGTTTCTGCCGTGAGACATAAAAAAGCCAAAAAAGTATCAACTTTTTTGGCCCTTGGTTTCAGTCCTTGGTCATGCCCGCTTTTTTGAAGGCTTCGCCCAGTATAGACCCCAGGGCGGCACCCGAATCGGCGGAACCGTGCTTCTGCATGGCTTCGCGCTCTTCTGCTTCCTCCAAGGCGCGGATCGAGAGATTGATCCGGCGCGTGCGGGCGTCGAGTTGGGTAACTTTGGCATCGATGAGCTCGCCGACGGCAAAGCGGTCGGTGCGCTGCTCGCCGCGATCACGCGACAGATCTCCCCGCCGAATATAGCCCTCGACCCCGTCGGCAACTTCGACCGCCAGGCCGCCAGACTGCACCTCTTTAACCGTCACGGTGGTGACTTGGCCCTTTTTAAGATCGCCAATAGCCGCCGCGTAGGGATCGGCGGTAATTTGCTTAATGCCCAGGCCGACGCGCTCCTTCTCGGTGTCAATTTCCAAAACCTTGGCCTGGACGAGATCGCCCTTTTTGTACGAGGCCAAGGCTTGTTCGCCCGACTGGTCCCAGGACAGATCGTTCAGATGCACCATGCCGTCGATATCGTCGCCGAGACCCACGAAGAGGCCAAATTCGGTGGTGTTCTTGACCTCGCCTTCGACAAGGGAGCCAACGGGATGTTCGCGCTCTAGCTTGATCCAGGGGTTCTCTTGGGTTTGCTTGAGGCCCAAGGAAATGCGCCGCTTTTCGTTGTCGATTTCCAAAATCATGACTTCGACCTCTTGGCTGGTCGAAACGATTTTGCCTGGGTGGACGTTCTTCTTGGTCCAGGACATTTCGGACACATGAACCAAGCCCTCAATGCCGTCCTGCAACTCGACAAAGGCGCCGTAGTCGGTAATGTTGGTGATCTGGCCAGTGAGGCGTTGACCTGGCGCGAAGGTCTTGGACTGGGCTTCCCACGGGTCCTCCTGCAACTGCTTCATGCCTAGGGAAATGCGCTGGGTTTCTTCGTTGAACTTGATCACAACGACATCCACGGACTGGCCGATGGTCAAGGCCTCGGACGGGTGGCTGATGCGTTTCCAGGAAATATCGGTGACGTGCAAGAGGCCATCGACGCCGCCCAAATCGACGAAAGCGCCGTAGTCGGTGATGTTCTTTACCACGCCGTTGAACCGCTTGCCTTCTTCCAGACCTGCGACGATCTCCGCGCGGGCTTCGTTGCGGGTTTCTTCTAAAATCGCGCGGCGGGAAACGACGATATTGCCGCGCATCCGATCCATTTTGAGGATGGCAAAGGGCTGCTTGACGTTCATGAGCGGTGCCACGTCGCGCACGGGGCGAATGTCAACTTGCGAACCTGGCAGGAACGCCAAAGCCCCGCCCAAATCGACCGTAAAGCCGCCTTTGACGCGATTGAACATGACGCCCTCTACGCGCTCCTCGGCTTCGAACTTTCTCTCCAGCTGCACCCACGCCTCTTCGCGGCGCGCGCGCTCGCGCGACAGGCCGATCAGACCATCGCGATCCTCGTACCGCTCAATGAAGACATCGACCACATCGCCGACTTTCACCGACGGTTCCTCCCCCGGCAGGCTAAACTCCTTTAACGGCACACGCCCTTCGGACTTAAGGCCAACATCGATGATGGCGTTTTCGTTTTGAATTTCGATAATGGTGCCAGCAACGACGCTGCCAGTCAGGGACGTTCCAGAGGATTCGCCGAACAACTCGGCGAAGGATTCGCTTGTCATACTGTGTTTGGTTTCTGTTGGCGGGGCAAAGGCGAGAAACGAGCAACGAGCCCCAGAAGGTGGTAAGATGAACAAAATCCCGCCAGTCTCGGCCACTTGCGGGGGGTGAGACTGCGGGCTTTAGCGGGAGTCCCGCCAAATGGAAAGGGCTGATTTCAGGACTTGCGCCGCGCTTAGGGTGCTGGTGTCAAGGGCATGAGCGTCCGCAGCCATGGCCATGGGGGCGTCCTGCCGCCCTGCATCACGGGCATCGCGGGCGCGCACCTGCGCCAACACCGTGGCGAACGGCGGGCGTGTCGCAGGGGACAGTTCGTCAAATCGGCGCTGTGCCCGGACCTCTGCACTTGCAGTGATGAAGAGCTTTAGATCGGCATCGGGGAAGATCACGGTGCCGATGTCGCGCCCGTCGAGGATGGCGCCAGCCTTCCCGTCGGGAGGGGTCAAGCCAAACCGGCGCTGGAAGGCCAGAAGCGCCTGACGAACGCCGCTTTGCGCCGCGACTTGGGACGCCAATTCGCCCGTTTCGGCGCGGCGCAAATCGGGATGACTTAGGTCGGGGGGCTCGAGCCCCTCGGCAATGCGCGCCGCATCGTCCAGGGTGCCCGCCGCCGCCGCCTTCAGCCCCACGGCCCGATAGAGGGCACCCGTATCGAGGTAGGCGAAGTCAAGGGCGCGGGCGAGGCCGCGGGCCAGGGCGCCCTTGCCCGCCGCCGCAGGGCCGTCGATGGCAATCACCTGGCTCATGCAAAAAATGCGTCAATTTTGGCCTGCGTTGCGGCGCTGACCCTGAGGCCCATCTTGCTGCGCCGCCACAAGAAGTCGTTGGATCGACGGGCGAACTCGTGGGTCCAGACATGCGCCAGCTCCGCCGTATAAACGCCGTCGCCGACGGGCTCGCCTAGGGTCTCGATCATGTCGAAGGCATAGGTGCCGTAGTTGCGCAACAGGCGATGGGCCAAATCAGCGGGCACTTGGGGCGCGCGGGCGCGCAGGTCGTTCAGGTCGGCGGCGAAGTCGAGACCCATGTCGCCCCCTGGCAGGGTCGCGGTACGGGTCCAGGGCGCCGACATGGGGAGCAGGCCGTCAAAATGCGCCAGCGCCTGCTGCGCGAGGTCACGGGCAACGGTCAACTTGCCCCCGTAAACCGACAGCAGCGGTGCCTGATCGGGGCCGCCCTCAAAGTCAAAGCTATGGTCGCGCGAAACGCTTTGCGCCGCCTTCCCAGGTTCGAACAGCAAAGGGCGCACGCCCGCAAACCGCCAGACAATCTGATCCTGGGTGACGGGCGTATGGAAATAGCGCGACACCGCCGCGCACAGATAGGCCGCTTCTGCGTCGGTGCAGCGCGCCGCCTTGGGATCGCCCGTGTGATTGACGTCGGTGGTGCCGATCAGGGTAAAGTCGCCCTCGTAAGGAATCACAAAGATGACCCGACCGTCGCTGTGTTGCAGCAGGAAGGCCTGATCGACCCCAGCAATTTTGGGCACGACGATATGGGACCCGCGCACAAGGCGCAGCTGGCCTGGTTGGTTCTTGGCAACGACGTAGGCGTCGACCTTGTCGGCCCAGGGCCCAGCGGCGTTGATGAGGGCCTTGGCCTGCCCGTGCAGGAGCCGCCCGTCGTCGCACCTCAGGGTGAAACGCCAATGGCTGCCGTCGGCGGCGCGGCGCGCGCTCGTAACCTCGGTTCGGGTCAAAACTTCCCCGCCCCGCTGCACTAGGTCTTGCGCCAGAAGCACCACGAGACGGGCGTCTTGCACCCAACAATCGGAGTAGGCAAACCCCTTGTCGTAGCGCGCCTGCAAGGGATTGGTGGCGCCGAATTCCTGGTCAAACCGCACAAAGCGCGACGCGGGAAGCGTGGTGCGCTTTGCCAGATGATCGTAGAGGAATAGCCCCGCGCGGATCATCCAGCGCGGCCGCTGTTCTGGGCTATGGACCAGGTGAAACCGCATGGGCCAAATGATGTGCGGGGCCGCGCGCATCAGCACCTCCCGCTCCGCCAGGCTCTCGCGCACCAGCTTGAACTCGCGGGTCTCCAAATAACGAAGGCCGCCGTGGATCAACTTGCTCGAGGCGCTGGAGGTGCCGCTTGCCAGATCATTCTTCTCCACCAGCAACGTTTTGACCCCCCGCCCTTGGGCGTCGCGGGCAATGGCCGCGCCGTTGATGCCGCCGCCGATGACAAGCAGGTTGTAGATCATGGCGCGGTCTTATACCAACGGCCAAAAAAGTTGACACTTTTTTGGCCGTTGTATGTCTTGTCTCACGGCAGAAACGCTTCGCGTTTCGGCTTTTTTGGGTTGCGGTCTCTACTCGCTCGCTAGGCTCGCTCAGCCCGACGCTTTGGGTTGCGGTCTCTACTCGCTCGCTACGCTCGCTCAGCCCGACGCTTTGGGTTGCGGTCTCTACTCGCTCGCTACGCTCGCTCAGCCCGACCGCAGGACGGGGCCTTCGCTTATACCCCGAGGCGCTTTCTTAGCTTGTCTCGGGGCCGCATGTTTGGAGCGCAGGCGTTCCCTGCGCCCTTCGGGCTTGGAGCCCGCTTGGGGAGCCGCGGTCGCGGCCCTTGATACCAGCGACCATAAGAGTCCTTCTGGATCGTCGCTGGCATTAAGCCCTTTGATCGATAAGGTGAAGGTAGGACCCCGCGACCGACCCGACTTTCAACCCCTGCGGCCCCAAATCGACGCCGTGGGCGTCTCGACCGTGGAACAAGGCTTGCCCCGCGCCCTGCCAAGCAATTTGGCTGTAGTGAAATTCATGGCCCCGCCAGCGCTGGCCCGCTGTACCCCAGGCAAAGTCGGTGAGAACCTCCACCTCTCGATACCCCAAATGACGCCTGCGCTCGGCGAAGGTGGTAACGAGCGGCAGCAGGCCCGCCATGTCGTGACGCTGGCCGTCGGCGTCGATGATCGCCTCGCCCAAGACCATGAACCCGCCGCATTCGCCGTAAATCGGCACCCCTGCTGCTGCGGCCGCTCGCAAGTCGGGCAAGAAGTCAGGGTCCGACTTGATGGCCTCCAGATAGACCTCGGGGTAGCCGCCGGGCAGAAACATCGTTCCCTCGGGCAGGTTCAGGTGCGGGTAAGCGAAGGTCAAGCCTAGGTCGGCGCGCTGGGCGCCCAAGGCCCCCACCAGATCAGCGGCGGGCTTGGCCAAAGGGTTTGATCGCATGGGTTTTGCCTCTTTCGCCAAGTCGGCGAGTGGCAGCAGCGGTTCGGCCCAGCGCGCCGCCCGCGCCAAAAACGCGGGCAGGTCGGCCTGTTCGTCGGCCAAATGCAGCCCCAAATGACGGCGCGGCAAGGCGAGGTCGGGCGCGTGCGGCACGCACCAGCACGGCAAGGCGGATCGCAGGCCTTGGCGAACCATCCGTTCGTGACGCGGGCTCGCGACGCGATTGAACACGGCGGCGGCGATGCCGAGGTCGGGGTCGCGCAGGACTAGGCCTTCGGCGACCGCAGCGGCCGTTTGCGCCGACCCCGCCGCATCGACGACGAGGACCAAGGGCCAGCCCGTGGCGCGTGCCAGAGCAGCGGTAGAGCCAGGGCCGTCGTGCAGGCCCATGACACCCTCCACCACCGCCAGATCATCGGGGCCGACGCTGGCAACCAGACGCGCCAAGGTGTCGGGGCGCATGGCCCAGGGGTCGAGATTGGCGCACGGCGTCCCGCCCGCTGCGGCGCTTAGGTAGGTCGGGTCGATATAGTCGGGCCCGACTTTAAAGGGCCGAACCCGCTGGCCCGCCGCGCGCAAGGCCACGATCAGGCCCAGGGTTAGGCTTGTCTTGCCCGCCCCAGAGCTGGCCGCGGCAACAATTAGACCTCGCGCCAATTCAGCTGTTCCCGCAACCGCGCGTTGGCCCCGATGACGATCAGCGCGGGCGAGCCGAGGCCTGCGGCCCGAACGTCGGTGACCGTCGCGCCGACGTTGGTGTCGAGGACGCGCATGGACGGCAGGGTGGCGTTCTGCACCACGGCCACGGGTTCGTCGAGGGGACGCCCCCCCGCGATCAGGGCCGCCATAATGGCATCTAGGTGTTTGATGGCCATGAAGATAACGAGGGCGGGGCTGGACCTGGCAAGGCCCGCCCAGTCGACATTGTCGGGCACCTCGCCCGTGACCGAATGCCCCGTCAAGAAGGTCACGGCGGAATTGGTGCTGCGGTGGGTCAGGGGAATCCCCGCGTAAGCGAGGCCCCCGACCCCGCTGGAAACGCCCGGGACAAACCGAAACGGCACGCCCGCCTTCAGGAGGGCCAGGGCTTCCTCCCCGCCCCGACCAAAGACCAAAGGGTCGCCGCCCTTAAGGCGGACCACGCGCTTGCCCGCCTGCGCGAGCTGGACCAGTCGCGCGCTGATGTCGATCTGCTTGGGGCTTGCGATACCGCCGCGTTTGCCCGCAAACACGAGGTCGGCGTCGGGGTGCGCCCAGTGCAAAATTTCGGGTCCCATGAGGGCATCGTGGACCACCACGTCGGCCTGTTGCAGGGCGCTGAGCCCCAGCAAGGTCAACAAACCAGGGTCGCCAGGCCCCGCGCCCACCAACCAAACATGGCCAGGCGCCAAGCGACCTAGGGCCGAAAGGTCGGGCAGGGGAAGCGACATGCAAAGCCCCTATCTTGGGTTGAGGGGGGCTTCTATAGGAAAGCGACCTATGGACCAGGGAAAAGAGACACGCACGGACTCCAAGCGCCAGAGGCGCGCAGGGAACGTCCGTGCCAAGTAACGAGCGGACTCCAAGCGCCAGAGGCGCGCAGGGAACGTCCGTGCCAAGTAACAAGCGGACTCCAAGCGCCCGAGGCGCGCAGGGAACGTCCGCGCCAAGTAAGGAACGGACTCCAAGCATCGACGGCGCGAAAAAACCATCCGCGCGTAACGATCCGCCGCCGCTGCGGCGCGGCTGGACCACGGGCGCTTGCGCCACCGCCGCCGCCAAGTCGGCCCTGGCTGCCCTGCTCGACGGAACTTTCTTGGACCCCGTTGTCATTACTTTACCTGGGGGTCAGCGACCCGCCTTTACCTTGACCCGACAAGCGGTCGGCGCGGGCTGGGCCTTGGCCAGCGTCACCAAGGACGCGGGCGATGACCCCGATGTTACCCACGGCGCGCAGATCGAGGCGCGGGTTGCACGCTGCACGCGCCCAGGCCTGCACCTGATCGCGGGGCCTGGCGTCGGCACGGTTACAAAGCCCGGCCTGCCCATCGCCGTCGGCCAGGCCGCCGTCACCCCGACCCCGCGTGCTATGATGACCGAGGTGGTCGCCGAACGTCTGAACCTGGACCAGGAAGGCCTCCGCCTGACGTTGTCGATTCCAGGCGGCGGCGAACTTGCGAAACGGACCTGGAACGGGCGGCTCGGGATCGTCGGCGGTTTGTCGATTCTGGGCACGACGGGCATCGTCGTTCCTTACTCCTGCGCCGCGTGGATTCATTCGATTCACCGCGGCATTGATGTGGCGCGGGCCGCAGGGTTGACGCACGTGGCCGCCGCCACGGGGCACCAGTCGGAACAGGGAGTCCAAACCCTGTATGGCCTGCCGCCCCACGCCCTGCTCGACATGGGTGATTTTGCTGGGGCGCTGATGAAGTACCTGAAGGCCCATCCCGTGCCGCGCCTGTCGATCGCTGGCGGCGTCGGCAAGCTCGCCAAGCTGGCCCAAGGTCATGGCGATTTGCACTCGGCCCGATCCCAGGTCGATCTGGACTTCCTACGCGATCTGAGCGGCCAGGACTTGCACGGCGCACGCACCGCAGCCCAGGCCTTGCAAGCGGCCCCCCGCCCCGAGGCCTTGGTACAAGCCATCGCGCAAGCCGCCAAGGCGCAGGCCGACGCGCGTTTGACGCCCGACATCTGGGTCGATGTGCAGGTTTTTGATCGGTCGGGCCAGCACTTGGGCGGCACCCGTGCCTAGGGCACTGGTCCTTGGCGGCACGCGGGAGGCGCAGGCGGTGGCGGCGCAGCTGCTGGCGCACGACTACGCGGTGACGCTGGCCTTCAAGGGCTTGACCGCCCGTCCAGTGGTCCCCCCGGGGGTGGCGCGGCGCATCGGCGGCTTTGGCGGCGTGACGGGCTTAGCCGCCTACGTGCGCGCCAGCGGGACCGACCTGCTGATCGACGCGACCCATCCCTTCGCGGCGACCATGTCGTGGAACGCCTACCGAGCCGCCCGCCTGTCGTCGACGCCCTTGTTCGGGGTTCAGCGCCCCGCCTGGACGCATCGGCCAGGGGACCGATGGCACGCCGTGGCAAGCCTGCCCAAGGCTGTGCGCCGCCTTCGCCACGCGCGCCCACAACGGGTCGTGCTCGCCTTGGGCGGCCAAGGCGCCGAGCTGTTTCGCGCGTGCGCGCAACACCGGTTTCAGGCGCGGGTCCTGATCAATTCCAAGACCGCCTTGGCGACTTCGCGCGCACACCGCTGGCGCAGGCTGGTCCTCCTTAGGGTCGCAACCCAGCGCGGCCTGGCGGATGAGCTGCGCGGCCTCAGGCAGTTCGCCGCCGATCTCATGATCGTCCGCAACGCAGGCGGCGGCCAAGACGCCAAGCTGACCGCCGCGCGCCGCCTGTCCCTGCCCGTCTGGATGATCGACCGGCCCGCCATGCCGCCCGTGCCGCTATTTTCGTCGCCTTCGGCGCTGATTGCCGCGGTCGCGGCGGGCATGGGCGGCCGATGAGCTTTGCCCAACCCGCCGCCCCAGCCCAGACCCCCCTCCGTACTCGTCGCCCCACACGGCGCAATCGGCCTTTGCACTTGGACACCAGCGTCCCCAGCCCGTGCCAATCGCTGTGCCAGATCGACAAGACCGACGGCACCTGCCTGGGGTGCGGCCGCACGCTCGATGAGATTCGCACCTGGATGATCATGAGCGCCGACGAAAAACACGCGGTCTGGGACCGGCTGCGCGCCCTCCCCGATTGTGCCTAATCATTTGGTTTTGGGCGGGCGCCGCTCGGGCAAGTCCGCCTTTGCCGAAGCCCAGGCGCGCGCGCTTGGCCTGCCGCTAACTTACGTCGCAACCTCCCGCGCTTACGACGAGGATCATGCTGAGCGCATCGCCCAGCACCGCCAACGCCGCGCGCAGCAAGGCTGGCATCTCTTGGAACTTCCGCAACCCCAGGACTTGCAGGGGGCGCTGGCAACCTTGGCCGCGTCCCCCATTGCGGCGGTGGTGGACTGCCTTTCCATGTGGCTCAACAATCTGTTTTTGGATCAACTCGAGGTGCCCGATCTCCGCCTGCCGTCGGGTCCAGCGCATCTGTTTCTGGTGTCGAGCGAGGTGGGGCTAGGCGTGCATCCCGAAACCGCCCTGGGTCGGCGCTACGCCGACGCCCTCGGCACCCTCAACCAATCCCTCGCCGACCAGGCCGACCAGGCCTGGCTGATCGCGGCGGGACTGCCCCTCGCGCTCAAGGGCGCGACCGCTTAGGACCTACCCCTCATGCTGCATAAAATTCCCGCCACCATCATCACGGGCTTCCTGGGCGCGGGCAAAACCACCCTGGTGCGCCACCTGATGGAACAGAACCAGGGCAAGCGCCTGGCCCTGATCGTCAACGAGTTTGGCGACGTCGGCGTCGATGGCGACCTGCTCAAGTCGTGCGGCCTGGACGGCTGCAGCGAAGACGCGATGGTCGAGCTTTCCAATGGCTGCCTCTGCTGTACCGTTGCCGACGATTTTGTTCCCGCCATTGAGGCCTTGCTGGCCCTGCCGCAGCGGCCCGACCATATTTTGATCGAAACCTCGGGCTTGGCCTTGCCCAAGCCGCTGGTCCAGGCCTTCAACTGGCCCGCGGTCAAATCCAAGGTCACGGTCGATGGTGTCATCGCCCTGGTCGATGCCCGCGCCACCGCCGACGGCCTGTTCGCGCCCGATCCCCATGCCCTGGCGGCCCAGCGCGCCGCCGACCCTGGCCTCGACCACGAAAGCCCTTTGGAGGAACTCTTTGAAGAGCAACTGGGCTGCGCCGACCTGATCCTCGTCAACAAGACCGACCTGATCGACCCAGCGGAGCGGGCCAGCATCACCGCCACTTTGGGCCAGCACAAGCGCGCTGCGGCGCAGTTGCTCTGGGCCACGCAGGGGCAGGTCGGCCCGCGCACCCTCTTGGGTCTCGGGCTGGCAGCGGAGGAGGATTTGGACAGCCGCCCCTCGCACCACGACGGCGTCGATGAGCATGAGCACGACGATTTCGCCACCTGCGTCGTCACCGCGCCCGCCACGCTCGACCGGGACGCCCTGCTCGCCAAGTGCCAGGCGGCGGTGACCCGCTTTGATCTGTATCGCCTCAAGGGCTTTGCTCCTGTACCGGGCAGCCCCATGCGTCTCGCCATCCAGGGCGTCGGCCCACGGTTTCAGGCCTATTTCGACCGCGATTGGCACCCAGACGAGGCGCGCCACACCCGACTAGTCGCCATCGGCAGCCACGGGCTCGACGCGGCGGCCTTGCAAGACTTCATGAACCAACCCGCCACTTGACCCAACGGCTGTTCATTTTCGGCCTGGGGTATTCGGCCCAGGCCTTGGCGCAAACCTGTCTGGCGGCGGGCTGGCACGTCAGCGGCACGGTACGATCCGCTGAAAAGGCCGCGCGCTTGCGCGCCCAAGGCGTGGCGGCGCATGTTTTCGACGGTGCAGCGCCAGACGCGACGCCCGATCTCGACTTGCTCCGCGACCTCCAGGCCGCGCCCCATGTGCTGCAATCGGTCGGGCTGGTCGAGGGCCAGGACCCGATCCTACCGATCTTCGATGCGCATCTAATCCGCTGCCCGCGCGCCTGGGTCGGCTACCTCTCGACGACGGTTGTCTATGGCAATCACGACGGCGCTGCGGTCGATGAAACGACGCCCCCCGTTCCCACGACCTACCGCGGCAAAGCCCGCTTAGCCGCCGAACGAGCCTGGGCGCGTTTGCCCATCCCGCTTCATATCTTTCGTCTGGCGGGCATCTACGGCCCAGGTCGAAACCTGCTGGTCAAACTGCAAAGCGGCAAAGCCCGGACCCTTACCAAGCCAGGGCAAGTGTTCAGCCGTATTCACGTGGCGGACATAGCCAAACTCGTCTTCGCCTCCATGGTCGCTCCCGTCGCGCGCCCTGGCGCGCCCGAAATCTACAACGGCGCGGACCAAGAAAGCGCCGACCCCGAAACCGTCGCCGCTTATGCTGCGGCCCTGCTCGGAGTTCCTGCGCCCGCCTTGGTGCCTTACCAGGAAGCGATGCTCTCGCCCATGGCCCGCAGCTTCTACGCCGACAACAAACGGGTCAAGGCCGAAAAAATGCGCCGCCTGATCGGCACCCTGACCTACCCCACCTACCGCGAAGGACTCCAAGCGCTGCTGGCGACGGTGCGAGCAGGACCCGTCGAATGAGGGCTACACGTTGCTTCAATACCATTCGCATTTGTATTTAATCGGCTGAAGCAACGGTCAAAAAAGGACTTTTTTTAGCCGATTTGTGTCTCGCGGCAGATACGCTTCGCATTTCGGCTTTTTGGGGTCGCGGTCTCTACTCGCTCGCTAGGCTCGCTCAGCCCGACGCTTTTATTGGCGGTCTCTACTCGCTCGCTAGGCTCGCTCAGCCCGACGCTTTTATTGGCGGTCTCTACTCGCTCGCTAGGCTCGCTCAGCCCGACGCTTTTATTGGCGGTCTCTACTCGCTCGCTAGGCTCGCTCAGCCCGACGCTTTTAGTGGCGGTCTCTACTCGCTCGCTAGGCTCGCTCAGCCCGACGCTTTTAGTGGCGGTCTCTACTCGCTCGCTAGGCTCGCTCAGCCCGACCGCTGGACGGGGCCTTCGCTGATACCCCGAGGCGCGTGTCCGCAATTCTCGAGGCCGCGTGTTTTGGGCGCGGGCGTTCCCTGCGCCCTTCGGGCTTGGAGCCCAACTGTTTGGAGCGCGGGCGTTCCCTGCGCCCTTCGGGCTTGGAGCCCAACTGTTTGGAGCGCGGGCGTTCCCTGCGCCCTTCGGGCTTGGAGCCCGCTTGGGGCCCCGCGTTCGCGGCCCTGATACCAGCGAACATAAGAATCATTCTGGGTCGCCGCTGGGATAAGTTCTCGCCGAAACTTTACTTCCTCTTTTCCGCGGATCGGGCTAAGGCCGCGCCATGTTGAAAGCTCGCCTCCGCGCCGCTCGGGCGCCCCTTGTGATTGCCGTGATCGTCCTGCCCCTCGTCAGTCTTGGGATCGCCCTCTATGCTCTTTCGTCGCTGAATGGTGCCAAGCGCACCTTGGCAGCACAGATCAACCTGACCGCCGAGCTCCGCGATGCGGCGCAGGACTTGCAAGCCCGGCTTGACGCCGCGCAAGAGGTGTTGGCGGCGCAGGAAACCGAACTCGCCACCTATGGCAATGCCGATACGACCACCGCGACGATGCTTGCGGGCCTGGAAAGTCTTGCCAGCGATCTCGGCGACCGCGTTCTGGACTTGGAGTCAACCAACGCCAGCCCGTTTGATGAGCGGGTCCGCGCCGCCTTGCTGAACGATCCAGGCATGTTGTTCGCCGCGGTCGATGCCTTCGAGCAAACGCAGAACGCCGATCTGTTTGCCACCTACGCGCCTGATATTCAGAACGATCCGTTCCTACCCGCGTTCGGCAATCCCAATGGCGACGTCACGCTGGTCGAGTATTTCGACTACAACTGCGGCTTTTGTCGCGGTGCCATGAACGACGTGCTGAATTTGGTCGAGGCTGATGGCAACATTCGGTTGATCTTTAAGGAATTCCCGATTCTCTCGCAAGAAAGCCACGACGCAGCCATGGTCGCCATGGCTGCGGCGCAGCATGTGTCCTACCTCGACCTCCACCGCGCCGCCATGAGTTCGCCAGGGCAAGTCACAGGGGACGCGATGCTGGCGCTCGCGGTCGAACTGGGGGCCAGCGCCGACGCTATTCGCGACACCCTGGTGCAACAGCAAGCGCAGATGATCGCGAACTTGGACCGCACGCGCGCCGTAAGCCAAGCCATGGGCATTACGGGCACGCCCGCCTTCTTCATTGAGGACCGCATGGTTCCCGGTGCCGTAAGCGGCGCCGAGCTCGCCCAAGTCGTCGCCGAAATCCGCGCCGAGCGCCAGGGTAGCTGACTCTGGGGTTCACAGGCCAAGCGACGAAGGACCACGCCATGAAGAATGTGCAAGCCATGATGAAGCAGGCCCAGCGCATGCAGGCTAAAATGCAAGAGGCCCAGGACAAGCTAAATGACCTGGAGGTCCAAGGCCAATCGGGCGGTGGATTAGTGACCGCGACCGCAACGGGCAAAGGCGCCCTCAAGGCGCTGACCATCGACCCGTCCCTCATCGACCCCGAAGACCCGCACATGCTGCAAGACCTGATTGTCGCCGCCGTCAACGAAGCACAGACCAAGGCGGAGGCAGAGGCGGCCAAATCCATGCAGGCCGTTACGGGCGGGTTGAAGTTACCCGAGGGATTTGGGTTTTAGCCGGCCTAATACCAGCGGCGATTGAAAATGACTCTTTTGATCGCTGGTACACAGGGCCGCGACTGCGGCCCCCGCAGCGGCCCCGAGAATAGCGCGAAAGCGCCTCGGGGTACAAGCGAAGGCCCCGTCGGAGGCGAAACGCGAAGCGTTTCTGCCGTGAGACACAAAACGGCCAAAAAAGTTTCAACTTTTTTGGCCGTTGGAATAAGCCCTAACCTGTCGGGGAACCATGATTTCCCAAATCGATGAACTGATCAGCTTGCTGGCGCGTTTGCCAGGGATCGGCCCCCGCTCGGCCCGGCGCATGGCGCTCAATCTGTTGCAACGCAAAACCGACCTCATGACCCCGCTGGCCCGCACTCTGGCGCGCGTGGCCGACGAAGTGCAGCCGTGCGGGGAGTGCGGCAACCTGGACGCCGCGCCCCTATGCCGCATCTGCCGCGACTTGGGCCGCGACCGCAGCTTGGTTTGCGTGGTCGAACAGGTTGCCGACGTGTGGGCGCTGGAGCGGGCCCGGACCTACAAGGGACTGTACCATGTCTTAGGCGGGCGCTTGTCGGCCTTGGACGGAATTACGCCCGAGGGGTTGCGCACGGCGCCCTTGCAACGGCGGATCGCGGGCGGGGAGGTTGTCGAGGTCATTTTGGCGCTGTCGGCGACGGTCGAGGGGCAATCAACCGCCCACTTTGTGCAGGATCTGTTGGCGCGCAGCCATGTGACGGTGACCAAGTTGGCCCAAGGCCTGCCCGTCGGCGGCGCGGTCGAGTACCTCGACGAAGGCACCCTCGCCACCGCCTTGCGAGGCCGAAGCAAGGTTTGAACGTGGAGCATCAGAAGGGCCAAAGCTCTAATGATACCAGCGGCGAATGAGAATGACTCTTATGTTCGCTGGTATAAGGGCCGCGACTGCGGCCCCCGTAGCGGCCCCGAGAATAGCGCGAAAGCGCCTCGGGGTATAAGCGAAGGCCCCGTCGGAGGCGAAACGCGAAGCGTTTCTGCCGTGAGACATAAAACGGCCAAAAAGGTGTCAACCTTTTTGGCCGTTGGCATGATTCAGCTTTCCGCGGGTGTCAGGCCAGCGGCGCGCAAGGCCCCGAGCCGGGCGAATAGGAGCGTCAGGGCCTTGCGGCGCGTCGCGTGCAAAGGAGATTGGGAGGGCGCGCGCGCCTCGTGCCAGCCGTAGGCGTCGCATACCAGGAGCCCAACCTCGGCGGGAATCAGGTCCGTGGGGAAATCTTCGGGGACGGCAAAGCGGAAGGTATCGCAAAATTCCAGATAGTCTTGCCACTTGTGATCGACCTGGAAGTCCTCGCGGCTGGACTTGACTTCGATGCAGTGAAATTGGCCCGCCTTGTCGAGCGCCAATACGTCCGCGCGCCGGCCATTTTTCAGCCTGACTTCGGTCAGCGGTGCCCAATCCATATCGTGGCACAGGCGCAAAACGCCCTGGGTCACCGCCGCGGTGACCTCGGGGCGGGAACTAGGCGGCGAGTTGACCACTCAAGCCCGCGTTGAGCAAAGCAATCGAGTTCTCTACCCCATAGAGCGCGATGAAGGAGCCAAACCTGGGTCCCTGGTCTTGGCCCAGCAGGACCTGATAGAGGGCCTGGAACCAAGCACGCAAGTTGCCCTCATAGCCTTGTTCCATGCCTGTGGCGTAGACAAGGGACTGGAGGGCTTCGCCCGACACATGCGGCGCGGCGGCCTCGAGTTTTGCGACCAGCGCGGCGAAGGCCTGGGATTCCTGGGCCGTCGGCGCCCGAAACGCCTTACGGGGCCGCACAAAGTCTCGATAGTAGGCCAAGGCACGCGCGACCAAGACGGCCAGAAACGGCTGCGTTTGCGCATTCGCTTGCGGGTCGTAGCGGGTGATGAAGCCCCACATCATGTCGGCGGTCTCGGCGTTGGCGACCGACGCCAAGTTCAGCAGCATGGAATAGGACAGGGCGCTGCTATGACCCGCAGGCGCGGTGCCCCCGTGAATATGGTAGGCAGGGTTTTCCGCCAGTTTGGCGGGGTCAGTTTCTTGCGCCCACTTGGCGACATGGCTCTGATACTCGTCGGTTGATTTGGGAATGACGTCAAAGAACAGGCGCTTGGCGGTCTTGGGTTTTTGGTACATGAACAAGGATAGGGATTCTGCGGGGCCGTAGCTGAGCCAATCCTCCATCGACAGGCCATTGCCTTTGGATTTGGAGATTTTTTGGCCGTCCCCGTCCAAAAACAGCTCGTAAGCCAAACCGTCGGGCGCACGGCCGCCCAGAGTCTTGATCAGGCGGTCGCCAACTTTGGCGCTGTCGATCAAGTCCTTCCCGTACATCTCATAGTCAACGCCCAAGGCAAACTTGCGCATGGCCCAATCGGGCTTCCATTGCAGCTTGCAGTGACCGCCCGTCACTGGCACGTCGATTTTGCGGCCATCTTCGTCGGCAACGACCAAGCTTCCGTCCTGGGGCCGCACCTCCAGGGCTGGCGTTACCAGAATGCGGCCCGTCGTCGGGCTAATCGGCATGAAGGGGTTGTAGGTCGCCCTCCGTTCGGGCCCCAGGGTCGGCAGCATGATCGCCATGATGGCGTCGAAGTTGTGCAAGACCGCGCGCAGGGCCGCGTCAAAGGCCCCGCTGCGGTAGAGGTCCGAGGCGGATTTGAATTCGTAGTCGAAGCCGAACCGGTCCAAGAAGGCGCAGAGGCGGGCATTGTTGTGGGCCGCGTACGAGGCATGGGTGCCAAAGGGGTCTGGGATCGCCGACAGTGGCTTGCCGAGATGCGCAGCGAGGGTCTTTTGCCCGTCCTCGGGCAAGTTCGACGGCACCTTGCGCAGACCGTCCAGATCGTCCGAAATCGAAAACAACTTGGTCGGAATCTGCGGGCACAGCGCGCCGAAGGCCTGACGCACCATGGAGGTGCGCGCCACCTCCCCAAAGGTGCCGATATGGGGCAGGCCCGAAGGCCCGTAGCCCGTTTGGAACAAGACATAGCCCTTGTTCGGCACCGTATCGGCCACGCGAATTTTCAGCTTGCGCGCCTCCTCAAAGGGCCAGGCCTTGGCCTTGAGGGCGATGTCGGGCGGGATCGAGAGCATGGCAATCCCATAAACCAATTCTGATGAAAGTTGACTCTTTGTTAGGAATTTTGTGTTTCAGCGCCGTGTTCGCCGCTCCCGTCCTCATCCCTGGCTACGCCAGCCACACCTGGCTTTCCAGCGACGGTGAGTTAGAAACCCTCGACGGGCGCGGGGTCGCCTTGCACGTGCGCGAGGCAAGGCCCCTGGTCTGCCACGGCCCCAGCGTCGCACGGCGCGTCCATTTGGACGGCGGGCCAGGCGCCTTCGCCGATGTTCTGAGCCTCTTCGCCTTTGTCCGCCCCGCGCGCTGGTGCGTGCCCACACCCGCAGGCCTCGCCCGTGCCACGGGCCTGCCCGTGCCAGTGGATAGGGCGGATCAGGCCACAACCCTGCTGCACGTCACCCAGGCCTTGATCCGCGAATTGGCGGCCCAGCACGCCCCGAGGCAACGCCGCAAGCCCGACCCGACCCTCGAACAGCTCTATTTGGCCCACACAGCAGACTGGCCCTTTGCCGAGGCGTGCCTTGAGGCCTTGGGCCGAGACTTGCAACGGGCGACGCCGCCGTCGTCCACGGCCTTGCAAGTTTGGCGCGGCCTCAGCAAGTGGGACGATGCCGCTCCGCCAGGGCGCCCTGGCAATGCCCCCGTGGACAGCGGGGAGGCCGAACGGGTCCTGGACACGGTCGTGCGCGAGGGCGGCGGGGACTATCGGCCCGAACAGCGGGCCTTCGCCAGCGGCGTCGTCGGCGCCTTCGCCCCCGCCCAAGACGTTGGCGCGCCCTCGCTCGTGTTGGCGGAGGCGGGCACCGGCGTCGGCAAAACCTTGGGGTACTTGGCCCCCGCCTTCGCGTGGAGGCAAAAGAACCAGGGCGCCATTTGGCTTTCCACCTATACCCGCAATTTGCAGCGGCAGCTCGACCAGGAATTGAACAAACTTTACCCCAATCCAGCCCTGAAAGAACAGCGCGTGGTCGTCCGCAAGGGGCGCGAGAACTACTTATGTTTTTTGAATATGGAGGCGGCGGTCAAGACCGCCCCCCTTGGCGCGACGCACACGACCTTGGGGCTGATCTTGATGGCGCGCTGGGCCGCCGTAACCCGCGCGGGGGAGTTGGTGGGCGGCGACTGCCCTGGATGGCTGCGGGAACTAGTCGGCCTAACCCTCTGGCAAAATTTGGCCGTACGGCGCGGGGAATGCTGGCACGGAGCCTGCCCGCACTACGGTACCTGCTTTGCCGAAAAGATGGCGCGCAAAGCCCCCCATGCCGAGGTGGTGGTGGCCAACCACGCCTTCGTTATGACCCAAACCTTGGCCAACCCAAATCTCGGGGCCGAAGCGCAACCCACGCACTTCGTGTTTGATGAGGGGCACCATCTGTTCGATGCCGCCGATGCTGCTTTTACCGCGCGCCTATCGGGGGTCGAAACCTGGGACCTGCGCCGCTGGATTCAGGGCTCAGAGCAGGCAAGCTTGCCGGGGTTTGCTGGGCGGGCGCGGGGCCTGCGCAAACGGCTCGAGGATTTGGTCGATCAAGACTCAGCCCTCAACGAGGCCTTGCACGCGCTGGAACGGGCGGCGGCGGTCCTGCCCGCGCAAGGATGGTACGAACGCCTCAAAGCTGGAGCGCCCAAGGGCCCTGTCGAAGCATTCCTGGCTGCGGTCGCGCACCAGGTCTATGCCCATACCCCCGCGGCGAGCCAAAGCTCCGCCTACTCCATCGAAATCGAGGTGCGACCCGCGCGCCCAGCCGTGATCGACACGGCCCGAGACTTGAGCGAGGCGATCCAAAAGCTGCTAAGGCCCCTCAAAGCGTTGGAGGCGCTGATCCAGTCACGACTTGAGGAAACCGAAGAGAATGGCGTTGCGGCGGATACGCGTGCAGCCGACGAAGACGAGCCCCTGGGCGCCGATCAGCGCCGCCGTCTCGGCGGCATCGCCAATTCCCTCACCCAGCGAGCCGTGGACCCTCTGCGGTTTTTCCTATCCATGCTGACGTCCCTCGACGCGCAGACCCCTGAGGGGTTCGTCGATTGGTTTGAGATCAGCCGCAAGGACGGTCAGGATGTCGATGTGGCCTTCGTGCGCAAGTACATCGACCCTACGGCACCGTTCATGGCCCTACTCGCGCAGCAGGCCCAGGGTGCCCTCATAACCTCGGCAACTTTGACCGATCAAACGGGCCTTGCAGAGGTGGATTGGGACGCCGCCGAAACGCAAACGGGCGCGCGCCACCTGCCCGCCGCACCCCTGCGCGTGTCCTTGGCCAGCCCCTACGACTACGCTGAGCAAACGCAGATTTTCGTCGTGAACGACCTGGACCGTGACAAACCTGGCCACGCGGCAAGCGCCATGGCCAAGCTGTTTCAGGCCGCGGGCGGTGGTAGCCTTGGCCTCTTCACCTCCATCACCCGATTGCAGGCCGCCTATCAAGCCATAGCTCCGAAACTGGAGGCAGCAGACCTACTCCTCCTCGCCCAGCATGTCGATCGCATGGACGTCACGACCCTGATCGATATTTTCCGCGCCGAAACCCATACGTGCCTGCTGGGAACCGATGCCTTGCGCGACGGCGTCGATGTGCCTGGGGCGGCGCTGCGTTTGCTGGTGTTCGACCGCGTGCCCTGGCCGCGCCCAACCCTAGCGCATCGGGCACGCCGGGGGCATTTTGGCCCGCGGATTTACGACGACCGCCTGACCCGTCTGCGCCTACGCCAAGCCTTTGGTCGCCTGGTGCGCACACGATCCGACCAGGGCGCCTTCGTCATGCTCGATGCGCGTCTCCCATCGCGGTTAGAAGGGGCCTTTCCCGACGGCGTTGTGGTCCAACGCTTGCCGCTGAAAGAAACCCTCGCGGCGCTGCGCAAGTTTTACGAAATATGAGGCGGGCAAAGCTCCGCGCGTCCCAAGGCACAGGGGCGCCAAACTGCTTGGAATTTGCCCGCTCGGGGCCTATAGGGGCGCTTGCTTGAATCGAAGAAAGGACCCAAGCCATAGCCAGAGTAAGCCGTTTTGACCGTCGTCCCCCCGTTAAGGATGGCCCACGGTCCAACAGAGACATCACCGCCCGCCAGGTGCGCTTGATCGACCAACGCGGGGACAACCATGGGGTGATGGATACCCGCGCAGCCCTGGACCTCGCCACCAACGTGGGCCTTGATTTGGTCGAAATTTCGTCGGACGGAACCACGCCCGTGGTCAAGATCATGGATTTGGGCCGCTACAAGTACGAAAAGCAGAAGAAAGCGGCGGAAGCGAAGAAGCGGCAAAAGATCGTCGAAACCAAAGAGGTCAAGCTGCGCCCCAACATCGACACGCACGACTACGACACCAAAATGCGCAGCGCCAACAAGTTCCTGGGCAACGGCGACAAGGTCAAGTTCACCATGCGCTTTCGTGGCCGGGAAATGGCGCACCAAAACTTGGGCCTCGACGTGCTCAAGCGCATTCAGGACGATTTGGGCGACGCCATTCGGATCGATTCCGAACCCAAGCTGGACGGCCGCCAAATGATGATGGTTGTGTCCCCCAAGCAGCACTAAATGTAGTATAGTTGAATTATCATAATAGGAGTATCACCATGATAAGAAATATTCGCGCCGGACAAATAAGTGAGGGTTGTGTTGTCCCAAAATGGATGAAATTTGCCCTCAACGAGCAAGGAGTCGAAGAAAAGTATGGCCCAAAAGCCAATCCTCGTATCCTTGATTACTTTGAGGCAGCAAAATTCTGGGGCAAAGACGATTCTGGCGCAAAGAATGCTTGGTGCGCATGTTTTGTGGCTTGGGTAATGGTTCAGGCGAACTATGGCATAGCAAAAGACGCTTTTCGCGCTAAAGAATGGAAAAATCGCTGGGAAGAAGGCAAACAAATTGACGAACCAATCTATGGTGCTATCGCCGTCAAATCCCGTCAGGGCGGCGGCCATGTTGGGTTTGTTATGGGTTATATTCCTGGAAGAGAAGATTTGTTGGCTATTTTGGGAGGTAATCAAAAGGACCAAGTGAACGTTACAGCTTTCCCGAAGAGTGTTTTCGAAGCCTATATGGTACCTAAATCATACGATACGAGAAATTGCAAAGCACTTCCTTACGTTGATGAATACGAAGATCCATCGAGTTTGACCTAGATTAGATGAATATTTGCCAATAAGAACCATGATACAAGTAGGCGTAAAGTTGGGTTTTTCAAGAATCTTCGTACTTAATTTGAAACTTCTAAGTATCTTTATCTCAATCTTTCATAGTGTTTGACTAAATTTTCACACGCTCAAGTTGTGTCAACTAGCGACATGAATTTTATAGTTTGGTGCCCTACGGAATGTTTTACGACGCGCAAAAAAACCAACACGGTCTGAGCTTTGATCCCTTTAAGGCCCTGGTTTCCCCGCGCCCCATTGCCTGGATTTCGACGTTGGGAACGAACGGGGTGGCCAACCTGGCGCCCTATTCGGCTTACAATATGGTCTCCACGCGCCCGCACATGGTCATGTTTTCGGGCGCCATGTCGCAGCATTCGACCAAGCACGCGATCGAAACGGGCGAGTTCGTCGTCAATGTCGTGCCCAAGGCGCTGATGGCGGAGATGAACCTGACCTCCACCCCCATCGACGAGGGGGAAAGCGAGTTCGAGCTCGCGGGCTTGCAGCAAGCCCCGTCGCAGATGGTCAAACCGCCCCGCGTCGCCGCCAGCCCCGTAGCGCTGGAATGCACCTTTCACAGCGCTACGACTCTCCCCGCGCCCGTAGGTGAGGGCCGCGCCTCGGTTGTTGTGTTCGGTCTCGTAGTGGGGATTCATATCGACGACGCCTTGATCACGGAGACGGGGCGCGTCGATATAACAAAGATCGCCCCTTTGGCGCGCGCTGGCTACTACGACTATGGTGTCTTTGATTGGTCAATCGAACTTAAGCGGCCCTATTGACCCATGAATGTGTTGAAGACTTGGGCCTCTAACCGCTTTGGCAATGCGTGTTTGTCCACCGTTCTGTTTGGTCCGAGCTATTTTATTTTAGGTCGTCTTTTTGATTCTGGGCAAACCTGGTCGGGAACCCTTTTGAGCTCTTTGATTTTTTTCGCTTGGATGTTTCTTACTTTCCCCATGCTAAAGAGGTGGCAAAGACCATGATCATCGATCAAATAACGCGCTACCCCATCAAGGGATTCTATGGGCAGGACCTGACGAGGGCCGAGGTTACGGATCGGGGTATGGCGGGCGACCGACGCTTTGGGGTCTATCACCCCCAGCGGGTCAAGAACCGCACGCCTGCGGGTTGGTCGCCCAAGGTCAACTTTCTGCAAATGGTGTTCGAGGCGTTTTTGGGTGCCTACACAACCGAATTTGATGCCGCAGGCCAAGTTCTGACCCTGACCGTCGACGGCCAAACTTTCGGTCCCTACGATTTGACGATAGAACCGGGCCGCCACGCCTTATGTACGCAGATCCGCGCCTTTGGGGATTTGAAAGATCCAGGCCCGCTGGAGCTTGTAGAAGGTATTGAGCAGAGTTTAACCGACCGCAAGGTCCCGTGCATAACACTCGCCAATCCTGCGTCGCTCGCCGATTTGGAATCGACCTTGGGTCGGCCGCTGGGACGCACACGATTTCGTATGAACGCCTGGTTCACAGGACTGCCCGCCTGGGCCGAACATGACCTCGTGGGTCGGACCTTGCGCCTGGGAAGTCTGGAAGTCGAAGTATTGGAGCTCGTCGATCGATGCCGCGCCATCAATCTTGCCCCCGGGTCGCGCACTTGGAACCCCGAGGACATCAACGTTCATATGAAGCGCCACTACGGGCACAACAATCTGGGGTTGCTGTGCGCGCCCGTGACCCCTGGCAGTTTTGCGGTCGGCGATGCGATCCAACCGCTTTAAGGCCGCCCACCCATGGACCTGTTCGAATGCGCGCGCGCCCATGTAGAGAAGACCCAGCCGCGCATCGTTCTGCCCGAGCAGGGCGACGCCCGTGTCGCCGCCGCCGCCCAGCAGCTTGAGCGCCTAGGCTGCACCGTCCTCCCCGCACCCGCGCTCGGGGACCGCGACGCGGATCTGGCCCAACCCTTTAGGGAACGCAAGCCGGGGATCGCCGAGGCGAAAGTCACCGACTACTTAAGAGACCCAACGCACCGCGCCGCCGCCCTGCTCGCCCTCGGCGAGGCGGACTTGCTGGTCGCTGGGGCGATCACGGAGACCGCGACGGTCTTGCGCGCGGGCCTGCGGGCGGTCGGGCTCTCAGCCGAGGCCCCGCTGATTTGCTCTTCCTTCTTGCTGAACTTTCCCGACGGTCGGCAATTTTTGTTCGGCGACTGCGCCGTCAATATCGACCCCGACGCAACGCAGTTGGCCCATATAGGCCAGCACCTGGCCCAGGCAGCCTCGGCCCTATTCGGCGAGGCGCGCCTGGCTTTGCTGTCCTATTCAACGGGGAGCAGCGGCGCGGGACCGTCGGTCGATAAGGTGCGCACCGCCACGAAAACCTTGCGTCAGCGCGGCCTCAACGCGGCGGGGCCCGTCCAAGGCGACGCCGCCCTGAACGCCGAAATCGGCGCGCGCAAAGGCCTGGGCGAGGTCAACCCCAACGTGCTGCTCTTCCCGCAGATCGACGCGGGCAACATAGGTTACAAATTGATGCAGGAACTGGCGGGGGCGCAGGCAATCGGCCCGCTGTTGCACGGTTTCGCCCGACCTGTTGCCGATTTGTCACGGGGCGCGCGCGCCGACGACATGGTCAAAGTGGCCCTCATCGCCGCCCTGATCAGCGATCCCAATCCAAGGTCCTGATCCTGGTTCAGGAATTTGAAGTCTCGCAACAGAATTTCTTTGTCTCCGCTCCTCGCCGTGCTAAATTTGGCGCATGGGCCAGTCCGACACCCTCGAAGTGCAAAATGTCAACGTGCCAGGGCACCTCAAACGGGTCAACGCGGCCAAGTACCATCATATGCGCGCGGCCTTGATGAAAGTTATTCCTGCCGTGGCCCCAGGGATTACGCACAAAGAGATGCAGGTCCTGAGCGCGCCGCACCTTTCAGAACATCTATTCCCAGGCGGGGAAGCCGTAGGGTGGTGGAGCAAAACCGTGCAGCTCGATCTCGAAGCCAAAAACCTGTTGGTCCGTTCGCCAACAAAGCCGCTACGCTGGTACCAAGTTAGCTAAACCTCTCTTGGGATCACGTACCATATAGACCTGCAAAGGCCTCAAGGAACGCGGCTTTGGCGGCGGGGGGGGCGAGCGGGGTGAGGTGAATTTGGCGCTTGGGGCTTTGAAACAGCTGGGCAGCTTCTTGGGGCGAAAACCCCGCCAGTTGCGTTGCCTCCAGGTACGCGGCTTGCGAGTCGGCGCGCTTTAGGGCGCGCGTTTCCATAGGTGTCATGGACGCCGTCAGGCCAAAACGCTGGCGCACCGCGGCCAGAATTTGGTTTTCAAAATTCTTGTAGTCCAAATCGATGGCCCGTTTGAACGGACTGATCAAGTCCCCGATCACGTATTCGGCCGCATCGTGAAGCAAGGCCCCCAGCCGAACGGTGGCGGGGTAGGGGCCGCTTTCTTGATCGAGCAAAGCCAGCACCAGCAAGGAATGTTGCGCGACCGAAAAGGCATTGTCGCCAAGGGTTTGGCCGTTCCAGCGCGCGACCTTGGACAAGCCCTGGGCTATATCGTCGATTTCGATATCGAACGGGCTGGGGTCGAGCAGATTGAGGCGGCGGCCCGACAACATGCGTTGCCACGCCTGCCCGCCGTTGCGGCGCACTTAAACCTCTGCGGCGTCTGTTACGGGGGTCAAGTTGTCCCAATAGGGCGGGGTGCCGAAATGGCCGCTAATATAGTCAACGAAGGCCCGCACCTTGGGGGACATGTGACGGTTGGACGGGTAGAGCGCGAAGATGCCCGTGTCGATGCTGATGGGGCTGGCCTGATAGTCGGCAAGAACGGGCACGAGGGTGCCGCGCCGCAAATCACTCCCGACCACATAGGTCGGCAGCAAGATCAACCCCTGGCTGTCGCGCGCAAGGGGCAGGAGGGCTTCGCCATTGTTGACATGGAAGGCGGCGTTGATCTTCACATGCTCGACGTTTCCTGAGGGATCGGCAAAGTGCCACATGTCGGGATTGACGGCGCGCCTATAGGTGAGGCAGCGATGGTCTTTGAGATCCCTGGGCGATTGCGGCGCCGTGTGTTTTTCTAAGTAGTCGGGTGAGCAGCACACGACCCGATTGTTGGGCGCGAGTTTTTTGGCGATCAGCGAGCTGTCTTTTAGCTCGCCGATCCGCACCACCAAGTCGGCCCCATCCTCAATCACATTGATCATGGCGTCGGTCATGGTGACGTCCATTTCGACCTCAGGATAGAGCGTCATGAACCCCGACAGGGCGGGCACAATGTGGCGACGGCCAAAGGTGACGGGGATGTTCAACCGCAAGTGACCGCGCGGTTTCGACTCCAGCTCCGCGACCGCCAAGTTGGCGTCCTCAACCGCATGCAAGATGTTGGTCGTTCGCTCGTAGTAGATTTGACCCGCCTCGGTTAAGTGCAACTGGCGGGTCGACCGATTGAGCAAACGGACGCCCAGGCGATCCTCCAGCATGGAAATTTGACGGGAAACCGAGCTGGGTGCCATGCCCAAAGTGCGGCCCGCCTCAGAAAACGAGCCAGACTGAACGGTCTGGGCGAACAAGCGCATGCCAAAAAAAGTGTCCAAGGTTCCCCCTCGTGTCGTCCAAGCTACCCTATAAAGGGGTCCGAATTTGGGTTACATTTTTGCGTTAAACGCACAACTAAGGCAAGGCCTGCCGCGTGCCAAGAAGTTTTTTGCCGTCTCCCGCATGGCGGGCTAGGCTCTCAAATCCGCACGCACCGTCAAAAACACAGGAATGGCGAGAAGAAAAAACAGCCCTGGAATCAAGGTCATGGCAACCTCCAACGCGCGCGAGGCCTCAGGGCTTTGCGGACTAAAGCCCAGGGTGGATTCTTGATAGCCGAACAGGGCGATGACCCAACCAAACAGCAAAGGCGCAAGCGAGTTGGCCAGTTTTTGGCCCGAAAGCCAAAAGCCGTTGAAGGCCCCCTCGACATGGACCTGAGCCCTGGCATTAGCGCGGTCGATCATGGCGGGCAAGATCGCCCAGGGCAGATTCTGATAGGCCCCGTTGCACACCCCTAACACAAAGGCGCCGTAGATGATGAAGGTCAGGTTGCCGTACCAAAGCACGAACAGATAGAGGGTGACCAAGACCCCATAAGCGCCCAGCCCGCCGACGAGCGCGCGCCCGCGGCCCACACGCCGCGCAAGTGGAACCCAAAAGGCTTGCGAAATGATCGAGCCGAGCAAGAACAGGGCGAACACGGCGCTGAAAAAGCCCGCCAACCCCACCAAAGCCGCCGCGGGGCCACGCACGTTCGATGCGATGGCGCGGTTCAATACACCTTGCACGGCGCCAGCCTGAATCTGGCCGTAGGCGCTGCCTTGCAAGGCGGCAAAATCGATAGCCTTGAACCAATCGGGCTGGCGCGGGTCGATGCTTTGGACTTGGGCGTCCTCGACTAAGGTTCCTCGCCGATCCCGCCACCCTTCTGCGGGGCGCACGAGGCCCAGGCGCTCGCGTTCTTCGGCACTGGCAAAGCTGAACTCGCTGGCAAAGTAACTTTGGAAGCTATGGCCTTGGGCTTGGCGGACGCTCACATCGGCGGTGATGAACAGGATCCCGCCCGACAAGACCGCCACCCCGAGGGTCATGAGGCCGTAGGCGAGGACATGACGGATAAAATCTGGATTGGCGCGCACCAGCGCCCACTGCTCGACCAGGGACAAGGCGCTGGGCGCGGCAACACGCGGGGCATGACGTGTGGCCAGGACGCAGGTCCCGATCGGGATCAACATGAGGGCGGCGATCAGCAACCAGGTGATCGGGGCACCTGCGGCCATGTGCGCGGGCGTCGCGAACAAGCCCGCCAGCAACAGGCCCGCAGAGGCGAAGGCAAAGCGGAATCCCATCATGAGAGTGCGTTCCTGCGCGGACCCCGTCATTTCCGTTGCCATAGCCCCGTAGGGAACCGCGACCATGGTAAAGCCGATTGAGGCCAAAGCGTAGAAAACGAAGACCCACAGGGCCGCCGCGGCCCCGGCCAAACCTGGCGGCGAAAAGAGCGCGTAGGTAAAGAGAAGCATGAGCAGGCCGCCAACGACCATAAACGGGCGCCGGCGGCCAAACCGCGACACGCTGCGGTCCGACCAAGCGCCGACAAGGGGGTCCGTGATCATGTCGGTCAGAACCACGAGCGAGGTCACCAGGCCCGCAAGACCTGCCCCCACGCCCATGTACTGGGTCATGAAGGCCAGGATCACCACGGCCTTCACATAAACAAAAATATTGACCCCCGCGTCGGCAAAGCCCCACGCGGCCTTGGTGCCGAGGCTCAATGCGGCAGCGGGATTTGGCGCCATGGGAACCCTCTCAACCAGTCAAGCTCCTGGTCTTTGTACCAGCAGCACCAAGCGGGTTCAACCGCGCCAATACGGGACGTGACGCGGTTCAACCGATTCGATACAAGTGCGAATGGTTTTAGTACTCGTGGCCAGAATGATCTTGGGCCGAAAGTTCGTGACTTGCCTGGTCCTGATCGGCCATCGCACCAGGGCCGACAAGGTCGTCGAACTTGTCGAGACCATAGACCTGCACCATCACCTCCAAATTCCTGGCGTGCTTCCCCTCAAAGACGAAGGTAAGCTCTATTTGGTCGCCAACCGCAAGGGGGGCTTGGAGGTTTAGGAGCATGACGTGGATGCCCCCTGGTTCCATGGTCAGTCTTTGCCCAGGCGCCAGCGCCAGCGGCAGATCGAGGGCGACCATACGGCGCAAATCGCCGTCTTGGACGTGGGTATGGATCTGGGTCACCTCCGCAACCTCCGAGGCGACGCCGACCAGGTCGGCCGGGGCCGATCCTCGATTTTCAAGACTGATATAGGCCGCCCCATTGGCCATGCCCGCGGTCGTCTCAAAAGCATAGGCCTGGACCAGCTTCAGGCTCTGATGGGCTTGTGCGCCCTGGCCTGCCGCGAGGCACGCCAAGAGGCTGAAAAAAAATCGCATGGGCTGTCCCTTCAGTTTTGAGTCGTGTCAGATCGCCAAACCTCATAAAGAGGACGGCAAGTCGAATCGACCCCAAGGAACATCTTTGCCAGCAAAGGGCCTAATACCAACGGCGAAAAAAGTTGACACTTTTTTGGCCGTTTTGTGTCTCACGGCAGAAACGCTTCGCGTTTCGCCTCCGACGGGGCCTTCGCTTATACCCCGAGGCGCTTTCGCGCTATTCTCGGGGCCGCTACGGGGGCCGCAGTCGCGGCCCTTATACCAGCGATCATTGGAGTCATTCTCATTCGCCGCTGGTATAAGGTCATTCAATTCAACCGATGCAGTATTACGAATGGCTTTTTGGTAACGGAATGACAGCCACAACGAGTCCGACAGAAACCCGCGCAGGTTTCGGGTTTGCCTTCGCCGCCTTCGGGTTCTGGGGGCTGGTCCAGCCTTACTTCTTTGACTTGTTTGCCGATTGGGGCGCGCTGGTGATCATGGCGCACCGCACGGTTTGGTCCTGTCTGTTCATGTGGGTTTGGTTGGTCTTTCGCGGCAAGGTCACGGGCGCGCTCGCTCTGTTCACCGATGCGCGCCTTATCGGGATTTTGACCCTGACGGGGGTGCTGGTCGCCGCCAATTGGGGCACCTACATCTACGCGGTGCAGGCGGGCCGGCTGCTCGATGCGTCGATTGGGTACTTCATGACCCCCCTCATGACCGCGGCCTTCGGCATTGTGATTTTGGGCGAACGGCCCCGACGCCTGCAAATTTGGGCGCTCGCCTTCGCCGCCGCAGGGGTCTTGTTCTATACTGTCGCCATGGGGCAGTTGCCGATCATTGCCCTGTTCTTGTCTTTGAGCTTTTCCGCCTACGGGGGCATCCGCAAACTCTACGCCATTCCTGCCGAACGCGGCATGGCCGTGGAAACAACGCTGATCGGGCCCATCGCGCTGATTTTGATCTTCACCTACGGCTGGGTGGGCGGCCCCTACCTCATTGCAACCAGCGGGCGCGAGGCGGTCTTGCTGATCCTTGCGGGTCTCGTCACGCTGCTGCCGCTGGTATGGTACAATGCGGCGGCGGCGCGGATGCCGTTGCTGTCGTTGGGGTTGCTGCAATTCATCGTTCCGATTGGTCTGTTCATCTTGTCCATGCTACCACCGCTGAACGAAACGCTCGACGCCAAGCGCGCGGTGCTGTTCGCCGCCATTTGGACTGGTCTCGTGTTCTACGTCGTCGATTTGCTAAGCCATGCCAGAAGGTCGGCGCGCGTACCTTGACCTTCGGTGCGAATCCAATGTTCGCGCAGGGCCTGCAAGGCTTGCCCCAACTCGGGGCCTGGCGCAAACCCGCGATCGCGCAAATCTTGCCCCGTGATCGGAAAGGCTGCCGCCACGGTGAGATTTCCGTCCAACCCCCGCCAGCGGTGCGCCGCCACCGCCGCCGCAGTGCCATAGCGAACCTGGCGCGCAAACCAACTTTCATGGCTGGCTAAGGCCCGCGCCACGGCAACCGCTGCGGCCTGTTCGGCGCGCGAGGCCCGCAAACGCCTAAGCGTGGCTTGCGTCCCAGACCCCAGCAAGGCGCCCCAAATCTGCGCAGGGCTCAGGGTCCGCACATCAGGGCAGGAGTCGAGCCGCTCAAGCGTAAGGCCGAGCGCATCGGCAAACCCCAAGTCTTCAAACAGGTCCAAGGCGGTCCAAACCCCAGGCGCTACGACCAGTCCCTTCAACTCGCGCCAAATCCGCTCGACCGATAAGCGCTTCAGACGCGTCGCCGCCGTGCGCAACGCTTGGCGCGTGGCCGTGTCGGGCGGTTCGTGACCAAAGCGGGCCCAGAACCGTACATAGCGCAGTGCGCGGAGCCAATCTTCGCGGAGGCGCGCCGCAGGGTCGCCAATGAACTGGACCCGACCCGCAACCAAGTCGGTCCAGCCGCCGAAATCATCGTAAAGGTGTCCGCGCAGGTCGAGCATGAGCGCGTTAAAAGTAAAGTCCCGCCGCGCGGCGTCTTGCGCCCAGGAGGCGCCGAAGGCCACGCGCGCATGGCGACCGTCGGTCTTGACGTCCTGCCGAAGCGTCGTCACCTCTAGCCTCTGCGCAGACGCAAGATGGAAGGCGGTGACGGTGCCGTGGTCAATCCCCGTGGGGTAGGCGCGAAACAGCGTCGATCCCCTGAGCCTTTCCATAAGTTCGTCGGGCGGCACGGGCGTGCAGGCGTCCAAGTCCGCCCCCGCCCGCCCCAGGCACGCATCGCGCACGCATCCGCCGACCAAGCGCACCTGATCCGCGCCCAGAACGCGCGCCAAATCCTGCACCGCAGGACGGTCGAGCAAGGGGCGCAAATTCGCGGAGTCAGGCGGCAACGTGCTCGGCACCCAGGGCGCGAATCACGTCGGCCATAAACCGCCCCGTGGCGCCCCAGATGCGCTCCCCCTGCCATTGCCAGGCGTAAAGCCAGCGCATTTCGCCGAACACGTCCCGCGCCATAGCCGTTTCTGTTCCCGCCGTCATGAAGTGCGCCAACGGCACCTCAAAGGCGTAGGCAACCTCGCCAGGGTCAGGGCGCAGCGCCGCCGACGGTTCAATCAAGCTGACGAAGGGCGTCACCTCGTAGTAGGATATGACAAGCCGCGGGGACAAGCGGCATAGGACCTGGTGCTGCGGCGGCGCGATTCCCAGTTCTTCGGTCATTTCGCGTTGGGCCGTGGCGAGCAAGGTCGCGTCGTCGGGGTCGCGCCGACCGCCTGGAAAGCTGACTTGCCCCGCGTGGGTTTGCAGATGCGACGCGCGCTTGTTGAAAATCACGGTTAGGCCAACCTCGCGCGCCACCAGCGGAATGATAACGGCGGCGGCGCGAAACTTGCGCGGCGGCTCGGTATCAAGCGTCCCCGCTAAGCTGGCGGGATCGCGCAGACGCGCGGTGACCGCCGCGAGGCTTAGGTCCATCCAACGACCCAGTCTTGCCCGCCGCTGCGGATCGTCCAACGACCGTCGGGTTGTTCTTGGGCAGCATGGACCAGTTCGTAGTAAACCTGGCGGTTGAGGCGCGCCTCGAGCCCGTCGCGAACGCCGATGTAGGGGCGCGGTTCCCCCGTATCTTGATCGACCTCGACACGCAGGGGATGATCCGCATCTAGGGGGACCGTCTCGTCGATGTTGGTCAAAAACTGCCAGTCCTCGCCAACTTGATCCGTGCGCAAGGCGATGAAGGCCGCGTCTTCGACGGTGATTTCCCCCCGTTCGACGGGGGTTTCCAGCCAGTAGGTGCCGTCGTCTTCGCGCTTGAGGACCGAGGCGAATAGCTTGACCAGTTCCTTACGGCCGATGGGTGTGCCCTGATGAAACCAGGTTCCATCGACGGCGATGCGCATCTGCAAGTCGCCGCAGTTGATCACAGATTTCACAAAGGCGCGGTCGCGCTTATGGGACGTTGGCATAGGGCTTCCCTAGCACGGTTAGGAACCTGGGGCAGCCGTCAATTTGGCGACCAACTTAGCCCCGCCTTCGGCTTTGGGCGGGACGTGCTGAAGGGCCGCCTGCTGCAATTCCAAGACTTGCAGACGGCGCGGGGGAATCGGCGCGGCGCAACCGATTCCAGACCAAGCGGCGTTGGTGAACCCAAAGCGGCGATAGAAGCGCGGTTCGCCCACCACAAAGCACAGTTGCACGCCCTGATCGGCGGCGCGGTGGAGCCCAAATCGCACAAGCGCACCCGCGACCCCCGCGCCCCGGTGGGCGAGATCGACCGCCAGCGGCCCGAGCAAAGCGGCGCGCACGGGCATCCGATCCGCGACGGTATCTAGGGTCACGGGCCAAAATCGCAAGCACCCGAGAACCTGGCCCTGAATCGAGCGCGCAACCCACGACAAGCGATTGAGCGGCGGCCCGTGCCGCAAGGCGTAAGACGGCATCACCAGACGGTCGGGCCCGAAGGTTTGCCACAACAGGGCCTCCATGGCTGGCCCATCGCCCGCTTGCATCGGCATGAACGACAGGGGCACGAGGGGGGTGGACGCGGTTGCCATGCGTGTTGTTGTCAGGACATCTGGCGAGGAGGTTCAAAACCCATAGAATTCTTTGGCGGTCAGGCCCCAGAATTGGGCCTGATGATCGGGGCTCAATCCCTCGGTCAAGCTGACGTGGCGCGCGACCAACGTCGCATAGTCCGAACTCAGCGAATCAACGGGAAAGTTAGACCCGAACATGAGGCGGCTTGCCCCAAACTGCTCGAGGCACGCCGCAACGAAGGGCCGCACGCTCTCCGCCGTCCAAGCATGATCGAACATGCCGAGGCCCGAAATTTTGCAGACCAGATTCGGCAAGGCGCTGAGGGACGCGAGCGCCGATCTGTACGCCGCCAGCCCCGACGCGCTGCGATCATGGGGCGAGCCCGCGTGGCACAGCGCCACCTTCAGCTCGGGTACTTGTCCAAAGACCTGCCCCGCGCGCACCATCAGTTCGGGAATCAGCTGCAGATCAAACCTAAGACCACGCGCCGCCACCGCCCGCAGCCCGCGCACAAAGGCAGGATCGTCCAGCAGCCCTTGCGTGCCCGTGGCGGAATCCTCGCCAGGGGCGCGCCCAACAATTTGCCGAACGCCCGCAACGCTGGGGAGGGCTTGCAGGCGCGCCAACTGGGCATCCACGTCGGCGGCAGTCAAGTCGCAAAACACCACTTGGCGCAGCGGCCAGTCGGGATGGGCATCGGCGACACTCTGGACCCACGCCGCCTCGGCGTAGGCATCGGCTGCGCCGACTTGAATATGGACCGAGGCCTGCGCGGCGGCGGCGCTGGCATCGCGGCGAAATTCGGGGAGCAAGTAGTCGCGCTGAATGGGCCCAGGATCGCCAAAAAACCGCCGCACGCCCTTGGCTTCGAGCCAGGGATAGGCGACCGCGCTTAGGTCCCAGAGATGGTGATGAGCATCAATCCGCATAGCGTGACGCTATAACGCCAACGGTCATAAAAGTTGACACTTTTATGACCGTTTCGTGTCTCACGGCAGAAACGCTTCGCGTTTCGCCTCCGACGGGGCCTTCGCTTATACCCCGAGGCGCTTTCGCGCTATTCTCGGGGCCGCTGCGGGGGCCGCAGTCGCGGCCCTTATACCAGCGATCATTAGAGTCATTCCTGGTCGCCGCTGGTATAGCAGATGTCCAAAGAATTGACATTCCCTTGGCGGCAGATAGACGGGTCGCAAATTCGGAAGGTGATTTCATGAACGTCCCGCGCCTGCCCCAAATCGCCGCCACATGCGTCCACCTGTTCACCGCCAGTGGCTTGATCTTCGGGTTTCTCGCGCTGATCGCCACGGTGGAGGGCGCGCAGGCCATGGCTTTTCTATGGCTGGGCCTGGCGCTGCTGGTCGATGGCCTAGACGGCACCCTGGCCCGCTGGGCCCAGGTCAAGGTCCATACCCCGCAGGTGGACGGGGTCACGCTGGACAATGTGATCGACTTTTTCACCTACGCGATCATCCCCGCCGCGATGATTTGGCAATGGGGCCTGGTCCCCGCGGGCTGGCAAACCCTTGCGGGGTGTCTGGTGGTGCTGGCCGCGGGCTATACCTACGCGCAGGCGGGCATGAAGGCCGCCGATCACTGCTTCATCGGGTTTCCAGCCCTTTGGAATATCTTGGTCTTCGCCTTGGTTTTGATCGATACGGGACCGTGGATGGCGCTGGCCGCAATTGGCCTTTGCGCCATCCTCAGCCTCGTTCCGACGCCTTATATCCATCCGTTTCGCACCCCTTTGTACGGCTGGGAATGGGTCAATTGGGTCATGGCGCTGGCCTGGATGGCGGCGGCGCTTGTCTTGGGGTTTCGAGTCCTGCACCAAGGCGCGGTCGCGACGGATTCGGGGCTTTGGTTCGCGGCCTTTGCGATCAGCAGCGCCTATTTTACGGCGCTCAGTTGTGCCTGGCCGTTGCTGCCAAAAAAGTCTTGAGGGGACTTAAGAAGGCTTCAGGCCGTTGCAGGAGGCCGAGGTGGCGTAGTTCGGGAACGATGATCGGGCTTAGGGCTGTGGCACCAAGGCTCAAGTCCTGGGCGATATGATCGGCCATGGCGGGGGTTGAGCCGACATCGTTTTCGCAACTGACCACCTGCGCAGGGAAGGCGTGCCCAGGCCGCGCGCCGATCAATTCCCGCACCCCATGGGCCAGAACCCACGCGGCGTCGGCATAAGCTTCGGGGTCGCAAGCCTGCCGCCACGCCCGAATTTGGGCGCGCAGGGCGGGGCTGGCTTCAGGGGTGAGCCAACGCGCCAAAGCCGCCTCGAGCGTCGCGTCAACCCCCTGATCTCGCGCCGCCTGCGCACGGGCCTCGACGGCGGCTTGCTGGCTGGGGCCACGGTCGTGCGGCGAGTTCCAAATCACCAGGGACGCGACCCGTTCGGGCGCGATCAGCGCCACCTTGCGATTGATCATCCCGCCCAGGGAAAAGCCGACCAGATGCGCCTGGGACCATCCTACGGCATCCATTTCGTCAAGCAGTTGCTGGGCATAGAGATGCAGATTGGGAGGGTGCGTCGCCGCCGCCGCGCCGCCGTGGCCGGGCAAATCGTAGGTCAGCACCTCAAAGCCCCAGCCCGCGATCACGGGCCTGAACGCGGTCCACATGGCTTGGCTCAAGCCCAGGCCATGGATGAGGACGACCTTGTTTGCCACCTGCGCCAAGCCCGCCGCGGCCCAAACCGCCTAGGCAGCGTCAAAGGCTGGCATGACCTGCTCGATGAACAATTCCAGCGAGCGGCGCTGGCGTGCGGAGTCCAAACCCATGGAGGCGTAGTAGATGAAACCATCGAGGCCGAGCGCCGCGTAGGCCTGGAGTTTTTCCGTCACCTGTTCCGCCGACCCAAAGGCCAAATTGCGTTCCAACATGGCAGGGTCGACGCGGGCGTTGCCCGCTAGCTGGTCGAGGGGAACGGGGTCGGGAAAGCCCAGACGCACCTGGCCCGTATTGGTCATGACATTGCCGAACTGGCTCAAGTTATGGCGGATAGCGTCCAGGCACGCCGCGCGATCTTCCGCAGTTTCGTAAACCGCTGTATGGCGCATCATGACGAACCGCTTGGGCACGGCCCCAGGTCTGTCTTGCAGGGAACTTTGGCGCAAAGCCGCGTACTTTTCCGCCTCGTCCATGCCCAAGGTCAGCGGCCACGACAAGATGTTGGCATTCTGCGCGACGGCGTAATCAAAGGTCGCAGGGCTACGGGCGGCAACCCAGATCGGCACTTCGGCTTGGATCGGTTTGGGAACCGAGGTGGCGCTAGGAAACTGCCAAAATTCACCGCGATGTTCCACGTCGCCTGCCCAAAGCTGTTGGACCAGCGGCAGCATTTCTTGCATGTACTTCCAGCCGTCGCGCTGGTCGAGGCCGGGGCGCATGCGGTCAAATTCGCGCTGATAAGCGCCCGAGCCGAGGCCGAGCTCCAGCCGGCCCCCCGACAGCAAATCGCACATGGCCGCCTCCCCCGCCAAATTGATCGGATGCCAGTAGGCGGCGTTGGCAACGCCGCAACCCAGGCGGATGCGGTGCGTATGCTGCGCCCACCAGGTCAGCAGTTGAAACGGATTGGGCGCAATGGTCATCTCCAGCGCATGGTGCTCGGCGGCCCAGGCGATTTCAAAGCCCGCTTGGTCGGCGAGCTTGATCATGTCCAGCGTATGGGCCGCCAGGGCGCGCATATCTTGCGCGGGCGAGGTGCGTTCGAGGTTGAGGGCAAGGTGAAACTTCATAGGGCTTTCCTAAACTTACCTGGGCTGGAACGGGTTTTCGATAGGATCGTCGGACATGTTCATCCAAACGGTTTTGGTGCGGCTATAGTCGTAAAGGGCTTGCAAGCCCGCTTCGCGCCCATAGCCGCTCATGCGCTCGCCGCCGAATTCGGCGATGGGCGAAATGGCGCGGTACGTATTGACCCAGACAATACCGCTGCGCAGCCCTTTGCTCAAGCGCAGCGCGCGGCTGTGATTGCTGGTAAAAACTCCCGCCGCCAAGCCGTGGGCGCTGGCATTCGCCAGGGCCAGGGCCTCGGCCTCGTCTTTGAACCGCAGAACCGACAGGACAGGACCGAACAGCTCCCGATCCACGATCTCGAGGGTAGGGTCGGGGCATTCGAGGATCGTGGGGGGAAAATAAAATCCTGCTAGATGCGCCGCGCGCTGGCCGCCGCAGATCAGCTTTGCCCCCTGGTCGAGCGCGCGGGTTACTTGTTCCCCGATGGTGTCGAGTTGCGCCTGCGTACACAAGGGCCCGATCTCGCTGTCGGGATCGCAAGGATCGCCGAGGCGGATCCGCTTGGCCCGCGCGGCCAGCTGCGCCAAAAAATCATCGGCCACCCGATCCTGCACCAGCAAGCGCGACCCCGCGACGCACGATTGGCCCGACGCGCCAAAGATGCCCGCGACGCAGGCATTGAGAGCGCTGGGCAGATTGGCGTCGTCAAACACGATGAACGGGGATTTTCCGCCCAGCTCCAGCGACACTTGCGCGAAGTTCTCCGCCGAATTGCGCACCACCTGGCGCGCAGCGGCGGCACCCCCCGTAAAGGCGACCTTTGCGACCAACGGATGCCGCGTCAGAGCCTGCCCGCACGGCGTGCCGCCGCCCGTAACGACGTTGATCACGCCGTCGGGGATCCCAGCCTCTTTCGCCAGGCCTGCAAAGGCCAAGAGCGGCGCAGGGGCTTGCTCCGAGGCTTTCAACACAATCGTATTGCCCATGGCCAGCGCAGGGCCGATTTTGGTCGCCGACAGGAACAATTGTGAATTCCAGGGAATCACCGCCGCAACAACCCCCAAAGGCTCGCGCAAGGTAAAGGTGAACATGTCGGGCTTGTCGATCGGCAAGGTCTGCCCACCAACCTTGTCGGCCGCACCGCCAAAGAACCGCAAATACTCAGCGATGTAGGTGGCTTGCCAAGCGGTCTCTTTCAGCAGCTTGCCCGTGTCCCGACTTTCCAAGCGCCCTATTTCCTGCGCCTTGGCACTCAAAGCGTCGGCCAAGCGATAGAGCGCCTGGCCGCGCGCCGTCGGGGTCAAGGCCGCCCAGGGCCCGCTGGTTTGCGCACGATGCGCGGCCTCGACGGCGGCATCGACGTCCGCTGCGCTCGCCTCAGGAAATTCCGCCCAAGGCAGGCCCGTTGCAGGGTCGAGCGACGGGCGCATGGCACCATTGCTCGCCAACACCTCCTGCCCATCTATCGACATGCGAAGGGGAACGAGATCAGGCATAGACCTTCCTATAGCGGTTTTCAGGTCGATTTGGAACAACTGGCCTCAAGGAAAATCCAGGCCTATCGTCGAGGTAAATAAATAGATCGTTTCCTCAAATCGGTCCTCGCCTGGTCACTCTCCTCCCTCTGTCTGGTATCTGTTCACCATGGATCGCAAGGGCGAACATCCCGCCGCGCATCTCCAAGACGACAAAGGCTGGGTCCGTGTCGATGGCTATTCAGGCTTCAATGGTCTATTCGGTAAGCAAAAGGCCCATGAGGTGGCCTTCATGGCCCATGTTGGCGCAAGTTCGTGGATGTCTTTGCTTCCCAAGGCAGCGCCATCGCCCAGGAGGCCATCGCCCGTATTGCGCTGCTCTATGCTGTGGAGGACAAGGCGCGCGGACTGGCCCCAGCCGACAGAGACGCCCTGCGCCAAGCAGAGGCCAAACCCGTCTTCGACGACCTCGAACTATGGCTCCACGATCAGCTCCCCAAGCTCATTGGCAAGTCACCGCTTGCTGGGGCCATCCGCCATGCCCTCGGCCGCATGAAGAAGGCACGGCCCTATCTCGACAAGGGCTTCTTGGAGATCGACAACAACACAGCTGAACACGCCGTCAAACCCATCGCTTTGGGTCGCAAGAACTGGATGGAACTAGGCTGCGACCTTCCAATTGAGATAAGAGATGCGCTCTCGAGGTTTCAGCGAATCGGGTACCAAATCATACCTCTATACATTGGGTTTTGGCTGAAATATACAACAGCACAGGAGACAGCCTTCTAACAAGATGTTACTACAACAAAATGATAGAACTGGGACATAGGAATTCAACCGCCATATTTAGCTATGCCGCACTCATGATAAATGGAGCCAGAATTGGGATTGTCTTTGAACCAGGCAAGAAGAAATTAGTAAGTATAAATGTTTCATTGTTAAATGAAATCTCCCAAAAACAATAAATGAGATTCGGAAACTGTTAACATGATCAGCCAGAAATCATATCTCGGGAATTGCCTAATTTTCATATGTAGCAATCCTCTAATTTCGTTACTATACTATGTTACCCATCTGCTTATGCTCTTATCTGTGGTAGGCATTGCAATTGCCCTTGAGCAAATGCCAATCAACGCATCACCTTCTGGTGAAGGTGATGCGGAATTGAACCTTTTCTCAATGACTACTCTTATATGCGCTGCTCTACTGATGGATCTAATTCATAACTTGACATCAGCTTACTTCGATCCCCTATTACAGATAAGAGAAAAGAAGCGATTCTGGAACATAGTTACCAGTTCTGATGTGCCGAAGTTTACACTAACAGCGGCTTTCAATATACTCGCTCCTTCCAGGGCTCAGTTCATCTATTTTACCGAGTTGATGAGCGGTATCACCGCTACAATTTTCGTGCTTTCCTATCTTTATCTGAAATCGATTTCTGTATTTTCAATATCATTGGCATTTGGTCTTGGGTACTTGCTCTTGAATTTGGCCCTAACCGATCTCATTGGCAGCCTTTACGCACAACGCGAGCGCACGGAAGCTCAGAGGCATCAGATAATTAACGCAATCAATACCCAGGCGCGATTTAACAGAAGTTCATTTTTGCGAAGTCATATAAATGAGAAAATTCAAGCGGTCCGTGATCAACAAAAGGAAATCATGGAGCGACGAAATCTCTGGGTAAGTCTAAACACTAGCTTAGAAATATTCTCCTACATTCTACTTATCAGCATGTCGTTATTTTTGAGTGGTGCTGAAATTTCTGCGCAAAACGTGGCGGTTGCGGCCTTGTCAGGTCTGATTATTCGATTTCTCTCAGAAATTGCGGAAAACGTTCGTGTTACACGGTATAGTTATCGACAGTTAAGCACCTTTGAGGAGGATCACAATCTTGTCGACGGTGCGCACAATGCGTTTCAAGGTGATAGTGTTCAGCAAGATCAACCTCTTAATATCGCCCTATTAGCTACGACACTAGAGGAAATTACTGATGATATGAGCGCGACAGAGGTTCAGGCCTTTCACCTTGCCCTTGAAAGGGTTGGGATCAAATCAACGACACCCTCTGATAAGAAGCGTCTACTCTCTAACTTCAGTTTCGGGGAGCAGGTCAGAATTCTTCGGGCATGGCAAGAAACAAATCAAGTTTCATCTATTCCCCAGGTTTTCTTGACAAGCCTTGATAAGGAAACCCGACAAAGGTTTCAGGCTTAGAGAAGGACTCAGAACATGCTGCAGAGAAGCTTGTCCTTACATTTTGAAATTGTCGCGCTTGGAGTTTTGTCCCTCCTGATAATTGCCTCGGAGACCTATTTCACTGTCTTTATTGTAAGGCAAATTGGCTTCACAAACCAAGTTCTAGTCTCAGTTATCTTAATTGCTGGGTTTAGTTTCGTTGCCTGGTGGGGAATGTTTATCTTACTTGCCAGGATTTGGCGGCGTATTCATCATGAGTATGTAGCTTTTCGGCAGCGAGAGGTTCATGAACCCCCTGAACAGGTCACAGGGGTCTACGGTCCAGAGTTCGGTCAGGCTGAAATGTACTTGGGGAGTGATTTTGTAAGTTTCATTTCTGCAATCGTTTCTGGTGTTATTGCCATAATCTTGCTGACCATCCAAAATACCTGGCCACTCTTATGGATGGGAGTTGCATTCGGCGCGATCTTAGCGATCAGCTTCTTAGTCGGTCGCCGGCTCGCAAAGCGCCTGGATTATGCAAAATCTAGGTCAGCTTCCCTTAGCCGTTTGATCACAAACGCCGATGTAGGATTGGGCAGAGATGAAAATAGAGCTCTATTACGTACGCAAACCAAACTTGTCGAGGCGAGATTGCGGTCGATTTTCATAGCATCGAGACGCTTCTCAATGCCTGCCGCAGCCTATAGTTGGTTCTCTAGCTCCTTTTATCTCATTTTGATTCTAGCCCTGGCGTTCTCGTGGGGGGTCGAGTTGATAGACGCCCGCATGTTCGCTCTGTTTAGTGGATTGGCGCTTATTCTGGGAAGTCGCCTTAATATCTTGTTCTCCTCACTCGCCAACATTCAAGGATTTTGGATAACCCTTTCACGGTTACGTAAGAATTTTGGCGCTTTGAGTGAAGCATCCTCATCACCAGATGTGAGGGAAGCTATTACTGAGGCTGTAATTGAGGTATTGCGGGAGAAGCAGGTCGCCATGGTAACGGGCGCATCAGGCGTCGGGAAATCTACGTCGCTACGAACAAAGGCATCGCAGGACCCGTCCATTGCTTATATCGATCCAAGTCAAGCTGACTTGTGGGAAGGGCCATCTGACCTTTTGGCTTCACTTGCTGAATATTGCGCGGCAAACCCAGATGAGATTCGCATTCTCATTATTGATGAGCTTCTCAATTCAGCACCAATAGAACGCTTGCCCACCGTTCTTGAGCAATTGGACCAATTTCCATTTTCCACGCTGGTCGTGTTACATGACGCCGCGGAGAAAGTAGATGTCAATCGATATCGAATTTTTACTGTACGAAATTAGGCCATTTCGTAACCTTACACATCGTATGTATTGGGTGCATGAAGATATGGTTTATGATGGAATTTTCAAATTTCTGACGTAGCCTGACTGGAGAGATACCACCTCCACGTTTGGGTCAAATTTGGAACACTTTTCCTGTATTTGTAACAATTTTAGTTATGTATGAGGTGGTCCCAAGAAATTGGACAATGGTTTAGTGAGGGTCAATCGTTAAGAAAGGACGACGACACATGCCTAAACGCAGAACATTTAGCCCAGAGCTCAAGGTTAGAATAGCCCTTGATGCTCTTCATGGTGAGCTGACGGGTCAGCAGATAGCCAGCAAGTACAAGATCTCTACAGGTCAGGTTTGCACCTTTAAGAAGCAAGCGATTGCGAACATGACAGAGGGTTTTGAGCGGGCCAGCCCTAAGGCACGCAAGAAGTCTGAGGCAGAAGCACCAGACGTCAAATCACTTCACGCCAAGATTGGTCAACTGACGATGGAACGGGATTTTTTAGCCGACGGGCTCCAGCGGATCGGGATCAGCGCAAAGCCATGATCCAGCTTGAGCCCAGCAAAAATAAACCCAGCATCACGCGCCAATGCTCGTTGCTCAACATTTCGCGTTCCAGCCTCTACTATCACGCTAAGGGGGAAAGCGCCGAGAACCTTGAGCTTATGCGTCAAATCGATAAGCTGTTCACCAAGCATCCGTTTTATGGCTCGCGCCAAATCGTGCGATCTTTGGCTATGCAGGGTGTTCGGGTGGGGCGTCACCGCGTACGTCGGTTGATGAAGCTCATGGGGCTCTGCACGATTTATCAGAAGCCCAACACCAGCAAACCCCACCCTGATCATCGGATTTATCCGTATTTGCTGCGTGAGCTGAACATTGAAAAAGCCAACCAGGTTTGGTGTACGGACATCACTTATATCCCTGCATCTGGTGGGTTCTTCTATCTGGTGGCGATCATGGATTGGGCGACACGCAAGGTTCTCTCATGGCGATTAAGCAACACGATGACGGCAGATTTTTGTGTTGAGGCACTCAAAGAGGCCATAGAGCTCTATGGCGCGCCGCAGATATTTAATTCTGACCAAGGCAGTCAATTCACCAGCCACGAGTTTACGAAGGTGCTGCTTGATGCGGGCGTCAAAATCAGCATGGATGGCAAGGGTAGGTGTATGGATAACATCTTCATCGAGCGGCTCTGGAGATCGCTCAAGTATGAGTGCATCTATCTGCATGAGATCTGCAATGGCTTTGAGGCCAAGAAATTGATTGGTGAATGGTTTGGCTTTTACAACGATGAACGCCCTCACAGCTCACTTGAGGGTAAGACGCCTGCCGAGGCCTATGAAAAGAGAGATACGGCCTTGTCACCCCATCCCCCCACTCGCCCTAACGGGCTCGCGGGTGGAGAGGTGACAAGGCTGGGACCAGATGCTAACACACACCTAAAAATGGCAGCATGAACAACCTAATCGCTCACTAAATTCGCTGCCAACCTGTCCAACTAACCAGGACCACCTCAGTATATGATTTTGGACAATGCCTTTGACTGGGCTTTGCTTATTATTCCAGCGGAAATTAAATATGATCTGCATGCAAGTTCCCTCTTTGGGGGCTCGTGTGCCAGCGCCTACCACCCTTTCGGCCAGGCTTCGCTTGGCAAAGCACAAAGTTCGCGCCGTCTGGACTTCCTGCCACCGATCAGTGTTGGATCCTGCGACTTCGCTTCGCTGCGCGCTGGATGACGTCGGGTGGAAGCTAGCTACATTTAGTGCCTCACATCCGCCCTTTTCCAGCAGAGGAGCTCCTCAATAAGCGCGTTAACCTCTTGCGCGATGGCATTACCTTGGGAGGCAAAGACACCCACGAGCATGGGCCATGCAGGCCATTTACTCCGTTCAGGGACTAGCTACCAAGCGGCAGCGCCATCAGCTTGGGGCTGATGGCTTTGAGCTTGGCGCGTGCGGCTTGCATCGACTGCGGCTGGGCCATGAGGCGGGCGCATTGGGCCCAGAAGGGGGGCTGATGATGGGGTTCCTTCAAGTGCGCGACTTCGTGCGCGACCAAGTAGTCTTGCAACAAAGGATCGGCGCACATGATTCGCCAGTTGAAACTAAGCGCGCCGCCCGACGTGCACGACCCCCAGCGGGACTTGGTGTCCCGAAGCGTTAGCCGTGCGATGGGCCGCCCGAGTTGATCGGCTTTGGCGTGGGCCAAGGGCGGGATCGTTCGCTTTGCTAAGGCTTTTAGCAGTCTCGATAAGTCGTCCCCAGGGCAACTCGACCGAACAACCAGGCGGTCTGGGTCCAAAGCGGGCTTTGGTCCATAGGTCACGGGTAGGAGGTGGCCGTTGACGGGGATCTCGGTCCCTTGGATCAGCGGTTGGCTGTTGGCGAGGATCTTGGCGCGGCGCGGTCTGACCCAGTCCGCCTTGTCCTGGACAAATCGCAGGCCTCGATCCAGGCTGATGCCAGGGGGCAGGGTCAGGCGGACGTTGCCCGTGCGCGCGTCCAAACGGAATTGCAGACGCTTGGCCCGCGGGTTGCGGGTCACCTCAACGGGCACATCCTCGCCCGATACTTTGAGGGTCGTCAAAGTTGACATGCTTGGTCCCTGCCATAGGGTCGTCGGGGGACAGAAGGCGAATCTTCAAAAAAGACTCGTGATTCCTTGGGGCCATTTGTTTAGGATATTCCAGACGAGCCGCTTTATTTGGAATTAGGGAGAGCCGCCATGGACTTGCGCCAACTAGAATACGTGATTGAACAAGCCTTTGACGCCCGCGACTCTGTTTCGGTGGAGACCCAAGGCGAAATTCGTGAAGCGGTGGACGAAACGCTCACCGCCCTCGACAGCGGCGCCTTGCGCGTCGCAGAGAAAATTGATGGGGCCTGGCAGGTCAACCAATGGGCCAAGAAGGCGGTTTTGCTCGGCTTTCGACTCAATCCCATGACCCAGATGGGTACCGCGCCTGGGGGGGGGACCTATTGGGACAAGGTGGCGGCAAAATGGCACCATTGGGACCAGGACCAGTGGCAGGCGGCGGCGTTTCGGGCTGTTCCTGGCTGTTTTGTGCGCCACTCGGCCTACATTGCGCCCAATGTGGTTTTGATGCCCTCGTTCGTGAATTTGGGGGCCTATGTCGATGAAGGCACCATGGTCGATACCTGGGCCACCGTCGGTTCGTGCGCGCAAATCGGCAAGAACGTCCACCTCTCGGGCGGCGTCGGCATCGGCGGAGTCCTGGAACCTTTGCAAGCTGGGCCTGTGATTATTGAGGACGATTGCTTCATCGGCGCGCGCTCAGAAGTTGTCGAGGGTGTGGTCGTCGAGACGGGCGCGGTCCTCGCCATGGGGGTTTTCATCTCCTCCACCACCAAAATCGTCTATCGGGAGACGGGCCAGATCATCACAGGGCGTGTCCCCGCCTACTCCGTCGTCGTGCCTGGATCGCTGCCCAATTCGGACCCGAGCAAGCCGTCGCTGGCCTGCGCCGTGATCGTCAAAACCGTCGATGCACAGACCCGTGCCAAGACCGCCGTCAACGAGTTGCTGCGCGATTAGAGACACGAATAAGGCAATGACGCGGCAGCAAGCGATGCGCGCGCGCCTTTGGGCCCTTGGGCCGCGCGCCTGATGGATACTCTTAAGCTGGCGCAAGATTTGGTTCGCTGTCCGTCGGTGACCCCTGCGGAGGCAGGGGCCTTGCGCCTGTGCGAAACCTTCTTGAGCGCCCACGGGTTCGCGACGTGGCGGCTGCCTTACGGGGAGGTCGATAATCTCTTCGCCCGGTTTGGGCACGCCAGCCCGCATCTATGCTTCGCGGGCCATACGGATGTCGTGCCCGTCGGCGACGAGACCGCCTGGACCCATCCCCCCTTTGCCGCCACCGTCGCCGATGGCCAGCTCGTCGGGCGGGGCGCCGAGGACATGAAGGGCAATATGGCCGCCGCCCTCGTGGCCGCTGCCGAGTTCTTGAGCGATCACCCTGATTTTGCCGGCTCCCTATCGTTCCTATTGACGGGGGATGAAGAGGGCCCTGCCCTGAACGGGACCGCAAAAGTGCTGTCTTGGATGGCAGCGCAAGGGCATATTCCCGATCGGTGTATCGTGATGGAACCCACGGCCAGCCAAGTTCCAGGGGATACCTTGAAAATTGGGCGACGCGGGTCGCTCAACGCCACCTTGAGCGTTCGGGGCACGCAAGGCCACGCCGCCTATCCCGACAAGGCCGACAACCCTTTGCCGCGCTTGGTCGATTTGCTCAAGGCCCTGATCCAGCGTCCCTTGGACAGCGGGACAGCCCACTTTGAACCGAGCAGTTTGGAACTGACGAGCCTGGATGTCGGTAACCCCGCCCCCAACGTGATCCCCGACCAGGGGCAAGCCCGTTTCAATTCGCGCTTCAACGATCTCTGGACCCCAGAGACGCTGGAGGCGGAACTGCGCGCGCGGCTCGATTCGGTGGGCGTGGCTTACGATTTGGGGACAAGGTGCAACGCGGTCGCTTTTTTGACGCCGCCCGAGCGGCTTGCGATCCCGCTGGCGAACGCGCTGGAGCGGGCGACGGGAACGCGCCCCGCTTTCTCCACCACTGGCGGCACCTCCGACGCGCGCTTTATCCAGGCCTTTTGCCCAGTGGTAGAGATGGGTCTGGTCGGCAAGACCCTGCACCAAATCGACGAGGCGGTTCCCATCGATCATCTGGACACGCTTAAGGGGCTCTATAGATGCGCGCTTGACGCGCTGACGGCATGATCGCGCTCGCCGTCCTCGCGCCGCCCGTCCTTGCCTGGCTTGGGGTGTGCCTTTGGTTCTACCTTTACCAAGACCGACTGGTCTATGCGCGCGGCGGCGACCCGCCCAACATGGCGCGTGCCTGCGTCTATCCAGGCCAGGTCATCACCCTCCACCCCGATGCGCCAGAGCCCCTGGCGACCCTCAGTTGGTACTGGCCCGCCCGAGACGGGATGCCGACCATTCTGTTCTGCCACGGCAACAACCTGACCATCGAGGCGCGCGCGGCCTGGATGCAATTTGCCCTCGGGCAAGGATGGGGCCTGCTGCTGCTCGGCTATCGTGGCTACGGCGGCAATCCTGGAACGCCGTCGCAGACGGGCCTGACCGCCGACGGCCTTGCAGGGTTCGACTTTTTGGTGGGTCAGGGCGTCCCGACCGAACAGATCCATCTGTTCGGCCACTCCCTCGGGGCTGCCGTGGCCTGTCAAGTGGCGGTAAGACGCCCGTGCCGCTCCCTTGGGCTGCTGTCCCCCTTCGATACGCTTACCGCTGCTGCTAAAGACCTATACCCCTTTCTGCCAACGCGTTTGATTTTGCGGGACTCGTGGCGGTCCATCGACACTTTGGGGCAGATCACGTGCCCCCTTATGATTGTGGCGTCGGATCGGGATACGACGGTTCGCTTATGCCGATCTCGCCGCCTATTTGCAGCGGCGCCGTCGCCCAAGGAATTCCTCCTCATTCCCGGCCTTGACCATGGTGACTTGGCTTTGGCGGGCGCGCCGCGCGCGTTGGTAGATTTTTTCTGGCGGTGTCGTTAATACCAGCGGCGGTTGAGAATAACTTTTTTGATCGCTGGTATTAGGGCCGCGACTGCGGCCCCGTAGCGGCCCCGAGAATGGCGCGAAAGCGCCTCGGGGTATAAGCGAAGGCCCCGTCGGAGGCGAAACGCGAAGCGTTTCTGCCGTGAGACACAAAACGGCCAAAAAAGTGTCAACTTTTTAGCCGTTGGTATAAACCTGCCTTATTCATGAAGATGGCAAATTTTGGAACGAGATCGGGTTTAGGCGGGGTTTTGAGGCAGGATGCGTTGGAGATTTTGAGCATCGAACGATTTGTTGAGGGCCCTGGGGGCACTACGGCGTAAATTTGGGAACAGGATCGAGTATCTGGGGTGTTTTTTGCTTCTTTGGCGCAGAGGTGATGGGTCGCCAGATCATCGAGGAGGGCGGCAAGGTTTTCAGGACAGTCTATTTTGCGCTCTGATTTTATGGTGGTGGCCATGCCATGCGGTTGATGGCTGGCCATATCAGGCTCCAAAAGTGCTGTGCACTTTGGGCAACGATTAGGATTGCGCGGCGAGCATGGATGGTTATGCGGGCGCCGATTGAGAGCACGCGTTCACGATAGCGGCGCAAGCTCCAGCCAGTGCGCGTAGCGGTTTCCATACACCGTCGACCAGCGTGCATCAGACCATAAGCCAGCAGATTGAGTAACAGAAGGGCTTCGTTACGGGCGAAGGCCTCAGCCTCAGCCTTGGTCTCAACCTCAGCCTTGGTCTCAGCCTCAGCTTCGGGCTTGGATGGGGAGGACGGGGAGGAGCCTTTGGTGTCCTTCCTGGTCCGCACTGTCGATGACAGGGTCGGGCCCAGCACGTCCATCAACTCACCGAAGCTGTTTTCGGCTGCGCCACGTTTGCGGTAAAGCGCCAGCAGGTCCTGGGCAGGCATATGATCTTGTGTGAAGTTGGTGATCAGCCAGAAGCGATCCAGCAACAACTGGCCTGGCCGCTCGACGACAACCAGAACAACCCGCCGCGCCTTCGACCATGGCCCCGCCTGATAATCCATCTCGTGAAACTGCTCCCCGCCATCTTCTGGTGGGCATCCTTCTGGACGATTCATATTTGGGGCCGCTAGTCGGTCTAGGACTGAGTTGCTGCCTAGCCGCGCCACGTAGGAGATGCCGCGCTCCTCAAGTCCGCCCAGCACCTTCTCACACGGAAAGCCCGCATCCATGCGCACCGTCGCTACCTGACACAGCTTCGTCTTCGCCCGATCAATCAGCTCCAGAATGAAGCTGAGCGCTCCGTCGGCGGTGTGGACACTGCCCTTGCGAAGCCGTGCGTCCAGCAAATCTCCAGTCTCGGCAATGCCAGCAATGATCGGGTGATACATGCGTTGACGATAGTGCCCGTTCCAAGCTGAACCAGGCTGCTTGCCATGCACCTCGATGGGCAGACTGTCCACATCAAGGGTCAGATATCGAGGGCGGTGTCCCCGACGCTCGGCCCGCAGGCGACGGCCAGTCAGTTCCATCACGCTCTCGCGTAAGACCTGAAGGTTGGATTCGCTGGAGAGCAAATCAAGCAACCGCGACAAGGTAGGTTGCGAGGGCAGATGGCGCTCTTGGTCCAGAGGCGTCGTGCTGCGCCTGCACGAAGTTGACAGCCGAAACGCTGGATCATAGCGTAGCGCATCAGCATCGTCTTGATCTCGCCAACCCTGACCCAAAAGCAGAACCCTCGTTCGCAAGAGTTCAGGCAAAGAGTAGATCACCTGGTGGGGACAGCGCGTATCCTCAAGCCGAGCCATCAGCCACGAGATGATACCTGAGCGCTCCATCAACTCGCGCTGCACAATGGCACCGCCGTCTCCGCTCAGATGCTCGGCCCGGCTCTCAACAGAAAGACTCCGGTTGAATGATGTTGTGAATAGAGGTAGTGTTTCACCCATGGCGTGGCTCGGTCCTGTTTATCGCGTCTATCGCTAAAGACTTGATTCTACAGTGTTTTCCGCGTCACGCCATACAAATCAACCGATCAGACGCGAATAAGAGGGGATAAAGGCGCTGGCAACTGTGATTGCCTCACGCGTTGTGAGGCCAACAACGAAAGGACGCGTCGATTGCCTAGGCTGAACGCCCAGGATCGACCAAATACAGATGAAAATAAACGGCAACCAGATCCGCCCTGGCAATATCATTGAATACAAGAATCGCCTGATGCGCGCGGTCAAAACCCAGCACGTCAAGCCTGGCAAGGGCGGTGCCTTCGCCCAAGTGGAGCTGAAGGACATCCGCGACGGCACCAAGATGAACGAACGCTTTCGGTCCGATGATGCGGTGGAGCGCGTCACCCTGGAGCAGCGGGCCTATACCTATCTCTACGCCGAGGGCGATATGCTCACCTTTATGGACCTGGAGTCCTACGAGCAAATTGCTCTGCCTGAGGACTTTGTCGGCGAACCGGTGCGGTTCTTGCAAGAAAACATGAACGTTGAAATCGAGCTCTACGAAGGCGAGCCCATCGGCGTGACCTTGCCTGAAACGGTGGTGCTGACCATCGCCGAGGCGGACGCGGTGGTAAAGGGGCAAACGGCCTCCTCGTCCTACAAGCCCGCCGTCCTAGAAAACGGCGTACGGGTCATGGTCCCCCCGCACATAGGGGCGGGGATCAAGATCGTCGTCGATACGGCCAGCGCGGAGTATAAGGAACGCTTTAAGGGGTAAGCATGTCGCGTCGCTCCCCCTTGACCAACATGATGGTGCGGGCGGCGGAGGAAGCTGCAAAGCTGCTGCGTCGAGATTTTGGCGACATCGGGCATTTGCAAGTGTCGAAAAAAGGGCCTGCCGATTTTGTTTCCAAGGCCGATACGGCTGCCGAAGCGGTGATCCGACGTATCCTCGATCAAGCAAAACCCGAGGCGGGGTTTTGGGGAGAAGAAAGCGGGGCCAGCGGCGATCAGTCCACCAGCCGTTGGATCGTCGATCCCCTCGACGGCACCACCAATTTTCTCCACGGCATGCCGCACTGGGGCATCTCCCTAGCGCTGGAGGACCGGGGGCAGATCAGCCACGCCCTGGTCTACGATGTCCTGCGCGACGAGCTGTTTTGGGCTGAGCAGGGGGTCGGGGCCTACTTGGGCGGGAAACGCCTAAAAGTCACTGGACGCGAGTCCCTGGCCCAGGCCCTGCTGGTCGCGGGCGTGCCGCACCTAGGGCGTCCCGTTCATCCGCGCGCCTGGGACCAGGTGCGCCGCCTGTCGGCGCTGTCTGCGGGGGTTCGTCGGTCTGGCTCCGCCGCGCTGGACTTGGCCTACGTGGCCGCGGGACGCTTTGATGCCTATTGGGAAGCGAGTCTGAACCCTTGGGACGTGGCCGCAGGCTTGCTGCTGTGCCGCGAGGCGGGGGCGGTGGTGTGCGACTACGCAGGTCAACCGATCCGTCACTCGGGTCACGAAGTGGTGGCCGCAGCCCCCCTCTTGGCCGACCAAGTGATCGCGCAGCTCAAGGATCCGCAATAAGACCAGCGGCGACCCAGAACGACTCTTATGCTCCCTGGTATAAGGGCCGCGACTGCGGCCCTCCAAGCGGGCTCCAAGCCCGAAGCGCGCAGGGAACGCCCACGTTCCAAACGCGCGGCCCCGACACGAAACGGCCAAATAAAGTGTCAACTTTTTTGGCCGCTTGTATCCCAGGGCCTGACGCGGCTTTCGCAGGCGGCTCGGGGGCAGGCGTGGCAGGTGCTGCCGACTTTTGAAACCGACGTCGGACGCCCAGGGTCGTGGGCGTCGGCGTAGATCAGCGCGCTGGCGTAGGCCCAGTCGCAGGCGAGCATGACCGAGGTGAGGCGGCGCGGCTGCCCGTGGTGCGTGCGCGGCCCCGCCGACGCGCGTGCGATGAGTAAGAAGCGCTCGCCCCCTGGAAACGCGGCCAGCTGGGTAAAGGTGTCGCCTGGCCGCTGCAGGGCTCCATAAACCGCCCATAAGGGACAGCCCGCCTGCTGGTCGGGCAGCGCCAAGCCAGGCAGGGCAATGCGCGTGAGGGTATGGCCAGCGGGCGAGACGCGGAGCAAGCCGAAGGGAACGCCTGGCTGATCGGGCTGTCTGAGCGTGATCAGGCGGTGGCAAACTTGGTCAAAACTGCACCCAAAATGGCGGCTGAGCCAGTCCAAGTCGTACCCCTGCTGCGTGGCCGCGTCCAAAAACGGCCCGTAGGGCATGAACATGGCGGCGGCGGTATAGGCGACCAAGGCCCTGCGCAGCGCCGCCGCGCAGTCTTGGTTCGGCGGATCCGCCCGAGTGATCAGAGCATCGAGCGCGGGGCGCGCCTCTTGCGCGGCTAAAAATTGCCCCAGTCGAAAACGCAGCTGCGCCTGGCCCAAAGAGGGATCGAGGCGCAAGGGTTCCTGCGGCGCGAGGGTCGCGGCAGGCACGAAGGTCTCGGTCCGCAGCACCTTGTCGGGGGAGGCTTGCCAATCAATTTCACAGCCCAAGTCTTGTTCGAGACGCGCGACCAAAGCGGCGCTGCCCAAGGGGCCGTGGCGGCGCGCGCGGCGCACGATCAGGTCGGCCTCACGCTCCAAGGTTTCAAAATAGTAACCCGCCGATCCGAACACCTGATCGACAAACCGATCAGGTCGCACGGGAATGGTTGGGGTCGGGGGACCCGCGGGGGCGGCAGTGGCGGGCACGAGAGCGGTCAGACGCCCCGACGCATCCCTGATCTCGTGGAGGAACTGCTGCCGCTGATCGACGGGCAAGTCGGGTTCTTCGGCCAAAATATCCGTTAAGGACGTCAGGCTTGCTAAGGCGGTTGAAACGTCGAACGTCCGCTGGGGATCAAGACCCTGGACCGGCAGGGCTTCGGTTCCCCCTTGGTCCGCGTGCCAGGCAAGGGCGCTTAGCAAAGCGCTGACAAGTCCGTAGCTGGGGACGAGTGCCAGCAACTCCTCCTCGTTCAGGGCGCGGCCCAGACGCGTCTCCAAGTTCAGACACACCCGCTGGAAGTCCCCTAAGCCCGCATGCGCGACTAACAAGGTATGGAGGCGCGCCTGAACATCCGCGCGAACGTAGCGCGCGCCGGCGAGCATGAGGGAGGCATAGGCGGGCGATACCCCTAGGGCCTTGGCCAGGGCCTTGCCCGAACAGCCCGTCAGGTGCTGGTAGAGATGCAAGTGCACAAGCCCAGATCCTGGAATTTGCGCGCCCTGGTGCGGGATGGGTTGGACGTCACGCATGCAAAGCGTTGTAAACTCATGCAGAGTATTGTAAATATATTTACGGATATGTCGCCGATGAAAAATTTCTTTCGAGATTGAGCTCTGTCGAGTCCTTTTCATTTTCATCCCTCGGCCCGTGGCGACAAGAGGCCCGCGCTTCCAAGACGGAGGCAGCGGGGGCCTAGCGCCCACGGGTTGGGAATACCGTCGGGTCCGCGTCCACTTCATCTATCTGACCTCGGGAGGATCTTCATGGATCAGACAAAGAAAACCCTGAGCCGCCGTAGCGTGCTCAAGCGCGGCGCGGGCGCCGCCCTCTTGGGCGGTGTTGCGCCCTTTGCCTTCGTGCGCAATGCCCACGCCTATACCAACGCCCCCATGGGCGACACCGTGAAGTTCGGCTTCAATGTGCCCCAATCGGGCGCTTACGCCGATGAAGGCGCCGACGAGTTGCGCGCCTACCAGTTGGCGGTCGAGCAAATTAACGCTGGCGGCGGCGGGTTCATCGATACCATGACCGTTGGCGGCGAGAAATCGGCGCTGACAGGCGGTATCAACGGCAAAACCGTTGAGTACGTCACGGGCGATACGCAAACCAAGCCCGACCCTGCCGTGGCCTCGGCCAATCGCATGATCGAATCCGATGGGGTGATCATGTTCACGGGCGGGTCGTCCTCGGGCGTTGCCATTGCTCAGCAGAACTTGGCGCAGGAGAAGAAGGTCGTCTTCATGTGCGGCCTCACCCACTCCAACGACACAACGGGGAAGGATCGCCGTCGCTACGGCTTCCGCCATTTCTTCAACACGGAGATGTCGGGCTCGGCTTTGGCCCCGATCCTGGGCAATGAGCTCGGCACCGAACGTCGCGCCTACCACCTGACCGCCGACTATACTTGGGGTTGGTCGCAAGAGGGGTCGATTAAGGAGTATACCGAAGCCCTGGGTTGGGAAACGGTCAACGCCGTTCGCACGCCCCTGGGCGCGAGCGATTTCTCCGAATTCCTGGCGCCAGTGCTCGATTCGGGTGCCGACGTCTTGGTCCTCAACCACTACGGCCGAGATATGGTCAACTCCCTATCGCAGGCGGTGGCGCGGGGCATGCGCGATGCATCAGCCAACGGCAACAACTTTGAAGTCGTGGTGCCGCTTTACTCCCGCCTCATGGCACAAGGCGCTGGGTCCAACGTTGTCGGCATCTACGGATCGACGGGGTGGAACTGGCAGTTGCAGGATTCCGATCCCGCCTCGGCGGCCTTCGTTCGGTCCTTCGGGGAGAAATACGGCTTCCCGCCCAGCCAGGCCGCGCACACCTGCTATGTGCAAACCATCCTCTACGCCGAGGCGTGCCAGCGCGCGGGCACCTTCGACCCCGCAGGCGTGATCCCAACCCTGGAGGGGATGACGTTCGATGGTATGGGCAATGGTCCGACCGAGTATCGGGCCGAGGACCATCAGTGCTTCAAGGACGTCTTGGTCGTGAAAGGCAACGAGAACGCGACAACGGAGTACGACTTGCTCGAAATCGTCGAGGTCACCCCTCGTGCGCAGGTTGAGTATGCCCCCGACAAGTTCGGCGGCGAACTCGGCCCCATCTAAACGATCGATTTTTCTACTTAAGGGGCGGGCCGATCGCGGCCCGCCCACCAATTTAAGATCTTGGGTGCCCTAGACCGCCGCGGCGTCGCTGCGCTATGGCACCACGTCAGCCCCCTGCACGTCACCTTTTGGGAGGAAGCGGCGCATGCGCGACCTAATAAACCTGTTCATTGCGGGCCTGGACCGCGGGGCCAACTACGCCTTGATCGCCCTGGGATTGACGTTGGTGTTTGGGACTTTGGGGGTCGTGAACTTCGCCCACGGCGCGCTCTTTATGCTCGGCGCGCTGGTACTGCTCGGAACGCGGTATTTTTTTGAGGCCGAGTTTATCACCGATTTCGGAGCGGCGCCCATCAAAGACTTCCTTGGCAACGACAGTTTTCCAAAGGTGTCTTTGGGGGAGTACCTCTTGGGTACAGGGGCCGATTCCTGGCTCGCGCAAAACGCCCTATTCGTCGGCTTGATCGTTGCCATCGTCTTTATGGCCCTGATCGCCTGGGGGATCGAGCGCGGCATCATTCGGTTTTTCTATCGGCGTCCGCACGCTGAACAGATTTTGGTCACCTTCGGGTTGGCGGTCGTTGTTGGTGAAATCGTTCGCGCCCTGGTCGGCGCCTCGGGCATCACCATGACCGATATGCGCCCGCCGTTCTTAGAGGGGACCTTCAAAATTTTCAGCTTTGATATGGAATGGTATCGGGCCTTTTTGGTCGTGGTAGCGGCGGTTATTATTGTGGCGGTGTTCGCGCTGATCCAGCTGACGCGCTTTGGCATGATCATCCGCTCGGGCATGCAAGACCGCCAGATGGTCGGTTTGTTGGGCATCAATATCCAGCGGCGCTTCACGCTCATGTTTATTTTGGGGTCGGTGATCGCGGGCCTGGCGGGCCTGTTCTATGTGCCAACGGCTTCGTTTTCCAATAACTTAGGCATGGAATTCCTGGTCATCGCCTTCGTCGTCGTGGTTGTCGGCGGCATGGGGTCCATTTCGGGGGCGGTGCTAGCGGGTTTTGTCCTGGGCATTGCCCAAACCGTTTCCTCGCATTCGGCGATTGAGGCGGTGATCCCGGGCCTCAACAAGGTCATCATTTACTTAGTTGCGGTTGTCATTTTGCTGACCCTGCCCCGGGGGCTCTTGGGGCGGCGCGGCGTGATGGAGGAATAGGTCATGCTCGGTCTCAATGCGCGCGACTTTCGCGTTTTCTGGATTTTCGCGTTGGTGGTTTTGACCATGCCCGTTTGGATGTCACCGATCCATGGGTCCGTCTCCTTTTATCAGTTGTTCGCGGTCTTCGGCCTCTTTACCATCGGCTTTAATCTGCTGTTTGGCCTCACGGGATACCTCAGCTTTGGTCACGCGGCCATGTACGGAACGGGCTCCATCGCCGCCTTTTGGTGCATGAAGCTCTTGTCGTTGCACGCGATCCCTGCCCTCGTGTTCGGTGGCGCGGTAGCGGGCTTGCTGGCCCTGGTCATGGGTTTCTTGTGTTTGCGGCGTTCGGGAATCTACTTTTCCATCCTGACCTTGGCCTTCGCCGTCATGATGTACCAGCTCGCGATTCCGCAGAAAACCCTGACGGGCGGCGACGACAGCATCAGCCTGGATCCAGGCAAGGAGACCATTTTCCACGAGGTGCAAGTCCCGGTCATGATCGGCGGTGAACAAGCGGTCGATGCCAACGGCACGGCACGGTTCCGCACCACGCGCGAGCCCTTGATCGACGCGGCGACGGGGCAACCGCAAAAGCGTTGGAAAGACGCGCGCGTGATCGACAGAGCCTTTGGTTTGGTTCCCGATCAAGCCGCACCGAATTTTGGGTTCCCGACCCAAACCAAGAACGCCGACGGCACCAAGACCTATCGGATCGGGTCCCTCAACCGCGATGGCAAATGGTCGTGGGAGGTGGACCTGCTCGGTCAGCACATAAAGATTCAGTACCAAACGGGCGCAACCATCGGCCTTCTCCTGCTGATCCTCGGGTTTTACGTCTCGATTCGGGTACGGCGTTCGCCGTTCGGGCTCATGTTGCGTGCGGTCAAAACCAACCAAACGCGCATGGGCTATACGGGCTTGCAACCCAAGCGCTATACGCTGGCGGTCTTTGTTATTTCGGGCATTTACGCGGGCATGGCGGGCGCGCTCTGGACCGTCTTGACCTCGCAGACCACCGCGGAGCGGCTGATCTGGAACATTTCGGGTGAGGTTGTCATTATGACCATCTTGGGCGGCGTCGGCACTTTGGTCGGCCCCGTGATCGGCGCAGGCCTGGTTGAGTATTTGAAGGAACTGCTCTCGGCAATCAACATTGAGGTCACGGGGTTCTGGACCGCCCTGGTCAAGGCCTTCCTTGGCGACACGTGGCTCTTGACGCTCGGGCTGGTGTTCATGGCCGTCGTCGCGTTTTTGCCTGGCGGGCTGATGGAACTGCCAAAAAGACTCGCGGCCCTGGTGCAGCGATTGCGTAAGCGGAGGGATGGCGCATGAGTTTGCTGACTGCAACGGGCGTCAACAAGTCCTTTGGCGGCCTCCGGGCGCTGAGGGAGGTGAATTTTGAGGTTGCCCAGGGCCAAGTCCATGCCATCATCGGCCCCAACGGGGCGGGCAAGTCCACCTTCATGAATTGCCTCATCGGCAAGTTGCGCCCCGACACGGGCCAAGTGGTGTTCAACGGTCAGCAATTGCTGGACATGCAGCCCCATACGATTGCCCAGGCGGGCATCAGCCGCGTGTTTCAAACGCCCGAAATTTTTGGCGAGTTGAACTTGCTGGAAAATGTCATGATCCCCGCCTTTTCTAAACGCGACGGCACCTTCCGGTTCAACTTCTGGAACGCGGCATTGGACCAGGGCGACATTAAGCAAAAAGCCCTGGACGTGCTGGCCGAGGTAGGGTTGGTGGACCAGCGCGAGGCCCTGGCCGAAAACTTGTCGCGCGGCGATAAGCGCCGCTTAGAAATGGCCATGTGCCTGGTCCAAGACCCCAAGCTGCTGCTGCTCGACGAACCGACCGCGGGCATGAGCCGCGCGGACACCAACAATACTATCGACCTGCTGCGGCAGGTGGGCGCCGCGCGCGGCTTGACCAAGGTCATCATCGAACACGACATGCACGTGGTTTTTTCCCTGGCCGAGAAAATTTCGGTGCTGGCGCAAGGGGCCATCATTGCCGAAGGCAAGCCCGAGGAAATCAAGGGCAACCCCAAAGTGCAAGAGGCCTATTTGGGCGGATCGCACAGTCACGGGGATGGCACCGAAAACACCAGCGACAGCGCCGCCGCCAAAGCCGTTGACGCCAAGGGAGACGCCTGATGGCCTATTTTGAGTGCAAGAATATCAACGCCTACTACGGGGAATCCTGGATCGTCCAAAACGTCAGTTTTGAGGTAGAGGAGGGCGAGGTCGTCGCCTTGCTCGGCCGCAATGGGGCGGGCAAGACCTCGACCCTCAAGGCCATCGCACGGGCCATCGAACCGACGCTCAATAGCGGCGAGATCTATCTGCAAGGCCAGAGCATCCATGCCATGCAGGATTTTGAAGCCGCGCGCGCGGGCATTCAATACGTGCCTGAGGACCGCCGCATCATCACAGGCCTGACGGTCGAGGAAAACCTGACCTTGGCGCAAGTTGCCCCCGACCTAGGATGGACTTTGGAGCGCGTCTACGACAGCTTTCCCCGCCTCGCCGAGCGCAAAAATCAAGAAGGCACTACCCTGTCGGGCGGAGAACAGCAAATGCTGGCGGTGGCGCGGGCGCTGGTGCGCAACATTCGAATGCTGCTGCTCGACGAACCCTACGAAGGGCTGGCGCCGACAGTGGTGCGCGAGATTGAGAAGATCGTCCACCAGATTAAGGACGAGGGCATCACGACGCTGATTGTCGAGCAGAACGCCGTTGCCGCCCTGGAACTCGCCGATCGCGCCTTGATCATGGACACGGGCGAACTCGCCTATCGAGGCGCGGCCCAAGAGGTGCTGGACAATCCCGACCTCCTGCAAAAGTATCTCGCCATTTAGGACCCGCGTGCCTAAGGGGTTTGTGCTATGACCTACGCCGAGCTCTATGCCCAATCGATGGCGGACCCAGAGGGGTTTTGGCTGGCGGCAGCCCAGGAACTGGACTGGATCACGGCCCCGACCCGAGCCTGCGATTTTTCCACGGCCCCCGCCGCGCGCTGGTTTCCCGACGGGCAACTCAACACCTGCTACAACGCCGTCGATCGGCACGTGGCCCAGGGGCGCGGTGATGCGACGGCCCTAATCTACGACTCTCCGGTCACGGGAACGCAGCGCTGGTTTTCCTATGGGCAGCTGCAGGACGAAGTCGCCAGGTTGGCGGGCGGGTTGAAAAATTTAGGCGTGGACAAGGGCGACCGGGTGCTGATTTACATGCCCATGGTGCCCGAGGCGGTCTTTGCCATGCTGGCCTGCGCGCGCATCGGGGCGGTGCATTCGGTGGTCTTTGGGGGCTTTGCCGCCAAAGAAATCGCCGTGCGCATCGACGATGCCGAGGCCAAAGTGGTCTTGACCGCCACGGGTGGGATCGAGCCAACGCGCCAGGTGCCCTACATCCCCCTTGTGACCGAGGCGCTGGGCTTGGCCCGCCATCGCCCTGCGGCGGTGGTCTGTTTGCGGCGCCCCGAAATTGCCGATCCGCTGCCCCAGGCGTTCCTCGATTGGCAGGCCATGCTCGATCAGGCCGCGCCTGCACCGTGCGTGAACCTGGACTCGGGCGATCCGCTCTATATTCTCTACACCAGCGGCACGACGGGCGCGCCCAAGGGCATCGTGCGGGAAAACGGCGGCCATGCCGTCGCCCTGAACTGGTCGATGAAGCACCTCTACGACGTGCAGGCGGGCCAAACCTTTTGGGCCGCCAGCGACATTGGCTGGGTCGTCGGCCACTCCTACATCGTCTATGCGCCCTTGCTCGCGGGCTGCGCGACGGTCCTGTACGAGGGCAAGCCCGTCGGCACCCCCGACCCCGGGGCCTTTTGGCGTCTGATCGAACAGCACCAGGTCCGCGCGCTCTTCACCGCCCCCACCGCCATGCGCGCCATCAAGCAACAGGACGCCGACGGGGCCTATCTCGCGGGTCGCGATCTGAGCAGCCTCAAGTATCTGTTTCTGGCGGGCGAGCGTTGCGACCCGCCTACCGCCGCCTGGGCCGAATCCTTGCTGGGCGTGCCCATTGTCGATAACTGGTGGCAGACGGAGACAGCTTGGGCCATCTGCTCCAACTTCATGGGCCTTGACCCGTTGCCGATGAAACCTGGCAGCCCGTCCAAGCCCGCGCCAGGGTACGATGTGCGGGTCTTGAGCGATGAGGGCCAGCCCGCGGCGGCGGGGGAGATCGGCAACTTGGTGGTCAAACTGCCCCTGCCGCCCTCGTGCTTCGGGACCATTTGGAACGCCCACGACCGCTACCTCAAGACCTACATGGCCGAGTTTCCTGGGTTTTATCAAACCGGCGATGCAGGGATGATCGATGCCGACGGCTATGTGTTCGTCATGGCGCGCACCGACGATGTCATGAACGTGGCGGGCCATCGGCTTTCGACGGGCGCGCTGGAGGAGGTGCTGGCCAGCCATCCCGCCGTGGCCGAATGCGCCGTTGTGGGTGTGACCGATGACCTCAAAGGGCAACTTCCGCTCGGCCTGCTGGTGCTGAAGGCGGGGCAGACGGTGGACCATGTGATCGACGAGTGCGTCGATTTGGTGCGCAAGAAGATCGGCCCCGTTGCCGCTTTCAAGCTGGCGGCGGTGGTCAAGCGCCTGCCCAAGACTCGCTCGGGCAAAATTTTGCGCGCCACGATTCGCACCCTGGCCGACGGCGGGACGGTCAAGGTGCCGCCGACCATCGACGATCCCGCCATCTTGGACGAAATCAAGCACGAACTGCAAACCTTAGGATACGCCCTATGACCGACATGTCACAATTTTGGATGGAAAAAGCCGCGCGCCTCGACTGGATCAAAGCGCCGACGCGGGCAGGAAACTGGGACTTCGGCGCGGGCACTGGGACCGACGTGTCGATCAAGTGGTTTGAGGACGGTGTTTTGAACGTTTCGGCCAATTGCCTCGACCGACACGTGGCGGCGGGGCGCGGGGGCGACACGGCGATCATTTGGGAAGGCGACGACCCCAGAACGGATCTCAAGGTTTCCTACCAGGCGGCGCTGGACGCCACCGCCAAGTTCGCCAACGGGCTAAAGTCCCTGGGCGTGCAACGCGGCGACCGTGTGACGCTCTACCTGCCCATGATCCCCGAGGCGGCGTACGCCATGCTGGCGTGCGCGCGCCTGGGCGCGGTTCATTCCATCGTCTTTGGCGGATTTTCTCCCGACGCTTTGGCGGGCCGCATCCAAGACTGCGAGTCTGACTGGGTGATCACGGCGGACCAGGGGCTGCGCGGCGGCCGCCCGATTCCACTCAAGGCCAACGTCGATCAAGCCCTTGAGGCTTGCCCCAACGTCAAGGGCGTGGTCGTGATCGCGGCGACGGGCCAGGGCGGCCCGCTAAAAGCAGGGCGCGACCACGACTATGCCGCTCTGGTGGCCGATCAGCCCACCGACTGCCCACCCGAACCCATGAACGCCGAAGACCCGCTCTTCATCCTCTACACCTCGGGCTCGACGGGCAAACCCAAGGGCGTGCTCCATACCACGGGCGGGTACTTGACGTACGCGGCGCATACGCACGAGCATGTCTTTGGGTACAAGCCAGGTATGGTCTATTGGTGCACCGCCGACGTCGGCTGGATCACGGGACACTCGTACATGATCTACGGTCCGCTTGCGAACGGGGCCACCACGCTCTTGTTCGAGGGGGTGCCAACCTACCCCGACGCGGGTCGGTTCTGGGCCGTGTGCGAGAAACACGGCGTCGAAATTTTCTACACGGCGCCCACGGCGATCCGCGCCCTGATGCGCGAAGGCGATGCCTTCGTTGAAGGGTACGATCTTTCCAAGCTCAAGGTGCTAGGCACGGTGGGCGAGCCCATCAACCCCGAGGCCTGGAACTGGTACCACCGCGTTGTCGGCGGCGGGCGCTGCCCCATCGTAGATACTTGGTGGCAGACCGAAACGGGCGGGATTTTGATTTCGCCGACCCCCAGTACGCCCGATCTGAAGCCTGGCGCGGCCATGACTCCCTTACCTGGCATTGAGCCCCTGTTGGTCGATAAGGACGGGCAGGAGGTGCCGTGGCGCCCTGGCGACGACGTGCGCGGCAATTTGTGCCTGCGCGCCTCCTGGCCTGGGCAGATGCGCTCGGTCTACGGCGACCATGCCCGCTTTGTCGAAACTTACTTCAGCCAGTTCCCAGGGCTCTACTTTACCGGCGACGGCGCCCGCCGCGACGGCGAGGGGCACTACTGGATCACGGGCCGCGTTGACGATGTCCTCAATGTCTCGGGCCATCGCCTCGGCACAGCGGAGGTCGAAAGCGCCCTGGTCGCCCACCCCAAAGTCGCCGAAGCCGCCGTCGTCGGCTACCCCCACGACATCAAGGGCCAAGGCATTTACTGCTACGTCACCCTGAACGCCAGCGAGGTCGGATCGGACGATTTGAACGCCGAATTGCGCAAGTGGGTGCGCCAGGAAATCGGCCCCGTCGCCACGCCCGACCTGCTGCAGTTCGCCCCTGGCCTGCCCAAGACCCGTTCGGGCAAAATCATGCGCCGCATCTTGCGCAAAATCGCCGAGAACGACTTCGGGAACTTGGGCGATACCTCAACCCTGGCCGACCCGAGCGTCGTGGACGATTTGATCGCCAATCGCGCCAACGCTTAAGGGTGAGAGGGAACTTCAAGTCGATTGGTTCAACTGGAACAGGAAATATCCGCGTCCATAAAGAACCTAGGCCACTTGACGGGTTCAATCCGCACGGAAATAGCCCTAAAACCTGTCGCGCAACCCTACAACCAGGAAGAATTCATGACTTCAGAAACCCTCGCTGGATTGCGCGTCGATTCCGCGCTGGCGAAATTTGCGGCCGAGGACCTGTTGCCCGATACGGGCCTGAGCCCCGATCAGTTCTGGTCGGCCTTGTCGGCGGCGGTGGCGGACCTTGGCCCCGAAAATCGTCGCCTGTTGCAACGGCGCGCGGACTTGCAGGCGCAACTGGCCGCCTGGTACGCCGCCAATCCAGGTTACGACTTGTCGGCGTACGAGGCCTTTTTGCGCGATATTGGCTACCTGGTGCCCGCGCCCGAGGCCTTTACCATCGACCCGCAGAACATCGACCCTGAGATTGCCGAGGTGCCTGGCCCGCAGTTGGTGGTGCCAGTCATGAACGCGCGCTTCGCGCTCAACGCCGCCAACGCGCGCTGGGGGTCGCTCTACGACGCGCTCTACGGCACCGACGTCATCGACCCGCGCGGCGATCTGGCCCCAGGGCAAAGCTACAATCCCGCGCGCGGCGCGGCGGTCATCGCCTATGGCCGCGACGTTCTGGACGCGGTTTTTCCCCTGCGCCAGGGCTCGCACCACGATCTTGCCGCTTACGACCTCGATCTGCCGCTCGCAAACCCCGATCAGTTGGTCGGCTACACAGGCGATCGGGCCGCGCCCACATCATTGCTGCTGCGCAACCATGGCCTGCATATGGAGGTGCAGATCGACCGCCAGTCGCCAATCGGCGCAACCGACAAGGCGGGGGTGACGGACCTGGTGCTGGAGTCGGCCCTGACCACCATTCAGGATTGCGAGGACTCCGTCGCAGCGGTCGACGGGGCCGATAAGGCGCTGGTCTATGCCAATTGGTTGGGCCTGGTGCGCGGCGATTTGCAAGCGGCGTTCACCAAGGCGGGCAAAACCCAAACTCGTACCTTGGCGGCGGATCGTGCCTTCACTGCGCGCGACGGCCGGCCCCTGACCTTGCCTGGACGCGCGCTGTTGCTGGTGCGCAATGTCGGGCATCTCATGACCACGCCAGCGATTTTGGACGCGCAGGGTCAAGAGATCCCCGAAGGCATCATGGACGCCTTCTTTACCGTGGCGGCGGCCTTGCACGATCTCAACCGCCCGCCAGCAGAACGGCGCACCTTTCGCGCAGGCTCGGTCTATATCGTCAAACCCAAGATGCACGGGCCCGAGGAAGTGGCCTTTGCTTGCGCCCTGTTCGCCCGTGTCGAAACCGCCCTCGGCCTGCGTACCAATACCTTGAAGCTGGGTCTGATGGACGAGGAACGGCGTACCACGGTCAATCTACCCGCCTGCATCCACGCGGCTAAGGACCGGATTTTCTTTATCAACACGGGGTTCCTGGACCGCACGGGCGACGAGATCCATACGTCGTCCAGTCTCGGCCCCATGGTGCGGAAGGGTGCCATGCGCGCCGAACCTTGGATTGCAGCCTACGAGGACTGGAATGTGGAGGCGGGCCTCACGGCAGGCTTTGCCGGCCGCGCGCAAATCGGCAAAGGCATGTGGGCCAAGCCCGACGCCATGGCCGAGATGATGCAGGCCAAAATCGACCACCCCAAGGCCGCCGCGACGACGGCCTGGGTGCCCTCACCGACGGCGGCAACCCTGCACGCGCTGCACTACCACCGCGTCGATGTCCGCCGCGTGCAGGCCAACCGCGCCGAGGAGCGCAGGGCCAGCTTGAGCGCCCTCCTAACCGTGCCCACGGCGGGGCCAGAGACCAATTGGTCGCCCGAGGAAATCCAGGCCGAGCTCGACAACAATGCCCAGGGCTTGCTCGGCTACGTCGTGCGCTGGATCGATCAAGGCGTCGGCTGTTCCAAAGTCCCCGACATTCACGACGTAGGCCTGATGGAGGACCGGGCAACGTTGCGGATTTCGGCCCAACACATGGCCAACTGGCTGGCCCACGGCATCGCCAGCCGCGACCAAGTTATGGAAACCTTGGTCCGCATGGCTGGGGTCGTCGATGCCCAAAACGCCGCCGATCCTGCCTACACGGCCATGACCGACAACTTGGAAGGATCCTTGGCGTTTCAGGCCGCCTGCGACCTGGTATTTAAGGGCGCCGACCAGCCCAGCGGCTATACCGAACCCCTGCTTCATGCCTACCGGCTGCAGCGAAAAGGGCACTGATACCAGCGGCGATTGAGAATTGTCTGTTCGATTTCATTTATCAGGAGGCTCAGAGCAAGGGCCGTGAGCCTTGCCTCAAAAAGCCCGATCCCAAGTCCCTGCGAGCTTGATTTCTTCACGGTCGTTGTTGCCCAACTCACCGATGGTGAGGCTCACCGAGATGACCGTCTCACTCGCTAGGCCCGAGGTCCAGCCGACACTGACCTCGCCCGTGGGCGTGGTGTTGGGGCTATAGGTCTCGCCGTCGGAAAGCGTGATGGTGCCCGTGCCAAAGCTGCGCTCGATTTCCCCGCTTACGATCAGCGTCCCACCGCTTGGCCCGAGGGTGCGGCGGTACTGGGTGCCCAGGCTGATCTCCCCGACATCGGCGCTGGTGCCCTCGTAGGTTGTCAGACCGTCGTAGGAGTAGGAGCCGAGCCGTTCGTAAGCGTAGAGCGCCTCGGCGAAGGGGGTCAAAGTCGCGCCCGCGTCCATATCTTGGGCGCGGCTGAAAGTCCCCGAGACCAGCAAGCGGTGCGAGCTAGAGGTGGCGTCCTCCCCGTCGGCGTTGCGATGGTCGTTGCGGAAGCGGGTGAGCAAGGCGCTGCCGACCAGGTCCCCATCCTCCAGGCTCGCGCCTCCGTAGAGTCCCGCGCTCAGACCCGTCTTAGTGACGTCGCTTTCGTTGTCGTAGTCCCAATCGCCCTGCTCCAAGCCCAGGGCGTAGCCGAACGACTGGCTCTCGCCCTGGCCCAGGCGATCCCCGACCAAGGCGTAGGCGAAGCTGCCCGTGCCCGCAATGGCTTCGGTCGAGTCCACTTGACGGTAGCCCAGGGCGACCCAATCCAAAGGCTGCGAAAGGTCGCCGTCGCTGCGGGCGGAGAGAATTGAGGGTGGTTGCGACCCCAAGGCCGTCCCTGCGCTGGCTTGCGGGCGGGCATGCTGGTTGAGCAGGGAACTCAAGGTCGCGGCTTGCAGCGATTGGTTCAGCGACGAAGCGGCGACGGATGGCTCGGCGGGCAGACTTTGGGTTTCGGTTTGGGTCGTGATGGCATTGGCCGTGATTGAGGCGGGGCACGTCATGCCCCAGTCGGGGTGCTTGGCGGTGTCGGATTCGATAGGGGAGTCGGTGGCGAAGTCGTCGTAGTCATCGACGTTGCAGACGTTCCAGGCGCTGAGGTCTTGGTTGAAGGCATCAGCGCTGTAGAGCATTTTTTCCATGTTGGTCACTTTAGAGACATCCCAGGAACTGATGTCTTGGTTAAAGGCATCCGCGCCACCAAACATGTAATTCATGTTCGTCACGTTTGAGACATCCCAAGACCCTAGGTTGCCGTCGAAAACCTCTGCAAAGGCGAACATGAGGTTCATATCTGTCACGTTTGAGACATTCCAGGCGCCTGTTTCTGGGTTGAAGTTTAAATCTTGGTTGAAGGCAGCTGCATTGTAAAACATGTAGTTCATATCTGTCACACTCGACACATCCCAAGCGCCAATGTCTTGGTTGAAACGATTTGTTAGGTAAAACATCTCGCTCATGTCCGTCACGTTGGACACATCCCAGGATCCTATATCACCGTGGAACTTGTCTGTTGTAGCGAACATCCGATACATGTTCTTCACGTTGGACACATCCCAAGAGCCAATGTTCTGGTTGAAATTCATGGTAGTGTCAAACATCTCACTCATATCCTCGACATTTGACACCGTCCAAGAGCTTATATCTTGGTTGAATTCTGATCCGTAAAACATACGGGACATGTTGGTTACGTTTGCAACCATCCAATCGCCTATAGGCTCGTTAAAGTCACTGTTAAGGAACATATCACTCATATCTGTCACGTTTGAGACATCCCAGCCGTTGATATCTTGTTGAAATCTCTCTTGACCCCAAAACATGCCAGCCATGGTCCGCACCTTTGACGTGTCCCAACCGCTTATGTCCTGATTAAAGATTCCGTTCCCCCATGCGGGGGCGCGTGTGTTTTCTTCGGTGGCTAAAAACATGCGGGACATGTCCGTCACATTCGAAACATCCCAACCGCCTATGTCTTGATTGAAGGAATCGATTTCGGAAAATAGCGAACTCATATCCGTTACATTGCCTGTATAAATTTCAGTGAAATCGTATGTTGAGCCGCTGTGCGTGGTATAAGAATCCCCAGGCTTGAAATCTAAACTCTCATCCCCGCCCACTTCCGCGCTCGCGGCGGCCTTGATCATGGTATTGTCAACGATCAGCAGTCCCGCACAGTCCCCCGAGGTGCCGACGGTTCCGATCAGGCTGGCGTCGACCGATGCATCGCAGCCACCGTCGGTCGTTTCTTCTTCGTCCGAGGACGACTCCTCTTCATCCTCCGAGGAGTCGTCCTCGTCCTCGGACTCGTCGTCCTCATTCTCGGACTCGTCCTCATTTGAGGATTCCTCTTCATCCGAAGGCAAATTTGTTTCATCCAAGAAGTCGCTCCCGCCGCAGGCGGAGACCGCCAGAAGGAAAAGCAACGCCAAGAGGGCCTTCAATAAAACTTTGGCCGAAATTCTGGCCCGATCCGCGATCATAGGCTCGTTCCGCCGCCTCCCATCCACTTGCCCTGGTGGTCCGCGCGACGACCACCAAGATGTCCACCTAGTCCAACACCTTAGACCCCGTTCCTATTCATACCCGTTCCAGCAAAATTCCCCTTGGGGACCAAGTTTGGCGAAGGGATTGTGCGCCACTTCCCAAACATGCCCGTCGGGGTCGGCGAAGTAGGCGATGTGCCCGCCCCAAAATACGTCGTGGGGCTCTTTCAAAATGGTGGCTCCTGCGGTGCGGGCGCGCTCAATCAAGCGCGCAACCTCCGCTTTTTGCGCGACATTGTGGCTATAGGTCTGGCCCGTGAAGCCCGAAACCAAGGGCAGGCCGACGTCGCGGGCCAGGTCCGCTTTGGAATAAAGCCCAAGGACCGAACCTTGCAAATCAAAGGCGACGATTCCCGCCTCTGTTGCCGCGTTGGTCCAGCCCAAGGCCTCGTAAAAAGCCTTTGATTGGGCTAGGTCATCAACGCCCAGGGTGACGAGAGAAATGCGCTGGTCCATCATGTACCCGCCTGCCCGCTAAAGTCGAAGGCCCTTGTGAAGATCGTTTGTCGAAAGAACATGAGGTGACTCATCGCTGATGTTTGGTGCTTGTGTCAACGCGACTGCGCAGCCCCTCCGTAGGGGACGTTTTGACCGCCGTAGCGGCGCACGCGCACGTTGGCCTGCTCGGCGTGGCCGACGAACCCTTCCAAAAGGCACAAGCGCGAGCAGGCGGCGCCGATCTCAACGGCGGCGGCGTCGGTGGTGATGCGTTGGTAGGAGTGGGTTTTGAGGAACTTGCCGACCCAGAGCCCGCCCGTGTAGCGGCCCGCCTTTTTGGTCGGCAGCGTGTGATTGGTGCCGATGACCTTGTCGCCGTTGGCGACGTTGGTCCGGGCCCCAAGGAACAGCGCCCCGTAGCACGTCATATGTTCAAGAAACCAGTCGTCGCGGTCGGTCATGACCTGCACGTGTTCGGAGGCGATTTGGTCCGCCGTCTCCAGCATCTCCTCGTAAGTATTGCAGACCAGGACTTCGCCATAGTCTTCCCAGGAGGCGCGGGCAGTTTCTGCCGTGGGCAGCTTCTGCAACAGCGTTTCGATCCAGGTCAGCGTTTCTTGGGCCAGCTTTTCGGAGTTGGTGAGCAAGACGGCGGGGGAGTTGTAGCCGTGTTCGGCCTGCCCGAGCAGATCCGTGGCGCACAGCTCCCCGTCCACCGTTGCATCGGCAATGACCAGGGTTTCGGTCGGGCCCGCGAACAGATCGATCCCGACCTTGCCGTAGAGTTGCCGCTTGGCCTCGGCCACAAAGGCGTTGCCGGGGCCGACCAGCATATGGACGGGGGCCAAAGTTTCGGTACCCAGCGCCATGGCGCCGACGGCTTGCATCCCGCCCAGCACATAAATTTCGTGCGCGCCGCCCAGGTGCATGGCGGCGATGACGGCGGGGTTGGGCTCGCCCTTGAACGGCGGGGTGCAGGCGACGATGCGCGGCACGCCCGCCACGGCGGCGGTCGCGACCGACATGTGGGCGCTCGCCACCATGGGGAACTTGCCCCCAGGGACGTAGCAGCCGACCGATTGCACGGGGATATTCTTGTGGCCGAGGATCACCCCTGGCAAGGTTTCGACCTCCACGTCCCGCATCGACTCTCGCTGGATTTGGGCGAAGTTGCGCACCTGGGTCTGGGCAAACTGGATGTCGGCCATGTCCGCCGCCGAGACCTTGGCCATAAGGGCGGCGATCTCACCCTCGGACAAGCGATAGGACGGCGGCGAGTAGGTGTCGAACTTTTCCGCCAACTCCCGCACCGCCGCGTCGCCCCGCGTGGCGATTTGGGCAAGGGTCTCCTTGACGACTTGGCGAATTTTGGCGTCGTCTTGGGCGCGTTCGGCTTCGGGTTTGGCGGCTTTTAGGGTGCGAATCATAGGGGCCTCTTGCGGTCAGATGGTCAGAAACTCAATCCCCGTGGTACCAATCGTAGATGGCTTGGGCCGTTGCCTTATTGAGACCTGGGGCTTTCATGAGGTCTGCAACGGGCGCACGCGCGACCGAGCGCGCGGAACCGAAGTGCAGCAGCAGCGCCTTCTTGCGCTTGGCACCAATCCCAGGGATTTGATCCAGCTCGGATCGGGTCATGTCCTTAGCGCGGCGTGCCCGATGGGTGCCGATGGCAAAGCGATGCACTTCGTCGCGCAGACGCTGGATGAAGTAGAGTACCGCGTCGCGCGGCGGCAGCATGGTTTCGCGGTGCGGCAGGGACCCTCCCCAATAGAAGGTTTCGCGGCCGGCATCGCGATCGGGCCCTTTGGCGACGGCGACGAGCGGCAGGTCGTCGATGCCCAGGTCTGCCAGCACCGCCTCCACCGCGCTCAGTTGGCCTTTGCCGCCGTCGATCAACACCAGGTCAGGCCATTGGCCGTGCTTGCGGTCGGGGTCTTCCTGCAGGGCACGGGAAAATCGCCGGGTGAAAACCTCGCGCATCATGCCAAAATCATCGCCAAACACCGCGGCGTCGCGAATGGAAAACTTGCGATAAGCGCTTTTCAGGAATCCCTCGGGGCCCGCCACGATCATGGCGCCAATGCTGCCCGCGCCTTGGTTGTGCGAATTGTCGTAGGCCTCGATGCGCTGGGGCACGGTCTTAAGGTCAAAGGTGCTGGCCACCCCCGCCAGCAGCTTGGTTTGGGCGCTGGACTCGGCTTGACGACGTTCCAGCGCGTCATTGGCATTGACCAGGGCGGCGGCAACCAAGTCGCGTTTCTTGCCGCGCTGCGGTGTACTGAGGTCAACTTTGCGGTCGGCCTTTTGGCTCAAGGCTTCGGCGATCAAGGCCTGATCGGCCACCGTGCGCGATAGCAGCACGAGCGGCGGTACGGGCTTGTCATCGTAGAACTGCCCGATGAAGCTGGCGAGGATCGCTTCGCTGGTCTCTTGCTTGTCGTGCTTGGGAAAGTAGGCCTTGTTGCCGTAGTTGCGGCCCGCCCGATAAAAGAACACTTGGACGCACGCGGGTCCTTCGCGGTCGGAGATGGCGATGACATCGGCGTCCCGCAACACGCCCTGCACATTGACGTCCTGGTCCATTTGGATGGAGGAGAGGGCGCGCAGGCGGTCGCGCAGGCGCGCCGCCCGCTCAAAATCGAGACCTTCTGCCGCCGCCGCCATTTGCGCCGACAGATCGTCGGCGACTTTGCGACTGTTTCCGCTTAAGAAGGCGTGGGCGTCCTCGACCAACTTGTGGTAGTCGGCGGGCTCGATTTTGTTCACGCACGGCGCCGCGCAGCGCTTGATTTGATGTTTGAGGCAGGGCCGCTTTCGGGTCGCAAAGGTATGGTCGCTGCAGGTGCGCAACAGAAAGGCCTTTTCCATGGCGTCCAGAGTGCGGTTGACCAACCCCGCGCTAGCGAAGGGACCGAAGTAAGCGCCCTTTTGACGATGCGCGCCGCGGTGCTTCTTTAGGTGGGCAAAGGCATGGTCGCCCGTCAAAACGATGTAGGGAAAGGACTTATCGTCGCGCAGCAGCACATTGTAGGGGGGCGCAAACCGCTTGATCAAGTTGGACTCGAGCAACAGCGCCTCAACGTCGGTCTGGGTGGTAATAACTTCCAAGTCGTGGGTTTCGGCGACCATGCGGATCAGGCGCGTCGGCAGGCGTGAAATTTGGGTATAGGAGGTCACGCGACGCAAGAGGTTCTTGGCCTTGCCGACGTAAAGCGGCTCGCCGCCTACATCCAACATGCGATAGACGCCTGGCCCCGACTTCAGGGTTTGGGCCCGATCCTTGAGGACGGCGAGCCCACGCGCCAAGGCCTCGGGCAGATCGGCGTCGGGCGCGCGATTGCGCCCCTCCCACGCAAACCCCGCCTGCGGTTGCTCCGCAAACCCTGCCGCCGTGGCCCGATAGTCGGTCAGCGCCGCCCGCTTGCCGCCTAAGGAAGCGTCGGTTTCTTGAAAGCCCTTGCGCACCATGAGGGGCGTTTAGTCCCGATGCGCCAAGAAACCTAGCGCAGTCAGCAGGCGGATCGGGCCTATGTCACCAGGAATCAGCGCCCTTGCCCCAAGACTTGCCGCAAGGGCTCGAGTACCCCTGCGCTGGTAATCAGGATCACGCCCGCGATTTGCTGGGGACCGAAGGGCTCGTCGGTGAGCCAACTGGCGGTGAGGGTCCCCGCGCTGATCTCGGTCATGAACAAGATACCGACCAGCCCAGGGCTTAAGAGCGTCGCGCCCCAGATGGCGCCGAACGAGGGCGGAATGATCAGGATCAGGGCGACAGGGACCATCCAGGGGAGGACCTGCCCAAGCAGGGCGAGCGTGGGGACGCTGCTTGCGTCCTTGGTTGCGAACGGCGCGGCCAGCAAGGCCAGCGCCGCGAGACTGCCCCAACAGAAATACGACAGTCCATAGTCCAGGCCCGCCACCCCGTCGCTGCGGCGCAGAAAAACCGCCGCCGCAGCCCATACCAGTCCCGCGGCGAGACCCATCAAGTCCCCCGTATTGATCGACAGTGCCAGGCCTTGACGCAGGTCGAGCAGGACGGAGAGGCCCAAGGCGCCCAGGGCAATGGTACCCCAGCGCAGTCGGGTGATGGCTTCGCCCAGCACCAAGCGCGCGAGCAGGCTGCTCCAAATCGGGGTCAAATAGTAAAATAGGAGGGCGCGGACGACGTCGGTATAGACCAGTGCGCCCGCGTAAAAGATCATTGCCGCGCCAGCCAGCACGCCGCCCACATGCAGCGGCCACCCCGCGGCCCTGATCGACCGCCACCGCGCGCCCATCAGCGGCAGCAGCAAGACCGTCGGCAAAATGTGGAATAGGGCGATGGCCCACATGCCCGAAATGCCTGCCTGATCGAGGGCGCGCAGCGGGATCCAAAACAGGCCCCAAATGAGGCCCGAGGCCGCCACCGTTACCATGGCAAGTGTCTGAAGGCGCGCGTTGCTCATGCAGCATCTTTCCTCAAGGCACGTTCATAGCGCGCAGATTCCGCGACTGCTTTTCTTTCTGCCCCGCGCGCAGAGAAAAAGGCGTCACAAGGGACCGCTTTTTCGCTCTCTCGTGCTAGATTTGATCTCGGCACGGCTCTAATCCTGCCTTATTCATGAAGATGGCAAATTTTGGAACGAGATCGGGTTTAGGCGGGGTTTTGAGGCAGGATGCGTTGGAGATTTTGAGCATCGAACGATTTGTTGAGGGCCCTGGGGGCACTACGGCGTAAATTTGGGAACAGGATCGAGTATCTGGGGTGTTTTTTGCTTCTTTGGCGCAGAGGTGATGGGTCGCCAGATCATCGAGGAGGGCGGCAAGGTTTTCAGGACAGTCTATTTTGCGCTCTGATTTTATGGGGGTGGCCATGCCATGCGGTTGATGGCTGGCCATATCAGGCTCCAAAAGTGCTGTGCACTTTGGGCAACGATTAGGATTGCGCGGCGAGCATGGATGGTTATGCGGGCGCCGATTGAGAGCACGCGTTCACGATAGCGGCGCAAGCTCCAGCCAGTGCGCGTAGCGGTTTCCATACACCGTCGACCAGCGTGCATCAGACCATAAGCCAGCAGATTGAGTAACAGAAGGGCTTCGTTACGGGCGAAGGCCTCAGCCTCAGCCTTGGTCTCAACCTCAGCCTTGGTCTCAGCCTCAGCTTCGGGCTTGGATGGGGAGGACGGAGAGGAGCCTTTAGTGTCCTTCCTGGTCCGCACTGTCGATGACAGGGTCGGCCCCAGCACGTCCATCAACTCACCGAAGCTGTTTTCGGCTGCGCCGCGTTTGCGGTAAAGCGCCAGCAGGTCTGGGCCAGGCATATGATCTTGTGTGAGGTTGGTGATCAGCCAGAAGCGATCCAGCAACAACTGGCCTGGTCGCTCGACGACAACCAGAACGACCCGCCGCGCCTTCGACCATGACTTGGCTTGATACTCCATCTCATAAAACTGCTCCCCGCCATCAGCTGTTGGGCATCCTTCTGGGCGCTTCATATGCGGGGCGGCTAGTCGGTCCAGGGCCTTGTTATTGCACAATCGCGCCACGTAGGAGATACCGCGCTCATCCAACCCGCTCAGCACTTTCGCTTCTGGAAAGCCCGCATCCATCCGAACCATCGCTACCTGACACAGCTTTGTCTTCGCACGATCAATCAGGTCCAGAATGAAGCTGAGCGCTCCGTCGGCGGTGTGGACACTGCCCTTGCGAAGCCGTGCGTCCAGCAAATCGCCAGTCTCGGCAATGCCAGCAATGATCGGGTGATACATGCGCTGACGATAGTGCCCATTCCAGGCTGAACCAGGCTGCTTGCCATGCACCTCGATGGGCAGACTGTCCACATCAAGGGTCAGATATCGAGGACGGTGTCCCCGACGCTCGGCCCGCAGGCGACGGCCAGTCAGTTCCATCACGCTCTCGCGCAAGACCTGAAGGTTGGCTTCGCTGGAGAGCAAATCAACCAACCGCGACAAGGTAGGCCCGCGAGGGCAGATGGCGCTCTTGGTCCAGAGGCGTTGTGCTGCGCCTGCACGAAGTTGACAGCCGAAACGCTGGATCATAGCGTAGCGCATCAGCATCGTCTTGATCACGCCAACCCTGAGCCAAAAGCAGAACCCTCGTTCTCAAGAGTTCAGGCAAAGAATAAGTTACAAGGTGGGAACGGCGCGTATCCTCAAGCCGAGCCATCAGCCACGAGATGATACCTGAGCGCTCCATCAACTCGCGCTGCACAATGGCTCCCCCATCTCCGCTCAGATGCTCAGCCCGGCTCTCCACGGAAAGACTCCGGTTGAATGATGTTGTGAATAGAGGTAGTGTTTCACCCATGGCGTGGCTCGGTCCTGGCTGTTGTTTCTGTCTCTAAACACTTGATTCTACAGCTTTTTCCGCGTCACGCCATACAAATCAACAGATCAGACGCGAATAAGAGGGGCTTATACCAGCGGCGAATGAGAATGACTCTAATGGTCGCTGGTATAAGGGTCCGCGACTGCGGCCCCCGTAGCGGCCCCGAGAACAGCGCGAAAGCGCCTCGGGGTATAAGCGAAGGCCCCGTCGGAGGCGAAACGCGAAGCGTTTCTGCCGTGAGACACAAAACGGACAAAAAAGTGTCAACTTTTTTGGCCGTTGGTATAATGCCTCAGGGATGCCGATCCCGCGCATTTGTTTTTTTGGCCCTGAAAGCACGGGCAAGACGACCCTCAGCGCGGCCTTGGGGGCCCACTACGGTTGCCCCGTGATTCCTGAATACGGGCGCACCTACACCGAAAAATACGCGCCCGACACCTGGCAGAACGCCGATTTTCTGAAAATCGCCTGGGGTCATATGGCCCTGCGGCACGAGGCCGAGCGGGGGCACCCTCGCCTGATCATTGAAGATACGGACCCCGTGGCAACGGCGATTTGGTCGGACCAGCTGGGCGTGCCGCGCGATCCTTGGTTTCAAACCTATCACGAAACCGCTGATCTGTACTTTCTGACCCATATCGACGTGCCCTGGGTCGATGACGGCGTCCGCTATTGGCCCGATACCGCGCGCCGACAGGCCTTTCGGCAGGCCTGCCTGGACGAGCTCGAAGCTCGCAATTTGCCGTACAAGGTTCTGTCGGGCACTTGGCAGCAGCGCATGGATGCGGCGCTCGGGCATAGCGAAGTGTTTTTGCAATCCCTCAGGTCTTGAGGCCGCAGAGTGGCGCGCTACCTTCCCTCGCGTGTCTGGCTTGTTCACTCAAATCCCAATTAGGGTGCGTAAAGGTGCCATTCTTCGGCTCTGGCGGTTGCCTTGGCCTGCCAAAGCGCGCGGGCGCGTCTGGGCGTTCCTGCCCCTATTTTGGGTCGGTTTGGCCCTGGCCGAGGCCCCCGTCCTGGGCAGTTGGCTCGGTCCCGTGGATCCCGACGGCAATCGGTCAACGGTGGAGATTTATGCGTGCGAAGACGCCTTTTGCGGGCGGGTCAGCGCCGTGACCGTTCCCACATCCAGCTTCCTACTGGATCAAGTGATCTTGGTGAACCTGCGCCAGCGCACGCGCGACCGCTACGTCGGCGGCAAGATCCGTTTCGATCATGTGCCTTGGGTTTTTAGCGGCAGTATCCAAATGCAGGGGTCCGATCGACTCAACTTGCGCGCCTGCTGGGCCTTTGTCATCTGCCAGAACCTGCCCTACGAACGCGTCAGCTGAATCGCTCTTTCAGCAAAGTGGGGAGCTGGCCGATTTGATCGAGGACTAGCGTGCACCCTATGTCTCGAAGTTTTTGGGCCGTGGCCTCAGGATGGGGGCTGACGGCAACACAGCCCCATACCTCGATTCCCGCGGCAATGCCCCCGCCCGCGCCCGTCGTCGTGTCCTCGATGATCAGGGCGCGCTCGGGGTCGATGCCGCCCATTTGGTCCAAGACATGGCGATGCAGGTCGGGGGCGGGCTTGCCGCGCGGGACCATGTCGGCGTTAAATCGCACGCTCGCGTCGAAAAAGCGGCCGAGTTGCATGACCTCAAGGGCAAGATCGACCCATTCCTTGAAGGAGTTGGAGGCGATGCAGGTGGCAAGGCCAGCGGGCAAGGCTGCCAGCATTTCGGGTGCCCCTGGCACGGGCTGCAACTGCTCGCGCATCAGGCGCTGGACGATGGTCCAGTTGCGCTCCTGAAAGTCCTCAGGCACGATCAGGCCCTCATGGTCCTGCAGGCTGGTGACCATCTGCTGGCTGCCCATGCCCGTGAAGCGCTCATCGACTTCGTCCAGGGTCATGTTGAGACCCAGTTCGCTCAAGGTTTCCATGAGCGATAAATTGGAAAGGTATTCAGAATTTGAAATGACGCCATCAAAATCAAAAATAAGCAAATCCAAGTTCATGACGGCACCTTAGCCACCGAGGATGTGAGTGCCTATAGTCAAATCCAAGTCGAACCGACTTGGACGGTGCCATAGGTCCATGAAAACCGGCGAAATTTCTCACATTTCTGTGCTCTATGTCCTTGATTTGCAACCATATTTCATCCTTTCACTTGAAATTTGCTGCCGACGGACAGACATTTGGTCCATGCTTTCAGAAACTCTCCAGGAAACCCTGCGCCGTGCGCTCGTTTTGGCGGGCCAGCACGGCCACGAATTTGCCACCCTTGAGCATCTCTTGCTGGCCTTGACCGAAGACAGCGACGCCGTTCCGGTCATGCAGGCCTGCGACGTCGATGTGGAGGATCTGGCCGACGAATTGCGGACCTTTATCGAAACCGAACTGCGGTCGATCCAGGTGGCGGGCGAGATTGACGAACCTCAACCTACTGCTAGTTTCCATCGGGTGTTTCGCCGTGCCGTGCTCCATATGCAATCGGCGGGCCGGGGCGAGGCTACGGGTGCCAATGTCCTGATCGCGCTCTATCAGGAAAAAGAGAGCCATGCGGTCTATTTGCTGCAACGCCGGGGCATGAACCGGATCAATGCCGTCAACTTCGTCTCGCACGGCATATCGAAAACATCGGGCCGGTCGGAGGTTCCCGAAACGGCGAACTTGGACGACGAGCCTGGCCAAGGACCTGCGGGCGGACCCAAGGGCAAAACCGCGCTGGAATCCTATTGCCATGATCTCAATCAGCGCGCCCGCGACGGCAAAATCGATCCCCTGATCGGGCGCGGCACGGAACTGGACCGCACCATCCAGGTGCTGTGTCGCCGTACCAAGAACAACCCGCTCTACGTCGGCGACCCTGGGGTCGGCAAAACCGCCATCGCCGAAGGTTTGGCGCGCAAAATCGTCGAGGGCGATGTGCCCGACGTGCTGGCGGACGCCGAAATTTTCACCCTTGATATGGGCCTCTTGCTCGCAGGGACGCGCTACCGCGGCGATTTTGAGGAACGGTTGAGCGGAGTCTTGAAGGAGATTCAGGACAAGGATCAGGCGATTTTGTTCATCGACGAAATCCATACAATCGTCGGCGCGGGCGCGACCTCGGGCGGATCCATGGACGCGTCCAACTTGCTGAAGCCCGCTTTGGCCTCGGGCGACCTCAAAACCATGGGCTCGACCACGTACAAGGAGTTTCGCAACTATTTTGAAAAGGACCGCGCCCTAGCGCGACGGTTCCAAAAAATCGACGTCACGGAACCGAGTGTGGAGGACGCGGTCAAAATTCTGCGCGGTCTCAAGTCCACTTATGAAGACCATCATGGCCTCAAATTTTCCAATGAGGCCATCCGCAGCGCGGTCGAGCTATCGGCGCGCCACATCACGGATCGCAAGTTGCCCGACAAGGCCATCGACGTGCTCGACGAGGCGGGCGCGAGCCAAATGCTGCTGGCCCCGTCGCGACGCAAAAAAATGCTAGGGGTCAAAGAAATCGAAGCGGTCGTGGCCAAGATCGCGCGCATCCCGCCCAAGTCGGTTTCCAAGGACGATAAGTTGGCGCTCAAGTCTCTCGACGCCAATCTCAAAACCCTAATTTACGGCCAGGACAGAGCCATCGACATCTTGGCCGACGCTATGAAGCTGTCGCGCGCGGGCCTGCGCGAGGGCGAAAAGCCTATTGGATCGTTCCTGTTTTCGGGGCCGACGGGGGTGGGTAAGACCGAAGTGACGCGCCAGCTTGCGTTCGCCCTTGGCCTCGAACTGCACCGCTTTGATATGTCCGAGTATAGTGAACGGCATACGGTGTCGCGCCTGATCGGTGCGCCCCCAGGCTATGTGGGGTTCGATCAGGGCGGCTTGCTAACCGATGCCGTCGACAAGACCCCGCACTGCGTGGTGCTCCTCGACGAGATCGAAAAGGCCCACAACGAAATCTACAATATCTTGTTGCAAGTCATGGACCACGGCACCTTAACCGACCAGAACGGCAAGCAAGTGGACTTCCGCAACGTCATTTTGATCATGACGACCAACGCGGGCGCGGCTGAGATGTCCAAGCCGAGCATTGGGTTCAACCCCGTGCTGAAATCCGACGCCGATGAGGAAGCCATCACGCGTTTGTTCAGCCCCGAGTTTCGCAACCGCCTCGACGCCATTGTCCCCTTTTCCAGTTTAGACGAAGGCGTCATCGCGCGCGTGGTCGATAAATTCGTGTTGGATTTGGAAAATCAGTTGGCGGACCGTCAGGTTTCCATCACGGTCAGCGAGGCGGCGCGCCAGGAACTCGCGGTTTTGGGGTTTGACCCTGCCATGGGCGCGCGTCCGCTTGGGCGGGTGATCCAGGACAAGATCAAAAAACCCTTGGCCGAGGAATTGCTGTTTGGCAAGCTGGCGGGCGGCGGCGAAGTCGTGGTCGATTTTGCCGAGGGCGAATTTGCCTTTCGCTTTCCCCAAAAAAAGATTGGCAAGGCCGAACCCCGAAAACTCCCTGCGCCTTAGCGAGACTTGAGGGCTGGCGCAAAACCAACGGCGGCAGGAAGTGCAAACGCCAAGAACCTTGTGCTGTGCCAAGCGCTGTGCCAGACGACGCCTGATACCAGCGGCGAATGAGAATGACTCTAATGGTCGCTGGTATAAGGGCCGCGACTGCGGCCCCCGTAGCGGCCCCGAGAATAGCGCGAAAGCGCCTCGGGGTATAAGCGGAGGCCCCGTCCTGCGGTCGGGCTGAGCGAGCCTAGCGAGCGAGTAGAGACCGCGACCCAAAAAAGGCGAAACGCGAAGCGTTTCTGCCGTGAGACACAAAACGGCTAAAAAAGTGTCAACTTTTTTAGCCGTTGGTATGATAGACAGGCTACCAAGCGGGATCGTCGCCTGCGCGGCGCAGACACGCAGGCGACAAAGGAGAGGTCTATGGCTAAGGCTTATTTTGCGGGGGGATGCTTTTGGGGTATTGAGGATGCTTATCGCAAGGTTCCGGGCGTCGCCGACGCCATTTCGGGCTACGCCAACGGCAAGGTGCCCAACCCAACCTACGAACAAGTCTGTACGGGGACGACCGACCATGCCGAAACGGTCGAAGTCAGCTACGATCCCGCGACGGTTTCCTACGAGGCGCTGATCGAGGTGTTTTGGCGCTTGCACGACCCGACCCAGTGGAACCGTCAGGGCCCCGACCTGGGCACCCAGTACCGCAGCGCCATTTTCACCTTGAATGCGGCGGAAACGGAGACGGCGCAAAGCTCGAAAGCTGCCCTGGAGGCCTCGGGTACCCAGTCGCATCCTATTGTCACATTGATCGAGCCCCTCGATCAGTTTTACCCCGCCGAGGCTTACCACCAGCGGTACTTTGAAAAACGGGGTCTCCGCCCTTGACGACCCCCGATTCTCGTTTTCCCGCGCCAGAGGAGGGCGAGCCGACGTGGACACGCGCCTTTCACCTGCCAGGCCGTCAGCGGATTGACGTGCGCCTGTCTGCAAGTGTGATCATAGGCGAGTTGCGGGACCAAGTTTTCCTCAAATCGTCCGTCCGCAAAGCGGCGCTGCGCTCAAGCCAGAAGCACATTGCCCGAATGATAAAACTCGGCCTGGAGCGGTTGAACGATCAGCAAACCGAAGAACTGCGCTGGTCCCTGTTCATTTGCCATGTCGACGCCGTGCTGGCCGATCGGCACTTGGCGCTTCGGGACGACGAAAAGGCCTTAGAGGCCCTCGCGGACCATCCTGCCTTTCAGGCTGTCTAAGCCCAAGGGTCGTTTGCAACGACCCTTGTACTGCGTGTCTGCGCCACACAGGCTGCGCTCCCACTTGGTCGCTAGTCCTTAGATCGAGTGAATTTGCAATTCACTCGATCTTGCGTCCGCTTTTGTGCAAGAGTCGTTTGCAAGGACCCTTGCAGTTGCGTTTAAGCGCCACGAAGAGTCAAATCTTCGTGGTGTCGGTACGGACCTTCGCGAGGGTTCCCAACTTGCCTACGCCGCCGTCCCTTCCTACTGGGGTACGCGTTGAAGGCTGGCGAGGGCGAGGACGCTGACGCCGGCGGCCATGCCTGTCGATAGGATGAAGTTGTAGCCCGCCATGGACAGGCCTTGTTCCCCAGGGAAACGCCAAGCGGCGTCGCTGCAGTTCGGCGGCGGCGGCCCGCCGACCGACAGGACAAAGACCTCCTGTGTCAGATCAAGGGGGGCAACGTGCGCCGAGCACGCCGACCCCGCGGTCCACCATCCATATTCAACCCCGATATGAAACCCCGAGACGTAGGAACCAAACACGAGCACGATGGCGATGACGCACAGCAGCAAGGTGCGCTCCATGGCTTGGCGCGAGAGCAGAGTCGCGGCCGCGCCTAGCACGACAATGAGCGCGTAGGGGTAACGCTGGACGATGCAGAGTTGGCAGGGGGCCAGGTTCTGATTGCCAAACAACCGAAGGTTCGCGCCATAAAGTTCCGAGATCCAAGCGATGCCCAGAATTACAATTGAAACAAGCGCCAGCAAGGTGGGCAGCAACCAGGGCAACCGAGCATCGAGGTGAAAGGGGTTCATGTTCATGGCAGGATCTATACCAGCGCCATCAGTGGCTCACAAGAAACCACAGCAAGGCGGCGACGAGCACGACGCCCAAAAGGCAGAGCCAACCAAACCACCGATCGATAAAGACCTTGGCTTGCTCGCCGAACGCAAACAGAATGACCCCGACGAGGGCGTAACGCACCCCCCGAAATAGGAGGGAGAAGAAGAAGAGGGCCACCAGATTGTACTGCGCCAGCCCCGCGACGATCACGGTCACCTTAAAGGGTAAAATGGTCAGGGCACCGATGGCGATCGCCCAAACACCGTAGCGGTCAAATTCGCCTTGGACAGTCTCCAAATCCGACGGATCTATTCCAGGGATCAGCTCGATATAGGGGACCAGGAGGCTCGCCAGCATGCCGCCTACGAGCGCGCCGAGCGCGGAAAACACCGCGGCAACAAGGACAAACAACCCCCACTTGGCCCGAGCGCCCAAGATCAGGGGAACCAGCAGCACTTCCAAGGGCAGCGGAAACAGAATTGACTCGGCGAAAGCCAAGATCGCAAGCGCGCCGACGGCGTAGGGCTTGTCCCCCAGGGCCAGCATCCAAGTATAGAGATCGCGCAGAGGCTTCAGGCTGGGGCGCATGAGGGCTTCATATCTTTGAGGCTCATATGTCCAAAAAACCTCCCGATTGCAAGGACCAGAGGCGCGCGTAGGTGCCGCCTTGGGCCAGCAACTCCTGATGGGTTCCCATTTCGACAAGGCGTCCCTCGGTCATGACGACCAGGCGATCCATTTGCGCAATGGTGGACAGGCGGTGGGCGATGGCGATGACGGTCTTGCGCTGCATCAACTCCTTCAGCTCGGCCTGGATCTCCGCCTCGACCTCGGAATCGAGCGCCGATGTCGCCTCGTCCAGCACCAAAATCGGCGCGTTTTTCAAGATCAGCCGCGCCAGGGCGATGCGCTGGCGCTGGCCACCAGAAAGCTTCACGCCGCGCTCGCCAACATGGGCGTCCAGGCCGCGACGGCCCTGATGGTCCTCCAAGTCCGCCAAGAAGCCGAGCACTTTGGCCTTGCCCGCGGCATCGCGTATGTCGGCGTCGCTCGCACTGGGGCGGCCCACGGCGATATTGTCGCGGATCGATCGGTGCAACAGGCTGGTGTCCTGGGTGACCATGGCCATGTGTTGGCGCAGGCTGGCTTGGGTGACGTGGGCTATGTCTTGCCCATCGATCCTTATTGTCCCGCTTTGCGGATCAAAAAACCGCATGAGCAAGTTGACCAAAGTCGATTTGCCCGCCCCCGACGGGCCGATCAGGCCAACGCGCTCGCCAGCGGCGATCGTGAGGTTCAGGTCGTGGATGACGGCGCTATCGGCCTTGTAGGTAAAGTTGACGCGATCAAATTCGATGCGGCCTTCCTGGACCCGTAAGGTGCCCGCTTGGGGGGCATCGACCAACTTCGGCGCTTGGGTCAGAGAGTCGGCGCTTTCGGCGACGGTGCCAATTTCCTCGACAATGCCGCTCAAAATCCAGGCCAAGTGTCCCGAATTCAGCATAATGGTGAGCGTTAGGGGCAGGGCGGTGCCGAGCGCGGCACCGTTGTCGGCGCCATCGACCCAGAGCCAGACGGCGATCAGGGTCGTGACCGTGATTAGCAGCGCGTTGATGACGGCGAGGCCGATTAGCAGGCGGGTATTGGTCCGCATTACCCGGATCCACCCGAAATTGGCCTTGTCGATGGCCTCGGCGATGTAGGCCTGGTCCTGGCCCTGATTGGCGAACAGTTTCAGCGTTTGGATGTTGGTATAGGAATCCACGATGCGCCCCGTGAGATCGGACCGTAGCTCGGAATGGGCTTGGCTGCGGGTTTCAATTTCAGGAATGAGGCGACGTACCAGCAAGGCAAAGGCGACGACATAGACCACAAGCGGTAGGGCTAACCATAGGCTGTACCAGGCCAGCACCGCCATCGCACCGATCAGATAGAGGCACCCGTATAGCAGTTGGCCGCTGGTTTCCAAAACCACATCCCGCAAGGCATAGCCCAACTGCATGACCCGGGTTGCCAGGCGGCCCGCAAAGTCATTGGCAAAAAAGCTTAAGTCCTGGCGCATCAGCAGATTGTGGGCCTGCCAGCGCAGCATGTGCGCGAACCCAGGCATGATGGCCAGGTCGCGATAGCAAATTTTCGCGACAAAGGCGGCGGGGCCGACGATCAGCACCATGAGCAGCAAAAATATCAAAGCGCCTTGATTTTGCTGCAGCGCCGCGAGCCGATCGCCCCCCATTAAATCGGGGTTCGCCAACAAGCCAACCAAGACCCCGAGTGAAATGGGAATCAGCAAGTCGGCGATTACCTCGATCAGGCCAAAAATCGACGCGACGATCAGCGGACGCAGGACTTGCCGGGCAAAATACCAAAAGAAAGCCCCAAGCCCGCGCGGCGGGCGCGTGCCTTCGGGCGCGCTCGTCAAAGGCAAGATCGTGCGTTCTAACCAAGTAAGCGGTTGGTCGCCTTCAGGACGGATCGGCGTCTTCATAAGGACGATCTTACCAGATGGGCGCGGCTAAGGGCAAAAAGATGGAACGCTTAACCCAATTTTATATCGATGGCGCTTGGGTCGCCCCCGCCAGCGCGCAAACCATGGCGGTGATCAATCCCGCCACCGAGCAGTCGGTGGGCCAGCTCGCCCTCGGCGACGCCGAGGACACAGATCGCGCGGTGCAAGCCGCCGCCAAAGCCTTCGAAACATGGGGCCAAAGTCGGCCCGAGACCCGCAAGGCCTATTTGAGGCACCTTTGCAAAGTTTACGAACGCCGACTTGACGAGATGGCCGAGGCCATTCGCATCGAAATGGGCGCGCCGAAGGATTTTGCCCGAAGCCCGCAGGCCGACAGCGCCCTAAGCACCTTTGCAGGTATGGCCGAGGCCATGTCAGCCATCGCGTGGGCGGCGCCAGTTCTGCCCGACCAACCCGATTCCTTTGTGGTACGGGAACCCATCGGGGTTTGCGCGCTCATTACCCCCTGGAACTGGCCGATTTTGCAAGTGGCGATGAAGGTCGGCGCGGCCATCGCGGCGGGCTGCACCATGGTCCTAAAGCCTTCCGAACTGTCACCGCTTTCGGCCATCCTGCTCACCGAAATGATCGACGAAATCGGCCTACCCGCAGGCGTGTTCAATTTGGTTCAGGGCGACGGCCCTGGCGTCGGCACCGCGCTGTGCCAGCACGACCTTGTCGATATGGTTTCTTTTACGGGCTCAACCCGTGCGGGCCGCTTGATCGGCGCGGCGGGTGCCCAATCGATCAAGCGCGTCGCCCTAGAGCTGGGCGGAAAATCGCCCAATATCGTCTTCGCCGATGTCGATACGGACGAGGCGGTGACGCGCGGCGCCAACCATGTGTTCGACAATACGGGACAATCGTGCGATTCTCCGACCAAAATGCTGGTTGAACGCGCTGCCTATCCCGCCGCCATCGCAGCGGCCAAGGCAGCGGCCGAGGCGCGCCAGTCGGGCGATCCGACCCAGCCAGGCAACCACCTCGGCCCCCTCGTGTCGCGCGTCCAGTACGACAAGGTACAAGCGCTCGTCGCCAAGGCGCTGGACCAGGGCGCGCGCCTGATCGCGGGCGGCCTGGGGAAGCCCCCTGGGTTTGAGCAAGGTTACTTTGTTCGGGCAACGGTGTTGGCCGATGTGCGCCCCGACATGGAAATTTGGCGCGCAGAAATTTTCGGCCCCGTCCTAACCTTGACACCTTTCGAGGACGAGGCGGAGGCCATCGCCCTCGCCAACGATACGGAGTATGGCCTGGCAGGCAATGTACAATCTGCGGACCTAGAGCGCGCCCGCCGCGTCGCTTGCCGCTTGCGGGCCGGCTACATTACCCTAAACGGCAACTGGCCAGGCCCCGCAGCGCCGTTCGGCGGCTACAAGCAATCGGGCAATGGCCGCGAAGGCGGCCTGATCGGGATCGAGGACTTTTTAGAAATCAAAGCCATCGGCGGTTGGACGGGCGAAAGTGCCCACGGAGGCCTTTGGATGCCGTCCTAGAAATTGGCGCGGGAACGCCCTTCAAGGCAAGGGCACTTGAACGAAATCTGACCTTGTTCGGCGTCAATAGGCAGAGTTTCGCCTCCATTCTCTCCATTTGGCGTCTCTACTTTTCACGTCCATTCAACAGTGAAGTGCCCCACCTAGGGGGTTGGCGGCCAGATCTGCGTCAAAGACTTCGGGAAGGTTTGTGGTGCCCTGAAGAAGACTCGAACTTCCACGACCTTGCGGTCACAGGTACCTGAAACCTGCGCGTCTACCAATTCCGCCACCAGGGCACTGGTGAGGGCGGGGCCTTAGCTTCCTGCGTGAGGTGAGTCAACCAATGGCGAGTGATCCTCAGGGCTATGGCATGTGAGTTTTTTTGCTGTCCTGCTCGTATCGAGCATGACTTCGTCGTGCCATCTTGCACGGTGCGAAGCGAAGTCGCAGAATCCAGCACGGATCAGTGGCAGGAAGCACAGACGGAGCGACAACCTTGCGCCGTGCTAAACGATTCCCAACAAGCACACCTTCATAGGAAGGCGCGGACATAGGGGTCACTTAATTTTTCCGCTCGCCTTATTTCAGCCTTCCGCTGGTATTGGGGGCAGGCAAGTTTTGGTGCCCACGTTGGCCGATTTGAACGGCCAGGGCGCGCGCGCCTGGGCTCTTGCTTAGGGCCCTGTGTGCTGCGGCGTAGAGCGGCGCGAGCGACGGGCGCTGCAAAAATTGGTTCAGCCCTTCCGATACGCCCAAACGGGATAGGGTGTCGGCCCAGCGCGCGCGACCATAGACGGCAGCGGCCTCTGGGCCAGGCCCAAACCGTGCCACGGCCTGCTGTGCGGCGGCGACGTCGCTCAGCGATAGGTTCATGCCTTGCGCCAGCAGCGGCGGCAGGACATGGGCCGCTTCGGCGAGCAAGACAAAGGGACCTTGGGAAAATCGGCGGGCGAGGCCTGGGCGCACGGGAAAATCAGCGCGCGCCTCGATGCTGTGCAGGTCCCCCAAGATCCCCTGCGAAGCGATCTGAACGCGGCGCAGAAAGGCCTCTGCGTCCAGTCCTTTCAGCGTTTCGGCCAAGGCCGCACGCTGGCACCAGACCAGCGCCGATGCGTGCCCATCCCCAGGCAAGGGGACGAATGTCATGGGGCCAGCCGCGCGGTGAAACTCGCTTGAGATGCCTTCGTGGCGCTGCCCATGGCGCAAACGCGCCGTCAGCGCCGTTTGCCCCGCCGACAGGTCCCGCCAGCCGACGCCAAGCAGGGCCCGCACGGGCGAGGCGCGCCCGTCGGCAAGCGCGCAGCGGCGTGCATCATCGTGCCCGCGTTCAACGCTGGAGAGACCTCGTTCAAGCACTGGCAGGATTTAGCCTGGCATCTGGATGAGAAGCTCGATCACAACGGCATCGCCTTTTTCAAGCAAGACTTCGCCTTCAACGTCGGCTGGGCGACGGATGGCGACCCCACGATCTACAGCACACGCGCCGACGGCCCGAAGACCCTACGGAAAACGAAACGCTCAAAAGAAGAGCAACTGGCTGCAAGAGAGAACCCGCACCCACAGACCAGGCAGGGCGGGCTGGTCTGATGAAAACCGCCGCCTCTCACCTTGTCTCAATAGGGCGTGGTTGTGAGAGACATCCCAAGATGATGTTCCAAGTGTCTCATATGGGTGCATTCCGCACCTAAGAGACAGAAATCTCATAGGGTCCTGACCCTTGAGAGACGCTCAATCCCAAACAGCAGAAAGGACGCCCTGAAGATGGACATTGGATACGCACGCACATCAACCGCCGATCAAGAGGCAGGATTTGAAGCCCAGTTGCGAGACTTAAAGGCCGTTGGCGTTGAGAAGTTATTTCAGGAGAAGGTTTCATCCGTTGCCAAACGCGAGCAGTTAGAGGCCGCGCTCGACTTCGTCCGTGATGGCGATACCCTGGTCGTGACCAAGCTTGACCGCTTGGCCCGCTCAACCGCTGACCTCCTTAAGTTCGTCGACCATCTGCAATCAAAGAACGTCGGCCTTCGCATCCTCGACTTTGGCGGCGGGGAGATCGACACGCGATCACCCAATGGCAAGCTCACCTTAACCATGTTTGCCGCCATGGCGCAGTTTGAGCGGGAGATCATGCTCGAACGCCAGCGTGAGGGAATTGCGAAAGCCAAAGCAGAGGGCAAATACCAGGGCCGAGCGCCTACCGTGCTCAAACGCGCTGACGAGATTAAGGCCTTGAAGGCCCAAGGCATGGGCGCAACCAAGATTGCCGAGCACCTGGGCGTTGCCCGTGCGTCCGTCTATCGGGCACTGGCTACTTAACGTCTTGAGCCTCCTCCCACTAGAATGTTTAGGAGGTTGCCAATGAAACTGACACGCAGAAAACTATTTCAGCTAGGGGCTGGGGTATCGGGTGCCGCTTTAATTGGTTCCTCACTCTTCGCCAATCCAACGAATGAACGAGCCATCCAATTAACGGCTCACCCTTCCCAAGCACGCCTTGGAGGAGCCGTTTCAGCCTTTGAGCAATGGTCTTACCCTGGTTTTGTGGAAGGGCGAGTGTTGGAGGGTTTTGTCGGCGACAGATGGCAGGTTGAGCTTGAAAACGCTCTGCCTGTGCCAACAACGCTGCATTGGCATGGTCTGCGGGTGCCGCAGATTATGGATGGGGTCGTCCCGTTCGGCGCGGACTTGGTTATGCCAGGTCAGCGCTATACCTACGACGTGCCGTTAAAAGACCCTGGGCTGTATTGGTTTCATTCGCACCGTAATTCGCTCGAGCAGATAGCGCGGGGCCTTTACGGCGCAATCCTCGTTCGGGACCCCGACGCTCTGCCAGTATTTGAGCAAGTACTGGTTATGGATGACTGGACAACGCGAGCCAATGCCTTTGGGCAGCGAGAAATCGACTGGACACCTCTGGAACCCTCCCTAGCTTGGGGCCATGCGGGGGTCTTAGGCGATCTGACCACCATCAATGGCCGCACGAACCCCCGCATTGAGTTAAACCGTCGTGGACCAACCCGATTGAGGCTTTTGAATGTTGCAACAGGCCGTGTTTTCCGCCCTAAAGTCTTAGGTGCTCGATCTTGGTTGATCGCCCTTGATGGCTTTGATTGTGCGCCGCTTGAACTGAGTGAGCCTCTTTTCCTGGCTCCAGGACAACGGGCAGATATTTTGGTGGAACCACCGCGATCTGGAGATGCTCAGTTTGATGTCGGCGATGGCTTCTTCGGGACGGGCACCGTTTTGCCTTTCAATCATGTGCGAGACCGTGCCATGGAGGCAGAAGACTATTTGGCACAGCACGCCGTCTATAGCCCCTTAGAACTTAGTCCTGGGGAGATCGATCAACGCCACGAGCTCACCATGAGCACAATCAAATACGACGACCCACGCGGTGCAGGCATCATGGACGGTACATGGCGTACCTGGGAGGAGCTCGTCGATCAGCATAAATACTGGCTTTTCAATGACGTGGCTGATGGCTCCCAAGGATTGTTTTCAGGCCGCGTCGGGGAAACGGTCGAGCTACAAATCACCAATAATTACTTCACCCATCATGTGATTCACTTCCATGGGCAGCATGTTAAAGTCATTCATAATGACAAAACGCCAATGGAAGTGGGTACTTATAGAGACAGCATTTCGCTGGAGGCATCGAGCACTGCGACGATCCAAATGCGTCTCGCCGAGGTTGGGCGATGGCCGATCCACTGCCACATCCTGGGACATCAGGTTAGTGGCATGTGGACCTGGTATGAGACGCTAGCCTAAGCGTTTAGCAATGCGAGGCAATGCGATCAGCCCAAGGGCGAGGATGCTTAAGGCTGCTACAACTCCCAAGACTTGCGCACTAGATAGCGTTATTTCCGCTTCATGGTGTGCGTGGGCTAAGGGGGTAGCGATAAGGGTGGTGAGGGTCAGGATTGCAAATTTCATTCCCCCCAATTGTCACATTTTGTGAATGTAGCAAGGGCAAAATTCTGACATCAAATTTTCATGATTTTGCCTCTAGACCTTTCACTAAGGGGAAGAATTATTGACGGGCTCCATACTTCTCGGAGCCTTAAAATGAACCGTCGCCAACTTCTCAAATCTGCCGCTAGTTTGCCCTTACTTGCTCTTGGGGTGGGCCTCCCGCAAGTTGCTTCTGCACTCTCAACCGTGGAGTATTCTCTGGCCGCACAGGTTGGGCCTGCGCAAATCTCGGACATGCGCACCGACCAGGCTTGGTCATACGGCCAGAATTTCTTGAGCGGACAGCCGCTTCGCGTGCCGCTTGGGAAGGATGTGCAAATCACCGCCACCAATGGGTTGAGCGAACCCACCTCCTTTCATTGGCACGGCTTGCGCGTACCCCCTGAAATGGACGGATCAAACCCCATGATGGAGGGCGGCGGTGCGCACCTCATCGCCTCTGGCGGTCAGCGTACCTATGCCTTTACCCCGAAAGACCCAGGCCTTTATTGGTTTCATGCCCATAACCGTTCCTGGAACCAAGTCGGTCGGGGGCTTTACGGCGCTTTACTGGTCGAAAATGGGCAGGTCGCAGAACAGAGTGACCATATTCTGTTGCTGGATGATTGGCCAACCCGTTGGGGTGGTTTGCAGTTTTCGCAGTTGGGCAATGCCCATGATTGGTCTCATGCGGGTCATGTTGGCAAGGTTGCTACGGTGAACGCCAAAGCCATTGAGACGATCCAATTTCAGCGAGGCAAACCACTGCGCTTGAGGTTCTTGAACACAGCCACGGCAAGGGTCTTTACACCGCAGATTAGCCCTGACACTGACGTTCAGGCTTATGCTGTTGCCCTAGATGGCTACGATATTGCACCCCGTCCGATCAGTGGTGATTGGTTTGCTCTGGGGCCAGGTCAGCGCACCGATCTGATTTTGGATACTCAAAACCTCTTAGATGGCACGCAGCTTGATCTTTCTGGCGGCCCCTCACTACGATTTGAAGAAATGGAAAGCGGCACTCAGAGCCTAAACCTTAGCGATGCCTTGGCGGCCATATCTGCCTATCAGCCAACCGAATTAATGCCTGAGCGTCCCAATCAAACCCGTGATCTTGTCATGGCAGGTGGTGCTATGGGCGGGATGCGCATGATGGGTGATGGCCAATTTTGGGCCTTTGGAGCCCCTGGGCAACGAACAGGCGCACCGCTGTTTTTAGGAAGGCTTGGTGAGACGGTTCAGCTCAACCTCCGCAACGATACGCGATGGGCACACACGATTCATTGGCATGGCCAACATGCTCTGGTAACTCAAAGCAGCCGTCTTTTGGAGCAAGCTCCAGCCCTGCGCGATGGTGTCACCCTAGCCCCAGGGGAAACGTCCGTGGTGCAATTTCGTTTAGCTGAGCCAGGGCAATGGCTACTGCATTGCCATATGCTGGGGCATCAAGCCTCTGGCATGTCCACTTACTTTGAAATTGCCTGAAAAAATCTCTAGACCTTCCTGTCACTAGAAGGATTATGAAGGTATCATGACGCAAGTAACAACCTCTTCCCCTAAGCTCAATTTTGGCTGGTCGAGCGCATATCGGCCCATTTGGATCATCTATGGTCTGATCTTGATTGCCGTAACGCTCGGCGTCCTGGTCAACGGTCTCGGGTTTGATGCTTGGATGAAGCTTTCCATGGGCGCGATTGCCTTGGTCTTTGCTTTGTTCAAGCTGTTCGATCTGGCGGCATTTGCGCGTGACTTCGCGGGCTACGATGTACTGGCAAAGCGCATCCCCGCCTTTGGTCGCGCTTACCCCTTTATTGAGGCGGGGATTGGCCTTCTTTTCATTGCAAGCATCGCCATTCCTTTCGCTCTAATCGCCTCGGTTCTGGTCTTCGGCGTCGGGTTGATTGGCGTATGGCAAGCCCTGCAGCGCGGTGAGAAAATCCAATGTGCCTGCGTGGGCAAGATGTTCGATTTGCCCCTGTCCCGCGTTGCCTTGTTTGAAAATGGGCTCATGGTTGGCATGTCGCTGCTCATGCTGATCCTCATGGTCGTGAGGTAGGCTCATGAATATCCAAGGGGCGGCCCGCTTATCTAACCTGCCAACCAAAACCATCCGATATTATGAGGATGTCGGTCTAATCTCACCCACACGCGCGCCCAACGGTTACCGCGATTTTGATCGGGTGGATGTTGAGCGGCTGTCCTTCATCGCCCGTGCAAGGGGGCTTGGCTTTTCGATGGAGGAAGTGCGCACCCTCCTAGAATTGCAAGACAACCCCTCTCGCCGTTCGGCAGAGGTAAAGGCCTTGGCTCAAACGCACCTAACTGACTTAGATCGCAAGCTGGCCGAGCTGACTAAAATGCGCGAAGACCTGAAAGCCTTATTCGATGCCTGCCCTGGTGATGAAAGCGCAGATTGCGCCATCCTGGATGGCCTAGGCAAGACAAAGTGCTAACCATGTCTCGCCGCTTTCATTTTATTGCGACAGTTCTGCTCATCATCGGCGTCATCATCGCGTGGCTTTGGATCAGAATGCGCGGCAACGAAACAACGGCTACTGATACGCCCGCCCGCGACGCAGCGTTCTTTGAGGCTATAACAAGAGAGCCAAGCCCCTACGCCATAGACGTAGCGGACCAAACCTTACTCAATCTCGGTGGTCTCATTTATCGCCAAAGCTGCGCCGTCTGCCATGGCAGTAACTTCGAGGGTCAGCCCAATTGGCGCACCCGCAACGCGGCGGGCCTCCTCCCCGCGCCACCCCATGATGAAACAGGCCATACCTGGCACCATCCCGACGAAATCCTGTTCAACCTGGTCAAATATGGCCCTGGTTACAATTTGGAGGGATACCAGAGCGCCATGCGCGGCTATGAAGGCCTCCTAACCGATGAGGAAATCCGTGCCGTTAACTCATACATCGCTGCCTCCTGGCCTGATGATGTTCTCCTCACTCAAAGCGAAGCCAATGCTCGCTATGAAGCCTCTAAACCATAAGGAAACTAACGGGATACTTGTATGAAATATCTTTTGTCTGGCGTCACTGCCTTAGGCTTGTTGTCTGCTGCCTTATTCGCCCAACACAGCGGGAGCTTTGATCCGCAACCCTATGCAGGATTGGAAAGTCGTGAGATCGCCAGCTTGTCAGATCAAGACATTGAGGACTTATTAGCTGGACGTGGCTGGGGGCTGGCTCTGCCCGCTGAACTCAATGGTATGCCTGGTCCTACCCATGTATTAGAGCTTGCGGACCAGCTGAACCTCAGCGCGGCACAACGCGCGCAGACTGAGACCATTTTCAATGAAATGAGAGCCGAAGCCCAACGCCTCGGGCAACAATTTGTTGACGCAGAGGCCGCCCTAACAGCCTATTTTGTAGCCAAGCAAGAGGATGAGGCCGTGCTGCAAACCCTCCTCAATCAATCCGAAGAGCTTCGCGGGCAACTCCGTTTCATTCATCTTTCACGGCACATCGAAATGACCGCTGTGCTAAGCGACGATCAAATAGCAGCCTACCAACGCTTGCGGGGCTACGACAGTGACCCCTGCGAAAACGTTCCAAACGGTCATGATGCAAGCCTTTGGAAGCTACACAACGGCTGTTCTTAACGCCCCCAAAAAAGGAGTAAATTATGCGTCTCATCACCCTTCTAATCACCCTGCTGGCATTGCCATCCATGGCCTTTGCCCATTCCAAGGTAAATAGCAGCAATCCCGAAAGCGGCAGCCAAGTATCCGAAGGCCTAGCAACCCTAGAGCTGAACTTTACCAAAGCGGTTCGCGTCACGCGCTTTGGCTTACATCGGGCTGAAGACGGCATGTCCATGGAAATGTTCATGGATCATGAGCAAGACGCCGCAGAAGTCTTAGAGGGTATGGGTGAGGCCGAGGTTCCTATCATAAGCGATATGCCAAGCGGTTTTGGCACCGAGCTAGCGGTCACTTTCGATGGCTTAGAAGCAGGCATCTACCACTATGCCTGGATCGCCGTTGCCCAAGACGGTCACCTGATGGAAGGTCAGGGCCACTTTGAAGTCATGGCAGCCGAATAACCATGGGAACTTATGAATGGCTGGCGCTCGTCGCGCGGGTTTTAACCTATGTAGGATCAATCGGTGCAGCAGGGTCGATCCTCCTGGCGGTGACATTGCGACCAAACCAACCGTTTTTAAATTTGCTTCGGTGGCAGAACTTAGCAGGGTCGTTTGTCCTAATCCTGGCTCTGCCTTTAACCTACCTAGCTTTCCAACTCGGACTAGCAGGTGGAGATACAGCCCTCGCTTTTTCAGAAGGCTTTAGAGGCATATATTTTCAAACGGGCCAGGGTGCTCTTGCCTTCTGGCGACTGGGCTTGGCAGCGGTGCTGATCCTTATGGCCCTCTTCTTCGGCAGAAGCAGAAACTATGGGATGCTCGCCCTTATCCCAGCCATAGCCTTGGTCGCCCTATTCGGATTTGAGGGACACAGCACCACCTTTGGCCCAAGATGGGCCTCTGCTGCTCTCATCATCACACACCTTGCTATCGTCCACTGGTGGTTCGCGGTTCTAGTGCCATTGCTATTTACATCAAGCGCGACCCAAGCCCTGATCGCTCCCAAGTTTAGTATTCAAGCGATTTGCGCTGTGCCCGTCTTGGTGATCGCAGGTAGCCTATTCTTAGGCATCTTAGCAGACTGGCAATGGCCCGCCTTTGAAGGCTATTTCATTCGCTTTGCGTGGAAAATCGGCGCGTTCGTTCTCATTCTGGGGCTCGCGGCAATCAATAAATACTGGGCACCGCCAGGGCGAGCACTGCGCCTATCAATAGGTGCAGAGACAGTTATGGCACTCAGCCTCTTATTTCTCACCGCATTGATAGTAAAAACCAGCCCGTGAAGTTGCGAACTTAGATAGCCACTGAGTTTTGAGCGCTCGATCAAAGGTGGATGCAGAGGTGGCTACAACTGGATGAAGTATCCCTAAATCCATGCTAGACGTACGTTTGCAGAGTTCAAATGGTGCCCTGAAGAAGACTCGAACTTCCACGACCTTGCGGTCACAGGTACCTGAAACCTGCGCGTCTACCAATTCCGCCACCAGGGCACTGGTGAGGGCGGGGCCTTAGCTTCCTGCGTGAGGTGAGTCAACCAATGGCGAGTGCTCCACAGGGCTATGGCATGTGAGCCTCTTTGCTGTCCTGATCGTATCGAGCATGACTTCGTCGCGCTATCCTGCGCGATGCGAAGCGAAGTCGCAGAATCCAGCACGGATCGGTGGCAGGAAGCACAAACGGAGCGACAACCTTGCGCCGTGCTAAACGATTCCCAACAAGCACACCTTCATAGGAAGGCGCGGACATAGGGGTCACTTAATTTTTCCGCTCGCCTTATTTCAGCCTTCCGCTGGTATTGGGGGCAGGCAAGTTTTGGTGCCCACGTTGGCCGATTTGAACGGCCAGCGCGCGCGCGCCTGGGCTTTTGCTCAGGGCCTTATGTCCTGCGGCGTAGAGCGGCGCGAGCGATGGGCGTTGCAAAAACTGATTCAATCCTTCCGATACGCCCAAACGGGACAGGGTGTCGGCCCAGCGCGCGCGACCATAGACGGCAGCGGCCTCTGGGCCAGGGCCACACCGTGCCACGGCCCGCTGCACCGCGGCGACGTCGCTCAGCGATAGGTTCATGCCTTGCGCCAGCAGCGGCGGCAGGACATGGGCCGCTTCGGCGAGCAAGACAAAGGGACCTTGGGAAAATTGGCGGGCGAGGCCTGGGCGCACGGGAAAATCAGCGCGCGCCTCGATGCTGTGCAGGTCCCCCAAGATCCCCTGCGAAGCGATCTGAACGCGGCGCAGAAAGGCCTCCGCGTCCAGTCCTTTCAGCGTTTCGGCCAAGGCCGCACGCTGGCACCAGACCAGCGCCGATGCGTGCCCATCCCCAGGCAAGGGGACGAATGTCATGGGGCCAGCCGCGCGGTGAAACTCGCTTGAGATGCCTTCGTGGCGCTGCCCATGGCGCAAACGCGCCGTCAGCGCCGTTTGCCCCGCCGACAGGTCCCGCCAGCCGACGCCAAGCAGGGCCCGCACGGGCGAGGCGCGCCCGTCGGCAAGCGCGCAGAGGCGGGCGGTCAGCACGGTTCCAGCGTCCAAGCGCAAACAAGCCCGCGCGTTCCTGCCCGCCCCCGTGTACCAGGCACGGACCACCGACCGCTGCCAGTACGTCTCGACCTGGCCGTCCAAGGCCCGCTCGAGCGCCGTGGCCAAAAGGCGGTTGGGCACGTTGTAGGCCAGGGGCTGCCCTCCTGGTCCTTCAAAGACGAGCGGTGCGGGCCGATCGCGCGCGGGCCCCTGATCGTTGATCAGGCGCATGGCCTGGAGCGGCTGGGCCTGATCACGGATCGGCGCTAGGACGCCCAGGGAGTCCAAAAAGGCCAGGCTTTCGGGCAAGAGCGCCGTCGTGCGCGAGTCCAGGCCCGCAGCGATCCCAGGGCGCGCGTCGATCAGCGCAACGCGCAAACCTGCCTGCACGCCCGCAAGCGCCAGACTTGCCCCTGGGATGCCGGCGCCCGATATGATCAAGTCATAGACGTTTTGTTGGGTTTGGGACATGCGGATGATTTTTCTATTGGCGCTTCTTATATCGGCCAGCGTACTGCTGCTCGCAAGGGTGAACAACTGGCACCTTCTGGCCTTTGTGCTGCCCGATACGGGCCTACGGCCCCTGACCTTGGCGCAAGTCCAGCGAAGTTCCACGCCCAACGATGCCCTCTATGCTGATCACCTTGAGGTAGCGGTTGACGGCCCCGCCTTTGCAACGACCCTCGACCTTGCGGCTGCGCGCGCTGCCCTGCTGGCCCAGGCGACGACCCTCGGCGCGGAGTTGAGGGAAGAAAGCGACACCGCGCTGTTTTTCGTCTGGCGAACACCGACCTTTGGGTTCCCCAACGGCGCTTACGTTTATTTAAGCGCGGGCGCGGCAGGAACGCGCGTCGCCCTCTACGGCCGCTCGCTCTACGGCACCTACGATTTTGGCGCAAATAGGGCTTTTTTGACTCAGTTGGCGCGGTCCGTCACGGCGTCCGCGTCGGGTTCGTAAGTCAAGAGGGCGTTGTTTTCGACCAGGAAGGTCCGCTGGTCGCCCTGCACGCGCCACAGCCGATTGTGGCGGGTAAAGCGACGATTGCCATGGTCAACCAACCGATAGTCGCTTTCCTCAATGCGGATCGGAACCCCCGACGGCGCTTCGCTGAGCAAGGCCCCGCACAGATGCGTCGGGCTCAACCAAAGGCGGATCTGCACGCTATGGAGGCCCGCGTTCTTGAGGCGCAGATCACGGTGCTGCGCAAGCACAGTTGCGCCGCTGCCAAAGGGCTGGGTTCGGCTAACATCTGGAAACAAGTCGTAGGCATGGCGCCACCGCTCAACGATCTCAAAAGGCCCATGCGCCGCCATCCAAAACAGCAGATTGCTGGCTTGCGATACCCCCCCGCCCATATGCCGTTGCAGGCGACCTTCCAGGCCCCCAAGCGCCAGGCAAAACCCCGCCTTGCGGGTCGGACGACCCACGAGCCGCCAGAACGAAAGCGCTTCCCCTGGCCCTATCAGCACGCCGTCCAGCGCCTCGGTCGCACGGCGCAGGTTGACCAATTTGGCAACCAAGTCCCGCCGCCCAAGCCCCGACAGCGGGCGAAACAAGGGGGTCTGGTGACAAAACAAGGTATGCGGCAAATCCCGAACCTGCCGCGCGCGGGCATAAATTTGCCGATCGAGCAAATTCGCAGCACGGCATCGTGCATTGGGCAAAACAAGGGCCATGGCAAGCCTCTAAGGCGTCGCACGCGCGCGCGAAACCCACGGCGGAAATTTTCCCTATGCTCAGTTGACCACCAGCCAAATCAAGACTAACGCCCAGGCGCTGGCAACAACCCAGCGTTGGCGGAGTAGCTCAGTTGGTTAGAGCAGCGGAATCATAATCCGCGTGTCGGGGGTTCAAGTCCCTCCTCCGCTACCAACGTGGTCAAGGGCTTAAGGACAGTGCCCAATGCCGAACGCCTGCCCTAAATTCAGAAGGCATGAACCTTGCACGATCAAATTTCCTTTCCTTCGGAGGGGTGGCACGCGCGGCCTGATGGGGTGGTTTGTTTGAATTCGTTCAGATTTGATTTGATACGTGGGGGAAACGGCTTTCCCTCTATGCGGGCATCGGGGTCTTGGTACAAATTTTTGAATTTTCCCTTGTACCCTATCCTATTTCTTAGGTGAGCGCGTCGCGTCGATAAAATCAGCACTCGATGGATCGTAAACTTTCCCATCGATTTTGCCTAAACGTATCAATTCCACAGCTCGATCTATGGCGAACAGGGGAACCAGGAACCATTCGCGCGGCACAATGGGACGGTTTAGACGGTCCTTGATTTCGATTTCCAAACGCGTTTTGGCGAAAATGCGATGGATCAGGTTTTCCAGTTTGATTGGGTTGATTTTATAAATCCCATAGGTGGCGACGACTTCAACCCCTGCCATTAGGAACGTGGGCTGTAGATGGGCGGTTGCGATCCTTTGTTCGATGGGGTTTGTGGTCACGCCAATCTTGTGAACCAGATCACGGTTTTCGCGAATGTAGGGGTCGTCTGACTTGCTGCGCAAAACATAAATCGTTCCGCTGGCGAGCTCGTTTTCGTCTGCCACGCCTGAGAACAGCGGGCCAGCGATAGGGTCGGTGATGCGCCGTCCCGCCTCATCAGCATTTAAGGCGCGTTGTAGGGACCGCATCAACAAATTGCTTTCAGTTCCGTTATCATAAATAACCCGTAGCCGCGCGTCGGTGCGCCCTTGGTTTGTCAATTTGACTTGGCCCTTTTCGGCAACATAGGAAACTTGACCGTTCACGATAAAGAAACGTCCTTGTTCGATTTCTGCCTTCAATTCAAAGGGCCGCGTCTCGCGTTTTCCAGTTCTCAAGTCATCGCGTACTTCGTCAAACAACGGTTTGAACTTTGCAAAGTCCGCGCAAGTTTGGCGGTTGGCCATTTCCTCTGGAGCATTTTTTTCTGCATAGGGACGCACATGCTTGAGGTTTTGAATATCGGATGCTGGAGGGCTGGTGCCCAATTCGGCCAATAGGGTTGCATCATCCATGTCCTCCTCCTGCCTGTCTGTCCTCACGTCATTCTCATCCAATAGGCCCTGATGATCCATACCTTCGACAAGTTTGCGGCATTCCTGGCACTGTTTGATCTGGGCGAGGCGGACGGCATAGATTCGCTCAAAAATATCTGCCTCCTCTCGGTCTTGGGGCCGCCGTCCCTTGGCCTCAACAAAGCGCTGTATATCCTCAAAGCCCGCAATGGTGCGTTCTTCTTTAGGCGAGAGTTTGGCGTCCTTCTCTGGCGTTAGATCGACATCCAGCGCGGTCAGTGTGGCCAAATCGTCTTGAGTAATGCCCTGATCAGCCATAGATCTCCTATTCCTCGCAGATCGGTTTCAAGAAGGTTAGACGGCCTTCACGGGGTCCGCTTGCGACGCGCTTTGTGCCATGCGGCTTAGGACTGCCACCCCCTCGGCCATTTTGACTTCCCACGGGTCGGAACTGGTTAAGGACGGCACACGGCCCCGCTCTTTTTTGAATGAAAGCGCCCGCTTGGCAAGAACCCGTGCCTCTTCTAAGGTCATTTTAACCTTCTTCGCGGATATGATCGCGGAGATTTGCTTCAAGCTATCTTCGCTCATGGTTTTGGATAGAATGGAATAGGCCTCGCCAAAGGGATTGATGCTGTCGATTAGATCGATGTCGAGTTCCCGCACGTCCATGGCAAACTTGCGCACGCCATCGACGAAGGCGGTGTTTGCGCTGGGCTCTCCCATGCCTGGGATTTCTTGCATGCTTTGCTTTGCCTGCTGGGTAAAGGTTAGGGCGGCAATGGCCCGCTGGCGAACCGCCTCTTGGTCGTCTGCTTCTAGGTGAGGATATTTGTCGGCCACGATTTTTCCCATCGCCGCAACGGTGAGTTCCTCTGGCACGGTTTCTGGGTCAAACAGCCCGCGCTCAAGGGTTGGTTTGTCTTGAACGAAGGTGGCGACCAGTTCGTTCAAGTCTTCGCGACAAACCCGCTCCGCGTCTTCCGTCTTGGGTTGTTTTAAGCCTTTAATATCGATGGCCAAGCACCCCTGATCTGGATTGAAGCCCACGTTGTTCTTGCCTGGGTCAAAGCCTTCTGGGCCGTAGTCATAACCTGCGCGCGGCACGGAACTCAAAGACTTGGGCACAAATTCAAACTTGGGAATCAGTACCTGTTCCATCAGCAGGCTGGCGGCGATGGCTTTGAGTGTATCATTGACGGCTTCCGTCACCTTTTGTTCTGCGGCATCTGGTTCGGCGATCAAGTTGGTAAAGCGGGCGCGGGTCTTGCCTATGGCATCACGGGTGGCACGGCCAATGATTTGAACGACTTCGCTCAGCCTGGGGTGTCGTAACCTCTCAAAGAGCGGCTTGGTAAGGCCGTCAACTTGCCTCCCCCTCCACTATGGTCGGGGAGGCCCCTGCGCATACAACAGTGCCTCAGCCTGAAGGCATGGGCAGTCGTCTCTTTGCGACTTACGAACTCCCCGATCACCACTGAAAGGTGGTGGTCATTTACCTTTTTGATTTGGAGTGAGTTCGATGGAAAACTTGTCATCAATCGCCTTCGGCGTCGGTCTAGTTTTGTTTGTTTGGGGTGTGGTCAACCTCTTCCGCTCAGGCAAGCGTTTTCGCGGAGGCCTGATGCTTGTCTCAGGCTTTCTATTTTCTGGCTTTGCCGTGGGTGTCGAGGACACGGAGATCGCCCCATACTTGGGTGCGTGCTTAGTGGCTCTGACCTGGGCAGGGATAATGTTCTTTAAGCCTGGGCGACGCCTCACAGGTGGACTGTTGGGGCTTGGCGCAATTCTTGGCGCAACAGCCTTGGCGGGCGTGAACACCCTAAAACAAGAGGTACAGGCCAGAGAGGCGGGATTTGAAAGTTACGCGGAATACTCTGAAGACCTTCTACAAGCCGCCAGGCAGGAACAGGCGGAACGTGAAGCAGAAAGGCGCGCTGAAGCCCAGGCAGCTGCCGAACGTCTTGCCACACAGCGCGAAGAGGAGCGCCTTCAAGAAGAGAAGGACGCACGCTATCGCGCTGATCGCCTCAGCCAAGCCGCTGAAGTTCGCGCTTCCGCACTCCCTCACTACTGCGATGCACTCCGAGCCTGGGATGAGCTTAGCGCAAGCAGGACCGCAGAACAAAATCAGGTCATCGCCTTAAGCGATGAGTATTGGGCGATTGAAGAAGCCTATAGAACGCGAATTGACCAAGTTGGCATGGATGCCTCACAAGCCGCTGGGATTGACGATGACCTGTTCACCGAACTGGCATTCATCGATGACTGGACCTCTCATTGCCGCGCTATCGACCTGGGACTTGTCGCCCTTCGTGATGAGCATGTAGGTACTATGACGCGAGAGGAGTTGGAGGCTGCCGCAGGATCAACCAACGCGTACTTCCTTTACGCTGTCGAGAATAACATCGAAACCTTCTCCCAGTCTCGAAAGTATGATGGCGCATCTTGCTTGTTCGGATCTTTTGAAGGTGTTCCAATTGTGGGTTGTCAGCTTCTGGCAAACAACGCACCATCAAGTGTCTGGTACAAGTTTGCGGTTGGCAAGGTTGACGGTTTTGTCACGGTTGCATCTCTTGACGGTGGAGATTTCCTGGAAGACAGTGGCCGCACCAGCCTGAGCAGCACCCTCCTCGGGGAAGTGGGTATTGGCGTTTGGGCAGGTGATCCAGCTATTCGGGGTTCAAAAACAAACGTACTTTTTCCATCCCAATGACAAAGCACAACTTTTAGTCACCGTTTAGAAAGGTTGGAGGTAGGAGGCCATGTAATCTGAACCTGGGTTCAATATCCAAAAAGAAAATTTGAACCCAGGTTCAATTTTTATTGATTTTTGACATAAAATCAGTTAGATAATTGCATGAGAGTACCTAAAGCGACATTCTGGACTTTGGAGAATTTGGGCCAAGAACGCCTCTCCAAAAACTTCCAATTCCGACAGTTTCTTTATTCAGAAATCGCCATCGCATCAGGCATTTCCAACATGCCTGATGATCCTGAGCTTGCCATCGACGCTGGCCGCAAGTTGTGCGAGCATATCCTTGAGCCGATTTGCGAGATGTTCGGCCCCATCATCGTGCGTTCAGGTTATCGTTCCTGCGAGGTAAATGGCTTTGGTCATCGAAACCGATGGAAGGTCGGCTCGAACGAAAGCAACTACGCCTACCACATCTGGGACCGATACGACGCCTACGGCAACATGGGCGCGGCGGCCTGTATCATCGTTCCTGCATTCAACGCAGGCGAGACGCAGTTCAAGCATTGGCAAGATTTCGCTTGGTATCTGGATGAAAAGCTGGATCACAACGGCATCGGCTTCTTCAAGCGAGATTTCGCCTTCAACATCGGCTGGGCCACGGACGGCGACCCGACGATCTACAGCACCCGTACCGACGGCTCCAATACCTTGCGCAATACCAAGCGCTCAAAGGAAGAGCGGCAGGCCGCCAAGGACAACCCACACCCCCCGACCAGGCAGGGCGGTTTGGTCTGATGACGCCCATCCTCTCAAACCGTGTCTCAATAGGGCGAGGTACTGAGAGACGGTCAGCCAAGCCTCCCTGGTGTCTCACATGGGTGGGTTCGAGCCTTAAGAGACAGAAGTCTCACAGGGTCATGACCCTTGAGAGACACTTCACCCCAAAAGCCGAAAGGACGCCCTGAAAATGGACATTGGATACGCACGGACATCAACCGCCGATCAAGAGGCAGGCTTTGAGGCCCAACTCCGCGACCTAAGGACCGTCGGCGTTGAGAGGGTGTTTCAGGAAAAAGTCTCATCGGTTGCCAAACGCGAACAGCTCGAGGCAGCGCTAGACTTTGTTCGCGACGGCGATACCCTGGTCGTGACCAAGCTGGACCGTTTGGCTCGTTCGACCGCCGACCTACTCAAGTTCGTTGACCACCTGCAATCCAAGAATGTCGGCCTGCGCATCTTGGACTTTGGCGGCGGGGAGATTGATACGAGCTCGCCCAACGGCAAACTGACCTTGACCATGTTCGCCACCATGGCGCAGTTTGAGCGTGAGATCATGCTTGAACGCCAGCGCGAGGGCATCGCGAAGGCTAAAGCAGAGGGGCGCTACAAAGGCCGCAAGCCTGTGCCGCAAATTAAGGTGAAGCAAGTTTGTGTGTTGAGAAAGCAAGGCGTCAAGATCGCTGATATCGCGAAAAAACTTTCTTTAGGCCGATCTACTGTGTATAGGCTACTGCACGAAGCTCGCTAGTGGTCTTAGTTCAAGCTATATGAACAAAAAAAGTTATGGTTTTGTTTATGATCCTGAATTACAGGTTACCTAAGAGAGTTTATGTAAGGCAATCTGGTAAAGAATGGCAAATTAGGGAGGTGCAAATGATAAAGAAATTTGTTGTGTTACATTTTGAATAGCTTAGCGCCAAGAAGTAACCTGGGTCCTGCTCAAGCGACCACCATTTCTCCCAAGAGAGAGCTCGGAGCCTACGAGGCACTTTTCATGCAGCAAGGTGCGACGTTTAAGACCTTGGCAGAAAAATTCGCTTCAGACGTTACTGCTTTGCCATCAGATTTTGTTAGCCCCGCTGAAGCTGACGCCGCAGCAACCTCAGTGATTGAGAAACTTCATAAATCCAACGTTGGTCAATTTGGCATAAGAATAAATAAGGCAGGAGATTATCCTTCTAAGCTTCGAGATGCCAGGCATCCAGTTGAGCTCCTGTATTACCAAGGAGCTTGGGAGTTAACCGAAATGCGTGGTTTGGCTATTGTAGGAAGTCGAAAACCATCTCCTGAAGGCTTGAAGAGAGCGGCTCGACTTGCTCGAGAACTAGTCGCTCGAGGTTTTTCTGTTTTTTCTGGACTTGCTTCAGGCATTGATAGTGCAGCTCACAAAGCTGCGTTAGATGAAGGGGGGCGCACTATTGGTGTAATCGGAACCCCTTTAGGCGAAGTTTATCCAAAAGAAAACGCTGAACTTCAAGCCCGAATTGCCAGGGATCATTTGCTAATTTCGCAAGTCCCAGTATTACGTTATCAAACTCAACCTTTTCAGCATAAACGTTCATACTTTCCAGAGCGTAATGCGACGATGAGTGCTCTTACCGAAGGCACCATAATTGTTGAAGCTGGAGAAACGTCTGGAAGTCTGACACAAGCTCGTGCTGCCTTATATCAGCAACGAAAATTATTTATTTTGGAAAGCTGTTTTAGTAATCCAAAAATAACATGGCCTGCCCGCTTCGAAAAAAAGGGAGCTATACGTGTTAAAAATTCTGAAGATATTTGGGGAGCCTTGGATATTTAATGAGCTTTACAAGAGTGGATGACCTAATTCTTCGAGATCACCCTGCTCTCAATGAAAATGACTATTGTATTTTTTTGCGAGAATATAAGGCTAACGCGGGATTTGAGGGTGAAACTAACAGTCTAATCTTGAACATCAAAAAGAAGCCAAGTGAAAGGCATTCCAAAGGAGGTTGGCATCATAAAGGCCGATGTATCAAACAAGTGTCGAAAGAGCTTTCAAAATTCCTAAACCCAGCCTGGTTGGATGAAGCAACTCTAGTCCCTATACCTGGATCGAAGGCAGTTGATCATCCAGACTACGACAATCGAATGGAACAAATATGTTGCGGCATTAGGCCCAATCTGGACGTTCGATCGTTGATCAAGCAAGTTTCATCCACTGAAGCCTCGCACATCGCGGGAGATGGAAACAGGCCTTCAGTGGGCGACCTGATTGCAAACTATAAAGTGGATGAAGAAGTTTCCGATCCAACGCCAAACATGATTGGTATCTTCGATGACGTTTTAACTGTAGGTAGGCATTATCGTGCAGTTCATACACTGCTATCTGAACGTTACCCTGGCGTCAGAATTAGCGGTATTTTTATCGCCAGGACTATTCGTGATAACTCATTTTAGGTAAATTAAAATGAACCCAGGCCTATTTTACTCTGGGGGCCCGTTCTCTGCTGAGCCAATGAATTGTAATTCATCACGTATAAGCCACTTGGTCAGCAGTGTATGAAAACTTGACTTCAAAATGCTACTGAGTGCTGCTATTTAAGGCTTCTACGCAGGTGATGAAAACCCTGGATTTATTGACTTTACAGTGATTTATGAGTGATTCTCGTCACCCGCTCCATCTTCCATCTTTCTTTTCAAATATGATCGGTCGCGTTCAAGATCTTCAAATCCCACCCCGAACGCTCATGTTTTCTCGCCAGTTCAAGAGTGCAGTATCGATAATGAAGGTGCCGCCTGTTATTGTGCCTGAGTGTCCTACGATCACCTGAACTTCAACAACGGTTCAGCTGCCATTGCGGCCTGGCGGAAACTTGTGCAAATGCCCCTCGACGACGACCGCTTCCCTCCGTCAAGAAATGCTCGATTGCTGCCGCCTCAATACCCAGACTATGGTAAAGATATCTCAGAAGGTGGAGACTTTGTGTTGAATGAAGGTTCAAAAAATGCTATGTGGAACACATTGAAGGGCAGCAGAAGTGGTACACACTCAAATGTATCAAGGTCGCTAAACTCTTGTAAAAACTAACCTTTTGAGGGCTTATGGTCGCCTCCCTCCTCCGCCACCAATTACCTCTAAAACCCACGAAAACACTGAAGATAGAATGCACGCTTCAAAAAACCAATACCACTTCATATCTAATTTCCACTAGCATGAACTCAAACCTGAAGCCGTTCCGCCGCAAAGGTCGGCCAGGCGTCGTGGGCTTTGGCGACTTGGGTTAGGCGCTGGGGATCGAGCGGTTGGCCGATTTCTGTGCTGTGGATGCCCGTGTTGACATAGAGCACGTCGATGCCGTGGCGCAGGGCGCCGCGGATGTCGGTTTTGAAGGAGTCGCCGATGGCGAGCAGGCGTTTGGGCGCTTGGCCCGCTGCCTTTAGGACCTGGTTATAGACCGCCGCGTGCGGTTTGCCGTACCAAACGACTTCGCCGCCCTGATCGGCGTAGGCTTGGGCGATGCTGCCCGCGCAGAGTTCCCAATTTTGGCCGCGCCGCACCACCAAGTCTGGGTTGGCGCAGACCATGGGGAGGCGTCGCGCTAGGGCTTGGTCGATCAAGGGGTCAAAGGTGGCCAGGTCTTGATGGCCCTGCTCGGGTCCTATGTTGAGGATCCAGTCCGCCTGCGCCACCGTATCAACGAAGGTCACATGCGGCAGACCGTTTTGCATATGCGTGTCCTTCGGCGCGCCGAAGAAGTACGCCTTGGGGCCCCACGCGGCTGTGGTTCCTGCGGCTATAGCCTGCCAAGCAACTTCGCCTGAGGTGACCATGTGGTCGATCAGATTGGGGTCGAGGCCAAGACGGCCCGTCAGCGTTGCTTGGGCTTCGGCGCGGCGGCGTGGGGCGTTCGATAGGAAGGTGAGGGACTTTCCTGCCGATTTGGCGGCCTCCAAGGCTTGGACCGCCTCGGGGAACAGCCCCTCGCCGTTGTGCATCACGCCCCAGAGGTCAACGATCAGGCCGTCGTACTGCGGCAAAACGGCGGCAAGGCCCGCGATATGGCGTGTCATGTGCGGCGTCCTTTCAGGTCGGCAGGGCATGCGAGCCCTTCGGCGTCGAGGGCCGCCAAAATGGCTTGGTGAGTTTCCTCGATCAAGGCCGGGCCGCGGTAGGTGAAGCCCGTGTAGCCTTGGACCAGGTCGGCGCCCGCGCGCAGCCGCGCGACCGCGTCGGCCCCGGTCATGATGCCGCCGACGCCGATGAGGGGCAGGTGGCCCTGGAGGATCGTGTAGAAGGCCCTGAGGGTCGCAAGGGCTTTGGCCTTGAGCGGCGCGCCCGATAAGCCGCCCGCCTGCACGCGGAACCGCGCGGGCAGATCCTCGGGGCGGTCCAAGGTGGTGTTGGCGACGATCAGGCCGTCCAAACCCTCGGCCAGGGCCGTTGCCGCAAGGGCCTCAATTTGCGCCTGGGTGAGGTCGGGCGCGACCTTGGCCAGGAGGGGGATCGGCTGGCTCTGCGCCGCCTTCATCCCCTGGATGAGGGCCGCGAGCCCCTGGGTCTGCTGGTCGCGCAGGCCTTGGGTATTGGGGCTCGACAGGTTGATCACCAAATAAGACGCCACCGCTTCCATGCACTTGATTCCCTCGACGTAGGCCCGCAGCGGCTCGGGTTCGGCCTTGTTCATTCCCAAATTGACGCCCAGGACCGCCGTCGGGTTTTGGGCACGCCATGCGCGCAAGCGCGTCAAGACCTGGGCATGTCCGGCGGAGTTGAAGCCGTAGCGATTGATCACAGCGCCATGCGCGGGCGCGCGGAACACCCGGGGACGCGCGTTGCCTGGTTGCGGGGCGGGCGTGACCGTCCCGACCTCGACGAATCCAAAGCCCAAGCGCAGAAGGGGTGCCATGACCTGGCCGTCCTTGTCGAAGCCTGCGGCCATGCCAAGGGGGCTTGGGAAATGCTGCCCCCACAGGTGCGTGCCCAGGCGCGGGTCTGGGGGGAGGCCCCGCCCGCCGAGGCCGCGTTGCAGGGCCCAGAGGCTGGCCTTGTGGGCCGTTTCGGGCGGGAGCAGGGTGAGCAAACGGCGGCCAAGGCTCATGCGCGACGGGCTTCGATGTACATGGTCGGGCGGCCCGCTTCGACCGACTTGGCCTCGTAGCGGGTTTGGGGCCAATCGGCGGGGCGCTCGGTCCAGTCGCGCGCGCGCTCGGCGGTCCAGACAAAATCGGGATGGGCGAGCAAGACCCGTAAGATCCAGGGTTGATAGTCCCCATGGTCGCTGGCCACGCGCAGCGTCCCCCCAGCAACCAGCAGTGTGGCCAAGTGATCGAGCATTTGCCTGGTCACGATCCGCCGACGCCTTTGTCGAGCCTTGGGCCACGGGTCGGGGTGCAAGATGAAGGCGCGCGCCAGCGAGTTGGAACCAAGGCAGTCCATGAGCGCGCGGCCGTCGCCGTAGTAGAGGCGCGCATTGTCCAACCCCGCCGCGTCTATATGTTGGCAGGCGCGGGCAAAACCATTTAGATAAATTTCCGCGCCGATCAGCAGCACGTCGGGGTGCTGCGCGGCTTGCCAAGCTAGGTGTTCGCCAGCGCCAAAACCGATCTCGAGCCAAGTCTCCCGATAGCGCGCCGCAAGGGCAGGGAACGCGTCGGCGTCAAAACCGTGGCTTTGGCGAACGCGCGCGAGCGTTTCGGCTTGTTGGGCGCGTAGGGGCCGCCCCAAACGACGGCCATAGAGGTGCCGGCGCGGGGGTGCCGTACAACAAGGGTCGTTTTCAACGACCCTTGCGTTGCGTTCAAGCGCCACGCAGGCTGCGCTCCCACTTGGTCGCTAGTCCTTGAAAATACTGAATTTTCAATTCAGTAATTTCGCGTCCATAAACGTCGTGACGAGTCACATTTTCCCGCCGTTGGCATTGGTCATAAAACGCGTCGGTCATAAAAAAGGGAGGCCCAGGTGTTGGGACCTCCCTTTAATCCAAGAGCGCGAAGTCATGATCTGCGGAGTTAACGACAGTCGATTGCGGGCTCTTCATACCTTCGCCTCGCTGACGCCCGATCATTGGGGCGTCAGGCAAGACGTGAATGAGATTAGTTGACGGCGTCTTTCAGTGCCTTGGCGGCCTTAAAAGAGACGGATTTGGACGCTGGAATCTGCAAAGTCTCGCCCGTTCTCGGGTTGCGGCCTGTGCGGGCTTTCCGCGCTGAGATCGAAAAACTGCCAAACCCTTTGACAACCATGCCGTCGCCGGACGCCAGCGCGCTGCGCAGCCCGTCAAACACGGCTGCGGTTGCTTTTTTTGAATCTGCAATCGTCTGGCCCGTCGCGGCAGCGACTTTGGCGGCTAAATCTTCCATGTTCATTTCAGTCTCTCCTAGAGGTCAGTTGATGGTGGCGAGGTGCAAACACAAATGCGATTCCTGGTCAATGTCCCTTTGTGTGCAAAACTGCGAAGAAAAACGGTTCGGGGACAGCTTAAGGTAAATATTCCTTTTAACTCAGAATCGATCAAAGCGATTTGATGGCCGTTTCAAGTTTTGAAAGGCCTTGGTCGATTTCGGCGCGCGTCACGGTCAGCGGCGGCAGCAGACGCAGGGTCTGATCCCCCGCGGGGACGGTTAGAAGCCCCGCTTGCCGCGCCGCCTCGACCAGGTCTGCCACCTCGATCCCCGCATGGACTTGCAAGCCCTGCATGAGGCCGAGGCCCCGATGACCCGCGACAACGCGGTTGTCGCCTTGGGCCAGGCGGTCCAGCCCCGCGCTCAAGTACGCGCCCTGTTGGCGAACCTGGTCCAAAAAATCCGCTTGATCGATGGTTTTAACGACCGCGAGCGCGGCGGCCATGGCCAGAGGGTTGCCGCCAAAGGTCGAGCCGTGGATGCCAGGGCGCAGGCACGCGGCCACGTCATGGGTCATGAGGACGGCGCCAACGGGCACGCCGCCGCCCAGGCCTTTGGCGCTGGCGAGCAAATCGGGGGCCATGCCGTAAGCTTCGTGCGCCCAGAAATGTCCGGTTCGGCCCACGCCCGTTTGCACCTCGTCCAAAATCAGCAAGACCCCGTGGGCGTCCGCCAGGGCGCGGATCTGCCGCATAAAGTCCGCCGTGTGCGGACGGATGCCGCCTTCGCCCTGCACAGGTTCGACCACCAAGGCCGCGGTGGTCGGGCCGATCAGGGCTTCCGCCGCCGCAAGATCGCCAAAGGCCACTTGATGGAAACCAGGTGCCTTGGGACCAAATCCCTCGGCGTACTTGGGGCTGCCGCCTACCGCGATCGTCGCTAGGGTACGCCCATGGAAGGCGCCAGCAAAGCTGATGATGTCGGTGCGCTGGTCCTGCCCCTGGTGCCAGTGGTATCGGCGCGCGAACTTGAGGCACCCCTCCATGGCTTCAGCGCCCGAGTTGCAAAAGAACACGGCATCGGCGAAGGACTGGGCGGTCAAGCGCGCCGCCAACTCTTCTTGTGCTGGAATGCCGTAAAGGTTGGAGACATGGACCAAGGCCCCCGACTGATCCTGCAAGGCCTGGGTCAGGGCAGGATGATTGTGGCCCAGGCTGGTGACCGCGATGCCGCTGGCAAAATCGAGGTAAGCCTGGCCCTGATCGTCGAACAGCCAAGCGCCTTGCCCCTTGACGAGCTTCATCTTTTGGGGGGCATAGGTGGGGGCAAGCGAAGACATGGAGGGTCCATGCGGACAAACCCATCAAAAGTCAAAGCCATCGATCCCGCCACCCTCCGCAAGGCGGCGCTGGCCTACCTAGACCGGTTTGGCGGCACGCGGGCGCGGGTTCGACAGACCTTGCTGAAACGTGTGCGCACCGCCGAAGCCGCGCAGGGCCCAACTCCCGAGGCGGCGGCCTGGGTCGAAGCCGTGCTGGACGACATGCAAACCCTCGGCCTGATCGACGATGCGCGCTTCGCCGCCGCCCGCGTGCGGCGCGGGGTCAGGATGGGGCGCTCCCGCCGGGCCATCGCGCAAGATTTGCAAGGCGCTGGCGTCGCGCGCGTGCTGGCCGATCAAGCCCTCGCCGAAGGTTTGGATATGCGGCCAGACCCCGATCTGGCTGCGGCGCGCAGCTACGTCTCGCGCCGCGGCCTGGGGCATCTGCGCGCCGACCCCGCGCCCCATCACGCGCGCGACATGGCGCGGCTGGGGCGACGCGGGTTTTCTTACGAGACCGCGCGTCGTGCTTTGGCGGGGGAGGAAAGATGATACCAGCGGCGAATTAGAATGACTCTTAAGTTCGCTGGTATAAGGGCCGCGACTGCCGCCCCCGTAGCGGGCTCCAAGCCCGAAGCGCGCAGGGAACGCCCGCGCTCCAAACGAGCGGCCCCGAGAATAGCGCGAAAGCGCCTCGGGGTATAAGCGAAGGCCCCGTCCTGCGGTCGGGCTAAGCGAGCGTAGCAAGCGAGTAGAGACCGCTAACCAAAAAAGCCGAAACGCGAAGCATTTCTGCCGTGAGACAAAAAAAGCCAAAAAAAGTGTCAACTTTTTTGGCTTTTGGTACGATAGAGCCCAAACCCTGCCAGGATCGCAAGCGCTGCGAGCAGCAGGTAGAGCCAATCTGGCCCAATCCTGCTGTAAAGTGTCGGGCCGAGCGCTGCGGGAATCGGCGCGTCGATATGGCCCGACCGATTGAGGCCCAGGGTTGCAGAGGCCATTCGGCCTAGGGGGTCGATGACGCCCGAAATACCAGGGTTGGAGGCGCGGGCGATCGACAAGCCCTCTTCAACCGCGCGGATCCGCGCTTCGGCCAAATGCTGGTACGGCCCAGGGGTTTCGGCGAGCATGGGCACCGCGGGCAGGATGTACCACGCGTCTTCGGTCAAGGTTATGAGGAAGTCGGGCCGGTCGGCGGGATCGACCAGGCGTCCCGTGTTGATGGAATCGTAGCAAATAAAGGCCCCAATCTTGGCGCTGTCCCCCACCTGGAGGGTTTTGGGGCCAGACCCTGGGACACGATCGAGGAACTTGCCCGTAAGCGCGGCAAAGCCCAGGCGTTCGAAGATAAATTTGTAGGGAATGTACTCGCCAAAGGGCACCAACTTCGACTTGTCGTAGGCGTCGAATTCTAGGGTTCCATGGTCGATCAGGTAGGCGGACAAGTGCGCCGAGCTCGGCTGGCCTATAGGCGCGCGCTGATCGTTCGTCGTGTCGGGCGCGCGCCGCCCAAAAACAAGGCTGTAGGGCGCGGGCGCCAACTGGTCGGCGATGTATTGGCGCAGGGCGCGATGGACGTCGGGGAAATCGCGCACCGACCCCTCGGGCCAAATCACGTGGCTGATGCCCGCCAGCGGCGCGGCTTGGCTCAGGCGGACATGCTGGTCCAGGACCGCCGCGCCGTCCCAGCTATTTTTGGCCACATTGGCCTGGACCAGCCGCACCTTGACGTCGGGGATACGCGGCATGTCCGCCTGCGGCAAGGCCGCGAGGCGAAAAGCCCCGAACAGTAGCAAGGGCACGAGCGCGCCGACGACCAGGAATCCCCCAAGGCGTCTGCGCGCGACCAGCAGCAGGAACAGCCCGGCGCTGACGACAAGTGTGACGAAGGAGAGGATGGGAATGCCGCCCAAGGCCGCGAGCTGTAGGGTCAGGGGCTCGCCCGCCCAAACCATGCCCGCGCGGTTCCAGGCAAAGCCCGTTAGGTCAATCCCGCGCCGCCATTCAAGGACCATCCAGGTACCGACAGCGACGCACGCAAAGACCGCAGGATCGCGCCGAAACCAGCTCGCCACAAATAGGGCCGCCGTGCCCCACAGGGCGGCGAACAGGGGCAGGACGACCAGCGCTAGCGGAACCAAAAAGTAAAAAGTGGGGCTAACAGTGGGTGCCAAGGACACCCAATAAAGCCCTGAAATCATTTGGCCGTAGCAAAACAAAAAACTGAGGCCCAGCCGCCCTGCCCAGGTGCGGGCATGGAACAGATAAAACAGCGTCAGGGCGCAGCCAAACGGCCAAAGCGGGATCAGGGAAACGGGCACGAAAGCCAGGCCCGCGCCCAAGCCCGCAAGAAAGGTCAGACCCGCCCGCGTTTGCCCGCCTGGGGCTAGCAGCCAGCGACGTAAGGCTTGGGTCAAGCGGGGCGCCTTGCCTGATGCCCCGCGGGAAGGATGATGAGGCGGCGGATCCGGCGCGCGTCGGCTTGGGTCACGCGAAAGGACAGGCCGCTCCCATGGCCAATAATTTCCCCGCGCGCGGGCACCCGTCCCGCCAGATGAAACACGAGCCCGCCGATGGTATCAAAGTCTTCTTCGCGGTCTTCCTCGGTCAAAAAAGCGCCCAAATGATCGGCCTCAAGGGCGGTGAGGGGGAAGCGCGCATCGACCATCCAGGTGCCATCGTCGCGTTGACGGATATCGGGCTTGTCGGCCTGATCGTGCTCGTCCTCGATGTCACCGACGATTTGTTCTAGGGCGTCTTCAATGGTGATGAGACCATCGACGCCGCCAAATTCGTCAACCATCAGGGCCATGTGGGTCCGCGCGGCTTGCATTTGAAACAGCAGGTCGAGAACTGGCTTGCCAGGGGACACGTAGAGCGGCGCGCGCATGACTTTTTTCAGCGAAAACGGGCGCTTGGTCCCTTTATAGGGGATCAGGTCGCGCACATGGACCAGCCCCACGATCTTGTCCAAATTGCCATCGTAAACGGGCAAGCGCGAATGCCCCTTTTCTAAGGCCAAGTTCAAAATCTGGGTCGCGGTGGCGTCCATGGCCGCCGCAACGATGTCGGCGCGGGGAATCGCGATGTCTTCGGCCAGGCGCTCGCGCAGGCGCAAGATATTGCCGATCAAGAGGCGTTGCTGCGTATCGAGGCCCTGATTTTCGTCGATGTCTTCGTCTTCGGTCGAGGCTTCGATCAAGTCTTCAAAAGACTCGCGCAGGTCGGTCGCTTCTCCGCGCCGCAGCAGCGCAGTGATGGGGCGACGCAGGGTGGCGAGCCAACTTCGCGGCGGCGTCTCGTCGGTCGTGGGGGCGGGAGGTTCGGTCATGGGGGGTCGCTAACTGCTGGGCTCAAGTCAGCACAGGCATGGGGAAAGATTAGGCAAGGGATGCATAGGGGTCTGGCAGGCCATAGGCGCCCAAGATGTGGGTTTCGAGGGATTCCATCTTAGCCGCGTCCAGTGGGGTTTCATGGTCGTGACCTAGCAGGTGTAGGCTCCCGTGCAAAATCAAGTGCTTGAGATGCTGATCCAGGGTCTTGCCCTGGGCCGCTGCCTCGCGCTCAAGGGTTTCCACGGCAAAGATCAGATCGCCCAACTCGCCGTCGAGGTCGGCGGGGTAGGCGAGAACGTTGGTGGGCGTATCCTTGCCGCGATGGGCCCGATTGCGCGACTGCACGAAGGCATCGTCGGCCAGCACCAGGGTGATGAGGTCGGTGTCTTGCAAGTCTAGCTGCCTGGTCAGAAACCTGAGGTAATGGCTTAGATCGAGCCTCGGCCAAGTCCCCGCGTGAGGATGGATTTGGTAAGGGCAGGGCGGCGTATCTTTGCGCACATGGGCTAAGAAGGCCTCAACTTCCGTCCGGCTGTAGCCCAAGATGGTGCCAACCTCGTATTCATGGCCCTCATCCCAGCCCGCACGAGGCGCGTGGATCAGGGCCCTTAAGCGTTCGGCTTGCGCCGAGTAACCTTGGCGATACACAATCCGATTATAGAAGATCTTGCCCGCGGCGGTTGTGTCGGCGGATACGAGCATCAAAAACCCGTCGGCAAGCATGGCGTCCATCCCCTCGGGTTCCCAGTCTAAAAACAGGGCGACGTGCTTTTGGCCCGCGCGCATCAGGTCAAATTCGCGCCCTTCATGTGGGCCCACGCCAGGGGGGCACGGCCTCATGTTTGATCGTAGGCCGCAACGATGCGGCTGACGAGGGCATGGCGTACCACATCTTGCGCACCTAGGCGGATCGTCGCGATTTCGGGAACTTGGGCCAATATGTTCGCAGCGTGGGTGAGGCCGGACGGCGCACCTTGGGGCAAGTCAACCTGGCTAGGGTCCCCCGTTACCACCATGCGAGACCCGTCGCCCAAACGCGTTAAGAACATTTTCATTTGCGCAGGTGTGGCGTTTTGCCCTTCGTCCAAAATGACAAAGGCCGACTTTAAAGTTCGTCCGCGCATAAAAGCCAGAGGCGCGATTTCAATGCTGCCGTCTTCGAGTGCCTTGGTCAGCTTTTTCCCGCCTAAGAGTTCCCCCAGGGCATCGTAGAGAGGGCGCATATAGGGGTCGAGCTTGTCGGCCATGTCCCCAGGCAAGAACCCGATCCGCTCGCCGGCTTCTACAGCAGGGCGGCACAAAATCAGGCGCTTGACCTGGCCTGCTTGCCACGCCGCTACCGCAGCGGCGACCGCAAGAGTGGTTTTGCCAGTTCCCGCGGGGCCAAGGGCAAAGGTTAGATCGTGGGCTTGCAAGGCCTCGACCAGTCGAATTTGCCCAGGCGAACGCGGCTTGAGCGCGCCAAAGCGCGCGTCCTGCGCCGGGCCTTTGGGTCCGTTTGTTAGGCGGATTTGCGCCTCGACGTCCGCCATGGTGATCTCGTCGCCCTGGGCGCAGTCGCGGTAGAGCGCCTTTAGGGCCTGGCGCGCCCGCGCTACATTGGCCTTGGCCCCGCGCAGCGTCAGCTGCGTGCCGCGCATGACGATGAAGACTTCCAGATCTTGCTCTAGTCGGGTCAGATGCGCGTCGTGCGGCCCGCAGACGGCCCGCAAATGCGCGGTCTGGTCGAAGGTCAAGACTTCTTCAACGGCCCTGCCCGAGCCCTGGAGCGGATCGAATCGGGCGCGCGCGCTCATGCAGCGTCACGGATCACGATATCCCCTTTCAGGGAATGGGGGCCAGCCGCGTCGATGCGAACAGGGCAAATCTGCCCGATCAACCGCTCGGGCGCTTCGACGACGACCGACTGCAAGTAGGGCGATTTGCCGATCAACTGCCCTGGCTTGCGCCCCGGCTTGTCGAACAGCACTGGGACGGTCGTTCCTACGCTGCCTTGGTTGAACGCCAGCGACTGTTCGGCCAGCAGTTGCTGCAAGGATTGCAACCGCGCCGTCATGACGTCCGCGGGCACAGGCGCGCCCTTTTCTGCGGCGGGGGTGCCAGGGCGCGGCGAATACTTGAACGAATAGGCCGAGGCGTAGCCGACCTGGGTTACGAGCCGCAAGGTTGCGGCAAAGTCTTCATCGGTTTCCCCGGGGAAGCCAACGATAAAGTCCCCCGACAGCGCCAGATCGGGGCGGGCGGTTCTGAGCTGGTCGATCAGCGCCAGGTAGGACTCCGCGGTGTGATGGCGGTTCATGGCTTTCAAAATCCGGTCCGATCCTGCCTGAACGGGCAAATGCAAGTAGGGCATGACTTCAGGGACTTGGGCAAAGACGTCGATCAGGTCCTGGTCCATGTCGCGCGGATGCGAGGTGGTGAAGCGCAACCGTTCCAGGCCGTCGATCTGCGCTAAGCGGCGCAAGAGGCGGCCCAGGCCCCATTCCGCGCCTTGGGGGCCGCTGCCGTGGTAGGCGTTGACGTTTTGCCCCAGCAGGGTGATTTCGCGCACCCCTTGGCTGGCTAGTGCTTCTGCCTCGTCCACAATCGCGTGCACGGGTCGCGACATTTCCGCCCCGCGCGTATAGGGAACGACGCAGAAGGTGCAGAACTTATCGCACCCTTCCTGAATCGTCACAAAGGCTGACGTACGGGTGCTTTGCGCCGAAACGGGCAGCTCGTCAAATTTTGACTCGACGGGATAGTCGATGTCGATGGCCCGCTTGGCGCCTTCGTCCAAGTCCTCCAATAACCGCGGCAGTCGGTGGTAGGTTTGCGGCCCGACAACCAACGCGACCTGCGGCGCTCGGCGCATGATTTCCGCGCCCTCGGCTTGGGCGACGCACCCTGCCACACCGATGACCATGCGCCCGCCCCGCGCCGCTTTGGCGCTCTGCAGCCGCTTGATTTGACCCAACTCGGAATAGACCTTCTCCGCAGCTTTTTCGCGAATATGGCAGGTGTTCAGCAGCACAAGATCGGCGTCATCGGGGCGATCCACAAGGCCGTAGCCAAGGGGCGCAAGCGCATCGACCATGCGCTCACTATCATAGACGTTCATTTGACATCCGTAGGTCTTAATATGAAGTTTCTTCTGCGGGGTCATGGAAGGTGCCCAGCATAGGTCAAATGAACGTCTCGTTTGGCCGCTCTTACCAGCGGCCCCTGCGGGGCCTTGGCGCGGCAGGGCATTTGACATCCGTAGGTCTTAATATGAAGTTTCTTCTGCGGGGTCATGGAAGGTGCCCAGCATAGGTCAAATGAACGTCTCGTTTGGCCGCTCTTACCAGCGGCACCTGCGGGGCCTTGGCGCGGCAGGGCATTTGACATCCATAAGTCTTGATATGAAGTTTCTTCTGCAAAGTCATGGGGCTAAGTGGCTCAGGCGGTTCGGGCTTGGGCCATACCGCTTCGTACCCTCTGTTCGCAATAGGCCGTAAGGGCTTTGCGATTGCCGCCGAAATCGGCCAAGGTTTTGGGCGGGTGCCAATCCACTTGCAAGGTGAGCTTGCCCAGGCCCGCCGCGTTGAACATGTGGCGGAACAGGTCCGCCTCGCCATACCAACCGTAAAAGGCGCGCAAGCTGCGAGGAATCGGGAAGCCGTCGAGCTTGGCAAAGGTCACGGAAACCGGTTGGATAACCAGAGGCGTACCGTTGATCTGGTGCTTTGCCACGGCCAGCAGGGAGGATCGAAACGGCAAGATATGGGTGGCGGCGTAGGACGAGCCCTCGGGAAACATAAAGAGGTTTTGGCCCTGATCAAAGCGCTCGGTAAATTGACGCTGCTGCGCCGCGATGGATTTGACTTGGCGGTCGATAAACAGGGTGTCTTGCAGTTTGGACAGGAACCCAAAAACGGGCCAAAGCCCGACTTGGTCCATGGCGACAAAACTGCCGTTCGCGCACGCGCCCAAGGCTGCGATGTCGAGGTAGGAGTTATGATTGGAAACGAACAAGGTAGGGCTGCCCTGATGCGGCGCGCCAGTTTCAATGAGGTTGACGTTAAAGCACGCCAAGGTGCGCCCATGGTACCAGCGGCACATTTTCATCCAAGTCGCCCGTCCCGCAACCGCGCGCAGCACGATCTGGATCGGCACGCACAGCAAGATAAGCGCCACAAAGGTCAGGATCCGCCGCAGGGCCGTGGGGCGCGACACCAGGGCCGCATGGCGCCCGTCAGCGTAAGCAGGCGCCCGCCGCTCCGCAACCACATCGGCCAAGTGGTTGAACGACTTGAGGGGGGATGGGGCGCTTGGGCTCATGGGGATCTATGTATGCGGGACCGGTCCATAAAAATGCAAATGCCGTTCCGCACCCTAGTCGTCGGCGTCCATCCGCTTGAGGCCGGTCATCAGAAGGGGTTTGAGCGAATCTCGGATCCCGACCGCGACCTTTTGGGGCCTGCGTGCCCCGTCTTGGGCGATGAAGGACTTGCCCGCCGCCTCCCCCGCTAGCACCACATCGACGGGCACGGATTCGTAGTCGAACAAATCGGGATGGGTGGCGCAGAGGATGGCGAGGGGATCGTGCAAAAAGCACCCTTGCTCGCCGCGCACCTGCACATAAAAATCGATATAGAAATTGGCGATGTCGGCCAGAAACGTGCCTTGGCGCGGCGCCGCCGCGGCGATGGCCGCCATGTCGTCGCGCGTTGCCCAGGTGCGGTGCGTGGCATCGAGCCCCACCATGGTCACATCGCAATCCGCCGCCATGACGATCTGGGCGGCATGGGGGTCGTGGTAAAAGTTAGCCTCGGCATGGGGGCTGATGTTCCCGCCCTCGTGCAGGGAACCGCCCATCAGGACGATGCTCTTGAGATTGGCGGCGAAGGCTGGGTCGCGGTGCAGTGCCGTGGCGACGTTCGTTAGGGGACCGATGGGGCACAGGGTCACCTGACCTGGGAACTCGGCGGCCTTGGCGATCAAGAAATCGGCGGCGTCAAGGGACGAGGGCGCGCGCTTTGGGGTCATGGCTGGGTAGCTCCCAAATCCTTCGGCGCCGTGAACATGGGTCGAGGGGGCAAACGGGCCAGCGACTAGGGGCCGCGCGCACCCCCGCGCCACGGGCGCATCAAGGCCGGCCATATCGAGCAAGACGAGGGCGTTTCGCGTCGCCTGATCGACAGTGACATTACCAAATATGGTGGTCAGGCCCAGCAACTCTATGTCGGGGGCCTGGGCGGCGTAGAGAATCGCCATGGCGTCGTCGATGCCAGGGTCGGTGTCGATGATAAGTTTGTGCGGCGGCGAGGACATGCGGACCTTTATACCAACGGCCAAAAAAGTTGACACTTTTTTGGCCGTTTTGTGTCTCACGGCAGAAACGCTTCGCGTTTCGCCTCCGACGGGGCCTTCGCTCATACCCCGAGGCGCTTTCGCGCTATTCTCGGGGTCGCTGCGGGGGCCGCAGTCGCGGCCCTTATACCAGCGAACATAAGAGTCATTCTCAGTCGCCGCTGGTATTACCCGTGTTCGGCTAAAAACGCACGAATTTCAGCGCGGGTCGGGATCGCGGCGGCGGCGCCGTGGCGTGTGACTTGCAGCGCCGCCGCCGCCGAGGCCCACTGTAGGCACGCGCCCAGGTCCGTGCCCAGATCCAGGCGGGCCAAGAAGGCGCCGAGGAAGGTATCGCCCGCCCCCGTGGTATCGACGGGCCGAACCGGATAGGCGCGCACGGGGGTGCGGGTTCCGTCCCGATCCTGGTAGTAGGCCCCTTTGGACCCCAGGGTAACGAGTTTTGCGGCGCGGGCCAAGGACCCTTCCGACACCTCAGGGCGCGCATCGCGCAACTGCGCCAGCTCGACCTCATTGACGCTGAGCAGATCAACCTGGTCGATCAGGTTCGCAACCGCCGCCGCATCGAACGGCGCGGCGGCGTAACAGACTTTCAGTCCGAGGGCTTTTGCGGCCTGCGCCGCCCTGGGCCCCGCGTTGGTCTCGTTTTGCAGCAAGAGCCAATCGCCTGCTTTGGCCTGGGCGAGGGCGGGTTCGATAAGGTTCTCGGGCACGGCCTGATTGGCGCCTGGGGCCAAGACGATGCAGTTCTCGCCCGCCGCGTTGACCTGGATGATGGCATGACCCGTTGGCGCCGCCACCTGCCAAGGTGTCGGCAGGCCCAGGCGGACGAGGGCGTCTAAAGTTGCCCGATCGTCCTGCCCGATGGCGCCAAGGTGATGTACGTCAGCGCCTGACCGCAGAGCGGCGAGGGACTGGTTGAGGCCTTTGCCGCCCAGACCCCAGCTGTAGCCCTTGGCCGTCAAGGTTTCCCCTGGCGCGACGAACGTCGCGACCTCGTAAACATGGTCCACATTGATGGAGCCCAAATTCCAAATCGTCATGGGGAGAGGTTAGGACAAACTGGCCTAAAAAACAAATTGGCGTCGCCTCCGACGCCAAGAATCGTTCTATTTGTCGCTGGCATTTGTCGCCGCGCGCGCCTATCCTAAGGCGTCCATGTCTGCGTCGCTCAATCCGCTCTCCCTCATCCCCGCAGCGCTTCGCTTGCTGGGGGTGCGCCCCCTGCTGACCCTTGGGGTGCCCGTTTTCGCTTCGATTTCTCTCAAACTGGTCCTAAGTGTCATTGGACCTTCCCTGATTCTGCTCGCGCTCTTTGCGGGGTCGGTCGGGATGCTGTTTGTCAATCTCTTGGTCGTCGCCTATTTGGTGGTTGATCTGGGGGTTCGGCGTCCTGACTTCAAAGAGATGCGGCATCGCGCCCTCGCCAAATGGCCGATCTTCCTGGGATACAGTCTCATTTTCAGCGCTGCCCCCTCGGTGATGTTTATGATCATCCTAATGCCGGCTTTGGCCCCAGTGCTAGAGCGGCTTGTTGATGCGGACGGTAAGGTAGATCTGAGTCGGTTTCGTATCAGCGAGGCGGAACTGCTCGCTTTGCGGGTTCCTGGCCTGGCTCTTCTTCTGACGGCAAACGGGCTCTTTGCCCTCTGGATGTTGGTTCCAGTGCTGCACATAGCTGAAAACTGGAGCTTCGCCGCCATGGGCGAGTCAGCGCGGCGTGTGCGTCCTTACTTTTGGCAGATTTACTTGATCAGCCTGATCGCCGTTTTGGTGCAGGCGGTTTTGCTGGTGTTCCCGCTGTTCTTGGTGCTGACAGGCCAGTTGCCAGGCAATCTTTTGAACCAGGCGCTCCTGGGCGTGCCAGAAGGCCTGAGACTCGCCTTTTTTCTTTCGATCGCGGTCCTGGTTTGGCAACGACTGGAAGGGCGACGCCAAGACGCGAGAGGATAAGTCTACCGCGTCGTTAACTTCACCTCGATTCGACGATTCCTGGCAAAGGCCTCTTGAGTGGTATCGTCGATGAGCGGTTGGAACTCCCCAAAGCCTGCGGCGGTCAGGCGGGAGGGTGGCATGCCTTCGGAGATCAAAAATTCAACGACGGATCGTGCCCGCTCTGAACTCAGTTGCCAGTTGTTTGCAAATCGAGTGCGCGACCCTTCCCCGATGGGGCGGGCGTCGGTATGGCCATCGATGCGCAAAATCCAATCCAGATCCTCGGGGAAGTCGGTGGACAGGTCGAGAATGGTGTCGGCAAGGCGGGCCAGCTGTTCCCGCCCGCCCGCGCCCAGGACTGCCGAGCCCGAGGCAAACAGCACCTCCGACTGAAATACGAACCGGTCCCCGACCACAGAAATATCGTCGCGTTCGCCCAAGACTTCGATCAAGGCGCCAAAAAAGAGCGACCTTTGGCGCTGCAGTTCTTCGGCTTGCAGCAGCAGCGAATCGTTGATGCGCTCCCCCAGCACCGCCAGGTCTTCGGCCAAGCCCGAGTTTTGGGTGCGCAGATCCTGATTTTCGAGGTCGAGGACCGAGCGCGCCGCCTCTGCAGCCGCCAGGACGGCCAGCACGCGCTCGAGCTTGCCGTCCATCTCGCTTAGGACTTGGTTGAGAGACTTGCCTAGTTCGACGCCGCCGCCCTCCACTTCGGCGAGTTTCAGCAACAGGTCTTCGGCGGCCTGCCGCGCTGCGTCTCGATCACGGGTCAAGATATTCAATTCATCCAGTTGAATGTCCAACTGGGCCAGCAATTGCCGACGCGCGAGTTCGAGGTCGTCAATTTGTTCGCGCTGTGCGATCAGGCGTTGGCTCAATCGATCGCCGATGAGTTCGGCGTCGGAGGCCCGGCTCGCGGTATAGAACTGGGTAAGGGTAATGGCCAGAACCAGCAGGATAATGACCAGCAGCAAGGTCGCCAGCACATCGACAAAGGCCGGCCAGACATTGAGGTCTTGACTGTCGCCACGTCGTCGTCGCGCCATGGGGCCTTAACTTTCTTTTTCGGCTCTAGGGGCCTCGGGGTCGTAGGCGTCGGATTCTTCTGGGTCGTGTCCGCCGCCACGACCCAGATCGTTCGGCGATAGCGGCCCGGTCCCGTCAGCCTCATCGGGGTATTGGACAGCGCCCTGAATGGTTGTGATCAAAGCACCGATTTGATCGACCAACGCTTGCTGGTCCGCCTGGGCCGCCAAAATACGCTCTTGCACCGCGCGGTCGGCCGATGTGGTATCGAGCAGACGGCTCATCTGATCCAGCAAAGTGACCAAGTTGTTATTGACCACCATGGTGTCTTGCTGGCTACGCCGCACCAAATGGCGCAGGCGTTCGGCCTCCAGACTTGCCTCGGCCATTGCCGAGGCGACGGGGGCGGCGGCGCTTTTGGCCGCGCTCGCGGGCGGCTGCGCCTGGGTAAAGCTCGCCAACCAGTCCTCAAACTCCTCCAAAAACTTGGCATGGGCCTTGGACGTTTGCAACTCGACGAACCCAAAAATCAAGGAGGCGGCCAAGCCAAAGAGCGAGGAAGAAAAGGCCGTCCCCATATTTTCGAGCGGGCCAGAGAGAGACCCAGAAAGCCCCGCAAAAAAATCGCGGTCTGCGTCCAGATTGCCCAAGGATTCGCGCATGGAAAGCAAGGCGCCGAGCAAGCCCCAAAAGGTGCCGAGCAAGCCCAGGATCACTAAGGTTGTAACGAGGTAGCGTGACAGTTCGCGGCGATCATCCAGCCGCGCCTGGGCCGAATCCAACAGGCCATTGGCTTGGTCGGGGGTCAGAACCTGGTTCGCCTCAAACAGGCGCCGCCAAACACTGGCGAAGGCGGTCAGGATCTGCACCTGTTTGAGCGCCGCTGGCGCGGCCAGGGCTGCCGCTTCGCTGGCATGGCGGGCGGCGCGAATTTGGTTTAGCCAGCGAACCTCGGCGGCGAGCGAGGCCAGGCGTTGAAACGATAGGATCGTCCCAAAGACAAATACGCCGAGAATCATGGCATTGACGACCAAGTTTTCCAAAAAATAAGCGCTGAGCGTATCGAACTGAATCGCAAACAGGGTCAGCAACCCCGCAAGGACGGCCAGGATATAGGTGAGCGGTTGGGCAAGCGCGGTCATGGCGAGGCGCCGATTAGCGTTCGATCAGGACGAAGTCGGCGTAGGCGTCGGTCGAGGCGTTGGCAGAAATCACGAAGGTCAAGTTGTCCGCGTTCAATCCGCGTCGAATCAAATCCCCCCGCACCGCCAGAATCCGCCGACGGGCTTGCTGCTTAGCTGCTTCGTCGTCCGCTTCCGCCACGGCCAGGATCGCCACAACCCGAAGCGGGAGCAAGGGGTTGGCGCGCATGAGCGATTCAACGGGGTCGAGTGCGCTTTGGTGCTGGGGACTTACGTCTTCCCCATCGGGGCCAAAGTTTAGGCGGACGGGTTCAAAGGTCTCGACGGGGTCTGGCGCTGCTGGCGCCGCTGGCGCTGTCGCGGGCGTGGCGCCAGCGGTGACCTGGGCAGTGCTGTTGGCGGGCTGGGGTTCCTGACGGGCGGGTGCGGGCGAGGGAGTGGGCTCGGGGTCGGCGGGGCGGCTCGCGGTCGTCGCGCTGCCGCCACGGTTGCCGCGCGCGGCCGGGAAGGTCAGCGGCCAGTCAGGGTCGGGGCGGTGGATTTTGGTGCCATCGCTCGTAAATTCAGGTTCGCGCGTGGGGGTTTCGGCCACGGCGGGTTCGGGGGTGGGTTGGGGGATTTCCACGTCCTCTAGGGGTTGTAAGGGGGCGCTCGCGGGATCGGTCAGGGGGGCATCCGTCGTGCCCGCATCGGTCAGCACAGGAATGCGCGCGCCATTGGGGGCGATGAGGGGGAGGGTGGTGGTCAACCCGCCGATGGCAGCGGCGCCTGGGGTAAGCGGCTGAGTTTGCGCGCCCGCGACCTGCGCCGACAAGCCAAGACCAACCCCCAGCAGTGTTCGTAACATTGCACGCATGGCGCCTGTCCCTCTTGTTCTAATACCAACGGTTCTATGCGTCGAATCTTCGTGCCGTCAGTACAGGTTTCTTGAATCCCTAGTCGCAAGGTGGTTTTAAGGCAAGATGCTGCGACGTATCACTCTCCACGCTTGGGCGGCTATTCCGCAGGGTCAACCCAGGAAATATGCCCGTCGGCGCGCTGATAAATCATGTTGAGGCCGAGGTGATTGGCGTTGCGGAACAGGAGCGCGGGCTGATCCGACAAGTCTAGGTGCATCACGGCCTCTGCAACGCTAAGGGTCGGGATCCAAGTCGGCGTTTCGGCAATGATGGTCGGCGCTTCGGTGCTTGGGGTCTCAGGCTCTTCCTCAGGGGCTGCGGCGAGGACAAAGCTTTTGGCCTTGTCGATTTTGCGCTGGTCCAAATCGGCGTGGTGATCGCGGAGCTTGCGCTTATGGCGTCGCAACCGTTTGGCAAGGCGCGTCGCGGCCAGGTCAAAGGCGCTGTAGGCATCCCCCGCCTTGCCCTCGGACGCGAGATGAATATGCTTGCCGACATGCGTGTCGAGGGAGGCCGCAAACCCCTGCCCCGAGCGGCGAAACAAGACTTGGGCGGAAACGGCATCGCCAAAGTACTTCTCAAAAATGCCGTCGAGCGTGGTTTCAACTCGCTCATTGAGGGCAGGCGACATTTGCACTTGGTGGCCTTCGATGATGAGACGCATGGATGTCCTTTCTTTGCAATCGGGTCCTTTTGGGAGGCTCCTCGCTCTAACTGGGATCCCCAAAAAAAGCTACATCTTGGACGGCGAAAAGCAGGGCAATCGCACTTGAACGAAATCTGGCCCTGTTCGGCGTCACTGGGGAGAGTTTGGCCGTCCCATTCGCTCAAATCAGGTAAAATAGGGACAGAATCTAGCGATTTGTTCTTCAAATGTACTCTCCATGTGGTGTATTTTTTTCAAGTGCGATTCCCCTGCGGCGAAAAGGCCGTGCGCCCATAAAGCCGCCGCCGGTCCGTCGCCCCAGGCACGCCAAGGCGCAAGCGATGTTTGGTGAGTGTGCGTCGGGCCACGCGATGGCCCTGGGCGCTGAGGGCGGCGCATAGGGCCGCATCGGAAAGGGGCGCGGACCTGTCTTCGCCAGCAAGGGTCTCGATCAACCAGCCGCGCAACTGCGCCGCAGAGAGCTGGGTCGCGGGATCGATCAGCGAGGTGAAGAAGTCCTGCAAGGCCCAGACCCCGAGCGGGGTTTGGGCGGTTTTTCCCGCAACGGCCCGCGACAGGGTGGAACTGCCGCAGCCCAGCGCGACCGCCGCCTGGTTTTGGGTGAGGGGGACCAAATGCGTCCGCCCCTTGCGCAGCGCCGTGTCTTGGTGCTGGCACAAAAAATCTGCGAGACGGAGCAGGGTGTCTTGGCGCGCGCCTAAGGCGCGAACCGTGCTGCGGGCGGTTTTGAGCAGGTCGGCAAGCTCCCCCTGTTGCTGGGCCTTGGGGGTCAGGCCCGACAGCAGATCTTGGTCGAGCGCGTAGGCGCGATGGGTAAGGGGGTTGAGCGAAACGCGCCAGCCCGCGCCGTCGGCCTCAACGATCAGATCTGGGGGCAGGACCAAGGCAGCTTCCAAATTCAGGCAGCTGGCAGGTCGTGGGTTCAGCGTCCTGAGGGCGGCAAGCGCGTCGGCATCGGGGCGATGCGCGCCCCGTGCCACGGCGTCCAATCGCGTGCATAGGTCGAGAACGGGCGGCAAGGCTTCGGGCGACCAGACCCCTTCCTGGACTTTGGTGCGGGCCTGGGCCGCCAAACTTTGCCCTAAGTCATCGGCCAGCAACCCCCCTTCGGCCAAAAACGTGTCCTGGATCGCTCGCAGGCGCGATAGATCGTGGCGCTGGTCCTCGGCAATGGCAGCGAGCGGCACGTCCAGGAGGCCTTGCTCATTGGCTTCGTCGATCAGCAGATCGGCCAAAGCCCGGTCCTCGGGACGCCAAAATAGATCGGACGCCAAGTCGCGCAGGGCCGCCGTCACCGTCTCGGGCCCAGGCGTTGCCAAGGTCGCCAACCAGTCAGGGGCGTCTTGCGCGCTGTGGGTATTGGCGACGGTCAAGAACGGATTGGCGTCGAGCTCGCGGGCCAAGGCGCGTTCTAGCCTGATCCCCGCGAGCGCCAAGTACTGCAGCGAGGTTTTGATCTCCTGACTTAAGCCCAAGCGCTGACGCTGGCGAAGCTTCAATCCTGATCGCGGCCCCATGGAATCCAAGATGGCACATTTTTTGCAGTTGGCAAACCGCGCGCGTTGTTGATGGGTCCTGCGACTTCGCTGAGCTGCGCGCTGGATGACGGTGTTGTGGGACCTGGCGCCCCCTTTCGATGTCATGCCGCGCGCAGTCGCGGCATCCAGCACAGAGCGGTGGCGGGAAGTCCAGACGGCAAGAACCTTGCGAGGTGCTGGGATGGACCCATCCGTTCCATCCGCCGCTGGTCGGTGAGGGACACTGGTGGGGGCGTCTAAACTCGGATTTGGCGCTTGGACGCAGGATCGGTCCATAGGTCTGCTTATCTTTCCTCTGGCCCTAGATTGATCTCGCCTGATACCAACGGCCAAAAAGTTGACACTTTTATGGCCGTTTTGTGTCTCACGGCAGAAACGCTTCGCGTTTCGCCTCCGACGAGGCCTTCGCTTATACCCCGAGGCGCGTGTCCGCTATTCTCGGGGCCGCTACGGGGGCCGCAGTCGCGGCCCTTATACCAGCGATCAAAAGAGTCATTTTTAACCGCCGCTGGTATTATGCGCCGCCCTTTGCTAGCGGCCCCTCCCATGAAATTCACCCTATCTTGGCTCAAGGACCATCTTGAGACCTCCGCGTCCGCGCAGACACTTGCCGAGCAGTTGACGGCCCTTGGGTTGGAACTGGAGGATCTGACGCGCGCGCCCAACCCACGCCAGCAGTTCGAGCCCTTTTTGGTCGCCCATGTCGTCAGCGCCGAACAGCACCCCAACGCCGATAAGTTGCGCGTCTGCAAGGTCGATACTGGGGCCGATCATCTGATCGACGTGGTCTGCGGCGCGCCGAACGCACGCACGGGCATGAAGGCCGTGTTCGCACCCGTGGGCACCCCCATTCCAGGGATCAAGCTGGAGGACGGCAGCAACCTGGTCTTATCCAAGGGGCTGATTCGCGGCGCGGCCTCCAACGGGATGTTGTGTTCGGAGCGGGAGTTGCTGATCTCTGATGAGCACGACGGCATCATCGAATTGCCCGCCGACGCCCCCGTCGGCGCGGGCTATGCCGACTATCGGGATTTGTTTCCCGAGTATCGCGGGGTCGAAGACTGGGTTTTTGAGATCGGGCTGACGCCCAATCGCGGCGATGCCGCTGGGGTGCGGGGCATCGCGCGCGACTTGGCGGCGGCAGGCCTGGGAACGCTCAAGCCCAACCGTCATGGTTTTTGCGGCGGGGCGGGTACGCCGTCCGTTCGGGTTGATTTGCAAACGACCGATTGTCCCGTCTTTGCCTACCGCGTGATTCGCGGGGTCAGGAACGGTCCCAGCCCGCAATGGCTGCAAGATCGACTATCGGCCATCGGCCAGCGTCCCATATCTGCCCTGGTTGACGTTACCAACTTGGTCAACTTTGATTTGTGCCGCCCGACCCACGTATTCGACCTTGACCGCCTGCGTGGGGACACCTTGACGGTTCGCAAGGCCCAAAATGGGGAGGCCTTTGAGGCCCTCAACGAACGGACCTACAGGCTCGCCGACCATATGACGGTTATTTCTGATGCTGCGGGTCCCGTGTCCCTCGCGGGAATCATGGGCGGCCTTGGCAGCGCGGTTCAGGACGAGACCCACGACGTCCTGCTCGAGGCGGCCCTGTGGCACCCCCGCGACATAGCGCGCACCGGGCGGGTCCTGGGGCTGCATTCGGACGCGCGCTATCGGTTTGAGCGCGGCACGGACCCTGCGGCCTTGTTGAACGACTTGGACATAGCGACCCAATGGATCGTCCAGTTTTGCGGCGGTACCCCGACCGAGGCGGGGGTCGAGGGCACGGTACCGACCCCAGATCTGGCTTTTGAGTTGCCTCAGGACTTGGTCGCCAAGCGGACGGGGTTGGCAGTGCCGTTCGACCGACAGGTTCAGATCTTGACCGACCTTGGTTTTGCGGTCTCGGGGCCCCCCGGCGCGGCGCGGCGGCGGGTCCAGGTGCCCAGTTGGCGGTCGGACGTTGAACAGGTCGAGGACCTGACCGAGGAGATTGTGCGGGTTGTCGGCTTCGACGCCATTCCCGCGGTCTCGATGCCGCGCGACGCGCCCTTGCCGCCGTGCGCGGTGTCCCCGCAGCAGGCCAACACCAACGCGCTGCGCCGGGCGCTGGCGGGTCAGGGACTGCATGAGGCTTACCTTTGGTCCTTCACCCACTCCGCCGTCGCGCGCCGCTTTGCCGACGTGCGCGAAGAGCTGTTCTTAGCCAATCCGATCAGTTCGGAGCTGGACTTGATGCGGCCCTCTTTGCTGTGCAATTTGTTGCTGGCGACCCGTGGCAATCAAAATAGAGGCTTCGGCGCGGTCCGTCTGTTTGAGGTTGGGTTGCGGTTTGAGGGAGTCGGGGAAGCCGATCAACCCTTGACCGCTGCGGGCGTGCGCACGGGGCCGTTCGCGCCCAAGTCCTGGACGGGGGACGGCGCGGGGAAGGCGGGCCGCCCCGTCGATGCGTTTGATGCCAAGGCCGATGCCCTGGCGGCGCTCCAGGCCTTTGGCGTCCCCGTCGCCAGCTTGCAAACAGGGGCCCGCGACCTGCCGACCCACTTTCACCCCGGGCGCAGCGGCACCCTGGGCTTGGGCAAGACCCAGCTCGCGGTATTCGGGGAGTTGCACCCCGCGCTGCTGGACGCCATGGATGTGCGCGGCCCCGCTGTGGCTTTTGAGTTATTCCTGGACCGCGTGCCGCCGACCAAGGCTAAACGCGGGTCGGCCAGGGCGCCGTATCGCGCGGCCTTGCTGCAGCGGGTGGAGCGGGATTTTGCCTTCCTGGTCGATGAGGCGGTGGCGGCGGAGCAGGTGCTGCGCGCCGCCAAGGGCACCGACAAGGCCCATATCAGCGACGTGGTTTTGTTCGATGTCTATGCGGGCCAGGGCATTCCAGAGGGGAAGAAGTCTTTGGCCATCACGGCCTATTTCCAGCCAAGAGATCGGGCCTTTACCGACGAAGACTTGGAGGCCATGAGCCAAAGCTTGATCGCCAAGGTGATGAAGGCCACTGGCGGGCAACTGCGCGCATGAAAATTTGCCGCCGAACCATTTTTATTGAACAGCTGGAATTCCAGGCCTTGATCGGGGTCTATGCCTTCGAAAAAGCCGCCTCGTCGCGACTGCGCCTGACCCTGGAGCTGACGGTAGATCTGCCGTCCCACGGCGATGCCATCAAAAAAGTCGTGTCCTATGAGGATGTACTGAAAGGGATCGAGGCCCTGGCCCTCGACCATCATCGCGAACTGCTGGAAACCCTCGCCGAAGACATCGCAAGTTTTTGCTTTCACGATCCGCGCGTAAAGGGTGTGGATCTGAAACTCGACAAGCCCCATATGTTTAGCCAGACCGAGAGCGTCGGCGTGCGGCTCAACCAAACTCGTGGTTGAGTTAAAAACCGCAGCGCAGGGCTCCCCATACTCCCTATACTCCCCATAGATGACACCAAGGTTCTAATGATTCGCTCCATCTCCGACGCTGACGTTCAGGGTCGCACTCTCTTGGTGCGGGCCGATTTGAATGTACCTTTGGCCGACGGCCAAGTCACGAATAGGGCGCGCTTGCAACGCTTGGCCCCAGGGCTGAAGCGGCTTGTTGCGCGCGGCGCGCGGGTCGTTCTGATCTCGCACCTTGGCCGACCCGCAGGCACGCGTGTTCCTGCGCTGAGCCTTGCGCCCGTTGCCAGCGCCCTAAGCGCCGTCCTGGATCTGCCCGTTCAATTTGTCCCCGATCTGCGGGGCACGGCGGCCCTGGCGGCGGCGAGGAACCTGGAGGCCGGCCAGATCCTGGTGTTGGAAAACCTGCGATTTGAAGTGGCCGAGGAAGCCAACGAGATGACCTTTGCCCAAGACCTGGCGGCCCTAGGCGATCTCTACGTCAACGACGCCTTTTCGGCGGCCCACCGCGCGCACGCGTCCACCGCCGCCGTCGCGGGTCTGCTCCCTGCTTACGCGGGGGATCTGATGGTCGAGGAACTGCGCGCCCTGGACATGGCCCTTGCCATGCCCGACCGCCCCTTGATGGCCATCGTTGGCGGCGCCAAGGTCTCGACCAAATTCGATCTGCTGACGAATTTGGTCACCAAGGCCGATTTCCTCGTCATTGGTGGGGGCATGGCCAATACCTTCCTCCACGCCCAAGGGCACGGCGTCGGCGCGTCGCTGTGCGAACCAGCCTTGGCGCGCGACGCCTTGGCGGTGCTGGACCGCGCCCTGGGTTTGGGGTGCGAGGTCATTTTGCCGAGCGATGTCAGGTACGCCCCCGCCCCCGATCGCGGCGCTGCGGCGCAATCGGGCGCGCTGGTGGACTTACCCGTCGATCAAATGATCCTCGATTTTGGGCCGAAGTCGGCGGCGATGATTTGCCAGATGCTGCCAAAAGTCAAAACTCTGATCTGGAACGGCCCCCTCGGGGCCTTCGAATTTCCTCCCTTTGCGGCCGCTACCCAAAGCGTCGCCCAACAGGTCGCCGCCCGAACCCGAGCGGGCGCGCTGCGCTCGATCGCCGGCGGCGGAGATACCTTGGCCGCGCTCGACGGCGCAGGGGTGCTGGCCGACCTCAGCTACGTGTCCACCGCAGGCGGCGCGTTCCTAGAGTGGATGGAGGGGCGGACGCTGCCAGGCGTCCAACCCCTACTTGAAACTTGAGGTACCGCCGTCGCACCAGCCAAGATCCCAAGCTGGAAGGGAGCCAGGAACGGTCGCGCTCCATCAACGAAACGCGCGGCGTTGCTTCCCAAAAACAAAATGCGTGAGCAAGCAGGCCCGTGCTGAACATCCAGGCTATTACCTTGCGTCTTGCAGGGACAGCCTTGCTGCAGGACGCGTCGCTGTCGATTGCCGCGCGCGCGCGCGTCGGTCTGGTCGGGCAGAACGGCGTCGGCAAATCGACCTTGCTGCGGGCGATCCACGGCGACTTGAGCGTCGATACGGGCGAGATCACTTGGCCGCGCCGCTGGTCGGTGGCCATGACCCGCCAGGAAGCCCCAGGCGGAAGCGCCAGCTTGATCGACACGGTGTTGAATGCCGATCGGGAGGTCGCGAGTCTGCTGCGCCAAGCCGCAGCGCTGGAGGCGGGGCAAGAAACCGCGGGCGAGACGGGCACCGACCTAGCCGCGCTCTACGAACGCTTGGGCGACCTAGACGCCTTCACCGCGCGCGCCCGCGCCGCGACCATCCTGGCGGGGCTGGGGTTTGATGAGGCGGCCCAGGCGCGGGAGTGCCAGGAATTTTCGGGCGGATGGCGCATGCGGGTGGCGCTGGCGGGACTGCTATTTTTGGAACCTGACTTGTTGCTGCTCGACGAGCCGACCAACCACCTAGACTTAGAGGCGACGCTGTGGCTCGAATCCTACCTCAAGGCCTACCCTGGCACCTTGGTGTTGGTTAGTCATGATCGGGGCTTGCTGAACCGCTGCGTCACCCAAATCGCTCACTTATCGGACCAAACCCTGCGGCTTTATACGGGCGGTTACGACGATTTTGAGCGGCAGCGGGCGACGCAGATGGCCATCGACGCCAAGACCAAGGCCAAGATGGCGGCCCAACGCCAACACATGCAGGCCTTCGTCGACCGGTTTCGCTACAAGGCGTCCAAGGCCAAGCAGGCACAATCGCGCCTGAAGATGCTCGAGAAGATGGGCCCTATTGCCGCCTTGTCGGCGGAGCGGACCTTGCCCCTGGCCTTCCCCGCGCCTGACCCTTTGGCCAGCCCCTTGCTGACGTTCGACGGCGCGGCGGTTGGTTACGGCGAGGGTCCACCCGTGCTGTCGCGGATCGATTTTCAACTCAATCGCGATGACCGCCTCGCCCTGCTCGGCGCCAATGGGCAGGGCAAGTCGACCTTCCTGAAGTTGATCGTCGGGGCCCTGGGGTCCAGCGCTGGCGAAACCCGCAAGTCTGGCAAGTTGCGCGTCGGCTACTTCGCCCAGCACCAGGCCGAGGCGCTCAACTTGGCCGAAACCCCGCTCGACGCCCTCGCGCGCAGGTTGCCGGGCAAGTCGGAGACGCAAGTGCGCAAACAATTGGGCGGATTTGGCTTTTCTGCTGCCCGCGCGACAACGCGGATCGGCGACCTCTCGGGTGGGCAGAAGGCACGCCTGCTGCTCGCGCTCATGTCGCTTGATCGCCCGCATGTCCTGCTATTGGATGAACCCACCAACCACTTAGATGTCGATAGCCGTCAGGCTCTGGTCCGCGCCATTCAGGACTTTGAGGGCGCCGTCATTCTCGTCTCCCACGACCCCGATTTGGTCGCGGCGTGCGCCGATGCGCTGTGGTTGGTCAAGGACGGGCTCGTGCGCCCCTTCGATGGCGACCTGGACGACTATCGCCGCCTGCTGCTGGGTCGGGGCGCCGAGCCAGCGCGCGCGACCCCGTCCCCCGCTGCGGCGCCTAAGCCCCGAGTTTCCAAGCAGCAACGTAAGGACTTGCAGGCAGCGGTGCGGTCGGCAGAGCGGGAGATGGACCGCTTGCACGCCATGATTCGGAAAACCGAACAGCGCTTGGCCGACCCCAGTCTCTACGCGGGCGGCGGCGGCAAGGTTGAATCTTACGACCTTTTACTGCAACAACTCCAGACCGATCTCGCCGCAGCGGAGCAGGCGTGGATCGACGCCGAAGCAGAATGGGAGCGTGCGCAATGAAACTCTACGGACAAGCCACCTCGGGCAATTGCTGGAAAGTGCGGCTGATGCTGTCGTTTTTAGGGATCGAATACGCTTACCAATCGGTCGATACGATTGCTGGCGAAACGCAGGCGCCCTGGTACCAACGGATCAACCCTGCGGGCAAAATTCCGTGCTTGGTCTTGGCGTCGGGCGAAACCTTGATCGAGTCCAACGCGATCCTGTGGCGCTTGGCCCAAGGCACTCTTTGGTGGCCCCAAGACCTGAGCGCGCAGTCGCGCGTGCTGTCATGGCTATTCTGGGAACAGTACAGCCATGAACCCGCTCTGGCCGTGGCGCGCTCGTGGAAAGTCTATCGCGGCTGGGATCAAACCCGCCCGCAGGACTTTGAGGCCCTGATCGACAAGTCCCACAGCGCCCTGCGCCTCCTCGACATGCAGCTCGGCCACACCGCCTGGCTCGCAACCGACCGCCCCACCGTCGCCGACATCAGCCTCTATCCCTACACGGCCCTGGCAGGCGATGCGGGCCTCGATCTCGCTGCCTACCCAGGCGTTCAGGCCTGGGTCCAACGGTTTCAGGCGCTCGATCTCTATAGCCCGATTTCAGCTCATCCCTTGAGTTAGGCTGGCAGAAGAGTCAAACCACTCGTCGGCGCCTGGCTATAGGGCCTAGTCCTTCGAATCTCTCAAACTGACGGGTACAATTTTCTGAGTTTCACGCGCGCGTCTTCGTTTGTAAATTGCCAGTTTGCGATTGCGACTTGTTGATTTCGTTGTGTCTCCCAGGCTTTGATATCGGATGCCAGTTCGTCTTGAGATTCGATGCGCTCCTTAAGGCATTGGCGCGAGAGGACGGACAGCTCTGCCTCTGCCATGTTCAGCCAGGAGCCGTGTTTTGGGGTAAAAACCCACTCGAAGCGATCGGCGATGCGGCGGGCTTTTTCAGGCGGGAAGGCTGCATATAAGGACGCTGTGGCGTGTGTGTTGAGGTTGTCTTGGACGAGCACGATCTTCTCAGCGTCCGCAAAATGCCTATCGCTGAGATCTTCTAGGAAATGGGCATAATCGGCTCTAGCACGACGGGCGGTAACCTTGAGGTGACGTTTCCCTTCCAGGGGCGCAAACGCCATAAAAATGTTCGCGGTGCCAGCGCGCCTGTACTCATAATCATGGCGTGCTGTGCGACCGGGAGCCATGGGAATGGGCAGGCGTGTTTCACTTACCAATTGCTTGGCCGCCTCATCCAAGCAGATCAGCGGTCGTTTGGGATCTCGTGGGCGCTGATAGACCGCCAAAACATGCTCCATCGCCGCTACAAAGGCTGCGTTCTCCTTGGGTGGGATCACCCAGTAGCGGCTGCGGTGAGGCTTAAGTTCGTTTTTTTTAATGTCCTACCCACGGTGTTGAAATGAACGCTGTCAACAATTTCAAGCTCGACGACCCTTTGGGCTAACAAACGGGTCGTCCAACGCGCGTAGCCCTCAGGGGGTTGCGAGCAGGCCAACGCGATCAGCTTGGCTTCAGCTTCCCCGTCAAATACCCGCTGCACTGCAGGATGCACCCGCTGCTTACGAGCAAGCGCGGCTTCAAGGCCCTTCAACACGAAGGTTTCACGAACCCGAGCAACTGTCGAGGATGAAGTCTCAAGGCTTTCACAAATTCTTTGGTCCGTCCAACCCTCTCCTTGAGGACCTGTGTCAGCTTTGAGTAAAATCCGCGCCTTCAAGTTTGCCCGCGCGGACAAACGCCCCTTGCTGATCTTCGACAAAAGGGTCTCGCGTTCCTCAGTAGTCAGATCAACCACATATCTCTTATTTGCCATGTCACTGGCTCCCTGTTGTTGTTAAGGGGCACAGCGAATCAAAAAAACGAACCCTACGCAACCCCCCAATTTAGAGGGTGAGGAGGACTAGCCGCGTCGGCGACGACCGCCGCGGCCACGGCCTTCGCCGCCTGCGGGTGGCGTGCGGAAGCGCGCCATCCAGGTTTGGCACATGGGATCGACGCCGAGCATGGCGTCGGTGGCAAGCGCGGCGGTCACTTCTAGGTTGTATTTGGGGAAGTGCGGCACCAGTTCGGGCGCGGTTGCTTGCAAGTGGGCGAGGATTTTGCGTTCCCCCAGCGGCATGAGCGGGTTCATAATCGCCGACGTCATGCCGACTGCCTGGGCCGCGCACATGAAGAAGCCGTTCATGGCGTGGCGGTTGGGCAAACCGAAGGAAACGTTGGACAGGCCGCAGGTCGTATTGACCTTTAAATCGTCGCGCATTTTCTTGACGATTTCAAAGGCTTGGACCGTGTAGGTTTGGGTCATGCCTTCCTCGTGCGCCCCTAGCGGCATGACCAGCGGGTCAACGACGACTTGGGCGCGAGGAATGCCGTGGTCCTCGGCGCGTTCAACGATCTTCTTGGCGACGGCGTAGCGCACCTCGGGGTCTTTGGAGATGCCAGTTTCGTCGTTGGAAATGGCGACGACGGCGGCGTCGTACTTCTTCACGAGCGGCAGTACGCGCTCGAGCGATTCTTCCTCGCCCGTCACCGAGTTGACCAGGGGGCGACCCTGGTAGGCGGCCAAACCAGCCTCTAGCGCGTCAATCACGGAGCTGTCGATGGCGAGCGGCAGGTCGGTCAGGGACTGCACCAGCTTGATCATATCGACCAGGATCTCAGGCTCCGAGCCCATGTGCGGGGGAATGCCCGCATTGACGTCGAGCATGTGCGCGCCCGCGGCCACCTGCGCCAGCGCGTCCTTTTCCACGCGGCTATAGTCTTTGGCCGCCAATTCCTCGATGAACTTGTTGCGGTTGGTCGGGTTGAGGCGCTCGCCAATGATGGTGAAAGGTTGGTCAAAGCCGATCCGATGTTCTTTGGTAGCGGAGGTGACGATTGTCTGAACCATTGGGGGGATCTTTCTGGTTTTGGGGCGTTGAACAGGGCTCGCCCGCGCCTAGCCGACAAAGCAAAAGGGCCGCGACAAGTCGCGACCCTCTAACAGAAAAAAGCGGCTGGATTTGACAGAGCAGCCCGCGTGGCGCTCGAGCGCCAGCAAAAGGCTTGGACGAAGAATCAAGTGAATTGTAAATTCACTTGATTCAAGGACTAGCGACCAAGTGGGAGCGTAGCCCGCGTGGCGCTTGAACGCCAGCAAAAGGCTTGGACGAAGAACCAAGTGAATTGTAAATTCACTTGGTTCAAGGACTAGCGACCAAGCGGGAGCGCAGCCCGCGTGGCGCTTGAACGCCAGCAAAAGGCTTGGACGAAGAAACAAGTGAATTGTAAATTCACTTGATTCAAGGACTAGCGACCAAGCGGGAGCGCAGCCTGCGTGGCGCTTGAACGCCAAAAGAGCAAACGACCCTTGGTATATCAGGCTGCGCGGGCAGCGCGCAATTCGTTGTGCTTGCGCGCCATCATCTCTTTGGCGGTTTCGACGGCGACGGCGGCGTCGCGGCAATAGGCGTCGGCACCGATCGACTCTGCGAAAGCTTCGTTTAGGGGCGCGCCGCCGACGAGAACGACGTACTTATCGCGGTCGCCCTTTTCGACCAGCGCGTCGATCACGACCTTCATGTACGGCATGGTCGTGGTCAAAAGGGCGGACATGCCCAGGATTTCGGGCTGGTGTTCTTCCATGGCTTCGAAGTAGGATTCGACGGGGTTGTTGATGCCGATATCGATGACGGTGAAACCCGCCCCCTCCATCATCATGGCAACCAAGTTCTTACCGATGTCGTGGATATCACCCTTGACGGTGCCGATCACCATGGTGCCGACGGACTCGGCGCCAGTTTCGGCGAGTAAGGGTTTCAAAATCGCCATTCCCGCCTTCATGGCGTTTGCCGACATGAGGACTTCGGGCACGAATAGGATCCCATCGCGGAAGTCGATGCCGACGATGGTCATGCCGCCGACCAGGGCCTCTTGCAAAACCTGGTAAGGCTCCCACCCGCGATCCAGCAGGATTTGAGTCCCTTCTTCGATTTCTTCTTTCAGACCATCGTAGAGGTCGTCGTGCATCTGTTGCACAAGTTCATCGTCGGGTAATTCCGCGAGTATGATATCGTCTTCAGCGTCGGACATGGCTTCATCCCTCTAGTTTTAGACTCGATCTAGACCAAAATAGGCAGCCGTAAAGTCGCCCTCAAGTCCCCCCATTCGCGGCATGACCGCAAGGGGATGCGACCTTTCCTCGGGGGCGTATTGGTTTCGTTGTTGACGGTTGGGCGCCGCGATTACGCCCAGAACCGATTGGGAAGGCCCTAGAGCCCTACAGCCTGCTGGAGCAGGGGTTCGAAGGCCCGCAGCATGAAGCCAATCCACAAGCGGATCACGTCAAAGCCCGTGAACGAGCCGAGGACGAGCAGGGCGATGAGGATCAGAAACCCAGCCCGATCAAGCGCCAGAATTCGATTGGCCAGTTTGCGCGGGAGAAAGCCCGCCACAATTTTTGATCCATCCAAAGGGGGAATCGGCAGCAAATTGAAGATCGCCAGCACCGCGTTCACAATGATAAAGACGGCGAGGAACGCCCCAAGCGCCGTTCTCGGCTCAACGAAGCCGTACGCGGTGGCGGCGAACAGGGCGAGCAAGATATTGACCATGGGCCCCGCCAGCGCCACGATTGCAAAGTCCCATTGGGGCCGGCGAAAATTGCCTGGATTGACGGGCACGGGCTTTGCGGCGGCGAACAGGAACGGTGCCTGCGCGAGGATCAGCATCAGGGGCAGGATAACCGACCCGAAGGGGTCCATGTGTTTGATAGGGTTCAGGGTCAATCGTCCCTGATGTTTGGCGGTCGGGTCGCCCAAGTAAGCGGCGCAGTAAGCGTGCCCCGCCTCGTGCAAGCAAAACCCGATCAGCAAGGCGATCAGTTGAAAGGCAATGGCCGTAAGGTCCATCGACGCGTCTTTCGACAGCAGCGCGCGATCAATCGGGGGCCAGGGTGACCTTGAGCCCTTCCATCTGATCGGTGAGGCGAATCTGGCAGGACAGCCGGGAGGTCTCTTGAACGTCGAGCGCGAGGTCGAGCATATCCTCCTCCTCCTCCTCCATGGCGGGGAGTTTGTCGAACCAGGCGCGGTCCACATAGACATGGCATGTGGCACAAGACGCGCAGCCGCCGCACGCGGCCTCAATCGGCAGGCCCTGGTCGCGGATCACCTCCATGAGGGACCAGCCAGTTTTGCCGTCCAACGCATGGTTTTGACCTTTGCGGTCCTCAAGATGAATTTTCGGCATGGCGTGGGTCCCCTTGCTGAATGTCTTGCCTGGCATATGTGCGGAAATAGGGGCCGATCAAGTCCAAAAATGTCGCGAAGTTGGTCGCCGTATCCATGGGCGTCAAGGCCAGGTCCCGCGCCACGGGTCGGCCCAAGAAGGTGGTGAGCCAGTCGGGCAGGAGCCCCTGGCGGTGCAGGTCCGCGTCCGCCACCAACACCACCGTCAGATGGCTGCGGCGCTTGCCTTGGCTCAAGGTCACGCCCGCCACCTGCGGCCAGGTAAAGGCGGGCAGGGGCGTGTCCCCCACATAGAGCCCCGTGGCGTCCAGGCGATAGGCGGCAGCGGGCTGGCGCCAGGCCACCCATAGGGCCAGGCCCGCCCACAGCGCAAAGAGGCCGCCGAACAGGCCAAAGACCAGCGCGCCGACCCAAGGCTCTGGACCCGAGGGGAGCAACTGGCCGCCGCAATAGAGGCTGGCCGTGGCGCAGACCAGCCCGCTAACCGCCAAACCCAAGAGCCGCCGCCGCGACGCGGGAATGCGGATTTCAGGGTCGCCCGTTGTGCGCTTGGTCATGCCTATACCAGCGGTCAATAAGAATTCCCCTTATGTTCGCTGGTATATGGGCCGCGACTGCGGCCCCCGCAGCGGCCCCGAGAACAGCGCGAAAGCGCCTCGGGGTATAAGCGGAGGCCCCGTCCTGCGGTCGGGCTGAGCGAGCATAGCGAGCGAGTAGAGACCACAACACCAAAAAGGCGAAACGCGAAGCGTTTCTGCCGTGAGACACAAAACGGCAAAAAAGTGTCAACTTTTTTGCCCGTCGTGCGCTTGACCATGTTTACGGGCCTGAAAGCTAAAGGCGAGCGGCAAACGTGGGTGGCCCGCAGGCAAGCGGTACTGGCGGTCTTGGGCGTCTTGCACCATCATGGGAAAGGCTTGCCAGGGCAGAGCCTCGTGTTCGTCAAACGTCTCGAGCCGCAGCCCCGCCTGCGCCAAGGCCGCAAAAAAACTGGACAGCGGATGGTTCCATTCCATCGACACGCTATGGTGGAGCTTGGTGGGGGAGCCGTTGTAGGAGGTTTCGCAGTCGTTTTCGATAGGTTGATCGCGCGGGGTCCAGTAGTCGTAGGTCGGCATCAGGGTTCCGTCCCGTTGCTCCAGGCTGGCTGTGACCGGGTGGCCGTCGATATAGTAGAGCAGCCCCCCTGGTTTGAGCGCGCCCGCCATAACCTGGGCCCAAGCGAAAATATCGGGCAGCCACGGGGTTGCGCCCCAAGAGGCAAAGGCAAGATCGAAGTCCGTATCGAGCAGCGGGCCCGCCGCCAAAGCGTCGGACAGCAGAAAACGCACCTTGTGGCTTAGGCCCGATTGTTCGGCCAAGTCGTGCGCATGGGCGAGGGCGGCGTCGGAAAAATCAACCCCGACGACCGCTTCGGCGGTACGTGCCATGGACAGGGTATCGAGGCCTATGTGGCATTGCAGGTGCAGAACTTTTAGCCCACTCAGGTCGCCCAAGGCGGCGCGTTCGATGGGGGTTAGAACCGACTCCCCCGCTAGGAAGCGCTGCACCCCGTACCAATCCTCGGGATCGTGCCGATGGACATGGGCGCGTTCGTTCCAATTCAACTTGTTGAGGGCCAGGGCGTCCTTCATGCCAAAAACTGTTCCTGCATCATGCGCTCTTCTAAATGGTGGTCGGGGTCGAACAGCAGGGTATGGGCCTGATCTTTTAGGAGGCGTACCTGCACCTCGACAACGTCGCGCACCTCGACCGAATCTGCGGTGGCGGAAACTGGGCGCTTTTCGGCGTCGAGGATGCGCAGATGGACCTCGGAGTCATCGGGCAGCAGCGCCCCGCGCCAACGTCGGGGACGAAAGGCCGAAATGGGCGTGAGGCCGAGCAAGCGGGACCGCAACGGCAAGATCGGCCCGTGGGCCGACAAGTTATAGGCCGTCGAGCCTGCGGGGGTGCAGACCAGGACCCCGTCGCAGACCAGCCGCTCCAGGCGCTGAGTAGAATCAATGCTGATTTGGATCTGCGCGGCTTGGCGCGTTTGCCGAAATAGGGCGACCTCATTAAGGGCCTTGCAAGTATGGCGCTGTCCGCTCGTATCCATCGCGCGCATCTCTAGCGGGTGGATGGCAACACTGCGTGCCCTGGCAAGGCGGATTTCCAGGTCTTCGGCAACAAAGGGATTGAGCAGGAAGCCGATGGTACCCCGATTGATGCCATAGACGGGCAGGTTGGGGGCACTGGCCAGAGTTTCCAGCAAGAAGCCGTCGCCGCCGATGCACACCAGCACTTGCGCCGCCGCCCCTGCATCAGGGTAGAGCGCGCGCAACCTCGACAAAGCTTGCTGGGCTTCAGCGTTCGGCGAGGCGCGAAAAGTGAGGCGGGTAGGCGGCATGGCGCGGGCTATAGAGCAAACTTTGGATCATGTTGAGGCATCTATCCACGCGCCAGATCTTCGGGGCGCTGAATCCCCTGGTCCTCGACGGGGTGTCCCAGAACCGTCAAGCGCTGCGTCAGTGTGGTCATAGCGGCCTCGACGCTGGCCAGATCGTGGCTGCGCACGACGATTGAGGTGCCGTGGGCGCCCAGGCGGAAGTAGGGGTAGGACCCGATGGTGAGCCCCGCCTGCGCGCCTTCAACCTCGGCCATCACATCGGCGATCAGGCTCTCGCCGACCGGCGTTACCAGTGTTCCCGACACCACGGGGGTGCCGCCAGGCAAAAACGGCAAGGCGCTTTCAACCTGGGCCGCAAAAATTTTGGGCACGCCTGCGAGTGTCAGAACATTTTCGATCCAAAACCCTGGGGCTTTGGAGACGGGGTTTTCGATCAACCGCGCGCCGACGGGGATGCGCGCCATTTTGAGGCGCGCGGGGCTGAGGTCCGCCGCCCCATAGTGGGCCAGCAACAGGGCGCGCGCCGCAGGGTTTTCTTGCAAGGGGACGTGGAAGGCCTTGGCAAGGGCGGCGGCGGTAATATCGTCGTGGGTCGGGCCGATACCGCCCGAGGTGACCACGAAACTGGAGGCGGTTCTTAGGTCCCGAACGGCGTCGATGATCGCTGCCTCCTGGTCGGGCACAACGCGGGCCTCCCGCACCTCAAGGCCTTGCGGGGCAAGTTTTTGCGCCAAAACTTGCAAGTTCCCTTCGCGCGTGCGCCCCGACAGCACTTCGTTGCCGATGGCGACAAACGCAACGGTTGGAGTCTTTGCCACGTTTCGTCCCTAGGGCGCCCGATGCGGCTGGAAGGCCTGGACACCGTCAAGGGTATAGGCGCCGATGGCGGCTTGACCCTCGGGGCCTGCCAGCCAGGTGCCAAAGTCTTGCGCGAGTTCGGTTTGAACGCCAGGGACGCGCGCCGCATCCAGGGCCAAATAGCCGTAGGGATTGACCAGGTTCGGGCCGTTGTACCAGATATGGAGCTGGTCGCGGTCGCCGTGCCGCGCCCAGGTGGCGCTATCGACCAAGGTGGCAGCCCGATTGGCGTTGGCGGAGATCAGGGTTTGGCCCATGCCCGTTCCCGTTTGGCTATACCAATCACCAAAGGTGTCGGGGTCGTAGCCATGGGCGGCCCACATGGCGAGCTCGGCGGCATGGGTGCCGCTCGCGTCCCCGCGCGACAAAAACAGGCCGCGACGCCCGCTGGCCATGACTCGCAACAGGTTCCGCAAGCCCGTGTAGGGTCGGTCCTGCGTCGATCCGACGATCAGGAACCGATTGCTCATAATGGGAAGGCGCTCCACGGCCAGGCCTTCGGCGACCAAAGCGGTCTCTTCGCGTTCGTTGTGGACCAGCAGGGCATCGACCTGGCCCGCGCGGCCGTCGCGAATCACGGCACCCGTGCCCTTGGCCATGACCAGCACCTGCACGCCCGTCTCGGCCTCGTAGATCGACAAAAGATGGTCCAGCAAACCCGAGTCTTGGGTCGAGGTGGTCGACCCGAGCCGCAACACGGGCGGGGCGTCCGCGGGCAGGGGCCGCAACAACCAGGCCATGAGGCTGGCGACCAGAACCGCGCTAAACAAGGTCAGGCGAAGCAGCACTAACTTACGTTTCCAACGGCGAATCCCGAGGCGTAGAGAAAGGCGCCCGCTTTGGGATTGCCTGGATTGGTGAAGAAGTTCTCGGTCTGGCCATGGAACACGGACTTGCCATGGTCGAGCATGAGGACATTGTCGGCGATCCGGCCCACCTGACCCAAGGAATGGGAGACAAGGATGACCTTGGTCCCCTGGTCTTTGACAAAGCGAATCACCTCTTCGAGCGCCAGGGCGGCTTCGGGGTCCAAACTTGCCGTTGGCTCGTCGAGCAGCAATACCCCTGGTTCAATGGCGAGGGCCCGGGCCATGGCCAGCTGCGCGCGCTGCCCTGGGGACAAGCTGGGCGCTAGGTCGGTGGCAACATGGTCGAGCTTCAGCCATTCCAGAGCTTCTTCGGCGCGGGTTCGGGCGGCGCGGCGCGACCAACCTTGTGCCCGCAAAGCAAAGACGAGGTTTTCGCGTGCGCTGCGGCGCAGGAATTCGGGGTGCTGGCGCATCAGCGCGCGGCGGTCCTCCTCCAGCTCGGGTGCCCAACGCAGTTTTCCAGAGGCGACGGGGATCAGGCCGTGCAGGGTCTTAAGCAGCAAGGACTTGCCCGCGCCATTGGCACCGACCAGCGCGGTGATGCCGTGGCCCGAAAGCGTGTGGGTAAGGCCGTGCAGGCGGGTTTGCCCGCCGAGTTCGACGCGCAAATTTGAGAACTGCACGCTCGCCGATCTCATCGGGTGTGCCGGCCTTGCAGGCCCCGAACGATCAGCGACAGGATCAGCGCCAGCCCGATCAGGATCAGGGCGAGCGCGACCGCGGGTTCGTAGGCGCCGTTGCGGGCGCGTTCGGCGATCAGGGTGGTCAGCACTTGCGTGCGGCCCTCGATATTGCCGCCGACGATCAGGACCGTGCCGACCTCCGCCACGCCGCGCGAGAACACCAGCACCGCCGTGGCGATCAAGGCGGGCCAGCAATCGCGCATGAGCGCGCCAAACACTTGGCCGCCCGAGGCGCCGAGGGAGGCCAGTTCTTCCCCAATCCCTTGATAACGTCCCCTGAGGACCGTTAGGGATAGGGTCGCCGCCAGCGGTGTCAGCAGCGTTGCTTGCGCCACCATCATGGGCACGATGGTCAGCGTGATCTGGCTGCCCTCAAACAGGGTACTCGAAAAAAACATCAGCGCCAGCAACCCAAAGACGACGGCGGGGATCGCGACAAAGGCGCTCAGGAGGGCGTCCAGAAACTTGGCCCAAGATCGGCGCGCACGCAGGAGGCCGCGCGCGAGGATCAGCCCGAGGTTCATCGCGATCAAGGTGGCGACGAAGGACACCAGTAAGGTGCGCCCAGTGACCGTCCAAACCAGGGGGTCCGAAAAAATCGGCACGAAGTCGCTGATGGTGCTTAACCAGGACATGGGCGCGCTCTATACGCCTTGCCTATGCCCGCCCAAGCAAAAAACGCGCGCCCAGGGTATTTGGTGCCGCCATCCGATCCAGCGCGACTCATTAGCCACATGCGCGCGTGGGACGAGACGGGCCAGCCGGTCCCCACCGCCCTGATTGCCGAGCGTCCCTTCTCCCTCTTCATCAACGCCCGCGAAGTTGTGACGCTCATGACGATTGGTGATCACTTGCGCTGGCTAGCCTTGGGCTGGGCCGTGGGGCAGGGGTTTTTCACCGCCCCTGCCGACATCGAGGCGGTGGAAGTGGACGACGACCTGGGCGTCATCGTGATCCGCACGCCGCTGGACCTGGATTTGGACGCCAAGCTCAAGCGTCGAACGGTGACCAGCGGGTGCGCCCAGGGGACGGTGTTCGGATCCCTGATGGAGGGGCTGGAGGATAAGCGGCTGCCGCCAGGCGCGCGCCTCAAGCTGTCCGATTTGTATCTCTTGTTGAAGGCCATCACCCAAACCCCCTCGCTTTACTTGCAGGCGGGGGCCATTCACGGGTGCGTGCTGGCGGCGGGCGCGCAGCCGCTCCTCTACATGGAAGATGTGGGCCGCCACAATGCCGTCGATAAGATTCGCGGTTACGTTTGGGATCAGGGCCTGGAGACCGCCGACAAGGTGCTCTTTACCACGGGCCGGCTCACCTCGGAAATGGTGATCAAGACCGTGCAGATGAACGTCCCCATTTTGATCAGCCGTTCGGGCTTCACCCGCTGGGGCGTCGATTTGGCGCGCGAGGTGGGTCTCACGCTGATCGGGCGTGCGCGCGGGCGGCGCTTCCTTCTGCTCGCGGGGCACGATCGACTGGTCTACGACATGGACCCCAAGGGGTTGACCTTTGACCCAGGGCGCTAATACCAGCGGCGGTTGAAAATGACTCTAAATGATCGCTGGTATAAGGGCCGCGACTGCGGCCCCCGCAGCGGGCTCCAAGCCCAGAGGGCGCAGGGAACGCCCGCGCTCCAAACACGCGGCCCCGAGAATAGCGGACACGCGCCTCGGGGTAAAGCGAAGGTCCCGTCCTGCGGTCGGGCTGAGCGAGCCGAGCGAGCGAGTAGAGACCGCTACCCAAAAAAGCCGAAACGCGAAGCGTTTCTGCCGTGAGACACAAAACGGACAAAAAAGTGTCAACTTTTTTGACCCAGGGCGCTAGGCGGCAAGGTTTGACTCGTCGAGCGGTTGATGGACGCGGAAAATACTGAATTGGAAATTCAGTATTTATGAAGGACGAGCGATCAAGCAGAAGCGCAGCCTGCGTGGCGCTTGAACGCAACAAAAGGGTCGTTGCAAACGACCCTTGGTACAAGACTCTCGGCCTCATCTTGGCGGGGGGGCAGGCGCGGCGGTTCGGCGCGGACAAGCGCTTGGCTGCGCTCGGCGGTCGGCCCCTCATGGCTCACGCAATTGTCCGGCTCGAGGGTCAGGTCGACCGCCTGCTGATTTCCGCCAATTCCCCTGCGCCAGGCTTTGAGGCCTGGGGGTACCTCACCGACGGCGCGCAGGATCAGGGCCCCTTATTGGGGATCGCCGCTGGGCTCGACCATGGGGCGGCGCAGGGGTTTGACTGGTTGGTAACCGCGCCGGCGGATAGCCCCTTTGCGCCCCAGGATTTGGTCACCCGCCTCACCGATGCGCGGCGGCCTTGTCCAGTCCGGTTTGCGGCGAGCCAGGATCAGCGTCACCCGATCTTTGGGGCTTGGGCTTGCACCCTAGCGCCCGCCCTCAAGGGGCTGATCGCCGACGGGGAGCGAAAGATCGACCGCGCGGCAGAGCGCCTCGGCGGCTACGATTTGGTGGACTGGAGCCATGACGAGGGGGACCCATTTTTCAACGTCAACCGCCCCGAAGATTTACCGCGTGCGGCGCAGATTTATGCGCAGATAGAGCTTGCGAGCAAGCGGTCGAGCTGACCTTCGATCCAGGCATGGACGGGCCGCTGATGCGCCTCGTAACCTGCAAGGTGCGTGCCGCGTGGTTGCGCGCCTGGGGCCACATCGGCGTCGGCGGCGGCGCGGCCCGCCCAATTGGCGATCATCCAGTCGGTAATTTCGGGGTGGAACTGCACGGCCAAGACGCGCGGTCCAAGGCTGAAGGCCTGCGTGGGAAACAAGTCGCCAGTGGCGAGCAAGCGCGCGCCATCGGGCAAATCGAAGCCATCGCGGTGCCAGTGATAGACGTGCTGGCACGCGGAGAGGCCCAGGGCCTGGCCCGCGGGCGTGGCGCGAATGGCATAGTACCCGACTTCGCGCGCGCCCTCGCGGTGGCGCCAGACGGCGGCACCCAAGGCCCTGGCCAGGATCTGCGCGCCCAGGCAGAGGCCCAAATAGGTGCCGCCCGCCTCAACGTAGCTCCGGACCCAGGCGATTTCGTCCCACAAAAAGGCTTCCGCGGGCTGAATGTCGGACAGCAGTTGCGCGCCGCCGTAGACGACGACGAGATCGTAGGTCTTGGGGTCGGGGGCGGGCAGGCGGTGGCCCATGGGCAGGCAGCGCCAATCGCGGGCGACCTGCCTGCGCCCCAGGGCCTGACTGACATAGTCGCAAGGGGGATTGGGGCCGTGGGTGATCAGCAGGGCGCGTTTCATAGCCCACGGTCTTGCATGGCGCGGGTGAAGGCGTCCATGTGAAAGTGTGCATGGCTGGCCTCGTAGGCCTGGGCGCTGCCGCGCGTGCAGGCCTTGCGCGCGAGGCACCCCGACCAGCAAGCACGGGTGCGATCTTCCAGCAAGTAGCGCGCGCAAGCCTGGGCCTTGTACCCCGTTTCGTCAAAGGCGTGGACGGGGCAGGCGTCGAAGCAGGCGGCAAAATCGGCGGGCGCAGGCGCGGCTTGCGGCGCGCTGGCGGGCAGCGGTTCGTCCGACAGCAGCAGCCCGCGGATGGCGACCCAAAGGCCAAATTCACTGTGGGCCAGCATCCCCAAGGGGCTGGGGTGCAAGGCGCCGCCGCGCGCAAGGGCGTGGAGCGGAGGGAAGGGCGGGCCTTCGCTGGGGGAGACGAAGGTCATGTTCGGCGCTGCGGCCTGGATCACCCGCGCCGACCAACGGTCAAGGGGATGCGGCGCGCCGTCCTGGGCTTCGTCGCTGGCCCGAAAAAAGGGCCAACAGTCGCTGCCCCTGTGGCCGATCAGCAACAGGGATTGGACGCGGCGGTCGCTGGGCCAGGTCGGGGTCGGTCCACCGCAATGCAAGATGCGCAAGCCACTTGTCCCTAGGCGCACCGCAAGATCGTCAATGCGTTCTTGATTTTGGGTCATGGGGTGGTGTTCTTAGGGATTTATGCCCGCCGCGCAAACCGTCACTTTCGTCAAACACTGGACCGACCGCCTGTTTTCGTTTCGGATCACCCGGCCGCCGTCATTGCGGTTTCGCGCGGGCGAATTCGTCATGATCGGACTACCAGACGCTCAAACGAAAAGACCGCTGATGCGCGCCTATTCCATCGCCTCGCCGCCCTGGGATGATGAATTGGAGTTCTATTCCATCAAGGTTCCCGACGGGCCGCTGACCGCGCGCTTGCAACATATGGCGGTGGGGGACCCGATCCTCCTGAGCGCCAAGCCTGTCGGCACCCTGGTCCACGATGCCTTGATTCCAGGGGAACGGCTTTGGCTCTTTGGCACGGGGACGGGCTTTGCCCCCTGGGCCTCGCTCTTGCGCGATCCCGAAACCTACGAGTCCTATGGACATGTCGTTGTTACGCACACATGCCGCGCGCGCGCGGAGCTTGCTTACAGTCAGGCTTTGGTGGCAAGTCTGCGTGAAGATCCGCTGGTGGGGGCGCTGGCGGGGCCAAAACTGACCTACGTTGCGACCACGACGCGCGAGCCGAGCGCCCGCATGGGGCGCATTACCGACAAGCTGCGCGACGGCAGTTTGTGCGCCGAATTGGGCCTAGCGGGGCTGGACCCTGCGCGTGACCGGGCTATGGTCTGTGGGTCCATGGGTCTGAACACGAGTATGAAAGCAATTTTAGAATCCGCAGGGCTGCGCGAGGGGGCCAATTCGGCGCCTGCGGAGTACGTGGTCGAACGGGCCTTTGTAGGATGAAAAATCGGGCCCTAAAAATTAACATTTTCAGGGCCGTTTTGTGTCTCACGGCAGAAACGCTTCGCGTTTCGCCTCCCCTTCGCTTGCACCCCGAGGCGCTTTCGCGCTGTTCTCGGGGCCGCTACGGGGGCCGCAGTCGCGGCCCTTATAGCGTCAGACTTAAGGTTCATTCGGCATGACAGCCCGCGTCCTACTACTCATCGACTGGCAAGTCGGTTTTGATGACCCCGCTTGGGGTCCGCGCAACAATCCCAACGCCGAGGCGGTCGCCGCCCGCCTGATCGCCGCGTGTCGCACGGCGGGCGTGCCCGTTTGGCATGTCCATCATCACAGTTTGCAAGCGAGCAGCCCCTTGGCCGCCGACGGCCCTGGCACGGCCCCGCAGGCCTTTGCGCGGCCGCTGCCAGGGGAGCCTTGTTACACGAAATCGGTCAATTCGGCCTTTATCGGCACGTCCCTTAAGGCCGACCTCCAGGCTGCTGGGATCGACCAGTTGCTGATCTCGGGCGTCACGACCGACCATTGCGTCAGCACCTCGACTCGCATGGCGGGAAATTTTGGCTTCGACGTGCATTTGGTCGCCGATGCTTGCTACTGCCACGACCGCCGCACGCCCCAGGGCCAGGTGATCGCCGCGGCGCAGGTGCATGCGGCGCATCTGGCCTCGCTCCACCAGGAATTCGCTACGGTCCAGAGCTTTGCCGAGGTACAGCTTTAGTGGGCGACCTGCGCGGCTATGGGCTGGTCTTCATCGGCGTTGCTTTCTTCGCCACGTCCCTGCCGTTCAGCGCCTGGGCCGTCGCCGATTTTGACCCCTTTACGGCGGGGGTAGGGCGGTCCTTGCTCGGCGGGGTCTTGTCGCTCGTGACCCTGCTGGTCGTGCGCCCGCGCTTGCCCCAGGGGCGGCAGTGGCGCCACTTGGCCTACGCGGGGGCTGGGACGGGGTTTGTCTTTCCCTTCTTCACCAACCTGGGCATGGCCTCGGTCGGCCCCAACGAGGGCGCGGTCGTGATCGCGGTGCTGCCCTTGTCCACCGCCATCTTCGCCCGCTTCATTGAACCCGACCGACGCCTCGGCCCTTGGTTTTGGGTCGGGTCGCTGATCGCCTGCGCCGTGGTGACGGCCTTCATCTTGCGCGCGGGGTTCTCGGGGTTTTCGCTGGGTTACGCGGCGCTGGTCCTGTCGCTCGCTGTGGGGTTTTCTTACGCCTGGGCGGGGCGGGTGGCGCGGGACCTGCCCGCGTGGCAGGTGATCTGCTGGGCTTCGGTCCTGGCCCTCCCATTCCAGGTCGCGGCTTTTGCGGTCTTATGGCCTTGGCTGGACCTAAGCGGTGGCGGGCAAGCCTGGGCAGGGCTCGGCATCGGCGCTTTGAGCGCGCAGTGGGGCGGTTTTTTCTTCTTCTACGCAGGCCTGGCGCGGGTCGGCGCCGCGCGCGGGTCTTTGGTGCAGTACAGTCAACCGTTCCTGACCTTCGTGCTGGTCGCGGCCCTGACCTGGGTCTGGCCAGGGCCACAAGTCCTGCTCTACGCTGCCGCAGTCATAGCCGCCCTGGCGCTGACGCGTCTTGATGGTTGGAAACCCGCCGCGAAAGTGATTGACTCCTAAAATAACGGTTTTAACCCGCGATAGGAAAGGGAGGAGGGTCCATGGGGGAGTCACCGCCATTTGACGCGCAGCCGATTTTGCCGCTGTGGCCTGGGTCGCGGTCCAGCCATGGGGAGGCCCATAGTCGGCCCCCCATGCCCTTGCCAGCGACAACGCGCGAGGTTTGGCATTGGATTCTGCAGCCGCTCAAAGCCTCGCCCTTCTGGGAATTTGAAGACCCCGCGCAGTTCCTCAAAATCGAACAGGTCGATGCAGGGGTCTTGAGGTGGGAGCGTCATACCGAGTTCTGGGCGCTGACCTACGCGGGCGCGCGGCCTATCGATACTGCGATTGCAAAGTACTTGGGGTCGATGGACGCGCAGCTGATGACGGGCCTGCGCATTCGGCTGGGCTCCGATTCCGAGACCTTGGTCGACCCGCCCTTGTTTCGATCCGAAACTTTGCTCGGCGGCCAGTTCAAGGATGGCAAGGTGCGCGTTCGCACCGATTTTTGCCCGCACGACAACGGCTGTGTCAACTTTGCGCTTATGGGGGAGTTCGAGGACGCCGAAGACCGGGGCCGCTTCGTTAAGCGCTTGATCGACTTGGAGATCTACCGATTCAACACCTTGAAAGGCCTGTCGCTGATCCGCCCAAAATTTGTTGAACTCGAGCGGTTGGAACAGGCCTACTCGGCCCTCACGGCGCGCCTATCCGATGATCGCGAGGCGGGCCTGACCCCTGTGACCGCCGCGTTCAAACGCTTGTCGGCGCAAATGACCCAGTTGTCGGACTCGACCCGGTACCGCGTCACGGCAACCCGCGCCTACCACGGCATCGTCCAGGCTCGCCTACAGGAGCTGAACGAGCAGATTGACGGCCCCGTGCAGAGCCTCACGGGTTTCATCAACCAACGATTGCAGCCCGCGTTCAACACCGTGGAAGCCTACGACCGGCGGCTGCGCGACCTGGAACGGTCCGTCTCGACCAGCCTGCGGCTCTACCACGCCTTGATCGAAAGCGAAATCCAACACCAAAATCAGCAAGTGCTCAAACGCATGGACCAGCGCACCGAACAACAGGTCCGCCTGTCCAAGGCCGTCGAAGGCTTCTCGGTCATCGCGCTCACCTACTACGGCGTCGGCCTGCTGGCCTATGCGTTGAAGGCCGCGCAGATGCCGCTCAGCGAGATCGCTATCGCCGCGACCATTCCCTTTGTCGCCGCCCTGGTCTGGTGGCGAACGCGTCGAAGCAAGTTCTTCGCCGCAGGCAAAGAGCAACCTTCGACGGATCCCGAGCAGGGGTGAGACGGGGTGGTCTTAGGCACGGAACACAAGGTAGGCCTTCAAGACCGATTCCGCAGACCACCCCGCCCTAAAGGGCACCCCTTCGAGGGAAAGGAATGGCTTGACCTAAGGCAACCTATATCATATTTGACAAATTCGTGTGGACAGTTGAAACGCTTGACCATCGCGTCGATGGCGAACTCCTTGCTCTCCCGAAGGATCAGCGGGCCAAGTTCTTTAGAATTGCGCAGATGCTGCAAGAGTTCGGGCCGCACGAGGTTCGTGAGCCGTATGTTAAGTATGTGGAACAAGGGATTTGGGAAATTCGTATGCGCGGCAGGGACGGCATTTCGCGCGCGCTTTACTTGGTAGAGCGGCCCAAGCGCCTCGTTGTGGTGAGGGTTTTCGCAAAGAAGAGTCAGACCACTCCGCGCAAGGAAATAAGAATCGCGCTCAATCGAGCAAAGGAGATTGGATGACCAGTTTGAAACAACTTTTTGACGCGCAGTTAAGGGATCCAGAGTTTGTGCGCGAGTATCAAGCCCTTGAGGACGAGTTCTCTTTGGCGACTGCGCTCATTTCCGCGCGCCGCCAGGCCAAGATGACGCAAAGCGACGTTGCGGACAAGATGCAAACGTCCCAGTCCTACATCGCAAAACTTGAGGGAGGGCGCGTCAGTCCAACGTTGCGAGCTCTCCAACGCTACGCGACGGCAACGCATACGCATCTAAAACTCACCTTTGAACCTCGAGCACGAGAGGCACTAACACTGCCCCAGGCGCAAGCCGCCCCTTCCGAGGGAGGGGAACAGGTCGGTGCAAGGACGGACCCTTTCGTTCCATCCGCTGCCAATCGGTGATGGATTCCGCGACTTCGCTACGCGCGGACTGACGTTTTTCTTTGGCGGGGCCGCGAAGGCAAGCCCCCAAGAAAAAAAACTGCCCGAGCGATCACATCTCGATGGATGGCAGGCCGCGTTCTTTGCGAGGGGTTTTGCCGTAGAAGTCGCGGTAGCACTTGGAAAAGTGCGAGGCGGAAACGAAGCCGCAGGCCATGGCGACGTCGATGATGGGCATGTCGGTTTGCAGGAGGAGCAAGCGCGAGCGATTCAGGCGCAGCTCTAGGTAATAGCGCGCGGGGCTGCGGTTTAAGTACTTGCGGAACAGGCGTTCGAGCTGCCGCGTTGAGAGGGCGGCGGTGCGCGCCAGATCGGTGCGGCTATAGGGTTCCTCTAGGTTCTCTTCCATCATCTTTATGACGGAGAGAAGTTTGGGGTGCCGCACGCCTAGGCGTTGCGGCAGGGTGATTTTTTGCTGATCGTGCTTGTCGCGGATGCGGTCGTGCATGCACTGGTCCGCGACCCAGGCGGCGGTTTCCATGCCCAAGTGCTTGGAGATGATGTTGAGCATCATGTCGAGCGCGGCGGTGCCGCCCGCGCAAGTAAAACGGTTGCGGTCGATCTCAAACAATTCGTTCGAGACCTGCACATCGGGAAAGGTCTCGGTGAAGCCTGGCAGATTCTCCCAATGCAAAGTACAGTCGTGATCCTCCAGCAAGCCTGCCTTGGCAAGGACATGGGCGCCGGTGCATAGGGCGCCCATTTCCTTGCCCGTGCGGGCGATTTTGCGCAGCGCCGAAACGAGCTCGGGCGACGTGTTCCGCTCCACATCCAGCCCCGAGCAGACCACCAGCGCATCGCCGTTCCAGGCGTCGAGGCGCATGTCGCAATGGACCTGCAAGCCTGCTGAGGCGGTCACCGGGCCCCCGTCCATGGACAAGAGCGCCCATTCGTACTTGACCTCGCCCAGGTGCCGATTGGACAGGCGCAAGGCCTCGACAGCCGAACTCAAGGAAATCAGCGAGAATTTTGGGGTGAGGATAAAGCCAAATCGCAAGGGCCAAGCGGCGGGGATGTTTTCGATCATAGGGCAGAGTACCGTCGCGAAAAGAACAGGTCGCATCGCGCCCTAACCACGGCAATGCGAGGGCGTCCAGGGGGAATCATGCCGCTATTGGTGAATTTTTCTTCAGCGCGTTTGGATAAGAATTTCTGCTTGTGCTATCTACCCCTGCCGCCCTGGCTCGGATAAGGACCCACCATGCGCTTTAACGTCTTTTCCTTGGCGCGCAACGCCGCCACCTACCACCAGGATTGGCCCGCCATGTGGCGCAGCCCTGACCCCAAAGCCCAGTATGACGCGCTGATCATCGGCGGCGGCGGTCACGGCCTCGCTACCGCCTATTATCTGGCCAAGGAACACGGGCTGACCAACATCGCCCTCCTCGAAAAATCTTGGATCGGCGGCGGCAATACGGGGCGCAATACCACCATCGTCCGGTCGAACTATTTGTGGGACGAGAGCGCGCTGCTTTACGAACACGCCATGAACTTGTGGGAGGGCCTGTCGCAAGACCTGAACTACAACGTCATGTTCTCCCAACGCGGGGTCATGAACCTGTGCCACAGCGTCCACGACATGCGCGACACGGCGCGGCGCGTCAACGCCAACCGCCTGAACGGCATCGACGCCGAACTGCTCGACGCCGAGGGCGTGAAGAAATTCTGCCCGCCGATCGACCTGCGCGGCGGCGGGCGCTACCCCGTCTGGGGCGCGTCCCTGCAACGGCGCGGCGGCACCGCCCGCCACGACGCTGTTGCCTGGGGCTATGCGCGCGCGGCGGACCAGCGCGGCGTGGACATCATCCAAAACTGCGAAGTCACGGGGTTTTTGATCGAGCGCGGGCAAGTCCAGGGCGTCGAAACCACGCGCGGGACCATTCGCGCGCCCAAGGTCGGCGTGGTGACGGCTGGGCACTCGGGCGTGCTCGCCGAAATGGCGGGCCTCAAATTGCCCGTCGATCCCGTGCCGCTGCAGGCCCTGGTTTCCGAACCGATCAAGCCCGCCATCGACTGCGTTGTCATGTCCAACGCGGTCCATGCCTATATCTCGCAATCGGATAAGGGCGAACTGGTGATCGGCGCGGGGACGGACTCCTACATCTCCTACGGCCAGCGCGGATCCGAAATGAATGCGCCCCATACGCTCGCGGCGATTTGCGAGCTATTCCCTCAGTTTCGGCGCATGAAGATGCTGCGCCAATGGGGCGGCATAGTCGATACCTGCCCCGATGCTTCGCCCCTTATCACGAAGATGGACGTGGGCGGCCTCTACTTCAATTGTGGCTGGGGCACGGGCGGGTTCAAGGCCACGCCTGGGTCGGGCCATGTCTTTGCCGATTTGATCGCCCAGGACCGCCCCAATGCCCTCGCCGCGCCGTTCACGGTCAAGCGGTTTGAAACGGGATACTTGATCGACGAACACGGCGCCGCGGGCGTCGCGCACTAAGACCGCACTAAGCTAGGAGTCTCCACAGTCATGCTGCTCATCACTTGCCCCTACTGCGGCCCGCGCCCCGAGGAGGAGTTCATCAACGGGCGCGAAGCCCACATCGCCCGCCCATCCGATTCGGATACGATGACGGATGAGGAGTGGGCGCGCTTCACCTTTATTCATAATAACGAGAAAGGCTGGATGCGCGAGCGGTGGATGCACGCAGCGGGCTGCCGGCGCTGGTTCAACGCCGTTCGTCACAACGTCACCAGCGAGTGGCATACGGCCTATCCCATGTTCAGCGCCTTGCCCGACCTGCCCAGCGACCCCAGTTCATTGACCGCGCCGTCGGACTCGCCCGCGGCCAAGGTGGAGGTCTAAGACCCCATGGCTCAGCCCTATCGACTGCCCGAAGGCGGGCGTATCGACCGTACACAACCGCTCACCTTCACCTTCAACGGCCAGGTTTTTGAAGGCTACGCGGGCGATACCCTGGCCTCGGCGCTGCTCGCCAACGGGGTGCATTTCGTCGGCCGCAGTTTTAAGTACCACCGCCCGCGCGGGATCACGACGGCGGGCCATGAGGAGCCCAATGCCCTGGTTGACCTGAACGTCGCCAAGGGCGAAGAACCGCTGCGCGAGGCCAACGTTCGTGCGCCCGTCGTCGAGCTGCGCGCGGGCCTGACGGCGGAAAGCGTCAACGCCTTCCCTTCGCTCAAATTCGATTTGGGCAGCCTCAACCAAGCCTTCGCAAGGTTCTTCCCCGCGGGGTTCTACTACAAGACCTTCATGGGCCCCTTCGCGGCGTTTTGGCCCAAGGTCTACGAGCCGATCGTTCGCAAGGCGGCGGGCCTGGGCAGGGTCGCGACCAAGGCCGACCCCGACCGCTACGAATTTCAGTACGGCCATTGCGATGTGTTGATCGCAGGCGGGGGGCCTGCGGGTCTCGCCGCCGCCCTCGCCGCCGCCTCGGGCGACGCGCGGGTGATCCTGGTCGATGACGGCCCTAGTTTCGGCGGTTCGCTGCTGGCTTGGCCTGCCGAGATCAACGGGATCAGCAGCGACGCATGGATCGCCGAGGTCACGACTAAGCTGGCGGCCAACCCCAGGGTCCGCCTCATGACCCGTAGTTCGGTCGTATCTTGGTGGGACCATAACTTTCTGAATGTTTGGGAACGTTGCACCGACCATCTGCCCCTGGGCAGCGCCGCCCCGACCCAGGCCCGACAAAAACTGCACCGCATCCGTGCCAAGCAAGTGGTCCTGGCCCAGGGTGCCTTTGAACGCCCGCTGCTGTTCCACAACAACGACCGCCCTGGCACGCTGCTGGCGCATGCGGCGCGCACCTACGTGACGCGCTACGGGGTGCGGCTGGGCGATGCGGGCCTGTTCTATACCAACAACGACGCTGCCTACGCCGACGCTCTGGCCATGGTGCAGGCGGGCCAGCCTTTGGCGGCGGTGGTCGATCTGCGCGCCGTGGCCGAGGGGCCGAACACGGACGCGTTCAAGGCCACGGGCGTGCCGATCTACGCCAATTCGGTCATCGCCGACGTCAGGGGGAAGCAGCGGGTGCAGGGCGCGCTGGTCAGCGCTTTGTCGGGCGACGGCAGCGCCTTGACCGACGCGGGCCAAGACCTCGGGTGCGACTTTATCGCCATGGCGGGCGGCTGGTCGCCCAATGTGCAGCTGCACAGCCAATCGGCGGCCAAGGTCCGCTGGGATGAAGGCCTGGGGGCCTTTGTTCCTGGCACGCCCTCGCAGGTCAACCCGTCGGTCAGCATCGGCGCTTGCAAGGGCGACTTTGGCCTCGGCAACCTCTTGGCCGACGCCTTCGCCCAGGGTCTAGCGGCGGCGCGGGCGGCGGGCAAAACCGCGCGCGCGCGCAAAGCCCCGCAAGCGGCGGACTTGGCCCACGGCCCGCACCGCTGGCTCTGGCTGCCCCCAGGCAAGAAGCCTTACGATCGCGGCGGCAAGTTCTTCGTGGACTACCAGAACGACGTCAAAATCGACGACCTGGCGCTGGCGCAGCGCGAGAGTTTCCGTTCGGTCGAACATACGAAACGCTACACCACCTTGGGCATGGCCACGGATCAGGGCAAAACCTCCAATATCAACGCCTTAGGCGCGCTTGCTCAGATCACGAATCAAGACGTCCCCGCCATTGGCACCACGACGTTCCGCCCGCCCTACGTGCCGACCACCTTCATGGCCTACGTGGGGCGCGAGGTCGATGACTTCTTCGACGTGATCCGCACCACGCCCATGCACGCTTGGCACGTCGCGAGCGGCGCGGCTTTTGAACCCGTGGGCCAGTGGAACCGTGCCTGGTACTACCCCAAGGACGGCGAAGATATGGATGCTGCGGTGCAGCGCGAGGCGCGCGCGGTGCGCGAACAGGTTGGGATCATCGACGCCTCGACCCTGGGCAAGATCGCGGTCGTCGGCCCCGATGCGGGCGAGTTCCTGAACCGCATCTATACCAACGCCTGGAAGAAACTGCCCGTGGGCAAGTGCCGCTATGGCTTGATGTTGAATGAAGCGGGCATGGTCGTCGATGACGGCGTCACCAGCCGAATCAGCGACACCGAGTACCATATGACCACGACCACGGGCGGGGCCGCTGCGGTCATGGGCACTATGGAGGAGTACTTGCAGACCGAGTGGCCCGACTTGCAAGTCTATCTGACCTCGGTCACCGAGCAATGGGCCGTCGCCGCCCTGAATGGCCCCAGCGCCCGCAAGGTGCTGGCCGCCCTGACCGACGAGGACCTGAGCGCCGAGGCGTTGCCCTTCATGTCGTGGAAGGCCGTGACCTTGGGCGGCATCCCTGCGCGCCTGTTCCGCATCTCCTTTACGGGCGACTTAGCGTTCGAGATTAACGTGCCCGCCGACTACGGCTTGCAACTGTGGAATCTGCTCATGACCGCAGGCCAGCCCTACGGCCTGACCCCCTACGGCACCGAGGCCATGCACCTGTTGCGCGCCGAAAAGGGCTTCATCATCGTCGGCCAAGAAACCGACGGCTCCATGACACCCATGGACTTGGGGCTCGACGGCCTGATATCGCATAAGAAGGGTGACTTCATCGGTCGCCGCTCCCTAACGCGCGCCGACATGGACAAGCCCGACCGCAAACAGCTGGTCGGCCTCGACACCCGCGACCCCAAGGTGGTCTTGCCCGAGGGCGCGCAGTTGGTCTTCAAGGAACATATGCCAGCGCGCGACCAACTCCCCGCCTTCCGCCCCGCCAAGCAAGTTGTGAAGATGGCGGGCTTCGTCTCCTCGTCGTACTACTCGCCCAACTGCCAGCAATCCATTGCCCTGGCCCTGGTCAAGGGCGGGCAAGGGCGGATGGGCGAAACCCTCTATTCGCCGCAACCCGACGGCTCGGTGATCGAGGCGGTGATCCGCGACACCAACTTCTTTGATCCTGAGGGAGGCCGTCAACGTGGCTAAGCTCATCCGCAACCGCCCACTCGCCGGGCACACCATGGGCCACGCCGCCCCGACCGCCGACAGCTTGGTCACGGTCCACGAACTGCCCTACGCCGCCCTCGTCAATTTGCGCGTTGCGCCCGCACGCGCCAAGGCGGTGGCGGACGCCTTGGGCTTCGTGCTGCCCACCAAGGCCAATACGGTCACGACCACTGGCCAGATCAGTTGCCTCTGGCTCGGCCCCGACGAATGGCTTGTCCACGATCCCGCCGCTGCCGGTGCAGACTTGCAAGCCCGCATAGCCCAGGCCCTGGCGGGTGAGCATGCCTCGGCCAAGGACGTCTCCGACAACTACGCCAGCATCGGGGTCGCCGGCCCCAAAACCGAGGCGCTCCTCACAAAACTGACCCCGCTCGACCTCGATGAAACGGCCTTTGCCCTTAGCACCTGCGCGCAAACCGTTCTCGCCAAGGCCAACGTGATTTTGCACCGCGACGGCACGGACACCAACGCCTTCACGATCCTCCTACGCCGGTCCTTCGCCGCCTACGTCTGGGGTCGCCTGATCGACGCAGGCTTGGAATTCCAGGTCGGCGTCGTCGCCGCTGACCCGTCCGAAGCATGACCTTCGACGATCTCGTCACCCTGTTTCAGGAAAAATCCGCCACCACCCCAGGCTTCGGCGGCACCCTAAGGCTCGATATCGAGGGTGCGGGCACCTTGCTCATCGACGGCACGGACACCCCCGTCCAAGTCCATGCTGCCGACGACCCCGAAGCCGACACCCAAATCCACCTGGATTTCGCCACGCTCAAAGGCCTGGTGAGCGGCGACCTCAACCCCGCCCTGGCCTTCATGACGGGCAAGCTCAAAGTCAGCGGCAATATGGGCCTGGCTATGAAGTTGCAGGGTTTGATGGGCGAGGATTAGAGGACAGAAGCTCTTGTTCGATGCGACACGCAACCTTAGACTTTTGAGAAGCGATTCAAATCAACCAACTGAAATCATACCAGAGGAAATTATGAATGCCTCCTAGGTGTTGACGTCGCCCACCCGACGTCATCCAGCGCGGTGCGAAGCGAATTCGCGGGATCCAGCACCGACCAGTGGTAGGAGGTGCGGACGGCACGACCTTTGTACCGTGCCAAAGTACGTCCCACAGGCGTTCCTCAATGGGCCAGGGTGGGGGAATGCGAGCGAACATAAGGGCCAATTATTGTTTCCGCTGGTATCAGAGTTTAGTATCAAGTCATGTTTGATACCAGCGGAAAGATCGAATGACCGTTGTCCGATTGCAATTTGCTTGCCATATGAACCGAGTCTCGGCGCTCGAACGCAGACAGTCCATAGGTCATTGAATACTTCCGTTGGTATGACTTCGTGCAAAATTCAAGTCTTGCAATGCAGGGTTTTCGGACTTGGGTCAGCGTCCTAGCGTCCGTTCGTTCCAATTTTCTTAGGAAGTCTTTATGAACGAAGATGTCGAGAATAGTAGGAAGTTGTTCATAGCGATCAATTCCATTCAGCAAAGTTCAAGCGAGCTGAGTTTGCTCTGGCGCAACATTCTGGACGAGTTTGACTCTGAAAAATTTCAAGATGGTATCAAGCTCGAGGAGGTGGACATTGACGATCCTGCCTACGACTGGATTTCGGAAACATCTATGATCTTTGGCACGGCAAGGACCTCATCACGAAGAAAGAGGTTCTTGGGAAATGTATCGGTGAGTTTTCTACTGTCTGGGCAATGTCAATACTCGCAAGCAGGAGACCCATACCCCTGGGGCGACAAAGTCTGTCTTATCGTTGGTATTTGGAAAGGTGAAAGCGATGAGTATGTATGGCACGAAGATTTCGAGGACGATACTCTATACGAATTTCGGCACATAGGCGATGGATTTTGGACATATGCGGAATACGCACTTAAGGAAGGAGGATTTTTTGCTCTCCCCATCTTTGCCCTGAAAACAGATAAAGATGTGAAAACCATGATTTTGGAACCCTTAGCGGTCTTGGCCAAGTGCAAGGATTTGGAGACGCTTGATCGCAAATTTTTGCGGGGTCTTCCTGTGCTTCTTCCTGGTGACTAGTGTAAGTAGCTGAGCCCGCCTTTCTTGATGGGAATTGGTTTAGGGTTGAGATCAGTTCTCTTCCGTTCAGGCAACAGTAGGTGCGTAAGCGTCCGCTGTAGGTGCTTTGGCGCTGATGATTTAGTGTGCTAATACCAGCGGCGACCCAGATTGGCTCTTGTGTTCGCTGGGCCCTTTGCTTTTGCTACGCAGAGCCGATGCGGAATGGGGTTTGGCCTCGCGGAGTATACGGAAAACTCAAACACCCTCTGCCCCGTTGGGGCGTGTTGAGGGGCGCGAGTCTGGCGCGGCAAGGAAACTTATCCTAGGGGCTCGGGATGCGTGCCTTGATTTTCTCGGGTATTTTGCTGCTGTCGTGTCTTGGGGCGGTTGTTGGGTGGCAGATGGACGTTTGGCGAATGGATCGGTTGCGGGCGCAGAGCGCGCAGCAAACCGTCCAGCAGCTCGACATTGAAATTACCCGCCTGAAATTTTTCCCCAAGGTTCTGGCTGCCGACCCCCGCCTGACCCAAGCCCTGCAGCGCCCGTCGCAGCAGGCCATAGGCGAGGCGCAAGACTTGCTGGATCTGGTGCGGGTGCAGACCGACTCTGCGCGCGTTTTTGCCTTGAACCGCCTGGGGGTCGCCGTGGTGGCGAGCCCGCCCGACGCGCGCTTTGTCGGCACCTCGCATCGCCGGCGTCCGTTCTACGAAGTTGCGGTTTCTGGGGATTTCGGCAGCTTTTTTGGCATTGACCCCTTGACCCAGACCCCCGCGTACTACTTGGCGCATCAAGTTACGGACTTGCAAACGGGCGCGTTTTTGGGCGCGGTGGCCGTGCAAATCAATCTCGACACCCGCCAATCGACTTGGCGGCCCGAGGGCACCGACTTCCTGGTGCTGGACGAATTTGGCGTTGCCATCGTGGCGGCGCCGCCGAGCTTGGGATTTACCGCCTGGGCCCCGCAAGGCCAGGAGGCAAAGCAGGTTGCCCGCGCCCAGCAGCGCTATCCCCGCCAAGACCTGAAAGGTTGGACGCATAGCGGCAACGCCAATCGCCTGAACGGACAGACCTACGTTTCCGCCAGCGCCGCGCTCGACTTTGAACCCTGGCGCGTGCAGATTTTGAGCGCCTCCTTCGACGTCGCCTTGAGCCACCTCTACGCCAGCGCCCTGGGCCTTGCGCTTAGCTTTGCGCTCGTCGCGGCGACGGCCTACATGGTTCAACAACGCCGCTTTGCCAACAACTTGGCCGAACGTATTGAAAGCAAGTCTGAGGAACTTCGCGCGGCTCAGGCGGCGTTGGTTTCTAAAGAAACGCTCGCCGCCCTGGGCCGCATTTCCGCCGCCATGAGCCACGAGTTGTCGCAGCCCATCGCCCGCATGGGTTTTGACATCCGCACGCTCCAGCGCGCCTTTGATCAGGGCAAGGAGGGCGAGGCGCGGACGCTCATGTCCCATATCCGTGCCACGTTGGCGCAGGCGGCACGGCTGCTGGAATCCCTCACCCTGTTCGCCCGCCGTCATGAGGCGGAAAAGGAAGCCCTGGATCTGTCGGCCCTGGTGACGCGGACCCTCGCGCGCATTCGCGGCGAGCGCCCGACAACAGCCAAGCATATTCAAACGGACGGGCTCGCGCCCGACCTGCGGGTTTGGGGCAACCCCCAGCTGCTCGGGCAGGTGCTAATCAATCTGCTCACCAATGCCCTCGCCGCGGTTCAGGGGACGCCAACCCCCCAGATTCGTATCGATGTGCAGGCAATAGCGGGGCACGCCCACCTGAGCGTCACCGACAATGGCCATGGCCTCGATCGCCTCCAGGCTGATGAAATTTTTGACCCCTTGCGCAGCGGCAAACCCTTGGGCGAAGGCATGGGCATGGGCTTGCATTTTTCCCGTCAGGTCGTCGAAGAGATGGGCGGGACCATCCGCCTCAATCAAGATTGGCCGCATCAGGGGTGCCAGTTCCTGGTTACCTTGCCCCTTTGTCCCGATCCCCTTACCCGCAAAGACCGAAGCGATGCGACTGCTGCTGATTGACGATGATCTGGACCTCTTGGGGGCCATCGCCCGTTTCTTGCGCGAAGAAGGGTACGAAGTCCGCGTTTGCGATCAGCCCCAACGCTTAAGCGCGTTGATCGAGCAGGGGATGCCCGATCTGATCATCACCGACCTAAAAATGCCGCACGAGTCGGGCCTGGACGTGCTGCGGTTGGTGCGCCAATCGCATCCGCAAATCCCCGTCTTGCTGTTTTCTGCCTTTGCCTCCACCCCCGACGTCGTAACCGCGATTGAGTTGGGCGCGGCAGGCTTTTTGGAGAAAACCGAGCAGCCCGAAACGCTGCTCAACAAAATTCGTGAGGTGCTGCAGGGTCTGCCGCCGCCGTTGCGCGCCGTTCCCAAGGCGGGCGGGCACGAAACGCCGCTCCTTGATCGCGTAAAGGCCTTTGAGCGCAGCTTGATCGAACAGGCCCTGAAAGACTCGGGCGGCAGCATCAAGGACACCATGGCCAAGCTGGGCGTTTCCAGGCGCACCTTGAACGACAAGATGCAGCGGCTGGGGGTGGCGCGCGCGCCTGCGACTCGATCTGGTGACGAAACCTAAATCCCCCCAAAACCATCGGCAAGATTCTGCCGATCAATCGATTTTGTGCTTGCTCTCCTGGACGTTACGAGAGCTAAGCCATTGATTTATTTACGCTTTAGAGATTTGACCGCCATACCCCGTTTTTGAGATAAGGGCCTGCCGAATGCACTCAGCTTCGGCGCATTTTTGAGGAGATAAAAAATGAGAACCTTAATCAAATTGGCCGCAGCGTCGGTCTTTGCCGTTGCAGGTGCCGTTGCATCTGCCGAGGAAATCGTCATCCGTCTTTCCTATGTCACGGCCCCGAGCGGCCACCCCAAAGGCGAAGCAGCGGAGGCCTTCGCCGCGCGTGTGAATGAAGAAATGGCAGGGGTCGTTCGCATCGACACCTTCCCGAACTCAACGCTCTACAACGACAACGACGTTCTCGATGCCATGATCTTGGGCGACGTGGAAATGGCCGCGCCGTCCCTGTCAAAACTCGAGCCCTATACCCTGTCGTTCCGAGTGTTTGACTTGCCGTTCGTTTTCGCCGACACTGGGGCGCTTGATCGCTTCCAAGCCTCCGCAACAGGGCAAGAGATGCTGGGGTCGCTGGAAGAATTTGGGCTGCTCGGCCTTGGGTTCTGGCGCAATGGCATGAAGCAGTTTTCGGCCAACAAACCGCTGCTGGAGCCCAGCGACGCCCAAGGGCTGCGGTTCCGGATCCAATCATCCGACGTTTTGGCCGCCATGGTCGAGGCCCTCGGTGCTTCAGGGCAAAAAATGGCTTTTGCCGAAGTATTCGGGGCTTTGCAAACGGGGACGGTTGACGGGCAAGAAAACACTTGGTCCAACATTTACACCAAGAAGTTCTATACGGTTCAGGACGGCGTCACCGCCTCCAACCACGGCATCTTGGACTATATTGTCGTTGTAAATGCTGAGTTCTGGAATGGGCTGCCCGAGGATATCCGCGCGCAGCTGGACACCATTTACGCCGAAGTCACGGCAGAACAAAATGCCGCCGCGCAGCAAATTAACGCCGACGCGCGCGATGCCATTATCGCCGAGGGCCACGAGGTTCGTCAACTGACGGACGAACAACGCGCCGCCTGGCAAGCCGCCATGCAGCCCGTTTATGACCAGTTCGTCGATGATATAGGTGAGGACGTGCTGAACGCCGCGCTCGCCGCCAACAACTAACCCTCCCAATGGGTGGGGGCAAGCGCCCCCGCCCTGGAGATCCCGATGGCAGGACCGCTAAGCCACTCCACAGCCACCCATCCCTTGAGCCGCGCCCTTACCTGGGCGGAGGAAACGGCGATTGCCTACATTTTGGCGACCATGGTTGGGATCCAGTTTGTCAACGTGATCTTTCGCGCCCTCAGCTGGTCGATCGATTGGGCTTTGGCGGGGACCTTATTGCTGTTTTTGCTGCTCATTTTGCTGGGGATGAGCCGCGTGCTGCGCGCGGGCCAGCACATCGCCGTCGATGTGGTCATGGACCTTGCGCCCGCGCGCCTGCAATGGGCGGGGAACCTGCTGGTCGGCCTTTTGTTCGTTCTCTATTGCGCTTTGTTCGCCTGGGAAGGGTACTGGATCTACGAACGGTTTTCGGGCGGCCCGTTCGCGCGCCTGACTTACCACGATGTCAAGCTGCCGCGCTGGATCGGCTATCTGATCTTCACGACGGGTTTTGCCTACCTGACCCTCACCGTCCTGTTCGAAACCTTGCAAATCGCGCGCGGTAAACGCCAAACCCTGACGGCAGGACACGAGGCCGCCCAGGATGTCGAGGACGCCCTGGCAGCGCACGGGGTCGTTGGCGACAGAGAAACGACGGGGGCCTAAGATGGAGATTTTTGTCCCCTACCTCGGCTATATACTGATCGGCCTTGTCTTCCTATTTTTGATTTTGCGCGTTCCCATTGGCGTATCCTTGGGCTTGCCCGCGCTCATCGTTGTGCTTTTGAGCCCCGAAGAACAAGTCTCTGGGTTGGTTCTCGGTGCCATGAGCACCATGACCTCGAAGTTCCTCCTGCTCGCCATTCCCTTCTTCATCCTGGCGAGCGCCTTTTTGACCTCGGGCGGCGCCAGTGCGCGGATCGTGAAGTTTGCCGTCGCGTCGGTCGGCCATATTCGCGGCGGCATGGGCAGCGCGGGCGTGTTGGCCTGCATGTTGTTCGCCGCGCTCTCGGGGTCCTCGCCCGCCACCGTCGCGGCCATGGGGCCGCTTTCCATCGACGGAATGCGCAAGGCAGGCTATCCTCTGCCCTTGGCGGCGGGCATCATTTCCACGGCGGGGACGCTCGGCATTCTGATCCCGCCGTCCATCGTCATGGTCGTCTATTGCGCGGCGGTGAATGAGGATGTGGGGCGCATGTTCTTGGCGGGGGTCGTCCCTGGCCTGCTGGCGGGGGGGATGCTCATGCTCGCTATTCGCTTCTACATGGGCCGCGCGCAGGTGACCCAACTTGACTGGGCTGGCTGGGCCAGCTTGCGCAAAACGGGCCTGGACGCGGTGTTCGGTTTGGCGCTCATCATCCTCATCATTGTCGGCATTTACGGCGGGTTCTTCACCCCCACCGAAGCCTCGGCCATCGCGGTCGTCTATGCCTTCTTTGTGGCAACCGTGATCTATCGCGGGATCGGCTTTTCCAAAGGCGTTCCCTGGCGCAAGGCCGAGGAAAGCACGAGCCAGGCCCTGCGGCGCAACGCCCCCCACTTAGCGCTCGGGGTTAGTCTGCTGCCCAACCTCGTGCATCGGGACACCCGCGCCACGCTGATCCAGGGCGCGCGGCTCTCGATCATGCTCATGTTCATCATCATGAACGCGCTCATATTCAGCCACGTGCTGACGGGCCTGAAAATCCCCGACGCCATCGCCCAGACCATCCTGGATTGGGGTTTGTCCCCCTGGGCCTTCTTGATGATTTTGAATATCTTACTGCTGATCGGCGGCCAGTTCATGGAACCCAGCGGCATCCTGCTCATCGTCGCGCCCATCGTCTATCCGATCGCGCTGTCCCTGGGCATCGACCCGATCCACTTGGGAATCATCATGGTGGTCAATATGGAAATCGGCATGATTACGCCGCCCGTGGGCCTGAATTTGTTCGTCACCTCCTCGATCACAGGCATGGGCATCATGTCGGTCATGCGCGCCGCCCTGCCGTGGACCGCGGTGCTGATGGTCTTCCTCATGTTGGTGACCTACATCCCACAAATCTCCCTAGCACTACCGAATTTGCTGGATCGTATTTTTGGATGAGAGAAAAAAGTAGCGGATGGGAGACCAGCGGCGAACTGAGCGGCAGTTGAACATGACCCTTGGATGGTAGTCCCCCCCCCTTTGGAGGGGTGCCTGTTGCACGTCGTTTGGCACGGTGCGAAGTTCGTGCCGTCTGGACTTCCTTCTCGCGACTGGTGCTGGATCCTGCGACTTCGCTTCGCTCCGCGCTGGATGACAGGGGGGGATAGCTGGATTTGAGGCCTGATGTTCGCCCTTTTCTGAGGCTTTGAAGAGTGCGCCACGCGATCAATCAGCGCGCTGGTATGGCATCACTGAAAAGTTACGCTGCTCCCTGGGGTTAAGCCATAGACCTCGGCCAAGCCTTGGCGCAGCTCTAGCACAAATTTGACGGGGCCGTCGCTGGGCAGGCGCCGTTCGCTATAGGGGATGCCTTCGCGGATCGAATCGATGACATAGTCTTCGCCAATGAAAATGATGTCCAAGGGACTGGGCGTGTCTTGCATCCAAAACTGCCGAGGCTGGGCGTCAGGGAAGATGAAGAGCATGCCGTAGTCGTCGGGCAGATCGGCGCGGTACTTGAGGCCACGGGCGCGCTGGTCGGGGCGCTGGGCCAGCTCTAGGAACAGGGGGAACTCGCCTGTTTCGGTGACCATGGTCATGATGACGGCAGGGAAGTCCATGGGCGCCACGCCCTCGGGCAAGTCCGCCGCTGGGGGCTGCCGCGTTTGCGCCGTCGCGGGCGCGGCCGTAAGGAGGAGCAAAAGGCTCAAAAAGAATCGCATGATCGCCCTTTGCCAAGAACAGGGGCCGAAAGCGAGAAGAAACCTTGGGCAGGTGGCCTTTACAATTTGGTTCCTGTCCTTAGGATAGGGCTTTCAGCGGTGCCGATTTGTTCGGGCACGGGCGTTTTTAGGAATCGCCTGACCAGGTGCCACTTTTAAGATCGGCTGAGAAGAAACGCTTTGAACCTGTTGGTTAGGACCAGCGAAGGGAGACACGAGGCATGTTGACGCGCCGCGCGACGGTTCTGTTCTGTGGTCAAGCGCTCCTATTCGTCGCTAGTCCCTTTGCGCTGTGGCAGGGCTTTGTTTGGCTGTTTTCGCCCAAGGCGCTGGTGTTCGCCGCGCCGTGGGATGCGGTCGCGACCTTCTGGGGACCGCAAGCCCCGCTCCTTTGGGTCGCCTTCAGTCAAAGCCTCGCGGTCTTGGCCTGGGCGCTGCCGCTGGCGGTGCTGGCGGGTCTGGGGCTTGCCCTGGTTCTATCGGTGCTGCCCTTGGCGCGCCTTCTGGTCTTGCCAGCGCTCGTGGGCCTGTTTGCCCTGCCCGTCTATGCGCTGAACCGGGCTTTGTTTTCGGTCATGCAGCTAGGGTTCGCGACCAAGGTCTTGGTGGCGGCGCTCATCCTTTACTTCCCGATCATGATTGCGGGCTTGGTGGGCCTGCGGACCATCGACCCTGTCTTGATCGAGGCGGCCAAGTTGGACGGGGCCAATCGGCGGCAAATCTTGCTTAAGATCATGCTGCCGCTGGCGGGCCCTGCGCTGGCGGGGGGCTTGCTCGCCGCTGGGGCCGTCGCGCCGCTGGCCCTGTTCGCTGCCGAACAAACGGGCAGCGCGGGCGGGTTGGGGCAGCTGATCCGGTCGCAGTTTGTGCAAAATGTCGATCTGGCCTTCGGCGGCGTTGCGCTGCTGATTGGTCTTGGGCTAGGGCTGTTCGCCCTGGCCGACGGCGCGCGGCGGCTGCTCTCGCGCCATGCACCCGATACCTTGAGCCACTTGAAAAGGACCTAAGCCCATGAAATCCCTTCTCTTGGCGTCTGCCGTCGCCCTCGTCGGCGCGCCTGCCTCGGCGGAGCCTTACCGCGTGTTGCTGGACTGGTTTTTCAATCCCGATCATGGGCCGCTGCTGGTCGCCGATGCGCTGGGGTATTTTGCCGAAGCGGGGCTGGAGGTCGAGTTTGTCGAGCCCGCCGACCCGACCGCGCCGCCGTTTCAGGTGGCCGCGGGGGAGGGGCACATGGCGATTTCGTATCAGCCCGACTTTCACCTGCTGACGAACCAAGGCCTTGAGATCGAGTGGGTCGGCACGCTTGTCGATAGCCCGCTCAACTCCCTGGTCGTCGCGGGCGACGGCCCCATCGAGACTATGGCCGATTTGGCAGGGGAACGGATCGGCTATTCGGTCGAGGGGTTTCAGACCGCCTTGGTCGCGACCATGCTGGGCACCGCGGGCTTGAGCCTGGAGGATGTGGAGCTGATCAACGTCAACTTCGCGCTCTCCCCCTCGATCTACGCGGGGCAAGTCGTTGCCGCCATCGGGGCCTTCCGTAATTTTGAACTGAACCAAATGGACCTGGACGGCGCGCCAGGGCGGGTGTTTTTGCCCGAGGATTTTGGGGTGCCGTCCTACGCCGAGCTGATCTTTGTGACCCACCCCGACCGCGCCGCCAACGAAGAAACAGCGGCGTTCCTAACCGCCGTTGAGCGCGGCGCCCAGGCCATCGCCGCTGACCCCGAGGGTGCCTTTGCGCACTTTATTGAAGGACGCGAAGCCCTGCTCGACACCCCGCTGAACCGCAAGGCCTGGCACGACACGGCGCCGCTGCTCGCCACGGACGTGATCGGCTACGACCCTGCGCAATTTGCCGACATGGCCGCCTACATGGCAGCGGCGGGCTTGATCGACGGGTCCTAGAGTCTTTGTCGGTGGAAACGGCGCTGCCTTCCCCATAATTGCTGCACATAAGTTACGAGATTGAATCTAAATTGATACGGTAAATTGCACGCATAAGTGTTTATATTTGGAATTTAACCGCCGAATTGATATGAGTCATGGAAAGAAATTGACTTAAGGAGCATTCCTATGCGCATCGCAGTTTTCGGCGGAGACGGGTTTTGTGGGTGGCCCACCAGCCTGCACCTTTCGGCCCAAGGTCATGAAGTGACCATCATCGATAACCTATCCCGGCGTTGGATCGACACCGAATTGGGGGTGCAGTCGCTGACGCCCATGGACTCGATCCAGGAACGCACGCGGATCTGGCGGCAAGAAACGGGGCACCTGATCGACTTTCAGTTGCTCGACTTAGCGACCGACTACCAACGCCTCAAGCAGTGGCTGACCGACTGGCGACCCGACGCGGTGGTGCATTTCGCCGAGCAGCGCGCCGCGCCCTACTCCATGAAGTCCGACTTGCATAAGAACTATACGGTCAACAACAACGTCTCGGCCACGCACAATGTCCTGAACGCCCTGGTGGAAACGGGCATCGACGCGCATCTGGTGCATCTGGGGACCATGGGGGTCTATGGCTATTCCACCATCGGTGCCGAAATCCCCGAGGGCTATTTGGATGTGGGGATCGCGTTGCAAGACGGGTCGCAAGCGCAGCAGTCGATCCTGTACCCAACGCGCCCTGGGTCGGTCTATCATATGACCAAATCGCTCGATCAAATCCTGTTCCAGTTTTACGCCCAAAACGATAAGCTCAGGATCACGGACCTGCATCAGGGCATCGTCTGGGGGGCGCAGACGCGCGAAACCGCCCTGCACCCGCAACTGGTTAACCGCTTTGACTACGACGGCGACTACGGAACGGTGCTCAATCGCTTCCTGATCCAGGCGGCCATCGGCCACCCGCTCACGGTCCATGGTACAGGCGGGCAGACGCGCGCCTTCATCCATATCCAGGACACGGTCAAGTGCATCGAAACCGCGCTGCAAAATCCGCCGCAAGCGGGGGATCGGGTCGAGATTTTCAACCAAATGACCGAAACCCACCGCGTGCGCGACTTGGCCGAACTGGTCGCCAGGGTCACCGGGGCCGAGGTCGCCTATGTACCCAACCCGCGTCAGGAAGCCGCAGAGAACGACTTGCTGGTCAAGAACGACAAGTTCAAGGCCTTAGGCCTCGACCTCATTACCCTTTCCGAAGGGTTGCTGGACGATGTGCTGGAGATTTCCAAGAAGTACGTCCATCGCGTCGATCGCAGCCGCATTCCCGCCGTCTCGGGCTGGACCAAGGCGCGCGCGGCGGCGGCGCAAGCGGGCCTCAAGCCCAGTCTGGTCAAGGCGGCCTAAGTGGCGGACCAGCGCCACGCTTATGTGACGCTGGTCACCAACCCTGACTTTGCCAAGGGCGCGCGCGCCCTGGCACGGTCGATCCAGGCGTGCGGCGCCACCGCGCCGCTCTGGGTCATGAGCACCTATGAAGGCGCAGAAGTTGAGGCGCTACAGCAGTGGGGCGCTAAAATCGTGCCCGTGCGCGTCCCCGAGGTGTCGGCGGCGTTCTGCGCCCGCCATGGGCGCGCCGCAGTCCATGCCAAAAACCCCTTCACCAAAGGCACCAAGCCCGCCTTCCACGACCCGCTGAACAACTTTGCCAAGCTGCGGCTCTGGCAGTTGACCGACTTGGATCGGGCGGTGTTTTTGGACGCCGACACGCTCATGCTGCGCCCGTGCGACCGCTTGTTCGCCTATCCAGAATTTGCAGCCGCGCCCAATGTTTACGAGGGCTTAGGGGATTTTTTTCGACTCAATTCTGGGGTGTTCGTCGCCGCGCCCTGCGCCGCGACCTACGCGCGCATGATCGACGCCTTGGATGCGCCCGAGGCCTATTGGCCGCGCACCGACCAGACCTTTTTGCAAGAGTTCTTCCCCGACTGGCACGGTCTGCCCCATATCTACAACACGCTCCAGTACATCTATGTCAATTTGCCCGAGTTGTGGAACCTGCCCGCAACCCACGTTCTGCACTACCAGTACGAAAAGCCGTGGCAGCGCGACCATCCCAAAGCCTTCCAACTCCAGCCGCTGATCGACCTGTGGTGGCAGGTCCATGACCAGGGCACCTTGCCCGATCTTGGCAGCCTATGAAGGCGCGCGCCAAGGGGCGCATCGCCGTCACGGGCGCGGGCGGGCGTTTGGGGCGCTTCATCGTGCCGAAGTTAAAGAGCCTGGGCTACGAGATCCGCAGCCTGTCGGGCTGCTGCCCCGAGGGTCTGGCCAGCGCCGACTTTCGACCTTTCTTGCGCGGTTGCGACGGCTTGGTCCATGCCGCCTTTGCCCATGTGCCTGGCAAATACCGGGGCGGGGAAGGCGACGATCCCGAGGCATTCTGGGCGCTAAACCACGACGGCACCGTGCGCCTAATCAATCAAGCGCGGGAGGTAGGGGTGCGGCGGGCGGTGCTGTTCTCCAGCCGCGCGGTCTATGGTGCCAGCCAAACCTGGCGGTCGGAACCCTTGGACGAAAGCGTAAAACCCGCGCCCGATACACTTTACGGGGAGCTTAAGCTGGCCGCCGAGCGCCTAGCCCAAACCCGCAGCCATGCCGCCATGCCGATCATCGCCCTACGCCCCACAGGGGTCTATGGCGGCGACGCCAAGCACAACAAGTGGACGCCGCTATTCCAAGACGCGCTAAAAGGGTTGATCCCAACCACCAACCGCGTCAGCACCGAGGTCAGCGGGCACAGCGTCGCAGCGGCGGTAGCGCTAGCCTTGAGCGCCCAAGGCGCGGCCATGGGCGGGCAGGTCTTTAACTTGAGCGATGGGCGGATCGCGCTGGGAGAGATTTTGGCGTTCGCAGGGTTCGACACCCGCGCTCTGCCCACGCCAACACCTTTTCAAGGCCCCGAACTATCGTGCGCCCGCATCGCCGCCTTGGGTCTGGTCTTTCCAGGGCGCGAGGGCGTGAGGCAAGCCGCCGAAGCCTTGCGGCGCGAATTGACAGACCCGAGCTAAGCCCGCACAGACGCCCCATGTCGCGGCCGATTTTCTTTGCCTTCTTTATTGTGACCCTGGACGCCATGGGGGCGGGATTGATCTTTCCTGTGTTGCCCGAGCTCTTGAGTCGCATTTTTGCGGTCGCCCCCGAAAGCAACTTGGTCACCGTCGGCGGGGCGGTGCTATTTTTGATTTTTGCCGCGCTCATGTTTTTTTGCGGGCCGATTGTCGGCAGCTTGTCGGATCGGTTTGGGCGGCAAAGGGTGCTGTTTCTTGCCATGGCCGCCATGGCGCTCGACTATGCGCTCATGGCCCTGTTTCCCCTGTTTTGGATCTTGGTGCTGGGGCGGGTTTTGGTTGGGGTTGCGGGTGCCTCTTACACCACCGCCTTCGCCATTGTCGGCGATGTGTCCGACGAACAGACGCGCGGGCGCAACTTCGGGATTGTGTCGTCGGGCCTTGGTTTGGGATTTATTATCGGGCCGCTGATCGGTGGCTGGGTTGGCAGTTTTGATTTGACGCTGCCGTTTTGGCTGGCGGCGGGCATCGCGGGCCTTGCTGCGGTTCTGTCGGTGACGCTGTTCCAGGAGACCTTGCCGATCAGCGCGCGGCGGCCCTTTTCGTTCGGCGAGGCCAACGCCCTATCGGTGTTTGCCCGCCTGCGCGCCAACCCTGCCATTGCGGGGTTCCTGCTGGCTTTGTTGATCTTCTCGTGCGGAGAGTCGGTCTATGAGAGCATCTGGACCTACTACGGCACCGTGGCCTTTGGCTGGACCTCTTGGGACATTGGCATGACCCTGGTGGTTTTCGGGCTCGGCATGGCGCTAGTCCAAGGCGGGCTATCGGGGCCCGCCATCACCCGCTTTGGGCCGCTGCCCGTGGCGCTGGGGTCCATGGCGCTGTCGTGCCTGGGCCTCTTGGCCATGGCCTTTGCCTGGGCGACCTGGGTTATCTACGCGCTCATGCCGCTCATGTGGATCACGGGTTTAGCCTTGCCCGCCGTGCAAACTTACTTGAGCGAACGCACCGATGAGCGGCACCAGGGCGAGTTGCAAGGGGTCCTGGCCTCCATCGCCGCCTTGGCCCTAATCGTCGCGGGCGCTTACGGCTACGGCGCGCTGCTGATCGGGACCCTAGAGGGCGCGCCCTGGCGGGTGCCAGGCTTGCCCTATGCCGTCGCCCTCGTGCTGTGTTGCGGGGCCTTGGTCCTGTTCTGGCGCGCGGCACGCCAGGGGAGCGCATCGGACACCACATGAAAATATCTTGAGAAGCAACTGAAAGAACTCAATATTCTAATACCAGCGACAACTAGGAATGACTTTTTTTCGCTGGTATAAGGGCCGCGACTGCGGCCCCCGCAGCGGCCCCGAGATGAGCTAAGAAAGCGCCTCGGGGTATAAGCGAAGGCCCCGTCCTGCGGTCGGGCTGAGCGAGCCTAGCGAGCGAGTAGAGATCGCAACCCGAAAAAGGCGAAACGCGAAGCGTTTCTGCCGTGAGACACAAAACGGACAAAAAAGTGTCAACTTTTTTGGCCGTTGGTATAAAGCCTTACGACTAGGAACAGCTTCATGCAAACCATCACCAAACTGCTCGTTGCCAACCGTTCGGAAATCGCCATCCGCATCTTTCGGGCGGCAACCGAGCTCCAGATCAAGACCGTGGCGATTTATGGTCACGAAGATCGGTTTTCGCTGCATCGCTTTAAGGCCGATGAATCCTACTTGGTCGGCCAAGGGATGGAACCCATCGCCGCCTATCTGTCGGTGGAGGAAGTGATCCGCGTTGCCCTGGAAAGCGGCGCCGATGCCGTGCATCCGGGGTATGGCTTTCTCTCGGAGAGTCCTGAACTGGCCGCGGCGTGCGCGGCCCATGGCTTGATTTTTGTCGGTCCGTCGGCGGATACTCTTACAGCCCTGGGCGATAAGGTCTCTGCACGGGCGCTGGCCCTGCAGGCAGAAGTGCCCGTGGTCCCCGCCACCGATGCCTTGCCCGACGATGAGGCGGCGATCTTAGCCGAGGCCGATCGCCTTGGCCTGCCGCTGATGATTAAGGCCAGCTGGGGCGGCGGCGGCCGCGGGATGCGGCGGGTGATGGACCGCGACAATTTGATTGAGGAAGTGCGCGAAGCCAAGCGCGAGAGTCAGGCCGCCTTTGGTAAGGACGAGGTCTATCTGGAAAAACTGATCGAGCGCGCCCGTCATGTCGAGGTGCAAGTGCTGGGCGACCAAGCAGGCAATGTCGTTCACCTGTACGAGCGCGACTGTTCGGTGCAGCGGCGCAATCAAAAGGTCGTCGAAATGGCCCCAGCACACTGGATGCAGGGCGAGGTGCGCCAGGCCATGCTGGATGCTGCGGTGCGCCTCGCGAAAACCGCAGGCTACCAAAACGCGGGCACCGTCGAATTCCTCTACGATCTCGACAGCCAGGACTTCTACTTCATCGAGGTCAATCCGCGCGTACAAGTCGAGCATACGGTCACGGAGGAGGTCACGGGCCTCGACATCGTGCAGGCGCAGATTCTGATCGCCCAGGGCGGGCTGATCGGCGGCGCGGGCAAACGCGCCTCGGGCATCCCAACGCAGAGCAAGATCCGCACCAAGGGTTACGCCATTCAATGCCGCGTGACGACGGAGGACCCTGAAAACAGTTTCATGCCCGACTATGGCCGGATCACCGCCTACCGTTCGGCGAACGGGCACGGCGTGCGCCTCGACGGCGGCAATGGCTTTTCGGGCGCGCAAGTGACGCCGCACTACGACAGTCTGCTGGTCAAGGTCATCATCCATGCCCCGCGCCGCGAAACCGCGCTGCGGCGGCTGGACCGGGTATTGCGCGAGTTCCGCATTCGCGGGGTCAAGACCAACTTGCCGTTCCTGATCGGGCTGATCAACCATCCTCGGTTCCAATCGGGCGACTTTACCACGCGCTTCATCGACGAAACGCCCGAGCTGTTCGAGTTCAAGAAGCGCAAAGACCGCGCCAGTCGTTTGCTCTCCTACGTCGCCGAAACGCTGGTCAACGGCAACCCCGAGGTCGCGGGTCTGGCGCAAGTCCGCAGCCCCCTGGCGCGCTTGCCCCAAGTCGAGGCGCAAGATACGCCAGGGTCGCGGCAGATTTTTAAGGAGCGCGGCGCCGAGGGCTTGCGCGACTGGGTGTTGGCGCAAGACCGCTTGCTGCTGACCGACACGACCTTCCGCGACGCCCATCAATCCCTGCTCGCCACACGGATGCGCACGGCGGACCTGCTAGCACCCGTGCCCGCTTACCAGGCGGGCATGCGCGGGCTGTTCTCGCTGGAAAATTGGGGCGGGGCGACCTTCGATGTTTCTATGCGGTTCTTGCGCGAGTCGCCCTGGGCGCGGCTGCACAAGATGCGCGCGGCCTGCCCCGACATCTTGTTCCAGATGCTGCTGCGCGGGTCCAACGGGGTCGGCTATACTTCCTACCCCGACAATGTCGTGCAGTACTTTATCGACAAGGCCGCCGATGCGGGCATGGACCTGTTTCGGGTCTTTGATTCGCTCAATTGGGTCGAGAATATGCGGGTCAGCTTTGATCGTGTGCTGAAGACGGGCGCGATTTTGGAGGCGGCGATTTGCTACACGGGCGATCTGACCGCCGACACCGAAACCACCTATACGCTCGATTACTACGTCAAGATGGCCCGCGAGGTGGCGGCGGCGGGGGCGCATTTGATCGCGCTGAAAGACATGGCGGGCTTGCTCAAGCCGCAGGCGGCGCGGGTGCTGATCCCCGCGCTCCGCCAAGAAACGGGCCTGCCGATCCATTTCCATACCCACGATACCAGCGGCGGCGCGCTCGCCACCCAACTGGCGGCGGCGGAGGCAGGGGCCGACATCATCGATGGGGCCATGGACGCCCTATCGGGCGGCACCTCGCAACCCAACCTGGGTACCTTGCAAGAAATGCTGCGCGGCAGCGAACGCGACCCAGGCTTGTCGCGTGCCAATTTGGACCAAATCAACGCCTATTGGGAACAGGCCCGGGCGCACTACGCCATGTTCGAAAGCGCCGCGCCCGCTGGGTCGTCCGACGTCTATGTCCACGAAATGCCTGGCGGGCAATTCACCAACCTGAAGGCGCAGGCTAAGGCCTTAGGGGTCGGGGCCAACTGGCCGCTGGTGGTGACGCGCTACGCCGAGGTCAACCGCATGTTCGGCAATATCGTCAAGGTCACCCCCTCCTCCAAAGTCGTCGGGGATCTGGCGATCTATATGGTGAGCCACAATCTACGGCCCGAAGATGTGCTGGACCCAGACAAAGACATCGCCTTTCCCGATTCCGTCATCGCCCTCATGCGCGGGGACCTGGGCCAGCCCGTCAACCCCTTCCCCGCCGCCTTGCAAGCCAAAGTCTTGCGGGGCGAGGCACCGCTGACGGGTCGCCCAGGCGCGGCCCTGCCACCAGTGGATCTGGAAGCCGAGCGCGCCAAGATTGCCGCTGAATTGGGATTGCCGCTGGACCGCATCCACGACGAAGATCTGGCCGCTTATCTCATGTATCCCCGGGTCTTCTTGGACTATGCCCGCGACCGTTTGGAGTTTGGCCCCGTTACCGAGCTGCCGACGCCGATCTTCTTTTGGGGACCTGCGGAGGGACAGGAGTTCTTCGTCGATCTTGAGCGTGGGCAGCGGCTCTACATTCGCTTTCTGGCCTTGTCCGACCCCGACCGCAAGGGCCAGCGCACCGCCTTCTTTGAGCTGAACGGCCAACCGCGCAACGCCACGGTCGTCGATCGATCGGCGGCCCCTGCCGACGGTGCGCGCGCGCAGGCCGATGGTTCCCCTGGTCAGGTCGGCGCGCCCATGCCAGGGACCGTTACGTCGCTGGCGGTTCAGGTCGGCCAACAGGTGGCAAAGGGCGCGGCCTTGCTAGGGATTGAGGCCATGAAGATGGAAACGACCCTCTTTGCCGAAGTAAGCGGTGAGGTAAGCGAAATTGCTGTCAAGCCTGGGGATAGCGTTGAGACTAAGGACCTGCTGGTGGTAATAGCGACGACTTATACCAACGGCCAAAAAAGCTGACACTTTTTTGGCCGTTTTGTGTCTCACGGCAGAAACGCTTCGCGTTTCGCCTCCGACGGGGCCTCCGCTTATGCCCCGAGGCGCTTTCTTAGCTCATCTCGGGGCCGCTACGGGGGCCGCAGTCGCGGCCCTTATACCAGCGATCATTAGAGTCATTCTCAATCGCCGCTGGTATTAGAGCTCCTTAATGGTCGTGGATATTCCTTGGGGTCAGTGCGGCCTTGGGGGGGGTAAAATAAGCGCTTGCAATTTGGATACAATGTAGTTATTTGTGATCGGAGCGGTGGATGAGGATGCCTTTTTCATGGAGGCATCGGCAACGAGGATGACAACGCCTCTTCAATTTGAACTTAGGAGACAAGTATGACGACGCCCTTTTCATTGAGACTGAACGAACGTGCCAAGAGCGAACTTGAGGCGATGGCGCGCGCGACGCGACGCTCGCGCGCCTTTCTTGTTAACGAAGCCATCCATAGCTACGCAGCACGCTATACACAAAGCACGACAGCAGATTTGGGCGCTGATGCCCCTGGTTTTGCGGAATCGCAGTCGTCACCCTTTGATGCAGGATTGCAAGCGCATCCGCAGCAACCGCCCAAGTACAAGCCTGTGGATATTCGTAAATACGTTGGTTCCATGCGCGGGACGTTCGGCTCGGTCGAAGATACGGACGCCTACCTCGCAGGTGAACGCGCGTCATGGGGGGCTTAAAGCACCTGCGCGGCAAACGGGTCTATTTTGACGCCAATATCTTCATCTACTTGCTGGAGGGGCATCGCGAGTTTTGGTCGCAAATTTTCATCATCGAACAGCTTCTGTTGAACGGGCATATGGAAGTCGTCACCAGCGATTTGACTTACACCGAGATTTTGCCCCTGCCTGCCCGCATGGGCGACGAGCGCGCCATGCAGCGCATCGTCACCTACTTATCCGCCTTCGAGACCCTTCCAATCACTCGGGAAATCACGATTCACGCAGGCATCTTGCGCGGTGAAACGGGCATGAAAAGCCCCGATGCTTTGCACGTCGCCGCCGCTCTTCACGGGCAATGCCAAACCCTGATCACAAATGATGCGGGGCTCAAGACGCCCAAGCAGCTTGACAAGGTGCTGTTTCGCGAACTTGCATGAGCCCGCCGCTTGGCGGAGAGATCGCCTAATCCTCGCCTACGGACCGCACAAACCAAAAGGCAAAGAACGCGCCCATGAGGGCGACGATCAGGCAGACGCCGAACACGGGTACCAGCGCCGTCTGCAGCGCGTTTGCCGAGGGGATCTGCGCCGAAAGGCCGTTCAGGCCGGCGACGGCCCCCACCACGCCAGCGCCCACGGCTGCGGCGATGGTCTGCACAACTGGGACCTGCGCGGCAGCCAAGTCTTTGTCATCCGTCGAGGTCAGCGCGACGATTTGCTGAGTCACGAAGGCCCAGCAGGTGCCGAGCCCGCCGCCGATGAGGACAAGGCCACCGATAAGCCCCACGAGGGAACCCAAGATCGCGCTTGCGAACACCAGGGCCGACCCCAGAAACTGGCCGACCGCGCCCAGGAGGATCAGCCCTGGTTCGCGCCCAGCCGAGCGAACTGCGCCGACCCCAAGGGCGGAGACGGACCAGGCCAGCGTGATCAGGATCGCCATATAGCCCGCCAGCGTGATCGAAAGCCCGAAGACGTGCTGGCTGTAGAGGGGCAAAAACACCGAGACCCCAGCCAAGGAACAAGGTAGCGTGAACAGGACCCAAAACCCGCGCCCCGCGCGCGAGGTGAGCCAGAAGGCTTGGCGCGGGAACAGCTGGATGGCGGCGTTCTGATCCTGAATGAGGCACAGCGTCAGCAGCCCGCAGGCTGAAGCGATCAGCCCGACAACCAAGACGCCCAACTCTAGCAAACCCGAGAGCCCGATCAGAACCAGGGCCGATCCGATCAAGGCGAGCCGAAGGGTCGGCACTTGCCCCATGGCACCTCTGCGCTGGGGTCGCTGGGAGGGGACGGCGCGCAGCACCAAGGCGACGTAGGTGCCCACCAAAACCAAATTCGCCGCATAGGCCACCCGCCATGACAAGGCTTCGGTGATCAGGCCCGCGAGCAGGGGGCCGACCGCTGCCGAGGCCGCATAGACCACCGCAAATAGGCCGAACAGCTTCGGCGTTGCGCGGTTGGCAAACAAGTCTTGGCTGGCGCCGTAGGCCAGGGCCAGCACGACCCCTTCCCCTGCGCCTTGCAGGGCCCGCCCCAGCAAAACCACGCCCATGGTCGGGGCGAGCGCCACGATCAGGGACCCCGCCGCAAAGACCGAGGCAAAGACGACCATAGCAGTGCGCGCGCTCAAGCGCCGCTTGATCTGACCCGCGCACACCCCTGAAATGACCGATGCCGTTAGGTAGATCAGGCTGATCCAAGCGATCAAATGGACCTGCCCCAGATCCGCCACCATGGTCGGCGCGGTTGTCGAAACGATGTACCAATTCACAGCATGCAGACCCACGCCGAGGCACATGGCCCAAACCGCCGTTCCTTGGGCGCCGAACAGCAGCTGCAGATAGGTGTCGTTGCTAGGCATAAGGTCCCTGGTCCTGGGCTGGGTGCCCAAAGTCAATTCGCGACTTTGCAAAACCGAAACATAAGCGCGCGACCATGTCGCTTGAAATCGGGTCGCCCGCGCCCATGTCTTGGCAAAGACAAGGAGTCCCGCCATGCCCGAACCCCAATCCTATCAAATCGACACCAAAGCGCCCGTCATGGTAACGGGCGCGACGGGCTATGTGGCGGGGGAGTTGATCCGCCAATTGCTCGGCGCGGGCGTCGAGGTCCATGCCACGGTGCGCGACCCCGATCAAACCGCCAAGATCGCGCATCTAACGGCCATGGGCGGCAAGTTGAAAGTCTTTAGGGCCGACTTGCTCGACCCAGGGTCTTACGCTGAGGCCATGGCGGGCTGCGGCACCGTATTTCATACCGCCTCGCCCTTTACCTCCCAGATCAAGGACCCGCAGCGCGACATGGTCGATCCCGCCCTGAAAGGCACCGAAAACGTGCTGACCACCGCAGCCGCGACCCCGTCGGTCAAGCGCGTTGTCCTCACCTCCTCCTGCGTCGCGATTTACGGCGATTCGGCCGATATAGCGGCCTATCCTGGCGGGGTCATGACCGAGGCGCAGTGGAACCACAGCTCCACCTTGACCCATCAAACCTACTCCTACTCCAAAACCGTGGCGGAGCGGCGGGCCTGGGACATGGCCGAGGCGCAAGACCAATACAAGTTGGTGACGATCAACCCAGGCTTTGTCCTCGGCCCTGGGACCATGGAGCGCCCGACCAGCGAGAGTTTCGCGCTCATCACCCAATTGATCGACGGCACCATGAAGTCAGGCGTGCCCGACTTCCGCATTGGCTGCGTCGATGTCACCGACGTCGCGCTCGCCCACCTGCGCGCGGCCTATACGCCGGACGCCGAGGGGCGCCACATCGTGGTCAGCGAGGAAAAAACGTTCCTTGAGTTGGCGCAGGCGATCCGTGCCGCGCACCCCGATCTACCGACCCCGCAGCGGGTCATGCCCAAGTGGCTGGTCAAGCTCGTCGTTCCGTTCCTGAACCGCATGATGACCCGTAGGGCACTCGACCGAAATGTTGGCTATCCCTGGAGGTTTGACAATAGCAAGGCGCGCGAGGCCTTAGGGATGGACTTCAAGCCCATAGCGCCAGCGGTGGTGGCCATGGTCGCGCAGATCAGCGCGCAAAAGCGCCTCGGCACTTAAGTGCCGCCCAATTCGCAAGCAAAGCCCTCGGCGGAGGACCAGGACCATGGATGAGACCGCCCCTTTGCTGCGCACGGACACGGACGGGGTCGCGGTCCTGACGCTGAATGCGCCGAAGTCTATCAACGCTTTGTCGGAAGATATGCTGACAGCGCTGTCCGAGGCGCTCGACGCCCTCGCCGAAGATCGTCGCGTCCGCGCCGTGATCCTGCGCAGCAGCGGCGATCATTTTTGCGCGGGCCACAACCTCAAGGAAATGACCGCGCGCCGAGCCGATGCGGACGGCGGGTTCCAGTATTTTCAAGACCTTTTCGCCACTTGTTCAGCCATGATGTTGCGCCTTGTGCGCCTGCCCCAGCCGGTGATCGCCGAGGTCCGCGGCATCGCCACCGCCGCAGGGTGCCAACTGGTGGCGTCCTGCGATCTGGCGGTCGCGGCCGAGGACGCGCGGTTTGCCACATCTGGCGTCAATATCGGCCTGTTCTGCTCCACGCCCATGGTGGCCTTGTCGCGGAATGTGCCGCGCAAACTGGCGATGGAAATGCTGCTCTTGGGCAATTTTCTGCCCGCCGCCCGCGTCGCGGATATGGGCCTCATTAACCGCGTCGTGCCAAAGGCCGAGCTCGAAACCACCGCCATGGACATGGCGCGCCGCATCGCGAGCAAATCGGCGGCGGCGGTAAAACTCGGCAAGCGCGCCTTCTACGACCAAGCCGAGATGCCGCTGGACGAGGCCTATGCTTTTGCGGGGCGAATTATGGCCGAAAACATGATGACGCGCGATGCCGATGCCGGCATCGGGGCCTTTACCCGCAAAGACCCCTTGCCCGAATGGACCAACCAATGATTTTTGATGGACCTGAGCTGGCGCGCACCCCCGCCAATCATGCCGCGCTCTCCCCCGTTTCGATTCTAAAGCGGGTAGCGCGGGTGCATCCTGAAATACCTGCCCAGATCCACGGGCGGATTCGGCGAAACTGGGGCCAAGTCGCGGACCGATGCAAGCGCCTAGCCTCCGCCCTCGCCAAGCGGGGCATCGGCAAGGGCGACACGGTGGCCCTAATCGCGCCCAATATTCCGGAGGCTCTGGAATGCGCGCTGGCGCTGCCCCTCTTGGGCGCGGTGCTGAACGCCAACAACACACGGCTCGATGCAGCCACCTTGGCCTACATCCTAGACCACGGCGAGGCCAAGGTCCTGCTGGTCGATACGGAATTTTCCGCGCTGGCGGCGGACGCCGTTGCGCAGTCGGGCCGCGATCTGCTGATCGTCGATATAGAGGACAGCGAAGGGCCAGGCGGCCCCCGCATCGGCGCGCTGACCTACGCGGGGCTGCTGGCCGAAGGCGACCCAAATTTTGCCTACAACTTGCCCGAGGACGAGTGGGACGCCCTGTCATTGAACTACACCTCGGGCACCACGGGGCGGCCCAAGGGCGTCGTCTATTCGCACCGGGGGGCCTGGACCAACGCGGTCAACAATGTTGTCACCTGGGAACTGCCGCACCATCCAGTGTACCTCTGGACGCTGCCCTTGTTTCACTGCAACGGTTGGTGCTTTCCCTGGACCATTAGCCTGCTCGCGGGCACCCATGTGTTTTTGCGCGCGCCACGGGCCGAGGCGATCTATGACGCCTTTGCCGATCACGGCATCACCCATCTGTGCGGCGCGCCGATCATCATGTCCATGATCGCCGCTGCTGAAACCAATCGGACCTTCCCGCAGAAAATCAAGATGATGACCGCCGCCGCCCCGCCGCCAGCCCCCGTGATCAAAGCCATGGAGGACATGGGCATAGCGGTCACGCACGTCTATGGCCTGACCGAGGTCTATGGCCCTGCCGTGGTATGCGCGGAAAAACCCGCGTGGGCGGACTTGCCCGCGCAAGACCAGGCCAACCTGAAGGCGCGGCAAGGAGTCGCCTACGAACTGGAGGAAGACGTGCTGGTGCTCGACCCCGAGACGGGGAGCCCCGTGTCGTGGGACGGCGAGACCCTGGGCGAAATCGCCTTTCGCGGCAACATCGTCATGAAGGGGTACTTGAAAGCGCCCGAAGCGACCGCCAAGGCCTTTCGCGATGGCTGGTTCTGGTCGGGCGACATCGCCGTGCAGCATCCCGACGGCTATATGGAAATTCGCGACCGGGCCAAGGATATCATCATTTCGGGCGGCGAGAACATTTCCTCCATCGCCGTCGAAAGCGCACTCTATTCGCACCCTGCGGTTAGCCTCGTTGCCGTGGTCGCCATGCCCGATGATAGCTGGGGCGAGGTGCCGTGCGCCTTCGTTGAACTGTCGGGCGAGGCGAGCGAAGCCGACCTGCTGGCCCATGCCCGCGCCAATCTGGCGGGTTTCATGCGGCCCAAGAAGATCATCTTTGGCGAGCTGCCGAAAACGAGCACAGGGAAAGTCCGCAAAAACGAGCTCCGCGCGCGGCTGCAACCCGCACGCTGACCTCGCTACACCTCAATACGGGAACCCATCTATGCGCACCACCCAAGAACCCAGCTCCGCCGATTTCAGCTTCGGCACCCAAGTCCGCAAGTCACCCTTTTCGTAAGCGTCCGCTGTGGGAGCCCTTGATTTTTCAGATGTTGCTACCCAGTGCTTTGAACTCCCATGGCAGGAGCTCATGGATGCGGGTGATCTTATGATCCGCGATGCGAGCGAGGACCCAAGTGAGCCAAGCTTGGGGATCGACTTGGTTGAGCTTTGCGGTTTCGATGAGGGTATAGGCGATAGCCATAGCCTTGCCGCCGCCTTCTGATCCTGCGAACGTCCAGTTCTTGCGCCCCAAAGCGACGGGTTTGACGGCGCGTTCAGCGGTGTTGTTGTCGATCTCCAAGAAGCCATTGTCGAGATAGGGCCGCGCCCTCTTCATGCGGCCAAGGGCATAGCGGATGGCCCCAGCAAGCGGTGACTTGCCAGAGAGCTTGGGAAGTTGATCGTGGAGCCAGCGTTCAAGGTCGTCGAAGACGGGTTTGGCCTCTGCCTGGCGCAGGACGACCCTATCGGCTGGGGCCAGCCCCCTCGCCTTGTCCTCCACGGCATAGAGCAGCGCAATGCGGGCGATGGCCTCCTGGGCGATGGCGTTGCCTTGTGAGGCAAAGATATCCACAAACTTGCGCCGAACATGAGCCATGCAGGCTACTTCATGGGCCTTTTGCTCACCGAACAGACCATTGAAGCCTGAATAGCCATCGACATGGACCCAGCCTTTGTAGTCTTTGAGATGCGCGACGGGATGTTCGCCCTTGCGATCCACGGTGAACTGATACCAGACGCATGGGGGCGATTGGCCAGGCGGGGACCGACCTGCACCATCTGCTGTGCCGTCAGGTTCTTGTTGTTGCCATGGCCGTTCATCACGGACATAGGTCCAAATCCTCGCGGTCTTGGTTTTCTTATGACCAGGGGCCTGCATCTTGACGGTCGTATCATCGGCGAACAAGGCTTGACCATCGCGAACGATTTTAGCGATGGCATCGGAAAGCGGTTCCAGGAGCTTGGTGGAACGCCCCACCCAATCGGCCATGGTGGTGCGATTTAGATCGATGCCCTCACGCTCGTAGATCTTCTCCTGGCGATAGAGGGGGAGATGGTCGGCATACTTGCTGACCAAAACATGGGCGAGGAGGCCGGGGCCAGGCCTACCGCGTTCAATTGGACGCGACGGCAGGGGGGCTTGGGCAAAGGCCTCACACCCTGAACAGGCTTTGCGAGGCCGCACGAAGCGGTTGACCACAAACCGTCCTGGCACATACTCCAGTTCTTCGGTGACATCCTCGCCTAGAGTCTTGAGGTGACCTCCGCACTCGCCGCATGTATCACCAGGGCAGAGAACCTGATCGTTTCGGTCGAGGTGATCAGGCAAGGGCTTGCGGCTATGGCGCCGCTTGCGCTTCTTGTCAGTGGGTTGATTGACATCACAAGTGTCAGGCCCAGCTTGATCAGCTGCCGCCTTGGCCACCTCTTCATCTTCAGCAAAGTTTAGGCTGAGTTGATCTGAGTTCTCTGCAGTTGATCCAAACCGATGGCGCTTGTGGCCATGGAGTTGATGTTCGAGTTGTTGAACCTTCAGGGTAAGGGTTTTGACCTCGTCGGCAAAAAGACGGATGACTTCCCGCAGTTCTGCGGGGTCTTCTGAGGTGATGTTGGCGATCTCAAGCATCGCCAAAACCTATAGCAGAAATAGCTTTTGAAGTGAATCCTAAAGATGCAAAAACAGAGGAAAAAGAACTAAGAAATGCGATCTAAATCAGGGAACTTTGAGCCTCCTATTCCCCGCTCAAAGGTCACCAAGTCTTCTTGGGCATTCGCCAATCAATCCCTTCCAAAAGCATGGAAAGCTGGGCGGGTGTCACGCTGATCTTACCGTCCTTGGCGGCGGGCCAAACGAACCGTCCCCTCTCCAGGCGCTTGGTGAAAAGACAAGCTCCTTGGGAGTCCCACCAAATGATCTTGAGCAGGTCCCCGCGCCGCCCTCGGAATACGAACAAGTGACCACAATAGGGATCAAGCTTCAAGACGGCTTCTGTCTGAGCGGCTAGGGTGTCAAAACCACGGCGCATGTCTGTGACGCCCGCCGCTAACCAGACCCGTATGTTGGAGGTGACGGGGATCAATCGGATAATCCCTCAACCAAGGCCAAAATCGCCGCCAAGTTCGTTGCTCCCTCAATCAGGACGCGACGACCATCGCTCAAAGACAGATCAACACGCAAGGCATGGAGACTGCCCTGAGAACCGCGCGCCCACAGAGGCTGAAACACGGGCATTGCTGTGAATAGATAGATATTCTATAGGAATGGGATGACCTGTCCCAAATGTCGGAGCGCCGTCCGCACAAAAAACGGCATAGTTCGCGGTAAGCAGCGCTATAAATGCAATGGTTGTGGTTGCAATTACACGCAGAGTTCAATGAGCCGCACCCCTATAGACCTACGTGTACAGTGCATTCGTCTTTATTTGGAAGGTGTGGGCTTTCGCGGTATATCCCGCTTGACGGGCGTATGTCATACCAGTGTGATGCGCTGGGTAAAGAAGTTAGGCGATGACATTGAGAAATTCCGCGAGGACACGGGCGAGGTTGAGCCTGTTAGTGTCATGGAATTGGACGAAATGTGGCACTTTGTTCAAAAAAAAGAACAAATGTTGGATCTGGCTAGTCCTTTGAATCTCTCAAACTGACGGGTACAATTTTCTGAGTTTCACGCGCGCGTCTTCGTTTGTAAATTGCCAGTTTGCGATTGCGACTTGTTGATTTCGTTGTGTCTCCCAGGCTTTGATATCGGATGCCAGTTCGTCTTGAGATTCGATGCGCTCCTTAAGGCATTGGCGCGAGAGGACGGACAGCTCTGCCTCTGCCATGTTCAGCCAGGAGCCGTGTTTTGGGGTAAAAACCCACTCGAAGCGATCGGCGATGCGGCGGGCTTTTTCAGGCGTGAAGGCTGCATATAAGGACGCTGTGGCGTGTGTGTTGAGGTTGTCTTGGACGAGCACGATCTTCTCGGCGTCCGCAAAATGCCTATCGCTGAGATCTTCTAGGAAATGGGCATAATCGGCTCTAGCACGACGGGCGGTGACCTTGAGGTGACGCTTTCCTTCCAGGGGCGCAAACGCCATAAAAATGTTCGCGGTGCCAGCGCGCCTGTACTCATAATCATGGCGCTCTGTGCGACCAGGAGCCATGGGAATGGGCAGGCGTGTTTCACTTACCAATTGCTTGGCCGCCTCATCCAAGCAAATCAGCGGGCGTTTGGGATCTCGTGGGCGCTGATAGACCGCCAAAACATGCTCCATCGCCGCTACAAAGGCTGCGTTCTCCTTGGGTGGGATCACCCAGTAGCGGCTGCGGTGAGGCTTAAGTTCGTTTTTTTTAATGTCCTACCCACGGTGTTGAAATGAACGCTGTCAACAATTTCAAGCTCGACGACCCTTTGGGCTAACAAACGGGTCGTCCAACGCGCGTAGCCCTCAGGGGGTTGCGAGCAGGCCAACGCGATCAGCTTGGCTTCAGCTTCCCCGTCAAATACCCGCTGCACTGCAGGATGCACCCGCTGCTTACGAGCAAGCGCGGCTTCAAGGCCCTTCAACACGAAGGTTTCACGAACCCGAGCAACTGTCGAGGATGAAGTCTCAAGGCTTTCACAAATTCTTTGGTCCGTCCAACCCTCACCTTGGGGACCTGTGTCAGCTTTGAGCAAAATCCGCGCCTTCAAGTTTGCTCGCGCGGACAAACGCCCCTTCCTGATCTTCGACAAAAGTATCTCGCGTTCCTCAATAGTCAGATCAACCACATATTTCTTATTTGCCATGTCACCGGTTCCCTGTCGTTGTTATGGGAAACAGCGAATCAAAAAAACAGACCCTATGCAACCCTCCGATTTAGAGGGTGCAGAGGACTAGCCTATGATCGAGATGGGCGGCAGGTCTGCGGTGTTCAGCTTGGGAAAAGAGATGCAAAAACGGGGCAGGGACTTTGGGAGCAGCTTGAAATGTTTGACCTCAAGCTTGTCTGCACGGATCACTATCCAGCCTATCGCCAGATCGTCCCAGAGTACATGCATGTGCAGACCAAGTCGGAAACCGCCGCCATCGAGGGCTTAAACAGTCGAATTCGCCACTATCTCGCTCGGTTCCATCGAAAGACGTTCTGCTATTCAAAGGCCGTGCACATGGTGCAGGCAACATTGACGGTGTTCTTTACAGAAAATTGGATCGAATATCTATTCTAACGCACCAATGCCGAAACACGAGATTGGGGAACTTCTACGTTCGTGCGAGCAGGCGTAGGGTCTGAAGACACGGATACTTCATAAAACGCTGACCCCGAAACCTCACCACCGCCCCCATGGGGCGCATCCTTCCCAAACCCATGACCTCCCCCAAAACGCGAATCCTTGAGCCAGCTGTGGAGCATAGTCGCGTTCAGCGCATACCGACGCGCTACCTGCGCCACTGAAACACCTGGAACTCTGGCTTGATCGCAGATCTCTAGCTTCTCCGAAGCCGACCAACGTCGACGCTTGACCCGATCCAACATAACTTGCCTCCTTAAAGTGTCCGCTCTGTTGAGCGGGCACTTAGCAAGCTAAAGCGTCAGCGCCAGAGCGCCCACAACGGACGCTTACACTTAAAGTAAGCGGACACTTAGCAAACACGCTAAAGCACGCTAGAGCACCTACAACGGACGCTTACCTTTTACCCAAGCGCTCCTTTGTGCAACAAAGCCCCTCTGCTGAGTAAAGAATGCACACAATCCGTGTGCAATTGCATTACGCTCTACGCCTACAAAGCTAGAGTGTTGGGTTTATGTTCCTTGGTCGAAGAAAAAGCAGTGCACAGGTTAAAACAAATACCCAAGCATATCTATACTTCCAATCGGCCATGCTAATCCTGACAAAGGCTTAATCATCATAATGTTTGACAAATTACGGTTGATAATGCTGTGGCTTTTCAGATCTTCAATGCAATACCAAGTTACGCTTGCTTCTGGTGCAAAAAAGTAATTAAGTTTAGAATACAAGCGATGGTCATCAGCCATTAATATAGAAAATTGTTGATTTTTTGATCGTATCTCGGCCAATCTAACTAGTTTTGACGCAATTCCTGTATTTCTATCATCAGGTAGTACGCAGACATCAATTAATCCAACTATTGAAAAAAGATTGTCGTTAATACGAATCGACCTGTACTCCAGTCCTACATGGCCAATAATACCTTTCTCGGATTTCGCAACAATTCTAACAGATGGAACTTGCTTAAAAAAGGAACGACCTTCATGAGCGCCCTCGAAACAAATAGACAATAAGTTTCTAAGGTCGGCTTCATCTTTAACAGAACAGTCATGAGGGCCTATTTCTACAAATTCAATTTTTTTCGATGACATGTGTAAAGATTTCCGAAATTTTTTTTGCCGACTCTAGGTCACTACCTGAATATTCACATATACTAAAGGAATTGGGCGTAACAAAATTAAACACCGCGTCAATTTCCAAAAAGAGCTTCTCCAGGCTAAACCCTCTTGGAAGCGGGTTGGTAACTGCACGACATAGGGAAGGATCTAGAACGTCAACGTCAATTGACAAATGCACATAGCATGAATCAAATATTTCTCTTGCAGTGTTCTGCATACCAATGTGTATATTTTTTCCACTAGATATAGCAGCAGATAAGTCAGTTCTAGAATCCCTTAAGCCAATCATAAAAATATGTTCAGTTATATCTTCTTTCATCAAATCAGAACATACTGTAGAAGGTAAATTGTATAATTTACCTGACTTCCAACCATATAAATCATGATGAGCATCAATATGAACGTAAGCTATTTTTTGACCATTTAGCTTACTTTTCACGGACTTCAAAAAATGAGCAACCACTCTGTGATCTCCGCCAATCAAGCCTATAGGTCTAGAAATATTCGATACAAACTCAAGAAAATCAAACATTAAACTATTGGGAAATTTAGATGGAGACAGACCGCAGATTGGAGCTTCAATGCTAGCTGCCAAGTTTACTAGCGTTGCACATCCAACGGATGTAGAGCCTGAGAGTTCATAAGGCGTTTCGAGAGGCACTCCAAACCACAAAATAGGTCTTGAGTGCTTCTCAATAGAATTTACTAAATTATAAGATAATTTCAAATCGGGAAATTGCTCTAATGCATACTTAATGTAAGTCTCTGACACAATCATGTCATCTATGCGCAGATTCATAAACCCGTATTTGAGTGCAACATCACATAGTCCGCATAACTCATCAGTATCGGCAAACTCCTCACTCAAAATAGCACTTATCAAATCGTCAGAAAGAAAAATATCTCGAAATTTGAAAGGAAGATGGTTGAAAAAAGATTTCTTTTCATCTACGTCATTCGAAATATGGTGTGATAATTCTAAACGCATAGTATTTAGGTTCTTAGAATTTTTCTGAAATATTCTGAGTTAGTGGTTAAACGTGAATAGGTGTCAGTCTCTACTATCAGTCCGTTTTCCATCAAAACTATTTCGTCACATTCCTTCAATATCAAAGGGTCATGACTAGCTACTATCATAGTACTCATGCTTTTCTCGATGACATTGTGCAAAAAGGAAATAAGACGCAAAGTACTTGTATAATCTAAACTGCTACTAGGCTCATCTAAAAGTAAAAGGCGAGGTTGGCCAAGAATAATTCTTAGGGCAGAGAGCCTTTGCATCTCCCCTCCAGAAGGTTTTGCGCTTAAAATGTCTTCCACATCACTCAAGCGATTAGCTAATTCAGAAATTCCCAGTTCTGCAAATTGGCTAATTAGGTATTTCTCAATGTGCTTCGATGAAAAAAGAATGTTATCAGCCAAACTAACAGGAAATAAATTTGATTGTTGAGGGACATACTTTACATGCTTTCGAAAATTGCTCTCGTCGAAATGCTCAATACCAATTCCTGAAATTATCACCTTTCCTGAAGTCGGAGAGATCATTCTAGCCAAAACGGCTAGTAATGTTGATTTTCCAGATCCAGATTCCCCAGCTAGGCCTACAATTTTCCCATAATTGGCAGACAACGAAATGGCACTCAAAATACGCTCTTTAGTGCTATGAGAATTCTCAAGTTGAACTTCATAACTAACATCCTCTAACGTAAGACTCATACGTTGAGGTTCGATTTCATCAAACCCAGATGAGGAACCAACTATGTGAGCGGCTATTTCTTGAGTGTTCTCAGTAAAAAAATGCTGCAACCTTCTAAGTCCCACGTCACCTTTACTCAACGCTTGTACACAACCACCGATTTGTTGAAGAGGAGTAACCAGTATTCCAAAATATAGCAAAATTGAAATAAGTGTGCCTACTGTATAGCTGTCACTACCCGAAGAAAATAGCCAAATTGAGTAAATCCAAACCGAGCTAGTACCTAACAGTATCATAGATCCAGTTACAAATTTGAACCTTATTGAAATTCTGTGGGCATTCGATGCTAACCTCGCTACTTCACTATTTGATTCATGAAGATACTCTCGTGCCCAAAACTGAGACCTGTTGGCTGCTATAGATATGTAGCCGTCCACACAATGGCTATAAAAACTAGCCAATTTATCAAATATAGGTGCCGCTTTCGCAAAGTGCTTCCTTACCACCTTGCCATTACTTGCGAATAGATACGAGAAGCACAATGCAATCACAATAAATACAGATCCCGCCACCAGCTCTAGAGCAAAAACCAAAATGCTCATCAGTAAAATATATATCAGGGCAGAGAGAATTTCTGGAATTGCATAACCAGTCATATCCCACATAGCTTCAACGTCACGAGTATATAACGATATAAGATATCCTTTATCCTTTGATGCAATGGTGGAATGAAATTTTCCTTCGTGGAAAATTTTTTTAGAGATTCTATCTCTAATCTTTTTGGACAAATGCTCAGAATCTATACTGGTAATTCGCGAACTCACAGCATTGAGAAGCAAGCTAACGATGCTAACGAAAATTGTTACCGCCAAAAGCGTTGATGCTGAGCGCCAACTGCTGTTAACCATTTGATCTATGATGCGCCCAAACAAGAGCGGAGTTAACGCAAGTCATATCGTTGAAGCAGTAACTAAGATAATTGCAACTATGTATCTGCGCCAATTCAGATTAACAAATGCAAAAAAATCTCTATACTTATGCACGGTGAATTTTGACCATCAAAGAAACCAGCCAGATAATGCAAATCTGGGCGTGACACTGCTCGTAATTTCATCAACCCAATGAACAGTTTCATTGCTTGGTTGAAATATTATGCTTCTGTTGTCTATTGGCCTGATATGACTAATAGCCCCAAGATAATCAAAGTTAAGCCCCGCTTCTGAGTCACCATCACCGAAGTACAAGAGCATGGTTAATTTGTAACTTGAACTGTCGCCTCCAGAATCTGTATGCCTATCAAAAAAACATCCCTTATTGGATGCAGTTAGTGAGAAATTTGTTGAATAATTGGTTGGAATTAAATCCACAATATCCTTCCCCCATGCCTTCATCGTATCATTCCATAGGCATTTAATGACGCCCGATAAATCTCGGCTCTCATGAAGTGAATGATACAGGTACTGAAAATCATCGGGTCCCTTATTATGTTTCCTGATAAGATCGCGCACTTCATTTAATGAAATGCTTTTATTAAGTGTTAAATCACTTGCACTGTTAAGAGCTCTAACCTTGGTAATCCAATTTATACCTTCACTCCAAGATCGAAAAATTTTCTCTTTATAATCCTCATATAGGCACGAATCAAGAAGATTATCTTTAACCATGAAGCCTTTTGATTGGAGATTAGATTTGATCATATCATGTGTATCCTTTTGTAAATCGAAAGAGCTGAATGCAATTTATTATCAGCATCCTTAGATAGTCGCTTGATATCTGCTACAAAATTTTTTCGAATAAGATTTTTTGAAACAGCTATAGACGGAAGCTGATAACTTACCCTGTGCCACCATCCTTCTGGTATCCAAACTAACTCATTCGGATTTTGGGTAATCGAAAAACCCGCGGCCCTTGATCTAGGATCGTCATGAGGCTCCCAAAATTCCCATAACTTTTGCCCAACAATCATGCAGTTCCAACTACTTGTGCAATACATATCCTGGTGAACATCCATCAATTGGCCAGAAGGCCCAAATATAACCCATTGGAAGCAAGGGTTAAGATCTGCCGATATTTCATCGAATATACATCCAATTTCAGGATCTAATTTTGCGATATAACTCTGTATTTCAGATATCAATATTAGGATATCCTTATTACTTTCCTGATTGTCGATTTGCAGATGCGTAAATAAGTCAGACCCCAATTCGGTTCCGCGATTCGTTGAAAATAGTTGTCTTTCCAATTTACCTACTTCAATTTTTCCGACAATTTTCCCACCTTTGTTTGTTAAGTTAACATGGCGCCCAGTTAAATCCTTCAATATACTTCTAAATTTTTCGCCAATTTTAGCTGATTCATTGAGATTGTACGATTTGGGATTTTCAGAATTTTTCATTGGATAACTTCCTCAATAGAAAGCACATTAAAGGAATTTAGCCAAAGAAGAAATAATGCAAAATCATTTCCTTTTAATCCATCAAGATTGATCTTTTCGCCATCTATTTTTATAAATTCACCTTTCATCAAATTGTCAAATTTGTCATGTAAATTTGAAATGTTTCCTGGAAATTTGGACCCAAATAGAAATGCAGAGGCTTCACCTCTTCTAGTATTGATTGTCAAATAGTTTATTGCGCCCTTATCGAGGCGAATTTTCAGATCGCAAGTAGGAAGGGGAGAGATATTTGGTTTAACGGCATCCACTAAGTATCCGTTACTTCTTAATCGGCAAAGAGCATCTTCATAATACTTATCAAAGTTTTCCTCTGAAAAATATTTTTTTGCTCCTAAAATCAAAGAACTATTAAATTTCCCCAAAAATGAGTCCCAGTATGTATTAGATTCTTCTTGATCTATATCTGAAGTGTACTCAAATATTATATCTTCAATCTGTATTCTTAAATTTCGTCTTGAAAATGCTAAAGCAACTACAACTGATACTCCAAATGAACTTTGCCCGACGTGGAAATAGCTAGATGGGAGACAAAAAGCACTTCCGGGAGCCAACTCGTATGACCGGGAATTCTCTACTCCTACTTCATCAAAACTTAAATAATTAAACCCGTATTTCCGAGTGTACTGTTCTCTAGGCCATAAAATTAACCTCTTGCTGTTAGGCCCGAGATTAAAATGTATCACTCTGTCATTCGGATCATCGATATGTACCCCAAATGGGGTTTCAACATACTTTCCAATAATTATATGGTGCTCAGCATTAATCGGATCACCCTCAAAATTTTTCGCGAAATTAGATATTAAGCCCCTACTCGTACTCATCATTTCTTGACAATATGCACCTGCAAAATTAATGAATAATAGATAGTCTTCAGAACCTAAAGCTCTCCCCCAATCTTGCACATTTTCTACGCCTAGCTTGGATAACGCTAATAGCTTTTTCTTTCCCTCAATTGAGTTTATCTGTCTATTTTTAATATATAGTCGAAAATCGGCCGATAACCTTGTGGAGGCAGAGTTAGCTTCGTTACTGATACACTTGTCTACCATTGACAAATTATATGGGCTTTGAAAGTCTTCAATTACTGTGGGAGATGAAAACTTATCACTCTTTTTGAAATATATATCACTGAATATATTCATTATAACCTACGATACTTTTAGCAGATGAGACTTTAAAAAGAAATTCATTAGACTGACTGAGGTATCCGCATCAAAGTTTTTTCCTACAAAATAGCTAATAAATTCTTTTGAGATGATGTTACTAACTGAAAACAAATCATCTACCATATTCTGCCTATCGATGGGTTGATTGCAATAGTAGTGAAATCCATTTGAATATATTAATGACCCTTCACTTAGTTGTACTATATTCAAATTCTTTGAATTGCCTGTAGATAATCTGGTATCTAGGGAAATTAGCGAAGGATCAGACTGATAAACCTTTAGCGGATACCGTAGAAAGTCATTGGACTCTAATCGAGATCGATTTAGATTAACAAGAAATGAAATCGAAGTTTCCTTAATTTTATCGAATATTTTTTGGCCAGAAAGTTCTTGAAAATCCAGTAATTGACTAATTTCAGATTTAACCATTTCTTGCTCTGTAAGATGATTAATTACTAACGCCGCAACACTCGACAAGCCTCTATTCCAACCTACGTGAAATTGGCTTGAAGGCAATATGAAACAAGAACCTTTAGAAAAGGTATAGTCAGATGACGCTGATTCTATCTCTGCAATTTTATTAATATTTGATGCTGCGCCAAATTGTGCATATATATTATCATTATTCCATAGTGAAATACCTTTCTCCTCCGGCCCTAAATTAAAGAGTATAGTGCTATGTGTTGGGTCATCGACATGAACTCCAAAAGGGGTCGCACCATATGCGCCTATGAAGAAAGTCAAATCAATGGTGAATTGCTTCTCATTGATAGGATCAGTTATCTCCTTGCTACAATTGACAGCCTTTGAACGCAATGCAGCCGACCACTGCAGCCCACCATTAATCACAACGCCCGATTTTTTTCCAAACTTTGGATTTGATCCAGAAAACGCCTCAGAGATTAGTTTTTCTGCATGATTTTCACTCTTAGAAAATCTTAGTAAATTCTCTCCCAGACTATAATCCTCCAGGCCATTAATATAACCTCGAATGTAGCTTAGCTTTCTGGGGCTGCTATCCTGTTCAAGCCCCTTAAGCAGATCTCCTATGCAATCAAAAGAGGCCGGAAATACGTTAGACCCGATTCTCAATAGCATGAAAAATTGGAGACGGTCTTCTCCCTACCCCTAATTTTTAGCAAATTTTCAAATTCATATTCGCTAAGCCTGCAATATTTTTTGCAATCATATTTTCATGACGATTTCCTCTGGAAATATCTGAGAAAATGTTGAATTTTTTCATTCGACCAATTGCGTGCTCCGCTGTTATACGCATAGAGTTAAACCAACGATTATAGGATTTATCTTTACGGCTAAGTGGTCTATTTTTGATTTCTTTATCGGCACTTCGCATGAGGTGCCTTGGTATGCCAGATCCCCCAAAACTAGAGTATCTGGCGGCTTCTCCAGTTGACTATCATCATAAATTTTCTTGTCATGTTTTCGTCCTTGCTGTGCGGGCCCACAGGCAAGGATACGTCCCTTGTTGTCAGTGACAATCTGATGGACATGAGTGTGGCGCTTTTTCTTGCCAGAATAGTGCTGCTTGCGATTCTTCGCTGTCTTGGGACGTTGGATCGGACGTTCGGTGCCATCAATAATCAGATACAGCAAGTCTTGCTTTTCCTCTTCGCTTATGCGGACTTTGCGCTCGGGCATATTAAAATGACCTGCAAGGAGTTTGGAGATCGTATTTGTAGCACGAATGCTTGCACTGTCTGAAACCCCAAATATGAGTCCCAAAAACTCATGGTTGATGTAAGTTCGATAGTAAATCAGACAAAGAAGAAGCATTTCCTCGAACCCTAATCGGTAGCGACGACCAGCGCCAATTGCTCGCTTTCGGTCCTCTCGAGAAAGGCGGCGGAGATTATGGACTTCCCAGAGAGGTTTGACCTCCAAAACGAGCTGCTCAAAATCAGATAATCTGATCCCAGAGAGGCGGTAAAACAGACGAGGTTGCTTTTTGAGGACTTTCAGGGCTTTCATGATCCGTACATAACCATGAAAATTGGGCCAACGCAAAGAAAATCACTTAAACTAACTAATTATGAAACAGGTCTGTTAGGACGCTCCACTATAGCTGGCTTAGTATAACCTACTGTCGCTTCATATACATCACTCCACATTCCAGCCTCCAATTTGTAAAGCTGATTAGGCTAGACGAGGGCCGATGTCTCGACGTGGGCCCAGTTGAGAGTCCCCGCCGCCCCACCACTTAGAGCGCTTCTTGAGCGCTTCTTCAAACTGCTCTTTTTCAGTTACGTCAGCTTCTGATTTTACAGTAACTTTGGACATTTTTATGCTCCTTTCGTGTACAGTTACTTAAAATGTGTGAAATTTGATAATAACACACAGAAGTAATAATACACTCAAAAAGCGCTATGCCAAGTAAAGATTCAAAAAAGAGAGGGAATTTCTTGCTTATAACAACCATGGGCGGTTTTCATTGTCATGATCTGTATAAGGGCAGGGGAATCGCACTTGAAAGTTGACAATTTGTTCTAAAGGGACTCGGCGGTCTCCATCACGAGATGGAGCCGACACATGCCCTTACTAGTCAATTATTTCAACGAATTAGATGATCCTCGAACGAGCAATGCCCCACGTCACAAGTTCTGCGACTTGATGACGATAAGCCTATTGTGCGCCCTATGTGGGGGTGAAACGGCAGTGAACATGGAACATTTTGCTCGCAGCAAGGAGAATTTTTTGCGCGAGTTTCTGGAACTTCCTCTGGGCTTACCCAGTCACGACGCATTTTCACGCCTGTTTCAGTTGATGAAGCCAGACAGTTTTCAGGCGTTTTTTGAAAAATTTCGAACTGACTTTGCAAACACTGATGAAAAGCAAACGGCCGTTGCTATTGATGGTAAGGAACTGCGTGGAAGCTTTGATAAAGCTGCCAAGAAGTCAAACCTTAACCTGGTCACGGCGTTTGCCCATGGGGCGCGGTTAAGTCTTGGCATTACTCAAAGCGCTAAGGCAGGTAGTGAGATTTTAGCGCTGCGTGAGTTGATCCAAATGCTTGATATTCGTGGTATCACTCTTACCGCAGATGCCCTGCACTGCCAACGCGAGACCTGTGAACTGATCGCCGCTCAAGGTTCAGAATATTGCATACAACTCAGGGCCAACCAGAAGGGGTTGATGAACGATATTCAGACCTTTATTGCAGACCCACAAACGACTTGGGCGAATGAGTACAGTTCCACGGATGCTGACCATGGCCGTATTGAGGAGCGCCGCTATAGAGTCTATGAGGTCCCAGATTATGTGAAACAAACCCATAATTGGCCCCACCTTTCTGCTTTCGTCCACGTGTTGTATAAGCGTGAAGTTGATGGGAAAGTTAGCCAAGAAGAGCGGACTTATCTTATGTCAAAGCAGAGAAACGCTCAGGAGGCTGCTAATCTCATCCGTGGTCATTGGCAGATTGAAAATAGCTTACATTGGTCCCTAGATGTCGTGATGAACGAGGATTTCCATCGTGCAAGAAAGGGCAACACACCTGCAAACTTTGCTACCTTACGGCGCATTGCTTTGAACATCATAAAGGCTAACAAAGACAAGTCCTCAAATCGCGTCAAGTTCAAACGCGCAGGATGGAGCAACGAGTTCTTAAAGACACTCATTCAAGGATTTTGAAGTGCGATTGCCCTGTGTATAAGGGTGATTGCAGGACGCGACTTGGAGTGTATTGGAAGAAGGTGCAAAAATGCGGTAAGCGTCCGTTGTGTCCGCTCTGTTGAGCGGACGCTTAGCAAGCTAAATCGTCAGCGCCAGAGCGCCCACAACGGACGCTTACCCCTTTTCCGACGCCGCCTTGCGCTGGGGCGCCAAGGGGTTTTCGGTCTATAACCACATGTACATCCCGCGCGATTTCGGCAGCCCCGAGCAGAACTTCTGGAACCTCGTTCACGACGCGATCCTGTGCGATGTCTCGGTCGAACGCCAAGTCGAGATCAAAGGACCCGACGCCGCCTAATTCACGCAAACCCTCTGCTGCCGCGACCTTTCGACCTGCCGAATTGGGCAGTGCAAGTACGTGCTGCTCACCGACGCGCACGGCGGCATCATCAATGACCCCATCGTGCTAAAACTGGCCGACGATCGCTTCTGGCTGTCGATTGCCGACAGCGACGTGCTGCTGTGGACGCGCGGCGTCGCGGTCCATGCGGGCCTGGACGTGGAAATCAACGAACCCGACGTGTCGCCGCTGCAGCTCCAGGGACCCAAGTCGCGCGAGATTTTGCGCGCCTGCTTCGGCGATGCCCCGACCGAACTCAAATACTATCACTTTATGGAGCATGAGTGGGACGGCGTCCCGCTGATCATCTCGCGCACGGGCTGGTCGAGCGAGCTGGGGTACGAAATCTTCCTGCGCGACGGCTCGGCGGGCGACCGCTTGTGGGAGTATATGATGGACATCGGCGCCCCCCTGGGCCTCAAGCCTGGGCACACCTCCTCGATCCGCCGGATCGAGGCGGGCATGCTTTCCTACCACGCCGACATGAGCCTCGCGAGCAACCCGTTCGAGATGAACCTGGACCGTCTGGTCAATCTGGACATGGTGGCCGATTTCATCGGCAAAGCCGCCCTACGTCAGATCCGCGACGACGGCATCACGCAGCGCCTTGTCGGGCTCGAAATCGACGGCGCGCCCCTGGCTGGTCCCTACGAGTCCTTCTGGCCCGTCCGGCAAGGCGGCGCGCAAGTCGGCACCGTCACCTCGGCGGTCTATTCGCCGCGACTTGAGAAGAACATTGCGCTGTGCATGATGAAGATTGAGCACGCTGGCCTTGGAACCGAGGTGGCCGTGGACAAGTTGGGCGAAACGCGCGGTGGTTTTGTTGTGCCGGTGTCATTCTATGATCCTAAGAAGCGACTTGCCGTCATGAGCTAGGCAGGGCGCGGCGTCTTTGCGCTTGCGTTGGGGCTTTGCACACTCCCCCAACGTGTCTTGCTAGGCGGGATGCTCCGCGAACTTCGTCGGGTCAGTTCCGTCAACAACAACCGCAAAAATGCAAAAAATTTTTGTCGGGCCGCTAGCGCGGCCCGACGAGGTAAGGGGGTAAGGATGTAGGGGGTTAGTGCCTCTAGGGGCAAAAGCCCCTAGAGGGTCTTGAGGAGACGGAACCCGTTGCTGTTGAACCGCCTCGAGGCGGTGCTCCTGTTGCGATTGGCGGAGCGGAGGTTTCCGGGATCGTTGCCCCAGGAACCGCCGCGCAGAACGCGCAAATCGCAACTTCCATCCAAGTTCGCCGAACCATTGGAAGGGTGTCCACTCAAATCCTCTGACGAGCAATCTTGCGTCCACTCCCAAACATTCCCATGCATATCATAAAGTCCAAAGGCATTGGGATCAAAACTGCCGACAGGGACGGTCTTCCCTTGATACTCTCCTGGCTCTGACACGCCATAAGTTTCTGTCGCACGAAAATTCGCCTGGTCAGCCCTTATTTGCTCGCCCGTATGAAACGGTGTAGTTGTCCCTGCCCGTGCGGCGTATTCCCACTGCGCCTCTGAAGGCAGGCTATAACCGCCGTCTGTTCTGCTGTTGATCCAATCAACATATTCTTGCGCATCATCCCAACTCACCCTCATGACAGGATGGTCATCCCGACCCCATTCATCGACGGGCTTATGGCTGCATTCGCCATAGCTTACGCAAAGGTCCCATTGCGCAAACGTTACTTCGTGTTGTGACATGGCAAAAGGCTGATCAAATCGAATATCCTGGAGAGGGCCTTCATGATCGAATCTCTCTTTCTCGCCCGTAGGACTTCCCATGGTGAACGAACCAGCGGGTATGACGACCATGGTCGGAAGGCCTTCACCATCGGTGAACGTCTCACCAGGGATTAGTTGCAGTTCGCCAGGAGTTAAGGGAGCAGGTGAGTCGTCGGCAATCGAACTAGATATGTTTTGATCCTTGTTCGAGTCGTTAATGTTCTGTTCGTTAGTGGTGATACTGAATATCCTCTGACCCGCAAACCACAGGCCAACAACGGTCAAAGCAACGAGGGCTCCAAGTCCCACATCGCGTATTCGAGACGACCATGACCTTTGTGCGCCTTGAGGGGCTGGCGTTGACAGAGAGGGTGACAAGACTGGAGGTTCTGCTTCGACGGGCGGTGTTCCAGATGGCTTTGTGTCATTCTCTGTATCGATTGCTTTTTTGATTCCTACCTCAACGTTTCTTGGAGGTACGCCCGCGCGAAGCTCCTTAAGCAATTCGCTCGCACGTCGTGCTTTGTTTGGAAAGTAGGGCTTTTCGCTTAGGTCTCCGTGTTGCCGCTCAATTCCAAAGACAGTAGGCCTGGATGCCTTATCATATCTTTCCTCCATCAAATCATAGGTGAGGTTTGCAACGGTCCGCGCACTGAGATCACCTTGAATGAGGCTTGAACCGCGAGAAAGGGTCTCAAAAAAAGCCCCAGAAAATAGGGTTGTGTCATGCTTAGTCGGTGCCATCGACGGCATGTCCTTTGTTGACGAGCAGATAAGTGTCGTTCCATACTGTGGCAATGTGTTCACAACCCGCTGCCCAATCATCTCAGCGGGTGAAGTATCTTGCCAAGCCCGAATGGCGGCACCCGACCAGCAACAGTCCAAGATCACCACATGGCGACACCTGGGCGCGCGCCGCTTTAAAATCTCTGAGAGCGGCTGGCTTTGAATGCCCGACATGGAACTGCGGGGACGACTGCTCCGCACCAACATCAAAAGGTCTTTCTGGTCCCCGTAGGTATCACCGTGGCCAACAAAAAAAAGAAACAGATCCTTAATCCGGGATGCCTCTCGTTTGAAGGACTCAGACTTTCGCGCCAAAAAATCTTCAATCTGGACAATTTGGTCTGCAGAGGAGTCATTCACATTAAAGAGATCTAAGATTTGATCGTCCTTAATGCCAAGACCTAGATCGGATTCAAAGTAAGCGCGACCTAGTTCCGCTGAGCCACGAAATGGCATACCACCATTGAGTGATTCGCCCGCTTTCGCAAATTCTGGCCACTCATCGGCACCGAGAATAATGGCAACCGCGTATTTCGGATCAAATCCTGCCATGCTAAAATTTGAGGATTACGATGCGTGATCCAGGAACAATCCCGCCAATTTCGTAGCGTCTTTCGAAGTTAGGCCCGTCGCAACGATCTCATCGCCCGCATTTGTACTTATCTTAAGCGTGGCGGTCTTATGTCGTGCCAGCCAAAGCGCAATGCCATGCGCCAGTGCAGTGGCAGCAGCAGAGGTGACGATCAAGGACAAGGTCGCGCCCAGATCCATGGTATCAGGATTTTCTTTCACTCGTATCGGTCGGGCATCTTCGCTGGTTTCAACGATCTTATCAATTAGGTCTGGGATCAGCTTTTGGCCTTCAACCAGAGATTCGGTATCGAGTGATAAGTGAAGTCTTTCTTGCATAACATCCCTCTTGATCGCTTTGTATCTATGGCCTGGCGCACCCTGCCCGTCAACAGCGCCCAAATCCTCCCCAATCAACCCCTGCAACTTCATTGCTAAGCCCATATTGCCGCTAACTTTAAGCTTACCCGTCATGAAGGCCAAGGCGGGGTTGAGGTCGCCCTTCACTAGGCCTTTGAGCGTGGCAAGGTCAAGGTGGATTTGGGTCAGGGCTATCGCTTTTGGGAAAGACTCGACCTCGTTTGTTGCAACCAGAGGGCACCTTGTCCTAACTCGGGCGGAAATTGGGTCGAGTTTGGAGAGGATTCAGTAAATTGTTCACTGAATGTACTACACAATCCAGCACGATTTTTTCAAAAGCGTTTGCCCTGGGATTTGCGTGTCGGCTTCGGGGTCGTCGGCGGCATGGACTTGGACGAATTCGTCCGTGCCGTCGATGAACAGAGTGCCTGCGCCCTCGATGTCGAGCCGTAAGGTGCCGTCGAAGCCTGGGGTGGTGGCAGACTCTTCCCGAAACAGGGTGACGAGATCGTGGAAGGTCATGCTCAGGAAGGTCTGTCGTCAGCGGCAACGACGCCGACTGGGAACTCCACGCCTACATCGATCAGGCGGCCCCACACGTAGGTGGCGGAGGACCGGCGCGGGATGACGTCGGGTGGGGGCGGGTATATCGCCTCAGGGGAATCGCACTTGAGAGTTGACAATTTGTTCTAAAGGGACTCGGCGGTCTCCATCACGAGATGGAGCCGACACATGCCCTTACTAGTCAATTATTTCAACGAGTTAGATGATCCTCGCACGAGCAATGCCCCTCGTCACAAGTTCTGCGACTTGATGACGATAAGCCTTTTGTGCGCCCTATGTGGGGGTGAAACCGCAGTGGACATGGAACATTTTGCTCGCAGCAAGGAGGATTTTTTGCGCGAGTTTCTGGAGCTTCCTCTGGGTTTACCCAGTCACGACGCATTTTCACGCCTGTTTCAGTTGATGAAGCCAGACAGTTTTCAGGCGTTTTTTGAAAAATTTCGAGCTGACTTTGCAAACACTGATGAAAAGCAAAAGGCCGTTGCTATTGATGGTAAGGAGTTGCGTGGGAGCTTTGATAAAGCTGCCAAGAAGTCAAACCTTAACCTGGTCACGGCGTTTGCCCATGGAGCGCGGTTAAGTCTTGGTATTACTCAAAGCGCTAAGGCAGGCAGTGAGATTTTAGCGCTGCGTGAGTTTGCTTGATATTCGTGGTATCACTCTTACCGCCGACGCCCTGCACTGCCAACGCGAGACCTGCGAACTGATCGCCGCTCAAGGTGCAGAGTATTGCATACAACTCAGGGCCAACCAGAAGGGGTTGATGAACGATATTCAGACCTGTATTGCAGACCCACAAACGACTTGGGCGAATGAGTACAGTTCCACAGATGCTGACCATGGCCGTATTGAGGAGCGCCGCTATAGAGTTTATGAAGTCCCAGATTATGTGACACAAACCCATGATTGGCCCCACCTTTCTGCTTTCGTCCATGTGTTGTATAAGCGTGAAGTTGATGGGAAAGTTAGCCAAGAAGAGCGGACTTATCTTATGTCAAAGCAGAGCACCGCTCAGGAGGCTGCCAATCTAATCCGTGGTCATTGGCAGATTGAAAATAGTTTACATTGGTCCCTAGATGTCGTGATGAACGAGGACTTCCATCGTACGAGAAAGGGCAACGCACTTGCAAACTTTGCTGCCTTACGGCGCATTGCTTTGAACATCATAAAGGCTAACAACGACAAGTCCTCAAATCGCGTCAAGTTCAAACGCGCGGGATGGAGCAACGAGTTCTTAAAGACACTCATTCAAGGATTTTGAAGTGCGATTGCCCTGTATATCGCCTAGACGCAGGCTGATGGGCAGGTCATACCAGCTGCGGCAAAGTTTGACTCGTCGCGCCGTTGATGGACGCGAAAATACTGAATTGAAAATTCAGTATTTATGAAGGACTTGCGACCAAGTGGGAGCGCAGCCTGCGTGCCGCTTGAACGCCACAAAGGGGTCGTTCAAGCGACCCTTGGGATCAAGTTCATCTTTCCCACCAATCAAGAGGCCGCAAAACCTCGCTAAGGTGTAAAGGTGCGATGGTATGGTCGATCAGGTCGCACTCGTCGGCCAGGTCTTGTTCCGACCAGCACCAGCCCGCGACGCTGTAGCCAGCGGTGCGCGTACTCCCTGGGTCTCCAGTTCGCAACGGATGCCAAGGTGGCAAATCCCGCCCTTCTGCCAAGCGCCGATAGGCGCAGGTTTCGGGCAACCAGGTCTTGTGCGCTGCCACACCGTCGGGAGTCAGAACCAGACAATCGGGCACATGCGACAGGCGATCAACGTAGGAACGGCAATGGCCCGTATCGCAATCGAGCAACTTGCACGCGACGCACGTATAGGCAAACCGATCATCTGCGCCCACCTCGGCGTCCAGATTCTCCAGCTTGAGCAGGCAGCAACGCCCGCAGCCATCGCACAGCGACTCCCATTGCGATGGGGTCATGCGGCCTATAGGCCGTGTCTTCCAGAAGGGTTCGTCGGTCATGGTGGCTCGCAGAAATTAGGACGGCAGGACTGTCAAGGTGGCCGTCTGCGGTATAGCCGAAAGCTAATCCAGTTATTAAGTACAACCCATAAAAATGCCAAGCTGCGGCCCTTGCGCGGCGCAAATTGGGGCCTAAAGAACGGGAATCTAGGGCCAAGCACCCATAGATTGGAGGTCGTGTGGAGTCGATCAATTTTGCCACCTTGGCTCAGTCGCTCATCGACTGGGCGGTGGCCCTCGGGCAGAGTGTCAACGACATGCCAGGGGCCTGGGCCTTTGTCCTCGGGCTCTTTACCTGGTTCCTTGTGGAGCAAATTTTCCGCCGGCTTTTTTCCTGGGCTCGCGTACTGGTTTTGATCGGCGTGGTTGTCGGCCTTGGGTTCACGGCCCCCTATATTCTTGAGCAATTGTTTGGCGAGGGCAACGTGCCCGACATCCCAGGGTTGAATTTGCAGCCAGACTCGCTGGTCCCCGATGCTAGGCCCGCCAGCCCCCTCGGCGATCTCTCAGAGCCCTTTACCTAAGACACTTAGAATAAAGCCGTAGGCTTCGGCCTTTTCGCGCAGATATTCGAAGCGACCCGAGCGGCCGCCGTGCCCTGCCTCCATATTGGTTTTGAAAATTAGCGGTTCCTCGTTGGTGCGGTGTGCGCGCAACTTGGCAACCCATTTGGCAGGTTCCCAATAGGTGACCCGAGGGTCGGCGAGGCCCGCCGTCACCATGAGGGGGGGATAGGCCTGGGGGCGGACCTGATCGTAGGGGCTGTAGGCGGCGATGGTCGCGTATGCCTGCGCGTCCTCGATGGGGTTGCCCCATTCGTTCCATTCCATGGGGGTGAGCGGCAGGGTCGCGTCGGAAATGGTATTGAGGACATCGACGAAGGGCACTTGCGCGACCACGGCGCCGAATAGCTCGGGGGCTTGGTTTATGACAGCGCCCATGAGCAAGCCGCCCGCACTGCCGCCCTCAATCGCGATTTTGCCGACTTGGCTGAGGTATTGATCGATGAGGAACCGCGCGCAGTCCTCAAAATCATTGAAGGTATTTTGCTTAGCGGCGCCCTTGCCGTCCAAGTACCAAGCGTAGCCCTGTTCCATGCCGCCGCGAATATGGGCGATGGCGTAGATCAGGCCCCTGTCCACCAGCGAGAAGGCATGGGGCGAAAAGCTCGCGGGAATCGCCATCCCGTAGGAGCCGTAGCCGTAGAGATAGGCAGGGGCGGGCGTTTCAAGGTCCTTGCGGCGCAAAACTGTCAAGGGCACCTGCGCGCCGTCGCGGGCCGTGACCATGGTGCGTTCGACCAGATAGTCGCCAGCCGCATGGCCGCTGGGCACCTCCTGAACTTTGCGCAAGGTACGGGCGCCGCTGGGCAAGTCGAGGTCATAGGTACTGCTGGGCGTGGCGGGGGAGGAATAGGTTAAGCGGATGAATTGATCCTCAAAGTCGCCCGAGGCAACCCCTGCCCCCAAGGCGTAAGCAGGCTCGTCGAACGCCAGATCGCGTTCGTGACCCGTTGCCAAGTCGCGAACGATCAAGTGCGGCAGGGCCGCGCGCCGTTCCATGCGGATTAAGTACTGGGACGTGGTAAAGTGATCCAGGATCAAATGCCCCGCCTGGTGGGGAACCAAGGCCTGCCACTGGTCTCTGCTTGGATCGGCGACAGGTGCGCGGCAAATCTCAAAATCGACCGCCTCGCCGCCCTGATTGGTCAAAATGTAAAACCAGTCGCCCGCGTGGGTTAGGGAGTACTCATGCCCCGTATGACGTTCGGCGACCAAGCGCAGCGGTTGTGCTGGCGCGTCGGCGGGCAGCAGATGGACCTCGTTCGTGATATGGTCGCCCGTTTGGATCAAAATGAACTGACCCGACTCGGTCTTGGACACCCCTACAAAAAAACCTGGATCGGTTTCCTCAAAGATCAGGGCATCCTCGGTCGCGGGGGTGCCGAGGACATGGCGCAAGACTTGGTAGGGGCGATGGCTGGCGTCTAGCTGGGTATAAAAAAAGCTCTCGCCCTTGGCGTCCCAAACCCCGCCGCCGCCAGTTTTGGGCAGCAGATCGGGCAAGAACACCTTGCGCGCCATGTCGTAAACGCGCAGGTCGTACTGCTCCGACCCGCTCGTATCCTCGCCCAAGATTATGAGCTGGTCCTGGGGGTCCGCCGCCGCCACACCGAGGGCGTAGTAGGGCTGGCCCGCTGCGGCGCGGTTCTGATCCCAAACCACCTCTGCCGCCGCAGAATCCGCCACGGGCGCGCGCATCAAAATGGGGTATTGCTGGCCGGTTTCGAACCGCGACCAGTAAGCGTGGGTGACGTGTTTGGTCGGCAGGCTGTCGTCCTGTTCCTTAATTCGGCCCTTGAGTTCCTCAAACAAGGCCTCTGTGCTGGCCTCCTGACCGGTCCAATAGGCAGTGAAGTGGGCATTTTCCTGGTCCAAATGCGCGCGAATTTCGGGGTCCAGCGCGCTCGGGTCGCGCATCACTTCTTGCCAGTTTTTGGCCCGCATCCAGTCGTAGGCGTCATGGCGTACCTGCCCATGGGCCTCGTGACGGACAGGCATGTGTTTGGCGGTGGGCGCGGGGGCAGATGGCGGCGGGGACATGGAAGGAGACGCTTCGCGCCCTACAAGCGGTAGTAGAACGACAGGCCGAAGGTGAAGTCATCAGCCGAACCAGCCTTGTCGACTTGCGGTGCGTTCGCCGCGGGGCCAAGCAGGCGCTTGTACCCCCCGCGTAGTTCGATTCCCATCGATGCGTCGATGGGAATGTCCACCGTGGCGTCGAGGAACAGATCGCGCAAGCCCGCATTGGGGGAATAGGCCGCCAGGCCGCTGGCCGCAGCTTCGGCGTCAGTGATGCCGTAGTAGGAGTCCATCCAGTACTCCGAGCCGTGGGTCAGGCCCAAGCGGGTGGTCAAGACGCCCGTGGGCATAGGGAATTCGGTGACGATGGCACCCGTGAGGGTCCAACCTTCGTAGCCGCTGAGCGGTCGCGAATACTCGAGTTCGTAGGACGCCGCAGGACCTGCCAAGACCAGGTCCGCCTCAAAATGAAGCTCATTGCCGACGCTATTGAGCCCGCTGGTACCGTCCATGTGCTCCTGTTCGCCCTTCCAATTGAGCGAGAGCTTGCTTTCCAGCGCATCGAGGGTGATGATGCGCCAGCCCAGGCCATCCGCATTGTTCAAAAATCCGCCTGGCCCCATTTCAAAATCGAGCAGCAAGGACAGGTGTTCTTGCCCCTGGTCGGCGCCCAAGTAGTCGGGCCAATTGGCATAGGACACGCCCGCGCGGCCCCGAAGGGTCGAGAATGTTTGGCCGAACTGGTTGCCAGATGCATCGGCGGTCGTCCCGAACCCGCCGGTGTTCCAGGTGTTGGGCGAAATGTCCTGGACGGTCGTGTTGCCGACCAAACTGGGGTCGACGGCGTTGGGGGGTAGGATACTTGCCCCGCCGACACCTGCTTGCCCAGGGGCCGCGTCCAACACGCAATTGATGCCAGGGGCCCAAGGGTCGCCATCGGGTGCCGTGCTTTCGGGCAATCCTGCGACGAGCGGCGGACAGTAGGGCAACCCTGGATCGAAGGCAGCGGTCTGCGCTTGACCGCCAGAAGACCCGAACGACCCGCCGAGTTGCGCTTGCGCTGGCCGCACGGCAGCCACCGCAACAAGTATGAAAAGCAGAGTAAAATGTAAGTATTTCATGGTCTTAAAATAATATCTTAAAATTAAATGCCACTTTCCTAGGCGGAAATTGGTTGGGCTGCAAGTAGAATTTTTGCGATGGTTGGTACGCGACCTCAAAGCGAATGTTCCCTTGAAGTTGATTGGGACGGTGGCGGAAGGGGAGGTTTTAGACCTTGAGGGGCCATTTGGCTTTAAGCGATTGGTCGAGTTCGGCGCTGATATGCGTCGGGGCGGGACGGGCCATGACTTCTTGGATATAGGCCTGGGCGTCGGCAACGATGTCGGGTTTGCCGACTTCGGCCCATTCCTTGGGCGAGAGGCGGTTGGCGATTTTGGGGTAGAGGTACTCGGTTTCCATGAGCGACATGGTATGCGAGGACCCCAAGTAGTGGCCTGGCCCCTCAAGGCATACTTGGCGCATGGTGTCGATTGAAATGGAGTCGTCCGTCACCTCCAGCCCGCGCACGGCGCGCATGCACTGGCCGAGCATGTCGTTGTCGATGACGAGACTTTCCATGCAAAACCCCAGCAAGGACGCGTGCATGCCCGCGCTTTCGTAGACCAGATTCAGGCCCGCCAGGCCCGCCATGACGCAGGTAATGCCCTTTTCGTAGCCCGCCTGAATGTCGGGCATCTTGGAATCCGACATGCCCGCCGCCGCGCCGCCAGGCAAGCCGTAAAAATGGTGCATCTGCGCGCACGCCGCCGACAGCAAAGCTTGTTCTCCCGATCCGCCCGACATGGCGCCCGAGCGCAGGTCAGAAACGAAGGGCCAGGTGCCGAACATGGCGGGATGGCCAGGGCGGATGGCGTTGACGTAAATGAGGCCCGCCAGGCACTCGGCCACCGCCTGCACCACCGACCCCGCCACAGATGCGGGCGAGGTTGCCCCTGCCTGCCCCGCCGACAGCATGAGGATGGGCATCCCGCCGCGCAGCGCGACCTCCATAATCTCGCAAGATTCGGTGGCAAATTTCAGCGGTGGCACCACGTGGGTGCAGGACAAGCTGACAAAGGGCTTGTCGCGGAACGCCTGCTCCCCGCCCGCCACCTCGTACATGAGGTGCAAGCCCTCGGCGACGTGCCGCGGATCGACAAAACTGGTACCCACGTGCTTGGCCGTGCCCTTGATCGAGGCATAGAGCGTATTGAGGTCCATTTCCCGATTGTCGGTCAAGTCGCGACAGACCAGGGGCCGCTGAAAAAAATGCACATTGTCCAAAGTATCGGTCAGGCGCGCGGCCCGATACAGATCGGCCAAAGTCGAGTCAGCGTAGGTCTTGGCATCGACATCGACCACATGGACCGCCGCGCCCGCCGTACCATAATAGACCCGGTTGCCGTAGGGATGCAGGTCGTTTTGACCGTCCTGGGAATACAGCACGGGCTGGCGATTGGCCTGGGCCAACATGTCCTCGATCATGTCTTGGGAAAAGTAGAGGCGCCCCTCGCGATAGGCCGCCCCCGCCGCGACCATGACATCGACCCCCGATTGCGGCGCATCGGCCATGCCGATTTCCGCCAGGCATTGCACCGCTGCGTCATGGATTTTGCGAATGTCACCTTCCTGCAGGGGTTGATAACGCCCGCCTTCCAAACCAGGACGAACGGGGCGCTTGTCCTCGCTCAGGGGCGCGGCGCGCATGGCAAGGCGCGCAGCACGCCCCCCAGAACGCGCGGAACGGCGGGATGTGGCGGCGGCATTCGGCATAAGGTCTCCCCAAAACGGATTTCCCCACCAAGGGGGGTGTTCTGGAGTGACCTAGACTGCGATTTGCTTAAGTCGTTTGAAATTGCGACAAATAGGGGCGCAAATGCTTGGCCAAATCGTCGCGGCCCATGGCCGTGGCCAGCGTTGCCTGGATGTAGCCTAATTTGGACCCGCAATCGAAGCGCTGCCCTGGTATGTTGAAGGCCTGTACGTCGCCGCGCGCCGCCAGCACTTGCAAAGCGTCGGTCAGCTGGATCTCCCCGCCAGCCCCTGGCTGCTGGTCGGCGAGGATTGGGATAATCGCTGGGGGCAAAATGTAGCGGCCAATCACAGCTTGGGTCGATGGGGCGTCGGCGGGATCGGGTTTTTCCACAAGGCCCGCTACTTGCCCTGGTCCCGCCCCAGGGGCAATGATGCCGTAGTTCCCCGTTTGCGCTCGCGCCACAGGCATGGACGCCACCAAGGCCCCGCCCGCATAGGCCTCCGCCATTTGGACCAAGGTTGGCACGTCGGATCGAATAAAGTCATCGGCCAGCAGCACGGCAAAAGGGGCTTCATCAATCAAGTGCCGTGCGCACCAAATGGCATGGCCCAGACCCAAAGGTTGTTGCTGGCGCAAAAAAATAACCTCCCCTGGCTTGCCGATGGGTGCCATGGTTTCGGCAAGCGCGCTCTGCTTGCCGCGCGTTGCCAGCACCCCCTCCAACTCCACAACGTGGTCAAAGTGGTTTTCGATGGCGTGCTTGGACCGGCCGGTGACAAACACCAGCCGCTCGGCGCCCGCCGCCCGGGCTTCCTCCACGACAAATTGGATCAGCGGCTTATCGACGATCGGCAGCATTTCCTTGGGCATGGCTTTGGTCGCGGGCAAAAACCGCGTCCCTAGGCCCGCAACGGGGAAAACTGCGGTTTTAATCTGCGGCACGGATCAGGGTTCCTGCGCCTATGTCGGTGAACAGTTCCAGTAAGATGCCGTCGTGCACGCGCCCGTCCATGATGACCGCGGCTTCGACCCCTGCTTCCACCGCCGCGATGCAGGTTTCCAGCTTGGGGATCATACCTCCAGTTGCCACCTGCGTTGCTATTAACGCGCGAACGTCCGCAACCGACAGGTCGGGTAGCAGATTTTCCTGTCGATCCAGCACTCCCGCCACGTCGGTCAGCAACAAAAACCGCCGCGTGCCGAGCGCCGCCGCGATGGCACCCGCGGCTGAATCGGCGTTGATATTGTAGGTTGTGCCCGCCAAGTCGTAGCCAATCGGAGCGATGACAGGAATGTACTTGGCCGCCTCCAGCGTCGCGAGGATCGACGGGTCGATCAGCTCTGCCTCGCCAACTTGGCCCAGGTCCTCCCCCTCGGGCCCGAAAATTTTGCGCGCGCGGATTAGGCCGCCGTCCTTACCCGAAATGCCGATGGCGCGCCCGCCAGCCTGACGAATGGCGTCAACGAGGCCCTTGTTGACCGACCCTGCGAGCACCATTTCCACCACCTCCATCACCGCCGCATCGGTCACGCGGCGGCCATTGATGTGCTGGGTCTCGATCTGCAGTTGTGTCAGGCGTTGCGAAATTTGCGGGCCGCCACCGTGAACAACCACAGGGCGCATGCCGACCTGTTGCAATAAAACCACATTGGCGGCGAACGCAGCGATCAAGTCGGGGTCGACCATGGCGTTGCCGCCAAACTTGATCAGGACCGTGCGGCCTGCGTAGCGGCGCATATAGGGCAGGGCCTCGCGCAGGGTTGAGGCTTTGTCGAGCCAAGTCTTGGCAGCATCAGAAGACAACATAGGATACCTGCAAGCAAAAAGACGGCTACCTATAGCAATCACTGGGAAAAATAACACGGCTTTCGCATTTGGGTTTGTGCCAAATTGATGATAAGGTTCTGCTTTGCTTGCAATCAAAACCTGGGGAGCAAACCATGGCCGAACACCACGACCAGGCGATGATGGAAAATCTCTATTGGTGGGGCATCCCCACCCTGTTTCGTTGCCCCATGGCGACCCTTGGACCCGAAGGGATCCTCTGCCCCGAAACGGGGGAACGCGGCGCGGATCTGGCCTTGATCGGCGTTCCCCATTCGGGCGGGAACGGGACGACGGAGCGCGACCAGCACCTGGGACCACGGGCGCTGCGCCACGTTTCTGCGGTTCAGCGCCGCGTCCACGCGCCCTTTGATCTTGACCCCTGGGCCAGCGCCAAGATCGTCGATCTGGGCGATGTGCCCTTCCCGCGCGCCAATGACAACGAACACTGCATACAGCAGATCACCGATTTCTACCGCCAGGTCGATGCGGTCGGTGCCTGCCCAGTGTCCATCGGCGGCGACCATTCGATTACGGGCGGGATCGTCCAAGCCTTGGGCGGCGGTGCCTTGGCGGGCGGGGAGCCCCTATGCTTCCTACATTTGGATGCCCACACAGATGTCTTTACCAAAGTAGATCATTTTTTGGGCGCCAAGAAGTCCGCCGCGCACTGGGGCGCCTATTTGGCGGACCAAGGGCAGGTGGACCCGACCCATTCCATGCAAATCGGACTGCGCGGCCATGCGCGCACGCTCGATTGGCTGCAACCGTCCTACGACTACGGCTACAAGGTTGTCACCATGGCCGACTATCGCCAGCGCGGTGCCGCCGACGTGATTGCGCAAATCCAGGACGTGCTTGCGGGGCGTCCCGTCTATATCACCTTCGACCTCGACTGCCTCGACCCAAGCATTGCCCCCGCGGTGGCCAACCTGGAGCCAGGCGAAAAGGGGTTCGACATCGACGAAGCGATCGGCCTGTTACGGGCGGTGCGCGGTATGAACATCGTCGGCGGTGATATCGTTTGCCTCATGCCGACTAAGGACAGCCCCAACCAAATTACCGCCCTGACGGCGGGGGCGATCGCCTTTGAAATGATCGCTCTGATGGCGGAACGGCTTGACCAAAGCCGCTAAAGGGTCGTTGAAAACGACTCTTTTGATCGGCCAGTATAAGGGCCGCGACTGCGGTCCCCGAAGCGGGCTCCAAGGGCGCAGGGAACGCCCGCGCCCGAAACCCGCAACTCCGAGACCAGCGCGCGCCCTTTGCCTTTTCTGACGCTGGCGCTATAAATCTGGCATTCCAGAAAAGAAGAAAGAATCCGAACCATGCCCGATTTCATTTTCGTCTACCACGGCGGCACGATCCCCGAAACCGAAGAAGCGCAGCAAGCCTCCATGGCCGCTTGGGGCGCTTGGTTTGAAGATATGGGTACCCAGGTGAAGGACCCTGGCAATCCCGTTGGCAAATCCTCCACCGTGTCCGCCCAAGGCGTCGAGCCGCACGGCGGCGCCAATCCCATTAGCGGCTACACCGTCGTGACGGTTCCAAACAAAGAGGCCGCCGAGGCCCTCGCGAAAAAATCCCCGATCATGGGCGAGGGCGGCAGCATTGAAGTCGCCGAAATCATCGAAATGGATATGTAGGGCCCGAGCCTCGCTCGGGGCCATGCGCGATGGGGGTGTCAGGACCGCAAGGCTGAGTTCTCTGGGTCGTAGGGGCTTTCGGCGATGATGCGCGCGGGGCGCAAGCTGTCGAGGACGCGTACCTGACATTCGAGCCCGACGTGGGCCTGAGCCGTCTTGACGTAGCCGAGCAAGAGGGATTTGCCAACATGATGACCGTAACCGCCGGCGGTGCCGCGCCCGATGACGTCCCCGTCCAAAATGATCGGTTCGTTGCCAAAAGCGTCGGCGGGGTCGTCAGGATCGACATCGATTTCTAGGGTGCAGTACTGGGTCGGCACACCTGCCGCGCGCTGGGCGTCCAGCGCCGCCTTACCGATGAAGTCGGCTTTCTTTGGCGAAACGAAGCGCGCGAAACCCGCCTCCAACATCGAGTTCTCGGCGTTGATGTCTGTCCCCCACAGCCGGTAGGATTTTTCCAGCCGCATCGAGTCCATGGCGCGCATCCCGACCAAGCCCAGATCATAGGTCTTGCCCGCCGCGACCAACAGGTCGAATAGGTGGTTCTGGTATTCGATGGGATGATGCAGCTCCCAGCCCAGCGACCCGACGAAGTTGACCCGCAAGGCCCGCACCGTTTCAGCGTATCCAATCGGAATATCCTGCATGGTCAACCAGGGAAAGGCGGCGTTAGAAACATCGGCGTCGGCGATCTGCGCCAAGACCTGGCGCGCGTCGGGCCCTGCCAAGACAAACACCCCATATTGCGTGGTGACATCGCGGAAATGCACGCTACCATCCTTGGGCATCATGTGCGTCAGGTACGACACGTCGATGGCGCGCGCGGCCCCCGGGCCGACCACGTAGAACCGCTCCCCCACATAGCCGTCGGCCAGTTTCAGAACCGTATATTCTGACCGGATCGACCCAGAGGGGTTGAGCGCGTGGCAGAGCCGCACCGACCCTTGTTTCTTTGGAATGGCATTGGCAACGATCTGGTCCAGGAACGCCCGCGCGCCAGTACCCTCAATCTCGTACTTGGCGAAGGAGGACAGTTCCATCAAGCCCACGCCCTGACGCATATGACCGACCTCGCGCCCCACGGCATCGAACCAGTTGGACCGGCGGTAGGAATAGACATCTTCGCGCGCCTCCCCCGCTTTGGCAAACCAGTTCGGCCGCTCCCACCCGACCCGCGCGCCCCAGACGGCGCCTGCCGCGTCCAGCCGGTCGTGGCACGGCACGGTCTTGGCGGGACGGCCCGCCGCGCGCTCCTCCATGGGGAAATGGTTGACGAATACGTGGGCATACGCCTCTTCGTTCTTGATCTTGGCGAAATGCTTGGACGTGACGCCAAAGCGCCGCGGATCGACGCCGAGCATATCGACCGACGGTTCGCCGTCGATGATCCAGTTCGCAAGCTGCCAGCCCGCGCCGCCCGCCGCCGTTACCCCGAAGGAGTGCGCTTCAGAAATCCAATAGTTGGGCAAACCAAAGGCAGGACCAACCATGGGGTTGCCGTCGGGGGCATACGAAATGGGGCCGTTGACGATGTCTTTGATGCCCGCCGTTTCAAACGAAGGGACGCGGCGCATACAGGCCTCAACGTGGGGCATGAGCCGTTCCAAATCCCCAGGGAACAAGTCCTTTTCAAAGGTACTGGGAACGCCGTCGACAAAGCACGCAGGCGCGCCCTTGTACTCGTAGGGCCCCAGGATCCACCCGCCGCGTTCCTCGCGCAAGTACCAGGAATTGTCGGACTCGCGCAGCACGGGCAGTTCCGACGCGCCGCCCGCCCGATAGGCGACGAGGGCTGGGTCTTCGTCGGTGACAATGTACTGATGCTCGACTGGAATCGCTGGGATTTGCAAGCCCACCTTGCGCGCAGTTTCGAACGCATAGTTGCCCGAGGCGGTGATCACATGATCGCACCGGATTTGACCTTTGGTGTCAGGGTCCTGGGACTTTTCCCAGGACACGACCCATTCGTTCGCGTCGCGCTCAATCTGGGTCACCCGCGTGTGCTGGTGGATGCTACCGCCCTGATCGCGCGCGCCCTTGGCCAGGGCCATGGTCAAATCCACGGGCGCAATATGGCCATCGGTCGGGTGGAACAGGGCGCCGACCAAACCATCGGGGTCGATCAGCGGCCACAGGTCTTTGATCTCGTTAACCGACAGCATGTGGCTTTCTACGCCGATGGTCTCGGCAGTGGAGCGGTACCAGTGGTACTCGTCCATGCGTTCCTTGTTCATGGCAAGGCGCAGATTGCCCGTGTTGTGGAAGGAAACGTCCTGGCCAGTTTCGGCCTCGAGTTTCTTATAGAGTTCTACCGAATACTGGTGCAACTGGCCGACGGCGTAGGAAACATTGAACAGGGGCAAGAGGCCCGCCGCGTGCCACGTTGACCCCGCCGTCAGCTCGGTACGCTCGAGCAAGACCGCCTCAGCACCCCACCCGCGCTTGGCCAAGTGATACAGCGCCGAAACGCCAACAACGCCGCCACCGACGATGACAACGCGAGCCGTGGATGTAAGCTGGGCCATAGAGGACTCCTAAAACCATCGGCCAAAAAAGTTGACACTTTTTTGGCCGCTTTATGTCTCACGGCAGAAACGCTTCGCGTTTCGCCTCCGACGGGGCCTTCGCTTATACCCCGAGGCGCTTTCGCGCTATTCTCGGGGCCGCTGCGGGGGCCGCAGTCGCGGCCCTTATACCAGCGATCATTAGAGTCATTCTCATTCGCCGCTGGTATATGAACTGAAATCCCCCCAAATTTAACGATTCCCCGCCCCAGACCCAAGCCTAGGTGCGACGGGATTTAGCAGAGAATCCTCAGGCAGCTTCGCCGTAAATGACCGCAAAGCGCTTGTTCTTCGATACTGGCGGGCATTCCTGAATTGAGACGACGTCGCCTTCTTTGCAACGGTTTTCGGGGTCGTGCGCGGCGAACTTTTTCGATTTCTTGACGAATTTTTTGTAGAGCGGATGCATGACCCGCCGCTCGACCAGGACGGTTGCGGTCTTGTCTTGCTTGTCGCTGGTAACGACGCCTTTGAGGATGCGTTTGGGCATAGGTGGTTCCTTAACTGCTCGCAGCCGCAGCCTTCGCGGCCATGACCTGCTCGTGCATAATGGTTTTGATGCGCGCTATGTCTTTTTTGATTTTGCGAAAGTCTGCCGACCCCTCGAGCGCCAGGTTGGCTTGCTTAAAGCGCAGGTTCATCAACTCTTCGCGCTTTTTGATCAGGTCTTCTTTGAGTTGTTCGCGGGTTTTGCTGCGAATCTCTGAGGCTTTCATGGCTCCAACCCTTTGCTTAAGCGCCCACCGCCAGGCGGGCGACGATTTTGGTCTTAATCGGCAATTTGGCCGCAGCCAAGTCGAAGGCTTCGCGCGCCACCTCTTCGGTCACCCCATCGATCTCGAACAAGATGCGCCCAGGATTGACCCGAACCGCCCAGTGGTCGATCGACCCCTTGCCCTTGCCCTGGCGCACCTCAGCGGGTTTGGACGACACTGGCAGATCGGGGAAGATGCGGATCCAGAGCTTGCCAGCCCGTTTCATAGCCCGCGACATGGCGCGCCGGCTTGCCTCAATCTGGCGGGCCGTCACACGCTCGCCCGTGACGGCCTTGAGGCCGTAGGTGCCAAAGTTGAGCTCGAAGCCGCCCTTGGCCTGGCCGCGTAGCCGGCCCTTGAAGGCTTTGCGAAATTTAGTACGTTTGGGGAGCATCATGGCGAACCACCTCCTCTAAGCTGCGCGAGAGCCCACGGGGCCCCCCGCATGGAAATCCTGGGCGCGACGCTCATGGGCCCCTGGGTCATGTTCCAAGATGTCACCGCGATAGATCCATACCTTGACGCCTATGATGCCGTAAGTCGTCAGGCCTTCGGCCAAGCCATAGTCGACATCGGCGCGCAGGGTGTGCAGGGGCACGCGCCCCTCGCGGTACCATTCGGTCCGCGCGATCTCGGCGCCGCCGAGGCGGCCGGCGCAGTTGATGCGAATGCCGCCAGCGCCCAAGCGAATCGCGGTCTGGACCGCCCGCTTCATAGCGCGGCGGAAGGAGGCGCGCCGCTCAAGCTGCTGCGCCACCGATTCGGCGACCAGTTGGGCATCGACCTCGGGCTTGCGCACTTCCACGATGTTCAGCGCCACCTCGGCGCCAGAAAGGGCGTTCAAGTCTTTGCGCAAGCGTTCGATATCCGCGCCCTTTTTGCCGATGATCACACCTGGGCGCGCGGCATGGACGGTTACGCGCGGGCGCTTGGCGGGCCGTTCGATAACAACCTTGGCGATCCCAGCTTGCTTAAGGCGCTTGGTGATGAAGTCGCGGATTTTGAAATCTTCGTGCAGCAGGTCGGCGTATTCCTTGCCCTCTGCGTACCAGCGACTGTCCCAAGTGCGGTTGACACCAAGGCGGATCGAGATTGGGTTGACCTTCTGTCCCATCTTAGACAAGCTCCTCTGATTCGCGAACCACGATGGTGATGCGGCTAAATTTCTTCAGGATCCGACCTGTGCGCCCCCGGGCACGGGCCCGAAACCGCCGCAGGACCAGCGATTTGCCGACGTAGGCTTCGGCCACGATCAGGCGATCAGGGTCCAACTCATGATTGTGTTCCGCATTGGCCACGGCCGACTGCAAGGTCTTTTTGACCTCTCCTGCCACGCGTCGCTTGGAAAACGATAGCATGGTTTGGGCCTCCTCCACCGTGCGCCCGCGGATCATAGCGGCAACCAAGTTGAGCTTTTGCGGGCTGGTCTTGATCTGCTTATTAATGGCCTGCGCTTCGTTGTCGGCTAAGCGTCGAGGGTTTGGCTTGCTCATAACTACTTCCGTTTCGCTTTCTTATCGACCCCGTGCCCGTAGTAGGTACGGGTTGGAGAAAATTCGCCAAATTTGTGACCGACCATATCTTCGCTTACCAATACGGGCACGTGCTTGCGGCCATCGTAGACGCCGAAGTTGAGTCCAACAAACTGCGGCAAAATCGTCGAGCGGCGCGACCAAGTCTTGATCACATCGTTGCGGCCCGACTCCCGCACCTTCTCCGCCTTCTTCAAGAGATAGGCGTCAACGAACGGGCCTTTCCAAACAGAACGTGCCATGGGTCTTCTTCCTCTACTTCTTCTTCGCCTGGTGACGGGTACGCATAATCAAGCGATCGGTCTTTTTGTTCTTGCGGGTCTTGGCCCCTTTGGTCGGCTTGCCCCAGGGGGTCACGGGGTGGCGTCCGCCCGAGGTGCGCCCCTCACCACCGCCATGGGGGTGATCAATGGGGTTCATGACGACGCCGCGCACATGGGGGCGCTTGCCTTTCCAGCGATTGCGGCCAGCTTTACCAAAGTTCTGGTTGGAATGGTCGGCGTTGGACACCGCGCCGATGGTCGCCATGCACTCTTGGCGCACCCGGCGTTGCTCGCCCGAGTTCAGCCGCAACAGGGCATAGCCGCTGTCGCGCCCGACAACCTGCACGTAGGTGCCCGCCGAACGGGCGATGCGCCCGCCCTGACCCGCTTGCAATTCGACGTTGTGAACAATTGTCCCAACGGGAATGGCCGCGAGCGGCAGGGCGTTGCCTGGCTTGATATCGGCCTTCTCGCCCGCCTCAATCCGATCCCCCACGGCCAAGCGCTGCGGAGCTAAGATGTAGGCCAGATCGCCGTTGGCGTACTTGATCAGCGCGATGAAGGCGGTGCGATTGGGATCGTACTCCAGACGCTCGACAACCGCAGTTTCAAACCGACGCCGCTTAAAATCAATCTTCCGATAGCGGCGCTTGTGGCCACCGCCGCGTTGCCACATGGTGATGCGGCCCTGGTTGTTGCGCCCGCCTGACTTGGTCAAACCAAGGGTCAAATCCTTGACGGGTTTCCCCTTCCACAAATCCGACCGATCGACGAGGATCAACTCGCGCTGCGAGGGCGTGACGGGATTGTAAGACTTGAGTGCCATGTCGCCTCCGTTCTTTACGCCTGCACAGCCTCGAGCGATTGCCCAGGCATGAGGGTGATATAGGCTTTCTTGAAGTGGTTGCGGCGACCAGGCCGACCGCGAAACCGCTTGCGTTTGCCGTCTTGGTTTAGGGTGTTGACGGTCTTAACCTTGACGCCGAAAATCTGCTCGACGGCAGCTTTGATTTCGGGCTTGGTGGCATCGACGGCAACCTCGAAAACGTAGGCCCCAAACTCGCCGACGTTGGTGGCTTTTTCGGTAATGCGGGGGCGACGCAAAACTTCAAACTTGCGTTCTTGGGAAACGGCACGCGCGGGCTTGGCCGCCGCGCGCTTGGACAGCATAAATCCACGGCTCATGACAGGCGCTCCTCTATGGCCGCAACGGCATCGGTGGTGAGAAAGACCCGATCGTGGCGCAAAATGTCGTAGACGTTGGCACCCGCCGTCGGCAAGACATCGAGCCCGACGATATTGCCCGCCGCCAAGCGAAAATTCTGATCAACCTCGCCGCCGTCGATCACCAGGGCCGATCCAGTGCCGAAGGCGGCCATTTTGGCCTTCAGGTCGCGCGTTTTGGGCGTCGCCAGGCGTGTGGTGTCGATGACGGTCAGGTTGCCCTCGGCGACCTTGGCGGCCAACGCGGTCTTTAGGCCTAGGGCGCGGATCTTTTTGGGCAACTTGTGGCCGTGGTCGCGCGGGGTCGGCCCGTGCGTGATCCCACCGCCGCGAAAGACGTTGGCGCGGCGCGAGCCGTGTCGTGCGCCGCCCGAGCCCTTTTGGCGCGTAAACTTTTTGCCCGTGCGGGCGATTTCCGACCGTCCCTTGACCTTATGGGTACCGCTGCGCGCCTTGGCCAGTTGATACGTGACGACGCGGGCGAGGATATCGCCGCGCACCTCGACGGCGTAGATCGCATCGTTCAGGTCGATCTCGCCCGATTCTTGCTTGTCGAGGGTAAAGATGGGCGTTTTCATGCGGCGCCTCCGTCGGGTTTGGCCTCGGTCGCGGCCTCGTCTGGTGCTGCCTCAGGCGCTGGCGTGTCAGCAGATGCCTCCGCTTCAGCAAGGGCCTCAGCGGCGGCCTCGACGGGCGCGTCTTCGGCAACGGCTTCGACCACTTTCAACCCTGCGGGCGTGGGAACGTCCTCGGGCAAGGCGACTTTCTCGCCGTCGCGAATTAGGACAAAGCCCGTTTTGGGGCCAGGAACCGCGCCCTTGAGGTAGATCAGGTCGCGATCCGCGTCGATCTTGACAACCTCAAGCGACTGGACCGTGGTGCGGCTAGCGCCCAAGTGGCCCGCCATTTTCTTGCCCTTAAAGACCTTGCCTGGGTCTTGGCACTGGCCCGTCGACCCGTGGGCGCGGTGGGATATGGAGACCCCGTGGGAAGCGCGCATGCCCGAGAAGTTGTGCCGTTTCATGGCCCCAGCGAAGCCCTTGCCGATGGACGTGCCCGTCACATCGACCTTCTGACCGACCAGGAAGTGCGACGCGGCCAAGGTCGCGCCAGGCTCTAACATGTTGTCGGAACTGACGCGAAACTCCACCAACTTGCGCTTGGGCAGCACTTTGGCTTTGGCAAAGTGACCGCGCATGGGCTTGGGGACGTTTTTTGCCCGAACCTTGCCGACGCCGAGTTGCACGGCGGTATAACCATCGCGCTCGGGGGTGCGGACCGAGACCACCTGGCACTGGTCCAACTGCATGACGGTTACGGGAATATGGGCTCCAGTTTCAGAAAACAAGCGGGACATGCCGAGCTTCTGCGCGATTAGGCCGGTTCGCATAGTCTGGTCCTTAAACTAACAGGCCGCATCCGCGAGGATGAGACCCTGACCCTGGCGAGTCCAGGTCCTCCCCGCGTTTGTCGGCAGCGGGGTCGCCCTTATGCCCTCAGAATTTGCTGGGGGACTTTGCGCTCGCGGGGACTTAGCCTTTGAGCTTGATTTCGACGTCGACGCCCGAGGCGAGGTCCAACTTCATCAGCGCATCGACCGTTTGCGGGGTCGGGTCAACGATGTCGAGCAAGCGCTTATGGGTGCGAACCTCGAATTGATCGCGGGATTTTTTGTTGACATGGGGACCGCGCAAGACGGTAAATTTCTCAATACGGGTCGGCAACGGAACAGGCCCACGCACATCCGCGCCCGTCCGCTTCGCGGTGGACACGATCTCCTTGGTCGAGGCGTCGAGAATGCGATGGTCAAACGCCTTGAGCCGTATGCGTATGTTCTGGTTTTCCATCTGGAAACGTCCTATCTTCTTTGTCGTGCGCGCGCCCAAACCGCCGTGCTCGAGCGCCGATACGTCGTTGCTGAAAGCGCAGTTGCCTACCACTTTATCAAAAACCTATCCCCGCCAGAATCGCGAGACCCTAGCGCAAGCCCGCGCCTATACAGTCCGAACCAGCCCATGCAAGGGGCTTATTTGCTTTTTTGCCCCTTGTGTCCCCTTCACGCGAGCGCTGCTTTTGCTCTATACGGAACGTCAAATGCTCATGGCGCTCAAGCGGGTTCCAAGTCGATTGGAACAATCGACCCCAAGGGAACATCCATGCCAACAAAGGACCTAAAGCCATTCAGCCCCATCCATACAAAGACAAATGGTTTTAGCAGCCCAGGCTCCCCGCCCTCGGGTCCTGTTCTTCGGTCTCCTTGGCCTTGGTCTCGGTATTTGGGCCTACCGACTGGCTTATCTGATCGCGCCTTGGCCCTTTGACCCGTTCCAGACCTCGGGCGCGCAGACCCTGCATTGGTTGTTTGTCATGGCCGGCGCGGTCATGCCCTACCTTGGCGCGGGTCTGGCGGGCCTTGCCCTCCTGTGTCTCTTGGTCCGCGCATGGCGCTGGGCGGGGTTGGTCCTGACCCTCCTGGGACTTGAGTTCGGCGTCGCTTGTGTGCGCACCGCCAGCGTCCATCCCAACGCGGGTGAACCAGCCGATTTCCGCGTTGCCGCCTTCAATACGCAGGCCAGCCGTGCCGCCCTAGACCGTTTCGCCGCCCTGGCCCAGCAGGCCGATCTGATCCACTTGTCCGAAGTGCCGCGAACCTATGCGAACATCGATTTTGACACCCTGTTCCCAGACCATCGCCGCCATCAGGCATTTTACAGCCCTGGGTATCGCGGGTCCATGATCGTGCTGGTGCGCGGCCCCGCCACCATCCAAGTCCATAGGGGCCCCGATCAGGACCAGCGCCCGATCTTCGATGTCCGTGTCACGCGCCAGGGCCAGGCCTTACGCGTCCTGGCGACCCACCCGCTGGCACCATTTTATCCGCGCGCCATGGCGGAACGCAACACAACGCTCGCGCGCCTGCACGGCCATGCGCATGACGGGACGCCAGTGCCGACCGTGATTATGGGGGATATGAACACGACCCCGTTTGAGGCGGACGGCTGGCGCTTGCCAGGACGCTTGGTCGGTAACCCTTTGCACACCAGCTGGTCAGGGCGAACACGCCTCAGGTCGCTGGTGCCAGGCCCCCTCACCGTGCGTTTGCGCATCGACCACATCCGGGTCCGCGGCGGCCTGCGCCCCGTCGCCCACCAGATCGGCCCCGACCTCGGGTCCGACCACCTCCCCCTGTTCGCAAGCTTTAACCTGCCGTAGGCGGAGCCTTGTCCTGGCAAAGAACACGACCCGTCCACGCGGACCAAGTCCCCCGTTTGGGCTTGTTGCAGTTAGGGCCTTATACCAGCGGCGACTTAAAATGACTCTTTTGTTCGCTGGTATAAGGGCCGCGACTGCGGCCCCCGTAGCGACCCCGAGATGAGCTAAGAAAGCGCCTCGGGGTATAAGCGAAGGCCCCGTCGGAGGCGAAACGCGAAGCGTTTCTGCCGTGAGACATGAAACGGCTAAAAAAGTGTCAACTTTTTTAGCCGTTGGTCACAGTGCACGACAGTAGTTGCTGAGGGAGCCGATATGTGCTTGCGGTGGGGGCTCTGCAACAGTGAATCGAGTATCCCCATGATCCGCAAAACCATCGACTCCCTCAGCGCCCAGCTATCGAACAGCGTGCCATTAAGCAAGAACCGTCTTGAAGTTTTGAGCCTAATGATTGTTGGAATGACCAGTTCTCGGACGCCGAATTTGAGTCACATAAGTTCGAAACTTCCCACGGCAGCGAAAATTCCGAGCACCTATCGCCGTATTCAACGTTTCTTCTCTGAAACAAACCTTGTTCAAGATTGGTCAGCATTACTGATTGTACAGATGCTTAACCTTCCAAAGAGCTGGGACCTTTGTCTTGACAGAACCGACTGGAAGATAGGTTCCACACATATGAATATTCTGGTTCTCGCAGTTGTTACGCGGCGATATAGACTTCCGTTGATGTGGACCGTGTTGAATAAGCCAGGTTGCAGCAACACCGACCAACGCATTGATCTCATGAAGAGATATTTGAACTTATTCGGAGCAAGCAGCATCAAGACCCTGTTGGCGGACCGTGAATTTATTGGCGCGGGGTGGTTGAGCTTTCTGGTTGAAAGTGGCGTCCAGACTGCGATCCGCCTCAGATCGAACCAGCGTGTTACTCTTGAGGATGGTACGCGTCAGAAATTGAGCGAAATAGTTGGGACCAAACGCACGCTTCAAACATTCAGAGGTTATCTTGAGAAAGACGAGCAAGGTAATCCCGTGTGGCTCAATTTTGCATCCAAATACATTGAGGGCAAAAAACCTAGAAGAACTAGGGATCGGGAGGCCAAAAACAAATTCGGCGGAAAAGAACTTCTGATTGTCGCTACGAACGGAAATGCTGGTGATGCCATGAAAAGCTACAAACGTCGTTGGGCCATTGAGTGCCTATTTGCAGATGCAAAAACAAAAGGCTTCAATCTAGAGGACACGCGCTTAACAATCACTAAGAAACTCGATCTACTTATGAGTATTCTAGCATTGGCAATGACCTGGGCCACCAAAATTGGATCTGCAAAAATTGGAACAGCCCCGAGACCACGAGGTTCTCACGGACGATACAAAAAGTCTGTCTTCAGAACCGGGTTTGACGAGCTTAGGCGGCTCATTCAGATGGAACCAGAAAAAGCATGCTGGTATTGGCGTAGGTCACGCCTGAGGACATCCTGAGAAGCTACTGTCGTGCACTGTGGCCGTTGGTATTATAGATGCCCCAGGTCGTGGCCAGCGCGGCGGGCTTTGGTTTCTTGGTAGGCGCGATTGTGGGCCTGAGCGGGGATTTGTAGGGGGACCCTTTCAACAATTTGGATGCCCTCGGCCTCTAGGCCAGCGACCTTGCTCGGGTTGTTGGTCATGAGGCGAATTTGGGTGAGGCCCAGGTGCTGGAGCACGGCGGCTGCCATGGCGAAGTCGCGTTCGTCGGCCTCAAAGCCCAGGGTCGCGTCGGCGTCGAGGGTGTCGAGGCCAGCGTCTTGCAGGGCGTAGGCGCGCAGCTTGTTGCGCAGGCCCGTATCCCGCCCCTCCTGCGGCAAATAGAGCAGGCTGCCCTGTCCGTCCGCCTGAATTTTATGCAAGGCCTTATGCAGTTGCGGGCCGCAGTCGCACCGAAGGGAGCCGAAAACATCGCCCGTTAGGCACGCCGAATGCAGCCGGACCAGCGGCGTATCGCTTGGTTTGGGGTCGCCGTAGTTCAGGGCCAGCAAATCCTGCTGGAGCGACGCGTGTTCGAACAGCACGGCCTGGGTGGTCAATGTTTGACCGTGCAGGTCCAGGGGCAAGGTGAGGGTGGAAAGTCGCCGCAGCTGCACGGCGGTCGGGGTCAAGGGCAGGTCTGACACCTGAAGGGATAGGGTCGTCGCGTCGGGCGCATCGGCGGGCCAGACGTAGAAGGCGGGGATCAGGCGGCCTTGCTTGGCCAGGGCGAGCAGGGCGTCGGCAAAGCCAGGGGCGGACGCGACAGGAACCGTGAGCTGGACGTTTGACCCCATTAGGAACGGGAGTACCGAGGCATCGGCGTCCGCGTCGAGGGGAATGGCCAAGGGCGCCTTCGCGTCCCCCAAGGCGAGCGCGTGGGCGCGCGGCCCCGATATGAGGGCAAAGCCCCCAGGGACCAGGCGCGGCGGGGCCGCGGTATCGATGGCCTGGCAGTGCCACGCTTGCGCCTCGTCGATGAGGCGCAAGGGGCGGCCCTGGCGCAACTCGTGGAGGGCGCGGTCTTGGGCGGGGCTGAGGTCGGTAAAGCGCATGAGGACCAAATGGCCCAAGGCGCGCCGCAAAAAAACCCGAAAGAATCGGTTTTCTTGCGCCGCTAATCCGAAAGGGCACCCTGCTAAAGCCTATGTCAACGCCGCGAAGATTTGATACCAGCGGCGTTGATGAATTCAGAACAGACCAGCGACCAGGCGGGAGCGGAGCCCCCGCGTGGCACGTGAATACCCCTTGGTTTTATTGGTAAACGATCCGTCCCTCGATCTGGGGGGCGACGGTGCCCGCCGCGCGAATGTGGTCGATCAGCTGGGTCGCCATCAGGACGGAGGAGTCGCTGTCGATCAGGACCTCGGCCTCGCGCAACACCGTATAGCCATCGCCGCCGCCAGCCATATAGTCGTTGGTCGCGACGGTATAGGTCGCGGCGGGGTCAAGCAGGACCCCCCCGACGGTGGCAGAGACCACTCGGTTCATGGGTTCAGCGCCCAGATCGACCACCAGAGCCATGCCCGAGAGGTGCGGGAAGCGGCCAGCGCCCTCCTCCACTTCCGAAAAGCCATTTTCGAGGGCGGCGAGCAGTTGTTCGCCCGTGAGTGAGAGCACGACGGTCTTGTTGCCAAAGGGCAGTTCGGCCAAAATATCGCCCGCCGTCAACTCCTGCCCTGGCGTATAGACAGCTTTGGCCCGAATACCCCCGCCGTTGGACAGGGCCACATCGGTGTCCATGGCCGTGCGCATGGCGTCGGTCAGCAAGTTGCCAAAGGTTGCTTCGCGCCCGCGAATGACGGGCCGGGTCGTATTCAACTCGGTTTCGGTCACACCGATCACCTCGGACAATTCGTCGGACAAGGAGGCGGTGAGCTCGGCGATCTTGGCGGCCACCTGCGGGGTCGGCTCGTAGTCGGCGGAGCTCAAAATGCGGAAGCTCGGCGACCAGCGAAACCGCTCCCGGTCATCGCGGCTGAGGATGAGGTCAATGGCGGTGACGACCTCTGCTTGTTCGCCCGATTCCACGAGGGCGGTGTCGCCGTCCCAAAAGGTGAGTTGGCTATGGTCGTCGCCAGAGATGACGATATCGGCCAGGCCAGAGTTGACCAGGGCAAAATCCTCCGTTTGGTTCAAGTGCACCAGCGCGATGACCAGATCGGCACCCTGATCGCGCAACGCCGCCGAGTGACGCGCCGCAGCCTCCATAACGTCGGTGATGCGGTAGGCCCCGACCGAGGATTTGACTTTGGCGTCTTCCGAGGTCAGGCCCATGAGGCCAATCTGAAAGCCCGCAATGTCGATCAAAGCGGTCGCCTGCGTATGGGGGACGTTAGCGCCCGTCTCAGTAAAGACATTGCTCACGAGCATAGGAAAGGTCGTTTCGGCGAGGTTGGAGACCATCGCCTCAGGACCAAAGTCAAATTCATGGTTGCCGAGCACCATGAAGTCGGGGGCGACTTGGTTCAACAACTCGACCATATGCTTGCCCTGGTCGAAACCCGCGAGAATCGAGGGGGAGTAGGAATCGCCCGCGTGCAAGAACAGCACATTTTCCCGCGCGGCGCGTTCGGCGGCAACGACGCCTGAGAGACCGCCGACGGCGTCAAACTGGTCGATGTCGTTGGTCGATAGGATGGTCAAGTGCGTTTGCGCCTGCGCTAAAGGCGCGGCGGTCGCGCACAGCAAGGCGAGGCAGGGGAGGAGTTTGGTTGATAAGAGTTTCATGGCCTTAGGATCCCAGAATGAAAGCAAGAGTTAAGAAGGGCGACTGCAGAGTGTGCCTCGGCACACAACACGAATACGGCTATGGGTGTCAAGAATTAGAGCAGGGGAAAAATTCGGCGGGCCTCGTTTGGCAACCGCCGTAGCGTAACATGACGCAGGGTTGGTGCGCAGCTGGATCGTTCGATTTTGCCGTTGGAATTCGCCGAAGGTCATGGCAAGGGCGGGGCGCATGCGACACGAGGCCTCTAAGCAGTTTTGGCAAGTCTTCCTACCTCTGCGCCCACTGGTGGCGCTGGTGGGCGGCGCGGTTGCGATGCTGGGGTGCGAGGACGATGGCAAGGAGCCCGTGAGCCAATTGATTTTGAGCGCGTCGGCCCAGCACGACTACATTGGCACCTATAGGCAGGATCAGGGTCATAAGGCCTTTGCCATGTCGCCCGACGGTGCCTTTGCTGCGGCCCATACCTTCCCCACTGCCGATCTGGCTGTCGCGGCGGCGCTGATCAATTGTAATGCGCGGGTGCAGTTCGGGCAGCTGGAGTGCCTCGTCTACGATATCAACGGCGTGATCGTCGTCCAAGGCCCGACGCGCCTGCGCCGAAAGTAGCGCGACTGGGTGAAGAGGAGCCAGCGCGCGCGCGCCTGGGCGTCTATTTCTGGTAAACGATTCGTCCTTCGATTTTAGGGGCGATGGTGTTCGCCGTGCGAATGTGGTCGATCAATTGAATTGCCGTTAGGGCGGAGGCTTTGGCGTCGATCAGGACTTCGGCCTCGCGCAACACCGTGTAGCCATCGCCGCCGCTGGCCATGTAGTCGTTGGTCGCGACGGTGTAAGTTGCGTTGGGATCCAGCAGGGTGCCCCCGACGGTGGCAGAGACCACGCGGTTCAGGGGTTCGGCGCCCAAATCGACCACCAGAGCCATGCCCGAGAGGTGCGGGAAGCGGCCAGCGCTATCCTCCACCGCAGAAAAGCCGTTTTCAAGGGCAGCGAGCAGTTGTTCGCCTGTGAGTGAGAGTACGACGGTTCTGTCGCCAAAGGGCAGTTCGGCCAAAATATCGCCCGCGGTCACGGCCTGCCCTGGTGCGTAGACCCTGTCGGCCCGAATGCCGCCACCGTTGGCGAGGGCCACATCGGTGTCCATCGCCGTGCGCATGGCGTCGGTGAGCAAGTTGCCAAAGGCCGCTTCGCGTCCGCGAATGATGGTGGCGGTCGTATTCAACTCGGTTTCGGTCACACCGATCACCTCGGTCAATTCGTCGGACAAGGAGGCGGTGAGCGCGGCGATCGTCGTGGCGACTTGGGAGGTTGGTTCGTAGTCGGCGGAGTTCAGAAGGCGGAAGCTGGGCGACCAATGAAACTGGCCGTCGTCGTCGCGGCTGAGGATAAGGTCAATGGCGGTGACGACTTCTGCCTGGCTGCCCGATTCTACCAAAACGGTATTGCCGTTCCAAAAGGTGAGTTGGCTATGGTCGTCGCCAGAGACGACGATGTCAGCGAGGCCAGAGTTGACTAGGGCAAAATCCTCCGCTTGGCTCAAGTGCACCAGCGCGATGACCAGGTCGGCACCCTGATCGCGCAACGCCGCCGAGTGACGCGCCGCAGCCTTCATAACATTGGCAATGCGGTAGGCCCCGACCGAGGATTTGACTTTGGCGTCTTCCGAAGTCAGGCCCATGAGGCCAATCTGAAAGCCCGCAATGTCGATCAAAGCGGTCGCCTGCGTATGGGGGACCTTGGCGCCCGTCTCGGTAAAGACATTGCTCACGAGCATGGGAAAGGTCGTTTCGGCGAGGTTGGAGACCAGGGCCTCGGGACCAAAGTCAAATTCATGGTTGCCGAGCACCATGAAGTCGGGGGCGACTTGGTTCAACAACTCGACCATATGCTTGCCCTGGTCGAAACCCGCGAGGACTGAGGGGGAATAGGAATCGCCCGCGTGTAAGAACAGCACATGTTCGCGCGCTGCGCGTTCGGCGGCAACTACGCCCGAGAGGCCGCCGACGGCGTCAAACCGATCGATGTCGTTGGTCGATAGGATAGTCAGGTGCGTTTGCGCCTGCGCCCACGGCGCGGTCACGCACAGCAAGGCCAGGAGTTTGACTGATAAGAGTTTCATAGCCTTAGGATCGCAGAATCAAAGTAGATGTAGGGAAGGGCTTATACGTCATAGCAGAAGTGTCAAGAAGGGGATGAAACTTGAAATTCGGCGGTGCGTCCAAGGAATCGCTTGAAGGGTCTTAAAGGTTGGCGCCGAAGGAGAATTGTAGCTCTTCGATTTCGTCGTAGTCCTCGGCCTGTTCGACTTCTGATAGGGTGAAGGTGATGGCCCCCGCGTCGGTCTGCAAGACGGCCCCGAACCCGTGGGCGAGGCGGACCAAGCCGCTGTCGAGCACCGTGACCTCGGTGCCATTGTCATCGAAGGTGAAATTCTTCATTTCATTGGTAATGATGCCCGCGTCGATATAGAGGCTGCCGTAAATCGGCAGGCGGTCGTTGTTGAGAATCTTGTAGCGGAGCGAGGCGGACGCCGCGCCTGCGTAAAGGCCGCCGTAAAGACTGTCATCGTCGGCTTGACGGGGGCCGAAGCCGCCCGAGGCAAAGCCGCGCACGGGCACGCTGGTGCTGGTCAAGCGGGAGGCGGTGTATTCGCCGCCGTCGACCATGGCAACGGCGTCAAAGGCGGCGCGGAACGAGGCCTCGGTGCGCTCGCTTTCGCCCAAAATACGGACATTGTTGCTGCGGTAGGCGAGGCGGGCGGTGGGGTCGTCCTCCACCGGGAAACTCATGGTCAGGCTCAAGGAATTGGTGGTGTTGACGTTGGGGCCGCCTGGCGGGGGCCCCGTGCGCCGTGACAGGCCGTAGGAGAAGTTGAATTGATTTTTGAAGACGCCCTCGTCTTCCTTGTCGGAATCGCTCGCCTCCTCCCCTGCTTCGTTGATGTAGGAACTGCGGTAGGTCAGCGACTGGGTTTCGGTAACGCGCGGGGCCAACTGCCCGTTCAAACTGATCGTGTAGTTGAGCGCCGTGTCGCGGGTGGTGTTTTCTTCATCGTTGGTAAAGGTAACGGAGACTTGGTTGGTCAGGTTGATGTCTTGGCCCAAGACCAGGGGCTGCGGACTAAAGGTGCCCGTGATCGACTGGCTGTCTTGGCCGATGGTGGAGTTGAGCGCGCCGTTGTAACCGCGCCCGAGCCAGTTGCGTTCGGAGATGCCGAGGCGGATCGAAAACCCCGAGATGTTGGAGTAGGAGGCGCCGACGCGTTGGGTGCCGGTTTTTTCTTCGATGACCGTGAGCACCAGCGCGGCTTCGCCCTCTGCCGCCTCGTCCTCGGTTACCGATATGTCTTGAAACAGGCCCGTTTTACCCAAGGAGTTGATGGCGGCTTGCACGTCTTCAGACAGGATGTAGTCGCCCAAGGACAGGCCGAGTTTGCGGCGAATGAAGCCTTCGGCGGTTTGATCGTTCCCGACGATGCGAATCGACACCAGCTCGCGCCCTGGCAGGTCAAAGACCTCAAAAGTAATGTGAATGTCGCCGGTTGTCGGGTCGGTTAGGAAGCGCGGGGCGATCAGCAAGGTGCGCCCTGGGTTGGCGCGATTGACGGCGCTGACCGCCTGTTCGGCCGCTTGGGTCGCTTGGGCGGGGTCAAAAATCCCGCCGATGGGCACCAGGCCGCTTTCCTCAATCGACCGCAAGGCGGCGGCTTTGGCGATGGGCAGGGAGTCGACGGCGCGGCGCACCGTGATGCTGCCGATGGTAATGCCCTCTTCGGTTATATCAAAGACCAGCGTCAGGCTCGCTGGGGTGCCTTCAGGGCCGATCTCCTGGCCGTTTGCGTCGAGGGTGAGGGTGCGGACGCCGACGCTGGTGCGGCTTAAATTGGTTTGGGCGTAGGCCTGCAAAATCGCGTCCTGATCCGCCCTGAGTTGCAGGGGGTCGATTTGGTCCACGGTTTCCCAATCGTCAGCGCCAATGAGCGCGAGGAGCGCGCTGTCGTCTAGGGCCGTGTTGCCCGAGAATTGCACTTTGCCGATCGGGGTTAGGCCGCCCTCGCGAATGTCCAAGGTTAGAACGATGCCGCTGGGGTAGGCGAAGGATGGGGCTGCCTGTACCAGGGGCTCAACCGTGGCGCCGAGGTAGCCAAGTGCCTGATATTCGCTGAGCAAGTTGAGGCTGGCGTTGACGATCTGATCGTTGTTCAAAAAACTGCCCTGGGGCAGGTCGAACAGGGCGAGGGCGCGGTCGGCGCCCAGGGCGGCGTTGCCCCGAACCTCAATCGCGGCGATCCGGGGTTTTTCCCGTAAGGTGACCTCGATCAAGGTAAAGCTCTGATCGATGCTGATATCGTCGTACAGGCCCGAGCCATCGAGGGTGCGGATCAGGCGCTGGATCTGATCGCCCGTGTAGGACAGGGGGCTATCGAGGGCCAGCAGCGACGCAAGTTCCACATGGGTTTCGGCCGAGGCCCCGCGCACCACGACGCCGCCGAAACCGCCGAGGGCCTCGGGGCACAGCGGGACAAAGGCGCCCAAGGGCGCGCTGCCGTCGGCCGGGCGGCAGGGGTCAAAGGCCACGCGCACCTGCCCCTGGGCCGCCTGCGGCACGACGGCGGCGACGGCAAAGGCCAGGGCAGAGGCCAGCAAACCGAACAGGGGTTTCATGGCGTCGCGGGTCTCACGGGGCCGTGGGTCTGGTTTTGGATCTCATCTTGGATCTCACTGGGGCGCGCGCTCGGCTCCTGTTACAAAGGTGGTCTTGGGCGGTCCCAGGCCGTTGCCAGGCTGGGGCAGGGAACGCCAGGGGCTAAATTACAAAATCCCCCAGGCTTTTCGAGGGCAAATATGAAAATCTTCAAGGCCTTGCATTCGCTTGGGCAGCATTTTTGCCACAGTGGCCCGCCCCCTTTCCAGGGTGGGCGCTTTGATCCCCTTTTGTGCCTCACGGCAGAAACGCTTCGCGTTTCGGCGTTTTTGGGTTGCGGTCGCACCTCGCTCGCTATGCTCGCTCAGCCCGACGCTTTTTGTGGCGATCTCTACTCGCTCGCTATGCTCGCTCAGCCCGACGCCTTTAGTGGCGGTCTCTACTCGCTCGCTATGCTCGCTCAGCCCGACGCCTTTAGTGGCGGTCTCTACTCGCTCGCTATGCTCGCTCAGCCCGACCGTGGCACGGAGCCTTCGCTTTGCCCCGAGGCGCGTGTCCGCTATTCTCGGGACCGCAGTCGCGGTCCCAATACCAGCGATCATGAGAGCCCTTCTGGGTCGCCGCAGGTATAGGGGTCATTTATTTCTTCCGCTGGTATCGGAGGGCTTGCACATTCGGCGGTGATTTGGCACCAGACCAGCATAGAATTTTTTACTTTTATGTCGTGTTATATCTGTGGGTTGCTCTATGGTATCTCTGTGTGTGAGTAATTTTTTGACGGCAGGACGTTTTGAGGAGTTCCATGAGGTCAGGCGATGATCGGGACCGTCGGTAAGACGCTGGTATGCTGGCCTAGGCCCGTTGACGCGTGTCGAGGGGCGTTTGCGCGCGCGCGGTTGGCGCGGCGAACCTGGCCTGGCCTTCGCGCGGCCCTGGCTGGGGCCTTGCTGGCTTTGTTGGCCAGTGTGGTCCCCCTTGGGTCTGCGCAGGCCGATTGCGGCGCTGAGTCAACGAGCTATGTCGGGACGTCGGGGGACTGTAAGGGGTTGCTAGTCGTAACGCAATCAGAGTTTGACGCCGTGGGATCCTATAAGATTGGGGGCAATTATAGCTTTAGCATCACCAAGGACGGCACGACTTACGAGCCTGAGCAGTGGTATACGGGAAATATCACAGACATGGGTGGTTTTTTTTGGGACTACGAGCTGTTTGTTGATAAACCTTTTCCCAATGTCGAGGAGTGGGACACCTCCCAGGTTGAGGACATGAGTTATCTGTTCGCGAGTGTTGAGAACTTTAACCAGGATATTGGTGACTGGGACGTCAGCAGTGTTACCAATATGAATGGCATGTTCTCTGGTGCGGACGCCTTTAATCGAGACATTGGTGATTGGAATGTTGGCAAGGTCACCACGATGTCTTATATGTTCCAGAACGCCGTTGCTTTCAATAAAGACATAAGCGGTTGGGACGTTAGTAGAGTCAGGTATATGGATCATATGTTCCGGGACGCAGATGTTTTCAATAAAGACATAGGCGGTTGGGATGTCAGCAGAGTCATAGCTATGAGGTCCATGTTCGAGTCCGCCAACCATTTCAATCAAGACTTATCGCCATGGGATGTCGAGTATTTTGACGACGAACCCCCTGACTTCAACACGGGTGCCAGGCAAGTATGGGTTGATACCCCCGAGTACCAGCCGCAGTGGGGTGCGCCCGTCGTCGCCAGCTTTTCCCCAGACCAAGACGCGTCTGATGTGGCGCTTGACACTGATTTGGTTTTGACCTTTAGTACGGATGTTGAAGAAGGATCGGGGTTCATAAACCTCTACACGCAGGCAGATTCGAGTGAGGTTGAACAAATCAACATAAGCAGCGCACAAGTAACCTTCGCAGATAGCGCCGTCACGATTGACCTGTCGAGTGATTTGGCCGGCGAAACCACTTACTACGTCACGGTCGATGATGGCGCGATCATAAGTGCGGAGAACTCGGTAACCTATATTGGGTTTGATGACGGTAGTACTTGGTCCTTCACGACGGGATACGACCCAAATTTAAGAGTGGCCTTGAGTACCGAGGCGCAGGCCCCCGTGAGCGGCGAGTTCGAAGTCGAAGTCGCCTTCTCGCGCGAGGTGACGGACTTTGTGCAGGCAGACATTGATCATGAAAATGGGACTATCAGCAATTTCAGTGGCTCGGGTCAGAACTATACCTTTGACGTAAGGCCTGAGGCGACGGGAGATGTCGTGATAAAAGTGCCCGCAGGCGTCGCAACGGACGCTGATGGAGTTGAAAATTCTTACGCGGAATTGGTTGTCGAGGCAGAAGTTATGGAAGTGACCTTGAGCACGCAGGAGTTGCAACCTGTGAGCGGCGAGTTCGAGGTCGAAGTGGTCTTCTCGCGCGCGGTGACGGATTTTGTGCAAGCCGACATAGATTATGAAAATGCAACTATCCGCAATTTCAGTGGCTCGGGTCAGAACTATACCTTCGACGTGACACCTGTTGCTAGTGGCGATGTCACCCTAAGTGTGCCCGAGAATGTCGCAACGGACGGTGATGGCGTTGTAAATTCTGCGGCGGAATTGGTTGTTGTCGCCGATCTTGGCGCAGACGATCCAGGCGGCTGTGAAATCAATGAAGATACGCCTAATTCCTTTGTGGGAACGGTTGCTCCTTGTAAAGATTTTTTGGTCGTATCTCAAGAGGATTTTGATGCTGTGGGATCCACTGAAAGTGGGGGCGATGGTAGCTTTAGCCTGACCAAGAACGGCAAGACTTACGGGGTCGATCAGTGGTATACCAGGAATATCACAGATATGAGTGAATATTTTCAGAACGCCGACGATGATCTCGATGGACCTCTGCCCAGTATCGAGGGGTGGGATACCTCTCAGGTTACAAGCATGCAGTCAATATTCGAGAAATTTGACGACTTTAATCAAGACATAGGCGCTTGGGATGTTGGTTCAGTTACCAAGATGTATGCCATGTTTTATATGGCGACAAACTTTGATCAGCCGATTGGTGGGTGGGATGTTTCTAAAGTCAGAGACATGGCGCATATGTTTGATGACGCAACTGATTTTAATCAATCCCTTCAAGATTGGGACACTAGTGAAGTTACAAGAATGAGCTCTATGTTTAGCGGGGCAAAGAATTTTGAAGGTGATATCGGTGATTGGGACGTTAGTAACGTTACGCGCCTGTCGGGTATGTTTTTATATGCGGAGAAATTCAATGCTGATATTGGCGGTTGGGATGTAAGAAATGTTGAGTCAATGGACCATATGTTCGAGGATGCTGTTTCTTTTGACAGGGACCTCAGTGATTGGGACGTTAGCAAAGTTACCGATATGGATAACATGTTTAGAAACGCATCTTCATTCAATCAAGATTTATCTGGATGGGACGTCAGTTATTTTGAAGAAGAGCCTTCACACTTCAATTCGGGAGCAAATTCTACGTGGGTTGCAAATGACGCGTGGCAACCGCAGTGGGGCAAACATCCGCCACCACAGATTAGTGACTATTCGCCAGAACAAAACGCATCTGACGTGACCCTAGATGCCGCTTTGACCCTGACCTTCAACAAAACCGTCCAGGCTGGTTCGGGAACTATCAAGATTTATGACTTGAACGATTCCTCCAGCCCCTTTGCGGAGTTGGACGTCACACAAAGCGGCGTGACTTTTTTGGATGTGACGGTGACGATTGATCCTGCCAATAACTTTTCTGCGGGAGAGACTTACGCGGTGACGATCGACCAAGGGGCGATTGTCGATAGCGAGCAAGAAGCCTTTGTAGGGATTAGCGATACGGCGCAATGGCAATTTACCACAACTGGCACTGGTGTGTCGGCGAGCGAGTCTAGCGTCACGGCGAACGCGAGTGCAGTGGGTCTTGACGATTTTGCCGTCATCACGGTGACGGTGAAGGACGCATCAGGGGCCGCCGTGACGGGGGTGGCGGACCAGATTTTGGGGTCGGTCGACTTGGACGGTGCCAGTTTCTTTGGCCCCTTCACCGAGGATGAGCAGACGGCGGGGCTCTATACGGCGGGGCTTGAATCGACCGCAGCGGGCGCGGCCACGGTGAGGATTGAGGTCGCGGGTACGCAACTTGACGATACCGCGACGGTGACATTCGTTGCGGCCCCTGCGGCCCCCACGGACCTGTCGGTGACACCCGCGGATGGCAGCCTGGCGTTGACGTGGGTGGCGCCCGATGATGGCGGGTCGGCGATTACGCACTACGAGTACAAGCTGACGCAGGGGGAGGCGGCGGGATCCTATGTATCGACCAACAGCACCTCGCCGAGCGCCAGCATCGCCATCCAAAACGGCCTTGCCTACAGCGTGCTGGTGCGGGCGGTGAACGCCTACGGGAACGGCGTAGATTCGCAAACCGTGACGCTGCCGTCCGTGACCCTTGGCACGGACTTGGCGGACGCCGATGTCGTCGCAGAGCCCTTTACCGTGACGGCGGTCTTTTCCGAATCTGTGACGGGGTTTGAGCAAGAGGATATCAGCGTTACGAAGGGAAGCCTTAGCGCCTTTGCGGGGTCTGGGGGCGACTACAGCTTCACGGTGACACCGACCGAGGATGGCGACGTGACGGTGCGCGTCCCCGCGAGCGTTGCCACCAGCGGTTCGGGTCAGCTCAACACGGCCTCGGTGGCCTTGGTGCAGGCGGCGGATGTGACGGGGGCGACGCTGACCTTGTCGAGCGAGGCGGAGAATCCCGTCACGGAGACCTTCACCGTCCTGGCCAGTTTCTCCGAAGCCGTGACCAGCTTTGACCCCGAGCATATCAGCCTCGACAAGGCCACCTTGGGGGAGGTGACTGAGGTATCGAGCACCGTCTATAGCTTCCAGGTGACCCCCGTCGAAGATGGGACTGTGACGGTCAGCGTCGCGGCGGGAGCGGCCGAAGACGCGTTGGGCAACCCAAGTACGCAAGACAGCCTAGAGCGCACGGCGGATGTGAGCCGCCCTGTGCCAAGCCTGAAAACCTCCGCCCCCGCTTACGTCAACGGGCCGTTTAGCGTGACGGTTGAATTTTCTGAAGCTGTGACAGACTTTACCGAGGCGGATTTGGAGGTCAGCAACGCCTTGATCGATGAATTCACGGGCGCGGAAGAGACTTATAATTTCAATGTCACGCCGCAAGAAGATGGGCCTGTCACGGTGGATGTGCCAGCGGGCGTGGCGCAGGACCTCGCGGGTAACAGCAACACGGCGGCGACGCCGTTGCAAGTCAGCGCCGATCTGACGGGCCCAACGGTAGGTTTGACGAGCGATGCTGACCCTGTGGGGGGCGTCTTCACCGTGACGGTAGAGTTTTCGGAGGCTGTGACGGGATTTGCCTTGGGCCATATTGCCGTGGGCAATGGGGTGGCGAGCAATTTGACGGGGTCGGAGGCGGACTACAGTTTCGAAGTGACGCCTTCGAGCAATGGGACAGTGACGGTGGACGTGGCTGCGGACGTGGTCATGGACAGCGTCGGCAACGGCAATAGGGCGGCAACGCGGCTGGAAGTGACGGCCGATTTGCAAGCGCCGACGGTGAGCCTTTTTACCGAGGCGGGGGATTTTGTTGCGGGGGCTTTCACCGTGACGGCGACCTTTTCGGAGGCTGTGACGGGATTTGCGTTGAACGACGATGTTGTGGTGACGAACGCCAGCGTGGATGGCTTTACTGGGTCGGGGGCCGAGTACAGTTTTGAGGTGACGCCCTTAAGCGATGGGCTCGTGACGGTAGATATAGGGGCGGGGGCGGCTCAAGATGGGGTGGGCAACCCAACCGCCGCGGCAGCGCAACTCTCCAGGACGGCCGATCTTATCGCCCCGACGGTGACGTTGAAAACCTCGGCCCTCGAACCGATTAACGGCACCTTTGCCGTGACGGCAGAGTTCTCAGAGGAGGTGAGCAACTTTACCCTAGAAGATTTGACCCTTGGGAACGCGAGCGCAGATACGCTGACTGGGGCGGGAAAGGTCTATGACTTCAACGTGACCCCGACTGGGACGGGAACCATGACGATTGCGGTGGTTGAGGACGGGGCGCAGGACCGCGCGGGCAATGGCAACGAGGCGTCCAACGAACTTTCGCTGACCGCAGATTTAGAACGGCCAACCCTTGAATTGGAAACGCAAGCCACGAGCCCCGTCGGGGCCAAGTTCGCCGTCACCGCCACCTTCACCGAGGCGGTGACGAACTTTGATTCGAGCGACGTCCAGGTGACAAATGGCAGCGTGGACAACTTCCAAGGGTCGGGGCAGGCTTACAGCTTTGACATTACCCCAGCGGGCAATGGCGATGTGAGGGTCGATGTGGCCGCGGATGCCGCGCAGGACGCGGCGGGCAATGGCAACGAGGCGGCGCAGACGCTGTCGATGGTGGCCGATTTGGAAGGATCGACGCTGGGGCTGAACACGGAGGCGGGCAGTCCCCTTGGAGGTCTGTTCCTTGTGACGGCAACCTTCTCAGAGGATGTGACGGGATTTGAGTTGGGCGACATTCAGGTAGACAATGGGACGGCGGACAAATTTTCGGGATCGGGGGCAAGCTATAGTTTCGAGGTAAGCCCTTTGAGCGATGGGACGGTGACGGTGCGCGTCGCCGAAAACGTTGCGGTTGATGGCGCGAACAATGGCAATGCGGCGGCCCAGCTTGAGCGTGAGGCGGATTTGACCGACCCCACGGTGGACCTCAGCACCCTGGCGGCGGGTCCCTTTGCGGGCGTCTTTAGCGTCACGGTAGAGTTTTCGGAGGATGTGACGGACTTTGGACTCGACGACGTGGTTGTCAGCAACGCCACCTTGGGCAACCTGCTAGGCTCTGGGGCAGTTTATACCTTCAATGTTACGCCCTTGGCGACGGGCCTCGTGACGGTAGATGTGCCCGCTGATGCGGCCTTTGATGCGGCAGGCAATCCCAATGAAGCGGCGGCCCAGCTTGAGCGCGAGGCGGATTTGACCGCCCCGACGGTGTCATTGGAAACGCTGGCGGGCGACGTGGTCAGCGACGTGTTCGCCGTTACCGCAACGTTCTCAGAGAATGTGACGGGCTTTGAGGCGGAGGATGTGACGGTCGTCAATGGCGAGGTCAGCGCTTTTGTTGCGACCTCAGCCCAGGCCTATAGCTTTGATGTGACGCCGCTTGAGGAGGGTCCTGTGACGGTCGATGTGTTAAAGGATGTTGCGCACGATGGGGCGGGCAACGGCAACACGGCGGCAACGCAGCTGGAAGTGACGGCGTCCTTGTCCGCAGCGAGTGTCGAGCTAGCGACCGAGGCCGTCAGCCCCGTTACGGGCGCTTTTTCGGTTACCGCAACCTTCACCAAGGCGGTGACGGGATTTGCGGTGGACGATGTGACGGTGGGCAACGGCGGCGCCAGTAACTTTTCAGGGTCGGGGAGCGACTACCGTTTTGATGTGACCCCCGCTGGCGATGGGGTGGTTAGCGTCGATGTGGCGGCGGGGGTTGCAACGGACGGCGTGGGCAACGGCAATACGGCGGCGCAGACCCTGTCGGTCACGGCGGATGTGACGGCACCGCTGCTGAGCCTTAGCACCGAGGCGACGGGGACGGTCATCGCCCCGTTCATGGTGGAGGCGGGCTTTAGTGAGGATGTGAATGGCTTTGTTGAGGGCGATGTTGCTGTCACCAATGGAACGGTCGGCGATTTCACCAGTGTCTCGGCGTCAGCTTATACCTTCGAAGTCACCCCAGCATCCAGCGGGGATGTGGTGGTGACGGTGGCATCGGGCGCGGCCAGCGACGACGCGGGCCATAGCAATGCGGCGGCGTCCCTAGAGGTGACGGCGGATGTGGACGCCCCGACGGTCAGCCTCAGCACCACGGCCGCGCAGCCTGTTGCCAGTACGTTCAGCCTGACGGCGACGTTTTCAGATGCTGTTACGGGGTTCTCCAACGCGGGCATTCATGTGATCAATGGTGATTTAGAGGCAGAGACTTTGGTGAGTACGGACGACCAGACCTACCAATTTGACGTGACGCCCAGCGGCGGCGGGGATGTGCGCGTTCAGATCGTTGCGGGGGCGGCGCAGGACGATGCGGGCAATGCCTCGACCGCGTCCAATGAACTTAGCCTTGCCACAGACGAGGATGTCAGTGGCCTGGAGTTCGTGGTTTCGCAATCGAGCCTGGATTTGAGTGAGGGGAGCAGCGAGACCCTGACCCTTGCCCTTGGCCTGCGCCCGTCTGGGCAGGTGAGCCTTGGCTTGGCCTCCTCCAACACCGGCGTCGTCAACGTTTCGGCGGCTGCGCTGATCTTCGATCCCGACGACTGGAATGTGGCGCAAACCGTGACGGTGACGGCCCAAGAGATCAGCGGCAATGCCGATGCCAGTGCGAGCCTTATTCTTGTGGCGACGGGGGCGGAGTTTGACGGGGTCAGCCACACCTTGGCGGTTGCGATCGACAATAGCGATGGGTTGGATGAGGATACGGGCGCGCTCGCGGCCTCGATCGCCACCAGCGAAGTCATGGGCAGCCAGCTGGGGGACTTGATCAGCGACGCGGCGGTCGGCGGCTTATCGCGCGGGCCGACTTTGCGCGAAGGCGACTTGGTTGAGAACGGGTTGCCAGGGGGGAATATCATTCAGTTTGCCCAGCAGCCCCAGGACCCGAACTATCGGCGTCTGCATATCCTTTCGGCGCGCGATGGGGGCCAGGGGTTTTCTCTGGTCGATTGGTTTTCGGTCGGGCTGTCGTCGGCCTCTGTTGACGCCGAACTGCAGGGCGATGGCAGCTTTGCTTACGCGGTGATTGGCAGTGAGATGACCAAGACGGCCAACGCTGTTGGCGGGTTGCTCTATGGGTTCGAGGCCTCGAGTTGGGACTATGAGGCGGAAACCGATGTGGATCGGGCGGGGATTTCTGTGGGGTACTACGGGGCGCGGCGCGACCGGGGACTGGTCTATACGGGTTCCACGACCCTGACCCTATCGCAGAACGATTTTGTGACGGCCAGCGGGGCTACGGGCACGGCGGGGTCGTACCGTCTGATCCTGAAAGCAGGGATCAGCGGCGACCGGACCATCGGCGAGGGGGGAGGGAGGCTGACGCCCTTTGTCGATCTCATGTACGCGAGCGAACAGCTGGAGGCTTTTGTCTTTTCTGACGGCAGCACCTCATCGCAAAGCACGGCGGACCTGGGCCGGCTGGGCGTGGGGCTCGAGTACGCCACCGCCCCCAGCGCCACGGGCAATCAGGTCATGGTACGCGGGGAGTTGAGCCAGGTGTTCGGCGCGTCGGATCTGACCTTGAGCGACGGGGAAACCTACAGCCCCAACGAGGCGCCAGTGGGCTCGGTCACCTTTGGGTGGATCAGCAAGCCAGGGGCCGATTCCATCGCGCGGATCGAACTGACCTTCGGCGAACTGGGCAACGACGAAGCCGAGGAAGTCCGCCTCGACGGCACCGTCGATCGAAACTTCTAAGGACAGCGAACGTAGGAGTCGTTCTGGGTCGCCACTGGTATTGCCCTCCCTTGGCGGCGTGCCTGTGGGGCGTCGTTTGGCACGGCGCAATGTTCGTGCCGTCTGGACTTCCCATCCCTGCCTCAGGCTTTGCTTGCCCCAGCCCAGCAGGCGGCGGTGTGGTCCTGTGGCGCAATAGCCATAGTTGGAGATTTTTTTCGCCTTGACCGTTCCTGTTGATTGCGAGTCTTAAGTTAGGCCCTTAAGTCCTTGGTTTCATAGTATTTTTATATTTCAAGGACCTTTTTATGCCCTCCATTTTAGCTTTGTTTCAAGTCGGTGCCCGCGTTGCGGGTGGACGGGACTTGCGCCCTTCCTAAGGGCTTGGATTAGGCGGCAAGATTTTTGAGCTGCGGCAGGCCCCCAGAAGGGACGGCCTGTCGGGGGACTTCGAGTCCCCGTTTGCGTGCCGTCTGACCTTTAGGATCGGACGCGGATCTCTCCTATCTGGGAGGCCTTGGCTAGCGGCCAGGGGCTGCTGTTTGGGCTGAGATCGCGCGTCGTGGCAAACGCCATGAACCCTACCCCGCATAAATATGTGATCCACCCGCTCGGACGGGCTTTGGGCCTGTTGGCCTTGTTGGCGAGTTGTAGCCTCGCGGCCTGGGGGCAGGGGGCGTCCTTGGATCGCTTGCCTGCGGCAGACACGCCTTTAGGGGATCGGGGCCATGCCCGCTGGGGCGCGGCGGTACCCGCCTGGCGGCAGGCGACGGCGCCGCCGGCCAGGATGAGCGGCTTTGCGTCGCCAGAGCCCGACCAGCGCACGATTGGGCCGGGCTTGGCCCTGCGTCCGACGCCATGGACGCCGCCTTGGGTCGCGACGAAACGCCTAAGCCGCTTTGCCAGCGTCGCCCCAAGCGGGGCGGTTCAGGCACCCGAGGGACCAAGATTTGCGGCGGCGCAGGCTGCCCGGGCTGGGGAAACCGCCCAGACCCCTGCGGTGGGATCCAGCGTGCGGGTCGGCCAGATGCCCCCTAGCCGGGGGTCGAGCGCATGGGGGATCGACGACGGTGCGGGCGACGGGGCGGCAGACGCGGTGATCATCGGAACGGCAGCGTCGGGGCAGGACGCGCCCGTTCAGGTCACGACCAGCAGCGTCGAGGTCCAGATGGTCCCCGAGGATCCAGGGGGTCTGGTCGAATCGCTCATCACCAGCACCACCATGGGGACCCTCTTGGGCGATGCGGTTACCGATGCGGTGCAGGGCGGGTTACCAGGGCGGCAGCGCGCGTACGATGATCGGGATCTGGATCGCTTAGCGGTCGTATCGGCGCGCGACGGGGCCGACGGTTTTTCCTTGGTGGACTGGTTCACCTTGGGCGGTTCGCACGCGTCGGTCGATGCCGAACTGAAGGGTGACGGCGAATTCGCCTACCTCATGTTTGGCCGAGAATTCGGCAAGACCAGCGACAGCGTCCACGGCCTGCTCTACGGCGCCGAAAGTTCCAGGTGGGACTATGAGGGGGAGACCGACGTCGATCGTTTGGGGGTTTCGGCAGGGTACTACGGCGCGCAACGCAGGGGGCGGTGGGTCTTGTCGGGGTCGGTTTTGGCGACCGTATCGCGAAATGATTTTGTCAGCACGACGGGGGCCACGGGCTGGGCGGGGGCGCAGCGGCTCATCCTCAAAGGTGAAGTCAGCCAGCAATATCGCGCGGGCCGCGGCGGGGCCTCGCTCCGGCCCTATTTTGATCTGCTCTACGCCACGGAAACCCTGAACGCCTTTACCTTTTCCGACGGCACAGCCTCGGATGCCCACGGTGCAGACCTGGCGCGGGTCGGCCTGGGGCTCGAGTACATGACCGCCCCCAACGCCCAGGGCAGCCGCGTGCTGGTCCGCGGGGAGGTTAGCCAAGCCTTCGGCGCGGAAGCGATCACCTTGAGCGACGGCAGCGTCTATCGCCCGCAGGAGGACCCCGTCGGGTCGGTGACCTTTGGCTGGATGAACACATCGCGGTCGAACCTGACCGCCCGTATCGAAGTGACGCTGAGCGAATTGGGCAACAACGACCGAGAGGAGGTGCGCGTTGACGGCACGGTCGATCGACGCTTTTGAGCGGCTGTGCTGTCTCGGTCACAGGCTGAGACCAAGCGTCGCCTAGCGCGGTTCGGGGGTTTGCGATCCGACCTTTTATGTATAAGTTTTTGTTTTTTAAGAGTTTATTTGACTTAATTTTAGTTTGATGCGGCGCGCAAGCGCCCGCGCGGAATTTGACAAGTGTTACATATTTGCATCAAAAAATACGCATTGTTGAAGGAATCCTTGGTAAGCGATTCCTCCCCCAAATGCGTCTGCGCCTTCGCGGGGCCGCCAGGGGGACACTATGTCCCAGGCGTAGCGGGTCAAAGGAATCTTGATTTGTTGCAAAAATGGCTCATGTTACTTAGGTAGATAAGCATAGATAAAACGTTTGGACCCATGATTCAGATCCTCGGCGCTATCTTGGCCAAGCACGGCCCCTTGCCCCCGAACGGAATAGGGGCACACGCGCGCGCCGTTGCGGCGTTGCTGCTCGCGCTCGGGGCGAGCCTGCCTGCGCAGGCGGAGGTGCCTCTCGGGTGTCAGGTCAGCGCGCTCAATCCTGTCAGTTTTGTGGGGACGGTCGCACCTTGCGATGGCTTGCTGGTCATCAGTCAGGCAGATTTTGATGCAGTGGGGTCAACGAATCGTTCTGATCACGAAGGTAGTGAAGATGGAAGCGGCGAATTTGAAGTGATTCTCAACTCGCAAATCTATGGTGTTGCCGACTGGTACACGGGCAATATTACTGACATGGCTGGTTACTTTGCAAGAGCTGAAGAAATTGGTGATATTTCAGGTTGGGATACGTCCAACGCCTCAGACATGTCCTATATGTTTTACGCGGCAAGATCGTTCGACCAAAATATCGGGAACTGGGATGTTTCCAAAGTAGTTGATATGAGCCGTACATTTTCTTACGCAAGGGCGTTCAATCAAGACTTGAGTGGCTGGGAGGTCTCGAGTCTGGTCAACGCAAATTTCATGTTTTTTGAAGCTGATGTTTTCAATAGTTCGTTGGATTGGGGAACGAGCACCGCCAGTCTCAAAGAAGTACACTATATCTTCGGTTTCACGGATAATTTTGAAGGCATTGGTCTTGTAGGCTGGGATACCTCCAGTATCGAAGACATGAGCTATATGTTCCGACGTTCCCCAGCCTTCAATGCTGACATTGGTGGTTGGGATGTCAGCAGTGTCACCGACATGAATTCAATGCTCGCTGACGCAGTTGCTTTCAACCAAGACCTATCGGCATGGCAAGTGACGCGTGTTACTGACATGTCAAACATGTTCGACGAGGCGATTGCTTTCAACTCTGATATCGGCGGTTGGGATGTCAGCAGTGTTACCAGCATGAATGGTATGTTCCAGTTGGCTACTGCCTTTAATCAGGATTTATCTGGGTGGGACGTCAGTAGGTTTTCAAGTGAGCCTCGGAACTTTGATGATGACGCAAACCCAGACTGGGTCGAAAATGCTGCCACTCTCCAGCCAAATTGGGGTGCCGCAGATTCGAATGCCCCCACGGCTCAGGAGTTTTTTCCAGTGAAAGACGCCACAGCCGTACGTAGGAATGAGGTTTTGATCTTGACGTTCGACGAGAGCGTGGAGGCAAACGAGGGCCAAATTAGCATCTTCCGAGATGATGATGACACCCTCTTTGAGAATATTGATGTGACAGGCGAGCAAGTAGAGTTCATCGGCAAAAATGCGTCTTTTTCTCCTACGAACGCTTTTGAATTTGAGGAAACCTACTATGTCACAATCCCAAGTGGAGCCATCCAAGACGTTTCGGGTGACGAAAACGCCTTTTTGGGCATTACCGAGGCCGACGGGTGGCGATTTACGATTGAGAAGGGCGTTTCTGCAAGCCAATCTGACGTGTCGATTGACCCCGCCGACGGCAGCATTTCGCTTACCAGCGCGGCGACGGTTCGGGTTGAGGCCTTGGACGAGGATGACAACTCTGTTTCAGGACGCGCTGCGGACATAGAGGCCGATGCCACCAATGGGGCCGTCGTTGGCCCCTTTTCTGAGACCGCCACGGGGAGCGGTATTTATGAGGCCGAGTTGACCGCGACCCAGGCGGGCGAAACCCAAGTAACGATCACAATGGACGGTGTGATCCTGTCACCAACCGTTTCTGCGACTTTTGTTGAGTCGATTGTCGTGTCGGCATCGGTCGCAAGTCTGCAAATTGAGGAGGGATCGGAAGAGAGTTTTGACCTCAGCCTCGCTGCGCAACCCAGCGATACGGTGACGGTAACCGCGAGGTCGAATGACTCCCAGGCTGTGAGCCTGTCCGCGGACGGGGGAGGGACATGGGGCACGACGGCCGACCTGAATTTTGCGCCCAGCAGCTGGACCAGCGCCCAAACCCTGATGGTGAGGGGCGTTGAAGATGATGACGGCAATGATGCAACTGGCGTTGAGATCAGCTTCGAGGTCACGCTCGCATCCGCGGCACTAGGGGACTACGAGAGCCAGGTACCGAGCCCCGTTACGGTCGATGTTGAGGATACGATCGTCGTTGCAGGCCTTGTGGTATCCACGCTCAGCGTGTCGATGGTGGAAGGCGGCAGCGACAGCTTTACCGTTGGCTTGGATACGCCGCCGAGCGGGGACGTTACGGTGACGGTTTCCTCGAATGATGCCGCGGCGGCGGCTGTTTCCACGGATGGCGGGACGACGCAAGCGGGATCCGTGGATTTGACCTTCGCGATCACGGATTATGCGGCGAAGACAATTACGGTGGTCGGCCTTGGGGACGATGACTCGCGTGATGAAACCTCGTCGATTACTCTAACGGCATCTGGCGGCGGTTACGACGGCGCTGCTCAAAAGTCGGTGGACGTTACGGTGACCGACACGAGTATTCCCGCCGTCGTGCTAACAGGCGATGATTTGGTGAATGGGGCCTTGAGCTTGGATGAAACGGCAAGCTCGATTGTGAACGTCGCTCTTGCGACCGAACCGTCGGGGACCGTGACTCTGAGCCTTGGTTCCAGCAGTTACGCGGTTGAGGTTCTCTCGACAACGGGCAACTCCAGCACCGTGAGCTTTGACGCCAGCAACTGGGGTGACCCGCAAAGCGTCACGATCAGCGCGGTCGAGGATTCGAATGCGACGTCCGAAACGGGGGTCGTGGTTAGCTTTGATCCCGAGGGCGCAGAATACGACAGCGTAAGTGTCGCGACGCAAACTGTTACGGTCGATGTGACCGACGACGATACGCCCACGACCATACCCATTGGGTGTCAGGTTAGTTCCATCAATCCCCAGAGCTTTGTCGGTGCGGTCGATCCCTGCAACGGTCTCTTGGTGATCGCCCAGGCAGATTTTGATGCCGTAGGGTCCTCATCGACGACGAGTGGTGGCGACGAAAGTTTCCAAATTAGTATCGCAGGTTACGATGAGCCCTTTGGCGTTGATCAATGGTACACAGGCAATATTACGGATATGAGCTCCTATTTTCGTGGGACTAATATAGGGGATGGTTCCGCGTCGGATCCCATTGGGGATATCTCGAACTGGGACACGTCCAAAGTTACTGACATGTCCTATATGTTTTATGCGGCAACGAGCTTTGACCAATATGTTGGAGGCTGGGACGTTTCGAACGTAAGCCATATGTCTTATATGTTCTATGATGCGGATAGTTTCAACCAAACTCTAGATTGGGGCAATAAGACCGCCAGCGTTAAGTCCATGGAGAGTATGTTTGAGCTAGCGCCTTTATTCGAAGGCTATGGCCTCGATGGATGGGATACCTCAAGTGTTGAAAATATGCGTGAAATGTTCAGACGCGCTCTGGTGTTTGTGGGCGATATTGAACAATGGAATGTTAGCAAGGTTACGAACATGTACGGCATGTTTTCTAACGCATGGACATTCAATAAAGATCGGCTAGATTGGGACACAAGTAACGTAGAAAATATGGGAAATATGTTCTACAACGCGCGCGATTTTAATGGTGACATAAGCAGTTGGAACACCAGCGCCGTTGATGACATGTCTAGTACGTTCTCTGGGGCACAATCGTTTAACCAATATATAGGTGGTTGGGACGTTAGTTCTGTAGGAACATTTGTTGGTATGTTTTCTGGGGCGAGTGCATTCAATCAAGATTTGTCGGAGTGGTCCGTGAGTTCGTTCCAAAATGAGCCAACTCGGTTCAACGACGATGCGAATGCTACTTGGGTCGCCAACGATGCTTATCAGCCAAATTGGGGAGGGCAGGACCTTACAGCCCCGACCGCTGAGGCATTTTTTCCGTCGAACGGTGCGATTGGCGTCGATCAGGATGCGGTGCTAGTCCTGACCTTCAGCGAGGGGGTAGAAGCAAACAGCGGCGAGATTGACATTTTTCGGGACGATGGTTCCAGCTTTGCGACGATTGATGTGAACAGCGACGCTGTCGCGTTCAACGGCGCCGACATGGAACTGACCCCGTCGAGCGCGTTCGAGGTTGGGCAAACCTACTACGTGATAGTCCCGAGCGGCGTTGTTCAAGATGTTTCGGAGCAAAGTAACGCGTTTGAAGGTATTCTTGATGCTCAGACTTGGCGTTTTTCCATAGAGGCAGGGGTCGATGTCAACGCCTCCCAAGTTTCGGTCACCCCTGCGGACACCTCTGTTTATCTGACCAGTTCGGCCATGATTCGGGTCAGTCTTAGGGATGAAAACAACAATCCTGTTGCGGGACAGGTTGCAGACCTCAGCGCCGAAGCGACCAACGGCGCGCTCCTGGGCGATTTTACCGAAACGGGGGACGGTGTCTATGAGGCCGAGTTGACCTCTTCGCAACCCGTGACAACAGAGGTCACGGTGACGATGGACGGTGTGACCATCTTGCCGACGGTTTCCGTTACCTTCATCGAGTCGATTGTTGTGTCAGCGTCTGCAACGGACTTGGACATTGTGGAAGGGGATACAGGCACCTTCACCCTCAGCCTCGCGTCGCAACCCAGTGACACGGTGACGGTAAGGGCGAGGTCCAATGACTACCAGGCTGTGAGCGTATCGGCGGACGCAGGAACCACAAGCGGCGAAACAGCGGATCTGGTCTTTGACGCCAACAACTGGAACAGCGCCCAAACCGTTACGGTGGTAGGTGTCAGCGATGACGATCAGGATGATGAAAGCGATGTCGAGATCAGCTTCGAGGTCACGCTCGCATCCGCAGCAACAGAAGACTACGAGGTCCAGGTGCCCGATCCTGTAAGGGTCGATGTGACGGACACCAGTGCGGTTGGTGTGACTGTGTCCAAGCCCAGCGTTTCGATGGATGAAGGTGACACCGACAGCTTCACGGTTGTGTTAAATACGCCGCCGAGCGGGGACGTGACGGTGACGGTTTCGACAGATGATGTCGATGCGGTGAGTGTTTCCAAAGATGGCGGGGTGACGCAAGAGGCGTCAGTTGTTTTGACGTTCTCGAACGAAAACTGGAATGCGCCACAAACCGTGACGGCTACGGGCGTTGCGGACAACGATACGAACGATGAGACCCCGTTGATCAGTTTCACAGTCGCGGGTCATGAGTATGATGGGACGAGCGTCGATCCAGTGAGCGCCTCTGTTACCGATACCGGTGTTGCGGGTGTTACTGTTTCCAAGACGGGTGTTTCGATGGATGAAGGCAGCAGCGACAGCTTTACGGTTGTGTTGGATACCGAGCCGAGCGGGGACGTGACGGTGACGGTTTCGACAGATGATGTTGATGCGGCGAGTGTTTCCAAAGATGGCGGGGTGACGCAGGGTGCGTCTATTGATCTGACGTTCACGGCCGCAGACTGGGATTCGGCACAAACCGTGACGATTACAGGCGTTGCGGACGACGATACGAACAACGAGGCCCCGACGATCAGCTTTTCCGTTGTGGGTCATGAGTATGAGGGCATGAGCGTCGATCCAGTGAGCGCCTCTGTTACCGATATCAGTGTTGCGGGTGTTACGGTTTCCAAGTCCAGCGTTTCGATGGATGAAGGCGGCACCGACAGCTTTACGGTTGTGTTGGATACCGAGCCGAGCGGGGAGGTGACGGTGACGGTTTCGACAGATGATGTTGATGCGGCGAGTGTTTCCAATGATGGCGGGGTGACGCAGGGTTCGTCTATTGATCTGACGTTCACGACCGCAGACTGGGATTCGGCACAAACCGTGACGGTCACGGGCGTTGCGGACGACGATACGGACAACGAGACCCCGACGATCAGCTTTGCCGTTGTGGGTCATGAGTATGAGGGCATGAGCGTGGCCTCGGTGAGCGCCTCTGTCACCGATACCAGTGTTGCGGGTGTTGCGGTTTCCAAGTCCAGCGTTTCGATGTCTGAAGGCGGCAGCGACAGCTTTACGGTTGTGTTGGATACCGAGCCGAGCGGGGAGGTGACGGTGACGGTTTCGACAGATGATGTTGGTGCGGCGAGTGTTTCCAAAGATGGCGGGGTGACGCAGGGTTCGTCTGTTGATCTGACGTTCACGACCGCAGACTGGGATTCGGCACAAACCGTGACGGTCACGGGCGTTGCGGACGACGATACGAGCGACGAGACCCCGACGATCAGCTTTGCCGTTGTGGGTCATGAGTATGAGGGCATGAGCGTGGCCTCGGTGAGCGCCTCTGTCACCGATACCAGTGTTGCGGGTGTTGCGGTTTCCAAGACGGGTGTTTCGATGGATGAAGGCGGCAGCGACAGCTTTACGGTTGTGTTGGATACCGAGCCGAGCGGGGAGGTGACGGTGACGGTTTCGACAGATGATGTTGATGCGGCGAGTGTTTCCAAAGATGGCGGGGTGACGCAGGGTTCGTCTATTGATCTGACGTTCACGACCGCAGACTGGGATTCGGCACAAACCGTGACGGTCACGGGCGTTGCGGACGACGATACGAGCGACGAGACCCCGACGATCAGCTTTGCCGTTGTGGGTCATGAGTATGAGGGCATGAGCGTGGCCTCGGTGAGCGCCTCTGTCACCGATACCAGTGTTGCGGGTGTTGCGGTTTCCAAGTCCAGCGTTTCGATGTCTGAAGGCGGCAGCGACAGCTTTACGGTCGTGTTGGACACCGAGCCGAGCGGGGAGGTGACGGTGACGGTTTCGACAGATGATGTCGGTGCGGCGAGTGTTTCCAAAGATGGCGGGGTGACGCAGGGTTCGTCTGTTGATCTGACGTTCACGACCGCAGACTGGGATTCGGCACAAACCGTGACGGTCACGGGCGTTGCGGACGACGATACGAACGACGAGGCCCCGACGATCAGCTTTGCCGTTGTGGGTCATGAGTATGAGGGCATGAGCGTGGCCTCGGTGAGCGCCTCTGTTGCCGATAAAGACGGACCTGGTGTTACGGTTTCCAAGTCTGGCGTTTCGATGGATGAAGGCAGCAGCGACAGCTTTACGGTCGTGTTGGATACCGAGCCGAGCGGGGACGTGACGGTGACGGTTTCGACAGATGATGTCGGTGCGGCGAGTGTTTCCAAAGATGGCGGGGTGACGCAGGGTTCGTCTGTTGATCTGACGTTCACGACCGCAGACTGGGATTCGGCACAAACCGTGACGGTCACGGGCGTTGCGGACGACGATACGAACGACGAGACCCCAACGATCAGCTTTGCCGTTGTGGGTCATGAGTATGAGGGCATGAGCGTGGGCTCGGTGAGCGCCTCAGTCACCGATATCAGTGTTGCGGGTGTTACGGTTTCCAAGTCCAGCGTTTCGATGGATGAAGGCGGCACCGATAGCTTCACGGTTGTGTTGGATACCGAGCCGAGCGGGGACGTGACGGTGACGGTTTCGACAGATGATGTCGGTGCGGCGAGTGTTTCCAAAGATGGCGGGGTGACGCAGGGTTCGTCTGTTGATCTGACGTTCACGGCCGCAGACTGGGATTCGGCACAAACCGTGACGGTCACGGGCGTTGCGGACGACGATACGAACGACGAGGCCCCAACGATCAGCTTTTCCGTTGTGGGTCATGAGTATGAGGGCATGAGCGTCGATCCAGTGAGCGCCTCTGTTACCGATATCAGTGTTGCGGGTGTTACGGTTTCCAAGTCCAGCGTTTCGATGGATGAAGGCGGCACCGACAGCTTCACGGTTGTGTTGGATACCGAGCCGAGCGGGGACGTGACGGTGACGGTTTCGACAGATGATGTCGGTGCGGCGAGTGTTTCTAAAGATGGCGGGGTGACGCAGGGTGCGTCTGTTGATCTGACGTTCACGACCGCAGACTGGGATTCGGCACAAACCGTGACGGTCACGGGCGTTGCGGACGACGATACGAGCGACGAGACCCCGACGATCAGCTTTGCCGTTGTGGGTCATGAGTATGAGGGCATGAGCGTCGATCCAGTGAGCGCCTCTGTTACCGATATCAGTGTTGCGGGTGTTGCGGTTTCCAAGTCCAGCGTTTCGATGTCTGAAGGCGGCAGCGACAGCTTTACGGTTGTGTTGGATACCGAGCCGAGCGGGGAGGTGACGGTGACGGTTTCGACAGATGATGTTGATGCGGCGAGTGTTTCCAAAGATGGCGGGGTGACGCAGGGTTCGTCTATTGATCTGACGTTCACGACCGCAGACTGGGATTCGGCACAAACCGTGACGGTCACGGGCGTTGCGGACGACGATACGAACGACGAGGCCCCGACGATCAGCTTTGCCGTTGTGGGTCATGAGTATGAGGGCATGAGCGTGGCCTCGGTGAGCGCCTCTGTTGCCGATAAAGACGGACCTGGTGTTACGGTTTCCAAGTCTGGCGTTTCGATGGATGAAGGCAGCAGCGACAGCTTTACGGTCGTGTTGGATACCGAGCCGAGCGGGGACGTGACGGTGACGGTTTCGACAGATGATGTCGGTGCGGCGAGTGTTTCCAAAGATGGCGGGGTGACGCAGGGTTCGTCTGTTGATCTGACGTTCACGACCGCAGACTGGGATTCGGCACAAACCGTGACGGTCACGGGCGTTGCGGACGACGATACGAACGACGAGACCCCAACGATCAGCTTTGCCGTTGTGGGTCATGAGTATGAGGGCATGAGCGTGGGCTCGGTGAGCGCCTCAGTCACCGATATCAGTGTTGCGGGTGTTACGGTTTCCAAGTCCAGCGTTTCGATGGATGAAGGCGGCACCGACAGCTTCACGGTTGTGTTGGATACCGAGCCGAGCGGGGAGGTGACGGTGACGGTTTCGACAGATGATGTCGGTGCGGCGAGTGTTTCCAAAGATGGCGGGGTGACGCAGGGTTCGTCTGTTGATCTGACGTTCACGACCGCAGACTGGGATTCGGCACAAACCGTGACGATTACAGGCGTTGCGGACGACGATACGAACAACGAGGCCCCAACGATCAGCTTTTCCGTTGTGGGTCATGAGTATGAGGGCATGAGCGTCGATCCAGTGAGCGCCTCTGTTACCGATATCAGTGTTGCGGGTGTTACGGTTTCCAAGTCCAGCGTTTCGATGGATGAAGGCGGCACCGACAGCTTCACGGTTGTGTTGGATACCGAGCCGAGCGGGGACGTGACGGTGACGGTTTCGACAGATGATGTCGGTGCGGCGAGTGTTTCTAAAGATGGCGGGGTGACGCAGGGTTCGTCTGTTGATCTGACGTTCACGACCGCAGACTGGGATTCGGCACAAACCGTGACGGTCACGGGCGTTGCGGACGACGATACGAGCGACGAGACCCCGACGATCAGCTTTGCCGTTGTGGGTCATGAGTATGAGGGCATGAGCGTCGATCCAGTGAGCGCCTCTGTTACCGATATCAGTGTTGCGGGTGTTGCGGTTTCCAAGTCCAGCGTTTCGATGTCTGAAGGCGGCAGCGACAGCTTTACGGTTGTGTTGGATACCGAGCCGAGCGGGGACGTGACGGTGACGGTTTCGACAGATGATGTCGGTGCGGCGAGTGTTTCCAAAGATGGCGGGGTGACGCAGGGTTCGTCTGTTGATCTGACGTTCACGACCGCAGACTGGGATTCGGCACAAACCGTGACGGTCACGGGCGTTGCGGACGACGATACGGACAACGAGACCCCGACGATCAGCTTTGCCGTTGTGGGTCATGAGTATGAGGGCATGAGCGTGGCCTCGGTGAGCGCCTCTGTCACCGATACCAGTGTTGCGGGTGTTGCGGTTTCCAAGTCCAGCGTTTCGATGTCTGAAGGCGGCAGCGACAGCTTTACGGTTGTGTTGGATACCGAGCCGAGCGGGGAGGTGACGGTGACGGTTTCGACAGATGATGTTGGTGCGGCGAGTGTTTCCAAAGATGGCGGGGTGACGCAGGGTTCGTCTGTTGATCTGACGTTCACGACCGCAGACTGGGATTCGGCACAAACCGTGACGGTCACGGGCGTTGCGGACGACGATACGAACGACGAGGCCCCGACGATCAGCTTTGCCGTTGTGGGTCATGAGTATGAGGGCATGAGCGTGGCCTCGGTGAGCGCCTCTGTTGCCGATAAAGACGGACCTGGTGTTACGGTTTCCAAGTCTGGCGTTTCGATGGATGAAGGCAGCAGCGACAGCTTTACGGTCGTGTTGGATACCGAGCCGAGCGGGGAGGTGACGGTGACGGTTTCGACAGATGATGTCGGTGCGGCGAGTGTTTCCAAAGATGGCGGGGTGACGCAGGGTTCGTCTGTTGATCTGACGTTCACGACGGCAGACTGGGATTCGGCACAAACCGTGACGGTCACGGGCGTTGCGGACGACGATACGAACGACGAGACCCCAACGATCAGCTTTGCCGTTGTGGGTCATGAGTATGAGGGCATGAGCGTGAGCTCGGTGAGCGCCTCTGTCACCGATACCAGTGTTGCGGGTGTTACGGTTTCCAAGACGGGTGTTTCGATGGATGAAGGCGGCAGCGACAGCTTCACGGTTGTGTTGGATACCGAGCCGAGCGGGGAGGTGACGGTGACGGTTTCGACAGATGATGTCGGTGCGGCGAGTGTTTCTAAAGATGGCGGGGTGACGCAGGGTTCGTCTGTTGATCTGACGTTCACGGCCGCAGACTGGGATTCGGCACAAACCGTGACGATTACAGGCGTTGCGGACGACGATACGAACGACGAGGCCCCGACAATCAGCTTTGCCGTTGTGGGTCATGAGTATGAGGGCATGAGCGTGGGCTCGGTGAGTGCCTCTGTTACCGATACTGGTGTTGCGGGTGTTACGGTTTCCAAGACGGGTGTTTCGATGTCTGAAGGCAGCAATGACAGCTTCACGGTTGTGTTGGATATCCAACCCTCTGCCGATGTGACGGTGACGGTTTCGTCGGATGAGGTCGATGCCGCGACCGTTTCGGACGATGACGGCGTGACGCAAAGCGATGCGGTGGGCCTGATCTTCACCGCCGAGGACTGGAACGTGGCCCAAACGGTGACGGTCACGGCGGTGGACAATTCAGGTCTCGGCGCAAGTTCGGCGACCCTGACCCTTACCACAAGCAGCACCGATTCCGCCTATGACGCCTTGGCCGATCAGAGCCTTGCGGTCACCATCGCCGACGATGAATCGGCGACGCTGGTCACCAGCGTCTCGACCCTCACCCTGGACGAAGGCGGCACGGCGACCTTCACCGTTGCTTTGGGGGGCGCGCCGTCGGGCGAGGTAAGCGTCGCCCTTGGTACTAGTAACGCGAACGCCTTGACGGTTGCGGAGTCGAGCCTCACCTTCGATGCAACCAACTGGTCCGTGCCGCAAGTCGTGTCGCTCACGGCGCCCGACAATACGGGTAACGGGGACGCGACAGTGGAGGTGAGTCTCATCGCGGGGGGCGCTGAGTTTGACGGGGTGAGCAGCAGCGTGCGCGTGACCATAGAGGACAATGATCTCGAAGTCCCCGCTGAGGATACGGGCGCGCTTGTCTCCTCCATCGCCACTAGCGAAGTCATGGGCACCCAGCTCGGCAATTTGATTAGCGATGCGGTGTCGGGCGGTATCAGCCCACCGACGCGCACCTACGAGGCGCCATCGCGGATGCGGCGCACGCTCTACGGGCTGACGGCGGCGGACTACGACCCCGAGGCCTACAATAGCCTGCAGGTGCTGTCCGCGCGCGAAGGCGAGGACGGCTTTACCTTGGTCGATTGGTTCTCGGTCGGCCTGTCGCAAGCCTCGCTCGACGCCAGCTTGTCGGGCGATGGGGCCTTTGCTTACGCCATGGCGGGGCGCGAGTTGGCCAAGACCCGCGCCAGCGTCAGCGGTTTGCTCTACGGCGTAGAGACCTCGAGCTGGGACTATGAGGACGAAACCGATGTCGATCGCACGGGCTTCTCGCTTGGCTACTACAGCGCCCAGCAAAGCGATGGGCTGACCTTCAGTGGCTCGGCTATTTTAACCTTGTCGCAAAACGACTTTGTCAGCGTCAGCGGCGCGACCGGCGATGCCAATTCCCAACGCTTGATCTTCAAGGGCAACATTAGTGGCGCGCGTGCCTTGCAGAACCGCCAAGGCTTGCTGACACCCTATGTCAGCCTCATGTACGCGACCGAAAGTCTTGAGGCTTTCACCTTCTCCGACGGCACAACCTCGGACGACAGCACCACCCACATCGGTCGGTTCGGGCTCGGGGTCGAATACGCGACCGAGCCCAACGCCTTGGGCAGTCGCTTTCTGGTGCGCGGGGAATTGAGCCAGGTGTTCGGCGCCCAAGCCGTCACCCTTAGCGACGGTGAAGTCTATAGCCCCAACGAAGACCCCGTCGGGTCGGTTACCTTTGGCTGGAGTGCGCGCACAGGCACCGACACGACCGCTCAGATCGAGTTGACCTTTGGCGAACTGGGCAACAGCGAACGCGAAGAAATCCGCCTCGACGGCACGGTCGACCGACGGTTCTAGGGGTGGCGGGCCTCTGCCTGCCGTGTGCCTAGTTGCAAAACGGGTGTCGATGGCTTAAGGGACCGCGAGGTAAGTTAAGAGGCTCGGCGTATGTTCCAAGGCCAAAATGCCCGTAGGATGGACAAGCGGCCGCAATCTGCCTTGGGCGTTTTGGCACTCGCGCTGATGCTGGTTGTGTTCGCCCCAGGCTTGCCCGTGCATGCCGATGCGCCCCTTGGGTGCCAGGTCAGCGCCATCAATCCCGTCAGCTTCGTCGGAACGACCCCGCCCTGCGACGGTAAGTTGGTCATCAGTCAAGCGGATTTTGACGCCGTGGGGTCTTCAGCGCGGTCCCAATACACGGGTTCCATCCAAGTCGATGGGAACGGTGAATTCAAGGTCACACTCAATTCGCAAACCTACGGTGTTGCCGACTGGTACACGGGCAATATCACCAATATGTCGGGGTATTTCTATAGCACGACCATAGCGGATGGGTCTGATACTGATCCGATTGGGCGTATTTCGGCTTGGGATACATCCAGTGCTACGGACATGTCGCATCTGTTTTCTCACGCAACGAGCTTCAATCAAGACATCGGTGATTGGAACGTTTCCAACGTGACCAACATGGCCCATATGTTCGAGGACGCGGCTGTTTTCAATCAGTCCCTCAATTGGGGAACTCATACCGCCAACGTCAAAGATATGTCCAACTTGTTTCATGACGCTGACCTATTTGAGGGCGGAGGTCTTGAGGGATGGGACACCTCGAGCGTCGAAACCATGGAACGCATGTTTTTCTACGCGAAAGCATTTAATGGCCAGATAGGTAATTGGGACGTTGGCAATGTCAAAAACATGGAGTATTTGTTTGGCCGAACAGACCTGTTCAACCAGAGTTTGAATTGGGATGTAAGCGGCGTTGAGGATATGTCATACGTGTTTTATTACGCCGAGGCCTTCAATGGTGATATAAGCGGTTGGAACACTGGCGCTGTCAAGTACATGCAATATATGTTCCGTTACGCCAAAAACTTTAACAATGACATCGGTGGGTGGGACGTTCGTTCGGTTACGAACATGAAATATATGTTGAGCAAGGCAGAATCCTTTCACCAAGACATAGGTGATTGGGACGTTAGTTCTGTCACAAACATGGATTCAATGTTTCGAAGTGCAACCTCCTTCAACCATGATTTGTCGGGCTGGCCAGTGGGGTACTTCAGCGATGAACCCGATGATTTTGACTTGAGTGCAACAGCATGGATCGAAGACTATCGGCCAAATTGGCAAGGAATCGATTCCACAAGTCCAACCGTGGAGACATTTTATCCGTCAACGGGGGACCCCAGGGTTGATCAAGACGCGGTGCTGGTCTTAACGTTTAGCGAAGGCGTCGAAGCCAACAGCGGCAGTATTGAGGTTTTGGAGGAAGATGGTTCGAACTTTGCGGCGATTGACGTCACCAGCGACGCCGTGGAGTTCAGCGGCCCCAACATGTTCCTGACCTTGCCGAGCGCGCTTGGATTTGGTCAGACTTACTACGTGACGATCGCGAGCGGGGTCATCCAAGATATTTCGACGCAGGAGAATCCGTTCGCAGGCTTTACCGACGATCAAACCTGGCGATTTACGGTGGAGGCTTCCGTTGATGCCGATAAGTCCCAAGTCGTCGCGACGCCCGCCAGTGGGAACATTCCCCTGGGCAGTACGGCCATAATTCAGGTCGTAGCCCTGGACGAAAATGACAATCCCGTTTCAGGGCAGGCCGCCGATCTGGCGGCGAGCCTTACGAACGGGGCTGCGCTGGGGGCCTTTGCGGAGACCGCGGACGGGAGCGGGGTTTACGAAGCCGAACTGACCGCAACGCAAGTTGGAGAGACCGAGGTAAGCATCACCATCAATGGGGTGACCCTTGCGCAAACAGCCACCGTCACGTTTGTCGAGTCCCTTGTCGTGCTGACCGATGTGTCGAGCCTAACCCTGGACGAGGGCACCAGTGATACCTTTAACGTGAGCCTCGAAACCCAACCCAGCGATACGGTGACGGTCAAGATTCAGTCCAGCGATTCTGCGGCTGTAGGCGTGTCGGTGAATGGGGCTGGCAACGCTGACGCAACGGCGGAGGTGACCTTTGATCCCCTTACCTGGAACATTGCACAGGCCGTGACAGTGGAGGGCGTTGAGGATAGCGACGTGAATACCGAGGAGGATGTGGGAATCAGTTTTGCGGTCCTGCTGGGGTCTGCAACCGAAGGTTTTGAGAGCCAAGTGCCCGAGTCTTTCAGCGTGACGGTGCTGGATGAGGAGGAGGCTTTTGTCGTTCCCGACGCACCAGAGAACCTGAGCGTGACGCAGGGGGATGGTGCCCTGCAGTTGACGTGGACCACGCCCGAAAACGATGGGGGCGCGCCCATTGAGGACTATGAAGTCAGTGTCGATGGTGGGCTCACCTTCGCCCCCACGGGCAACACGACACCGAACGCCACCATCGCGGGCCTGATCAATGGCAGCACCTACGACGTGCAAGTGCGGGCGGTGAGTACCGTAGGGCCTGGTGACCCGAGCGACACCATCACCATCACCCCTGCCGCGGCTAACGCGGGCAGCCCCTACAACAGCGCCACGTGCGTGCCGATTTTGGCGAGCGATGACAGCTTGGAGGTGACGGTGGGCACGCTTGAGGAGAGTGATATTGCAGGCGCGTACAGTTGGTCGGGAACGCTGACCTTTACCTTTAGCGCCCCTTTGGACGTGGTGCTGGCCCCGCACCCGAGCAGCACGGTTTCGAATTTTGAAGACGGGGCCCTGTACCAAATTGACACGGGTACCTGGGTGCAGACCTTGGGTAGCGAGTCCGTCACCTATGCCCTGAATGGGACCGACCTTGAGGGGGCAGAATCCGATGCCGACCTTGCGAATGCTGACTGGGGACACCTTTATGCCGCCGGGGTCTCAACGCTGACGCTAAGGTCACGCGGCAACACTGGCGATGCCTTCGCAATTTGTCATATCCCCGAAACGCCTGACCCCCCAACGGACCTAAGGGTGACGCCAGGCGACGGCGAATTGGCCCTGTCGTGGACCGCCCCAGCGGATCAAGGCGCGGGCATCACCGCCTACAAATACAGCCTGGACGGCGGCAAGACCTATGGCGTGTTCCAGGATACGGCAACCAGCCAAACGGTGAGCGTTGCCAACGGTGCGGCCTATGCCGTCACGGTTTTGGCGGTCAATGACCAGGGCGACGGCGACCCCTCGGAAACTGTCACAGTGCCGTCGGTGACGCTCGAGGCGGCGAGTGTCAGCGCCACCGTGAGCAGCGCTTTCGCCGTGACCGCAACCTTTTCTGCGCCCGTGACGGGCTTTGGCGATCAGGCGGACCTCATTGTGCTAGGGAATGGCAGCTTGGCGGGCGACATATCCCAGTCTGATGACGGGACAGTCTATACCTTTGAGGTGCAGCCAAGTGCTGGGGTGGAGGGCGAGGACGTGACGGTCAGTGTAAAGGCGGGGGCGGCGATCCTTGCCAGTGATGGCCGCACAGGCAATACCCAGGTCGCCGAGGCGCTTGCAGTCGCCGCCGATACCAAGGGCCCCGTGTTCTCAGGCCAAGTCGATTTTGTGGTCGAGGAAAATACGGCCGAGGTTGGCACCCTTGCGGCCACCGATGGCGGCGGCGCGGTTCTGTACGCCATTTCGGGCGGGGACGATGCGGGGGACTTCGTGATCGACGCATCCACGGGCGCCCTTAGCTTTGACATCGATGGGGTGGGGGGCGCAGCCGACTTTGATGCCCCTACCGACGCCGATCAGAACAATGAATACAGGCTCCAAGTTTCGGCAACCGATGGGCTAGGGAACGCCACCGATCAAGCGGTGACAGTGATGGTGACGAACTTGGTCGAGGCGAACGCCCTTGCGGTCGAGACGGCTGACCCCGTGGGCGGCCCCGACCTAGATTTGCTGCTGCAGGCCAATGCCTTAGACTTGCAAGAGGGCGTGTCGGGCGAGGTTGTCCTCACCTTGCGGGAACAACCAAGCGACGCGGTGACGATTACAGTCGAGAGCGAGGAGGCTGCAACGGCGCTGATCTTGGTGGAGCAAGACGGCGCAACCACGAAAGTCGCGCAGACCGAAGTGACATTCGATCTTGCGACTTGGGCGACGCCCCAAAGCATTTGGATCGAAGCCGTCGATCGCGATCAGGAACTTGGCGATTTCTCCACCGCAATCAACCTTGGGTTTGCCGACAGCGCTGATACGGGTTACAAGGCCTTGGACGCGCTCAGTTTCACAGTGAACGCGGCCAATACGACCGTTCCAGGCCTAGCGGTAAGCTACGCGGGGGCGTCCGAGGGCCAAAATCTCAAGGTCGATGAGGCGGACCAGACTACCTTTGATGTTGTTCTCACCACCAAGCCGTCAGGGGATGTCAAGATTGGCCTTGCAACAGATGCGGCGGATCCAATCACCGTTGAATCGCAAAACGACGGCGGAACCACGCTGACCTTTTCCCAAAACAATTGGAATGTCGCGCAAACCGTGATCGTGACGGGCACCGAGGACGCCGATTCTTTCGACCATAAGAATGTTGAGGTTCAACTCGTTCCCGAGGCGAGCGGCGGCTATTCCGCGGACGATGCCATTTCCGTCCTGGTTGATATCAGCGACATAGATGCCCCAGGCCTGGACGTGACGGCGGTATCTGCCACACCCATTCCTGAGCAAGGGACCGCGACGTTCACGATCAAGCTTCATACCCAGCCGAGCGGGGACGTGACGGTGACGGTGCAATCAGGCGACGGCGAAGCGATTGGCGTTTCGATCGATGGCGGCCAAAGTGCGAGCCAGAGCGTCGAACTGATCTTCACCGACGCCAGCAGCGGTCAAGTGGGTCATGCTTGGGATGAGGCGCAAACCGTGACGCTGCTCGGCCTTGATGACGACAACGCCGCAAATGAAGATGTCACGATTACCGTCAGTGCTGCGGGGGGCGGCTATGACGGTGTTGAGGCTGCGCAATTTTCCGTCAGCGTAGAGGATGATGACCCCGCCGACTTCGTGGTGAACCTGTCAGCAACCAATGAGTCGGGTGAGTTGGAGGTGGGCGAAGGGGGCACAAGCACCCTTTCCATTGAACTTGAAACGCCGCCGACGGCCAATGTGACGGTGCGCGTTGAAACAGACGATCCTGACGTGGCAGGGGTTTCGCTTGCGGGTCAAACCGCGGCGGAACCGTTCGTTGAGCTGACCTTCGCGGCCGCAGCAGCCAGCGGCGCTGACGGCGCCTGGAATACGGCGCAAGAGGTGACGGTTTGGGGCACAGTGAATGGGGAGCTCCTGGTGGACCTCGGGACAGTCCTCAATTTGGCTGGGTCGAGCGACGATGCGTCCTATGATGGTACGAGCGGTTCGGTGCCCGTCGCGGTAGCCAACACCACAGCGGCGAGCCTAACGGTTTCCGAAACGGCGCTCACGATTGCCGAGGCGGGCAGCGGTAGCTTCACGGTTGTTCTGAATGCCGAACCGACGGCGACGGTGACGGTCGATGTGACCTCAGAGAATCCAGATGCGGCGACCGTATCGCCTGCCTTTTTGACCTTCACGACCTCAGATTGGAATACAGCGCAACCCGTAACCGTGACGGGCGTTGACGACGCAAACTCCGATGGTGAGAGTTTCAACGTCATACTTGACCCGCGCGATGGCGGCTACGATGGTGTGACAACGGCCACGGTCGGGTTTACCATGGTGGACGATGATGCCCCAGGGTTGGTGATTTCCGATGTTTCGACTGACTTGGTTGTGGACGAAGGGACCACGGGCACCTTCGGCGTCGCGCTGGCAACGCAGCCCTCGGGCAGCGTTACGGTCACCCTAGAGTCGGGCGATAGCAGCATTGCCAAGGTCGCAAGCGCGGCGGCGCCGACGCCTGCGGAGTCCCTGGAATTGACCTTCACAACCTCGGATTGGGCCATCTCTCAAGTCGTGACGGTGACGGGGGTTGCGGATACGGCTTTGGCGGATCGTCGAACGGACCTGACCCTGGAAGGCGCGGGCGCGAGTGAGTATGTCGGACTGACGGGGACCAAAGGGGTTGCGGTGACGAATACCACGGCGGCGGGTTTGAGCCTATCGGATGCTGGCAGCGCCTTGGTTTTGGACGAGGACGGCGAAGGAACCTTCACGGTGCAACTGACGGCGCAACCGACGGACACGGTTACAGTTTCGGTCACCTCGAGCCACACCAACGTTGCAACCGTTGACGGCACCGACGCCGAATTGACCTTCACATCGGGCGACTGGAACCAAGCCCAAGACGTGCGGATTTTGGGCGTGACGGATACCAACCTGGTGCTGGACACGGCGACGATCACCGTGACGGCCAATGGCGGAGGCTATTCCAATGTTGCGGCGACCAAGAGCCTAGAAGTCAAGGATGTGACAGTACCCAGCCTGACGGTTTCCGAAACGGAACTCACGATTGCCGAGGCGGGCAGCGGTAGCTTCACGGTTGTTCTGAATGCCGAGCCGACGGCGACGGTGACGGTCGATGTGACTTCAAAGAATAAGGATGCGGCGACCGTATCGCCTGCCTTTTTGACCTTCACGACCTCAGATTGGAGCACAGCGCAACCCGTAACGGTGACGGGCGTTGACGACGCCAACTCCGATGGTGAGAGTTTCAACGTCATACTTGACCCGCGCGATGGCGGCTACGACGACGGGGCAAATGCTACGGTCGTGATCACCATGGCGGACGATGATATCCCAGGCCTGGTGATTTCCGATGTTTCGGCTGACTTGGTTGTGGACGAAGGGACTACGGGCACCTTTGGCGTCGCGCTGGCAACGGAGCCCTCGGGCAGCGTTACGGTCACCCTAGGGTCGGGCGATGGCAGCATTGCCAAGATTGCAAGCGCGGCGGCGCCGACGCCTGCGGAGTCCCTGGAATTGACCTTCACAACTTTGGATTGGGCCATCTCTCAAGTTGTGACGGTGACGGGGGTTGCGGATACGGCCTTGGCGGATCGTCGAACGGACCTGACCCTGGAAGGCGCGGGCGCGAGTGAGTACGTCGGACTGACGGGGACCAAAGGGGTTGCGGTGACGAATACAACGGCGGCGGGCTTGAGCCTATCGGACGCGGGCAGCGCCTTGGTTTTGGACGAAGACGGCGAGGGAACCTTCACGGTGCAACTGACGGCGCAACCGACGGACACGGTTACAGTTACGGTCGCCTCCAGCGACACCAACGTTGCGACGGTCGATGGGGACGACGCCGAATTGACCTTCACATCGGGCGACTGGGACCAAGCCCAAGACGTGCGGATTTTGGGCGTGACGGATACCAACCTGGCGCTGGACACGGCCACCATCACCGTGACGGCCAATGGCGGCGGCTATTCCAATGTCGCGGCGACCAAGAGCCTGGAGGTTAACGATGTGACAGTACCCAGTCTGACGGTTTCCGAAACGGCGCTCACGATTGGCGAGGCGAGCAGCGGCAGCTTCACGGTTGTTCTCGATGCCGAACCGACGGCGACGGTGACGGTCGATGTGACTTCAGAGAATACGGATGCGGCGACCGCATCGCCTGCCTTTTTGACCTTCACGACCTCAAATTGGAATACAGCGCAACCCGTGACGGTGACGGGCGTCGACGACGCGAACGTGGACAACGAGACCTTCAACGTCACACTTGACCCGCGCGATGGCGGCTACGATGGCGTAGCAACGGCCACGGTCGGGCTTACCATGACGGACGATGATATCCCAGGCTTGGTGATTTCCGATGTTTCGGCTGACTTGGTTGTGGACGAAGGGACCACGGGCACCTTCGGCGTCGCGCTGGCAACGCAGCCCTCGGCCAGCGTTACGGTCACCCTAGAGTCGGGCGATGGCAGCATTGCCAAGGTCGCAAGCGCGACGGCGCCGACGCCTGCGGAGTCCCTGGAGTTAACCTTCACACCCTCGGATTGGGCCATCTCTCAAGTCGTGACGGTGACGGGGGTTGCGGATACGGCCTTGGCAGATCGTCGAACGGACCTGACCCTGGAAGGCGCGGGCGCGAGTGAGTACGTCGGACTGACGGGAACCAAAGGGGTTGCGGTGACGAATACCACGGCGGCGGGTTTGAGCCTATCGGACGCGGGCAGCGCCTTGGTTTTGGACGAGGACAGCGAGGGAACCTTCACGGTGCAACTGACGGCGCAACCGACGGACACGGTTACAGTTTCGGTCGCCTCCAGCGATACCGACGTCGCGATGGTCGATGGGGACGACGCCGAATTGACCTTCACATCGGGCGACTGGGACCAAGCCCAAGACGTGCGGATTTTGGGCGTGACGGATACCAACCTGGTGCTGGACAGGGCCACCATCACCGTGACGGCCAATGGCGGCGGCTATTCCAATGTCGCGGCGACCAAGAGCCTAGAAGTCAAGGATGTGACGGTGCCAAGCCTGACGGTTTCCGAAACGGCGCTCACGATTGACGAGGCGGACAGCGACACCTTCACGGTTGTTTTGGGGGCGCCCCCCACGGCCGACGTGACGGTGACTGTTACTTCAGACAAGGTAGGGACAGCGAGCGTTTCTAAGAACGATGGGGCGACGCAAGGGTCGTTTGAGGACCTGATCTTCACCACAGCAAACTGGAACTTTGAGCAAACGGTGACGGTCACGGCGGTGGACAATTCAGGCTTGGGCGCGGGCGCGGCGACCCTGACCCTTAGCACGAGCAGCGCCGATACTGCCTATGACGCCTTGGCCGATCAGAGCCTTGCGGTCACCATCGCCGACGATGAGTCGGTGACGCTGGTGACCAGTGCCTCGACCCTGACCCTGGACGAAGGCGGCACGGCGACCTTTACCCTAGCCTTGGGCGGGTCGCCGTCGGGCGAGGTGACGGTCACTCCTGGTTCCAGCAATGCGAACGCTTTGACGGTTGCGGAAACCAGCTTGACCTTCGATGACAGCAACTGGAACGTGGCACAGACCGTGACGCTTACGGCGCCAGAGAATAGCAGTAGCGGTGACGTGACGGTTGAGGTGAACCTGGTGGCTGCGGGCGCTGAGTTTGCTGGGGTTAGCGGCAGTGTGCGGGTGACCATAGAGGACAATGATCGCCAAATTCCCGCTGAAGATACGGGCGCGCTCGTCTCCTCCATCGCCACCAGCGAAGTCATGGGCAGCCAGTTGGGCAATTTGATCAGCGATGCGATTACGGGCGGTATCGCAGCGACAAATCCCACGAACGACGTGCCCGTGCGGATGCGGCGCACGCTCTACGGATATACGGCGACGGACTACGACCCCGAGGCTTACAATCGCCTTCAGGTCTTGTCGGCGCGCGAGGGCGCGAATGGCTTCACCTTGGTCGATTGGTTTTCGGCAGGTCTCTTGCAAGCCTCGTTGGACGCCAGCTTGTCGGGGGATGGGGTTTTTGCTTACGCCTTGGCGGGCCGCGAACTGACCAAAACCAGCGCCAGTGTCAGCGGCTTGCTCTACGGCGTCGAAACCTCGAGTTGGGACTACGATGAGGAAACCGATGTCGATCGCACCGGCTTCTCGCTCGGCTACTACAGCGCCGAAAGCATCAGTGGGCTGACCTTCAGCGGCTCGGCCATTTTCACCTTGTCGCAGAACGATTTTGTTAGCGAAAGCGGCGCGACAGGCGATGCTAATTCCCAACGCTTGATCTTCAAGGGCAGTATTAGTGGCGAGCGCGAGTTGGACCGCCGCCGTGGCCTGCTGAAACCCTATGTCAACCTCATGTACGCCACCGAAGATTTGGCCGCTTTCACCTTTTCCGATGGCACAAGTTCGGACGACAGCGCGACGCAGATCGGGCGGTTCGGGTTCGGGCTAGAATACACCACCGTGCCCGATACCTCGGGCAATCGCTTCCTCGTGCGCGGGGAATTGAGCCAAGTGTTTGGCACCGACACCATCAGGCTCAGCGATGGTGAGGTCTATAGCCCCAACGAAGACCCCGTCGGGTCAGTTACCTTCGGCTGGCTGACGCGCGCCGGCCCCGATACCAGCGCCCAGATCGAGCTGACCTTCGGCGAACTGGGCAACAGCGAACGCGAAGAAATCCGCCTCGACGGTTCGGTCGATCGACGGTTTTAGGGTTGGCGAACCTCTGCTTGAGGAATTGGCGCTGTGGCAAATTGGCCATGGGGCTCGGGCAAGAGGGGTTTCTGGCGCGTTTGTTGATTGCCGTCCTCAGAATTCGTCGGTAAGTCTTTGTTTTTTAAGAATTTCACATGAGTATTTTGGGGCGCGGGCACGCAGGTGGCCGTGCAAGGTAGAGGCGAATTTTGTATTTTGGCAAAGAAAAACGGAACGCGCGCAGGGGCACGAAGATTGCGATCGAGCGCTGGCGGGCTTGGAACCGGGCGCCGGTTGGGCTTGGGACCTGCCCTGGCTTTCGATCTTTACCTTGTTGCAAGCGCGGCGCCGATGGCTTAGGCCCTCGTCGCGGACTCTAAGATTTATACCCCATGTTCTCGCTCAATCGTCTCCACATCGCCAGATGCTGGCCACGGCTCGCCCTTAGCCTGCTAAGCGGCCTGGTTTTGGGCTTGCCAGCCCATGGCGATGTGGTTGGTGTACCAGATGAATGCAAGGTTGACGCCACTGCGGAAACTGCGAGCCTTTATGTCGGCGAAGCAGAACCGTGCGCGGGCCTCTTGGTGATTTCCCAGGCGGTTTTTGACGAAGTTGGCTCGGAGTATCGATCGAGCGCGGGCAGCGGGCTCATTGCTGGGACAAGTGAGTTCAAAGTTACTTTTGACGGCACCGAATATCCAGCTAACCTCTGGTACACGGGCAATATTACCAATATGGCGGGCTATTTTTATTCGGGAAGTTCGAACGCTTCTGTTTCCATAGACTACGACATCGGTAACTGGGATACATCCAATGTCGAGGACATGTCCCGAATGTTTAATCAATCACCGTCCTTTAGCTTCGATCTGAATTGGGACGTCTCGAGTGTCGAGGATATGACGCGGATGTTCTACTATTCTGACTTTGACGGAGAGCTTAATTGGGAATCAACAACGTCAAACGTTACAAGTATGGTAGAAATGTTCCAATCTGCGGCGTCGTTCAATCAAAGGTTAGATTCGTGGGACGTGTCAAATGTAACATCTATGGTAAGAATGTTCAAATCTGCGACGTCGTTCAATCAAAGCTTGGATTCATGGGATGTATCAAAAGTAACATCTATGGAAGAAATGTTCTCTAATGCGTCCCAGTTCAATGGGTCGTTGGCTTGGGGGGTCAAGACTTCTCAAGTTACAGATATGTTTGAAATGTTCTATAACGCTCATGTGTTCGAAGGGGAGGGGTTAAGCGGTTGGGATACATCCAGTGTAACAACAATGAATCGGATGTTTTATCAAGCATATGAATTTGATGAAGAGATTGGTGGTTGGGATGTGAGCAATGCAACATTGGACAACATGTTTCTCAGTGCCAAATCATTTAATGCCGACCTCAATGATTGGGATGTTGGTCATATAGAAAGCATGTCATTCATGTTTTACGGGGCAACGGCGTTCGATGGGGACATAAGCAACTGGGACCTTCGGAATGTGATCAACACGTCCAACATGTTTGATGGAGCAACGGCGTTCAATAGGGATATTGGAGAATGGAATGTAAGCGGCGTCGCGTCCATGGATGCCATGTTTCAGAATGCTTCGTCATTTAACCAAGACCTAAGTGGGTGGGTTGTGGGCAACATAGCCCAAAAACCAACAAATTTCGATACAGGTGCGAATCAAGCCTGGATCGATAGCGGTCAGACCCCCATTTGGGGTGCGGACGAGACCGCACCAATTGTTATTTCTCTTTCTCCAGAAAATGGAGCAACCAGCGTTGATAACAAAGCAGATTTGATCATGGAATTTAGCGAGAATGTGGAAGTAAATAACACACTAGGTCAAATCAATATATTTGATGTTACGGACCTACAAAAGCCCTTCGCTGGTTACTACATTTCGAGTTCTAGTATTTCCTTTGATGGTAACCTTGTGCATATCACGCTACCAGACTCGTATGACTTCGACTTTGGTGCAGAATACTATGTGATCGTTAGCGGTGATGCAATTCAGGACGCATCTCCAAATGGTAACGACTTCTCAGGTACAGATCCTAACGACTGGACGTTTATTGTTGAGCCAGGCACTTCCGCGAGCGAATCTCGTGTTTCGGTGGACACGTCCAACAAGTTCCATGTTGGCGACGAAGTAACTGTGGAGGTGACAGTTCGAGATGCGTCCACCACTAACAGTTTAGTCTCAGGTCAGGCGGACGTTATCCAGGCAACGGTTACGAACGGGGCGCAGATTACGGACTTCACCGAGACAAACCCCACCACAAACCCTGGGGTTTACGAAGCCGCGCTTTCCAGCGCCGTACCAGGGGAGACCACCGTATCGGTTGAGGTCGATGGGGTCGTTCTGGACGACACGGTCAGTCTGACGTTCAACGCAGTCGAAGCGCCAGGGCCGCCCACCGACCTGTCTGTGACGCCCAATGATGCGGGCGAATTGGCGCTTTCCTGGACCGCCCCTGAGGACGATGGCGGCGCCGACCTCGCCGCTTACATGTATAGCCTGAACGGCACCGATTATATTTCAACAAGTAGCACCTTCACGACCCATACCGTTACGAATGTCCCAAGCGGGACAGCCCACGAGGTCACCGTGAAAGCGGTCAATACCATGGGGGAGCAAAGTACTTCATCGAACGCGGTCAAGGTCCCATCGGTTGCGCTTACGACAGGGGCCGCGGAGACGGTCAAGGGAGCGTTTTCAGTGACGGCCACCTTCTCCGAGGCCGTAACTGGATTTGACCAAAGCGACATAAAACCCTACAATGCTTCGGTCGATGAGTTTGAGGGTTCGGGAACGACCTATACGTTTACGGTGAGCCCCTCGGCCGACGGGACTGTGACGGTGGACGTCGGGGCGAACGTGGCCAGCGGCACCGTCGATGACGTTACTGGGAACACCAAAGCCACGCAACTGGTCCGCAGCGCCGATTTGACCGCGCCGCAAATTACCAGCCTGACGACAGATGCCGCCGCCCCCGTCAACGCCCCATTTGAAGTAGAGGTTGACTTCAGCGAACCCGTCTTTGGGTTCGATGAAAACAGTATCACCTTGAGCGCGGGCAGTACAGTCACGCAAGGCCCAACCCCCGTTTCGGCGGATGAAGGGAACACTCAATACACGTTCGAGATCACGCCCGCCCACGGGGAAGTGACGGTGGACATTGCCGCGAACGCGGTTCAAGATGGCGCGGGCAACGGCAATGCGGCGGCGCCCCAACTGACGGTCGAGGCCGACTTGGATGCGCCAACAGTGACGCTATCGAGCGAGTATCCAGAACGTGTTTCCAACGAGTTCAGTGTCAAAGTAACATTCTCGGAGGAGGTTGTGGACTTTGACGAAAGTGACATCACCTTTGGGGTCGAGGGGGAGGAATCGCCCAACGGATCGGTCGGTTCCGACACGTTCGTCTCCTTGGGCGACGGTGCCTACTCCTTCACCGCTGTCCCAACCGAGGACGGCACCGTGACGATCAGCATCGCGGCGGATGTGGCCACGGACAAGGCGGGAAATCTCAATACGGCGACGACGCAATCGCTGACGCGCACCGTTGACACGGTGGCCCCAGTGCCCACGTTGACACTTCAAGGCACCACGCCCCCCGTGAACGGCGACTTCACCCTTACCCTGACCTTCAGCGAAGACGTGACCAGCGTCGATTCTAACCAGATCAACGTCACCAGCGCCAATGCAACTGTTGAGAGTGTCGCGGCAACGCAGACGGCGGGTGAGTACGCCATTTTGGTGAGTCCCTTTGCGGGCACCGACGCCGATGTGACGGTCACGGTGAGCCAAGGGGCAGCAGAGGACTTAGCGGGCAATGCGAGTGCCTCAACGTCGCTCGATGTTGCCGCGGATTTGGTGGCACCAGGGGCGACCTTGAGCGCGGGGAATGAGGGCGACAATGCCAATACGCTCGTGGGGGCGAGTTTTGAGGTGACCACGACCTTCCCCGAAGCCGTGACTTGGCTCGATCCAAATTCGCAAGCGAGCGTTGACTTCGGGCCTCAACATGTGACCATCGGCAACGGCACGGTCGAAGACGGCAGTTTTTCGTCGGGGTCGGGCACGACCTACACCTTTGTCGTGAACCCCAACGCAGACGGGGACCTTGTGACGGTGGACCTCGCGGCAGGGGTCGCCCAAGATACGGCGGGCAACCCCAACACTGCAGCGGTGCAGTTGCAGCGCACGGCAGACTTGTCGGGGCCAAACCTCACCTTGACCCGCGAGACGACAGACTGGGAAAAAGTGAACGGCGCCTTCACCGTCCTTGCAACGTTTGATGATCAAGTGAGTTGGTCGGACCCGAGTGTCGGGGTTGTGGGAGGCACCTTGGATAGCCATGTCACCTTGGTGTCCAACCTGGGCGACCCTTCGGTCTATTCATTTATAATCGAGCCAAGCGACGGCGTCGATACGGTGACGGTCGAAGTCGCAGAGAATGTGGCGGTGGACAGTGTCGGCAATGGCAATGCATCAGCGCAATTGAGCCTTGACGTCGATACAACACGCCCACAGCTTACCCTCGCCTTAAGGAGCGACTACTCAAGTCCCGTCGGCGGGTCCTTTGTTGTGACGGCGGAATTCGATGAAGCGGTAACGGATTTTGACCGTAACGACATGAATCCGATAAACGGAACCGTTGGTGAGATCATAAGTACCGACGATGGGGCGGGACAGGCGTACGAATTTGAGGTTACGCCATCGGCGAACGGCGATGTGACGATCAGCGTGGCAGCGAACGCAGCTTACGACGGGGCGGGCAATGGCAGCCATGACGCAAGTCTGACGGTAGCAGCGAACTTAGAAACGGCGACGGTGACCTTGACCTCCCCCACGCAAAACGGTGACTACGTCACTGGGACCTTTGAGGTTAAGGCACAATTCTCTGATACGGTCACTAACTTCACCGAAGATGATGTGGACCTGTCAACCAACGCGGAACTGGAAACGAATAGCTTCTCGGGTTCAGGGGATTCTTATACATTTAAGGTTATCCCCAAACAGGAAGCGGATGGGCAAACGATCACCGTTGACATCGCAGCAGGTGCCGCAACGGATAGTGCAGGAAAGGACACGGCGGCGGCAGTCACGCTCAAGCTTAGCGCCGATTTGACCGTGCCAACACCAGAACTCACCGTCGTTGGCGAACAGGGGGAGGCCAATGTCGGATCGAGTTTCCAGGTTCGGGTTGATTTCGGCGAAGCGGTAACGGGGTTTGGCGATCCTGACACCGACTTAAGCGTCACGAACGCCACCTTGGGCACCATTGAAACGGGCGAAGAGGACGGTGTCTATACCTTTGCCGTCAACCCCAGCACCCATGGGTCGGACGTGACGGTAGAGGTGCTGGCAGGGGTTGCCGCAGACCAGGCGGGGAACGTGAATGCGGCTTCGAACCAATTAAGGCGCACGCCCGACTTGGAAGGGCCGACGGTGGAACTGACCATGCAGGACGCTGGGGCGTCAGGGACTTATGTCAATGGCCCCTTCGGCCTTGTCGTGACGTTTTCGGAAGTGGTGACGGGATTTGAGGTGACAGACCTTAGCCTAACAAACGTGACCATCGATACGGGCACGTTCGCGCAAGATGCAAGCGATTTGAGGGTCTATACTCTTACTGCGACGCCCTTGAGTGACGACGAAGTTGAGATCAACATAGCCGAAGGCGTTGCCCAGGACAGCGTCGGCAATCCCAACGCAGCCGCGAGCAACCCTTTGACGCGCACGGCGGATACAACGGCGCCCATCGTAGAACTCAGCGCCCCGAGCGTGATTGGGGCCGCCCCTTTTACCGTGACAGTAACATTTTCGGAGGGTGTGACGGGATTTGATGACCCAAGCGCGGATGTGATCGTGACGGGCGCGACGGTTGATTCCAGTTCTCTCCAGGAAACGATTGCGGGACGTGAATATACCTTTGCCCTTACCCCTGAGGACCAAGACGTCACGGTTTCGATCGCGGCTGGGACGGTGGCGGACGCCGCAGGCAATACGAATTCTGAGGTCGAGACGCTCACACGGACGGCGGACCTGAGCGCGCCGACCGTCATAGAATTCGAAACTGCAAGCGATGGTCCCTTTAACGGTCCCTTTTCCCTGTCGATCAAATTCAGCGAAGACGTCTCTGGTTTTGAGGACGGCGACGTCGCGGTTACTGACATGAGTGGCAGTGCGACCTTGGGATCAATCACAGGATCTGGCGACACGTACAGTTTGATCGTAACACCTGGATCAACGGGGGACACGACCTTGACCTTCGACGTGGCGGCGGATGTCGCGACAGACGGGGCAGGCAATGGGAACATAGCCGCGCAGCTGACTGATATCAAGGTCGACACGACCGCCCCTGGGATCACTTTGAAAATGGAAAGCGGTGAAACGGGGACGACAGGCCTTACGGTTGGGGGCAGTAGTTTCAAGGTCATCGCCACCTTGACGGAGGAGGTTGAGGGTTTTGACATAGGCCATGTGTCGGTCGTAAACGGCACTTTGTCCGCGGCGCTTGTCAAGAATGCGAGCGACCCGCGCGAATATAGCTTTGACGTTACGCCGATTGAAGGGGGTACGGTGTCGGTCTATGTCGGCGAAGGTGTCTTTGAGGATGCTGCGGGCAACGCAAATACCGCCTCGGGCGCGCTAAGCGTAACAGCCAATATTGGGACTTTTGATGTCACCCTTGCGACCGACGTCACGGGAACTGTCACGGGCGACTTTACCCTCACAGCGACGTTCGCCGAGGCCGTCAGCACCGGCTTCGATGATGTCAGCCATATTAGCGTGGGGAACGGTACGGTTAACACGAGCCCCACGAAGAATTCGGATACCGAATATACCTTCGTCGTAAGGCCTGCATCGGATGGGCTTGTCACGGTCTATGTGAACCCGAGCGTCGCCACGGATAGCTTCGGCAATTTCAATGCGGTGTCGAATTCCGTAGAAGTTTCCGCGGATGTGACCGCGCCCATGGTGGCGCTCGAACTAGACGAAGGCGTTGAAACCGTCACAGGTGAGTTTACAGTGACCGCCACGTTCACAGAGGCTGTCAGTGATTTTTCCCAGGACGATATTTCTGTCACGAACGGCGCCGTGGCACCAGCTAGCTTGCGCCAGGAAAGCGATCAGACCTTCAAATTCGAGGTAGAGCCCGAAACCGAAGGCGATATTATTATCCAGATTCTGGACCAGGCCGTCCAGGACGATGCGGGCAATCTATCTGCGGCCGCCAGTCTGACTGTGCAATTTGAAGAGATTGCGGCCGCTGTCCTGATCTCGGACACCGCCCTAAGGCTGACCGAAGGAGAAACGGACACGTCCCTAAGCTTGGTCTTAGCGACCCAGCCGACCGCCACGGTGACGCTTACCTTCGCGACCAACCCGAGCGACCTTATTACCGTTGGTTCAGAACTGACCTTTGACACTGCGAACTGGGACGCCCCCCAAAGCCTCACCATCAAGGCCCACGACGACAGTCAGTTTGGCGATCAGAACACGACGCTGACGGTCTCGACGACCAGCGATGACTCTGACTATGGCAGTCTAAGCCCGCAGGACATAAGCGTGACCGTAGAAGACACGGACGTTGCAGCCTTCATCATCAACCCCTCACCTGCGACGGTGACCGAGGCGAGTTCAGGAACCTTTTCCGTCGCTTTGAAGACTGAGCCTGCCTCGACCGTCGAACTGGCGCTCGGCTCCAGCAACCCCAGCATCTTGACGGTAAGTGACGGGGCAAAGCTCACCTTTAGTACCAGCGACTGGGACACCGCGCAGACCGTCACCTTGACGGCCGCCAACAACGACAGCATCGGCGACGCCGAAGCCAGCATCAGTCTTATCGCGACGGGGGCAGAATACGATGGCCTGAGCGCGAGCGTGCGCGTCCTGATCACCGATGACGATGTGGTCCCCCAGCCCGAAGATTCTGGGGCCGCCGTTTCCTCGCTTGTGACCAGTGAAGTCATGGCCAATCAGCTGGGCAGTGTCCTCAGCGACGCGGTCGCGGGCGGGCTTAGCACCCCTCGTTCCAGCAACGGCGCGCCGACGCGGATGCGCCGCAGCATGTTTGGACTCAACGCCAGCGACTATGACCCCGATGCTTACAACCGCCTCTACATTCTCTCCGCCCGTGAGGGGGAGGAGGGCTTTACTTTGGTGGACTGGTTCTCCCTGGGCGTATCGCAAACCGTGCTCGACGCTGAACTGTCGGGCGATGGCACCTTCGCCTACGCCATGTTGGGAACCGAGCTGACCAAGACCGCGACCAGCGTCGATGGTCTGCTCTACGGTGCCGAAACCTCTAGCTGGGACTACGACGAGGAAACCGATGTCGATCGAACGGGCTTTTCCATCGGGTATTACAAGGCCGAGCGCCGCGACGGGCTGACCTATAGCGGCTCGGCGGTCGTGACCTTCACCCAGAACAACTTTGTCAATACCTTAAACGCGACGGGGGACGCCGCCTCGCGCCGATTGATTTTGAAAGGCAGCGTTAGCGGCGATGCGTTGCGCGATGAGATTGAGGGCGCACTCAGGGGCTACGCCGATCTTATGTACGCCACCGAGGCCCTGGACGCCTTTACCTTTTCCAACGGCACGACCTCGGCGAAGAATACGACCAACATCGGACGGATCGGGGTCGGGCTGGAATACACCACCGTCCCCGATGAGCGCGGCGGCCGGTTCCTCGTGCGCGGGGAACTCAGCCAGGTGTTTGGCGCCGACGATGTGACCTTGAGCGACGGTCAGGTCTATAGCCCCAACGAAGCCCCCGTCGGCGCGGTCACCTTCGGCTGGATCACCCGCCCCGGCCCCGACACCAGCGCCCAGGTGGAAGTCACCTTCGGCGAACTGGGCAACGATCAGAAACAAGAAATCCGCCTCGATGGCAACGTCGATCGCCGCTTCTAAAACCAGCAACGACTGATACCAGCGGCGAAAAAAGTTGACACTTTTTTGGCCGTTTTATGTCTCACGGCAGAAACGCTTCGCGTTTCGGCTTTTTCGGGTTGCGGTCTCTACTCGCTCGCTCAGCCCGACCGCAGGACGGGGCCTTCGCTTATACCCCGAGGCGCTTTCTTAGCTGATCTCGGGGCCGCTGCGGGGGCCGCAGTCGCGGCCCTTATACCAGCGAATATAAGAGTCATTCCTGGTCGCCGCTGGTATGAGAGGGGCACTTTTGGTCGCTGGTATCAGCAGCGTCCGATGCCCCTCCCGCGGCAGAAAAATAGGAGCGTGGCGCCAAAGCCATTCGACCAGCTCACGACACACCAAGAGAGACTTTAGGCTTGTCTTCGCTCACGACCCTGTTATCGGTGGGGTTCGCACCTCAAAAAGGAATGGGCAGGGTAGGCGCATGCAGCACAGGGAACGAACTCAGAACAGGATTGGCACAAGCGTCGTGGCCCGCTGGGCCTCAGTCGTCGGTTTTACCATGGCGGGGCTGGCGCATGCCGATGCGCCAGCGGGCTGCCGAATTGAGGGGGCCGATTCTGACAGTTTCGTCGGGATGACTTACCCGTGCGAGGGATTGCTCGTGATCAGCCAAGCAGATTTTGATCGTGTTGGGTCCCAGTATCGCGCTGGGGAGCACAGCGACTACTTGGAGCTGAGGGGGGACGGATCGTTCGAGGTCCAAATCCTCGTCGATGGGCAACTCGAGTCCTTCCCAGCAAACCGATGGTACACGGGCAATATCACCAACATGTCCGAGTACTTTAGGGCGTTTGATCGCGCCAAGAATCCTGTGGAGTTGGGGAACATCGGGGGCTGGGACACCTCAAATGTTACGAACATGCAGGGCATGTTCAAATCTACTAAAGAATTCAATCATGACATAAGCGGGTGGGACGTTAGCCAAGTCACCGACACGAGCCACATGTTTTACAATGCCCGAAATTTTAATCAATATCTCGGGAATTGGGACGTCGGCCAAGTAACAAACATGCAATACATGTTCGCAGGTGCCGACAGATTCAACCAAGACATAGGGTCCTGGGATGTCGGTCAAGTTTTGGACATGCGCAGCATGTTTTTTTCGACGGAGGATTTCAATAAGCCCATCGGCGGGTGGGACGTGAGTCAGGTCACCGACATGTCTGCTATGTTCTCCCACGCAGAGGCCTTTGATCAAGACCTAGGCGACTGGGATGTGCGCCAAGTTGTCGACATGAGTTCAATGTTTTACGCCGCAAAATCGTTCAATCAAGATATGGGCGATTGGGACGTGAGTCAGGTCACCGACATGTCTGTTATGTTCTCCTACACAGGCGCTTTTGATCAAGACCTAGGCGGCTGGGACGTGAGCCAGGTCACCGACATGTCTGCTATGTTTGCCTACGCAGGCGCCTTTGATCAAGACCTAGGCAACTGGGATGTGCGTCAAGTTGTCGACATGAATGAAATGTTTAAGGAGACAAGTGTTTTCAACGGGGACTTGAGCGATTGGGATGTGGGGCAGGTTAGAAATTTTTCAACCATGTTTTACGATGCAAAAGCCTTTAATCAAGATATAGGCGACTGGGACGTTCGCAATGCGGCAAATATGGAACGCATGTTTCAGGGGGCTTCGTCCTTCAATCAAGATTTGTCGGGATGGTCAATCGCGCAGTTTGACAGCAAACCCTACTTTTTTGATCTCAACGCCAATCGCGAATGGGTTTCGAACAACAGATACCAACCCTTGTGGGCGGGGGCAGAGTTGCTCCCGCTTCCGAATTTGCAGGGGGTTTATCCACAAACAGGGGCAGAAGTTTGGTTCAATACGGACTTGTGGCTGACCTTCGATATGCCCGTTAAGCTTGGGGAAGGTCAGATCACCTTATACGAAGCCTCCAGCCAGGTTTTCGAGGTTTTGGACGTGAACGATCCAGACCTGGTACGGGTCATAGATTCGCCAGACGGTAACCACGATGACGATGGCGTCCGCCTGCGGCCATCAAAGACGCTGGAGAACGGAACGTCTTACTATATTACGGTTTCTGAGACGGCGATTGAAAATCGGGTCGCGCAGAACTCCGACCTCGCTTACTATCCAGGGTTTTCAGGGGACCAGGTATGGAATTTCGCGATCTTGGACCCTGTCGCCTCTAGCTCAACCTCGCGCGTGGATGTCGAGGAAGATACGATCTATGTCGGGGATTCAGCAACCGTTCGTTTTTTGTTGCGGGACGAGGACGATGCGCCCATTCCAGGCGTTGCCGATCAAATTGAGGCAGAGGTGAGCAACGGGGCCTCGATTTCCGAATTTAGAGAGACCGATACGGGGGTTTACACGGCCCAAGTAGAGGTCGCCGAAAGCGGCACCACAAAGATCGAAGTTGGCTTCGGCGATATAAGCCTGACGACAAAACTCACGGCGACACCTAGGGGGTCCCCTGGGATTCGAATTTCTGAGCGGCATTTCAAACTTGAAGAAGGCACCGAGGCGGTGTTCACCGTAGCGCTGGAATCGGCACCGTTCGACGACGTGACGCTGACCCTTGTCCCCAACCAGAGCCAGGTTATCGGCCTGAGCGCTACAGAGCTGACCTTCACGCCACAAACTTGGAACCTCGCGCAGGAGGTGAGGATCAGCGCGCTCGACGACGATAAGGCCGCCCCAAGCCACGCTCGCGTCGTTGTGGATATATCGTCTAATGGCAGCGCGGACCCAGATTACGCGGAAGTGGAGAATGGATGGGTCAGCATCATGGTCACCGACGATGAGACAGCGGCGCTAGTCCTGGATGTGGATAGCCTGCTGATCTATCAGGGTAAGAGCGCCAGCTTCAGCGTTGCTTTGAGCGCGCGGCCTTCAGATCATAAAGTTGAGGTCGAGCTTACCCCGCGCGATAGCAACGCCGTGACCCTTGATAAATCCCTCCTGACCTTCGACACCGAGAGTTGGGATCAAGCACAAACCGTGACCCTGACAGCCGCGGTCGACGACAGCCAGGCAGAACTGGACACGCACATTGATCTTGTGGGCAAAGGGGGCGCGTTTTATGGCGAGACAGCGACATTGGCGCTTACCATCCTGTCGGTTGACGACGTAGCGCCGAGCGTGACGGCCTTGTCTCCCCCCAATGGGGCTTCGGGCGTGGATGCGACTGGCGCACTGGTCATGACGTTCGACGAGCCCGTTCAGGCGGGGGCAGGCAACTTCGGGGTCTATGCGACCGAGACGGGGACCCTCCTTACGTCTATCGCCGCTACCGACCGCAGCGTGGCATTCGATAGCGCCGTCGTCACCATCGCTTTGCCCGACGATACCTTAGACGCGGGGGTCCTCTACAGCGTCACCGTCGACGACCAGGCGATTCAGGATGTGACGGGTGGCCATGCCTTTGCGGGTTTTGAGAGCAAGGATGTTTGGCAGTTCACCACGGGCGGCGACTTGTCCGTGCGCGCGTCGCGTGTCGAGGCGGACCCCAGCGCGGATGTCCTGCTGACCCAGACGTCCACCGTGCGGGTGACCCTCTACGATGAGGCCGAGACGCTCTTGATCGGGCGCGCCGATCAAATCGCGGGCGTCGCCACCAACGGGGCCAGTGTGGGCGCATTCGCGGAGGTTAGCGACGGGGTTTACGAAGCCCTGGTAGCCGCGACGACGGTTGGGACCGTCCAGATCACGGTTTCCGTTGACGGGGTGACGCTCGACCAAAGCCCGAGCCTAAGCTTTGTCGAGGAGGAAACGCCCGCTGAACCTGAGTCACCCCCCGCCGTGCAAGTATCCGAGACGGCCTTGGCCCTTGACGAAGGCACCGAGGCGGGCGTCACCGTTGCGCTGGCAACGGCGCCCTACGCCGACGTGAAAGTAACCCTCGTGTCGGACGCTGGTGACGTGTTGGACCTGAGCGCCACCGAATTGACCTTCACGCCAAACAATTGGAATCTCGCGCAGGAAGTAAGGATCCAGGCTTTGGACAATGATGCGCTCGGTTCGAGCGCCGAAACCGCGACCCTAAGTCTCTCGCTGATCGACAGTGTCGACCGCGATTATGCGGGACTGAACGATTATACAATCGGCGTTACGGTCTACGACGACGAGGCTGCGGCGCTCGTTCTTGATGTGGACAGCGTTCGGATGCAGCAGGGCCATAGCAAGACCGTCAGCGTCGCCTTGAGTGCGCAGCCTTCGGATGCGGTCGAGATTGCGCTCAGCCCGCGCGATAGCGCCGCCCTGACCCTCGATAAGACCGTCCTGACTTTCCAACCTACAGCGTGGGATCAGGCCCAAGTTGTGACCCTGACCGCCGCTGCTGGCAACAGCGACGTGCTTGTGGAAACGCACCTTGATCTCGAGGCCACAGGACCCGTTTTTTGGGACTTGAACACAGCGGTACCCGTCACCATCGTCACGGATGATGCGGCTGCGCCAACCTTGTTGGAACTGTTTCCCCCCAACGGCGCGACGGGCGTAGATCCCAACGGCGAACTGGTCATGACCTTCGATGAACCGGTTGAGGCGGGGGCAGGGGAGTTTCGGATTTATCGAACCCATGTCGGGGGCTTTGTTACGTCCCTGGCGGCCACCGACAGCGCCGTGGAATTCGACGGCGCGGTTGTTACCCTCAGGTTGCCCGAAGGGGCGCTATATGCGGGCGCGCTCTACAATATTACCGTTGGCAGCAATGCGATCCAGGATGTGACCGCTGGCAACAGCTTTGCGGGCTTTGACGACAGGGACGATTGGCAAATCTACACGGGCGGTGGCGTTTCTGCGCACGATTCAACCCTGCAGGCGTCTTCAAGCATCGATGTGCCGCTGACCCAGACCCCGACCCTGCGAGTAAGCCTCTACGATACGGCCGAAACCCCCTTGATCGGGCGCGCCGATCAAATCGCGGCAACTGTTAGCGATGGTGGCAGTGTTGGCACTTTCGTCGAAGTCAGTGACGGGGTCTACGAAGCGCCAGTGACCGCGACGACGGTTGGAACCGTCCAGGTCACGGTTTCGGTTGATGGGGTGAGGCTCGACCAAAGCCTTAGCCTTAGCTTCATCGAGGACGAGGAAGCCTCCGCCGAGTCCGAGTCAAACCTCGACGACGGGGCGGAACCCGAGGCAGGCGCAGACGAGAATGCGGGGTCCGAAGCGGGTACGGACGAGAGCGGGCAGTTAGAGGACACTTTGGACGCCAGCGCCGAGGATACGGTGGCGCCGACCCTGACCTTGAGCACGACGGCCCCCGCGGCGGGCGTTTCTGGACTCTTCAGCGTCACCGCAGCCTTCTCAGAAGTCGTGGACGGTCTCGCGATGGGCCAGATCGAGGTTAGCCATGGCGCGGTTGAAGAAGGTAGCCTTACGAGCGCCGATGCTCAGACCTTCACCTTTTCCGTGACGCCCGACGGCGGCGGCCATGTAACCTTGGTTGTTTTGAGCGGCGCTGCGCACGACAGCGCGGGCAATCAGAACCTGGAGTCCGACCGTCTAACGGTATTCTATCTTGCCGAAGAGGCCGACACAGCCGAAGCCGAGGACACGGGCGCGCTGGTTTCCTCCATGGCGACCAGTGGGGTCATGGGCACCCAGATGGGCAATGCCATCAACGATGCGGTTGCGGGCGGGATCGGCGGCGGTTCAGGGTCCCTCGGCGCTGTGGCGGGCGGGTCTTACGACGGGTCGCAGGGCAGCTACGACCCCGAAGCCTACAATCGGTTGCATGTCCTGTCGGCGCGGCAGAGCGATACGGGTTTTACCTTGGTCGATTGGTTCTCGGTCGGTCTTTCGCAAGCCTCGCTCGACGCCGAACTCGCGGGCGACGGCAGCTTTGCTTACGCGCTGATCGGCAAGGAATTGACCAAAACCAGAGGGGGCGTCAGCGGCGTGCTGTACGGCGCGGAGACCTCCAGTTGGGACTATGAGGACGAGACCGATGTGGACCGCACGGGCTTTTCCGTTGGATACTACACAGCGCGGCAAAGCGGCGGGCTGACCTTTAGCGGTTCGGCGATCTGGACCCTATCGCTCAATGACTTTGTCAGCAACAGTGGGGCGACGGGCGATGCGCAGTCAAGCCGTTGGATTTTCAAAGGCGGAGTTAGTGGTGAGCGGGCCATGGGCCGACGCGGGGCGAAGTTGAAACCCTATATGGACCTCATGTACGCGACGGAAACCTTGGGGGCCTTCGACTTCTCCGACGGTACATCTTCGCAGGAAAGCACGGCGAACCTCGGTCGCTTGGGCCTGGGCCTGGAATACGCCACCGCGCCGAGCGCATCGGGCAGCCGCCTGCTCGTCCGCGGGGAATTGAGCCAAGTCTTTGGGTCCGACGACATCACTTTGAGCGATGGGACGGTCTATAGCCCCAATGAAGATGCGGTCGGTTCGGTTACCTTCGGTTGGCTAACCCGCCCAGGAACCGACACGACCGCGCAAATCGAACTGACCTTCGGCGAGTTGGGCAACGACGAGGCCGAAGAAGTCCGCCTCGACGGTACCGTAGACCGGAAGTTCTAAAGCGGGGTGGTCTGCGATTTGCCCATCCCTTAAAGAACTCAGCGCGCCTAGTCCTTCGAATCTCTCAAACTGACGGGTACAATTTTCTGAGTTTCACGCGCGCGTCTTCGTTTGTAAATTGCCAGTTTGCGATTGCGACTTGTTGATTTCGTTGTGTCTCCCAGGCTTTGATATCGGATGCCAGTTCGTCTTGAGATTCGATGCGCTCCTTAAGGCATTGGCGCGAGAGGACGGACAGCTCTGCCTCTGCCATGTTCAGCCAGGAGCCGTGTTTTGGGGTAAAAACCCACTCGAAGCGATCGGCGATGCGGCGGGTTTTTTCCGGCGGGAAGGCTGCATATAAGGACGCTGTGGCGTGTGTGTTGAGGTTGTCTTGGACGAGCACGATCTTCTCAGCGTCCGCAAAATGCCTATCGCTGAGATCTTCTAGGAAATGGGCATAATCGGCTCTAGCACGACGGGCGGTAACCTTGAGGTGACGTTTCCCTTCCAGGGGCGCAAACGCCATAAAAATGTTCGCGGTGCCAGCGCGCCTGTACTCATAATCATGGCGTGCTGTGCGACCGGGAGCCATGGGAATGGGCAGGCGTGTTTCACTTACCAATTGCTTGGCCGCCTCATCCAAGCAGATCAGCGGTCGTTTGGGATCTCGTGGGCGCTGATAGACCGCCAAAACATGCTCCATCGCCGCTACAAAGGCTGCGTTCTCCTTGGGTGGGATCACCCAGTAGCGGCTGCGGTGAGGCTTAAGTTCGTTTTTTTTAATGTCCTACCCACGGTGTTGAAATGAACGCTGTCAACAATTTCAAGCTCGACGACCCTTTGGGCTAACAAACGGGTCGTCCAACGCGCGTAGCCCTCAGGGGGTTGCGAGCAGGCCAACGCGATCAGCTTGGCTTCAGCTTCCCCGTCAAATACCCGCTGCACTGCAGGATGCACCCGCTGCTTACGAGCAAGCGCGGCTTCAAGGCCCTTCAACACGAAGGTTTCACGAACCCGAGCAACTGTCGAGGATGAAGTCTCAAGGCTTTCACAAATTCTTTGGTCCGTCCAACCCTCTCCTTGAGGACCTGTGTCAGCTTTGAGTAAAATCCGCGCCTTCAAGTTTGCCCGCGCGGACAAACGCCCCTTGCTGATCTTCGATAAAAGTGTCTCGCGTTCCTCAGTAGTCAGATCAACCACATATTTCTTATTTGCCATGTCACTGGCTCCCTGTTGTTGTTAAGGGGCACAGCGAATCAAAAAAACGAACCCTACGCAACCCCCCAATTTAGAGGGTGAGGAGGACTAGTTTCAGCCTTCTCTAGGGCATGAACGCAGCAGGTGATGGATTTTGGGACGTCGTTTCGTCTCGCTCAGAATGACGTTTTTCTTTTGACCGTGTTGAAGCCTTATACCAACGGAAGTATTCAATGACCTATGGGCCGTCTGCGTTCGAGGGCCGAGACTCAATTCATATGGCAAGCAAACTGCAATCGGACAACGGTCATTCAATCTTTCCGCTGGTATTAGTTGGTTACATTGCGCGCTTTGCGACGCCCAGGAAAAGGGCGGGCCTGAGGCCTTAATTCAGTAATACCAACGGCCAAAAAAGTTGACACTTTTTTGGCCGTTTTGTGTCTCACGGCAGAAACGCTAAGCGTTTCGCCTCCGACGGGGCCTTCGCTTTACCCCGAGGCGCTTTCGCGCTATCCTCGGGGCCGCTGCGGGGGCCGCAGTCGCGGCCCTTATACCAGCGAACATAAGAGTCGTTCTCAACTGCCGCTGGTATAAGCCCCCACCCCGCGCCGCGTCATCTACCGAGTAAGCGCATTTTATTTTTGCGCCTCCATCACAACTATCTTGCATTTTGCGTTGATGTGTTCAGCGAGCTTCCTGGCGACCGCAATCAGGGCGACCATAGGCTTCTTACCGTTGGCTCTGAGGCGTTCATACTGCTCCTTGGTGACCCCCGTCCTTGAGGCGGCTAAGGCAGCCATGAAGAGGGCTTGTCGAGGGACAGATCGACCCTTTCCAGTTTTTTGATATCCCGCTCGGTTGCCACTTTGGTTGGCATAAGGAACCAACCCGACGAGGGCTGACACCTGCTTTCGGTTGATCGTTCCCAGCTCTGGGACAAGGGCTACCATGACCAAAGCACTAACAGGACCAACCCCATGGCAGCTGGTGGCAGCATCGTATTTTGCCTTCAAGGTGGGGCAAGATTTAATTAAAGCTCTAGCGGCTTCCTCAACCTCTTTGATCCGAACCTTGATCGATTTTAGTGACTGGCTAAGGTGCTTCTTCTGCAGCGAAGTAATCGCGATACACTGGGCACGGTTTTTCAATCTTGTTTGCTCTTTGACAAGGTCTCCACGATAGGTTACCAAAGTCTTGAGCTCAACTTGCAATGCGCTCAAGGGTATGTAACGTCTAAGCTGGTTCTTGCGTTCACGCCCATAGAGGGCCAAGGCAAAGGCATCCAAGGGATCGGTCTTGGCCTGGTTGAGCGACCTGGCGAAGGCAGATGCTTTTCGAGTGTCGGCGCGATGGAGATACCAGTTCGCTTCATGCAATGTTTCGGCGAGTAGGATCTCATATCCACCTGTTGGTTCGAAAACACACATGGATATTTGGCCGAGATTTTCGACCTCTTTGAGGAGTTTCTTAAGTCCCGTTTTGGAGTTGAGAACCTTGAAAGACTTTAAGGGTCTATCACTGTCCTTATCCAAGATAGAGACGGCGATGTCAGCCTTTGAGACATCGCATCCAACAAAGATGTTGTTCGGGTGGTGAGTTTGTGTCATATCAGACCTCCATATAGTAAGCGAGTAGCACTTGATTGTCTTCAGGCGTGGGCTCTAAAGTCCCCGTCCTATTCTACCGATCGTGCTATGAGCCTGGACCAAGGCGACTCAGATGACGATAGGCGCTCAAAGGCCTGCATTCTGCACAGTCAACCTGGCCCACGTCGATTTGGACCCCCGATCGGGGTCCAAATCGACAAGCTCAGAGCCTCCCTATACACGAAATTAAACAGACAATCCTGCGCTCAGTCGCAGGATCCAGCACGGGTCGGCGGCAGGAGGTCCAGACGGCACCAGCTATGTGCCGTGCGAAACGATGCCCAACAGGCGCTCCCCAGCGCATACAAGGGTTACACCAGCGGCGGTAGCTTTTGACTCGTGAAATGCATGGAGACCTGGAACTTTTCCGCCAATGATAAGCAGCGTATCACGTCAATCACACAAAGAAATTGAATGGTGTCAACTGATCCCGCCGTTGGTATAAGTATTTTTCTCTTTTTAGATTCGATATTGAACTGTTACAAGTTACATTTTCACATGTTACAATTTGCTAAGAAATGCTGCTATTCTCACTAATATAAGTCAGTATGTTTGCTTTCTGGTTTGCTTAATTTGTTTCCGCTTAAACTCAGATTAAATTTCTAAGTCGTGGGGCAGGGGGCAGATTCCTTTGCGGCCTCTAGGATCGATACCACTTTGGCTTGAGGAAGATCTTCCGACGTGAGATAGATGTTTCAAGATCGACGTCTGCAATTGAGCGGTGAGTGGGCCCGTTTGGGTGTCGCGCGTAGCCGTTCTGGGCTCATCTTTGGGTCCATAGCGTCGCCTCTATGGGCGGCCTTCGGGGTTTGGCGTGCTTTTTTTGCCTTCGTAATCGCAGCGTCGCTGCTTTCCTTGGCCGTTTCGGCGAAGGCGGACGTGGTTCCTGAGGAGTGTTATGTATCCCCAAACGGGGAGAGCTATGAAGGCACTTCGGGTGAGTGCAGGGGTATGCTGGTCATTAGCCAGAATGACTTCGACAGCGTAAACTATGCAAATATCCGAACGCTGCTCGAACCTGAAGACTACTATATTTTTATAACTGACGATGGCGATCGGTATCCCGTTGATAGGTGGTACACCAGTAATGTCACCAACATGGAACACTTTTTTTCGGGTGCCTGGTTGGACGTTGCTGAAACGGTTGATGTCAGTTCGTGGGATACGTCGAATGTTACCAACATGCGATATATGTTCTCTGAGTTGGAAGATTGGGTGCCCGACATAAGTGGCTGGGACGTTTCCAATGTAAAAACTATGGAAGGCATGTTCTATTCTACCAGTGGTGTAAAGGAATTTGGAATTGGAGATTGGGACGTATCAAGCGTTACGAATATGAGTCGCATGTTTCATGAAGCCAGCGATTTCAATGAACCCCTGAAGAACTGGAATGTATCACAAGTCACCAATATGGACTTGATGTTTTATGAGGCAACGACTTTTAATCAAGATATATCAGGTTGGAGAGTTAGAAAAATCAATGAAGAACCTAAATATTTTGATGAAGGTGCCAGGTACTGGCGGTCATATAAAAAACCGAAGTGGGACACCTATACTGAAGAAGGGTTCTTTCCTGTAATCCAAGAATTGGACCCTGAAAATAACTCTAGCTTTCCTGTAGAGAATTCGGAGTTAAGGATCACCTTTGACAAGGAAGTAAGATTAGGTCAGGGCCATATTAAACTCTACAATAAATTTGGAGACCTTGTTGATTCAATAGATGTTAGAAGTGGTCAAGTGATCGTTGATGATGCGGAGGCGGAAGTTACTTTGTCGTCTAACCTCGAAGATGGGCAAGTTTACCATGTTTTGATTGACGAGGGCGCTTTTCAAGATACGACCAGTTTTCATAATGACTTTCAAGGAATCTTAACGGATAGTGTCTGGAAGTTTACGGTTGCTCAAGACATTGACCCTGCAGTGGCGGCGCAATGCGCCATCGATCCGAACAACCCTGTGTCTTATGTGGGCTCCGTCGAACCATGCTATAACAAACTGGTCATTACGCCTGAAGACTTCAATTCGGTCGGTTCTCGGCATGTCGGCGGTGATGAGTCTTACTATTTTTATCAAACGATTGGCGTGGACGGCAGCCTTAGCGGTCGCGGACCCGCCAATTGGTACACGGGCAATATCACCGATATGTCGAACTATTTTCGCGGTTATACCGAACCATCCCACTTGGTCGATAAGTGGGACGTGTCGAATGTTACTGACATGTCCTATATGTTTGCGGAGAACACCCAGATTACAACCGATTTTTACGAGTGGGATGTTTCGAGTGTCACCAACATGGAAGGGATGTTTTACAAGACCAACTGGATCGATCACGCCGAACTTGCCCACCCCTGGCTAGGCGATAGCTATTGGGACACATCAAGCCTCAAAAATGCAAGCAAAATGTTCTACGGCACGAGGAATTTCAACCAGGACATCGCACGTTGGGACATGTCGGGTGTCACCGATACGTCGGGTATGTTTTATGGGGCGAGAGACTTTAATCAAGACCTGAGTCGTTGGGATATGGGCAACGTCAGGAATGCCAGTGAGATGTTTCGCGATGCCGCGGCCTTCGATCAAGACTTGAGTCAGTGGGACGTGTCGAAGGTTCAAGATATGAAGGGCATGTTCCGTAAAACCAGTAAGTTCAATTCGGAACTTGGGGATTGGGATGTTGGGAACGTTACAGACATGCGTCATATGTTTCGAGACGCAACGGGTTTCGATCAAGATATCTCAACGTGGAACGTGTCACACATTTCCAGTGAGCCGAATAGGTTCGATAGAAACACCAGCGAAGACTGGATCGACGAGGAAAAACCGATCTGGGGAACTTTTGGGGACCAGGTGCCGCCTGAACTTACGCTGCTGATCCCCAGTTCAGGCGCTAACGATGTGGAGTTGAGCGCAGCTTTGGTGCTTTATTTCGATGAAGATGTGATGGCAGGGCAGGGTGCGATCCGGCTCTATGAGGCATCAGGCGCTTTGGTTGAGACAATTTACCTGCCCAACGAAGCCGTCGAGTTTGACGGTTCATCCGTTGCCTTAACCCCGTCAGATCCCTTGACCTACCAGACCGATTACTATGTGTTGATCGATCCCATCGCGATTCAAGACCTCAGTCGCAACACCTTTACAGGTTTTAGTGATCCCGAGGCCTGGACGTTCACAACAGGGCAGGACACAGACGCCCCGACTTTGGTTAGCACCGTCCCCGCCGATGGGGCGAGCGAGGTTGATATCGACGCGCAGCTGACCCTGACCTTCAGCGAAGAGGTGCAGGCGGGCGAGGGGACCGTCGATCTTTACGATTGGGCGACAAATACCTTGATGCAGAGCCTTGCGGTGGACGGGGCGCAGGTGACCTTTGCTGGGGCGAGTCTTACCCTAAGCCCGTCGAGCTCTCTGACGTATCAAACCGAGTATTCGGTTGTGATCCCAGACGGGGCCATCTTGGATGCGTCGCCCAACCGTAACGCCTTTGCTGGGCTCTCGGGGGCGTCGGACGCGACGTCCTGGCGCTTCACGACGGGGGAAGCGCCCGTGTCGGCTTCGGACTCCAGCGTCGAAGCCGACCCGAGCGACGAAGTCCCCGTCGGTGGGTCTTCGACGATCTGGGTGACTTTAAGGGACGTTGAAGGTCACGTTGTTGGCGGCCTTGCAAGCCTCATTTCTGGGACAACAAGCCACAGCGAGGCCAGCCTTGGGACCTTCGCCGAGCAGGCCGATGCGGTGGGGGTCTATAGCGCGACCTTGACGTCAACGGCGGCGGGCGCTGTTGAAGTAACCCTTGCGGTGGGGGATATCACGTTGGACGCGACGGCGACGGTCAACTTTATAACCATCCCCGACGCCCCCAGCGATTTTGTGGTTACCCCTGGCGATGGGGTTTTGGATTTGTCCTGGACGGCACCGTTCGACGGCGGCTCAGAGATTGAAGGTTATGAGTACAGGTTGAACGAGGGGGACTATACAGCCACGGGCAGTACCGCGACCAGCGCCAGCGTCAGCGTTGCGAACGGTGTGCCCTATGCGGTGACGGTGCGGGCGGTCAGCGCCCAAGGCGCAAGCGCGGACGCTGCGGTGGTTTCGGTGCCGTCGGTGACGGTACGCAGCGATGCCAGTTCGCCTGTTGAAAGTTCTTTCATTGTCGAGGTGGTGTTTTCCGAAGGGGTGTCGGGATTTAGCAGCAGCGACCTTCGGTTGAGCAATGCGACTGTTGGGGCGATCACGGGGTCCGACGGGGACGAGGTCTATTCCTTTGAGGTGCGGGCGATTGCGGAAGGCGAGGTGGCGGTTGGCCTTGTGGCGAACGCGGCGATCAACGCCGATGGATGGGGCAATACGGCCTCTGATCTCTTGTCCCGGACCTACGATCTCTCTGGGCCGGTCTTTGATCAGGACGGGGTGGATGCTGAGGGGTACCTTGCCTTCAGCGTCGCTGAAAATACCACATCGGTCTTTGCGACCGTGAGCGCTGACGATGCCCATGGTCCCGTGACCTATGCGTTGGGCGGGGGGGACGATGCGGCACACTTTGCGATCACCCAGACGGGCGAGTTGAGCTTTGATCTCGATGGCGGCGGGGATTTTGAGGACCCCGCTGACGCCGATGGCGACAACATCTATACCTTTGAGGTTCTGGCTTTGGATGGTGCGAGCCCTGCCAATAGCACGGCGCAGAACGTGAAGGTGACGGTGACCAATGTGTTTGAGGGCGAGGAAGGGTCCGTCGTCACCATCGAACAAGAAGATGAAGATACGGGCGCGAGCGTCGATGTATCTGCGCAAGGCCTTGAAATCCCAGAGGGTGAGACCGAAGAGTTGATTTTGACCTTGGTAGAACAGCCGCAGGCAACCGTGCAGGTGGATGTCGCATCGAACGACGCGGCGGTCGCGCTGATCCGTGTTGGGGAGGGCGGGCAGAGCTTTGACGCCGATGCGACGACCCTTAGGTTTGAGCCCTCGACCTGGGACACGCCGCAAATCCTGACGCTTGTCGCGGTCGCTCGCGACGATCTTGCGGACCATGCGACGACGATCGAGCTTGACTTTTCGGGCAGCAGTGACGCCGACTATGCCAGCGTTGGGACCACGGACTTTCGGGTCACCTCGATCAACACGACCGAACCAGGTATCGAGGTTTCGGGTGCGGGGGAGGTCTTGCAACTTGATGAGGGGGAGAGTGGGACCTTCGCGGTTTGGCTGACGGCGATCCCGTCGCAGGAATTGACGTTCAGTGTCGTGTCTGACAACGAAGGGGTTGCCACTGTCGATCTTGCGAGCCTGACCTTCGATGCTGACAATTGGGACCAGGCGCGGACGGTGACGGTGACGGGGGTCGATCATTCGGCCTTGAGCGACCAAGCGACCGAGATCAGGATTGCGGCGCCCAACGGCACGGAGTTTGCAGGTGTCGAGGCGCGCAAGACGATCCAGGTCACCAATACCACCGCCCCGACCTTAGACGTGACCTATCCTGGGTCCGAACAGGGCGAGAACTTGAGCGTGGAGGAGGGGTCGAGCACGAGTTTTGAGTTTGCCCTGGCGGGGGAACCGACCGATGCGGTGACGGTAAAGCTCGCCTTGGTCGATACGGACGCCATCACGGTTGCGGCTGAGGACCAAGGGGATACTTTGGTGTTCGAACCAGGGGATTGGGACCAACCGCAGACGGTGACGGTGACGGGGGTTGAGGACCATAATTCGGTCAGCGAGGCGGGCCTTGCGGTGACTCTGGTCGCCTCGGGCGGGGGGTACGCGGCGGGCGTCGATGATGTGACGGTCTTGGTCGATGTGATCGACACGGATACCCCAGAGCTTGCGGTATCGCTCTCTAGCATCACGGTCGCAGAAGGTGGGACGGCAAGGTTCGATGTGCGACTGATGACCGCGCCGAGTGGGGATGTGACGGTGACCTTGACCTCGGAGGATGTTGAGGCGGTGGGCCTATCGGCGGCGACGGGCTTGGTCCAGGACGACGGCAGTTTGGACCTGACCTTCGCGCCCGAAGACTGGGGGGACGCCCAGGAGGTGATAGTGACGGGTCTGGAGGACGCGGACACGCGCGATGAGAGCCAGATTGAGGTCCAGATCAGCGCCAAGGGGCAGGAGTACGAGGGCGTGACCGAGGAGGGTGTCAGCGTTTCGGTAGTGGATGATGATGCGGCGGCGTTGGCGGTTTCAACCTATGAACTCAATCTAAGTGAGGGCTTTAGCGACAGCTTCGCGGTGGTCTTGTTGACCGAGCCGAGCGGCGATGTGACGGTGACGCTTGCGGCAGAAGACGTGGGGGCGATCGGCCTTTCTGGCACGACAGGCAGTTTGCAACAGGATGGCAGTTTGGTGCTGACCTTCGCGCGCCAAACCTGGGATGCGCCCCAAGAGGTGACGGTGACGGGGGTCGTCGATGGCGACACGCAAAATGAAAGCACGTCGATCAGCCTGAGCGCTGCGGGGGAGGAGTACGACGGCCTCACGGCAGGGCCCATCGAGGTGTCGGTCACGGACACTAGCGTGCAGGGCTTGGTGATTTCTGACGACGATTTGTTCCTCACAGTGAACGAGGGCGCGCAATCGACCTTTACCCTTGCGCTGGCAACCCAACCAAGCAGCCCCGTGACTGTGAAGGTGACCTCCGATGATTTGGGGGAAGCAAGCCTTGCGGCCGAGACGGGCGATTTGCAAGACGACGGCAGTCTGGATCTGACCTTTACCAGTGCGACGTGGTCAACGCCGCAAACGGTGGCGGTCACGGGCGTGGAAGACGACGATGTCAGTGCTGAGGTGGACGTGAGGCTCACATTGCTGGCCTCGGGCGCTGAATATGAGGGCCTGTCAGAGACCCTTTCGGTCCAAGTCGTCGACAATGATCAGGTCGGGTTATACCTGTCGGAAACGAGTCTGTGGTTGGACGAGGGCGAGGAAGGGCAATTCATCTTGGCCCTGACTTCGAAACCGACTCACGACGTAGAGGTAAGGATCACGTCTGGAACATCAAGCGTGGCAAGTTCCACTGTGGATACGTTCTTCTTCACCCCAGAGACCTGGTCGGACGCACAAAGTGTCACGGTACGAGCAGGGGTTGATAATAATCTGGAGCGGAACCGAACGACCTTGACCGTCGTGGTTGAGGGCACTGAGGATGAAGATTACAGCGAATTGAGCCCGTCCTACGTTACGGTGACGGTGACGGACACGACGGTGCCCGAGATCCTCGTTGACACTTCCAGTTTGAGCCTTACCGAGGGGGGAACGGGCACTTTCTTCGTGTCTTTGAACGCTGAACCTGCCGATGAGGTGAGCGTAGAGCTGGTCTCGACCAACACGAGTGTTGCAACCGTTGGCGCGGCAAGGCTGAACTTTAACAACGCCGATTGGTTTGAGCCCCAGACAGTCATGGTCACGGGTGCAAGTCCTGGGGAGGCAAGCATCAGGCTTGAAGCATCGGGCAGTCGTTTTGACACTGCCGATCAAGTCGAAGTTCTCGCGAGTGTCGTTGCGGCGGAGGGCGTTGGCGCTACGGTGGAGGCGGCGGCGGCAGGTCTCATCGTTTCCGAATCTAACCTACCAATTGTTGAGGGCGCGACAGGGGTCTTGTCGCTGGCTTTGTCGCATGCGCCAGCCGACACCGTCACCCTGGACTTGGCGGTTGGCGACGCCAACCTCGTAAGTGTGGAACCCGCGCAACTGACCTTCACGGAGAGCAATTGGTCCTCGGTCCGCGAAGTAAGGGTTCGTGCCGCTGACAATTCGGACTTGGGATCGCATGAGGTCAATCTGACCCTTTCCAGTGCTGCGAGTGCCGATAGTGCCTATGCCGCTTTGGAGGATCAGGCGGTGAACCTGTCGATCCTCGACGATGACGCCGCGGTGCTGGTCCCAAGTGTTTCGACCTTGACGCTTATTGAGGGCGCGCAGGCGACCTTCGACCTTGCGTTGGGGGCCCGTCCCAGTGAAGATGTGACCGTAACCTTTGGATCCGCCGATGCCAGGCTCTTGACGGTGGAACCTGCGCAGCTGCACTTTGTCGTGGCGGACTGGGATCAGGTGCAGACGGTGACTCTGACATCCCTGCGCACGACGGAACTTGGCTTGACGGACCTTGAGGAAACTAAGGTGACCCTCATGGCGATGGGGGCGGAGTTTGAGGGGGGAAGCGCCGCTGTCCAGGTCTTGATCGAGGGTGTGCCAGACCACAGCGAGGACACGGGTGCGCTGGTTTCCTCCCTAGCGACCAGCGGGGTTATGGGCACCCAGATGGGCAATGCGATCAACGATGCGGTTGCGGGCGGGATCAGCGGCGGTTCAGGGTCCCTTGGCGCTGTGGCGGGCGGGTCCTACGACGGGTCGCAGGGCAGTTACGACCCCGAGGCCTACAATCGGTTGCACGTCATGTCGGCGCGGCAGAGCGATACGGGCTTTACCTTGGTCGATTGGTTCTCGGTCGGTCTCTCGCAAGCCTCGCTCGACGCCGAACTCGCGGGCGACGGCAGCTTTGCTTACGCGCTGATCGGCAAGGAATTGACCAAAACCAGAGGGGGCGTCAGCGGCGTGCTGTACGGTGCGGAGACCTCAAGTTGGGACTATGAGGACGAGACCGATGTGGACCGCACGGGCTTTTCCGTTGGATACTACACAGCACGACAAAGCGGCGGGCTGACCTTCAGCGGTTCGGCGATCTGGACCCTATCGCTCAACGACTTTGTCAGCAACAGCGGGGCGACGGGCGATGCGCAGTCAAGCCGTTGGATTTTCAAAGGCGGGGTCAGTGGTGAGCGGGCCATGGGCCGACGCGGGGCGAAGCTAAAACCCTATATGGACCTCATGTACGCGACAGAAACACTGGGGGCTTTCGACTTCTCCGACGGCACATCTTCGCAGGAAAGCACGGCGAACCTCGGGCGGTTGGGCCTGGGCCTGGAATACGCCACCGCGCCGAGCGCATCGGGTAGCCGCCTGCTCGTCCGCGGGGAATTGAGCCAAGTCTTTGGGTCCGACGACATCACTTTGAGCGATGGGACGGTCTACAGCCCCAATGAAGATGCGGTGGGTTCGGTCACCTTCGGCTGGCTGACCCGCCCAGGAACCGACACGACCGCGCAAATCGAACTGACCTTTGGCGAGTTGGGCAACGACGAGGCCGAAGAAATCCGCCTCGACGGCACCGTGGATCGACGATTTTGACGGAATGTGTTTAACGAGCAACAGCGCCAAGTGCGCGCTGCGGGGGCCGCAGTCGCGGCCCTTATACCAGCGATCAAAAGAGTCATTTTCAATCGCCGCTGGTATGACTCCGTCGCGGATTCCAAGTCTGCTGGAACAATCGGCCCCAAAAGAGCATCCGCGCCAACAAAAGGATTTAGAGCCATTCAGCCGATCCATTACAAACGCGAACGGTTTTTAGGTCAAAGCACCGCCGAGTCATTTTAACCTTTCGCCCGTAAAGGCGCTTTCAAGCAAAGATCGTTTGATTCTTCCGTTGGTATTTTGAGACCTTTTGTTGCAGGTTTGGCATCTGGGTTCTTGCTTCGCGGGTAGGTTGGTGGCAAGGAGTCCGTCTATGGTGATAGAAGTTTGCCTCCATCGTGCGCGCAATTGGCGCGCTACGGGCCTTGGGCGGGCAAGGGCGCGCGTGCGGCGCACGGCTCCCTTGGGTCTCCATCTTGCTGCGGCGGCGTTGCTGATGTGCCTGTGTGCGCTTGGCGCGGGCAGGGCTGCGTTGGCGGAGTCCGCGACCCTCATTGGTGTCCCGAGCGGTTGTCGGATTGAGGAGGGGCAAGACCCCTTCATTGGTCAAGAAGGTCCGTGCCAGGGAAAACTGGTCCTGAGCAATCAGACTTTTATGTCAGTGGGTTCGGATTATGACTTTTATAAGAGGGGTGGCAACGGTGACTATGCCGTCAAATTTGACGGAAGATACTATGGAATGGGCGATTGGTATACAGGCAACATTACCGATATGAGCTTTTACTTCTGGCAGGCGCCAAAGGATGTTTTTGAACAAGTAGATCATGTCTTAGGCGGCACGCCGATCGATTTTAGTATCGATGAGTGGGATACACAGAATGTGGTCAATATGAGAGGTATGTTTTTTGACGCGAAAACTCCTGGTGACGATATGTCGAATTGGGATCTATCGAGTCTTAAGCACATATCTATTATGTTCTCGGGTGCGTACAATTTCAATGCGTCTTTACACACATGGGACGTATCAAATATTAGTGATTTCAGCAGTGTATTTGTAGGTGCTTCTTCATTCAATTCTGATATTAGCGGCTGGGATGTATCGAATGCGACGAGTATGGCCGCGATGTTCAGTGGGGCAAAATCATTCCAAGGAGATTTAAGCGATTGGGACGTTTCAAATGTTACTAATATGTATAACATGTTTGGGGAAGCGGAGTCGTTTAACTCAGATATAGGGGGGTGGGACGTTGGGAAAGTTGAGGACATGGACTATATGTTTCACAAGGCCTCATCCTTCAACCGGGATCTATCGGGTTGGGAGGTCAGAATGCTCGACGAAGAGCCTTCTTATTTTGATAGGGAGACGGGAAGCTTTTGGACGAGTTCGGAGAAGCCCGATTGGGATCGGTGGGTTGGCGTAGGGCAACCTGCGCCCGTGGTGGTGAAGCTGCTGCCCCAGCACGCGGCGTCTTCGGTCACCCCAGGGAGCGATCTGTTTTTGTTTTTTGACAGGGAGGTTGAAGCCAATGCGGGCACGATCTCAATCGTCGATGGGTTCTCGGGGGAGGTGTTTGCGGCCTTTGATGTCAACAGCGATCAGGTTGTCGTCAACGGCGACGAGGTAAAAATTATTCCGCCCCGAGATTTTTCGCCTGGCAGGACCTACATGGTGCTGTTCGACGAGGGAACGTTTCAGGGCACAACAGGCAAAGATGTCGCAGCTTTTGTGGAGGGGGATTGGCCCGATACGGAAGGCGACTGGCATTTTGCGATTCTCGCAGAGGGGTGCGTGGTCGACCCAGAGACCCAAGAGTCGTTCGTGGGTCAGGTAGAACCGTGCGTCAATAAGCTCGTCATATCGCCAGAGGATTTTTATGCAGTCGGCTCCCGCCATGTTGGCGGCGATGAGTCCTACAGCCATCAGTTGATTGCTTTGGATGCGACCCCGACATCTTATGGTCCGAATGCTTGGTACGTCGGTAACATCACCGATATGTCGAACTATTTTCGTGGATACACCCGGCCCTCCCACATGGTCGATAAGTGGGACGTGTCGAATGTTTCCGACATGTCCTATATGTTTGCGGAGAATACCCAGCTTGTCACCGATTTTTACAACTGGGATGTGTCGAGCGTCACCAACATGGAGGGGATGTTTTACAAGACGACCTGGATCCATCTTGCCGAACTTGCCCATCCCTGGCTCGGCGATAGCTATTGGGACACATCGAGCCTCGAAAACACCAGCAAGATGTTTTACGAGGCCATAGATTTCAATCAAGACATCGCGCGCTGGGACATGTCGGGTGTTACCGACACATCGCAAATGTTTTACGGGGCAACGAGTTACAATCAAGACCTTAGCCCGTGGGACACGTCCCAAGTTACGAACATGAGCGAGATGTTTCGCGGTGCCAGTGCGTTCGATCAAGACCTGAGCGAGTGGGATTTGGACGAGGTGACGGACATGTCTGGCATGTTCCAAGAGGCCAGTGCGTTCAATTCGGACATTGGGGATTGGTACTTGGGTGAGGTCACGAACATGGAAAACATGTTCCAGGACGCATCGGCGTTCGACCAAGATATCTCAAGCTGGGATGTATCGCAGATTTCCAGTGAGCCTGCAGGGTTTGATACGAACACGAGCCAGGAGTGGACGGAGGAAGAAAAACCGAGATGGGGCACGTCGGGGGATAAGACCCCGCCCGTGCTGTGGTTGCATTCGCCAGTTGACGATGCCACGAATGCTGAGGTTGACGCCGAATTTGCTCTGTTCTTCAGCGAAACCGTGGTGGCTGGTCAGGGCGCGGTGCGGATCTACGAGGCCTCGGGCGACCAGGTCGAGGCCATCGACGTTTCCAGCGACGCGGCTGAGTTTAGCGGCTCATCGCTGATTTTTAATCTGTCGGCCCCCTTGGCTTATCAGACCGACTACTATGTGTTGATCGACGAGGCGGCGATTGAGGACGTGGATCGCAACGCTTTTGCGGGGATCAGCGATCCCGAGGCCTGGACGTTCACAACAGGGCAGGACTTTGCGGCCCCGACTTTGGTTAGCACCGTCCCCGCCGATGGGGCGAGCGAGGTTGATATCGACGCCGAGCTAACCCTGACCTTCAGCGAAGAGGTGCAGGCGGGCGTGGGGAGCATCGATCTTTACGATACGGCGACAAATACCTTGATGCAGAGCCTTGCGGTGGACGGGGCGCAGGTGACCTTTGCTGGGGCGAGCCTTACCCTAAGCCCGTCGAGCTTTCTGACGTATCAAACCGATTATTCGGTTGTGATCCCTGACGCGGCCATCGTGGATGCGTCGCCCAACCGCAACGCCTTTGCTGGGCTCTCGGGGGCGTCGGACGCGACGTCCTGGCGCTTCACAACGGAGGATGCGCCCATTTCGGCTGCGAACTCCAGCGTCGAAGCCGACCCCAGCGACGCGGTTCCTGTCACGGGGTCCTCAACGATCTGGGTGACCTTAAGAGACAACGAGGGTCATGTTGTCGGCGGCCTTGCAAGCCTCATTTCTGGGTCAACAAGCCACAGCGAGGCCAGCCTTGGGACCTTCGCCGAGCAGGCCGATGCGGTGGGGGTCTATAGCGCCACCCTGACGTCAACGGCGGCGGGCGCTGTTGAAGTAACCCTTGCCGTGGGGGATATCACGTTGGACGCGACGGCGACGGTCAACTTTACGAGCGTTCCCGACGCCCCCAGCGATTTTGTGGTTATCCCTGGCGATGGGGTCTTGGATTTGTCCTGGACGGCACCGTTCGACGGCGGCGCAGAAATTGAAGGTTATGAGTACAGTTTGAACGAGGGGGGCGACTATATGGCCACGGGCAGTACCGCGACCCGCGCCAGCGTCAGCGTTGCGAACGGCGTGCCCTATGCGGTGACGGTACGGGCGGTCAGTGCCCATGGTGCCAGCGCGGACGCTGCGGTGGTTTCGGTGCCGTCGGTGACGGTGCGCAGCGATGCCAGTTCGCCCGTTGAAAGTTCTTTTAGTGTCGAGGTGGTGTTTTCCGAAGGGGTGTCGGGATTTAGCAGCAGCGACCTTCGGCTGAGCAATGCCTTTGTTGGACCGATCACGGGGTCCGACGGCGACGAGGCCTATTCCTTTGAGGTGCGGGCGATTGCGGAAGGCGAGGTGGCGGTTGGCCTTGTGGCGAACGCGGCGGTCAACGCCGATGGATGGGGCAATACGGCCTCTGATCTCTTGTCCCGAACCTACGATCTCTCTGGGCCGGTCTTTGATCAGGACGGGGTGGATGCTGAGGGGTACCTTGCCTTCAGCGTCGCTGAAAATACCACATCGGTCTTTGCGACCGTGAGCGCTGACGATGCCCATGGTCCCGTGACCTATGCGATGGGCGGGGGGGACGATGGGTTGCACTTTGCGATCACCCCGACGGGCGAGCTGAGCTTCGATCTTGATGGCGGCGGGGACTTTGAGGACCCCGCTGACGCCGATGGCGACAACATCTATACCTTTGAGGTTCTGGCTTTGGACGGTGCGAGCCCCGCCAATAGCACGGCGCAGAACGTGAAGGTGACGGTGACCAATGTGTTTGAAGGTGAGGAGGGGTCCGTCGTCACCATCGAACAAGAAGATGAAGATACGGGCGCGAGCGTCGATGTATCTGCGCAAGGCCTTGAAATCCCTGAGGGTGAGACCGAAGAGTTGATTTTGACCTTGGTAGAACAGCCGCAGGCAACCGTGCAGGTGGATGTCGCATCGAACGACGCGGCGGTCGCGCTGATCCGTGTTGGGGAGGGCGGGCAGAGCTTTGACGCCGATGCGACGACCCTTAGGTTTGAGCCCTCGACCTGGGACACGCCGCAAATCCTGACGCTTGTCGCGGTCGCTCGCGACGATCTTGCGGACCATGCGACGACGATCGAGCTTGACTTTTCGGGCAGCAGTGACGCCGACTATGCCAGCGTTGGGACCACGGACTTTGGGGTCACCTCGATCAACACGACCGAGCCAGGCATCGAGGTTTCGGGTGCGGGGGAGGTCTTGCAACTTGATGAGGGGGAGAGCGGGACCTTCGCGGTTTGGCTGACGGCGATCCCGTCGCAAGAATTGACGCTCAGTGTCGGGTCTGACAACGAAGGGGTTGCCACGGTCGACCTTGCGAGCCTGACTTTCGATGCTGACAATTGGGACCAGGCGCAGACGGTGACGGTGACGGGGGTCGATCATTCGGCCTTGAGCGACCAAGCGACCGAGATCAGGATTGCGGCGCCCAACGGCACGGAGTTTGCAGGTGTCGAGGCGCGCAAGACGATCCAGGTCACCAATACCACCGCCCCGACCTTAGACGTGAGCTATCCTGGGTCCGAACAGGGCGAGAACTTGAGCGTGGAGGAAGGGTCGAGCACGAGTTTTGAGTTTGCCCTGGCGGGGGAACCGACCGATGCGGTGACGGTAAAGCTCGCCTTGGTCGATACGGACGCCATCACGGTTGCGGCTGGGGACCAAGGGGATACTTTGGTGTTCGAACCAGGCGATTGGGACCAACCTCAGACGGTTACGGTGACGGGGGTTGAGGACCATAATTCGATCAGCGAGGCGGGCCTTGCGGTGACTCTGGTCGCCTCGGGCGGGGGGTACGCGGCGGGCGTCGATGATGTGGCGGTCTTGGTCGATGTGATCGACACGGATACCCCAGGGCTTGCAGTATCGCTCTCTAGCATCACGATCGCAGAAGGTGGGACGGCAAGGTTCGATGTGCGACTGATGACCGCGCCGAGTGGGGATGTGACGGTGACCTTGACCTCGGAGGATGTTGAGGCGGTGGGCCTATCGGCGGCGACGGGCTTGGTCCAGGACGACGGCAGTTTGGACCTGACCTTCGCGCCCGAAGACTGGGGGGACGCCCAGGAGGTGATAGTGACGGGTCTGGAGGACGCGGACACGCGCGATGAGAGCCAGATTGAGGTCCAGATCAGCGCCAAGGGGCAGGAGTACGAGGGCGTGACCGAGGAGGGTGTCAGCGTTTCGGTAGTGGATGATGATGCGGCGGCGTTGGCGGTTTCAACCTATGAACTCAATCTAAGTGAGGGCTTTAGCGACAGCTTCGCGGTGGTCTTGTTGACCGAGCCGAGCGGCGATGTGACGGTGACGCTTGCGGCAGAAGACGTGGGGGCGATCGGCCTTTCTGGCACGACAGGCAGTTTGCAACAGGATGGCAGTTTGGTGCTGACCTTCGCGCGCCAAACCTGGGATGTGCCCCAAGAGGTGACGGTGACGGGGGTCGTCGATGGCGACACGCAAAATGAAAGCACGTCGATCAGCCTGAGCGCTGCGGGGCAGGAGTACGACGGCCTCACGGCAGGGCCCATCGAGGTGTCGGTCGAGGATGCGAGTTCGCTGGGCTTTATCATCTCGGAGACCGATCTGTCTTTGATGGTGGCGGAGAATAGCACGACGACCTTGACGCTAGCGCTGGCGACGCAGCCGATCAGCGACGTTGAGGTTGGCTTGCGGGTGAGTGACGCTGGCGCGATTTGGGTGGCGGCTTTGGCGACTGGGGCCGACCGTTTGACTTTTACCAGCACGACCTGGTCAACCCCGCAAACCATCGAGGTCACGGGCCTGAACGATGACGACGCCCTCGATGAGACAGGCCTTGACCTCTATTTTGAGGCGACGGGCGCCGAATACGAGGGGTTTTCGGAAACACTTAAGGTCGATGTTGACGACGATGATTCGGTCGGGTTGTCCGTGTCGGAAACGAGCCTGGTGTTGGACGAGGATGAGGAAGGCGCGTTCACCCTGGCCTTGACCTCAAGGCCGAGCGCGGATGTGAAGGTGAAGATCACGCCTGGAACCTCAACGGTGGCGAGTCCGATCAATCTTGATGACGACGATACGGTCACCTTCACCCCCGATGAGTGGTCAGAGCAGAAAACAATCAAGGTGAAGGCGGGGGTCGACAACAATCTGGAACAGAACCGAACCGTCTTGACGCTCGCGATTGAGGGGAGTGAGGATGCGGACTACAGTGGGTTGGGCCCGTCCTACCTTACGGTGACGGTGTCGGATACGACGGTGCCAGAGATCCTCGTTGACGCTTCAGGGTTGAGCCTCACCGAGGGTGGAACAGGCACCTTCTTCATGTCTTTGAACGCTGAACCTGCCGATGAGGTGAGCGTAGATCTGGTCTCGACCAACACGAGTTTTGCAATCGTTGAAACGGCAAGGCTGGTCTTTGACAACAGCGACTGGTTTGAGCCCCAGACGGTGACGTTGAGTGCGCCCGATGATGACAATTTCATCCACGACGATGCGCTGATTAGGCTAAGTGCCTCTGGCAGTGGCTTTGATGCGGCGTTGGATGTGGAGCTTCCTGTTACCGTCATAGACAGTTCTGAGGTGAACGTGCAGGTTTCGGAAACGTCCCTGAGCCTTTTAGAGGGGGAGGGCGGGAGCCTATTCCTGTCCCTAGGGCGGGAACCGACCGCAGATGTGGTGCTGAACCTCAGCGGGGAGGATGCGAGCCTGGTGACCTTGAGCCCCAGCGAAGTGACCTTCACGACCGCGGATTGGGCGGAGTCTAAGGAGGTCGAGGTTCGCGCAGTCGACAATGATGACTTAGGCGATGGGGAGGTGAGTTTGACCTTATCGTCGGCGAGCAGTGCCGACAGCGACTATGCGGGGTTGGACGATCAGGAAATTGTGGTGACGATCCGCGACGATGAGACGGTTGCCTTGGTTACCGATGTGTCTGTTCTAACCGTGGCGGAGGGCGAGGTTGGGTCCTTTGCCCTGCAACTGAGCGCGCGCCCAACCAGTGATGTTTCTATTCTGCTTGGCACCGTCGACACGAGCGTGTTGACGGTCAGCCCGACCGAGGTGAGCATTGCGGTAGCAAATTGGGATCAACCGCACACGGTGAATGTGACGGCGGCTGCGGATTCGATCAGTGAAGATACGGTGGTTGCGGTCAATTTTGTCGCCCTGACTGCGGAGTTTGCGGGTGTGGCGCACAGCATTGAAGTAACAGTAAGCAATCAGAGCGCGCAGGCTCAAGACACGGGCGCGCTCGTTTCCTCTATGGCGACCAGCGGGGTCATGGGCACCCAGATGGGCAATGCGATCAACGATGCGGTTGCGGGCGGGGTTCGTGGGGGTTCTGGTTCGCTCGGCGCTGTAGCGGGCGGGTCCTACGACGGGTCGCAGGGCAGTTACGACCCCGAAGCCTACAATCGGTTGCATGTCTTGTCGGCGCGGCAGAGCGATACGGGCTTTACCTTGGTCGATTGGTTCTCGGTCGGTCTCTCGCAAGCCTCGCTCGACGCCGAACTCGCGGGCGACGGCAGCTTTGCTTACGCGCTGATCGGCAAGGAATTGACCAAAACCAGAGGGGGCGTCAGCGGCGTGCTGTACGGTGCGGAGACCTCAAGTTGGGACTATGAGGACGAGACCGATGTGGACCGCACGGGCTTTTCCGTTGGATACTACACAGCACGACAAGGCGGCGGACTGACCTTCAGCGGCTCAGCGATCTGGACCCTATCGCTCAACGACTTTGTCAGCAACAGTGGGGCGACGGGCGATGCGCAGTCAAGCCGTTGGATTTTCAAGGGCGGGATCAGTGGTGAGCGGGCCATGGGCCGACGCGGGGCGAAGTTGAAACCCTATATGGACCTCATGTACGCGACAGAAACACTGGGGGCTTTCGACTTCTCCGACGGCACATCTTCGCAGGAAAGCACGGCGAACCTCGGGCGGTTGGGCCTGGGCCTGGAATACGCCACCGCGCCGAGCGCATCGGGTAGCCGCCTGCTCGTCCGCGGGGAATTGAGCCAAGTCTTTGGGTCCGACGACATCACTTTGAGCGATGGGACGGTCTACAGCCCCAATGAAGATGCGGTGGGTTCGGTCACCTTCGGCTGGCTGACCCGCCCAGGAACCGACACGACCGCGCAAATCGAACTGACCTTCGGCGAGTTGGGCAACGACGAGGCCGAGGAAATTCGCCTCGACGGCACCGTCGATCGACGCTTCTAAAGCCATTCGCATTTGGATTGATCTGGCTGAAGGACTTTAATACCAGCGGTCACAAAATTGACATTTTTACGGCCTTTGGTGATAGAGACCGCCCAATGGACGGTGGTAAATTACTCGCACAGACCCTGCAGGCCTTTGGCGCGACCAAGGCCTTTGGGGTGCCAGGGGAATCTTTCTTAGCCCTGCTCAACGGGCTTTACGATTTGCAAGGGACGTTTGACTTCATTACCTGTCGTCAAGAGGGCGGGGCGGCCTATATGGCGGCGGCCTACGGTAAGTTAACGGGCCAGCCTGGCATTTGCCTCGTTACTCGAGGGCCTGGTGCCACCAACGCTGCCATTGGCGTCCATACGGCCCGGCAGGATAGCGCGCCCATGCTACTGTTCGTCGGGCAAGTCGCCACCACCATGCGCGGGCGCGAAGCCTTTCAGGAACTCGACTACCGCGCGGTCTTCGGCACCATGGCCAAGTGGGTCGTGGAAATCGATGATCCCGCGCGCCTGCCCGAACTGGTCGCGCGCGCCTGGCAAACCGCCGTCAGCGGACGCCCTGGCCCCGTCGTTCTTGCCCTGCCCGAAGACATGTTGAGCGCCCCTGTGGCCGATTTGCCACAGCCCATCTTGCACCCTATCCACGAACCTGAACCGGCCCAGGCGGGATTGGCGCAGTTACAAGACCTGCTCGGTACCGCGACCCAGCCCGTGATTTTGATGGGCGGGTGCAACTGGAGCGATCAGGGGCGGACCGACATGCAGGCCTTTGCCGAACGCACGCGCATCCCCGTGCTGTCGGTGTTTCGGTACCAGGACCAATTCGACAATTTCTCGCCCGTGTTCGCGGGCGAGGCGGGGGTGGGGATGATCCCTGCGGTGGCGGCGCGGCTGCGCGCGGCCGATCTGATTCTCGCCGTCAACAACCGGTTCGGCGAGACCAGCACGGGCGGCTATAGCTTGCTCAATGTGCCAGTGCCTCGGCAACGACTGGTCCATGTCCATGCCGACGTTGCCGAGCTGGGGAAGGTCTATCAGCCCGACCTGGCGATGCAGGCGGGTCCCAATGCCTTTGCCCGCGCTCTTGGCCAGCTTGAGGTGCGCGCGGATCCGCCATGGGCGGACTGGTGCCAGCAGGCACGGGCCGACTACGAAGCCAGCTTTGATCTGCCCCCGCAACCGTCGCCCGTCGATATGGGCCAGGTCATGGCGCAACTGCAGGCGCGCTTGCCTGGGGACGCAATCCTGACCCACGGCGCGGGTAACTTTGCCGTGTGGCTCAGCAAGTTCTATAAGTTTGGCGCACGGGCGCGGCTGCTGGCGCCGCAATCGGGCGCCATGGGCTACGGCGTCCCCGCCGCCATCGCTGCCAAGGTGGCGCAGCCGCAGCGAACCGTCCTGTGCTTTGCTGGCGACGGCGACTTTCAAATGACCCTGCAGGAGCTCGCGACCGCGCGGCAGGCGCGGGCATGCCCCGTAATTTTGATCTTGAACAATGGCACCTACGGTACCATCCGCGCCCATCAGGAACGAACCTACCCCGCGCGGGTGATCGGGACGGATATGGTCAGCCCCGATTTTGCCGCCCTGGCGCAGGCCTACGGCTTTTACGGTGAGCGGGTCGGGACCAGCGCCGACTTTGCCGATGCCCTCGACCGCGCGCTCGCCGCCCCCGCAGGGGCGGTCTTGGATTTGAACATCTCAGCAGAAGCCCTAAGCCCTCGCCAAACCCTCTCGGCCATGCGCGCTGGGGCTCTAAGCGGGGAATGATTGCAGTGGCCAAAAAGTTGACATTTTTTTGGTCGCGTTGCGTCTCACAGCAGAAGCGCGTCGCGTTTCTGCTTTTTTGGGTTGCGGTCTCACCTCGCTCGCTAGGCTCGCTCAGCCCGACGCTTTATTGGCGGTCTCACCTCGCTCGCTAGGCTCGCTCAGCCCGACGCTTTATTGCGGGTCTCACCTCGCTCGCTAGGCTCGCTCAGCCCGACGCTTTATTGGCGGTCTCACCTCGCTCGCTAGGCTCGCTCAGCCCGACGCTTTATTGGCGGTCTCACCTCGCTCGCTAGGCTCGCTCAGCCCGACCGCAGGACGGGGCCTTTGCTTATGCCCCGAGGCGCTTTCTTAGCTATTCTCGAGGCCGCTCATTTGGAGCGCGGGCGTTCCCTGCGCCCTTCGGGCTTGGAGCCCGCTGCGGGGGGCCGAGGTCGCGGCTCCCGTTTTTTGTGGCAATTCGCGTCGAATTTATTAAGGAAGTGAACGGCTTAGCCTGTTCTTTTCTTAATCCATCTCCGCTTTCGACCATGTTTTCGTTCTCCCCTTGGTTTTTCCGCCGCCAAAGGCCCAGTCCGCAAAGGGGTGAGGCAACGGCGGAAGTCGATTGGAATGAGGAAGAACCTTTTTTGGGGCCCGTTCGGCACACGCCCCGGCCCTTGCTGCCTGCCAAACTCCACCGCACTTTGGTGCAGATGGGCTGGCGGGTGCTTGCGTTGGTTTTTGGATTGCTTGCGGCAGGATTGGCCTTAGCCAGGCTCACCTACAATCCCCTTGATCCATCCTGGAATACGGCAACGGCCTTGCCCGCGACCAATGCCTTGGGGGGCGTGGGCGCGCGCATGGCCGATCTATTGGTTCAGGGGATCGGGCTTATGACCTGGTATCTGATCGCGGCCCTGGCCCTGACGGCGGTGCGCACTTGGCGAACCTTGGCCCTACCGACGCCCCTGCGGCGCTTAGGCTGGTTTGCCCTTTCGATCTTGCTGTGGTCGCTAGGGCTTGCCGTGGTCTTGCCCTGGTGGCCCATGATCGCCGGGGTGGTTGGGTTCCTCTTCGCCAGCTTTGTTCCCGCCTGGCTTGGGGTGGTGGTGGGTCCTTTGGCGCTGCTTGGGGCGCTGGGTGCCACCGCCCACGCCATGCGTTTGACTTGGCACGAAATCTCGGCCGAGATACGCGGGCTGGCTCAGATTCGTCATCAAGTTGCCATGCCAAAGTTGCACCCTGTCCCTGCCACGAATCTCAACTTGTGGTCGTGGATACGGGGCTTGATGTCGCGTCGATCGGGCAAAGCGGGGGACGCGCCGCAGGAACCCGATGCCATTCCCCGTTTTCTGGTTCCTGGGAATCTGGCCCCTGCGCCAACGCCGACCCAAGGGGCCGCCGCGATGCCGCCCACGGACGACGATTTCGCCCCGCAATCGGTCGATGCCTCAGGGTCCAGTCCCTTATACGAGGTTGATTTGGACTTGCCCCCATCCCTGGCGACGCCAGGTCCGCAGATGGATGAGAGCGAGCCAGGGGTCGGCGCGGGCCCTGCGGTGCCCGACCAAAGCCACAGCGAGCCCCTACACCCGCAGGACCCTGCCGACGATTTTAGTCCAGACCCGCCAGACGCGGGCATGCGGGAGGCCCCTGCCTTCGTCGCCACGCCCGATGGGGAGGCCGAAGAAATAGACCTGGTCATCCAGCGCCCGTCGGCGACGTTGGTGGAAACTGCGCAAGTGTCCCGCCAAACCCGCAGCCAGTCTGCCCCCCCTGCCCCACAGGCAACGGCGGGGACCCGTGCAGCGGGGGCGAGCGCGACGGCCACCTATGCCCCTCCGCCGCTTTCGCTGCTGTACCAACCCACCCCCCACGACCGCGCGGCGGCCATGACGCAGGAGGAGGCCGACGCCACCGCGCGCCGCCTAGAGGCAACCTTGAAAGACTACGGCGTCAAGGGGGAGATCACGCGCGTCTTGCCTGGTCCCGTCGTCACCCTCTACGAACTCGAACCCGCACCGGGCATCAAAACCAGTCGGGTGGTCGGCCTGGCGGACGACATCGCCCGGTCCATGGCGGCCCTGTCGGCCCGGATCGCCCCCGTGCGCGGCAAGTCCGTCATCGGCATCGAATTGCCGAACCCTAAGCGGGAAACGGTGTTTTTGCACGAGTTGCTGGCGGACGGGTCTTTCGCAGGGTCGGCGGCGGCGCTGCCCCTGGCCCTCGGCAAAGATATAGGCGGCCAGGCGGTCATGGGCGATCTGGCCAAAATGCCCCACCTGCTGGTGGCGGGAACCACGGGATCGGGCAAGTCGGTGGCGGTCAATACGATGATTTTGAGCCTGGTCTATGCCCTGTCCCCCGAACAGGTGCGCTTTATCATGATCGATCCCAAGATTTTGGAGCTGTCGGTCTACGACGGCATCCCCCATCTCTTGTCGCCAGTTGTGACGGACCCCAAGAAGGCGGTGGTGGCGCTCAAGTGGGTGGTTCAGGAAATGAACCAACGCTATCAGTCTATGAGCACCCTGAACGTGCGCAACATCGGCAACTACAACGCCAAGATCAAGTCAGCGCTGAAGAATGGGGAAACTCTGCGGCGGCAAGTGCAAGTCGGGTTTGACCCCGATACGGGCGAACCTCTGGTCGAGGATCAAGCCTTCGATACGCGCCCACTGCCGCACATTGTCGTGATCGTCGATGAAATGGCCGAACTGATGCTCATGGTCGGCAAGGACATCGAGGCGGCGATCCAATCCATCGCGCAAAAGGCGCGCGCTGCGGGCATTCATATGATCATGGCAACCCAGCGCCCATCGGTCGATGTCATCACGGGGACGATCAAGGCCAACTTCCCCAGCCGTATTTCGTTCGCGGTGTCGTCCAAGATTGATTCGCGAACCGTCCTGAATGAAATGGGGGCCGAACAACTGCTCGGCCAGGGTGATATGCTCTATCAACCCAACGGCGGCCTGACCACGCGGGTCCATGGCCCCTTCGCCTCAGATGAAGAGGTGGAGGCGGTGGTGCAGCATCTGTGCAGTGTTGGCACGCCTGACTATGTGGAGGCGATCGGCGATGAAGAGGCTATGGACGCCGCCATGGGTTCCGACGCGCTCGACATGCCCCTATTCGAAAAGGACTCCAGTGGCGACGATCTCTACGATCGGGCCGTGCAAGTGGTGTTGCGGGACAAAAAAGCCTCGACCTCGCACGTGCAGCGACGCTTGCAAATCGGCTATAATCGCGCCGCAAACCTGATCGACCGTATGGAACAAGAAGGTTTGATTACCCCCGCCGACCACGTCGGCCGCCGCAAAATCAATGTTCCTGGCGATAGCGCAAACGATGGCGAGGTGCCAATTTAACCCATTCGAGGTCGCCTTGAATCGGTTGGACGGGCTTGAGGCCTATGGTGGCGCGGGGTTCTTCACCTCGTTTGGAGGTAGAGCCCGCGCTGGGAACAAGGGCGTTTGGGCAACAAGTTTGCGTGCGCAAAGCCCTCATACCAACGGAAGTATTCAATGACCTATGGGCCGTCTGCGTTCGAGCGCCGAGACTCAATTCATATGGCAAGCAAACTGCAATCGGACAACGGTCATTCGACCTTTCCGCTGGTATCATACAAACGGCGAAAAAAGTTGACACTTTTTTGGCCGTTTTGTGTCTCACGGCAGAAACGCTTCGCGTTTCGCCTCCGACGGGGCCTTCGCTTTCCCCCGAGGCGCTTTCTTAGCTCATCTCGGGGCCGCTACGGGGGCCGCGGTCGCGGCCCTATACCAGCGATCAAAAGAGTCATTTTCAATTGCCGCTGGTATTGCAAACTTTCGCACGTTCACACGCCCTAGGCTTTCCGCAAAGACTCCGCTATAAGGACCCTATGACCAAGCCAGACCTTCTCACCCGCCGTCGGGCTCTGACCCTCGTGACAGGGGGGGCCCTATTCTTTGCCGCCAACCCCAGCGCCGCGGCGCAGAGCCTTTCGGTTTTGCGACCGCAGATTGAGGATGCCATTCGCGGCATAACGACCCAGCGCGGCGAGTTTATGCAGATCGACACGTCGACAGGCAGGGGCGAGCAAGGGACCTACATGATCTCCCGCCCAGGGAGGTTGCGGTTTGAATACGATGCCCGACCCGAGATCCTGCTGGCCGACGGGCAGCACGTTGCGCGCGTCAATACGCGCACCAACGCCGTATCGCGCGTGCGGTTGAATGCGACGCCCTTGCGGATCCTTTTGTCCGACGACGTTGATCTGACCGACGGCGTTACCATTACCCAGATGGAGCAAACGCCCGATTCTTTGTTCGTCACCTTCTTTGAGACTGGCAAGCGCGATCGTGGCCTGATCACGGTGTTCCTCGATGTCGGGAGTTTTGAACTGCGCGGCTGGAAAATTGAGGAAAACGACGGCTTGGTCACGACCATTATCTTGCAGAACACCCAAACGGGGATCGATCTGGACCCCAGATCCTTTGAAATTCCGTCGTGATTTAAGAGCGCTTGGCGTCTGCTCATGGCCCCATCGTCTGCGCCGCAACGGCCCCTGATCGGCCTTTCCTCGTGCCTTGCCCATCGGGGTGAAGGCCTCTACCACGAGGTCAAGGATCCCTACCACGAAGCGGTTTTGACGTGCGTGTCGGGGCTGGCGCTGTCCATACCTGCTTCGGGCGCGGTTATGGACCTGCCAGCCTATGTCGAGGCCCTCGATGGCTTGGTGCTTACGGGGTCGCTTTCCAATGTCCATCCCTCGCGCTATGGGGCCGCGCCAAGCGCAGCCGCAGAACCTTACGACGAGCGGCGCGACAAGGTAACCTTCGAGCTGCTGGAAATCGGCTTGGCGGCGGGCTTGCCGATCTTGTGCATTTGTCGCGGGTTTCAGGAGGCGGTGGTCTTCTTCGGTGGGACGCTTTACCCGCTGGTGCACGAGGTCCCAGGAATGAACGACCACCGCCGCGTGCAGGTACCCGATATGGCGGGCCAGTTCGGCTTCAACCACGACGTCGAGGTATTGGACGGGCATTGGGCCGATTGGCTCGCGGCGGAAGGGTGTTTGCCGCCAGACCGCCGCGTCCAGGTGAACTCCCTGCATTTGCAAGGCGTCAAGGACATGCCCAAAGAGCTGCGCGTGGAGGCGCGGGCGCGCGATGGCTTGGTCGAGGCGTTTTCGGTACCAAAGGCCGCAGGGTTCTTTTGGGCCGGGCAGTTCCACCCCGAATGGGACGCCGCCAGTATCCCGCAATACCGCGTCATTTGGCACGCCTTTGGTCAGGCGGCGGCGCGGCGACGTGCGGCGCGCCGATGAGGATCGCGACCTGGAACGTCAACGGGATTCGGCCCCGTAAGGCGCAGGTTCTGGACCTACTGAGGGACGAGGACTTGGACGTCTTATGTCTGCAAGAAACCAAGATCGCCGATGACATATTCCCGCGTCAGGATTTCATCGATGCAGGCTATGCCCATTTGAACATCGTTGGGCAAAAGGCCCACCACGGCGTCGCCCTCGTTTCCCGCGTGCCCTTTAGGGCGGCTGATCGCCGCATTTTTACGGGTCTGGACGACAAGCGCCATGCGCAGGTGACATTCGAAAATGGTCTTGACGTTCATTGCTTCTACGTTCCCTCGGGCGGCGACAAGCCCGATCGCTCGGCGAATGCCAAATTTGACCACAAGATGCGGTTCTTGGCGGAGATGGCGGACCTGGCGCGCAGCCAGGCGCAGGCGTCGGTCTGGATGGGAGATTTAAACGTGGCCTACCAGGAAAACGATACCTGGGATCATAAGAAAAACCGCCGCTTGGTCGGCCATTCAGACGGGGAGCGCGCCGCCCTGGCCGCTGTCATCGCGGCGGGCAAATTTCACGACTTGCCCCGTGAGGCCGCGGGGCCAGAGGCGCGGCTGTTCACCTGGTGGGGCTATCGCTACAAACTCTCGGTCGCGAAGGACTATGGCTGGCGCCTCGACCACATACTGGCCTCGCCCGAGGCGGCGAAGCACGTTGTGACCTGTCACGCGCTCAAACGCACCCGATTGGTCGACAGCCCTTCCGACCATATTCCTCTTATTGTCGAGTTTGCGGGATAGGGACGGCAAGCAGAAAACGTCGCGCGCGGCGATCCATGCCGATTTATCAGTGCGCGTCCATCCAGCTGGGCGCGACACCGGCGTCGGCGGTGAGGGGAACGGACAGAGTCAGGACGGGCGCGCACGCTGTTTCCATGACTTGCTTGACACAGGCCACTGTCGCCTCGACTTCGTCATCGGGCACCTCGAATAGGAGTTCGTCATGGACTTGCAGCAGCATGGTGGCGCCGAGGTTTGCGGCCGCGAGGGCAGAGGGCATTTTGATCATCGCGCGCTTGATGATGTCGGCGGCCGTCCCTTGGATCGGAGCGTTGATCGCTTGCCGTTCGGCAAAGCTGCGTCGGGCGGCGTTTTTGTCGGCCATGCCCGGCAGGTGGATTTTGCGGCCAAACAGGGTTTTGACAAATTGATGGGTGCGGGCAAAGTCGCGCTGCGTCTCCATAAAGTCCTGAATGCCTGGAAAGCGGGCGAAGTAAGCGGTGATGAAGGCCTGGGCTTCGGCGCGACCTATGCCAAGATTGTTGGCGAGGCCGAAGGCCGAAATGCCGTAAATGATGCCAAAGTTGATGGCTTTGGCGCGGGATCGGGTCTCGCTATCCATGCCCGCGAGCGGCACATTGAACACCTGACTGGCGGTGATGGCATGGATGTCTTGACCGTCCTGAAAGGCCTGTTGCAGGGCGGTTTCCCCTGCCATATGGGCCGCCAGCCGCAATTCGACCTGGCTGTAGTCGGCGGAGAGAATTTTGTGCCCTGCCTTGGCGATGAAGGCGCCACGAATGGCCCGCCCCTCGGGCGTGCGGATCGGAATGTTCTGCAGGTTCGGGTCGGTCGACGAGAGCCGGCCCGTTTGCGCCCCGACCATGGAATAGGACGTGTGGACGCGGCCCGTTGCCTCGTTGACTTGCTGCTGCAGGGCGTCGGTGTAGGTCGAGCGCAGCTTATTGACTTGCCGCCACTCCACCACTTTGGCGGGCAGGGGATGGACGCGGGCCAAATCTTCCAACACCGAGGCGTCGGTTGAGTAGGCGCCTGTTTTGGCCGATTTTTTTCCGCCCTCGAGCCCCAAGGTGCCGAACAGCACTTCGCCCAACTGCTTGGGCGATCCGATGGTGAAGGGCCCCCCCGCCAGGTCATGAATCTCCGACTCTAATTTGTCAGAAGTTAGGGCAAAGTCGTTGGAAAGTTTGCCTAAGAGGGGGGCATCGACGCGAATGCCCGCCTGTTCCATATCTGCCAGCACGGGCACCAAGGGCCGTTCGATGGTTTCATAGAGGCTAACCATCCCTTCCTGCGCCAAGCGGGGCTTGAACAGGTGCCAAAATCGGAAGGTCAGATCCGCATCTTCGGCGGCGTAGGCGCAGGCGCGACTGAGGGGGACCTTATCGAAGGTGACTTGGTTTTTGCCCGTGCCCGCCACCTCCTTAAAGGCCATGGGCCGATGGCCGAGGTAGCGCACCGACAGTTCATCCATGCCATGGCCGTGGCGACCGCCGTCGAGCGCAAAGGACAGCAGCATGGTGTCATCGTAGGCCTCGATCTCAAAGCCGTGGCGGCGCAGAACCACCAAATCGTACTTCAAATTGTGCCCGATTTTGAGGATCGAGGGGTCGCGCAGAACGGGATCCAGCGCCGCGCGCACTTCCGCCAAGGTCAACTGCGGGTCGCAGCGCAGGCCGAACTCATCGACATGATCGACGGGAATATAGCAGGCCTCGCCCGCCGCCGTGGCAAGTGATAGGCCAACCAGGCGCGCGCGCATTTCGTTGACCGACGTGGTTTCCGTATCGATGGCGAGGTGGAAACTGCTTTGGGCTTTTTGAACCCAGGTTTGCAACGCCGCGAGGTCCGTCACCAGGGGGTAGGTGCATTGATCCAGCGGGGGTGCCTTGGGCAATGCGGGGGCACCGCCGCCATCGGCGGACCGTTGCGGGGCGGCAATGTCCACCCCCAGCCGTTCGGCCAGAGTGCGAAACTCCATTTCTTGCAAAAAAGGTTGCAACACGGCGGGGTCGAGGTCGCGATGGGCAAACTCTTCGATATCCATGTCCACGTCCACCGCCGTTTCGAGGGTGACCAGTCTCCGGCTGAGCCGAGCCTGATCGGCAAAGGCGATCAAGTTGTCGCGACGTTTGGGCTGCTTGATCTCGCTTGCGCGGGCGAGCAGCGTCTCCAAATCCCCATAAAGATCAATGAGTTGCGCGGCAGTCTTAATACCGATGCCCGGCACGCCTGGCACATTGTCGGAAGAATCGCCCGCAAGCGCCTGAACGTCGATGACTTTTTCTGGTCCAACGCCGAATTTTTCCTGAACGCCCACGCGATCGATCAAAGTGTTTTTCATGGGGTCCAGCATCTTGACCCGGTCGGTCACCAGCTGCATCAAGTCCTTGTCCGAGGAGACGATAAAAACGTCCAGGTCCCGCGCCTCGCCCAGACGCGCATAGGTGGCGATCAGGTCATCGGCTTCGTAGCCCGCGATTTCGACCACGGGCATGCCGAGCGCGCGGGTCGCCTCGCGGACCAGGGGGAATTGGGGCACCAAATCCTCGGGCGGCGCGCTACGATTAGCTTTATAGAGGTCATAGATGTCGTTGCGAAACGATCCTCCTTTGGGGTCAAAGACCACGGCGAAGTAGTCCGAGGGATGATCCTTGCGCAGGTTGATCATCATTTGAGTGAACCCCCGCACGGCGTTCACAGGCGTACCGTCGCTGCGCGTCATCATGGGTAGGGAGTGGTAGGCGCGGAAGATGTAGGCCGATCCGTCGATCAAGTAGAGCGATTTGGGCATAGCCCTTGATGGCCCAGAGTGCTGGGGAATACCAGCGACGACTGATAATGACTCTTAAGTTCGCTGGTATAAGGGCCGCGACTGCGGCCCCCGCAGCGGCCCCGAGATGAGCTAAGAAAGCGCCTCGGGGTATAAGTGAAGGCCCCGTCCTGCGGTCGGGCTGAGCGAGCATCGCGAGCGAGTAGAGACCGCCACTAAAAGCGTCGGGCTGAGCGAGCATCGCGAGCGAGTAGAGACCGCCACTAAAAGCGTCGGGCTGAGCGAGCATCGCGAGCGAGTAGAGACCGCCACTAAAAGCGTCGGGCTGAGCGAGCATCGCGAGCGAGTAGAGGCCGCCACCCAAAAAAGCGTCAGCTTTTTTGGCCGTTGGTACGAGTCAGCCCCAAAAGCGCGCGCGCCGTCTTGTCACTTGGGGTGCGGGGACGTAAGGCGATCTGACGCTTGAACCCCCAAGACGAAAGTGAGTTGAATGTCCGTTGCGCCGCGCACCCTCTACGACAAAATCTGGGACAGCCATAAGATTCAAGATCAGGCAGATGGGACTAGCTTGATCTATGTTGACCGCCATTTGGTGCACGAGGTCACGTCCCCCCAAGCCTTTGAAGGGTTGCGAATGGCGGGCCGTCGCGTGCGCCGGCCCGAACTCACGTTGGCGACACCCGACCACAATGTGCCGACGCAGGGCCGTGCAGCGGGCATCGACGACGAAGAATCGCGGATTCAGGTTGATCAACTGCGCAAGAACTGCGCGGAATTTGGCGTTCCCCTGTTCGATATGAATGATCGTCGCCAGGGCGTTGTTCATATCGTTGGACCTGAACAAGGCTTTACGCTGCCAGGTTTGACCATTGTCTGCGGCGACTCGCATACCTCGACCCATGGCGCCTTCGGCGCGCTCGCCTTTGGCATTGGCACGTCCGAGGTGGAACACGTGCTCGCGTCGCAAACCTTGAGCCTGCGCAAATCGAAGAACATGAAGGTTGAGGTGCAGGGCACCCTTGGCCTTGGTTGCACGCCCAAGGATGTGATTTTGGCCATCATCGGTAAAATCGGCACGGCGGGCGGCACGGGGTGCGTGATCGAGTATGTGGGCGAGACCTTCGCGGCCATGACTATGGAGGGGCGCATGACGGTCTGCAACATGTCGATTGAGGGCGGCGCGCGCGCGGGCCTCATCGCCCCCGACGAGACGACCTTCGCCTACCTAAGGGGACGCACCATGGCCCCTGCTGGGGCAGATTGGGACCGCGCGGTGGCCTCTTGGCGCCAGCTGCCGAGCGATGCGGGGGCAAACTACGATGAGGTGGTGCGGCTGGATGCAGGTCAAATCGCCCCGCAAGTCACTTGGGGCACGAGCCCCGAGGACGTAGTGCCAGTGACCGCCAAGGTGCCGAGTGTCCATGACTTTCAGGACCCGAACAAGCGTCAAGCCGTCGAACGGTCGCTCGAGTACATGGGCCTTAAGCCAGGCACGCCGATGCAGGAGGTGGCGATCAATACGGTCTTCATCGGGTCGTGCACCAATGGCCGGATCGAGGATTTGCGCGAAGTCGCCGCCCTAGCCAAGGGTCGCAAAGTCGCCGACAGCGTCCGTGCCATGATCGTCCCAGGATCGGGCCTCGTAAAGGAGCAAGCCGAGGAGGAGGGCCTTGATCGGGTCTTTACCGAGGCGGGTTTCGATTGGCGCGAGCCAGGTTGTTCCATGTGCTTGGCCATGAACGCCGACCGTCTCGCCCCAGGGGAACGCGCGGCGTCCACGTCCAACCGTAACTTCGAGGGCCGCCAGGGCCGCGGCGGGCGCACCCACCTGGTCTCCCCCGCCATGGCCGCCGCGGCGGCTCTGACCGGGCGCCTCACGGATGTGCGGCACCTGGGCTAGACCAACCCAACTGGCGGCGGATGGAATCGAAGGGTCCATCCTTGCACCGTCCCATTCCCGTTCCTCGGAGGGGTTCCGACAGGGCGGGGTGGGTTGCGGGATCGGTCATAAAGGCGCCCTAAGTTCAACACCGAAAGACCACCCCGTCGGGCTACGCCCGCCACCGCTGCCAACGAGGGGAATGGGGCGTCAACCTGGCCTTAGGGCTTAGTGTCCCTTGCCACTCCACGCAGGACGGCGGCGCCTATTTCGCTTTGCCTTGTTCGTCCCCGGCCTCAACCAGGATCGTTTTTCGGGCATTTTTGTTGCGGCGGGGCTTTTTTTCGGACTTGGAGTCGTTCGGCATGTCCCAAGGCCCTGCGTAGGGGTCGTCAGCAAAAGTGTCGTCCATCATAGAACTCGATACGTGGGTGCGTACCTTAGCGTAGAGGGCAAGGCGGACGGACGGAACCAGCAACAAAAGGCCTGTGATGTCAGTCAGAAAACCAGGCGTTATCAAAAAAGCAGCCGTTAGCATGAGGCATAGGCTTTCAAAAATCGACTGCGCCAGGGGCTTGATCCGCGCCACAGACCCCCGTCCTGGGCCCTTGCTTCGCATCTCGACAAGCACATGGACGCCTTGGGCGCGAATAAGGAAGGCCCCAACGAAGGCCGAGGCCAGGACCAGGACCACAGTTAACCAAAATCCCAAGTACTGCCCCGACCACATGAATACCATGATCTCCAGGACCGCTATGAGGATCAGAAGTAGGGGAATAAGGCGCATCATAAGGCTCAAGACTTGGGGCCAAGGCGTCTGACTTGCAAGTCTTGTCTTTGAAACGGTGTTTGGTGGCGCGCTGGCTTGGCTGCAGGGCCGCGACGGCAAAAGTCTTGCCGCGCGCCCCTTGATAGGAATGCCGTTTGACCTTAGGTCTTAAGTCGGGTCCCGAAGTCACCGACGGTAGCTTTGCCCCGCTTGACCAATTTAGAGACAGGACCCGCTGACGTGGCTTGGATTTTTTATGCGCTCATCGCGCTGTTTTTTGGCTACTTGCTGTTTGACGCCTTTGGCAAGCCCGTCGGGCGTACCAAGCCCGAACCGCGCAAGGAACGCCGTCGTAGCGCCGATGCCGACCGCGCCCAAGCCAGCGGCGACGGCGCATATGAACCCTACTCCTACACAGGCGGCGGCCCCGTTGAAGCGGATTTTCAGTTGGATGAAAAGCAGGTCGCGCCAGGGGCAGATCGGGCGCTGATTGAGGAGGGGTTGCAAGACATCCAGGATGCGGATGCGCGGTTCGAGTTGGATCGGTTCATTGCAGGGGCCAAACGCACTTTAGAGTTGATGCTGGAGGCGTTTCAGGCCCGCGACCGCGACCAGTTGCAAATCTTGCTCAAGCAAGACCTGTACGAGGCCTTCGATCAGGCCCTGACCGCCGCCGAAGAAGCCGAGGACAATACCCGCCTGGAGTTGATTAGCCTCGGCGACCCGCGCCTTGTGGACGCCAAGATGGAGGATACGCTCGCGGTGGTCTGCCTGACCACGCGCCTGGAACAATTGGTCGCCAAGCGCGATCCCAATGGCGGCGATGTGGAAGGTCTGGGCGAGACCGTGCGTGAGACCGCCGAATACACCTTTGTGCGCGACGTCAATTCTGAAACCCCCAACTGGTATCTGCGGTCCATCGAAGAGGCTTAAGGAAGCGCTGTTGACGCCGCCGCATCGCGCGGCGTCGCAAACGTAGGTACGAGAGCCTCAAAACTTCGGATAGCTTGGCGGCAATGGAAAAGACCGCCTACTTGCTGGTCTGCGGGGCCATAGCCAAGGAAGTCCTGACGGTCATTGAGGCCAGCGGCTGGACCCATCTGGAGGTCCAGGCCCTGCCAGCCATTTTGCACAACCATCCCGACCAGATTCCCGCCCGTGTCGACGCCAAGTTGGCCGAGGTCGCGGGGCAGTACGAGACCTTGCTCGTGGGCTATGCCGATTGCGGGACCGGCGGCCTCCTCGACCCCATTCTCGAAAAACACGGTGCCACACGCCTGCCTGGGCCGCACTGCTATTCGTTTTTTGCGGGTGCCAGCGCCTTCGATCAAATGGCCCATGACGAACTGGGGACCTTTTACTTGACCGACTACTTGGTGCGGCAATTCGATACGGTATTCTGGAAAACCATGGGCCTAGATCGCTACCCAGAACTCCTTCCCATGTATTTCGGGCACTATCGCAAGGTCGTCTATTTGGTGCAGATTCCCGATCCCGCCTTGGATGCCAAAGCTAAGGAAGCCGCGGCGCGCATGGGACTTGACTACGAGCGGATCGAGACGGGCCTCGCCCCCTTCGCGGCGGACTTGTCTGCCCTGGTTTAGTGCATGTCGTTTCCGCCTGTTTTTGCGCGTGACCGCCGTTCTAATACCAGCGGCGATCCAGAATGACTCCTATGATCGCTGGTATTAAGGGCCGCGACTGCGGCCCCCGTAGCGGCCCCGAGATGAGCTAAGAAAGCGCCTCGGGGTATAAGCGAAGGCCCCGTCGGAGGCGAAACGCGAAGCGTTTCTGCCGTGAGACACAAAACGGCAAAAAAAGTGTCAACTTTTTTGCCGTTGGTATAAGGCACCAGCATGGGAACTCTGACAATTCGATATTGGCGCGATATGCCCGCCCTAGTTCTGGCCAAAGAGGGGCGCCGCAACAAGGCGACCGCGCCCTTGCCCGAACGATTTGAAAAGGCCATCGACGCCGCCGCGATGCGCGGCGGTCTGGACTCCACCGACGATTATTTGTCGGAATGGCGCGACGGCGAAGGCGTGGAATGCGGCGATGACTTGCAAGCGGCGGCGGATGCTAAAGCTGCTGAACTCGACGCGCTCTACGGCTCGGACACGCTGAAAGCGCTGATCGCCAATGCTGGGCGCCAGCCCCATTCCGCATGAGCCAAGCGACATGAGCGCGACCGACACGAGCAAGACACGCGACGCGGTCGTCCAACTGTTTCGGGGCTATACCCTGGAAACCACGCCCAAAGCTGCGGAAAAGGTGCCGCACTTTGCGGATCGCGCCGATCCGCAAACGCCGATCTACGTAACCTTTCTGCCTGGGTCTGATTTTGCCGATACCTTGCAAGTGACCAAGCGCATCCTGGCCGAGGGCTTTCGGCCCATTCCCCACCTGGCAGCGCGGTCCATGCCCAGCCGAAGGTTCTTCGAGGACCAGGTCAAAGCGCTGGCCGACTTGGGGGTTGAGCATGTGTTGTGCATCGCGGGCGGCGTGAAAACGCCCCTTGGCCCGTTTTCCGATACCATGCAGCTGCTCGACACGGGCGTTTTGGACGCGGCGGGAATGAAATCCATCGGCGTTGCCGGCCATCCCGAGGGGTCGCCCGATATGTCGGATGCGGCCATTTGGGCGGCAGTTAAGTGGAAAAATGCTTACAACCAGCGTAGCGACGCGCGGGTCTATCAGGTTACACAATTTGCGTTCGAGGCGGCGCCGATCATCGCCTGGGATCGCGCGCTGCGGGCGGCGGGGTCAACCTTGCCCGTCTATGTCGGCTTGCCAGGGTTGGCGACGATCAAGACCTTGCTGCGCTTTGGCATCGAGGCAGGGGTGGGCCCGTCGCTTGCGTTCATTCGCAAGCAAGCCATGAACGTTATGAAACTCATGACGGTGTCAACTCCTGCGCAGCAGCTAGTCGGCCTCGCCAACCATGTGACGGCGGAACCCGATTCCTTGATTAAGGGCGTCCACCTCTACCCCCTTGGCGGGTTGAAACGGACTGCCGCCTGGGCCAAGGCGGTGGCGAATGGAGACTTTACCCTGACGGCAGATGGGACGGACTTTGGCGTGGACGTTGAGGTCAATTAAGCCCAGGGCGCGGCCATGAGCCTGGAGTCTGATTACTTGGTCATAGGGGCGGGGTCGAGCGGGTGTGCCCTTGCCTACCGCTTGAGTGAAGATGGCAACAGTGAGGTTCAAGTTGTTGAATTTGGCGGGTCCGACGCTGGGCCACTGATCCAGATGCCCGCCGCCTTGTCGATCCCCATGAACATGTCTCGCTACGATTGGGGCTATCGTTCAGAGCCCGAACCGCATCTGGACGGGCGGCGCATGCATACGCCGCGCGGTAAGGTGATCGGCGGTTCTTCCTCCATCAACGGCATGGTTTATGTGCGCGGTCATGCCCACGACTACGATCATTGGGACCGCTCGGGCGCGCGCGGCTGGGGCTATGCCGATGTGCTGCCGTACTTTCGACGCATGGAAACCTGGCACAGCGGCGGCCATGGCGGAGATCCCGACTGGCGCGGTACCCATGGGCCCCTGCACATCTCGCGCGGCCCGCGTCAAAATCCCCTCTATGAGGCCTTTGTGCAAGCGGGCGCGCAGGCGGGGTTTGAGCGGACGCCCGACTACAATGGCGAAAAGCAGGAGGGGTTTGGCCCTATGGAGATGACCGTCCATGGCGGGCGGCGCTGGTCCTCGGCCAACGCTTACCTGCGGCCAGCGCTGCGGCGGCGCAACTGCCGCATGGCGCGGGGCCTGGTGGAACGGCTGGTGTTCCGTGGCGGTCGCTGCATCGGCGCAGAGGTCCGGATGGGCGGGCGGGTGCGGGTGCTTACCGCCCGCAAACAAGTGGTGTTGGCGGCGGGGTCGATCAATTCTCCCAAGCTGCTGATGCTTTCGGGGATCGGGCCAGCGGCGCATCTAAGCGCCCTGGGTATTTCGGTGCGCGCCGACCGGCGCGGGGTCGGGCAGAACCTGCAAGACCATTTGGAACTCTATATTCAACAAGCGTGTTTGCAGCCGATCTCGCTCTACTCGCGGCTCAATCTATGGTCCAAGGCGCGCATCGGGCTGCAATGGATGCTGACCAAAGGCGGCGAGGGCGCGACGAACCACTTTGAAAGCGCGGCGTTCCTCCGCTCCAAACCTGGGGTGGCCTACCCCGACATCCAGTATCACTTCCTGCCCGTGGCGATTCGCTACGACGGCAAGGCCCCCGCACAGGCCCATGGCTTTCAAGCCCATGTCGGCCCCATGCGCTCGCGCTCGCGCGGCAGTGTCACCCTGGCCAGCGCAGACCCCGCCGCCGCGCCGAAGATTCGGTTCAACTATATGAGCCATGCAGACGATTGGGCGGACTTTCGCCACTGCATTCGCTTGACCCGCCAAATCTTCGGCCAAGCGGCCTTCGACCCCTATCGCGGCCCGGAAATTTCCCCAGGCGCCGAACGGCAAAGCGACGCGGACTTGGACGCCTTTATTCGCGAAGCCGTCGAAAGCGCGTACCATCCCTGCGGTACGTGCAAGATGGGCCAAGCCGACGATCCCATGGCGGTGGTTGACCCCGAGTGCCGGGTGATCGGGGTTGAAGGGCTGCGCTTGGCCGACAGCTCGATTTTCCCGCGCATTCCCAACGGCAACTTGAATGGGCCGTCGATCCTGGTCGGCGAAAAGGCCGCCGACCATATACTCGGTCGCGATCCGCTGCCCCGATCTAACGACCAACCCTGGATCAACCCGCGCTGGCAAACCTCGGACCGATGACGACGCGCACGCGAGGCCATTGCTTATGCGGCGCTACCAACTTCGACTATGGCGGGGCGCCCGCTTGGTCGTGCTATTGCCACTGCGATGACTGTCGGCGCAACTGCGCCGCGCCCGTTGTGGCCTGGATCGGCGTAGCGGCGCAGGACTTCCGCTGGACAGGCCAAAGCCCGCAGATTTACGCCAGTTCCCCTGGGGTCAAGCGCCAGTTCTGCAAGACCTGCGGCACGCCCATGGCGTTCGAGGCGGCGCACTACCCCAGCCTTGTGCATCTCTATACCGCGACCCTCGACACCCCCGATCAGGTCCAGCCCACATTCCATGTCTGGGGCCACGACCAGATCCCCTGGCTGCACCTCCGCGACGACCTCAAGCGCTACCCCAGGTCTTTGCATTACGCGTCACATATGTTGCAGGGCGACTGACCAGCGAACCAGCCAAGAGAGCCGAACAAGGCGTTCTGTGCGGCTTGCCCTGGCAAGGATTAGGAACAGCCCGTTGTGGTGCCGCAGGTGACGCACTTGAGGCAGGTGCCGTTGCGAACCAAGGTCATATGCCCGCATGAGCTGCACGGATCGCCCTCGAATCCTTGTTGGCGCGCCAAGGCGCGAAGCTGGCTGACGTCGCTGACCTGCGCGGCGGCGGCAGGGCTCTCGTCCGCGGTCGTTTCGGCATGTTCGCGCACATGCATGTTGAGGGCCGCCGCACCGTCGGTCTTTTGCGGGCGGGCTTGGCCGCCGTCGTAGACCTTGAGACGGTTACGCACAAACCCCCTGGAGGTGTAGTGGGCCGCAACCTGGGCTGCCGCTTGACCAGGATCGGTGTTGGACGACAGGGCAGTGTCGTCCGAGGTGCCTCGGCCAATGGTATCGGCGCGCAGATCCTTGGGCGTTACGGACGCGAGTTCGTTCTTGCCCAAGTAGGAGATGGCTAATTCCCGGAAGATATAGTCAAGGATCGAGGTCGACATTTTGATGGTGCTGTTGCCCTCGACCAGTCCAGCGGGTTCAAAGCGGGTGAAGGTATAGGCCTCGACAAACTCCTCCAGCGGCACGCCGTATTGCAAGCCCAAGGAAATGGCGATGGCGAAGTTGTTCATGAGCGAGCGGAAAGCATGGCCTTCCTTGTGCATGTCGATGAAAATCTCGCCGAGTGACCCATCGTCAAATTCCCCTGTGCGCAGATAGATTTTGTGGCCGCCGATTTTGGCCTTTTGCGTATAGCCCGTGCGACGGTGGGGCAGGGCCTTGCGGGTCGCAGCGCGCTCGATTTCGATCACGCGTTCGGTGAGTTTCTCCGCGACGGCGGCAATTTGCTGGTGTTGCGGCGCATCGATCAAATCAATGCCGCCATCCTCGTCCGCGCCATCGCTCGCGAGCAAGGCCGCGTTCAGCGGTTGGCTGAGTTTGGAGCCGTCGCGGTAGAGCGCATTGGCCTTGAGCCCCGAGCGCCACGACAGCACGTAGGCCGCCTTGCAGTCTTCGACCGTCGCGCGATTGGGCATGTTGATGGTCTTGGAAATGGCGCCAGAGACGAAAGGTTGCGCTGCCGCCATGATGTGGATGTGGCTATCGACGCTCAGCGCGCGGGTGCCGCGCGCCCCGCACGGATTGGCGCAGTCGAAGATCGGCAAGTGCTCGGGCTTGAGGTGCGGCGCGCCCTCTAGCGTCATGGCACCGCACAAATAGTCGTTGGCAGCTTCGATGTCTTGGGTCGAAAAGCCCAGGTGGGTGAGCAGGTCAAAGTCGGGTGCCTGCAGCTGCGCCGCGCTGCAGCCAAGCACATCTTTGCAGAATTCAAGGCCCAGGGTCCAAGGGTTCACGGCAAAACGAATATGGAACGCCGTTGCCAGTTGCGCCTCGACGGCGTGCAACTGCTCGTCTTTGAGGCCTCGTTCGCGCAAAGACTGCAAATTGATGGCGGGCGCCGAGGTCAGCGATGGTTGGCCTTGCGCATAGGCAATGATCTCTGGGATTTGATTGTCCGAATAGCCCAGCCGCTTGAGCGCGCGCGGGACGGTCTGATTGATAATCTTAAAGTATCCGCCGCCTGCGAGTTTCTTGAACTTGACCAGGGCAAAGTCGGGCTCGATGCCCGTGGTATCGCAGTCCATGACCAGCCCGATCGTACCCGTGGGGGCGATGCAGCTCGCTTGGGCGTTGCGATATCCATGGCGTTCGCCCAGCTCCAGGGCTGTGTCCCAAGCTGCGCGCGCCGCCGCAACCACGCCAGGGAGCGGGCATTCTTCAGCGCGCAAGGGGGTCGGCAGAATCGACAGGTCCTCGTATCCCTCACTTTCGCCGTGGGCCGCGCGCCGATGATTGCGGATCACCCGCAGCATGGCCTCGGCATTTTTGTCGTAGGCCGCAAAGGGGCCAACGCCCGCGGCCATTTCCGCGGAGGCGGTGTAAGCAACCCCGGTCATGAGGGCGGAAATTGCGCCGCAAAGTCCTCGACCCTCCATCGAATCGTAGCCAAAGCCTAGAGCCATGAGCAAGGACCCAAGGTTGGCATAGCCCAGGCCCAAGGTGCGAAAATCGTAGGATCGCTGCGCGATCTCGCGCGAGGGAAACTGGGCCATCAAAACCGAGGTTTCCAGGGTCAGGGTCCAGAGGCGGCATGCATGGGTGAAGGCGTCGATGTCGAAGGTGTCGTCGTCGCGCAGAAACGTCAGCAAGTTCAGGGACGCCAGGTTGCACGCTGTATCGTCCAGGAACATGTATTCAGAACAGGGATTGGACGCGTTGATGCGCCCGCTCTGCGGGCACGTATGCCATTCGTTGATGGTGGTGTCGTATTGAATGCCAGGGTCGGCGCATTGCCACGCCGCCTCGGAAATCTGTTCCCACAAGGCGCGCGCCTTGACGGTTTTATGAACCTGACCGTCGGTACGGCGGATCAAGTCCCAGTCGCCGTCGGCCAAAACCCGTTCAAAAAAATCGTGCGTCAGCCGGATGGAGTTGTTGGAATTTTGCCCCGAAACCGTCAGATAAGCGTCCGAATCCCAATCGGTGTCGTAGGTCTTGACGTTCAGTTCTGTATAGCCCTGCTTGGCAAATTCGATCACGCGGTAGAGATAGTTGTCGGGGATCAGCGCCGCCCGCGCCGCGCGAATGGCGCGCGCCAATCCCTTGTTCAGCTTTGGGTCGTAGCGGTCGTCTTCCTGGTCTAGGCCTTCGCCTTCCAAGCACGCGGCCATGACCGCGTTCATATGACGATTGAGTTGCTTGGACCCTGCGACCAGGGCCGCGACCTTCTGCTCCTCTTCCACTTTCCAGGCGATGTACTTTTCGATGTCGGGGTGATCGGCGTCGACGGTCACCATCTTTGCCGCCCGGCGCGTGGTTCCGCCCGACTTAATTGCGCCCGCCGCCCGGTCGCCGATCTTCAAAAAACTCATGAGGCCCGAGGATTTGCCGCCGCCCGATAGGGGCTCGCCTTCGCCGCGCAACTGGGAGAAGTTGGATCCCGTGCCCGACCCGTACTTAAAGAGGCGCGCCTCGCGGACCCACAGGTCCATAATCCCGCCCTCGTTGACCAAATCGTCGCCGATCGACTGTATAAAGCAGGCATGGGGTTGGGGGTGTTCGTAGGAACTGGCGGACTTGGTCAGTTTGCCCGTCGAATAGTCAACGTAATAGTGACCTTGGGCAGGACCGTCGATGCCGTAGGCCCAGTGCAGGCCCGTATTGAACCACTGGGGACTGTTGGGCGCGGCCATTTGCGTACAGAGCATGTAGCGCATTTCATCGTAGTAAACCTGGGCGTCTTGCGGCGAGTCAAAATACCCGCCTTTCCAGGCCCAATAGGTCCAAGTCCCCGCTAAGCGATCGAACACCTGTTTCGCAGAGGTCTCGCCGCCATAGCGATCGGCGGCGTCGAGTTTTTTCAGCGCCGCGGGATCGGCTTCAGATTTCCAAAGGAAGGAAGGAACTCCCGCTTCTTTGGTTTGCTTTAGGCGGGCGGGGACGCCCGCTTTGCGGAAATATTTCTGCGCTAGCACGTCGCAGGCGACTTGACTCCATCCCTCGGGCACCTCGACTTCGTGCTGCTGAAAAACGACCGTACCGTCGGGGTTGCGAATTTCCGAGGTAGAGGTCCGCCAGGAAACCAGATCGTAGGGACTCTGATCTTCTTTGGTAAAGCAACGATCGATTTTCATGAGCCAGGGCACTCCAAAAACTAAAAAGTAGCCCCCGAGAATAGGGGGGGCAAGGGGGGGCAAATTTGGGCGTTGGGATCGTCCTCGCGCAGAGGTGCCAACACGTAGCTTAGGTTTCGTAATGATCCTAAGGACACGAGTTCTGTACTGCGCACCTTGAGATCGAAAATTGACCCCAGCACGCCAGAAACGCATGTTATTTTTCAGTGACTTAGGCAAGCAAGCTAAGACACCGCCTTAAGAGGCGAAGCGACCAAAGCTGACCGCAAAGCCTCCTCTCTGGGGCCAGTCAGCACAACCTTGATGTCCGCTAGAAGCCCCGCAACTGCCATAAGCCCGCAGCGGCGGCAAGAGAGAAAACCACAAGATCTTGTGCTGATTCGTAAAACGCACGCCAGGTATAGACCTGGCCCAGGGCATGAACGACTGTTGCGGAAATGCCACAGGTGCGTTGGCGCCCTAACTCCCTCACAATCCACAACTTATCCTCATGGGCCTGGGGTCGATTCCATCAGACGGAATCCAAATCCACAGAACTTTTGCCTTCGTATAAGGCGGTTTTGGGGCACGATCTGGGAATTGTCAGAAGAGGGAGTCGGGGCTTTTGTGACGGTGGACGCGCTCTCGCCGTTCCGACTTGGAATCCCATATGGATTCGCCTCGTCAATCCAGGTATAGCGCGGGCCATGTCTGCATTTTCAAATTTTTTGGCGTCCTTCATGAAGGGGGAGTTGGTCGGCACCGATTCCTCGGGCAACCGATACTACCGCGAGCGCAAGCCGCGCGCGCGTCTCGGGACCTTGATGCGGGAAAAGCGCTGGGTCCGCTACGCTGGCGGCATTGACGGGTCCAAAACCCCGCCGCTTTGGAACGCGTGGCTGCATCACAATTTGGCCGAGGCCCCGACCCAGGCAGATTTTGACGCCGCGCCCGCTTGGGTCAAACCTCATCAAGAAAATCTGTCGGGTACCCCTGCGGCCTACCGTCCCAAAGGGTCGCTGGTGAGCGGTGGCGAGCGCGCGCCTGCGGCGGGCGACTATCAACCTTGGACCCCAACTTAAGGCAGAGCCGAGATGCGGTTTCCCCAGCGCTTCATTGAAACGGGGGTTGGCCTGCTCGTGCTGGCGGTCGCGGCCTTGGCCCTCCTATGGGGCCTGGGTCAGCGCGGCACGCGGGGCGGGGGCTACGATTTGTACGCCGATTTTGTCGACGCCAGTGGCGTTGCCCCAGGGACGCTTGTAGAAATCGCGGGGGTCCCCGTCGGCCGGGTCGTGGCGGTTGACCTCACCGACACCTACGATGCGCGCGTTCGGCTACGCATCGATGCGGGGGTGCAAATTCCCGCGGAGGCCGAGTTGGCCTGGCGCCAGTCCGATTTAATCGGCGCGCCGCGGTTGGCGGTTCTGATCTTCGATTTGGGCGACGAGGTTTTGCAGCCTGGGGACTTTTTCGCGGCGACGGATCCCGCAGACAATTTCTTTGAAGTTCTCTCAGAATTGGCGGCAGGCAACGCGACCTATGACTGATCCTTTGCACACGGCGTGGGTCGATGCGGCGGGGACGCCCTTAACGTGCTACGAAAAACTCAAGGTATTGAGCGAAAATATGACCGAACTACAAGCGCTGGCCCAAGACGTTCTGGAGGAAGCCCTGATCTTAAAAGTCGACGAGGCGCAGATTCGCGCGGCCCTAACCTCAATGATGTCCCAACTGGAAAATCCCTATGCTTGAGGGTGTGAACCCAAGGCGCGGCGCGATCCTGGGCGTCGGTCTGATCCTCGGGACCTTGAACCTTATGACCCTAACCCTGAGCTTGAGCGCCAGGGCGCAGGTCATTGTGATCGAGGACGAGACCCAAGGGGACAGCATTCTCCCCGATCTTGCCTACTGCCAAGGCTTGGAACTGGTCAATCCAGGGTTTGGTTTCGGCAAGCAGGATTTCAATACCAGTTGCCCCGACCAGATTATTTTGCGCAATAAGGGCCTGAACCCCGAAGCCTACGAGGTGACCGAGGTCCAGTTTGACCCGCCCGAGGCGATGACCAGCGCCCGCCTCCAGGCCCTCGATAAACTCACGGGTCGCCTCACCGATCTCCGCGTCGGGGTGGGGGAGACCGCGCTGTTCGAAACGATTATGATCGAGGCCATGGCCTGCTACAAAAACCCCGAAACCGAAACGCCAGAAAGCGCCGCTTTTTTGAGCGTGATCGATACGATCACAGGCGAAGATCGGGCGGTGTTTTCGGGATGGATGTACGCCTCCAGCCCCAGTTTGAACGCCATGGACCATGCCATCTATGATGTCTGGGTGGTGGACTGCACGAATTGATCCAGCATGTTCCAATCAAAGGTTAGGGGCATGGTCTTGTCCTGAGCCACGTAGGCGGGCAACACATCCAGAAAACGCTGATTTGGCCAGGTTTGCAGACCGAATTGGGCCAAGTGCGGGTTGGGCATTTGTGCGTCGATGAGGTCAAAATCGGCGGACTTCAGCAGGGCGCACAGGCCAAGAAAACAGATTTTGCTGGCGTTGGGCGCGCGGGTGAACATACTTTCCCCAAAGAACATGCCGCCGATTTGCAGGCCGTAGAGCCCGCCGACCATGGTTTCTGCCGCGTCAAAGGCCGCAAGGGCATGGGCATGACCGCGATCGTGCAAGGCGCAGAAGACCCGTTCGATCTCACCATTGATCCAGGTTGCGGCGGGGCCTTGATCGGGGGTCGCGGATCGGCGCGCGCTTGCGCAGGCGGCGATCACCTGATCGAAACCGACGTTGACCTTCAGGTGGTAGGGGCGTTGCGCCACCAGACGCCCGAGGCGTCGGGGCACATGGATCTGGCGCAGGTCAAAGACGCCGCGCTGGGTTGGCTGATAGAAGGCGATTTCGTCAGACCCGCGCGCGTCGGCCATGGGAAATGACCCAGCGGCGTAGGCGCGCAACACCAAGTCGGGTGTCAAATTTGTCATGGCAACCCGCCGCCCCTTCACATAGCTGGCGGCAAGATGCTGACCTTACCTTATCCCTTGGTCTCTCTACCCCGCAGCGGGCGCGAGCTGGGCCTCGCGTTCGGCTTGTCGGTTTGCCCGACGGGTGGCGCGCGCCGCCACCATGCGGTCGATGAGGGCGGGTACCGAAAGCGCGGCGGGCGTGAAGATCAGTGTCAGGACCGTGGCGAAGGCGAGGCCAGACACGACGGCTTGGGCAAGACCCGCCCACCACTGCGTCGCGGGCGAGCCCACGGTCAAAATGCCCGTTGTGAAGTCTATGTTGACGCTCATGGCCATGGGCAGCAGGCCCAAGATTGTGGTGACCGTGGTCAGCAAGACGGGGCGCAAGCGTTGCGCGCCCGTGAGCACGATCACGTGCAGGCGTTCCTCGTAAGTCTTGGGTTGGCGTTCGCGCATCAGATGCTGGTAGGTATCGATCAGGACGATATTGTTGTTCACGACAATCCCCGCAAGCGAGATGATGCCGATATTGGCCATGAGGTCGAGCGTCCCCCCCGTCAGGAACAGTCCCAGGAAGACCCCGCCGACGGACATGAAGATCGCCACCAAGATCAGCACAGCGTGATAGAAGGAATTGAACTGGGTGATAAGAATGATGAACATGATGAACAAGGCAATGACGAAGGCCTGGCCGAGGAAGGCGTTGGCCTCGGCCTGTTCTTCATCCGCGCCCCGGAACACTGCGGTGACGTCGTTGGGAAGGCCCGCCGCGCCCGATTCGATCCAGGCCTGCAATTCTGCCACGTACTCGGACACCACCCGCGTTGATTCAGGCGGGATATTGGCCTGGGGCGTTAGGGTTCGCGTTCCATCGACCCTTGTAATAATATCCGCTTTGGGTTCGTAGGTGAGGGTTGCCAAATCGCTCAGGGGCACGGGCCCTGAGGGCGTGATGACATCGACCGCCATGGCCGATGCCAGGTCCCGATATTCGGCGCTGTAGCGCAGCTTGATGTCGTTCTCCTCGGTCGATCCGGCTGGGCGGTGCGAGGCCAGTTCGAAGCCACGGGTTCCAAGCGCGATGTACTGGCTGATTTCGGCTTTGGTGATGCCCAACTCTGCGGCGCGTACCTCGTCAATTTTGATATGGGTCTCGAATCCAGGGATCGGGAGCTTGTCGTCTATATCGACCAGGTCCATTTCTCGGAACTTCTGGCCGACGATGCGGGCGGCTTGGGTCAGGCTTTCCCGATCCTCTGTGAGCGACTGCAGCTGGATCTGTACGTCCTTGCCCGTCGGGGGCCCCGCAGCGGGCAGCGACAGTTCCACATCTGCGGTGAAGAGGCCCGAGATGCGCTGACGCAAATCGGCTTCCAATTCTGCCATGCTGCGCCCAGAGCCCGACATGCGAACCGCCCAGTCGGCCAGTTCGACGTCGATGGTCGCAATTGTATCTTCGCCTGGGTTGGTTCCCGTCGCGATCAGGCGAAAGTTGGCAAATTCGCCGTAGTCTCGCTGCATATCAAAGACCAACTGCTGGACCTGTTCGGCTCGATTTTGCTTTTCCTCAATCGATAGATTGCCGCGTTCTTTGACGTTGATGATGAACTGTTCGGGATCAACGTCGGGGAAAAACCCTGTTTTCGGGGTCGAGGCGAAGAATATGATGAGGATGATGGCGAAAGCCGCGCCAAGGGTCCAGAAGGGTGTGCGCACCGCGCCTTTCAATATGCGCGCATAGAACCCTGTGAACCCCTGAAATTCATCGAGCGGAGTCTGTTCCTGGTCTGGGGTCCCCGATATAAAGCGGTCGCGCGCCGTCATAGCGACCACACGAGGCACAAAAATAAATGCCAGGATCAGGACCAGCACGCTGGCAAGTTGAACGAGGATCCCACTGCTCGCAAACATGAGGGCGACAACGGGGATGAAAACGAGGAAGATCACTCGCAAGAACTTTTCCAAATGCTCGCCCAAAATAGGTACGAAAATCATCGCCATGAGCAGTGATCCCGAGAGGGTCACGATTAGGGTGAGGGGCAAATAGCCCATGAAGCTGCCAATGACACCCGGCCAGAACAGCAGCGGGGCAAAGACCACGAGCGTGGTCGCGGTCGATGAGATGATCGGGAGCGCCATGCGCTTGGCGGCGGCAACGTAGGCATCGATCCGCGCCATGCCTCGGGCAATCTGGCGATCGGCGTATTCGGTCACGACGATGGCCCCGTCGACGAGCATGCCAGAGGCCAGGATCAGGGAGAACATGACAACGATGTTCATGGTCGCGCCGTAGGCGTAGAGAAACACGATGCCGATCATCATGGACCCAGGAATGGCGATGCCAACTAATAACCCTGTGCGCAGACCCAAGACCGCGACGATCACGATCAGAACCAGCAAAATGGAAATGGCCACGGCGTTGATCAAATCGCCGAGCAGTTGATTGACAAGGATGGAAGAATCTTCGGTAAAGGTGACCTCTATGCCCGAGTTCCACTGATCCGCAGCGGTGATGCGCTCGACCAAGGCGCGGGTTTCTTGGGCGATCGCCCGCACGTTTGACCCAGCTTTGCGTCTGACGACCAAGGTCAGCGCGGCCTTGCCGTTGACCTGCGCGAGGGTTTCGGGCTCGGCAAAGCCTTGGCGGATGACCGCAACCTGTCCGAGGCTGATTTCTGCATCGTTGGCCGCGGACAGGGTAATGTCAAAAATGTCCTTCAACTCTTCCAAGCCAGAATCGATAATGACCGCGGTTTCGCCAATGGCGTTGGTCGCACGGGGCGTACCAACGCTTTGGTTGGCGTTGGTGACCTGGCTCGCGACTTGCGCGGGCGAGAGGCCGTAGTCTTCAAAAACCGTTGGGGAGATGATAATTTCGGTTTGGGCGGTGAGATCGCCACTAAGTTCGGCCTCCTCAACCCCTTGGATATCCTCAATTTGATCTTGCAAAGTTTCTGCGGCTGCCTTCAATTCGCGCGGGTTCACGTTGCCAAATAGGCTGACGACAATGACGGGGAAGTCGTCCGAAACGTTGATGGGAATGACCTTCGGGGCGTCGGCGTTTTCGGAAATCTCCGATTCCGCATCGTCAACGGCATTTCGGACCTCCTGGGTGCAGACATCGGGGTCAACATCGGAATAGCATTCCGCAAAGATGTTGCCACCGTCGTCGAACGAGGTCGCGGTGACGGTCTCGATCACATTGACGCTGAGCAGTTCGTCTTCCAGCGGCTTGACAACCGTATCTGCCACGTCTTCGCCCGAGGCACCTTCGGCCCTTAGGGAGATATAGACGGTGCCAATCGAGATATCAGGATTGGTCTCTTTGGGAATCAAATAGGCGGTCCCCGCCCCAGCAACCATCAAAAAGAACAGGACAAACAAGGTGGCCCGCCACTGACGGGCGGCAAATTCAATGGTGGCATCGATCATGGGACGCAGTCTCCTGTCTGTTTCGCGGCGCCAGGCCTAACTCGCTACTTTTGCTCGCGGGGGTTGACCAGATCCCCGATCTTCACAAATCCACCCCGACCCACGATCAGGCGGATCGGGCCCGCGCCCAGGCGCGCCGCATCGATCAGCAGTTCGCCGCCGTCGTTGTAGTCGGCAAAGGTAATTTCAACGAACTTGACCCGATCATCGGCGCCGACCAGCAAGAGGCCCGTGGTTCCGTCCTCGTCAAGCTCTAGCGAGGCGCTGGTAAGGGCCGACTGGGGGATGCGGTACATGGGCCTTGGGGGGCTGGCGAGGGTGAGGGTGGCAAACTGGTTGTCCGCAATCTGCGGTTGACCATCGATGCGCGGGTTGGCCACCTCGACCTCCACTTCGAACGTTCTGGTGGCGGCATTGCTGGTGGTGTCGATCAAGGTGATGGGCCCCCTTAGGGCCAGCGCGGTCGGGCCGTCCCCGATGGTCAAATCAACCTGATCGCCCAGGCGCAAGGTTTGGCGCACCCGGTCTGAAACCGCCGCTGTCACCACCATGGGGTCCATATCGGCAAGGGTAAAGAGTTCTTCGCCTGCGTTGACAAGACTGCCCAGCTCTACCGCGCGCCGTTCAATCCGGCCCGCGTACGGCGCTCGAATGACCAAGCGGTCGATGTCCAAGTCGATTTGCACAAGGTTGGCTTTGGCGCTTTCCAGGTTCGCGCGCGCTTCGGCGAGGCCAGCTTCGGCCTGCGCGCGCCCCGACGCCGCGACATTGAGGGAGTCGAGGGCCTGCGTTACGGCAAACTCGGCATTGCGGCGTTGTGTATCGCTGGCAAAGTCCCCCAAGTCCAAGATGTCGGATCGGCTTTCGTTGGCATCGGCCAGGCTGGTTTCCGCTTGGGAAATTTGCGCATCAGCGGAGTTGAGGGCAGCTTGCGCCGACTGCAAACCCGCCTCGGCTTGGGCGATGCTGGCCTCGGCCTGCAGGCGCTGGGCATTTCGGCCATCCTCGTGCAGGGTCGCAAGGGTTTGGCCGCGCTCGACAAAGTCGCCCTTATCGGCGAAAATCGCCTCGACTGGGCTGCTGGTCCGGGCGCGGACTTGGGCGCGGCGAGTGACTTCCGTTGCCCCTGTCGCCTCAACGCGTGGGGTATAGTTTTCTTGGGCGATGGTTCGATAGGCGATGCGCTGTAGCCGCGTCAGCCGGGGGCGGACGGCATCTTGCAACGGCGGTAGCTCGGCCTCGTTCAGTGCGGTGGCAAGGGGGCCATTTTCGCGCTGAACGGCCAGCAGGGCCTCGATGGCGATCTGCCCCAGCGCGTCGCCAAAATTCACGATACGCTGCTCCTCTTCGCTTAGGGCCAGGACGCTGACCCGCGCGCCCTCGGCGTCTGCTGCCGCGTCCTGATCCGCCGGCGCGAGCAAGCTGGCCAAGCTTTCGACGGCTTCCGCATCTAGGTGGTCTGCGACCTCGGCGCCCACCATATCGCTAACTTGCGCGCGCGTGAGCCCGATTTGCAAATTTTCCAGCAACATTTGGGTGACCAAATCGGTGATCTCCGTACGCAGGACCGTCGCCGACGCGGCCAAGTCCCCCTCATCAAACCCCGCCGCGAGAGCGTCCAGGGGTTCGGTGGCGAGTTCGATGGATTGAATGTCCAAATCCACAGCCAGCCGGGTGGCTGTGTCGGCGGGGTCCCGAAAAATTGTGGCAAGGGCGACAAAAGCCCCCACAACGACCACAAACAGCACGGCAATGAGGCGAGAGACAAACATGGGCGCGAAACCAATTTTCTTGAGGTTGAGTGCGGCGGCCTATACACAAAAAAAAACAGACTTACAGCCTTTAGATTTGGGCAAAAGCGGAATAGCTGTTCCTCGCTATGCCTTCGTCACCAGGCGAAACAAGGGCACCCGTGGCGGAACCCAAGTCGAACCGACCTGAGGGATATCGCTTGAACGAAAGGATCCAATGCCAGAAATCTGGCCACATACCTTCCAGTCTGGCGATGGGTCTGGTCCCGCGCAAGGGCTCCCGCCTGGGGGACCGTGGGCGCGCGCACGGTCCGCAGCCAGGGAAGGCGCGGGGGCCTTCCGCGCTGGGGTCATCGATTTGGGGACCAACAATTGCCGCTTGCTGATCGCAGAGGTGCCGTTGCGGCGGGCCAAGGTTGCCTCGGGCAATTTTCGCATCATTGACGCTTTTTCTCGCCTTGTTCGCTTGGGTGAGGGTTTAAGTCAAACGGGTGTCTTGAGCGCGCAGGCTATGGACCGAACGTGCCAAGCCTTGCAGATCTGCGCGCAGAAGATTCACCAATCGGGCGCTCACGACGTGTGCGCGGTCGCGACGCAGGCGTGCCGTGAGGCCAGAAATGGTCAGGCGTTTTTGGACCAGGTGCGGGCCGAAACGGGGCTTACCTTGACGATGATTGACCCCGATGAGGAGGTGCGTTTGGGCCTCGCCGCAGCCCAACCTTTCCTGCGCCGCCGCTGGTCGCACGCCCTGATTTTTGATGTCGGCGGGGGCAGTATCGAGGTATCGCTCCTCGGCCCGCACCAGGGTCAGGACTTCGCTCTCCTCGGGTCGATCTCCGCGCCCGTTGGCCTCGTATCCCTGGCGGAGAGGTTTGGCGAGCGCGGGCGGGACCTGAGCCCGCTCGCCTACGAGCAGATGCGAACGACGGTCGCCGACCAGTTCTGGGGGTTCGCCCAGCAACATGGGGTGGAGGCCTTGCAGCACCGCCGCCAGATCCAAACCCTAGGCATGTCGGGGACCGTGACAACGGTTCGGGCCCTCGATTTGGGCCTAGAATTCTACAGTCGGCGCAAAGTCGATCGGTCCCTTTTCAACATGGGTCGCGCGCCGGCGATCCGTGAACGCTTACTCGCCATGGGCCTGGACGCGTTGGCGGCCCATGGGTGCATCGGCAAAGACCGGGCGGATTTGGTTTTGCCGGGCATGGCAGTCTTGGAGGGGCTGGGTCGGGTCTTTGGGTTCAGGCACGTGCTGGTCTTGGATCGTGGCTTGCGGGACGGCTTGTTGCACCGCATGTTTGCCCGCCACACCTTCGCAAGGGATGGAGCTTAGATCATGGTGCGACGGCCTATTGGCCCCAAGGCCAAACCTGATCTCAGCAAAATTCAAGACCCAAATCAGGGCGTGGGCCAGCGCCCGTTGGCGGTGAAGGTCAAGACCGCCAAGCGGCGAAAACTCGCGTCGGCCCGATGGCTTGAGCGGCAATTGAACGACCCCTATGTGGCGGAGGCCAAGCGTCTGGGGTATCGCGGTCGGGCCGCCTTTAAGCTGCTGGAGTTGGAGGAGCGCCTCAAGTTTTTGACGCCCCATAGCCGTGTGATCGACCTCGGGTGCGCCCCTGGGGGCTGGCTGCAGGTCCTGGCCCAGAAGTGCCCCAAGGGGCAGATCTTGGGCCTTGACTTGCAAGCGGTTGATCCCGTGCCAGGCGCCAAGGCCTTAGTTGGCGATGTGCGCGTCCCGCAGGATCAGGCAGCGGTGCGCGCCCTGCTGACGGGGCCCGTCGATGCGGTGGTGTCCGACATGGCGGCGGCCGCGACGGGGCATAGTCAAACCGATCACCTGCGGGTCATGCACCTTATTGGCACCTCCTACGACTTTGCGCAGCAGGTGCTGCGCCCTGGCGGCCTGTTCCTTGCCAAGACCTTACGCGGGGGATCGGACGCCGATTTGCTGGCCGATCTTAAGCGCGCCTTTCGTCAGGTCCGTCATATCAAGCCCAAGGCCTCCCGCGAAGATTCAAAGGAGACGTTTTTGGTGTGCCTGGGCTATGGAGGCATGGGCGAAGGGTGAGACCAAGGCCGCGACTGCGCGTGCTATGACGCCGCGAGAGGATGCCCGAACCCAACACCCGATTTATCCAGCGCGCAGCGAAGCGAAGTCGCAGGATCCATCATCCGCCGCGGCCGCCCTGGGCGAACCGCCGAAACGACAATCGGAACAGGCAACTCAAGATCAACTCCACCAGCCCCACTTGGTACTCAACAGCGGGCCACATTTTTTGGGGCTAGTCATGGACTATATTGATGATTAGGGCGAAGCGTCATCTAAAGAAGGAGTTCGTCCGCAGATGACATTGCCCATTCCCTTGGCCCTGACCTTCGATGATGTCTTGATGCAGCCTGCGGCGTCGGCGGTTGTGCCAAGCCAGGTAGACACAAGAACGCAGCTGACCAAGGCCTTGACGCTCGGCATTCCGCTCATTTCCGCCGCTATGGATACGGTCACGGAGGCGCGAATGGCCATTGCCATGGCCCAGTTGGGCGGGATTGGCGTCATCCACAAGAACCTAAGCCCCGCCCATCAGGCCTCGCGGGTGGCGCGGGTCAAGAAGTTTGAAAGTGGCATGGTGGTCAATCCCGTGACCCTCCACCCCACCTCCACCTTAGGGGACGCGCTCGATATGATGCGCGCGCACAAGATTTCGGGGCTGCCCGTCGTCGAACCAGGGACCAAAAAACTGGTCGGAATTTTGACCAACCGCGACGTGCGCTTCGCCAGCGCCCTCGACATGCCCGTCTCAGAGTTGATGACGCGGGAGGTGGTGACCGTGCGCGAGGGCATCAGTCACGATGCGGCCCGGCAGATCTTGCACCAACACCGCATCGAAAAATTGCTGGTGGTCGAGGATGATGGAACTTGCATCGGCCTCATCACCGTCAAAGATATGGAAAAGGCGCAGCAATTTCCGAACGCAACCAAAGACGAACAGGGCCGTCTGTGCGTTGCCGCCGCGACGGGCACGGGCCGTGACGGCGTCGAACGGGCGGAGGCTTTGATCGATGCGGGCTGCGACGTCATCGTCGTGGATACGGCGCATGGGCATTCTGACGGCGTTTTGGACCAAGTCGGGGCCATCAAGAAACTCTCCAACGCCACCCAGGTGATCGCGGGGAACGTCGCCACCGCCGACGGGGCTAAGGCCCTGATCGAGGCAGGCGCCGATACGGTCAAGGTCGGGATCGGCCCTGGGTCGATCTGCACGACCCGCATCGTGGCGGGAGTCGGGGTGCCGCAGTTGCACGCCGTGACGCAGGCGGCGACGGCGTGCGACGCCCAGAACGTGCCGCTGATCGCCGACGGTGGCCTCAAGTACTCGGGCGACATGGCCAAGGCCATCGCGGCGGGGGCCAGTGCGTGCATGGTTGGGTCCCTGCTGGCGGGTACCGACGAGGCCCCAGGCGAGGTGTTTCTCTACCAAGGGCGGTCGTACAAGGCCTATCGCGGCATGGGGTCCTTAGGGGCCATGGCGCGAGGGTCGGCGGATCGCTATTTTCAGGCTGACGTGGCGTCAACCTTGAAACTCGTGCCCGAGGGGGTGGAGGGCCAGGTGCCCTATAAGGGGCCAGCGGGCCAGGTTGTGCATCAATTGGTGGGGGGGTTGCGCGCTGCCATGGGCTATACGGGCCATGCGACCATCGCGTCCATGCGCGGGGGCGTCGAGTTTGTGCAAATTTCTGGGGCTGGGCTGCGCGAAAGCCACGTCCACGACGTGACCGTCACCAAGGACGCGCCCAACTACGGCCGGGTGAGCGGGGCGTGACCCAAACCATCTTAATTCTCGACTTTGGGTCGCAAGTTACCCAGCTGATCGCGCGCCGCGTTCGCGAGGCGGGGGTCTACTGCCAGGTGCTGCCCTATAACTGCGACCCCGCGCGCGCCCAGGCGCTGCGTCCCCAGGGGCTGATCCTTTCAGGCGGGCCCGCTTCGGTCCTCGACCCTGGGGCGCCGCAGGTGCCTGACTTTGCCGTGTCGATGGACATTCCGATTTTAGGCATTTGCTATGGGCAGCAGGCTCTGATGCAGTGCCTCGGCGGCACGGTATCCAAATCGCAATCGCAGGAATTTGGGCGCGCCCATTTGAAGATCCTCGCGGGCCACGCCCTGATCGACGGAATTTGGGGCGCGGACGCGGCGCCGCAGGTCTGGATGTCGCATGGGGACAAGGTGACAAGGCTGGCCGAGGGGTTTGAGGTCCTGGCCGAATCCGAAGGTGCCCCCTACGCCCTGATCTCCCACGAAACCAAGCCTTGGTTCGCCAGTCAATTCCATCCCGAGGTCGTCCATACCCCCGACGGCGCGGCCTTGATCGCCCGCTTTGTCCGCCAGATTTGCGGCTGCGACGGCGACTGGACCATGGCGGCGTACCGCGCCCAAACGATTGCGGCCCTTCGCGCCCAGATCGGCGCGGCCAAAGTGATTTGCGGCCTCTCGGGCGGCGTCGATTCTTCGGTTGCTGCGGTCTTGCTCCACGAGGCTGTGGGGGACCAGCTGACCTGCATTTTTGTCGATCACGGGTTGTTGCGAAAGGACGAGCGTGCCGAGGTCGAGGCCCTGTTCAAGGGCGCCTACAATATCCCGCTGATCAGCGTCGATGCCAGCGCGCAGTTCTTTGCGGCGCTTGAGGGACAAACCGACCCCGAGGCGAAGCGAAAAACCATCGGGCGACTGTTCGTCGAGGTCTTTGAGGCCGAGGCGGCGAAGATCAAGGGGGTGAGATTTTTGGCGCAAGGCACGCTCTACCCCGACGTGATCGAATCGGTCAGCGTCACGGGAGGGCCGTCGGCCACGATCAAGTCGCACCACAACGTCGGCGGCTTGCCCGAGCGCATGGGCCTTCACCTGGTGGAGCCCTTGCGCGACCTGTTCAAAGACGAGGTGCGCGCCTTGGGTCGGGAGATGAACATGCCCGAGCGCCTCGTCGGGCGGCATCCCTTTCCAGGGCCAGGGTTGGCGATCCGCATTCCAGGTGCGGTCGATCCAGAATCAGCCGATCTCTTGCGCGCGGTCGATGCGATCTACTTGGATCAGATTCGCAGCGCAGGCCTCTACGATGCGATCTGGCAAGCCTTTGCGGTATTGTTGCCGGTGCGGTCGGTCGGCGTCATGGGCGATGGCCGCACCTATGAGCGGGTCGTGGCCTTGCGCGCCGTGACCTCGAGCGATGGCATGACCGCAGAGGCCTATCCTTTCGAGCCTGCGTTCTTAGCGGCCATCGCCACGCGCCTGATCAACGAGGTGCGCGGGATCAACCGCGTGCTCTACGACTGCACATCCAAACCCCCTGGCACGATTGAGTTTGAGTAATGCCAGCGGCTACTAAGATTGTGAGTGACCCATATGTTCGCGGGTATCAGGGCCGCGACTGCGGCCCCCCAAGCGGGCTCCAAGCCCGTAGGGCGCAGGGAACGCCCGCGCTCCAAACAGTTGGGCTCCAAGCCCGTAGGGCGCAGGGAACGCCCGCGCTCCAAACAAGCGGGCTCCAAGCCCGTAGGGCGCAGGGAACGCCCGCGCTCCAAACGCGCGGCCCCGAGAATCGCGAAGAAAGCGCCTCGGGGTATAAGCGAAGGCCCCGTCCTGCGGTCGGGCTGAGCGAGCCTAGCGAGCGAGTAGAGACCGCAACCCCAAAAAATGCCGAAACGCGAAGCGTTTCTGCCGTGAGACACAAAACGGCCCTAAAAATGTCAATTTTTAGGGCGGTTTGAGTAGTTCTATGACCTTCGCAAATACGATTAAATGGCTGGCGACAGCGATCCAGTTGGTTGGCTACGGCCTGACGGGCCTTAATGTGGTGCCGCTCAACATCTATTTTTTCTTTGTGGGAATTCTGCTCTGGTTTGCGGTTGGGGCGCTTTGGCGGGATCGCGCGATTATGGTCGTCCACGTCGGTGCCTTTGTCTCCTTGCTCGTCGGTTTTTTGTCTGCGTCGGGGACCTGATGAAAACGATCTTGATCACCGGGGCGGGACGGGGCATCGGTCGGGCGACCGCCCGCGCACTGGCGGGCCCGCAGCGGCACCTCATCTTGACCTCGCGCACAATGCGCGAGTTGGAGGCGACCGACGACTTGGTCCGCGCCGAGGGGGGCTCGGCGACGCTGATCCCCCACGACTTGCGCAACTTTCCAGGCATTCAAGAAATGGCGAGCAGCGTGGCGGGGCGCTACGCGGGCGGCCTCGATGGTCTGATCCTGAACGGCGCAACCTTGGGGCGCTTGCAATGCGTAGAGGATATGGACCCCACGCACTTTGGGGAAGTCATGGAGACCAATCTGCTGGCGAACTTTGTTTTTCTCCAGGCTTTCGCGCCGTTGCTGCGAACGGCGGGCGGTCATGTCGTGGCGGTGACGTCGGGGGCCGCGGGCCATCCCCGCGCCTATTGGGGCGCTTACGCGGCGGCAAAGGCAGGCCTTGAGGCGCTGGTTCGGGCTTACGCGCAGGAGGTGACACCTGGGTTCCGCGCCACCCTGTTCGACCCAGGGCGGGTCCGCACCCATATGCGCGCAACCGCCTACCCTGGGGAGGATCCCAGCGCTCTGCGAACCGCCGATGCCGTCGGGCGGATCCTGGCCAAGATCATCCTAGACCCCAAGTTGACGACAGGCCAACGCTTGCACGCCGATGTGGTATGATACCAGCGGCAACCAGGAATGACTCTTACAATCGCTGGTATAAGGGCCGCGACTGCGGCCCCCGCAGCGGCCCCGAGATGAGCTAAGAACGCGCCTCGGGGTATAAGCGAAGGCCCCGTCGGAGGCGAAACGCGAAGCGTTTCTGCCGTGAGACACAAAACGGCAAAAAAAGGGTCAACTTTTTTTGCCGTTGGTATAAGCGGAGACCCCGTCCTGCGGTCGGGCTGAGCGAGCGTAGCGAGCAAGTAGAGACCGCAACCCAAAATGCCGAAACGCGAAGCGTTTCTGCCGTGAGACACAAAACGGCAAAAAAAGTGTCAACCTTTTTTGCCGTGGGTCTTATCCCTCGCCATAGGGGTTTTTACCTTACCTGAAATGGAGGCGTAGCGGCGGTCCCCAGAAATCGAAGGCCTCGCGGAGGCTGTTTTCCAGATACCGCGCATAGGACGTGGGCAGGTCGCCGACGCGGGTGCCGAAGAAGGCGAAGGTTGGCGGGCGGGATTTGACCTGGGTGCCGTAGCGGATTTTGATGCGGCCCGCGCCCGCCATGGGCGGGGGGTGTTGATCGACGGCGGCCCGCAGCCAGGTGTTCAGCTCCGCGGTATTGAGCCGCCAGGTCCAGGCGCCGTAGAGGTCGAGCGCGCTGTCGAGGATGCGGGGCAGGTTCTTGCCCAGCAAGGCCGAGACGGTATGGACGGGGACGCCCTTGGCCTGGGCGAGGGAGGTGGCGAGGCGGCGGTGGATGTCCTTGAGCTGCGCCTGCCCGTCCTTGACCTGATCCCACTTGTTCAGGGCGATGATCAGGTTGCGTCCTTCCTCCAACACATGGCGGCCAATGTCCAAATCCTGCTTGTCGAGGCCGAGGCGCGCATCGATCATAAGGACAACGACATGGGCGAAGCGGATCGCGTTCAGGCTGGCCCCTGCCGACATTTTTTCAAGGCTCTGCTTGATTCGGGCCTTGCGCCGCAAGCCCGCCGTATCGATGAGTTCGAACGCGCGCCCCTTATGGGCAAAGGGCAGGGCGAGGGCATCGCGCGTCAAGCCCGCTTCGGGCCCCACAAGCACGCGGTCTTCGTCCAAAACGGCGTTGACGAAGGTCGATTTGCCCGCGTTGGGGCGGCCGACCAGCGCGAGGCGGATCGGTGTCGTTTCTTCGTCTTCTGCTTCGGCGTCCTCCAAGGTTTTCTGAGGGTTTTCGGAAGTTTTGGCCTGGGTCTTGGCCCAAGCCTTGCCCCAGGCCGAAATAGCGTCCAGCAGCGCGCCGATCCCGTCGCCGTGCTCGGCAGAGACACCGTAGGGGTCCCCCAAACCCAAGGCGTAGGCGTCGAGCAGGCCGCTCTGACCCGCTTTGCCTTCGCACTTGTTGGCGACCAGCAGCGTGTCCGTGCCTGTTTGTCGGACCTGATCGGCAAAATGCGCGTCGTAGGGCGTGAGCCCCGCCCGCGCGTCGATCATGAACAGGATCAGGTCGGCCTGGTCCATCGCCCGGCGCGTCATGGCTGTCATCCGGTCGGCCAAGGCCTCACCCTTGCCCTCTTGCTCGAGGCCCGCCGTATCGATCAGATCAAAGGCCTGGGCACCGACCCGAACGGGGGCTTGCTTCCAGTCGCGGGTCACCCCTGGTTGGTCGTGGACCAACGCCAAGCGTCGGCCCGCCAAGCGGTTCAGCAAGGTGGATTTTCCAACATTGGGCCGCCCGACCAAGGCGAGCTTGGGTGTCGGCATTACTTATAGGCGCGAAGGGAGCCGTCTTGCGTTGACACAAGCAGGACTTCGTTTGCCAAAGTCAGGGGGGCAATGACGGCGGATTCAAGATCGACACGCGTGTCAATGCTTCCCCTTGCGGGATCGACAAACAAGATCTCACCGCCGTTGGAGGCAACCAGCAACTTGCCACCGCCCGCGATGGGGCCAACCCAATTGAGGGTCTTGGCCCGTCGGTCGAGGACGAGACCGTCCAGCTCGGTCGACCAGATTTGATAGCCCGTTTCGCGCTCCAGGGCGCGCAGCTTGCTGTCTTTGGTTACCAGGAATACATGATCGTCGGTGACAAAGGGCGTGGCGGCGCCCCCGATTGGGATTTGCCAGCGCATAAGGCCCGTCGCAGGATCGAGGGCCACGGTCCGATCTGCCCAACTGGAGGCGATCAGAATGTCATCATGAACGACGATTAGGGCCCGCGAATCTGAAATCGTGTCGATCAGACGCCCTGTCGTTCCTTGCAGGCCGACATCGTAGCGCCAGGCCTCCTCCCCCGTTGGCAAGATCGCGACCAGGACCCCGTTCGGGCGCATGGCGTAGATGCCTTGATCGGTCGCGGCGGGGGTGTTGGGGCCGAGGATGGTGGTGATGCTAAGGGGGGCGTCGAGCGACCAGAGACGCTCGCCTGCGCGGTCGAGGGCGGTAATTCGGCCCAAAATGTCGGTGACGAAGATGGCACGTTCGGTGACCAAGGGGCCAGCGCGCATGGGGGTGACCAGATCACGGGTCCAGAGCGTCTCGCCCGTTGCCGCGTCGAGCGCATGGACTTCGCCAACGCCCGTGGCGGCGTACAGCGTCGAGTCCTGGTAGGCAAGGCCGCCCCCAAAGGCGCTCTGTTCCCCTTCGGGCAGCAGGCTTTTGCGCCAAAGCGGTTCGCCCGTGGTCAGGTCGATGGCATGGACGCGCATTTCCCACGACATATGAAAGACTCGATTGCCGCTGATCAGCGGTTCCATCGAAACGGTGCGGCCGCGGTCGGTGGGCAACCCAACACCGAAGAACCAAATTTGCTCGGGCTCTTCTGCGAGCGCCCGATGCCCTAGGGCATGGGTGGCCGATGCCTGCGCTTGCGTCCACGCGGTCGGCGTTTCGGCGTCCGCATCTTCGATCTCTGGCAAGCTGCCCGTGCCGCTGACCGTTTCGATGATGCGCGCCAAATTGATCAAGCCAGGGCGCCCGTCGGTTTCGTCCAGTTCTGGGTCCCTGTCCTGCAGGACCCGCGCTAGGCTGCACGCGCCCAGCATGAAACCGCAGGCGACAAGCAGGCCGAGACGAAGTAGGAAGGACCGAAGGGGTGATACCAGCGGCGACCCAAAATGACTCGTATGGTCGCTGGTATAAGGGCCGCGACTGCGACCCCCCAAGCGGGCTCCAAGCCCGAAGGGCGCAGGGAACGCCCGCGCTCCAAACGCGCGGCCCCGAGAATAGCGGACACGCGCCTCGGGGTATAAGCGAAGGCCCCGTCGGAGGCGAAACGCGAAGCGTTTCTGCCGTGAGGCACAAAACGGCCAGAAAAGTGTCAACTTTTTTGGCCGTTGGTATGAGAAGGTCAGCAAGAAAGAGATTCCAATAAAGTCAATCTATTAAAGGAGACTCCTTACAAGGTTTGTGCAAGACTTGCCACCGCATCTGCGAGGTTTTGGGCTAAAGACGGGTCCTCACTGTTGCCTACCTGCGCCAGTTGCGCCAGCGCACCGGTCTTATCTCCTGCCTCGAGCATGGCGAGGGCGCGCAAAACGGGCGCGTAGTCCGCGTAGGCGGGGCGCGTCTCCAACTCAGCGATATGGGCTTCGATTTCCTCGGCGGGCAAGATCCCATGGCCGAACCAGGCGAGTTTCAGGCGGGTTGACATCTTGAGGTAGGGATTGGCCTCGGGCAAGGCCAAGTAAGCTTGCCAAGCTGCTACGGCTTCGTCAAATTCTCCCTCGGTCCATAGACTATCGCCGATCTTGAAGAGGGCAAGGTTGGCGTAGCCCGAGTTGGTCGCCGTCAGATCGGTGAACAGGGCCGTCGAAACCTCAGGTTCCGAACGGATCAACTGTACCCCCTCGTCAAAATTGCTGGCCTCGTCGGCGGCACGCTGCTGCGCTTGACCTTGCCAATTAAAGAAAAACAACAGCCCCCCGACCAGAATCACCAAGAAAACGCCGATCGAAAGCCCCCATTTCTCCAAAAACTGCTCGCTCTTATCGCGGGCTATGTCTTCGTCAATTTCGCGCAATAGATCACTCATGGTCGGGTCTTTCTCTGTTCGTAGGGCCGCAAAGGCATTCGTCAGGGATTTAAGCACGGGACCTGGGCTTGCCAATAGACTAAAGCCAACGGCCAAAAAAGTTGACACTTTTTTAGCCGTTTTGTGTCTCGCGGCAGAAACGCTTCGCGTTTCGGCTTTTTGGGTTGCGGTCTCACCTCGCGCGCTAGGCTGGCTCAGCCCGACGCGTTTGACCCTTGGTTTCTGGCTGACGGTTGAAATGTCTGCCGCAGTTGATCGGGCATGCGCGTGACCCGCTGCTTGCGCAAATCAAAGGTCACGTAGGTGATTTGGCCCCGAAACACGGTTTTGTGCGCGGCCAAGTCGATGAACTGAAAGGCGCGGACGCAGCGCAACCGTTGGTCATTGGTAAGGATCCAGGTGCCGAGCGCCAAGGTTTGGCCCAACGTCACAGGCGCCTCGTAGGTGCAGCGGTTTTCCTGCACGACCCAGCCGACGCCCAGCTGTACGATTTTGTCGATCGGCCATCCTAGGGCCGTGGAGTGCGCCCAGGCAATCTGGTCTTGCCAGGCCACATAGACCGCGTTGTTGACATGGTCGAAGGCATCGCAGTGGTCCGCTGTCGCAGGTTGCGCGTGGGCAAATACGTGCGCGCGGTCCCAGGGCAGGGAGGGTAGGTCGGGTCGCGGCGGACGATCAGGCATCTGGAGCAGCAGGCGCGACGGGGCGATAGTGGACGGTTTGCTGCGGGAACGGGATTTCGATCTGCGCCTGGTCCAGCGCCTCCTTGGCGGCTTTTCGGTAGGCACGGCTCGCCGCCCAGATGTCTTCGCCCTTGGCGCTAAAGCGAATTTCCAGATCAACCGAACTGGCGGCCAAGTTTTGCACAAAGATGCGCGGCGCGGGGTCCTGCAACACGCCCGCAACTTGGGTGCCCGCCGCGATCAGGACCGCTTGGGCCTCGTCCAAGTCGCAGTCGTAGGCGACGCTGACGACCAGGCGGCCCGTCATGACGGGGTTGCGTGAGTAGTTGATGATGGCGCTGCCGAACAGCGTGCTATTGGGGATCGATACGCGGTACTGCTCGATCGTATCGACGGTGGTGTAAAATATGCCAAGGCTGACGACGGTGCCGTCGTAGCCACCGCCCGAGATATATTCCCCCACGACAAAGGGGCGCAGCATCAGCAGCATGAGACCCGAGGCGACGTTGGACAAGGTGCCTTGCATGGCAAGGCCGATCGCCAGCGCCGACCCCGTTAAAATCCCTAAGAACGCCGTTGTCTGGATGCCAAGGCTCAGCATGATGTAGTAGGCCGCCGCCAGGAACGTGAGCCAGTTGAGCACTAGGCCGATGACTCCGCGCACCGTGGCGTCGGGGAACTGCGCGCGTTCCATGCTTGCAATCACATTGGCGATCAGGAAGCGTCGGGTTACCCAGGCCAGCAGCAGCGTGAGGAGCACCTGGCCCGCCGACCAGCCGAGCAGCGCCGCCATGGCCTCAAAGTCTTCAAAGCCGAAAAAGTTGGCCATGGCATTCAAGCCTTGGGTCATGGCCGCCCACCCTGGGGGATTTGCAAGCGCAGGCGTCCCTGAACCTGCCTGCCCGCGCCCCGACCCGTTTGCAATTCTTGGAGATAGGCGGCGTCAACGGACCCAGGCAGGTAGTTTTCCGAAAACACCGAGTCTTCAAAGTCCCCGATGGCGGGGTTCAGTTCGCTGCCGCAAGCACGCAAGTCGGCAAGGGTCTGGTAGATCAGCCCGTCGGCGTCCAACTCTTCGCAGATTTCCGCTTCGGTTAGGTAGGCGGCGACAAATTCGTGGCGGGACGGCAGGTCAACCCCATAGACATTGGGGTGACGAACTGGCGGCGAGGCCGAGGCGACATAGACCCGCCGCGCGCCCGCAGCCCGGCATAGATAGATGATCTTTCGCATGGTCGTGCCACGCACGATGGAATCGTCGATCAACAGAATGCGGCGATCCTTCAAGACCGCTGGGTTGGCATTCAGTTTGCGCTTGACGGATTTTTCCCGCGAGACTTGGTCGGGCATCAGAAAGGTGCGCCCAACGTAACGGTTTTTGATCAGGCCCTCGCCGTAGTCGACCCCAAGACGCCGCGCCACCTCCATCGCCGCTGGGCGGGCCCCGTCGGGGACGGGGACGACCACGTCGATTTCCCAGGGCTGCTTGCGCACACGCTCGGCCAACTTGTGCCCGCATGCGCGCTGGAACTCATAGACCGAGATGCCCGACAGCCGTGAATCTGGGCGCGCCAGATAAATATACTCAAAAATGCAGGGCTTTAGGGAGCCTTCGGCCAACTGCTCCGCGCGCATCCCCCCTTCCTTGTCGATCAAAATCGCCTCTCCTGGGGCCACATCCCTGACCAGGTCAAACCCCAAGGCCTCGAAGGCGATGGGTTCGGAGGCAAAGGCGTAGTCCCAGTTCCCTGCCGCGGTGAGGCGTCGCCCGAGGCTCAGGGGGCGGACGCCGTAGGGGTCACGGAACGCGACGAGGCCCACGGTGTCGATCAGTGCCAAGGCCGCGTAAGTGCCCGTCGCGCGCGCCATCAGGGCGGTGAGCCCCCCAAAGATGGCGTCGTGCTTGCGCGCCTTGGGATAGGCCGTGTAGTGCAACTGGATTTCATCGGCGAGCAGCGCCAGCAAGGCTTCGGTGTCCGAGGTCGTGCGAAAGTGGCGGCGCTGGCGGGTTTGCGCCAGGGCGCGGAGCGCCGCCGCGTTGGTCAAGTTGCCATTGTGAACCAAGAAAATACCAAAGGGGGCATTGACGAAGAAGGGCTGCGCCTCGCGCGCTGACAAGGTGCCTGCCGTGGGGTAGCGGACATGGCCCAGGCCCAGGGCACCTGGAAGTTTGCCTAAGTGGCGCTGCGCGAACACATCGGAAACAAGACCATTTTTCTTGCGTTCATGAAACTGATTGCCCGCAAGGGTCACCATGCCTGCGGCGTCTTGACCGCGATGCTGCAGCATGAGCAGGGCCTCGTAGAGGCGCGGCGCCGCCGCATCCTCGCTCAAGGCCAATCCTACGATTCCACACATGGGCCTAAGGCCTAGGCCGCCATCCCTGGGATTCCCAGCCTCAATTCGGGGAAAAAACACGGGTTTGTGATCTTTGGGGACACTTTAGAGGGCCTGGCCCCTTGTCTTGTCGCTTCGCCAACCCATCTAAGGGTTAGATGGTCGCTTAGAGGCCGTCTTGGCGGCAGGCCTCAGCCCTCCTTTCGATCCCCATCCTGGGCCTGTCGCCTCCTTTTTGTAATGGGGCTCGTTTCAAACACCCCTGGGCGCCACGCGGCCATCAGCGCCTCAACACCGCCAAAGAATAACGTGATTCCGCGCGTAGCGAAGCGAAGTCGCGGAATCCATCACTGACGGGCAGCCGATGGAACGAAAGGGTCCATCCCCGCACCGACCCATTTTACCAGCGGGACAATTTCATGACCGCTGTCCAATTGAGGGGTGTGGAGGCCTATAGGCTCGGGTTTGGCGCTTAGATACAGGTGGGTCGGCATGTCATACCAGCGGCGATTAAGAATGACTCTTATGTTCGCTGGTATAAGGGCCGCGACTGCGGCCCCCGTAGCGGCCCCGAGATGAGCTAAGAAAGCGCCTCGGGGTATAAGCGAAGGCCCCGTCGGAGGCGAAACGCGACGCGTTTCTGCCGTGAGACACAAAACGGCAAAAAAGGGTCAACTTTTTTGGCCGTTGGTATCAGCTCATCTCGCCGCCAGTATAACTCACCTACACAGTCCGATTTTCAGCCATGAACATGGGCCCCCCGCGCCACCTTGGGAACCCATAGCCGTTGACCATGACAACGTCGATATCGCCAGACCTTGCCGCGATCCCCTCGTTGAGGACGGCTCGACCCTCGTCCTGCATGACACGCAAAATCCCTTCCATGATCTTCGCATCGCTCATTGGTACCCGATCAATCCCAGCCTCAATGGCCTCTTTCGTGATAAGGCCCGCGACGGTGTCGTCGATAAAGGGGACGTCGCCAGAATAGTCGTACCAGCCTTGGCCCGTCTTGCGGCCAAATCTACCAGCCGCGCACAATTTGTCGGCAATCGTCACGTAGCGTTCTGCTGGGTCTCGTGTCGCGGCCTGACGTTTGCGCATGGCCCAAGCGATGTCCAGACCCGCCAAATCTTGCATTTGGTAGATCCCCATCGGGAATCCGAATTCGCGCATAGCTTGGTCGATCTGGTCAGGGGCCGCCCCCTCAACCAGCATAAAGTCGCACTCACGGCGATAGCGCGACATGATTCGGTTGCCGATGAACCCATCGCATACGCCGGCGCCCACCATGATCTTTCGCAGGCGTTTGCCGAGGGCGACACCAGTTGCGACGGAACGATCAGCCGCGCCGTCTGGGACAACCAATTCAAGCAATTTCATGATGTGGGCGGGAGAGAAGAAGTGCAAGCCGATCACGCGAGACGGGTTCGCGACGGCTTGGGCAATCTTGCCAACGTCAAGGTACGAGGTGTTGGTCGCAAGAATGGCGTCCGATTTGCAAGTCCGGTCGAGTGCCGCAAAAACGTCGTGCTTGACACTTAAGTCTTCAAAGACCGCCTCGATCACGACGTCCGCATCGCCAAGGGCCGTGTAGCTGGTGTCTCCAGTCACGGCATGTTGCATCTTTTGGTGTTCTGTGCGCGAAATTAGGCCCCGCTGTAGGCTGGACTCCAGCGTCGCCATAAGGCGTTCCATTCCAGATTCGAGGGCGTCGGCATTGCGCTCGATCAGCGTCACCTTGAGCCCTGCAAGAAGGCACGCGGCAGCAATTCCTGCGCCCATTGTGCCGCCACCAACAAGGCCGATGCTTTGCAGCGAAGCTGGAACGGCGTCGCCCGCCGACGGGATTTTTGCCGATGCGCGTTCGGCAAAGAAGATGTGGCGAAGCGCGGCGCTTTGGGGGTCGGACTTAAGCGAAAGAAAAGTTTCGCGCTCCGCGGCAAGGGCCGTCTCGGCGTACTGGCCCAGCGCGGTCTCGACGGCGCGGATCGCGGCCAAAGGGGCGTTCTGACCACGGGCTCGTTTCTCTAGTTGGGCCTTTTGTTCGGCAAAGCTCTCGGCATCGACAAGGGGTTTGGGCGGACGCTTGCTAAGAGGTTTAGGGCGCGGCTGGGCAGCGACCTGGCGCGCAAAGTCTCGGGCCGCCGTCTTTAAGTCTCCGTCTGCGAGCGCATCAACGAGACCTATGTCCCGCGCCTTGATGGCCGAAATGGGCTTACCTCCTGCGATCATTGACAGGGCCTCGATCGGATCGACCAGCCTAGGCAGACGCACCGTACCTCCTGCCCCAGGGATCAGCCCAAGAGTGACTTCGGGGAGCCCCAATCTCGCCGATGCGTCGGAAATTCGGTGCGTGCAACCCAGTGCAAGTTCCAGCCCGCCGCCTAAGGCCGTGCCATGGATCGCCGCGACCCAGGGTTTTGTCGCACCCTCCAACGCCAAAATGACATCGGGTAAATGCGGCTCTTTGGGTGGATGGCCAAATTCCCTAACGTCGGCACCCGCCACGAATGTTTGGCCCGCGCATATCAATACGACGGCGCGTACCGCTTTGTCCTCTTCGGTCGCGGTGAGCGCGTCGATCAGTCCCTGTCGAACGGCGTGACCGACCGCGTTTACAGGGGGATTGTCGATGGTGACACAGGCAATGTTGCCTTCATGTGTGACTGCGACACCCATCAGGCGACGGCTCGCAATCCAGTCTGGGCACGACGCAGAATGGGTGCGTGTACGTCGTGGGTTCCCTCATAGGTATTTGCCGCTTCAAGGTTCATGACATGCCCGGTTACACCATATCCATCTGACATGCCATTGCCGCCCGTGCATGTCGGCAAGTTTCTTTTGGCACAGCTGGGTTTGCGTGGGGGGTGGGGCAGTGCGGCTTAGATGGTCAGGCATGGCGGTCCTCTTTGTTTTGACGCAGCGATAGGGACTGTTCGTTCACAGCTAAATAATTAAAATATGAAATTTTATACTTGAAATAAAATTCCTTTCGTATAGAGTGGCCCGTAGATCGGAATTGGACGTTGCTTCGCGCAGGCATCGCTAGACCTTGGTTCGGCTTGGCAGCGCTCGATTTTACGGTCCGTGTCCAATCGAATGAGGAAGGAGCAAAACCAATGGAGATCCCCCATAAGCGCATAGACGCAAAGTTCGATGCACGACCCGTCGAGCGACACGCGGAGATTTTGGTCGCATGAGGCGTGTTCTGGTCACAGGCGGCGGAACGGGGATCGGACGTGCGATTGCCCAGGCCTTTGCGGACGCGGGCGATGCAGTGACGATTGCGGGCAGGCGCAGCGATGCGCTGGAAGCGGCCGCAAGAGCGCGCGACATCGCCTGGCGGACCGCTGACGTCACCAAAGAACCCGACGTCGACGCCCTGTTTGAACACCCTTTTGACGTCGTGATTGCCAATGCTGGGGGAGGGACCTCTGGGAAAGTAACCAAGACGTCGCTCGACCAGTGGGAACGCACGCTGCGGGTCAATTTGACTGGGACGTTTCTGACCTTTCGCGCCGCGCTGTCGAAAATGGGGGCAGGAGGGCGATTGATCTCAATTGCGTCGACCGCGGCCCTGAAGGGCAACGCGTCGGTTCCAGCCTACGCGGCGGCCAAGCACGGTGTCTTGGGGCTGGTACGCTCAATCGCGCTGGACGTTGCAAAGTCGGGCATCACTTGCAACGCGATTTGCCCCGGATTCACCGACACAGATCTCGCCAACGATGCCATTGCGGGACTTATGCAGCGCTTTGATATGACCCAAGACAAGGCGACGGCGATGGTCGCCTCGGGCAACCCTCAGGAACGGCTTTTTGATCCAGCCGAGATCGCTGCCACCGCGCTGTTTCTTGCATCCACACAAGCTGCAGGCATCAATGGGCATGCTTTGTCCGTATCAGGAGGAGAAATATGAGAATACAACTACAACAAGCGCTTGAACCCGCCCCAAAGGAGCGGTTGCGCCTTTGGCTCAAGGTTTTGAAACTCTCTTCATCGGTCGAAGCCGAGCTGCGCCGTCGCCTTCGCGGGCAACACGACACGACCTTACCGCGGTTCGATGTCTTGGCGGCCCTGTCGCGTCATCCTGGCGGCCTTAAGATGAGCGAGCTTTCTGGGCATCTCAAGGTGTCCAATGGCAATGTCACGGGGATCCTCGATCGACTGACCGAGGAAGGCCTGGCCCTGCGGGTCGCCGTGCCCGGAGATAGACGGGCGTTTCTTGCCCGCTTGACTCCAAAAGGGAGCCAACTCTTTTCTGTGTTGGCACAACACCATGAGGGTTGGATCGACGAAATGTTGGGCAACTTGACCGCCGAAGATGCGCAGCACCTGAACCATTTGCTGGACAAGGCCCTCGACGAGGGGAACACCTGATGAGTTTGCCCGAACCAAAACACTTTCGATGCGGCATCAAGGGCGGAATTGCGCGTATTTCGCACGATCGCCCTGAGCGGAAAAACCCTTTCACGTTCGAAAGCTATGCCGAGATGCGCGATTGGTTTCGCGCTCTTGTCACTTCCGATGACGTGCACGCGGTCGTGATCCTGCCGAACGGAGGCAATTTCTCCTCAGGCGGGGATGTGCATGACATCATCGGGCCGCTAACAAAAATGACGATGAGGGAGCTCTTGGCCTTCACCAGAATGACAGGTGATTTGGTCAAGGCCATGGTACATTGTGGCAAACCCATCATCGCAGCCGTGGACGGCGCGTGTGCGGGTGCGGGGGCAATTTTGGCCATGGCATCGGACATGCGGATCGCCAGTCCAGACGCAAAGGTGGCGTTTCTTTTCAACAAGGTTGGGCTTGCCGGGTGCGACATGGGCGCCTGCGCCATGCTGCCGCGCCTGATCGGGCAGGGGCGCGCGGCAGAATTGCTCTACACGGGCCGGACATTGCGCGCCGAGGAAGGCGAACGCTGCGGGTTTTTTAACTCGATCAGCACGGCGGACGCTTTGGAGGGCGATGCACTCGCCCTTGCGGAGCGTATCGTCGCGGGCCCAACCTTCGCAAACTCGATCACCAAGACCATGTTGGCGCAGGAATGGAACATGAGCCTGGATCAGGCCATCGAGGCCGAGGCGCAAGCCCAAGCAATCTGCATGCAAGGTCGCGACTTTCGCCGCGCCTATGCGGCCTTTGTCGCCAAGGAAAAACCAGTCTTTGAGGGGGATTGAACCATGGCGGATCGGGACTTTCTGAATTGGCCGTTTTTCGATGCCGACCATCGCGATTGGGCAGCACGGGTCGAGGAGGTTGCGCGCGGACTGAGCGTGGATCACACAGATACAGACGGCACCTGCACGGCCCTGGTATCAAGTCTTGGGGAAGCGGGAATTCTCGTCCCGACCGCAAACGAAGACGGCACGTTCGATGTTCGTAAGTTGTGTCTTGCGCGCGAAATTTTGGCGCGTCACGACGGAATGGCAGACTTCGCCTTCGCCATGCAGGGTCTCGGCACCGGCGCCATAACGCTATTTGGATCGCCCGAACAACGCGCGGCCTGGCTTCCTGCGACGCGCTCGGGCGAGGCCATAGCCGCCTTTGCGCTTACCGAACCAGGGTCGGGATCGGACGTCGCGGCAAATACGATGACGGCAACCCGCGACGGCGACGAATTCGTCTTGAACGGCACGAAAACCTGGATTTCAAACGGCGGTATCGCCCATGTCTATACCCTGTTCGCTAGGACGGGGGAGGCGGAGGGTGCCAAGGGCATGTCGGCCTTTGTCGTGACCCCAGATCTGCTGGGGTTTGAGGTGGTGGATCGCCTTGAAACAATTGCGCCCCACCCGCTGGCGACATTGCGTTTCACCGATTGTCGCATACCCGTCAGCGCCCTGATCGGTGCGCCGGGTCAGGGGTTCAAGATCGCCATGTCCGTCCTCGACGTCTTTCGTTCCACCGTGGCGGCGGCGGCCCTTGGCTTTGCCCGACGCGCCTTGGACGAGGCCCTTGGACGGGTTGCTGCCCGGCAAGTCCAGGGGGCACCTCTATTTGATTTGCAGATGGTCCAGGGGCACATTGCGGACATGGCCTTGGACATCGATGCGGCGGCCCTCCTCATCTACCGTGCCGCCTGGACCCGCGATAGCGGGGCGCCACGCATTACCCGAGAAGCGGCCATGGCGAAACTCTTTGCTACGGATCAAGCACAGCAGGTCATCGATAAGGCCGTGCAGCTTTTTGGCGGCCAAGGAGTCCGTTCTGGCGCGACCGTGGAACGGCTCTATCGCGAAATCCGCGCCTTACGCATCTACGAGGGCGCGAGCGATGTGCAAAAGGTCATCATCGCGCGTCAAACCATGTCCGCATTCAACGGGAGTGACCGATGCTAGGACCGACAGCCCATATGGATACTTTTGCCCGTGACAACCTGCCCGCGCAGAACAGCTGGCCTGATTTCCGCATGTCGGGGTTTGACTATCCCGACCGTCTGAATGCCGGTGTCGAATTAACCGATGGTATGGTTGCCAAGGGCTTTGGCGACCTGACCGCTCTGATCGGCAACGGGCGGCAACGCACGTACAAGGAGTTGACCGATTGGACCAACCGACTGGCGCACGCCTTGGTCGACGATCTGGGCGTGCGGCCTGGAAACCGCGTGCTGATCCGCTCAGCTAACAATCCCGCCATGGTTGCGTGCTGGCTCGCCGCCACCAAGGCAGGCGCCGTGGTGGTCAACACAATGCCGATGTTGCGTGCGGGGGAGTTGCAAACCTATGTCGAATTGGCCGAGATCAGCCACGCACTGTGCGACTCGCGGCTGATCGAAGAGATGCGGCTATGCGCCAACGCGTGCCCGGCCCTAAGGGTGGTGGCCTTCGACGGCACTTCGAACCACGACGCCGAGCTTGACCATTTGGCGCTGGAAAAACCGGTCCGCTTCGACGCCGTTCCGACAGGGCGCGACGATGTGGCGCTTTTGGGCTTTACCTCTGGGTCCACTGGTGTGCCGAAGGCAACCATGCATTTCCACCGAGATCTGTTGATGATCGCCGACGGGTACGCGCGTGAGGTCTTGGGCGTCGTGCCCGAGGATGTCTTTGTCGGCTCGCCGCCGTTGGCCTTTACCTTTGGTCTCGGGGGATTGGCGATTTTCCCGCTCAGGTTCGGGGCGACCGCGACCCTTTTAGAGGAGGCGACGCCGCAAAATATGATCCAGATCATCGAGAAATACAAAGCAACCGTTTCCTTTACCGCCCCTACCGCGTATCGTCTTATGCTCAGCGCGATGGACGAAGGTGCCGATCTGTCCAGCCTGCGCGCGGCTGTTTCCGCTGGCGAGACCTTGCCTGCACCCGTCTATGAGGACTGGATCGCAAAAACGGGCAAACCCATGTTGGACGGCATCGGCGCGACCGAGTTGCTGCACATTTTCATTTCCAACCGATTTGACGATCATCGGCCTGGATGCACGGGTAAGCCCGTGACGGGTTATGAAGCCAAGATTCTTGGCGCCGACGGCAGCGACGCCCCCGTGGGCGAGGTTGGCCGATTGGCGGTGCGCGGCCCGACGGGGTGTCGGTATCTGCGCGGCGACCGACAAACGACTTACGTCCAGGACGGTTGGAATATTACGGGCGACAGTTTCCGCTGTGACCAGGATGGCTATTTCTATTTCGTGGCGCGCAACGACGACATGATTGTATCTTCAGGGTACAATATTGCAGGGCCAGAGGTCGAAGCGGCGCTTTTGCGTCACGAGGCCGTTCGCGAATGCGCGGTCATTGGCGTACCAGACGAGGCGCGCGGGACTATCGTGCAGGCGCACATCGTCCTTTCGGAAGGGTTTGCGCCGTCGGATCAACTGATCCAAACTCTCCAGAACCATGTGAAGGCAACGATTGCCCCGTTTAAGTACCCGCGTTCAGTGCTGTTCAAAGACGCCTTGCCCAAGACGCAAACTGGGAAAATTCAACGGTTCCGATTGAAAGAGCAGGCTCAATAATGAGTTTTGAACTTACCCAGAAGGTCCTGTTCAAGCACTGTGACCCAGCTGGAATTGTATTTTACCCGCGCATTTTTGAAATGATCAACGATTGTGTCGAGTGCTTCTTTCATGACGTTTTGGCTTGGCCGTTCGAGGAACTTCACCGTGATTCAGGCGTGCCAACAGCCCAGATCAGCACGCGCTTTTCCGCCCCAAGTCGTCATGGCGATCAGTTAAGGTTGCGTTTGACGGTCTCAGGCGTTGGTCGCAGATCCCTGACCTACCGCCTGACCGCGCACTGCGACGACGAGCTTCGCTTCGAAACCGAGGCGACACTCGTTCATATCGACACGACAGGACGTGCTGCACCTTGGCCCGAACCCATGGCGCAAAAACTGCAAGACTTGAAGGAGCCTAAAGATGCCCCATGATCGAATCCACCCCGTCGGCTGGCTCCCAGCCCGAGGATATGCCAACGGCGTGTTGGCCAAGGATGGAACGCTCTACATGGGCGGTCAAATCGGCTGGAACGAGAACAAGGAGCTTGTTAGTGCCGACTTCGTTGGCCAGATGCGCCAGGCGCTAAGGAACATTCGCACGATCGTGGAAACAGCCGGCGGCAGCGTCGAAGATGTGACACGTCTAACCTGGTTCGTGACCGACAAGGCCGAGTACCTTGAGGCACAGCACCAGGTGGGGCAGGCCTATCGCGACGTGTTTGGCAAGCATTTTCCCGCTATGTCCTTGGTCGTGGTCTCTGCGCTTGTCGAAGATGAGGCCAAAGTCGAAATCGAAGCCACGGCGCAGTTGTGATACCAGCGGCGGTTGAAAATGACTCTTATGTTCGCTGGTATAAGGGCCGCGACTGCGGCCCCCGTAGCGGCCCCGAGATCAGCTAAGAAAGCGCCTCGGGGTATAAGCGAAGGCCCCGTCCTGCGGTCGGGCTGAGCGAGCATAGCGAGCGAGTAGAGACCGCAACCCAAAAACGCCGAAACGCGAAGCGTTTCTGCCGTGAGACACAAAACGGCCAAAAAAGTGTCAACTTTTTTCGCCGTTGGTATGATACCTGGGTAGGTGGTTTCCATCGCCCGAAGGGCGCACCCGCAGTCGTGACGTATGGTCCCAGTGGTTGGATGCGTCAAACTTTGGTGTGGCGTCCAGGCGCGGCTTTGCGCTGAAGGTCAAGCGTCTTTTCGCGACTCTTCTTAGCCTCGCGGAAGGCTTGCATTGCTCCGCTTTCGTATTGCTTGGGCCAGGATTTTTTGTTCAGCGCGCCGTACCATGCCGCCGCTTGGTTGGTAAAAAACGGGTTCCACATGTGCGGCCGCCCAAGGGCGACCAGATCGGCGCGGCGCGTGTGCAGGATAGTGTTGACCTGCGCGGCCTCGGTAATCGCGCCCACAGCCATCGTGGCAATTTTTGGCACGTTTCGGACCGCTTCGGCCAGGTGAGTTTGGAACATGCGGCCATAGATCGGCTGCTGGTCTGGGACGGTCTGTCCGGCAGATACGTCAATCAGATCGCAACCGGCGTCGTGAAATGCCTCGGCAATAGCGATGAGGTCGGCCTCGGTCAGTCCGCCTTGTTTCCAATCGGTGCCCGACACGCGAACCGCCATGGGGCGTTCAGCAGGCCAGACGGCGCGCATCCCTGCAAAGACATCAAGTGGGTAGCGCAGGCGGTTTTCCAGGCTTCCGCCATACTCGTCGCGGCGCACGTTGGTCAGCGGCGACAGGAATGACGCCAGCAGATAGCCATGCGCGCAGTGCAGCTCGATCATGTCGAAGCCCGCGCGCGCCGCTCGTTCGGCGCCTTGCAGGAAATCGGCCTTGATCCGTTCCATGCCCGCGCGATCCAGTTCCTTTGGCACCTGGCTCAATCCCTCGAACCACGGGATCGGCGAGGCGGACACCAGCGGCCAGTTGGCCGCTTCCTCCAGAATCGGTGTGTCGATTTCTTCCCAGCCTAGCTGGGTCGATCCCTTGCGGCCAGCATGTCCGATTTGCATTGCCACCTTGGCCGCAGATGTCGCATGGATCATATCCACGATACTTTTCCACGCGGCTTCCTGTTCATCGTTCCAGATCCCAGGGCAGCCTTCACTAATGCGCGCATCAGCCGAAGGGCAGGTCATTTCGCTATAAATCAGTCCCGCACCGCCATGGGCGTGGCCGACATAGTGCACCTTGTGCCAGTCGTTCGGCACACCGTCACCGTCACAGCTATATTGGGCCATGGGGGACATGACGACGCGGTTTTCCAGCACCATGTCCCGCAGCTTGTACTTCGCGAACATGGGGGTCGGCCGCGACTTACGAAGGTCCTCGCCAGTGTTGGCGAGGTGGCGTGCATACCACGCGTCATCCACCTTACGGACGAACTCTGGGTCGCGGACGATCAGGTTGTCATAGGTGATCGACTTGGCACGGCACATGACCACCATGGCGAACTCATAGGGTTCCATATCCCAAGACCTGCCCATATGTTCGAACCAGGATAGCGACACATCGGCGTTGTGCTGGGTGATTTGGCAAGGGGTTCGGCGGGCATCGTCGTAGGCCCGAAACGCCGCTTCTATGTCGTGTTCGCCATGCGTCACGAGGGCATCCGACAGGGCGATGGCGCATTCCATCGCAAGTTTGGTGCCCGAGCCGATGGAAAAATGCGCGCTCGCCTTAGCATCGCCCAGAATGACGATCTTGTCGACAAACCAGTTTTCGCAGAACACGCGCGGGAAGTTGCGCCAGTTTGATCGATTCAAGAGCAGCGGGTGGCCGTCGAGTTCTTGGGCAAAAATCGCTTCCAGCTTCGCCTTTGAACCCTCTTCGTCGAAGTCCTCGAACCCGTGACCTGCCCAAGTCGCCTCATCCATCTCGAAGACCCAGGTAGAGTGATCTTTTTCGTATTGATAGCAATGGGCTACCATGGGCCCGTGCTCGGTGTCGCGGAAGAAGTAGTTGAACTCCCCCATGGGGCGCGTGGATCCCATCCAGCAGAACTTGTTGCTGCGCCACGTGGTCGTAGGTTGAAAGCCTTCTTTGTTGGCCTCTCGAATGGCGGAATTCACACCGTCGCTTGCGACGATAAGGTCGGAATCGCCAAACTGATCGCGAACGTTCTCAGCGTCGATTTCGACGCCAAAAGTCAATTTAACCCCCAATTCTGCGCAACGTTCCTGTAGAATTGTTAGCAAGGTTTGGCGCGAGGTACCGCAAAACCCGTTGCCAGCACAGCGCATCTCTTCGCCCTTGAAGTGCACCGCCACGTCGTCCCAATAGGCGAATTTATCGCGGATCTTTTCAAACACGCGCGTATCTCGGCTAAAAAATTCATCGAGCGTTTCGTCGGAAAATACCACCCCGAAGCCGAACGTATCATCGGCCTGATTGCGTTCGAAAACCTCAATTTCCCAATCTGGGCGGGCTTTTTTGGTCAAAAGTGCCGTGTATAGCCCGCCTGGGCCACCGCCAATCACGCTGATCTTCATTTTCCTCTCCTGGAAGGGACTCGTATCCCTATGGGCAATAGCACATAAGGCGCATTAGTTTAAGTATAAAATAACTGCAAGGCAGAAGCACGGACCGCAGCATCGCCATAAATAAGATCGCCAGTCTTATCGGCCTCAATCCAAACCTCAGGGTGCAAAATCCAAGTATTGTGCGCGGACGTCGGCGCTTAGCTGCGCCATGGGTCCCGACCATAAGTTCGCGCCGCGGGCAAGAATAAGGGCTTGATCGGCAACTTGGCGCAGGTCTCTGAGCGACTTATCGACCAGCAAGATCGCAAGCTGCCCTTCGGACTTTAGGTTGGCGAGGGCGGTCCAAATTTCTTGGCGAATGAGCGGGGCCAAGCCTTCGGTTGCCTCATCGAGGATCAGGAGTTTGGGATTGGTCATGAGCGCACGACCAATGGCGAGCATCTGCTGTTCGCCGCCCGACAGGGTGCTGGCGGTTTGGGTGCGCCGTTCGGCCAATCGGGGGAACAGGGCGGCGACGCGCGCAAAACCCCAGGGTCCCGGGCGGGCGGCGACGCGCAAATTTTGTTCAACGGTCAAATTCTGAAAGCAGCGCCGGCCTTCCGGAACCAACCCGATGCCCAGGCGAGCGGCGCGATGGCAGGGCAGCGCGGCCAGATCGTGTCCGTCAAAGTACAAGCGACCGCCGTGGAACGGCAACAAGCGGCAGATGGCCCGTATGGTTGTCGACTTACCGACGCCGTTGGGCCCCAACAGGACCGTGACTTCGCCGCGCGCCACAGTCAAAGTGACGTCAAAAAGGGCCTGCGCCGATCCGTAGGCCGCGCTCAAGCGTTCGACCCTCAAGAGGCTCATGCTGGCAACGCGTCCTCTTCTTCGCCCAAATAGACCCGTTTGACCTCGGCGCTGGTTCGGATTTGATCGACTGGACCCGTCATGAGGAGGGCGCCCTCGACAAGAACGCTGATGCGATCGGCGAGGGCAAAGACCGCGGCCATATCGTGCTCAACCAGTAAGATGGGCGCCTCGGTTTTCAGGGCGGTAAGCAAGGCCGTCATTTCCTCGGTGCCCTCGTTCCCCAGGCCCGCCATGGGCTCGTCGAGCAAAAAGGCCTTGGGCCGCAGGGCGAGAACCATGGCAAGTTCCAGCCGCCGCCGTTCCCCATGGGACAAGTGCGCCGCAGGCAGGTCCAATCGATCCCCCAGCGATACGCGCTCAGCGTGGACCGCCACTTCTTCGTAGAGTGTCGATGGTCGCGTCGCGGGCGCGAACAGGCGGAACGCGCGGCCTTCACGCCCGTGCAGTGCCAGCAAAATGTTGTCCCGCACGCTGTAGGTGGGAACCAGGGCCGATACCTGAAAACTGCGCCCCAGGCCCAGGCGCGCGCGTTGCTGGGTGGTGAGGGTACTTACGTCTTGTCCGTCGAGCTCAATCGTCCCTGTATCGGGTAGAAGGTCGCCAGCGATCTGGGAAATCAGGGTGGACTTGCCCGCGCCGTTGGGGCCGATCAAGGCATGGATTTCGCCGCGGTTTAGGGTCAGACAAATCCTCTCGCTGGCCTGAACAGCCCCGAAACGCTTGCTGAGGTTGTGCACACGCAAAACCGGCGTCATGGCCGCCGCCGCATGCCACAAATCGCCCCTGTGATTCCGCCTTTGGCAAACAGAACGATCAGGAGGAGCAGGAGGCCTAAGTATAGTTGCCAATAGTCGCTGGCCCCGCCCAACATCTCTTCAAGTGCGACAAAGACGATCGCGCCGACCACGGGACCGATGAGGCGGGCGACGCCGCCCAAAATCACAAAGATCATGATTTCCCCCGAAACGGTCCAGGAGAACATGGCGGGGCTCACGTAGCGATTTAGGTCCGCGAATAGGGCCCCCGCGAGCGCGGCGATCATGCCCGAGACCACAAAGGCCGTCAGTTTGATCCGCTGCGGGGACAGGCCGACGGTCTCAACCCGCTCGGGCGCATGGGGAATGGCGTTGAGGGCCAGGCCGAAGGCCGAGGCATTGAGGCGTTGAACCAGCACGAGAACACCGCTCAACACCCCAAAGGCCAACATAAAAAAAGGCAGGGGGGCGAGCGTATTGACGCCAGGAAACGTGCCGCGCACATAGATCGGAATGCCGTCTTCCCCGCCGTAGGCGGGCCAGGAAACCGCAAAGTAGTAGAACATCTGGCCGAAGGCCAAGGTGATCATGATGAAGTAGGCCCCACGGGTGCGCAGGCACAGGGCCCCGATGCCCAAGGCCGCAACGCCGCCAAGCAGGATCGCCAGCGGCCAGGTGATGACCATGGACTGCGTGCCGCCGATCTCGATCCACCCTGCAAAAAGGGGGCTGTAGGTCTGGGCATGGCTGGCCAGAATACCGACCACATAGCCCCCTAAGCCAAAGTAGGCGGCATGGCCAAAGCTGATCATGCCGCCGTTGCCGAGCGCCAAGTTCAGGCCGACCCCCGCGATAGCAAAGATGGTCGCGCGTGTTGCCAAGGTTACCCAATAGACTTCGCCGAGCCCTTGGCCGAGCAAGGCAAAGCCGAGCAACCCTGCCCATACGGCCCAGGTAAAGGGGCGCTCGGCACTCATGCCGCCGCGCCCATAAGTCCCTGGGGGCGGAAGATCAGGATCAGGGCCATGAGGATGTAAATGAGCATGGAGGACAAGATGATCCCCGCATCGGCGGTGCCGACGAGGGCCTGGGACGCCATGGGGAGGAGGAAGCTGCCCAGGGTCTGGACGACACCGACCAAGATGGCCCCATAGAGCGCGCCCTGAATCGACCCAATACCGCCGATGACGACAACAACGAAGGCGGTGATCAGGACAGGTTCCCCCATCCCAACCTCGACCGAGGTCAAGGTCCCGACCAAAGCACCCGCGAGCCCTGCCAGGGCCGCGCCTAGGGCGAACACCAGCGTGTAGAGCAAGGAAATGTTGACCCCAAGGGCGGAGATCATTTCCCGATCCGCCGCGCCTGCCTGGATTTGCAGGCCCAGGCGGGTTCGCGCAATCAGGGCATGGAGCCCAGCCGCGACCCCCACGCCAACCGCAATCAGAACAAGGCGGAAGAAGGGGTATTCGATCCCAAACGGCAGCGAAACGGGTCCTGCCAAGGCGTCGGGGATGTCCAAATAGAGGGGAAAGGACCCGAATAGCCAGCGGGTTGCCTCGGAAAAAATCAAAATCAGGGCGAAGGTCGCCAGGACTTGGTCCAGATGGTCGCGCGCGTACAGCCGCCGTATGACCAACCATTCGATCAAGATGCCCGCAAAGGCCGCTGCAACCAGGCTCGCCACCAGCCCGAGCGCGTAGGAGCCCGTGTGCGCCGCGACACCCGCGGCGGCGAACGCTCCGACCATAAACAAGGACCCATGGGCCAAGTTGATAAGGCCCATGACGCCGAAAATCAGAGTCAGGCCCGCCGCCATCAAAAACAACATGACGCCGAACTGGAGGCCGTTCAAAACCTGTTCGATCAGCAAGGTAGCCATGGATCGAACAGGTCAGCCTAAAGCGGAGTCCAAGTCGAATCGACCCCACGGGCCATCGGCGCCAGAACAGGGCTTAAGGCGATTCACCCCGATTCAATGCAAGTGCGAAGGACCCTAAAAGGAACAGTCCTGGGCAAAGACGTCGCCATGATCGCTCAAGGCGGTTCCCACAATGCGGTTGGTCAATACCCCATCGACCTCGACAACTTCGCGAACGTAGAAGTCTTGGATCGGGTGTTGATTGGTGTTGAAGGTAAAGTCCCCCCGCGTCGAGTCAAAATCGGCCGCTTGCAAGGCCTCGCGAAACGCCGCTGTATCGTTCACATCGGCCGTATCAAGGGCAGCGAGAATCAAATTGGCCGTGTCGTAACCCTGCGAGGCGTAGAGCGAGGGCAAGCGGTCGTATTCGGCCTCAAACGCCGCAACAAAGGCTTGATTGGCTGCGTTGTCGAGGTCGGGCGACCACTGGGCTGTGTTCAAAACGCCCAAAGCCGCATCGCCGACGGCGGCCAAAATGGTTTGATCAAAGCTGAATGCGGGGCCAATTATCGGCACGTCAACGCCGCTATCGGCGTATTGCTTGAGGAAGGAGATGCCCATGCCCCCTGGCAAGAAAAAGAACAGGCTGTCCGCGTCGGAAGCGCGGATTTGGGCAATTTCGGACGCATAGTCCGACTGCCCGAGCTTTGTGAAGACCTCTTGGGTCGGTTCACCGTCAAATAAGCGCCGATAGCCGTTGAGGGCATCGACCCCCGCCGGATAGTTTGGCGCGATTAGGAACGTGTTCGTGTAGCCCAAGGTGTTGGCGTAGGCACCCGCGGCCTCGTGAATATTGTCGTTCTGCCAGGCGACGTTGAAATAGTTGGGATGGCATCCCGCCCCCGCAAGGGCGGATGGGCCCGCGTTGGGGGACAAATAGATGATGTCCTGCGCGGTCACCGAGGGGACAACGGCCATGGCGAGGTTGGAGAAGATGAGGCCCGTCATTATATGGACCTTGTCCGACTGAACCATGCGATCTGCCAGCCGCACGGCAACGTCGGGCTTGCGCTGATCGTCCTCAACGATCACTTCGACATCATCGCGACCCGCCGCCTTGATCGCGAGTAAGAAGCCATCGCGCATATCGACGCCCAGCCCCGCACCCCCGCCCGATAGGGTCGAGAGCATCCCAATTTTCACTGTGTCAGCGTTGGCAGGTAGGGTCGCCATCAGGGCCACGGCCGATGCCAGAGTTTTCGAAATCAGATTCATCTTGTCCTCCCGAGTCCTTCAAAAAAAGTACGCCAAATGGAAGTTGCAGGCGCAAATGCAAAAAGGGAACGCAGCTTTGTCCCAGAGGCCAGGCTTACCAATCATTCGACGAAAGTCAATTCGCTCGGGATCATCGAGCGGCAAGATTGGACGGGCCTCCATATCCGCCGTGTGCGGCGAAGCCGCAGCCTCTCTTGAACTTGGGGGCAGCGGTCGCCTAATACCAGCGGCGGTTGAAAATGACTCTTTTATTCGCTGGTTTATTCGCTGGTATAAGGGCCGCGACTGCGGCCCCCGTAGCGGCCCCGAGAATAGCGCGAAAGCGCCTCGGGGTATAAGCGAAGGCCCCGTCGGAGGCGAAACGCGAAGCGTTTCTGCCGTGAGACATAAAACGGCCAAAAAAGTGTCAACTTTTTTCGCCGTTGGTATAAGCCTTGCATTGGGGGTCAAATCTGTTCAGGCGTGCACCATGACGCCTCCCCCGCCTCTCCTTAGCCTGAGCGGTCTGACGCTGGTGCGCGGGACGCGGGTCTTGGTGCAAGACATGAGTCTTGAGGTTCGTGCAGGGGAGATTTGGGCGCTGGAGGGCGCCAACGGTGCGGGCAAGACAACCATCTTGCGCGCCGCTGCGGGGTTGTTTCGGCCCTTCTTGGGCCAGGTTCGACGCGCGCCGCAAACCTCCCTTCGCTACTTGGGTCATGCGTTGGCGCTGAAGCCCGAGCAGACGCCAGCCCAGGTCCTGACCGAGGACCAACTCGACCACTGGGCGCTTTGGGATCTGGCGGATCTGCCGATGCGGCATTTGTCGGCGGGCCAGTGCAAGCGGGTAGCCTTGGCGCACCGCTGCCGCCCAGGGGCGCTGCTATGGATTTTTGACGAGCCCTTGGCAAACTTGGACCAGCGGCAACAAGCGCGCTTTAAGGCCTTGCTGCGCGACCAGGCCCGCGCGGGCGGCGCGGCGCTGGTCAGTGTCCATGCCGCTGTCTTAGGCGGGCATCGCCTGACGATTGAGGAGGGAAGGGTGCTTCATGTTTAACCGTGCGATCCCCAAAGCCCCGTGGTTGCCTCCCTTAACCCTGCTGTTCCTGGGCGTGCTGGCGCTCATCGTCTTTTCGGGGGTTCTCGACGGGGTGGCGGCGCACCTGCAGGCGCAGAGTCTCGGGACGGTGTTTTGGTTGCTCCTCTTTGCCATGCTGGCGCAGGACGCTGCCAATTTGTGGCAGGAAGACGCGGCCGATGGCACACTCGACCAAGCCTATTTGGCAGCGGGGAGTTACATTCCCGTTCTGATCCGCGCGTACCTTGGACAGATCGTCGGCGTCTTCGTGCCTTTGGCGGCTGTATTCCTGGGTCTGTGGGCCTTGGGGGCGAAGGGTGACTATCCCTGGGCAAGCCTCCTGGGGCTCGCGTTGCCCGTAACCGCGCTTCGCCTCCTGTCGAGTGCCCTCGGGCTTACCCTTGCACCCAGGTTTGGGGTGGGCAGCCTGGTGTTTTTGGCCCTTGCCAGCCTGTTCTTCTGTCTATGCGTTGCGGGGCGGGCGGACTTGGTTTGGGCCTTGGGCCTGATTTTCACGCCGCTTTGCTTGGCTTTGGCGCCGCTTGCCTTGTCTCTCAGCCATCAATCGCGCTAAACCCCCGCTATGTGCGCCGACGTCCCGCCCATTGTTCTGAAGGGGATCCAGAAGTCCTTTGGGGACACCCCAGTTCTGCGCGGCGTCGATTTGTGCGCCGCGCGTGGGCAGGTTATTTCCATCATCGGGTCCTCGGGCTCGGGGAAGTCCACTTTGTTGCGTTGTGCCAATTTGTTGGAAATTCCTGAGGCGGGGGACATAAGTTTGGCGGGCGAGGCCATCGCCTTCGTCGGGGAGGGGGCCGAACGTCGCCCCGCCTCCGCTGAGCAAGTGCGCCAGGCGCGGATGCGCCTTGGTATGGTATTTCAATCGTTCAATTTGTGGGCGCACCGCACCGTGCTGCAAAACGCCACCGAGGCGCCGATTTACGTGCTGGGCCTTGATCGCGCCCGCGCGGAATCGCGGGCGCGCGCCTTACTGGATCAGGTCGGCCTCGGTGACATGGCAGGGGCCTATCCCCACCAACTCTCGGGCGGGCAGCAGCAACGTGCCGCCATCGCCCGAGCCCTGGCCATTGACCCGCTGGCGCTCTTGTTCGATGAGCCTACCTCTGCCCTCGACCCTGAATTGGAGGTGGAGGTGCTCAAGGTCATTCGCCAGTTGGCGCGCGAGGGGCGAACCATGTTGCTGGTGACCCATGATATGTCGTTCGCCCGCGAGGTTTCGGATCAAGTCGTGTTTTTGCATCAGGGCAAGATCGAGGCCCAAGGCCCCCCTGCCCATATGTTCGAGGCCCCGAAAACAGAGCGCTTGCGACAATTTCTAAATCCGTCATAAGCGACGTGCGCCGCTGGCACCTGTCTTGGCGCGTGGGCAAGTTGGCTTGCCCCCAAACCATAGCAAAGGGAGAATTTCGCAATGAAGAACTTGTTGATGGGCGCCTCTGCCCTCGTAACCGCCGCAGTTGGCAGCACCGTCGCGCACGCGGATACGGTAAAATTGGCAACAGAGGGGGCCTACGCCCCTTGGAATTTCATCAACGATGCGGGCGAGCTGGCGGGTTTTGAGATCGATTTGGGCAACGAGTTGTGCGCGCGCGCCGAACTGGAATGCGAATGGGTGATCAACGAATGGGATTCCATCATTCCCAATTTGGTCGCGGGCAACTACGACACCATTATCGCGGGCATGTCCATCACCGCAGAACGTGAAGAATTGATCGACTTCACCCAGGACTATTACCCGCCTGACCCGTCGCGCTGGGTTGCAACATCCGATTTGGGCGCCATGGTCGATCCTGCGGGAATGACCGTGGGGGTGCAAGGCGCGACCATGCAGGCGGCTTGGGTTCATGATAATTTGGGCGACGCCGTCACCCTAAAGGAATACGCGACAGCCGATGAATCCATGGCCGATCTCGGCGCGGGCGTTGTTGATCTGGTGCTGGCAGACAGGGGCTATTTGACGCCGTTCGTGGATGGGGAAAACGTTTTTTTCGTCGGGAACTCGATCCTCATCGGCGGCGGGGTCGGCATGGGGCTGCGCGAAACCGACAGTGAATTGAAGGCGACCATGAATGCTGCCATTCAATCGGTCAAGGCGGACGGAACGCTCGATGCTCTGATCGCCAAGTATTTTGACGTTGGGCCCTTTTACGGGGACTAATACCAGCGGCGATTGAAAATGACCCTTTTATTCGCTGGTATTAGGGCCGCGACTGCGGCCCCCGCAGCGGGCTCCAAGCCCGAAGGGCGCAGGGAACGCCCGCGCTCCAAACGCGCGGCCCCGAGAAGAGCGGACACGCGCCTCGGGGTGCAAGCGAAGGCCCCGTCGGAGGCGAAACGCGAAGCGTTTCTGCCGTGAGACACAAAACGGCCCAAAAAACGTCAGTTTTTGGGGCCGTTGGTACAAGGTCATGCGCCGATAAACTGATCATTCTAGTGGATGTAGGTGGAGGCCCCCGCCCCCACCAAAACGGATTCTGGCGAACAAGGGCGCGGGTATCCCTTGGGATGATATAGATCATAGACCTTGCATGTGGGATGGGTTCTTGAGCCTCTGGTCGCCCGAGTGGCAGGATTTTTTCGCCTACATCGCTGGGGGCAAGCACCAAGCTTTTTATCGGTCCTTCGCCCTCATTCCGCTCGTGACCCTGGTGGGGGCGATCATCGCCTTGGTTTTTGGTTTCCTCGGGGCCGCCGCTTCGCGGGCGCGCAGTTGGGCAATTTCAGGGTTAGCGCGGCTCTACATCAATATGGTTCGGGGTATTCCCGACGTCTTGTTTTTCGTGTTCTTTCCCTTGGCCCTCAGTTTGATCATTAAGATCGTGCGGACCTGGGCCTTGTGCGATGCGGGCACGCCCCTATTCGACGGGATCAATTTTGTGGGCTGCCCTGCGTCGAGCTTTTTGAGCTCGCCCAATTCAGGTGTGGCCTTTGCCTACAACTTGGGCGTGGCTTGCCTGTCGTTCGGTTTGGTGTTTGGGGCCTACGCCGCGCACGTGATTCGCGGCGCGCTCGATGCGGTTCCCACAGCGCAGATTGAGACGGCGCGGGCGTTCGGGTTTCGGCCAGGGCAGATTTTTTGGCGCGTGCAAGTGCCGCTCATGTGGGGTTACGCCTGGGCGGGACTGACCAACATTTGGATGCTGATGATCAAGGCCACCTCCCTCCTGTCTCTTTTGGGGATCCAGGAGGCGGTTTGGTGGGCGACGGCCCAACTGGGACCGCCGCAGTTGCGAACCTTCGTCGGTTATGTGCACGGCGATTGGACGGTGTTTTACTTGGGCCTCCTGCTGGTATTCTATTTCTGCTTCACCTACGCATCTGAGGTGGGTTTTGCCTGGGGCAGGCGGCGCTTGGGCGCGGGGATGGTCGGGCTCGGTTCATGATCGAGATCTTTCTTACCTACCTTTGGGCGGCGCGGGTGAACCTCTACTTCGCGGTGCTGGCCTTGCCGCTGGGCTTTGTTTTCGCGGTCGGCTTGGCCTTAGGCATGACCTGGGCGCGCAGCCCGATCCGCGCCCTGATCCGCGCTTACGTCTATTGTTTTCGCGGCTCGCCCCTCTTCATTCAACTCTACTTCTTCTACTACCTTGTGCGGGCCACGGGTCTGCACACGGTGCAGGTGGAGGGGGAACGAGTCTTTGCCCTGATCCTCGATGCCTTGGTTTTGGCGCCGCTGGTTCTTTTGCTCAATACTGCGGCTTACTCTGCTGTGATCTTTGCAGGGGCGCTGCAGGCGGTGCCGCGCGGGGATCTGGAGGCGGCGGAGGCCTTCGGCTTTTCTAGGCGGCAGAAATTTTGGCGAATCCTGTGGCCGTCCATGCTGCGCCTTGCTTGGCCCGCCTATACGAATGAGGCCATGTTCTTGTTCCTGTCCACGGCGCTTGTCTACGCCACCATCCCCGTCACCTCGCGCCCTGGCGGGGCCAATGTCAAAGACGTAATGGTAACGGCCAACGATGTCATGGAAACAACCTTTAACCCCTTTGCCGCCTATTTGCCCGCCATGGCGGTCTTTATCGTCCTGTCCCTCCTGATCTTTTTCCTATTTGGGCTGGTCAATCGGCGCTTGAACAGGCATTTAGGGGCGGCGGGGACGAGGCCGCGCTTGCGGTTTCGCCCAAATTTCATTCGTTAAGAGGTGTCCATGGACTTGCTTGGGAACACATTGGACTGGTTGATCAATTTAGCTGCCAACCTGTTTGTCTTTGGGTTGTTGGCCCTGATCCTCATTCAACTTTTGATCCAGTTTGAGATTATTCCACGCCACAACCAACCCGCACGCCAGGTTTGGGGCCAGTTGGCACGATTGTATGAGCCTTTGCTGCGCCCCTTGCGGCAGGCTTTGCCTTTGCTTGGCGGGTTTGATCTCTCGCCCATGGTCTTGATTTTCATCGTCCATATTTTGCGGCAGATTCTGATTCAGATCCTCTAAACCTTCGGGCCGCATGTCCCACCTCGTCGCCCTTTTGGGGCCCACCAATACGGGCAAGACCTACGCAGCGATGGAGCGCATGTTGGCCCATCAAGCGGGCATCATGGGCTTTCCCCTGCGCTTGCTAGCGCGGGAGAATTACGACAAAGCCGTGCGCCTCAAGGGCGCGGACCAGGTCGCCCTGATTACAGGCGAGGAGAAGATTGTGCCAGCGCGGGCGCGATTTTACATGTGCACCGTGGAGTCCATGCCCCTTGATTTGGACGTGGACTTTGTCGCGGTGGACGAAATCCAACTGGCCGCCGACCCCGAGCGCGGCCATGTGTTCACCGATCGATTGCTCCATCGGCGCGGCACGCACGAAACCATGTTTTTGGGCGCGGCGACCATCGCGCCCTTGCTGCGCCGTGTCTTGCCCGAGGTCGAGATTCGCACGCAGCCGCGGTTTTCGACCCTGTCGTACCAGGCACCGATCAAGGTCAGCCGCCTGCCGCCCCGATCCGCCTTGATCGTTTTCAGCGCCGCGCAAGTCTATGAGATGGCGGAGTTTTTGCGCGTGCATCGCGGCGGCTGCGCCGTGGTCCTGGGTGCCCTGAGCCCGCGGACCCGCAATGCCCAGGTCCAGATGTACCAGTCGGGCGAGGTGGACTACCTGGTCGGCACCGACGCCATTGGCATGGGGTTGAACCTGGATTTGAACCATGTCACCTTCGCCAAGTTGCGGAAATACGACGGGCGGCACCCGCGCGCCTTGCGGCCCGAGGAAATCGGCCAGATCGCGGGCCGGGCGGGGCGGCATCAACGCGACGGTAGCTTTTCGACCACGCCCGAGGCGGGGGGCCTGGACGATGCCATGGTTTCCATGGTCGAAAACCATAGCTACGCCCCCTTGCGCCGCCTTAACTGGCGCAACCCAAATTTGCGCTTTGACAGTTTGAGCGCCCTGCGCTTGTCGCTCGAGACCTTGCCCACGGACCCAAATTTGCAACGCCTGCGCCTCGCGGACGATCAAGTGGCCCTCGAGGCCCTGACCAAGGAGGCGTCGGTGCTGGAGCTGTGCAGGTCCCCCGCCGCCGTGCGGCTCTTGTGGGACGTGTGCCAAATCCCCGACTTTCACAAGTCTTTGACCGACCAACATCATAGCCTACAGCTGTCTCTGTTCGGTCATCTAATCCGCGATGGGCAGCTGCCGACAGCGCTGGTCGAGGAACAGATTGAACGCCTCAATAAGGACAGCGGTGACCTCGACACGTTGGTCAACCGCATTGCTGCTATCCGCACCTGGGCCTATATCACCCATCGCGGCGACTGGGTGGCGCAATCGGATGCCTGGGCCGCACGTGCCCGGGCGGTGGATGACATCTTGTCCGATGCGTTGCATAAGCGCTTAACGCAGCGATTCGTGGACCGTCGAGCGGCCTTACTGGTCCAAAAGTTACAGCGCGGGGGACCCCTAATGTGTGAAATCGGTGACAAGGGCGAGGTCAAAGTCGAGGGCACGGCGGTCGGTACGCTGACGGGCCTGACCTTTGTGCCCGACCCGTCGGGGTCGGCGGGCGACCAGGCGGCCCTGCTGACCGCGGCGCGGCGCAGCCTTGGCCCTGCGGTTCAGGCCCGTCTGGTACAGCTCGAGGCCGATAATGACGGGGCGTTTCGCCTGGACTTGGCGGGGGTCTTACGTTGGCGCGAGGCGCCCGTCGCGCGCTTGACCAAGGGACCCACCTTGTGGGCGCCCGAGATTCGCGTCGATGCCAATGAATTTCTTGATCAGGCGCAGGAGGCGCGCCTGGCCGCCCGCTTGGCCCCTTGGCTACGGGCGTTTTTGCGCAACCGCCTTGCCCCCTTCCACGCGCTGCAGGACCCACGCTTGACGGGCGCGCTAAAAGGCTTGGCCTATCAAATGTGGGAAGACGGCGGCCTAATCCTGCGCCCCGACCGAGCAACGGTTGAGGCTTTGACCGAAACCGACAAGGCGCTGATGGCAGAACTAAAAATTCACATGACGCGCCGCGCGCTGTTCGTTCGTTCGGTCTTCAACCCCAAAATTTGGGGGGTGCGGGCCCTGCTTTGGGCCTTGTTTCATGGGCAGGCGGAGGCCCCAGCTGTGCCGTCCACAACCCAGAGTTCGATCACCAACTTCGGCGCGTTCAAGGGGGTACAGGCTTACCTGCGTCAATTCGGATTTTTGACCTTCGCCGAGCGGGGGCAAAGCCCCGTCCATGTGCGCGCCGATGGGTTCGACCGATTGGAGGCCAAGCTCTACGCTCTTTACAAGAATGGCCAAGACGGCGTGTTTGCCTTACCAGAGGACATAGGGCAGCCACTAGGATTGGAAGGGGGGGCCTTGACGACGATTCTGACCGCTTGCGGCTATGAACCGACCGAAAAGCCTGAGGGGCATGCGGGCGAAGGGCTGTTCTATCGTCGCAGGGCGTCCAAACGCCCCGCCCGACCGCGCGCCGAGACCAGCCATAAGGCCGCGCCGACGCGCGGCCAAGCGCCAAAAGCTGCCAAGTCGTCCCGACCTGCAAAGGCCGCCAAATCAGGTTCTGCCCGTGGGTCTGCTAAGTCAAGCAAGGCCCCCAAAGCGGAGGTGCCCAACCCCCATAGCCCCTTCGCGGTTTTGGCGGCCTTAAAGACCAAAGATGGCTGAGACGCTTCGGGTCGATAAGTGGTTATGGTACGCGCGGTTTTTTAAGACACGGACGCTGGCGTCCAAGGCGGTGCAGGCGGGCATTCGCATCAATCAGGTTCGCGTCGCCAAGGCGCATTTTGCGGTGAAACCGGGCGATGTGCTGACCTTTGATAAAGGGGGCCATGTTCGGGTCATTGAGGTTCGCGGCGTCGGCGCACGACGCGGGCCGTTTTCGGAAGCACAAGGTCTCTATACGGACCTGAGCCCGCCGCCGCCGCGCGTTCGCGGTGCCGACGTGACTGTGGCGCAGGAGCACGCGGTCGGTCGCCGCGACGCGGGCGCGGGTCGCCCGACGAAGCGTGATCGTCGCAAAATTGACGCTCTTAAGGACTTGTAAAGCCAAGGCGAGGGTCCAAATAAGGCGAATGGTTCGAAGGTTTGACTTATCGAGCCTCGGTGGACGCAGGATCGCGTGGATTGAAACGTCACGCGATTCAAAGACGAGCGACGAAGACCAAGAAAGAGAAGCGCCCATGCCCTGGTGGACCCCAAAGCCCGACCGCGCGCCCAACCCTGCCGAGGCCAAGTTTGGTCCCGAGGCCTTTGCCCTCACGTGTTTGGCGCTGGAGCTTGCCAAATCCGACGACAACTTCGACGCGGTCGAGCAGGCGCGCTTGGCCAGCGATCTAGCGCATCATTTTGATCTGAGCCCTGGTGAGGTCGACGAATTGATGATAGCGGCGGAGGCGCATCAGGCCCAGTCGGTCCAAACTTACGGCTATACCAAAGCGCTGCGGGATACCTTGGACGAGGACCAGCGCGTGACCGTGATCGAGACGCTTTGGCGACTGGCCTACGCCGACGGCGTTTTGGACGCGCAGGAATACGCCTTTATGCGCACGGTGCCTGCGGCCCTGGGGATTGACAATCACCTAAGCGAAGCGGCCAAGCGCCGGGCGCGCGCCGCCCTGTCCTAACCCCCTTGTGCGCGCCGCCTCGACCCTTGTCACGCTCCCACGGCAGGTTTAAGGCCTCGCGTCGCAACCCACCGCATGGAGTTTCGGACCACCAACCATGACCTACGTCGTTACAGATGCTTGCATTCGGTGCAAGTACACCGATTGTGTTGAGGTGTGCCCCGTCGATTGCTTTTACGAGGGGGAAAATATGCTGGTGATCAACCCTGAGGAGTGCATCGATTGCGGGGTGTGCGAGCCCGAGTGTCCCGTCGAGGCGATCCTGCCCGATACGGACGGTGAGGGGGAGAAGTGGGTGCAATTCAACCAAAAGTACGCCGACCAGTGGCCCGTGATTACCGAACGCAAAGACCCGCCTGCGGATGCCGACGACTGGCAGGGTGTGGCCCACAAGTTCGACAATCACTTCTCGGACGCCCCTGGCGGCTAATATCTGGGCAATACTAACGGCGGCGAAGTTTGACCCGTCGAGCCGTAAATGGACGCGGAAAATACTGAATTGCAAATTCAGTGATTTCAAGGACTAGCGACCAAGTGGGAGCGCAGCCTGCGTGGCGCTTGAACGTCACTAAAGGGTCGTTGCAAACGACCCTTGGTATAAGTTAAGGAGACGCATGTCAGAATTTAATTTCAAGCCAAACGACTTTGTCGTTTATCCCACCCACGGTGTTGGTAAGGTTTTGGGCATTGAAACCGAGACGATTGGCGGCATTGATGTCGAGTTGATCATCGTTCGGTTTGATGCGGAGCGCATGACGTTGCGGATCCCAACCCAAAAAGTGTCAACCTCGGGCCTTCGCAAACTTTCCACCGCTGCCATGATCGACGATGCCATGAACATTCTTAAGGGCAAGCCGCGGGTCAAGCGCACCATGTGGTCGCGTCGCGCGCAGGAATACGAGGCCAAGATCAACTCGGGCGATCCGATCCAAATTTCTGAGGTGGTGCGCGACTTGCACCGCAATTCCGAGCAGCCCGAGCAGTCTTTTTCTGAGCGGCAAATCTACGAAAACGCCCTCGCGCGCTTTACCCGCGAAGTGGCGGCGGTGCGCGGCTTGGACGAGGGGGAGGCCCATACCCAAATCATGGCGATCCTGCGCCCCCACGATCTGGAGACGGTGGACGAGGCTGGGGAGATCCTGGTCATCGACGCAGAGCAAGCCCCAGCAATGCCCTAATACCAGCGGCGATTGAAAATGACTCTTATGTTCGCTGGTATTCAGGGCCGCGACTGCGGCCCCCGCAGCGGCCCCGAGAATAGCGCGAAAGCGCCTCGGGGTATAAGCGGAGGCCCCGTCGGAGGCGAAACGCGAAGCGTTTCTGCCGTGAGACACAAAAAACGGCCAAAAAAGTGTCAACTTTTTTGGCCGTTGGTATAAGACCTTTCGCGCTCAATATTGATCGGTTGCATGGCTTTGGTTCCTGATTGGCGCGGATGTTCCTCAAGTCGGTTCGGCTTGGAAACTCCCATGCCCAACGCCTCTTTGATACAGCATGTCTGAGGGCGCGCAAAGCCGCATCGCCATCCTGAAAGGGGGGCATCGTATTTGGGTGTTCGCGCCCGTGCGCGGGGCCTTGGGGCCGCTTCAGGCGGGGTTGGAGCTGTGCCAGTCCTACTATCAAATTGGCGATCATATGGTCTTCCTTGGCTCGCAAATTGGGCCAGGCGGACAATCGCCCGAGACCATCGCCGCCTTGATCGCGTTTTCGGACTGGCTAGAGGCCAAAAATGCCGACTCGGCGCGGCAGTATCGCGAGTTCAGCCCCAGCCAAGTGGTATGGCTCTACGGCCCGCAAGAACGGTTGCTGGAAGATTTTTATACCCTTTACCACGCCAAAACGCCCGTTCGCGACCTGCTGGATTGGATGTATAGCGCGCATCAATTCGACGCCGTGCTGACGCAGTTTGGGATGGACTTGGGCGAACTGGACCAGGTTGTGCAGTCGGGCCTTGGCGTTTTGGCGGACTATGCGCGTGAGTTTCGCGGCCATGTGTTCGCCCATGACGGGGTGGGTACGTACTTTGAGCGCTGCCGCCGCGCCGCCATGAGTGACCAGGGGCATCTCTTGTTTGTCCACGGCGGTGTCGACCCCGCTCGCAGCCTATCGCTGCAAACCGACGCCTTCTGGTGGGGGGACCCTGCCTATTTTCAGATGACAAGCCCGTACCAGGGATTTTCGCAAGTCATCAGCGGCCTGACCCCAGGCGATGAAACCGAAATCCTGGGCCCAGGACGCATCGGTTTCGACGCTGGCGCTGGCCTTGGCGGACCGCTCAATCTGCGGTGCTTTGACATACGCGGGCACCAGTTGTTCTCCTACAACTTTTCCTGATGCCTATTCTCATGAAGGCGTCAGCCTCCATGAGAATAGGCATCGCTTGTATTTTCCGCCGTCCCAAAAATTCCACAGTGCGGCATTCCGTCTCATTTGTTCGCACGTTTGTGATTTCCGTATGGTGGAATGGTGTTGCATACGGGTGACATAGTTGAGGGGAGATGCTGGATGACTGAACTAGACCCGATCGCTAGAGCCAATCAGGAGTTTGTTCGCCGATCCATGGCGGTGCCTTTGCTGTCCAAGGAGGTGGAGCAAACCCTCGCGATCGCGTGGCGCGATCATCAAGACGAGGGGTCCCTGCACAAGTTGATGGAGGCCTACAGCCGTCTTGTCATCTCTATTGCGTCAAAGTTTCGCAACTACGGACTGCCGTCGGCAGATTTGATCCAGGAAGGGATGATGGGCCTGTTGCACGCGGCCAATCGGTTCGAGCCCGAACGGGACTTGCGGTTTTCGACCTACGCCAACTGGTGGATCCGGTCCTCCATGCAGGACTTTGTTTTGCGCAATTGGTCGATTGTGCGAACGGGAACCACGGCAAGCCAAAAATCGCTGTTCTTCAACTTTCGCCGGCTGCGTTCAAAAATCGAGGAAAAAACAGGCACCACCTTAGATGCGCGCGGCCGCGAGCAAATTGCCGAGGCGCTGGACGTGACGGTGGACGAGGTGCGGTCGATGGAAACGCGGCTCGCCTTGGCTTACGAATCTCTCAACACCACGCTGAAAGACGACTCTGATTTAGAACAGCAAGACTTGCTCGCTGACGAGCGACCCGCCCCAGAAGACGTGACCCTCATCACCCTGGATAGCCAGACCCGCCGCGGCTGGATCGAGGGCGCCTTGGGTGTCTTGGGGGAGCGCGAGCAAATCATTATCCGCGAGCGCCGCTTGAGCGACGAGGGGCGAACGCTCGAAGAATTGGGACTGCGGTTTGGAGTGTCGAAAGAGCGGGTGCGTCAACTCGAGCAGCGCGCCCTGGGAAAACTGAAGACCTACATCGAAAGCAAAGTCGAGCGGCCGCAAGACCTGCTGCACGAATAGGGCCAGCGGCTGACGCGCCCGCCAACCTGGTCTGAGCGCCAAACCCGAGTATGGGCGCCCTCCCGACGTCATCCTGCGCGCAGTCGCAGGATCCATCACGGAACACCAGCCACAAGTGCGGACGGCGGCGACGTCGCAGGATCCAGCTCGGGTCGGCGACAGGAAGTGCAGACGGCATGAACCTTGTGCGGAGTTAAACGACGCCTGGCGCCCCGAACCCCTCTCTTGATTTGTTTCAAAAGGGCGGGCAGACAGCGCGCATGATTGATCAGTTTGACAGCCACGACCCGATTTATCGGCGCATGGCGCTGACGGGCAGCCTATCCTGGTGGGTGTTTTGTGGGGCGGCTGCGCTCTCGCTCCTTGGGCTGATCTACGGCGTGCTGACCACCGAGGGTTTGCGGAATTGGCGACTGGTGGGGTTTGTCATCGGCCCGCCAATCGTGCTGGCCTTGCTCGCGATTTCCTACCTCTTGCACGCAGGCCAACCCGCCAAATCGTGGGCGGAGATTTTGCTGCTGGGGGTGTTGCGGATCGGGCTGTGGGTGGGCACGCCGTGGCAGCTGACCTGCCTGTTCTACCTGGTTCTGGTATGGGGGTCAGGCCGCGACTTGACGATCTGGTTCCCCCGTTAGCAGCGCAAAAATTGCCGACTGGGTTTGGGCGCCGCGGATCTTTTGGCGAAACTCAGGATTTTTTAGCCGACGCGAAATTTTTGATAAGACCTTGAGGTACTCGCTCTGTTGGCCTTCGTCCTCGGGCATGAGCAAGGTTGCGACCAGATCTACGGGTTCGTCGTCGGCGGCGTCGAAGTCCACGGGCTGTTCCAAGCGCGCGAAAGCAACGGTCAGCTTGACGAGCCCCGAGACCTTGGCGTGGGGCAACGCGACGCCTTCGCCAATACCCGTTGACCCCAACCGTTCCCGCTCTGCCAGGGCTTGGCATATGGGGCGGCCTTCAAGACCCACCGCTTCCCCCACGGACTTGGCGATTTCGGTCAGGACCTGCTTCTTTGAAGCAGCTCTTATATGGGTCAAGACAGCCGTCGGCAGCAGAAAGTTTTCGAGTGTCATAGGGTCCTTTTACCAAGGGTCGTTTTCAACCGCCCTTGTAGTTGCGTTCAAGCGCCAAGCGGGCTGCACGCCCCCTTCGCCGCTCGATTCGGCGTCCACCGTCGGCTCGAAGCGCCAAACCTTCGTGCCGCTGGCCTTAGTCCCCGCAACAACAACCCTCCAGGGTGGGATCGTGACGCGGGGAGCGCGTCCTTAGGCCTGAAGTTTCAGGGGGTCAACGCCTTTCGTCTGGCTCTTATGGCGAAGGGATCCCTGAAAATCAAGTTAAACCATGCTCGGGGGTGTGCCCCATGGGCGAGCTTTGTACCATGGAATGGACCCATGGGTTTAGCGCGTGCGCGTGTGCCCTGCGTGGATTGATCCTGCCGACTTGGAATTCGCCAGGGCGGTTTCGGGTCCGTGCTTAGAATAGAGCTTTGCGGTTTTTTGGGAGGCCTTGCGCCTCAAAAGACCAAATCTAGGGCCAGAAACCCGCACCAGATTTGCCCGAAGCGCACGTTGGCCTGGAACTGGCGCAGGCATGTTTGCGGGGTGTCGGCGTCGAAGTGCCGTACCTGTTGGGCCAAGAGCCCGCCCACCAGCGCCAAGCCCACCCAGGAAAGCACGCCCGCGCCCGCGCCGATCAGCGCCAGCGCCCAGCACAGCAAGGTGAGCGCTACAAAGACCCAAAGCCCCGCGACCAACCGATCCCCCAAGAGCAGGGGGAGCGACTTGAGGTCCAGGCGCGCGTCGTCTTGGCGGTCTTGGGTTGCATAAAGGCTGTCGTAGTAGAGGATCCAGCTCAAGGTCCCGAGATAGAGCCAGAGGGCGGGCCAGGCCAGCGTCGCTTGCACGCTGAGCCAGCCTAGCAGGGCGCCCCAAGAAAAGGTGAGGCCCAAGACCAGTTGCGGCGCGGGGAACACGCGCTTGGCAAGCGGGTAGAGCACGATCAGCGGCACGCTAAGCAAGGCCCAGCCCCAGACGCGCCAAGGCAAAAAGGCCAGGACCAAGACACCAACGCCGACCAGGGCAACGATCAGGGCAAGGGCGCGCCGCCCCGAAATCGCCCCCGCGGCCAACGGTCGATCGGCGGTGCGGGCCACGCGGCGATCCAGGTCACGATCCCACAGATCATTGACGACGCAGCCCGCCCCGCGCAGCGCGACCGCACCGATGAAGAACAGGGCCAAGGTCCAAAGGGTCCAGAGCGTGAGGGCCGAACTGCCGAGCAAGATCGCAACCCAAGCGGGCAGCAGCAGCAGCCAATAGCCAGCAGGTCGATCCAGGCGCAGCGTTTGCGCATAGGGCAGCAAGTGCGGCGGCATCCAGCGGCCTAGGCCCGCCAAGTCCGTGTGGCGCGGCGGGGCCTTGGGGATGGGATAGGGCGAATTTTGCATCTATGGGGGTCTAGCAGAGAGGACCCCATGGTACAAACCCGCCCCCGCACAAGACTCTATTGCCCGCAAGACCTGGGCCCGGATACGGTGCCCCTGTTCGACCGTGCGCAGATGACTTATCTGGTCAAAGTTCTACGCCTGAAAAGCGGCGCCTCTATTGGGCTTTTCAACGAGCGCGACGGCGAATGGGCGGCCTTGCTACAGGTCGGCGGGGCCCGCCACTTAAGCGCCACCATGCAGGGGCAGATCTGCGCCGCGGAGCCCGCGACAGGCCCCGTTTTGGCCTTCGCGCCGATCAAAAAGACGCCCCTGGAGTGGCTGTTGATCAAAGCCACCGAATTGGGCGCGCGGCACTTACAGCCCGTGGTGACCGACCATAGCCAGGCGACTTTGGGTCGCGTTGATCGTCTAAGGGGATTGTTGGTGGAGGCGACCGAGCAGTGCGAGCGCTGCACCCTCCCCAGCCTCGCAGCGCCAGTGCCCCTGCGGGCCTGGCTGCCGCAGGCGGGCCGCGTGTGGATCGGGGCGGAAGCGGGGCCTGTGGCGTCCGATGCCATGCCCGCAAAGGCGCCGCCCGATGCGGTGCTGGTGGGCCCCGAAGGGGGATTTAGCGCGACGGAGTTGGCGCTGTTCGCGCAAACCCCAGACCTGACCCGTGTCTCGCTGGGGCCGCGCATCCTCAGGGCCGAAACTGCGGGCCTGAGCTTGCTGGTGCTGGCGCAACTCGCCGCGGGCGAATTCGCCAAACGGCCCGCCTTTCGCCCTTGATGCTGGGGCCTTGGGTTCTTAGCTTAGGGGCGGTCAAGTTAGCAGGTTCGCATGTCCACAAACAAACCTGGGTTCAGCCCAACGATTGAACACCACGACGACTTAGCGGCCTACCTTGCGGCAGGGGCAAAGCCGCGTGCGAACTGGAAAATCGGCACCGAGCATGAGAAGTTCTGCTTTACCACCCACGATTGGCGGCCCTTGCCCTACGACGGCGACGCCTCGATCCTGACGCTGTTTCGCGGCCTCATGGACCAGGGCTGGCAGCCAATCGAAGACCAGGGCAAAATTATCGCGCTGGAGGACCAGCAAGGCGCGAGCATTTCCCTGGAACCTGGCGGCCAGTTTGAACTGTCGGGCGCGCCGCTCACCAACCTGCACCAGACCTGCGATGAGGCCCATCGCCACTTGGCCCAGGTCAAGACCGTCGCCGACCGCCACGGCATCGCCATGCTGGGGCTTGGCTTTACCCCCGCCGCTACGCTGGCCCAAGTGCCCATGATGCCCAAAGGGCGCTACCACCTCATGAAGGGCTACATGCCCCAGGTCGGCACCCGCGGCCACGATATGATGTTCCGCACCTGCACGATCCAGGTCAATTTGGACTTTGCGGACGAGGTCGATATGGCGCAGAAGATGCGCCTGGGCCAAGTCCTGCAGCCCTTTGCCACCGCCCTGTTCGCCAACGCCCCTTTGCGCGAGGGCCAGCCCACGGGCCGAGTGTCGGAGCGGGCTTACACGTGGCTGGATGTGGATGCGGCGCGCGCAGGCTTGCTCGCGGCGGCCCTAGCGGGCGATTTGACCTACGAGGCCTATGCGGCCTATGCCCTCGACGTGCCCATGTACTTCGTCTTGCGCGATGGGGTGGGCTTTATCGATGCCCGCGGCCAATCGTTTCGTGATTTCATGGCGGGAAAGCTGCCCGCGCTGCCAGGGCAGCGGCCAACCTTGAAGGATTGGGAAAACCACCTCTCTACCTTGTTTCCCGAGGCGCGGCTGAAGCGCTTTATCGAAATGCGCGGCGCCGACGGCGGGCCGTGGCAGCACATTTGCGGCTTACCCGCCTTTTGGGTCGGGCTGCTCTACGATGCCGCCGCGCAAGCCGCCGCTCTGGACTTGACCAAAGATTGGGACTTGCCAGCGCTCGAGGCCTTGCGCCAGGCAGTGCCCAGCCAGGGCATGGGCGCGGAGTTTCGCGGGCGGCGCGTTCAGGACTGGCTGCAAGATTTGATCGATCTGGCCCTCGCGGGTCTGACCGCGCGGGGCCAGGCGGGCAAAATCAGCGCAGATGAGACCGAGTATTTGGCCGCGCCCAAGACATGGGCCGCGACGGGCGCGGGGCCAGCCCAGCAGGTCTTGGCTCTATTCGACGAGGTGCAAGGCGACATGGCTGCCCTGCACCAACGATTGGCATTTTGAGCGTGCGTTTTGCCGACGGCGCCGCCTTTATGAGGTGGCCCAACAAGCGCCTCGCCTTCATCGGCATGTCGGGCGTCGGCAAGTCCACGCTCGCAACTTTTTTGGACCCGTCGCTTTGGACGGCGTTTTGCACCGACTTTGCCTTGGCCGACGGCCCTTTGCGCAGCGAGTTGGAGGCCTTTGCGGGCCCCGATTTTCCCGTTGCCGAAGATGATATTTCGGTCCTGTCGGCCTATATCGGCAAACTCGGCGACCCCCAGCGCGGCGGGTTGGACCTCAAGACCTTTCGCCAGCGCCAGCACCGTCATGGCGTCGCAGAACGCCAAACTTTTGAACGCCTGTTGCAGCAGCTTGCGCGCCACGCGGGCCCCGCCTTCGTCGATGCGGGCGGGTCGCTCGTGGAAATTTTGGACTTCGACCGCCCCGACCCCTTGCGCACGGCGCTGACGGACCAGCTGTTCTTCGTCTATATCGCCGCCGATGCGGGGCAGACGGCGGCGCTGATCGACCGGCAGTTGCAGGCCCCCAAGCCCATGTTCTACCAACCTCAATTTCTGGAGGCGGCTTTAGCGGACTTTTTTGCGCGCGAAGGGCGCGCCGACCAAGCCCTGGATCGGGTTGACCCCGACGCTTTCATTCGTTTCGTCTTTCCGCGCCTCTGCGCCCATCGCGCCCCGCGCTATGCCGCCTTGGCGCGCGCCGCAGGGGTGCAGGTGCCCTTGCACCGCGCCAATGCGGTGCGTTCTGACCAGCAACTGTTCGATCTGATCGCTGAACACCTCGACTCTCGGGACCCCGACCATGCCGCTGAAACTCCCTGAAACCCTCCCCGCTTTTGAGGTGCTGCGGGCCGAACGCGTGCCCGTCATGTCCGAGGGGCGGGCGGCGCGCCAAGACATTCGCCCGCTCGAGATCGCGATTCTGAACTTGATGCCCGAAAAGATCAAGACCGAGACCCAGTTCGCGCGCTTGCTCGGCAGTTCCCCGATTCAGGTGTCCCTTAGTCTTATGCAAACGGGCAGCTACGCGCCGCGCCATACGGACAAGGCGCACTTGGAGGCTTTTTATCAGACCTTCGCCGCCATGGAGCATCGGCGTTTTGACGGCCTCATTATTACGGGCGCGCCCATTGAAACCTTGCCTTTTGATCGGGTCAAGTACTGGGCGGAGATGCAGGCGGTCCTAGATTGGGCGCGCCGCCAGGTCTTTTCCAGTTTTTTCGTGTGCTGGGGCGCGCAAGCCGCGCTCTACCATCACCACGGCGTGCCCAAGCACGCCTTGCCCGAAAAACGCTTCGGCATTTACGATCATGTCAGCCTGCGGCCTGCCTGCGACTTGATGCGCGGCATCAATGATGTCTTCGCCATGCCCGTGTCGCGCCATACCGAGGTGCGGGCGGCGGACTTGCCAACGGAGCTGGAAATTCTTGCCCAATCCGACCAGGCGGGGGTCGGCATGGTGGCTGATTGGCGCGCGCGAGAGTTCTATGTTTTCAATCACTTAGAATACGATCGCGAGACTTTACTGGATGAGTACCAACGCGATTTGGCCAAAGGTGCGTCGATCCAACTGCCCTACAACTACTTTCCTGGCGACAACCCGGAGGTTCAGCCGCCCAATACCTGGCGGGCGTTCGGGGCGCTGGTGTTCCAAAATTGGTTGAATTTTGTCTATCAAGGCACCCCTTACAACTTGGATGACCTTTAGGGGACGCACCCTCCGCGCGGGCCTGCGGGCCTGGGCCAAGCGGCAGTCGCGGCGACCTGGGGCCGTTCGGCTGTTCCGCACCTTGATCGCGGCCTATATGTGGGCGCTCTACGCCAGCACGCGTAAGACGATTCGAATCGACCCTCAAACCCAGGCCTTGATGGCGGCGGGCGTACCGCTGCTGATCGGCAACTGGCACAGCCGCCTGTTCTTGTTCGCGCCGTTTTGGCGCCATCGCGGGCACTTGCCCTTGTCGGTCATTTCCTCGCCCCACGCCGACGGTCTGATCGTCGGCGGCGCGGCGGAGGTGCTGGGGCTAGAACCTTTGCGCGGGACTCGGGGCGGCAAAGGCGGCGCGGCGGCCATGCGCGCAGGCCTGCGGGCCCTGCAGTCGGGGCGGTGTCTCATGCTCAACCCCGACGGTCCTTCTGGACCGCGTCAAGTCTTGGGGGAGGGGACAGCGGCGCTGGCGCAGCTAAGCGACGCGCCCTTTGTCGCCATCGCCTACTCGGCGCGGCCCGCGCGATTTTCGACTCGGGTCTGGGACCGCAGCTTGCTGGTCCGTCCGTTCAGCCGGCTGATCGTCGAGGTCTCTGCGCCGCTGCGGTTCGACAAGACCCAAGACCGCGAGGCGGTGCGCCAGCAGATCGAGCGCTTCATGAACGCACAGATGGCCGCGCTCGATTCAAATGCGCAGGATTGACGGCCTGGGAATTGGCGATATCCGTCATTCAAGACGACGACTGATACAAGATATGCGGACCCACATCGGCGAACTGGGTTTCTCCACATAGGGCCAAGGTCGTGTCCAGCTCGGCGCGCAAGATGTCGATGGCCGTGGCGACACCCGCCTGGCCCGCCGCGCCCAGGCCGTAGAGGTAGGCGCGCCCGATGTAGCAGGCCTGGGCGCCCAGGGCCTTGGCCTTCAGGATGTCTTGGCCGCAGCGAATGCCGCTGTCCATATGAACTTCTATGTTGGTGCCGACGGCGGCGACAATAGCGGGGAGGGCCTTGATCGCCGAGGGCGCGCCGTCCAGTTGCCGCCCGCCGTGGTTGGAAACGATCAGGGCGTCGGCGCCGGTTGCCACGGCGCGTTCGGCGTCGTCGGCGTCCAGAATCCCTTTTAGGATCAAGGGACCGCCCCAACGATCCTTGATCCAAGCCACATCGTCCCAGGTAAAGGCAGCGTCGAAGGCATCGCGCGTCCAGGAGGCCAGATCGCTTAGGTCTTTGACACCTTGAACGTGCCCGACGATGTTGCCAAAGCTGCGGCGGCGGGTCTTGACCGCGTACTGCCAGACCCACCCAGGGCGGGCGGCAAATTGTCGCAAGGTGTTGAGATTGATCTTGGGCGGGGAGGAAAGCCCGTTGCGCAGGTCCTTGTGCCGCTGCCCCAGGACTTGCAGGTCGAGCGTCAGCATGAGCGCGGAGCAGCCCGCCGCCTTGGCCCGGTCGATCAGCCGCCCTGAAAACTCCCGATCCTTCATGACGTAGATCTGAAACCAAAACGGCGCCGTCGCCGCTTGCGCGACATCCTCAATGGAGCAGATCGACATGGTCGAGAGCGTATAGGGGATGTCTGCGGCGTTCGCGGCCCTGACGGCGTGCAGTTCCCCATCGGGCCAGTTCATGCCCGCGTTGCCCGTGGGGGCAATCCCGAAGGGTAGGGCATAGTCCTGCCCCAGGATCGCCGTCTTCAGGCTGCGCCCTTCCATATTGACCCCGACCCGTTGGCGAAACTTCAGCTCGGCGAAGTCTTGGGTGTTGGCGGCGTAGGTGCTTTGCGACCAGGACCCCGTGTCGATATAGTCGTAAAACATGCGCGGTAACCGCCGCTGGGCCGCTTTGCGCAAGTCGTCGATGTCCAAATAGAGCGTCATGGCAGACGACTAGCACGGCGGTCGGCCGCGCGCCATGCCTCGCTTCGCGCTGGATGACGACGTTCTTAAAGTCCCGACATCCCCTCACGATGTCATGCTGCGCGCAGTCGCAGCATCCATCACGGAACACCAGCCACAAGCGCGGACGGCGGCGACGTCGCGTCGCGCCGCGCTGGATGACGACGTTCTTAAAGTCCCGACATCCCCGCACGATGTCATGCTGCGCGCAGTCGCAGCATCCATCACGGAACACCAGCCACAAGTGCGGACGGCGGCGACGTCGCTCCGCGCTGGATGACATTGTTCTAGACGCCCAACACTCCCGCGCAACGCCGTCCCGCACCAAGCGGACCCCAAGCCCGAAGGGCGCAGGGAACGTCCGCGCCGCGCAGGTAAATCGAATTGCAACAAAGTTAATCACAATTATTTTACCGCCCCTGGGGAAAAAGAGACTTCACATAGTTACAAGATGTGCTAATTTGTAACTAAGATAGTGTCTAATCGCTACAATTTGTCGGCAAGTTCTGAACTTGCCCGCATCAGACGAAGGATTGAGCCCGTGCATCCTGTGCCTTACAAACCCATCCTAGCCCATGCCCAGGCGGGACATGGCGTCCCCTGGCGACCCATCACCCCGCTTGTGCGAGCCCTAGCCTCGGCAGCCCTGGCGGCGGTTTTGGCCTTGGTGCCCCTGTCGTGGGCGCGGGCCGAGGTGCCCGAGGCCTGCCGGGTCACGGACGGGACTGGCACCAGTTTTTTCTACGGCGACGACGCGGGCGAGACCGATACAACGCTCGCGTGCTACAATAAGCTGGTCATCAGCCAGACGGACTTCAGCGCCGCCGCGTCGAGTTCGGGGGGGGGCAACGGCACCTTCCGTCACGATGGCTACCCCTTGCGCGACTGGTACACGGGCAACGTCACCAACATGTATCAGTTCTTTTACAACACAGACATAGGCGATGGCAGCGACGGCGACAGCGACATCACGGGCTGGGATACGTCAAATGTGACAAACATGGCCCAGTTGTTTCGGACGACCGCCAATTTCAACCAAGACATCGGGGCTTGGGACACCTCGAATGTAACGGACATGAACAACATGTTCAATGGCGCCAAAGTATTCAACCAAGACATCGGCGGGTGGAACACATCAAAGGTTACCACGTTCCTGCAGATGTTTGAAAGCGCAGCGGCTTTCGATCAGAACCTTAACTACGATTCAAGCACGGGCGCATGGGACACCTCGGCGGTGACAACGATGGGCTATATGTTCAAGTCCGCCACATCGTTCAATCAGGATATTGGCGATTGGAACACCGACAACGTCGAGTTTATGCACTACATGTTTGACAGCGCCATGTCGTTCAATCAAGACATTGGGGGTTGGAACACCGCGTCCGTTCAGTGGACTCACTATATGTTCCGCGACGCAACAGCGTTCAATCAGGACATCGGCGGCTGGGATACCAGTTCCGTGACGAGTATGTACTACATGTTTCGGGGCGCCGTGTCATTCGATCAAGACCTGGTAGGTTGGAATGTTGAGAGAATTTCGTCGAGACCTTCAGGCTTTACCTACAACCTAACGACCGATTGGGCGCTGGACGGCGCGCGTCAGCCGCAGTGGGGATATCCCGTCATCGACACCTGCGATTTCAGCGAAACAAGCTTTTCCGAGTCTTACATAGGCCAGGTTGAGCCGTGTCGGAACCTACTGGTGATCAGCCAGAATGATTTTACTGGTGCGGGGTACGCGGGCGACCGATCCTATTCCTACGACATAGACGATTTCACCTACGACCTCAACGATTGGTACACGAGCAACATTAGCGACATGTATCAGTTTTTTCGGGATTCCGACATAGGCGACGGCAGCGACGGCGACAGCGACATCACCGGATGGGACACCTCAAACGTCACAACGATGCGGCAGTTGTTCTATTCGGCAGACGACTTCAATCAAGACATAGGGTCTTGGAATACCGCAAATGTCGTGAGCATGAACAACATGTTTCAGAATGTCAAATCCTTCAATCACGACATAGGAAACTGGAATACGTCCAAGGTGGAGAATTTTGCACAGATGTTCGACGGTGTAACAGCCTTCAACCAGGACATCGGGCGCTGGGATATGTCGTCGGCGACGAATATATCCTACATGTTCCGCAATGTGGCCGAATTCAATCAGGACATAAGCGGTTGGAATACGCAAAATGTCACTTCAATGAGCGGCATGTTCCAATACGCGACCGCATTCAATCAGGACATAGGCGGGTGGGATACGCAGAATGTTACGACCATGGCCTATATGTTCCGGTACGCGACGGCATTCGACCAAGACATCGGCGATTGGGATACGGGCAAGGTCACCCAAACCTACTACATGTTCGAAAATGCGACCAGCTTCAATCAGGACATCGGGGGCTGGAATACCTCCGCTGTGACGGGCGCTTACTACATGTTCCGGAACGCCACCTCGTTCAATCAGGACATAGGCGGCTGGGATACCAGTTCCATGAACAACATGAGCTACATGTTTTGGGGCGCCGAGGCCTTTGATCAGGACCTAGTGGATTGGGACGTTCAGCACTATTCATCGCGACCCACGGGCTTTACCTACAACCTAACGACCGATTGGGCCTTGAACGGCGCGCGCCAGCCGCAGTGGGGATACCCCGTCATCGAAACCTGCGACTTCAGTGAAACAAGTTTTTCTAGTTCCTACATAGGCCGCGTTGAGCCTTGTCGAAATCTGCTCGTAATTAGCCCAGATGACTTTGAGGACGCGGGATACAAGGGCAATAGATCTTACGCCTACGACATCGACGATTTCACCTACGATCTCAACGATTGGTACACGAGCAACATTAGCGACATGTACCAGTTTTTCCGGGATTCCGACATAGGGGACGGCAGCGACGGCGACAGCGATATCACCGGATGGGACACCTCAAACGTCACATCCATGCGGCAACTGTTTTACGGCGCCGATAAGTTCAACCAAGATATAGGCAGTTGGGACACGTCAAATGTCGAGAGTATGAATAACCTGTTTGCGGGGGCCACCTCCTTCAATCAGGACATAGGAAGCTGGAATACGTCCAAGGTGACGAATTTTGGGCAAATGTTTCAGGGCGCAAAGGTTTTTAATCAGGCAATTAACACGAACACAACCACAGGCGCATGGGACACCTCCGCGGCAACGAATATGGGGGCTATGTTTGGTTCTGCGACCGCATTCAATCAGGACTTAAGCGGCTGGAATACGCAAAATGTCACCTCTATGAGCAGCATGTTCACCTACACCGCGGCATTCGATCAGGACATCGGCGGGTGGAATACGCAAAACGTCACGAACATGAGCTATATGTTCCGATACGCGACCGCGTTCGATCAAGACATCGGCGATTGGGATACGGGCAAGGTCACCCAAATGTACTACATGTTCGAGAATGCGACCAGCTTCAATCAGGACATCGGCGCGTGGGATACCTCCGCAGTGACGAGCGCTTACTACATGTTCCAGAACGCCACCTCGTTCAATCAGGACATCGGCGGCTGGGATACCAGTTCTATGACCAACATGAGCTACATGTTTTGGGGTGCAGAGGCCTTTGATCAGGACCTGGTGGACTGGAATGTGCAGCGAATCTCATCGAGGCCCTCGGGCTTTACTTATGGCCTGACGACCGATTGGGCCCTCGACGGCGCGCGTCAACCCCAGTGGGGATACCCCGTCATTGAAACCTGCGACTTTAGTGAGGCGAGCACTTCGCGGTCCTACATTGGCCGAGTTGAACCCTGTCGAAACTTGCTGGTCATCAACCAGGATGACTTTGAGGACCAGGGGTACAAGGGCAACAAGTCCTATGCCTACGACATCGGGGAATTCACCTACGACCTCAACGACTGGTACACCGCCAACATCACAGACATGGAGCAGTTTTTCTATACCTCATCCATCGGCGACGGCAGCGATGGCGATACGAATATCGGCGGCTGGGACACCTCAAACGTCACAACCATGCACCAGCTCTTTCGGTCCGCAAGCAAGTTCAATCAGGACATCAGCAATTGGGATACCTCAAGTGTGACCAACATGAACGAGTTGTTTCGGTCGGCGACGATCTTCAATCAGCCGCTCAACGCCTGGAACACCTCGGCTGCGACAAACATGGGCCAAATGTTCTCTGGCGCGACCAATTTCGACCAAGATATCAGCGGTTGGGATACGTCGAACGTAACGTCTATGAGTAACATGTTCCAAAACGCGACGAGTTTCAACCATAGTCTCGACGCGAACGAAAGTGCGGGGACTTGGAATACGTCAAAGGTGACGACCATGGCCTCTATGTTTCAGGGCGCTGCCGCTTTCAACCAGAGCCTCAATAGCTGGGATACGTCCGCCGTCAACTACATGAGCTCCATGTTTCGGGATGCGACCGCATTCGACGGGGACATCGGCGGTTGGGATACCTCCTCGGTCCTAAACATGCACTCGATGTTCTACGCTGCCGAGGCGTTCAATCAGGACATTGGCGATTGGGATACCTCGGCAGTTTCCCAAACCTACTACATGTTTCGGGACGCCACGGCCTTCAATCAGGACATTGGCGATTGGGACACCCAGTCCGTGACCAATATGAACAGCATGTTCCAAAACGCCGCGAGCTTTGATCAGGACCTGTCGCGGTGGGACGTCGAACACTATACCTCGACGCCGTCCAACTTCTTCTACGGGCTGACGACCGACTGGGCCACCGACGGCACGCGCCACCCCCAGTGGGGCGACCCCGTGATTTACACGTGCTATTTTCAGAGTGATACGTACCCCGACGGCACCACGCACGACGGCTCGTTCCTGGGCAGGGTCGCCCCGTGCGAGGGCATGCTGGTCATCAACCAAACCGATTTCACCGCCGCTGGCTATAAGGGCGATAAAACCTATGCCCATGTCAAGGACTACGGCACCTACCACTTGCGCGACTGGTACACGGCCAACATCGCCGACATGACTCAGTTTTTCCGCGGTTCGTCGATCGGCGACGGCAGCGATGGCGACAGCGATATTAGCGGGTGGGACACATCAAATGTGACCAACATGTACCAGTTGTTCTATGCGGCAACCAACTTCAATCAAGACATCGGGGGCTGGGATACCTCAAGTGCGACCAACATGTCGGGCATGTTCTTGCAAACAAGAGTCTTCAATCACGACATAAGCTACGATCCCGATCAGAACACCTGGAATACGTCGAAGGTCACAAACATGTCCTCCATGTTTTGGGAGGCGGAACTTTTCAATCAAGATATCGGGAATTGGGATACCTCCTCGGTTCAGAATATGCACTATATGTTCTACCAGGCCCATGCCTTTAATAGGGATATAGGGGATTGGAACACGTCCAAAGTGACGACCATGTACCACATGTTCAGGGAGGCCGACAGTTTCAATCAGGACATAGGGGATTGGGATACGGCAAATGTGTCCAACATGTCCTACATGTTCCGCTATGCGACGGCCTTCAATCAAGACATAGGCGATTGGAACACCGAAAAGGTCACCAACATGACCAACATGTTTGAATACGCGACCAGTTTCGATCAAGATCTGTCACGATGGGACGTCGAATATTTTTCTTCACAACCGTCAAATTTCTTCTACGGGCTTACCGACGGATGGGTCCTAGATTTCAAACGCCATCCGCAGTGGGGCGACCCCGTCATCTATACCTGTTACTTCCAAAGCGACAAGTACCCCGACGGCACAACCCATGACGGCTCCTTCTTGGGCCGGGTCGCCCCGTGCGAGGGCATGCTGGTCATCGATCAAACCGATTTCGACGCCGCGGGCTACATTGGCGGCAAGACCTACGCCCATGAGACAGCGAGCGGCACCTACCCCCTGAGCCAGTGGTTCACGGGCAACATTCGCGACATGGGGGAATTTTTCCGGAATTCATCGATCAGCGACGGCAGCGACGGCGATAGCGATATTACGGGGTGGGATACATCAAGTGTCACCGACATGGCTTCCCTGTTCTATTATGCCACCAACTTCAATCAAGATATAGGCGCGTGGGACACCTCAAGCGTTACAAATATGTCGGCCTTGTTCTACAAGAACGCCCTGTTTAACCACGATATTAGCGCGTGGGATACATCGAACGTTACAAATATGTCGTCCATGTTTGCTTTTGCCGAATCATTTAATCAGGACATAAGTTATGATTCCAACACCAACGCTTGGGATACATCAAGTGTTATAAATATGTCTTACATGTTTCGGGAGACGGATAGCTTTAATCAGGATATCGGAAACTGGGATACGTCTGCCGTTCAGTACATGCACTACATGTTCTATCAGGCCAACGCCTTTGATCAGGACATAGGGGATTGGAATACGTCAAACGTTTTGACCATGTATCATATGTTTAGGGCGACCGATAAGTTCAATCAGGACATAGGCGATTGGGACACGGGGAATGTACAAAACATGTCCTACATGTTCTACTATGCAACGGCCTTCAATCAAGACATAGGGCGTTGGAACACCGAACGGGTCACGAACATAAGCAATATGTTCAACAACGCTACGTCCTTTGATCAGGATCTGTCAGATTGGGACGTTGAGTATTTCGACGACGTGCCCTCGGGCTTCTTCAATAACGTGCCGCAGGCTTGGGCGCAGGACTTTAGGCGCCATCCCCAGTGGGGCGACCCTGTGATCTTTACGTGCCATTTTCAAAGTGACAGGTACCCCGACGGCACCGATCACGACGGCTCCTACTTGGGCAGGGTTGCGCCGTGCGAGGGCATGTTGGTTATCCACCAGAGCGACTTTGAGGCCGCGGGCTATAGGGGAAACAAGAGCTACGTCCATGAGAAGATCGGCGGCACTTACCAGCTGAACGAATGGTTCACGGGCAATGTCACCAGCATGTATCAGTTTTTCCAAAGTTCGGCTCTTGGCGACGGCAGCGATGGCGACTCCGATATCACGGGGTGGGATACGTCCAGCGTGACCGATATGCGATCTTTGTTTTCCTTAGCGGCCAACTTCAATCAAGACATCGGCAACTGGGATACATCCAGTGTGACAAACATGAGTTACATGTTCTATCGGGCGACAAACTTCAACCACGATATTAGTTACGATCCCGACACCAACGCCTGGAACACGTCGAATGTGGCCAGCATGTCGGGAATGATTCGCGAAGCCGATGCGTTCAATCAGGACATCGGAAACTGGGATACGTCCTCGGTTTTGTACATGGACTATATGTTCTACCACTCCGATCTGTTCGATCAGGATATAGGCGACTGGGATACGTCCAAGGTGACGCGGATGTACGCCATGTTCCGGGACGCCAAAGCCTTCAACCAAGACATAGGGGACTGGGATACGTCGTCGGTGGAGCAGTTTTACCAAATGTTTGACGGCGCGACAGCCTTCAACCAGGATATAGGGAATTGGGATACGTCGTCGGCGACGAATATATCCTACATGTTCCGCAATGCGCCCGCATTCAATCAGGACATAGGCGATTGGGACACCAGCAAGGTCACCAACATGACGTACATGTTCCAGAACGCCGTCAACTTTGACCAGGATTTGTCAAGGTGGGACGTCGAGCACATTGAATCTGAACCGACGTATTTTTTCAATGGCCTTACCGAGGGCTGGGTCCTAGATTTCAAACGCCATCCCCAGTGGGGCGATCCCGTGATCTATACCTGTTACTTCCAAAGCGAAAAGTACCCCGACGGCACCGATCACGACAGCTCCTACTTGGGCAGGGTTGCGCCGTGCGAGGGCATGCTGGTCATCAACCAAAGCGATTTCGACGCTGCGGGATATAGGGGAGACAAGAGTTACGACCACGACAAAGATCGTGGAACCTACGTGCTGAGCGATTGGTACACGGGCAACGTCACGAGCATGTATCAGTTCTTCCATCAATCGGCTGTTGGCGATGGCAGCGATGGCGACTCTGATATCACAGGTTGGGACACGTCAAGTGTGGAAAATATGGGTCTCTTGTTCTATCGTGCCACTTCGTTCAACCAGGACATCGGTGGTTGGGACACGTCAAGTGCTACAAAGATGAATGCTATGTTCCTGCAGGCGAGTAGCTTTAATCAAGACATTAGCAGTTGGGATACGTCAAAAGTTACGAGCATGACGCAAATGTTCGATAGCGCCACCATCTTCAATCAAGATATAGGCGGGTGGGATACATCCGCTGTCACATCGATGAATTATACCTTTAGTCGTACTTCAGCTTTCGATCATGATATAGGCGATTGGGACACGTCGGCTGTTACTGATATGAATCGTATGTTTCAGGACGCGGTCAAGTTCAATCAAGACATAGGCGATTGGAACACCTCGTCGGTTACAAACATGTCTTACATGTTTGACGGCGCGACGGAGTTCAACCAGGATATAGGCGACTGGGACACGGGGGCCATTTCCCGCACAAATAACCTGTACTCCATGTTTCGAGACGCCGCAAAGTTCGATCAAGACTTGTCAAGGTGGGACGTTGAGCACATTGAATCAGAACCGGGGTATTTTTTCTATGGCCTTACCGAGGGCTGGGTCCTAGATTTCAAACGCCATCCCCAATGGGGCGATCCTGTGATCTATACTTGCTACTTCCAAAGTGAGAAGTACCCCGACGGCACCGATCACGATGGGTCTTACTTGGGCCGCGTTGCGCCGTGCGAGGGCAAGCTGGTTATTAGCCAAAGCGATTTCGACGCTGTGGGATATAAGGGAGACAAGAGTTACGACCACGACAAAAATCGCGGAACCTACGAGATGAGTGATTGGTACACGGGCAACATCACCAGCATGTATCAGTATTTCCAAAGTTCCAACCTTGGTGATGGCAGCGATGGTCATAGCGATATTACAGGGTGGGACACCTCAAATGTAGAGAATATGAACCTGCTATTTTTCTCCGCAACCAAATTCAATCAGGACATCGGCGCGTGGGATACGTCGAGCGTAACATCCATGACTCAGATGTTTCAAAATGCGTCTAGTTTCAACCAGGATATAAGTTACGACCCCGACACCAACGCGTGGAATACGTCAAATGTGAGCAACATGTCTTCAATGTTGCGCGAAGCCGACGCTTTCAATCAAGATATCGGGAATTGGGATACCTCTTCGGTTCTTTACATGGACTATATGTTCTATCACTCCGATCTGTTCAATCAGGACATAGGCGATTGGGACACGTCCAACGTCCTCAGAATGTACGGCATGTTCAGGGACGCCGAGGCCTTCAACCAAGACATAGGGGATTGGGATACCTCGTCGGTGGACAGCATGTACTACATGTTCGACGGCGCGACCGAGTTCAACCAGGACATCGGGCGCTGGGACACATCGTCGGTGACGACCATGTACTACATGTTCCGCAATGCAACCGCATTCAATCAGGACATCGGCGGTTGGGACACAGGCAAGGTCACCAACATGACGTACATGTTCCAGAACGCCGTCGCCTTCGACCAGGATCTGTCGGCATGGAACGTCGAGCACATTGAATCTGAACCGAATAATTTCTTCTATGGCCTTACCGAGGGCTGGGTCCTAGATTTCAAACGCCATCCCCAATGGGGCGATCCTGTGATCTATACGTGCTACTTCCAAAGTGAAAAGTACCCAGACGGAACCGATCATGATGGATCGTACTTGGGCCGGGTCGCGCCGTGCGAGGGTCTGCTGGTCATCAGCCAGTCCGATTTCGAAGGGACTGGATATAGAGGGGATAAGAGCTACGACTTTGACAAAGGTCGCGGCACCTACGAGATGCGCGATTGGTACACGGGCAACATCACGAGCATGTATTCCTATTTCCGAAACTCAAACCTTAGCGATGGCAGCGATGGGGACTCTGATATCACGGGCTGGGATACCTCCAACGTCGAAAATATGAACCTGCTATTTTTCTCCGCAACCAAATTCAATCAGGACATCGGCGCGTGGGATACGTCGAGCGTAACAAGCATGAGTCAGATGTTTCAAGCTGCCTATGACTTCAACCAGGACATAAGTTACGATCCCGACACCAATGCATGGAATACGTCAAATGTGACCAACATGTCTTCAATGATACGCGAAGCCGATTCCTTCAATCAAGATATCGGCAATTGGGATACATCCTCGGTTCTTTACATGGACTATATGTTCTATCACTCCGATCTGTTCAATCAAGACATAGGCGATTGGGACACGTCCAACGTTCTCAGAATGTACGGCATGTTCAGGGACGCCAAGGCGTTCAACCAAGACATAGGGGACTGGGATACCTCGTCGGTGGACAGCATGTACTACATGTTTGACGGCGCGACCGCTTTCAACCAGGACATCGGGCGCTGGGATACGGGCAAGGTCACCAACATGACGTACATGTTCCAGAACGCCGTCGCCTTCGACCAGGATCTGTCGGCATGGAACGTCGAGCACATTGAATCTGAACCCTCCAATTTCTTCAACGGCCTCACCGAGGGGTGGGTCTTAGATTTCAAACGCCATCCCCAGTGGGGCGACCCCGTTCTCTATACCTGTTACTTCCAAAGCGGCACCTACCCTGACGGCACAACGCACAACGGTTCCTACTTGGGCAGAGTTGCCCCTTGCGAGGGCATGCTGGTCATCACCCAAAGCGACTTCGACGCCGCGGGATACAGGGGAAACAAAAGTTACGACCACGACAAGGATCGCGGAACCTACGCGCTGAGTGATTGGTACACGGGCAATATTACGAACATGTATCAGTTTTTCCAAAATTCCGCGATCAGCGACGGGAGCGATGGTGACTCTGATATCACAGGCTGGGATACCTCAAACGTCGAAAATATGGGTCTCCTGTTCTATTATGCTGACTCTTTTAACCAGGACATTAGCGGTTGGAACACGTCAAACGTTAACGCAATGAATGCTATGTTCATGGGGGCGGCAAATTTTGATCAAAATATTGGGAACTGGGACACCTCAGGTGTTACGACCATGACCCAAATGTTCCAAGACGCCCCGACGTTCAATCAGGATATAGGCAATTGGGATACGTCAGCGGCCATAAGCATTAACCGCATGTTTCGGAACGCACAGGCGTTCGATCAAGATATAGGTGACTGGAATACCGCATCCGCGACAAACATGAGTTACATGTTTTTTGGCGCGACAGAGTTCAACCAAGATATAGGCGACTGGGATACCTCGTCGGTTACAAACATGTCTTACATGTTCCGCGACGCGACCGCCTTCAACCAGTATATAGGCGACTGGGACACGGCGGCCGTCACCAACATGACCTACATGTTCCAAAACGCCACGGCCTTTGATCAGAATATATTCTGGTGGAACGTTGAACAGATTAAGTCCGAACCCACGGGGTTTTTCTCTGGCCTAACCTCTGGCTGGGTCTTGGACACAAATCGTCATCCGCAGTGGGGCGTGCCCTATACGTGCGCATTTGTATCGGGCTATACGGACACCTTCCTGGGCCGGCCCCTGACGTGTCGCGGCAAACTCGTCATCAATCAGACCGATTTCTCTGATCGGGGCAACAGCAACGACTACAGTCACACCTTGAGCGGCGTCGCTTACAGCCTCGACCACTGGTACACGGCCAACATCACGGACATGTCCGAGTTCTTCAAAGACCATACGGGCGCCATCGCCGACATTCGCGCCTGGGATACGTCCAAGGTCACCAACATGAGCGGCATGTTCCACGGGGCGACGGGCTTCAACCAAGACATCGGGACCGACAATCAAGGCCTCGGAACCGAGGCAGGCGCCAAAATTTGGAACACCGCCGCCGTCACCGACATGTCGTTCATGTTCTCTGGCGCGACCAGTTTCAACCAAGACATCGGCTCTTGGGATACGTCGGCGGTGACAACGATGGCGGAGATGTTCTCCAACGCGCGCGTCTTCAACCAAGACATCACCCAGTGGAACACCTCTGCCGTCACCAATATGCGCGGCCTGTTCCATGAGGCCGACGTCTTCAACCAAGACATCGGGACCGACGCAGAAAACGGATCCTGGAACACGGCGAAGGTCACCGACATGAGTTACGCCTTCGACGGGGCCGACGTCTTTGACGGCCCGATTGGGTCTTGGGATACGGGGGCCGTCACGACCATGGCCTACATATTCAGAGATGCCGCCGCCTTCAATCAAGATATTGGGTCTTGGAACACGGCAAACGTGGTAGAAATGGACGCCATGTTTGCAGACGCGACGTCCTTCGGTCAGGACTTGATCTGGTGGGACGTGAGCAACTTCGACGCCGAGCCCGAGGACTTCGATACGGGCGCGGACGCTTGGTTGCACGAGGACAAACCGCTTTGGGGCTTCAACGGCCTCGATCTGGCGGGCTCGACCGTCGCGGCGGCCCCCACAAGCGTGCTGGCCGATGGCATCGACGCCACCACCCTGACGGCCACGGCGCGGGATCGCGACGGCGCGCAAATTCCGGGCCTGACCGCGACGTTCAGCAGCCATATGGACGAGGCGGGGACGCTGGTTCCGTTCGGGGACCTGGGCGAGGTTTCGGCGGATCAGGGCGATGGCACCTACACCGCCAGCCTGACCTCCGCGGCGACGGGCGATGCCCTGGTCTCCGCGAGCCTGAACGGCCACGCCTTGACGTCCGACGCGCAGACCGTCACCTTCATCCCGCCGCCCGCACTCGACGCATCAACCGTTGCGATCAGCCCAACGGTGGACGAGGCCACGCCCGTTGCCGACGGGGTCGAGACCTTCACGGTGACGGTAACCTTGATCGACGCCGACGCCATTCCCGTCACCAGCTACGACCCCGACAAGATCACGGGCCTGGTCACCGCCACCGCCGACGGCACCAGCGCCCTCGACGCGGCGACGCTGGAGACGCCCTTTGTCCAGACCCTCGATGCGCAAGACGCGCCGACAGGCATCTACACCGCCACCCTCAAGTCCACCCAATCGGGCGACCACTACGTGTGGATCAGCCTCAATGGCGCCGACATTACCCACAGCAGTAACGGCGCGGTGGCAACCTTCGTTGCAGGGCCCGCCGACGCGAGCAATTCGAACCTGACCTATAGCACCGAAAATCTGATTGCGGTCAGCCCGTCCTCGACGATCACCATGACGATCAAGGACGCCTACCAAAATCTGGTCACGGGTCTTGTCGCTGAGGACTTTACCTGGACCGTAACCGACGAGGCCGATGTCACCATCGTAGGCGCGAGCCTTGCCGACTTCAGCGAGACCGAGGTAGGATCGGGCGTCTATACCGCCACCTTGACCACGGATTCAGGCGGCAACCATGTGGTGCGTATTTACGCCAAAACCCACGAGGTGACCCAGACCGAGACGCCGCTCACCATCCCCACGAGCGCCGCGCCCTGGGCGCCAACGGACCTGGTCGTCACCCAAGGCGACGGGCATCTGATCGCCGCCTGGACCGCCCCCGCCCATGACGGCGGCTCCGCCCTGCGCGACTACGAATACAGCCTGAATGGCGGGTTGGACTTCACCGCCATCGCCAGCACCGCAACCAGCTACCAGATCGACCTCTTGTCCAATGGTTTGAGCGTCGATGTGCAGGTGCGCGCGGTCAATACCGACGTCGGGGTCGGCGCCGCGAGCAACACCATCACGATCACACCCGCAGCGGCGGACACGGGCAGCCTCTACACCGGCGACACCTGCGTGCCGATCTTGGCGAGCGATCCCAATGTCACCCTAACGGGCAGCCCCGAGGCCAGCGACGCCGACGGGACTTACCTATGGTCGGGCGACCTGAGCTTCGCCTTCTCCTCGCCGCTCGATCTGGTCTTGGCACCCCATCCCAGCGCGACGGTTGCAAACTTTGAAACCGGCGCGACCTATGAGGTCAACGACGGCGCCGCCTGGGTCCAGACCCTCGGCAGCACCTCCATTACTTACAGCCTAGACGGCCCAACCCTGCGCGGCGCGCAAACGGACCAGGACGCGGCCAACGGCGCTTGGGGGCATTTCGATGCCGCGGGCGTATCGACGCTGACCCTCACATCGGGCGGCGGTGACAGCGATGCCTTCATCCTGTGCCGCATCCCCGAGGAACCCGAAGCGCCCACCGACCTGAGCGTCATCCCTGGCGACGGGCAACTAACCCTCTCTTGGGCCGCGCCCCTCGATGACGGTGGCCCCGACATCAGCACTTACAAATACACCCTGGACGGCGGCGAGACCTACGCGGCTTTCGCCGACGCGGCGACCAGCCAAGTCGTCAGCATCGACAACGGCACCGCCCATAGCGTCGCGGTCCTCGCCAACAATAGCGTGGGGGATAGCGCCGTGTCCAACACGGTGGAGGTGCCGTCGGTCGCCTTGACCGCCGACGTCAGCGGCGCCGTCGCGGGGGCCTTTACCGTCACCGCGACCTTCTCCGCGCCCGTAACGGGTTTTGATCTGAACGATGTGGATCTTACGAACGCCAGCGCCGATGCCTTTACCCTGGCGGGTGAGCAAGCGACTGGCGCTGAAACAGGGCAGATCTACACCGACATTTACACCTTCGAAGTCACCCCGACGACGGAAGGCGAAGCGGTCCAGGTTGACATCGCTGCGCTCGCCGCCCTCAATGCCGATGGATGGGGCAATACCACGGCCCTACCGTTCGCAATCGTCTACGACACAACCGCGCCGACCGTGACCTTGGTCGCCGACCAGGCCGATGAAAACGCGGTGGTCACCTCTACCCCCTTCACGGTCACCGCGACTTTTTCAGAGCCCGTGTCGGGCCTTCAGGAAACCTCGATCAGCGTCACCAACGCCGCCCTGACCGCCGACAGTCTTGCGACTGTGGCCGACAGCGACGGCACGGTCTATACCTTCACGGTGGTGCCGACCGCCGACGGCGCCATGACCGTGGACTTGGCTGCCGATGCGGCGCAGGACGTGGCGGGCAACACGAGCCTTGCCGCCGCGCAACTCGCGCTGATCTACGATACGGGCGCGCCGACGGTGGCCCTGACCACCGACGCCGCCGATGATGCGGGGGTTGTCACCTCCTCGCCCTTCACGGTGACCGCGACTTTCGCCGAAACGGTGACGGACCTTGACCAAGCGTCGATCAGCGTCGGCAATGGCCTTGTGACCGCGGACAGTCTCAGCGCGGTGGCCGACAGCAACGGCATGGTTTATACCTTCACGGTAGAGCCGACCGCCGACGGCGCGGTGACGGTGGACCTGGCGGCGGCGGCCGCCCAAGATTTGGCGGGGAACGCCAGTCTGGCCGCGCCGCAACTCGCGCTGGTTTACGATACGGTCGTGCCCACGCTTGCGCTGACCTCGAGCGACGCCGATGAACGCGGCGTTGTCACCGCCTCGCCCTTCACGGTCACCGCGACCTTCTCCGAGACGGTGACGGACCTTGACGAAGCGTCGATCAGCGTCGGCAATGGCCTTGTGACCGCGGAGAGCTTGACGTTGGTCGCTGATACGGACGGTAAGGTCTATACCTTCACGGTAGAGCCGACCGCCGACGGCGCGGTGACGGTGGACCTGGCGGCGGCGGCGGCCCAAGACCTAGCGGGCAACGACAATACAGCCGCTCCGCAGTTCACGGTGATCTACGATACGGGCGCACCGACGGTGGCCTTGACGTCGGGTGATGCCAACGAAAACGGCGTCGTCAGCGCCGCTTTCACGGTCACCGCGACCTTCTCGGAGACGGTGACGAACCTGGACGAAGACTTCATCGCCGTAGGCAACGCCACTTTGACCGCCGACAGCCTTGCGCCCGTGGCGGACACCGACGGCAAAGTCTATACCTTTACGGTAGAGCCCACATCCGACGGCACGGTGACGGTGGACTTGGCGGCGGCGGCGGCCCAAGATCTGGCGGGCAATGGCAATGCGGCCGCACCGCAGTTCACGGTGATCTACGATACGGGCGCGCCGACGGTGGCCTTGTCGTCGAGCGACGCGGACGAAAACGGCGTTGTCACCGCTGCCTTCACGGTCACCGCGACCTTCTCAGAGACGGTGACGGACCTCGACGAAAGCACCATAGGCCTTGGCAACGCCACCTTGACCGCCAACAGTCTTGCCCCCGTCGCGGACAGCGACGGCAAGGCCTATACCTTCACTGTGGAGCCCACATCCGACGGCACGGTGACGGTGGACTTGGCGGCGGCGGCGGCGCAAGACCTGGCGGGCAATGACAGCCTTGTCGCGGCGCAGCTTGTGCTGATCTACGACACGGGCGCGCCGACGGTGACCTTGAGCAGAGGCGAGGACGCCGGCGATGTTGTCACTGCCGCCTTCACGGTTACTGCGACCTTCTCGGAGACGGTGACGGGCCTTGAGGAAAGTTCGATCATCCTCGGCAATGCGACTTTGACCTCGGGCAGCCTTGCCACCGTGTCCAACACCGACGGCACGACCTACATTTTCAACGTTGCGCCCATCTCCGACGGCTTGGTGACGGTGGACTTGGCGGCGGCGGCGGCGCAAGACCTGGCAGGCAATGGCAATGAGGCCGCCCCGCAGTTCTCGCTTGTCTACGATACGGGCGCGCCGACGGTGACCCTAAGCACGGGCGATGTCATAGGCGGCGTCGTCACCGCTGCCTTCACGGTCACCGCGACCTTCTCAGAGACCGTAACGGGCCTCGAGGAAAGTGCAATCAGCGTCGGCAATGGTGCGGTAACGGCGGGCAGCCTGGCCGCGGTCGCCGACACCGACGGCACGGCCTACACCTTCGTCGTTGCGCCTGCCGCTGACGGGTCGGTGACGGTGGACTTGGCGGCGGCGGCGGCGCAAGACTTGGCGGGCAATGACAATAGCGCCGCTGCGCAGTTCTCGACCGTCTACGATACGGGGGCACCAACGCTGACCCTCATGTCGAGCGACGCGGACGCGGACGGCGTTGTGACCTCCTCTCCCTTCATGGTCACCGCGACCTTCTCAGAGACCGCACAGAACTTTGGTGAGAGTTCGATTGGCCTTGGCAATGCGACCTTGACCGCTGGCTCGCTCGCACCCGTGGCGGACAGCGACGGCAAGATCTATACCTTCGCAGTTGTGCCCACATCCGACGGCGCGGTGACGGTGGACGTGGCGGCGGCGGCGGCGCAAGACTTGGCGGGCAACGACAGTGATGCGGCCGCGCAGCTCGTGCTTGTCTTTGACACGGGCGCGCCGACGGTGACCTTGACGTCGAACGACGCGGACGAAGCGGGGGTTGTCGGGTCGGCCTTCACGGTCACGGCGACTTTCTCCGAAACCGTGACCGACCTTGAGGAAGGGTCGATCAGCCTCGCCAATGCGACCTTGACCGCTGGGTCACTCGCGCCCGTGGCGAACACCGATGGCAAAGTCTATACCTTCACCGCCGTGCCCACATCCGACGGTTTGGTGACGGTGGACTTGGCGGCAGCGGCGGCCCAAGACTTGGCGGGCAATGCCAGCACCGCCGCTGCGCAGTACGCCGTCGTTTACGATACGGGCGCGCCGACGGTCGCCCTGACCTCGATCGACGCCGATGAAAACGGCCTTGTTACCTCCTCTCCCTTTACGGTGACGGCGACCTTCTCTGAGACCGTGACGGGCCTTGAGGAAAGTTCCATCAGCGTCGGCAACGGTGCGGTGACGGCGGGCAGCCTGACCGCGGTGGCCGATACCGATGGCAAGACCTATACCTTCAAGGTTGTGCCGACATCGGACGGCGAAGTGACGGTGGACCTGGCCGCGGCGGCGGCCCAAGACCTGGCAGGCAATGACAATGCGGCTGCCCCGCAACTCGCGGTCATCTACGATACGGGCGCGCCGACGGTGATCTTGACGTCGAGCGACCCCAACGATGCGGGCGTCGTCGCCGCCGCGTTCACGGTCACGGCGACCTTCTCCGAGACTGTGACGGGCCTTGAGGAAAGTTCCATCAGCGTCGGCAATGGCACCTTGACCGCCGACAGTCTTGCTCCCGTGGCGGACACCGACGGCAAGATCTACACCTTCACAGTTGTGCCGACCTCCGACGGCCTGGTGGCGGTGGACTTGGCAGCTGCCGCGGCCCAGGACCTGGCGGGCAATGCTAGCGCCGCCGCGGCGCAGCTCGCGGTCGTCTACGATACAGGTGCGCCGACCGTGATCTTGAGCGCGGCAGACGCCCTTGTCACCGCCGCCTTCACGGTCACGGCAACCTTCTCCGAGACCGTGACGGGCCTTGAGGAAAATTCCATCAGCCTGGGCAACGCGACTTTGACGGCGGGCAGCCTGACGGCGGCTGCCGACAGCGACGGCAAGGTCTATAGCTTCACGGTCGTCCCCGTATCCGACGGCGCGGTGACGGTCGATTTGGCCGCCGCCGCAGCCCAAGACCTGGCGGGCAACGCTAGTGTCGCCGCTGCGCAGCTCTCAGTTGTGTACGATACGGGTGCGCCGACGGTGGTCTTGACCTCGGATGACGCGAGCGATGCGGGGGTTGTCGCCGCCGCCTTCACGGTCACGGCGACCTTCTCCGAGACGGTAACGGGTCTTGAGGAAAGCGCGATCAGCCTTGGCAATGCGACCTTGACCACTGGCTCGCTCGCGTCGGTGTCCGACACCGACGGCAAGGCCTATACCTTCACGGTTGTGCCGACCTCCGACGGCGCGGTGACGGTGGATTTGGCGGCAGCAGCGGCGCAGGACTTGGCGGGCCAAGACAGCGCCGCCGCCGCGCAATACGCGGTCGTCTACGATACGGGCGCGCCGACGGTGGTCTTGAGTACCGACGATGAGGACGGCGTTGTGACCTCCTCTTCGTTCACGGTCACGGCGACCTTCTCCGAGACGGTGACGGGCCTCGAGGAAAGCTCGATCAGCGTCGGCAATGGCACCTTGACGGCGGGCAGCCTTGCGCCCGTGGCCGACAGCGATGGCCAGATCTATACCTTCGCGGTGGCACCTGCCTCCGACGGCGCGGTGACGATTGACCTGGCGGGCAGCGCCGCCATGGACCTCGCGGGCAATGCCAGTACCGCCGCGGCGCAGGTGTCGGTCGTCTACGATACGGGCGCGCCGTTGCTCACCTTGACCTCAGGGGACGCCGATCAGGACGGCGTCGTCGCATCTTCTCCGTTCACGGTCACCGCGACCTTCTCGGAGACGGTGACGGGTCTTGAGGAAAGTTCGATCAGCCTTGGCAACGCCACCTTGACGGCGGGCAGCCTTGCGCCCGTGGCCGACAGCGACGGCAAGGTCTATACCTTCAGCCTTGTACCCACGTCCGACGGCGCGGTGACGGTGGACGTGGCGGCGGCAGCAGCCCAAGACTTGGCGGGCAATGACAGCAGTGCTGCGGCGCAGTTGTCGCTTGTCTACGATACGGGCGCGCCGACGGTGGTCTTGAGTACGGTTGACGCAGATGAGGACGGCCTAGTCGCTGGCGCGTTCACGGTGACGGTGACTTTCTCGGAAACAGTGACAGGCCTAGAGGAAAGTTCGATCAGCCTGGGCAACGCGACCCTGACGACGGGCAGCCTGACCGCTGTGGTCGACACTGACGGCAAGGTCTATACCTTCACGGGTGTGCCGACCTCCGACGGCGCGGTGACGGTCGATCTGGCCGCCGCCGCAGCGCAAGACCTGGCGGGCAACGATAGCGACGCTGCCGCGCAGTTGTCGCTTGTCTACGATACGGGCGCGCCGACGGTCGCTTTGACATCGACCGACGCCGATGAAAACGGCGTTGTCACCTCGTCCCCATTCACGGTGACGGCGACCTTCTCCGAAACGGTGACCGACCTCACGGAAAGTTCGATCAGCCTTAGCAATGCGACCCTGACGGCGGGCAGCTTGACGGCAGTCGCAGACAGCAACGGCAAGGCCTACACCTTCGTAGGTGTGCCGACCTCCGACGGCGCAGTCACGGTGGACTTGGCAGCGGCTGCGGCCCAAGACTTGGCGGGCAACGCCAGCGCCGCCGCGCAACTCGCGGTGATCTACGACACGGGCGCGCCGACGGTTGTTTTGACGTCAAGCGACCCCAATGATGAGGGCGTCGTCGCCGCCGCGTTCACGGTCACCGCGACCTTCTCCGAAACCGTGACGGGCCTTGAGGAAAGTTCAATCAGCGTCGGCAACGGCACCTTGACTGCGGGCAGCTTGGCGGTGGTGGCCGACACTGACGACAGCGCTTATACCTTCACAGTCGTGCCGACCTCCGACGGCGAAGTGACGGTGGACTTGGCAACTGCTGCGGCCCAAGACCTGGCGGGCAATGCTAACGCCGCTGCCGCGTCGCTATCGGTTGTCTACGATACGGGCGCGCCGACCGTGATCTTGAGCGCGGCAGACGCCCTGGACGGCCTCGTCACCGCCGCCTTCACGGTCACGGCGACCTTCTCCGAGACCGTGACAGGCCTCGAGGAAAGTTCGATCAGCCTGGGCAACGCCACCTTGACGGCGGGCAGCCTGACTGGGGTGGCCGACACCGACGGCAAGGTCTATACCTTCACGGTTGTGCCTGTGGCCGACGGCGCGGTGACGGTCGATCTGGCGGGCAGTGCCGCCGAAGACTTAGCGGGCAATGACAGCGCCGTCGCCGCGCAACTCGCGGTCGTCTACGATACGGGCGCGCCGACGGTGGTCTTGTCCTCGGGGGATGCGAACGACGACGGGGTTGTCGCCGCCGCCTTCACGGTCACGGCGACCTTCTCCGAGACGGTAACGGGTCTTGAGGAAAGCGCGATCAGCCTTGGCAATGCGACCTTGACTGCGGGCTCGCTCGCGTCGGTGTCCAACACCGATGGCAAGGTCTATACCTTCACGGTTGTGCCGACCGCCGACGGTGCGGTGACGGTGGACTTGGCGGCGGCAGCGGCACAGGACTTGGCGGGCAAAGAGAGCGCCGCCGCCGCGCAATACGCGGTCGTCTACGATACGGGTGCGCCGACGGTGGTCTTGAGTACAAATGACGCCAATGAGGACGGCGTTGTAACCTCGTCTTCGTTCACGGTCACGGCGACCTTCTCCGAAACCGTGACGGGTCTTGATGAAAGCGCAATCAGCGTCGGCAATGGCACCTTGACGGCGGGCAGCTTGACGGCGGTGGCCGACAGCGACGGCCAGGTCTATACCTTCACGGTGGCACCTGCCTCCGACGGCGCGGTGACGATTGACCTAGCAGGCAGCGCCGCCGTCGATCTCGCGGGCAATGCCAGTACCGCCGCGGCGCAGGCGTCGGTCGTCTACGATACGGGCGCGCCGTCGCTCACCTTGACCTCAGGGGACGCCGATCAGGACGGTGTCGTCGCATCTTCTCCCTTCACGGTCACCGCGACCTTCTCGGAGACGGTGACGGGTCTTGAGGAAAATTCGATCAGCCTTGGCAACGCCACCTTGACGGCGGGCAGCCTTGCGACCGTGGCCGACAGCGACGGCAAGGTCTATACCTTCGTGGCTGTGCCCGCATCCGACGGCGCGGTGACGGTGGACGTGGCGGCGGCGGCGGCCCAAGACTTGGCGGGCAACGATAGTGACGCTGCCGCACAGTTGTCGCTGGTCTACGATACGGGCGCACCGACGGTGGTCTTGAGTACGGTTGACGCGGATGAGGACGGCCTAGTCGCTGGCGCGTTCACGGTGATGGCGACCTTCTCCGAAACCGTGACGGGCCTCGAGGAAAGTGCCATCAGCCTGGGCAACGCCACCTTGACGGCGGGCAGCCTGACCGCAGTGGCCGACAGCGACGGCAAGGTCTATACCTTCGTGGCTGTGCCGACTTCCGACGGCGCGGTGACGGTGGACTTGGCAGCGGCTGCGGCCCAAGACTTGGCGGGCAACGACAGCGGCGCTGCCGAGCAGTTGTCGCTTGTCTACGATACGGGCGCGCCGACGGTCGCTTTGACATCGACCGACGCCGATGAAAACGGCGTTGTCACCTCGTCCCCGTTCACGGTCACGGCGACCTTCTCCGAAACCGTGACAGGTCTTGCGGAAAGTTCGATCAGCCTGGGCAATGCGACCCTGACCGTGGGCAGCTTGACGGCGGCCGCCGACAGCGATGGCAAGGCCTACACCTTCGTGGTTGTGCCGACCTCCGACGGCGCGGTGACGGTGGACTTGGCAGCGGCGGCGGCCCAAGACCTGGCGGGCAACGATAGTGGCGCCGCCGCGCAGCTGTCGCTTGTCTACGATACGGGCGCGCCGACGGTTGCTCTGACGTCGACCGATGCCAATGAAAACGGTGTTGTCACCTCGTCCCCGTTCACGGTGACGGCAACCTTCTCCGAAACCGTGACGGGCCTTGAGGAAAGTTCAATCAGCGTTGGCAACGGCACCTTGACCGCAGGCAGCCTTGCGCCCGTGGCGGACACGGACGGCAAGATCTACACCTTCGCTATTGTGCCGACCTCCGACGGCGAAGTGACGGTGGACTTGGCGGGCAGCGCCGCCCAAGACCTGGCGGGCAACGCCAGCGCCGCCGCCGCGCAACTCGCGCTCGTCTACGATACGGGCGCGCCGACGGTGGTCTTGAGTACAAATGACGCGGATGAGGACGGCGTCGTCACATCTCCTGCGTTCACGGTCACGGCGACCTTCTCCGAAACCGTGACGGGCCTGGAGGAAAGTTCGATCAGCCTGGGCAACGCGACCTTGACGGCGGGCAGCCTGACCGCGGTGGCCGACACCGACGGCAAGGTCTATACCTTCGTGGTTGCGCCGACCGCCGACGGCGCGGTGACGGTGGATTTGGCCGCCGCAGCGGCCCAAGACCTGGCGGGCAACGATAGCGACGCCGCCGCGCAGGTCGCGCTGGTCTACGATACGGGCGCGCCGACACTCGTGTTGACGACAGGTGATGCCGATGAGGACGGCGTCGTCACATCGTCTTCGTTCACGGTCACGGCGACCTTCTCCGAGACGGTGACGGGCCTCGAGGAAAGCTCGATCAGCCTTGGCAACGGCATCCTGATGGCGGGCAGCTTGACGGCGGCCGCAGATGCAGACGGCAAGGTCTATACCTTCACGGTCACCCCTCTAAGCGACGGCGCGGTGACGGTGGACTTGGCCGACGCTGCCGCCCAGGACCTGGCGGGCAACAACAATAGCGCCGCCGCGCAACTTGCGGTCGTCTACGATACGGGCGCGCCGACGGTGACCTTGAGTACCGACGATGATCTAAGCGGTGTTGTCACCGCCGCGTTCACGGTTACCGCGACTTTCTCCGAGACCGTGACGGGCCTTGCGCAAGGGTCGATCAGCCTTGGCAACGCCACCTTGACCGCCGACAGTTTTGCGGCGGTGTCGGGCTCAGATGGCAAAGCCTATACCTTCGCGGTAGAACCTGCATCTGACGGGGCGGTGACGGTTGATTTGGCGGCAGCAGCGGCCCAAGACCTGGCGGGCAACGACAGTAGCGCCGCCACGCAACTCGCGGTCGTCTACGACACGGGCGCGCCGACGGTGACCTTGAGTACGGGTGACGCGGATGAGGACGGCGTCGTCACATCGCCTGCGTTCACGGTCACGGCCACCTTCTCCGAAACGGTAACGGGCCTTGCGGAAAGTTCCATCAGCCTTGGCAATGCCACCTTGACGGCGGGCAGCCTTGCGCCCGTGGCCGACCGCGATGGCAAGGTCTATACCTTCGCGGTAGAACCTGCATCTGACGGGGCGGTGACGGTTGATTTGGCGGCAGCAGCGGCCCAAGACCTGGCGGGCAACGACAACGCGGCGGCGTCCCAGTTCTCGGTCGTCTACGACACGGGCGCGCCGACGGTAACCTTGACGTCGAGTGACGCGGATGAGGACGGCGTTGTCGCTGGCGCGTTCACGGTCACCGCGACCTTCTCGGAGACGGTAACCGACCTTGGGGAGGGTTCGATCAGCCTGGGCAATGCGACCTTGACCGCAGGGTCGCTCGCGCCCGTGGCCGACAGCGATGGCAAGGTCTATACCTTCGCGGTTGTGCCCACATCCGACGGCGCGGTGACGGTGGACTTGGCGGCGGGCGCGGCCCAAGACCTGGCGGGCAACGGTAGCGACGCTGCCGCGCAGTTGTCGCTTGTCTACGATACGGGCGCGCCGACGGTCGCTTTGACATCGACCGACGCCGATGAAAACGGCGTTGTCACGTCCTCTGCGTTCACGGTGACGGCAACCTTCTCCGAAACCGTGACAGGCCTGGAGGAAAGGTCGATCAGCCTGGGCAATGCGACCCTGACGGCGGGCAGTCTTGCGCCCGTGGCGGACACCGACGGCAAGACCTACACATTCACGGTTGTGCCGACCTCCGACGGCGCGGTGACGGTGGACTTGGCAGCGGCGGCGGCCCAAGACCTGGCGGGTAACGACAGCAGCGCTGCCGCGCAGCTCGCGCTTGTCTACGATACGGGCGCGCCGACGGTTGCTCTGACATCGACCGATGCCAATGCGGACGGTGTTGTCACCTCGTCCCCGTTCACGGTGACGGCAACCTTCTCCGAAACCGTGACGGGCCTTGAGGAAAGCTCGATCAGCGTCGGCAATGGCACCTTGACCGCGGGCAGCTTGGCGCCCGTGGCGGACACGGACGGCAAGATCTACACCTTCGCTATTGTGCCAACCTCCGACGGGGAAGTGACGGTTGATCTGGCGGGCAGTGCCGCCCAAGACCTGGCGGGCAACGCCAGCGCCGCCGCCGCGCAACTCGCGGTCGTCTACGATACGGGCGCGCCAACGGTGGTCTTGAGTACAGGTGACGCGGATGAGGACGGCGTCGTCACATCTCCTGCGTTCACGGTCACGGCGACCTTCTCCGAAACCGTGACGGGCCTCGAGGAAAGTTCCATCAACCTGGGCAACGCGACCCTAACGGCGGGCAGCCTGACCGCAGTGGCCGACACCGACGGCAAGGTCTATACCTTCGTGGTTGCGCCGACCGCCGACGGCGCGATGACCGTCGATTTGGCCGCCGCAGCGGCCCAAGACCTGGCGGGCAACGATAGCGCCGCCGCCGCGCAGCTCGCGCTGGTCTACGATACGGGCGCGCCGACACTCGTGTTGACGACAGGGGATGCGTATGCGGACGGCGTCGTCACATCGTCTTCGTTCACGGTCACGGCGACCTTCTCCGAGACGGTGACGGGCCTCGAGGAAAGCTCGATCAGCCTTGGCAACGGCATCCTGATGGCGGGCAGCTTGACGGCGGCCGCAGACGCAGACGGCAAGGTCTATACCTTCACGGTTACTCCGCTAAGCGACGGCGCGGTGACGGTGGACTTGGCCACCGCTGCCGCCCAGGACCTGGCGGGCAATGCCAGTGCCGCCGCCGCGCAACTCGCAGTCGTCTACGATACGGGCGCGCCGACGGTGACCTTGAGTACCGACGATGATCTAAACGGTGTCGTCACCGCCGCCTTCACGGTCACCGCAACCTTCTCCGAGACCGTGACGGGCCTTGCGCAAGGGTCGATCAGCCTTGGCAACGCCACCTTGACCGCCGACAGTTTTGCGGCGGTGTCGGGCTCGGATGGCAAAGCCTATACCTTCGCGGTTGAGCCGACCTCGGACGGGGCGGTGACGGTGGACTTGGTTGCCGCAGCGGCCCAAGACCTGGCGGGCAACGACAATAGCGCCGCCGCGCAACTCGCGGTCGTCTACGACACGGGCGCGCCGACGGTGACCTTGAGTACGGGTGACGCGGATGAGGACGGCGTCGTCACATCGCTTGCGTTCACGGTCACGGCGACCTTCTCCGAAACGGTAACGGGCCTGGCGGAAAGTTCCATCAGCCTTGGCAATGCGACCTTGACGGCGGGCAGCCTTGCGCCCGTGGCCGACAGCGATGGCAAGGTTTATACCTTCGCGGTGACACCTGCATCCGATGGGGCGGTGACGGTGGACTTGGTTGCGGGCGCGGCCCAAGACCTGGCGGGCAATGACAATGCGGCGGCGGCCCAGTTCTCGGTCGTCTACGACACGGGCGCGCCGACGGTGACCTTGACGTCGAGTGACGCGAGCGACGACGGGGTTGTTACCGCCACGTTCACGGTGACGGCGACCTTCTCGGAGACGGTGACGGGCCTTGAGGAACGTTCGATCAGCCTCGGCAACGCCACCTTGACGGCGGGCAGCCTGACCGCAGTGGCCGACAGCGATGGCAAGGTCTATACCTTCATGGGTGTGCCCACATCCGACGGCACAGTGACGGTCGATCTGGCGGCGTCAGCGGCCCAAGACCTGGCGGGCAACGACAGCAACGCTGCGGCGCAGTTCTCGGTCGTCTACGATACGGGCGCGCCGACGGTGGTTTTGCGCGTGGAGGGCGCGGACGAACGGGGCGTTGTCACATCCTCCTTTACGGTCACGGCGACCTTCTCGGAAACCGTGACGGGCCTTGAGGAAAGCTCGATCAGCCTTGGCAACGCCGCCGTGACGACGGGCAGCCTAAGCCCCGTGCCCGACACCGACGGCAAGGCCTACACCTTCACAGTGGTGCCCGCGTCCGACGGCGCGGTGACGGTGGACTTGGTCGCCGCTGCGGCGCAAGACTTGGCGGGCAACGCCAGCACCGCTGCGGCGCAGGTCTCGCTCGTCTACGATACGGGCGCGCCGACCGTGACCTTGAGCACAGACGATGACCTAAGCGGGGTTGTCACCGCCGCGTTCACGGTCACCGCGACCTTCTCAGAGACCGTCACCGACCTTGCGGAAAGCGCGTTCAGCCTTGGTAACGGCGCCGTCGTCACGAACAGCTTGGCGGCCGTGGCGGGCACCGATGGCACGACCTACACCTTGACAGTCGCGCCAGCGTCCGACGGCGTGGTGACGGTCGATCTGGCGGCGGCGGCGGCCCAAGACTTGGCGGGCAATGCCAGCACCGCTGCGGCGCAGCTGTCTCTTATCTACGATACAGGCGCGCCAACGGTGGCCTTGACGACCGCGGACGCCTTGAGCGGCGTTGTCACTTCCGCCGCGTTCACGGTCACGGCAACCTTCTCCGAAACCGTCACGGGTCTTGAGCAAAGCGCGATCAGCCTTGGCAACGCCGCCCTGACGACGGACAGCCTCGCACCCGTGGCCGACAGCGATGGCAAGGCCTATACTTTCACGGTTGTGCCGACATCCGACGGCGCGGTGACGGTCGATTTGGCCGCCGCCGCAGCGCAAGACCTGGCGGGCAATGCGAGCAGCGCCGCCGCGCAATTGTCGCTTGTTTACGATACGGGCGCGCCGACGGTCGCCTTGAGTGCGAACGAGGCGAGCGACAGCGGGGTAGTGACCGCCGCGTTCACGGTCACCGCGACCTTTTCCGAAACCGTGACGGGCCTTGAGGAAGGGTCGATCAACCTCAGCAATGCGACCCTGTCCGCTGGCTCGCTCGCATCGGTGCCCAACACGGACGGCAAGGCCTATACCTTCGTGGTTGTGCCGACGTCCGACGGCGCGGTGACAGTCGATTTGGCCGCGGCTGCCGCCCAAGACTTGGCGGGCAACGCCAGCACCGCCCCTGCGCAACTCGCGCTTGTCTTCGACACCAGCGCGCCGACGGTCCAACACCTGACCTCGGAACGGACCCCAACCAACGAGTCGCCCTTTGCGGTCGAGGTTCAGTTCTCCGAAGTCGTCAACGGTTTTGACATGGCAGACCTGATCGTCACCAATGGCACCGTCCAAGCTGGCAGCATCCAGACCGCCGACAACCAAACCTACCACTTCGACGTCGTCCCCGACGCGCAGGGCGATGTGTCCATCTCCGTTGTGGCCGACGCGGTCCAGGACTTGGCGGGAACGGGCAGCCTAGCATCGAGCGTCTTGACGGTATCCTACGACACTATGGCCCCCGAGGTGACTCAATGGACCGTGCCCGCAGCCGTCAGAACGACCGATGCTTTCACCGTAGAGCTCGAGTTCTCCGAGCCCGTCGAGGATCTGAGCGCCGACGACTTCGGCCTAACCCATGCCCATATCGACACGCGCACATTCGCGATTGTGGATCAGCAGGTCTATACCTTTGACGTCGTGCCCGACGGCAACGGGGACCTTGTCCTTGAGTTGCCCGCTGGCGCAACGCAAGATTTGGCTGGGAACGCAAGCCTCGGGTGGGGTGACGGTGACGAGGACATTCGGGTCATTTACGATGACGTCCAGCCCACGGTTGCGCTGAGCGCCGATGCCACACGAATTGACGACACCTATGTCGCCAACGGCACCTTCACCGTGACCCTTGCGTTTGACGAGGAGGTGTTTGACGTCACCTTGAGCGATGTCCAGGTTACCAACGGCCTTGTCGATACGGGCACCTTCGCAGCCAGCCAAAGCGAGCCCAATAAGACTTACACCTTTGATGTGACGCCCGACGGCAATGGGGATGTCGTGATTTCGATTGCAGACAACATGGCGCAGGACTTGGCAGGCAACGGCAACACGAGCCAAAGCCTCACCCTTATCTACGATGCCAACGCGCCCGTCTTCACGAGCGGAGATACCTTCACGTCGGTCGAAAACGACACGGGCGTCGTCGCGACCATCGTGGCGAGCGACGACAACGGGCCCCTAACCTACGAAATCACTGGCGGCGACGACGCGGGGGACTTCACCTTGACGCACTCGGGTCCCGACGATGCGCGCGTGGCCCAGGTGTTCTTCAACGCGAACGGGTCGGGCGCGGCGGACTATGAGACCCCCGCCGACGCGGACGCTGACAACACCTATGTCTTCATCGTCACCGCCTCCGACGCCCTAGACTCCCCGAACACGCAGCAGCAAACCGTCACGATTTCGGTGACCAACATCGTCGAAAATCCGGGTCTGAGCCTCGCACCTCTGCCGTTCAGCGTGACCGAGGGGAGCACGAGCGCACTTGAGGTCAGCCTTGAGGAAGAACCGTCGGGCGAGGTTCGAGTCACCGTGGACGTGAGCGATGAAACTGCGGCGTTGCTGGCAACGGGCGACGATACGGCCTTCACGACCGCGCTTGAGCTCACCTTTACACCCGCGAACTGGGCGACGGCGCAGAGCCTGATCGTGTCGGGGGTCGAAGACGACGATTCGACCGATGAGACGCTCTCGATCAATCTAAGCCCCGCAGGCGGCGGCTACGGCGATACGGAGGCCGAGGTCATAAGCCTCACGGTAGCGGACAATGACGAACCAGGCCTGCTGGTGTCCGACGCGGACCGTGAGCTGTCGTTGCCCGAGGGAAGCACCGATACGTTCACCGTGGCCCTAGCAACCCAGCCCATGGGGGACGTGACCGTCGCCCTCGCGACGGATGACGTCACCCTTGTCGCCGAGGCCGATGGATCCCAAAGCCTGACCTTCACCGCCGCGAATTGGAAAACACCGCAAACCGTCGAGGTGACGGCGGTTGACGATGATTTGCCGGGCAACAAGCTGGTGACCGTCACGCTGACGCCGACCTCTGCCGCAGACCCTGACTACAGCGCCTTAGCGGCCTTGGAAGTGTCGGTGACAACTCAAGACGATGACGCGGTCTTTGCGCTCTCAAGCGACTCGCTCAAAGTCGGCGAGGGGGCAACCGCAACCGTCACCGTCGCTTTGGGCGTGCAGCCCTCGCAAGACGTGACCGTGACCCCAAGCTCGACAAATGCGGCGGTGACGCTGGCCCCTGCCACCTTGACCTTCACCTCCAGCGATTGGGCGACGCCGCAAACGCTGACCCTGAGCGCGGCCGAAGATGAGGCGGGTGCCAACATCGCCCTTGCGGTCAACTTCAGCGCAACGGGCGGCGGTTACGAGGACGCGACGGCAAGCCTGGCCGTGACGGTTGTTGACAACGACGCCCCAGAAAAGCGCGTGTCGGCGGCCCAAACAAGCGTCACCGCAAGCGCCTCCTCTGGCCTGCGGGTCGATGAGGCGGCGATCCTCACCGTCGTGGCGCGGGATGCCGATGGCGAGATCCTAACCGGAATTGCCGACCATATATCGGCGACCGCAACCAACGAGGCGCGCGTCGGGGCCTTCACCGAAAGCCCGAGCAGTCCTGGAACCTACACGGCTGAACTGAGCGCGACCAAGACGGGTCCAGTCCTTGTGACCGTGATGGTCGATGCGGTTGAGATCAGCACCACGGTTACCGTGACCTTCGGTGCGGCCCAGGCCAGCGATACGGGCGCGGTCGTTACGTCGATTGTCAATAGCACGGTAATGAGCAGCCAGTTGAGCAGCCTCATCAGCGACGCCGCCTTTGGCGGGCTCGCCAGCGCGGCCGCAACCGCTGGTACCGCACCCGACTTGAGCAGCCCCTTCGAAGGCCTCGGGTCCGTGGTCGATGGACCTGCGGAAGGAACCGCCATCAGTTCCCTGGACCCCAGCGCCTACAGCGGCCTACGGGTCCTGTCGGCCCGCGAAGGCGATGACGCAGGGGCCCCCTTGGTTGACTGGTTCTCCATGGGTCTGTCGTCGGCGTCGGTCGACTCCGAATTGAAAGGCGAGGGGACCTTTGCCTACGCGGTCGTCGGAACCGAATTGGCCAAGGCCGAAGGCACTGTCTCGGGCTTGCTCTACGGCGCCGAGGTCTCCAATTGGAACTACGACGAAGAAACCGACGCCGATCGGGCGGGGGTTTCCATCGGCTACTACAGTGCGCGTCGGGCGGACGGGCTGACCTACACGGGTTCCTCCATCCTGACGGCCTCGCGCAACGAGTTTGAGAGCGTTTCGGAGGCAACGGGCGAGGCCGCATCCCTGCGCCTCATCCTGAAAGGCGAAATCAGTGGCGAGCGAAACCTCGAGGATGGCAGCACCTTGGTGCCCTTTGTCGATCTGCTCTACTCCACCGAGGGTCTCGACGCCTTCACATTCTCCGACGGGGTCACTTCCGATCAAGTCGAAGCCAGCGTCGGCAGGATCGGCATGGGGGTCGAATTTAGGTCCATGCCGATCCAAACCCTGCCAGGGCGCATCACCGTGCGCGGGGAAATGAGCCAAGTCTTCGGCACCGATGACGTCACCTTGAGCGACGGCACGATCTACTCCCCCAACGAGGACCCCGTCGGCGCCATCAGCCTCGGCTGGATCGGCAACAATCAGGATGGATCGACATCGCGAATCGACCTGACCTTCGGCGAATTGGGCAACAGCGAAAACGAAGAAGTCCGCATCGACGGCACCTGGGACCGAAGTTTTTAAGGATCTCTTCGACCAGCGGAAAAATACCCAGACCAACGCACCAGCCTGCGTCCCCCCCGACGTCATGCTGCGCCAAGCGGACTCCAAGCCCGAAGGGCGCAGGGAACGTCCGCGCCGCAAAGAGGGTCGCAGCATCCAGCACGGATCGGCAGCGGGAAGCACAGACGGCACGATCCGTGCGCCGTGGTATTCGTGACCACAGTACCAAAACGTTCTTGTTGACACATTTCTGCCTTTTTGCAACAAAAAGAAATATAGTTTTATTGCAACATTATTTGCTACAAAATGAAGGCGATCATCTTATGCAGTTTGCACCAAACTTCGTGACAAGGAAACGTTTTGCGCAAGGCCTTTGGGGCCTGCTGGGCAGCGGCGCGGCGCGTCAAACCCATGGTGCCCGTGCCAGAACCCAGGGCGAGGGCACGAGGGCGACCTTGCGAAGCCTCGGCCTTGCGGGCCTCGGCGCGGGGCTCTTGGCCTTGGTGCCTGTGTCGGTGGCGCGGGCGGAATATGTGGTGCCCTCTGAGTGCTATCTTGATCCAGGGCCTATCTGGCATCTGGATAGTACCTATGTCAGTGACATAAATCTGTCGCAAGCATACGTGGGGCAATCAGGTGAGTGTGCTGGCTTGCTGGTTGTGGACCATATAGCCCTAACCGAAACTTCGAATTGGCAAGGAGATAATTCGTACCGATTTTATAAAGATGGCAAGTACTACTACTACGACGACTTTTACGTAGCTAACATAACGGACATGTATGCGTTGTTTTTTGATACTGGGACCGGAACGCAGAACTTCAACCAAGATATTAGCGGCTGGAACACAGGGAACGTGGAGAATATGCATGCCCTATTTTATCGTAATGATGTCTTTAATAGGGACATATCTCAGTGGGACGTGTCCAGTGTGACCACGATGGAAACCATGTTTGGTTCCGCGTCATCATTTAATCAAGATATTGGCGATTGGAATGTCTCTAATGTTGAGAACTTTACCAGTATGTTTAATAATGCCTCGAACTTTAATCAGGACCTGTCTTCATGGGATGTTAGGCATATAGATCTTGAACCGTCAAGTTTTGCCAATAGTACACCGATAAATGGAACTGACAAAGAACCCGTTTGGGGCGGACATAGTAATTGTGATGCAAGTGCGAACAACGACAATAGTTTTCATGGAAGTGTTTCGCCTTGCGAGGGCATGCTCGTAATAAATCAAGCTGATTTTGTCACAGCAAAGTCCAATGGATATCAATACGAGTTGACTGGCATCGAGTACACGGGCGATCAGGTCTATACGGGCAATGTCACCGATATGTCCTACTACTTTCAAAATCAGGACAACATTGATTTCGATATAAGCGGTTGGGACACGTCGAGTGTTACAAACATGCGTTACATGTTTGACCAAGCGCAGAATTTCAACCAAGCAATTGGTGGTTGGGATGTTTCCAATGCTACAAATATGGATGGCATGTTTCGAAATGCCAGCAATTTCAACCAAAGCTTAGTGACGTGGGATGTTTCTCATTTCTCTGGGGAGCCAAATAGTTTTGATAACGGTGCGGACAATTGGGACGATTCGAACAAACCCCTTTGGGCGACTGCAGGTCTTGATCCTGGCTTGTCCACCATTGCCATCAGTTCTGGAAGTCTGAGCACTGTGTTCGCTGATGGCTTAGAGAGCGCGAATGTAACAGTCACAGCACTCTATGGGGATGGCACCCCGTTTTCGGGTTTGGAGGTCGAAATCTTCAGCGATGATATTCCCACCCAAAGCGACAGTAATGATGGGTTGATCGTTACCAACGTCACAGAAATTCTTGAGTCGGATGGGATAACGGGGACAGGGGTTTATACCGCTGACGTAGCTTCCACGCAGGTGGGAACAGCATCGCTCTCCGCCACCTTAGACGGAATTGCGCTCACCTCCAGTCCTACGACCGTCAACTTCCTCAAAGGGCCAGACCCTCAAACCTCAACGGTGACGCCAAGCACAACCGCGCCCATAGCCAACGTGACGACCGTCACGATTTCGGTCAATTTGAAGGACGACGAGGGCGCGGTGGTGAAAAACTACAGCGGCCTTACGGGCGAAGTGGTCGATGGCGACGGCAATGCCATCGCGGCGGCGACCCTCTCGGCCTTCACCGAAGGCCAGGAAAACAGCGACGGTACGGGCACGCATACGGCCACGCTGACGTCCACCCAGGGCGGCGCTCACTACGTCAAGGTCTATATCGGCGCTCAGTTCATCGGCGCGTCTGACGCGACATCCTCCGCAACGCTAACCTTTAACGGGGATGCAAGTAAGTTAGATCTGCCCGCCTCTTCCCTGGCGGTGGACACGGCGCGCGCGCTCCCCAACAACAGCGACGCCATTGAGGTTGCGGTAACGGTGCTCGATACGAGCGGGGTGCCCGTGTTCGGCTTGAGCAATGTTGCGGTGCTTAAGGATGCGAATTCAGCAGGCACCGCCGCCGATCAAGGCGATGGAACTTATACCCTCGCGCTGACGTCCGCTTCGGTCGCACCCCATGCAATCACCGCGACGGTCGGGGGCAGTGCCATCAAAACCAGCGACGGCAGTGCGGATGAAAGCCTCACGATCAGGTTCTCAGGCGACGAAGCTGCCATCGACCTCAACAAGTCTTCCTTAGCGGTTGTTGGTGATGCCTCCGTCGTCGCCGATGGATCAGAGAAGATCGAGGTCGTGGTTACAGTTCTCGACACCAACAATGGGGATGTGGGCTATGGCGTCAACGCGCAGAGCGTCCTCGTCTTCCGAGGCGCCTCGGATACGAGCGGCACCCTCATGACCGACAATGGCGACGGCACCTATACCGCCGAGTTGACCTCAACCACCGCCCAGAGCGAAACGATCAGTGCGACGGTTAATGACAGCGCGGTTCGTAATACAGATGATACAGCCGATGAGACGGTTGAAGTGACCTTCGTTCCAGGTGCGGTTGATTTGGGTGTGACGACATTGAGCGTGGCCGCAACGGCCAGTGGCTCAACGCCTGCAGCCAATGATAGCGATACCTTCACGATCACGGTGGCGGCGTTGGATGCGAACAGTAACCCAGTTATTGGTTACGATGTTGCAAAGATCAGCGGTTCGATAAGCGATGCTGCATCGGAGGGGGTAGCCATTACAGATGCGGCATTGTCAAACTTCACAGCGGTTGGCGACGGAACTTACACAGCGACGGTTCAAGCCAAGCAAGCCATAGAACACTTCGTGACGATCAGTTTGGATGGCGCTGCCATTACAAACGCCAGTAACCCTGTGAGCATGACGTTTGTGGCAGGTGCGGTTGATTTGGGTGTGACGACATTGAGCGTGGCCGCAACGGCCAGTGGCTCAACGCCTGCAGCCAATGATAGCGATACCTTCACGATCACGGTGGCGGCGTTGGATGCGAACAGTAACCCAGTTATTGGTTACGATGTTGCGAAGATCAGCGGTTCGATAAGCGATGCTGCATCGGAGGGGGTAGCCATTACAGATGCGGCATTGTCAAACTTCACAGCGGTTGGCGACGGAACTTACACAGCGACGGTTCAAGCCAAGCAAGCCATAGAACACTTCGTGACGATCAGTTTGGATGGCGCTGCCATTACAAACGCCAGTAACCCTGTGAGCATGACGTTTGTGGCAGGTGCGGTTGATTTGGGTGTGACGACATTGAGCGTGGCCGCAACGGCCAGTGGCTCAACGCCTGCAGCCAATGATAGCGATACCTTCACGATCACGGTGGCGGCGTTGGATGCGAACAGTAACCCAGTTATTGGTTACGATGTTGCGAAGATCAGCGGTTCGATAAGCGATGCTGCATCGGAGGGGGTAGCCATTACAGATGCGGCATTGTCAAACTTCACAGCGGTTGGCGACGGAACTTACACAGCGACGGTTCAAGCCAAGCAAGCCATAGAACACTTCGTGACGATCAGTTTGGATGGCGCTGCCATTACAAACGCCAGTAACCCTGTGAGCATGACGTTTGTGGCAGGTGCGGTTGATTTGGGTGTGACGACATTGAGCGTGGCCGCAACGGCCAGTGGCTCAACGCCTGCAGCCAATGATAGCGATACCTTCACGATCACGGTGGCGGCGTTGGATGCGAACAGTAACCCAGTTATTGGTTACGATGTTGCGAAGATCAGCGGTTCGATAAGCGATGCTGCATCGGAGGGGGTAGCCATTACAGATGCGGCATTGTCAAACTTCACAGCGGTTGGCGACGGAACTTACACAGCGACGGTTCAAGCCAAGCAAGCCATAGAACACTTCGTGACGATCAGTTTGGATGGCGCTGCCATTACAAACGCCAGTAACCCTGTGAGCATGACGTTTGTGGCAGGTGCGGTTGATTTGGGTGTGACGACATTGAGCGTGGCCGCAACGGCCAGTGGCTCAACGCCTGCAGCCAATGATAGCGATACCTTCACGATCACGGTGGCGGCGTTGGATGCGAACAGTAACCCAGTTATTGGTTACGATGTTGCAAAGATCAGCGGTTCGATAAGCGATGCTGCATCGGAGGGGGTAGCCATTACAGATGCGGCATTGTCAAACTTCACAGCGGTTGGCGACGGAACTTACACAGCGACGGTTCAAGCCAAGCAAGCCATAGAACACTTCGTGACGATCAGTTTGGATGGCGCTGCCATTACAAACGCCAGTAACCCTGTGAGCATGACGTTTGTGGCAGGTGCGGTTGATTTGGGTGTGACGACATTGAGCGTGGCCGCAACGGCCAGTGGCTCAACGCCTGCAGCCAATGATAGCGATACCTTCACGATCACGGTGGCGGCGTTGGATGCGAACAGTAACCCAGTTATTGGTTACGATGTTGCGAAGATCAGCGGTTCGATAAGCGATGCTGCATCGGAGGGGGTAGCCATTACAGATGCGGCATTGTCAAACTTCACAGCGGTTGGCGACGGAACTTACACAGCGACGGTTCAAGCCAAGCAAGCCATAGAACACTTCGTGACGATCAGTTTGGATGGCGCTGCCATTACAAACGCCAGTAACCCTGTGAGCATGACGTTTGTGGCAGGTGCGGTTGATTTGGGTGTGACGACATTGAGCGTGGCCGCAACGGCCAGTGGCTCAACGCCTGCAGCCAATGATAGCGATACCTTCACGATCACGGTGGCGGCGTTGGATGCGAACAGTAACCCAGTTATTGGTTACGATGTTGCGAAGATCAGCGGTTCGATAAGCGATGCTGCATCGGAGGGGGTAGCCATTACAGATGCGGCATTGTCAAACTTCACAGCGGTTGGCGACGGAACTTACACAGCGACGGTTCAAGCCAAGCAAGCCATAGAACACTTCGTGACGATCAGTTTGGATGGCGCTGCCATTACAAACGCCAGTAACCCTGTGAGCATGACGTTTGTGGCAGGTGCGGTTGATTTGGGTGTGACGACATTGAGCGTGGCCGCAACGGCCAGTGGCTCAACGCCTGCAGCCAATGATAGCGATACCTTCACGATCACGGTGGCGGCGTTGGATGCGAACAGTAACCCAGTTATTGGTTACGATGTTGCGAAGATCAGCGGTTCGATAAGCGATGCTGCATCGGAGGGGGTAGCCATTACAGATGCGGCATTGTCAAACTTCACAGCGGTTGGCGACGGAACTTACACAGCGACGGTTCAAGCCAAGCAAGCCATAGAACACTTCGTGACGATCAGTTTGGATGGCGCTGCCATTACAAACGCCAGTAACCCTGTGAGCATGACGTTTGTGGCAGGTGCGGTTGATTTGGGTGTGACGACATTGAGCGTGGCCGCAACGGCCAGTGGCTCAACGCCTGCAGCCAATGATAGCGATACCTTCACGATCACGGTGGCGGCGTTGGATGCGAACAGTAACCCAGTTATTGGTTACGATGTTGCAAAGATCAGCGGTTCGATAAGCGATGCTGCATCGGAGGGGGTAGCCATTACAGATGCGGCATTGTCAAACTTCACAGCGGTTGGCGACGGAACTTACACAGCGACGGTTCAAGCCAAGCAAGCCATAGAACACTTCGTGACGATCAGTTTGGATGGCGCTGCCATTACAAACGCCAGTAACCCTGTGAGCATGACGTTTGTGGCAGGTGCGGTTGATTTGGGTGTGACGACATTGAGCGTGGCCGCAACGGCCAGTGGCTCAACGCCTGCAGCCAATGATAGCGATACCTTCACGATCACGGTGGCGGCGTTGGATGCGAACAGTAACCCAGTTATTGGTTACGATGTTGCAAAGATCAGCGGTTCGATAAGCGATGCTGCATCGGAG